>JAEUMQ010000002.1 GCA_016791425.1 Hyphomonadaceae bacterium | reverse complement strand
AGCCGGCGGGCCCGCGAGGATGCGGGGATGGCCGTTGAAGCCGCGCACGAGGCGCTTGAGGAGCCGCGCGGCGATGGCGTGGGCCGCATCGATCATGTCGCGCAGGCGAGCGATCCGTGTACGGAGATTGACGCCGCCCATCCGGTTGAAGGTTCCGTGCAGCAGCAGGCGCAGATCGCTCTGGCGGTAGCGCCGCAGCGCGAAGCCGGGATGCGGATGGCGGTGATGGCTACGCTTCGTGCTGCGTGGCGGCATGCGCCGGAGCGCGAGCCCGAGGATGGCGATCTTCATGTCGCGCTCGGCGCTGCGCAGGCTCTTGCGCAGGATCGCGGCGACGTCGCGTGCGATGGGGCCGTTGCGGCCGAAGCGCTCGAGGAGCGCGGCGAGGACGTCCAGAACCCAAAGACGCAGCGAAGCGAGGATCGCTTCGATGGTCTGCAGGTCGGGGAGGTCGGGTTTCATGCGCGGCATTATACGCCCGGTTTTGGGTCGGTCGGATTTGCGCGTTGAATTCCCCCTGTTCTGGAAAGCGCGGAGACGTCGAAAGCGTTGGAAAGGCGGGCCTGAAGGCCGGCGCGCGGACCTTGAGGCGGCGCGGCGCGCGTCGAGCGCGGCGGCGTTTGCGCCCGTCTTGCGCCACCCACGTTTGAGGCGCGAGCGCGCAACGCAGCGTCAAGGTTAACGCGCGAAAACACCAACAACGCGAACTTTGGCCTGCGACTTGCTTCAATGGGGAAGACCAACTCCCCCGCGCCGGAATGAAACGGCGCCGCTATTTGAAGTGAGAGAGCCATGATCGCCAAGACCGTCTCTTCGCTGGGCCTGCAACGCATCCAGGCGTTCGAGGGCTTCCAAGGCGCGCCGATGGCGTTGGCCGACGGCCGCTTCATCTATGGCCACGGCCATGTCGCGATGTCCGCGCCGCAGGCGCAGGTCACCCGCGCGCAGGCCGCGGAGCTCCTCAAGTCCGATTTGGCCCCGGCCGAGCGCGCCGTGAACGCAATGGTGCGCGTCGCGCTCAGCCAATCCCAGTTCGATTCGCTGGTGTCCTTCGCCTACTCGATCGGCGTCGCCAATTTCGCCAAGTGCGAAACGCTCCGCCGCGTGAACGCGGGCGAGTTCGCCGCCGCCGGCTGCGCGATGGACGCCTGGCGCAAGAGCGCCGTGTCCGGACAATCCGAAGTCGTCGAGGCGCTGGTGCGCCGCCGCGCCCAGGAGCGCGCGATGCTGACCGAAGGCTTCCAGGGCGTCCCGAGCGCTCTGCTCGCGGCCGAAATGGACCATGCGGCCGCCATCCTCGCCGCGCCGGTGCGCATCGCCGCGCTGCCCGGGATGGCGCAGGTCGAGCCGATGACGCTGACCGTGAGCGCGCCCAGGAAGGCCGATCCGATGGCGATGTTGCGCCGCGCCTGCGACTTCGTCCGCCGCTGCGCGGCCGAGGTCCTGTCGCCGGTCGCCAAGCAGGGGCAAATCCTTCCCCAGACGTGAGCCAAAACAGGTCAGGTGCGGCGCCGCGTGCTTCGCGTTGCGCGGCCCGCACGCCGATTGTAAGCCCATTGCATGCTGCGCAATTCACCCCGCGTCGATTTCAATCTCGGTGAGAATGCCGAGATCATCCGCGACCTGACCGCCAAGTTCGTCGATGAGAAGATCGCGCCGCGCGCCGCGGAGATCGATCGCACGAACGAATTCCCGCGCGACCTCTGGCCCAAGCTGGGCGAGCTCGGCCTGCACGGCATCACCGTGGAGGAGGAGTTCGGCGGCGCCGGCATGGGCTATCTGGAGCACGCCGTCGCGATGGAGGAGATCTCGCGCGGCTCCGGCGCGGTGGGGCTCTCCTACGGCGCGCACTCGAACCTCTGCATCAACCAGGTCCGCCGCTGGGCCTCGCCGGAGCAGAAGAAGCGTTACCTGCCGAAGCTCATTTCCGGAAAGCATGTCGGCGCGCTCGCCATGAGCGAGGTCGGCGCCGGCTCCGACGTGGTGAGCATGAAGCTGCGCGCCGAGAAAGTGGGCGACAAGTACGTGCTCAACGGGACGAAGATGTGGATCACCAACGCGCCGCACGCGGATGTGCTGGTGGTCTACGCCAAGACCGATCCGGGCGCGGGCGTGGCGGGCATCACCGCCTTCCTGATCGAGAAGAGCTTCAAGGGCTTTTCGGTGTCCCCCAAGCTCGACAAGCTCGGCATGCGCGGCAGCGATACCGCCGAGCTCGTGTTCGACAATTGCGAAGTGCCCGAAGAGAACGTGATGGGGCCCGTGGGCGGCGGCGTCGGCGTGCTGATGAGCGGCCTCGATTACGAGCGCGCGATTCTGGCCGCTGGCCCGCTCGGCATCATGCAGGCCTGCCTCGACATCGTCATCCCGTACGTGAAGGAGCGCCGCCAGTTCGGCCGTCCGATCAGCGAGTTTCAGCTCATGCAGGCGAAGGTGGCGGACATGTATGTCGCGCTCTCCAGCGCGCGGGCGTACGTCTACATGGTCGCCAAGGCGTGCGACGAGGGCGGCGCGGTGCGCAAGGACGCGGCCGGCGCGATCCTCTTTGCCTCGCAGAACGCGGTGCATTGCGCGCTCGAGGCGATCCAGGCTTTGGGCGGCAACGGCTACGTCAACGATTATGGCTGTGGTCGGCTGCTGCGCGACGCCAAGCTCTACGATATCGGCGCCGGCACCAACGAAGTGCGCCGCTTCCTCATCGGCCGCGAGATTCTGGCGGGGGATTGATGTGAGCGCGGGCGCACATCTGGCGTTCCTGCCGCCGGCGACGCTGGCGGACTTGCAGGCGCGCTATGCCGAGTCGCAACGGCATTATCACACTTGGGATCACATCGAAGAGCTCTTCGCGCGCTACGAGGAGTTCGCCGCAGTGCTGAGGGATGCGCGAGCCGTGGCGCTCGCAATCGCCTTCCATGACGCGGTTTACGATCCGATGCGCAGCGACAATGAGCCCCTGAGCGCGGCGCTCTTGAAGGAAGCGGGTGGCGGCGAAGCGCGCGCGAGCGTCGCAGCGGCCATGGAGATGATCGAGGCGACGAAGTCGCACACTCCCCCGACGGGCGCGGCATGCGATCTCGACGACGCGCTGCTTTTCCTCGACGCCGATCTCTCCATTCTTGGCGCCGACCAAGCGCGTTTCGACGAATACGAGGCGCAGGTGCGCAAGGAGTACGCGTTCGCGCCGGGCGCCGCATTTACGGCCGGTCGCGCCGCGATCCTCAAGCGCTTCCTGGAGCGCCCGACGCTCTACTTCACGGACTGGGGCCGCAGGCGCTTCGAAACGCAAGCCCGCGCGAACCTTCGGCGCTCGCTTTCCAAGGTGTGGGCCTAACAACCTTGACCTAACGCCCTGTATTGGGTATGTAGGTAGGTATGAGCGAGCAGGAGATGCGCCGGCTGACGGCCGGACTGCCGACGAAATCCGCGAAAATCCGCGCCCTCGCCGGCGTGGGGATCCCTCGGGCGGACATCGCCCGTTTCCTGAATGTCCGATATCAGCACGTTCGCAACGTGTTGACCGAGCCGGTTGCGGGATCGCCCGCGTCTGGGTCTGCCGACGACACCCAAGGCCTGCTCGCCGAGGCTCTGGTTCGCGCTGGCATTCTTCCGGGCGAGCGTGTGAGCATCGAAATCGGGCCCGGCCATGTCACCGTCCGATCGCTCGACGTGGCGGTTGCCGAAGCGCAAGCGCTCGCCAGCAAATTCCTGAGTGGGAGGCCTTCCGCCGCCGACGAGCTCGTCAAGGAGCGCCGCGCGGAGGCCAAGCGCGAACGTGGCTGAGATTGTCCTCGATTCGTCGGCCGTTCTTGCGTTGCTTGCCAGCGAGAAGGGCGCCGAGCGCGTTCGCGCCGCGCTGTCGACGAGCGTGATGAGCGCCGTCAACGTCTCGGAGGTGATCGCGAAGCTCATGGAGCGCGGCGCGACCTCGGATCAGGCGGACGCCATCATGAATCGCGTGCCGGTTCGGGTCGCGACATTCGATCGTGACGACGCCAACGCCACCGGGCGATTGCGTCCGACCACGCGCGATCTGGGCCTTTCGCTCGGCGACCGCGCGTGTCTCGCGCTCGCGCTGCGTCTCGGCGCCGACGTGTTGACGACGGATCGCGAGATGGCGAAGGCGAAGGTCGGCGTGAAGATCGACTCTGTTCGCTAACCCGGGAACGTTTGCACGCCGACCTTGGAGAGCTGGCCGCCGCTGAGCGCGAGGCAGGCGATGCTTTCCATGCCCTGCACATAGCAGAAGATGGGATCGCCGCGCGCGCGCAGCGCTTCGTAGGAGGCCCGATCGAGCCAGCTCTCCGGATAGAACGGGAACTCGCCGGAGGCGGGGTATTCCGCGTTCGCCGGCCAGGGCGGCAGATCGCTTGCGCGCGCCAGGCGCGTGGCGGCCGGATCGATCCAGCGCGCCAGCGCCGCGCGCATCGCGAGCGCGTCGCGCGCGTCGGCGAGCGACATCACCCGCGCCGCCGCGAACGCGTCCGCCCACAAGATCCCGCCGGTTGCGTCGCGCACCACCAGCGTGGCGACCGCCTGCGTGCAATTGGGGCCCTCCGCATAGGCCTCCACCCGCAGCGGCGCCGACGCGGCCGGGCGCCACGCGCCGATCGCGCGCGCCGAGCAGGCGCTCTGCTGTCCCCAGGCCGGCGCGCCGACCGCGAGCCCGGCGGCGAGTGCGGCGGCGAGCGCCGCCATGACCAGGAATGTCCGCATCGTCAGCCTCCCGGCGTCGCCATTAGCCGAACTGCGCGGCGCGCGCTATGAAACGCTGGGAGGAGGCCCCGATGTATCATTCCGGCAACCGCGCCCTGCAGGAACGCTTCGGCTCCACGCCTCTGGCCGATCGGCTGCTCGAGGTCACGCACCGCACCCAGTTCACCGACGCCGACAAGGCCTTCATCGAAAGCGTCCCGTTCTTCTTCCTCGCCACCGCCGACGCCGACGGCCGCCCGGACTGTTCCTTCAAGGGCGGCGCGCCGGGCTTTGTGCGCGTGGCCGAACCCGACCTCGTCATCTTCCCAGACTATGATGGCAACGGCATGTTCAAGAGCCTCGGCAACATCGCGGCGAACCCGCATGTCGGGCTGCTCTTCATCGCGATGAGCGAGGCCCCGAAGCGCCTGCGCGTGAACGGCCGCGCCGAGCTTTGCTTCGACGACCCGATGCAAACCGCGTTCGCCGGCGCCCAGGCGTTGATCAAGGTGCGGGCCGAACACATCTTTCCCAATTGTCCGCGCTACATCCCCGATTTGAAAACCGGGGCGGAGTCGGTCTACATCCCGCGGCCCGGCGCAACGCCGGTGGAGCCGGCGTGGAAGGGCTTCGATGTCTTCAAGGACGTCGTGCCGCCGCGGAAGGCATGAAAAGAGGACTCTTGATGTCGCCGATGCAGCAGCTGCTCGATGTGCTCACCCTGGAGCAGATCGAGACGAACCTGTTTCGCGGCCGCTCTTATCCCGAGGAGCGCGGCCGCATCTTCGGCGGCCAGGTGATCGCGCAGGCGCTGCTTGCCGCCCACACGACGGTGGAGGCGCGCCATTGCCACTCGTTGCAGGCCTATTTCATCCGCCCCGGCGACCCGACGATTCCGGTTCTCTATGAAGTGGAGCGCTCGCGCGACGGCAAGAGCTTCACCACCCGGCGCGTCATCGCCATCCAGCGCGGCGAGCAGATCCTGAATCTCGCCGCTTCCTTCCAGACCGAGGAGCCGGGCTTCGAGCATCAGGGCGGGATGCCGGATGTTCCGGGTCCGGATGGCTTGCCCGACATGCGCGAGCTCTGGCGCGACATCGCCAGGCGCGAGCCGAAGCTGGCGATGGCGGCGGAGCGCGAGCGCCCGATCGAGATCCGCCCCATCGATCCGATCGATCCGCTGGACCCAAAGCCCGGCACGGCCTTCCAGCGCGTCTGGATGCGCGCGTCCGAACCGGTCGAGGGCGCGGTGCTGAACAAGGCGCTGCTCGCCTACGCTTCGGACATGTCGCTGCTGGGCACCAGCCTGCGTCCGCACGGCGTGTCCTTCGTGAAGGGCGTGCAGGCCGCGAGCCTCGACCATATCCTCTGGTTTCACCGGCCAGTGGAGATGCACGAATGGCATCTCTACGATCAGGATAGTCCGAACGCGGCGGGCGCCCGCGGCTTCAATCGCGGCGCTCTCTTCCGGCGCGACGGAACGCTCGTGGCTTCGGTAGCGCAGGAAGGGTTAATCCGTCCGCGACCATGAAATTTCGGAGAATTGCGTGGGAACCGGATCGCCGGTGAAACATACGTAAGGATGTTTCAAATAGCGTGATCCCATGCAGACGCTCGCAGTTGGCGCCGCAGACATTCCCTGGTCAGGCGAAACGGCGCCGAAAGCCGCGAAGCAGGCGGCGCCGAACGAGACCTTCTTCAATCCCGTTTCTCCCGCGCCGGACCTCTTTCCAAGGCCCGCCGACGAGCCCGCCGCGGCGCCGGCGCGCGCGAAAGCGCAGGCCGGGAAAGCCGTGGCGTTCAATCGCGGCGAGGCGATCGTCGTGGTCATGGGCGCCGCCGCGCTCGGCCTTCTGGGCGGCGCGCTCATCGCGTTCCTGATCGGCGCCAAGGCTTCGAGCGTCGTGGCGGCAAGTCTTTGGCTGGCGTTCGCCCTGGCGCTGCATCTGGCGGCGAAGACGCTCACGCAATTGCTGCGCGCCGGCGCATGGTCGCAGGCCGCGCTCTATGCGGTGCATCTCTTCGCGTTCGCGCCCTGGCCGCTTGCGGTGCTGTTCGCCCCACCCGACACGGCGACCTATTGGATCGGCCTTGTGAGCCTCCTGGGCACGCTCTGGTGCTTCTTCATGTCGAGCCCCGCAGGCCGGCGCCGAAACGCCGGACCTAGCGGCGAGATCGTCTATCGCATCTGCGCGCACATCATGTTGATGGCCGGCGCAACGGCGCTGCAGGCGATGATGCTCGCTTTCGCGCACTGATCGCGCAACGCCCGTCAACGCTGTTGCTGAATCTGCAACGACGAAAGGCCGCCCTCGGCTGAGAGCGGCCTTTCCATTGTCGTACCTTGGTGGATCCGGACGCGTTCGCCACCGTCCGCGGGCGCACACGGGGGAGGTTTGCGCCCAGCGGGGACTGAATGACGAACGCGTTTTGGAGACTAGTCGAGCCTAGGCGTAAGCGCCGAGAAAGAGGCGCCGTGTGCTCCACCGCGTTTGGCGACAATGAGACACTGGACCACCTCCTATCCGTTTGTTGAAACCTGAACCGAATGTAGGGGAGGCGCGGCGCGCTTTCAATCGATCACCTCTGTTCGACGGCGCCGCCCGCGAGCCGGACCCCAAACAGCATCAGTAGCGCACCAGGACGAGGCGCCCTCGTCTGAAGGCGGGGGCCCGTTGAGGGAGCGCCGCTCAGATCAGGACGCGCGGGTTCATGATCCGCTTGGGGTCGAGCGCGGCCTTGAGCGTGCGCATGAGCGCCAGCGCTTCCGGCGACTTGAAGCGCGGCAGCTCCTCGCGGCGAAACCGCCCGACGCCGTGCTCGGCCGAGATCGAGCCGCCGAGCTTGACCGCGCAATCGTGCGCCGCCGCCTGCAGCGCTTCGCGTGGAAACGCCTCCATCGGCGGGCCGGCCGGCTGCAACATGGTGAAATGGATGTTGCCGTCCCCGACATGGCCGAAGGCGACGATGCGCACGCCGGGGCAGAGCCGCTCGGCCGCCGCAGGCGCCTGGGCGATGAAGTCCGGCACGCGCGAGACGGGCACGGAGATGTCGCAGCTCACCTGCCTGCCTTCGGGCCGATGGCCGGGCCCCATCTCCTCACGCACGAACCAGAAGGCCTTGGCCTGCGCTTCGCTCAAGGCGATGGCGGCGTCCGCGACGAGGCCGTCGGCCATCGCCCGCTCCAGGAGGCTCTCCATGGCGGCGCGGAGCGGCGCCTCCTCGCCCTCGAACTCGATGAGGCAGACATAATCCCCCGCCAGCGGATCGCGCGCGCCGGGGATGTTCTTCACCGTGACCGCGATGGCCGTCCGGTTCATGAGCTCGAAGGCGGCGAGCGGCCCGGCCGCCTTGGCCCGGTGCAGCAGATCGAGCGCGGCGGCCGGGTCCTTCACCGCCGCCACGGCCGTGACGTGGGCCGCCGGTCGCGGAAAGAGCTTCAACGTCGCCGCGGTGATGATCCCGAGCGTGCCCTCTGCGCCGATGAAGAGCTGCTTGAGGTCGTAGCCGGTATTGTTCTTCCGCAGCGAGGAGAGCGAGGAGAGCACCGAGCCGTCCGGCAGCACCGCCTCGATCCCGAGCGTCAGGTCCCGCATCATGCCGTAGCGGATGACGTGCACGCCGCCGGCATTGGTGGAGAGGAGGCCCCCGATCGTTGCGGAGCCCTGGCTGCCGAGGCTCAAGGGAAACAGCCGGTCAACCTCCGTTGCCGCTTCCTGAACGCGCACCAGCGCCACGCCGGCTTCCGCGATCAGGGAATCGTCAACCGGATCGACCGCGCGGATGCGGTTCATGCGCTTGAGCGAAAGGAGGATCTCGCCTTGCGGGATCTGTCCGCCCACCAGGCCCGTATTGCCGCCCTGCGGCGTGATCGCAACGCCCGCCTCCGCGCAGAGGCGCACGGCGGCCCCGACTTCCTCGGTGCTGGCCGGCATGGCCAGGAACGGGCTCTCGCCAACGAGCCGGCCGCGCTGCTCGGCGAGATGCGGGGCGATGAGCTCCTGGTCGGCGGTCCAGCCCTTGGGCCCGAGCCTTGCGGCGAGCTTCGCGTGCAAATCACTCATTGGCGGAGAATAGGGAAGTTTCAGCCCGGACGTGAGAGCAGCGTTTTCGCCGCCTCCGCGTCCCGCCGCATCTGCGCGACCAGCGCGTCGATATCGCCGAACACCTGCTCGCCGCGCAGGAAGCCGATCATCTGCACCTCGATCCGCTTGCCGTAGAGGTCGCCGGCGAAGTCGAAGAGGTGGGTTTCGAGCATCGGCTGGTCGGTCTTCCACATCGGCCGGACCCCGCAGCTCGCCACGCCGGGCCGGAGCGCCCCATCCCCCACATCGACGCGGACCGCGTAGATGCCGAAGCGAGGGCGGATATAGTCGCCGAGCTCGGTGTTGGCGGTGGCAAAGCCGAGCGTGCGCCCGCGCTGGTCTCCCGTCGCGACGACGCCTTCGAGCGACCAGGGCCGCGTGAGGAGGGCCGCCGCTTCCTGCATGCGGCCCGCCGCGACGTGCCCGCGGATGAGCGTGGAGGAGACCCGCTCGCCGTTTTTTAGCACCTCAGGCAGGATGCCGACGCTGAAGCCATGGGTGTCGCCGGCGGCCTTGAGGTCCGCCACGTCGCCGGCGCGGCCTTTGCCGAAGCGGAAATCGGCGCCCACCGAGACATGGCGGATCCCGAGGCGTCCGACGAGCTCAGCCGCCACGAATTCATCCTTCGTCAACGCCGCGAGCGCCGACCCGAACGAAAGCTCGATGACGCCGTCGAGGCCGAGGCCCGCGAGCGCGCGGCTGCGCTGGCCGGGGCTCTGCAGCCGAAAAGGCGGCGCGGACGGATCGAAATAATGCCGCGGATGCGGCTCGAACACGGCCGCGGCCGCGGGCGCCCCCAATCGCTGCGCCGCCGCGCGCGCATCGGCCACAACCGCTTGATGCCCCAGATGCACGCCGTCCATCACCCCGAGGGCGATGGAGGCGCCGCGCAGCGTCGGGTGCGCCGGCCCGCTTTCCGCCGCGATCGGGCTCATCGGGCGCTCGACAGGCGGCGCGGCGAGGAGGTGACCGCGGTCACTCCGCGCACGGAGGAAGCGCGCCACCTACGCAACCCCGCCGTCCGCGATGCGTAGTTTGATGCATCCGCGCGATGCGTGCGGAGAGGTTCGGCGCATCCGGACGTCATGGCCGGCGCATCTGAAGGAAGAAGAGGAAAGCGAGCCATGTCTCGGAAACTGCCGGAAAACCGCCCCTCGGAAAACCATTCAATCGGGTGCGTCCATTTTACCGAATTTTATGGCCGGCGGGTTTATCTATCTGAACGGTTTGGGAGCGCAATGCCGCGACGCCGAATGAGCGTGGCGCAGAGCGCAGGGGGGAAGCGGCCATGAGCGCGCCGATGCCAATGACGATGAGCATGGCTGCGAGCATGCCGATCCTCGTCGTCGATGACTACAACACCATGCTGCGCATCGTCCGCAACCTGCTGCGCCAGCTGGGCTTCAAGCACGTCGATGAGGCCTCCGACGCCAAGACGGCGCTGGCCAAGATGCGCACCCGCAATTACGGCCTCGTCATCTCCGACTGGAACATGCGCCCGATGTCCGGCTTCGATCTGGTCCGCGAAGTGCGCGCCGACGAGAAGCTGAAGGACACGCCCGTCATCATGCTCACCCCGGCCGAAGGCAACAATTCCGTGCCGCGCGACGCGAGCGTGAACTCCTACCTCCCCAAGCCGTTCGACGCGCTGGCGCTGAAGCGCCGCCTGATGAGCGTGCTCGGCGTCGAGTTCTGACCTAGCATCGCCAAACTAGGTGCTCTTCCAGCGCTGCAACGCGGCGGGGAGCGGGCGCTCGCCGATGCGTGCGCCAATACTACTTTCTCGGCAACCGCTTGCATCCGGGTGGAAGGAACTGGTGTCGTCTAGCGTAAGGCGCTACGATAGCCAGTGCCCGGTACCTCACCAGAGGAGGCGGTTATGGCCCGAATAAAGGACTCCATGCGCCATCGGATCGATCGCGACATCGATGACCCTGTTTGCACAAATATGAGCGTAATCACCTTCGAAAAGCAGCCGGGCAACATCTTGATGCCTTGCGATTATGATACCTCCAAATGGGGTTATCTCCCAGATCGAACACCTGATGGCGGGTGGCTTTACTGCCTAGTGTGCGACCAGATCGTTCGAAAAGAAGATGGATGGGGCACGCGCTACGATTGGGAGTAGCCGTCCGGGGAGGGACATCTCTTTTCGCGCCCGTTGAGGCATGGGGCGCGCCTTCACCTGGCCCTCGAAAGTCCTGGCTCGCGGCTTTCGGTGTGACCCGGGAACGGGAGTTCAATGCGAAGGCGTGATCGCCGTCGTCGGCGCCGATTGCGCGGCGGCGAGCGATGCGGTGCGCGCGGCTGCGAACTCCGCGGTGGCGCTCCAGGCCGGCCAGATGTCGCTATCGACGATGCGCCGCCCGACTTCGTAGAAGAGCACGAGGTCCTGCACGCCGCCGGACATGTCCCAATCGTCGGTCACTTCGTCCTGCGGCTTGTGATAGCGGTGGGCGGTGTAGTCGTCCTTGATCGCCTGGCCGCGCGCTTCTCCCCCGTTCACCATATCGACGCCGGCTTTCGGGTAGAGCACCGGAATGCCGAGCTGCGCGAAATGCAGATGGTCCGAGCGGTAGAAATAGCCGTGCTCGGGCCGGGTGTCCGGCACGACGCGGCGCCCATGCGCGGTCGCGACCTCGGTGAGGATGGCATCCATCTCGCTCTTGCCCATGCCGACGATCTCGATGTCGTGCGTGGGTCCGAAATTGTTGATCCCGTCCATGTTGAGCGCCGCGACGGTCTGCGCGGGCGGAAACACCGGATGGTCGCGATAATAGAGCGCGCCGAGGAGGCCTTGCTCTTCGGCCGTCAGCGCGATGAACGCGACGCTGCGCTCGGGCCGTCCTTCCGACGCGAACCGCCGTCCGAGCTCGATGAGCGCGGCCGTGCCGGTGGCGTTGTCGAGCGCGCCGTTGCAGATGGTGTCGCCATCGACCGCCGGGCAGCGTCCCAGATGGTCCCAATGCGCCGAATAGAGCATCGTCTCCTGCGGCCGCGTGCGGCCGGGCAGCACGCCAACGACATTGTACGTCGTCGTCTCTTCGATCGTGGTGTTGAGCGTGAGGCTGCCGGTGAGGTTCATCGGCGCGGGCCGGAAGCCGCGCTCTCGTGCGCGCGTCTTGAGCTGCTCGTAATCGAGCCCGGCGCGGCGGAAGGTCTCCTGCGCGACCTCCTGCGTGATCCAGCCTTCGAAGCCCGCGCGGCTGGCGCCGCGGTCCGCGCGCACGATGTCGAAGCGCGGGCTGCCGGTGGAGGATTGGATCACCGCCCACGGATAGGCCGCGGGCGCCGTCTCGTGGATGATGAGCGCGCCCGCCGCGCCTTGCCGCGCGGCTTCCTCGAACTTGTAGGTCCAGCGTCCGTAATAGGTCATCGCGCGCCCGCCGAAGCCGCGGTCGTCGCCGGTCTCGAAATCGGGATCGTTGATGAGGATCACCGCGATCTTTCCGCGCATGTCGACGCCGGCATAATCGTTCCAATTGTTCTCAGGCGCGACGATGCCGTAGCCGACGAAGACGAGCGGCGCGTTCGTGACGGTGACGACGGGCTCCAGGCGCCGCGTCCAGGCGGAGAATTGCGTGGCGTAGGCGTAGAACCGGGGGCCGTCGGTTCCCGAGAGCGAAAGCGTGGGCGCCTGCGAGAGCTGCGCGGCCACGAGCGGCACCGCCTGGCGCCAGCTGCGCGTGCCGTCGGCGCGCACCACGCCCGGCTGCAAGCCGGCCGCCGAGAACGCCTGTTCGAGATAGGCGAGGGTGAGCGCCTCGCCGCGCGTGCCTGGCGCGCGGCCCTCGAAGCGGTCGGAGGAAAGCGTCTGGATGTGCCGCATGAGCGCCGGGGCCGAGAGCGGCGCACTGGCGAAGGCCGGCACGCGCGAGGCGGCGCCGACGCGGAAGCGCGGCGCAGACTCGCCCGTCTCGCTCGATCGCGTCGATGAGCAGGCGATGAGGCCCGCGAATGCAGCCGCCAATGCGGCCATTCGGGCCGCGGTCTTCATGGGCATCTTGGCTCCCCCTTGGAGATCGTGCCCTGTGTCTAGGGCAAGGGCGCCTGGAGCGTCAAAGCAAAGCCTGCCTTTCTACGGCTCTGTGATCTCAAAGACGTGCGCATAGGGCGGCACGATGAGCGCAACATGGCGCCCGTCGGCCGAGGCCGCGCAGGACGACCACGGCCGCCCGCGCAGAGGATCGAGCTTGATCGGCTGCGGCAGCGAGGGCGACGTGACGGTCCAAAGCTCGACCTGCGCCTCGCCCTCGGCGTACGAGACCTGCGTGCAGGCCAGCCGCGCCGCTGCTTCGGCCGGCCGGTCCGCCCAGAGGCCGCGCCAGGCGATGCGCATGGCTGCATCTGGACCGCCGAGATCGATCACGAGATATTCGCGGCGCGCTTCTTCTGCTTGCGAGGCGACGCGCATGTACATGAGCGCGCGCCCCGGCCCGTAGGGCGCGGGCCCCGCGTTCTCGATCCCCTCCGGCAGCGGGAAGCGGCTCGTCGCGCCGGTTTCCAGGTTCACGCGCTCGATCGCGATCGGCTTGAGCCCGCCCGGCGCGGCGCGCGCTTCGCGCACCATCGACACGAGGTAGGGCCCGCTTTCGTCGATGAACCCGCCGGCGATTTGCTCCGATGCCGGACGTTCTTCGCTGAGATGGACATAGGGGCGCACGCTGCGCCAGAGGAGCGCGCGAGCCGGCAGGTCGTATGCGGCCGCCACCTCCTGCGTGGGGTCGGGCGCGCCTTCGATGGCGCGCGTGAACGAGAAGACGGCGAAGCGTCCGCTCTGCGAGAAGAGGAGAGGCTGCGCGGAAACCTGATGGCCGGCGCCGACTTCGGCGGGGATCTGCAGCCGCATGGGCGCGAGACGCTTGGCGGCGCTCAGCGTGTAGAGCGGCGCGACGCGCGAGGAGCGCAGACCGCGCGGATCGCCGAGGTTCTCGTAGTCGCGGCGCGCGACGAGCGTGACGGCGCCGCCTTCGCTGAACGCGCCGGCATTGGGATCGAGCCCGAGCGTCGGCGCCCGCTGCAGCGTAGCGCCGGTTGCGAGATCGACGATCTGGAAGGAATCTCTCTCCAGCTCGCCGCACACGATGGCGCCCTGGCGCGCGCCTTCCGACGCCGCAGCGCCGGCCGCAAAGCGGATTTCGCCGGGGCAGGCCAGCTTGACGCTGCGGCGCGCTGCGAGCCGGCCGCGCATGTCCTCCGGCACGGCCTCGATGGCTTCGCGCGCGGGGCGGCCCTCACGCACCGCGGCGTCGGCATCGTCCATAAGATCCGCCGTAGCCGCGCGCCGAACGGCCGCATCGCGTGCGCCGGCGATCTGGCGCGCCTGCGCTTCAGCGAAGAAATTGCGCGCGCGTTCCGGCAGCGCGGCTGCGAACCCGCCTGCGCGGGCGCGCGCCTCGTCGATCGTGAAGCGGTCGGTGACGAGATAGCGCCGCGGGCTCGTCTGTTCCCACACGATAGCGGCTTCGATCGCAGCCTTCTGCGCGCGCGGATCGCTGTCGAGAAACGCCGTGAGCGGAGGATTGCGCTGCAGCGCCATGCGGTAGAAGGAGAGGAAGTCGGCAAGGCCGCCCGTGCTTTCCCCGGCCGCGCCCATGAAATCGATGTCGATCATCATGCGCAGGAGGGCGTTGGCGTTCCATTGCCGCGCCTCTGGCCCGCGGCCGGAGCGATAGAGCGCATCCACCAGCGGCGCATAATAGAACGGAAATATCTGGTCGGCGGCGGCGATGACGCGCGCGATCTCCGCATCGCGCGTGCGTGCGTTGCCGCTTTCCAGCGCCGCCTGGTTGACATCGTCGCCGCGCGCCAAAGCGCTCTGGCTCTGCTGGGCTTGCTGCGCATGCGCCGAGAAGGGCGTGCACAGCGCCGCGACCGCGACCAGCATCGATTGCAGGAACCGCATGTTTTCCCCCCGCGCGAAGCGGGGAGTTTAGGTCGAGGTCTGCCCGCCGTCGATCACGAAGGTCTGGCCCGTGGCGAACGCGCCCGCCTTGCCGGCGAGGAAGACGGCCATGCCCGCGATCTCTTCGGGCTCGCCGATCCGCTTCAGGGGCGTGGCGCCGGTATACGTCTTGAGGATGTCCGGGTTCTCCCAGAGCGCACGGGCGAAGTCGGTGCGGATGAGACCCGGCGCAATGGTGTTCACCCGCACATTGTCGGCCCCGAACTCCATCGCCAGATTGCGCGCCAGCTGCATGTCGGCCGCCTTGGAGATGTTGTAGGCGCCGATGACGGGTGAGCCGCGCAGGCCCCCGATCGAGGAGATGATCACGATCGCGCCGTCCCTCCGCGCGCGCATCTGCGGCGCGACCATGTTGATGAGCCAATGGTTGGAGACGATGTTGTTCTGCAGGATCTTGATGAACTGATCGTCGCTGATGCCGGCCATAGGCCCGAAATAGGGGTTGGAGGCCGCGTTGCAGACGAGGATGTCCACCTGCCCGAACGCGCGCATGGTCTCATCGACCAGGCTTTGCAGCGCTTCCTTCGAGGCGATGTTGGCCGGAACCGAGATCGCCGCCTTGCGCTTCACGTCGGCGTTGATTTCGTCGCGTGCAGCTTCGCAGGCGTCCGCCTTCCGCGACGACACCACGACGTTGGCGCCGTGCGCCGCGAGCGCGTGCGCGATCGCCTTGCCGATCCCGCGCGAGGAGCCCGTGACGATCGCGGTCTTGCCGCTGAGGTCGAACAGCTTGTCCATCATCGCGCGTCTCCTGTTTGCCCGGACCGAAGCACTCTGCGGCGTCTGTTTCAAGCCCTCGCCGGGGCGATTAGCTGTTACTAGACATATGCGTCTAGTGACGGCTAATCGGACTCCAGAATCCAGGACGCGAAGGCTTCATCGACGAAGGAATACGGCCCGCGCTTCTCGAACTGGTGGATGATCCCGCGCCGGATGAGCGCCCGCGCCGCGCCTTGCATCGATTGCGCCGACAGGGCCGGCTGCCCGCACGCACGGCCGATCCGCTTGAGCGCGGCCGCCGAGAAGAGCTTCCGGTCGCCCGACGCCAGTTCATGCAGCGCCGCCCGGTGCAGCGGCGAGAGCGCGTTCCACATGTGCGAGAACCCGAGCAGCTCGGCGCGCTCCTCCAATGTCTCGCCGAGCGCCGCATCGACGTCCGGCTTGGCGCGCACGATGAGCTTGTTGCGGAGGATCTCGAAATCGTAAGGCCGACCGCCGAGCGTTGCGAACGCGCGTGACAGGGAAAGCGCGCTCACCTGCACGCCGCGCCGCGCGAGTGCGGCATGCTGGTGCGCAATGAAGTCGGCGCCGAGTTCGGCAAGCTCTATGCGGTTGCCGAAACGGAACATCGGAGCCTCGCGCTGCGAGAACATCGCGGCGAGCCCGCTTTCGGATGAGCCCGTGAAGATCGCGAGTGCGCGGCCCTGACGCTTGTCCAGGCTCGTGCGCAATTGGGCGATGAATGGGCCGTGCTGCCGGGAGGCGGCCAGCTGCTGGACTTCGTCGAAGAGGAAGAGCGCCTTTCCGCGCTGGCCGCAGATTTCCTCGAAGAGGGCGTCGAGCTGCAGCAATCTGCGCGGCGGCGATCTTGGTGCGCTCTTGGCGCGGATGCTCAAGCTGGGCGCTCCAGGAGCGGATGGCGTTGTCACGCTCGCTTCGGCGTCGAGCGCCGAGAGGACTTTCTTGATCGCGGTGGGCGTCTTGGCTTCCAGGCGCCGCCGGATCTCAACGGCGAGCACCTCCTGCGGCGCGTCCTGATCCTGCCAGAAGCTCGCATAGACGGTGCGGATCCTTCTGGCCTCTGCGAGTGGGGCGAGGTCGCGCAGCAGGAAGCGCGTCTTACCGATGCGCCGCGGCCCGAAGAGGGTGAGCGCCTGCGCGTCGCCCTTCTCCAGGAGGCCGAGATAGCGTCGGGCCTCCTCCGTGCGCGGGAAATGGAAGATGTCCGCAGGGTCCGCCACGCCCTTCACTAGCGGGCTCTAGATGCGAATGTCTAGTTGTATCTAGCCCGGGATGTGCGCGGGCGTAGGAACCAGATGGCGCTTTCTGAAGGCGTCTTGCGGTGCGTCTAGATGCGACTAGGCGTGCATGTCTAGAAGACGAGTGGAGTGGCTGTAGGCAGTCCTAGACGTGTGTGTCTAGTCGTGACTAGCCGAGCTCGGCCATCGCGTAGCGGGCGCTCACGCCCTCCTGCGCGAGCGCCGCATCGACCTTCGTGAGGTCGAGCTTGCCGCCTGTCATCAGCGCTTCGCCGTGCATGCCCGATGCGACGAAGAGGCAGTCGATGCCTTCGCGGTTTGCGCCGCGGACGTCGGTTGCGATCCCGTCGCCGATGGCGAGCAGACGGGATCTTTGCGAAGCGCGGCCGAGATGCGCGGAAAGCTCCGTGTACGCAAGATCGTAGATCGGCGGATGCGGCTTGCCGGCCATGACGACGCGCCCGCCGATCTTCTCGTAATCGCGTGCGATCGCGCCGGCGCACCAGACCAGCCGCTCGCCGACCCGCACCACGATGTCGGGATTGGCGCAGATGAGCTCGAGATCGCGCACGCGCATCGCCTGCAGGATATCGGCATAGTCGGCCGGCGTTTCGACATCGTCGTGGTTGAGGCCGGAAATGGCGACGAACGCCGCTTCGGAGAGTTCGGACTGCCGCAGGCCGAGACCTTCCCAGAGCGAAGCGTCGTAGGCGGGGCCGATCTTGTACATCGGCCCCGGTGCGCGCGCCTTGAGCGCCGCCCGGATCGCGTCGCCCGAGGTGACGACGATATCCCACGCATCGCGCGGCACGCCGAGCTTGTCGAGCTGCGCCGGGATCGGTCCGCGCGGCCGCGGCACGTTGGTCACGAGGGCGACTGCGCCGCCCCGCGCGCGGAACCGCTGCAGCGCTGCGCACGCCGGGCCATAGGCGCGCTTGCCGTTGTGAACCACGCCCCACACGTCGCAAAGCACCGCATCGTAGCGCGCCGCGACGGCGTCGAGGCTTTCCAGGATGTCCATGTCAGGCTCTCATTTCAGGGCAGGCGCTCGCGGATCGCCGCTTCGATCGCGCCTGCAATCGTTTGAGCGTGCGCTTCTGCCCCGCCCGCATCGCCGGTGCAGGTGAGGATGAGATCGGCGCTTGTCTTCTGCGGCGCGACCCAGCGCGCGTGGCCGGGCAGCACGGAGCGACGGATCTGCGCCTCGATGCTCTCGGCGGTTCGCGCCCGCGCGGCGACATCGCGCTCCATGCGCCGCGCTACGCGCAGATCTTCGTCGGCCTCCATGTACACTTTGAGGTCGATCGCCTGTTTCAGGAGGTCGGATGTGAAGACGTGCAGCCCTTCCAGGATGAGCACGGGCCTTGGCGATACGGTTTCGCGCGCGTTGCGGCGCTGGTGCAGCGTGAAATCATAGAGCGGCTTCTCGAACGCCTCGCCGCGCCGCGCCGCCGCAAGGTGTGTCGCGAGCAGGGCGTGGTCCTTGGCGGCCGGCGCATCGAAATCGTGGCTCGCGGGGTCGAAGCCGGGGATTGCGGTGCTGCAGATATAGTAATCGTCTTCTGCGATGAGCGTCCCGCCGGTGATCTGCGCGAGCGCGCGCGCGATCGTGGTCTTGCCCGCGCACGACCCGCCCGCGATGCCGACGATGAACCCCATCAGCAGGTCTCCCTTCCTCCGCGCCAGCGGGGGGAGGGCCGGGGATGGGTGAGTTGAAGGAGAGCGAAGCTGTGCGCGAGCACGATTTGCAGGTCCCCCACCCCTAACCCCCCCCCCCCGCTTGCGCGGGAGAGGGGAAGCAGCGTCGATTTGCTTCACCAGCGTCTTCGGCGCCTTCAGCCGCCATCCGAAGGTGAGCCGCACACGGGCCTCGGCGGGCTTGAGCTTGGCGAGCCGCGCCAGCACGGCGGGCCAGCCGCGATAATGGTCGGTGATGTGATAGAGCGCCGGGTTGTGCTCGATCAGATGTTCCTGCTGATCGACCGTGCCGGTGAGGAAGACGACGTCGCGGCCGTCTTCCTTCAGCCGGCAGAAGCCCTTGCCGCGCACCTTGAGCGAGGGCGTGTTGTACCAGGGGCTCTCCTCCACGTCGGGGAGTTCCTTGCCGATCGCGACGACCTCTTCCCATTTCATGCCGATGTTATGTGGACCGCCGCCGCTCCGCCGGCAACGCCAAACGCCATGACGCGCCCGCGCTAGGCGACGCGGCCTTGCGCGAAGAAGCCGCGCGGCGGGGCCGTCTCTTCCATGAGGCTATCCTTGATCGCGCGCGGCGGCCCGAAGAGGTGGCCCTGCGCGAACGGAATGTTGAGGTCGAGGAGCTCGACCACGACGTCCTCCGTCTCGATCCGTTCGGCGATGAGGTCGATGCCGTAGCGTGCACACACGGCGGCCACGTCCGCCGCCTCGATCTCGCGCGTGATCGCCGAGGTCGGACGCGCGCCCTCGCGGATGAGCTGGTCGATCAGCGTCCAGCCCGGGACCTTGAGATAGCGCACCGCGGAGCGCTCCAGGTCCGGCAGGTCGAGATCGATGCGGCTGATCTTGTCGATGGAGAAGCGGAAGCCGAGGTCCGCCAGCTTCGCCATCGCGCGCGCCTCGACGCTGGTGCGCGCGTCGTAGGCCGAGCAGGGGATCTCGAAGATGACCGCGCCCGCCAGATCCCGGTTGTCGCGCATGAAATCGAGGAATTGCCCAAAGAAGTGCTCGTCGCTGAGCGCCGAGGGCGTGAGGTTGCAGAAGATGCCGACCCGCCGGTCCTGCTTCATCAGCTTGCGGACAATCTGCACGCAGCGGAAGAGGAGCGAATTGTCGATCAGCGTCATGAGCCCCGCCTGCTCCGCTGCGGGGATGAATTCCTGCGGCAGCACGAGGCGCCCGCTCTCGTCCTTGAGGCGGGTGAAGCCCTCGTAGAACGAGGTCTTGCGCTGCGGCAGCGAGACGATGGGCTGCAGGTGGAGCTCGACACGATTGTCGTCGAGCGCCTCGCGCACGATATCGACGGGGCCGCGCATGATGCGCTTCTCCGACGCCCCCGCAGGCGCCGTTGCCGCGGACGGCGCGGCGCCTGCGGTGCGCGACACCTGTTCGATGCGGCTGTCCACAGCGCGCGCGAGCTTGTCTGCAATATGGTCGATGAGCTTGAGGTCGGGCGCGCCGTGCGCCTCGATCATCGGGGCAGGCGCCTCAGCGATCGCCGACACGCGCCGGTCGATGGCCTCCACGCGCGCGGCTGTCGCGTCCATGTCCGCCACGATTTCGCGGTGCGCCGCGCGCAGCCGATCCATGTCGCTCCGCAGCCGCTTCTCGCTCGCGCCGATCTTGCCGGAGGCCGCGAGCGCGGCGAGGCCGCCATGCGTGATCGCGAAGGCCGAGAAGAGCGCAATCCCGCCGAGGAAGGACTCCAAGCCGCTCGCCGCGCCGATCTGGCCAAGGCCCAGGCCGACGGTAAGCGAGACGAGCGCGTAGCCGGCATAGAGCAGCGCGTGGGTGATGAGGGGCATGCGGCTCTCGAATCGTAAGGTTCACCATCTGGAGCGCGCGACGGTTGACCGAAGCTTAACCATTCAAGCCGGCGCTTGACGAAATTATCGTAACGCAATAATTTGTTTCCCGTTCGCTTAATGGGAGAGCCGGAATGGTTGAGGAAAGCGGCAACCGGGCCGCCTGGCAGGAAGCGGTGGTGCGGGCGGCGGCGGAGGCGAGCCGGCTGCAGCCTTTGGCGGGCTTCCTTCTGCTCGCCGCGGCGCTGCTGATCGTCGGGCAATACGTCCTGGGCCCGATGGCGGACGCCTTCAACTCGCATGACTCCGACGATTGGGGGCACGTACTCCGCAGCGTGATCGAGGCGGCGCCGGCCGTCGCGCTCGCCTGGGCGCTGTGGGAGACGCGCCGCTATCTCGCCCGCCTCGCGCGCGGCGACGTCTGGGGGCCCGCGACGACGCAATTGCTCGGCCGGGTCGGCGACAGTCTGCTTTATGCCGCGGCTTTGTCCGTGTTCGTGGTGCCCAATCTGCAGAGCTGGACGGACGGCGGTTTCGGCGGCGGCTTCAGCTTCAATCTCGAAGCGCAGGATCTTGTGCTCGCCGGCCTCGGGCTGCTGCTCTCTTTGATTGGGCGCGTGGTGCGCAACGTCGTTGAGGTGGCGGCAACCTTGAAGGCCGAGAACGACCAGATCGTTTGAAACGCGCCCCGGCATCTGTGCAATCATGCCCGTGATCGTCCGCCTCGATGTGATGCTCGCGCTGCGCAAGATGCGCGCGAAGGATCTCGCCGCGTCGATCGGCGTGACCGAAGCGAACCTGTCGCTGCTGCGCACGGGGAAAGTGAAGGGCGTGCGCTTCGACACGCTGGCGAAGCTCTGCGCCGCGCTCGAGTGCAAGCCGGGCGATCTCTTGGATTTCGAGGCGGGCGCGGAGATCGAGGCGAACGGCGCGGAGGAGGAGGACGAGGGCGCGGATTAGGCGCGGAGGAGGCGCCATTAGTCGCGAAATCGTTCGCGGAATGGAGCGCGGGGCGGGGCGGGAGCCCTTATGTAGCGCGCAAAGGAGATGTCCCATGAGCGGCGCGCCCAAGAACCCGAGTGCGGAAGAGCTTCGCCGGGTTTTCGATCTGCAGACGAAGAACCAATGGAGCGTGAAGGCCTCGAGCGCCGCGACGCGCAAGGCCAAGCTCGCCAAGCTCAAGGAGGCGGTGGGCGCGCATGCCGAGGAGATCGTCGCGGCGGTCGAGGCCGATACGAGGAAGCCTGTCGCAGAAGTGCGCGTGACCGAGATCGGCGGCGTGATGGCCAACATCCAGCTCAACATCGATAGCCTGGAGGAATGGATGGCGCCGAAGGTCGTGCAGCCTTCGGCGAACCCGAACGACAAGGCCAAGATCGTGCACGAGGCGCGCGGCGTGTGCCTGATCCTTGGCCCGTGGAATTTCCCGCTGGGGCTGACGTTCGGCCCGCTCGCCGCGGCAGTCGCGGCCGGCAATTGCTGCATGCTGAAGCTGACCGACCTTTGCCCGGCGACCGCGGCGGTGGCCGCGAAGATCGTCCGCTCGGTGTTCGACGAGAACGAGGTCGCGCTGTTCGAAGGCGATGTGTCGGTCGCCGAAGCGCTGCTCGCGCTGCCGTTCAACCACATCTTCTTCACCGGCTCTCCGCGCGTCGGGAAGCTGGTGATGGCCGCGGCGGCGAAGAACCTCACCTCCGTGACGCTGGAGCTCGGCGGCAAGTCGCCGGTGATCGTCGATGAGGCGGCGAATATCGAGAAGGCGGCGGCTGATCTTGCGCGCGCCAAGCAATTCAATGGCGGCCAGGCCTGCATCTGCCCGGACTATGTGCTCGTCAAGCAGGACCAGCGCGACGCGCTCGTGCAGGGCTTCGCGGCGAACGTGAAAGCCAATCTCTATCCCGAGGGCAGGATCCAGAAGGAGGCGATCGCGCAGATCGTCAATGCGCGGAACTTCGAGCGCGTGAAGGCGCTCCTGGACGATGCGCTCGCGAAAGGCGCGACCATCGCGGTCGGCGGCGAAGTGGAGGCGGGCGATCTCACGGTGCACCCCACGATGCTGACCAACGTCACGCCGGACATGAAGATCATGCAGGAGGAGATCTTCGCGCCGCTGATCCCCGTGATGACGTACGAAACGCTGGACGAGGCGATCGGCTATGTATCGTCGCGCGACAAGCCGCTGGCGCTTTATATCTACAGCGACAGGCCCGAGACCGTGGACAAGGTGCTGAGCCGCACCTCATCCGGCGGCGTCACGGTCAATGGCGTCTTCTCGCACTATCTGGAGAACCGCCTGCCGTTCGGCGGCGTGAACACGAGCGGCATGGGCTCCTATCACGGCCAGTTCGGCTTCAAGGCCTTCTCGCACGAGCGCGCGGTCTACATGCACGCGGCCTAACCGGCGCGCGGCGCGGAACCGAGGTCCCGCGCCGCGTTCGACGGCTCCGTTTCAGCCTACCAATTGTAGCTCAGCCGCCCATAGACGAACCGGCCGTTGAAGCCGAACGGCGAGAAGCTCGAGAAGGCGGTCGGCCCATTGACGTTGACGTTGGTCGGCGTCTGCGTCGGGTATTCGTCGAGGACGTTGGAGGCCCCGAGCGCGAAGCCGATCTTGTTCCATTCCACGCGGCCCTCAAGGTCGAGCAGGAAGGCCGAATCCAGCTTGTAGGTCAGCGGCAGGCTGGCCTGCGGCGCCAGCACCGAACCGTAATGCGTGCCGCGGATCGTGGCGCCGAAGGGCTCGAGGTCCCAATCGACCGCCAGCGAATACTTTTGCGCCGGCGTGCCGCGTTCGAACTCCCACACCCGGTTGGTCGGGAAGAGCACCGGCGGCACCGGCAGCGCGGCGAGCACCGAAGTGGTCGGCGTGCGCGTCACGTCGGTGGCGTTGATGTTGCCCGAGGCGGTGAACGCGAAATCACCCGCCGCTTCGGTGTTGAGGCGGTAGCGCGCGACGACGTCCACGCCCTCCGTCTTGCTGTCGACGCCGTTGATGAAGAAGCGCGCCGCCGTCGCCGTCGGCGAAAGCGGGCTGATGAGGTTGAAGATCGCGCGCTGCGTGATCTGCGCCGGCGTGGTGGGCGAGGCGACGTTGGCGCCCTGGATGTTCTCCGAGAGCACGATGCGGTCGGTGATCTCGATCCTGTAGGCGTCGATGGTGAGCTCGAAGCCTCCGGCGCGGAAGACCCCGCCCGCCGAGTACGACACGGACTCTTCCGGCGTCAGCGGCTTGCCGCCAAGCGCCGCCGACAGCGCCGAGCTCGCCGGCGTGGTGAGGATATCGACCGGAATGCCGTTGATGAAGTTCGTCGAGGTCGCGGTGAAGGCCTGCTGCTGCATGGAAGGCGCGCGGAAGCCGGACGACACCGTGCCGCGGAGCGCGAACCAGTCCGTGAAGTCGTAGCGCGTGGAGAGCTTGCCGTTCAGCGTCTCGCCGAAATCCGAATAGCTTTCCAGCCGCGCGGCGGCCGAAACCAGCAGGCGCTCGGTCACGTTCGCTTCCGCTTCGACATAGGCGGACCATGCGTGCCGGTCGAGGTTGGTTGCGTCCGTCGATTGCAGGCCAGGGAAGCCTTGCGAGCCGCCTTGCCCGACGATGCCTGGGATAGCGACGCCGGTCGTGGGATTGCGCGCGATGTCGTAGGAGGCGCGCTCGCCCGCTTCTTCTGTATATTCCTCGTTGCGGTACTCGAAGCCGAAGGCGAGCGTCACCGGCGCGGCGAGGCCCGCCTCGAACGTGCGCGCGAAGCTCGCATTCGCCACCCATTGCGCGTATTCGAGCGCGCCGGAATCGAACGAGCGCTGCGGCGTGCCGCCGGAGAGCGGATTTCCGGCGGTCGTTTGCGCGCGCGCGATCGAGACGTTGAGGGTGTTGATCGTCTGGTACTCGATGCGGTTGTTGCCGTAGACGAAGCCGAAATCCGCTTCAAAGCCGCCGAGTTCGCCGTTGACGCCGATGGCGCCGGTGAGGTCGGTGATGGTCGGCGCGATGAGCGGCAGGAAGCCCTGCGGCGTCACCGAGAGGACGTTGCTCGCGGTGTTTTCCGCCCCGTTGACGAACGGCAGACGCGGGTTGGCGGCGGAATCCGTTTCGCGCTGCTGGTAGCCGAGCCAGCCATAGAGCGACCAGCCGTCGGCGTTGAGCGGCATGCCGGCGTTGAGATAGACCGTACCCTGATCGACGGTCGGATCGCCGAAGCGGCTGGTGACCAGCGAGCCGGTCGGCGATTGCGCCGCGGACGTGATGCGCGGATCGCGGTCGCCGCGGCTGGTGGGATCGCGCTGCAGATATTCGCCGGAGATCGTGAGGAAGCCGTCATTGAAGAACGGCAGGCCCGCCCAGCCCTGCACGGTGGTCGTGCCGCCGTCTTCCTCGCGCCGTTCGGGCAGGCGCGTGGTCGTCACGTCGGTGATGTACTTTCCGTACGTGACCGAGGCGCCGCCGCCGCTATTGGCTTCGCGCAGACGCAAGTTCACTACGCCCGCGATCGCGTCCGATCCGTATTGCGCGCTGGCGCCGTCGCGCAGCACTTCGACGCTGGAGATCGCCGCGGCCGGGATCGCGTTCAGATCGACGGCGGCCGAGCCGCGCCCGATCGAGCCGTTGATGTTGACGAGCGCCGAAGCGTGGCGGCGATGCGAATTGACGAGCACCAGCGTCTGGTCGGGCGCAAGCCCGCGCAGCGTCGCCGGCCGGACCGAATCGGTGCCGTCGGTGATCGCCGGCCTGGGGAAGGTAAGCGCCGGCAGCGTCACTGCGAGCGCCTGCGCCAGCTCCGTGGTGCCTTGCTCGGAGAGCGCCTCGCTCGTGAGCACATCGACCGGCGCGATCGTATCGAGCCGCGAACGGCCGACGACCCGCGTGCCGGTGACGACGATCTCGTCTCCCGCGCTGGCCTCCTGCGCCTGTGCATAGGCGGCGCCGGCGCCTGCCGTTAGGGAAAAGCCGGCGATGCTTGCGAGCGCCAAGGTCAAGGCGCGGGTGGAAATGTCGGACATGGTGAAGCCCCCAGTCTGCGTGATGCAGGCGCGCCGCGGTTCGGGCGCTTTAGGCCAAAGCTAGGCGCGAGCCTCTGCGTGCAAAAGCGCCGCAACCGTCGCGCTCGTCGCATTAGCGCCTGAGTGCGGCGCAATAGCCACAATGCGCCCGCATAGTTAATGCTGGATTTAGATATCCATCGCCGCGCGATTCAACCGATCGGATGCGCTGCAAGACGTGCTTCGAGCCCCGCCTTCACGGTCGGCCAGTCTTCGCGAATGACGGAAAACCAGGCAGTGTCGCGCCATGTTCCGTCCGCGCGGCGCATGTGTCTGCGATGAATGCCTTCGAACGCGGCGCCCATTTTCAGCATCGCCGCGCGCGAGCGCACATTGAGCGCGTCGGTCTTCAGCTCCACGCGCTCGGCGCCGCATTCGAAGGCGTTGCCGAGCATGAGAAGCTTCGCCGCTGGATTGACGAACCCGCCCTGCGCTTCCGCGGCGTACCAGGTGCCGCCGACCTCGACGCCGGCATGCTCGGGGCGCAGCGCGAGATAGCACGTCTGTCCCACAAGCTTGCCGTCCGGCAGCAGCACCGAATGGATGATCCAGCTTCCGTCGGCCTGCTCGCCGAGCTGACGGTCGAACGAAGCGTCGAAATCGGCAAGCACCGCGCGCGGCCAGTGCCGCCAGATCGCCGGATCGGACGCCGCCGCGCGGGTCGCCTCGCGATGCGCGGACGCGAGCGGCGCGAGCGTCACCCAGGGATTGTCGAGCAGGCGGGGCTTGAGGTCCATGCCGGCGCGCTATCCTGCCGGCGCCCGCGGCGTCAACTGGCGTGGGGCTTCACCTCGCCGGGGGAGGTGCTAGACCTCTTCGGAAAGATTGGATGCACGCGCGCCGCTGGACGCGCGCAACGCCGAGGAGACGCTGATGAACTTCGAGCATTCGCCTGAGACCAGGCTCTGGATCGAGCGCGTCGAGACCTTCATGCGCGAGCGCATCGTTCCGGCGATCCCGACCTACGAGAAAGAGGAGGCCGAAGGCGAGCGCTGGAAGGTGATCCCGGTCGTGGAGGAGCTGAAGGCCGAAGCCAGGAAGGCGGGGCTCTGGAACCTGTTCATGCCGACCTCGCACGGCGGAACGCCGGTCGATGACAGCTTCGAGTTCGAGGCGCCGGGCCTCTCCAATCTCGCCTATGCGCCGCTCGCCGAGATCATGGGCCGCGTGCGCTTCGCCTCCGAAGTGTTCAATTGCTCCGCGCCCGACACCGGCAACATGGAGCTGCTCGCCCGCTACGGCACGCGCGAGCAGAAGGAGCGCTGGCTGAAGCCGCTGATGAACGGCGAGATCCGCTCCGCGTTCCTGATGACCGAGCCTGCCGTTGCGTCATCCGACGCCACCAATATCGAGACCCGCATCGAACGCGACGGCCACGATTATGTGATCAATGGCCGCAAATGGTGGTCGAGCGGGGTCGGCGATCCGCGCTGCAAGGTCGCCATCGTGATGGGCAAGACCGACCCCGACGCCAGCGTGCATTCGCAGCAGAGCCAGATCCTGGTGCCGCTCGATGCGCCCGGCGTGCGCAAGGTCCGCCCGCTGCACGTGTTCGGCTACGACGACGCCCCGCACGGCCATTACGAGGTCGTGCTCGAGAATGTGCGCGTGCCTGATACGAACCTGGTGTGGGGCGAAGGGCGCGGCTTCGAGATCGCGCAGGGGCGCTTGGGGCCTGGCCGCATCCATCATTGCATGCGTGCGATCGGCGCGGCCGAAGTGGCGCTGGAGCAGATGTGCAGGCGCCTGCTCTCGCGCCGGGCCTTCGGCAAGACGATTGCGGAGCATTCGGTCTGGGAAGAGCGCCTGGCGCAGGCGCGCATCGACATCGAGATGACGCGCCTGCTCGTGCTCAAGGCCGCTTACATGATGGACACCGTGGGCAACCGCATCGCCCGCGCCGAGATCGCGATGATCAAGGTGCAGACCCCGCGCATGGCGCTGCGCATCCTCGACGACGCGATCCAGGCCTGGGGCGGCGCCGGCGTCTGCGACGATCCGGGGCTTGCGCGCTCGTACGCGTCGGTGCGCACGCTGCGCCTGGCCGACGGCCCGGACGACGTCCACAACCGCACGATCGCGCGCCTCGAACTCGCCAAGCACGCCGGGCGGCCCGCCAAGGATCGCGCCATGGCCGAAAGCGACATGCAGGTCGTGGGTTCACGTTGATCGCTGGCACCGCATGAATGTCGCGTGGCTCCTGTCGGCGCTTGGCCTCCTGGCCGGCGCCGCCATCGGCGCGGCGCTTGTCGCGCGTCCGCTTCTGGTGCGGCGCTTTATCCGTACAGAGACGGTTCCGGTCGAGTTCCGCCGCGTCTACGGCGCGGCGCTCCTGTCGCTGCACGCCGCCGCGCTGCTCTTCCTGGCGGCCAATTGGGGCTATCAGGACGCGCTTTTCGGGGCGATCAACGCCGGCGCGGCCGCCGCGGTCGGGGCGACCTGGATGGGCGCCGCGGCCGGGCGCCTCTTCGCGCTTTGGCGCGCGAACCGCTTGAGTCATTGGCGCGAATGCCTGTTCGAGGCCGCGCTCGGCGTGTTGATCGCGGCGCCGTGGTTCTACTGGCTGGCGGTCGCGCTGGCCGGCTGAGTCAGCCGCCGCGGCGCTCCTGGATGCTTTCCAGGAAGGCTACGAGCGCATCGATCTGCGCCGGCTCGAGCTGGAATTCCGGCATCGCCGGATGCCCGACCAGCACGCCTTCGGCGAAAGCTTCCTCCAGCATGCCGACCGGATAGCGCTCCGAGAGCGTGCGCAGCGGCGGCGCCTCCGCATAGGGGCTGTCGCCTGTTGGGCCGATGGAATGGCAGGTCCGGCAATGCGTCTCGGCGAGCGCGCGACCTTGCGCGACGAGCGCCGCGCGCCCGTCGTCGGCGGCGATGACCGGCGCCGCTTCCGGCGCGCTGGCGCATGCGGCCAGAAGCGTCGCGACGATAAGCGCAAGCGCCGAGACTTTCAGATCCATGGCGGCCTCCTTGAGCCACCCTGCGGGCCGATCGGGCGGCGCGCATTGCGCCGGCTCAACGCTGGAACACGAACCAGGCGCCGAGCGCGATGAACCCGAAGCCGATATATTGTTTGAACCCGAGCGGCTCGTGCAGATAGAGCGCGGAGAACGCCGCGAAGACGCAGAGCGTGATCACTTCCTGGATCGTCTTCAGCTCGGCGGTGGAATAGGCCGCGCTGCCGATCCGGTTGGCCGGCACCGCGAGCCAATATTCGAAGAACGCGAGCCCCCAGCTCGCCATCACCGCGATCCAGAGCGCCGAAGTCTTGAACCGGAGGTGGCCGTACCAGGCGAAGGTCATGAAGACGTTCGACAGGACGAGCATGAGCACCGGCGCGACTGCGGGCGAAGCGATCACGCGCATGAAGGCAGAATCCAAGCGATCCCCCGAGGCGAACGACCGCGCCCTTGAAGCAGGCCCACGCGGTCCTGGTCCAGCGCGGCGTCGCGCCTGAACATTTGCTCACACATTCAGCGTTTACTATACCGAACGGCCGGTGTAGAAGCCCGCAAAACCAAGGGAGGCGCCGCCGATGCCGATGAAGCTCTACAACAACGATCTTTCCCCGTTCACGACCCGCGTGCGCTTGCAGATCCGCGCCAAGGGCCTGGAGAACGACGTGCAGATTGTTCCGCGTCCGGACATTGATCTTTACAAGGCGATCAATCCGACGGGCAAAGTGCCGTGCCTCGACACCGGCGCCGGCTTCAATCTGCCGGAGAGCGAGACGATCTGCGAATTCATCGAGGACAGTTTCCCCGAGCCGTCCCTGCGCGGCCACACCGCGCTCGGCAAGGCCAAGGTGCGTCTCTTCTCGCGCTTCGCCGACCTCTACATCATGGATGGCCTGGGCGTGCTCTTTGGCCAGGTGAGCGCCAATCCGCGCGATCCGGCCCGCGTCGATGAAGGCTTCCGGAAGCTCGACGAAGGCATGCGCCTGATCGAGACCTATCTCTCCGGCCATCTCTACGCGACCGAGGAGCGTTTCACGCTGGCCGATTGCGCGCTCGTGCCGACGCTCTTCTTCTGCAGCGTCATGCCGCCGGGCTTCGGGCGCACGCCGTTCGAGGGCCGCGCCAAGGTGAAGGCCTATTACGAGCGGATCATCGCCGACGACATGCACTGTGCGAGGGCCGTGCAGGAAATGGGCGTTGCGCTGCAAGCGTTCATGAAGGCGCGCGCCGCCTGAGCCTGAGCTCGACATGACAGGATTTGGCGCCCCCTCTCCCCTCAGGGAGAGGGGGCGCTCTCTACGAGGCGCTAGCGGTCGAATTCGTTGATGCTCATGTCGGCGCGGCGCGGCCAGGCGCGCGCCGGCATGCCGCACGTCTCCGGATCGAACACGCCTGCATGGATCGCGACGGTGTTGGTCGGCGTCTCCTCCACGCGCACCCCCGTGACCCGGAAGGGCAAAGCGTCCTCGACCAGGAACGCCGAGAGCTTGAGCCAGAAGCACGCCGCCAGCGCTTCGGTGGTCGGATCGCCCCGGAACGTCATCAGGCGCTTGAGCTGCGCGGGTTCGCGCTCGCGAAAGAAGGCGATGATCGGATCGTCTTCCCCGACCATGAAGCAATGATCGACCGCCTCGTCGATCCAACGGTGCCAGCGGCCCTTGATCGCGGAAAAGGGCGCGATGGCGTTGGCGCCGCCGAAGATGAACGGCTGCGCCGGCTCAAGCCGCACGGTGACGATTTCGTTGTGTCCATGTGGGACCGCGCATTTCGAGGCGGGGTCGGCCAGCAGCCGATGCGCCATCGAATAGCGCCGGGAAAATTCCAGGGCGGCCATCGATCATCCTATCGGGCCCTCCCGCAGCACAGACGGATGCCCTTGCGGCCAAGCTAAGTGCTTTGGCGCCCCCGATAAAGCCCCGCGGGTGGCTGGTCCTGCGAGGTGGACCTTAGTGCCGCGCCTGCTGCGCGTCGCTGCGAAGCGTCGGCCTCATGGGCTGTCCGGACGCCTGTTTCGTCAGGATCTCCTGCCGCGCCGCCGAAAGGCCGACGAAGCGCTCGGCTGTGGTCGGGTGGGTGTAGGCGAGGCGAATGCCCGCTGGATGGTCTACCGCCATGCGTCGCCAGAATTCTTCCACGCCCTCGATCGAATAGCCGGCTCGCTGCATATAATAGAGCCCGACATAGTCCGCCTCCGACTCGAAGGCCTGCGAGAACATCATGGCGCCGGCCTCTTCGCCCGCCGCCCGGAAGGCCCCGCCCGTGTTCGCGCCCGCCGCGCCAAGGAGGATATCGACCACCGCGCCGCCGACTGCGCCCATCATCTGGTTGCGCCCTTTCGCGTCGAGATGGCCCATCGCGTTGTGGGCGAGCTCGTGCCCGATGACGAGCGCCAATTGCTCCGTAGACTGAACGACCCGCAGGAGGCCGCGATTGATCGCGATGGTTTCGCCGTCGGCGGCGGCGTTGGCCTCAGGGTCGTCGGTGACGAAGAAGTCGTAGGCGCAACGGCGCGCCGGCTCGACCATCGCGTAATAGGCGGCCTCGCCGCGCTTGAAGTCGAGCCGCACCGGTCCCTGCCGTCCCGCGGCTCGGATCGCGCGAAAAGCGTCGCGTGATGCCCGTCGTCCCGGCGAGACCGCACGGCCGTTGACCGCCAACAGCACGTCGCGCGGCATGAGCTGTCGCGCGGCCGGAGAGAACGGCGAGACCCATGTCAGCGATGGTCGCTCCGAAACGCCCCACAGCTCCTGCGCGGCCTGACGGAAGTCGCGCGGATAGTCGTGCACCGTCTCGAACCGCACGCCGATGCTCGGCTCCGTGCGCGGACAGAGGTCCGCATTGGCCCACCGCAGCCGCTCGGTGACTTCGTAGATGCGGCGATAATCGGCGGCGCGCGCTTCGAGCACGTAAAGGCTTTGCCGGTGCTGCTCGGCCTTGACCGCTTCAGGCGTGACGCCGGGACGGATCGTTTGCGGCGCCGCGCATCCAACGACGCCCACCGCGAGCGTTGCCGCGACCAGCTGCGCTCTCATGCCGCCCTCCCACGGGCGCCTACCTAGCACGCAACCGAAGGATGTCCATTCAGAACCAGCGCCGCCAGCGGGCGAGCGCGAAGAGGGCGGCCGGCGCCGCGATCATGAGCGCGAAGCCGACCCACGGCCCCCAGCTTGTGTCGAACCAGGTCATGGCCTTGAAGTTCATTCCGAAGATCGAGGCGATGAGGGTCGGCGGCACGAAGAAGATGGTGGCGAGCGCGAGGGCCTTCAGCGTGTCGTTCTGGCCCGCGCCGACGAGCCCGAGCGTGGCGTTCTGCAGGTGCGTGAGCTGGCCTTCGAGCGAGTTGGCGCTGCGCTCCAGCTCCTCCACGTCGCGGTTGAGCGCGATGAGCTCCGCATGCGCCAGCCCGTGCTTGTCGCAGACCTGGGCCGCATAGGTGGTGAGCCGGTGCAGGCTGGCGAGGCTTTCCTCGCAAAGCGCGCTGAGCGCGCCCATGTGCCCCAGCCGCCGCAATGTGTCCCGCAGGCGCGGGCTCGCCTCGGCGAGCACTTCCATGGAGAGCTTGCGCGCCTCCGCGCGCGTTTCCGCGATGAGATCGGCAAGCCGCTCCACGCAGCCGGTGAGCAGGGCCATCAGCACCGCCGCGCCGTTCTCAGCCGCTCCGATCCGCGCCGAGGCGCGCCCTTGCCCGATCTCGAACGCGCGCGGCCGGATCTGGCGCGCGGTGACGAGCTTGCCCTTCACCAGCACGAACATGACCGCGTCGCTGACGAAGGGGCCGTCCTCGCGCCGCCCGAGCAGCGTCGCGGTGAGCGCCAGCGCGCCGCGCTCCTCGTAGAAGCGGGCGGAGTCCTCCTCCGCGGCGCGTTCCTGCGGCGTCGGCACGTCGATGCCGAGCGCCCGCTCCACGGCCGTCTCCTCCGCCTCGGACGGCTTGAGAAGATCGACCCAGACTGTCGCGGGCGCATCCGGCGCCGCCCCCGGATCCGGGACGAGCGCGCCGCCGCCGGGCGGCCTCACATAGATGGTCAGCATCGAGACCGTTTCCCGAAAAGTGTGACGCGGTTTTCGGACGAGAAACGGTCTGAATCCAGCGTGCAGACCCGATTCAGCGGTTCTGATTTGGATTAAATCAAAACCGCATCGGGTCCAGGGCCCGGATACAGCGCGCCATAGGCTTTGCAAGTTGCAAGTCCGGGCCGGATATGCGCTCCTTTGGCCCAGGCGCGAAGTCGATATGGGGAGCCAGCCATGACGACGAACGACGCGGCAAGCCCCGTCACGCTGCACGACCGGTTGCGCGCTTGGGCCTCGGTTGCCTCCAACGCCATCCGCGGCGACGGGACGACGCGGATCGTGCGCCTGGCTGTCGCGACTGTCGCCGTGCTGACCGCGATCGGCCTCGCCGTCGCGATCGGGATCGGCCTCGTGCTGGTGGTGCTGCGCGCCGGCGACGCGATCGGCGAGGCCTTCACCGCGACCGCGCCGCTCCTGGGGCGCATCCTTGGCTACATGTTCATCGCCGCGGTTGTGATCGGCAGCGCGATCCTCTTCCTCGCGGTCCTGGCCGCGAGCACGCGCCTCGCCGGTCTTGCGATCGCCGCCATGACGCGCGAGGCGGCGGGCAAGGTGTCGCGCCAGCACCTGCGCTACGCCAACGCCGCGCTGCTGCTGCTGGCGCCGGCGGCGGCGATCTATGTCGTGCTCGCCCAGCCCGGCTTTCAAGCCCTGCCGCTGGAGCTCAAGCAATATCTCTTCCCGCTGGTGCTGCCCTTCGCGCTGGGCGCTGCGAGCGCGCCGGTGTGGGGCCGCGGGCCCGCGATCGCGCTCACGCTCGTTGCGGCGCTGACGGTGGCGGGGATCATCGTCGCCGTCGGCTACCTTGAGCCGCTGCCGGCGCCTGATCTGCTGATCGCGCGCTGGGTCGAGCTGATGCGCGCAGCGCCTGCGATGCCGCGACTGTTCTGGATGGCGCTGGGCGTGCTGGCGATCGTCGTCTGGACGATCGCGGTGTTCGTCGGCTACCGCGAGAGCTTCAGGGCGGCCCTGGCGCCGAGCGAAGCGCCGACCGCCTACGTGCCTGCGCCCGACCCCTGGACCGCGCCGCGCCGTCCCGAGCGCGTCGCGCCCGCGCCGACCTGATCGATCGACCCGAGGCTCACGGACCCTTGGCGACGCCGCCGCGCGCCATCACGAAGCTGACGCCGCCGCGCAGCGCCGCGACGCTGGCGAGGGGATCGCCATCGACGCCGATGATGTCGGCCGAATAGCCGGGCGCGATGCGCCCGGCGACGTTGCCGATCTGCAGATGGTCCGCCGCCGCGACGGTGGCGAACTGGATCGCCTCGAGCGGAGTGTAGCCGGCCGCGACCAGGAGCTCGAACTCGCGCGCATTGTCGCCGTGCGGCGAGACGCCGGTGTCGGTGCCGAACGCGATGCGCACGCGCGAAGCGCGCGCACGCCGCACCATCTCGACGAGCGCCGGCCCGACCTGCCGCGCCTTGGCCGCCTGCGCGGGCGTGAGCACGCCCGGGCGATCGGCGATCTCGGTCACGTAGGCGCCCGCTTCCATGGTCGGCACCAGATAGCGATTGCCTTGCTTGAGGAGGCGGATGCCGGTCGCGTCCAGATAGGTCCCGTGCTCGATGGAATCGACCCCGGCGGTGAGCGCCGCATTGATGCCGTCGGCGCCGTGCGCGTGCGCGGTGACGCGCCGTCCCAGGCCGTGCGCGGTCTCCACGATGGCGCGCATCTCGTCGAGCGTGAATTGCTGCGCGACGCCGGCGGCGGTGTTGGAGAGCACGCCGCCGGTCGCGACGATCTTGATGAGGTCGGCGCCGCGCTGGACCATCTGCCGGACCGCGCGCCGGCAATCGTCTGCGCCCGAGCAGGCGCCGGGCGAGCCGAGCAGCTGCATCACGTCGGCGCGGTAGCCGTTGATGTCGCCGTGCCCGCCGTGCGGCGTGATGATCGCGCCGGCCGCGAGGATGCGCGGGCCCTGGACCCAATTGTTCGCGACCGCGTTGCGCAGAGCGAAGATGGAGTCCGGATCGTCGGCGCCGACATCCGCGACGGTGGTGAAACCGGCCAGAAGCGTCCGCGTGGCGTTGCGCGCCGCGAACATCGCCTGGTCGGAAGCTGAGCGCGTCATGGCGTCGAGCCGCGCGGAGGGCCCCAGTTCGCCGGTGAGATGGACGTGGCTGTCGATCAGGCCCGGCAGGACGAAGCGGTTCTTGAGGTCGATCACCCGCGCGCCCTCGCGCGTCACATAGCCCGCCTCGACCGCCTCGATGGTTCCGTCGCCCCGCACGATGATCGAGCGCTCGCGCTCCACCCGGCCGGTCGCCGGGTCGGCGAGCAGCCGCCCCGCATGGATGATGGTCGTCGTCGGCGCCGCCGAGGTCTGGGCCGCGGCCTGTCCAAAGGCGAAGCAGGCGGTCGCCAGCAGGCCCGCCAGGATGGCGCGCAGTGCGGATGTGAGGCGCATAGGAAACTCCCCCGTTTGCGCAACCATCGCGCGCGGAGGGCTGGTGCGTCAAACGCTCAGGGCTTGAGCGCGATGACGAAGAGGCGGCGGAAGGGAAAGAACGTGCGCCCGTCGGCTTCCGCAGGGTAAGCGCGCCTGAGCCGCGCCTTGACCGCGGCGGCGAAGCCGTCCCGCTCCGCGCCCTGGAGCGCATCCATCAGTGGACGGATGGCCGAGCCGGAGATCCAGTTGAAGACGGCGTCCTCGCCCTGGAGGATGTGCAGGTATTCCGTGGACCAGATGTCGAGGCCGGCGGCGCGGCCCGCGAGAGCGCGCGCGCAATCGGCGCCGTGGATATGCACGCCGCGCTGCGCGCCCTTGAGCTTCTCCGCCCACGGACCGTCGGCCGCGACCGCGTTCATCTCCAAATGCGAGGGACGGTCGAAATTCTGCGGGACCTGAAAAGCGAGCGCGCCGCGAGGCGCCAGCGCCGCGAAGAGCCGCTGGACAAGGGAGAGCGGGTCCGCCGCCCAATGGAAGGCGGCGTTGGCGTAGATGAGGTCCGGCGCCTGCGCCGGCGACCAGCTCTCGAAGCCGGCGATCTCGAAGCGCGCGTTCACGTCCGAGACGCGCGCCTTGGCGATCATCTCCTCGCTGGAATCGACGCCCAGAATGTCGCCGTTGGGATAGCGCGCCCGCAGCATCGCGGTGGAATTGCCCGGCCCGCACCCGAGATCGACGATCCGCGCCGGCGCGTCGAGCGGAATGCGCGCGACGAGATCGGCGGCCGCGCGCGTGCGTTCGCCGCCGAACTTGAGATAGATGTTGGGATCCCAGCTCAATTGAGGCCCGCCTTTTGCGCGAAGGCGTAGGCGCCTTCCGCCAGCGGCTTGACGCGCGCAGCGTTCTGCTCGGCGTGCGCGCTCGCCGCCGTGCCGTCGCGCACGCGCCCGACGATGCCCTGCAGGATGCCGGCGAGGCGGAAGAAATTGTACGCGAAATACCAGTCGAGCTCCGGGATGCCGTCGCGCCCCGTTTGCGCGCAATAGAGCGCCACGGTTTCCTCCAGCGTCGGGATGCCGAGCGGTTCGAGATCGATGCCGCCGAGCGCCGCGCGCGTGCCCCCGGGCATCACCCAATTGGCGAGGAAGTACGTGAAGTCCCCGAGCGGGTCGCCGAGCGTGGAAAGCTCCCAGTCGAGCACGGCGAGAACCTTGGGCTCGGTGGGGTCGAGGATCATGTTGTCGAGCCGGTAGTCGCCGTGCACGATCGAGGTGCGCTCGCCCGGCGGTATGGTGCGCGGCAGCCACTCGATGAGCCGGTCCATCTCCGGGATCGGCTGCGTTTCGGAAAGCTTGTATTGCTTGCTCCACCGATCGATCTGGCGCGCGAAATAATTGCCGGGCTTGCCGTAGTCCGAGAGCCCGATGGCGGCAGGGTCGATCGTGTGCAGCCGCGCCAGCGTCGTGATCTGCGCCTCGTAGGTGGCGCGCCGCTCCTGCTTGCTTGCGCCGGGCATCGTGCCGTCCCACACAATGCGCCCTTCGACGTTCTGCATGACGTAGAAGATCGTGCCTATGACATTCTCATCCGTACACAGAGCGTAAGGCCGCGCGACCGGAAAGCCGGTGGGGTAGAGCGCCGAGATCACCTTGAACTCGCGATCGACCGCGTGCGCGCTCGGCAGGAGCTTCCCGGGCGGCTTGCGGCGCAGCACATACGATTGGCCGGGCGTGACGAGCAGATACGTGGGGTTCGATTGCCCGCCCTTGAATTGCCGCACCTCGAGCGGCCCGGCGAAGCCTTCGACGTTCGCGTCCATCCAGCGCGCGAGCGCGGCCTCGTCGAAGCGGTGCCGCTCGTCCACCGGCTTGGTGCCCGAGAATGCGTCTTGCACGTCCGTCATGACGGGCCTCCCTTGCCGGGGATTGCTACGCGCCTGCAGCGCGCGTGGCTAGCCCACCATGCCGCGCGTGAGCCGACGAGCGCCGTGAACGATCCGCACGATCCGAACACCGTCGCGGGTCGGGCGATAGAGGATGAGGTAAGGCGGCGCGATGCTCATTCGGATATCGCGTCCAAGCTTTGGCCGCGCGACGCCGGCCAGTGGGAACGCGGCGAGGTGCTCACGGCAATGGCCCTCGATGCGCGCGACCAATTCCAGCGCGGCGGTGCGATTGTCCCGTGCGATGCGAAGGAGAATTTTATCGAGGTCGCTCTCCGCTCTTGCGGAGAATTGGCATGTGCCGGGTGCGCTCAGGCGCCCGCTCCGAGGCGTGCGCGCAAGCGTGCGAACACGTCTTCCGCGTCGCGCCAATCGTTTTCCTGGTCCGCTTCAGAGACGAGCCTCGTTAGATCAGCTTCCGAGCGCGCGACCGGAACGCCGGCGAGCGTCATCTCTTGGAGCGCAAGCTCTTCGATCGCCGCCGCGACCACCTCGTCCATGGACGCATACTTGCCTGATGCGATCATGGCTTCGGCGAGGCGCTGAAGGTCGGGGCTCAGGTCCACTCGGACGGTCATTCCGGAAATCTGAGCCCTTAGGTCATCTGCGTCAACCGAGCGCGCGCCAGCCGATGTCGCTGCGATAGAAGCCGCCGGGCCAGTCGATCAGCGAGCAGGAATGATAGGCGCGGTCGAGCGCCTGCCTGAGGTCGCGCCCGAGCGCCGTCACGTTGAGCACGCGTCCGCCCGCGGCGCGCAGGCGGCCCTCTTCGTCGCGCCGCGTGCCGGCATGGAAGATCACCACGTCCTCGACGCGCGAGGCCTGCTCGGTGGCGCGGATCTCCGAGCCGGTGAGCGGATGGTCCGGATAGCCGTTCGCGGCGTAGACGATCGTCGCGCACGGGCGATTGTCCCATTCGAGCGCAGGAACCGAAGCCAGATCGCCGCGCGCTGCCGCCATGAGCACGGGCGCAAGATCGCTCTTCAAGCGCCGCATCAGCGTCTGGCATTCGGGATCCCCGAAACGGACATTGAACTCGATGAGCTTCGGTCCGTCGGCGCTGATCATGAGGCCGGCGAAGAGCACGCCGGCGAACGGGCGCCCCTCGTCCTGCATGCCGCGCACGGTTGGCAGGATGATGCGCTCCATGGTCTGGCCGAGGACTGCATCGGTGAAGACCGGCGCGGGCGAATAGGCGCCCATGCCGCCCGTGTTGGGGCCCTTGTCGCCGTCATAGGCGCGCTTGTGGTCCTGCGCCGCGATGAGCGGAATTGCGGAGACGCCGTCGCTGATCGCGAAGAAGCTGGCTTCTTCGCCGGGCAGGAAATCCTCGATCACGATGCGTTGGCCGGCCGAGCCGAACTTTTTCAGGAAGAGGATCTCATCGACCGCCGCGTCAGCCTGCGCGCGCGTCTCCGCCAGGATGACGCCCTTGCCGCCCGCCAGGCCGTCGGCCTTGATCACGAACGGCGGCTCGCGCTCACCGAGGAAGGCCTTCGCGCGGATCGCGTCGTCAAAGACCCTGAAGTCCGCGGTCGGGATCGCGTGGCGGGTGCAGAAATCCTTCATGAAGGCCTTGGAGCCTTCGAGTTCCGCGGCAGCCGCGCTCGGCCCGAAGACCGCGACGCCGACCTGCTTGAGGCGGTCCGCGAGCCCCGCCGCCAGCGGCCCCTCCGGGCCAACCACGACGAGATCGACCTTCTCGCGCACAGCGAGGGCCGCGATCTCGGCCATGTCCTCGGCCTTGATGGGAACGCAGCGGCCGATCTCCGCGAGCCCCGGATTGCCCGGCGCGGCGAGGATTTCATCCACAAGCGGGCTCGAGGCGAGCTTCCACCCCAGCGCATGCTCGCGCCCACCGGACCCGACGATGAGTATCTTCATATGAGAATCATCCTGGCTTCGGGCTTGAGGGAAGCCTGGAACGCCCGTCAAGCGCGACCATCATGCGTGCCGCTTCGCCGAGTCGGCCTATATGAGTCCTTATGAGCTTTCGTGGGCGAGCGCAGAATGTGCAGCCCCTCCCCTTGAGGGGAGGGGGCAGGGGGCGGGGTGAACCGCCTCCGTCTGCATGCTTTGCGCAGCGCGCCATTTCCACAACGGCGCGCGACCCCCCCCCCCCCGCCCCCGCCCCGCGGCGGGGGGGGGGGGGGGGGCCTGCGGCGCGCGGGGCGGCGGGGGGGGCGCGGCCTCACCGC
>JAEUMQ010000017.1 GCA_016791425.1 Hyphomonadaceae bacterium | reverse complement strand
CTCGGCCAGTTGCCGGCAAAGCTCCAGACCGATCGAGCCGCCGCCGCCGGTGACCAGCACCGAGCGCGCGCGGAAGAACGCGCGCGCCTCGGCCAGATCGAAATTCAGCGGCGGACGCTTGAGCTCCGTCATCCCATCGCCTTGCTCAATTGCCGTCCCCGCTCCGACTGAGCCCGACGGCCGCTCATCGCTGCCGCGAGTTTCGGCAGATTCGGCCCACAGCAAATACCCCAGTACGGCCGGGCTGAACAGTTTTGGAGGACGCAATGCCGATATGCGCGCACGCACGCCTAGGCTTTAGGCGCCGCCGCTCGGCGGCTAAGAATCGCAATGCTAACGGAAAATCAAGAGCTCGCCCCGGGACGGCGGATTATTCGGACGCTTCCTGCAAGCTGAGGAGCTCGCCCAGCATCTCGTCGGCGACCGTGAGCGTCCGGACGCTGGCGGCAAACTGCGTTTTCGCCTGGATCTGGCCGACGATCGCGGCGCCGGCATCCTCGTCCGAAGCGCCCGACACCGAGCGCAGCAGCGCCGCGCTTTCCTTGGCGTAGCGCACGGAGGCGCCGGTGATTCCCTGAACTGCAGCGGAGATCGGGCTCATGAGCTCCCAGATTGCGCCCGCTCGGTTAAGGCATCGGGCGCCGCACATGGTCAAAAGCACACAAAGCTTCTCGCCGCCGCCGGCTCAGGCCTGCTCAAAGAGCGTGCGCAGCGCGTCCTTGCGGATCTTGCCGGAGGCGTTGCGCGGCACCGCCTCCACGAAGCGCACGAAGCGGGGCTGCTTGTAGCTGGCGAGGCGGGGCTTGGCGTGGGCAAGCACGTCTTCGGCCGCCAAGGCCGCGCCCGGCGCGAGGGCGACGAACGCGCAGCCGACCTCGCCCCATTTCTCATCCGCCACGCCGACGACCCCGACGTCCGCCACGCCGGCCAGGGCCATGATCACGGCTTCGACCTCGGCGGGGTAAACGTTCTCGCCGCCGGAAATGTACATGTCCTTCCAGCGATCGACGATGAAGCAATAGCCGGCCTCGTCGCGCCAGGCGGCGTCGCCGGTCTTGAACCAGCGGCCGTCGAAGGCCTTCGCGGTGGCCTCCGGATTGTTCCAGTAACCTGGCGTGACGGCGAGCCCGGCGAGCTGGATCTCCCCCACTTCGCCAGGGCCCGCTTCGCGGCCGTCGGGCGCGACGATGCGCACCTCCATGGCGGGCGCGGGCAAGCCGGCCGATTGCGGGCGCGCGCGGATGGCCTCCCGATCGAGCGGCATGGCCAACGTGGTGCCGGACTCGGTCATCCCGAACCCGATCGAGGCGGCGATCCCGGCGTCGAGAAACTGCCGCATGAGCGGATCTGGCACCGGCGCGCCGCCGAAGGGCATGCTCTTCAAACGGGTGAGGTCCGAGCTTGGAAAGTCCGGGTGCTGCAGCAGCGCCTGCCCCATCGCCGGCGCGCATGGATAATGGGTGATCCCCTGGGCCGGATCGGAGAGGAGCTTCAGGCTGCGGGTCGGCTCGAACCGGTCGGAGAGAATCAGCCGTCCGCCGGCGGCCAGGGTGGCCCCGACGATCGCGAAGAGGCCGAGGACGTGGAAGATCGGCGCATCCGCCAGCATCGCGGAGCGGGTGTCCACGCCCGCGGCTGACACAAAATTGAAGGTGCAAAAGAACCCGCTCCGGCGCGTCACGATGACGCCCTTAGGCTTGCCGGTCGTGCCGGACGTGTAGATCAGGATGGTCGGGGCGTCGGCCTCGCCTGGGGCGGAACCGCCCGGCGCCGACTGCTCCATCGCAGCGCGAAACGCGGACCGCTCGACCAGATCCAGAGCCAGCCCCTGCGCGCCCTCGCGACCGGCGGCCTCGAACTCGGGATCGTAAATGAGCAGGCTCGGCAAGCAGTCCTGCAGGATCACGCCGATCTCGGCCCCGCGCAGGCGCCAATTGAGCGGCGCGAAGATCGCCCCGGCGCGCTCGCAGGCATAGAGAAGAACCACAAATTCCAAGCAGTTACGGGAGAGCATCGCCACCCGGCGGCCCCGCGGATCGCCCAGCCTGGCGCGGAGCCAGCCGACGCAGCGCCCGATGAGATCGTCGAGCCCGCGATAGGTCGTCTCGGTCCCGTCAACGAGCTCCAGACACGCGACGGCGGCGCCGGAAACGCCCGCCCGCCAGGCGATCATGTCGCGGCTCAACCATGCGTCCATCATACGTCCATATCAGGGGCCCTGCCTCGCGGGCCCCACTTCCTACTCGGGGGCCGGGAATTGTCCATGAGCGGGAAAAACCCGCCGCCGCCGCACGGTCTGGAGTTTGCAGGCGATCGAGACCCGGGGGACGGCGCGTGGAGCGCCCGTCTTTAACCCATCGTGGAGGTTGACGGGCCGGCTGCTAATGTCTCTTCTGGACATAGCTACTGGCGGGTTTGGGGACTCATCGCACCGGCTGGGAACACCCCGGGCGAGCGGCCAAGAGGCCGGTCCTGCTTTTGAGTTTGGAGACGCCCAGGTGACGCATTCCGAGCCGCCCGGCCTCATGCCGGCGCCGACAAAGCATTCGAAGCTCATCCATTGGGTCCGCGAGATCGCGGCGCTGACCGAGCCCGCCCGCGTCCATTGGTGCGACGGCTCGGACGCCGAGTGGGAGAAGCTTACCGAGGAGCTGGTCGCGGCCGGCACGCTGAAGCGCCTCAACCCGGAGAAGCGTCCGAACTCGTTCTACGCCGCCTCCGATCCGGGCGATGTCGCCCGTGTGGAGAGCCGCACGTATATCTGCTCGGAGCGCGCGATCGACGCGGGGCCGACCAACAATTGGGAAGCGCCCTGGCAGATGCGCATCACCTTGAAGGATCTCTTCAAGGGCTCGATGCGCGGCCGGACGATGTATGTCGTGCCGTTCAGCATGGGCCCGATCGGCTCGAAGATTTCCGCCCTCGGCGTCGAGATCACCGACAGCGCCTACGTGGCCGCGTCGATGCGGGTGATGACGCGCATGGGCAAGCAGGCGCTCGACGCGCTCGGCGAAGACGGCGCGTTCGTGCCGGCGGTGCACTCGGTCGGCGCGCCGCTCAAGTCGGGCGCAGCAGATGTCGCGTGGCCGTGCAACAAGACCAAGTACATCGTGCACTTTCCCGAGACGCGCGAAATCTGGTCCTATGGATCGGGCTATGGCGGCAATGCGCTGCTCGGCAAGAAGTGCTACGCGCTGCGCATCGCGTCGGTGATGGCGCGCGATGAAGGCTGGCTCGCCGAGCACATGCTCATCTTGAAGCTCACTTCGCCGAAAGGCGCGGTGAAATACATGGCGGCGGCGTTTCCGTCCGCATGCGGAAAAACCAATCTCGCCATGCTGCAGCCGACGCTCGCCGGCTGGAAGGCCGAGACGATCGGCGACGACATCGCCTGGATGCGCTTCGGCGACGACGGGCGGCTCTACGCGATCAATCCGGAAGCGGGCTTCTTCGGCGTCGCGCCGGGAACCAGCGCGATGACCAACAAGCACGCGCTCGGCTCAATGGACGAGAACACGATCTTCACGAACGTCGCGCTGACCGACGACGGCGATGTATGGTGGGAAGGTCTCACCGATACGCCGCCGGCCAATCTTACCGACTGGCGCGGCAATGCCTGGACGCCCTCCTCCAAGGAGCCGGCGGCGCATCCGAACTCGCGCTTTGCGTGCCCCGCGCGGCAGTGCCCGACGATCGCGGCGGAATGGGAAGACCCCAAGGGCGTGCCGATTTCGGCCATTCTCTTCGGCGGCCGGCGCGCCAGTGCGGTGCCGCTGGTGACGGAAGCTTTCGACTGGCGCCACGGCGTCTTCCTTGCCTCCAACGTCGCTTCGGAAGGCACGGCCGCTGCAGAGAACAAGGTCGGCCAATTGCGCCGCGACCCGTTCGCGATGCTGCCGTTCTGCGGCTACAACATGGGCGATTATTTCAGCCATTGGCTGAAACTCGGCGAGCGCGCCGAGGCCGCCAAGCTGCCGCGCATCTATTTCGTCAACTGGTTCCGCAAGAACGATCGCGGCGAGTTCGTGTGGCCGGGCTTCGGCGAAAATTCGCGCGTGCTGAAATGGATTTTCGATCGCCTGGAAGGGACCGCCGACGCGCAGGAGACGCCGATCGGGCGGCTGCCGACCAAGAACTCGCTCGACGTCAGCGGCCTCACGTTGCCGACGGGCGCGCTCGACCTGCTGCTCTCGGTGGACGCCGAAGTGTGGCGGGAGGAAGCCTCGCTCATTCCGCCAGCCTATGAGCAATTCGGCGAGCGGCTGCCGAAGGCGCTTTGGGAAGAGCATTCCGCGCTGGTGGAGCGGCTCTCCGAGACGCGCGCGCCGCGTCAATCGAAGGGCGCGGCCGCATCCTTCGCGCCGGGCTGATCCAGCGTAAGATCTGAAAATACGACGCCGCGCTCGGGAGAGCGCGGCGTTTCGTTTATTGCTCCGGATAGCGCATGAGGCCGCGGAGGCGGTCGCGGGCGCCTTCGACGTCGGGGCCGCCGCCGAAGGCGCGGTAGACCGCGATCGCGGCGCCGGCCTGGGCCTGCTCGGCGGCGATGCGGGTCAATCGCGCATCGATCAATTGCTGTTCGGATTGCAGGCGATCGGCGAGGCTCTGGATGCCGGCGCCGTAGGCGGCGCGCGAGCCGCGCGCGGCGACCGCCGCGGCTTCTTCCGCGCGCCTTGCCGATTGCAGGCGCCTGGCGCCCTGGTCCAACCCGGTCAGCGCTTGGGCGGCCTCGAACACGGCGCGGTTCACCGTCTCGCGATATTGCACGAGGGCCTGCTCGAATTGCGCGTCGCGCTGACGCACGACCGCGATGCGGCGGCCCCAATCGAACAGCGGCAGCGTGATGAGCGGCGTCGCCACGACGGTCGCGGAGCGCTCCGACAGGGCATTGCCGACCACGTTGTCGGAGACGTTCACCACGCCGTTGATGTTGATCTGCGGCAGCAGATCCGAGCGCGCGACGCCGACGCTGGCGGCGACCAGAAGCGTTTGCGCTTCGGCGTACGCGATGTCGGGCCGCAAGCGCAGAAGGTCGGCCGGCGCGGCGGGCGAAGCGGACACGCTGATCGCCGGCACCGGCGCATCGGCGCGCAGCGCGGCGGCGATCTCGGCGATGTCGGCGTCGGGCGCCTTGCCGCGCAGCACAGCGAGCGTGCGCTCGGCGCGGCGCGCCTCGATCTCGACCGCGGGCAGGCGCGTTCGGGTGGACTCGGCAAGGCGGCGCGCGTCGGCGGCTTCAGCCTCTGAAGCGAACCCAGCCCGCGCGCTTGTCGCCAGGATCTCCGCGAGCCGGTCGGAGAGTTCGACGGACTCGCGCAGGGCCGCGCGGCTCTGCTGGGCGGCGCGAAGATCCACGTAGGCCTGCGCAACATCCGCTGCGAGCGCCACCTCCGCGCCGCGGAAATCAGCGGCCGAAGCGCGCACATTGGCGCGCGCCCCGACAGCCGCGGCGTGCAGGCGGCCGAACAGAGGCACTTCCCAGGACACCTTCGCGCCGAACGAGCCGATGAATTGCTCGGTCTCCAGGCCGCTGAAATCAGCGTTGGGAAGCAGCGGCCCGTCGAGCGGGCGGGTGTATTGGCCGCTGGCGGTGGCGTCGACGCCCGGCAGGTAATTGCTCAAGGTGGAATAGGCGAGCGCGCGGGCTTCGCGGACGCGCAGCGCCGCCAGCCGCACCGAGCCGCCGTCGGCCAGGGCCTCGGCGACCAGCCGCTCCAGCATCGGATCGGAGAATTTCGTCCACCAGGCGGTCAGCGAAGCGGGCTCAGTTGCGCCGGCAGGCGCGTCGGCCCAGGTCTCAGGCAGCGGAGCGGCCTTGGCGCGGCGCCCAGGCGTCGTCGCACAAGCGGCCAGCGAGGCGGCCAAGGCGATCGCCATCGCGCCCCTCGCGGCGCGGTATCGAGCCGTCCCCAAAGCCCGCGTCATTCGAACCTCTCCTCGTCCCGGCTCCCCAGCCGAGGCAAATTCCAGGCGCCCCACTTCTAGGGCGTTAACCATCCACAGCCCAGACGCCAGCCCGCCCTAAGTCTCCCGGGAAACTTCGCCCGGAAACATGGCCTTCCCGGACACCGCCTCCAGGGCCTGTGCGCGCCGCCTTGACTTCCCGTTCGGCTCTTCACATTTTAGGAGCGAACGTTCGCTTTATATGCGCCGCACAAGATCGGGTTCAAGAGGGAACCCGGCTTACACATGCGATCCGGAGCCGGAATGTCGCGTCCGCCCAATCCCGAGCTCGCCCAGCGCCGGCGACGAGAGATTCTCGACGCGGCCGAAATCTGCTTTCGCCGACGCGGTTTCCATCAAGCGACGATGCAGGAGATTTGCGCGGAGGCGCGGATCAGCCCCGGGGCGCTCTACCGCTATTTCGACTCCAAGGCCGACATCATCGCGGCCATCGCCGAAGAGAAGCACCGCGAGGCGGAGGAGGCGTTCAAGATCGCCCGCCGCCAGGGTGGGTTCGTGGAGGCGCTGGCGCTCGTGGTGGCGCAACATCTCGACAAGATCAGCTCCGAAACCGAGGGCGCACTCTTTTGCGACATCATGGGCGAGGCGACGCGCGATCCGCTCCTTGCCCAGCGCCTCGCCGAGATCGACGCCGCCAGCGTCGAGAGCTTCGCGCTCGCCATCGCCGAGGCCCAGCGGGAAGGCGAGATCGATGCTGATCTCGACGCGCTGGAGGCGGCGCAGATGCTGATGGCCGCGCTCGACGGCATCGGCATGCGCGCCTCCCTGCAGGGCGCCCCTTCGGCAACGCTCCTCAGCCAATTTCGCACTTTGGCGCACCGATACCTTGCACCAGCCGCGCGCGCGCCAACCTATCCACGCGCGACGCCGGTCCGCGCCGCTATGAGGGACCCATGAACGCGCCCGTGCCACCGCCCACCGAAGCCTCCGAAGTCGAGGCGGACGGGACCGAAAAGCCGCCCCGCAAGCGGCTGACGCTCTACATCGTCGGCGGCGTCGTCGCGGCGGCGGGCGCCATCTATGCGCTGACCCATTTAGGGCATGCCCCGACCGAGCGCGCGCCGATCGACCAGATGCAGGCGGTCACGATCGCGCGCGTCGCCGAGCGCACGTTCACGCCGAAGGTCTCGCTCTCGGGCGAGGCGCGGCCGGTGCGCGACATCCATGTCGTGGCCCCGACCTCGGGCGTGCGCATCCTGGAGATCCTCGCCGACGAAGGCGACACCGTGCGCGCCGGCCAGCCGCTGGCGCGGCTCGACACGGCCGTGTCCAACGCCCAGACCCGTTCGGCGCAGGCCGCGGTCGCGCAGGCCAATTCCGCGGCCGTGCGCGCACGCGGGGAATACGAACGGGCCGAGTCGATCCGTGATTCCGGCGCGCTCTCCACCGAAGCCATCGCGCAGCGCAAGGCCGCCGCCGACGCCGCCGACGCGCAGCTCGCCGCCGCGCGCGCGCAGCTTGCGGAAGTGAACGCGCGCCTGCAGGGCGGCTATGTGCGCGCGCCGGTCGCGGGCCTCGTCATCGATCGGCAAGCCATGCTCGGCGCGCCGGTCGATGGACAGACGCTTTTCCGCATCGCGGGGAACAATGAGCTCGAAGTGGCGGCGCAAGTCTCGGAGGCGGACATCCTCGCGCTCAGCGACGGGCAGACCGCGACCTTCAAGCTCGTCGATGGCACCAATGTCGTGGGCCGTCTGCGGCGCACGGCCGCCTCGATCGATACGCGCACCCGCACGGGCGAAGCGCTCTTCACCTTGCCGCGCGACACGCGCGCCCGCGCGGGCATGTATCTGCGCGGGGAAGCCGCGCTCGCGCCGCGCCAGGCGATCGCGATCCCGCAATCGGCCGTGCTGTTCCGCGACGGGGCGGCCTATGTGTTCGTCATCGATGCGGAAGACCGCGCGCAACGCACGCCGATCACGGTCGGCCTGCGCGAAGGCGGCCTGGTGGAAGTGACGGGCGGCCTCACCGCCGGCCAGCGCGTGGCCGGCGCGGGGGCGGCCTTCCTGCAGCACGGGGACAAAGTGCGCCCGGTGGAGCCAGGCGCGCAGACAACGCAGCAGGCGCAATTGCGCGGCCGCAAGGAATAGGCCGATGGCCCTCAACATCTCCGCCGGCGCGATCCGCAACCCGATCCCGCCGATCGTCCTCATCCTCGCGCTCATGTTCGCCGGGCTGACGGCGTATTTCCGGCTGCCGATCAACCAGATCCCGAACGTGGAGTTCGGCGCCTTCAATGTCACGGTCGCGCAGCCGGGGGCCGCGCCCTCGGACATGGAGACGCAGATCTCGCAGCGCGTGGAGGCCGCGCTCACGGCCGTGCAAGGCGTGAAGCGCGTCACCACGACCGTGTCGCCGGGCGTCTCGGACACCTTCGTCGAGCTTGAATCGAACGCCGACCTCTCGCGTGCGGTCGATGACGCGCGCGACGCGATCAACCGCATCCGCGTCAACCTGCCCGCCGACATCACCGATCCGGTGATCACGCGCGTCGATGCTGCGGCCGAGCCGGTCGCGTACTATGTCGTGCAGCGCCCGGGCGCGACGCCGCAGGAGCTTTCCTGGTTCATCGACAACGATCTGCAGCGCGAACTGCTCGCGGTGCCGGGCGTGTCGCAGATTCCGCGCATGGGGGGGGTGAACCGGGAGGTTCGCATCGACCTCGATCCGGCGCGGCTGCAGGCGTTCGGCATTTCCGCCGACCAGGTGAGCGCACAATTGCGCGCCGAGAACGCCGACCTTCCCGGCGGCCAGGCGCAGGTCGGAGGACAAGCGCAATCCATCCGCACGCTCGGCGGCGCCACGAGCGTCGAAGCGCTCTCACAAACGCGGATCACCGCCGCCGACGGGCGCGTCGCGCGCCTCGTCGATCTTGGCACGGTCAGCGACGGCGCCGCCGACATGGCCTCGGTCGCGCGCTATAACGGCCAGCCGGTCGTGGGCTTCATGGTGCAGCGCTCGAAGGGCTCGAGCGAAGTGCGCGTGTTCGAAGCCGTCGAGAAGAAGCTCAAGGACATCGAGAAGCGCTATCCGGGGACGCACTTCCAGATGACCGGCACGTCCGTGCATTTCACCATGGGGATGCACGAATCCTCAACCACGGCGCTGCTGGAAGGCGCCCTGCTCGCCTGCCTCGTCGTCTTCCTCATCCTGCGCGACTGGCGCGCAACGCTGATCGCGGCGGCGGCAATCCCGCTCTCGATCCTGCCGACGTTCGCGGTGATCGAGGCGCTCGGCTTCACGCTCAACATGATGACGCTCATCGCGCTCGCGCTCGTCTCCGGCGTGCTGGTGGACGACGCCATCGTCGAGATCGAGAACATCGTGCGGCATATGCGGATGGGGAAAAGCCCCTACGAGGCTGCGCTGGAAGCCGCCGACGAGATCGGGCTGGCGGTGGTGGCGACCTCGGCCACGATCATCGCCGTGTTCACCCCGGTGGCGTTCATGACCGGCGAGATGGGCGTCTGGTTCCGGGAGTTCGGCCTCACCGTCGCGATCGCGGCGTTCTTCTCGCTCGTCGTCGCGCGGCTCATCACGCCGATGATGGCCGCCTATTTCCTAAAAGACAAACACCAGGCCGAGCGGCGCGGATCGCTGGCGGCGTCCTATGAGGGCATCCTCAAATGGGCGATCGGACACCCCTGGGCGACAGTCGGCGCCGGGATCGGCGTCTTCGTGCTCTCCATCGTGATGGCCACGCAGGTGCCGTTCACCGTCATTCCGCGGTTCGACAACAATCTCGTGCTGGTGCGCGTGGAGCCGCCGCCGGGCACGCCCATCCTCGATGCGGACCGCACCGTGCAAGGCATGGCGCGCGAGCTTCGCCAGTTCCCGGAAGTGCAAAGCACCTACACCTCGGTGGACGGGCCTGACGGCGCGGCCTCGCAAGGGTCGATCTTCGTGCGCATGGTCCCGCGCACCGAGCGCGAGCGCTCCTCCTACGAGATGCAGCAGGTGATGCGGCCGACCGTGACGCGCTTCGCCGACTACCGCACCTCATTCGTCCAGTTCCAGGGCGGCGGCGCGGGCGCCGACGTGACCGTGCAGTTCGTCGGGCAGGACCCCGCGGCCGTGAACGCGGCCGGCGACCGGCTCGTCGCGCGGATGCGCCAGATGGACTCGCTCGCGGACGTGAAATCCTCCGCCGCGCTGCAGCGGCCGGAGCTGCGGATCCGTCCGCGTCCGGAGGACATGGCGCGGCTCGGCGTCACCTCCGCAACGCTCGCCTCGGCGGTGCGCATCGCCACGAGCGGCGATGTCGAGCAGAACCTCGCGCGCTTCGATCTCGCCGACCGACAGATCCCGATCCGCGTCACGATCCGGCCCGACCAGCGCGCCGATCTCGACACCATCCGCATGCTGCCGGTGCGCTCCACGCTCGGCGCGCCGGTGCGTCTCGACGCGGTGGCGGACGTCGATTTCGCGCTCGGGCAGGCTTCCATCGAGCGGCTCGACCGCGAGCGCTCGGTAACCATCACCGCCAACGTGGTGAAGGGCGAGCTCGGCACCGCGCAGCGCGCAGTGACCTCGCTGCCGGAAGCCAAGCCGCGCGACCAGGGCGGATTGTTGCCGGCGAGCGTGCGCCTCGCCAACAGCGGCTCCACCGAGGAAGTGCAGGAGATGTTCGCCACCTTCGGCTCGGCGATGCTGTGGGGCGTGATCCTGATCTACGGCGTGCTGGTGCTGCTCTTCCGCGACTTCTTCCAGCCGATCACGATCATGACGGCGCTGCCGCTCTCGATCGGCGGGGCGTTCGCGGGCCTCATGATCGCCAACCAGCCGCTGTCGCTCTTCGCGCTCATTGGGCTCCTCATGCTGATGGGCCTCGTCACCAAGAACTCGATCCTGCTCGTCGATTTCGCCGTGGAGCAGATGCACGCGGGCGTGTCGCGCAACAAGGCGCTCATCGATGCGGGCGTGAAGCGGTCGCGGCCGATCGTGATGACGACGCTGGCGATGTCGGGCGGCATGGTTCCGGCCGCGGCGGGCTGGGGCATCGACGGCACGCTCAGGCAGGGCATGGGCGTGGCGGTGATCGGCGGCCTCCTGCTCTCGACGCTGCTCAGCCTCGTCTTCGTGCCGGCGATGTTTGTGCTGGTGGACCGGCTCGAGCGGTTCGTAACGCCGTTCTTCTCGCGGCTCACGACGCGCGGCGACGAGGCCTCCCGCTACCCGGCGGAGTGAGGGTTCAGCCGTTCGTCCAGTGGATGGCGATCAGAGTCGCGTTGATCAGGAAGCAGGTCACCGAGACGAGGAAGAGCGGCGAGAAGCGCCAACCGCGCCGCGCGCGCAATTCCAGCGCGCCGCCGAGGAACACCAGAAAGGCCGAGGCGGCCAGGATCCAGAGCTCGTGCGCGTGGAGCAGGACATGCACGCCGCCGAACCAGCTGGCGGCCGCCGAAATCCCGAACGAAGCGCCCGCGCCGGTGGCCAGCAGCGTCAAAGCGATCGGCGCGCCGCAGCAAAACAGGTGCCCGCCAACCACCGCCGCGTGCGCGAGGTGCGCGCCGCGCGCGCTGTCGCGCGCCGGCTCGTGGGCCTCAACCTCCCCATGCGGAACGTTATGTTGTAACATTACTGGGGTCGTACACAGCCCCCGCGCGGCGGTCAAGCGCCGAGGTCGATGAAAACGTCGTCACGCATGGCGGTTTCGGTCACTTTCGGAAGCACGCTTTGTTGCCTCCTGCCCCGTTCTGGCGCAAAAACCCCTCTACGCATCCCGGATGGATCGATCATGATCGCGCTCCTTGTGCTTTTGCGTGACGCTGCGCTGGCGTGGGCCTTCGCCTGGATCGGGGTCACGCTCGAACCGGCGCAGCGCGATGACGTCTGTGGGGCCGCCGCTTGCAAGTCAGGCGCGAGCGCCGCGGAGCGTTGAACCCGGTTTTGGGGCAGAAGCTGGCATGAGCCGAACGCTCGTCGGACCCTTGCGTCCGAGCGTGGCGCCGCCCTTGAATCGTCTTGTTTATCCGCGAAGGCGGAATTCGCCTATGCGGCGTGGGGCGTGGGCATAAGGAACCGAGGGAAGGATGGACCACGCCGCGCAGCACGAGCATGACGCCAAACGGGCCCGCCGTGCAGGCGGCGCGATCGGATGGCTGTCGCTCGGGGTTGCGCTCGCCTGGCTCGGCCTCGCCGCCGGCGCGGCTTACCAATATCTCGGCGCCGAACGCCTCGCCTCGCTCGATCCGATCTCCTGGGGCCTGCTCGTCGTCGCGTGTCTCCTGCCCGCGATGATGATCCTGCTCGCAGGCGCCGCCGCGCGCGAAGGGGCGCGGGCGCGAGCTGAAGCCCAGCGGCTCGCCGACGCCGCTTACACGCTCCTCAATCCCGCCCCGCACGCGGAGGCCGCCGCACGGCGCCTGGCGGTGGCGGTGCGCAGCGAGATCTCCGCGCTCGACCGGGCGCTGGAGAACACCTCGGCGCGGCTGCGGGACGTGGAAGCCTCCATCACCAAGCAGACGCACGCCGTTCACCATGTTGCGGCGCAGGCCAAGGCCGGCGCCGACCACATGATCACGGGCCTCGAGCAGGAGCGGAACGAGCTTCTGCGCATCGCCGAGGACCTCAACGGCCAGGCCGCGCTCATCGGACAGTCGATCTCGCGACACACCAGCGCGATCGCGGAGGCCGCGCGCCAGGCCGAAGCGGAGGTGCGCGCCGCCGACGAGGCGCTCGACCATCGCATGCACACTTTCGGGGCCGCCGCCGCGCTCATCACAGACCGCACCCAGCAGCTCACCGGGGCCGCGGCCGCCAGCGCCGATTCCGCGCTGCGGCTGGAAACCGCCCTCTCCACTGCGCTCGACGCGGTCGCCCGCGCCAACAGCCTCACCGAGGCCGCGCGGCACTCCGCGGAGGCGGCCACGCTCGCGGCGAACACCACTGCGGGCGCGCTCCAGCAAGGCACCAGCCGCGCCGTCGAGGACGCCAAGCGCGCCGCCGAGCTCATCCGCGGCGAAGCGGTATCGATCGAGCAGGAAGCGGCCCGCGCGCTCGACCGCCTCCGGGAGGCCGCCGAGGACGCCCGCGGCGCCGCTCTGCAAGCCCGCCGCGCGGTGGATCAGCCGCAGGAGCCGCCGCCGCAGATGATGCGCCAGCCTCCGCAGCCACGCCAACCGCAGGCCCAACCGCAGGCGCGACAGCAGCCGCCGCGTCCGCCGAGCCGGCCGGCGCCGCCCGAGCGGCCGCCCGTCCCGCCATCGCAAATGTTCAGCCGCGGCCCCGCCGAGATCAAAGGCGCCGGCGCCCCGCAAGCCCCGCCTGCAGCGCCGCCGCCGCCGGCCGCGCCTCAGGTCGTGCACCGCATCCGTCAGCCCAACCTCTCCCCGCCCGATCGCGCCAAGACCCCGCCGCCGGCCGCACCACCCCGCGTCCAGCCCGCCGCCAGGCGCGGCGGTCAGCAGCCGCAGCAGCCCGAAGGCGCCGGCTCCGGCGGCGCCTGGACGTGGCGGGAGCTCCTCTCCTCGATCGACGAAGATCAGCCCGACGCGGCGAACGCCCCGGCCGCCGCCGCGCAGCAGCAACAGCGCTCCGCCCCGCACCGGAACGCCCAGCAGGCCGCGCCCGCGCGCCAGCCGCAGGTGGATGCGGTCGCGCGCCTGCGCGAGCAGGTCACCGAGCCCCGCTCCGAGGGGGGCCAGCTGGCCGCGGTCGCGGTCATCGAGAAGTGCGGCGTGCACCTGGGGGAAGTGTTCACCCTCGCCGCGCTCGACCGCATCGGGCACCGCTCCAAGAATGGCAGCCAAGCCCGCCGCAAGGCCGTCAAGGACGCCGTCGGCCCGGCCGTCGAACGGCTCAAGGCGCACCTCAAGGTCGATCGCGACGCGCGCCAGGAGGCGGCCGACTTCCTTCGCTCCGACGGCGCGCGGATCGCCGAGATGCTGGCCAAGGGCCGCGCCTCGATGAGCTCGGACGCTACGCGCGCCTTCCTGCTGCTCGACGCGTCAGAGGGTTAAGCGACACGCCGGGGCCTCCCTCTCCCCCACGAGGGGGAGAGTTTCGGGCGGGGCGCCGCACCGACCTCTGCATCCTCAATGCTTTCTTGATGTGTTAATTTTCCGTCTACGTTCATATTTGGAACGTTAATGCATCCCCTCACCCGGCCCTCTCCTCCTCGCGGGGGAGAGGGGGGCGCATTTCGTGCACGGCGCGGGGTACGCTCCACGCGCGTGCGCCAAGAGCGAACGCCCCAATCCGGCGCAATTCCCCAACGACAGAGTAAATTTCCCGCGGCACGGGCGTTGCACTCGCTTGTTTCGAGAACCCTCGGCGCGGCTTCCCCGCGCGCCGTATTGTTTTTGGAGCAGACCGATGTTGTACACCGAGGACGACAAGCGGCGCGAGGACGAGCTGGATCTTTCCCTGCTCGACACCGAGGGCGTCGATATTCATCTGGATACGGACTTCCTGCTGGAAGAACCGATCGAAACGCGCCGTTCGGAAGAATCCGACGCGCTGCTGGAAGCGGCCAAGTCGCCCGCACGCGATGAGACGCGCGACGATTTCGGCTTCGGCGACCTGGACATCGCCGCGCCGGTGGAAACGCCGGTCATGGAAGAGGCCGCCCCGGTCGAGACCAAGACCGAGCAGCCCGTGCAGGCCCAACAGGCCAGCCACGAGATCCGCACCGGCTTCTCCTGGACTTCTTTCGCCGGCTGCCTCGCCGCCATCGGCTGGCTCGCCGCCGCGATCGGCGTGCCGGTGCAGTTCTACGGCATCGACCAGCTCGCGAACCTGCATCCCGCGCTGCAAGCGGGCCTGCTTGCCCTCGCGCTCGGCCCCACCATCCTTATCTGGCTCGGCGCCGCCGCCGTCGGTGAAGCCGCCCGCGCCGGCAAGCTCGCCTACGCGCTCACCAAGATCGCGCGCGAAGCGGTGCTGCCGACCGACGAGGAAACGCAAGCGCACAACCTCACGCATTCGGTGCGCAGCGAGATCGAGCGCCTCAACGCCGCGCTCGACGAAGCCCGCACGCGGCTTGAATCGCTCGAAGGGCAGACCGCCCGCCAGGCGCAAGCCTTCTCCAAGACGATCTCGACCGCCGTCGATGGCGCGAGCGTCTTCCTGGAGACGATGTCGCGCGAGCGCGCCGCGTTCGTCGATCTCAACGAAGAGCTCAAGGGCCAAACCGAGATCATGGCGCAGAACGTCTCGCGTCAGGTCCGCCTGATGCGCGAAACGTCCAAGCTCGTGAAGAGCGAGCTCGGCGATGCGCAGGACACGCTGCGTTCGCACCTGGAGACGCTGTCGGACTCGACCTCCTCGGTCGCCGATCGCACCCGCCAGCTCAACGATGCGGCCGCAAACGCGGTGGAAGCCAGCGGCCGTCTCGACGAGACCGTCGGCGGAGCGCTCGACTCGCTGGTCGAAGCGACCAAGCTCACGGATGCAGCGCGCAAGTCCACCGAAACGGCCGTCCACGCCGCCAACGTCACGGCGAACGCGGTCCGCGACACGACGCAACGCGCCATCCATGACGCGAAGCGCGCCGCCGAGCTCATCCGCGCCGAAACGCACGCCTTCCAAGAGGCTGCCGCCGGCACGCTCGCCACGCTGAAGGCCGCCGCCGACGCCGCCCGCGAAGCTTCAGAAGAAGCCCAAGCGGCCGCCGACAAGCACGCGGCTTCGATCGAGAAGCGCCTGTCCGCCCTCGCCGGCACGGCCACCGTCATGCGCAAGCGCGACGGCTCGGGCGAGAAGGTCGTGGAAGCGGCGCACACGGTCGAGACCAAGGTCGCGGCTTCCGCCGGCGCCCGCTCGCGCACCGTCCGCTCCTCGCAAAAGGGCGTGTCGGGCTGGAACGGCGGCCTGATGGGCAAGCCGGCCAACGACGAAGCTCCGCGTGCGGAAGAAAAGCCGCGCCAAGAGCCCGCCCGTCAGCCGGAAAGCTCGATGGTGGAGCGCATCTGCGGCCTCATCGCGGACGCCGGCGTGCTGCTGGAAGAGACGCTGACGACGAAGGACCTCGACGCGATCGCCACGGCCTCGCGCCAAGGCTCGGCGGCCCGCCGCCGCGCGGTGCTCGATGCGGCCCCGATCGCGACGACGCGGATCGCCCGCTATGTCCGCCGCGATCAGGAGTCCCGCGATCTGGCCGCCGCGTTCCGCGCCCGTCCGGACCTCGCGAAGGCCGGCCGCGGCGACACGATCCGCGCCTACCTCCTCGTGGACGCGGCGCTCGGCTGATCACCCGCTACGGTCGCCTGAGCCGCGCTTGCGGCCTGGGCGGCCTGGTGGGCGCTTCGGGCGGCCTCGGCAGTCATCAAAGCGATGCGCGCGCAGCCTCTCTGGGCTGCGCGCGCAAGCGCGTTCGCAGCCAGGCGTCCGCTGCGGTCGGCGATCGCTTCACGCTCCTCCACGATCTCGGCCTTGAGAAGCTTGCGGTCGCGCGTGGAGATGATGCGCACCTGCGCGATGAAGCGCGCTTCGAGCGCGCCGTCCGCCTCGTTCACGTCGAAGGCCGTCAGGTCCCAGCGCACCTCGACATCGGCGCGCACGCCGGCCCCGCGGCTCGATACGCCGGCGTCGAGCAGGCCCTGGCGCGTGATCGTCTCGGCGAGCATCGATTGCAGGAGGTCCGCGGCGCGTCCGGGCCAGGCGGCGTTCGCCATGAAGGCGATGACGCCGTCGCTGCGCCAGACGATGGAATCGCCCAGGAGCGCCTGGGGGCCTTCCGGCTCGGCCACGCCCGCCACGGCCGCGACATGCTCGCCCGGCGCGCGCTCGACCGGCCCCGCCTCCAGCGCGTAGAGGCGCGGCGGCTCGGCCGGATCGGGCAACAACTTCACGCAACCGGCAAGCAACAAGGCCGCCAGGGCGGCGGAAAGGACTTTCAAGCCGCTCATGGCGGAACCTCCACGGTCGGGCGTCGCGAGCGATTGACGAACCCGACGGGATCGCTCTCGATATCGGCGGACAAACTCTCCAGCGTGCGCGACAGGCGCCTCAGCTCGCGCGCGGCATCGGTGATCTCAGGGAGCGTCTCGCTTGAGGCGGTCTCGGCGGCGCTTTCAAGCTGCGCCATCGCGACATTGGCGCGATCGACCGCAAGCTTGGTGGAATCCAGCATCGCGGCGGTGCGCGAGGAGACGCCGGCGAGATCCTGCCGCGCCTGCAGGGAGAGCTCGGTGATCGCGCGGGCGGCCGCGGCCAGATCGCGCGCGGCGACGGCGGACTGGGAGACCACGGAATCCTCTTTCGCGAGCTCGGCGCTGATCGTCTCCAGATTGCCGAGGAGCTCGTTGATGCGCCCGGCGTTCTCCTCGCTCAGCAGGCTCTCCACCGTGCCAGGGACCGCGACGATGCGCGGCAGCGGCGAGCCGAGGCGCGGGCGCAGCAACGCTTTCGTGCTCGTGCCGGAAGACAATTGGATGAGCGTGACGCCGGTCAGCCCCACCGCCTCCAGGCGCGCGACGCTGTCGGCCCGCACGGGCGTGGCGGCGCTCACCTGGATGCGCGCGATGACGCGGCTGGCGTCCTCCTCGTCCAGGCGCAGATCGCGCACCTCGCCGACCTTGATGCCGTTGAAGCGCACTTCGCCGCCTTCGGAGAGCCCGCGGATCGGGCCCTGGAACACAACGTCATAGGCGTTGTAGCCGCCGCGCCATTCGGAGCCGACAAGCCAGGCCGCGAAGATCATCAGCAGCGCGGCGCCGGCGATCGCCACCGCGCCCAGAAGCACGAAGTTCGCGCGCGTCTCCATCCTACCTCGCTCCCGCGCCTTCATGCGCTCGATCGGCGGCGCGTCCGCGCGGCCCTCGGAAATAATCCTTGATCCAAGGATTGTCGCTCGCCTGCACCTCTTCAAGCGTGCCGATCGCGGCCACGTTGCCGCCATGCAGCACCGCGACGCGGTCAGCGACCTCGTGCAGCGTATCGAGATCGTGGGTGACGAGAAAGACCGTGAGTCCGAGCGCGTCGGCGAGGTCGCGCAGCATCTCGTCGAACTTCGCGGCGGTCACCGGATCGAGGCCGGCGGTCGGCTCGTCGAGGAAGAGCAGCTCGGGATCGAGCGCCAGCGCGCGGGCGAGCGCGGCGCGCTTGCGCATGCCGCCGGAGATCTCGGCCGGCTTCAGATGATGCGTGCTCGCATCGAGGCCGGCCATCACCAGCTTCAGCCCCGCCAGCTCCGACATGAGCTCCGGAGAGAGCCGGATGTGCTCCTTGAACGGGACCTCGACGTTCTCCTTCAGGGTCAGCTTGGAGAAGAGCGCGCCGTCCTGAAACATCACGCCCATCCGCCGCGCGTGGTCGAAGCCCTGGGCGACGGGATCGCCGAACACCTCGATGCGGCCGGAGGTGGGGTGCTCCAGACCCACGATCTGGCGCAGCAGAACGGACTTTCCGCAGCCGGACGGTCCGATCACGCACAGAACCTCGCCCCTGCGGACATCGAGATCGAGCCCGTCATGGACGACATTGTCGCCGAAGCGGGTCACCAGACCGCGCACCCTGATGGCGGCGTCATCGCTCACAGGTCCATCTCCAGGAACCAGATCGCGAAGAGCGCGTCGAGCAGGATGACGACGAAGATCGCCTGCACGACCGAGGTCGTCACCCGCTTGCCCAGCGAGCCGACGTCGCCGCCCACGGAGAGCCCGTGCCGGCAGCCGATCACGGCGAGCACCAGCGCGAAGGCAGGCGTCTTCATCATGCCGACCCAGAAGTGCTGGGCCGGAACGTTTTCGCGGATGCGGCTGAAGAACATCGCCGGGCTGACGTCGAGATAGGACCAGCAGGCCGCCAGGCCGCCATAGAGCCCGGCCATCACCGCGGCGAAGGTCAGAAGCGGCGTCATCACCAGCATCGCGATCACGCGCGGCGCGACCAGGGCCTCCATCGGATCGAGGCCCATGACGCGCATCGCGTCGATCTCCTGGCGCATCTTCATCGAGCCGATCTCGGCGGTGAAGGCGCTGTCGGTGCGGCCGGCCAGAAGCACTGCTGTGATCACGCAGGCGAACTCCCGGAAGACCGAGACGCCAACCAGCTCCACGGTGAACACCGTGGCGCCGAAATCCTGCAGCGTGCGCGCGCCGATGAACGCGACGACGAGGCCGACGAAGAAGTTCAGCGTCATGATGATCGGCAGCGCGTTGAGGCCCGCCAGCTCCATCACGTTGACCACCGACACCCAGCGGATCCGGTCGGGTCGGACGAGCACGCGCGCCACGGCCGCCAGGGTCTGGCCAAAAAAGGAGAGATTGAGGATCGCCTCCTGCCAGAAGAGGTGCATGCCGCGGCCGGCGCGCTCCACCAGCGCCATCAGCCCATGCTCGACCCTCGGGCCCTCAGGGCACGGCTGCACAGAGGCGCGCGCGACATTGAGCAGGCGCTCGGCCGCGTCATGAGCGCCGCGCAGCGCGATCGGCGCGTCCAGGTTGCCGGCGGCCGCGCCGCCGCGGATGGTGCGATCGACCAGATAGGCGCCCGCGACATCCATCCGTCCGAGCCCGGCGACGTCCACCGCCGCGCCCGGCCCGATCCGCTCGGCCAGCACACGCAGGGGCGCATCGAGGGACGAGACGTTTTCCAACGTCCAATCCCCCTTGAGCGCCAGGACCGGCCTCGCCCCCTCCTCGAGGAGATCGAAGCTCGCGGTCCCAATATTCGCCGCCCCTGCGGCCATTCGCGTCATCCACTGCCCTGGCTAGGCGTTCCACAAGAGCTGGGGCTCAAGCAAGCTTTCACAAGCGGCTGGGGCCTGCCTTGCAGGTACGTCCGGCAAATACGCATCAGGCGGGCTCAAGGAACCCATAAAACGGGCTCCACACACAAAACCAACGCTTCGGCGCCAATATGGCCACGGTTGAGCCGCGAGCCCGGTACGGTTAATGAACGTTCTCCAGCAAACCAGACAGCGCAGGCGGCCCCTTGTGACGGACGCGCACCAGATCAGCTTCCGCAAGCTCGGGAGCGAAAAGCTTGACGCAGAAGGCGACCTTCCGCTTTCGGACTTTGCCGGCAAGGCCGTGCTCGTCGTCAATGTGGCGAGCGCGTGCGGGCTCACGCCCCAATATCGCGAGCTGGAACAGCTCTACCAGACCAGGAAGAATGACGGCCTCGTGATCATCGGCGCGCCGTGCAACGAGTTCGGCGGCCAGGAGCCCGGCGAGGAAGCCGAGATCGCGACGTTCTGCGACACGCGCTACAAGGTCAGCTTCCCGATGACCGGCAAGCTCGACATCATCGCGCGGGAGCGGCGCCATCCCTTCTATCAGTGGATCGCCGGTGAGCTGGGCGAAGAGGCGCTGCCGCGCTGGAACTTCCACAAGTACCTGATCGGCAAGGACGGCCAGCTGGTCGAGAGCTTCTCCTCGCAGACCTCGCCGATGGCGCGCGAAGTGATCTGCGCCATCGACAAGGCCCTGGCTGAGTAACGAGTGGCCAATAGCGAGTAGCGAGCGTTCCAACCCGCGCGCGGCGGCCCTATTCGCTATTCGCCATTCGCCATTCGCAAGAATATGACCTTCGCTGCGCCATACGCGCGCTCATCGAGGACGCGGAAGCCTTCAAACGAAGGCGTTTCATCCTCGGCGCATTCGAACACGATCAGCGCGTCTTCGGCCAGCCATTCGCCTTCGACGAGCTTCTTGAGCGCGACCGCGCCGAGGCCCGAATGATAGGGCGGATCGAGGAAGGCCAGATCGAACGGCGCGCCCACACCCGCGGGCTTCCTGCCGAGGTCGGTCGCGTCGCGGCGGTGGATGCGCGCGACGCCGAACAGCCCGAGCGCCTCGACATTGGTGCGGATCGCGCCGCGCGCGTCGGCGTCGGTGTCCACGAAGAGCGCGAAGGCGGCGCCGCGCGACAGCGCCTCAAGCCCCATGGCGCCGGCGCCGGCGAAGAGATCGAGGGCCCGCCGCCCCTCCAATCCGGGGGAAAACTCGGCGTGCTCGAGCACGTTGAAGATCGCCTCGCGGGCGCGGGCGCCGGTCGGACGGGTGTTGCGTCCGCTCGGCGCCGCAAGGGCTCTGCCCTTGAACCTGCCTGCGATGATGCGCATGCGCGACCTTCCAGAAAGCGCTCCAAATTAGGGGGATAAATCAACGCTCATCCGACCGAGCGCAAGCGGGCGTACAATGGCGCGCATGGAAACGCCCGCCCTCAGCTGAATTTCGAACCGGCTATTGCCCGCTCTTCTCGGTGGTCGTCGTCTGCGGCGCGGCGACGGCGCGATCGCGGCGGATGATCCGCGGGCGCTGTTTCTGCTCGTCGGTCTGCGCGGCTCCGTTCTGGGGGCCGTCGGTTTGCTCCGTGGCCGGAGCGTCGCTCGTCCCTTGCGACGCGGACGGGCGCTGGAACCGGCGGTTCGGACTGATGCGGCTGAGCTGGCCCTCAACCGCGGTGCGCTCGTTCGCGGTGCGCAGCTGCGGCAGCGCGCGCTCCAGGCGCTGTTCGGCGACGGCGCTGTCGCCGCGCTCCTGGGCCTCAAGCCCCTGGCTCACCAGGCCGGCGGCGCCCGCTTCCTGGGTGCGGTTCTGGCGGCGCAGGTTGAACGAATACATCCGCCAGACGTTCGGGTTGGAGGCGTTCTCCTGGGTGGCGCGGGCGACGAATTGCTCCGCGCGCGGAGAATCCACGGCCTGAGCGACCGCGGCGCAAACCCGGTAGATGAGCGCCTGCTGTTCGCCGGGATTGGCGCCGGCATAGTTCCAGAGCGTGTCGAACGCCTCTTCGCGCGTCGCGGGATCGGAGAGCTTCACGGCAGCCTCGCGCACCGTCGCGTCGGGCGAGGCCAGAAGCTCGGCAAGGCCCGAGCGGAAGGTGGAACGCGCCGCCTCCTCGAACTCGGCGGTGGAGACCGCTTCGGTCGCGACCTGCTGCTGGCCTTGCGTGGCGGCCGGCGCATTGGGATCTGAGGGGGCGGAGAGCGTCGCGTCCGGGGGCGTCTCGCCCTGGGCGCCTGGCGCGGACGAAGCCGGCGGCGGCACGCTCGGCGTCGAGGTTTCGAGCGAGGCGGTCTGCGCGAAGGTCTGGTTCTCCAGCTGCGCGATGATCTCGGCGGCCTGGTCGCCGGTGAGCTTGCCCTCCCGCACCAGGCGCAGGACCTCGGCCATGTTGTCCTGGCGCTGGTCGGTGACGACGGTGGGCTGCGGGCGGATGAAGGTATTGTAGACGGTCGCGCCGATGCCGACGACGGCCGCCGTCGCGGTCAAGATCGAGACAACGCGGATGCGGCTGGCGAGGCGCTTGCGCTTGGCGGCGATCGCTGCGCCATCGACGCTGCGGCCTTCGAGCTTGGCCTTCACCGCCTCTTCCAGGAGCTGCATCTGTGCGGCGTTGGCGGCCCCGTTCCAGCGGGAGAAATCCTCCGCCTGGAAGGCGCCAAAGCCGAGCGGGATCTGGATGCGGTCGAGCATGACCGGCACCAGGCGCCCGTCGTCGCGGGCGCGGCCGGCCTCATCGCGCACCCAGGCGCTCTGGGCCGAGACATTGGTCCAGACCACGATCACCGCCTTGGCGGCGGCGAGCTCGCGCTGAATCACGGCGCTGAAATCGTCGCCGGCCGCGATCGAGCGGTCCCACCAGACGGAAAAGCCTTTTGCCGCAAGGGCTTCGGCCAGCGGACGGACCCTGTCGCGATCTTCGCTCGCATAAGAGAGGAAAACCTGCGCCATGCCCCACACCCCCGACTGCCGCCCGTTCTCGGGCGTGAGGGATACTTACGGCTTCAAGGCGGCGGCGGGAAGGCGGGCCTCAGCGCCTGAGGTGAGCGGAGATGGTGAGAAAACTCGCCTGCGGTCGGCCCGGCGCATAGGCGCCGACCCAGACATCGTAGCGCCCGGCGACAGGTTTCTCGAAGGTGATGGCCGGGTTGAAGGAGACCGTCCCGCCGTCGTCGTCGCAGAGCCAGCTTCCGTCCGGCGCCCGGATGACCAGCGTGGTGTCGATGGTGGCGGCGACCGAGAAGATGAGCGGGGCGCCCTGCTCGCCGGGTGTAAAGTCGATCCGGAAATCCGGCGCGTTGGCGATGTAGCCCACGCAGCCAGGCACGGTCTGGCCGACATTGATGCCGCCGCCGGCCGGGATGAGCTGGGTGAACGGATCGGGGAAGCCGCTCGCCAGCGGCACAGCGCCGAACGAGGGCGCGACCGAAGCGTCCTGCGCCGCCGCGACGCTGGCTGTGAAGGCTGCGAGCGCAGCCGCGAGGGCCGAAATGCGCATCACGCCTCAGGGAAGCGCGAGTCCAGGTTAATGAAGGACAAACGAGGCTTCGCCGTTCTAGATGAGGCAGCCGGCCCAAACGCGGGGATTAGGGGATCGGATGAGCCACGCAACGCGGATCGCCTCGTTGATCGTCGCTTGCTTCGCAGCGGCGGCCTTGTCGGCCTGCGGCGGGGGCGGTGGCGGTGGAAACTCCTCAACGCCGTCATCGCCAGGCACGGGCGTCTCGCCGCCGCCTCCGCCTCCGATTTCACCTCCTCCGCCTCCCCCGCCGCCAGCGACGGCCGCATGTCCGTCGCTGCAATCGGGCGTCGATCTCTTTCCGGAGGCGAACGCGGCCAGCGCCTGCACGCAGGGGGCCGTTCCGCTGACGGAATCCTACGCCGCCGGCGCCGACCATCAATTCGATCTCTATCGCCCGACGAATTTGGCGGGTCCGTTCGCGACGGTGATCTGGATCCATGGCGGGGGATGGCAGAGCGGATCGCGCGCCAACGTGGAGCAGGCGCGGCGGCTCGTGTGCCGCGGTTATGCGGTGGCGTCGATCGACTACAGGCTGAGCGACGTCGCGCCATTCCCGGCGCAGATCCACGACGTCAAGGCCGCGATCCGCTATCTGCGGGCCAACGCCTCTCGTCTCAATCTTGACCCAAACCGCTTCGCGACATTTGGAAGCTCCGCTGGCGGACATTTGTCCGCGCTTGCCGCGACAAGTTCAGGCGTTGCGGCGATGGAAGACCTCGCGATGGGCAATCCGACGGTATCGAGCGCCGTGCAGGCGGGAGTCGATTGGTACGGCCCGATCGATTTCTCACAGATGGACACCCAGCTGCTTGCGCAATCGTGTCCACCAGGATCGGCCACCCACAGCAGCGCAGCGTCACCGGAAAGCAAGCTCGTGGGATGCACCGTCGCGGAGGCGAGCTGCGCGCCGTCAGTGCGCGCGGCCAATCCGGTCACTTATCTGGGCGCAAATTCGCCGCCGCTGCTCATCCTGCACGGAACGACCGATTGCACCGTGCCGACGGCGCAAAGCGATATCCTCAAGCGCGCGCAGGACGACGCGGGTCGCTGCGCGATCCGCCGCAATGTCGTCGGCGCGGGACACGGCGGCAACGAGTGGTTCAGTGCGCCCGTGCAAGACGCAGTCGCGGCATTCCTCGACAATGTACTTCGCTGACGTTCAGCGGCGGCCGAAGAGCTTTTCGATGTCGGCGAGCTTGAGCTCCACGTAAGTGGGGCGGCCGTGATTGCACTGGCCGGAGAAGGGCGTCGCCTCCATCTGGCGTAGCAGCGCGTTCATTTCCTCTCCCGAAAGCCGGCGCCCGGCGCGTACGGAGCCGCGGCAAGCCATCGAAGAACAGACCTCCTCGAGCTGCTCCTTCAAGGCGTGAGCCTGACCGAGCTCGGCGATGTCGTCGGCGAGATCCTTCAGAAGCCCCTTCGCATCGACTTGCCCAAGCAAGGCGGGCGTTTCGCGAACGATGAGGGCGCCCTGCCCGAACGGCTCGATCACCAGTCCGAGCTCGGACAATTCCTCGGCGCGGGCGATGAGCGCTTCGCATTCGGAAGGATCAAGCTCCACGACCTCTGGAATAAGCAAGGCCTGGCGCGGGACGCCGCCATTGGAGATCAGCGCCTTCATGCGCTCGTAGACGAGGCGCTCGTGCGCGGCGTGCTGGTCGACGATGACGATGCCGTCCTCGGTCTGCGCGACGATGTAGGTTTCGTGCACCTGCGCGCGCGCTGCGCCAAGGGGGAAGAATTGGTCGTCCTCGGACGGCGCGCGGCTTGCGCCCCCTCCGATCGCTGCGCGATCACCTCCCCCGTAAACGGGGGAGGAAAGTGCTCCGTTCTGCCCCGCCGAGCGCTCGACCCTGGCGCTCGGCATGACGAAATCGCCGTCGTGGAGATTGCTCTCGGCGGTCTGCCAGGCGCGGAGCGGCGCCTGCGATTCCGGGCGAAACGCGGAGATCGCGGTCTGCGCGACGCTGGTGGAGGCGCGATGGCCGGCGCCGGCGAGCGCATGGGAGAGCGCGCCGACGATCAGCCCACGGATCATCGCGGCGTCGCGGAAGCGCACTTCGGTCTTGGCCGGATGGACGTTCTGGTCCACCTCCTCGGCCGGCATATCGAGGAAGAGCGCCACGATCGGGTGGCGATCGCGCGCGAGCAGATCCTGATAGGCGCCGCGGACCGCGCCGAGGATGAGCTTGTCCTTCACGGGACGGCCGTTGACGAAGAGATGCTGATGCTCGCGAGTTCCGCGCGCGAGCGTCGGCAGGCCGGCGAAGCCGGTCAGCGTTGCATTGCCGCGCGTCTGATCGAGGGCGAGCGAGTTGGGCGCGAAGTCGGCGCCGAGTATCGCGGACAGGCGCCGGCGGCGACCCTCATTCTCGGGGTCGGCTTCGGCGCTCACACGGAAGACGACGCGATCCTCGATGGTCAACAGAAACGCGACGTCCGGGCGCGCCATGGCGAGGCGCTTCACCGCGTCCGTGATCGCCATCGCTTCCGCGCGCTCGGACTTCATGAATTTGAGCCGCGCGGGCGTCGCGTAGAAGAGGTCGCGAACATCGACGCGCGTGCCGGACGCGGCGCCGGACCAGGGCGCGGGACGCGCGCTGAAAAGCTCGCCGCCTTCGACGTCGATCGCCCAGGCCTCGGCCATCCCTTTCGCGCGCGAGACGATCGAGAGCCGCGCCACGGCGCCGATCGAAGGCAACGCCTCGCCGCGAAAGCCGAGCGTGGCGATGTTCAGGAGATCGACGCCGCCCGCATCGTCGGCGACAAGCTTCGAGGTCGCGTGGCGCTCCACAGCGAGCGGCAATTCGTCTGGCGCGATCCCGCAACCGTCATCCTCGACGCAAAGCCGCGCCAGACCGCCGCGTTCGATCGTGATCTCGATCCGTTTCGCGCCCGCATCGAGCGCGTTCTCCATGAGCTCCTTCGTCGCGGCGGCCGGACGCTCGACGACCTCGCCCGCAGCGATGCGGTTCACGGCTTCCGGTGGCAGGCGGCGGATCGGCATGGATTCGGCTTCCTACCACATTTGGGTTCCCCGAGCGCGGGCCGCCATGGGAGGCGCCCGCTTTCCCCAAGAACCCCAGCCCCCGACGCACAACGGGCCAAGTTGGCAGGATCGCCATCGCTGAATGGCGCTCCCGCCGCTGCTTGGCGGCGGCCGGCTCCGTCATGGTCTGCGGGCGAGCCGAACAATCGAAGGAGTGACGACATGAACCGCTATGTGATCGAACGCGATATCCCCGGGGTCGGGGCGCTCAACCGCACGGAGCTCAAGGGCGCGGCGGAAACCTCGAACGGAGCGCTTTCGAAGCTCGCGCCGAAGGTGCAGTGGGAGCATTCCTACGTGGCGAACGACAAGACCTTCTGCGTCTATCTCGCCGACAACGAGGACGAGATCAGGGAGCATGCGCGCATCTCCGGGTTCCCGGCCAACAAGATCACACCGATCAGCAAGATCATCGACCCGACGACAGCGAACGGATGAAATACGCGTGGCGGCATGGCGTCCGCGGCGCCATGCTGCCGTCGCCGTTTGGAGGCTTGGCGCATGTATGAGGTGACGGTCGTGCTGATGGACGACGGATATGCCTCGACCGCCATCGCGCCGATCGAGATCTTCCATTCGGCCGGCGCGCTCTATGCGCTGCTCAAGGGCGGCAAACCCGATCCGCAATTCCGCGTGACGACCGTTTCAGTCACCGGCAAGCCGGTGATGAGCCCTTATGGGGTGGGCCTCACGCCGACGAAGGCGATGCAGGAGATCAAGCAGACGGACGTGGTGATCGTGCCGACGTCCGGGCTCGAGCTCGACGGCAAGCTGGTGGAGAACAGCGCCATCTCGCCGTGGCTCAGGGATCTGCATGCGGGCGGGGCGTATGTCGCGGGCGTGTGCATGGGCGCGGCGTACCTGGCGCAGGCGGGGCTGCTCGACGGGCGGGCGGGCACCACGCACTGGGCGCTGGTGAGCGAGTTCGAACGGCGCTGGCCGAAAGTGAAGTGGCGCGGCGATCTCATGGTGACGGAAGAGCAGCGCGTGCTCTGCAGCGGCGGCGTGTGCGCGTCGATGGATGTGAGCCTCTATCTCGTGGAGAAGCTCTGCGGGCATGAAGTCGCGGTGCAGACGGCGAAGTCGCTCAATTTCCACATGCCGCGCGTGCACCAGTCCGGCTACGCCGTGTTGCCGCTTTCGCCGCCGCACGAGGACGCGCGCATCCGCACGATCGAGCATCATCTGCAGACGCATTATCGCGAGGCGATCTCGACGGAGGCGCTGGCCGAGCGCGTCTCGATGAGCGCACGCACGTTCATGCGGCGATTCAAGGCGGCGACGGGGCGCCTGCCGGGCGCCTATCTGCAAGCGGTGCGGATCGAGACGGCCAAGGCGATGCTGGAGCGGGAGAACACGCCGGTGTCGAGCGTCGCAAGCGCGGTCGGGTACGAGGATGTGAGCTTCTTCCGCGCGCTCTTCAAGCGCAGCACGGGCATGACGCCTGCGGAGTATCGCACGCGGTTCGGCGCGCTCGCGGTGCGCGGGATCGAGGGCGTTGACATCAGCAAAGTGTAGACGCGCGCAGGGACGATCAGGGCCGCGCAGCGTTCGCGGCCGGCGGCGCTTGTTGCTGCAGCGCGCGAGCGGCCTCCTCCTGACGGCGCACGACGGACTGGAAGTGGCTCATGGTGGCCAGCTCGATCCAGACCGGTAAGCCGACGCCGAGCGCAATCGCAATCGCATGGGTGAGCGGGCGAAGGCCCTTTGGTCTTGTTGCCGGCGCGGGGGGCTTGCCACGGAGCAGGGCCATCATCGGCGCGGGGCGCGGGCCGCCGTCGTCGAACGCGAGCATCGGCAGAAAGCTGTCGAGACGAGAGAGCGCGATGATCGCGTTGAAGGCGATCACGAGCACGCCGACGATGGTTCCGATCATGCCGCCATTGATGACGAGCATCACGTAGGCGATCGAGAACGACACCGGGAAGGCGAGCACGCTCGCCAACGGCACGAAGCGGTTGGCGAGCAGCGCGGCGCCGGCGACGAGCTCGATGGCTTTCACCACCGCGAAAAGCCCGGTGTGCTCCAGCGCGCCGATGAGCTCGCGCGACAGGGGCGAGCTTCCCGGCGGCGCGGGCGTGAACTCGATGAAGTAGTTCAGCCCGTTATAGAAATACCAGCCGCCGAAGAAGAACTGGATCGCGTAGACGAGCGCGGTGAACATGTCAGTCGCGGCGCGCCGGGACGTCCGGATTGCCGCCCAAGTGCGTGATCGTCCGGCTCGTGATCATCCAGACGCCGTTGCGCTTGGTGAACTCGGTGTGTTCCGTCCCCTGCTCGACAAGCCGGGGCGCGGTGTAGACATTCTCCAGGAGATAACCGGTCCAGATACAATCCATCGTCGCGGTCGCGCCGCGCACGCTGATCCGCGGATTGGAGAGGATCATGGTGTACTTGTTGCCTTCCACCACGCGCGGATCGCCTCCACTGCTGTAGAGATTCTGGATCGCGGCCCTGCCCTCGATCCGCGCGCCGTTGGCGATGAACACGGCGTTCTCGGTGAAGTATTCGGCGACGTCGTGAACGCTGTATCCGTTCAGGAGCGAATAATACTCCGTCATCATGTCCTCGATCTGGATACGATCGAGGAGCTGCTCTCGCGTCACCGGCGCCGAGCGGGCATATGCCGGCGCGGAGAGCGGCAGCAGCAATGCGGCGCAGGCCAGGACGAGCATGGTCCAGCTTCTGTTGTTGAGCATCGTTTCCTCCCGTTGAACTGGTTCGCTATTCGCCCTTTCGCACGTCGTCCCAATGCTCGACGATCATCCCGTCCTGAAGGCGGAACATGTCGAAGGCGCAGGCGACGTACGTCCTGGAGGGATCGTCCGGCTCTGGAACATCGAGGTTCCAGGTCAGCGTCACGAGGTCCCCGTCGGCGAAGGCGTGGATGAGGCGCTTGGTGGTGTGCGGGACCGCGTCCGGGTTCGCCTTCTTCTGTTCGGCGAGGTCCTTGACGGCGTTGTACAGGAAGTCGCGGCCGGGCGGGACGGCCGGATTGTGCTGGATATAGTCCGCCGAGATGTAGCGCAGGACCGCCTCTGGCGCATACTCGACGATGACCGCCTGCCACATGTCGAGCACGAGCTGCTTGTTGCGTGCCTCTTCGGGCGTGTCGTTGGCGCCTCGCATGCCGCCATCCTCCCTCTTCTTTGAGGATACACTACAGAAGTAGTGCGTCGGCGCCAAGCGGGATCGCGCGGCGCGCCGCGCAGCGGGCTTTCGTCCGTGTCCGGAACACTTACGCGGCGGCCACCGGGCATGGCCCCTGCGGAATATCGCACGCACCAGCGCGCTCGCGGTGCGCGAGATCCAGGGCGTGGATTTAGCAGGGCCTGACAAGCCTCTTGATCGCCTGCGCAAACCGCGCCTTCTGGAGGGAACGTCCTTGGGAGAGGCGCCGATGCGGCACTGGTTCACACTCGCGGCTTTGGTTTTGGCGATCGGCTGCGGGTCGCCGCCGCAACCGGCGCAGCCAGCGACGCCCGCCCCGCAGCCCAGCGCCACGATGACGGAAACCTTCCGCGATTGTACGTGGGGAGAAGTGCGCGGCGCCGGGGCCTCGATCTGGAGCTTCGCCTGCCCAAGCGTGCGCATCGAGGCGGATCCGTCGTTGCCGGGTTTCGCGCGGGTCTCGGGCCCCGATCGCCAGCCGATCGTGCGCCTCTTCGACATCGCGCTCGGCGCCGCGCTCGACACCATCCTCCCCGCCGTACGGGCGGCCTCGCCTGCGCCTGGGAACGAAGCCTGCGTGTTCGCGCCCGTGGCGGATCATGCCGGCTGGTTCGAGTTCAGGCCGACGGGCGCACTGCTGGAGGCGCACAACGCCTTCATCAACGGAGACGCTGAGGCGCCGAGCATGCCGTGCGGCGCGCTCGGGCCCTCCGAGGCAGGGCAGCGCGTGTTCTTCATGCTGCCGGGCGCGGACGACAAAGTCGCGGCGGTCGATCTCGGATCGGAGATCGCGCAGTTCGACGTGGAGACCCTGCGCGCCGCGCCGTAGCAATTCGTCCGGACACGGAGCACGCAGGTTGGCGGGCCTGAGGGCCCGCGATCCAACATTGAAGTCGCAGCGATCTTGAAACGTCTGCGGACTTATGATATGCAGCGCATCGGAAGGATGAAGATCGTGAAAAGCTGGTTCGTCAATTCGCTGATGCGCATCGCGCAAACCGCCGAGGCCGGCGGACGCGATCGCGCGCGGAGGGCGCACTAGCCACGTCATCCTGACGAGACGAGGCAAGAACCCCCTCCCGGCCCGGCCTGGAGGGGTTCTTTATTTTTGCGCTCCAGGCCCTTGAACTTGTGACCTTCGTCGCAGCGGCTTCTGTCGCGGCGGGCAAGAACGCTTTGTGCTAAAGGAGACGCCCATGTCGGGCTATCAGATCATGGATTCGGCGAACGCGCCGATCTTCGCTTGGACGAAGGGCGTGCCGATCGAATCCGGCGCGATCACGCAGGCGAAGAACGTCGCGTCGTTGCCCTTTATCCATCACCATGTCGCGCTGATGCCGGACGTGCATTTCGGCAAGGGCGCCACCGTGGGCTCGGTGATCCCGACCAAGGGCGCGATCATCCCGGCCGCGGTCGGCGTGGACATCGGCTGCGGGATGATGGCGGTGGAGACGACGCTCGTCGCGAGCGATCTCCCCGACACGCTTGCGCCTTTGCGCGGCAAGATCGAGCGTTCGACGCCGCACGGCAACGGCCCGTACGGCGATCACAAGGACGCGCCCGGCTCCGCCGGCACGGCCTTGCGTGGCTCCGGTCTCGCGGAGCGTCTCGACCGCATCGTCGAGAAGCATCCGGGCATCCGCGGCGACAAGATCGTTGCGCAGATGGGCACGCTCGGCGGCGGCAACCATTTCATCGAGGTCTGCCTCGATGAACGGGACCGGGTGTGGTTGATGCTGCACTCGGGCTCGCGCGGCACGGGCAACATGATCGGCACGTATTTCATCAGCCGCGCGCGCGAAGAGCTCGCGCGCCGGGTGCTCGGATACCACGTGCCGGATCGCGATCTCGCCTTCTTCCTGGAAGGCGAGCCGCTGTTCGACGATTATGTCGAGGCGGTGGGCTGGGGGCAGGATTACGCCCGCGCCAATCGCGAGCTCATGATGCTGCGCGTGCTGGGCGCGCTGCGCGAAGGCGTGTCGCGTCCGTTCCAGACGGCCAAGCAGGCGGTGAACTGCCACCACAATTACGTGGCGAAGGAACACCACTTTGGCGAAGACGTCTTCGTGACGCGGAAGGGCGCGGTGCGCGCCGGCGACGGCGAGCTTGGGATCATCCCAGGCTCGATGGGCGCCAAGAGCTTCATCGTGCGCGGCCGCGGCAATGCGGACTCGTTCCACACGTGCTCGCACGGCGCGGGGCGCAAGATGAGTCGCTCGGAAGCCAAGCGCCGGTTCTCGATCGAGGACCACAAGCGCGCGACCGAAGGAGTCGAATGCCGGAAGGACGAAGGCGTACTCGACGAGACGCCGGGCGCTTACAAGGACATCGATTCCGTGATGGCCGCGCAGGCGGATCTCGTCGAGGTCGTGCACACGCTGCGGCAAGTGCTCTGCGTGAAGGGGTAGCCCCCTCCCCTCCCCGCCCCAGCGGGGGAGGGGAGGCGGGAGCTCAGCGAGGTCTCGGCGCCTTCGCCTGCGAATCCCCCATCCCCGGCCCTTCCCCCGCTAGCGGGGGGAGGGGAGTGCGCCTATGCTTGCAAAGAGCGCCCCTAGCTCAATTGGATAGAGTGTCGGGCTTCGAACCCGAAGGTTGCAGGTTCGAGTCCTGCGGGGCGCGCCAGGGCCTTGGACGTGTTACACCGGGTGCATGACCGACAGCACTCCGCAGCAGCTTTCGCCCTCCTACAAGCTCGCCGCGCTCGACCAGGAATTCCTGCTCGGCGATTCGACGCGCGGCGTGCGCTTTCAGCTCGAGTTCCAGAAGGCGGACGAAGCGCTGCGCGCGGCGCGCGTGCACTCCACGATCGTCGTGTTCGGCACGGCGCGCGCGCGCGAGGATGCGCCGGAACGCGCTGGCTTCTGGTACGCGCAGGCGCGCGCGTTCGGGAAGCTTGCGTCGGAGCGCGGCGGCGCGCTCCTCGACAATGGCGAGGTGCGCGAGAACGTGATCGCCACCGGCGGCGGCCCCGGCATCATGGAGGCGGCCAATCGCGGCGCGGCGGATGCTGGCGCGTGCTCGATCGGCTTCAATATCGCGCTGCCGCACGAGCAGGCGCCGAACCCCTATTCGACGCCATCGCTGACGTTCCAGTTCCACTATTTCGCGATGCGAAAGATGCATCTGGCGATGCGCGCGAATGCGCTTGTCGTGTTTCCCGGCGGATTCGGCACGCTCGACGAGCTGTTCGAAATCCTTACGCTCCGCCAAACGCGAAAGGCCCCGCTCATACCGGTCGTGCTCTTCGACGAAGCCTATTGGCGCAAGATCATCAATTTCGATGCGCTCGCGGAGATGAACATGATCGAGCGCGGCGATCTGGACCTCTTCCGGTTCGCGGAGAGCGCGGAGGAGACTTGGGACTGTCTGGTCGCGCAGGGGCTGGGGGCGGCCCATCCGTGCGCTGACGGCGGGATGGCGCCTTAGCGACGCCACCCAACGCCGTCTTCATCGGCGGCGCCCTCCCCTTGAAGGGAGGAAATCACCGTCAGGTCTTTTCCTTGGCCTCATCGACGCCGCCGCGATCAAGCTCGCGCACGGTATCGAGGTGGGCCTGCACCTTCGCGAGCGTCTCGCTTGCGAACTGCGACACGGCGGGCGTGTCGCCGCGCGCGGCGTAATCGCGAAGCAAGGTCGCGGCGTTCTCGTGCGCCTCGGTCTGCTGGTCGAGATAGATCTCGTCGAAGCGGTCGGGCGTCGCGTTGCGCAGATCGGTGAGCTTCTGCTGATGGGCGGCGTCGAGCGCGGCCGGAGGCGTCGGCGCGGCTGGCGTGGAGGCGAGGATCGTCTTCAGCCGCTCGCTCGTGGCGGTGTGATCGCGGACCATCATGTTGGCGAAATCGCGGATCGCGGCGGTGCGCGTGCGCTGGGCGGCGAGGCGGCCGGCCTCGACCTCGAAGAGGTCGCTCGTCGCGGCCTTCTCGACGAATTCGGCAAGCGTGATCTGGGCCTGCATGGGCGGGCCAACAGGCGCCGCCTGCTCGGTCGTCGTCGTGGTGGACGCGGTGGTGTTTGGCGCTTGGCCGCAGCCGGCGAGCAGCGCAAGAGCTGAAACGAAAGCAAGATAACGCATGGGGAGGCTCCATTCCTCCCGCATCAATGAATGCTGCGCGCGGCAGTTCCTGCGTTCTGGCCCCGGCGTGCGCAAACGAACGCTTCTGAAGGGCTATTGCGCGGCGAGGTTCGCGGGTTGGCCGACGACGACGAAGCTGAACTTCGCGGGATCGTACAGGCGGCGGATCACGCGGTTCACGTCGGCAAGCGTGACGGCGCTGATGAGGCCGTTGCGGCGGTTGATGTAATCGATCGGGCGGCCGGCGACCTGGTAGGCCTGGACCATGCCGGCGATCTTCACGTTGGAATCGAGATCGAGCGCGAAAGAGCCGGTGAGATAGGTGATCGCGTCGTTCACTTCCGTTTGCGTGGGGCCCTCAGCGTAGAAGCGGGCGATCTCCGCGCGCGTCGTCTCGATGGCCTGGGCGACCTTGTCGTTCTCGGTCTGCGCTGAGCCGCGAATGAGGGCGCTGTAGTCGCGGATCGAAGGCCCGGTGGAAATTCCGTAAACGTAGCCGCGCTTTTCGCGCACTTCGCTCATCAGACGCGAGGAGAAGCCGCCGCCGCCGAGGATGTAATTCGCGACCGCGAGCGGTATCCAATCAGGATCTTCGTCCTGGATGCCGGGCGCGGCGAAGAGCACGAGGCTTTGCGGCTGCGGCAGCTGGCGCACGATGAGGGGCTGGCCGGCGCGGACGTCAGCGACGGGGATGGCGGGTTGCGGCGGGGCCTGCGCGGGCAACACGCCGAACGTGGAATCGAGCAGCGGCGCGAGCGTGGCCGCGTCGATGTCGCCGACGACCGTCACCATGAGATTGCTGCGCGCGAGGAGCGCTGCGCGGCGCGCGACGAGACTTGCCCTGTCGATGGCGTTGACCGTGACCAGTTCGGCGCGGCGGGCGTAGGGATGGCCAGGGATGGTCGCCTGGTCGAGCGCGAGATTGGCGATGTAGCCGGGGTTGGTTTCGCGCTGACGGATGGCGACCTCGAGCTGGCGCTTGATGCGGGCCAGCGGCGCTGCATCGAAGCGCGGCGCAGCAAGCGCGGTGCGCGCCATGGCGAAGGCGGCGTCGCGGTTCTCGCTGAGCGTGGTCATCGACATGCCGACGCCGTCCCAGCCGGCGGAGAAGCCGAGGCTCATGTTGAGCGTCTCGACGCGCTCCTTCCAGGCGTTGGCGTCGAGATCGCCCGAGCCCTCGGTGAGCATGTCGGACATGATTCCGGTGACGCCGGTGAGGTTCTGCGGCTCGGCGGCGCTGCCGCCCTTCCAATAGGCGCGCAGGACGATGATCGGGACGGTGGCGTCGGAGACGAGCCAGGCTTCGACGCCACCCGGGGAGACGACGCGGCGCACATCGACGCCGCGCTCCTGCGTTTGGGTCGCGGCCGCGCGGCGGAACTGCGCATGCGCTTCCGATGGCGCTGCGAGCAGCAAGAGCGCTGCTGCAAAGCTTGCGCAAAGTGTGCGGAAGAAGCCTCGCCCCCCTCCCCCTTGCGGGGAGGGGGTAGGGGGTGGAGGGTGATCGCTCTTGAGACGACGACGCCAAGCGGGACGCCCCCCCTCCCTGCCCTCCCCCGCAAGGGGGGAGGGGGCAGTTTGTTTTGCCTGGCTCACGGCGCGGAGCTCGCAGAGGCTGCGGGCGGGAGCAAATATCCGGTCACGGATGAATTGATGTCGAGCGTCGCGCGAAGAACGGCCATGACCTCGTCTTTCGTGACCCGCTTGATCTCGTCCGGCCAGGCGAGGATCTGATCCAGCGTCTCGCCTTCGGCGAGGGAGGAGCCGTACCAGAAGGCGAGCGATTCCTGGCTGTCGCGCGCATAGGTCGCGGCGGCGGCGAGATTGGACTTGGCGCGCTCCAGCTCGGAATCGGTCGGGCCTTCGGCGAGGAAGCGCTGCACGACCTGGTCGATCGCCGACTCAAGGCGGTCAAGGGGCACGCCGGGGGATGGCGAACCATAGAGGGTGAACGTGCCGCCGCCGATGCCGGAGGAATCGGCGCCCGCGCCGGCGGCGACAGCGATGCGCTGATCCTCCACCAGCGCGCGATAGAGCCGGCTGGTTTCCGAGCCGCCGAGAATCTCTGCGGCGACGTCGAGCGCGTGCGCCTGGCGACCGGTTCCGGTGGTGTAGGAGATCGAGGGATAGAGCCGCGTGAGGGATGGCTGGCGGACTTTCTCATCCGTGTGCGAGACGCGCATCGGGCCGATGTTCGGGGGGTCGGCGGCCCAGACGCGCGCAGGCAGATCGCGGGTCGGGCGAAGGCGGCCGTAATAGCGCTCGGCGAGCGGGCGCACCTCGGCGGCGTTCACGTCGCCCGCGATCACCAGGATCGCGTTGTTGGGCGCATAATAGAGCTTGTAGAAATCGAGCGCATCCTGGCGCGAGAGCTGACGCATCTCGTGCAGCCAGCCGATGATCGGCGTGCCGTACGGGTGATGCGGGTAGAGCATTGCGCGCATGCGCTCGCCGAGGACGGCGCCTGGATTATTATCCGTACGCTGACGGCGCTCCTCGACGATGACGTCGCGCTCGGAAGCGATGTCGTCCTCCGCGAGGCGGAGGTTGCGCATGCGATCGGCCTCCATGCGCATGACAAGCTCGAGGCGGTCGCGGGCGATGCGCTCGTAATAGGAGGTGTAGTCCCAGGACGTCTGGGCGTTGTCGTCGCCGCCATTGCGCGCGACGGTCTTGGAGAACTCGCCGGGCGGGATGCGCGGCGTGCCCTTGAACATCAGGTGTTCGAGGAAGTGGGCGATGCCGGAGCGCCCGCGCGGCTCGTCGGCGGCGCCGACGCGGTACCAGACCTGATGGGTGACGACAGGCGCGCGGCGGTCGGAGATGACCACGACCTGCATGCCGTTCGCGAGCGCGAATGTTTCGGGCCGCGGCGCTTCGGCCCGCGCGGAGGCGCTGAAGAAGACTGCCGGAAGCGCGAGCAACGCCAGCGCTTTCTTGAAGCCGCCACGTTTCAAGTCCCCTGCTCCGGGGCGGCGCTCAGTTCAGCCTTCACGTCCCGGGAAGCTTCACGCCGCCGCCGCGACGCTCGATCGTGACAGCTGCGCCGCCGGTGGCGCGGCGGACCGATTCCTGCTCGGCGGTGCGCCGCTCGGCGGTCTGGCTCGCGGGGGGATTGGCTGCGTCGGCGGCCGCGCCCTGGAATTCCATGACCCGATCCGAGAATTGCTCGTTGCGGTGGACGACGGAGGCGCCCTCAAAATCCACCGTCTCGCGGATGTTGGCGTCGGTGGAGGTGGCGCCGGCCCGGTTGACGAGCGCGCGTTCGCCCTCGGAGGCGTTCTGGCCGGTGTCCTGGCCGAAGATAGCCGCCCGGGCCTCCTGGTCCGGCTGCAGCTCCTGCGGGCGGGGCTCGCCCGGCCGCGGCGGACGGAGGCTGTAATCCGGGGGCAGAACCAGCGGAGCGCGGGTGACCACGCGGAACTCGTCTGGGGCGACCTTGCCGCCGCCCATGGCCTGGCGCATGCCGCCGCACCCGCTCACGGCCGTCGCCGCAGCCAGCGCCGCCAGTAGCGCGATGGATTTTTGCAACCCTGCCTCCCTCAACAGAAGCGATTCTTACGAAAATGCCGCCGACCTTCTACGTCGTTCCGCGCGGCGGGGAAATGGAGGCTGCAGCGTTCGGCTGGGAACGTGACTTTTTTGGGAACGGGCTTCGCCGGAAATGGCCCTATTGGGCCGGCGGCGAGGCATTGCCAGCCTGGCCGGCCGCGCGGCGCTCGGCTCTCCCCTGGACGATGAAATCGAGGGCGAGGAGGCCGGCGCCGACGGTGATGGCCGCGTCGGCGACATTGAAGACCCAGGGGAAGAAAAGGCCGGAGAAGTCGAAGAAGTCGGCCACCGCGCCGAAGCGGATGCGGTCGATCATGTTGCCCAGGGCGCCGCCGATCACGAGGCCGAGCGCGACCGCGGTGAGCTTGCGGTCGGCGGTGCGGAGCCAGTTGAAGAACATACCCGCAATGAGGGCCGAGAGGATCACCAGCCCCCAGCGCGACAAGTCGCCGCCGGCGCGGAGCATCCCGAAGCTCACGCCGTAATTCCAGACCATCCTGAGGTCGAAGAGCGGCGACATCTCGATCGCGCCGCAATTGGCCGCGAAGCGCAGGCAGCCGGGCGGGCTGAAGTGCAGGACTTCGAGAACGAAGAATTTCGCCGTCTGGTCGAGCACCAGGACAAGGGCGGCAAGCCAAAGGCCGATACGAAGCATCGCGCGCTTATGCATGAGCGGAGCGGCGTGCGAAAGCGGGCTTATTCCGCAGGCGGCAGATGGCGGGGCTTGTGGTCGTCCTTGGTATTTAGCCAGAACGCAAGCGCAACCGCAGCCAGAAGAAAGAGCAACGGCCAGAGGATGTCCGCAAGGCGCAGGAGGCTGTCAGTCATGGTTGTCCTCCTCAGCAATATAGCCAAGCAGCACCTGCGCCGCCAGTATCAGCGCCCCACCCCCAAGCGCGAGCGCTGCGCGAAGCACCCAATCCTGTTGCTGCGCGGGATTGAGAATCGGCCCGGCCAGAGCGCCCACGATCAGCGCAAGTCCCGCGCCTCCGCACAAGGTCGAGAGCGCCTTGACGCGTTCTTCGCGCACTTTCGGGTGGCGCGCATTGCGCCAAATTCGGCGCCAAATCCGACGAGGATCAGCGGCCATGCGCGGCGTCCCACACCGCGACGGCGTCGGCGTCGCGCGGCGTGAGATCGGGATAGCGGGCGTCCTTGCCGATGTCGGGCGAGATCTTCCACGAGCGCGCGCACTTCTTGCCTTGTGCGGGCTCGACGATGACCCAAACGCCCGGGACTTCCGGCAGATGGAAGGCGCCTTTCGGGCCCTCGCCGGCTTCGATGACGATGTCGCTGGTGATGCAAAGCTCGGCAAGATCGACGGTTTTGACCGGGTTCAGGAGCGCCGGGTCGGCGATGAAGACGCGCGGCGCCGCTTCGAGAGAAGAGCCGATCTTCTTCTCGCGGCGCGCCACTTCGAGCGCGCCGGTCACGACGCTCCGCACACGGCGCAAATGCGCAACCTCGGCCGCGACCGCGTCCACGCGCCATTCCTTCGGCGTCGCGGGGAATAGCTCGAGGTGCACGGACGCCGCTTCGGGGAAGCGCGTGCGCCAGACCTCCTCCATGGTGAAAGGCAGGATCGGCGCGAGCCAGACGGCGAGGCGGCGGAAGGTCTCGTCGAGGGCGGTGCGGCAGGCGCGCCGGCGCGGGCTGTCGAGCCGGTCGCAATAGAGCGCGTCCTTGCGCACATCGAGATAGAACGCCGAGAGATCGACATTGCAGAACTCGACGAGCGCGGAGACGGCGCGGCGATACTGGAACCTCTTGTAGGCGTCGCGGACCTCGTCATCGAGCTCGCGCAGCCGATGCAGGAGCCAACGCTCCAGCAAGGGCAGCTCGTGTTGCGCCCCCTCCGTCGCACGCTTCGCGCGCGACGCCTCCCCAGCATGGGGCGGCGGAAAGAGCCTCTCCTCATCCGTGAGGCCGTTCAGCGCGCCGAGCAGGAAGCGCAGCGTGTTGCGCAGCTTGCGATAGGCCTCGGCCGACTGGTCGATGATCGTCTTGCCCATGCGAAGATCGTCTTCGTACGCGGCCTGAGCGATCAGCAGACGGAGGATCTCGATGCCGTATTGCTTCGCCACGTCCATCGGCTCGACGCCGTTGCCGAGCGATTTGCTCATCTTCCGGCCGTCCTCGGCGACGACGAAGCCGTGCGTCACGACGGAATCGTAGGGAGCGCGGCCGCGCGTGGCGCAGCCTTCAAGCAGCGAGGAATGGAACCAGCCGCGGTGCTGGTCGGAGCCTTCGAGATAGACGTCGGCTGGGCGCTTCAGCGACGGCTTGGTTTCGAGCACGAAGGCGTGCGTGCAGCCGGAATCGAACCAGACGTCGAGGATGTCCTCGACCTTCTCGTAATCGGCGGCCTTGTGATCCTTGCCGAGGAATTGCTCGGCGGGCGTGGCCCACCAGGCGTCGGCGCCGTTCTTTTTCATCGCAGCGAGGATGCGCGCATCGACCGCGTCGTCCTGCAGGACCGCACCGGTGTGCTTGTTGACGAACATCGCCAGCGGCACGCCCCAGGCGCGCTGGCGCGAGATGAGCCAATCGGGGCGCTCGGCGATCATGCCCTTGATGCGGTTGTAGCCGCCCTCGTCGCCGACGCGCTTCTGGCCCCAATCGACACGCTCGATTTCGCTGAGCGCGATCTCGCGCAGCGTCTTGCCGTCGCGGAATTGCTTGTCGAGCGCGATGAACCATTGCGGCGTGTTGCGGAAGATCAGCGGCGCCTTGGAGCGCCAGGAATGCGGATAGGAGTGTTCGAGCCGGCCGCGCGCGAGGAGCGCGTTCGCTTCGATGAGCGCCTTGATCACCGCTTCGTTGGCGGGGCCGTCCTTGCCCTGCTTCTTGCCTTCCAGCTCGATGATGTGGAGGCCTTCGAAGCCGGGCGCTTCCTTGGTGAAGGCGCCCTCTTCATCGACGGTGAAGGGGATGTCTTTCTGCGAATGGCCGGTGGCGATCCAGATCGCGAAGTCGTCCTGGCCGTGGCCCGGCGCGGTGTGCACGAAGCCCGTACCTGCATCGTCCGTGACGTGATCGCCGGCGAGCAGCGGCACCAGGAAACCATACCATCCGTGTGCAGATGATGCACTCTCCCCTCCCCCCTGCGGGGAGGGGTTGGGGGTGGGGGTGGGGGGCGCAGAGGATTTGGCGCTCGCGGCGCCTTCTCCTGAACGCCCCCCCTCCCCGCCCTCCCCCGCAAGGGGGGAGGGGCGCCAATCACGAAGCGGATGCGCGCAAGTCATGCGGGAGAAGAGATCATTTCCTCGGCCGCCAATGACGCCGAGCGGCTTCCACTTGCTTATCTTCGCTGCGGCGACCGTCGCATCGATCAAGTTCGAAGCAATAATCAATCTATCCCCGACTCGCGCCCATGGCTTGAACGCAGCGTCGTCGATCTCCTCGACCTCAATTTGCGAGTAGATCACGTCTTCGCGCGGACTGTAGCTAATCGCGCGATTGCCCGGGATCGTCCACGGGGTCGTCGTCCAGATGACGATCGATGTGTTCGCCAACTTGTCAGCGAGGCCAAGTGGCTCGCCATCAAGCGCAACGATTGGGAACTTCACCCAGATCGTCGGCGACACCTTGTCCTGATATTCCACCTCGGCCTCGGCAAGCGAGGTGCGTTCGACGGGCGACCACATCACCGGCTTCGAGCCGCGATAGACGAGGCCTGTGCGCACGACCTTCAGGAATTCCGCGGCGATGGCGGCTTCGGCCTCGAAGCTCATCGTGGTATAGTATTTTTCCCAATCGCCCTCGATGCCGAGGCGCTGGAACTCGGTGCGCTGCAGCGGGATCCATTTGTCGGCGTAGGCGCGGCAGGCGCGCCGGAACTCGACCGCCGGCACGTCCTGCTTCTTCTTGCCCTTGGAACGGAAATCCTCCTCGACCTTCCATTCGATCGGAAGGCCGTGGCAATCCCAGCCCGGCACGTAATCGGAATCGAAGCCCATCATCTGATGAGTGCGCACGACGAGATCTTTCAGGATCTTGTTCTCGGCGTGGCCGATATGGATGGGGCCGTTGGCGTAGGGCGGCCCATCATGCAGCGTGAATTTCGGGCGCGACGCGGCGGCGTCGCGGAGCTTCCGGTAAAGATCGATCTCGCGCCAATAGTCGAGGAGCTGCGGCTCCTTCTGCGGAAGCCCGGCCTTCATCGGAAACGGCGTTTCGGGCAGGAACAGGGTTTCGCGGTAGTCGCGTCCTTCTGATTTTTCTTTCGGCTTGTCCTTGGACGCGCGCGCCTTCTCGGCCTCGTCAGCCATTCGTCTCTCCGTCGGAATGTCGGGAAATAGCAGGAATCCCGGTCCCGCACCCCGCGCTCATGCGCTTTTAGGGGCGGGCCGGGCGGCGAATTCGACGGATGAATCCTGCTCTGGTCACGGACGCCGAGCTAGCAGCGGCGCGGCGACAATTCAACGGGGTTGCGGGCGGGGGGCGGCTTCTCCACCTTGGCGGGGTGAACGCTCCGGACCCTCGTCTTGCTTCGGCCCTCCTCGGACAAGGTCGGTGGGCGGAGGCCGAGGCCGCCTATCGCGCGCTCCTGGCGCTCCGGCCCGAGCACCCGACCTGGTGGTTCAATCACGCGGTCGCCCAGCGGATGTCGGGGCGCTTCAGCGAGGCCCTCTTCTCCTACGCGCGGGCCATCGAGCTTGGCGTCAGCGAGCCGGAGGAAGCGCACGTCAATCGCGCGGCGATCCTGGCGGATCATCTGCGGCGCGAGGGCGAGGCGGAGCGCGAGCTCAATCTGGCGCTGGAGAAGAATCCGCGCTTCGCGCCCGCCCTGCTCAATCTCGGCAATCTGCGCGAGGACCAGGGGCGTCGCGAGGAAGCGATCGCGCTTTACGAGCGCGTGCTCGGCGTGGACGCGATGGATGCGCACGCGCTGTCGCGGCTGGCGAACCTGCAGCGGATCGGGGACTGCGCGCATCCGGTGATCGGCTCGCTGCGGTGCGCGCTCGCGCAGACGCAGGATGCGGCGGCGGGTGCGCTCATGACGTTCGCGCTCGGCAAGGCGCTCGACGATTGCGGCTCGCATGATGCGGCGTTCGAGGCCTATGCGCGGGCGAACGCGCTCTCGCGCGCGAGCGCGCAGCCGGCGCCGCGGTACGACCGGCGCGGCTTCGAGGCGCAGATCGACGCGCAGATCGCGCGCTACCAGAAGCCGCTCGCGCAAGCGCAGTTCGCACAGGGGGCTGAGGCGGGGCGCGCGCCGGTGTTCATCTGCGGCATGTTTCGCTCCGGCTCGACGCTGGTGGAGCAGATCATCGCCAGTCATTCGGGCGTGGAGGCCGGCGGCGAGCTGCCGTTCCTGCCGGCGCTGGCGGGGGAGCTCGGCGGGAAGCGCCTCTCGGCGAGCGAGCTTGCGACGCATGCGGCGCGCTATCGGGCGAGCGTGGCGCAGCTCTTCCCCGACGCGGACCTCGTGACGGACAAGCGGCCGGACAATTTCATGCATATCGGGCTTATCAAGAGCCTCTTTCCGCATGCGCGCATCGTGCACACGACGCGCGCGCCGATGGACAATTGCCTCTCGATCTACTTCCTGCACATCGACCATTCGATGAGCTATGCGCTCGATCTTGCGGACATCGGGCATCATTATGCGCAGTACCGGCGCATGATGGCGCACTGGAAGACGCTTTTCGGCGACGACATTCTCGATGTCTCCTACGACGCGCTGGTGCGCGATCCGCGCACGGAGGTGGAGCGGACGCTTGCGTTCTGCGGACTGGATTGGGAGGACGCGTGCCTATCGTTCCACGAGCGGCAAGGCAGCGTGAAGACCGCGAGCGTCTGGCAGGTGCGCGAGAAGCTGCACGAGCGATCGTCGGGACGATGGCGGAACTATGCGGAGCGGCTGCAGCCCTTGCGCGACGCGCTTGGCGCGATCGGCGAGGAATAGATCAGGACCAGCTGGCGGCCTTGGTTCCGTAGGAATCGACAGCCTGGAAAAGCGCGCGGACGAGCGTGCGCTCCTCCTCCGTCAGCTCGGGACGCCAGAAATCGAACAGCAGCACGACGCGGAGGCGATCGGACTTGTTCCAGGCCTCGTGCTCGATGGTGTCGTTGAACAGCATGAGCTTGCCTTGCTCCCATTCGCGGGTCTCGGGCCCGACGCGGAAGAGGCAGTTCGGCGGCGTGATAAGCGGCAGATGGCCGATCAGGCGCGTGTTCACGAAGCCATGGTGCGGCGGGATGTGCATGCCCGGCTGCAGAAGCGAAAAGAGCACCGACGGCGAGCGGCCGGGCACGGCGGCGAGCGGCACATGCTTCAGCGCGGCCATCGTGCGCGGACAGGCCTCGGCCATCTTCGGCGCGATCGCGCCATTCTCGATCAGATGGCAGGCGCTCCAATCGGGATTGTCGCGCATGCCGCGATCGTTGGTGGCGGGGCGCGACTTGTCCGCTTTCACATAAGGCGCGAACGCCTCAGGCATGCGCAGCACGCCGGCGAGCTCTTCGGCGATTGCATCGGTCGCAGCTTCGAGCGCCGGCGCCCAGGCGAAGTCCTTGCGATCGTAGAAAGGCGTATCGGGCAAATCGGGGAAGCAATAGAAACGCGGCTTCTGCGCGGTGTGCAGGCGCGGTCCGCCATTAAACGCGGCGAGTGACTTGGCGAAGCCCGGACTCGAGCGGCTCGGATCGAAGCCGGCGGCGCTCAGGCGCGACGCGAGATGCGATTGGAATTCCTCGGCGATGCGGACGCAATTCTGCTCCGCGCGCGCGATCTCGCGCGCGACCGGCGGGGGCGCATCCTGCGGCGCGAAACGCACGCCGGACGCATAGAACGCGGCGGCGGCGCGCAGATCTCCGCGGCGGGAGAAGACGTCGCCGCTGAGGATGAGGGCGCCGAAATGGCGCGGCGCGAGCGTCAGCGTCTTCTGCAGGGCGATCGTCGCGGCGCCTTCGTCGCCGAGACGCACATGCGCGACTGCGGCGCCGAACCAGGCGGCGGCGTCGTTCGGATTTGCATCGATGAGACGGGAGAAGGAGGCGAGCGCGGCGCGGGCGTCGTCCTGCGCGGGATCGGCGAGAGCTTCGGGAGCGGTCAAGGCGCGGCGTCCTTCGCGAAGGCGCTACGGCGCGGGGCCCGGCGGTCTGCGTTCACTGCCCTAAGATGCGGCTGGAGAAAAGAAAACGGCGGCGGGCCGGAGCCCGCCGCCGAGGCGTTGCGTATGACTTAGAAGTCGAGGGTGATGCCGGCGAACACCCAACGGCCCAGAGCGTCGTACGTCTGCGGGAAGGTGTTGCCGTTACCCGTAGTGCCGACGAGGTTCGACAGCTGCGGGTCGTTGTCGAGGATGTTGTTCACACCGGCGCGGAACGTGATGTTGTCCTTCACGGCCCAGTTGCCGGCGAGATCGTAATAGTTCTCGGCATCCCAAACCGAGTCGATCCGGCCAGTGATCGGCTTGCCGTCGCCGCCCGCATTGGTGACTTCGCCGTAATAGCGCCACGTGCCGGACAGCTCGAGATCCCACGGCGTCTCCCACGACACGCGGAAGCGGTGACGCCATTCGGGGCTCGGGACGCCGCAAGCGGACCCGCCGAAATCGCCTTTGCAGTCGTACTCGCCGAGGCCAGGACCGTTGTTGGTCTTCAGCTTGTCGAGCCAGGTGCCGACGAAGCCGAAGTTCAAGCCGCCCATCTCGCCGATGTCCAACGAGTAGGACGCGTTGACGTCGTAGCCCGACGTCAGCAGGTACCCGATGTTGGTGTTCAGACCGACGACGTTGCCGCTGCCGACCCAAAGCGACCCGTTGGCGGGGTTCCGGTTGATGAGATTGCAGAGCGCGATGTTGTTGTTGTTGAAGCACTGCGTGACGCTCACGTCGGGCGACACGATCGAGATGAGGTCTTCGACCTTGATCTCGTACCAGTCGACCGAAAGGCTGAAGCCTTCCAGGAAGGTCGGCGTGAACACGAACCCGATGGTGTACGTGTCGGCCGTTTCCGGGCTCACGTTCGGGTTGCCGCCCTGCAGGAAGTTGTACTGGCCGGCCGGGCTGGTCAGCGCGCCGGCCGCGCGCTGCGCCGCCGTCACCTGCCAGGGGTTGGAGCCGACGCAAACCGCCGACGAGGCGACGCCGTCGCCGCCCGGATCGGTCCCGTCGCAGGGATCATCGTTCATGTCGAACAGGTTGAAGCCCTGGGCCGAGAAGAGCTCGATCACGTTGGCCGCGCGGACGGCGCGTTGGTAGGAGCCGCGGAACCGGATGTCCTCGGTCGGGGCCCAGTCGCCGCCGATCTTGTAGGTCTCGGTCTCGGCGTCCGTGCTGTAGGTCGAACGACGATAAGCGAGCTCGAGCGAGATGATGTCGGCGAAGGGCTTGCCCTCCACCAGCGGCGCGCGCAACTCGCCGAAGAAGTCGGTGTTATCGACCACGCCGGAGAGACCGATCGTCGGGCCGCCGAGGCCGGAGGCGTTCGCCGTGGCCCAGTTGGCGTCCGTGATCGACGAGATCGAGTCACGCTTGTACTCGACGCCGAACGCGACCTGCCAATTGGTCTCGGCCGCGGGGCTGGTGAAGCCCAGATCGCCCGTGATGGTGGCCGAAACGATCTGCTGGGTCGTGTCGCCGATCTCCATCAGCGGGATCGACATGTAGTCGAGCGCTTCCTGCGTCACGCCGCCGATCCGGAACACGTTGTAGGGAACGCAGCCGTCGCCGGAGCCTGAGCGGCACACCGGCGTGCCGCCGGGACCAGCGATGACGTCGAGCGCCTTCTGGATGCGGTCGATCGCGAAGTAGTTGTCGACCACCCGCGTCATGGTGACCTTCGAGTAGCTCGCGGACACATCGTAGTCCCAGCCCTCGACCAGAGGACCGCGGAGGCCGAAGACCGCGCGATAGGATTCGTACTCGAAATTGTCCTGACGACCGCCGCCTTCGACGTTGCGGCGTCCGATGTAGAACGGCACCGACCCGCCCGAGGAGATGAGCGACGGCGTGCAGCCGATCGACGTCTTCATCGTCGCGGTGAGGAGCGGGTTGTCGCAATTGATGGTCGAGGTGTCGAAGAACACGCCGGCCGGCGCGATCTGCGCCTGCGAGGTGTAATCCGAGAACATCAGCTGCGTGTACGCTTCCATCCACGGTGTGATCTCGTAGTGGCCGAAGGCGCCGAGCGTGTAGCGCTCATCCGGGCGCTGGTAGTAGTTCGTCGGACCGAAATTGTACTGGTCGGTCGCGGCCACGAAGTTCCGGAACTCGTTGTTCGAGCCGATCGTGTAGCTGAACGTTGCGAAGTCCGTGAACGTGCCGGGATAGGCCGTGCCGGAGCCGCCGCAGGTCCAGTGGGCGCCGGTGAACGTGTACGAAGAGCGGGCCGCGGTGGACGGGGCGCCGAGCGCGCACGCCGAATAATCGCGGTCGCGCTGCAGGATCGCGTCGTTGGTGCGGTAGTTCACGTACGCCGTGACATTGCCCTTCCCGTCGGGAGAGGCCATGCCGAGGATGATCGTGCCTTCCTTGCCGTAGCCATCGACCACGTCGTCGGGCAGCGCGAACTGGGACGAGTTCGTCAGAGCGCGGAACGCGATTTCCTCACGCAGATAGCCCACGCCGTCATAATCGTTGCCGTGCTGATAGAAGCCGTACTGGGCGTCGAAGCGGATGCCCTCGAAATCCTTCTTCATCACGAAGTTGACGACGCCGGCGACGGCGTCCGACCCGTAGACGGCCGACGCGCCGCCAGTGAGGACTTCGACGCGCTCAACGAGCGGGCCCGGGATCTGGTTCAAGTCGGCGGCGGCGTCGATCGGCGAGCCGTAGACCATGCGGCGGCCGTCGATCAGGACGAGGGTGCGGGCCGAGCCGAGGCCGCGGAGGTTGACGGTCGCGGTGCCGGACGCGCCGTTCGAAACCGTCGATTGCTGCGCGGCGAAGGCCTGCGGCAGCTGGTTCACAAGGTCTTCGATGCGGGTGACGCCCTGGGTCGTGACGTCTTCGGCGGTGATCTGGGTCACCGGGCTCGTGGTGACCAGGTTCGGCTGCGGGATCCGCGAACCGGTGACGATGATCTCGTCGCCGCTTTGCGCAACCGCCGGACCGGCCAAGCCGAGAGCCGACACGCCTGCAATAATCGTCCCCGCCAACAGGCGGTCCTTGTTCAGCCAGCTTTTCACGTCGAACCTCCAAGTCATACCCAAAACGACGGATGCGGCGATGAGCGCGGGCGGCCTCTTTGAGCCTTGTATCCCGCGAAGTGCACGCCTCCGGCGCGCAGGGGCCCTCACCCCTGCATTCTGGAGGCGAACTTGGCCCACCAGTCGCTCAAGCGTCAACGAATGGTTAAGACTTGTTAGTGGTCGGGGCGGAACTGTGGCGGAAAAGCCGCAGCAGTCGGGCCGGGCGCCGTTTTGGCGGGCAATCCTGCGATCAATCAAGCATTTGCATCGACAAATGGCATTCGTCGCGCGGCCAAAAGCAGGCGCAAATGTGCGTGACGGGCGGGCGGAGCAACGCTTTGTCGTCGAATTCGCGCCTCTCGTCGCAATCGGCCGCCCTCGTCGATCGCGAGAAACGCTGGGGGCGCCAGAACCTGCTGACAGGGCCGTGCGCGCCCTTAAAGTGGGCAAAAGCAGTGGGAACGCGGGGACACCGATCCAATGGACAGACGGGCAATTCGAGCGGCGGCGCTGGCCCTGGGAGGGCTTGTGTGGGCGGCGTCGACCGGGGCTTGGGCGCAGGCGTCCGGCGAAGCGACGCCCTCGGCATTGGCGCGGGTCTATGCCTGCGCCGAGACGCGGGACGAGGGCGAACGGCTGGCCTGCTATGATGCGGCGGTCGGGCGGCTTCGCCAGGCCGAGAGCGGCGGCGACTTCGTGGCGGTCGATCGGGCCCGCGTGGAGGAAGTCGAGCGCGACTCTTTCGGCTTCAACCTGCCCAGCCTCTCCCGCCTCGTGCCGCGCTTCAATCTGGGCGCGCGGTCCGCGGCCCGGCCGGAGACGGCGGCATCCGCCATCGCTGCTCCGGCGACGGCGGGGCCCGATCGCGACGAGGACGGGCTCAATCGGGTGCAGGCGGTGATCGAGCGGGTGAGCGACCGCGGGAACGGGCGCCACGCCTTCATCCTCACGAACGGTCAGATCTGGACCCAGGTCGAGGCGCAGCGCACGGGCAATGTACAAGCCGGCGACAGCGTGACGATCAGGCGGGCCTCGATGGGAAGCTTCAGGCTGATCTCAGATCGCGGCGGCGCCGGCCATCGGGTGCGGCGCGAGGAATAGAACCCGCGCTTCAGGATCGCCCTTCTCCGCCCGGGGGCTCGCTTTCCTTTCAAGGCGGTTCATGCCAACGATGCCGCGCGCCCACGAGGCGTGCTGCAACGCTGCAGGGCCGCGGGGCGTAGGAGGCGGGATGGCGGACTTCATCCAGGTAACGCCCGATTTCGCCGTGGCCGGACAACTCACGGAAGCGGATTTCGCGCGCGCCAAGGCCGCGGGCTTTCGCGCCGTGGTGAACAACCGTCCCGACAACGAGGCGCCCGGCCAGATGACAAGCGCTGACGCGCGCCGCGCCGCGGAGGCCGCGGGACTGGCCTATTTCGACCTGCCGGTGACAGGGTCCACGCTGCGCGACGGGGTGGCGGCGGCGCAGGCCGCGTTTGGCGCCGCGGATGGCCCGGTGCTCGCCTATTGCCGCACCGGGACGCGCTCGATCTCACTGTGGGCGCTGACGCAGGCGGGCAAGCGGCCGGCGGATGAGATCATCGGATTGGGGCGCGCGGCCGGCTACGACCTTTCGGCGTTGCGGCCCGCGCTGGGCGCGCGTCAGGGCTGAGCCATGGCGCCGCGCTCACTAGCCTGGGGCTCGGCTTGCCGCGGCTGCACCGCGCCGCCGAACGCCTTCCAGGCCGCCAAGAGCGCGAGCGCAAGGCAGATCATGCGGATTCGCTCCGCAATGAAAAAGCAGATCCGCCAAAACGTGTGCCGCATCGGAACAGGCGCTGCAAAATGAACGCCAAGGCGGATTCGCGGCGCGGGCCGCTCTGGTTCGGGGAGTTCGAGGTCGGGCCGACGGCGGTGGTCTATCGCAAGACCGGCGCGCGAGTGCCCTTCTCGCGCTCGCTGGCGGCGGATCTGCAATCCTGGCTGCGCTATTTCTTCGCCGTGCAGAAGGAGGCGGCCAGAACCGCGCCCGCGTTCACGATGGCCTGTGCGCCCGATCGGGGACGGCCTTGGTATCTCATCTGGCCGGTCATGCGCCTCGCGGGGGGGCGGCTCGCGCCGATCGCGCAGGCCGACGTGCTGATGCATTTCGAGGACGCGACCTGGTCGGACAATGCACCGCCGGCGACGCGGCGGACCGACGCGCGGCTGATCAATTTCAACTGCACGGACGTTTCCAAATCGCGGATCGCGGCGGCGTTCGAGGCCGCGTTCGGCTATCCGCTTGCACTGGAGCCCACGCGGCACACGGGGCCGGCGGTGGAGAAGTCCGAGCTCAACGGCGCGCATGACGGAAGGACCATCGAATGTCCGGCCGCGCCCAGGCCAGGGCACGTCTATCAGCGCCTCATCGACAATCGTTCGCAAAAGCGGGACGCGCGCGGCCGCGAGCTGGTGGAGGACTTCCGTTGCCCCACCGTCGGCGGCAAGCCGATCTGCGTATTCATCAAGCGGCGGCCGATCGACGCCCGGTTCGGCAACGACAACAGCGAAGTGGAGCTCGCCCTACCGGAACAACTGTTCTCCGTGGACGAACTTTCGCGTATCGGCGATTTTGCGCGGAGACTCGGACTTGACTGGGGCGGCGTGGACGTGCTGCGGGACAAAGGCGAGGGACGGCTTTACATCGTGGACGCCAACAAGACCGACATGGGGCCGCCGATCGCGCTGCCCCTTGCAGACAAACTCGCCGCGACCCGCATGCTCGCGCGCGCGTTCAGGGCTTATGTGAAGGGCGAGTGATGGCCTCGAAGATCCCCTTCGTGCGCGAGCTGGAGTTCGCCTATGGCGCGCCCGCGCAGGTGAGCCCGCTCATCCGCCGCGTGGTGGCGAACAATCCGGGGCCGTTCACGTTCTACGGCACCGGCGTCTACATCGTCGGCAAGGGCGAGGTCGCGGTCATCGATCCGGGTCCGGACATTCCTGGGCACCTCGATGTCCTGCTCGATGCGGTCAAGGGCGAGCGGGTGACGCACATCTTCGTCACGCACGGGCACCTCGATCATTCGCCGGCGGCGCGGCCGCTGGCGGCCGCCACCGGCGCAAGGGTCTACGCCTTCGGCGGCGCCGTGCAGCCGACGGAGTCCGACGTGCGGATGGAAGCAGGCGACGACCTCGACTTCACGCCCGATATCGCGGTGCGCGACGGCGAGCGGTTCGCGAGCGCTGCCGGCGGCTGGACGATCGAAGCCGTGTTCACGCCAGGGCACACCTCGCACCATGTCGCCTATGCGCTCGGCGAAGAGAACGCGCTTTTCCCCGGCGACCACATCATGGGCTGGTCCACCACAGTGATCTCGCCGCCGGACGGGGACATGACGGACTATTTCAAGAGCCTGGAGAAAGTCCGGGACCGGAACTTCGACACGCTGTGGCCGACGCACGGGCCGCCGATCGGACGCGCACACGGCAGAGACGTGCGCGCGTTCGTGCAGGCCTATATCGACCATCGCCTCGCGCGCGAAGAGCAGATCATCGCGCAATTGCGCGCGGGCAAGCACGGCATCCGCGAGATCGTGCCGGTGCTTTATGCCGACGTCGACGCCAAGCTGCACCCGGCGGCGTGCCATTCGGTGCTGGCGCACATGATCCGCTTCGTGCGGCTGGGGCTCGTCTCCTGCGAGGGCGAGCCTGGTGTGGAGAGCGCTTTCACACTGACCGCGAAAGCGGCATAGCCCCTCCATCGAGGGAGGCGCACGATGCCACGACTTCTTCCGCTCATCGCGTTGGCGGCGGCGACGCTCGCGCTCGGCCTGGGGGGCTGCGCAAGCCTCAGCGCGGACGCCCCGCTCTTCGCGGTCGCCGACCAGGTCGGCCCGGCGCCGCTTGAGGAAGGCGTCTGGATCTGGCCGGGGGAGCATTGCTCGGCGCGCAACGCCAAGCGGCGCGGGCGGCTGCCGGCGAAGTGCTTGCCCGGCGAGCTGCGCCGCTCCGCGGACGGGGCATGGACCTTCCGCTTCCAGGATCATGTGCCGCTGCGGGAAAGCGCGGACGAGCCGGAAATGCCACGCGCCTACAGGCTGATCATCGCGCCGGCGACGCACGTGCGCGCCGCCGATGCGTTTGCGCCGCTCTACGTGGCCGAATACGCGCCGGCCGAGCCGACCGACACGGTGCAAAGCTATGCGCTCATCGTGCCGGTCGGGACGCTGCCGGCCCGCGAGTTCAGGATCGAGACGACGCTTTCCTGCACGGCGATCGACCGCGAAGGCCCGATCGAGGGGATCACGATCACGCGCAACGAGAGCGGCGAGACGATCACAGCTTGCAAGGCGACGACGCAGGACGGCGTGCGCGAGGCAGCGCGGCGCGCCGCGATCGAGGGGCTGAACGGGATGCTCGCCAACCCTAATGAAGAAGGCGCGCGGCTGCTGTTTGTGCGGCCGTAGCGCGATCAGACACTCGCGGCGCGCAGCGCTTCGGTGAAGGCGCGGATGCGCCTGGCGTTGGCGCCCATGTCGCTGATGCCGACGCGCGAGACGGAGCGGACGTCAACCACCGAGCCGCCGTGGCGCGGACGCACGCGCACGGCGATGTCGTCGGTGAAGCCGTACCAGAAGGAGCGCGAGGTCGCCTCGAAGCGGCCAGCATCGCGATCCTGCAGGCCGAGCGTCCAACGCTGCGTGCGGGCGGCGGCGATCGCGGCCTCGTAGGCTCGCTCCGGCGGCACGGCGAGCTCGATGGGCTTGAGATCGGCGTAGGCCGCGCGATGCAGATCAACGACGCTCGGTCCCGGGGGACCGAGCGCGCAGGCCGGATCGGGAAATTCACCGACACGCGCATCGAGGAGCTCAAGCCCATTGCCGCACCGGACCGCGGCGCGCGTCTCGGCGACGTCTTCGGAGAATTCCGGCGGATCGGAGAGGTCGGTGGTGATGTCGTGAATCGGCGGCACGCCGGCGGCCGATTGGCGCACATAGAATCCGTACGCCAGCCCGAGGCAGGGAATAATCAAGGCGATGAGCGCCATGCGCCAGCCGCGACCATGCGGTGGAACCGCGAGCGCAAGCAGCATGCCGATCAACGCGAACCCGGCCGCGCCCAAGAGCACGCGCGCGCCCCATTGATAGGTCATCGCGCCGAAGCCCACGCGCCAATCCAGCAGCCCAAAGCGGGTGCCAAGCGCGGCGCCGAGAAAATAGATCGGCACGAGCAGCGACGCTGCAAGCGCGAGGCGCACCCAGAATTTGCGCAAACCGTTCATGCGCGGGCCTCCTACCCTTCGTTCTTATAGCCGAAGCGCTCCACCCACGGCCGCAGCATGTCGAGCACGGGGCTCATCTCGGCCTTGTAGCGCTTCCAGGCGCCGGGCTTGTCCAGGCGCGTGTTCGCCGGGGTTTGCGGCGCATCGTTCCAATCGAGCCCGATATACGCGCAGACCGCCTTCGCCTCCTTAACGGGATCGGCGACGAGGGCCTCAAAGGTCATCGCGTGGCTGCGCACGCCGAGCTTCTCGCCGGCGCGCAGGGCAAGCTCCATCGCCGCGACGAAGAAGTCGGCGGCGCCCTGCAGAGTCAGAAGCTCGTAGGCCGCAGGCCCGATGCGCTGGCGGCGACGGAAAGCGGCAAGCACGCAGTCGCGCGGATCGCGGCGCGCGAACAGCACCTTCGCGTCGGGAAAGAGCGCGGCGATCAGTGGCAGACGCGTCGTGTTCAGGGGATCGTCGTCGAGGAAGACCTTGCCCTCCAGACTCGCGCCGGCGCTACGCGCGCGCGCCCAATAGGCGTCGCGCGCAGGCTGAAGCTCAGCATCGGCCGCGAAGGCCAGCCGCTCCATGTCGGCGCCGCCGGCGAAATCGCGGAAGAGATCCTGGTCGCTCAGGCGCTCCACCAGCGGATGGCGCCCCAGGACTATGTCGGCGCGCGAGGCGCCTGGGAAGCCGATGACGAACACATGCCCGGCCGCGGGGCGCGTCTGAGCGGGCTTGCGCGGCCCCCAGGCGGGCGAGGTCTCGAAATACTTGGCGTGTGCGCGCGCGGCCTTCAGCGCGAGGCCTGCGCCATAGGCCTTGGCGTAATGCGCGCGCAGCGTCTCGCCCGCGGCCTCGTAGGCGGCGAAGGCCTCCTTCGTCTGGTCGCGGGCGTCCAGTGCATCAGCGAGCAGGCCCTGCGCGGCGGCGCGATCAAGCGCGCGATCGGGCGCGGCGAGACGGGCATCGGCGAGCAGCGCCTTCAAGCGCTTCTCGGCGTCGGCCGGCTTGCTCTCGGCGATGTCGGCGGCGGCGAGGACGGCGACGCTGTCGGGAAAGAGCGGCTCGGCCTGCAGCACCTGCGCGGCGAGCCGGCGCGCCTCGGCGAGCACGCCTTTGCGCAACTCGACCGAGGCCAGGCCGGCAAGCGCCATGAGGTTTCCAGGCTGCAGCTGGAGCGCGCGTCGAAAGCTCGCCTCGGCGGGGGCCTGGCGGCCGAGCGCCCAAAGCGCGCGACCGCGATTGACGTGCGCGGCGGCGAATTCCGGCTTGAGCTCCACGGCGGCCTCGGCGTTGGCGAGCGAGGCCTCCCAGCGCTCAAGCAGGCCCAGATCAATCGCAAGCGCATTGCGCACGGCCGGATCGCGCGGGGTGAGACGCAGCGCGGCCTCCAGGCGGGAGACGGCCTCCTCGATGCGTCCCTGGCTCTCCAGGTGCACAGCCGAGAGATTGAGCAGCAGGGGATGCATGCTACCGGCGCGCAGCGCCTCGTCGGCCAGTTGGGCGGCGCGCGGAACGTCGCCGGCTTTCGCCGCCTGCTGAATCGCGTGCAGCGCCGACTCGTCGGTCCCGGCGCTTCCGTTGCCCACGCTCATGGCCCCTCCTCTCGCGAGGAAGCTAGCCTTTCCGGGCGGACCTTGGAACCGGCGCCGGCGCCGCGGCGCCTATTCAGCCGCCTGGGCGCTCGGCAGGACGTAGTCCTGGAACATCTTGCGGAGCTCGAGCTTGTTGATCTTGCCGGTGGCGCCGATCGGGATCTTTGCCACGAAGACGACGTCGTCCGGCATCCACCATTTGGCGATCTTGCCTTCGAGGTGCGCGAGCATCGCCTCGCGGCTCGGCGCGTCCGCACCGGCGCGCGGCTCAACGATGAGGATCGGGCGCTCGTCCCATTTCGGGTGCTTGACGCCGATGACGGCGGCGCAGGCGACGCCGGGCGCGCCCATCGCGAAGTTCTCGATGTCGATGGAGGAGATCCATTCGCCGCCGGACTTGATGACGTCCTTGGCGCGGTCGGTGATCTGCATGTAGCCGTCGGGATCGAGAGTGGCGACATCGCCGGTGTCGAAGAAGCCGTCGGCCTCCAGCACCGTGCCGTCGGGGCGACGCGCGCCTTCGTTGCGGAAATAGGCCTTCGCGACGGAGGGGCCGCGCACGAGGAGGCGGCCGAAGGTCTTGCCGTCGTGCGGCAGTTCCTTGCCGGCGTCATCGACGATCTTCATCTCGACGGAGAAGAGGGCGCGTCCCTGCTTCAGCTTGAGGCGCATGCGCTCATCGATCGGCGCGTTGGCGTGCTTGGCCTGCAAGGCGCCCAGCGTGCCGACCGGGCTCATCTCGGTCATGCCCCAGGCATGCACGACCTCGACGCCGTAATCCTCTTCGAAGGCGCGCAGAACGGTCTCGGGGATCGCAGCGCCGCCGATCGCGACGCGGCGAAGCTTGCCGGGACGCTTTCCCGTTTCGCGCAGATATTGCAGCGCCATCATCCAGACGGTCGGGACCGCGGCCGTCATGGTGACGCCTTCGGTCTCGATCAGGTCGCACACGGACGGTCCGTCGAGCTTGGCGCCGGGCATGACGAGCTTGGCGCCGGCCATCGGACCGATGAAGGCGATGGCCCAGGCGTTGGCGTGGAACATCGGCACGATGGGAAGGACGACGTCCTCCACGCCGACGGCGAAGCAATCCTTCTGGTTCACGCACATGGCGTGGATCATGTTGGAGCGGTGCGAGTAGAGCACGCCCTTGGGGTCGCCGGTGGTGCCGGAGGTGTAGCAAAGGCCGGCGGCGGTGTTCTCGTCGAAGTCGCCCCAGCGATAATCGGTCGGGCGGCCGGCGATGAAATCCTCGTAGGCGATCGCGTTCTTGAGCGAGGTCTGCGGCATGTGCTCGCGATCGGTGAGGATCACGTAGGTTTCGATCGTGTGCAGGTTGGGCGCGAGCTTCTCGACGAGCGGCAGGAAGGTCAGGTCAAGGAACAGGACCTTGTCGCCGGCATGGTTGGCGATCCAGGCGATCTGCTCGGGGAAGAGCCGCGGATTGATGGTGTGCAGCACCGCGCCCATGTTCGAGACGCCGAACCAGACTTCGAGGTGGCGCCAAGTGTTCCAGGCGAGGGTCGCGATACGATCGCCCTGGACCACGCGTTTGTCGGCGAGCGCATGGGAGACCTGCTTGGCGCGCTCCCAGACCCGGCCGTAATTCGTACGGTGGATCGGGCCTTCGATGCTGCGGGTGACGATCTCGACGTCGGGATAATTCGCCCGCGCATGGTCCAGGATCTTGTCGAGCGTCATCGACCAATCCTGCATCAGACCCTGCATCGCTTCCTCCGTACTCATGTTTCTCATCCGTTGGGACGGACCTTATGCGCGGCCCCCCGCGGCGGCAATTCGCGATCGCGTCAGCGGGGTAGCCGGAGCGCTTGGAGGCTGGAGCGCGGGCCTTCTGGCCCGCAGATGGGCGGCAAGACAATGCGGGCCTGAAGGCCCGCGCTCCTCGGCGAGGAAAACGCCCTCTTCCGCGACGTCAGGGGTAGAGGCGTTGTTTGGACCAGGGCGCCGTCGGCGTCGGCCGGGAGAATTTCAGACGGTCATGGAGGCGGAACGGGCGGTCGCGCCAGAACTCGATCTCGACGGGCGCCAGGCGGTACCCGGTCCAGTGCGGCGGACGCGGGACCTCGCCGAGGCCGAACTTGGCGGCGAACTCGGCGACGCGCTTCTCCAAGGCGAAGCGGGTTTCGAGCGGGCGGGATTGCTCGGAGGCCCAGGCGCCGAGGCGGGCGCCGCGGTCACGCGAGGCGAAATAGGCGTCGGCCTCTTCGGCCGTGACTTCCGCGATGGCGCCGCGGGCCCTGACCTGGCGTTTCAGGCTCTTCCAATGCAGCACAATGGCTGCCGCGGGATGGGCGGCGAGCTGGCGGCCCTTGGCGCTCTCGGCATTGGTGTAGAAGGTGAAGCCGCGGGCGTCGAAATCCTTCAGGAGCACCATGCGGACGTCGGGCAAGCCCGCATCGTCCACCGTGGCGAGCGCCATGGAATTGGGATCGGACGGCTCTTTGCTTCGCGCCTCCTTGAACCATTCGGTAAAGAGCGCGAGCGGCTCATCTGACGCGAAGAAGACGTGATCGTCCGGCGGCGGGGGCGCCAGCGGATCGTATTTCGGAGAGGGCGGGATAAGGTCGCTCATGGCTGCTCGCTCATAGGGCCTTCACAAAGGAGAAGTGCGCCTGCGCGCGGGACAGCAAGGTCGCGTCGGTCGTCACAAGATCGCAGCCCTCGCGCTCGGCAAGCGCGATGTATAGGCAGTCAATGAAGGGGTATTTCAAATCAAGTGCGATATTCGCCGCGCGCGGGTGCAGCGGGCTGGTGTCCACGAGGTCGACTGCGCCGGCGGTGAACATGGCGGACGCGTCCAACACGAGTTGCTCGGCGGCGCCGCGAATGACGCGCCCGTTGCGATAGGCGCGCGTGATGGCGGCCAGTATCTCTTCGCGAAGCAGCGCCGGCGCTTTCAAATCCAGCCCCTGTCCGAGCAGCGCCACAGCGGCGGGAGAATCCGGTTCAGGGAGGTGCCACTTGGCCGCGACGGACGCATCGACCACGAGCACCGTCACGCGTCGGGCTCGCCGTCGCGCCATGCGCGAATGCCGGGCGTGCTGTCGGGCAGGACGCCGTACTTCCGCTCGAACTCGGCATGGTTCTTCGCGAGGCGTTCAGCCCATTCGAGCCGGACGCGCTGACGCTTCTCCGCCAGGGTCTGGCGCAGCTCCTCCTCGAGGCTCCTGCCGTTGGCCTCGGCCCGCTGGCGGTAGAAGGCCACGAGCCCATCGTCCAGATCACGGATTTTTACATCGGCCATGGCTACAGATAGCACGATAGAGACCACCCATCAATGACCCCTTGGGGTCATGGGGTCAATTGCGGCCTAGCTCTTCCCGGGTTATGGTTATGGGCATGTCGCATAACACGTTTGGCCATCTCTTCCGCGTCACGACTTGGGGCGAAAGCCATGGGCCGGCGCTCGGGTGCGTGGTGGACGGGTGTCCGCCCGGCCTGCGGCTGACCGCGGAGGACCTGCAGCACTGGCTCGACCGGCGGCGGCCGGGGACGAGCCGCTTCGTAACCCAGCGACGCGAGCCGGATGCGGTGAAGATCCTGTCGGGGGTGTTCGAGGACGAACGCACGGGAGGACCCGTGACAACCGGGACGCCAATCTCGCTGGTGATCGAGAACGTGGATCAGCGCTCGAAGGATTATGGCGAGATCCGCGATCTCTACCGGCCCGGACACGCCGACTACACGTACCAGGCCAAGTATGGGGTGCGGGATTATCGCGGCGGCGGTCGGAGCTCGGCGCGCGAGACGGCGGCGCGCGTCGCGGCCGGCGGGGTCGCGCGGAAGGTGCTCTCGGGTATTTTGGGCGAAGGCGTCAGCATCCGCGGCGCGCTGGTGCAGATCGGCAAGCGCGCGATTGATCGCAGCAAATGGGATTGGGCGGAGACGGAGAACAACGCGTTCTGGTGTCCGGACGCGGAGACCACGAAATTCTGGGAAGCCGATCTCGACGCGGCGCGGAAGGCAGGGTCTTCGCTCGGAGCGGTCATCGAGATCGTGGCGGAAGGCGTTCCTGTGGGCTTGGGCGCGCCGATCTACGGCAAGCTCGACGCGGACATCGCCGCGGCGCTGATGAGCATCAATGCGGTGAAAGGCGTGGAGATCGGCGCCGGGTTCGAGGCGGCGTCGCTCACGGGCGAAGAGAACGCCGATGAGATGCGCGCCAGGAATGACGGGGCAAATGACGGCGCGCCGCTCTTCCTGTCGAACAAGGCAGGCGGCGTGCTCGGCGGGATTTCGACCGGACAGCCCATTGTGGCACGGTTCGCGGTGAAGCCCACCTCCTCCATTCTCACGCCGCGGCAGACCATCTCGGCCGCAGGCGAGAACGCCGAGATCGAGACGAAGGGCAGACATGACCCGTGCGTAGGAATTCGCGCGGCGCCGGTCGGGGAAGCGATGCTGGCGTGCGTGCTGGCGGACCACCTGCTCCGGCATCGCGGACAGGTTGGAGCATAAGCCCTTTCGCTTTGGGCGGTTCGGGCGGATAATGTCGATGGCGGGGGCTTGAGGAGAGGTCCATGACCGCTCGCAAAGTCGCCAACCATATCGAGATCGACGAGACTGAGGTGCGGTCCGGGCAGACCGGCCTCCATGTGCGCTACGTCCTCGTCTTCTCCACCTTGCTCGTCGCGTTCGGGTTCGGCCTGGCGGCCCTCTTCTCCTGAACGCGGCGCCGCTACGAGACGCTCCACGCGCGGCTTGACAAGTCAGCGCCCATCCGTGTGATCGCCCGCCAACACCGGGCGGCGGATGAACAACGATCTCACGAAAGACACGGCCGCCGCGCGCGAGCTCTTCTACTCGTTCGACGGGATGGAAGGGCTGGCGACCGACGAGGCGCCGGCGCAGGCGAAGAAGCGCACCGTTTGGCAGACGGCGGTCGCGGTCTATCCGGGCGTGCTGACGGCGCTGACGATCGGGCTCGCGGCGACGTGGCTCTCGCAGCATTACGGCGCGCCGGTGATGCTGTTCGCGCTGCTTATTGGAATGAGCTTCCACTTCCTGCACGAGGAAGGACGTTGCGTCGCGGGGATCGAATTCAGCTCGAAGCTCATTTTGCGGCTCGGCGTGGCGCTGCTCGGAGCGCGGATCACGGCGTCGCAGATCGCGAGCCTCGGCATCGCGCCGATCGCGCTTGTCGCGGTTTCGGTGGCGACGACGATCCTGTTCGGATATGTCGCGGCGCGATCGCTGAAACTCACACCGGCGTTCGGGGCGCTATCCGGCGGCTCGGTGGCGATCTGCGGGGCGTCGGCGGCGCTGGCGATCGCCTCGGTGCTGCCGCGCACCAGAGACAGCGAGCGCGACACGATCCTGACGGTCGTCACCGTGACCGCGCTCTCGACCATCGCGATGATCATCTATCCGATGATCGCAACGGCGCTGCACCTGGATCATGCGAAGGCCGGCGTCTTCCTGGGCGGCACGATCCATGATGTCGCGCAGGTGGTGGGCGCGGGGTACACGATCTCGCAAGAGACGGGCGACGTCGCGACCTATGTGAAGCTGCTGCGCGTGGCGATGCTGCTGCCGGCGGTGTTCGTCATCGCGTACGTCGTGGCGCGCGCCACGCATCGCGGCGGAAAGAGCGCGCCTGTGCCGGGCGTGCCGCTCTTTCTCATCGGGTTCGCGGCTTTGGTGGCGATCAATTCGCTGGGGATGCTGCCGAAGGTCGCGGCGGACGGCCTGACGGACGTGTCGCGCTGGCTCCTGGTCACGGCGATCGCGGCGCTCGGGATGAAGACCTCGTTCAAGGAGCTCTTCGCGGTCGGCTGGCGGCCGATCGCGCTCGTGGTCGCGGAGACGTTCTGGATCGGGCTCATGGTGCTGGGGGTAGTGTATTTCTGGCTTTGAGTGCGCGTCCACCGCGTCCAGGGAAGGGCTAAACGACTTGGCCGGCAGCCCAACCGCTCGCCCAGGCCCATTGGAAATTGTAGCCGCCGAGCCAGCCGGTCACGTCCACGCATTCGCCGATGAAGTAGAGGCCGGGGACGGATTTCGCCTGCATGGTGCGACTGTCGAGGCCGCGCGTATCGACCCCGCCGAGGGTGACTTCCGCCGTGCGCCACCCTTCCGTGCCGGCCGGCTTGATGCGCCAGCTGCGGATCGCGGCGACGACGCGCCGGAGCGCGGCGTCGGAATAATCGGCGATGGCGCCGGTCTCGTTCTCGGGGAGGAGCTGCGCCAGGCGCTTGGGATAGGTGTGCGCGAGGACGGTTTGCAGCGTCTGACGCGGGCGCTCCTGGCGGGCGCGGCGCAGCGCAGCGAAGAGATCAAGGCGAGGCGCCAGGTCGAGCGCGATCTCGTCGCCTTCGCGCCAATAGGAGGATATCTGCAGGATCGCGGGCCCAGATAGGCCGCGATGGGTGAAAAGCATCGCCTCCTCGAAGCTCGTGTTGTTGCAGGTCGCGCGGACATCGGCCGAGACGCCGGAGAGCGGCGCGAGCTTCTCCAGAACGTGCGGCTGCAAGGTGAAGGGGACGAGGCCGGCGCGCGGCGGAATGACGTTCAAGCCGAATTGGGCGGCGATGTCGTAGGCGAAACCGGTGGCGCCCATTTTCGGGATGGATTTGCCTCCCGTCGCGATCACGACAGAGGCGCAGGCCAGTTCTTGGTTGTCGAGCTGGAGGCGGAAGACGCCCGCCTCCTTGGCGATGGCGCGGACCGAGGTTGAGAGGCGCAGCGCGGCGCCATGGCGCGCCATCTCGGACTTGAGGAGATCGACGACCTGCACGGCCGAGCCATCGCAGAAGAGCTGGCCGAGCGTCTTCTCATGCCAGGCGATGCCTGCGCGATCGATGACGGCGATGAAATCGGCGGGCGTGTAGCGCTTGAGCGCGGAAATGCAGAAGCCCGGATTGTCGGAGAGGAAGCGGTCCGGCGCGGCATGGATGTTGGTGAAGTTGCAGCGGCCGCCGCCGGAGATGCGGATCTTCTCGCCGGCCGCGTGGGCGTGGTCGAGCACAAGCACATCCCGGCCGCGGCGGGCGGCTTCGATCGCGCACATCATGCCGGCGGCGCCGGCGCCGATCACCACCACGTCCGGCATCCCCCCTTACAGCCTTCCTCGGCGCCGGCCACAAGCGCGCGATGGGAGAAAGCCTTGGCGCCCTCGCCCGCGACGCGCTAACGAAGAGGCCATGTGCGGCATCGCCGGATTGATGATGCGGGGCGGAAAAGCGCCGCCGCAGCATGCGCTCGATGAGCTTTGCGCGGCCATGGCGCACCGCGGGCCGGACGCGAACGGCCAATATGTGAAGGATGCCGTGGGGCTGCTCTCCACGCGGCTCGCGATCATGGACGTCGCAGGCGGGGACCAGCCGCTCTATGGCGCGCTTGGCGCGGCCGAAGGGACGGCGCTGGTCGCCAACGGCGAGATCTACAATGCGCCGGAGATCGTCGCGGCGCGGCCGAACATTCCCTATAGGACGCATTCGGATTGCGAGCCGATCGCGCATCTCTACGAGGAGAAGGGCCTCGATTTCGTCGATGATCTGCGCGGGATGTACGGCGCGGCGATCTACGATCCGGGCAAGAAGCGACTCATCGTCTCGCGCGACGAGTTCGGGATCAAGCCGCTCTATTATGTGGAGACGGGCGATTATTTCGCGTTCGCGTCGGAGCCGCAGGCGCTGGTGCAGGCGGGGCTGGCGGAGCGGACGCTGGACGCGGAGGCTGCCGGCGAGCTCCTGCAACTGAAATACACCACCGGGCGACGGTGCCTTTTCGCGGGCGTCGAGCGCTTCCTGCCGGGCGAGACGATCGTGGTGGAGGACGGGCGCATCGTGGAGCGCCGGCGGATCGATGCCGTGAAGGCGCCGACGAAGATGGCGTCGAGCTGGTCGAGGGCGCTGACCGAGTTCGAGCGCGTGCTGGTGGACAGCGTGCGCGTGCATTTGCGCTCAGACGTTCCGTACACGCTTTATCTCTCCGGCGGGATCGATTCCTCGATCCTGCTGGCGCTCATGAAGCGGGCGACCGACGCCGAGATCAGCGCGCTCACAATCGGGTACGAGGGCGATCATCCTTCGGATGAAAGCTGGCATGCGCTCAATGTGGCCAAGGCGGTGGGCGCGGAGTGCACGCGGATCGAGATGTCGCAACGGGATTTCTGGCGTCACGCGCCGAGGATCGTTGCGGCGCTCGATGACCTCACCAGCGACATGGCCGCGATCCCGACCGCTTTCCTGGCCAAGGAAACGCAGCGACAGGGGATCAAGGTGGCGCTCTCCGGCGAAGGGGCGGACGAGCTCTTCGGCGGCTATGGGCGCTACCGCAAGGCGTGGCTGTCGTCCTTCTTCAAGCGCGGCGATTACATGAAACGCGGCGTGTTCGACGAGACGGAGCTGCAAGGCGATCCGTTCGGCGCCTGGCGCGGAGGCATCGACGCGGCGCATCGGGAGGAGGCCGCCAAGCGCCGCTCACCGGCGTTCGCGCGGCAGATGGTCGATTTCGCCGAATGGCTGCCGAACGACATCCTGGTGAAGCTGGATCGCTGCCTGATGGCGTTCGGCGTCGAAGGGCGGACGCCGTTCCTCGATCGCGAGGTGGTGAAGTTCGCGCTCACGCTGCCGGATCGGTTCAAGTTCGGGCCGACGCGCGGCAAGTGGCTGCTGCGGCATTGGCTGAAGCGCGCGCTGCCGGAGGCGCAGCCGTTCCTGAAGAAAAAGGGCTTCAAGCCGCCGACAGGGCATTGGATGGCGGACGCGAAGCTGCCCGATCTGGTGGCGGCGCAACCGGGCATCGCGGCGCGGTTCGAGGCGGGCGACGTGCGCGGCATCATGTCCAAGAGCCAGGAGAATGCGCAGCGGGCGTGGAGCCTGCTCTCCTACGCGCTCTGGCACTCGGTGCACATGACAGGGGTCGATGCGAACCAGCCGATCGACGAGGTGCTCTCGCAATCGGCGCGGATGCGAGACGGGGCGCCCACGACCCGGCTCGCTGCGACCGCCTAGAACGCGGGCGCGGACGCTTATTGCCCGGATGCAGCGGCGTCGAGATCGCGGGCGACGCGAAGGCCGATGCTGATCCCCGGCGTGGCGTGGCTCCGGCGCGATGTGGACTGCATCTGTCGGCTGGTGAAGAACCAGGAGCCGCCGCGCAGGACGTGGTCGGCGCAATCTTCTTGCGGCGGGCCCGCCCGCTCCGTTCCAAAGCAATCGGCCGTCCACTCCCAGACATTGCCGGCCATGTCGAACAGGCCGAAGCCGTTCGGGGGAAACGAGCCGACCGGCGCGGTGTACCGCCAACGATCGGCGCCCCGCGCGAGCGGCGCGCAGCATCGATCGGCGCCGTAGTTCGCGAACGCACGATCCGCCACGTCGCCCCAATAATAGGCCGTACGGCTTCCGGCGCGGGCGGCGTATTCCCATTCCGCTTCGCGAGGGAGGCGATACCGATGGCCCGTGAGGCTGGTGAGCCACGCGGAATAGTCGGTCGCGTCGCGCCACGACACGCACACGACCGGTTGCGAGTCGGCTTGAGCGAAACCGGGGTCGCGCCAGGAGCCGACTCGTCCGGAGGCGGTTCTACACGCCGCGGCGGGGCGGTCGTCGCGCTGCGTTGCGTCGGCGAACGCCGACCATTCCCCGACGCTGACCTCGTGACGCCCAAGCGCAAACGCTGCGACGGAGACGCCGTGAGGCGGCCCCTCCTCGGCTGCCGCTGCTCCCGGCCCCGCTCCCATCGCGAAATCGCCCGCCGGAACCACCACCATCTGCGGACAGAGGTCGCAATCCCGGAACCATCCCGAGGCGGTCTGGCTGGCGGCGGTTTGCGGCGAGGCCAAGAGAACGGCCGCGCCCAGCGCGGCCAAGAAGCCGCCTGCGTGTCTCAATCGATGAGCTTGGCGAGCTTGTCGGCGCTGTCGGGATCGGCGGCGGCGTAGATCACCACGCGCTGGGTGGGCGCGCCTTCCACGACGTAGGAGGAGTGCGCGAAGGTGATGTCGCCTTGCTTGGGGTGGCGCTCGACGTGCACGCCTTCGGAATGGCCGGTGATCTCGGGGCTCTTCCACATCTCGCGGAAGGTGGCGGACAGGCCGTTCATCTCCTCGATGAAGGCGTCGAAGTCGGGATCGTCGCCGGCCTGGCCGTAATCCATGCGGAGCTTCGAGAGCACCCGGCGGGCGGTAACTTCGTATTCCTTGTGGTCCGTCCTGATGTCGGGATTGAGCAGGAGGATCTTGATGAGGTTGCGCTCCCCGGGCGGCATGGCGCCGTAATCGCGAATGGCGCGGGCCATCATCGCGTTCCAGTAAAGGACGTCCCAGCGCAGGTTCATAACGATGGCGGGGAGATTGAGCGCGTCGAGCGTGTGGCGGACGGCCGCGCTCACCTCCTCGGTCTCGCCGGGCTTCAGCGGCGCGGAGCGGTGCTGGGCGAGCGAGAAGAGATAATCGCGCTCCTCCGAGGTGAGCTGGAGGGTGCGGGCGAGGCCTTCGAGCACGCGATCGGAGGGATGCACGTCGCGTCCCTGCTCCAGCCAGGTGTACCAGGTGGCCGAAACGCCAGCGAGCGCGGCGACGTCCTCGCGCCGAAGGCCCGGCGTGCGGCGGCGCTTGCCGGACGGCAGGCCGACCTCGGCGGGGCTAACGCGGGCGCGGCAGCTCTTCAGAAACTCCGCCAATTGGGTGCGGCGGGCGTCCTGCATCTCTTCTTCCTCCCGACTCCACACTATTAGTGTGGGCGCCAGCATTCCAGTTTCAATTGCCCCGCCGCGCGCTTGGGTTTTTATGGCCGCCAGAGGAACGCCCGGAGGAATGCGATGAAGAGTCTGGAAGATAAATTGAAGGCGTCGGAAGGCCCGGTCGCGATGCTGCGCAACTCGCAGGCGGGGCCGAACGCGTATCCGGGCGTGCCGGCGGAATACACCAATTGGCGCGACGAGCAGCAGGCCTGGCAGAAGACGTGCGTCCTCTACAACCAATCCTACCACATGGCGGACCTCGCCGTTGAAGGGCCGGACGCGCTCAAGCTGCTCACGCGGCTGGGGATCAATTCGTTCAAGGGTTTTGAGGTCAACAAGGCGAAGCAATTCGTGCCGTGCACGCCGGACGGCTACGTCATCGGCGACGTGATCCTGTTCTATCTCGCCGACAAGAAGTTCAATCTCGTCGGGCGGGCGCCGACGCTCAACTGGATCATGTTCCACGCCGAGACCGGCGGCTACGACGTGAAGGTCGCGCTCGACCAGCGCACGGCGCTGCGGACGGACGGCAAGCGGAAGAGCTACCGCTTCCAGGTGCAGGGCCCGAACGCGATGAAGACGATCGAGAAGGCGCTCGGCAAGGCGCCGCCCGATCTCAAGTTCTTCAATTCGACGAACGTGACGATCGCAGGGAAGAATGTCGGCGCGCTCAGGCACGGCATGGCAGGGCAGCCGGGCTTCGAGTTCTACGGGCCGTGGGAAGATTATCAGCCCGTGCGCGAAGCGCTGATGAAGGCGGGCGAGGAATTCGGCATCCGCGCGGTCGGCGGGCGGGCCTATTCATCGAACACGCTGGAATCGGGATGGATCCCCTCGCCGCTGCCGGCGGTCTATTCCGGGGACTCGCTCAAGGCCTATCGCGAATGGCTGCCCGTGACGGGCTACGAGGCGTCGGCTTCGCTCGGCGGAAGCTTCGTCTCCAAGAACATCGAGGACTATTATTTCACGCCGTGGGACCTCGGGTATGGCCACATGCTCAAGTTCGACCACGACTTCATCGGCCGCGAGGCGCTTGAAGCGAAGGCGAAGGAGAAGAAGCGCGAGAAGGTGACGCTGGCGCTCAATGACGAGGACGTCGTGCGCACGCTTTCCACTTTGTTCAAGAAGAGCGAGCGGGCGAAGTTCATCGACTGGCCGAGCGCGGTCTATTCGATGCACCCGTTCGACAAGGTGACGCACGACGGCAAGACCGTCGGGGTGTCGACCTGGGTCGGGTACAGCTCGAACGAAGGCAAGATGCTGACGCTGGCGGTCATGGACGCCGAGCACGCCAAACCGGGCATGGAAGTCGTGTTCACGTGGGGTGAGGAAGGCGGCGGATCGAAGAAGCCGACCGTGGAGCGCCATGTGCAGGTGGAGATGCGCGCGATCGTGAGCCCGGTGCCGTACGCAGAAACGGCGCGCACGAGCTACGCGCCGGGCTGGCGCACGCACCAATAGCGTTTGAGGAAGGTGCTCCCTCCCTCCCCTCGATGGGGGAGAGGGCGCCACCTTCTCAATCCTCTAGCTTCGGCGGAAGCGCATCACGCGGGTGAGGAAGGCGAGCTCGGTCTCTTCGTGGGCGAAGCCGGCTTCGGCGAAGAGCTGCACGAAGTCCGTATCGAGATAGGAGCCGTAATAAGGCTCATGGAAGCCGACCGGAAAGTATTCCAGCATCTGGTCGAGATCGGGCGCATCGCCGGTCTGCAACGAGTCCGCGAAGATCAGCACGCCGCCCGGCTTGACGATGCGGGCGAGTTCGCGCGCGACCTCGGCGCGCACCCGCGGCGGGAGCTCATGAAAGAGGAAGACGCTGGTCGCGGCGTCGAAATGCGCATCGTCGAAAGGCGCCTTCTCAGCCTGCCCGACCACGACCTCGGCCTGCGACCACGGCTTCAGCGCATCGCGCGCCTTCTCGACATAAGCGGGTGATAGGTCCAGGCCGACGACCGGCATGCGCGGGAACGCGCCGAGGATCTGGGTGAGAAAGCGGCCATTGCCGCAGGCGATGTCGAGCAAGCGCACGCGGCGCTGATCGCGCCCCCGAAGGCCGCGCGCGAGCGAGCCGAGCGCAATGCGGCGCATGGCGTCGGCGGCGCCGCCGAACAGCACCTCGACCTGCGTATCGTAGAGCTCGGCGCTCTCTTCGGTGAGCCAACCACCGGTCTGGTAGTGGAAGTTCTGCAGATAGTACGCGGGATAGCGGCTCGCATCGGCGTTTGTGTTGCGCACTTCGGTGGCGTTGCGCGCGACGCGGCGCTGATCGACGCGCGGCAGATCGGCGAAGAAGCGCGCGCTCAGGCGCACGGCGTCGATGGCTTGGCTCGCGCCGAAATCGCTCGGCGCGGGGTAGAGGCCGGCTTCGATGTTGGCGCGGTCCTTGGCGAAGAGCGCAAGATAGGAGGCGCGAATGCGCTCCGGCGCGCCAGGATCGGAGCGGGGTTCGAATTTCGGCTCGCCCGGGCGATTGAACGGCGCGGAGAGCCGGCGCGCCAGCATGTAATGGCTCATGTACCAGGCGACGCGCGCGCCTTGCGCGAGCGTGTAGCGGGCGCGGCCAAGCGTGCGGGCGATGCTGGACATGGGCGGACTCTAGCGGCGCCCGCGGGCAGTTTGAAGGCCGAGGCAGATCTTCGCGACCGCCTCCCCCGTGAACTGAGGAGGAAAGCGCCTCGCCTTGAGGCGTCGCGCGGCTATTCCGCGGCGATGCGGTGGGCGGGAGTGAAGGCCCAGCGACCGGTGCGTGGCGGGGCGCCCGGCTCGTGGCCGGCGAACTGGCGCGCGCTGTCATGCAGAAAGTCGCGGAGCTGCCGGTGGAAGGCCTGCATCGGACGCGGGCGATAGTCGCGGTTGCCGATCCAGCGCAGGCGCGCGGTCTCGTGCAGGTCCTGATAATGGTCCGGCCCTTTGCGCCAGACCTTGCCGAGAACATCGGTGACGGAGAAGCCGCGCTTCACCACAACCGGGCCTTCGATCGGATCGATCTCGGTCAGGCAGGAGGAAATGACCGAACCCGGCTCCCGGGAGACCTTGAGGCCCGCCTCCTCCGCGCCATCGATCACCCAGAGCAGCGAGCAATTGGAGAGCGTGCGCTGCGCGCGGCACCCGCCGACGGCGCCGTGGTCGCCGGGAAACCAGGTCTGCAAGACGCGCGGCTTCTGGCCCGGCGGATTGACGGCCTCGACGTTCGACCAGAGCGTGGGCGCGAAACTCGCGCGGCGCTCGTCGATGGCGACGGCGTGGCGCGCATACTGCACCGCGCGCGAGAGCGCGGTGTCATGGAATTCATAGGACTTGTTGCGGGGAATGAAGGGCAGAAGCCGCGGCATCCCCAGCGCGCCGACAGTGTCCCACACGCCGATGAAGCGGATGCGCAGATCCCAGGTCGCGCCGCCCTCGGGCGTGACATGCATGCGCGCGTCGCGCTCGCCGATCCGCGGCCAAGCGGCGGCGTAGGCCTTGCGGAAGGCGTGCGCGGAATCGCTGTCGGCGGAGATCTTCCGGTTGCGATAGAGCTCGAGCGCGGCGCGGGCCCTGTCCGCATGCTGGCGGCGGAGCACGCCGCATTTGCGCAGAAGCCCTGCGAGCGTCCGCACCGTGTAGGCGCCGCGCGAGAAGCCGAAGAGATAGAGCTGGTCGCCCGGCTCGTAATTGAGCGTGAGGAAGAGGTAGGCCTCCAGCAGGTGCTCGTCGAGATCGGCGCCGGTGACGCCCTCCCAAAGGCGCGGGCGATCCAGGGTGGCGCCGATGCCGGCGCTGTAAAACACGATCTGGGAATTGCCGTCGGCGTCATAAGGGGAGACCGCGCGCGCCATCAGGGCGACATTGGTCAGGTTTGCGCCATAAAGACGCTGCCAAGTGCCGTCGCAGCAGACCACCAGACGCTTCATTATGGCCCCTCGTCCGCCTATCCGCATGCCGCTGTTCGCGCGCCGGCGCCTGACGCCGGGCGAGATCGCGCTCGCGGGCGGCATCTTCGCCGATTCGCTGGATTGGGAACGGGTGCGGATTCTGCAGGGGCCGGCTTTCGGCGTTCCCGGGCTCAACTTCAACGCGATGGTCCCGGCCGGCGGCACGATCCTTTTCTCGCGCTGGCGGGCGGCGTGGGATTTCGCCGAGGCCGGGCTCGATGAGCAGGGGTGGCTCGTGCATGAGTTGGCGCATTGCTGGCAGGCGCAGGGCGGGCGGCTGCTCGCGTTCGCCAAACTCTCGGCGATGGGGCGGGAAGCCTACCGGCCGCCGCGGGACGCGCCGTTCGCGGCGATGAACATCGAGGCGCAGGCGGAGATCGCCCGGCTGCTTTTTCTGGCGCGTTGCGGGGCCAAGTGTGCGCCGTTTCTTCGCGAGGAGCTGGAAGGGTTATGGCCGGTGAAGGCTTAGACCTTTCGCACCTTGCCCGGGTATTTGGCGACGAGCTTATCCGAGGTGAGCAAGGTCATGCCCTCGACCTTCGCCTGCGCTAGAAGAATGCGATCGAACGGATCCTTATGAAGCGGCGGCAAGTCCGCGACCGCCAGAGCGTGGACGCCGGTGACGTCCAGCTCACGCCAATTGTTCGCGAGAAGGCCCTGGCGCAAGGCGCGCGGATCGTCGGCGAAATCCTTGCGGCCGAGCATGCGTTTGATCGTAGCCTCCCAGATGCTGGCGACGCTGAAGAAGACTTCGATGTCCGGGTCGTCGATGATCGTGCGGGCGCGCGCCGATAGCCTTGGGGACCTCAGCGCCGACCAGAGCAGCAGGTGCGTATCAACGAGGATCAATCCTCTTCGCCTTCGAACAGGCGAATGATCTCCTCCTGGTGCATCGTGTCGAAATCGTCGGGCACACTGAACTTCCCCTCGAGGAAGCCGATCCGCGACTTGCTCTTGGGCGGAGCATCGATCGGCGTGACCTGGACCAGGGGCTTACCCGCCTTGGCAATGATGAACGGCTCGCCCTTCGAAGCCTGATCGATCAGGCGGGACAGGTGAGTCTTGGCCTCGTGGATGTTGTAGGTCTTCATAGTAGACTTAGTTTATTAAACTTAGTCTACATCGAATCGCTTGTCAAGGTTGGGCTACGGCGGACTAGGACTTCAGCCCGAGGGCGCGGAGCATGTCGGCCTTGGTGGCCTCGGAGAGGTCGCGCGCTTCCTCGATGAAGTTGCGCGCGGCGGCGGCGTCGGCGCCGGTGATGCGCACCAGGGCGCGGCGGCGGTCGCCGGCCTCGGCAGCGTCGATCAGCACGCTTTTGCCGCCGACGGTGAACTCGATCCGGGCGTTGTCGCGGCCCATGGAATCGTCATCGGCGATCGACAGCGCAAAGCCGGGGGCGCGGACCGTGACATCGGGGTTGGCCGGGGCGTCAAGCGGACGCTGGGCGATCAGGCCGTGGGCCTCGCTCGCCGCCAGGATGACCGATCGGCCGTCGCTGACGCGGGCGGCGGTCTCCTTCCCGTCCTGGCGGGATACGACATAGATCTGGTCGCCTTCGTGGGCGAAGACCTCGAGGGTGTAGCCGCCGGCGGCGGCGGCGCCGGTCTTGTCGGCGCCGATCGAGCCGGGCTGGCAAGCCGCCAGCGCGAAAACGGCCATGAGGGCGGCAAGCGAGACGCGCATCGAGAACTCCCAACCCGTTCACAACAGGGATGAAACTCCCTCCCCGTCTGGATGCATGTCAGGCGTCGGGACGCAAGGAGAACTCGCCGGCGAGGATGCGGGTGGGCAGCTCGGCGCACATGTCGGCGACCTGCTCGACACCATAGGTCTCAACCATGTCGGCGAGGGCGGCGTAGATCGCGGCGGCGGCCAGCATCTCCGACTGGATGCCCTCGGACAGACCGCGCTCCCAGGCGTCGAGGATGGCGTCGAGGGCGGCCACGCGCTGGGCCTCGTCCAGGGGAGCTTCGGCGGCCTCGCTCAATCCTCATCCTCCGCGCCCTCGGCCGGGGCGCCGCCGGAATTGCGCGCCGCAAGTGCGCCGGCCAGGCGAAGGCCCTGGGCGCGCAGCTCGGCCTCCATCTGCTGGGAATCGCGTCCGCACACGGAAAAGCGGCTCTCCTCACGGCGGAAGCCCTCGTTGAAGGCGGCCGACAGCAGGCTCGAGCGCGCCTGCTCGCGGGACATCACCTCGCGCATGAAGTCGCGCCAACGCTGGTCAGTGCGGCCGGTGCAAAGGATGCGCAGGTAGTGGGCGCCGCCGAGGACGCGGCCAAGCTCGGAGAGCTGCTCGTCGTAGCTGGCCACACGCTGCGCCGCAGCCGGGCCGGGCCAGGCGAGCCCCGCCAAAGCAATCGCCATCGCCAGGGAACGGATCGGCATGGACCGGTCCTATGCCGCAATCGCGGCGAGGATGTGAACGCGCTGTCAGCCGGGCCCTGTGGAAAACGGCGCGTCAGTAGCCGTCGGCCGCGCCGTCCTTGCGCATCTCGGTGGCGGCTTCGTAGACGCCGTCGGGATTGCGCATGATCGCCTGGTAGCCGCCGAAGGAGCCGTCGCCGGGGCGGAGGCGATGGCCGCGGCGGGTGAGCTCGTCACGGACGGCCTGGGGCACGCCCGCCTCCATCGTCACATAGCCGACGCCGTCGGGGGTCTCGCCGGTCGGCTCGGCCGAGCCGTAATGGCGGTAGCGGGCGGCGTCGCCGGCGGCCTGCAGGTCAAGGCCGTAATCGACCAGATTGACGATGATCTGGACGTGGCCTTGCGGCTGCATGTCGCCGCCCATGAGGCCGAAGGAAAGCCAGGGCTTACCGTCCTTCAGCGCGAAGGCGGGAATGATGGTGTGGAACGGCCGCGCGCCGGGCGCATAGAGGTTTGGATGGCCGCGCTTCAGCGCAAAGAGCTCGCCGCGGTTCTGCAGCATGAAGCCAAGATGATCGGGCACGAGGCCCGAGCCCATGCCGCGATAGTTCGACTGGATGAGCGAGACCATCATGCCGTCGGCATCGGCGGTGGTGAGATAGGTCGTGTCGCTGTCTAGGTTCACCCCGGGGCCTGGGGGCGGCATCGCGCGATCCATGCGGATCATGGCGCGGCGCTGGTTGGTGTAGGCGTCGCTCAGCGCGCGCTCGGCGTTGAAGCGATTCTCGTTGGGGCCGGAATAGAAGCGCGCGCGGTCGGCGAAGGCGAGGCGAGTCGCTTCGATCTGCGCATGCAGGGAGTCCGCGGAAAGCAAGCCCATGCTCTTCAGATCGAAGCCTTCGAGGATGCGCAGCGTCTGCAGCGCGACCACGCCTTGTGTATTTGGCGGAAGCTCGCAGACCTGCACGTCGCGATAGCGCGCGCAGACGGGATCGATCCAATTGCCACGATGAGCGGCGAGATCCTCGTAGCGCAACCAGCCGCCGATGCGCTTCATGTAGGCGTCGATGGTGCGGGCGATCTCGCCCTTGTAATAAGCGTCGCGGCCGTCACGACCGAGCAGCTCCAGCGTGCGGGCGAGATCGGCGTTCACGAAGAGCGAATGGCCGTCGGGCATGCGGCCTGCGGCGCCGTCGGGCGTCGTGCGCCAATAGGTGTTGCGGGCGTTCTCGATTTCCTCGAGGCGGCCGGCGGCGAACTCGGCCTCCAGGCGGCGTCTGTTGGCCTCCCAATACATCGCGATGGTTTGCGGGATCGGCGCGCCGTCGCGCGCGTACTGGATCGCGGGGGCCAAGAGCTCGGCCATCGGCTTGCGGCCGAAGCGCTCGTGCAGCGCGAACCAACCGTCCACGGCGCCGGGAACCGAAACGGGCGCTGCGCCATAGGAGGGAATGTGATCGCCTGAGCCGCGGGCGCGGGCGACGCGGCGGAGCTCGGCGAGCGAGAGGCCGCGCGGGCTGCGTCCCGAGCCGTTGTAGCCGTAGAGGCGGTTCGTGCGCGGATCCCAGACGATGGCGTAAAGGTCGCCGCCGATGCCGTTGGCGGTGGGCTCCACCAGGCCGAGCATCGCGTTCGCCGCAATCGCCGCATCGACCGCGCTGCCGCCGGCCTTGAGGACGTCCACCGCGACGCGCGTCGCCAACGGATGGGCGGTGGCGGCTGCCCCGCGCGGAGCGATCACCGGCGAACGGGAGGCGAAGGACTGGCCGGCCACGCGCTCGCCGCGGCCGAAGGCGAGATCGGGCGGGGCGCGCTCCTGGGCGAAGCTATCGTTGAACAGCATCAGCGCGCCCGCACAGAGCGCCGCCGCAAAGCCAAGCCGCATCGCCGTCCTCCCATCGCGCCCAAGAAAGCAGGAAGCGGCTCGCGATGAAAGCGATGCAGCCGGATGAACCTTGCGGGACGCCCCAATTGCGCAGAATGTCTATGCAACCGGGGAGGGAAGGATGCGCAAGGTTGGCTTGGTCGCCGCAGCCATCGCTGGGGTGCTCGTGATAGGCGCTGTCGGCGTTCTCGCGTTCTCGCATGAAACGCGGGCTGATCTGACGAGCAGTTTCGGCATATACGAAGGCAAGCGCGCCGGGTACTGGCAGGCGGAGTTGAAGTCTCCGCAGCGAGATCGGAGAATTTCGGCACTGAGAGCCCTCGCCTGGCTCGGGCCGCCGGCAGGCCACCGCGACATTTTCGCGGCTACGCCCGGCGGCGCGATCGATATGGAGGAGCTTGTCTATCGCGCCGTGGCGCTGGCCCGCACCACTGATCCCTCCGACGAGCGGCACATGCTGGCCCTACGCGTCATCGCGGAGGAAGGCGTGAACGCCGAGCAAACCATCGCCAACATCGCCCTTTTATGCCTCGGAGACGACGCCATCCCGACCCTGCGCGAGATGCGCGAGAAATCCGTGCGCGGCGCCCCGCCGAGCCGCGCGGTGACGCAGCTCGCTGACGACGTCATAAACAATGCGCCTAGTGTCGCGGAACAAAGAAAGCTCTGCGACAGGTGGCGCTCCAAGCCGATTTTCCGCGAACCGGCATAGGTAACTTGGGCGATCCTCACCAACTTATCAGAACCTAGGTGGGCGACTGGACCTTGCGGACGAGGCGGAGAAGCGTCTCGCGCGGGAGGTATTTCACCAATCCGGCCTGGAATGCGTTCGCCGCGCCGGTGACGATCACGCGGCGGTTCTGCTGGAAAGCGCGGTAGCCGGCGCGCGCGACGGGGGCCGAGCCCATGACCTTCATGCGCTGGGCGAGGCGGGTGCGGCCGGTGCCGGCGCGCTCGCGGAACTTGCTCGCGGTCGGGCCAGGACAGAGGCAGCTCACATGTACGCCGGTTCCGCGCGCCTCCTCCCAAAGCGCCTCGGAGAACGAGAGCACATAGGCCTTCGACGCATAATAGACCGCCATCAGCGGCCCGGGCTGAAAAGCGGCCGTGGAGGCGACGTTCAGCACGCCGCCCCTGCCCTTCTTCAGCATGTCGTCCCAGAAGAGATAGGTGAGCTCGGTCAGCGCACGGACGTTGAGATCAACCATGCCGACCTGGGTGGCGAGATCGGATGAGGTGAGCGCGCCGGCATGGCCGTAGCCGGCATTGTTGACGACGACATCGACCGAGAGGCCGCGGCCGCGAATATCCGCCGCGAGGCGGGAACCGGCGCCCTCGGCGCCGAGGTCGAGCGCGATGGGCGTCGCCTTCACGCCATGCGCGCGCGCAAGACGCTCGGCGACCTCCTTCAAAGCGCCTTCGGAGCGCGCCGTGAGGATAAGGTCGTAGCCGTCCCTCGCGAAGCACTCGGCAAGATCGACGCCGATGCCTGCGGATGCGCCGGTCACCAGCGCCGTCTGTCCTTCTCCGCGCTTCGCCATTCGGCCCTCCAAAAATCAAACGCGCGCGCCGGCGCGCCATTGCAGCGCGATCTCACACCCGAGGAGCGGCGTGATCCACGACGCCCAGATGATCGCGACGATCACGTCCGGCGACGCCGCGATGGCCGCCGGCATCTGCATCACCATGCGACAGAAAACGAACGTCCAGGTGAGGACGTAGGAACGCACCATCCATTCGCGATGCGAGTCGAAGCGCTTGTTGTGCGCGGCGCGCCAAGCCATTGCGGCGACCGCAAGCCAGGCGAGCGCGAGCACGCCGGTCGCGACGCCAACGCCTGGCAGCGGATGCGGGCTCATGATTGAGAGCGCTAGGCCCATGCCGGCGCCAAGGGCGCCGAGCCCGAGATAAAGGCCGCCGATCCATCGATGCCAGCGGAAGAATCGGCGCGTGAGACCGACGTAAAGCGCGGCCGCGCCAAGAAAAAGCATGCCGGTGCCGCCGAGGGCGTGCGCGTAGACGTGCGGATAGTGGCGCGCGTGCGCGGCCGCCTTCTGTCCACCGAGCACTGGCAGCGCAATGAGCCACCAGATGACGGAGGCGGAAAGGACAGCAAGGGCGATGAGCGCCACGCCCCGGCGGTTCCCGTCCGCTCGCCTCATCTCGACGTTGGTCATGCCGGCGCACAGTGCGCGCAGACCCACGCCCGTTGCAAGATCGCCGGTCCGAGGTCTCAGAACTGCATCATCGCTTCGAAGCCGCCGAAGATCATGCGCTTGGCGTCGAACGGGGTATCGGCCGGATCGTGCTGCATGCGCGGATCGGCCATGACCTTGGCGTTCACCTCGTCGCGCTCGGCGCGGCTCGCGTAAGTGATCCAGGCGAAGACGACGATCTCGTCGTCCTTGGCCATGACGGCGCGCGGGAAGGACGTGAGCTCGCCGTAAGGCGCGTCGTCGGCGCGGCACTCGACGTAAGAAAGGGCGCCGTGGTCCTTCCAGACCGTTCCCGCGAGGCGCGCGAGCTTCTTGTAGTCCTCGAGCCTCGCCTTGGGGACCGCGACCACGAAGCCATCAACATACATGCGCCTACTCCTTCATTCGCTTCGGCGCGCCGCCACCTTCTCCGGGGACACAAGACGACCGGAAGCCGTCGCGCGCGCAATCAACTTGCCCTCCGGGTCAACGAGCGAACCCTCGATGAAGGCTATGGTCTTGCCCACTTGAATGCAGCGGCCTTCGGCGATGAGCTCGCCGGGGCGCGCAGAGCCCAGATATTGGACATGCAGGTCGATGGTCACTGGATAGGCGCGGGCGCGCATGAAGACGGCCGCGCCCATCGCATCGTCGAGCATGGCGGCGAGGAAGCCGCCCTGCACCGCGCCGGTGGGATTGCAGAATTCGGGCTTGGCTTCGAAGGCGACCCTGATCCAGCCCTCGTCGGGCTTGGCTTCGATCAGCCGCCAACCCAGCAGCTTGGTGGCGGCCGGAAGCGGGCGTTCCCTTGGCGTTTCGGTCAAGGCACATCTCCTCGGAGGCCGAACATCGCCGCGGCCGCCCTCATGGATTTGGCGCGCTCACCGTCACGTCGAGGTCGGTGACGAGGCCGTTGGCGAGGGAATAGACCCAGCCGTGTACGGACAATCCCTGGCCGCGCGCCCAGGCGTCCTGGACGAACACGTCGGAGGCGACGTTGCGCACCTGGCGCATGACGTTGAGCTCGCAAAGGCGATCGAGGCGGGCGTGCGGAGCGACCGCGTCGAGCTCGAGCCGGCATTCGCGCTCCACCTCGCGGATCGGGTGCAGCCAATGATCGACGAGGCCGCGGCGCTGGCCATCGACCGCCGCGGCGATGCCGCCGCATCCATAATGGCCCACCACCAGGATGTGCTTCACCTTAAGGACGTCGACGGCGAATTGCAGGACCGAGAGGTAATTGGCGTCCTGCGGCGGCGCGAGGTTCGCCACGTTGCGGTGCACGAACACCTCGCCCGGATCCAGGCCGATGATCGTATTGGCCGGCACGCGGCTGTCGGAGCAGCCGATCCAGAGATATTCCGGCGCCTGCTGTCCGGCGAGGCGCTTGAAGAAGTCCGGGTCGGCGTCCGTCATGCGAGACGCCCAGGCGCGGTTGTTGGCCTTCAATTGATCGAGCATGATCGGCCAAATAAGCCGCGTCGGCGCGCACGACAACAGGCGGCGAGGGAGGAACGCATGCTGGCAAAGCGCCTGCTCGCCATCGGCGCGGCGATGCCGCTGGCCTATTTCGTCAGCCTCTTCGGGGTCGGGAGCCTGCACACCGGATACAGCCACACCGCCCAGGCGCCGAGCGATCTCGGCGCTCACGGGGCGCCCTTCGCGTCGCTGTTCAATGCGGGGCTCGGGATCGCGGCGGCCTGCGGCTTCGCCGCCGCGCTGGGGCTTTTCCTCGGGTTCAGGCGCGCGGGCGCGGGAACCTATGTCAGCCTCATGACCGGGCTCTCCCTCGCGCTTCTCTCCTTCGCGCTTCTGATGAGCGCAATCTTCCCCCTGCCCGATCCGCGGCATTACGGCTTCAACCTCTATTTCGCCGGGCTCCTGACGCCGCTCTTCGGCGTGCTGGCGCTCAGGGGCGTCAAGGACGCGGGCGGCGCGCGCGTCATCGTGCTGCTCGGGCTCATCGCCAGCTTCGCGATCGTGCTTGCGATCTTCGGTCTGTTCGGGGCCGCGGATGAGACCAATAGCGGGCTCTGGGTGCGGGCGCTGGCGGCGGCGAATTTCGGGACGATCGGCTTCCTGTGCTGGACCGTGCTGCAGCGCCAGCCCGATTAGGTCACGAGCCTTCGTGCGGCCGCTTAGACAGGCGGGCCGAAACGCGGTATGTCGCGCGCCCCGCGGAGCAAGCGATGCCGAACCTCAAATATTGCGTCTATGACGTGTTCACCGACACGAAGTTCGAGGGCAACCCGCTCGCCGTGGTGTTCGACGCCGACGGGCTTTCCGACGCCGCCATGCAGACGATCGCGCGCGAGTTCAACCTCTCCGAGACGGTGTTCGTGCGCGCGCCGGTCGATCCGCGGCACGCGGCGAACGTGCGCATCTTCACGCCGGGCAAGGAGCTGCCGTTCGCGGGGCATCCAACGATCGGGTGCGCGATCGCGCTGGCTGAGGCCAAGCATGGCGAGGCGCGGCAGGACCTCATCCTCGTCCTGGAGGAGAAGATCGGCCCGGTCCGCTGCGCGGTGAAGCCGGGCGGGAAGCCCGGGATTGCGAGCTTCGCGGAGTTCGACGCGCCGAAGCTCGCGGAGGAGGCGGGGCTCGGTGCGAACGACGAGACGATGGCCGCGTCGCTGGGCCTGAAGCCCTCCGAGATCGGGTTCGACCGCCATATCCCCACGATCTACACCGCCGGCGTGGTCTATCATTTCGCCCCGGTCGCGAGCCTCGATGCGCTGGCGCGCGCCTGGCCGACGCCCGCGGCCACGCCGGAAGCGCTCGGCGCGACGGAAATTTATGTCTATGCGCGGGCGCCGGCGTCGGCGGCCCATGCCTTCCGCGCACGGATGTTCGCGCCAACGCTCGGGATCGCGGAGGATCCCGCCACGGGAAGCGCGGCGGCGGCGTTCGCAGGCGTGGCGGCGCGGTTCGAAGGGCTCGACGAAGGCTGGACGAAGCTGCCCATCCTGCAGGGCGCGGAGATGGGCCGGCCCTCGCTCATCGGCCTCGAAGTCGAGATGAAGGGCGGCGAACTCAGCGGCGCGCGCATCAGCGGCAAGGCCGTGAAGGTGACCGAGGGCACGCTCTTCGCCTGAAGCATGCGCTAGATGAGAGGGTTCGGGAGGATTTGTCGCGCGTATCGTCGTGCGGTACAACCCGCGCGGAGGTTCGCTTTCCCATGCCGATTTACCTGGACCGGCACTCGCTCAGCAACGTGACGGCCGCGGACGTCGCGGCGGCGCACGCGCAGGACGTCGCCACGCAGGGGAAATACGGCGTCGAATACCTCACCTATTGGTTCGACAAGCGCACCTGCAACGTCTTCTGCCTGGTGGATGCGCCCGATCCGGAGACGGCGATCCGCGTGCACAAGGAGGCGCACGGGCTCACGCCGGGCGAGATCATCGAGGTGGACGTCGCGGTGGTGGAGGCCTTCCTCGGGCGGATCACAGATCCCGCCTCGACGATCCTCAACAAGCAGCCGATCGATGAATCGGCGCTGCGGGCGGTGATGTTCACGGACATGGTCAACTCCACGGAGATGACCGAGCGGCTCGGCGACGCGCGTGCTATGGAATTCGTCCGCGCGCACGACAGCTTCGTGCGGCGCGCGCTGGCGAATTGCAGCGGCCGCGAGGTGAAGCACACCGGCGACGGGATCATGGCCGCGTTCGCGGCGCCGCTCGAAGCGGTGCACTGCGCGTGCAACATCCAGCGCACCGCCGCCGCGTTCAACCGCTCCAGCGCGGAGCCGGTGCACATGCGGATCGGCGTGCATGTCGGGGAGCCGGTGCGCGATTCCAACGACCTCTTCGGCGCGACCGTTCAGATGGCGGCGCGGATCTGCCAGGACGCATCGGTGGACGCCGTGGTCATCACCGAAGACGTGCGCGAGCACGTTGGCGCCCACTTTCCCCTGACGCCGCTCGGCCTCAGGCTGCTGAAGGGATTCCGCGATCCCCATCCGCTCTATTCGGTGGAGTGGCGCAGCCATGATCACGGGCACGATCATCACGGCCACGCGCATGGCCACACGCATGGGCACACGCACGACTAAGAGCGTGCTGGGGGAGGAAACATGTACGAACAGATACTCTACGGGCACGGCATGATCGGGCCGGTGCTGGCGCTCGTCTTCTGGACCTTCGTGCTGTGGCTCTGGATGTACGCGACGCGCATCCCTGCCATGCGCAAGGCGAAGATCAATCCGGACAAGGCCACGAAGGCGGACCTCGATCTCTTGCCGCCCGGCGTGAACCGCATCGCAGCCAACTACAACCACCTGCACGAGCAGCCGACCGTGTTCTACGCGGTGGCGCTGGCGACGCAGATCGTCGGGGCGCCGGACACGCTGTCCATCCAGCTTGCCTGGGCCTATGTCGCGATCCGGGTGCTGCATTCGCTCGTGCAGGCAAGTGGGCGGGTGACGATCCGCTTCTTCGTCTTCTCGCTGGGCACGGTCGCGCTCATCTGGCTCACCGTGCGGACGGCGCTGACCGTCTTCGGGTAGAGGCGCGACGCTCACTTCACCGCGTGGCTTTTCGCCTCGATCCAGTCCATCGCGGCGAAGGCGACGCCGGACAACACGAACGTCAGGTGGATGATCACGTACCATTGCAGCTGGTCCACCGAGTAGTGCTCGATGTTCATGAATATCTTCAGAAGGTGGATGCCCGAGATCGCAACGATCGAGGCGATGAGCTTGATCTTCAGACCCGAGAAGTCGAGCGTTCCCATCCATTCGGGGCGATCGGCGTCGCCGCGCGCCACGTCCATCTTGGAGACGAAGTTCTCGTATCCCGAAAAGAGGATGATCAGGACGAGGTTGCCCGCCAGAGAGAGGTCCACGAGCGTCAGGACGAGGAGGATGATGTCCGTCTCGTCCATGTCGAGGATGCCGGGGGCCTGGAGATAGAGCTCGCGGAAGAAGGTGACGATCAGAATCCCGAGCGCGACAATGAGGCCCAGATAGACCGGCGCCATCAGCCAGCGGCTGGCGTAGATCGTTCCCTCCACGGCGCGCTCGAGGAAGGGCGTCCGCGAGGTCTGCTCGACGGCGGCGGGCTTTCTGTCCGACATAGGCCAGGGGTAGATCAGGTCAGCGCGGCGCGTCCATGCCGGCGACCCATTCGCGGATGAGAGCAATCGCCGCACCGTCCGTGTGCTGACGGCCCAGCTCCGGCATCATGATTCCGGGCTCCAGGGATTGCATCCGATAGAGCAGGATCGAAGCATCCGGGCGCCCGGGGGCGATGGCGTAGAGGCGCTCGCCGGCGCCCCTCCCCGCCGCGATGGGGCGCTTTCGGATGCCGAGGGTGACTGGGTCAGGATTGGCGGCGCGCAGATCGAGGCCGGAGACGCTCGCGGGTCCGTGCGGGTTGTGGCAGTGGGCGCAATTCACGTCGAGATAGGCGCGGGCGCGGGCGTCGAGCGGGCCGGAGGCGGCATCGAAGCTCGCCGGCGCGCGCGGCGCTTCTGAAGGCGCAGGCGCGCCATCCAGGAAGGCGGCCCAGCGCACGAGCTGGTTCTCGGTCGCGCCGTCCCGGTACAGATGATCCTTGTTGAGGTTGCGGGCGGTGGGGCCGATGGGTGAGATCCGGCCGTCGCGGTCGTGACAGCCCTTGCACTGATTGCGGTTCGGGACGCGCCAATTGAGCGCGACCGTCGCCCCCGCCTCGTCGATCCATTGGACCGGGACTTCGGCGCCGATCGGCGCGAGGCGGGCTTCGGTCTGGTCCTCGTTCCAAACATAGGCGAAAGCGACCCAGCCGGCGCGCTGGCGGATGAGGAGGCGCGTCTCCAGATAGCGGACGCTCTCGGCCGGACGGCGCATGTCGGCGGCGATCGCAAACGTCTTGATGAGCGCGGCGCCGACGGGGAACTCGAAGACGTCGTCGGCGCTGTAGGACGCGCGCGCGCCCGGCGGGATGAACACGTAGCGGAACTTCATCGCCCCGTCCGCGTAGAGCGCGTTGTTGAGATCATAGGGCGTGACGCCGGCATTCGGCGCGCGGGCGCCGCCGTCGGTGAAGAGGCGATAGGCGGCGAGGGTTTCCTGCGGAGGGCCGAGCAGCGCGACCGCGTTGACCGGACGCGCGCGCGTCGTCGCGGCGGCGACGCCCAGGAGCGCCAGCGCCGCGAGGAGGAACGCGAAGAGCCGCATCGGCGCCCCGTCAGTTCGGGAGGCGCACGCGCCTGGGCTCTTCGGCCGTGGCGGCCGGCGGCGGGTTCGCGTTCGGCTGCGCTTCGGAGACGTCGCTGCCGGCGACGGGGATGCCGAGCGAGAGGAAGGTCGGCTCGCGGCCTTCGGCGCGATTGTTGCTGAGCGTCATGCGCACGACCTCGGTGCGCGGCGTGCCGCCGGCATTGTAGGTCTCGGAGCCGTCCCAGAGGATGTCGGGGAGCGGAACCCCCGCCTGCGCCAGGCCAGCCAGCTCGCCGGCGGGCGCAAAGCCCGTCCTGCCGAAGCGGTTGTCGCGGATGACGATGTCGCGCGGGAGCGGATTGTAGGCGGCGTCCTCGATGGTGTTGCGGTAGGCGATCACGATCACGTTGGCGGTGCCGTTGCCGCCGATCTCGTTGTTGAAGACGTGCACGTTGCGCGCGCCCATGACGAGCACGCCTGTGCCTTGCGGAACGACGGAGACGGTGGAGCCAGGCGCGCCGAAATTGGGCGTGTCGTTGTCGGCCACGATATTGTCGAACACGCGCACGTCATGGCCGTTTTTCTGCGGCAGGGCCGGCAAGTCGAAGACAAGAATGCCGCCGGTGTTGTGCATGGCGGTGTTCTCGAACACGTCGGCGTTCCAGCTGTTCTCGATCTCGATGCCGGCGACATTGTATTCCGCGCGGCTCTTGCGGACGATGATGTTGCGCGACTGGCCGACATAGATGCCGGCGTCGGAAGCGCCGCGCGCGATCGATTCGTCGATCAGCACGTTGGTGCAGTTCACCGGATAGAGCCCGTAAGCGCCATTCTGCGGATTGGGGCCGCGCGTCCATTCGGCGCGCACGCGATAGAACGTGATGTCGGTGCAGCCGTTGGCCTTGACGCCGTCGCCCTTGGAATTCTCCACCGCGAAGTCCCGCAAGGTAACGCGATCGGAGGTGACGAGGAGGCCCTCGGCGCCTTGCGTCTGGCCGGAGAAGTCGAGGATAGAGCGATCGTGACCGTCGCCGCGAACCGTCACGCGATCGACATCCAGGGAAAGCCCGGCGGTCAGCGCGAAGCGGCCGCGGTCGAGGCGAACGGTGTCGCCCGGCTGGGCGCTGATCAGCGCAGCCTGCAATTGCGCCTGTGCATCAGGACCGGGGCGCACGCGCCAGGTGCGCGCGTCGGCTGACCCAACCATGATCGCAAGCACCGCCAGACCAGCCAAAAGCATTCGCATGTCGCACCTCCCCCCAGGGCACTTTTGGGGGGCGCACATTCCCCCGCGTCGGCGGGTCCTGTCAAAGCTTGCTAGCTGTCGGTGTCGCGACGAAAGCCGCGGAGCGCGGCGATGATCTCGCCGGCCAGCGCGGGGTGGCGGGTGGCGAGGAAGCCGCCCAGCGCAGAAACAGCCAGCGCCGCGAGGGGATGCTCATTGAGCCAGCTGGAGACGTCGGCGGAAAAAACGCTGCGGGGCGCCGCTGCGGCAGCCTGCGCGGCGTTTTGGGCGGCGCTTTGGGCGGCGGCCTGAACCGCCCTGGCGCGCTCGACTTCCTCCATCAGCTTGCGGTGTTCGGCGCGCGCGCGGACGAGCATGCCGAAGACGGCCGCGAAAGCCGCGGCCGCGCCGGCCACGGCGGCGGCGGCGGCGGCGGGTTGCAGCCACGTCAACAACAGCGCGTAGAGCGCGAACCCAGCGGCGAACACGGCCATGACGGCGGCGGCGGCCATCGCGGCGGTGGCGATGATGCCTTCGAACACGCGGTCCATCATCGGCGGGACCTCTTCGGCGCCCTCATTGGCGGCGCCCCGTGAGCATGATCCCGATAAGAAGGCCAGCGAGCGCGGCGGCGCCCAATGTCAGACCGGGGCGCTCCTTCAATTGCTTCCTGAGGACGCGATGGGTCATGTCGATGCCGTCCTCGACCGCCTCGGCGGCCTCGGACGCGGCATGCGAGGCCGCCTGAGAAGCGGCCTTGGCGGCCTCTTTCAGCTTGCGCTTCTTCTTATCGCCCATCGCGAGAGTTTAGCGCGCGACGCGGCTGACGCGCCAATCGGTTCGCCTTTCACGCACACACGATCGCGGCGGCGTCACGGATGACGCGCTCGGTTTGCGACCAGAGCCGCAGGGACGGGACTTCCCGCAAGGGAAAAAATCGCGCATCGCGCGCATCATCGCCGGCGACCGGCTCACCGGCGACCCAGCGCGCCGCATAATCGACGAGGACATAATGCGTGTCCTCTGCAATGAAATCGACGACATCGACGAGGCCGACGATCTCGGCCTCGACGCCTGTTTCCTCCTTCAGTTCACGCAACGCGCCGGCGTGCGCGGTCTCGCCCCATTCGAGACGCCCGCCGGGAAGCGACCATTCGTCGAGGCGCGGCGGCTTGCCGCGGCGGATGAGGAGGACCTCGTCGCCGCGGATGCAGACAACGCCAATGCCCGCGACGGGGCGGCGCTCGCTCATCGCGCTTTGCCTTCATGCGGATCAGGACGGATGCTGCTCGCGGCGCCTTCACCCGGATCGACATAGACGGGATCGACGCGCCCATCCGGCCAGGCGCGATAATAGGCGAACGGGCTACGGGCGCCTGAATCATAAATGACCGGCGCTTCGAGCTTTGCGGCAAGGCGCGCCGCGAACGCCGGCAACGGCGGCGGATCGAGAATGTCGTAATCGATATCGACGTGCATCTTCGCGTCGCCGGCCTTATGGCGGACGACGCTCGCGCGGATGCAGGGCGCGGCCAGGTCGAACGAACCGACGTCGATGATCATGGGATCGGCGTCGGGCCAGGTTTCACCTTCGTCCTCGCACCAGTGATAGAGCGTGACATGCGGCGTTCCGAGGCACTCGCCCAACGCCGCGGCGAGCTCGGTCAGCGCAATATCGGCCGTGAGAATGATCGACGGATAGCCGTCGCGAACCATCAGACGATCGCTTCGATCAGCATGGGGCCGGGCTGGGCGATCGCGCGCGCGAAGCGGCGGTCGAAATCCTCGGCGGTCTCGCAGCGCATGGCCGGCACGCCGAACCCCTGGGCGAGGTGCGTCCATTCCATCGTGGGATTTGAGAGCGTCAACATCGCATTGGACGCAGGGCCAGGATTGCCGGCGCCGGTGCGGAAGAGCTCCACCAGGAGGATGCGGTAGGCCTTGTTGGCGAAGACCACGAACGTGATGTCGAGCTTCTCGCGCGCGGCGGTCCAGAGCGCCTGCAGGGTGTAGGCGGCGGCGCCGTCGCCGCACAGAGCGAGGACGCGGCGGTCGGACTTCATCTCCTGCGCGGCGAGCGCCGCGCCGACGGCCATCGGCATGCCCTGCCCGATCGCGCCGCCGGTGTGGAAGAGCCAGTCATGCTGGGCGGCGCCGGCCGTCATCGGATAGAGCGACATGCCTGCGGTGACGCTGTCGTCGGCCACGATGGCGCCTTCGGGCATGTGGCGCGCCAGCGAGGTTGCGATCGTTTCCGGCGAGAGCGCGCCTTTCGGCGCTTCGGGCGCGAATGGCGCTGCAAGCGCAAAGCCCTGCCGGGGCGCATCGAGCGCGTCGGCCAGCGCAGCGACAGCGGCGGCGGACGATATTTCGGGACCGCCGAGGCTCATTCGCTTCGCGTTTTCGGGCGTGAGCTCGCCGGGCTTGCCGGGATAGGCGAAGAACGCGACGGGATGCTTCGTGCCAGCCGTGACGAGGAGATCGACGCCTTCGAGCGCGGCGAGCGCCTGCTCGGCGAAATAAGGAAGGCGCATCGGCGCGAAGCGGCCCGCGCCGCGGGATTGGCGCGTGGCGAAGGTGTCGAGGAAGACCACGACGCCGGCGGCCTGCAGGCGCGCCGCATGCTCCAAATGCTCCGCATAGAGAGCGTCTCCGTTCAGAAGCACGGCCGGCTTCTTGGCCGCGCGCACGGCATTCGCGACGGCGTCCACATCGCTCGGGGCGCGACGCGCGGGAGCGGCTTGCGGCTTGGAGGTTTCGCCGCCTTCGCTCCACGCGGCATCGGCCGGAAGCAGAAGAAAGGCATTGCATCCGGGCGGACCAAGACTGCCAGCATAGGCGGCAGCGGCCTTTGGGCCGGATTCGGCGGAGGTGCGCGCGGCATCGAGCCAGCCGGCCAGCGGCTTCACCAGACCTTCGACGTCGGATGCGAGGGGCGCATCCAGATGCGCGTGCGTCGTTGCATGATCGCCGACGACATTGATCACGGGCGAAAAGGCGCGGCGGGCGTCATGCAGATAAGCGCCGCCATTCAGGAAGCCCGGGCCGAGGTGCAGGAGCGTCATCGCCGGCTTGCCGGCGATGCGGGCGTAACCGTCGGCCGCGCCGGTCGCGACGCCTTCGAAGAGGCAAAGAACAGGGCGGACGCGCGGCTCGCGATCGAGCGCAGCAACGAGATGCATCTCGCTGGTGCCGGGATTGCCGAGACAGAGCGTCACGCCGCAATCGGCGAGGGTCTTCACCAGAGCGTCAGCGCCCAGCATATCAGTGCTCCGGCAGAGGAATGAATTCGGGATCGCCCGGCACACGCTCGAAGCCGCCGGCGCGCCAGAGCGCTTTGGCCTCTTCAAGGCGATCCTTGCGGCTGGAGACGAAGTTCCACCAGATGGTGCGCGGCGCATCGAGCGGCGCGCCGCCCAGGAGCGCGACGCGGGACGGCTGAATGGCGCGCGCCACCGCCTCGCCTTCGCCGAGAACGGCCAGATCGCCCGGTTCGAGCGTGCGGCCGTCGAGCTCGATGGCGCCGTCGGCGAGGTGGATCGCGCGCTCGGCGTGCTCGGCGGGGATCTTGAACGTCGAGCCGGGCGGCATGGCGGCGGAAACGTAGACGAGCTCGGAAAGAACCGGGGTGGGCGATGACTTGCCGTGCGAGCGGCCGGCGATGAGCGTGAGCTCGGCGCCGCCTTCGCTCCAGCGCGGGAGCGCGTCGGCAGGCACGTGCGTGAAGGAAGGCTCGGATTCCTCGTGCTCGAGCGGAAGCGCGACCCAGGCCTGCAAGCCGAAGACGGCGCCGCCGGCGGCGCGCACTTCATCACGCGTGCGTTCGGAATGGACGATGCCCTTGCCTGCGCTCATCCAATTCACTTCGCCAGGGCGGATCGGCTGCACAAAGCCCAGCGAGTCGCGGTGCAGGATCTCGCCTTCGTACAGGAACGTGATGGTGGCGAGCCCGATGTGCGGGTGTGGACGCACGTCGATCCCCTGCCCCGGCGCGAAACGGACAGGGCCCATCTGGTCGAGAAAAACGAAGGGCCCGACCGCGCGGGCTTGCGCCTGCGGCAGAGCGCGGCGCACCACGAAGCCGTCGCCGAGATCGTGCGCCTTGGGGCGTAGGAGGAGTTCGATCATGACCCGTTGAAGCGCGTCGAGGCGCAAAAGGAAAGCGGAAGAATATGCCGCGCACGGCGCCGTCGGGACAAAGCGGCGGAACCGGGTTAGAATGGCCCATCATGCCGTTTGCTTCGGAGATACTGGTCGGCCGCATCGAGCGGCTGGCGGCGGACGCAGTCGTGAACGCGGCCAACAGCGCGCTCGTGCGCGGCAGCGGCGTGGACGGGGCGTTGCGCGGGGCGGCGGGGCCGAGGCTCGACGCGCTGCTCGCCGCCAAGGGCCCGCTTGCTGAGGGCGAAGCGCTGGTGACGCCAGGCTTCGATCTTCCGGCGCGGTACGTGATCCACACCGTCGCGCCGATCTATTTCGCAGCCGGCGATGAAGCGGAGAAGATCGCGCGGCTCGGGCGCTGCTATCATGCCTGCATCGCCGCGGCTGACGCGAGCGGCTGCCGCTCGATCGTGTTTCCAGCGCTCGGCACAGGGGCGTTCGGATGGCCGAAGGAGCTCGGGTGCGAGATCGCGCTGGCGAGCACAGAAGCGGCGCTCAGCAATTTGGCGCAGCCGCTGCGCGTGATCTTCTGCTGCTTCTCGGAAGAGGATGCGGATATCTATCGCGCGGCGCGGGCCTAGTTATTCGGCGGCCTTGGAGGCTGCTTCGCGTTCCTGGCGCTCACGTTCCCATTGGGCGAGACGCTCTGCTTCGCGGCCGTCGCCAGGGAAAAGCGGCACGATGAAGAAGAGCATAACGAAGCAGAACGCCATCGTCGCGAGCGTCACGGTCAGGGTGTGGAGGCCAAAGTCCATCGCTAGTCCTTGCCCGCAATATAGCGCGCAGTGAGGTGCGCTGCAAAGTGGAAGCTGGCGCCAGCAATCAGGAGAGCCCCGCTCACATCAGGGGTAGCAGACGCTTGATTCACCAGCGGCGCCACCAAGGCGCCAATCACAGACGCAGCGGCAACAGCGTTGAGCAGGTTACCAACGATCTTGAGATGCTCGTTCCAGCGGTCGCGGCCGAACTTGGCGACCATTAGCGCAACGAAGCGATCCCTGCCGTTCATCAGAGCGTTTCCAGGAACCGGATCGGCTCGCCGATGGCCGGGGCGAGAGCGCCGTCGCGCATGATGATCCGGCCGCGCAGGATCGTCGCCATCGGCCAGGCCTTCGCCGCGAAGCCGTCGAACGGGGTCCAACCGACCTTGGTCGCCTGGTCGGCCGCGGTGATGGTGCGACGGGCGGCGAGATCGACGAGGGTGAGATCGGCGTCGTAGCCAAGAGCGATACGTCCTTTCCCGGCGATGTTGAAGATCCGCGCGGGGCCGGCGCTGGTGAGATCGAGGAAGCGCGCCAGCGAAAGCCTCCCTTCCGCGACGTGCGTGAGCATCACGGGAACAAGCGTCTGCACACCCGGCATGCCGGACGGCGATTGCGGATAGGCCTTTTCCTTTTCCTCGCGCGTGTGCGGGGCGTGATCCGTGCCCAGAACGTCTACGACGCCCTGCGCGATGCCGAGCGACCAGAGCGCCGCGCGATCGGCGGCGTAGCGGATGGGCGGATTCATCTGCGCGAAGCCGTGCAGCTGCTCGTAGACGCCGGGGCCTTCGAAGGAGAGGAATTGCGGCAGGGTCTCAACCGTCGCGACATCCTTCGCGGTAGCGAGGAATTCCATCTCAACAGCTGAAGAGACGTGCAGGACGTGGACGCGTTTCCTATGCTTGCGCGCGGCCGCGACAAGCCGCTTGACGGCGCGCAGTGCGGTTTCGGCGTCGCGGACTTCGGGATGGCTCGTCCAGTCGCCGGCGCGCGCCAGCGGCTTGCGCTCGTTCAGGCGCGTCTCGTCCTCGGCGTGGAACGCGCCGCGGCGCTTGATGTTGCGCAGGACCGCGTCGAGGCCGGCATCGTCGCCGACGAGGAGCGAGCCGGTGGAGGAGCCCATGAACGTCTTGATTCCGCAGCATCCGGGCAGACGCTCCAGATCGCCGAGCTGGTCGAAATTCTCCGCGGCGGCGCCGACATAGAAGGCGTGATCGACGTGGAAGCGACCCTTGGCGTGGGCGAGCTTGTCGGCGAGCGCTTCTGTGCTCGTGGTGCTGGGATTGGTGTTCGGCATTTCGAACACGGCGGTGACGCCCCCGAGGGCGGCTGCAGCGGAGCCGGTCGCAAAGTCTTCCTTGTGGGTGAGGCCGGGCTCGCGGAAGTGCACCTGCGTGTCGATCACGCCAGGCAGCACGTGCAGCCCTTTGGCGTCGAATGTCTCGCCCGCGGACGCGGTCGCCAGATCGCCGATCGCAGCGATGCGCCCGCCTCGCACGCCGATGTCGGCGAGCCCTTCGCCGGCGTGGTTGACGATCGTTCCGCCCTTGATGATGAGATCGAAAGTCACGCCAAGCCTCCTGCACGCATCAGCTCGCCCGCGGCGTGCTCCACCGCATCGACGCCCACGTCGTCCATGAGGGTGCGGTCGATGAGCTGCAAGGGGCCCACCGCCATGATCTCCTCATAGGCGCGGCCGCGCAGCGCCTTCGTGCGCACGCCCCATGGTCCGTACACCCGCTCATCGGAGGGGCCGAAGAGGCCGAGCGTCGCTGCGCCGGTCGCGGCGGCGATGTGCATCAAGCCGCTGTCGTTGCCGACAAAGAGCGTGGCGTTCTCCAGCAGCGCGGCGCAGGCGAGAAGGTCGAGCTTGCCGGTGAGATCGATCGTCTCGAGCCCGTCGGCGTCGAGGGAGTCCACGATTTCTCGCGCGATAACGGCGTCCTCGTCGCTGCCGAGGATGACGATGCGCGCGCCGGAAAGTGCGCCCAGAGGTCCGGTCAGGCGGCGCGCCAGCGCAGCGAATCGATCCGGGCGCCAGCGCTTGCCGATGAAGTTCGCGCCCGGTCCCAGCGCCAAGAGCGGCCCCTTGCCGGCGGTCGCTGCGTCGGCCTTGGCCTTGGCGTCGATGTGCAGCCTCGGCGGGCACGGCGCGCCCATGAGGGCCGAGATCTCCTCCACCTTGTGGCGCACCTGGGCGCTCTTGGCGTGGCGGATGCGGCGCTTGGCGCGCAGCCCGTACGTGATGAGCGAGCCGCGCAGGTCGATGGCGAGGTCGAAGCGTTCACCGCGCAGCGCTTTCCACAGCGGCAGCCAGTGTCCGCCGGAGGAGCGGCGATCCACCACATGCAGCGATTTCAGGTTGGGCGTGGCGCGGAAGAGCGGCGCCGGCAGGCGTCCGCACGCGACGACGACCCCCGCCTCCGGGAAGAGCTTCTGGGCATGGGCCAGCGCCCCGGAAGACAAGACCGCGTCGCCGATCCTGGTGGAGGAAATGAACAGGATGTCGCCCATCGGCGCCGGCTCTAGTTGGATTTCGCCCGGGAGGGAAACCGGTTTGCCAGCCGGGCGAGGAGCGCCCATGTCAAAAGAGGCAGGGAGATCGGTTTGGCCGCCATCGGGCTGGAGCATCGGGTGTTGCGCATCGCCGGACCGGATGCGGCAAGCTTCCTCAACAATCTGCTGACAAACGATCTTGATCGTCTGCGGCAGTCGCAGGTCCTTTATGCCGGCCTCCTGACGCCGCAAGGCAAGGTGTTCGCCGATCTCTTCGTCTGGCGCGGCGAGGACGCGCTCTTCGTGGAGACGCCGTCCGCGGAGCTCTTGCCGCGCCTGGCCATGTACAAGCTTCGCGCCCAGGCGACGATCGAGGACGTCTCCGACCGGCTCTTCGCGCAATTCCATCTGGAGCCGCAATCGCCGCAGCCGCTCGCCGCGCCGGACCCCCGCCGGCCGGGCTATGGCTGGCGGCGCCTGGCGCCCATCCCTGCCCCGGCTGATCCGGGGCGGCTCCTCGCGCATCGGCTGGCGGCGGGGGTTCCGGAGCTATCCGCAGACGCGGGGCCCGGCGAGGTGTTCGCGCTGGAAGCCCTCTTCGAGGAGCTGAACGGGGTCGCGTTCGACAAGGGCTGCTTCGTCGGCCAGGAGAACGTGAGCCGCATGAAGCGACGGGCCACGACGCGCAAGAAGTTCTGCCGCCTGGCGGTGGAGGACGCCCCGGGCAAAGGAACTCCCGTGCTGGCGGGCGAGGTGGAAGTCGGCGACATCCGCGCCGCCGCCGACGGCCGCGGCATCGGCCTCTTGCGGCTTGACCGGGCCCTGGAAGCCGCCGCACAGGGGCGCGCGCTCAGCGTCGGGGGCGCCCCCGCCCGGCTCGACCCGCCGGAATGGCTCATCCTGCCAAGGGCAGGCGAAGGGGATTGAGGGAGAGGACTGGATGTTCGGACAGGATTGGCCGCCCTTCGTGACGATCGGCTTCCTGATCGCGCTCGTACTGGCGCTCTGGTCGGTCTTCAACGTCGCCCAGAGCAGCGCCACGCCGATGTCAAAGGCGATCTGGATCGTTGTCGTCCTTTTCCTGCCTTATCTCGGCTTTCTAGCTTGGCTTTTCTTTGGTCCGCGCACCGCCCGCTAGATGGGCGCCGCGGACCGCCCGGCGAGGCTGCGGCGGCGCGGGGCGGGCTGGACCGGCGGGCGTCCCGGCTCTATCGAAGAGCCGGTTGGAGGAGTTTGCATGCTTCGCACCTTGGCCCTCGTGGCGGCCGTCGCGGTCGGCGCAGCCGCAGCAATGAGTTGCGCCACCGACGAAAACCGGCGCATCGAGGCGGCGCAGAAGGCCGTGTGCCTGGAAAAGGACTCCCCGCCGGACCGGCCGCGCTATGACGGCGATTGCATGCGCCGGGTCGAGGAACAGGTGCGCGCTGCGGCCTCCTACCGGCCCCGCCAAGAGAAGCGGGGTAAGAAGAAGTGAGCGCCCAGGCGATCGTTCTTTCCGCCACGGGGCTCTACACGCCCCCCCATGCGGTCTCCAACGCCGAGCTCGTCGCCTCCTACAATTCCTATGTCGAGAAGTTCAACCGCGAGAACGCGGCCAAGATCGCGGCCGGGCAGCTGAAGGCCCTTGAGCCCTCCAGCGTCGAGTTCATCGAGAAGGCCTCGGGCATCAAGTCGCGCTTCCTGATGGACAAGGCGGGCGTGCTCGACATCAACCGCATGCACCCCAACCTGCCGGAGCGACCGGACGACCAGCTGTCGCTGATGGCCGAAGTGGGCGTCGCGGCGGCGAAGGATGCGCTCCAGCGCGCCGGACGCGATCCGGCGGACGTGGACCTGGTTATCTGCGCGGCGTCCAACATGCAGCGGGCGTATCCCGCGATGGCGATCGAAATCCAGGCGGCGCTCGGCTGCGAAGGCGCGGCGTTCGACATGATCGTGGGATGCGCCTCGGCGGTCTATGGCGTGGTGACGGCCGCGAACTATATCCGCGCGGGCCAATCGCGCTCGGCGCTCGTGGTCGCGCCGGAGATCACCAGCGGGCACATGAACTGGCGCTCGCGCGACAGCCATTTCATCTTCGGCGATGTCGGCGCCGCGGTGCTGGTGGAGAGCTCCGACATGGCGCCGCCGGGCGCATGGGCGATCCTCGGCGCGAAGCTGAAGAGCAAGTATTCCAGCAACATCCGCAACAATTTCGGCTATCTCAACCGCGCCGATCCAGCGACCATGAACAATCCCGACAAGCTCTTCGTGCAGGAGGGGCGGAAGGTGTTCAAGGAGGTCGTGCCGCTCGTCTCGGAGATGATCCTCAGCCACATGGCCGAGCTCAATCTCGCGCCCAACCTCATGCGGCGGATCTGGATGCACCAGGCGAACGCCAACATGAACCGGCTCATCGCCGAGCGCGTGCTCGGTCGGGAGGCCACCGAAGACGAAAGCCCGACCATCCTCGACACGTACGGCAACACGTCGAGCGCGGGCGCGATCGTGTGCTTCCACAAGCATAGCGCAGACCTGAAGACCGGCGACCGCGGCCTCCTCTGCGCCTTCGGCGCGGGCTATTCGGCGGGCACGCTCTTCCTCGCCAAGGCCGCCTAGCAACTACCTTGCGCCGCAGCCGCGCAAGAAGATATCGACCGCCGCGGCGGTGAGTTTGTTCGTCTCCTTCTTCGACAAGGGAGCGCCCAACAACGCGCGCAGGCGCGGCATCGAGGCGACCATCTCCACGAAGATCAGCGCGGCAAACCTGGGGCACGGCATGAGCGGCAACGCGCCCTCCTCGTGCAGCGTCTCCAGCGTCCGCTGAACATTCTCAGCCGCACGAGTGTGCAGATCGAGGAAGAGCCGCGCCAAATCCGGCGCTTGATATGCCTCTGCGAAGATGAGGCGGTTGAGGCCAGCTACTTGCGAAGCTTCGGATAGGCTCGCCAGCTCGCGAGCCAGCTTCAGAAGCGCGGCGCGTGGATCGTCCACCGCGGGCGCGCCTTTCGGCGCCGCGTCCGCAAGCGCGGCGTCGAGCAAGCGGTTCACGACGGAGGCGAGAATTTCGGCCTTGTTGGCATAACGCGCATAGAGCGTCTTGCGCGAGGCGCCGGCCGCGGCGGCGATCGCGTCCATCGTGGCGCGCGCATAACCGACGCTGATGAAGACCGACTGGGCCGCGTCGAGCAATCGGTCAGGCAGGCGCGCCGCCTCATCCGCCGATAGGCGGCCCGGCCCCTTGGGGCGCGGTTTCGCGGGTTTCCCTGACATTTCAATCTCTTTCGGCATCTCGGGCAGCGACGCGGGTAAAAAGATACGCGCGCGGCTCTTTATGATTGACAAAAGATACAATGGCGGCTCTTTTGATCGATGTCAAAGGGACGCTGTTGTTTCTTTTGTCGAGGAGGCGATCATGCTGGGAAGGAAGAGGCGAAAGAGCCCAGAATGGAACCCGACGATCAGCACCGCGCCGGAGCGCTATCCGGAGATCGAGGCGGGCAAGATCAGGGGCGTCTGCCCGAAACGCTTCGAACGGATACGCGATGCGCTGCAGTACAATCTCGACAGCGGTGACGATATCGGCGGATCGGTGGCCGTCTTCATCGACGGAGAGCCGGCGGTGGATATCTGGGGCGGGTATTTCGACGACACGTTCGAGCGTCCTTGGGATCGCGACACGATCATCACGACGCATTCGATCACCAAGACGATGACCGGGATGGCCGCGCTCGTCCTTGCCGATTCAGGCGAGCTCGATTTCGACGCGCCGGTGGCAAAGTACTGGCCGGAGTTCGCGCAGAACGGAAAGTCCGGCATTCTCGTGAAGCACATCCTCAGCCACACATCCGGGCTCGCCGGATGGACCGAGGACGTGTCCTGGGAGGACGTCTACGACCTCGACTATTCCTGCGATCTTCTGGCGCGGCAGTCGCCGTGGTGGGCGCCAGGGACTGCGTCAGGCTATCACGGCATCTGCATCGGCCACTTGGTGAACGGCGTCATCAAGCGCATCACCGGACTGACGCTCGGCCAATACTTCGCGGAGCATGTCGCGAAGCCGCTGGGCGCCGACTATCATATCGGCATCGGGCCCGAGCATGATCGGCGCATCGCCTGCTTCGTGAAAGGCGCGCGCGATTGGCTTCCCAGCGGCAATCCAATAGCGGAACGCGTCGGGCTCAACCCGCCCCTCACTCCCTTTACCTCGCACACGAAGGCGTGGCGGCGCGCCGAAGTCGGCGGCGCCAACGGCCATGGCAATGCGCGCTCGGTGGCGACAATCCATCAGGCGCTCGCGTCAGGCGGCGTGAACGGCGTGCGGCTCTTGTCTGACAAGGGTCGGTTCCGCGCGTTCGAGCAAATGTCGGACGGCTTCGATCTGCTCTTGGGACTGCCGGTCAAGTTCGGCGCGGCGGCGTTCGCCCTCGACTCGCCACTCTGGCCCTATCCGCGGGAGCACCGCATCGCGTGGTGGGGCGGGCAAGGCGGCTCGCTCGGCTTCGTCGATCTCGATGAGCGCATGTCGGTTAGCTTCGTGATGAACCGCTGGATCAAAGGGCCATACGAAAGCTTGCGCCAAGGGCGTATCCTCACGGCCGTGTATGAGAGCCTCGCACGCACGTAGGTGAACGCGCGCGTGCGAGCCGCCACGCCCACTCGTTTCGGCCGGCGGACGCGAAAACCGCACAGGCGATCTCGGCCGTCGCAGTGCCCTCTGAAGCGAGTTTGGCGGCGGCGACGCAAACTGTACTTATGTAAACGCTTTCAGCGCAGCAAACTTCCAACCTTCTGTTGCACTTGGGCAACGCGTCAGGGTTTACGCTGCGTCGGCCCGCTTGGTTCGGCCGGATTAGCTTTCTCAGCGCCGACTCTCCGGTATTGTATGTATGACATACAAACGTTCCTGGGAGGCAACGATGCGGGATAAAGACAATCGGAATGGGCGCGCAGCCTGGCTCGGCTTTTCGGCCCTTCTCGCATCGGCGGCGCCGCTTTGCCTCGGGCAGGCGGCCGCTCAGACCCCCACGGCCAGCGCCGACGGCGGCGACACGATCGTGGTCACCGCCCGGCGGCGGACGGAAAGCCTGCAGGACACGCCCGTCGCGGTGACGGTGCTGACCGCGGCGTCGCTGGAGCGCCAGCTCATCCTCAGCACGACCGATCTCGACCAGGCGGCGCCCAACCTCCAGTTCACGAGCTACGGCACCCTCACAGGCAACAATTCCGCCGCCCAGGTGTTCATCCGCGGCATCGGCCAGACCGACGCAACTCCCGCCGTCGATCCAGGCGTCGGCATCTATATCGACGATGTGTACATGGGCCGCTCGGTCGGCGGCGCGATGGAATTCCGCGACATCGCCAATGTGCAGATCCTGCGTGGCCCGCAAGGCACGCTCTTCGGACGCAACACGATCGGCGGCGCGGTGCTGCTGGCGACGCAACAGCCCGGCGACGAACTCGGCGGGACCATTCGGGTCGGCTTCGGTGAAGACAATCTGCGCGAAGTATTCGCCGCGGTCGATGTGCCGCTGGGCGACAAACTCGCGGGGCGCGTCTCGTTCGGCGCCCGGCAGCGCGACGGCTATGTCACGCGCGTGTTCGACGGCGCCGATCTGGGCGATGAGAACACCTATACCGGCCAAGGCACCCTGCGCTGGCAGCCGACCGATACGCTGACGCTCACGCTGCGCGGCGACTACACGAAGGAAGACGAGAACGGCTCGCCGTTCGTGTTCCTCGAAATGAACGAGCGGCAGACGTTCCCGGCCGCCGCCAGCGTCGCGGCAGGTTGCCCCGGCGCGACCTTCCCGCCGCCCTTCGTTCCGGCCACGGCAGATGCGCGCTGCGCGAACGACGCGCAGGCGAAGGGGCCGTTCACGAATGGCGGCACGGCGCCGGCCTACAGCACCCTCGAAAACGGCGGCGTCTCGCTGGTCGCGGAATGGGAAGCGAGCGACGTGCTGTCGTTCAAATCGATCACGGCGGACCGGCGCCTGGAATGGACCGGCGCGCGCGACGCGGACAACACGCCGCTCCTCATCCTGCACACGCAATACGCCAGCGTGAGCGACCAGTTCAGCCAGGAGCTGCAGGCCGTCGTCGATACCGATCGCCTCGACGGCGTGGTCGGGCTCTATTATTTCGACGAAAAGACGTACGACCGCGTCATCGTGCCGATCGGCAATCCGGGAACGTCCTATGACACGCAGCGCGTCCATCTCGGGGCGGAAGCCTGGGCCGCGTTCACGCAATGGACGTTCAACTTCACCGATGCGCTGAGCGCCAGCGCCGGCGTTCGGTACACGGAAGAAACCAAGAGCATCCAGGGCTACCTCTTCAACCAGGCGCCGGCGACGGCGCCGGAGCCGGCCATCCCGACCGCGCTCTGCCCGTTCAACGGCGCGCCCCCGACCCAGGTGCGCTGCCTCTTCCTGGCGTCCAACGAATTCTCGCGGGACTTCACCTCGACGATCGGCTCGGCGAGCATCCAGTACCGCTGGACCCCGGCTTTCATGACCTATTTCTCGTGGTCGCAGGGCTTCAAGTCGGGCGGCTTCAACCAGCGCTACAACAACGCGCCTCCGGGCAACGCCCCGATCGCGTTCGGCGCGGAGAACGCCGAATCCTTCGAGCTCGGGTTCAAGTCGAACTTCACCGACAGCCTCCGCCTCAACGGCGCGGTGTTCTCGACGCAATACGACGACATCCAGCTCACCTACCGGCTGGGCGTGGTGCCCCTGCTCTTCAATGCCGGCGTCGCCACGATCGACGGCGGCGAGCTCGAGCTCGCGTTCTCGCCCACCGCTGACCTGCAGATCGACGCGAGCCTCGGCTATCTCAGCGACGGGTTCGATTCGATCACGCCGCCGCCGCCGTTCGGCGCGGTCACGCCCACGGCCACGGCGACGCTCACCAGCGAATTGCCGTTCACGCCGGATTGGCAAGGCAACATCGCCGTATCGTACGAGTTCCACGTGAGCGACAGGTTCTCGATCACGCCGCGCATCAATGTGAGCTACAGCGATGCGCAATTCTTCGATGCGGGCAATTCGGTCAACATCGCCCAAAACGACGCCGTGACGCTGGTGAACGGTGCCATCGCATTCGCGGGCGAGCGGTTCCGCATCATCGTCAGCGGCGAGAACCTGACGGACGAGTTCTATCCGGTGGCCGGAACTTCATCGACCACCACGTCCTCGGGCTATGCCGAGATCATCTATGCGCGGCCGCGGAATTATTGGGTGACGTTCGCGGCGGATTTCTAAGCCTCGGCGCGTGATCGCGAAAAGCAGCCCGCTCTTCGCAATCACGCCGCTGGTGAAGGCGGGGCTCAATAAAGGCGCCGTAGGGCCTCGGCCAGACGGCGCACTTCATCTTCGCTGAAGGCGCGCTTGATCCAGCGTTCGTGCTCGGCGATGCGCGCCTTTACTTCCGTCAGCATCGCCTGACCGCGCGGCGTCAGATAAAGCTCTTGGCGGCGCCGATCCGTTTGCGAGCGGCGGCGCAGGACGTAGCCGCGCTCGTCCAGCCGGTCGATGATGGCCATCATCGTGGCGCGATCCATATCAAGCTCATTGGCGATCTGGATCTGGGACACGCCCGAATTGGCGCCGATCAGCCAAAGCGTCGCTGTCTGCTTCTGAGTTAGATCAACCGCGGCGAGCGACGCGAGGAAGTTGCGGTGCACCGCGCCTTGCGCCCGGCGCAGGTGAAAGCCCAAGAGCCCGTCGAGCCCTTCGAATGCGAGATCGCGCGCTTCTTGTGCGGACGCCGCCTTGGCGTTCGACCGGCGTGGAGGTGGGTCGTCCTTCAACCGTCGCCATCATACGCACGAAATCGGCCGCGTCGCGACTATCCGGGAAAAACTTCGAACAGGGCCGCAGCGCCCATGCCGCCGCCGATGCACATGGTGACGACCACGCGCTTAACCTTTCGGCGCCGGCCCTCCAGCAGAGCGTGGCCTGCGAGGCGGGCGCCGGTCGCGCCATAGGGATGGCCGATGGCGATCGATCCTCCGTTCACGTTGTATTTCTCGGGATCGATGCCGAGCTTATCGCGGCAATAGAGGCATTGGCTGGCGAAGGCCTCGTTCAACTCCCAGAGATCGATGTCGTCGATCTTGAGACCCTGGCGGTCGAGCAGGCGGGGAATGGCGAAGACGGGGCCGATGCCCATCTCGTCGGGCGCGCAGCCGGCCACGGCGTAGCCGAGGAAGACGCCCAGCGGCTGCAGGCCCCGCTTCTCGGCCTCCTTCTCCTCCATCAGCACGAGCGCGGCGGCGCCGTCGGCGAACTGGCTCGCATTGCCGGCTGTGACGAACTTGCCGGGCCCGCGCACCGGCTCAAGCTTGGCAAGGCCCTCGAGCGTGGTGTCGGGGCGATTGGCCTCGTCCTTGTCGACGACATGATCCACGAAGCTCTCGGCCTTGGTCGCCTTGTCGATCACCTTCATGGTCACGGCGAGCGGCGCGATCTCGTCCTTGAAGAGGCCCGCCTTCTGCGCGGCGGCCATGCGCTGCTGGCTCCGCAGCGCGTACTCGTCCTGCGCTTCGCGCGAGACGCCGTAGCGTTCGGCCACGATGTCGGCCGTCTCGATCATCGACATCCAAAGATCGGGCCGCATCTCCTGCAGCTTCGGCTCGGTGAAGCGGTAGGTGTTGAAGTGGCCGCCGAGCTGGACGAGCGAAATGGATTCCACGCCCCCGCCGATGGCGGCCTTGGCGCCCTCATTCATCACATAGTGCGAGGCCTGCGCGATCGCCTGCAGGCCGGAGGAGCAGAACCGATTGACCGTGGTTCCCGACGTCGTCACCGGCAGGCCGCCGCGGATCGCCGAGAGGCGCGCGATATTGTGGCCGGTGGCGCCTTCCGGCTGCGCTGAGCCGAGCACGACATCCTCGATCTCGGCAGGGTCGATCTTGGCGCGGGTCACCGCCTCGGCGATGCAATGGCCAGCCATGGTCGCGCCATGGGTGTCGTTGAAGCCGCCGCGCGCGGACTTCGCCAGGCCCGTGCGGGCGTAAGAGACCACCACGGCGCGTCGCATGCTTTCCTCCACCTTTGGTGGGGACATAGACGCTGCGCCGCCGCATTGGAAGCGAGCCGGCCCTTCCCCTCCCCGCGGGAGAAGGAAAGCGGCTCAGACCGGCGGGGGGCCGCCGTGCGGATTGATCCCGGTGAAACCGGGGTCCTGGGACTGGGTGGTCGAAACCGCGGGCGGCGCCTCGCCCGGACGGCCGCCCAGGATCTCGTTGCCGCGCCGCTGGATCCACTTGGCGATATCGTCAGCCGTGACGCCGGCGATGATGCCGACAAGGCCGACCGCGAACGGATTGAGCAGCGCAGCGTTGGAGCTTTCCGACTGCCCCGGCACGAAGGAAAGGCCCGCCAGGGTCGCGTTGGCGACGATGTAGAAGGCGAGCGCGGTCACCATCCCGAAGACCATCCGCACGATGATCTCCGCGAAACTCACCTGCGGGTTGGTGCGGCTCATATAAGCGGGGAAGAGATAGAGAAGCGCACCGAGCAACCCCATCAGCAACACGAGCAGCGTGGACAGGAAGGCGGGGTGAGCGCTCACGAAGGACGAGCCGATCCCGTAGGGGCTGGCGCGCTGCAGCGCATCGGTTTCGCTCTTCACCCGGTCGTAGAGCTCGTACTGGTCGCCGACGACCGAGCGCTTGAGCGCGATGATCGCGCCGTCGCTTTCGGCCAGCGAGCCGCCGACCTGGCGCTGGCGAGTCTGCAGGTCGCGCAGCTGGTTCTGGAGCTGGACGGTCCGATCGTCGAGCTCCCGCAGCCGCGCGGAAATCTGCCGCACGGAAAGCGCCTGAGCCTGGGCCGTCACCGCCGCGGGCGACACCATGATGGCCTCCGCGCGCGCCTCAAGCGCGTCCTTGTCAAGCGCTGAGGCGGCCTCGGCGCTCTGCATGCCCATGCGGTCTTCGGCGGCCGCGACGGCCCGCGCGAGGTCGATCATGCCTTGGCCGATGGCGGCTTGATTGTCCTGGACCGCCACATTGACCGTAGCGATGGCCTCCTCGATCTGCGCCCGCTCGCCGCGCTGAGCCGCCGTGCGGTTCGAGATCTGGGTGATCTGCTCGTCGGCCGCCGCCAGCGCACGGATCGAGACGATGCCGTTCGTCTGCGGCGCGATCTGCGCCAGGTTGTACTGGAAGGCGCGCGCGTTGAAGAGGAACGCGTTGGTCGCCAGCGCGGCCAGCATGATGACGGTCAGGAAAGCGCCGACCATCCATTTGTAGAACGTCATGACACCCCTCTTCCGGCCTCTTCCGGGCGCGCCCCCCGCGCCCGACCCTCGCACACCCATCCTAGCCCAGCTTTCAGGCCTGGGCATGGCAAAAATTAACCATGAGCCGCGCCCGGCGGACGGCCGGCGCCCCGGGTCATCCTCCGTCCTGATCGCCGGGACCGGTCTCAGGGGGCCTTGGGAGCGGACAGGCGCGCATAGGCGGCGGTCAGTTGCTCCCCATAGCGGGCTGCGCCCGCGGGGCCATTATAGCCGCGCGCGAAGCCCGCCCAGTCCTTGCGCTGGAGCTCGTCGAGGAGGCCCAAGCCGCGGATCGTGGCGCCGAGGATGGTCAGCTGCTTGGCTTCGGAGGACGCGAGGTCGCTGACGAAGGCGCGGACGTCGGCATAGCCGGCCATGGTGAAGTTGCGCCCGAGAACCTGGTAGCGGCCATAGGAGGCGGCGCCGAGCGCGGCATCGGGATCGAGGGCGTAGGCTTCGGAGAGCTGGGCCCAGCGCGCGGCCTGGGTCGCGGGATACTTGCTGCGGTCCCAGACCGGATAGGAGACCGCCGGGTTCGAAGCATCGAAGCGGCGCTGGGTGGCGCGCGAGAAGAGATGCGGCTCAAAGAGGATGACCGGCCGACCGTCTTCGGCGAACGCTGTGCGGCCGCCCTCGACTTCCATCACTGCGCGGAGCGCGGCAGGCTCGACCCCGAGCACAGCCGCTTCCCGCGCGACGTCGGCGTCGGTGGGCGCATCGCGGGTCTGCGCGAGGAGGCTCGCGAGATAGGCGTCCGTTGCGGCGTTCGTCGTTGGGGTTGGCGCGGCGGCGGGCGGGGCCGCCGGCTCCGCGAACGCCGGCGACATTCCGTAGGCGGACAGAATAAGCGCGCACGCTGCAAGCGCCCCTGCGAAGTGACGGATCATGCTTTTCCCCTTGATGTGAACTCAGCCGGCGTCGGCGTCGTCTTCCAGCGCGGCGATCGGCGCGCCGCGCGGCATGAGCGTCCAGAAGCGGACGCCCTGCGAATTCATGCGTTCGGCCGCGAGACCCGCCTCAGGACCGGACCCGAAGAACACGTCGCCGCGGCGAGGCCCGCGGCGGATGGCGCCGCCGGTGTCCTGCGCGACGAGCAGGCGCTGGAAGGCGTAGCCGTCATAGACCGCATCAACGAAAAGCAGCGCGCCATAAGGGTGAAACGCCGGATCGACCGCCAGCGACCCCAACGCGGTGAGGTTCACGTTGGCGGCGCCGCGCGGGCCTGCGCTGGGATCGGCGATCGGCTCTTCCTGGAAGAAAACGTAAGAGGGATCCTCGTTGAGCGCGGCGCGCGCCCCGTCCGGCGTGAGGGCGTCGAGATAGGCGCGGAAGCCGCGCCAGGTCGCGTCGGTGAGGCGGCCATTATCGCGCGCGGCGCCGATGGCGGAGCGCCAGCGATAGCCGTTCTGCGCGGCGTATGCGGCGCGCGCCTCAACCCCGTCATTGAAGCGCACGCGTCCAGAGCCCTGGACCTGCAGATTGTAGAGATCGGCCGGCTTTATGTAGCCGAAGGCCTGCGAAGGCGGCGCAGCGTTGATCTCCGCGCGCGTGGGATACGGGCGCACCCGATCGCCATAGAGCTTGCCGGTCAAGGTGCGCGGCGCGCCGCGCAGCTCGGCGTTGTCATAGGCTTCGGCGAACGCGCCAAGATCGACGGTGACCATGTCGCTCGGCTTGCGCAGCATCGGCTCTGTGAACCCAGGCACGGGCCAGCGCGAGGCCTGCACGATGGGCTCGTAATAGCCGGTGAGGCGCGCATCGCCCGGCCCCTCCACCGCGGAGGCGATGAAGGCGCTCTCGAAGAAGGCGCGCTCGGCGCCGGGCGGCACGCTCGCGGCCTGCGCGCACGCCGCCGCCCACGAGCCAACCGTTCCGCCATAGCGCGCGCCGGCGCCCAGCGGCGCATCGGCCGCACGCGCGGACCAGCTGGCGCACTGGCGCTTGAAGGCGGTCAGCGCCGGCGCGAGATCGGCGTTCGCCCAGCCCGGCAGGTCCGAGAAGTTGACCGGGCGCAGAGAGAACTCCACCGGCTGGGGTCCGACGGCGGGGCGCGCCGCGGGACGCTCCCCGGTCGCGCAGGCGGCCAGCGCGAGACCGGCCGCGAGGGGAACAAAGGACGCGGCCTTATTTCGCATGAACGGCTCCGGATTCGTCCGGCTCTTAGCATGCGTCGGGCGACCGCGAAGGGCGCCGCTGCAGCCGCTCAGCGCTGCTGGTCGCCGCCGTCCGAGCCGTCGGTATCGCCCGCGGCCTCACGGAGCTTAGCCGTGACCCCGAAATCCTTCTGCGGAACCTTGCAGCGCGCAGCGCGGCGGACCTCACCTTCCGGTCAACCCCGCTCGGCCTCACCCTTAGTCTCCGTTTGCGCGCATAGAGCCCAGCTGTTCGCGTCACAGGCTTGCGCACGAGTCCCTCGGGGCGTATCGTGACGCGAGTTATGCTCATCTGAAGCATAAGGTGGAGAGAGCGGCTTGCCCGCCGCGTTTGCGTCACCCATATATGCTCCTACTGAGCATATATGGGTGAGAAGGCGGCCCAATAGCCGCCGGCCCTAAGGCCCAGCTCGGCGCCCTCGTCTGGCGCCAAGGGAGACATCATGGCCCGCATCATTGACGCCCCCCTCCTCGCCGATCGTCGCCTGGCGGGCGATGGTTGCGAGCTGCCGGGCCGGCCGATCGACGACGCCGCCAAGCGGGGCCTGGCGTTCACACCCGAGGTGAAGCGCGAGACGGACGCGCTCTACGAGAAGGTCGAGCGGCTGATCCCGCCGTTCGAGTGGCCGGCCTACGCGCCGCTCATCGCGGGCATCAATCGCCTGAAGCGTGAGAAGAACGCGATCATCCTGGCGCACAATTACATGACCAGCGAGATCTTCTTCTGCGTCGGCGATATCCGCGGGGATTCCCTGCAGCTTGCCCGCGAAGCCGCCAACACGAACGCGAAGGTGATCGTGCAGGCCGGCGTGCATTTCATGGCCGAGACCTCGAAGATCCTGGCGCCGGAAAAGACCGTGCTCATCCCCGACCTGCGCGCCGGCTGCTCGCTGGCGGCCTCGATCACGGGCGCGGACGTGCGCCTCATCAAGGCCAAGTATCCGGGCGTGCCGGTCGTCACCTACGTGAACACCTCGGCCGAGGTGAAGGCCGAAAGCGATGTCACCTGCACGTCCTCCAACGCCGTGCAGGTCTGCGAATGGGCGGCCAAGGAATGGGGGACCGACCGGGTCATCCTCATTCCGGACGAATTCCTCGCAAAGAATGTCGCGGCGATGACGGATCTGAAGATCATCGCGTGGCACGGGCGGTGCGAAGTGCACGAGCGCTTCACGGCTGAGGACATCGCGGAGATCCGCGCGGCGCACCCGGGCGTCGTCGTGCTGGCGCACCCCGAGTGCCCCCCAGAAGTGATGGCGGCGTCGGACTATGCCGGCTCGACCGCGGCGCTGGCGGCGTATGTCGGCAAACGCCAGCCAGGCAAGGTGCTGCTGCTGACGGAATGCTCGATGAGCGACAATGTGGCGGCGGCCTCGCCACGGACGGACTTCATCCGGCCGTGCAATCTCTGCCCCCACATGAAGCGTATCTCGCTGGCGAACATCTATGACGCGCTTCTGGAGATGAAGCACAAGGTGGAAATCCCCGAAGAGGTGCGCGTCCGCGCAAAGCAGGCGATCGACCGCATGCTGGCGCTGCCGAAGACCGAAAAGCCGCTCGACTTCGAAGTCGGGCTGCCGGAGGCCGCCGTCGAACTGGTTTAGGCGAACTGGTGTGGTCCCATGCGCTTCATAGTGCTCGCATTCTTCCTCACCGCGGTCCCGCTCAGCGCGCAGGCGCAGCCAAGACCGGGCGCGACCCACGCGCTCGCAGGGAACTGGGCGTTCGAGACCGACGCGGCGACTGAACGGCGCTGCACGATCACCGGAGAAGCGACGCTGACGCCGGCGCGGCCCGACAATTACACCGTGCGGCTCTCGACGCTGGAGCAGTGCGCCTCCGGGGAAACCTGGCGGTCGCTGCAGGACTGCACCGCCGTGCACAGCCAAGGTTCGCTCAGGCTTTCGTGCACGATCGTGCGCGTGCAGCCCTCCAATTATGCCCCCGACGATTTCGCGCTGCGCGTGGTGAGCGCCGACGCGATGCAGGGCGAACTCGTCTCAACCTGGAACGCGCCGGCCCGCTGGCGGCGCACGAGACCGGACCTCGTGTCGTGATCCGCGCGCTGGCGACTGCGCTGATGCTTTTCGGCGCCAGCGCCGCGGCGCAGACTTCAAACGCCCCTGCTCCGGCGCGAGGCGCTCTGGCGGGGGCATGGGCGTTCGAGACCAACGCGCACCGCATCACGGGCTGCATCATCCGCGGCGATGCGCTGTTGCGGGCGCGAGCGGAGGCCGATTCCTACGATGTCGAGATGCGCGTGGCGGAGACCTGCCCGGACGGCGGCGCCTATCGCGCCGAGGAGGCCTGCCTGGCGCGCCTCGACCGGGGAACGCTGAACGTCGCGTGCCGCCTCGTGCGCGCGACCCCGCCCAATTACAATCCGGATCAGTTCTCGCTGACGATCGACTCCGCCGAGGCGATGCACGGCCGGCTCGTCGATCACGGCGCCTGGAATGAGCCGGTGCGCTGGCGGAAGAGCACCGGCGCGCTGGTGTCGTGAGCGCGCGCTCATCCGTCCTCATCGTCGGCGCGGGGCTCGCGGGCCTCTTCCTCGCCCTCAAGCTTGCGCCGCGACGGGCGATATTGCTGTCGCCGGCGCCGCTCGGCGACGCGGCCGCGAGCGGCTGGGCGCAAGGCGGCATCGCAGCGGCGGTGGGGGCCGATGATACACCCGAGCTGCATGCCGCCGATACGATCGCGGCGGGCGCGGGGCTCGTCGATCCGGTCGTGGCGCGTCTGCTCGCGGACGCGGGGCCGGCGCGGGTCGCGGATCTCATCGCGCTCGGCGTGCGGTTCGATCGATCCTCTGACGGAACATTGGCGCGAAGCCTCGAGGCGGCGCATTCGCGCGCGCGCGTCGTGCATGTGTCCGGCGATCTTGCCGGCAAAGCGATCATGGACGCGCTGATCGCGGCGGCGCGCGCCGCAACGCACATCGAGATCGTCGAGGGGCTGCAGGCGCGCGCGCTGCTGCAGGACGCCAACGGACGCGTGCGCGGCGCGGCATGTCTTTCTCGTGAAGGGGCGCGGACCGATCTCGACGCGGCGGAGACGGTGCTGGCGTCGGGCGGGGTCGGCGGACTTTACGCGGTGACGACCAATCCCCCGCAAGCAGGCGGCCATGGGCTGGCGATGGCGGCGCGCGCAGGCGCGCTCATCGCCGATCCGGAGTTCGTGCAGTTCCACCCCACCGCGATCGATGTCGGGCGCGATCCGGCGCCGCTGGCGACCGAAGCGCTGCGCGGCGCGGGCGCCAAACTCGTTGATCGCGAGGGAGCGTCGTTCGTCTCGGAGCTCGATACGCGCGATGTGGTGGCGCGCGCGATCCATCGCCAGCGCCAGGCCGGGCGCGGGGCGTATCTCGATGCGCGCGCGGCGATCGGCGCGGAGTTTCCCGCGCATTTCCCGAACGTGTTCGCCGCATGCATGGCGGCCGGCGTCGATCCGCGAACGGACCTCATCCCGGTCGCGCCTGCAGCGCATTATCACATGGGCGGGGTGGCCTCCGATCTCTGGGCGCGCGCGTCGCTCGAGGGATTGTCCGTGATCGGAGAGTGCAGCTCCACCGGGGCGCACGGAGCCAATCGGCTGGCGTCCAATTCGCTTTTGGAAGCGGTGGTGTTCGCCCATCGCGCCGCTGAGCGCCTTCGCGAGGAGGACGCTCCGCCAGCGGAAAACGGCGCGGCGGATCTTCCCCCCTCCCTGCCGCAGGAGGCGCGCGCGGCGCTGCGCGGGCTCATGCAGGGGGATGTGGGCGTCGAGCGCGAGCGCGCCGGCCTCACCCGGGCGATCGAGGGAATCGAGACGTTGTCGCGGACCTACGGCCGGGCCAACGAGCTCCTCGCCGCAGACCTTATTGCACGCGCGGCGCTTGGGCGCGAAGAAAGCCGCGGCGCGCATTATCGCAGCGATTTCCCGCGGGCCGCCGCACCGAGAAGGACGTTCCTGCATGGCTCTGCCTGATTTCATCATCGAGCCCGTCGTGCGGCTCGCGTTGCATGAGGATTTCGGCATCGCCGGGGACGTGACGTCCGACGCGACAATTCCGCAGGCCCTGCGGGCGCGCTATCTCATTCGCGCGCGCGAGGGCGGCGTCATCGCGGGCCTCGACGCAGCGCGCCTCGCGGCGCGGCTCATCGATGCGAACCTCTCCGTTCATGTGAAAGTTCCCGACGGCGCGCTGGCCGAGCGCGGCGCGACCATCGCGGAGGTGGAGGGCTTTGCCCGCTCCATCCTCGCGGCGGAGCGGACGATGCTCAATTTCATCGGCCGGCTCTCCGGCGTGGCGACGCTGACGCGGCGCTATGTAGAGGCGGTCAACGGGACGCGCGCGCGCATCGCCTGCACGCGGAAGACGACGCCGGGCCTGCGCGCGCTGGAGAAGCAGGCCGTGATCCTCGGGGGCGGCGGCCCACACCGCTATGCCCTGAGCGACGCGATCCTGATCAAGGACAATCATGTCGCCGCGGCCGGCTCGATCGGCGCGGCGATCGAACGGGCCAAGACCGCGGCCGGGCACATGATGGCGGTCGAGGTCGAGGTCGATACGTTTGCGCAGCTCGAGGAAGCGATGCGGCATCAGCCGCACGCGGTGCTGCTGGACAATTTCAACGTGGAGGAGCTTGGGCGCGCGGTCGCACTCGTTCGTGGACGGACGATCCTGGAAGCGTCCGGCGGCGTTCGGCTCGACAGCGTGCGCGCGATCGCCGAGACGGGCGTGGACTACATCTCGGTCGGCGCGCTCACGCATTCGGCCGGCACGCTCGACGTCGCGATGGATGCGGATTGAGCCATGCAACAGGACAAGAAGAGCATCTTCATCACTGGCGCGGCGTCCGGGATCGGCGCGGCGACCGCGAAACTCTTCGCGGCCCGCGGCTGGTTCGTCGGGCTCGCGGACATCGCTCCGGCAAACGCCATCGAGGCGGACATCCCAGAAGCGCAGAGGATCTCGCTTCAGCTCGACGTGCGCGATTCCGGGCAATGGCGGGACGCGATCACGCGCTTCGGCGCGGCGAGCGGCGGCAGGATGCACGTGCTCTTCAACAATGCCGGGGTGGCGCGGCACGGCCGCTTCGACGTCATCTCCGAGGAAGACACAAACCTCGTCGTCGATGTGAACCTGAAGGGCGTGCTCAACGGCGTGCGCGGGGCGCTGCCGCTGCTCTCGCAGACGCCGGGCGCGCGCATCGTCAACACCGCCTCGGCGGCGGCGATCTACGGCCTGCCGAAATCGGCGGTGTACGCAGCGACGAAATTCGCCGTACGCGGATTATCGCAATCGCTCGACATCGAGCTTGGGCCGCTTGGCGTGCGGTGCATCGCGATCGCGCCATGGTTCATCGAGACGCCGCTGCTCGACACGGCCTCCAGCGAAAGCAACAAGAACGTGCGGGAAGTCATCAGTGGGCTGAAAGTCTATCCGGTCGAGCTCGTCGCGGAGGGCGTCTGGAAGGCCGCGCATGGCAAGCGCGACTTCATCCCGATCGGCAAGGATGCGATCGACCTCGCGTTCGCGGCGCGCTTCTTCCCAGGTACGGTGCGGCGCCAGCTGATGCGGATGGCCAGGCCGGGCTGACCCGGCCGGCGGCTCAGGCCGCGATTTCCACGGACTGGGCCTTCGGAGCTTCCGGCGCCGCGGCCTCCACCGAGGCCGGGGCCTCGGCCGGCGCTTCGACCGGCGAGGTTTCCTCGATCACCTCGAGATCCTCGGCGGTCTCGGCCTCGATCGTCGAGGGAGGCGCGGCCGCGCGGCGCGCCGCGGCGCGCTGCAGGAGGACCGCCCGCTCCGACCCGCTCGGCAGGCGATAGAACACATGATCGCCGAGGCGTGCGGTCTCGACCAGCATGTAGCGCCAGCGCGGCGAGACCGCGTTCGTGTGGTAGTGCGTCGAAGAGCCGACGACCGAGCGCGTATGCCCCAGCATGACCTGGGCGGCCACGTGCTGGGCGCGCTGCCAGGCGCGGCCGGCAGGCCGGCGGTTGCGCGAGCCGTCGCAGGTGAAAGTGAACTGGCACCCGGTGGCGCGGGTGTGGCCCTGATAGACGACGCCGCAAATCGTGTTGGGGTATTGCTTCGAGCGGACGCGGTTCATGACCACTTCGCCGACCGCCACCTGGCCGCGCACGTTTTCGCCGCGCGCTTCGTAATAGATCGCCTGCGCCATGCAGCCGAGCTCGCGCTGGTCCAGCGCCTCGGCGTCGGCCACGCCATCCTGCGCGAGCGGCGGCGCCTCGAACGGACCGCGCAGCACAGCGCGCACCGCGCTCGCTTGGGTCTCGTCGCCGAACAGCCCGCGCGGGCTCTTGTAAGATGCAAGACGAACTTCCTCACGGCCGTCGAAGCCGGGGATGAGCTGCGCCTGCATATGGTTCTCGAAAGACAGCGTGCGGGCCGACCACTCTGCCCCCTCGCGCTGCTCGGCCGCGCGGTGGGAGATGACGGGCATGGCGATCGCCGCCGCCGCAATGCATGCGACGGCAGCCGCGCCTTGGCGCACGGCGAGGGGATTCCGCTCGAGCTCCAGCATCAAATCAGTCCAGAGCGCGTCGATGAAGACGCCCAGTCTGCACCAAAACATCAGGAAAATCCTTAATGTCCGATTAAAGGAAAGTGCTTCGGCGCCAATTGAGCGTAGTATTAACCATAATGCGGCCCCGTTCTTAACCCTTGGAACATCATGGCGTAGAGCCGCGGGCCTATACAATGCACTCCCCGAGTGCGCGATTGACAATTTGGTAATGAATAGAACGAGGCGTGCGCGCGCTCGCGTTTCGGCGAGCGACAACGTTCGGGGACCTGCTCCAGGGGCTGACATAGCCCCCGTCCACTTGCGAAAAGCCTGCCAGGCGAACCCTAGGCGGTCCGCAACCCTGGCAGAAGATGAGTGCGACAAAGCGCAGCTTTGGCCGCTCTCGGGCGTCCCACTGCTCCAGTTCGAGGGTGGGATGGGAGCGATGGAGGCGGCGCAGTGCACGCCCCGAAACGATGGACCAGGGCTCCGGTTCCGTCAGGCCCTCGGGCGAGGCGGCTGCTATTCGCGCTGGAACGGGACCGCCTGGGCGGCCGCCAGGCGCGCGATCGGCACCCGGAAGGGCGAGCAGGAGACATAGTCCAGGCCCAGCCCGGCCACGAACGCCACCGAGGCGGGGTCGCCGCCATGCTCGCCGCAGATGCCCAGCTTCAGGCCGGGGCGGGCCGCCCGGCCCCGCTCGGCGGCGATCTTGATCAGCTCGCCGACGCCCGACTGGTCGATGGAGACGAAGGGGTCGGTCTCGAACAGGCCCTTGTCGATATAGGCGCCCAGGAACTTGCCGGAATCGTCCCGCGACAGGCCCATCGTGGTCTGGGTCAGGTCGTTAGTGCCGAAGGAGAAGAACTCGGCCTCCTCAGCGATCTCGTCGGCCCGGAGCGCTGCCCGGGGCAGCTCGATCATCGTCCCGACCTGGAACTCCACCGTCCGGCCGGTCTCCTTGGCGACCTCGGCGGCGACCGCCTCGACCCGAGTCTTGATCCGGGCGAGCTCGGGCCTGGACACCACGAACGGGATCATGATTTCAGGCGCTGGGGCCTTGCCGGTCTCCTCAGCGATGGCGGAGGCGGCCTCGAAGATGGCCCGGGCCTGCATGTCGTAGATCTCGGGATAGACGATCGCGAGGCGGCAGCCGCGGAAGCCGAGCATCGGGTTCACTTCGTGGAGCTCGCGCGCGCGGTCCATGAGCGCCTTGGCGTCCACGCCGGTCGCGGCGGCGACCTCGGCGCAATCCTCCTCGGTGTGCGGCAGGAATTCGTGCAGCGGCGGGTCGAGCAGCCGGATGGTCACCGGCAGATCGCCCATGATGCGAAAGAGCTCGACGAAATCCGCGCGCTGGAACGGCAGGATCTTGGCCAGCGCCGCAACGCGGCCCGCCGGCTTGTCGGCGAGGATCATCTCCCGCACGGCGGCGATGCGCTCGTCGTCGAAGAACATGTGCTCGGTGCGGCAAAGGCCGATGCCCTCGGCGCCGAAGCGGCGCGCGGCGGCGGCGTCTTCAGGGGTCTCGGCATTGGCGCGGACCTTGAGCTTCCGCATGCCGTCGGCCCATTCCATGATGCGGGCGAAATCGCCGGTAAGCTCCGGCTCCTGCATCTCGACGGCGCCCATCAGCACTTCGCCCTTGGCGCCATCGACGGTGATGACATCGCCCTTCTTGAAGGTGCGGCCGCGCGCGGTGAAGCGGTCCTCGCCCGCGACGATGCGCATCTCGGCGGCGCCGCAGACGCAAGGACGGCCCATGCCCCGCGCAACGACCGCGGCGTGGCTTGTCATGCCGCCGCGCGCGGTGACGATCGCCCTGGCCGCATGCATGCCGTGAATGTCTTCCGGGCTCGTCTCGTCGCGCACCAGGATGACGGCTTCGCCCTTGGCGGCGAGCTCGGCGGCCTCGTCGGGATCGAACACGACCTTGCCCGCTGCGGCGCCTGGAGACGCTGGCAGACCCTTGCAGACGATGTCGCGATGCGCCTTTTCCGAGATGGTCGGGTGCAGCAATTGATCGAGCGAATGGGGATCGATGCGCTTCACGGCTTCGTCGCGCGAGATGAGGCCTTCGTCGGCCATGTCGGCGGCGATCTTCAGCGCGGCCTTGGCGGTGCGCTTGCCGCTCCTGGTCTGCAGCATATAGAGCCGGCCTTTTTCCACCGTGAACTCGATATCCTGCATGTCGCGGTAATGCCCTTCGAGCTTCTTGTAGACCTCGACCAATTGTCCGTACACGTCAGGAAGCGCCTCCTCCATCGAGAGGCCGCCCTCCTTGGTCTCCTCGCGCCAGGCCTTGGTGATGGGCTTGGGCGTGCGCAAACCGGCGACGACATCTTCGCCCTGCGCATTGATGAGGTATTCGCCGTAGAAGATCTTGCGGCCGGTGGAGGGATCGCGCGTGAACGCAACGCCGGTGGCGCTCGTCTCGCCCATGTTGCCGAACACCATCGCCTGCACGTTGACGGCGGTGCCCCAGCTTTCTGGGATATTGTTGAGCCTGCGGTAGGTGTTGGCGCGCGGATTGCGCCAGGAGGCGAACACGGCGCCGACAGCGCCCCAGAGCTGCTCGTGGGCATCGGCGGGAAACGGACGGCCGAGCGCGGCCTTCACCGCGTCCTTGTACTTGGCGACGATGGCGACCCAATCGTCGGCGGAAAGCTCGGTGTCCGACCGATATTCGTTCTCGTCCTTCAGCGACCCCAGGATCTCCTCGAAGAGGCCGTGATCGAGATCGAGCACGACGTTTGAATACATCTGGATGAAGCGGCGGTAGGAATCATACGCGAAGCGGCGATCGCCGGCCTGCTTGGCGAGGCCCTCGGCCGTCTCGTCGTTGAGGCCAAGATTGAGGATCGTGTCCATCATGCCCGGCATCGAGGCGCGGGCGCCGGAGCGCACGGACACGAGCAACGGGTTCTTCGGATCGCCGAAGCCGCGGCCGGTTTCGGCCTCGAGTTTCTTCAGCGCCTCGGCGACCTCGGCCTTGAGGCCGTCAGGGTAGGATTGGCCGTTGGCGTAGAAGTGCGTGCAGACTTCGGTCGTGATGGTGAAGCCCGCCGGAACCGGAAGGCCGAGACTGCACATCTCGGCGAGGTTGGCGCCCTTGCCGCCGAGCAGGTTCTTGTGGCCCGCGTCGCCGTCGGCGTGGCCAGGACCGAACCGGTACACCCACTTCGTCACGCGCAAGCTCCCCTGCTCAAGCGGAACGCAGCTCCCTGCACGCTCCGGGCCAGTGTTCGCTCGCGCACAGAGAGAAAAGACGCCGTCGCAATGATCACTCTCACCCCTCGATCCGCGAAAAATCAGCAACTTCGTGGAGCGCGTCCCGGATGTTGGTCAAGAGCGCGAGACGATTGAGGCGCAGCTTTGGATCATCTGCATTCACAAGCACCGCCTCGAAGAACGCATCGACCGGCGCGCGCAGCGACGACAACGCTGACATGGCTGCAGTGAAGTCCTCTTTCTCCACAGCGGCGCGCGCGGCGGGCGCGGCTTTGGAGAGCGCGGCGTGCAATGTTTTCTCTGCGTTCTCCTGGAACAGCGCTTGTTGCGGATATTCGCCTGTTTGGAGAACTGTGGATAGTTTGTCGTCCTTCCGTTCTTCCGCGCGCAGGATGTTCGCGGATCGTTTGTAGCCGGCGAGCAGGTTCGACCCATCCTGGGTTTTCAGGAACGCGTCGAGCGCCTCGACGCGCGCGACGATGCGCACGAGATCGTCGTCGCCGAGTGAGAACACGGCATCGACGAGGTCGTGGCGTTTACCCTGGTCGCGAAGTTGGACCGTGAGGCGGTCAGCGAGAAATGCCAACAGGTCAAGCATGCGCGTCGATCGGCCCTGAGGGTCGTGGGCGATCACGTTGGCTCGGCGCTTCTCGTGAAGCATCAGGGCAGGAAGCAACGCAAGCCGCGTACGAGACTCCAGGAGCACGCGAATTTCACCGAGCGCAGCTCGGCGCAACCCGTACGCGTCCGAAGAACCGGTCGGCTTCTCTCCGATAACCCAAAACGCCACGAGGGTATCGAGCTTGTCGGCGAGCGCGAGTGTGATCGCGACCTTGTCGGACGGGACGCGATCGTTGGGGCCGAGCGGGCGGTAGTGATCTTCGATCGCGGCGGCGATGGACTCGACGGCTGCCGATGACGCGCCCCCTCCCCCTTGCGGGGAGGGGGTGGGGGGTGGGGGGCGATCAGCTTGCGCCGCGTTTGAAGATTTGTGCTCGCGCTTTTCTGGAGCCGTCGAGGCGTCGGCGCGCGCCCCCTCCCTACCCTCCCCCGCAAAGGGGGAGGGGGCGTTGTTTTCTTCCAGGTAGAGCAAGCGGCCGATCTGGCCTTGGAGTTCGGGGAACTCGCCGACGGTCTCGGTGACGAGGTCCATCTTGCAGAGGTGCGCGGCCTTCTCCACGAGCGCGGGATCGGCGCCGGTGACGGCGCACAATTCCTTCGCCAGCGCGGCGACGCGCTCGACCTTGTCCCAGACGCTGCCGAGCTTCTGGTGGAAGACGATGCTGCGCAGCTTCTTTTCGCGCGCTTCGTCGCGTAGCCGGCGGCGCTTCTTCTTGTCGATGGCGTCGTAGAAGCGGTCGACGTCCCAGAAGAAGCGCGCGTCGTTGAGGCGCGCGGAGAGAACGCGTGCGTTGCCGGCGGCAATCGCCGCGCCGCCGTCATGCGCGTCGATGTTCGCGACGACGATGAAGTGCGGCGCGAGCGCGTCGCCTTTGCGGACCGCGAAATATTTCTGGTGCGTGCGCATCGCGAGGCGGATGACTTCGCTCGGCAATGCGAGGAAGGCCTTGTCCATTTCGCCCAGGAGCGCGACCGGCCATTCGGCGAGGCCGGCGACCTCCTCCAGCAAGCCCGGGTCTTCGACGAGCGTGAGGCCCTTCGCTTCGCAGAGCTTCCTGGTGTCGCGCAGGATGATCGCCTTGCGCTCCTCGCGATCCAGGATCACGTGCGCCTTGCGCAATTGCGCCGCGTAGCTTTCGAAGTCGGTGATCGCGAATGCGTCGGGCGCATGGAAGCGATGGCCGCGTGTCTCGGCCTTCGAGGGGATGTTCTCGATGTCGATCCCGATCTCGGCGCCATCGAACACGCAGGCGATGTTCTGCAGCGGCCGCACCCAGGTGACATCGCCTTCGCCCGATCGCATGGATTTTGGCCACGGGAACGCGCGCACGATCTCGGGGATTGCGGCCTTCAGGAGATCGGGCGTGGAGCGGCCAGGCTTCTCGATCAGCGCGACATAGAAATCGCCCTTGGGATCGTTCTGCACCTTCGCCTGATCGATCGATGTGAGCCCCGCGCCGCGTAGGAAGCCTTGCAGAGCTTGATCCGGCGCGCCAACGCGCGGGCCCTTGCGCTCTTCACGAACGTCCGGCGTGCGCGCGGGCAAGCCATCCACCACGATCGTAAGCCGCCGCGGCGTGGAGAACGTGCGCACGCTTTGCGTCGCGAGGCCGGCGAGCTTCTCCTTCAGGAGCTTCGCAAGATCTTCCTCCGCGCGCTTCTGCATGCGCGCCGGAATCTCTTCGGAGAAGAACTCGATGATGAGCTGCGGCATGGGGCTCTACTCCCCCTCCCCCTTGCGGGGAGGGGGTAGGGGGTGGGGGGCGTCGCGGAGAGCACGAACCTGGTCGAGAACCCAATCAGGCCGGGTCCAAACATCGTCGTTCGTGAAGCGCGGAAGCTTAAAGCCGTGACGCTTCGCGTAGGCTTCCTTTTCCTTGTCGCGTAGCTCGACATTGTTGAGCCGATGAATTGAGCCATCGAGCTCAATCAGGATGCGCGCGGAGTAGTCGCCGAAGTCGAACACGTAACCGTCCACGGCGATCTGCTTTCGATAGTGGGCGTCCTTCTCGGGGCGTAGGAGTTTCCAGAGCTTGCGTTCGGAAAGGGTCATGTCGGCGCGCAAACGTTTGGCGCGCGCTTGCGTGCGGGGGCGGTCCTTTTGGCGCGTCTCCTCGAATGGCGCCCACGAGGATTTCGCCCCCCTCCCCCTACCCCCTCCCCGCAAGGGGGAGGGGGACGCGTTGTCCTGTGCGGTCATTGCGAGTCCGTCCAGGCTTTGGCGCAGCCCTTGGCGAGGTCGCGGACGCGGCCGATGAAGCTCTGTCTTTCTGTTGGGGACACAACGCCGCGCGCGTCGAGCAAGTTGAAGAGGTGCGAGGCCTTCAGGCAGTAATCGAACGCCGGCAAGGGCAGCGGCTTTTCGTTGGAGCCGTCGAGCGCGAGGAGACGCTTGCATTGCGTTTCGGCGTCGGTGAACCAGCGCAGCAGCATCTCGGGATCGGAGCGCTCGAAGTTGAATGTGGAGCCCTGGCGCTCGTTCTCCAGAAACACATCGCCATACGTCAAAGGCGTCGCGCTCTCGGGATCGTTGAACGGCATGTCGTAGACGCGATCGAAGCCGAGCACGTACATCGCCAAGCGTTCAAGACCGTAGGTGAGCTCGCCGGAGACGGGGCGCACGTCGAGGCCGCCGACCTGCTGAAAGTACGTGTACTGAGAAACCTCCATGCCGTCGCACCAGACTTCCCAGCCCAAACCCCAGGCGCCGACGGTGGGGTTCTCCCAATCGTCCTCCACGAAGCGGATGTCGTGCAGGAGCGGATCGATGCCGATGCGCGAGAGGCTCTTCAGGTAGAGATCCTGCAGGTCGGGCGGGTTCGGCTTCAGGATCACCTGGTACTGGTAATAGTGCTGCAGGCGGTTCGGGTTTTCGCCGTAGCGGCCGTCCTTCGGACGACGCGAGGGCTGCACATACGCCGCGCGCCAATGCTTCGGCCCCAAAGCGCGCAATGTCGTCGCCGGATGCAAGGTGCCGGCGCCCACTTCCATGTCATAGGGTTGCAGGATCGCGCAGCCCTGCTCGCTCCAGTAATTCTGGAGGCGCAGGATGATCTCCTGGAAGGAGCGCGGGAGGCCGACCTCCTTTGCCGCTGCGGTCTTCTTCGGCTTCTTCATGTTCGTGTTCGGGGCGCGCTTGGTAGCACCGTTCGGCTCAAACGCCATAGCGGGCGAAGGCCGCACGTTCTTCCAGCCGAGACAGGAGCGCGTCGCCGGCGCCCCCCATCAGGCGCCGCAACAGCGACATGCGGCCCACAGGCATCTTGCGGATGCGCACGTCCTTGCCCCAGCGCGCGGCGAGCACCCCGTTCAGATCGCCCAGCGCATCCACGAGGCCAACCTCGATCGCCTCGCGCGCGGTGAAGATCTCGCCCTCGAAGAGCATCGGCGTTTCCTTGAGCTTGCCGGCGCGGCGCTCGCGGACGATCGCGATGAAGGCTGCGTGCACCTCCTTCAGGATCTCATCGAGGCGGCGGACGTCGTCGGGGCTCTCCGGACGGAACGGATCGAGCCGGCCCTTGACAGCGCCGGCGGTGTGCACGCGGCGCTCCACGCCCAGCTTCTGCATCAGCTCGGGAAAGCCGAAGCCGCCGCCGATCACCCCGATGGAGCCCACCAGGGACGAGGGATCGACGAAGATCTCGTCGGCAGCGCAGGCGAGCATGTAGCCGCCCGAAGCGCCGACATCCTCCACGAAGGCCAGCACCTGCTTCTTCTTCTGCGCCGCGAGCTGCCGGATGCGCTTCACGATCAAGTGCGACTGCACCGCCGAGCCGCCGGGCGAGTTGATCGACAACGCCACTGCCGGCGCCTTGGCGAACTGGAACGCGCGATGGAGCGTCGGCTCCAGGCTCGCCAGATTGAGGCCGGGCCGCGCGGCCGCGATCATGCCTTCCAGGCGGACCACGGGAATGAGCGGCGGAGACGGAAACGGCCAGACCATGCGTGCGGGTTAGCGCACGGTGTTCAGTTGAGCCAGCCCAGCACTGCCTGCGCGGGGATCGCGAATTGGGCCATCGAGGCGGCGCCCCAGGCCAGACCCGCCATGGCGGGAAGCATCGAGAACCAATACAGCCAGCGCACTTTGGCCAGCGCGCAGATCGCGAAGAGCGCCATCGAGATGGCGAGCAGCGCGTCGGAGAAATCGTACTGGTCGGCGAACACGTTGAGACGTGCGAGCTGGGTCTCGGCGGCCTTGGCGCGCGCCTCGGTCTCGTCCTTCCTGGCGCGCACGCGGCCGACCTCGGCCTCCTGCTCGCGGATTTCGGCGCGCAGCGTCTCCCGCTCGGCGCTAGGCGGCGGCGCAGTCGCCACGACACCGTCCGCCCCCGGCGCCGCCGCGGCCGCCGCCGCCGGGACCGTGCGAAGCAGCCGCTGCAGATGGGCGAGCTCGTAGGTGGCCATATCCTCGCGCACGCGGACGGCCTGGTACCAGGCCCAGGAATTGTTGCGCTCGGCCTGCGCCTGCTCGACCGCCTCCTGGACGTTGCCGCTCTTGATGGTGCTGATGGCGAGGAACGTGACCAGCAGCGCGATGGTCAGCGCGATGAGATTGGTGAAGCGCTCGTTGGCGATCGCGCGCTCGCCCTCGACTTCGATCTCGGCCATCGCTTCCCCCCGTCAGCTCCAATCGAGCGCCGTCCCGCAAAAGAGCGCGTCGGCCTCAGGGCTGAACTTGGCCCCGCTCGTATCGTGCAAATCGAGCCCGCGATAGAGCCGCAAGGGCGCACGCGAGCCCTTTCGCGCACGGACAAGCACCCGCTTGGCTGGCGCGCCGGCGCGCGGGCGGATGGGCATGATCTCCACCCCGCCAAGACGGCCCTCCAGCGCGGCGAGGATGTCGGCGAGCGCCGCCGCCCGATGGATGAGGGTGAGCGTCGCGCCGCCCTTGAGCCGATCGGCCAGCGCGGCGACCCAGGTCCCGATCGGCGTCTCTTCCATGCGGGCGCTGCGCCGCGCCGGCGCGGGGAGCCTGCCCTCCTCGGCGCGGTCGAACGGCGGATTGAAGAACACGCCTTCAAAGGTTCCGATTTCACCCAATTTGAGCACGTCGCCGCCGCGGATCTCGACCCGTTCGGCCCAGCCGTTCGCGGCGGCGTTCGCGGCCGCAAGGGCGGCAAGGCCCGCGTCCCGCTCTACGCCGAGGAGCCGCACGTCCGCGGCGCGGGCGGCGACGGAGAGAAGCGCGCCGCCGGCGCCGCAGCCGGCCTCCAAAAGGCGCGCGCCGGAAGGCGTCTCGACGGACGCCGCGAGCAGCAGGGTATCGGCGTTGGCGCGCAGGCCCTCGGCCGGCTGGCGCAGGATCACGCGGCCCCCGAGCAAGCGATCGTCAGTCGTACCGGGGCTAGACATTCGACCGGCCATGCTCGGCGTCGAGCTGATCGAGGATCATGCGGGCCGCTGCCTCCTCCCCTTCCGGCACGACGAGGCGGCGCGGCAGCGCGCCGATCGAGCCCTCGACCGCGCTCAGCGCGGCGTCGAAGATCCGCGGATTGAGCCCGGCGCTCCGCAGCGCCGCTTCCGCGAACGAGAGATAGACAAGATCGTTGGACCGGCGAAGCTCGCGCATCGGCACATCAGAAGCCCAGCGCCGCGCCCGCTTCAAGCGGCGGCGGCGGGTCGCCTTTTGCGGCGAGGTGCGCCCTCGGCGCGCCTTGACCTGAGGGGCGGCGGCGCCCATCGTCCTCTCAGTTCGACGGAATGAGGAGCGGCGCGTGGCGTCGGCTGCACCAGAGCTTCAGACGCCAACCCCAATCGAGACGCTGGCGCGCCTCGTGGCGGAAGACCTCGCGGCCGTCGATTCGATCATCCATGAGCGGCTGCAGAGCCCGGTCGGCATCATCCCGCAACTCGCCTCGCACCTGGTGGACGCCGGCGGCAAGCGCATCCGGCCGATGATTACCCTTGGCGCCGCGCGGCTATTGGGCGGCGGCGGGGCGGGAGCCCACAATCTCGCGGCGGCCGTTGAGTTCATCCATTCCGCCACGCTCCTGCACGACGACGTCGTCGATGACAGCGGCCTCCGGCGCGGCAAGGCCGCCGCCAACCGGCTCTGGGGCAATCCCGCGAGCGTGCTCGTCGGCGATTTCCTGTTCGCGCGCTCGTTCAATCTCATGGTCGAGACCGGCGATCTTATGGTGCTCGACATTCTCGCGCGCGCGGCCTCGACGATCGCCGAGGGCGAGGTGATGCAGCTTGCGGCCGTCAATGACGCGGACGCGGCCCTCGAGCGCTATCTGAAGATCATCGACGCCAAGACGGCCGCGCTCTTCGCGGCGGCCGCGCGTGCGGGGGCGTGCGTGGCAGGCAAGCGCGGGGCGGAAGCCGACGCGCTGGAGACCTACGGCCGCAATCTCGGGCTCGCCTTCCAGCTTGTCGATGACGCGCTCGACTATGACGGCCGGGCGGCCGCGATGGGCAAGGACGTCGGCGACGATTTCCGCGAAGGCAAAGTGACGATGCCGGTCGTGCTCGCGCGCGACAGCGGCGACATGGAGGAACGCGATTTCTGGCGGCGCGTGATGCGCGGCGATCAGCGCGAAGGCGATTTCGCGCGGGCGCAAACCATCATGAAGAAGCGCGACGCCATCTCCCGCACGATCGAGGCGGCGCGCGGCTATGCCGAGCGCGCCAGCGCGGCGCTGCTTTCATTGCCGAAGAACGCCTATCGCGACGCGCTCGGCGATCTGCCGGCCTTCGTCGTCTCGCGCACTCATTAAGGCAGCGCCTTCTCCAGGGCGCGCACGCGCTTTTCCAGGATCAGTGAGGCGGCGATCAGCGCGACGAACGCCGCCGTCGGCGCGTAGGAAGCGATCGCGCGCAGCGTCTGATCAAACGGACCGAGCCGCACCAGGAAGGCTAGGTCGCCGCGCGCGACCGCAGCCGCCGCAAGCGCGATCATGCCGCAGAGCGCGGTCAGCAGCCAGTAGCGGAGCGAGGCGCCGACGTGGCTCATGCCGGCGCGGATGGCGACCTGGTAGAGATGGTCGCGGTGGCCTTCCAGCAGAGGCTCGCCCTTGCCCAAGCGATAGGCGAGCGTCAGCAGCACATCAGCGAGCAGCGGAAAGAACAACATCGCCGGCAGCAGCGGCGAGGCGCCGCTCTCGGCCAGGTACAGGAGCGAGGTGAACGCCGCGACGGCGCCGGCAAAGAGCGCGCCGGAATCACCCGCGAAGAGCCGTCCCGCCGGCAGGTTCCAGAAGAGAAACCCGGCCAGCGCCGCCGCCCCGCAGAAGGCAAGCGCCGCGGTCGCGGGCTGGCCTGACATCAGCGCCAGCCATCCCAGAAAGAAGTTGGCGATGGCGACCGAGCCCATGGCGAGGCCATTGGCGCCGTCCATGAAGTTCACTGCATTCGTCAGCGTAAAGACGAAGAGCGCCGAGCCGAGCACGGCCGCCAGGTACGGCAGGTGCAGGTCCAGGCCGACGCCAAGCGGCATGAGCTCGGCGCGCAGTCCCAGGATCGGGCCGGCGAGCGACGCCAGCGCAAAGAGCGCGAACTTCACCTTCGATTCGATCGGGCGCACATCATCGATTGCGCCCACGGCGAGGAAGAAGAAGGCGAGCGCGATGGCTGCGAGCGCGCTCAAGGCCTGTGACGGCGCGAGCCCGGCGCTCCAGGCGCGCACCGGGGGAAAGAGCAGCAGCACGAGGCCGAGCGCGAAGCCGATCCCGATCGCCACGCCGCCGCTGGCCGGCGTCGGCGCGTTCTCGCGCTTGCGCTCTGCGGTGGGCCCGTCGAGCACGCCGGCGGCGATCATGCCGCGGCAGGCGAGCGCGCTGGCGGCAAGCGCCGCCGCCGAGGCGAGGAGGAAGTCGGTCAGCATCGCACTCTTCTATCCCGCCAAGGTCGCGGCGCGCACCCACCAGGGGCGGTCTGCGAGCGAGGCCGCCACGGCGTCGGCGTCCGCGCGGTCCCACGTCAGGGCGAAGACGGTCGCGCCGCTGCCGGACATGCGCACCAGGCGCGCCCGCGGATCGGCGGAGAGCACCGTGATCACCTCCGCGACGGCGGGGGCTATCGCGATGGCGGGGGCGGTCAAATCGTTCTCGAGGGCCGTGAGCCCTTGGATCGCGGATGCGGCGCTCTCCCATGCGGGCGGCGCGATGCGGGCGAAAGATGCGCCCAGATGCATCGCGTCGAACGTGCGATAGACCGCGCCGGTCGGAGCTGGAACCAGCGGATTGACCAGGACGGCGGACAAACCCGGCAGCGAGACCGGCGCGGTCTCCTCGCCCGTGCCCGACATCCAGCACGCTCGCGCGTGAACGCAGGCGGGAATGTCGGCGCCGAGCGCAGCGCCCTTCTCCGCCAGTTCTACGAGCGAGAGCTGCAGGTCCCAGAGCTTGTTCAGCGCACGGAGCGTCGCGGCCGCGTCGGCCGAGCCGCCGCCGATGCCCGAAGCGACCGGGAGGTTCTTGGTGAGCCGGATCGCGGCGCCGCGCGCGCCAAGCAGACGCGCGGCGCGCAGGACGAGATTGTCGGCCTCGTCCTTCAATGCCTCGGCGAAGGGACCGTCGATCGCGAGGGAAAGATCGTTCGCGGGCTCGACAACGATCTCATCGCCGATGTCGGCGAACGCGACCAGACTCTCCAGCGGATGGCGCCCATCGCGCAGCGGCAGGCCGACGTGCAGATGCAGATTGAGCTTCGCGGGCGCGCGCTCCACCAAGCGCGAATGTGGGCGCATGCTCAGCGCGACGCGGACGCGGACGCGGGCAGCTGCGCGGGCGGCATCCCGTTCGCAAGCTTGGCGTCGATCGTCCGCCGCTCTGCGTCGGAAGGGTTGAGCGAGAGCGCGCGGCTCCATTGGTAGCGCGCCTCCACCCGCCGGCCGGCGCGCCAAAGCGCGTCGCCCAGGTGATCGTTCAGCGTGGCGTCGGCAGGCTCCAGCTCGACGGCGCGCTCCAGATACTGGATCGCCTGGGCGTAGTCGCCGAGCCGGTAATAGGCCCAGCCCAGACTGTCGATGATATGGCCCGACGTGGGCCGCAGAGCCGCAGCGCGTTGCACCAGCGCGAGGCCCTCCTGCAGATGCTCGCCGCGATCGATCCAGGAATAGCCGAGATAGTTCAGCGCCTCGGACTGGTTGGGCGAAAGCTCCAGCGCGCGCTTCAGGTCCGCCTCGGCTTCGGGCCAGCGATCGAGGCGCTCACGCACGGCGCCGCGCGAGAAGAAGAGGATCCAATCGCTCTGGACCGGCGCCTCGATGGAATCGATGAGAGCGGTGTAGGCGCCGTCGGCCTCGGCCCAGCGCTCGCTGCCCCGGTAGAAGTCCGCGAGCGCGGTGCGGGCGAGGCGGCCGCCTCCCTCGGCGGCGGCGCGCGCGGCGGCGACCGCTTCATCGTTGCGGCCGTCGCTGCGCAGGATCCACGCGGTGGAGATCTTCGCGCTTTCCGTATACGGAGAATCCGGCGGCAAAGCGGCCAGCGCGGCAAGCGCCAGCTCGGGATGCCCAAGCTGTCGATGGCCTTCGGCGAACAGGAAGCGCGCCGCATCGAGCGAAGGGTCAAGCATGTTCGCGAGCGTCAGCATGGCCAGCCCACGGTCGGTCTCGCGCTCCTCGATCAGCAGCGCGCCCAGCGCATAAACGCCGATGGCCGCGCCGCGCGCGGGCGTGAGCGGCGCGGGCGCGCCTGGCTGGCCCGCCTCCACCGCGATCGTCGCGCGCTCCAGCGCAGGATCGCGGATGCGGCCGGCCGGACCAGCATAGAGCGCGCGCGCTTCGGCCGCACGACCCATGCGCCCGAGCAGGTCAACCTCGCGCACGGCCGCCGGCGGCAACCAGATCTCGGAGGCGCGGGCGCGGGCGAACGCCTCGGCCGCCTCATCGCGCTTGCCGGCATAGTCGAGCATGAGCGCGCGCTGATAATCGAAGATGCCCGAGAACGGCGGCGGCGCGGTGATGAGATCGAATTCGCTCACCACCGCTTCGGCGGCGCGCGCGTCAGGCGCCTTGGCCCAGATCTCGATCATGCGGCCGGCGAGCTCCTGCAGGCCGTCGCCGCCGATGCTCGTCATCTCAGAGCGCGCCTGGCGCTCGCGGCCGGACGCGAGCGCATCGGCGGCGCGCACCAGCTGCCCCATCGGCGAGGCGACGTGGCGCGTCATCGCGATCGAGGCGGCATGGCGCGCACGGCGCTCGTCGCCCTGCGCGAGCGCCGAATCGAGCGCGCCGTCGATGGTTTCCGCGGAGACCGTGCCCTGCTCGATGGCGCGAAAATATCGATCCGCGGCGACGCCATAGTCGGAGCGGCTGTCTGCGAAGCGGCCGATGAGGTAGTCGGCGTAGGCGGACGCGGCGGACGGCTCCCGCTGGCTCGCACAGGCGCCGAGCGCAGCGGCCGCGGCCGAGGTGAGAATGAAGGCGCGAAGCTTCTTCATCAGAGATCCCCTCGTTCGCGCGGACCGCGTGGAAGATCGACGCGCGGCAGATCGCGGGTCGCGGGCGCGGGCGTCGTCAGGCCGCGGCGCACCTTGCCTTCGAGGGCCGCGCGGCGCAGCGCGTCGGGGCGTGCGGCGAGGGCCTGGCGCCACATGTCGCGGGCGCGGTCGCGCTCGCGGGCGCGCCAATAGATGTCGCCCAGATGGTCGAGAACTTCCGGGTTCGGATCATCCTTAGAAAGCTCGGCGGCGCGCTCGATCAGAACGCGCGCCTGGTCCATCGCGCCGTAAAGATAGTACGCCCAGCCCAGGCTATCGATGATCGCATAGTCGCTGGAGCGCGCGTTGAAGCCGCGCCACAGCAGACGATAGCCCTCCTCCAGGCTTTCCGGGCGCTGGATGAGCGAATAGCCAAGCGCGTTCAGCCGCAGGCCGGAATCGGGCTGCTCGGCGAAGAGCTCGCGCGCGATCGTGACGCCCTCGCGCCAATTGCGCGGGTTGTCCATCAGCACCGAGACGGCCATGAAGCGCACCGCGTCCTTCCGATCGAGCCGAAGGGCGGCCTCGGCGTCCGCCGCTGCCGCATCGAGGCGACCCGCGAAGCGATGGGCGTAGGCGCGATACGAGAGCGCGTCGGCGCGGTCGGCATCGTTCGGCGCAAGCGCGAACGCGCGGTCGAGCGCGGCGATGGAATCATGGTCGCGGCCGGTGAGGCGCAGCACGTCGCCGGCGCCCGCGAACACGCTCCAGCGATCGGAAGCCAGCGTGATGGCCCGCGAAGCAGCGGCGGCTGCGGCGGCGTCCTCGCGCTTCTCCACCAGGATCGAGGCGCGGGAGAGCTGCGCGTCGGCGGCGAAGACGCTCGTCTCGGGGATGCGCGCGAGGAGGCGCTCGGCGCCGTCATAGCCCTTGGCGGAGGAAAGCTGCGATGCGGCCGCAAGCGTCCAATCGTCCGCGGACGGATCGAACTTCACGCCGTAGAGCAGGAGCATCGTGCCGGTCGGCGAGGCAAGACCCTCGACATCGCCTTCCGCCCGGATGACCGCCGCGAGGCCCTCGGTCTGCTGCAAATGATCAGAGAGGAAGAGCAGCCAACGCCCAAACGCGCGCTTGCCGTCAAGCGCGGGTTCAACCGGGCCCTCGTTGCGCTCCAGGCGTGCGAGGTTGGCGCGAAGGTCGGCGGAGTTCGGCGCGAATTGCGCGACGATGCTGTAGAGGCGGCGCGCGTCCTCCTTGCGGTTGAGGCGATGCTGGACGAGCGCGGCGCGATAAAACACTTGGCTGGTGCGGGTGGCGGCGAGCGCGCGGAAGAGTTCCTCCTCGTTCTGCGGCTCCCCCGCCGGGGGGGGACGCGCATCGATCGCGCGCTCGACTTCGCCGTAGACGCGCGCGGCGTCCGTCAAGCGGCCCATCCCTTCATAGACGAGCGCGCGCGCAATGTCGGTGAGCGGATCGGGGAGATCGCCAGCGCCGGCGGCGAGACGTTCCTGCGCGGCGGCGCCTTGGCCCTCCAGCAGCAGCAGGAACGGCTCGAACATCTGCGCTGCGCCGCCGTGCGCGCCATCGGGAAGCTGAGCCAGCCGGCCGCGCGCGGCCGGCAAACGGCCCGCGGCGGCGTCATCGAGCAGCGCGATGGCGGCCCAGGCGCCGACATCGGAATTGCGCGCGAGGTTCTGACGCGCCTGCGCGGCGACAGCGTCGAGATCTGCGGCCAGCAGCGCTGCGTTCAAGCGATCAGCCTGGGCGCCCTCGTCCTGGGTCGCGACCGCCGGGGAAGCGGCGGGGGGCTCAGCTGCGGGAGGGGGCGTTTCGGCGCGCGCCAGCGGCGCTCCGCCCATCGCCGCCAACGCCAGTCCCGCGATCGCCCACTTTCTCATCAACAGACCTCCTCGGCGAACCTGCACGGGGCGCGCCATGACGCCCGACGCCTAGCCCACCTTTGCGTCACATATTGGGATAGTTGGGGCCGCCGCCGCCTTCCGGCGTCACCCAAGTGATGTTCTGGCTGGGGTCCTTGATGTCGCATGTCTTGCAGTGCACGCAATTCTGCGCGTTGATCTGAAATCTGGGATTGGCGCCCGTGTCGTCGTAGAGCACCTCATACACGCCCGCGGGGCAATAGCGCTGCGCAGGTTCGGCGAATTCGGGCAGGTTCACGCGGACGGGGATGCTCGGATCGGTCAGCACCAGATGAACGGGCTGGTCTTCCTCATGGTTGGTGTTCGACAGAAACACCGATGACAGCTTGTCGAAGGACACCACGCCGTCCGGCTTCGGATAGTCCATTGGCTTGTGCTTCGCGGCCGGCTCGGTGGCGGCGGCGTCGGACTTGCCGTGCTTCAGCGTGCCAAAGAACGAAAACCCATTGAGCAGGGTCGTCGTCCACATGTCGAACATGCCGACGACGCCGCCCCAAAACGTCCCGAACTTCGAGAGCATCGGCTTGGCGTTGCGGACGAGATTGAGCTCCTTCCACACCCAGCTCGCGCGGTAGGCGCCTTCGTACGCGTCGAGCACGTCGCGCTGGCGACCGGCCTGGATCGCGGCGAACGCAGCCTCCGCGGCAAGCATGCCGGTCTTGATCGCGTTGTGGCTGCCCTTGATCCGCGGCACGTTCACGAAGCCCGCAGCACACCCGATCAGCGCGCCGCCGGGGAAGACGAGCTTCGGCACGGACTGCAATCCGCCTTCGACGATCGCGCGCGCGCCATAGGCGAGCCGCTTGCCGCCCTCCAGGGTGGGACGCACCGCAGGATGCTGCTTGTAGCGCTGAAACTCGTCGAACGGAGAGATGTACGGGTTCTTGTAGTTGAGGTGGATGACATAGCCGATCGACACCAGCCGATCGCCCCAATGATACAGGAACGAACCGCCGCCCGTGTGGTCGTCGAGCGGCCAGCCGACGCTGTGCTGCACAAGGCCGGGGTGATGCTTGCCGGCCTCGACCTCCCATAATTCCTTCAAGCCGATGCCGTATTTCTGCGGCTCGACGCCGGCGCAGAGATCGAAGCGCGCCTGCAATTGCTTGGCGAGCGAGCCGCGCGCGCCTTCGGCGATCAGCGTGTACTTGGCGGCGAGCTCCAGGCCCGGCTGGTAATCGCTTTTGTGTGCGCCATCGCGCGCGACGCCGAACACGCCGGCGACCACGCCGCGCACCGCGCCGTTGTCGTCGAACGTGAGCTCGGACGCGGCCATGCCGGGATAGACCTCGACGCCGACGGCTTCGGCCTGCGTCGCCAGCCAGCGGCAGAGATTGCCAAGCGAGCCGACATAATTGCCGTCATTGTGCATGAGCGGCGGCATGAGGCCGACTGGCAGCTTGAGCGAGCCGGCAGGCCCCAGCATCAGGAACTCGTCCTTGCTGACGGGTGTTTCGAGCGGCGCGCCCTTGGCCTTCCAGTCCGGGATCAGCTCATTGAGGCCGCGCGGATCGATCACGGCGCCGGAGAGGATGTGCGCGCCGACCTCGGCGCCCTTCTCCACCAGCGCCACGGAGATCTCGGCGCCCGCCTCGGCCGCCAGCTGCTTCGCGCGGATCGCCGCGGCCAGCCCCGCCGGACCGCCGCCGACGACCACCAGATCGTATTCCATGGACTCGCGGGCTTCGGCCATGCCGCTTCCTTGCTGATTCCCAGTTTCCCGATTCTTTGGTCGGCAAGGCTGTAGCCGCTGGCGTTAACCGAAGCAAAAAAGCGCCTTGCCGCCCTGAGGGCGGCTTCCCCCAGGGCATCCGGGGCACAGAGGCTGGTCAGGGTTGCGCCGACGTTCCCGCCCGGGAACAGTCTGGCTGTGACAGAATCTCACGAGCTGGCGGGAAAGGCGCTCCTGGAATGGTGGGGGCTCGCCGGGGTCGATCTCGACGACGCCCGGGCCATCCTGCGTTCGGCCGCGGCGATCCCGGGGCCGGCGGCGCCTCGGCCCAGCGCCCCCCAGCCGCGGCCAGCAGCGCCGACCGCGCGGCCATCGGCGCCGGCCGATCCGGCGCTCAAGGCTGCCGCGGACATGGCCCGCGCCTGCAGCACCATTGCCGAGCTCCGGCGGGCGGTCGCGGCGTTCGAGGGCTGCGGGCTCAAGGCAGCCGCCCGCAGCACCGTGTTTGGCGACGGAATCGAGGGCGCGCCCGTCCTGCTGATCGGAGAAGGCCCGGGCAAGGACGAGGACGAGCAGGGCAAGCCCTTCGTTGGGCGCTCGGGACTGCTCCTGGACCGGATGCTCGGCAGCATCGGACTGTCGCGGCAGTCCAACGTCTTCATTTCCAACGTCGTCTATTGGCGTCCGCCCGGAAACCGGCCGGCGACACAGGGCGAGCTGGCCGCCTGCCTGCCTTTCGTCGATCGGCTGATCGCCCTTGCTGCGCCTAAGATTCTGATCCTTGCGGGCGGGGTCGCAGCGCAGACGGTGCTGCGCCGTCAAGAAGGCGTGACCAAGCTCAGGGGCCGCAGACTCGTTCTTGACTCGAAAGAATTAACCAATCCAATCAACGCCTTGGTGATGCTTCATCCGGCATACCTGCTACGTCAGCCGCAACAGAAGCGACTGGCCTGGGCCGATCTGTTGGCCTTGGCGGCATGGCTGGAGGAGATCGGCGTGGCCCCGGGTCAACGCCTTTAGGGGACGCCCATGCGAGCTATCCATGCGTTTGTGTTCGCCGCGGCTTTGAGCTGTGCGGCCCCGGCGCTGGCGCAGCCCGATATCGTCGCGCTGTCGCAATCCGACGAAGTCGCCTACCGACGCGCTTTCGTCGCCGCCGACCGCGGCGATGCAAATGGCGCGCGCGCAGCGATGCGCCATGTCGATGACGACGCCTTGGTCGGCACCGTGCTCGGCCGGGCGTATCTGAAGGCCAACCGCAAGGGCTATCGCCACGTCGCCACATGGCTTGAGCGTTATCCCGATCTCGGCATCTCGGCTTCGGTCCAGTCGCGCGCGCAGCGCATCCGCCCGCGTCGCGCCCGCGGCGTCCCGGGCATTCGCGAATACGCCCGGCGTCCCTATCCCAACGCGCCGGCGCCGATCGCTGACGACAGCGCCCAGGCGCGCGCGCAGATCGCCCGGCTGCAGGAGCAACTCTCGTCGGGCGCGCTCGACTGGCGCTCCGCGGAATACGCGCTCGCCTCGCCGCGCTCAGGAGAGGCCGCCTGGATTCTGGGCTTGGCCGCATTCCGCGAGCGCGATTATGCGTCAGCCACCCGATATTTCGACCAGAGCGCGGCGTGGCCGCATCATTGGCCGTCCGCCCGCGCGGCGGCGCATTATTGGGCCGCGCGCGCCCGTCTCGCGGCCGGCGACGGCCGAGGCGTGACGGCGCATCTGGAAGCGGCCTCCGGCTATCCGCCGACCTTCTACGGCCAGCTCGCAGAGCTGCAGCTTGGCCGGACTTCGGGGCTTACGTTCCAGTCTCCCGCGCTCGAAGCGGAAACACTGCGCGCCTTCGTCGAACGCTACCCGGCGGCGCGGCGCGCGGCGGCGCTGGCGCAGGTGGGACGGCTGTCGGAAGTGGAAGGCGAACTGCGCGCGCTGCACGCGCAGATCAGCCCGCGCGACGATGCGACGTATCTGGCGCTCGCCGAAGCGTTCGAGGCGCCTTCCGCGCAATTGCGCGCAGCGGAGTATGGCGGACGCGAGCTTGCGACGGGCCTTTGCCCGACGATGAGTTTCGCGCCGGCGGACGGCTATCAGCTCGACCGCGCGCTCATCTATGCGGTGGTGCGGCAGGAGAGCTATTTCAATCCGGTCGCGGTCTCGTCCTCGAACGCGCGCGGCCTCATGCAATTGCTCCCCTCCACCGCAAGCGACATGGACCGCTCGCGCAATTACCGGCGCAATCCGGCCGCGCTCTTCGAGCCCTCGAAGAACCTGCAGCTGGGGCAGAGCTACGTGATGTGGCTGATGAGCCAGTTCCATCAGGACGGCGATCTGGGGCGCGTGTTCGCGGCCTATAATGGCGGACCGGGCTGGCTGCAGCGCTGGCTTGCCTCGGTCGGCGAGAACGAAGATCCGCTCATGGTGCTGGAGACGCTGCCGCGCGCTGAGAGCCGCGACTATGCCGAGCGCGTGCTCTCGCACATGGGCCTCTGCCGCCGGAAATTCGGGCAGGAGCCGGTGGAGCTGGTCGCGCTCGCACAGGGGCAACCGGCGCGCTACCGTCCGCTCGACCGCATGGCGATGGACACGCACGCAGCCTCGCCCTGATTTTTGGCCTTGATCCGCCTACGGACGTAAGGCGCGCCAGTCCGCCAGCGTATCGACGTCGCGCAACATCGCCAGCATCGCAGGCGACGCGGGCAGGTTCGCCAGCACGTCCGCCAGTGCGTGCTGCGACGACCAGCGCACACCGGCCATCGCTTGCGCCGCTTCACGGCCGTCGCGCGCGGCAAGGATCCAGAAGCCGCCGTCACGCGCCGGACCGATCGCGAAGCGATGCCGGCCGAGAGCGCGGAACGCCTGCCTCAGCAGCGCGCGCGTGATCCCCGGCGCGTCGGTCCCGATCACGGCGACGCGTCGATGCGGCGCGAGCGCGCGCGCCAATCTTTCGCCGAGATCGCCGCCGCCCTGATCGATGCGCGGGATATCGCGCGCCCAGACGCTGCTTCGAGCGCCGTCGGGCGTGATGCACAGCAAGGTCCGCCAACATGGATCGCGCGCGACCTTCAATGTGCGCCTCTGCAGCGTGCGATTTATGCGCCAAGCCTGGACACGCCCGATCTCTTTCGCGAGCCGCTGCTTGCCGGCGCCGATGCGCGGCGCGCGCGCCATGACGATGAGCGTGTCAGTCATATTCTCGCGCCAACTTCGCGGGGTCGGCGCCCATCAGGTAGCGCGTGATGAGTCCGAGATTGCGCATCGCGCGCCTGGCATAGCCGTCGCGGCGATATTTCTCCGCGCTCGTGAACGCGCGCGATTTGAGCATCGCGAGCCGCGCGGGGCCCACACGGCGAACAAGGTCCACATCCTCCATCAGCGGCAGGTCGCGAAGCCCGCCGAGCTCGTTGTAGAAGGTCCGCGAGATCAGCAGGCCTTGATCGCCGTACGGCAGCTTCAGCGTCGCGCACCGCACGCCGACCCAGAACGCGATCCAGCTGGCTGCGAAGCTCGCGTCATCGAACGCGAAGCGGAACGCTGCGGCGCGGCGCTCGTCGCCGGCATTGAGGAAGCGCAGCGCCTCCTCGCTCCAGCCTTCCTCCAGGCCGGTGTCGGCGTGCAGGAACAAGAGCCAGCGTCCGCGCGCGGCGGCCGCGCCGCGGATCATTTGCGCTGCCCTGCCCTTCTCTCCGGCCACGATCTCACAGCCGGCCTCTTCCGCCATCGCCAAGGTGGGATCATGCGAGCCGCCGTCGGAGACGATCACCTCGCGCACGATCCCTTCCAAAGCCGCCGGATAGAGCGACGACAGCGCGCGCGGCAGGGGCGCTGCGGCGTTCAAGGTCGGGATGATGACGGAAATCACGCGCCGTCACACCACGGCGCGCGGCGAAAGATCAAGCGCCGGCGGGACGCGGACGTTGCGGCGGCGGCGCGGCGCGCTCGGCCGGCGCATTGGCGGGCGCGCTCGGCGCGGCCGGCGCAGCGGGAGCGGCAGGCGAGCCCGCCACGCCGGCGGTCATGCGCTCGCGGATGCGGCGCAGGAAGCGATCCATCAGATCGGACCTGCTGACGGCGCGCGCCAGGTCGCGCACCTCGACGCCTTCGCCGCTGATGCCCGAAGCCACGACCTCGAACGCATCGGCCTGGGGAGAGCCGGACATCTCGTCGGCGTATTCGCGATAGAAGGCGCGGATGTTGTCGTCCTGACCGGCCATCGTCATCGCGATCGCGGCGCGCAGCACGACGAGGCGATCTTCCTCGCTGAACGGCAACGAGCGATCGCGCATCGAGAGCACGCGGCGCATCTCCAGGCCGGCGCGTTCCCAATCGCGCGCACGCCAGGCGGCTTCGGCGCGCACGCGCTGGGCGTCCTCGCTCTGGTCGCGCTCGACGAGTTCAGCGGCATGCTCCAGTCTGCCCATGTCCAGCAGCGCGCGCGCTTCCAGGAGGCGACGCTCAAGCACAAGCGGCTGCGCCAAGCCGGGCGCGCGCGTGAGGTTGATGGTCTGGAACGCCTGCTCGGGCTTGCGGTCCATGAGATAGATCGCGGCGAGCTCGGCGGCGACCTGCGCGCGCGCGATGCCTTCGAGTCGCTCATCGACCTGATGCTGCAACAGACGCGTGGCCTGTTCCAGCAGGTCGACTTTCACCAGGCGCCCGGCGAGCAGGCGCACAATGCGGTCGCCGTTGGGGCCGACCGGCGTCAGCTCGGAGAATTGATAGAAGAGACCGAGCGCCTGGATGGGCTCCAGACGATCGGCCTCGCCGTCGAGGAACAAGCGCTCGAACGCGGCGGTCATGTCGGCGCGCAGGCGCCGCGCGGCGGGATTGGCGGGATAGCGGTCGGCGGCGACCTGCATCACCTCCAGCGCCTCGCGCCAGCGGCCCAGCTGCATGTAGACGTCGCCCAGGCTGGCGATGACGTCGATCTCCAGCGCATCGCCGCGCCAACGGAAGCGCAGCGCCTCCAGCGTCTCGACCGCTTCGCGCGGCTCGATCTCGCCCCGTGCGCGGCGCAGGCGGACGGATTCGAGCGCGGCGCGCACCGCGACTTCCTCATCGGGCGCGCGGAAGAGCTCGGCATACATCTGCAGCGCCCGCGGCGCCTGTCCGCGCGCAGCCGCCACGCGCGCGAGCATCAGGTTCGCGCGCGCGCGCAGGCCCGCCGAAGCCCCCTGCGAGGCGGCGGTGCGGGCGGCTTCCTCCGCGGCCGGAAGATCCCCCAGCTGCAGCGCCGCGTCGGAGAGCGCGAGCGCGAAGCGCGCACGCCAGGCCGGCGCGTAATTCTCATCGGCGCCGCGCCCTTTTTCCAGTTCGCGGCGCGCGTCCTCCCAGTTCTCCTCCAGCGCCGCCGCATAGCCGCGCCAGAGTGCGGCGGTGTTGTCATCGGAGAGCGCAGAAGCGGAAAGGTCGGCCTGCGCCGGCGCGGCGCGGCCCATCATCAGGTTCGCCGCGGCGCGCAGCAGGCGATATTCCGGATCGATCTCGATCTCGGGCTGGTTGATCGCGGCGACACGCAGCGCGCCGAGCGCCTCGGCGGCGAAATCATTGCGCACAAGGAAGCGCGCCAGCGACATCCGCGCATCGACCTTGGCGCCCTCCTCAGTTCCCTCCGCGGCCGCAGCGGCGTTCAGCCGATCGAGCTCGCGCCTTACCGATACGCTGACCGCGACGCCGCCCTGCTCGGCGCCCAGATTGGCGTCGGCCGCCTGCGCTTCGGCCGGGCCTTCGGGCTGCTGATCGCCGGCGATCAGGCCCGAGCCGCGCGTCACAATGAGACGATTGCCTTCGAACGAGGCGGCGACATCCTCGGCGCGCGGCTCGATGAGCGCGCCGGTCGCGGTCGGCGCCAATTGCGCCTCGAGGGTCGCCAAACGCTGCTCGACGCGGCGGGCGGGGCCCGCGACGAGCGCGACGCCAATGCGATCGCCGATCTCGGGATCGTCGATCCATTTCACCACGCCTGGACGCGCGAATTCGGCGGTCAAGCGGCCATGATTGGGCGCTTCCATCTCGCGCCGCACCGCGGCGGTCTCGCCCGCGGCGTCAACGCGCGGCGCCAGCGTGAAAGACCAGCTTGCGCCGTCGGCGCGCGCAGCGACCTGCACTTCGGGCGGCGCAGGGATGCGCAGGCCGATCATGCCGGGCGCGGCGACGGCGATCATGTCGCTGTGGCGGCGATGCGCGCGCGCAATGCCGTTCAGGTTTATGCGGCCGCCGGCCTCGAACAGGATCCAGATGGATTCGCCGCGCCGGAACGCGGCCGCGCGCGCAGGCGAGGGGAACGCCACGTTGATGCGCGTGGCGGCGGCTTCCTCCACGACGGAGAATTGCGATGGACCGCTCGGCGGCGTGAACGCGGGAGGCGCATCTTCCTCCGCGACTGTCCCCGGCGGGGGAGCGACCGGCGGCAAGAGATCCACCACGGTGTACGAGCCATCGACGAAATGGCGCTGACGCACGCCGCGATCGAGCGTGAGCACGATGCGCACATTCTGCCCGGGCCGCGAGGCAAGCTCGGCGCTCTTCACGAAGCGCGGCGGCGCGGCGCGCAGATCGGCGATGTCGATGTCGGCGGCGCGATTGAAGCGCAGTTCCAGACGATCGCGGCTCTGCACGGGCTGGATCGTCGTCACGCCCGGCCAATGGAACACCAGGCGCGTGAAATCATCGCGCAAGCCAACGGAAACGGACGCTTCGGCCTCGCTCGGCGGGGCCGCGCGCGGCGGGGGCTCGTCCTGCGGCGGCTGCAGCGAGGCGGGCGCGCCCATTGGCCCAAGCTGCACGATGCGGGCGCCGCCGGCGGCGCCGACCTGCACATCAAGGCGGCGGCGCAGCGCGATGCGGACATCGCGGCGGTTCTTCTCCTGCGCGGCCAGCGCCACCGTGCGCGGCGCGGCCGCCTGCAATGTGGAAAGATCGACTTCTACAGGCTCGGCGAAACGCAGACGCAGCACGCCCTCTGACACGTTCGCATCGATCTGGGGCGGGGGGCCGGTGCGCCCGTCCGCCCAGCGAGCCTCGATGCGCGCGCCGGACTCACTCTCGGTCACCGTCAGGCGCACCGCCGCGGCCAGCGCCGGGGCGACGACCATCGCCATCGCCGGCGCCGCCCAGAGGGCCGTGCGCGTAAGACGGTTCACGGACGAATTGCTCCTGGAGGCATCCGGACTCGCGCTCCGCCCGCGAGGCTAGAAGGTTGGCGTTAAGCTCTTGTTAGCGGCCGGCGGCCAGCGGCGCGGCGGCGGCCGGACGCGGCGCGGCGGGGGCGGCGCGGCCGTCGCGATCGAGCAGCGCCTGTCCATCGCCGACCGGCTGCGCGCGATCGTGCAGCATCTGCGTCAACCGGCGCGCGCGATCGGGCGCCATGCGGCCCATCACCTCGGCGAGGTTTTGCTGCTTCATGCGGCTCGCGACATCCCCGAGCGTGCCTTCGTCCAGCGTGTTGAACACGGCCGCCGCGTCCTTCGCGCGCATGCGCTGATAGACGTCCACAAGATTGGTCATGCGGGTTTCCTGCGCCTCATCGAAGCGGCCAAGCAATTGGCCGACCTCGCCCTCGACGCGGCGAAGCTCCGCGAGGCGCTCGGCCATGCGCCGCTCGGCGGCAGCCAGAAGATCGGCGCGCGCCTCCATCTCCACTTGGCGCTGATCCAGTTGCTCGCGCCGCGCGGAGAGCGCCTGCAGCACCTGCACCTCGCTCTGCGACAGCCCCGCCTGCTCGGCGAGGCTCGGCGCAGCGCATTGCGTCGCGGCGGCGGCCGCAGGGACCGGCGGCGCGGGCGCCTTGGCCTGCGTCCCCTTCTCTGCTGCGCCTTCCGCGCTTTCGGCAACGGCCACAGCCTTCAGTCCGACAAGCGCCGCCAGCGTCACGATCAGCGCCGGCAGCAGGCGAACGCCGCCTCCGCCCGCTTTGGCCTTGCCCATGCGCTTCAAGAAGCTCATCGCGCCCTCAATTCTCCGCGCACGTCAGCGGCGGACCGCACACGGCCGGCGCCGATGCCCAGGCGCTCGGCCAGCGCGCGCGCCGTCTCGATGCGCGATTGCAGATCGCGACCGCTTTCGTTCGCGGTGGAGCGGAGCGCGCGCACGGCCTGCTCGGCCTGCGCGACAGAACGGGTGAGCTCGGCGGCGGCGGCGCGGATGCCGTCCTGGCCGTTGCGCAGCGCGTTCAAGCGCCGTTCCAAGCGCCAGCAATAGAAGAGGCAGGCGCACATCAGCGCCGCCAGGAAGATCTCCAACGTCATCGCCATGGGACTCATGATGCGCCCTCCATGTTCTTCAGCATCGCCATGCGCACGGCCTGGGTGATCGGCTCGTCGATGCGCACGGCCACGGAATGCCCGACGCGTCCGACGCGCCCCTGGGTGAGCGGCGCCTCGCCGCATGCGAGCTTCACCGGCGAATCCGGCGTCGCATCGAACATCAGCGTCTGGCCGACCTTGAGATCCAGCAGCTGCCGCAACGGCACGGTGATCTCGTCCAGCACGGCGCGGACCTCGAGCCTGGTGCGCCAGAGCTCGTCGGCGAGATGGCTTTCCCAGATCGTGTCGCGGCCGAACTTCTCGCCCATGAATTGCTGCAGCAGCTGCTTGCGGATCGGCTCCAGCGTGCCGTAGGGCAGGAGCAGCTCGAAGCGGCCGCCGCGATCGTCCATGTCGATCCGGAAGCGGACGATGATCGCGGCGTTGGCGGGGCGCGCGATGGCCGCGAAGCGCGGATTGGTCTCGATGCGCTCCAGCTTGAAATCGATCTCGGTGAGCGGCAGGAAGGCCGTCTTCATGTCCGCGAGCACGACTTCGACCATGCGCGTCACGAGCGCGCGCTCGATCGTGGTGTAGGGGCGGCCTTCGATGCGCAGGTTCGAGGCGCCGCGCCGGCCGCCGAGGAGCACGTCGACGATGGAATAGATGAGGCTGGAATCCACCGTCACCAGGCCGAAATTGTCCAGCTGCTCGGCGCGGAAGACGGCGATGATCGCCGGCAGCGGGATGGAGCTCAGATATTCGCCGAAGCGGTTGGAGGAGATCTGGTCGAAGCTCACCTCGACATTGTCGCTGGTGAGGTTGCGCAGGCTCGTGGTCATCAGCCGCACGAGGCGGTCGAAGATGATCTCGAGCATCGGCAGGCGCTCGTAGGAGACGAGCGCGGAATTGATCAGCGAACGGACGCCAGTCTTGGTCTCGGCCTCGTCCTCGCCGGCGCCGAAGCCGAGGAGAGAGTCGATCTCGTCCTGATTGAGGATGCGCTCGGCGGCGGCCGGCAGATCCTCTCCGCCGGCGTCGCCGGCGTCCGGCGCGACCCACTCGCCCTGCGAGCCCTCCTCCTTCGCCAGCGCTTCGTCAGCCATCATTGCACCAGCATTTCTTCGATCAGCACCGCATTGATGCGTTTCGGCGCGATCACGAGATTGACCCGGCGCAGCAATTCCAGACGCAGGCGATAGGCGCCGGCGGAGCCGGAAAGATCGTCGGTGCGCAGTTCGCGCAGGAAAGCGTTGAACTGATCGGTGATGCGCGGCAGCTGCGGCTCGAGCGCCTCCACCGTTTCCTCGTCGGCGGCCTCCAGCGTGAGCTTGAGCTTCAGATAAGCGGGCCTTCCGTCGGCGGCGGAGATGTTCACCAGGATGTCGGGCAGCGACATGAACATCACGCCCTCGCCTTCCGACACGACCACCCCGTGACCGTCGCCCTCGCCGCCTTTCTCAGAACCGTGGCCGCCCTTCTCCTTGTCCTTCTTTTTCTTCTTCTCCTTGCCGTGGCCGGCGTCCTCGGTCGCGTGCGCCGCGGGGGGCCCGCCGCCCTTGAGGAGCATGAAGGCGGCCCCGCCGCCGCCGCCGAGCACGAGCAGCGCAGGCAGAATGACGAACAGAACGAGCGTCTTGCCCGCGAGCTTCTTCTTCGGCTTGGCCTCGCCTTCGGCCCCCTCGGCCCCCTCGACCGGCGCCGCGCCATCGGCGTTCTCGGACGCAGCGTCGGACTTGGCGCCCTTCTTCGCCTTCTTCTCCTTCGGCTTCTTCTCCTTCTTCGCCGCCATCCGACTCGCACCTTCCCCGCGCTTGCAATCGAGGTGTGGCGCGTGTGGTTAAGGATTGGTGCAATTTTGCCCGGCGCCCGGCAAAACTTGCCTAAGCGCGGGCATCGTTTCGCGTTGCGTTAACGCGTCCGCAACCCGAAACGCTGGCAGAATCGAGAACTCGGCCCGGCGCGGCGCTTGCATGGTAAACGCCGATGGATAATTCCATGATGATCGGGCTGGCCACGCAACGCGTGCTGCAACGGCGCATGGAGATCGCGGCGAACAATCTCGCGAACGTGTCCACCAACGGCTTCAAGGCCGATGCGCTCATCACCGAAGAAGTCACGCCGGCGCCAGCGCGCGCCGAAGAGACGCCTTCGGACATTCGCTATGTCGAGGACCTCTCCGTCGCGCGCAACATGAGCGCGGGAGAGATCCGTTCCACCGGCGAACCGTTCGACGTCGCGATCGACGGCGAGGGCTTCTTCTCCGTGCTGGGCCCGGGCGGCCCGCTCTACACCCGCAACGGCGCCTTCACGCTCTCTGGCGACGGCGGGCTTGTGAACGCCGACGGATTGCCCGTGCTCGACGCCGGCGGCTCGCCGATCGTGTTCGACGCGCGCGGGGAGCGGCCGCTCATCGGACGCGACGGGGCGATCTCGGTCGGCGGCATCGAAGTGGGCCGCATCGGCGTCACTGCATTCGACCGGCCGGGCGCGCTGCAGAAGGTGGACGGCTCGCTCTGGGACGCGGCCGGCCAGGCCCCGGGGGAATTCTCCGGGCGCGTGGTTCAAGGCGCGCTTGAGGGCTCCAACGTGTCGCCGGTTCTCGAGCTCACCCGGCTCATCGAGATCTCGCGCGCGTATGAGAACGCCGCGCGCATCGTCCAAGGCGCCGACACGCTGCGGAAGAGCACGCTGGAGCGGCTCGGACGATGACATACGAACAGCCAGATACGACGAACTAGGGAAACGCCGATGCGCTCGCTCTCCATCGCCGCCACGGGCATGCAGGCCCAGCAGCTCAATGTCGAAGTCATTTCGCACAACCTCGCGAACATGAACACGACGGGCTACAAGCGCCAGCGCGCCGAGTTCGAGGACATGCTCTACCAGAACATCGAACGCCCCGGCGCGTCGGCGTCGGCGTCGGGCGCGGTCCTGCCGCTCGGCGTGCAGATCGGCGTCGGCGTGCGCGCCAACGCGATCGGGCGCATCACGCAACAGGGCAACATCACCCAGACGGAGAATTCCTACGATCTGGCGATCAGCGGGCGCGGCTATTTCCAGGTGACGATGCCGTCGGGGCAGACGGCCTATTCGCGCGACGGCAATCTCGCCATCAACGGCGAAGGGCAATTGGTCACCGGCGACGGCTATCTTGTCGAGCCGAACGTCACCATCCCGCAGAACGCCACCTCCGTCACCATCACGCGCGACGGCATCGTGGAAGCCGCGATCGACGGGCAGACCGCGCCGCAACAGCTCGGCCAGATCGAGCTCGCCGCCTTCATCAATCCAGCCGGCCTTGAAGCGCTCGGCGACAACCTCTTCCTTGAGACCGCCGCCTCGGGCGCGCCGCAGGTGGCGACGCCCGGCTCGGAAGGCATGGGCACGCTCATGCAGGGCTTCGTGGAAACCTCCAACGTCAACGCGGTTGAAGAAATCTCCGCCCTCATCGTCGCGCAGCGCGCTTATGAAATGAACGCCCGCGTCATCACCGCATCCGACGAGATGCTGCAGGCCGCGTCGCAACTGCGCTGACGGCTACTGCCTGATAGGGGCGACAATGCTGAGACTGCTCGCGGCGCTCATCGCGCCATTCGTGCTCGCGCACGCCGCATTCGCGGAACCGGCCACGCTGCGGACCAACATCGAAGCGCGCGGCCCCGCCATCACGCTCGGCGACATGTTCGAGGATGCCGGCGCGCAGAGCAGCCGCGCGGTCGCGCTTTCGCCGGCGCCGGGAGCGAGCGTCGAGATTCCGGCGCGCGTCATCGCCAGCGCTGCGGCCGCCGCGGGCCTGGAATGGACCGCGCCGGCCGACCTTGCGAGCGTGCGGGTCACACGCAGCAACCTGCCGCCCTCGCCTTCGGTCTCGCGCGCGCAGGCGCGTGCGGACGCGAGCATCCGGCGCGGCGAGACGATCACGCTCTCATACGCGGCGCCGGGGCTCTCCCTCGCTGCGCGCGCGCGGGCGCTGGAAGACGGCGCGGTCGGGCAATCGATCCGCGCGATCAATCTCTCCTCAAACCGGCAGGTGGACGCCGTGGTGACCGGAACCGGCGCCGCGACCGTCGCGGCCTTTCGTTAGGATCCAGCGATGCGCGCATCCCTTCTGCCGACGTCACTCGTCCCTCTGGCGCTCGCCGCTGCGACGGGCGCCTGCGCCAGCCTCGATGTTCCCGAGCTTGCGCAGGACGCGATCACTGTTCCGGGCCACGCCTACAACGCCGCGCAGCGCATCGTCGGGCCGCCGCAGCTCGCGCCCATCGCGACGCCTGCGCCGCTGGCGGGCGACGAAACCGCGACGATGCCGATCCCGGCGGCGTACGCCGAGACCGCGCAGGCGCCCAATTCGCTCTGGCGCGCCGGCGCGCGCAGCTTCTTCCGCGACCAGCGCGCCGCCCGCGTCGGAGACATCCTCACGGTCGATATCGAGATCTCCGACAAGGCCGAGCTCACCAACACCTCGAACCGCACGCGCACGTCTTCGACCAGCGGCGGGGTCACGAACTTCCTCGGCCTTGAGTCCCTGGCGGGACGCGCATTCCCGGACGGCTTCGACCCGCAGAACCTCATCAATGCGCAAGGCGACTCTTCGGCAACCGGCCAAGGCTCGATCAACCGTGAGGAGAAGATCGAGCTCAAGGTCGCCGCCGTCGTCGTGGATGTTCTGGCGAACGGCAATTTCGTGATCGCCGGGCGCCAGCAGGTGCGCATCAATGCGGAGATGCGCGAGCTCACCGTCTCCGGCGTCATCAGGCCGGAGGATGTCGATGAGACCAATTCCATCCGCCACGACCAGATCGCCGAGGCGCGCATCTCCTACGGCGGACGCGGCCAGATCAGCGCCGTGCAGCGGCCCCGCTGGGGCCAACGCGTCGCCGACGCGGTCGCGCCGTGGTGAGGTCCTGTTGGGTCGCGATCACGCTCAGAAGCGGACGCCGCGCGCCATCAGCACCGCAAACAGGATGAGCAGCGGCAGGATGTGCAGCTCGATCATCACGTAGCGCTTCGCGGCCTTGAGCTGCTCCGGCGGCGGGACGAAGCTCGCGTCCTTCGCCAGCGCGCGGCGCCACGCGAGGAAGCGCAAAGTCGGCGGGATCGACAACAGGCCGATGACCAGGAAGCCCGCCATCTTCGCCCAGAAGAACGGCTCGGCCCAATAATAGTCGGGCCCCTTGGCGCCCCAGAACACGCGCCCAAGGCCCGCCGCGATCAGCAGTCCCGCCGAGCCGCCATAGAACGCATCGGCGCGCGCAAGGAGGCGCAGGCTCGCTGCACTCGGCGGCAGCCGCAGCACGAAGGCCTCGGCAACGAGCGCGCCGACCATGATCAGCAGAAAAACGAAATGCAGAAACGCGAAGACGACGTCGAGGAGCATCATTCCTCCGCAGGCGGCTCGAACGCGACGCCGTCATATATCTCGGCGAACGGAAGCGAGACCGCCAACGACGGCAGCTCCAGCGTCTCCTCCAGGCCATCGAACTCGGCTTGCGCCCAGTCGTCGTCTTGACGCGTCCAGACCACGGCTTGCGGCTGCTCCTGGGCCAGGAAGACGATGTACTCGACGGACGCGAACGCCTTGTAGTCCTGCAGCAAGCGGAACTGGTCCAGCGGCGAGGCGTTCGACGCCGACAGCACTTCCATCAGCACGCGCGGTTCAGTGGTGAAGAGGCTCTTCCCATCGGCTTCGCTGCACTTGATCATCACATCCGGATAGCGCGCGTTGCCGGTCGGGCTCCTGATCTTGAAGTCGGAGCCAAACACCCGGCATGGACCGCCGGCCAAGCGATTGCCGATGGCGCGGACCAGATTGGCGGCGATCTGGGCGTGGAATTCCGTGCCGCCGGCCATCAGCCGCAGCCGCCGCAGCACAGGGCGGCCGCCGACAAGCTCATGCTTCTCGGCCTGGGTCTCCTCCCAGGCGAGATAGTCCTCGAAGCTCATCGTGATGGAGCGCTGGACATTCACGCCGCCAGCATAGCGCGGAGGCGGGCTCGGCTAAAGCTCAGTCGTCCCGGTGGACACGCTCGCGGCGCTCGTGGCGCTCCTGGGCTTCCAGCGACAGGGTCGCGATCGGGCGCGCCTCCAGGCGCGAGACGCCGATCGGCTCTCCGGTCTCGTCGCAATACCCGTAGGAGCCGTCCTCGATCCGGCGCAGGGCGGCGTCGATCTTGGCGATCAGCTTGCGCTGGCGATCCCGGGTGCGCAGCTCAATGGAGCGGTCGGTCTCGCTGGTGGCGCGATCGGCCAGGTCCGGCAGCGAGGCGGTGTCCTCCTGCAGGCTGGCGATCGTGTGGCGCGATTCCTCGAGGATCTCGTCCTTCCAGGACAAGAGCTTGCGGCGGAAATACTCCCGCTGCCGTTCATTCATGAACGGCTCGTCCTCGGTCGGCCGGTACTCTTCAACCGTAATGATCGAGCTCATCCTCGACTCCCAAGGTCCCCCAACCTCGCGAAGTGGGCGCCTTATAGCGCCCGGCCGGGCGCCCAGCAACGAAGCAAACCAGAGGCCAACCCTCCGCTTTCCCGAGATGTTTCAGGCTGGAGCGGCAAGCGCATCCAGCTTCGCCAATTCGACGGCGGCCCGGGTGTCGATCTCGCGCAACAGGGCATCCAATCCTTCCTCGCCAGTGGGCTCGGCCTGCCCCCGCAGGCCATGGAGCTCGCTCCGGAGGCCAGCAGGGGCCACGCCTTCCAGCAGAGCTCGGGTCAGCCTGTCGAGCGCGTCGAGCAGTCGCCGGCCCCGCCGGGCCTGCCTGGAGCGGGCATCCGGCTCGCCGCCCTGAAGCGCCAGCAGCGCGTCGATGCCGTGCGCAGCGGTCGCGCTGGAGGCGGCCGCGACGCGGGACGGAGCGGCGCTCTCCTGACCCAGCTCGAAGCGCGAGACCTCGCCCGCTTTCTTCGCGCCCTGGGCCGACGGCGCCTGGCGGATCGGCTCGATTTTCACGAACGGGAGAGTCTGGGCGAATGCGTTTCGCAAACCTTAAGCGATGCAGCTCAGCAACGGTTCTGCGGTCACACCGCGTTAACCGCATCGGCGTCTAACCAGCCGATGATTTCGCGCATCGCGTGCGCCCTCTTGGCATCAGTCGCCGCGATGGCGGCCACAGCGCCGCTCGCCTTCGGCGCGCCGCGCATCAAGGACATCGCCGATTTCGAAGGCGTGCGGGAGAACCAGCTGGTCGGCTACGGGCTCGTGGTGGGCCTCGCGGGCACCGGCGATTCATTGCGCAACGCGCCCTTCACCCGGCAAAGCCTCGCCGCGATGCTCGAGCGCCTCGGCGTCAACGCGTCGAACGGCAACCTCAACACGCGCAACGTCGCGGCCGTCATGGTGACGAGCAACCTCCCCGCCTTCGCGGCGCAAGGCTCGCGCATCGACGTGACGGTCTCCGCGCTCGGCGACGCGCGCAGCCTCGCGGGGGGACAATTACTCGCCACGCCGCTCATGGGCGCGGATCAGCAGGTCTACGCCGTCGCACAAGGGCCGCTGGCGATCGGCGGCTTTTCGGCCGGGGGCGCTTCGGGCTCCAGCGTGACGCGCGGCGTGCCCACCGCCGGGCGGATCGCCTCGGGCGCGCTGGTGGAGAAGGAGCTCACCTTCGACATCGCCAACCAGCGCGAGCTGCGGCTGGCGCTCAGGAACCCCGACTTCACCACCGCGCAGCGCATCGCGCAGGCCATCAACCAATCGCTCGGCGGCCCGTCTGCGGGCGCCGTGGCGCGCGCGACCAATCCGGGCGCCGTCGTCGTGGCGCGGCCGCAGGCCTTCAATGGCGACATGGTCGGCCTCATCGCGCAGATCGAGTCGCTCGAAGTCTCGGTGGATGCGCCCGCGCGCATCGTCATCGACGAGACGAGCGGCGTCATCGTCATGGGCGAGAATGTGCGCGTCTCCACCGTGGCGATCGCGCAGGGCAACCTCACGATCACCGTCGATGAGCAGCCGCGCGTCTCGCAACCGGCGCCGCTCAGCCAAGGCGAGACCGTCGTCGTGCCGCAAAGCTCCGTCCAGGTGGAGGAGACGCGCGGCGGACTCGCCATGGTGGAAGGCGGCGTTCATCTCAGAAAACTGGTCGATGGGCTCAACGCGCTCGGCGTCTCTCCGCGCGACATGATCTCGATCCTGCAGGCGCTCAAGACCGCCGGCGCAATCCAGGCCGAGATCGAGGTGATGTGATGGACCTCGCCGCGGCCGCCGCTGCTTTTCCTCCTGCGTTCGCCGGCGACGCAAATGCGGCCGAGGCGCGGCTGCGGCGCGGCGCAGCCGCTTCGGGCGCGCCGACGCCTCCCGCGCAGGCAAGCGAGGAGACGCGTCGCCTCGCGGAAGAGTTCGAGGCGATGGCGCTCGCGCAGATGCTGCAGCCGATGTTTGCGTCGATCGATCCGCGCGGCCTCGGCGGCGGCGGCGCGGGCGAGGAGATGTTCCGCCCCATGCTTGTGCAGGAATATGCCGGCGCGATGGCGCGCGCGGGCGGCATCGGGCTCGCCGACGCCGTCGTGCGCGAGCTCATGCGCCTCCAGACCGTTCCGCCAGCGGAGGATCCAAATGGCGCTCATCGCTGACAACGCCGCCGACCGCGTCATCCAGATGCTGGCGCTCACCGAACAATTGACCGGGCTCATCGAGCGGGAGACCGAGCACATGCGCGCGCGGCGTCCCCTCCCCGACGGTCCCGAAGCGGACGAGAAGCAGCGCTTCGTGAACCTCTATCGGCTCGAGATCGCGCGCATCCGCGACGACGCCGCGCTTATCGCGTCCGCCCCGGCGGATTTGCGCGGGCAGCTGAAGGCCGCCAGCGAGCGGCTCGAGGCGGCGCTGGCCGTGCACGCGGCCGTCCTCGGCGCGCTCAAGGAGCTGACCGAGGGCCTCGTGCAGGCGATGGCGCACGAAGTGGTGCGCATCAAAGCCGCCGGCGGCGCCTATGGCGCGGACGGGGCGGCCGCGGCTGCCGGCGGGCCGGTGCCGGTCGCGCTCAACCAGACGGCCTAAAGCCTTGTCGTTCGCGGCCGCCTGGGCGATTCTCCCGCGGGGGTCTCCAAGCCGGGGACAAACGAGAGGCGAAATGGCGAGCGGCCGGCCCAGCGTGACGCATGGCGCCATCAGTGCGTTCGTCATGAACGCCTGCCTCGTCATCATGGCGCTGGCCGGAACCGACCTCTTCCTCACCCTCCGCGAAGGCGGCGCCTATGGCTATCCGCCGACGGCCGCCGCCAAGCGCGCGACGCGTGCGGAGATCGAGCACATCGCCGTACGCCTCCTGCCCAATGGCCTGGACCGGCGACGCGGCTGGGAAGCGCTCGTCGCGCGCGAGCTGCGCGACGGCGACCCGCGCGCCGCGCGCGGCTTCGTCCTGGCGGCGCAAACCCTGCTGGCGCCTGCCGACGCGGGGCGCATAGATCGGCAAGTCGGCTCGCGCGCCAGCGACGCCGAGATCGCCGCCGCGGCGGAGGAATTGCTGTCCAACGAAACGCGCGGGGATTTCTCCGAAGCGGCGCGCTGGATGGCGCAGAGCGACGCTTCCGACCGGGATCCTGCCGCTTTCCTCGTGCTGGGCGAAGAACGCGACCTTGCGCAGCAGGCGCGCGATTGGCTTTCCGGACGCGATCCCGATCACCTCACGCTCGTGCTCGTCGGCGTCGGCGCGGCGCTCGGCGAGGGCGTCGGCCCACGCGTGGCGCTCGGCGCGTCGGCGTTGAAGGACGCGCTGCGGGCGAGCCGGCTCAGCCGCGGACTGGCGCACGGCCTGGAAGCAGCGGCCGCGCGCGCGGCCCCGCCGGCGCAGCTGCGCGCCGCGCTGCTGCGCGCTTCGGCCGATCCCGCCGCGCTCGCCGATGAAGGCCGCGCCGCCGCCGACGCATTCCGTTCCGTCGTCAATCCAGCCGGCATGGCCGCGTTCAAAAGTCACCTGGAAGAAGTGGGGGACATGGCCGCCGCGACCTCGTCGCGCGGGGCGGCGCGGCTGCTGGCGCAGGCCCGGGATGTCACAGACCTGCCGCGGCTGCGGCTGGTCGCGCAATCGGGCGGCGATCGCGCCGTCGCCGTGGCGAAGCGCTTGCGCGACGGCGAGCCGCTCGCGGACGCCGCGCACGGCTCAATCCATTGGACCCAGCCGCTCGTGCTGTCGTCGATCGCGCTCGGATGCGCGCTGCTTGGCCTCATCGGCGCCACGCTGATGGCGCTCGTGCAGGCGCTCGGCGACGCTTGGTTCGCGCCGCCGAGACGAAAGCCGCCCCCAGAGGCGCCTCAAACAGCGATGTTCAACTGAAAGGTCTAGCCGCGGAAGAGCGCCAGCACCGAGTCCGTATTGGTGTTGGCGATCGCGGCGTCGCTTTGGGCCAAGCCCTGGCGCACATTGAGCGCCAGCAGGCGCGCGCCTTCGGCGTCGAGGTCCGACTTCACGTTCGCCGCGACATTCGATTGCAGCGCCGTGAGGAAGCCCGCATGCGCCTGCAGCCGCGCGGACGCTGAGTTGAGACGGCCGAGCGCCGCATCCAGCCGCGACAGGAGATCCTGCGCCAGCGCGGCCGTCTTTGCCGCGGCTTCCGGCGTCGCCGCGTTCGCGCTCAGGCTCAAACGATCGTCGGCATCGTCCGGCAGCCGCAAATCGACGCCGGCCACTTCGAAGGCCGGCGCGTCAGGTTCGGCCTCGGCGGTGATCGTTGCGCCGGAAAGCGCGCTCGCGCCGGCTTCGATCGCCTTCTGCACGAGGGCGTCGAACTGGGCGAGCAGCGACCGCAACCCGGCATCGTCGCTGGCGCGCGCGGCCTCGCCGATGCGGCCCAGGACAGCGGCGGCTTCACGGCCCGCGGCGACTGAAAGATCGAGGTCGGCCAAGGCGCCGCGCACGCTGTCGCGCGCGGCCAGCCAGGCGCCGGGCTGGATGGCGACGGAATCCGATGGCGAGGCGCTTGGCTCCACGCCTGCCCTCTCGCGCTGGCGCGCTTCGGCGTTAGTCGCGGTTGGGTTGGGGGTCAGGGCGCCAATCGTGGTCGGCGTGATGGCGGACACCATCGCGGCTCCTTCGGATTCGCGCGGACAGGAATCGCACGCGCGCGAGCTTCGCTCGTGGCGCGTAACAGAAGCGTCAGAGGTTAATGAAACGTTAATGTTAAGACAAAATTATCACTTTGCGCGCGCGACGAAGGCGCGACCTAAAGCACGCTCTTGAGGGCGGCGAGATAGGCGCGCACGCCGCGGGCGAAGGCGAGTTGGCCCTCGTTCGGCCATCGGCGGAGGACCTCGTCGGTTTCGCCGTCGCGCAGAGTCCGCACGAAGCGCCCGGATGCGTGATCGATCTCGACCACCAGTTCACCGGAGAGCAGGATTTGTGGGGGCGGCTCTTGTTCGCGTGGCTCAACGCTGATCGGAGCGGGCGCAGAAACGGGTTCGACGCGCTTTTCAGGGCGCGGCGCGAGCGGCTCGACCGCTACGTTCAGAACGGGAGGGGGTGCGTCGGGGCGCATGGCTTAGTGCGTGAGAGAGAGCTCACCTTTCGTGAGGAGACGGCGGAGACGGGAGCGGGCCATGGATTTGGCCCGCTCCCGCGCCGATTGGATTAACGGAAGAACGACAGGACGATCGACGGCGCCTGGTTCGCGATGGAGAGAGCTTGCGCGCCGAGCTGCTGCTTCACTTGCAGCGCCTGGAGGCGAGCCGATTCCTTCGCGAGGTCCGCGTCGACGAGGTTGCCGATGCCCGCTTCGATCGAGTCAGACAGCTTGCCCAAGAAGTTCTTCTGCACGTCGAGCGCCTTGGCTTGCGCGCCGAGCGTGGCGAGGTTCTTGTTCAGGCCGGTGATCGCCGCATCGATGGCCGTGGTGGCCGCTTCGGCGCCCGAGACGTTGGAGATGTTCAACGACGCGGTGATGCCGGACAGCGCTTGGCCGGTGACGCCGAGACGGAAGTCGAAGCCCGCCACTTGCAGCGAGCTCGCATTCGCGCCGCCGGAGCCGCCATTGCTGGACGGCGCAAGCGCCGCGGTCAGCGTGCCCGAGCCTTCGAGGAACGTCGAAGTGCCCGAGGTGGCGGCCGTGAACGCTTCCTGCGACTGGTAGGTCAGCAGGCCGGTGTCCTGGTTGTAGTGCGCCGACACGCGCCCCGCCGTCGCCGACGACACCTGAGCCAGGAAGTCCTGGACCGTGGTGTTGGCGTTGAGCGTGAGCTGGTACGTCGTGTCATCGCCGCCGCCGGAAGCGCCGTCGGAGCCGAGGAGCGTCAGCGTCAGCACGTCGTTGGTCGCCACGCTGACATCGCCAAGCGTGGCCAGCATGCTGACCGGCGCCGAGAGCGCTGTGCCGGAAGCCTGATAGCCGCCTCCCGCGACGAACGCAGCGCCCGTGCCCGCGCTCGCGCCTGCGCCGGTGAAGAAGCCTTCCATCACCGAGTTCGCCGCCGAGCCGGAGCCCGTCAGGAAGTCGACGGAGAAGGCTTGCGTCGAATTGTAGGTGATCTGCTTGTTCGTGGCGTCGAACGAAGCGGTGACCACGCCGCCAGAGGCGGTGTTGACCTTGTCGATCAGGTCGCCGAGCGTGTCGCCCGCCGCCACTGTCGCCACGAACACCGAAGAGCCAACCGTGATTTCGATGCGGTTGCCCGCGCTTGCGCCTGCCTGCGTGCCGGTCGTGGACGAGATGTCCGTGATCGTCATGTCGGTGGTGAGCGAGAGTGCGCCCAGCGTTTCCGAGCCCGTTCCGCCCGTGCCAGCCGTGCCGCGCAGGAAGTAGCCTGCGCCCGCCGAACCGGACGAAGCGCTCTGGTCGGAGGTCACGACGTTGAACTGGTTGCCGGTGCCGGAGAGGTTGGCGCCGTTCACCACGTTCGAGCCGTTGAACGTCGCGGCGTTGGCGATCTGGTTGATCTGGTTGCGCAGAGCGGAGAAGTCCGCGTTCAGCGCGTCGCGCTGATCTTGGCTGAGGTCCGTCGCTTGCGCGGCGACCGACTTCTCCTTCAGTTGCTTCAGAATGTCGCCGATCGCTTCGCCGGCCGAGAGGCCGACGCCGATCACCGACGTCGCACGGTCGATGCCGTCCTGCACAGCGCTGATGGACAGAACGCGGGCGCGTTGACCTTCGGCGATGGCGAACACGGCGCCGTTGTCGGCAGCGGAGGAGACCTTGAGGCCGGTGTTGACGCGGTTCTGGACTTCATCCAGCTCGCGGGTGGTCCGGTTCAAGCTCTGCAGCGCGATGAGCGCGCCATAATTGGTGTTGATCGAGGTCATCTTACTTGGGTCCCTTCTGGACAATGTTGCAGACGCGGTTCGCGCTGCAGGCGATTTTCGCCCGGCGGATTCACCTGCAATCGGGGCGCCTCACGCTAATCGTTAACGGCCGGCGCCCGCGGGGCGGGAAATGCCGGGCCAGACGTTAAGCGCCAGCTCGATCACGCGCGCATCGGCCATATCTGCCCGGCAAATCATGCCGGGCGCCGGGTCGGAATTGCCGAGTGGAGGGGCCTGCAATTCGTACAATTTGAATGCGCTGTGGTTTCCAAATTGACTCCAAGCGCCCCCTGCCCCGCACGCCGCGCGCCGGGGATCGGATCGCCCGGAAGTGTTAACGCCCTGGCAACACCTGAGGCCTACCAGTGCGAGGGCTGGGAGGGGCGAATGCCGCTCAAACTATCGCTGAGGCCGGGCGAGAGATTCGTGGTCAACGGCGCGGTCGTCCAGAACGGGGACCGGCGCGCTGCGCTCGTGCTGCAGAACAAGGCTTCCGTGCTGCGCGAGAAGGACATCATGCTGCCGGAGGAGGCCTCCTCGCCGGCGCGCCGGATCTATTTCCCGATCATGCTCATGTATCTCGGGGAAGCCGATCTCGACAGCTCGTACGGCGAGTTCGCAGCTCGTCTCGCGGAATTCATGGGCGTCGTGCGCGATCCGGCCGTGCTGGCCGAGTGCGTGGCCATTTCGCGCGAAGTGATGGCGGCGGAGTATTACCGCGCGCTGATGCGCTGCCGGAAGCTGATGCAATACGAGAGCGAACGCCTGGGAACCGCCGCGCATGTCGATCAAAGCTTACCAGCACGCGGCCGCGCAGGCTGAACATCCGCGACAGACGGAATACCGCGCGCTGGGCAAGGCGACCGCGGGGCTTCTGCGCGCGCAGGAAGAAGGGCGCGCCAATCTCGGCGGACTCGCCGAGGCGCTCGATTTCAATCGCCGGCTGTGGAGCGCACTCTCCGTCGATTGCGCGGTGGAGGGAAACCAGCTCGATCCTCGCCTGCGCGCGAACATCATCTCGCTCGCGCTCTGGGTGGGGCGCTATTCGAGCGAGGTGCTGCGCGAAGGCGCCGACATCGGCGAACTGGTGGAAGTCAATCGCGCGGTGATGGAAGGTCTCGCCGGGCTGGGCGGCGCCCCGTCCGCGCGAACGCAGGGATGAAGCGCGCCGCGCCGCCATGTGTCGTTGTCTGTTGCGGATTTGATACTCAGGGCGCCTGCGATCTGCGCGCAGCATGAAGTTTTGTTTGCAGCGCGCCGCGGGACTGCTATGTCTCCTCTCGAAAGCGTCGCCGCGCCCATGTGTGTGTAGCTTCGACGTTCTCGACCAACGCACATTGTAGTCAAGTCCGGGAAGCGGCGTCGGCCGCCGGCTTTCGCGCGCCTCTCGGACTTTGCAATCAACGCTGTCGCGGGGAACGGGGACGCATGACCATCCGTGCCTATGATTTTTTGAAATTGCATGCACCGAATCTGCATGCCGCGGCGCTCGCGCGCCGCTCCGAAAACGCGACGGTGAAGCTGCGTTGGCTTCGCCCCGCGCACGCGCGCCTGGCTGGCTAGGCAGCAGCGGGCGACACGCTTCCGGGGCGTGTCAGCTGGGCCGCCGAACGGGGGGACGCCCTCGTTCGGCGCAATCCCTGCGCAGTCCGGCTTGGCGCCGCGCGAAGAGTGTGAACAAATTCCCTGTTCAGAAGCGCGAAATACGTCGTTCGCGCGCGGAGAAGTCGGGATGCCGAATTTTCTCTACGAGGAGCCGATCAAGTCGCTGGCTGCGCGGCTCGTGGCGCAACACCTCGGCGGCGTGGCGCCAAAGGCTACGCTGGAACGGATCATGCGGCTGGTGGTCTGCGAACTGCGCCGGGACGAGCGCAACGCATCGCCCGCCAGCGCCGACGACATCTCCGAGGTCGCGCCGGATTGGGCCAAGGCGGCGGTGCTTCGCGGCGTGCAATTGCACTGGTTCGCGCCCTGCCCGCTCGCGGTGGCGCGCATCAAGCGGACGATGAAGAGCCTGTACGTCGCCTATTGCGACACGCGCGCCCAGAACGAAACCGATCTCGCGCTCATGGCCGCCGCACACCGCCTGTTCCAGAATCTCGACCACATGACTTTCGGAGACCTCGAGGCGAAGGCAAAAGCGCAGTCGCGCATGCGCGCGCGCGTCGCGCGCCGGCGCGCCGAAGCGGCGATCAAGACGCTCGGGTTTTGCGAAGCGGAAACGCTCGATGTCGTCGGGGGAAAACGATGGCGGCGGCTCTGCTCCGTCGCCGAGCTCGGCGAGGTCGGCAAGAAAATGCGCAATTGCACGGCGTTCGATCGACCGCAGAACCGGCACTACGGACAGATGCTGATGGACGGCGACGCGGAGTTCTGGATCCTCGAGACGCAGGACGGTGAGCCGCTCATCGAGCTTATGGCGTCGACCACGGAGAAGTCCGTGCTCGAATGCCTCGGGCCCGGCAACCGCGCCGTGGATCCGAACGCGCCCGAGCTCGCCGCGCTCATGCGCGCGAAGGGCTTCTATTTCCGGCGCGCGACGCGTCCGTCGGAATTGCGACGCTACGTTCTGGAGCAGGCTGCGGCGGTGCAGCGCGAAGTGAACGCCCGGCTCAACCGAACCGGTTGAGCCGGCAATCTTGGGGGTGCGGCCACGGATATTTAGGGCGGTCGCACAGCGCGGCGGCGGTTTCGGCCGTCGCCGCGTGGGCAGGCCGGGCGAAGGCGACTTCGCCCGGCCGAACCATCCCGAATTGCACAATTGTCCGGCTTCAGGTGCGCTGTTCGCGGCGCGCCAGGAACGCCAGCCGCTCAAACAGCTGCACGTCCTGCTCGTTCTTCAGGAGCGCGCCGTAGAGGGGCGGGATGACTTTCGTCGGATCGCGCTGGCGCAGCGTTTCGGGATCGATGTCGTCGCTCATCAACAGCTTGAGCCAATCGAGGAGCTCGCTGGTGGACGGCTTCTTCTTCAGGCCCGGCACCTTGCGCATGTCGTAGAAGATCTTCAGCGCCTCGCTCACCAGCCGCTGCTTGATCTTCGGGAAGTGCACCTCGATGATCCGGCTCATCGTCTCTTCGTCGGGGAAGCGGATGTAGTGGAAGAAGCAGCGGCGCAGGAATGCGTCGGGCAATTCCTTCTCGTTGTTCGAGGTGATCATCACGATCGGGCGGCGCACCGCCTTCACGGTGCGGTCGAGCTCGTAGACGTAGAATTCCATCCGATCGAGCTCCTGCAGGAGGTCGTTGGGAAATTCGATGTCGGCCTTGTCGATCTCGTCGATCAGAAGCACGGGACGCTGGTCGCTCTCGAAAGCCTCCCAGAGCTTGCCGCGGCGGATATAATTCTCGATATCGCTCGAACGCTGGTCGCCGAGCTGGCTGTCGCGCAGGCGCATGACGGCGTCGTATTCGTAGAGCCCCTGCACGGCCTTGGTGGTGGACTTCACGTGCCACTCGATGAGCGGCGCGCCGAGCGCCTTGGCCACTTCGATCGCCAGCACGGTCTTGCCCGTGCCCGGCTCGCCCTTCACCAGCAGCGGGCGCTCCAGCGTGATCGCGGCGTTCACCGCGACGCGCAGGTCTTCCGTAGCGACATAGTCCTTGGCGCCTTCAAACCGCATGCATGCTCCCGCGCGGCCCGGTCCGGGGCCTCTGCGCGCACCCTAAAGGAGGCGTTCGGGCCCGCAAGACCAAGAACCGCCGCGTTCGGGAGGCATGGTCGCGGCATGGGCGGATCAGACATCACGCGCCGGGTCGCGCTTGCAGGCCTGGCCATTCCCTGCGACGCGCGCGCCTCAGGCGTCGCCGCGCCCGCGCCGCCGCACGATCCGGCGCCGATGGCGCCCAGTTTTCCGCATGGCGCCATCTGGCCCGTACTCACCGAGGCGCCCGATGCGCACGTCGTGCCGGCGCTGTTCGCCGACGGGACCGCGCAAGGCGCGGCGCTCCGGCGCTTCAACGCGCCGCGTCCCGCCGCGCGCGCCGACAATCCGACGCGCCGCCATGTCGGGGTCGATCTTGCGGCCAATGCCGGGGATCGCGTCGTCGCGATCGCGGACGGCGTTGTCGCGGCGTTCTATCCCTTCCTCACCGCGCGCACCGGCGAGACGACCTACGCGCTCCTGGTCGCGCACGGCGCCTGCACAGTGCTCTATGGCGAGATCCGCGCGGCGGCGTTCGTCCAGCCGGGAGATCCCGTCACGGGCGGACAGCGGCTCGGTCGGGTAAGCGACACGGCGCAATTGCACATCGAGACCTATGTCCGCGGCGTCCGGCGCAACACGCCCTGGCCGCAAGGCGCGCCGACGCCCGGCAGCGTCCTCAACCCCACCCAGATGCTGCTCGACCTCGCCCGCGACGGAATGACCGTGGCGCCGCGTTAGCGTCCCAGCCCACAGGCGTTGCGGAGATTTCAAGAAGTCTTGCGCAGCGGACGGCTTCGGAATGCGCCGCCGCGGGCGTATAAGTTGCGGATGCGCCGACTCGGGTCGTTTGCTGCTTCCGGGCTCGCCATTTTCGGGCTCGCAATAATCGCAGCGCCCGCGGCGCATGCGGAACGATATTCCCTCGAGTTCCGCGGCGCGGTGTTCGGCATCCTGCCGCTGGGCGACGTCAAGCTCGACATCGATGCGGACACCAGCAGCTACCGGGTGAGCGCGCAGCTGGAATCGAGCGGGCTGCTCGATCTCTTCGAGCGCACGAACCTCGTTGCCGAAGCGAACGGCGGGTTGGATGCCGCTGCGGGTGTCAACTGGTTCAGCTACGCGCTCGATCATCATTACAGCCGCAAGCATCGCACCATCCAGATGCGCAACACGCCAGATGGCGTCGCGGCCGACATCGCGCCGAACTATCCCGTGTGGGGCGAGCCGCCGGCGAGCGACGACCAGAAGCGCCAGGCGCGCGATCCGCTCTCCTCGCTCATGGCGATGTCCGCCGCCGTCGCGCGCACGCGCACCTGCGCGAACGACTACCTCACCTTCGACGGGCGCTTTCTCTATCGGCTCGAGCTGCGCGGCGGCGAGATGCGGCGCTTCGAGGAAGCCGGCTATGACGGCGAGGCGCTCCGCTGCCGACTGCGCTATGTGCCGGTCGCGGGTTTCGAGCCGCGCGACGGGGGGCGGCGCAACCGCATCCCCGAGGGCGAGATCTGGTTCGCGCTGCCGCCCGGCGCCACCATCGCCCCGCCGGTGCGGGCGCTCTCGCCGCTCGCGGTCGGTCGCGCCGGGCTCACGCTGACGCGCTTCACGCAGCCGCGCATCGAGATCGCGCAGGACACGCCGCCGGCCCCGACGCCTTAGCAAGACGAGGCGGGAGAAGCCCTTCCTCCCCCGTTCACGGGGGAGGCGGCGCGCGCTTGCGCGCGACGGAGGGGGCGCAAGTGCGCTAACCGTCGATCAGTCTCGCTTGCCGCGCCCCCTCAGTCCGCTACGCGGACAGCTCCCCCGTAAACGGGGGAGCAAGGCGCCCTATTCTGCGTTCGCTCAGTACCTGAAGCGCAGCGTCGCGCCGAAGGTGCGCGGATCGCCCAGGAACGCGCCCTGGGTGGGACCGTTCGTGCCGCCACCCTGCAGCGGCACGTCGAACATGATCTGCGCGTAGTCCTCGTTCGTGACGTTGCGCGCCCACACCTCGAAGGCGAGATGCTGGTTCAGCGTGGAGACGCCAAGCCGCGCGTTCACCAGCGTATAGGCCGGCTGCAGCTTCGAGGGCCGCAGGTCGGAGCCGGTGTTCTGGTCGTCGACCCAGCGGGCGTCCACGTAGGCGAGGCCCATCAGGTTTTCCGAGATCTGACGTTCGAAGGTGAGCGCGCCCGTGGCGGTCCATTCCGGCGCGTTGGTCAAATGCGAGCCCGGCAGCCGCGCGAGCGTCGGCTCGCCGGTGATCGGGTTGCGGTTGGCGTTCACCCAGCCCGTGTCCGGGCCGTAGGTCGCGTCGGTGTAGGCGGCGCCGCCCTGGAACGAGAGCCCCTCGATCGGCAGGCGCCACATCACATCGACTTCGACGCCTTCGGAGGTCGCTTCCGGCACCGTCGTGACGACGAACTGCACGCCGTTGAAGGTGTTGAGCTGGAAGTTCTCGTACTCGTTCTTGAACACCGCGAGGTTCAGCATCAGCGAGCGGCCGAACCAGTTCGTCTTCAGGCCGACCTCGTAGGCATCGACGAATTCGGCATCGAAGGCCGAGCGCGGCGACCCGCCCGACACGACGAAGCCGAAGTCGCGATCGAGGTTGAAGCCGCCGCCCTTGTAGCCGCGCGAGACCGAAGCGTAGGCCGAGACGTTGTCGGCGAGTTCCTGCCGCAGCGAGACAACGCCCGACCATTCCTTCTCTTCGCGGCTCTGGTTGTAGCCGAGCGCATCGAGATTGTTCCTGAGCCAGGGGAGGCAATAGCCCGAGCGCAGGAGCGCAAAGGCGCTCGCCAACGTCGAGGGCGCAGCAACAGCCGTGTTGCAGGTCGCCAACCCGTCGAGCGCGTTCGCCGGCAGCCCGTTGCCGACGGCCAGCCCCTGCACCGTTGCGAGGAAGAGGCTCTGGGCGCTGAACGAGGTGCGGAAGGTCGAGTCGAGGTCCTTCTCTTCGGTGGTGTACCGCACGCCGACCGTGAGGTCGGTGGAGTCGGTGATCGACCAGATGTTGTGCGTGAAGAAGGCCAGCGAATTGCCGGTCTGGACGTGGTGATCGGCATGGCCTGAGCCGGCCGGCACCAATGCGAGCGCGTTGTAGAGCCCGGCCGCCGCGCCGCCGCCGGAGGCGGGCACGCCGAGGCCCGGCGTCGGCGTGTAGCTGATCGCCGCCTGCGCGAGCACGCTGTCGAGCGAGGCCCAGTAAGCGCCGTATTGCGCGCCGGTGCGGAACTCAAAGCTGTAATCGATCTTTTCGTCCGCATAGAACATGCCGACGAGCCAATCGAGCGGCCCGGCGGTTCCGGCGAGACGGAATTCCTGCGTGAAAATGCCGAACTCGTATTGGTTGCCCGGACCGGCGGGGACGTAGGTCAGGTCCGCCTGCGAATAATCGCTGTCGGAGCCGCGGCCGTATTGCCAATTGCGATACGCCGAGACCGACGTGAGCGTGACATCGTCGGAAAGATGCCAAGTCACCTCGCCGGAGAAGCCCCAGTCTTCGAGGTTCTGATCGTAGGTGCGGTTGCCGAACCCGGTGCGGTCGCCCTGCAGGCCGGCGCCGAGCGCGCCGAGCGGGGTGGACGCCGAGACGTTCCCGCCATAGGCGCCCAGATTGGCCGCAAGCTGCTGGCGGCCCTGACCGAAGAGAAGCGCGGGACCTTCGACGCCGAGCGGGTTCGGCGGCCCGAGCAGGACGGTGGTGGGATGGCCGTTGAGCTTCACCGGATCGTAGATCTGGGCGGCGCAGCACGTTTCCTCACGCTTCGAGAAGTCGCCGATCAGGCGGACTTCGAAATCTTCGGTGAGCGCCCAGAGGAATTGGCCGCGGAAGGTCCAGACGTCGCGATCATTGTCTTCGCTCTTGCCGCGATTGGTGGCGCTCTCTGCGCCGAGCAGCGGATTGGGCCCGGCTGGGTTCATGTTCATGAAGCCGTCGCGCGTGGCGCGCGCGGCGAACAGGCGGAAACCCGCGACGTCCTCGGCCATCGGCACGTTCACCGAGCCGGATACGCGCGTCTCGCCGAATTCGCCGTAGGTGACTTCGCCCGTCGCGGAGAAGTCGTTCAGGTCCGGGCCGGCGGTCTGCACCGTGATGAGGCCGGCGGAAGTGTTGCGGCCGAACAGCGTGCCCTGGGGACCGCGCAGGACTTCGATCTGCTTGACCTCGCCGAGGTCGGTCAGCGCGACGCCGTTGCGCGCGCGATAGACGCCGTCGATGAAGATGCCGACCGCGGATTCAAGGCCCGGGTTGGAGCCCTGCGTGCCCACGCCGCGCAGGCGGGCCGTCGCGGAAGTCTCGTTCTCCGACACGTTGAATTGCAGCGCCGGGACGACGGAGGTGAGGTCCTGCAGGTCCTTGATGCCGGAATTCTGCACCGCGTCGGCGGTGATCGGCGTGACGGCGATCGGAACATCCTGCAGCGCGCTCTCGCGCCGGGTCGCGGTGACGACGATCTCGCCTGTGGCGTCCTGGGCGATGGCTTGCGAATTGGCGCTGATCGCGGCGCCCGCGGCGGCCGCAAAGAGCCAGAAACGGCGTGACATGTGGTGCCTTCCCCTCCCCGCGGGGGGAATCGCCCCACGGACCTATCGACAGCTATGGGCGGTCTCTGCGGAGACCAGCCCCGCGTACCGCTCTTTCGAGACTGTCAGGTCTAACCACAGCCAGAGGTGCGGTCGAGGCTTCTGGCGGACCGCGCGGCGCAGCAATGAAGAAGGCGTCAATCAGTGTGGCGGAAGCGCCACAATTTTCGCGCTGCACCTGCTAAATATAACGATCGGTCGTCATTGATCCAGCAGCGGCAAGGCTCATCCGGTCGCCGCTCGGGCTCGCGCCTGGCCCACACACGCGTGCAGCATCGACTTGGCGACCTCGTCGTTCCCGGCGCGCGCCGCGGAAACCAGCTTTTCGATTCGCTGCGTGATATCCACCAAAGACACCGGCGGGGACCGTACCGGCTTTACGCCTTGGCCAATCGTCGGGGCCTCGACCTCGTCGTCGGCGACCAATTCCTCGTGCAGCTTCTCGCCCGGCCGCAGGCCGATGAAGTCAATCCCGACGTCGCGGCCAGGGCGGCGCCCGGAGAGCCGGATCATGTCGCGCGCGAGCTCCGCCACGGTCAGCGGCTCGCCCATGTCGAGGATGTGGGCCGCGCCGCGCACCTCGTCGTGCTCCAGCCCGGCGGCGGCTGCCTGCAGGAGGAAGCCGGCGGCCTGGGCGATGGTGATGAAATAGCGCGTCGCGCCAGGGTCGGTGACGGTCAACGGCCCCCCCGCCGCGAGCTGGCGCTCGAACACCGGCGCCACCGAGCCGGCGGAGCCGAGCACATTGCCCAGCCGCACGGTCAGGAAGCGCAGGCCGTTCGGCGGGGAGTCGCGATCCAGGGCCTGGCAATAGACCTCCATCAGCCGCTTGGTCGCGCCCATGACGCTGACCGGGTTCACGGCCTTGTCGGTGGAGACGAAGACGACATGCGCGCCGGCATCCGCGGCCGCTGTCGTCACGTTGCGCGCGCCGAGGATGTTGGTGAGCACGCCCTCGCAGGCGTTGGCCTCCACCATCGGCACATGCTTCATCGCGGCGGCATGGAAGACGAGGTCGGGCTTGGCGCGCTCGATGATGCGGCGCACGGCCTCGCCGTCGCGGATGTCGCAGAAGCGCAGATGCACGGCCGCGTCGTGCGGGATCGCGGCCAGATCATGCCCGAGGGAGAACAGGTTGAACTCGGAATTGTCCATCACCGTCAGCTCGGCGGGCGCCAGGCCCGCGATGCGGCGGGACAGCTCGCCGCCGATGCTGCCGGCGCCGCCGGTGACAAGGATGCGCTTGCCGGCGACCAGTTTCTGCACGCTCTCCAGCTCGACCGCGCGCATCGGCGCCCCAATGAGGTCGCTGAGGTTCAGCGGCCGCGGCGCGGCGCCGTCACGGACGACCGCCACGCGCATGCCGGCGGTCACGGCGGCGTCGAGCGCGGCGCGCGCTTCGGCGCAGGTCAGCGGCGAGGCGAGCACGAGGTAGGCCGGTGATCCGCCGACCAATTGCAGGGCCTGCGCGAGCACGCTCATTTCGCCCGCGGCGAGAATTGGGACGCCCGCCACTCGCGCAACTGACGAAGGCGCGGTCGTCAGCGCGCCGATCATCTTTACGCCGCGGGCGCGCAACGCCGGCGCCGCGGCGCGGACGTCCGCAAGCGCACCAAGCACTACGGCGCTGGGCCGCCGGCTCGGTCGATTGGCCCCCCCATCCCCACAGAGGAGTTGCATCTCGATCCCCGCATTGTTTCGTCCGGCCGGCGCGATCCGACCGCACGCCCCACTTGCGTTCGCGACTCGCGCGAAACGGTTAACGGTAATGTCTGACGCGTCGTCGCAGGCTATCCGGCGCGGGCGGGCGGCCGCAAGCGTTCAGAGCATTCTCAAATAGTTCATGCGCAGAAGCGCGGCCGCCGCTCAGTCCGGAGACGGCGCCTTGCCGTTGGTCGCCGCAACGTCCAACGGCCCTTCCAGACGCTCGCCCTCGATGCGCACGACGCCGCCGGCCGCCTCGACCAGCGCGCAGCCGGCCGCCACGTCCCAGAGCATCGCGCCGCTTTCGGAATAGGCCTCCGCACGCCCCGCCGCGACATAGGCAAGCGCCGCCGCCGCCGAGCCGAGCATGCGCACCTTGCGCCATTCCATGAGGCGCCTGGCCATTCGCTTCATCGCCTTGGCGTCGTCGCGCATCGCGGCCGGCACGCCGGTATTGAGGATGCCGCGCGCGGGATCGGCTTCGGATGAAACGGTGATCGGCGCGCCGTTGAGCCAGGCGCCTTGATCGACGATGCCGGTGAAGCGCTCGCCAAGCAGAAAGCAATCCACCACGCCGAGGATCGGACGGCCTTCGTCCATCAGCGCGATCGACACCGCGCAATGGGGATAGCCCTGGATGTAATTGGCGCTCCCGTCGAGCGGATCGACGGCCCAGAAGCGCGCCTTCTTGCGGTGCTTCTCCTTCACCTTGATCGCGGCGTCGTCCCAGCCGGCCTCCTCCGAGAGGACGGGAATGTCGCCGTGCGCGGCGAGCGTCGCGAGAATGAGCGCCTCGGCCTTCTTGTCGGCTTCGACCTTGAGCTCGCGTCCGAGGTCGGCGGTGACGCCGGACCATTCAGCGCGATGCTTGCGCAATTCCTCGCCGGCCTGACGGGCGGCGGCCTCGGCCAGCGCCAGGAGGTCGGCAAGTTCGGACATCACGGCCACTAAAGCCGGTTCCGGGCCCACTTGGAAGCGCAGCGCCCTCCGGTTTAGTGAAGGCGCGGGAGGGACGATGGCGCGAACCGTCTCCGACGGGGCCGATTGGGCCGCCGGGCTCGATCCGATCGCCCGCGCGCGCGCCGACGCGGCGGCCGATCGTCCGCACGCGGATGCGGCGGAGCCTTCGGCGTTCGAGCGCGAGCTCGCCGCCGCCTCCCGCCGCGAGCGGGCGCGCCTGGAGGACGCGCGCGAGGCGGCGCGCGCGGAAGCCGAGCGCATGGTGCGCCGCCTCTCCCCGGCGGCGCCCGATCTGGTCGGACCGCTGGCGGAGGCGCGCCTGGAATTCTCCCGCGTGGAAGGCCGCGCCGGTCCCGAGCTCGCCGCCGCGCTTGCGCGCGCGACGCGCACCAGCGGCGACCTCGACGGCTTTCGCCGCGCCAACGGCCTGAGGCGCGAAGCGCTTTATCCAGACTCCACGCTCCTTCAGGCCGGGCTGCTGCTGCTCGCGGCGCTCTTCGAGAGCGTGTTCTCCGCCGCGCTCTTCGCCCAGGAGGCCGAGCAAGGGCTGCTCGGGGGCGCCGCGGTTGCGGTCGGGCTCTCCGGCGCAAACGTCACGCTCGGCTTCCTCGCGGGCTATCTCGGCCTGCGCTACCTGCAGCCGGCGCGCTTGGTTCCGCGCATCGGCGGCGCGATCGCGTTCGGGGCGTTCCTTGCGCTCGCGATCGGCCTCAACCTCTTCGCCGCGCGCTGGCGCGAGACGCTTTCGGCCCTCTCCGACTCCGACGCGCGCGACTACCTCACGCCCTCGCTCGACCTCTTCGGCTTCAGCGAGCCGCAGGCGGTCGTGCTGCTCATGCTCGGCGCCGGGGTCTGGGTGTTCGCCGCGCTCAAGGGCTATTCCGGCTTCGACGATCCCTATCCCGATTACGGCAAGATGCACCGCGCGCACCGCGACGCGGAAGCGGAGGCGGCATCGCTGCGCAACGACGTGCGCGAAGCGCTGGAGGCGGCCGCCGAGACAGCGCGCGGCGCCATCGATGCGCGCCTTGGGGACATGCGCGAGGCGCTCACGGCCATGCGCTCAGCTTATGACAGCGCGGCGCTCGACATCGGCGCGCTTGATGCGCGCATGCGGCGCCTCGAGGAAGAAGCCGCGACCCTGGCGCGGCAGTACCGGCAAGCGAACATCGCCGCCCGCGCGGCGCCGCCGCCGGCCTATTTCGAAGATTCGCTCGCCGCCGCAGCGGCGCCTGGCGATGCGCTCGCGACGTGCGGCGCTGACCTGCACGCGGCGCAAGGCGCGCTTGAGGCCGCGCAGGCGAACGCCGCACAGGCGCTCGCCGCGCTCGGCGCCGAGCTCGACCAGGCGTCCAGGCGCCTCGCCAAGGCAACCGAGTGAACCGCTTCGCGCGCTCCGGCCCCAAGACACGCAAGGCGAAAGACCGCGCGGGCGCGGCGCTCATCGGGCTCGCGCTCTTCGCGCTTGCGGCGATGGCGCTCGCCGGGTTCGCGCTTCGGCCGCCGCCAAGCGATCCGGTCACGCTTTGCCGCACCGATCAGCCGCTCGCGGCGCACACCTACATTCTCGTGGACGCAACCGACCGGCTCGAGCCGCGGCATCGGCGAAGGCTGCGCGCCATCGTGCAGCAGGAGCATGCGCGGCTCGCGCGCTACGACCGGCTCAGCATCGCGAGCCTGCGCGCCGATCGCCCGCAGGAGCCGCGCGTGCTCTTCTCGCTGTGCGATCCCGGCGACGGGCGCGACGCCAACCCGCTCTATCAGAACACGCGCCGCGCGCAGGCGCGCTGGGACGCGGCGTTCGGCGACGCGCTCGATCGGGCGGTGCGTCGCGCCAGCGGCGGACGCGCCGCGAACGCTTCGCCGATCGTCGCCGGCGTGCGCGCGGTCGCGGCCGATCCGGATTTCGGCGGCGACATTCCCGCGCGCCGGCTCGTGCTCGTCAGCGACCTGCTCGAATACGGGCCGCGCTTCTCGCTCTACGAGGACGGCGCCGATCTGGCGCGTCTCAAATCGCGCGCGCCGGAGCTCGCGGACTTCGATCTCCACAATGTCGGCGTCCGCGTCGCGATGCTCGACCGGCCCGAGCAGGCCGCGCGGCAACGGAAAGCTGTGGAAGATTTCTGGCGGCCCTTGCTCGATCATGCGGGCGCGCGCGCCGTCACCTTCGATCCCACGCCCTGAAACGTTCCGCGTTGGGCGACTCACGCTAATCAGAAGCGCTGGGCAGCATCGGGGGCTCCGGAGTGAATTTCTCTTGGCAAGGCGGCAGCGGCCGCTGGTACGAATTCGACGTCGCCCGCGAAAAGGCCGTGTGGGGCCCCGAGGGCGGTCTCTACATGTTCGTGAAGCCCGGCGATTATCCCAGCATGGAGGCAGGCGGGCCGATCTGCCTCTATGCGGCGATGGCCGAAAGCTTCGAGCACGCGCTGGCGCGGCATGAGCTCTGGCAGGCGGCGCATACGCTCGGCGCGCGCGAAGTGCATTTGCTCGTGATCGAGGACGCAGTGCGCCGCGAACGCGTGCTGAAGGATATCCTCAACGCGCAGACGCCGATCCTCAATCGCCAGCCCATGCGTCGCGTCGCTTAGCGCACACCTTCACAAGAAGCGCTTTGCACTCGTGTAACGGGCGAGGGAAGCACCTCTTCCTTCGGGCTCACAGCGGCGTCCATTCCTCGTTCGCGGGCAACGGCGCGAAGATTTCGTCGAGCATCGCTGTGGTGACGCCCTCCAGCGTTTCGGGGCGCCATTTCGGCGCATTGTCCTTCTCCACGATGAGCGCGCGCACGCCTTCGATGAAATCGTGGCGGCGCACGACGCGGCACGCGATGCGGTATTCCATGCGCATGTTCTCCGCGAAGCCCGCCAGCTGCGCGCCCTCCTGGATCTGACGCAGGGAAACTTTCATCGTCTGCGGCGACTTTGTCCGCAGCGTCGCGACCTGCGCCGTCGCCCACGCATCGCCGTCGGCTTCCAACGCGGCGAAGATCTCCTCCACGGACTTGGGCGCGAAGAACCGATCGATCAGGGCGCGATGGGCCAGCTCAGCCGGCGCGCCGGCGTCCTTCGCGAATTCCGCCAGTGTCTGGGGAATTGCAGCGTCGGCCGCCAGGCGTTCGGCCAGACGCGGAAGGTCCGCTGACGGAACGAAGTGCGTCGCAACACCCGCGGCCAGGCAATCGGCGGCCTTCAGGCGCGCGCCGGTGAGCGCCAGCCACGCGCCCACCTTGCCCGGCAGGCGCGGCAGGAACCAGCCGCCGCCGACGTCCGGGAATAGGCCGATGCCGGTCTCCGGCATGGCGAAGGTCGTGCGCGCGGTGGCGACGCGGAATGCTCCGTGGACAGAGATTCCGACTCCGCCGCCCATCGTGACGCCGTCCATCAGCGCGATGGTCGGCTTGGGGTAGGTCTTGAGGAGATGGTTCAGGCGGTACTCGGTGAAGAAGAAGTCGCGCGCCGCCGCGCCATCCCCCGCCCCGCTCTCGGCCAGCATGCGGATGTCGCCGCCGGCGCAGAAGCCGCGCGTGCCGGGCGCATGGTCGATCAGGACCGCGGCCACCTCCGCCTTGGTCCGCCACGCCAGCAGCGCCTCGATCATTGCGGCGCACATCGCGCGGGTGAGCGCGTGCAAGGCGGCGGGGCGGTTGAGGGTGATCCGGCCGAGGCGGCCTTCCTGGCGTGCGATGATCTCGCCGCTCACAACCGCTCGTCCTGCGGCGCGAGACGGGTGAAGAAGAGCCCGGTGAACACGATTGCGGCCGCGCCGACCAGGGCATGGGCGGCGAACACGCCGTCCAGGGTCGGGTCGAGCGCGGGAAACATCGCCCCGAACTGGTGGGTCAGGAAGGCGTTGAACACGAGGCCCGGGAACGCAATGCAGATCGCCGCCTCGGCCTCATCGCCGTGCGCTTCGCGCAAGAGCTTGAGCAGCAGGTACGTCACGAGCGCGGCCGCGACGACCGTGATCAGATAGGCCACGATCGTCGGCGCCCATTGCGGCGTGAAGAAATACTCGCCCGCGAAGCGCAGCGCCGCGGTCAGCGCCAGCCACAACACAAAGCCCAAAGCCATCGCGCGCAGGATCATCGCACACTCCTCAATTCAGAACGGCTCTTCAGCATGGGCGGTCGCCGCAGACGACCTCCGGCGTGTAGCCCTCCAGGTCGAGGGTGCGCAGGCGCACCTCCTCGGCCTCGATCTGCTTGCGAACGCTGGCGAGATCGCTTTCGAACACGCCGCGCAGGATGGAGTCCGACGGCAGGATGGCGCGCGCCTCGACCATCGTGCGCTCCTGCTCGCGCAGGTCGGCCAGGAGCGGAGAGTCGATGCCGAGCTCGGCGCGATCCTCGTCGTCGAAGTTCCGCGGCGTCGTCGTCACGTCGTCGGGCGATTGGGACTTGGCGGCGGCGGCGGGCGGACCGCTCAGGCTCGGCAGCTCGAACGCCAGCGGCGCCAGCCAGAGCGCCGCCGCGCCGAGCAGGATCGCGGCCAGCGACGCGGCAAGCGGCGCGGTGCGATAGGGACCGTCCTCCACGATGCGGGTCGGCTTCTTCAATCTCTCAAGCCTTCAGCATCTCAGCCTTCAGCATCTCAGCCTTCAGCATTTCAGCCTTCAGCATCTCAGGCCTTCAGCATTTCTCTGGCGACGATGACGCGCATGATCTCGTTCGTGCCTTCCAGGATCTTGTGCACCCTGAGGTCGCGCACGATGCGCTCCACCTCGAAGTCGCGCAGGTAGCCGTAACCGCCATGGATCTGCAACGCCTCGTCGGCGACGCGGAATCCGGCGTCGGTCACGAAGCGCTTGGCCATGGCGCAGAATTTCGTCGCCTCGGGATCCTTGGCGTCGAGCCGGCGCGCGGCCTCATAGAGCAACGTGCGGGCGGCCTCCAGTTCGGTCGCCATGTCGGCAAGCTTGAATTGCGTCGCCTGGAAATCGGCGAGCGCCCGCCCAAACTGCTTGCGGTCTCGCGCGTACAGGAGCGCGCGGTCCAGCGCGTCGGAGGCGCCGCCAAGCGAGCAGGCCGCGATGTTGAGCCGGCCGCCGTCCAGTCCGCGCATCGCGTACTTGAAGCCTTCGCCTTCGGGCCCGATGCGGTTCTCCGGCGGCACGCGGCAATCGTCGAACTGAACGAGCGCGGTCGGCTGGGCGCGCCAGCCCATTTTCTCTTCAGCCTTGCCGAACGAAAGGCCGGGGGTTCCAGCTTCCACCAGAAAGGTCGATACGCCCTTGGGTCCTTCCTCGCCGGTGCGCGCCATCACGACGTAGAGGTCGGAGAAGCCGCCGCCGGAGATGAAGGCCTTGGCGCCGTTCAGCACATAATGGGCGTTGCCGTCGGCCCTGGCGCTGGTGCGCAAGCTCGCGGCGTCGGACCCCGCGTTCGGCTCGGTGAGGCAATAGGACGCGATCAGGTCCATCTTCGCCAGCCCCGGCAGGAAGCGCCGGCGCTGCTCGTCGGAGCCGAACGTGTCCAGCATCCAGGAACACATGTTGTGGATGGAGACGAAGGCCGCGGTGGAAACGCAGCCGCGCGAAAGCTGCTCGAAGATGAGCGCGGCATCGAGCCGACCAAGGCCGGCGCCGCCGACGTCTTCCCGTACGTAAATGCCGGCGAATCCAAGCGCCGCCATCTCCCGCAGCGTCGGGCGGTCGAGCCGCTCCTCCGCCTCCCAGCGGGCGGCGTTGGGGCGGAGCTGCTCGTCGGCGAAGGCGCGCGCGGTATCGACGATCAGGGTTTGATCCGGAGTAAGCTCGAAAGGCATGAATGATCCTCGCGCGCCCCTCTAGCAGATCATGGCGCGCGGAACAGCTTTGGGGAGATGGGGTGAGGCAAGATCGGGCCTGTGCGGGGCCGCCCGCCTCCGGGGCGGAGGGCGGGACGTGAAGCTCACCGCCTCGCCCGTGCTCACGCTCGTCGTCGGCATCGCGACGATGTCGCTCATGGATGCGACCATCAAATATCTCGGCCAGCACAACCACGCGCTCCTCGTCACGCTCGGGCGCTACGCGTTCGGCGCGCTCTTCGCGATCCCGATCTGGCTCCGCGCGGGCGCTCCGCGGATCACCGCGGAGATGTGGCGGGCGCACACGTTCCGCGGCCTCTTCATCGCCGCGAGCGCGAGCGCGTTCTTCTGGTCGCTGGCGATCCTGCCGCTGGTGGAGGCGGTCACGCTCGCCTTCGTCGCGCCGCTGATCGTGCCGTTCACGGCGGCGCTGCTCATCGGCGAGCCGGTGCGCCTCAGCAGCGTCGCGGCGATCGCGGGCGGCTTCGTCGGGGTCGTCGTCGCGGTGCAGGGCGCCCCGCCCATCGCGCAATCGCCGCAGCACGCGCTCGGAGTGGCGGCGGTGCTCTTCGCGGCGGTCACCTTCGCCATCTCCATGACGCTCATGCGCGCGCGCGCGATGGCCGACGGGGCTGCCATTGTCGGCCTGCTCGCGACGATCATCCCTGGGGCCCTGGTGGCGATTCCGGCGATCCTCGTCTCGGCGCCGCCGCACCTTGGGGACCTGCCGTGGTTCGTGCTCGTGGGCGCTTTCGCCGCCGCGGGCATGTACCTGATGGCCCGGGCCTATGCCGGCGCGGAGGCGCAGAAGCTCGCGCCCGTGCATTATTCCGAGCTCATCTGGGCGACGGCGATCGGCTATTTCATCTTCCACGAAACGCCGCGGCCGCAGGTCTATGCCGGCGCCGCCTTCATCATCGCGGCGTGCCTCTACACCGTCTGGGACGAGCGGCGCGGGGCGCCGCCGCCGGAGACAAACGCATGACGCAGCCCAGCCTCAACCTCCCCTTCGCCGACCTCATGGGCGTGGAGATCCTCGAGGCATCCGCCGACCGGGTGCGCGGCAAACTGGTGGTGCGCGCCGATCTCTGCACCGCCGGGAACATCCTCCATGGCGGCGCGATCATGGCGTTCGCCGACACGCTCGGGGCGATCGGCGGCTTCCTCGCGCTGGCGCCGGGAGCGACGGGCACGACCACGCTGGAGAGCAAGACCAACTTCCTGCGCGGCGCCAAGCAAGGAACGACCGTGACCGGCGAGACCACGCCCGTGCATCGCGGCAAGCGCACGTCAGTCTGGCGCACGGACATCATCGGCGAGGACGGCAAAGCGATTGCGCTGGTGCTGCAAACGCAGATGGCGCTCGGCCTCTGACGGAACCGGGGCGAAGGCGAAGAGTTGTCTCCCTCGTGTCGCGCCGCTCGGCGCTCACGAGGAGATATCCATGCTTAAAACCGTCCTGGCCGCGACAGCCGCGCTTGGTTTCGCCGCGCTCGGCGCGGCGTGCTCGCAGCAAGCCTCCAACGACACCGCCACCAATGCCGAGGAAGTCGGGGAGCGTCTGGATTCCGCCTACGAGACGGCGACCACCGGCGAGAAGAACCTCTCCGACGGCCCCATGGAGAACGCGGGAGAGAAATTGGACAACGCCGCGCGCGAAGCGGGCGCCAATGTTCAGCCCGACGCTCCGCCTCCGGCCGACACCAACCCGCCGGGCTAAAGGCCCTCTGAAGCTGCCGTCCTGACGTTCAGACCGGCGGCGCTGCAACCGATGGGCGCCGCAATGGCGCAAGGGGTCTCCGCCCAAGCGGGGACCCCTTATTGTTGCAAGGATGGCGCGTTTCTTGATTCCCGCGACTGGCAACTCAGCGGGGACGCCTGTCCGTGGATAAATTCTCTCGACCTGTGAGCAAAAGCCGCTACCTTTTCGCCAAAAGGGGGTGGTCCATGGCGAAGCGACGGCCACTGGCCGCTGCGGGCGTTTCGGTCGCGGCGATCACGCTGGGGATGTCCGCGTTCTTGTCGGTCATGACCGCCGAGGCGGACGGGCCGCCAGGCAAGGCGAAGCGTGCGCGACCCGCGGCGGCCGCGCCGGTCGCGCCGCCCGTCCAGCGGGCCCCTGCCCCGGAATTCCCCGAGCTGCTCGGGCAAGCCCCGCCTCCCCCAGCGCCGGCGGTCCTGCCCGCGGCAGCCGCGCCGCTGACGCTTGCCGAAAGGCTCAGGCAATCGCTCCGGCTCGGCGAGGAATGCCTCGACACCGAAACCGCCCTCCGAGCCATCCGCGACGTGCAAAGCGGCGTCACGCCGGCCGTCGCCGCCGCCGGTGGTGAGCGCCCTGCCGGGGCCGCCGCAACCCAAGCGCCTGCAACGCCGTCCGGCACGGCGACGGTCACGCCTGCGTCCGGGACCGAGGTCGAGGATCTCGCCGCCGCGCTGCGGACGCTGCTGCAGGAAAAGGAATGGTGCGAAGCCGCGCGCCAAGCCATCCAGATCGCGCTCGACAACGCCACGCTGACGCGGATGGCGATGCTGTCGCCGCCGATCCCAGAAACGTCGAGCCCAGCCTATTACACACCGACGGGGAACTCGCCTCCTTCTCCTCCGGTGTCGCCGCCGGTTTCGCCGCCGCCTCCTCCGCCTCCGGGCGGCGGGACGTCGCCGCCACCGCCGGTCTCCCCTCCGCCACCGCCGCCACCACCACCGCCTCCGCCCCCGACGGTTCCACCCGTCGGCGGCGGCGGCTCACCCGGCGGCGGGGGCGGGACCGGCTATACGCCCTGACGCATTTGATAGCATTGCTATCATGTGCTATGATGGCCCATGTCGGCCATCACGATCCGCAACATTCCCGAGGACGTCCATGACGGCCTGCGCAAGCGCGCAGCCGAGCGGCGCCAATCCGTCGAAGCGTTCGTGCGCGATCTCCTGAAGGACGCGGCGGGGCCGCGCCGCGGCGGGATCGACTTCGCAGAGCTGGAAAGACGCAAAGCCGAACTAGGCATTGTCGGCGAAGGACCTGAATGGACGGAAGAGATGGACGACCCGGCGCTTTCGCGGCGCGTGCTCGGTCTTGAGGACTGATGCGCCTCATCCTGGATACTCACTACGTCTACGCACTCGCCGGAACCCGCACACGTATCAGCGAGCGTGAGAGCCGCTATCTTACCAACGCGATGGAGCGCTTCATCGTCAGCGCTGCGTCGATTTGGGAGATCCGCATCAAGTGGCAGTCGCTGCATTCGAGCGGCGTACGAAAGGGCCCGGCGTCGCCGGACGAAGTTCTGCAAACCCTTGACACGCAGCCCGTGGACTTTCTCCCGATTACGGAGCGACACGCCGCCACGGCGCTTTCACAGCCCATCGCGCATCGCGACCCCTTCGACGAGATCTTGCTCACGCAGGCGCAAGTTGAAGGCGTCAGGCTGCTCACGCGTGACAAGCAGATCCTCGCGCATCCGCTTGCGCAAGCGATCTAAGCGGCCTTCCGCTCCGCGGCGCCGTTGAACAGGAAGTCGTTGCCGTCGAAGCTGACGCGCACGGCGTCGCCGTCCTTGATCTTCCCTTCGAGCAACAGCCGCGCGAGCGGGTCCTGCACGTCCTTCTGGATCACGCGCTTCAACGGGCGCGCGCCATACGTCGGATCGTAGCCGCGCCGCGCGAGCTCGGCTTGCGCGCGCGCGTCGAGATCGAGCGCGATGTTCCGGTCGCGGAGCAATTTGTCGAGCCGCTTCAGCTGGATCTTCACGATCTCGCCCATCTGCGCCTTCTGCAGGCGGCGGAAGAGGATGATCTCGTCGATCCGGTTCAGGAATTCCGGCCGGAAATGCCCGCGCACCTCAGCCATGACCAGCTCCTTCACGTCCTCCACGTCGGCGCCTTCGGGCTGCTGCGCCAGAAGATGCGCACCGGTGTTCGAGGTCATGATCAGGATGACGTTCTTGAAATCGACCGTGCGGCCCTGCCCATCGGTGAGGCGACCATCGTCCAGCACCTGCAGGAGCACGTTGAAGACGTCGGGGTGCGCCTTCTCGATCTCGTCGAAGAGAACGACCTGGTAGGGCCGGCGGCGCACGGCCTCGGTCAGGGCGCCGCCCTCCTCGTAGCCGACATAGCCGGGCGGCGCGCCGATCAGGCGGCTCACCGAATGCTTTTCCATGTATTCGGACATGTCGATGCGCGTCATCGCCGCGTCGTCGTTGAACAGGAATTCGGCGAGCGCCTTGGTCAACTCCGTCTTGCCGACGCCCGTGGGGCCAAGGAACATGAACGAGCCGATCGGCCGGTTCGGATCCTGCAGCCCGGCGCGGGCGCGGCGCACCGCGTCGCTCACGGCGCGCAGCGCCTCGTCCTGGCCGATGACGCGCGCGCGGAGCTGATCCTCCATCTTGAGCAGCTTCGCCTTCTCGCCCTCGAGCATTTTCTCGACCGGAACGCCGGTCCAGCGCGACACGACCGACGCGATCGCCTCGGCATCGACCACCTCCTGCACAAGGCCGCCGCCGCCGGCGCCCTTCTCGCTGTCGGCGATCTCCTTCTCCAGCTGCGGAATGCGGCCGTACTTGATCTCGCTGGCGCGCGCGAGGTCGCCCTTGCGCACGGCGTCGTCGTACTGGTTCTGCAGCCGCTCCAGCTCCTCCTTCGCCTTGGCGCCGATCGCGAGCTTGTTCTTTTCCGACGCCCAGCGCGCCGTGAGCTCGGCCGATTGCGTTTCGAGCTTCTTGATCTCTTCAGCCAGCTTCGCAGCGCGATCCTTCGATGCGGGATCGGTTTCCTTCTTCAGCGCCTCGGCCTCGATCTTGAGCTGCACCATGCGGCGGTCGATCTCGTCCAATTCCTCGGGCTTGGAATCCACCTGCATACGCAACCGGGAAGCCGCCTCGTCCATCAGATCTATGGCCTTGTCGGGCAGAAAGCGGTCCGCGATGTAGCGGTTGGAGAGCTGCGCGGCCGCGACGATCGCCGCGTCCGAGATGCGCACGCCATGGTGCACCTCGTAGCGCTCCTTCAGTCCACGGAGGATCGAGATGGTGTCTTCCACGGTCGGCTCGCCGACGAACACAGGCTGGAAGCGCCGCGCGAGCGCCGCGTCCTTCTCAACGTGCTTGCGGTATTCGTCGAGCGTGGTGGCGCCGACGCAATGGAGCTCGCCGCGCGCCAGGGCGGGCTTCAAGAGGTTGGAGGCGTCCATGGCGCCTTCCGCCTTGCCGGCGCCGACCAGCGTGTGCAGCTCATCGATGAAGAGGATGATCTGGCCTTCCGCCGCGGTCACCTCGGAGAGCACGGCCTTCAGGCGCTCCTCAAACTCGCCGCGGTACTTCGCGCCAGCGATCAGCGCGCCCAGATCGAGCGCGAGCAGCTTCTTGTGCTTCAGGCCCTCGGGCACGTCGCCGTTCACGATGCGCAGCGCGAGGCCCTCGGCGATGGCGGTCTTGCCGACGCCGGGCTCGCCAATCAGCACGGGATTGTTCTTCGTGCGGCGGGCAAGCACCTGAATGGTGCGGCGGATTTCCTCGTCGCGGCCGATCACCGGATCGAGCTTGCCGGAGCGCGCGTCTTCGGTGAGGTCGCGGGCATACTTCTTCAGCGCGTCGTATTGATCTTCCGCAGACTGAGAATGCGCGTTGCGGCCCTTGCGCAAGTCCTGGATCGCCTTCTCCAGCTTCTGCGGCGTCACGCCATGCTTCTTGAGAATGTCGCCGGCCTTGCCTTCGGTCGTCAGCGCCAGCGCAAAGAGCAAGCGCTCGGCGGTGACGTAGGAATCGCCGGCCTTGGTCGCGGCCTGCTCGGCCGCATCGAGCGCACGCCCGAGAGACGAGGCCATGTAGAGCCGGTCGCCGCCGCCCTGAACTTTCGGCAAGGCCTGCACCGCCGCATCGACGTCGGCGCCGACGCGGTTAGGGTCTCCGCCCGCCGAACGGATCAGCCCGGCCGCCAGGCCTTCGCGATCGTCGAGCAGCGCCTTCAGAAGATGCTGGGTCTCGAGCTGCTGGTTCTGTTCGCGCAGCGCAATCGTCTGGGCGGCCTGCACGAAGCCGCGCGCACGCTCGGTGAATTTATCCAGGTCCATCGACAATTCCCCTCAGGCGAATTGATCAGCGCTCCGCCCTGACGGCACGGCGCGCCTCCCACCTGAGTTAGGTGTGGCCCATTTATCACACAAGGGGATCCGGGATTTTACCTAGGCGGTCCACGGATTGAGCAGTGAAACGCCCATCGGCTCAAAGTCGGCGACGTTGCGCGTGACTACGGTGAGGCGATGCACCAACGCCGTCGCGGCAATGAAGGCGTCGCGATAGCTGCGCGGATCAGGCACATGCAGGCGCGCGCAGCGGCGGGCAGCGGCAAAATCAAGCGCCAGCGTCGTCTGCTCGAAGGCCGGAAAGATCTGATGATCCAGCCAACGCCGCAAGTGTGCACCCTGAACCGGATCGCGCCTCGCCACGCGCAAAACTCCGCGCTCAAGCTCGAATACAGTGACTGCGGATATCCAAAGGCGTTCCTTGGTCCGAGCAGCCCAAGCGCGCACATTTGCGTCAGCGCGGTCTTCGCGGCGGAGCTCGGACAGCACGTTTGTATCGAGTAGAAACATCAGTCGAATTCGACGTCCTTCGGCCGAAATTCCATGGGCTCTGGCTCAAACTCGAAATCGCCGCCGTCTCTCTGTGCGACGATGTCCAGCAGGGAGGGGCCCCGCCCGACCAATTCGGAGTATGTGGCGAAGGTCATCAGGACGTGCGCAGGCTTGCCGCGATCAGTGATGATCACCGGTCCGGCCTCGGCGGCCTTCTTGGCGCCGCCAGCGTCCTGGTTGAATTCCCGGCTGGAGATCGTCTTCGTGCTCACAGGTCCAAAGTAGCACTTTCATTGGCGCGGGGCAAGAATTGTAGCAACGTTGCTACATAGCTACCGATACCCCTCCAGCGCGCGGATATGGGCGATGACGTTGCGGGCGCCGGGATGGTCGGACTGGCCCAGATCGTCATAGAGATCGAGCGCCTGCTTGTAGTAGTCGCGCGCCATCTTGTCGTCGCCCCGGTCGTGCGCGACGACGCCCAGGTTTCCGTACTGCAGGGCCGCGCGCTCCAGGTCGCCGGCCTCCTCGGCTAGGACCAGAGCCCGGCGGCAGAGGTCTGCGGCGCCGACCAGATCGCCCTTGGTGTAGGCCACCAGCCCCAGATTGCCGATCAGCGCGCTCTGCTCAGCCTTGTCGCCGCGCTGTTCGGCCATCCGAAGGGCGTTCTGGAAGTGCGCTTCGGCGGCCGCATGATCGCCCTTGGGAACCGCGACGCAGCCTAGATTGGCGATCGCGGCGGCGCGCGCTTCCGGATCGGACTGGCCGGCCGCGCTCTCGGCGCCGCGATAGCAGGATTCCGCCTCCCCGATCCGGCCCAGCCGGTAATAGAGTGTGCCCAGCCAGAGCCGCATCTCGACATCGTCGGCGCCCAGCTCGTGGGCTTTCTGGATGCGCGCCAGGCAGATGCGCGGGTGGTTGATGTAGGCGATCGCGCCGGCGTCGGCCCAGGCGCGCGCGGCGACCGGCGCGCCGCCATTGCCCTTGGTCCGGACTTCCAGATCCTCCGCCATCACGACGGCGAGGTCATAAGCTTCCTGGATGCATCGCTCCGCGACGAGCTCGACCACGCGGGGGCCGCGCACGTCGCCGCCCTTGAGGAAGCGGCCAAGCGCGGCGCGCAGCATGTGTTTGGGGTAAGGTCCTGCCGGCGGCGGGCCCGGCACGGGAAGCGCAAGCTGCGCGGCGTTGGCGTTCAAGCCGCGCTCGATGAACGCCGTTTCCTGCGCGCTCAGCGTCGGCGCGGCGGGCTCGGGAGCCGCCGGCGGCGGGGGCGGCGGCGCAGGAGGCGCCGGATCCTTGGCGCCGGCGCCAAACAACGCTCCCAGCGCGAGTTCTCCTGCGAGGCGCGCGGCATCGATGGACGTCAGGCAATCACCGACCGGCCGCAGCCAATCGCTCGCTCCCTCGATGGCGATCCTGAGCGCTTCCATGCGTGTTTTTCACCCGCGCGGAACGTAGCGCGTGGGCCAGCGCGCATCAATTCTCATCACCCGTCGCGCTTGAGCCGATGAGCCGCGCGAGACGCGCACGCGCATCCTGCACGCCCTCGGCGCCTGCTTCGCCGGCATCCGCGTAATTCGCGAGCGCCGCTTCCAGGTAAGCGCGCGCCGCAGGACGATCGCCGCGCTTCAGCGCCACGTCCGCCAAGCAGGCGAGCAGACCGGCGCGCTTCAACTTCTCCTCGTGCGCGAGCGCGGCGTCGGCGGCCTCAAGCGCCGACACCGCCTCCCCGAGCCGGCCGCGGCGCAGATAGAGCCGGCCGAGCCAGGAGAGCGCCGCCGCGCTGCGCGCACCCAGCGCGCGGGCCTTCTCGCCCGACACGATCGCGGCGCGCGCATCGTTCAGAGCCGCCACGGCGCTGGCGTCGAGCCAGGCGTCCGCGTTCGGCGCGGCTTCGGCGATGGCGAAGGCGAGATCCTGCGCCGCGTGGGTGTGACGCTCGGCCAACAATGTGGCGACCCGCCTGCCCCTGAGATCGCCGCCGCGGAGAAAGCGCCCCAGCGCCGCCCGCAGCATCGCGCGCCCGTCATCGACCCCAGGCGGCTCGGCCGCGCCGAGCTGCTCGGCGCAGGCGGCCAGCACGCGCTCGATCAGCGCTGCATCGGCTGTGGACAAAGGCGGCGGCGGCGGCGCCGCCGGCGCCGGCGTTTGCGGGCTGAGGCTGCGTGTGCGCCGCTCGTAGAGCCAAAGCGCGCCGGCGACCAATCCTGCAAGCGCGAGCCAGATTGGCGCGTTCCAGGGGTTCAGGAAGAAATCGACGATCGGCTTGAGCACGACGGCGTCCGCAATCGCCGCGCGATTCGCGCAGCGCCCTTCGCCGTTAACGCGAGCTCAGGCGATCAGCAACGCACGCGCGCGGCGCGCGGATCATTCCGGCGTGAGAAACGCAGGCGTCTGGCCCGCAAAGCCCTCGGCCGGCGCCTCGGCGTTCCCGCGGTCGCGATCGCCACGTTCGCGGCGCGGACGCTCACGGCCTTCGAAACCATCGCGGCGCCCTTCGCGCGGCTCGCCTCTTGGTTCGCGCGCTTCTCGGGGCTCACGCGCCTCTCGGGGCTCACGCGGCTCGCGCGCCTCGCGCTGCTCCCTTGGCTCGCGCGGCTCACGCTGTTCCCTGGGCTCGCGCTGCTCGCGCGCTTCCCGAGGCTCGCGCTGCTCCCTGGGCTCACGCTGTTCGCGCGGCTCACGCGGCTCGCGCGCCTCGAAGCCGCCTTCGCGCGGGGGGCGTTCGCCGCCGCCTTCGTATCCGTCGCTGCGATCGTTGTAGCGGCCGCCGCCCTGGTCGCGATCGCCATCGGCGCGGAAGCGGTTGCGCCGGCCGCGGCGGCGATTGCGGAACCCGCCCTCGCCGCGATCGTACTGGCCGCCGCCCTCGCCGCCGCCCTCGTAGCCTTCGGCGCGCTCGCCGCCGGCCTCGCCGCCTTCGGCTTCGGCGGCGCCGGAGCCGGGATTGTCGTCGCCTTCGAACTCGCCATCCTCGCCGTCATAGTCGAAGTCCTGCGAGTAGCGGTCCTGAGATTGCGGCGCGGGCTGGGAGGGCATGAGCGCGCGCAGCAGACGGAAATAATGCTCCGCATGCTGCTGATAATTCTCCGCCATCACGCGGTCGCCGGACGAATGGGCGTCGCGGGCGAGCTGCATGTACTTGTCGTAGATCATGGCGGCGGGTCCACGGACCTTCACGTCCGGACCGGTGCTCTCCATCGCCCGGTTCGGCTGGTGCCCTGGCTTACGGCCGCGGCCGCGTTGGCGTTTCATCAATCGATCCTTGAAGTTCGATCCTCGAGGGATGGCCTTGAAACTCATCAAGCGGCGCGCGTGCGCGTTCGCTTGGGGCAAGCGCTCTCGGCAAGGCTTCCGAGATATCCGTTCATGCGCGTTCGGTTTGCGCGTCGTTTGGCATTTGCGCGTCAGTTCCGCATTTGCGTCAGCTCATCCGCATCTTGCGCGTCATCCGGCGATCCCAACGGTTTGGGGGCGCCTCTTCCATCCGAGCGCCGGCGCCTGTCGGCGGTCCTGCGAACGATGGAGGAGTTACGCGGCGGCGTTCCTCGCCGTCCACTCTCACTCTAGCGGCCCAGCCCCTTGGCGCCTGTACTGCCGGTGAGTCAACCGCAAACCTAATGCTTCGCGGCCCGCCTTCCAAGGATTTTTTCTGCGCGGAACCGGCCCGGCGCCGGCCGTCATGGTGAATCTCAGCCGGGCGCGCGGCCGAGATTACGCCCGAACACGACGCGGGCGCGGCCGGAGAGATCGTTCCGCACACCCTCCGGTGAGAGCCCGGCCGCCGTCGCATGGGCCCAGACCGCCTCGGCCTGCCCCTCCCCGATCTCGACCAGAAAGCCGCCGCCCTGCTTCAGCAGCCGGCGCACCTGGGGCAGCAGCGCGCGATACGCCTCGAGGCCGTCGCGGCCGCCGTCGAGGGCGAGGCGCGGCTCGTGCCGCGCGATCTCGGGGGCCAGGAGATCGATGGCGCCATGGCGCACATAAGGCGGGTTGGAGACGACGAGGTCGAACTCCGCATCGGGCAGGTCCGCGCCCCAATCGCTCTCGCGCAGCTCAAGGCGATCGGCGACGTGCAGCGCCACCGCATTGAAGCGCGCGATCGCCAGCGCCTCGGCGCTCTTGTCCACGCCGACCATCGAGATCTTCCGCCGCTCCAGCAGGAGCGCGATGGCGATCGCGCCCGAACCGACGCCGAGATCGAGCACCTTGAGCGGCGCATCGGGCCGCAGCTGTTCGAGCGCGGCCTCGACCAGCAATTCGGTCTCCGGACGCGGCGTCAGCACCGACGGCGTCACGGTGAGCTCGTACTTCCAGAACGCCTTCTTGCCGAGGATGTAGGCCGCCGGCTCGCGCGCCTCGCGCCGCGCGACGAGCTTCTCCACCGCCTGCGCCTGCTGCGCGTTCAACGCGCGATGCGGATCGGTGAGGATGTCCATGCGCGAGACTCCGGCGCCCGCCTCCAGCATGAGGCGCGCATCGAACGCGGGCGTCTCCACGCCCGCCTGCTTCAGACGGTCGCGCGCCGATTGCCAAGCGGTGAGCAGCGTCTGCTCGCTCATTCTGCCGAACTCATGCGGTCTCCTCGGCGAGCGCCACGAGCTTGGCGGCGCGATCCTCCGCGATCAACGCTTCAATGACCGGATCGAGCCCGGTCCCGTTCAGCACTTCGGGCAGATTGTAGACGGTGAGATTGATGCGGTGGTCGGTCACGCGGCCTTGCGGGAAGTTGTAGGTGCGGATGCGTTCGCTCCGGTCGCCGGAGCCCACCTGCCCCTTGCGGTCGGCGGCGCGCGCGGCGGCCAGCCGCTCGCGCTCCAGATCATAAAGCTTGGCGCGGAGAATCTTCATCGCCTGGGCGCGGTTCTGGTGCTGGGACTTCTCCTGGCTGACGACGGCGATGCCGGTGGGCAGGTGGGTGATGCGCACGGCGCTGTCGGTCTTGTTGACGTGCTGGCCGCCGGCGCCGGACGCGCGCATCGTATCGATGCGGATGTCCTTGTCGTCGATCACGACGTCCACATCGTCCGGCTCCGGAAGAACCGCGACCGTCGCGGCGGAGGTGTGGATGCGGCCGCCGGCCTCGGTCTGCGGCACGCGTTGCACCCGGTGAACGCCTGATTCGAACCGCAGGCGCCCGAAAGCGCCGGCGCCCGTGACGCTCGCGACGATCTCCTTGTAGCCGCCCAAGCCGGTCTCCGATGCGTCCTCGATCTCCAGGCGCCAACGCCTGATCGAGGCGTAGCGCTGGTACATGCGGAAGAGATCGCCGGCGAACAGCGCGGCCTCGTCGCCGCCGGTGCCGGCGCGGATCTCGAGGATCGCGGAGGCGTCCTCGTCCTTGTCCTTCGGCACGAGCATGTCGCGTGCGCGTGCTTCGGCTTCGGCCAGCCGCGCCTGCGCCAGCGGCGCCTCTTCGCGCGCCAAAGGCGCCATCTCGGGATCGGCGAGCATCGTTTCAAGACCGGCGACTTCCTTGCGCGCCGCATCGAGTGCGCGCACGGCCTCAACGACCGGCTTGAGCTCGGCGTATTCCTTCGCAAGCCTGGAGAATTCCGCGCTCTCCGGGCCGGCCGCCATCCGCGCCTCGATGAACTCGAAGCGCTCCGCGGCCTGCGACAGGCGACGCTGCAGGCGATCGAGGTCCATCAGCCTTCGTTGAACTGGGGCGGAAAGATCTCCGGCACCACCTCGGTGACGACGGGCTCAGAGAAATCGACGACGCTGAGCTTCACTTCGTACGGCACCACGACCTCCACCGCGCGGCCGTTCGCCGCCTCCAGGTGGAAGACGAGCGCGCGTCCGTGCGCGCCCTGGGCGTCGGTCATCTGGCCGTCGAACACGAGGCCCGCGGCCATCAGCCCGTGACGCTGATCTTCCTCCTTGAGCCCCGAGATCAAGCCGCCGATGTGCGCCTGCGGATCGGCGGCGGCGTTACCCAGATCGACATAGGTCTCGATCGGCTCCCCATTCTTGCGCACGCCGGCGCCGAACGGGCGAAACGAGCCGCCCAGGTTGAGCGCGCGGTGCGCCTCGTCGAAGAGGAACTGGTAGGTGCCCTGCATGTGATCGTGAAGGTGCTTGGTCATGCCTCGAATCCCGCCCGATCCGCCCTGCGTATCAGACGCGCGGCCCAAGCGTCCATCGGCCGCCCACATGTGGTCTTTCGCCGCCGGAACGCCAAGCCGGCGGCGGGTCCCCTCACCGGCCACGCGCCCGTCACGCGGTCGTTTGTGCGCCGGCGCGCGGCGCGCGATGAGTGCGCTCGCGCCATGTCCTGTCGATGATTCCGAACAGCCTGTCGCGGGATTCTCCCAGGAGGCCGTAAGGGTCGATCGTCCAGCGCGACACGCCGCCGCCCGCATGCGCCACGCGGATGCGCACTTTGTTCGGGTAGCGCCTCCGCGTCATCCGAAGTTCGACGTCCTCGATCTCGCTCCAGCGCGCGGTGCGGACGGTGAAGCCCATGGCCCGGTACGAGAATGCCCGTTCGTGCAGCCCTTCCAGGTCGAGAACGAGACGCGGGCGGTCGTCGCGGAATGACGCGGCGCAGGAGATCGCCAGCTTCAGGAAATGAAGGAAGCCATAGAGCGGCAGGATCAGGAACAGCGACAAGAAGAGAAGCGTCTCCACGGTGACGCGCTCGCGCAGCTGCTGAAGGAGCGGCGAGGCCGCGGAGAAGATGAACACGCTGAAGGCAATGAGGGCGATCGGCGCGATGAGCAGCGTCGATTTCGCGTAGAGCGTCGATACGCGCCATTCCTGCGTCTCCAGGGCCGGCCGCACCGGCGCGATCGTTTCCGCCGCCTCGCGGCGACCGGCCCGCCGCCGCCATTCGGCGCGCAGCGTCTCGATCATCGCGGCCGCCTCGGCGCCGACGAGTTGCGGCTGGATGTTGAAGGATTCCACGCCGCTCACATGCTTCTGGCGCACCTCGATCTGATAGAGGTCGGGGGTGAGGCGGATGTCCTCGATGTCGCCCCAGCGCGCCCTGCGCAGCTGCAGATAGCGAAAGAGGTCCGACGTCTCGCGCATGCGCACGCCCTCGTCGTCGAGCACAAGATAGGGACGCGGGTCGAACCACATCATCAGCACCGCGGGAACGCCGGCCAGCAACACGACCGCAAAGAAGCCAAGCAGCGACACCGGAAAGAGCAGAACCCAGTTGCGCCCCTCACCCGCCGGCGGCGCGATCAATTGGGTCGCGTACTGCACGAGAAAGAAACCGACGATCGGCGCGAAAATTCCGTAGGCCAGCGCGGCGCCGAGCACGCCCTGCCCACGATCAAAGCGCCAGCTCATCCCGCCTGCGGACGAGGTCTCGACTTTGCCCAACCTCGCCATCGCTTGATCACGCTCGCAAAGCTCAAAGAGCGAGGATGCAGACACGCCCGGCAGCGACCAATTACCGTCGTCACACCTTCGAGGCGCGACGCAGCTCTTGAGCGCGCGCTTCGACCAGATCGACGATGTGCTCGATCATGCCGTCGTTATCCTGCTTGTGGTCCTGCTTGCCGGCGACATACACCATCCCAGCGCCCTTGCCGCCGCCGGTGAAGCCGAGGTCGGTCATCAGCGCTTCGCCGGGGCCGTTCACCACGCAGCCGATAATCGAGAGCGAGATCGGCTCGGCGATGTGCGCCAGGCGCGCTTCCAGCGCCTCCACCGTGGCGATGACGTTGAAGCCCTGGCGCGCGCATGAGGGGCACGCGATGATCGTCACGCCGCGTTGCCTGAGGCCCATGCTCTTCAGGAGATCGTTGCCGACACGCACCTCTTCCACCGGATCGGCGGCGAGCGAGACACGGATGGTGTCGCCGATGCCGGCCCAGAGCAGCGAGCCGATGCCGAGCGCGGACTTCACCGTGCCCATGCGCTGCGCGCCGGCTTCGGTGATGCCGAGATGCAGCGGCGCGTCGGTCGCGTCGGCGAGCTGCTGATAGGCGGCGACGGCGAGGAACGTGTCGGAGGCCTTCACGGAAATCTTGTACTCGCGAAAATCGTGCTCCTCGAGGATCGCGGCGTGGCGAAGCGCGCTCTCCACCATCGCTTCGGGGCACGGCTCGCCGTAGCGCTCAAGGAGATCGCTCTCCAGCGAGCCGGCGTTCACGCCGATGCGCATCGAGCAGCCATGATCCTTCGCCGCCTGCACCACTTCGCGCACGCGCGCTGAAGAGCCGATATTGCCCGGATTGATCCTGAGGCACGCGGCGCCGGCCATCGCGGCCTCGACGCCGCGGCGATAGTGGAAATGGATGTCGGCGACGAGCGGGACTTTCGCGGCGCGCGCGATCTCGGAAAACGCGGCGGTGGACTCCTCGTCCGGGCACGAGACGCGGACGATGTCGGCGCCGGCCTCCTCCAGCCGGCGCACTTGGGCGATAGTGGCCTTGGCGTCGGCCGTCACCGTGTTGGTCATCGACTGGACGGTGATCGGGGCGTCGCCGCCCACCTCGACCGCGCCGACGCGAATCTTGCGGCTCTTGCGGCGCTCTATGCGCCGCCAGGGCCTGATGTGGTGCAGATCGTGTCCGTGGCCGCCGTCCATAGGATGCCTCTAGCACAGAGATGCGACGCCCGCAGGGCGACGCAACGGCGCGCTACTACGGGAAGGCCTTCAGCAGGCCGAAGAGCGCGATCGCCGTTCCAACCATCCACATGATGAGCCGCGTCTCCACCCGCGATACCTCGTACTTGCTGGCAAGCGGCTGGATAGCGGATTTCAGCTCATCTCGAACGGCCGCCAAATCGGCCCTGACGGCCTTGAGGTCGTCCTTGGTGACCAGCTGGGCGAAGGCGTGATCTCGCGCGACTTGATCGCGCGCATGACCGCCTCGGCCTGCGGCTTGGGCATGCCTGCGGCTTGCAGGTTCTCAACGATCTCGTGGGTATCCAGGGTCGTCATCGCGGCGGACTCGCCTGGAGCATAGTGGGTCACGCGCGCGGTGTCGCGCCCCGGCCTTTTATTAGGTCGCGGGGGTGACCGGCGCGGGGACCACGGCCACGTCGAGCGGCGCGATGGAGTCCAGCCGGCGGCCCAGCACCGGCTTGCCGGGCTCACCCAGCAGGCCCGCCGGAGAGCCATCGACGGTCAGGTCGAAGGCGCCGCCATCGCGCGCGTGCAGCGTCCAGCCCGGCCCTGGATCGGGACGGTAGACGTCGCCGGGCTGCAGCGTCCGGTAGAGGTAGATCGTGCCGTCGGGCCCGCGCACCTCAAGGTGCCCCGCCGCAACCGCGCGGATCTCGATCTGCCCCTGCGAGGCCGGCGTCGGCGCCGCGGTCGGCGCGCGCGGCTCCATCCGCATGGGCGCGGCCACAGCCTCGGTGGAGGGGCCCGCGGTGATGAAATTATCCTTCAGCGCCTGCCAGGCGACAAAGCCGGCGGCGATGAGCCCCAGCGCCATCGCCGGAAGCCACGGACGGGCGACGCCGCGCGGGCGGGATTTCGGGTCGCGCACCTGCGGGGTCGCGTCTTCGCGGGACAGCGCCACTTCGCGCTGGAACTGATCGGCGATCTCGGCCGGATCGAGGCCGAGCAGCCGGGCGTAGGATTTGAGGTAGGCGAGTGCGTACGCCTTGCCCGGGAGGAGCTTGGCGTTCATCTCCTCGAGCGCTTCGATGAACTCGCGCCGCACCTTGGTCTGGGCGGCCACCTGTTCGAGCGTCAGCCCGCGCTGCTCGCGCGCGGCTTCGAGCTTCTTGCCGACCCGCCAGTCCGATTCGATCGCCAGCTCAATGCCTTCGCGCGCGTCCGACTTCAGCCGCGCGGGGGCGGCTGGTTCGGTCTCTGGCACATCGGAGCCGGACGGCTGCAGCATCGCTTCCTCGGTCCTATTCTGAGACCTTCGGCAAAAAGGTTGAGCAAGAATTAAGCCGTCGAGGAAACGTAACGCCGTTCGTCATTCTTCTCAATGGCGAAAGGGTCGTTTCAGACGGCGATTCCACTGCTTTTTGCGTAGGATGCAAGGTCCGTGCGAAGCGAAACCTTATCGCTGTCGAGCAAAGGCAATATGAACGCCGCCGCGGCGCCCGCATCGAGCGCGGCAAGCATGAACTTGGTCGGCCCGATGCCCTGCGCCGGCATCGACAACCGGTCGTAACCAAGCGCCACGAACGCCATCGCCTCCAGCGGACGGCCGCCGGCTTCTCCACAGATCGACACCGGCAAGTCGGCGGCGGCGGCGTCTTCGCGGATCTGCTTCAGGAAGCGCAGCGCCGCCGGCGAAAGGATGTCGTAGCGGTCCGAGACGCGGGGGTTGGCGCGGTCGGCGGCGAAGAAATACTGCATGAGATCGTTCGCGCCGATGGAAAGGAAATCCGCCCGTCCCTTGAGCCGCGGAATCGCGAAGGCGAGCGCCGGCGTCTCGATCATAACGCCGACCTCCAGCTCGGCGGGCCCCGCCCTGCCCTTGCGCTTGGCTTCGGCGATCTCCTTCAGCACCCAGCCGCGGCAGGCGTCGAATTCCTCCAGCGTGGTCACCAGCGGGAACATCACGCGCAGGCGCGCGCCCTCGCTCGCCTCCAGGAGCGCGCGCAGCTGGTAGCGAAGCAGCGCCGGGCGATCGAGGCCCATGCGCACGCCGCGCCAGCCCAGCGCCGGGTTCTCCTCCCGCTCGGTCTGCACCGAGGGGGCGGCCTTGTCGCCGCCCAGGTCGAGGGTGCGGAACGTGACGGGCCGGTCGCCGGCCGCGGCCAGCACCTCGCGATAGAGCGCCACCTGGCTCTCCTGCTTGGGCAGCGTCTCGGAGACCATGAACTGGAACTCGGTGCGGAAGAGCCCGATGCCCTCCGCGCCGGCGTCGGCGACATGGTGGGCGTCGAGCGCCAGGCCCGCATTCAGCAGCAAAATCACCCGCTTACCGTCCTTGGTGACGGCCGGGGCGTCGCGCAGGCGGGCGTATTCGGCGGCGCGGGCGGAGCGCAGCTCCTGGCGCTGCTTGTAGGCCCGGACGACCTCAGGCTCGGGCCGCAGGCGCACCTCGCCCGCCTCCGCGTCGAGGATGATGCGATCGCCGGCCTCCACGCGGGTCAGCAGCCCGCCCGCACGGCCGACCATCGGGATGTCATGGGCGCGGGCGACGATCGCGGCGTGGCCGCCGGAGGCGCCCTCCTCCAGCGCGATGCCCTTCAGCCGCTCGGCGCCATATTCCAGCAGCTCGGCGGGCCCCAGATTGCGCGCGATCAGGATCGCGTCGTGCGGCATCGCGGCGGCCTGCGAGGGATCGGCGCCGGCCAGCGCGCGCAGGAGCCGGTTATCCAGATCCTCCAGATCGTGGAGCTGCTCGCGCAGCAGCGGATCGGCGGCGCCGGCCAGGCGCGCACGGTGCTCGCCGCGCACGCGCTCCACGGCCGCGTCGGCGGAAAGGCCGGCGCGGATGCCCGCCTTCAGGCGCGCCTCCCAGTGCGGGTCCTTGGCCAGCGCGTGAAACGTCTCCAGCACGTCGCGCGACTCGCCGGCGATGCGCTGGACGTCGCCGTCCAGCAGCGCCGCGAGACGCTCGCGCACCTGCGCCAGCCCGGCGGTCAGGCGCGCTTCCTCCGCGACCGGATCGTCCGCGACGATCCGCCCAAGCGGCGTGTGCGGCTCGTGCAGGAAGGCCTGGCCGATCGCCAGCCCCTCGGAGAACACGCGCCCGCCCAGCCGCTCGGGCCGGGACGGCTTGAACTCCACCTCCTTGAGCTCGGAAAGATCGCCCAGCGCATTGGAGGCGACGATCTCAGCCAGCACCTGCGCGATGAGCTGCAACGCCTCGACCTCGTCCTCCCCATAGGTGCGCGAGGCCTTGTTCTGCACCACGAGCACGCCGAACACGCGCTCGCTCCTGACGATGGGCACGCCGAGAAAAGCGTTGAACGGGTCCTCGCCGGTTTCAGGGCGATAGGAGAAGCGCGGATGGTGCTGGGCGTCGGCGAGGTTGAGCGGGCGGCCGGTCTCGGCGACCAGGCCGACGAGACCCTCGCCTTCCTTGAGGCGGGTGGTGTGCACCGCCTCGCGCTTCAGCCCCTCGGTGGCGAAAAGCTCGTTCACGCGACCGCGCTTCAGATAGATCGAGCAGACGTCGGCGACCATCGTCGAGGCGATCATCGAGACGAGGCGATCCAGGCGCTCCTGGGCGCCGCCGCCTGCCTCCATGATCTCGCGCAGCCGGCGCAGGAGGATGCGCGCGCCGCCGATGCTTGATGGGTGTGCCGCCACTTCAGTCCCTACGGGCGTCGCGTGAATGGTCCGGGGAATCCCTGCCCCTTACTTGGCCGCGAATTGCGGCGTGCGCCAGACTTGCCCGGACTTTGGCGGCTGCGCATGCGTCCCTGGTCGTGGCGCAGCCCCGCGGGACAGCATAAAAGGCATTCCATGCGCACCCTCCTGCTCGCCGCCTGCCTCGGGCTCGCTGCCTGCGCCACGGCCAATACCGAAGCGCCGACCCCCGATGCGCCCGCCGGGCCCAGCATCGCCTGGCGTTGCGACAACGGCGTCTCGTTCAGCATCCGCCTCACCGAAGGGGGCAATGTCGAGGTTGCGGCCGGCGGCCGGACCTACCGGCTGGCCGGCGTCATGGCGGCCTCGGGCGCGCGCTACACGGACGGGACGGTCGAGTACTGGGAGCACGGCGGCGAGGCCATGCTGAACGGCGCGGCCGGAGGCCCCTACGAGAATTGCATGCGCTAAGCGCTCGGCTTGGTTGGGACCGGCCCGGGCGCCATCGCCTCGTGCTGCGGCAGCGCGGGGTCGAAGAAGTCCCATGCGACCTTGTCCTTCACGTAGATCACGCGCTCGGGCTTCACGATATTCGGATCGTCGAGCGAGCCCGCCTGCACCATGATGATGTCGCCAGGCAGATCTCCGGCGGTGTAGAGCCGGCCGCCGCAATCAGCGCAGAAATGCCGCGTCACGGCGCCGCCGCTGGCGCCGGCGTTGGTGAAGCGCTTCGGCTCGCCGGTCAGCGCAAGCTGGCTCTTGTGCACGCCGATGATCGTGGTGTGGCCCGTGCCGGTCGCCTTCTGGCAATCCTTGCAGCAGCATTGGCCCACGAAGATGAACGGCTGGCTCAGCCGGTAGCGGATCGCGCCGCAGAGACAGCCGCCTTGCACCTCACTCATGATGCGACTCCTTGCACCGCCCCACGCCGACCCCAAGGCCGGAACCGGCGCTGCCCGAAATGACTAGGCCAAACACGACCTTGCATGCTACAAAGTCCGCCACTTCACCTAAAAGCAAACGCGCGCAGGCCGCTCAGCGGCTGCTCGCCGCCGTAGGAGGCGACATGCCCAATTTCACGGAACGCGCACGCGCAGCGGAGGAAGCCCCGTCGCCGAGCCGTTTCGCGCGCGGCGACCGGGTGCGCTATGTCCCCAGCCGCGCCAATCCGCCCAAGACGCAATCGATCGCCTACACGATCATGGCCGTCGTTCCGGGCAGCCGGTTCACCTCCTACCGCATCAAGGGCGACACCGAGCCCTACGAGCGGGTGGCCGGAGAGCCGCAATTGACGCTGCTCGACTAGCGAATGCGGCGCAAGGCCGCGCATGATTTCGGAAGAGCGCGGATGGCCGACATCAAGGAACGAAGCCTCAAGTGCAAGCCCCGCCAGGAGCCGATCCTGCGCCGGGTCGGGGCCGCGCTCATCGTCCATTGGGACGATCTGCCCGACGCACTGCAGGACGCGGTGATTGATCAGGCCGTGCTGATGACCGACGAGCCCGATGCGCCTGTTCCAAGCCGCGCGGACGTGGAAACTTTCATCCGCTCGGTCAAGGTCACATAGGTTCAGCGCCGCGGCCGCCCGAATGTCAGCGTACGGCTGAGCAGCGGCAGCACGTGGTTCTGGAAGCGATCGGCGACGCCGCTCACATGGTCGCCGTCATAGATTTCGAACGCGTTGGCGATATGCGCGGCGTCCAGGATGCGGTGCAGCTCGCCGGCGCCGATCTTGGTGTCGTCGCGGTCGCCCGCGTCGATGCCGATCGCGCGGTAGCGGCGCAGATTGAAGATGTACTGGTCGGCCATCGCGAGCGGCGAATTCGCCGCCCAGCGGGCCAGCACGTTCGCCTTCGCCGCCGCATCGCCCACGGGCAGATCGACATAGAGCGGCGGCTTCTGCGGATTGGGCGACCAGGCCGCCGCCACGGCGAGCGTCGCGCGGCCGAGGAACGGCAGAGAGGTCGCGGCCTCGCGGCTTTGCAGCGCCTGCACCTGGGCCAGCACGTCGGCCGGCGGCGCCTCGCGCGGCTCGAAACAGCACGGGCTCATGATGTAGAGCGCGCTGAACACGTCGGGGCGCTTCATGCCGATGCGCGCCGCGCCATAGCCGCCCATCGAATGACCGACGAGCGCGCGGCTGTCGCGGCTGGCGAGGGTGCGATAATGCGCGTCGATATAGGCGACGAGGTCCTCGGCGATGAAGCGCTCCCAGTCCCCCACCGTGACCGAGGCCGAATACATCGAACCGTTGTGCAGCGTCTGGGCGCTCGGCAGAACGAGGATCATCTCGCGCGCGCCCGCGGCAAAGGCGTTCTGCAGGCTCTCGGACGCCTTGATCTCGCGGGCCCAGATCTCGTTGTTGATCGTGTAGCCGTGCAGTCCGTAGATCACCGGATAGCGGCGCGACCGCTCGCGCGCGTAGCTCGGCGGCAGGAACACTGTGACGGCGCGATCCGGGGAATCCCCCTCCAGATTGCCCTCCAGCGACGCGCCGTGGACCGTGATCTGCGCCACCGTCACGGCCGGCGCTCCGCTCTGGGCCCAGGCGGGCGCGGCGGGCGCCAGCGCGCCCAGGAGAGCCCCTAGCAGCGCCGCAAACAGCAATCTTCTCAAAGCTTCCCCCTCATTTGTAGGCGTTATAGGAACCATCGCCTGGGCAGGCCAGCGGCGATCGGCGGGCCCGACGCGGCGCCCCATCACGAAGGTTTGCGATTTTGACCGCGCGCGAAGCGCGCTAATGTCCGCGCGGCTGTTTGAGAGAGCGCGCCCATGCGTCTTATGCCCGCCTTCGTCCTTGCCCTTACGCTCGGCCTCGCTGCGGTCGCCGAGGCTGCGCCGGCGCCGACGACCAGGAGCGACTGCTTCGCCAGCAGCAATTGGCGCGGCTGGTCGGCGGCCGACGGCGGCGACGCGCTCTATCTGCGGGTCGGCAGGAACGACATCTACCGCGTCGAGCTCACCCGCGGCAGCCATGTGCGCAAATCGCCCGGCGACTTCCTCATAAGCGAAGTGCGCGGCGCGAACTGGATCTGCTCGGCGATCGATCTCGACCTCACGCTCGCCGACGATCTCGGCTTCTATCGCCCGCTTATCACCCGCTCGTTGCGCAAGCTCAGCGCAGCCGAGGTCGCGGCCATCCCGCACGAAGACCTGCCGTAACCCTCTCAAGAGATGAAGATCAGCTCGCAACCTCGAGCGACCCAACGCCCGGCGCTGCGCTCGAACGCGCATTGATAGCCTTCCGATCCCACCGGCGGATCGACCTTGAACCACGCCAACGTCATCCAGCGGCCGTCCGCGGAGAACACCGGCAGGCTTATGCGAAACGCACGGCCGCGACGTGCGTCGGTTTCGCGATCGTCCGCGCAGTTCAGCTCGACCGGCCTGCGGTCGGTGCGCGCCATCGCCGTTTCCAGCTCCGGCAGGATTTCGCTGGGTAAGTGCGCCGCGATGGCGCGCAGGCGCATTTGGGGAAAAGCAGGACCTCCCGCTCCGATCTGCGGGATCGCACGCAGGCTGACGCCGGGCGCAAAGCGATCACGGGCGTCGATCAGCGCCGCGCATTCGGCAGGCGTCGGAACGCGCGGCCGAGCCTGGGCGGGAGAGGCGATCGCAAGCGCGGCGGCGGCGACAAGTGCGGCGGCGAGCCAGCGCATGAGGTTTCCCTCCGTCGCGGCGCATGCCGGCCGCGAGCCGGAACCTCGCCAGCATCCGTGGCGAATGTTTGGTCGTTCCGGCTCAGACCGCGTCGAGGCCGTAGGCGGTGTGCAGCGCGCGGACGGCGAGCTCGGTGTACTGCGCATCGATCAGCACGGAGATCTTGATCTCGGAGGTGGCGATGGCCTGGATGTTGATGCCCTTGCCCGCCAGCGCGGCGAACATGGTCTTGGCGACGCCGACCTGGCTGCGCATGCCGATGCCGATCACCGACACCTTCGCGACGTCGCGATGGATCTGCAGGTCCTCGTAGCCGATCTCCTTCTGCGCGGCCTCCAGAGCCTGCTTGGCGCGCGGCGCGTCGCGATCGGGGCAGGTGAAGACCATGTTCTGGCGGCCTTCGTGACGCGCCTGGCTCTGCACGATCATATCGACATTGACCTCGGCGTCGGCGAGCCGGCCGAAGATGTCCGCGGCGACGCCGGGATGGTCCTCCACCCCGAGCAGCGACACCTTCGCCTCGTCGCGCGAATAGGCGACGCCGGAAACAACCTGCTTCTCCACGATCTCTTCCTCGCCGCAAACGATGGTGCCGGGATTGGGATCGCCCGGCTCCACGAAACTCGACAACACCCGCACCGGCACGCGCTGGGCCATGGCCAGCTCCACCGACCGGGTCAGCAGCACCTTGGCCCCCAGCGAGGCCATCTCCAGCATCTCTTCGTAGGCGATCTTCTCCAACCGCCGCGCACGCTGGGTGATGCGCGGGTCGGTGGTGTAGACGCCGTCGACGTCGGTGTAGATGTCGCAGCGCTCGGCCTTGATCGCGGCCGCCACCGCCACCGCCGACGTGTCCGAGCCGCCGCGGCCGAGCGTTGTGATGCGATCGTCGGCGGTCACGGCCTGGAAGCCCGGGATGACCGCGACCTCGCCGGCATCGATCGCCGCGCCGAGCTTCTCGGAATCGATCGTGTCGACCCGCGCCCGGGAGTGCGAGGCGTCGGAGCGGATCGGGATCTGCCAGTTCTGCCAGGAGCGCGCCGGCACGCCCAATTGCCTGAGGGCGAGGGAAAGCAGCCCCGTGGTCACCTGCTCGCCGGTGGAGACCACCACATCGTACTCGTCGTCGAAATTCTTGCCGGCGATGCCGGGGCGGTTGTGGGTGTCGCCGCCGGCCTCGCGGGCGAGCTTGACCAGCCGGTCGGTCTCGCCGGCCATGGCTGAAACGATCACCGCCAGCCCCCGCCCCGGCTTTCGCTCGTGCGCCACGATGCGAGCCACGCGCCGGATGCGCTCCACGTCGCCGACGGACGTGCCGCCGAATTTCATCACCAATCGAGACATTGCCGCGGGTGCTTAGCGCACATTCGCGGCGGTGCAAAAAGCCCGGCGATGGAGAATGAGGCGCCCCTCCCCCCGAGGGGAGGGGATGGGGCGGGGTGAACCTCGGCGCATGAGGCCTTGCGCCTCGTTCTTCACGCAATGCGTCGCTACGCTACCCTCCGGAACAATGAGCAACACCCCACCCCCTGCCCCCTCCCCCCAAAGGGAGGGGGGCGCCTCAACCGTCGATGCCGCGGAGATCGCGAAATTCTCCGCGATCGCCGCCGAATGGTGGGATCAGGAGGGCAAGTTCAAGCCGCTGCACCAGATGAACCCCGCGCGCCTCGCCTTCATCCGCGAGGTCGCGCTGCAGAACGAAACGCCCCCTCTCCCCTCCAGGGGAGAGGGTAGGGTGAGGGGCGCCTCACCTGCGACCGCGCGAGGAAAACCGCTCCGTGGGCTGAGGATCCTCGACATCGGCTGCGGCGGCGGGCTGGTCAGCGTCCCCCTCGCCCGCCTCGGCGCGGAAGTGACGGGCGTCGACGCCTCGCCGGAGACCATCGAAGCGGCGAAGACGCATGCGCGCGAGATCGGCCTCGACATCGATTTCCGCGTCGGCGCCGCCGAGGAGCTGACCGAGAGTTTCGATCTCGTGCTCGCCCTGGAGATCGTCGAGCACGTCGCGGATGTCGGCGCGTTCCTGCAGGCGTGCGCGAAGCTGGTGCGGCCCGGCGGCAAGCTCATCGTCTCGACCATCAACCGCACCGCGCGCGCCCGCACGTTCGCGATCGTGGGGGCGGAGCGCTTCTTGAAATGGGCGCCGGAAGGCACGCACGAATATGAGAAGCTCGTCGCGCCCGAAGAGCTGGTCGCGGGCGCCCCCGACCTGCGTTGGGCGGCGCCGGTCGGACTTTCATTCGACCCCATCGCGCGCAGCTGGAAGCTCAGCGACGACGTATCGATGAACTATTTCCGGGTCGCGATGCGCTGATCTTTTCATCCCGAACGGATACAACACCACCACGAGCGCCCTCTCATCGGCGTCGCAGTGCGGAGGAAAGCTCATGGCGGATCGGTTTGAACGCCACAGACAGCCCTGGACAAGCGAGGAACTGCAAAAGCTGCACATGCTGGCGAGCAAGGGCATGTCGCTGAAGGCGCTCGCCAAGGCGCTCACGCGCAGCGAGGAATCCATCAAGATCCGCGCGAAAGCAGACGGCCTCAGCATCGCCAAGCTGCGCTGACGCCTGCACGCTTCCGGGGCCAGGCGCTAGATGTGGATCGCGTGGCCCAAGGCGCGCAGCGCGCTTTCGTGGAACGCCTCGGAGAGCGTCGGGTGCGCGTGGATCGTGCCGGCCACATCCTCCAGCACCGCGCCCATCTCGATCGCGTGCGCGAACTCCGCCGACAGCTCCGAAACGTGCGCACCAACGGCCTGCACGCCGAGCACAAGATGATCGCTCTTGCGCGCCACGATGCGGACGAAGCCCTCGCGCGCGCCCATCGAGAGCGACCGGCCGTTGGCGGCGAACGGGAAGCTCGCGGAGAGGATCTCCTGGCCGCGCGTCTTGGCTTCGCTCGGCGAGAGGCCGACCGAGACGATCTCCGGCTCGGTGAAGCAGATCGCGGGAATGCTCCGCGGCTCGAAACGGCGATCGCTTCCGGCGATGATCTCGGCGACCATCTCGCCTTGCGCTGAGGCCTTGTGCGCGAGCATCGGCTCGCCGACGAGATCGCCGATGGCGTAGACGCCACGCATGGACGTGCGGCAGCGATCGTCGGTCTTTATGAATCGACCTCCGGTTTCTTTGGCCATATCGACGGCCATATTCTCCAGGCCCCAACCTTCCGTGTTCGGACGACGCCCGACCGTGACCAGGATCTTGTCGGCGGGAATGGATTGGGGCTTGCCCTCAGCCGTCTCCACAACGAGCGCGCCCTTTTCTGCGCCCTTGGCGCGCGCGCCCAGCAGGACACTCACCTTGTTGGCGTCGAGCCATTTCTTCACCGGCGCGACGAGCTCGGCATCGAACAGCGGCAATATCTGCTTCTCGGCCTCGACGACCGTCACATCCACGCCGAACTTGCGGAAGGCGATGCCGAGCTCGAGCCCAATATAACCCGCGCCGACGATTGCGAGCCGCTTGGGCAATTCCTTCAGCGACAGCGCCTCGGTGGAGGAGATCACGTCGCCGCCAAACTTCAGGAACGGCAGTTCCACGGGCAACGAGCCGGCGGCGAGGATCACGTTCTCAGCGACGATCTCGGTCTTACCGACGATGCACGTCTTGGCGTCGCTGAATTTGGCGCGGCCTTCCACCACGCGCACCTTCGCGCGCTTCAGCAACGCGCCGACGCCGCTGTTCAACGTATCGACGACGCCCTCTTTCCAGCGCACGGTCTCGGCCATGTCGAGCGCGGGCGCGGCCTTCAGCGAAATCCCGGCATGGCCCTTGCCGACCTTCTCCTCCATCGCGCGGAATTCGCTCGCGACATGGATGAGCGCCTTCGACGGAATGCAGCCGCGGATGAGGCAGGTGCCGCCGAGCCGGCTCTCCTCCACGATGATCGCATCGAGCCCGAGCTGACCGGCGCGGATCGCGGCGACATAGCCGCCCGGGCCAGCGCCGACGACCAGCACCTGACATTGCAGCTTCTCGGTCATGGCAAGGCCGCAGCAAGGTTGGAGCGCGCGCCTCCAGGCGCGCATTTGCTCGCGCGACGAAAGAAGCGGGCCTGGAGGCCCGCGCTCCAACTCGTCGACGTCGTCATCAGCGGCCCATGAACAGGAGCGCGGGGTGCTCCAGCACCGCCTTGACGCGCTGGATGAAGTCGGCGGCGTCGTAGCCATCCACCACGCGGTGATCGTAGGACGAGGAGACGTTCATCATCTTGCGCACCGCGATCGCGCCATCGCGCACGATCGGGCGCTCCACGATCTTGTTCGGACCGATGATCGCCACTTCCGGATGATTGATGATCGGGGTGGTCACCAGGCCGCCCAGCGGTCCGAGGCTCGTGATCGTGATCGTGGAGCCGGAAAGCTCGTCACGCGAGGCCTTGCCGTCGCGCGCCGCGGCGGCGAGGCGTGTGATCTCTGCAGCGCACTCCCATAGATCCTTGGCCTCGGCGTTGCGCAGCACCGGCACGATCAGGCCGCCCGCGGTCTGCGTCGCGATCCCGGCGTGCACGGCGGCGTGGCGGGTGACGATGCCCGCCTCGTCGTCGAACGTGGCGTTGATCTGGGGAAAGCGCGGAAGCACCTCGCACAGCGCGCGGATGATGAACGGCAGCAGCGTGAGGCGCGGCTGATCAGCCGTCTTGGTCTCGTTGAGATGCTTGCGCAGATCCTCAAGCTCGGTGACGTCCACTTCCTCGACATAGGCGAAGTGCGGAATGCGCCGTTTGGCCTCCTGCATCTTCTCCGCGATCTTGCGCCGCAGGCCGATGACCTTCACCTCTTCCGTTCCGCTGCGCGCAATTCGCGCCACGCCGGGAGACGGGCCCTTCGCGCGGGCGCCGGTGATGAAGGCGTCGAGATCCTCGTGCGTGATGCGCGCGGCGGGGCCCGTGCCCGGCACGAATTGCAGCTCGACGCCGAGCTCCCTCGCACGCGCGCGCACCGCAGGGGATGCCAGCGGCTTGTCGCTCTCCTCGGTGCGGTTCGCCACCGCCGGCGCCGCGGCGACCGCGTGCAGCGCAGGGCGCTGCGCCTCCTTCGCCTTCGGCGGCGGCGCGGCGACGGCGATCGGCGGCGCCTTCTCTTGCCCATTGCCGCTCGATTTGCCGTGGCCGTTCGTCTTTGCCGGCTCGCCGGCGCCTTCCACCTCGAACACGACGAGCGTCGATCCGATCGGCGACATCTCGCCCGGCGCGCCGTTCAGCTCCATCACCTTGCCCGCCACGGGCGAGGTGATCTCCACGGTCGCCTTCTCGGTCATGACGTCGGCGAGCGGCTGATCCTCCTCCACCGCGTCCCCGACCTTCACGTGCCAGGCGACCAGCTCGGCCTCGGCCGTGCCTTCGCCGACATCCGGCAATTTGAAAACGTATCTGCCCATGCTCAGGCCTCCAGCGTGCGCGTGAGCGCCGCCGCGACGCGCTTGGGGCCCGGGAAATACTCCCATTCGAACGCGTGCGGATAGGGCGTGTCCCAGCCGGCGACGCGCTCGATCGGCGCCTCGAGCTTCCAGAAGCAATGCTCCTGCACCAGCGCCGACAGTTCCGCGCCAAAGCCCGACGTGCGCGTCGCTTCGTGCACGACGACGCAGCGCCCGGTCTTGTTCACCGACGCGACGATCGTCTCGATGTCGAGCGGCACGAGCGTGCGCAAATCGATCACCTCGGCGTCGATCTTGGCGAACTCCGCAGCCGCCAGCGCCACATGCACCATCGTGCCGTAGGCCAGCACCGTCACCGCCTGGCCTTCGCGCGCAATCGCGGCCTTGCCGAGCGGCACATTGTAATAGCCCTCGGGAACATCGCTCGCGGGATGCGCGCTCCAGGTCTCGACCGGCTTCTCGTGCCAGCCGTCGAAGCGGCCGCTGTAAAGCCGCTTCGGCTCGAAGAAGATCACGGGGTCATCATCCTCGATCGCGGAGATCAGGAGCCCTTTGGCGTCATAGGGATTGGACGGGATCACCGTCTTCAGGCCCGCGACGTGCGTGAACAAAGCCTCGGGGCTTTGGGAATGCGTCTGGCCGCCAAAGATGCCGCCGCCATAAGGGCTGCGCAGCGTCAGCGGCGCGGTGAAATCGCCGGCCGAGCGATAGCGCAGGCGCGCCGCTTCGCTCACGATCTGGTCGTAGCCGGGATAGATATAGTCTGCGAACTGGATTTCGATCACCGGCCGCAAGCCATAGGCGGCCATGCCGATCGCGGCGGCAACGATGCCGCTTTCGGCGATCGGCGCATCGAAGCAGCGGGTGATGCCGTGCTTCTTCTGCAGGCCGTCGGTGGCGCGGAAGACGCCGCCGAAATAGCCCACGTCCTCACCGAAGATGAGCACGTCGGGATCCTTCGCGAGCATGGTGTCCATGGCGTTGTTGAGCGCCTGGATCATCGTCATCGTCGCCATGTGCGCTCAGGTCCCCAGCTCTTGGCGCTGGCGGCGGAGATGCCAGGGCTGCTCCTTGTAGACGTCCTCGAACATCTCCTTCACCGACGGCCGCGATTGCCCGAGCGTGCCGATCGCCTCGGCCTCCTTCGCGGCGGTCTTCACTTCCTCCGCGACCTCCTTCTCCAACGCCTTGTGCCTGGCGTCGGACCATTCGCCGATCACGATCAGGTGCTGCTTCAGGCGCTCCACGGGATCGCCGAGCGGCCAACGGCGCGGCTCCTCGGCCGGACGATAGCGCGTGGGGTCATCGCTCGTGGAATGGCCTTCCACGCGATAGGTGTAATGCTCGATCAGCGTCGGGCCCATGTTCGTGCGCGCGCGCTCGGCCGCCCACGCGATCGCTCCGTACACGGCCAGAAAGTCGTTGCCGTCCACCCTGAGCGGAGGAACTCCATAGCCGATCGCGCGCGCCGCGAAGGTCGTCTCGTCGCCGCCGGCGATGCCCTGGAAGGACGAGATGGCCCATTGGTTGTTCACGACATTGATGATCACCGGCGCGTGGTAGACGGACGCGAACGTCATCGCCTGGTGGAAATCGCCCTCGGCCGTCGCGCCGTCGCCGACAAAGGTGCAGGCGATGCGATTGTCCTTCTTGTAGGCGGACGCCATCGCCCAGCCGACGGCCTGAGGCACCTGCGTCGCCAAATTCCCCGAGATGGAGAAGAAGCCGTATTGCTTCGCGGAATAATGCACCGGCATCTGGCGGCCGCGATTGGGATCGGCGGCGTTCGAATAGATCTGGTTCATCATCGTCACGAGCGGATAGTCGCGCGCGAAGAGGATGGCCTGCTGGCGATAGGACGTGAAGCACATGTCGTCCTTCTCGAGCGCGAGCGCGGCGGCGGTCGGGATCGCCTCCTCGCCCGTCGACTTCATATAGAAGGACGTCTTGCCCTGGCGCTGCATGCGATACATGCGGTCGTCGAACGCGCGGGTGAGCAGCATCACGCGCAAGCCCCGCCGCAGCGTCTGCGCATCGAGCGCGGGGTTCCACGGGCCGACCGCCTCGCCCGCATCGTTCAGCACACGAACCAGCTTGAAGGCCATGTCGCGCATGTCGTGGGCGGAGGCGGAGACGTCCGGCCGCGGCGTTTCGCCGGCCGGCGGCGGATTCACGTGCGACAGGTCGGCGGGATCGCCGGGGCGCGCCTTGGGGGTCGGGATGCGCAGGCTCAGCGACGTCGCGTTCTTCATGAGAGGGTTCTTCATGGAAGGCGCCCTAGCGTTAACTGAGAGAGGCTCTTGGCGCTTCTCGCCGAGGAGAGCCAGCGCCAATTTAGCCCAGGCTGGCGGAAGTTTCTGGTCTTAGATTTGCGGCCCGCGCCTCGATAGCGGGACCACATTCTAGTTAATGAGCGCATATAGGTACGAATTGCCGCTTTTCAGGTTGAGGCGCAGCAGGCCCTGCCCCACCCGCAGGCGTTGACCGGCTGAAGCGCCCGTCGCATCTCAAGCGAAGGAGTTCAGCCATGGAATATCTGCATACGATGGTGCGGGTCAGCGACCTCGACGCCTCGCTCGATTTCTACTGCAACAAGCTCGGGCTCAAGGAGCTCCGGCGCACCGAAAGCGAGAAGGGCCGCTTCACGCTCGTCTTCCTCGCCGCCCCCGGCGACGCCGACCGCGCCAGCCAGGGCGCCGGCATGGGCTCGCCGCTGGTCGAGCTCACCTACAATTGGGATCCGGAGGACTATTCCGGCGGCCGGAACTTCGGCCACCTCGCCTATCAGGTCGATGACATCTACGCGCTCTGCGGCCGGCTGCAGGACAAGGGCGTCACCATCAACCGGCCGCCGCGCGACGGGCGCATGGCGTTCATCCGCTCACCCGACGGAATCTCCATCGAGCTCCTGCAGAAGGGGGACGCCAAGGCGCCCGCCGAGCCCTGGGCGTCGATGCCGAATACGGGGGCGTGGTGACGCCAGATAGGGGGATAGACGCCTATCCCTTTTTGTCAGCGTCCCCGTCTTCGCCTTCGCTCTCGTGCGGCTGGGTGACCGACGGCGGGTCGCTCGCGGGGAAGGTCTGGTCGAGCTCCTCATCCAGCTCCTCGTCGAGCTCAGCTTCGTCCTTCTCTTTGACGCTCATGACCTCGCTCCTCGGCCCAATTTGGGCAGGCGAGAGCGCTTGTGCAAACGCGCGCCGTGACAGCGCCGTCAACCGTCCGGACGCGTCACGCTGAAGATGAGCTCGCCGCCGCGATGCACGTCGATCTGATCGATGGCGGCATCCTGCGCCAACATGTCCTGCGCGTGCACGAGCGCGTCGGCGTCGTCACGGCCGAGGAACGGCACGAACCGCGCGGTTCCCCCTCGCGCGAGCGCGTAAAGTCCGAAGGTGATCCACACCGCGCACGTCTCCCTTCATAGAGCACAACAATTGCGCTCCCGGGGCATTGATCGGACGCAAGGCGGGGCGGGGCTGCATGCAGCAGCCGTCCGAACGACGCCGCCGCAGTTTACGTCAGCGTTGCGACGCACATTTTGCATTGCGCAATCAGCATTTTATCATGACCCAATTTGGGTAAAACTGATTGATCCAGGGGCGGATGCGCGTCGTACAAGTGTCTCACGACGGCATGAGCGACACTCTCCCTCCAGACGTACGGCCTCGCGCCGTCGCCGCCGTCGAACTCATTCTCGATGTCACGTACGTCGCGACCTCGCTCGTGGGGTCGGACCTGGAGACGATGCTGATCTATTTCTGCGTCGCTGAAGCAACCATGCGACCGCTGATGAGCAGCCGCGAAGCCAACCCCGAAGCCTTCCACATGACACGGCCGCCGGAAGAGCTGCGCGGCTCGATCTCGCGGCTGGCGATCGCGGACCGCACCGGGCTTCCGCGCGAAACCGTACGGCGCAAGGTCAACGCGCTCATCAAGGCCGGCATGCTCAGCAAGGACGAGGACAAGCGCGTGCGCGCCACGCCCACGCTCGGCGAGCCGCGCGTGCAGACCTCCGTGAACGACGTCTTCCAGGCCGTGCAGCGCTATCGCGCGCGGCTTCGCGAGCTCGGCGTCTCAGACGAGCCGGCGCCGACGAAAAGCGGGGAAAAGACCTAACTTATCCGACCGAGCGCGGAGCGCCGTATACTTGGCCGCATGCGTTCCCGCCGATCCCGCTTCCGACTTCCCCGCGACAGAGAAGACCTCTCGTTCAAGTTCGAGAACCGCGACGCGGCCTGGGACTTCGTGCGCCACCTCATCGAGGTCGTCTACGCGCTGGTCGGCACGCCGATGCAGATGGTCAGCCATTTCCTCGTCACCGAGGTATGGCGCCAGGACCTCCTCGTCTGGCTCGCGCCGGCGGAGAAGCTCGCGCGCATCCTGTTGCTTGCGGAGGCCGCCGAGCTGCCGCGTACGCCGCTTGCGCCGCCACGCCCACGGGCGCGCGCCCGCCAGCGCCGCGCAGACCCGCGCGATTGGAAGAAGACGCCTTCGGAGCAATGGTCGGTCTCGTTCGCGATGTTCACCGCGGCGCGCGCGCGCGGGCGCGGCCGGCGCGGCTATCGGCTGCCGCACCTGCATCCCGACGCGCTCGCCAAGCGCTTCGAAGCGCTCGTGCGCGTGGCGCTCAACCCCGCGCCCTATGCGGCGCGGCTGGCGCGGCGGCTCTGGCGCGCCGGCTTGAAGCGCCTCGGGCCGCTTCTCCTGCCCGGCAAGAAGCATCATCCGATGCGGATCGTGCCGGAAGCGGCGCTGCATCTGGCGTGGCGCGCCGAGATCGCCTTCCATTCCGGCTGGGACTAGAATTTAGCGCTTGCCGAAGCCGCCGCCGCCGGGCGTCTCGATCAGGAAGGCGTCGCCCGCCTCCATCTGCACTTCGGCGGTTCCTGAAAGCTCCTCCAAACGACCGTCGGCGCGCTCCACGGCGTTGCGTCCGCGCGCGCCGGGGTCGCCGCCGGCCAAACCGAACGGCGCCGCGCGCCGGCGGTTCGACAGAATCGCGGCCTGCATGGCCTTGCGGAACCTGATGCGCCTGCGGACGCCGTCGCCGCCCTTGTGACGGCCCTGGCCGCCCGAGCCCTTGCGCAGCTCGAACGTCTCGACGAGCACGGGAAAGCGCGCCTCCAGCACTTCAGGATCGGTCAGGCGCGAATTGGTCATGTGCGTCTGCACGCCTGAGGCGCCGTCGAAGTCGGCCCCGGCGCCGGCGCCGCCGGCGATCGTCTCGTAATATTGCAGCGTCGCATCGCCGAAGGTGAAATTGTTCATCGTGCCCTGCGCGGCGGCCATGACGCCCAATGCGCCATAGAGACAATCGACGATCGCCTGGCTCGTCTCGACATTGCCCGCCACCACCGCCGCCGGCGGCTTCGGATTGAGCAGCGTCCCTTCCGGCGCGACGATCTCGATCGGTCGCAGGCAGCCTTCGTTCAAGGGAATATCGTCGGCCACCAGGGTGCGGAAGACATAGAGCACGGCCGCGCGGGTCACCGAGAGCGGCGCGTTGAAATTGGTTTCGCTTTGCGGGCTCGCGCCGGTGAAGTCGATGCAGACGCGCCTGGCCTGCCGCGCCACGCGCACCTTGACGGAGATCCTCGCGCCGTCGTCCATCTCGACGGCGAAGTCGCTGTCCTTGAGCGCATCGATCACGCGCTTCACGTTCTCCTCGGCGTTGTCCTGAACATGGCGCGCATAGGCCGTCACCACATCGCGTCCGAACGCGGCGATCATGCGGGCGAGCTCCTCCTCGCCCTTGGCGCACGCGGCGACCTGCGCCACCAGATCGGCGATATTCTGGTTCACGTTGCGCGCCGGGTATCGGCCGCTCGCGAGCAGCGCGCGGGCTTCCTCCTCGCGGAGCTTGCCGCTTTCCACGAGAAGAAAATCGTCGATGAGCACGCCCTCCTCTTCGATCGTCCTGCTCAAGGGCGGCATCGAGCCGGGCGTCACGCCGCCGATGTCGGCGTGGTGGCCGCGCGCGGCGGTGAAGAAGAACGGCGCCTTGTCCGAGCCCAGGAACACCGGACGGATGACCGTTAAATCCGGCAGATGGGTGCCGCCATTGTACGGCGCGTTCAGCATGAAGACGTCGCCGCGCTTCAGCTTGCCGGCGCGGCCCCTTAGGATCGCGCGCACGCTCTCGCCCATCGAGCCCAGATGCACGGGGATGTGCGGCGCGTTGGCGATCAGGCCGCCCTGCGCATCGAAGAGCGCGCAGGAGAAATCCAGCCGCTCCTTGATGTTCACCGAATGCGCTGTGGATTGCAGCGCGAGGCCCATCTGCTCGGCGACCGCCATGAAGCGGTTGTTGAAGATCTCCAGCATCACCGGATCGGCGCTGACGCCGACCGCTTTCCTCGCCGGCAGCGGCTCGGCGCGCTCCAGGACGAGATTGCTCAGCCGGTCGACGCGCGCGCGCCAGCCCGGCTCGACGATCGTGGTGGCGGCCGCTTCGCAGATGATCGCGGGCCCCTCGATGCGCACGCCGAGCGGCAGCGCGTCGCGATCGAAGAGCGGCGTGCGCTTCATCACGCCGCCCATGCGCACCGGAGCGTGCGCGCGCGGTCGGACGGCGGACGCGTCCCTCGCCTGCGGCTCGGGCAAGGTCGCCTTCGCGCCCGGCGGCGGCGCGGTCGCCTCCACCTGCAGCGCCTCCACGCGCACGGCCTTTTCCGACGCGCTGAAACCGAAGCGGGCCTTGTGCGCCTTCTCGTACGCGCCGCGCATGTCGGCGACGGCGAAATCCACCGGCAAGGCCGCGTCCATGCCGCTATATTTGAGCAGCGCGCGCCGGGAGAACCTGATCGAGGTCGCGCCCTGGGCGGCGAGCGCCTTGCGGGCGGCCTTCTCCAGCTCTTCCATGTCCTTGTCGAGATCGAGCGTGGGCGTCAGGTCCTGCTCGATCGTGCGCTCGCGGATCTCGCTCAGCGAGGCGCGGCCCATTCCGTATGCGGAGAGAACCCCGGCGAGCGGATGGATGAGCACGCGCTCCGCGCCGATCGCGTCGGCGACCATGCACGCGTGCTGGCCGGCGGCGCCGCCGAAGGCGACGAGCGTGTATTTCGTCACGTCATGGCCGCGCTCCACCGAGATGCGCTTGATCGCCTCGGCCATGTCCTCCACCGCGATGGCCAGGAAGCCCTCGGCGATCTCCTCCGGCGACATGCGCCGGCTCGTCGCACGCTGGATCTCCTCGCTCATGCGCACGAACGCGCGCTCGGCGGCGGCGCGATCCAATGGTTCGTTCCCGGCAGGTCCGAACACGGCGGGAAACGCCCCCGGCTGGATCTTGCCCAGCATCACGTTGCAGTCGGTTATGGTGAGCGGGCCGCCGCGCCGATACGAGGCGGGGCCCGGAACGGCGCCAGCGGAGTCCGGGCCGACGCGGAAGCGCGCGCCGTCGAAGCGGCAGATCGAGCCGCCGCCCGACGCGATCGTATGGATGGCCAGCATCGGCGCCTGGATGCGCACGCCGGCGAGCATGCTCTCATACGTGCGCTCGAACTCGCCGGCGAAATGCGAGACGTCTGTGGAGGTGCCGCCCATGTCGAAGCCGATGACGCGGTCGAAGCCGGCTTCGCGGGCGATCTCAGCCATGCCGACGACGCCGCCGGCAGGGCCGGAAAGCACGGCGTCCTTGCCGCGGAACTTCTCCGCCGCGACGAGCCCGCCGTGCGATTGCATGAAGGAAAGCTGCGTCTCTTTCGGCAGCGCGCCGGCGACCTGATCGACATACGTGCGCAGCACGGGCGAGAGATAGGCGTCCGCCACCGTGGTGTCGCCGCGCGCGACGAGCTTGTTGAGCGCGGCAACCTCGTGGCTCACGGAGATTTGGGTGAAGCCGATCTCGCGCGCGATCTCGGCGACGCGCTTCTCGTGCTTCGGCGCGCGCCAGCCGTGCATGCAGACGATCGCGATCGCGCGCAGGCCCTGTGCGTAGGCGCTCTTCAGATCGGCGCGCGCCTTGGCTTCGTTGAGCGGCGCCAGCACGCGTCCGTCGGCATCGACGCGCTCGTCGAGCTGGACCACCTCGGCGTAGAGCGGCGCCGGCAAGCGGATGTCGAGCGCGAAGATGTCCGGGCGGCTCTGCCAGCCGAGACGCAAGGCGTCGGCGAAGCCTTTGGTGATGGCGAGCAAGGTCGGGGCGCCGGCGCGCTCCAGAAGCGCGTTCGTCGCCACCGTCGTGCCCATCTTCACGCTCATCCGGACGGCAGCGCCCTCCCCGGCCAATTCGCGGATGCCGGCGATGGCGGCGTCGGGGTAGCGCTCGGGGTTCTGGGACAGGAGCTTTTTCACGTGCAGCGCGCCGTCGGGAGCGCGCGCGACGATGTCCGTGAACGTGCCGCCGCGATCGATCCAGAACTCCCACATCAGGCGTCTCCGCAACCTTTCTTCAACGTCTTGCCCGCCGCCGCAATCGGGGGGCTGCGCAAAGCGGCGCGGGGCGCATTATTCGCCGGTTCCGTCCGTATTCGGATCAGTTTGTTAAGCCTCCCGGACCTAGGGTCGGGGGTCATTCCTCGGGGAGGGCGCCCCGTGAACCAAGTGTTGCCAGGCCCGGAAACCGGCGACCCGCGCCAGATGCTCGGCGCGCTCGCGCGCGACGCCCGCATCCGGTCGCGCGTGCCGCGGCTCGCGCTGCAGACGCTGATCGCGGCGATCGCGGCCTTTTGGATTGGGCCGTGGGCGATCCTGTGGCTCGCCATCATGCAAGGGTTCGAGCACAAGCTCGAGCCCTGGTTCATCGCCACGGTGGCCCCGAAGCTCACCCCCGACGAGGCCGCGCGCGCGCGCATCGGGCTGCGCTTCGCGATGGCGGCGCTGTTCTGCCTGAGCTGGGCGCCGGCCTGGGCGGTGGGGGGAGATTCGGCCGCCTTCTTCGCGGCGATCATGCTGTCGGGCGCGCTCATCCATTCGCTCGTCTATTTCTCCAACACGCCGAACGTGTTCTACGCCTCGATCGCGCCGCCGATCGCGGCGGGCGTGATCACGCCGCTCGTCTTCCACGGCGCGTTCGGCGCGCACCTGCTCGTCATTCCCATTCTCGGCGTCGCGCTTCTGCGCGCGCACTGGGCGCAGCGCGACCAGAACGCGCTCTTCGAGCGGCTCGACCGGCACCGCGAGCGGCGGAAAGAGGCGGAGGAAATCAGCCGCGTCAAGTCGCGCTTCCTGGAGATCATCACGCACGAATTGCGCACGCCCCTCAACGCCGTCATCGGGTACGCGGAAATCCTCAAGGACGACCTGGAGGCGGACGGCAAGCGGGCGCTCGCGGCCGACGCCGAGGGCATCCGGCGGGCGGGCTGGCGGCTGCTCGCGCTGGTCGATGACGTGATCGACTTCTCGCACCTGGATTCAGGGCAGCTCAAGGCGCTCCGCCAGCAGGTGGACGTGGGCAGCGTCATCGAAGAGACGATCCGCCAGTGCGCGCCGCTCAGGGCGGCGGGCGTGGCGATCGAGAGCGAGCTTGCCTGCGACGTCGGCGTGATCGTCACCGACCGGCGCCGGCTCGAGCAATGTCTCGCCAACCTCCTCTCCAACGCCTGCCGGTTCACCCAGCGGGGCCGCATCCTCATCCGCGCACGGTTCGTGGAAGGGCCGGAGCGGATGCTGGAGCTCGCGGTGGAGGATTCCGGCTGCGGCATCGCGCCGGAAAAGGTCGAGACGCTGTTTGAGGCGTTCACCCAGGCGGACGCCTCGCCCACGCGCGCGAAGGACGGCCTCGGCCTCGGGCTGGCGATCACGCGGCGGCTCGGGCGGCTGCTCGGCGGGGACGTCGTGGTGCGCTCCACGCCCGGCGTCGGCTCGATCTTTACGCTGACGGTTTTGGCCGAGCCCGCCGCCAGCCTGCATCCGCCGCAGGAACGCAAGGCGGCCTGAGGTTTTTCTTCGGAACCGAATTCCTTCCCGCGCATTAACCAAACCGGTCGATACAAGACCGGGAGAGCGGGGCCTGGCGCCCTCCCCGCCCAATCGCCGGGTCCCGCGCTCCTTCCGGTTTTCATCGCACCCGCGACTCGATGCGATCGCGAAATCCTTCGTCAACTTTAACGGAATCTTGGCGGGTCCTAAGGCTTCATGAGCGCCTCACCCCAGAAGGGTGTGTGGGCGGGGCAAAATGCGGCACTTTGGACTGGCTTTCATGGGCGCCGGGTTGGCGCTCGCAAGTTTCAGCGCGATGGCGCTCTTTCCGTTTCGGCAGCCGGACATTCCGCACCGCATCCTCGACCGGAAATATTCCGATTGGCGCAGCGCGTTCTTCGCGGGCCCCTGCGGCTCGCAAATCCATTATCGCGACGAAGGGCGCGCGGACGGGCCCCCACTCGTGCTCGTGCACGGCTATTGCGCGTCGCTGCACACCTGGGAGCCCTGGGTGGAGCGGCTCGCGGAGCATTATCGCATCGTCTCGATCGACCTGCCCGGCCATGGGCTGACGCGGACGGCCGAAGGCTATCGCATCGGGCGCGACAGCTTCGCTGAAATCATCGACGCGGCGGCCGAGCATCTGGGGCTCGAGACGTTCGCGATCGCCGGCAGCTCGATGGGCGGAGCGGCGGCGTGGGATTATGCGGCGCGGCGGCCGGAGAAGGTCGCGGCGCTGGTGCTCGTGGGCGCGGCCGGCTTCACGCCGCGGCCGGAACAGGATTTCGGCGAGCCTGTGGTGCTCGACCTCCTGCGCTCTCCCATGGGGCCGGTGCTGCGCGATCTCGACGCGACGCCGATGATGCGCAAGGGCCTCAAGGCCTCGTTCGCCAATCCGGCCATCGTGGGCGATGCGATGATCGAGCGCTATGTCGCGCTCGGCCGGGCGCCGATGCACCGGAACGTGCAGATGCAGCTGGCGCTCGCGCGGTCGGAGCGCATCTACGCCACGCCCGAGGCGCTCGCGCGGATCAGCGCGCCGACGCTGGTGCTGCACGGAGAGAAGGACAGGCTGGTGCCGGTCGGCGACGGGATCCGCTTCGCCACCGCCATCCGCGACGCGCAGCTCATGATCTACGAGGATGTCGGGCACATCCTGCACGAGGAAATCCCCGAGCAGAGCGCCGAGGACGTCCACGCCTTCCTGCAGGGCGTGCTCACCGGGCAAGGCAGGCTCGATCTGCAGCAGCCGGCGGAGGCGCCCGCGCGCGAGGAGCGCCGCGCGGCGCCGCATCTGCACCTCGTCGCTTAGGCTTCGCGTGCATGGCCGGGCGCCCCCTCCCCTCGAAGGGGCGCGCTCGATTTGTTGTCTGGAAAGGCGATTCGGGTTTCCGCTGCGCGCGGAGCGCTTCACATGATGAAGAACAAGATCGTTTCGGCGGAGGAAGCGGCGGACGTGGTCGCCAGCGGCGACACGCTCGTCACCTCCGGCTTCGTCGGCATCGGCACGCCCGATGCGCTGCTGGCGGCGCTCGAGCAGCGCTTCATCAAGACAGGCGCGCCGCGCGATCTCACGCTCATGTTCGCAGCCGGGCAAGGCGACGGCAAGGAGCGGGGCCTCAACCGGCTCGGGCACGAAGGCCTGCTCAAGCGCGTGATCGGCGGGCATTGGGGCCTGGCGCCGAAGATCGGCAAGCTCGCGGTCGGCGGCAAGATCGAGGCCTACAATCTGCCGCAAGGCGTGATCTCGCATCTCTATCGCGACATCGCGGCGGGCAAGCCGGGCGTGATCACGAAAGTGGGCCTCGGCACGTTCGTGGATCCGCGCCTGGAGGGCGGGAAGATCAATGCGAGCACGACCGAAGACATCGTCGAACTGATGAGCATCGACGGCGAGGAATGGCTTCGCTACAAGACGCGCCCGATCAGCGTGGCGTTCATCCGCGGCACGACCGCCGATCCGGCCGGCAACATCACCATGGAGCGCGAAGCGCTCACGCTCGACAATCTGGCGATGGCGATGGCGGCGAAGAATTCCGGCGGCGTCGTCATCGCGCAAGTGGAGCGGATCGCGGCGCGCGGCTCGCTCAATCCGCGCAGCGTGCAGGTCCCGGGCGTGCTCGTCGATTGCATCGTGCTGGCGGAGGCGGAGCATCATTGCCAGACCTACGGCACGCCCTACTCGGCCGCGTTCGCGTCGGAATTGCGCGCGCCGGTCGATATGTTCAGCCCACGCAAGCTCGATGCGCGCAAGCTCATCGCGCGGCGCTGCGCGCTCGAATTGCCGGTGAACGGCGTGGTGAATCTCGGCATCGGCATGCCGGAGGGCGTGGCGGCGGTGGCGGCGGAGGAGCGGCTGCTCGATCTCATCACGCTCACCACCGAACCGGGCGTGATCGGCGGGATTCCCGCGGGCGGATTGGATTTCGGCGCGGCGGTGAACACCGAAGCGCTCATCCAGCAGAACCAGCAATTCGATTTCTACGACGGCGGCGGACTTGATCTCGCGTGCCTCGGCATGGCCGAAGCGGATCGCGCGGGCAATGTAAACGTGAGCCGCTTCAATGGCCGGATCGCCGGCGCCGGCGGCTTCATCAACATCTCGCAGAATGCGCGCCGGCTGGTGTTCGCGGGGTTCTTCACCGCGGACGGGCTCGACCTCAAAGTTGAGGACGGCGGGATCGCGATCGCGCGCGAGGGACGCTCGCGAAAATTCCAGGAGCGCGTGGAGCAGATCACCTTCGCCGGCGCGCGCGCCGCGCAGCGGGGGCAAAAGGTGCTCTATGTCACGGAGCGCTGCGTCTTCCGCCTCGTCGGAGACGGCCTCGAGCTCATCGAGATCGCGCCGGGCGCGGAGCTCGAACGCGACATCCTCGCGCAGATGAGCTTCCGGCCGCAGATCAGCGACGATCTGCAGACCATGGACGAGCGGATCTTCCGCGAAGAGCCGATGGGCCTCAAGGAGGCGCTGCTGGAGATCAAGCTGGAAGACCGCATCGTCTATGACCGGAAGCGGAACATTCTCTTTGTGAATTTCGAAGGGCTATCGGTCCGGACGCGGAAGGATGTGCTGGACCTGCACAAGGCGCTGGAGAACCGCTGCGCTGCGATCGGGCGCAAGGTGCGGGCGATCGTCAATTACGATTCCTTCCGCGTCGATGAGGAGATGGAGAAGTTCTACTCGGACTTCGTCTTCGTCATCGAGCGGAAGTATTTCGAGCGCGTGTCGCGCTACACGACGAGCACGTTCATGCGCATGAAGCTCGGCACGCTCTTGTCGCGGTCGGTGGCGCCGCACGTGTTCGAGTCGCAGGCCGACGCGCGCCGCTTCCTGGACGAACGCGGCTGAGCCGGACGCATGGGCGCACGCCCACGTGTAACTGTGGATAAGTCCCGGCGTAGTGGGAACCAGGCCGTGCAAACGGAACCGGGCGCGGGTACAAGAATTTCGACTAGTCGCCATCCTTGGAGCCGGCTGGGCGATCCGATCCCGGCAGGTTGGCTCATGCGGCTTTTGGCTCATGCGGCTTGGAGCGGAGAGACGGACATGAATCGCGTTCCCTCTGGATCAGGCGGGGGACTGAACGGGGCCGGCGCCGGAGCGGGCTCTGCGTTCGATCTGCTCACACGCTCGATGCACCTGCTGACCTGGTGGCGGCCGGCCGCCGGCGCGAGCGCCGCGCCGATCGAGCGGCTGCGCACGCTGGTGCATGATGCGAACGCCGCGATGCTCGACGCGGGCGAGCGGCAGACGCGCGCGCTCACCGCCTTGAACGAGGAATTGCCGGCGCTGCTGCTGGGCGCGGCCAAGGCGCGCGATCCGCAGGCGCTGCTGGAGGCCGAGCTGGCGATCGCAGCGCGGATCCGGCGCTGCGCGGCGGAATGCTGCGAGGTGTGGTCCGGCGCCGCGGCGTGGAAGGGGGCGCCCGGCGAGGCGCGGCCAAAGACGGACGCACCCGAGGCGAAGGCGGAGCGGGGTCCGGATCGGGCGCCCTGACCTGCCGCTGGCGGCGGCTGCCAAGTTTCGCGCCCCGGCGTTGCGCGGCGCACGCTGAGGCGAGCACGGTGCGGTGCCCACGGCGCGGCATCCTGCCGACGCCATAGACGAACCGGCCCACGACCATTAGATCGGCGTCGCGGCACCCGTAGCTCAGCTGGATAGAGCGCTGCCCTCCGAAGGCAGAGGTCACAGGTTCGAATCCTGTCGGGTGCGCCAGCAACGCTCTGAAATTGCACCGATAAATAGCTAGGCGCTTGGTTCGTTCGGAGTCGATCCGCGCGGGGCCGCCACCGGGCTACCACCGACGGCCCTAGATGTTGTGGTGTGCGACGTGCGGAAACGTCCCGCGAAGCGCGCGAACCAGGGGAAATAACCGAGGCAGGACGCCGCTCGATGCGGCAAGCCATCGCCGAAAGCCGCCGCTCACGCTGCAGGCAAGCGGTTAGGAAATCCGATCATCGTCGCCGGCTTGAAAGAAACGATAGTCTTTCCTTTATATAAGGCCTCGGCCGAGGGCCGCGACCAGCCAGGAAGGAAAACGTATGCGTGTTCTCATGTCAGCCGCTGTCGCGGCCATCGCACTGACCGCCTCCGCGGCGGCCGAAACCCCCTACCAGCCCCGCGACGGCGCGCGCGGCTACGGCTATTCCGAAACCCAGCTCGAACCAAGCCGCGTGCGTGTCACATTCCGTGGCGACACGCGCACGGAACGCGAAACGGTCGTGCAGAGCATGCTCTATCGCGCGGCCCAGCTCACGCTGCAGAGCGGCTTCGACTATTACGTGGTCGTCGCCGGCAATGTGGAAGAAGACACCCGCTTCGACCAGGTCGGCTTCGCGCGTCCGCGCTTCGGCGGCGCCGATTATCGCGAGCGCACCAGCCACACCGCGGTCGCGGACATCGCGATGTACAAGGGCGCCCGGCCGCTGGGAGCCCTCAACGCCTACGACGCCCACGAGGTGCAGCGAAACCTCGCTCCGCGCATGGTTCAGGCCCGCAACTGAACTCTGAGCGATCGAAGGACCGCGGCCTCAGCGGCGCTCTGGGGGGCGTCGCTGGGGCCGCTTTCGCGTCGCGTCCGATTTTGTCTCAGGCTGTGCGTAGCCGCACCCCCTCAAGAAAAGATCGACGGCGGCGGCGACGTGCGCCTGGATCTCGGCGCGGGTGAGATGCCGGCCTAGAACCGCGCTGATGCGCGGGCGTTCCGACATCATACCGAAGCACAACGCCGCCGCCTGTGCGAGATCCTCCCTCGTCTCCAGCAGACCTTCCTCGCGCGCGCGCTCGAGCCCGCGGCGTATCCCAGTGACGGCGCGGCCCGTCACCTCAGCATAAAGATCGGCAAGCAGCGGAAAGTGGTAGGCCTCCGCGTAAGTGAGCCGCGTGATGCCGGTGGTTTCCTTGTCGAACGCCGCGCCGATCTGCGCGCCGAGCGCGAGCAGGAACGCGCGCAGCTCTCCCTGCATGGGATTGATCGCGCTGGAGGCCACGCGCTCGGTGATCTGACCGACATTCCGCTGCACGACCGCCTGCATGATCTCGCCCTTGTTGGCGAAGCGGCTGTAGACGGTCTTGGTGGAAGCGCCGGCCTCGCGCGCGATCTCATCCATCGTCGTCTGCGCGTACCCGCGCTCGGTGAAGAGCTTGAGCGCCGCGTCGAGCAGGCGATCGGGCAATTTGGCGGCTTCCTCCGCGGACAAGCGGCCCGGCCCGGTTGGTCTGGCGGCTGAGCGCGCCATCGGCCCTCCTTGGCGCCCGAATCCCGGGCGCCCAAATTCCAGCCCTTATATAGGAAGCATTTCGTTTCTTTCCAAGAAACTTTTTCTCTAGTTAAAACAGCGTGTTGAGCTGGCTCTCGCATGCATTTTACCCCGCTCGCGTTGACATTATCGAAAAGAAAGCCTTTCTTTCCGTTCGTCGCCGGGCCAAACCGGCGGTCCGAGAGGAGACGCCGATGTCCGCGAAGAGAGCAGCCAGTTTGTTGACGGTGTCCTGCGCCGCGCTGATGGCGGGCTGCATGACCCCGCCCAACCTTGGGGCGAGACCGGAGCTTGCGAAGGGCGAGAGCTACGCAGTCGCGCGGAGTTTCCTGGCGCCGGAGAGCGCGTGGCCTTCGGACCGCTGGTGGGAGGCGTACGGCGACACGCAGCTGAACACATTGATCGAAGAGGCCTTACGGGACTCTCCGACGCTGGCGGCGGCGGCGGCGCGCGTGCGTCGCGCCGAGGCGGCGGCGCAGCAGGCCGGGGCCGCCCGCTATCCGTCGATCTCCACGCAGAGCGGCGTGCAGGCGTCGCGGACCGACATCTCGTTCGATAGCGCGCCGGCCGCGTTGAACGATCTGAGCTCCGGGGATTGGACCTCGCGCTCGAGCGCGGCGCTCTCCATCGGCTATCAGCTCGACTTCTTCGGCCGCAATCGCGCTTCGTTCGCCGCCGCGACCTCCCAGGCGCGCGCTGCGGAAGCGGAAGCGGCCGCCGCGCGGCTGCAGCTCTCCACCGCGGTCGCGGGGGCGTATGCGGAAATGCTCCGCCTCACCGCCGATCGTTCCGCGGCCGAAGGGACCGTGCGCATGCGCGACGACAGCGCGCGGCTGGTTCGCCAGCGCGTGTCAAGCGGCGTCGAGAACGAAGGCCAGGCGCACCAGGCTGATGCAAAGCTCGCCGCGGCGCGCGCCGACCTCGAAAGCATCGATGCGGCGATCGCGCGGACGCGCAATGCGCTCGCGGCGCTGCTCGGCAAAGGCCCCGACCGCGGTCTTGAGATCGCGCCGCCGGCGCAGCCGCGCATCGCGGCGCCGGGACTGCCGGCTTCGATCGAGATCAACCTGATCGGGCGGCGCCCGGATCTCGTCGCGGCGCGCCTGCGGGCCGAAGCGGCGGCGCAGAAGATCAATGCCGCGCGCGCGGACTTCTATCCGAACGTCAATCTCACGGCTTTGGTTAGCCTGCAGACGCTCGGGCTCGATCGCCTGGGCGGGGGAACGCTGAGCATGGGGCAGGTCGGCCCCGCCGTGTCGCTGCCGATCTTCGACGGCGGCCGTATCGAGGGCAATTATCGCGGCGCGCGCGCCGAGTACGATGAGGCCGTCGCGCTCTACAACCAGGCGCTCGCCGACGCGCTCAAGGAGGTCGCCGACGCGTTCGGCGATCGCCGCGCGGCGGAACGCGAGCTTGCGCACGCGCGCAGCGGCCTTGCTTCGGCGGAAGCCGCCTATCGCATCGCCCGCATCCGGTATGAGGGCGGGCTCATCAGCTACATCGACACGCTGAGCGTCGAGGACGGCCTGGTCGCGCAGCGTCGCGCGGTCGCCGACCTCGAAGCGCATGCGCTTGCGCTCGACATCGCGTTGACGCGCGCCCTTGGCGGCGGGTTCGCCGCCTCCCGTTCGTGACTCTCGAGGAGGAAGACCCATGGCAGACGATATCCGATTCCAGCCGATGGAAGGTGAACCGGTTTCCGACGTGCTCACTCAGGGGCACGACGCCCGCGAGAAGGCGATGCGCCTTCTGAAGAAGCGCAAGCTGCTGCTGCTTGGCCTGGGCGGCGTGGTCGCGAAGTTCGCGATCGCCGGCGGCGCCTATTGGCTCTTCGCAGCGTCGAACACGGTCTCGACCGACAACGCCTATGTCGGCGCTTCGACCGCGCAGATCAACGCGCAGGTGTCCGGTCAGATCCAGGACGTGAGCGTGGAAGACACCGACGTCGTGCGCGTCGGCGCTCTCCTGGCGCAGATCGATCCGGCCGACGCGCGGCTCGCCTACGAGCGCGCAGCGGCGGATTACCAACGCACGCTGCAGCGCGTGCGCCAGTATTTCGCGCAGGAGGCGTCCGCCGCCGCGCAGGTCCGGGCGCGCGAAGCCGATCTCGCCCGCGCGCGTGCGGACTACAACCGCCGCCGCGAGCTCGCCGCCACCGGCGCAATCTCCGCGGAGGAGCTGACCGCCACGCGATCGGCGTTCGAGGCCGCGCAAGCCAATCTGGCCGCAGCGCAGGAGAACCTCTCGGCGCAGCGCGCGCTCACCCATGGCGCGACCGTGGAGAACCATCCGGAGGCGGCCTCGGCGCGCGCAGCGATGGAAACGGCGCAACTCACTCTCCAGCGCACGACCATCCGGGCGCCGATCGACGGCGTCGTCGTGCAAAAGAGCGCGCAGATCGGCCAGCGCGTGGATCCCGGCCAGCCGCTGATGAGCGTCACCCCGCTCGCGCAGGTCTATGTCGACGCCAATTTCAAGGAAGGCCAGCTGCGGCGCGTGCGCATCGGCCAGCCGGTGCGGCTGACGTCGGACCTCTACGGCCATCACGTCGTCTATCACGGGCGTGTCACGGGCCTCGGCGGCGGCACCGGCGCGGCGTTCGCCGTCATTCCGGCGCAGAACGCCACCGGCAACTGGATCAAGGTCGTGCAGCGCGTTCCCGTCCGCATCTCGCTCGATCCGCGCGAGCTCGCTGCGCATCCGCTGCGCGTCGGCCTCTCGATGGAGGCGAAGATCGACGTCGCCGAGCGCGCCGCTTCGCACGGGGGCGGCGCCCGCTCCCACGCTCGCTGAACCCAAACCTTACGCGCCCGAGGAGGATGTCATGTCGGGGACCACACACGGAAAGGCGGAGGCGCCGTTGAAGGGCGGCATGCTCTTCCTCGCCGCCATCGTTCTTGCGAGTGCGAATTTCATCGCCGTGCTCGACATGACGATCGCCAACGTCTCGGTGCCGTCGATCGCCGGCAGCCTTGGCATCAGCACGAACCAGGGAACCTGGATCATCACGTCCTACGCGGTGGCGGAGGCGATCATCGTCCCGCTCACCGGCTGGATCGCCGGGCGCTTCGGCGCCGTGCGCGTCTTCGCAACGGCGATGATCCTGTGTTTGGGCTCTTCTCGACGCTCTGCGGCGTCGCGCAATCGCTCGGCCTCCTCGTGTTCGCGCGCATCATGCAGGGACTGGCGGGCGGCCTGCTCATGCCGCTGTCGCAGACGCTGCTGCTGCGAATCTTCCCCAAGGAGAAAGCCAACGCGGCGATGGCGCTCTGGGCGATGACGACGCTCGTAGCGCCTGTGCTCGGGCCGATCCTCGGCGGCGCGATCTGCGACGCCTATTCCTGGCCGTTCATCTTCTTCATCAACGTGCCGCTCGCGGCGATTTGCGCGCCGATCGCCTGGCGCATGCTGAAGCGCTACGAGACGGAGAAGACGCGCGCGCCCATCGACAGGATCGGTCTTGCGCTGCTGATCCTCTTCGTGGGCGCCCTGCAGATCATGCTCGATACGGGCAAGGACGAGGGCTGGTTCGAGTCCGCGTGGATCTGCGGCCTTGCGGTCGTCGCGGTCGTGGGCTTCTGCGCCTTCGTCATCTGGCAGCTCACCGAGAAGCATCCGATCGTCGATCTCAAGGTGTTCCGCCATCGCGGCTTCACCGCGAGCGTGGTCACCCTGTCGCTGGCCTATGGGGCGATGTTCGCCGCCAACGTGCTGACCCCGCAATGGCTGCAGACGCACATGGGCTACACTTCCACATGGGCGGGCATGACGACCGCGTGGTCGGGCGTGCTGGCGGTCTTCGCCGCGCCGATCGTCGGGGCGAGGATGGCGAAGGTCGATCCGCGGCGGCTCGTGTTCGTCGGCCTCGTCTGGCTCACCTTCGTCACCGGGCTGCGCGCCTTCGTCACCGACGACTACACGTATTGGCAGATCTCCGTGCCGCTGATGCTTGCGGGCCTCGGGCTGCCGTTCTTCTTCGTGCCGCTGACGGCGCTTTCGCTGGGCAGCGTCCATCCGAACGAGGTCGCTTCGGCCGCCGGTCTGCAAAACTTCCTGCGCACGCTCTCCGGGGCCGTGGCGACGTCGGTGGTGACGACGGCGTGGGAAGACAAGGCGGCCTACGCGCACGCGGAGCTCGCCGGGCTCTCCGACCGCAACGGCGATACCGTCAGCACACTGATGCATGGGGGCATGTCGCACGAGCAGGCGCTCGTCAGCCTGAACCACATGGTTGAAGGCCAGAGCGTCACGATCGCCACCAACCAGGTGATGATGCTCATCACCTTCGCCTTCGCGATCTCCGCAATGATCATCTGGCTTGCGCCGCGGCCCGCGCACGCCGTCGACATGACCAAAGCCGGCCACTGAAAGACAAGGAGAATAGAATGAGTCCCGTCCCCGCCCCCGGCATGCTGCACATCGAAACCATGCCGCTCAACGACAGCGATCCGCGCATCGCGACGTTCACGACCTCATTGCTGGTCGGCTTCATCGAAGGGGCGTGCCTCGCAGCGCTGCGTCCGTACCTGGCGCCCGGCGTAACGAGCGGCGTGCGCCTTGAGCTCAGCCAGATATCGGCGAAGCCGCTCGGCGCGAAGGTCACAGCGATCGTCCGGCTCATCGCCGTGGAGGGCCGCAAGCTCACGTTCCGCGTCGATTGCCGCGACGAGCACGACGTCATCGCGCACGCCGTGCACGAACGCGTCACCCGCAACATCCTCGCCGCGCGGGCAAGACGCGACGAGGCCATCGACAACGCCGCTTGAGGGAGGCCCCCATGCAACGCTTGAACGACGACACCTTGGACGCCTTCCTGGAGGGCGCCGGAACCGCGATCCTGCTGTTCGGCGCGCCGTCGGGCGGACCGACCTTTCACCAGGCCGAAGAGCTCGCGGCGCTGTGGGCCGAGCGCCCGGGAGATGCCCGGTTCGGCCATGTGGATGCGACGTGCAACGACCTCGCGCGGCGCGATTTCGATATCCGTCTGCTGCCGACGACGATCGTGCTGCGCAACGGCGCGCCGGTCGCGCGCTTCGAGGGCGTCCAGCCACGCTGGCGCATCGAGGCCGCGCTCAACGGCGCAACCCTTCCGGAGGCCTTGGCGGCCTGAACACTCACGGAGGCGGATGCGCGGCGACCGTCTCTCCAATTCTCCATCGCCGCAGAAAAAGGAACGTCACACATGTCGGACAAATTCACGCTCGGCGCCGTCGCGCAAACGATCATCGCCGCTCCCTGCCTCGTCTTCGGCGCCTTGTGCATCGCCGCGCCCGACGCGGTCGTGAGCATCGCCGTCCGGGACGGCTATGAAACCATGCCGATCGTCGGCGCCGCGATCGCCGCGCTTGGCGCGCACGCGCTCGCCGCTGGCCTCTTCGCGGCAGTGCGGCGCTTCCAGCCATGGACGTTCCCGGGCTTCGCGCTGTCGTTCCTGCCGATCGTCGCTGCCGATTGGTGGCTCTACGCAAAGTCTTCGGCCTTCAACGCCATGGCGCTCGCGCATGCGGCCGGCGTTGTTGCGATCATGGCCGTGTGCCTGGGCGTCTTCGCGCATTGGCTGCGCACCGAACGCTCGATCGAAGACGCCGCCTAACCCCAACGCGACTCAGGAGAGACTTCATGAACAGATTGAGCTTGGCTGCAGCGAGCATCGCCCTTGTTGCGTTCCTGTCGTGCAGCCCTGTCGCGGCGCAGAGCGTCACGCGCGGCGGCGCATACACGAACGGCGCCGGCGGCGTCACCGCCGGGGCGAGGCGCGACGCCGTCGGTCCGTTCGGCGGGCGCACCGCCGGCGAAGGGGGCGTCGTCACCAATGGCGTCGGCGGCGGCGCAGCCGGCAGCCGTGGCTGCGGACGCGACGCCGCGGGCGCACGCGGCTGCCGCTCCGGCGCAACAGCGTGGGATCGCAATGGCAATGTCGCACACGAGGGCGACGCCGTGTTCGCGGGGCCGTTCGGCGGCGCCGGGAGCGCGTCCGGTTCGTTCACTCGCGACTCCAGTGGCGAGATCAACGGCAACCGCAGCGGCGAATACACGATCGGCGACCGCACCTACCGGGCCGAAACCAGCGTCCAAACCGGACAGGGCATCGATCGCACAATCACCTGCAGCGGCGCCGCCTGCCGAAACTAGCTCAACGTTTGCGCAGATAGCATCCGAGGGGCCACTTTGGGCCACTCCGGCTCGACTCGCCACATTCCTACAACAGGCAGGGCCCCTCCGATCCAGCCGCTCGGCGCGCGGCGCTTGATAAGGCCCCCCATCGCCGATTGTAGTCATTCCACCTTCGCCGGCGGGTCTGGCGGCCTGAAGGCCAGCCCCTCGCTCTCCAGCTGACGCTCCATCTCCGCTTCGCGCGCGAGCGCCCGCTGGACCGCGGGGCGCTGCGCCATCCGGCGCGCATGATCGGCGCACGCGGGATAGTGCTGCGCGGGAAATCCGGCGCCCGTGACGCGGAACCACACCCAGAAGAAATACGCATCCAGGCACGACCAAGTCTCGCCGTACCACCAACGTCCGCCCTTCAGCCTTGCCTCCACCAGCGCGGTGTTCGGGCGCATGGCCTCCACCGCTTTGGCGTGGAGGCTCTTCTGCGCTTCCGCGCCATCGACGAAGAAGCCGGACATGCGGATGCGCGTCACGATGGGATGCAGCGTCGCGGAATGGAAACATAGGTCTTCGACGATGCGAAGGCGCTCGCGCTCATTCTGCGTGCGCGGCAAGAGCCCGGGAAAGCGGTCTCCAAGGTAGAGCAGGATGGCGACGTTCTCAGAGAGCGGCTCGCCGTCGGCCACGAGCAGCGGGACCTTTCCCTTCGGGTTGAGAGCCAGGTAGGCGGGCGAACGGTGCTCGCCCTTCATGAACCTGACGACGCGAACCTCGAAGTCCTGCTCGGCCTCCTCGAGGGCGATCATCGGAACACGAGCGCATGTGCCAGGGGCGGCGTAAAGGACGAAAGCGGTCATGCATCCTCATATCCGAAGGCGCGGACCGCGCGCCAGTCCTCGGATTTCGGATAGACGAACGAGACCACGCGAATCTGCCCGCACTCGACGTCCGAGCCGACGTGCGAGGTTTCGCCAGCCCCACCGAATTGCTTGAGCGCACGCGGCAGCATGATCCGCACACGAATGATGACGTGGTCGAATGTCCGAGGGATTTCCTGCGAGCGATCGACGATCGGCCCCAGCGAAATCCAATTGTTCTCGCGAGAGCCCTGTCGGAGTTGAAATGGTCAGGATCTCTCGACCACGAGCCGAGGGCGCCCATGCGATCCGGCGCCAGAGGCTCGCCGCGCACTGGCGGCGTCTTGATCCACCTCAAAGCATCGACCGCTTGCCATGGTAGGGAGATCAGCATGGTCAACTCGTTTAAGGTCGGGCTAGTCTTCGCGCTCTTGCTCGCATTCTGGCATGCATGTTGGGCAGTGCTCGTAGTCACTGGCGTGGCGCAGAAGCTGCTCGACTTTGTCTTCTGGATTCATTTCATCCACCCACCGTATCTAGTCGAGACGTTCGACCCGGGCCGCGCCGGCATTCTGGTCGGTGTCACGGCCGCCGTAGGCATGATTGGCGGCTCTGTCGGGGCTCTATTGTGGAATCTCCTCCATCGCCCGAGGTGAGGCCGGAGCGCCGCATCAGGTGAGCGAATCTAGAAGGACATTTTCAAGGAGGACTGCACGGTGGTCTGTCTTTGCTGCGGCGCCGCCCCGATGTTGACGCGCCCGGGGCGATCGCTTGCGACGTGCAGCCCTTCAAAGGCGAGGCGGGTCGAAGCCCACAGATCCACCAGATAGGCGGCGGTGAGCGCCCACCCTTCTTCGCCGTTGTCAGCTGGGTTGGCGCGGCTGTTGTCGTCGACCGAGAAAACGTCCATGCGCGCGCTGAGGGTGTGGGCGCCGAAATCGCGCGCCAGCAAGGCGTAGGCCGCAGAGAAATCGACGTCAGACCAATAGCCCCGCGGCGTCAAGTTCCCCCACACCGTCTGGCCGGTCATCGCCTGCGCCAGGATGCGGACATCGGGCGTGGGCGTGAACCGCAAGCTCAGATTGGTGAAGCGCGTCTCCCAATTCGTCTGTCCGTGCTTGTCGCTCATGCGATCGCCAGCGTTGTCGTAGTGGGAGATGTCGAGCGTCAGCGAGCCGATCGGCTGATAGAGCAAGCGCCCAAAATAGCCGATGCGTCCGTCGAGCTCGGTCGTGGGCTCGGTGTCGAATTGCCTGACCGTGGGCGGCAGGGCCGCTTTGCCGCGCAGGCCAGGCATCACGTCGCCCAGCGCCCAACCGCGGAAGGCGATGAGCGTGCCGGCGGTGTCGTTGAACCCAAACAAGGCGCCTGTCGCTTCCACCTCCTGGTCTGCGAAGCTGCGGCGCGCGGTCACTTCAACGCCGCCGATCTTCACCTCCTCGCCGATCCAGGAATTGATCGCCGACGGCGTGATCGTTTCGGTCGGCGTCCAGCCTATGCCGCCATGCTCGAGGGAGACGGGCGGGTAGAAGACGCCGGCTCGCGCGCCCCATCGCCAACCGTCGCGGGGCGGACCGCGATAGGAAAGATACGCTTCGACCGCATCGAGCGCGGGCAAGGCCTGGCTGTCAGCCTGGAGCGAGACGTAACCGTCGAGACTCCAGCTCAGGTGGGGGCGCCAGACGAGAAGGCCCGTCGCCAGGCCGGCACCGACCACTTCCTCACCACCGCCGCCGAACCGTGTCTTGCCAAATCCGTCCCGCATCCAAGAGCGTTCGCCGTCCGCCGCGACCGCGCGCAATTCAAGAAAGCCGCGCAGCTGATCGCCGTCGAACAGGCTCTCGGCGAAGGCCGGCGTATGCGCGCAGAGCCCCGCCAGGACAACCGCCCAGGGCCGGATCATGCCGCCTCGCCGCCCGCGCGCAACGCGGTGTGCCCGAGAAAGTCCATGCGGTGAGTGTCTTCCAGAATGCTCAACAGCTCGTGCACTGGAACCGGACGGGAAATAAGATAGCCCTGCGCCATGTCGCACCCCATCGCCGCCAGCAGCGCAATGCAGGCCGGCTGCTCGACGCCCTCGGCGGTGACCTTGAGGCCCAGGCCGTGCGCGAGATCCACGGTGGAGCGGACGAGCAGCGCGTCGCGCTTGCTGTCGGTGAGATGCTGAATGAAGAGCTTGTCGATCTTGAGCTCGTGGGCCGGCAATTGCTTGAGATAAGCGAGGGAGGAAAGCCCCGACCCGTAATCGTCGATCGAGATCTGCACGCTGTGCGCGGCGAAGAGCTCGATGTTCTCAAGGGCGAGCTTCGGATTGTCGATCACCGCCGTCTCGGTGATCTCGAAACAGAACCCATGCCGCGCGCCGCGCACGGCCTCGATGGCGTGCTTGGCGAAGTGGCGGTCGCCGATAAGGCGTCCGGAGATGTTCACCGACATCGCCAAGGGCCAGCCCGCGGCGGCAAGTTTTGACTGATCCTCAACGGCCTGGTGCAGAACGAACTCGGTGAGAGCGCGAATGTTGCCGGTCTCTTCCGCCATCGAGATGAAGAGGTCCGGCGGCAAGGGCCCTCGGCTGGGATGCGTCCAGCGCACCAGGGCCTCCACGCCGGTTATGCGGCGCGCGCGCAGGTCGAGCTTGGGCTGATGCGCGAGCCTGATCTCGCCGCGCGACAGCGCGCGACGCATTTCACCCATGAGCGAGAGGTTGCGGGCCGGATCGCCGTACGAGTCGGAATCGAAGAAGGCGAGCTTGACGCGGGCCTTGCGCGCCTGATCGAGCGCGATGCTCGCTCGATCGACGTGCGCCTCCTCGCCTTCGACGGCGGCGACCCCGACGCTCACATCGATATCTACGACCTGCCCGTCGAGCGAAAGGGGCTGCTCAAGCTTGGCCTGCAATGCCGCAATACGTCGCCGCGCGTCGCCTTCGTCGCCGGCGAGGAACGCCACGCCCAAGACGTCGGTCGCCAAACGCCCCATCGGCGCGCGGGACGACAAGTGCACGAGGCGCTCGCCGATCCGGGCGATCAAGGCGTTGGCGTGGGCGTAGCCGATGGCGCTGCGGACCTGCTCGAAGCGGTCGATCCCGATGGCGGCGACGAAGACGCGCCGGTCGCGCGCATCTTGAGTCTTCAGGCGACGCTCCAGCGCCAGGCGGTTCGGCAACAGCGTCTCGGAATCGGTCAGCGCCAGATCCGTGATCCTGCGCTCGCGCAGCTTGATCGCGTCGATCATCGCGTTGAAGCTCAGCGCGAGTCGCGCGATCTCGTCGCTGGTCTCCACGCGCACGGGCGCGTACTCCCCCGCTTCGAGATCGCGAGCGGCCGTTTCGAGCTCGGAGATCGGCCGCGTAATGCCGCGCGCCAGCAGCCAGGTGCCGATCGCCACAAGCGCGAGGCCAAGAACGCCGACCGCGATCAGCGCCTCGAACAGCGAACGGTAATTGGCGAGCGCGAGTGCGAGGGGATAGCTCAAGAACAGCACCGCCCGTGATCCGTCGAGCGTCCGCAGCGGCCTGACCAGCGCGACTGCACGTCCTCCCCGCACGTTGATCGACTCCGGTCTCGCCGATCTGTCGGACATCGCGCGATTGATGAAGGTGGAGACTGCGCCGCGGTCGCGCACGGAAAGGCGCTCGCCGGGAGCGCTCCAGACGCCGTCCAGCCGGCTCAACGCGACGGCGTGCAAGGGGATCGGCGAAAGCTGCTCGAGGCTGCGCATTTCCTCCTGATCCAGGCGCTGTCCGACGACCACCCACCCGAGCAGGTTGGGCGCCAGGACCGGCGCCGTGACTGCCTGGTGCAGCACCCCGTCCACTTCGAGAACGCCGGTGAGCGCATCGTCGTTCTCCAGCGCCGTCTTCAGCGCAGCCGACAGCGGGAGCGGGCTCTCCTCCTCGGAATTGATTGCGCCGCCCTCCGGCGGCACCAGCACCACGAGATCGGCGCCCAACCTGCGGTGCAGGTTCTGCAAGGCGGAGCGAACCGTTGCTGCGTCGCCCGTCGCCACCGCTTGGCGAAAGCCGTAATCTCGCACCGAAAGCTCGGCGCCCTCCTGCAGGCCCGCGAAGCGCACCTGCCAAAGGCGATCAAAGACCGCGCCCGTGGCGACCAGCTGATCGCGCACCTGCGATTGGGCTTGGCGCGCTGCAACCGCGTAGGCGGCGGCGGAAATCAGCACCAGCACGATGCAGAACAACCCGGCGTAAAGCACGGTTAGCTTGGTGCGCAGGCGCTTGAACATGGAGCTAGTAGGAATACCTCCGGTGGGGCGGCGGGCGCAGGCCCACCTCAAGGGCCTGTGTCATGGCGCCGGCGGGCACGACGATCGGGCGCTCGATCTGGCTGTCCGGCGCGCGCAAATAGGGATGCCAGACCCGCAGCGTCGCGCGTCCGGGCGGCACGCCAGCGATGTCCGCAATCCCATTTGCCCCGGTCTTCATCGCGAAGGGCGTGTCGGTCACATAGATGAAGGCCGCCATCTGGTCGTGAATGTTGCAGCCGATAGCGATCACCCCGACATTGCGGAACGAGACGGAGCGGGATTCATCGCGCCCGTACAAGCGCAGTTCGAACGGCCCCGCCGCCGAGAACGAATAGACCTGGTGTCGCAGGCTGTCATAGTTCGGGAACGCCACCGATGCGCCGGCGGGCGCGATCAGCACAAACGGATCGAACTGCATGTGCCGTTGCGCAATCATCATCGGCCACGCAAAGCGCGGCGGCCCAGGCGGCCGCGCGACATGAACCGTAGCCACGGCGTCCGCCACGGGACGCCCGCCGCTGGTGACCGTAACGCGTAGGTCTCCGGCAAAAGCCGGAGCGGCCACCGCCAACGCCAGCACAAAAGCCACAGCGCGCAGAATCATAGCCTCGCCACGGTGGGCGCGGCTGTTAAATCGATCGTTAACGATTGCCGAGAGAGGTCATGTTTGACCCGCCGCCGGCCTGCGGCGATCGCAGGAGCGGAACTCGTTCGCACCAATGCGGTTGAACCAGCGCGGTGCGCTTGCTCATGTGCGGGCAGAACATATCCGAGGTCGCGACCACCATCGGCGACAATGTAAAAGACGCAAGAGATAAAGTACTAAAGCGAAACGATCTTAAACGCTCCTCGCCAAACGGAAGCCGAGGCTGAAGCATCGACAAGAAGGCGCCCTACGACGCCACGCTCGCGCGCATCACCGAAGTCGTCAGCGGCTACCCCGGCCTCTATCGCGACGTGCTCACCTATCGGCGCGAGCGGATCAAGGAAGTGCTCACTGGCGGAAGCGCCAGCATCGTCGTGCGCATCTTTGGTCCGGGATCAGGACGTGCTCGCAGAGCGTCGCAGGCGTCCGCGCGCGCTTGACGGGCCGGCGCGGGGCGTGGAACAAATATCATAACGATATATCAATGGAGGAAGCGATGGCGGGGACGCGGCGCCGTGGGCCGGGCATGGCAATTGGCATGGTCGGGGGCATGATGCGGGGCCTGGTCGGGGCGGCGGCGCTCGTGCTGCTCAGCGCGTGCGCGACCGCGGGCCAGACTGTGGCTCAGTCGGAGACGCAAGCGGTCGCGGAGGCGCCGCAGCCGCCGCCGGCGGCGCTGGAGGCGCGAAACACCGCCGAGGGACAGCGCTACGGCTTCGCGGTGCGGCGTCCGATCATGGCGGCGGCGTGCCCCACCTGCGTGTGGGGGCCGTTCGCGCTCGTCACCAAGACCATCATGGCGCGAGAAGGCTGGGACATTCAGATCTGCTGGAACTGCAACCAGCATGAGAGCCCGCGCTATGTCGCGAGCGGACGCGTGCCGCACGATCTGACGCCGGGCGAGATCGAGCTCGGCGATCCGCCGCCGCCGAAGGGCTCGGTGGATTTCGGCGTCACCAACCAGCGGCTGCTCAGGCAGCATTATCACGGCATCGGGGACTATGCGGCCGACGGCCCGCAACCGCAGCTGCGCTTGATCGCGGCGTTCGAGGATCCGGCGTTCCTGGTAGTCGCGGCGACGAAGAGCTCCGGCGTCACCGACCTTGCGCAGATCCGCGCGCGACGGATGCCGGTGCGCATCTTCATCGGCAATCCGGACGATTCGCTCGTGCTGCCGATCCTGCAGCATTACGGGATCACACGGGCGGAGCTGGAATCCTGGGGCGGGCGTTTCGTGTCGCGCCAGCAGGCGATGGCGAACGGCGTGGACGTTCTGATCAACCGCTCGGCATCGACGGCGAACAACGAAGAGGCGCGCATCTGGCAATGGGCGACGCAGGCGCTCGAGCTCAATTTCCTGGCGCTGCCGCCCGTCGTGCTCGATCGGCTGGTCAACGAACAGGGCTATTCGCGCGTGACGCTGCCTCTCGGCTATTTCCGCGGCGTGACGCAAGCGATCCCGACCGTGGAGCAATCGGGACAGGCGGTGATCGCGCGCGCCGACATGCCGGAAGAGGACGCCTACATCCTCGCCAAGACGATCGACGAGAACCGGCTGGAATATCTCTGGAGCATCAGGCCGTTCGTGCTCGATCCGCGCAATGTGTGGCATGTCGGGGACGTGCCGCTGCATCCGGGCGCGGCGCGGTATTATCGCGAGGTCGGGTATATGCGCTGAGGGCGCGGGGCGCTTCAGAACGTGAAGCGGGCGGCGCCGAGGCAGACGGCCGAGGCGTCGCAGGCGTCGGCGACGGCGAGCCTGCGCGCGGCGGCGAGGCGCTCGGCGGCGAAGTGGGCGTCCACCGCGTCGGTCAGCGCATGCACGAAACGCGACTGCGCCACGGGATTCTCCAGGCGCTCCACATCCTCGGCCTGGGTGAGGAAACCCATCTCGATCAGAACGGACGGCACGTCGGGCGCCTGCAGCACGACGAAGCCGGCGTGCTTGGGCGCCTCCTGCAGGAGCGGCGCGCCGGAGGCGCCGAGCCGATCGAGCGCCAGGCGCCCGAAGGCGGCGGAGCGGACGGGCGTCTCGTCGCGCGCGTGCTTCAGGATGGCGTCGAGCTTGCCGAAGGCGGCCGCATCGTCGGCGCGCGCATCGAGCGTGACGGCATAATCGGGCGAGAGCGTGTAGACGGATGCGCCGTGGGCCTGCGCCGAAGGCTCGGCGTCGGCGTGCAGCGAGATCATCAGCGCCGCTTCCCTGCCGCGCGCGAAGCCGACGCGCTCATGGAGCGAGACGAAGGCGTCGTCGCCGCGGGTGAGCGCGACCTCGTAACCGCGCGCGGCGAGCGCGCCGCGCAAGGAGAGCGCGGCGGCGAGCGTCAAATCCTTCTCGTAAACGCCGCCGGGGCCGATGACGCCGACATCGCGGCCGCCATGGCCGGCGTCGATGACGATGAGGGGCGCGTCCGCGCCGGGCGCCGGCGCCGCTTGCGCTTCGCGCGCGGGCGGCGAGGCAAGGGCGGAAAGCTCGAACACGTAACGGCCGTCCGCGTCGAGGCGCGCCTCGGAAAGCCGCGCGGGGCCGGCAAGATCGAGCACGAGGCGCGCGCGGCCGTCCGCCTGATTGGCGTAGCGATAAAAGCTGGCGAGGCCGACGCCCTCGCCCCTGCCCTGACGCGGCCATTGCGTTTGCGGGATGTCGATGACGAAGCGCGCGGGATGATCAAGGAAGAAGGCGCGCGGCGCGGCGGCGCCGGGAGCGGCGGCGAGGGTCAGCGTCGTCACGCCGTTGGCGGCGCCGAGCCAGAGCCGGTCGGCGAGCGCGGGCGGGATGAACGCCGTCTCGGCGGGCGCGAAGCTGGTGAGCGCGACATCGGCCGTCGGCGCGCTCACACGCGGGAGCGGCGCATGGGCGATCGCGGCGGGATTGGAGGAATCGGCCAGCGGGCTGGCGAAGAGCGCGCCGGCGAAGCCGACCATGGCGCCGGCCACGACGTTCGCCACCGAGCGGCTGCGCTCCCAGCCGGGGCTTCGCTTGAGCGAGCGCACCACGAGCGCGGGCTGGGCGCCGCGCGCCAGGAGAAGACCGCCCAGGCGCTTGAAGTCAGGATGCTCAAGATCGCCGTCCCAGTCGGAAATCTCGAGCGGCGCGGGCCGGGCGAATTCCGCCGGCGGGGCGGCGTCAGGACCGCGGACGGAGCATTGCTTGCCCGCAGCCCAGGCCGCGCGGGCGAGCGCGGCGAAGCGCGGACAGGCGGCCGAGCTCTCGGACCAAAGCACGATGGCGACGGCGCACTCGTTCAGAGCGGCAGCAAGCTCGGCGGGATGCGCGGTGTGGTCGTGCGGCTCGCGCAGAATGGGGCAGCGGAAGCCTGCGTCGGCGAGCGCGCGGGCCAGCACGCCCGCGGATGCGCTGTCCAAGGCGTGGTGCAGGACCAGAATGTTCGTCATCGGTTCCCCCGCGACCGATCATCCCCATGCGGACGATTATTAACAGGGACGCGCGCGCAGGTAGGCGACTCTCCCAGAAGGCGAGCGGCGGGCCGCACGAAGGCCGCGGGCCGATTGAAAGGCGGGCGCCCTGCCTGCATGTTCGGCGACATGATCGCTCTCACCCTCCTCGCCCGGGGCGCGCGCGCCCTGGCCGCCGCGCTGGTCCTCGCGGCAGGCGCCTGCGCGGCGCCCTCCCCCGTGCGCGGCCAAGGGCCGGCGATCTGGCGGGTGGCGGATGCGGACAGCGAGATCTGGCTGTTCGGCACGGTGCACGTGCTGCCGCCGGACACGCCGTGGCGGACGCAGAAGATCGACGCGGCGTTCCGGCGCGCCGACACGATCGTGTTCGAGACCGATATCGGCGAGGGAGGCCGCGCGGAGCTGCAGCAGCTCTATCGCGAGCGCGGCTTCGATCATTCGGGCGCGACGCTCGCCTCCAAGCTGCCGCCCGAGGAGCGGGAGCGGCTCACGCGCGTGGCGCAGAGGCTGGGGGTGAGCGAAGCAGAGCTGGCGCCGATGCGGCCGTGGTTCGCGGCGCTGCAGCTGTCGCTGCGCTTCGTGCTGTCGCGCGGGCAGGATCTCAGCTCGGGCGTGGAGCAGGTGCTCGATGCGGACGCGACGCGGCTGAAGAAGCGGCGCGCCTATCTGGAGACGGGCGCGCAACAGATCGGCTTTCTCGCCGATCTGCCGCCCGCGGCGGAATTGCAGTTCTTCGCCTCAAGCCTGCGGCAGATCGAGGAGGAGGATGAAAGCGTCGAGGCGATGGACCAAGCGTGGCTGAACGGCGAGACCGAAGAGCTCGCCGGCATGCTGAACGGGCTCATCGACGAGGCCGGGCCGGAGGTGCGCGAGGCGCTTATCGCTTCGCGCAACCGGCGCTGGACGGACGAAATCGACGGCATGCTCAATGGGCGCGGAAAGGTGTTCGTCGCGGTCGGCGCCGCGCACCTGGTGGGCGCCGACAGCGTCGTGGCGCAGCTGCGCGCGCGGGGGCGGCGGGTCGAGGGGCCCTGAGGAGCCTCCCCTCGAGAGGATGTTACCCGGCTGGCGGCGGCGGGGGCGTCGCGAGATTGCGGAGGTTGGCCTGCACTTCGCGCGCGTCGTAGGCGCGGGGATTGTCGGCCGGCTTGGGGCCGCGGGCCATCGCGATCTCGGCGCTAGCCTCGAACTGGGTGACTTCGCGGTAGGAGACCGGATCATCCCAGAAAGGATCGGACCACGGACGCCAGCCCCACCGCGGCGAGTAATAGGACCAGTACGGATAGAACGCCGGATAGAAGGCGCGCGAGCCGCCATAGGCCTGCATGCGCGTGCGCTTGTCGGTGTCGCGGTCGGCGACGATGAAATGGTCGAAGCCGTTGGCGAGGGTGAGCTCGGCGGCGCGATAGAGGAGCAGGTTCTCCACCGTCTCGCGTGGGGTGGAGCCATTGCCGCGGAAGGTGACGCGGGCGCGGTTGGCCTCGATCTGCTGCTCGCTGTAGCCGTAGCCGCCCGGACGGGTCGCCGGCGCGTAGGCGGTGGTGGTCACGCAGGCCGCGAGGGCGAGCAGGCCCGCGCCGGCCAGAAGGACTTTCAAACGTCGCATGTCAGTCCGCTCCAGGCTCTGCCCCACGCGGGCACAATATGGGCGAACGGCGGCGCGATTGCGACAGGGTCGCGGAGGTTTGATTGACGCGGCCCCTTGGCGGGCCAATGCGGGTCAGTGGTGGAAGATCGCCTCGACCCGGCGCATGGCGGGCGGCGCGAGGGTCTCGCCGGTGGCGAGGCGGACCGAATGGATCACCGCCTCGATCTCGCGCTTCCAATAGTCGAGGAAACGATGGATGCGCGGATATTTCGGGGCGAGATCGAGAGTCTGCCAGACGAAGCTTTGAATGAGAGCGGGATGATCGGGCATGTAATAGAGCACTTCCGCCGTCGTGAGGCGCCAACCGTCGAGCCGCTTGGCAAGTTCGTCGTGATCGCGACCGGCGTATCGGCTCATGCTCACCCTCCGATGACGTTGAGGCTCATCCGTAACTCTTAAGAAATCAATGCGGTTCCCCTACCAAGTAAAGCTTGAAGCTCTGCTGGCACTTCGCAGCTTTTGCTGCCAATTCCGGCACGAGTTGCTTGGCGCGGCGCAGCAATGCGGCAAGGCGGATTGATATCCCGCGCAGCGCGCGCCGCTCGATCGGACGGCGGGCATCGACCGCGATGGCCTGCTCCAGGCGCCAGGCGGCGTAGCGGCACGCGGCCCAGCCCATGGCGATGAACGGGAAGGAGAAGAGCGCGCCGCGGATGGCGTTCGAAACCGGCTCTTCGTTAAAGGCCAGGATCGCGTGCCAGAGCGCGAGGCAAAGGCCGACGAACAGCAAGGGCGCTGCGAACGTCATCGCGAAGCGCGCCTCGTCGCGCAGCATGCCGGCGTCCTTGATGATCTCGCGCATGGCTTCCGTCTCCGTGCGGGACGGCATGCGAAAATCGTGCAGCGCGCGAGGGGAACTCGCCCGAGACGCCAAATGTTAAGCCTAACGCGAAGGGTGAGCGAGCGATGCCGCGCGATGAGGCGCGCCCTCTCCCCTTGGGGAGCGGGAGCACACCCTCAGTATGCGGACTGCCTCCATCGACAAGAGACGCAACGCTCCGGATCAGGCTGCTCCTCACGCTAACCACGCTCGACCTGCATCGTCGAAACGAGATGCGGGCCTGGAGGCCCGAGGTCCAATCGTCCGGCGGCGCGCTCAGTCCTCGAGGATGAGGCTCTGCTTCTGGGTGTCGCGCATGAAGATCGAGACGACGAGCGCGACCGCGGCGACGACGGCGACGTACAGGTAAAAGCCCTGCTCGAAGCCGGCTTGCTTGAACCAAAGCGCGACGTATTCGGCCGTGCCGCCAAAGACGGCGTTGGCGAGCGCATAAGGCAGGGCGACGCCCAACGCCCGGACGTGGGCGGGGAAGAGCTCGGCTTTGATGACCGCGCCGATCGAGGTGTAGGCCGACAGGATGAGGAGCGCGCCGACGACCAGCGCGAAGGCGGTCCATTCGGAGCGCGCCGTCGCTATGCCGGTGAAGACCGGATAGGCCGCCAGCGCGCCCAGCCCGAAGGCGGCGATGAGCATGCGCTTGCGGCCGATCAGGTCGGAGACCCAGCCGAAGAGCGGCTGGGCGAGCATGAACACCACCAGCGCTCCGGCGCTGATCTCGCTGGCGACGTCGCGGCTGAAGCCCGCGGTGTTGACCAGGAATTTCTGCATGTAGGTCGTGTAGGCGTAGAAGGAGAGCGAGCCGGCGGCGGTGAGGCCGGCGATCATCGCGGTCTCCTTCGGGTAGTGCAGGAAGAGCAGCATCGTGCGGGAGCGCTCGCCGGTGCGATTGGTCCAGGACTGGCTCTCCTCCAGGCCGCGCCGGATCCAGAAGACGACCACCGCGAGCGCGGCGCCGATGAAGAACGGGATGCGCCAGCCCCAGGCGTCCAGTTGCGCGTCGGTGAGGGTTCGCTGGAGCAGGATGAGCACGCCCAGGGCGCAGAGCTGGCCCAGGATCAACGTCACGTACTGGAAGCTGGACCAGAGGCCGCGGCGCTTCCTTCCGGCCATCTCGCTCATGTAGGTGGCCGAGGCGCCGTACTCGCCGCCGACCGACAGGCCCTGCAGGACGCGCGCGCAGAGCAGGATCGCCGGCGCCCAGGCGCCGATCGTCGCGTGGCCCGGCGTCAGCGCGATGATGAGCGAGCCGAAGCACATCATGCCGACGGAGAGCGAGAGCGCAGCGCGGCGGCCGGCGCGATCGGCGTAGAGCCCAAGCAGCCAGGCGCCGATCGGACGCGCGAGAAACCCCAATGCCAGTACGGCTGCGGCCTGCAGGAGCTGCGCGGTGCGGTCGCCCTCCGGGAAGAAGGCAGGCGCGAAATAGAGCGTGAAGCTGGCGTAGGCGAACCAATCGTACCATTCGACGAGGTTGCCGGCGGAACCGCCGAGGATGGCGCGCAGGCGCTGCAACGGCGTCAATGTCGGGCCGCCGATGGCGGGCGCCTGGGAATCGGCGCCGGTCTCCGTCGCGCTCATCACGCCCTCCCCTCACGGTGTGTTGCGGTTTCTGTCAGAGCGCATGCCAAAAGCGTGGCGTTCGTACAACAGAAGATCGCGACGTGCGGAAATGACTGGAAAATTCAGGACACACTCAGCTCCGTGTGCGGAAGATCGTCTTGCGCGAAGCGGGAGCGATTCCGATGTCGCATAGGAGAAATCTGCAGCAAGGCCCGGCGAAGAGCGCGGACCTTAAGGGAGAGTCATGTCGTTCGCCGAACTCCTCTCGCCGAATGCCGAGGAACTGGCCGAGCATTATCCGACGCGCGCGGAGAAGCACGCGGACGGGATCGTGCACGCAGTCGGGCTCGGCGCGGCGGTGGTCGGCGGGGGCGCGCTCATGGCGCTGGCGCTGCAGCGCGGCGGCGTGCCGCTGGCGACCGGCGCGGCGATCTATGCGCTTTGTTTGATGGCCATGTTGGCGGCGTCGGCGGTCTACAATCTCACGCGGCCGTCGCGGGCGCGGCGGCTGCTGCGGCGGCTCGACGAGGGAGCGATCTTCCTCATGATCGCGGGCTCCTACACGCCGTTCACGATCAAGCTCCTGCCGCCGGACTTCGCGATGGCGGTGACGGCGGCGGTCTGGGTGATGGCGCTGGCCGGCGCGGCGGGGAAGATTTTCTGGCCGGCGCTTTCGGACAAGGCGTGGTGCGCGATCTATCTGGCGTTCGGGTGGCTGGCGGTGGCGATCCTCGGGCCGGTGGCGATCACGCTGCCGCCAGTGGCGTTCTGGCTCATGGTGGCTGCGGGCGCGATCTATTCAGGCGGCGTCTTCCTCTACCTGAACCACGCGCTGCCGTTCCGACGGGCGCTCTGGCACGGCTGCGTGCTTCTGGGCGCGGCCGGCATCTATGGCGCGATCATGTTCGGGCTGGTGCTTTAGCGAGCGTTTGGCGCTTGCCGTAGGTCAGGCTGCGCCAGGCCCATTCGGCGGGCCCGAAGCGGTAGCGCGCGAGCCACCAATGGCTGAAGGCGAGCTGGGCGGCGAAGACGGTTGCGCACACGCCGAGCCAGCCGGGCCAGCCGAGCGTCGGGCCGACACCTAAGCCGAACCCGTAGAAGAGCGGCAGGCTGATCAGCGTCTGCGTCAGGTAATTGGTCAGCGCCATGCGGCCGGCCGGCGCGAGGATCGCCAGCGCCCTCCTCCACCAGTCGAAGCGGAAGAGCACGCCAAAGCCCATCGCATAGGAGAAGCCCATGGCGAGGCCGCCGGTGCGATCGAGCATGATCTCCGGCAGGCCGGGGCCGAAGGCGTGGCGCCAGATCGAAGCGAGGATCTGCGCGCCGCAGCCGATCGCGAAGGACCAGAGGAAGAGGCGCTGGATGAGCGCGGCGTTCTTTGTCGGCTCGTGGAGGATGCGGTTGCGGCCGATCCAGAAGCCGAGCAGCAGGCGCCCGAAGACGAACAGCAAGGGCTCGCGCAAGTTTCCGATGGCGACGATCCAGAGATCGAGATTGGCTGCGAGCGCGTGACGGAGATCGCCGCGGCGGAAGATCTCCTCGGCGTAGGCGTAGGATTGCACGACCAGGGCGGCGGTGGGCTGGGCGGCGAGGAAGGCGTCGAGCAGCGGCTGGGCGATGATCGCGGCGAAGAGGCCAAGGCCGATCAGCAGCACGTTCGAGGCGCGGCGGAAGAACAGCAATGTCAGCCCGAGCAGCGCGTAATCGTGCAGGATGTCGTTCATCCAGAGGAGGCCGTGCGCGAGCCCAATGGCGAAGAGGATGGCCAGGCGGCGCACATAGAGCGGGGCGATGTCGGCGCCGCGCTTGTCGGCGCGCTCCATCTGGATGGCGAAGCCGATGCCGAACAGCAGCGAGAAGAGCGTGATCGACTTGCCGGAGATGAAGAAGTCGATGAAGCGGTGCACCAGGGGCGACAGGCCGGCCAAAGGCAGGCCCGCCTCCTCCGCGGGCGTCAGGGTGGACACGAGCATGAAGCCCGGCAGGTTGATCAGGTAGACCCCGATCAGGGCGAAGCCGCGCAGGCTGTCGATGAGGGCGAGGCGTTCGTCCTCCGCCACGGGCTTGGGCCCGACCGGCGCGGCTGTGGTTGCGGGCGCGGCGTCCATGGGGGGAGGCTCGGGAGAGTCTGCGCCGCGGTCCAGCGCCGGACACCGGATCGCAGCATTGGTTGCGCAAACAAGGCGACGCGACCGCTGCGCGCCGCGTTTGCGCCTGCTTCGCGACTCGAATCTCAACGCGGCATTAATGATGCTCTGCGACAGGTTAGCGCCAGGGGACGGCGCATCACGCGCCCTCGCATCAGCAAAAGGCGAAACGCATGGCAAAACGCGCACTCTTCGGTCTCGCTGCGGCGGCCGCTTTCATGGCGCCGGGCATGGCGCACGCGGACGCCAGCTTCGGCGCGCAGGCAGGCACGGGCGGGCTTGGCGTCGAGGGGCGCTATGCGTTCAACGAGATGTTCGCGCTGCGCGGCTCGGTCTCGACGCTCGAATGGGACGTGGACGAGACCTATGACGGGGTGTCGTACAACGGGCAGCTCGAATACACGCCCGCGGGCGTCTATCTCGACTATCATCCGTTCGCGAACGGCTTCTTCGTGACCGGGGGCGCGATGATCGGCGCGCCGGGGATCGACCTCACGGCGACGCCGGCGGCTTCGGTGCAGATCGGCGGCGCGACCTACACGCCGGCGGACGTGGGGACGCTCGAGGTGAATTCCGACATCGGCGATTCCGCGCCGTTCATCGGCGTCGGCTGGACGAGCGCGAACTCGAAGAGCCAGGGGATGTATTTCTCGGCGCTGGCAGGCGCGGCGTTCTATGGCGACGCGACGGTGAGCATGCGGGCGCGGGACGGGCTCTTGGCGGCCGATCCGACGTTCCTGGCGGACCTGCAGGACGAAGCCGACGCGCTGCGCGACGACCTCAACGACTTCAAGACGTACCCGATCGTGCAGCTATCGACCGGATACCGGTTCTGAGTGTGTGATTGCGAAGGCCCGCTGGCGCTGATTGCGGTCAGGCCAGCGGGTCCTCCGCTTCTCCAAGGATTTGCGGCAGCGTCCAGCGACGTTCGGTGGGAATGGACGCGTCTGGCTCGTCCGTCAAAAAGGCGTCCGCGGCAAGCTCCGCCGCCTCGACATGCAGCGCCTCCAAGTCCGCCTCAACTTTCCTGCGGATCGTCGGCGTAAGCTTTCGCTTGAGATTGCCGCGCGCGGCGCGCACTTCCTTGCGCCAGTGACCGTGCGGCTCGACCCGCCCCTGCGCTGCAAGCTTGAAGAGGTGCTCCAGCGCGGTCACCGTCAGGCTCAAGGCGGCGTCGAATTCGCTCTTGCCCATGTCCTCGACCTCCTCGGCGACGCGCTCCCATTCGACGGCGTTGGAGCCACGGGCGCGCTTGCCGGCGGCGCGCAGCGCTTCGGCTTGGGCCTGGGTCCAGAGGTAGTAGTCCGTTTCGTAGAGGTCTGAGGCCATGCGCACACCATAGCACAGATTGCGGGCTTCTATTCGTTTTTCCCGAGGCGGCGGTCGCGTTCGGCGGCGATGCGGAGGCGGAGGGCGTTGAGCTTGATGAAGCCTTCGGCGTCGGCCTGGTTGTAGCCGCCGGCTTCGTCGAAGCCGACGAGCGCCTTCGAATAGAGCGAGTACGGCGAAGAACGCCCGACGACGCGGACACCGCCCTTGTAGAGCTTCAGCTTGACCGCGCCCGTCACGCTTTCCTGCGAAGCATCGATCGCGGCCTGCAGCATCTTGCGCTCGGGCGTCCACCAGAAGCCGTTATAGATGATGGACGCATAGCGCGGCATGAGCTCGTCCTTCAGGTGCATGGCGCCGCGGTCGAGCGTGATCGACTCGATCGCGCGGTGGCCGTGCCAGAGGATCGTGCCGCCGGGCGTCTCGTAATAGCCGCGCGACTTCATGCCGACATAGCGGTTCTCGACGAGATCAAGGCCGCCGATGGCGTGCTTCTTGCCAATGTCGTTCAGGGCGGCGAGGAGCTCGTGCGCCTTCAGGCGCTTGCCGTCGAGGGCGACGAGGTCGCCGCGCTCGAACTCGAGCGAGATCGTCTCGGCCTTGTCGGGCGCCTCCTCGGGCGTCAGCGTGCGCCGGTCGGCGCGCTTGGAAACGACATCGGGAACCTCCGTGTCCGGATCTTCCAGGACGAGGCCTTCGGAGGAGGTGTGCAGGAGATTGGCGTCGATGGAGAACGGCGCCTCCTGATCCTTGCCCGCTGCGATCGGGATGTTGTGCTGCTTGGCGTAGGCGATGAGATCGGGGCGGCCCTGGAAGCTCCATTCGCGCCATGGGGCTATGACCTTCACGTCGGGCTTCAGGGCGTAATAGCTGACTTCGAAGCGGACCTGATCATTGCCCTTGCCGGTGGCGCCATGGCAGACCGCGTCGGCGCCGACGAGCGCGGCGATCTCGATCTGGCGCTTGGCGATCAGCGGGCGGGCGATGGAGGTGCCGAGCAGGTATTGCCCCTCATAGAGCGTGTTGGCGCGGAACATCGGGAAGACGAAGTCGCGGACGAATTCCTCGCGCAGGTCGTCGATGAATATGTTCTGCGGCTTCACCCCCATGGCGAGCGCCTTGGCGCGGGCGGGCTCGAGCTCCTCGCCCTGCCCCAGATCGGCCGTGAAGGTGACGATCTCGCAGCCGTAAGTCTCTTGCAGCCATTTGAGGATGATCGAGGTGTCGAGGCCGCCGGAATAGGCGAGCACCACTTTCTTCACGCCGGACTTCTTGCTGTCTTTCGCCACGCGCGCATCTCCATGAGCAGGCGATGGCATAGCGGGACCAGGCGGCGAACGCCATATTGAACGCGCATGGCCGCCCTGCCTCATCTTGTCCAAAGGCGCGTGGACGCGCTGGCGGCGGCGTTCTTCGAGGCGCCGGGGATGGCGCGCGTTGATTTCTCGGCGCCGGCGGGGGCGGCGGCGCTCTTTGCACCGGATTCGATTTCCTGGCGGGTGATGAAGAACCCGGTCGCGCTGATGGTCGGCGGGATCGCGGCGGTGATCCTGGAGCTGGCCGAGCCGCGCGTGCGGGCGGGCGTTTGGGAGCACACGACTTTTCGCCGGGATCCGATCACGCGGATGAAGCGCACGGGCTATGCGGCGATGGTCACCGTCTATGCGCCGGCGACGGCGGCGCGGGCGATGATCGCGCAGGTGGTGCGCGCGCACGACCGGGTGACCGGCGAGACGGCGGAAGGCGCGCCCTATCGCGCCAATGACCGGGAATTGCTCGACTGGGTGCAGGCGACCGCGACGTACGGCTTCTGCGAGGCGTACCGGGCGTTCGTTGCGCCGCTGAGCGGGACGGAGGCGGATCGTCTGTATGCGGAGGGCGCCGCAGCGGCGGCGCTCTATGGCGCGACGGGCGCGCCGCGATCGACGCTCGAGATGGAGGCGCTGTTCGCCGCGATGGGGCCGAAGCTGCAGCGATCGGAGATCGTTTTTGAGTTTCTAGACATCGTGCGGGCGGCGGCGATCCTGCCGTCACGGAGCCTGCAGAAGCTCATGGTGCGCGGCGCGGTGGAGATCACGCCCGCCTGGGCGCGCGAGGCGCTCGGGCTCGGAAAGAAGTTTGGGCTGCCGACAGGCGGGGCGCAGATCCTGCGCGCGATCGGGGCGGCGGCGGAGCGCGTCCCCATCCTTGCGGCGCCCCCGGCGCAGGCGTGCGTGCGAATGGGGCTCAGGCGCGACTATCTCTACCGGTAGTCCTGTGTTACATTGTCTTACATGACCAAGGCCTCAGCTCCCGGCAAGACAGCCACGCTCACCGTCCGGCTCTCGGAGAAGACCAAGGCGAGGCTGGAGAAGATCGCGAAGCTCTCGCGGCGATCGAAGTCCTGGCATGTGGCGGAGGCGCTGGAGATCTATCTCCGGAACGAATTGCCGATCGTGGAGAGCATCGTGAAGGCGCAGGCGGATGGACGGGCAGGCAAGGGAATTTCGCTGGATGATATGAAGGCCGAAACAAGAGCCATCATCGCAGAGGCCATGGCCAGGCAGAAGAGCCGCCGCACGTGAGGGATGTCGTCGTCACGCAGCCGGCGCGTGTCGATATTCGAGGCATCGTCGGCTACATCGCACAAGACAATCCGAATGCCGCATTGCGGGTTGAAACACGCATCTACGAGACGATCGACAAGCTGGCGTTCATGCCGGCGGCGCGGCAGGGACGCGTGGCGGGACGTTCGAGAAGCCGGTGCGCGGATTACTTTACATCGTGGCGTTCGAGCTGATCGGAAAGGACGAGCTGCATATCCTGCGCGTCATCCATGGCGCGCGGGATTGGCCGGCGGGCGGTTGGCCAGAGGACGTTGGCGATTAGCTCGACCAGCCGAGCTGGCGGCCGATAGAGGCGGAGTCGCGGGCGCCCCAGCGGCGATGGATCTTGCCCTCTTTCAGCTCGTAGAATTCCATCGCGACGATCTCGTAGGACTTGCCGGTCGCGGGATTGCCGCGGAACTCGGCCTTCGCGGTTCCGGTCTCCTTGAAGCGGACCGAGACGAAATCACGCTGGGCGATGATCTCCTCGATCTCGAGCTGCATGCCCAGGCAGTTCACCAGGTCCTTCCAGATCGGCATCACCTCGTCGATGCCGCCCCAGCCGAGCACGCCGCGGACGATGGCGTCGGGCGTGTGGACTGCGCGAAGGCGATCGAAATCGCCGGCATTGAACGCATCGACGTATGCGCGAACCGCGGCTTTGTTGATCTCCTCCGTGTTCGGCGCATCAGAGGCGGGGCGTCCTGCAAGCAGCCAATAGACGAAGCCGGCGAGCGCCCCCGCAACCGCCGCAGCGAGCCAGTGCCAGGGCGGGTGGCCTCGCGACAGGAGCGAGAGGCCAAGCGGGCGCCATAGGATCGCGAGCGTGGCGAAGGCGGCGGCGAGGCCGACGATGATGTCGCCATAGGGGCGCGGCGCCTGCCCCTTGCGGATCGCGAGCACGCCGGCCATCCAGATCGGGCCGCCGATGAGCGCGCCGGCGGCGGTTCCGAACGCGAAGCCGATCGCGGCCCCGAAGAGCGCGTAGAGTCCGCGCTGCTGCGGCGACAGCGCCGTGGCGTTGGTCATGTAGAGGCTGGTCAGGATCGCGGCGCAGACGAGCGCGCCAAGCGCGATCGCGGCGATGAAGGCGAGCGTCGCCTGCACCACCGGCGCGTTCATGCGGCGCCAATAATAATAGCCGCCGGCCATCACGAGCGCGGACGCGGCGTAAAGGAGAATACCCATCGCGTGCTCTTACGAATAGGGCGGCGCGGGGCGTCCGGCGACGAGCCAATAGACGCAGCCGCCGACGGCGCCGCCGGCGACCAGCATCAGAAGCATGCCGCCCAATAGCCCGAGCGCATAGGCGCCCTGGCTAACAAACGGAGCGCCGTTCGCGACCGCGTTGAACGCGACGTTGAGCGCCATGCAGAGCGCGGCGCCGGAGACGGCGGCAAGTGCGGCGAAGGCGATGTCCGCCAAGGGCCGCGACCATTCGAAATGGCGGATCGCGACGATTGCGCCGGCGCCGGCGGGCGCGCCGAAGATCGCCCCGGCGACCGCCATCGCCGTGGTCATGGAGAAGAGCATCTTGGGGTCGCCCAGCGACGGCGGCGCCTCGGGAAAGCGCCACCATTGCACCAGCGTCTGCGTCGCCATCGCGGACCAGGCGGCGGCATCGACGGCGCAAAGCCAGGCGAGAAGTGTGCGGCCCACTCGCAAGGAGCGAGACGTCCGGGCCGCGGCCGCACTCACACCATGACCTGATTGCCGAGCTCGACGGCGCGGCCGGAGGGGATGTGGAAGAAGTCGGTGGCGTTGGTGGCGTTGCGGGCGAGGAAGATGAACAGATGATCCTGCCAGAGCGGCATGCCGCTGCGCTCGCTCGGCACCACGGTCCGGCGGGAGAGGAAGAAGCTCGTCTTCATGATGTCGAACTTCAGGCCCTGCGCGCGCGCGGCGGTCAGCGCCTTCACCACGTTCGGGGTTTCCATGAAGCCGAAGGTGAGCGTGACGCGCTTCACGTCAGGGAGGAAGTCCTCGATCCTGACGCGCTCGCTCTCGGGGGCGCGCGGCGTCTCCAGCGTTTTCACGGTGAGGATGATGATCTGCTCGTGCAGGACCTGATTGTGCTTCAAGTTGTGCATGAGCGCGGCGGGCGCGATGTCGGGATCGGCAGTGAGGAAGATGGCCGCGCCGCGGACGCGGTGCGGGGGATGCAGCGACAGCGTCTCGAAGAGCTTGGCGAGCGGCTCGTCGCGGCGAGTGGAGTCGGAGAGGATGCGGGTGCCGCGCGTCCAGGTCCACATCACCGTCATCAGGCCGGCGGCGAGCGCCAGCGGCACGAAGCCGCCCTGCCAGACGCGCTGCAGGTTGGAGGAGAGGAAGATAAGCTCGATGACGATGAACGGCGCGACGATCAGCGCAGCGAGCAAGGCCGGACGCTTCCAGAGCCGCGAGATAACGACGAACACCATGCAGGTGCTCATCAGCATCTCGCCGGTGATCGAGATGCCATAGGCGGCTGCGAGCCGCGTGGAGGATCCGAACGCCAGCATCAGGATGATGACGCCGGCGAGCAGCAGCCAGTTCACCTGCGGCATGTAGATCTGGCCGGCGCGCGTCTCGGAGGTGCGGCGGATTTCCATGCGCGGGAGAAGCCCGAGCTGGATCGCCTGCTGGGTGAGCGAGAAGGCGCCGGAGATCACCGCCTGGCTCGCAATCACGGTGGCGGTGGTGGCGAGGACGACCAAGGGCAGGCGCAACATATCCGGCGCCATCTCGAAGAAGGGGCTGTAGTCGAACGCCACGTGGCTGGCGCCGGCGGCGGCGGCGCGCGCGTGCGCGGCCACGTATTCGGCGTTGATGATGTCGAGGTTCTCGATCGCGAAGGCGCCCTGCCCCAGATAGTTCAAGGTGAGCGCCGGCAGGACGAGACCGATCCAGGCGACGCGGATGGGCCGGCGACCGAAATGGCCCATATCGGCGTAGAGCGCCTCCGCGCCGGTGACGGCGAGGAAGACCGAGCCCAGCACTACGAAGGTGAGGAAATGGTGGTCGATGGCGAAGGTCAGCGCCGGGACCGGAGAGAGCGCCTGAAGGATCGACGGATTGGCCATCAGGTGCGCCAGCCCGAGCGCACCCATGGCGAGGAACCAGATGGTCGTGATCGGCCCGAAGAAGCGGCCGACCGCGCCGGTGCCGCGGCTCTGCACGGCGAAGAGCCCGACGATGATCCCGATGCCGATCGGCAAGATGAAGGGGTCGATCCGCCCTTCCAGCGCGGGGACCGCCTTCAAGCCCTCCACCGCGGATAGAACGGAGATGGCCGGGGTAATGATGGCGTCGCCATAGAACATCGCGGCGCCGGCCACGCCGATGACGAACAGCCACGGCGTGCGCCGGCCAAGCGCGCGCTGGGCGAGCGCCATGAGCGAGAGCGTGCCGCCCTCGCCCTTGTTGTCCATCTGCATGACGATGACGACGTATTTCAGCGTCACCACGATCATCAGCGCCCAGAAGATGAGGCTGACGAGGCCGACGACCTCGCCCACTTGGGCGGGCGTGCCATCCTGCATCACGTGAGCGAGCGATTCCTTGAAGGCGTAGAGGGGGCTCGTGCCAATGTCGCCGTAGACGACGCCGATCGAGCCCAGCACCAGCGCCCAGAATGGGCCGTGCGTCTGGCGGCCGTGCGAGGCAGGGTCAGGCGCGGCCTCGGCGCCAGCCCCCTTAGCCGCTCCCGACTGCACCATATGATGTGGGATCCTGAGCGGCCGGCCCCGCCGGTCTCAATGCGGCGCGGCTCTAGCCGGTTTCGCGATTTGCTGCAATGCGGCGAAAACCCAGCGACGAGTCCGAGGCGAGTTTGGGGCGAATTGGCGCGGGCGCCGGCGATGGCGGGCCTAAGTTGGGCGCGTTCGCCCGCCGCCGCCGACGAGAGCAGGAGGAACAATTGTTCCGGCCCGCGGGCCGCCTAGCTCAGGCGACCCGAAGGCGAAACGAGCCGCTCCTTCAAGCCGCCCCTCTCCCGCGCAGGCCCAGGCTCGGCGCGAAGGGCCGGGCGGTAAAGTCCGTTCAACTCAGCGGGAGCGCGTGCTGCGGCCTCTTCCCCTTGCGCGAACGCCCCCTCATATCTCCTGCTTGTGTGTCGCGGCGCCCGCGACGATGGGGCCGCAGGGATGAACCAGATCAAGACCTTCATGCTGCTGGCGGCGATGACCGCGATCTTCATGGGGGTGGGCTATCTGATCGGCGGCGCGACCGGCATGGTCATCGCGCTCGGCGTCGCCATCGCGATGAACGCGTTCGCGTACTGGAATTCCGACCGGCTGGTGCTCTCGCACTATCACGCGCAGCCGGCGGAGACGTTCAGCGATCCGGCCGTGCGGACCTACGCCTCCGACGTTCTCGACATGGCGCAGCGGGCCGGCATGCCGGCGCCCAAAATCTACGTGATCGACAATCCACAGCCGAACGCGTTCGCGACCGGGCGGTCGCCCGAGCACGCAGCGGTGGCTGCGACCACGGGCTTGCTCCGCATGCTCTCGCGCGAAGAGATTCGGGGCGTGATGGCGCACGAGCTGGCGCATGTGCGGCACCGCGACACGCTGACGATGACGATCACCGCGACGCTGGCGGGCGCGATCGGCATGCTCGCCAACTTCGCCTTCTTCTTCGGCGGCAACCGGGAGAACGGCGGCAACCCGATCGCGGCGATCGCGATGATGATCCTGGCGCCGATCGCGGCGGCGCTGGTGCAGATGGCGATCTCGCGGGCGCGGGAATACGAGGCGGACCGCGGCGGCGCGGAGCTGTCGGGCGATCCGAATGCGCTCGCCCGCGCGCTGGAGAAGATCGAGGGCTTCGCCAAGCGCATCCCGAACATGGATGCGGAGCGCAATCCGGCGACCGCGCACGTGTTCATCATCAATCCGCTGACCGGGCGCGGGGCGGACAACCTCTTCTCCACGCACCCGAACACGGGGAACCGCGTGCGGGCGCTCCGGGAAATCGCGGCGGTGATGGGGTCGGCGTCGCCGGCTTTCACGCAGACCGCGCCGAGCGCAGCGGGCGGGCCTGGGCCCTGGGGCCGCAAGCCTGGGCCGTGGGGTTAGCGGCACTCCATTCGATGTTCTCGTCTAATACCACGATCATTCTGGGCGCCGGCGCGAGCTATGATTTTGGAGCTCCCCTGGGCGAGGAGCTGTGGCGCCGGGTAATCCAGAACAGCTCCAGCTTGGTGGCCGTCTACGAGCAATTCTGGGATCGGCCGGTGGTCGGCGGCGTGGAACGCTTCCTTCAGAGTCAAAAAACTCCGAACCCGAAGGCGTTCGCCTATTTTTCCACGCTGAAGGGAATGGAGGGCGACGTCCATGCCTCCGCGACCTCGGTCGCCGAGACCATTCGTCGGGCCAACTTTCACACAAGTGTCGATGACTTTTTGCGCGACAACCCATCCCTGCGAGATCCTGTGAGAACACTCATCGCCGCGGTTCTCTTCGAGGGCTTGTACGAACAACACGAACGTAGCTGGCAGCTACGCCGTGGCTGCTTTGAGCCATCCTTTCAAAGCCCATGGCGCGCGGGCACCGTTGAAAACTGGATACGCCTCTTCGTCGGAGTCTGTCGTCCACTAGTATTGAAGGCTCAAACGCTGACACCGGTTCAGGTCATCAGCTTCAACTATGACCGCTTATTGCAAACACTCTTGCAGCAGATGTGGCCGGTTGCGGAGCGGGATTACCCGCCCCTCGATCAGTGCTTCCAGTTTCACTATCCGTACGGCGCTTTCTCTGAGCTTCCGACCGAATTGCACGACTCGTCTACCTGGATACTTCAGCAGTTTGAGAATTTGGGCCTTGCGGACGGAACCGGTAGTTCCGTGGTTGATGAAGTGCGCGCTGCAATCGATGAGGCCGATCAAGTGTTTTCGGTCGGCTTCTCGTGGACGGAGACCAACCTCCAGCTTCTTGGGATCAGTGCAGGAGGTGAGAAGTTCCACGTGCAGAACTTCGGCGGCCAAGACGCTAGGCTGGCGCGAACGCTGAGCCGTCTTGGGATTTTCAAGACGGACGCGGGGTCGATGTCCGACCTTGTGCGAAATGGTTTCTTCGAACAGCGCACGGGTCTGTAAAAATGTCGGTCTCTCCAAGGCTGGCGGCGGCCGAGATCGTGTCGGCGGTGCTCGATGAGGGGCGCACGCTGGAGGCGGCGCTGGCGCAGACGCATTCGTTCAAGGCGCTGGAAGGACGCGATCGCGCGTTCGCGCGGGCGATCGCGTCGGCGACGTTGCGACGGCTCGGCGGGATCGATGCGGTGCTCGCGCGGTTCGTGCAGCGGCCGTTGCCGGACGGGGCGAAGCTCGCGCGCGCGCTGCTGCGGACGGCGGCGGCGCAATTGCTGGTGCTGAAGACGCCGCCGCATGCGGTGGTGTCGGAGACGGTTACGCTGGCGAATTCCGCGCGCGCCACGGCGGCGTTCGCGAAGCTGATGAACGCGGTGCTGCGGAAGGTGGCGAGTGAAGGCGGCGCGATCCTGGAGGCGCTTCCGCCTGGCGCGGACTTGCCGGGCTGGCTCTATGCGCGCTGGCGGGCGGCTTATGGCGACGGCGTCGCGGCGGAGATTGCGGCGGCGCTGCTGGAGGAGCCGCCGCTCGATCTCAGCGTGAAGAGCGACGCGGAGGGTTGGGCGCAGAGGCTTGGCGGGGTCGTGTTGCCGACCGGCGCCGTTCGACTGGCGGGGGATTCCCGGAAGGCGGAGGATCACCCCACCCCCTACCCCCTCCCCTCAAGGGGCGGGGTCGAAACCTTGCCAGGGTTCAGCGAGGGCGAATGGTGGGTGCAGGACGCGGCCGCGGCGCTGCCGGCACGGCTGCTCGGGGAGGTGCGCGGGCAGGACGTGCTCGATCTTTGCGCGGCGCCGGGCGGCAAGACGATGCAGCTCGCGGCGGCAGGCGCGCGCGTGACCGCGCTCGATATTTCCGCGGAGCGGCTGGAGCGGGTGCGGGCGAACCTCAGCCGGACGCGGCTTCAGGCGGAGATCGTGTGCGCGGATGCGCTGGAATGGAGGTCTGAGCCGCGGTTCGACGCGATCCTGCTCGATGCGCCGTGCAGCGCGACCGGGACGCTCAGGCGGCATCCGGACGTGGCGTGGGTGCGGCGCCCCACCGACCTCAAGGCGCTGACCGACCTGCAGGGGCGGCTGCTGGCGCGGGCGGGCGCGTGGCTCAAGCCGGGCGGGCGGCTCGTCTACGCGGTGTGCTCGCTGGAGCCGGAGGAAGGGCCGGAGATCGTGGCGGCGGCGCTCAAGGCGGGCGGCTGGCGGCGCTCGGAGATTGGCATGGACGAGGTCGGCGAGCCGCTGGTCAGCGCCGAGGGGGACCTGCGGACGCTCCCCTCGCACCTGCCGGATCGCGGCGGCATGGACGGGTTCTACGCCGCGCGGCTCGTCGGCGCCGCCTGATCGCCTTGCGCCCTCCCCCGGGGCCTGTTACCGCGACCGCATGCCCCTCATAGCGCCATCGATCCTGTCGGCGGATTTCGCCCGGCTGGGCGAAGAGGTCCAAGCGATCCAGCGCGCGGGCGCGGACTTCGTCCATGTCGATGTCATGGACGGGCATTTCGTGCCCAACATCACGATCGGTCCCGCGGTGGTGAAGGCCTTGAAGCCGCACGCGACGATCCCGCTCGACGTGCACCTGATGATCGCGCCGGTGGACCCGCATCTCGACGCGTTCGTCGAGGCGGGCGCCGACATCATCACCGTCCACGTGGAGGCGGGGCCGCACACCCACCGCACGCTGCAGCGGATCAGGAAAGCCGGCGTGAAGCCGGGCGTGACGCTGACGCCGCAGACGCCGGTGGAGGCGATCGAGTACGTCCTTGAAGAGGTCGATCTCGTGCTCGTCATGAGCGTCAATCCCGGCTTCGGCGGGCAGGCGTTCATCGAAAGCCAATTGCGCAAGATCAGCGACATCCGCGCGCGGCTCGACAAGATCGGATCGAAGGCGTGGCTTGAAGTGGACGGCGGCATCAATCCGGAGACCGCGAAACGCGCGGTGGATGCGGGCGCGACGGTGCTCGTGGCGGGAAGCGCGGTGTTCGACGGCAAGGGCGAGGCGTCCTATGCGCGCAACATCGCGCGCCTGAAGGGGCAGTAGCGAGGTGGCGCGCGGCGCCTCCCCGTGGCGGCCGCTCCTCAACGCGGCGGTGGACGAATGGCGCTCCACGCCGTTCTACCGGGCGAGCCGCGCGAGCAGCCCGCCCTCGCGGATCGCGCTCTTCGGACACGACGTGCGCGTTGGGGACGCGCGGCGCGGACGGGAGATCGCCACCGGGCATTGGCGGATCGCGACGGAGCGGCTTTCGGGACAGCACCTCATCCCGTGGGGCGCGGCGCATCCCTCCTCGCACTTCACCTCGCGGCTGCATTCTTTCTCGTGGCTCATCGATCTGGCGGCGCTTGGCGCCGAAGCGCATCCGCGCATCGCGCAATTGCTCGAGCGCTGGCAATCGGGATTCGGGCAATGGCACGAGGCGGCATGGGCGCCGGAGCTGACCGCCGAGCGGCTCTATGCTTGGCTCTGCCATGCGCGCCCGGCGTTCGAGACGAAGGGGCAGGCCCGCACGCAGCTGCTGCAGAGCTTCGGCTGGCAGGCGCATCATCTGATGGCGGCGTGGAAGGATTTGCGCGCGCCTCATCTGCGCATCAAGACCGGCGCGGCGCTGACGCTCGCGGGGCTGGCGATCGGGGACGAGGGCGAGCGGATCGCCGAACAAGGCGTGGAGCTCCTGGAAGAGGCTTGCTCGACGCAATTCCATCCCGACGGCGGGCATTTGTCGCGATCGCCGGAGGCGCTGGCCGAAGCGCTCGCCGATCTCATCTCGATCGACGATGCGCTGGCGCGCGGCGGGTTCGAGACGCCGCGCCTCATCCGGGAGACGATCCCGCGCGCGGCGCAGCTCTTGCGCCTGCTGCGGCTCGGCGACGGCGGGCTCGCTTGCTTCCATGGCGGCTCGGAAGGATCGGCTGCGTCGCTGGAGAGCATCCTGAAGGAGGCGGGCGCGGGCATGCCGGCTTTCCGGTTCGCGACGCAATCGGGCTACCAGCACCTCTCGGCCGGAGATTCGGTCGTGGTCATGGACGTGGGCGGGGCGCCGCCGCCGGCGCATGGAGAGCGCGCGCATGCGAGCGCGCTCGCGTTCGAGCTTTCCACCGGGCGCGACCGGCTCATCGTCAATGTCGGGGCAGCGCGGGAGCTGGCGCCGGACTGGCGCGCAGCGGCGCGCGCGACCAACGGGCATTCGACGCTCGCGCTCGATGATTCATTGTCGGCGGAATTCTCCAAGCCCAAGCGCGGGCGCGGCGCGGCCTATCCGCTCGAGTTCGCGTTCTCCTCCAAGCGCATGGAGGAAGAGGATGGCGTGCATATCGAGGCGCGCCACGAGGGCTATCGCGAAGAGTTCGGGTTCGTGCACCGGCGTTTCCTGTTCATGGACAAGGAAGGGCGCAATGTGCGCGGCGCGGACGAGCTCGGGCGGCCGCTCAATGACGGCAAGAGCCCGAACCTGCAGGCGATCCCGTTCGCGGTGCGGTTCCACCTGCATCCGAGCGTGCGGGCCGAATGGGCCGCGCCGCGGGAGCCGCGGCTGATCACGCCCGGCGGCGCGATCTGGCGGCTGCGCACGGACGCGACGCGCGTGGCGATCGAGGACTCGATCTATCTCGCGGGGCGGCAGGATTACGCCGACAAGCCGCGGCAGGAGACGAGCCAGATCGTGCTTTCGGGCGCGGCCGATCCGAACGGCTCGGGCGAAGGGCCGCCGAACCGCCTGCGCTGGGCGCTGCAGCGCATCGATTGAGATGGACACATGACAGCCAATCTTGCGCCCATCAAACGGGCGCTCATTTCAGTTTCCGACAAGACGGGCCTTGAGCACGCGGCGCGCGCGCTACACGAGCTTGGCGTGGCACTCGTCTCGACCGGCGGCACGAAGAGCGCGATCGCGAGCGCGGGCATTCCGGTGACGGACGTGTCGGCGCTGACGCATTTTCCCGAGATGATGGATGGACGCGTGAAGACGCTGCATCCGGGCGTACACGGAGGCCTGCTCGCGGTTCGCGACTCGCACGCGCACGTGGAGGCGATGAAGGCGCACCATATCCAGCCGATCGATCTCCTCTACGTGAACCTCTACCCGTTCGAGGAAACCATCGCGCGCGGCGCGGACTTCGACGATTGCATCGAGAACATCGATATCGGCGGACCCGCGATGCTGCGCGCTGCGGCGAAGAACCATACGTTCGTCACGCTCGCCACGGACGGCGAGGATCTCGACGCGATCCTGGCCGAGATGCGGGCGCATGGCGGCGCGACGACTTTGGCGCTGCGGAAATATCTCGCGGCGAAGACGTATGCGCGCACGGCGGCCTATGATTCCGCGATCTCGAGCTGGTTCGCCGGCGAGATCGGCGAGTTCGCCCTGCCCTGGCGGGGCTTGGGCGGCAGGCTCGCGCAGACGCTGCGGTACGGGGAGAACCCACACCAGAAGGCGGCGCTCTATCGCACCGCGGAGCAGCGGCCGGGCGTCGCGACTGCGCGGCAGCTGCAGGGCAAGGAGCTCTCGTACAACAATCTCAACGACGCGGACGCGGCGGTCGAGCTCGTCGCGGAATTCGATCCGGCGCAGAGCGCCGCTGTAGCGATCATCAAGCACGCCAATCCGTGCGGCGTGGCGCTCGGCGCGAGCCCGGAGGAAGCCTATGAGCACGCGTTCGCATGCGATCCGGTGTCGGCGTTCGGCGGCGTGGTTGCGCTCAACCGCAAGCTCGATGCGCGCGCCGCGGAGGCGATCACGCGAATCTTCACTGAAGTGGTGATCGCGCCGGATGCGGACGAAGACGCGATTGCGGTGTTCGCGGCGAAGAAGAATTTGCGCCTGCTGCTGACCGGCGGGCTTCCCGATCCGTGGGCGCCGGGCGTGAAGGTGAAATCCATCGCGGGCGGCTTCCTCGCGCAATCGCGCGACAATGGGCGCATCTCGGTGGCGGACCTCAAGATCGTGACGAAGGCAAAGCCGACGCCCGCGCAGATTCGCGACATGCTCTTCGCGTTCACGGTGTGCAAGCACGTGGCGTCGAACGCGATCGTCTACGCCAAGGACGGGCGCACGGCCGGGATCGGCGCGGGGCAGATGAACCGGCGCGACAGCGCGCGCATCGCGGCGATCCGCGCGCGCGAGGCGGCGGAAGCCGCGGGATGGGCGGAGCCGCTGACCAAGGGCTCAGCCTGCGCGTCGGACGCGTTCTTTCCGTTCCCGGACGGATTGCTGCAAGCGGCGGAGGCTGGCGCGACATGCATCATCCAGCCGGGCGGCTCGGTGAAGGACGACGAGGTGATCGCGGCGGCCGACGCGGCGGGCCTCGCCATGGCGTTCACCGGCATGCGGCACTTCAAGCACTGAGCGCTCAATTCACCACGCCGCGGGCGGCGATGGCTTCGAGATTGTAGTTCTCGCCGCGGATGTTGGCGACGCGCCATTCCTTGCCGACGACGACCAGGTCGTACGTGACCTGGCCCGGCTGGCCCGAGAGCGTGAAGCGCGCGGTCACGGTCGCCTTGCCGTCGGCCGGCGGGGCATCGGCCGTGGCGGAGATCTGGCCGACCTCGACGTCGCGCGCATTCAGGAAGGGATCGACCTCGATCCAGGTCTTGCCCGTCTGCACGGCGCGGCGGTCGGCGGCGGCGATCATGTTCTTCAGATCGTCGGTCCAGGGCGCGGCGTTCTGCAGGCGCATGCGGCCGCCTTCGCCGCGGCCGCGATAGGGATCGTAGATGCGATCCACGACGCGCTCGGGCGGAACCGCCGGCAATGAGGGGCCGCAAGCGCTGAGCGCGGCGGCGCCCAGAAGGAAAGTTCGTCTCAGCACCTCACGCCTCCCTTGTGTCGCGTCGTGACTATATTCCAAACATGGCAGATGCACTCCCCTTCCCGTCCCATCCCGACAACCGGGAAGGCGCGCAATCTGGGCCGCTCAGCATGAGCTCGTTCGAGACGCGGATCGCGGCGCTCGCGCCGCACATCCGGATCGTGAAGCCGCATGGCGAGGGGCCGTTTCCGGTCGTGCTGCAGTTTCACGGCTGCGGCGGGGTGAAGCCGTTGCAGGGCGTCTATGCCGAGGCCGCGCGCGAAGCGGGCTGGGCGGCGTGCATCGTGGATTCCTATGCGCACCGGAACATTTCGAAGACGCAGGCGTACGCAACCGTGTGTTCGGGCCTGCGCTTGCAGGGGCCCGAGCGCGCGGGCGATCTCTACGCGGCGCTGGAATGGGCGCGGCGACAGGATTGGGCCGATCCGCGGCGCATCGCGCTCGCGGGCTGGAGTCATGGGGGGTGGACCGCGGCGGACGCGCTCTCGATGCCGCGCGCGGCTGCAGAACGCGCGACGAAGATCGCTCCGTTGCCGGAGGATGTGCTGGCGGGCGTCGTGGCGGCGTTCCTGGTGTATCCCTATGCGGGCATCGGCAGCGTGGCCGGCGCGAAGGGCTGGCGGATCAGCCCGAAAACATGCGTGATCGTCGGCGGGAAGGATTATGTCGTCGGGAAAGCCGGGCCGCTCAAGCTGGTGCGGCGACTGGAGATGGACGATGTGCCGATCACGTCCGAGTTCTTCGCGGCGGCGACGCACGCCTTCGACGAGGAAGGCGCGAACGATATGCGCGTGCGGTACGATCCGGAGCTCACAGCGCGCGCGATCGGGCATTATCAGGCGCTGCTGCGCGGCGCGGCGTAACGCCTATCGCGTCAGGCGCGCGATGGCGGCGACGCGGCGGCGCGGATCGACGGCGTCGAAGACTTCGGAGACGAAGCGACGGCGCGCGGCGACCAGCGCCATGACGTCCTCGCGGGTGTACTCGACATTGTCGCGATTGGTCTTGGTGACGACCTGGTAGGCGTCGAAGAGCGCCTGCAATGCGGGGTGCGAGCGGCCGCGATAGGCGCTCTCCCGATTGTCATCCTCGCCGTCCGCAAGCGCGCCGGGAAAGAAGAGACGGCCGCGGTCGAGCAGCACGGTGAAGCGCGTGCGGCACTTCGAATGGCCGACCTTGAAGGCGTCGGCGCTCAACGTTCGGCCGCGCTCGCGGAGCAATTCCTGGGCGTCGCCCAGGGCGGCGATGGCGTCGTCGGCCCAGGCGATGAGATCGGCGTCGCGCGCGGCGCGGAGAGTCTCGGCTTCACGCGCGCTCTGGCGCGAGACGACGACCCAATTGAACAGGAAGGAGAGCACGGCGAGCACGCCGGAGCCGATGGCGAGCCATGTCTCGAGGCTGAAGCCGGCAAGCCGATCCATCTATTGTTCCACCGCGCCGGCGAGCGCGTGCATCTCGGCGGCGGCGATGACGAGCTTGGCGAAGGTCCAGCCGCCCTGCCCTTCGAGCTCGGCCAGCGTGCGGCGGGCGGATTCGGCGGGGGCTCCTAGGCTTGCGGCCCATTCGGCGGCGGCGCGCGTCCCCCATTCCGCGTCCGGACGATCCGGCGGGGCGCCGATTGCGGCGAGCGCGGCTTCGGCGAGCGCGCGCTGACGGTCGAACAAATCCTCGGTCGCACGGCGCGCGGCGAGGCGATCCCAGTGCTGATCGAGCGAAAGGCCCATGGCGGCGGCGACCAGGCGGTCGATGCCGAACTCGGCGCCGAGCGCGCGATAAAGGAAGGCTGCGGCAGGCGCCGGCCAGTTGCGGCGCGCGGCGATGTCGGCGACGTCGAGGGCGGCGGCGAGAGGGGAAAGCGCGGCGCCGTGCAGCGCCACATCCGCGGGGGCGCCGGCGGACTGGAAGGCGCCGCGGCGGGCCTCGGCGCGGCGGCGCTCCACTGTGGTGAGGCTCGCCCAGATGAGATCGCGCTGAGCGTCCACCTGCGGGCGGTAAAAGGCGATCAGGTCCTCGATGGTGCGGCCTGGCGACGCCCCTTGGGCGAGACCGCCATGGCGCACGAGATAGGTCGTGGCGCGGCGGAGCGCGCGGGTGGATTCCAGGCAGAGGTCGGTCTGCACCTTGGCCGGCGCCAGATTGTCGAGCGCATCGACGCGGGCGAAGAAATCGTCGAGACGCAGGATGTGGCGGCTCGCCTCGAACGCGCAGGCGATGGAGACGGGATCGGCATGCACGGCTTCGTGCATGCGATCGACGAAGGTGGGGCCGCCCATATTGATGAGATCGTCGGCGAGGTAGGTGGCGATGATCTCGCGACGCAGGCGATGGCGACGCATCTGCGGCTCGAACCGCTTGAGCGGGGTCGGGAAGTAGTGGACGAGCGGGCCTTCGAAGTGGGGATCGTCGGGCGCGGGGCTGGCGACGAGTGCGTCGAAGAGATCGATCTTGCCGTAGGCGAGGAGCTTGGAGAGCTCGGGGCGCGCGAGGCCTTGCCCCGCGGCGCGGCGGGCGCGGAATTCCTCCGCGCTCGGAAGGCCCTCGACGCGGCGAATGAGCTTACCGGAGCGCTCCAGGCGCTCGATCATGCGCTCGCCGGCGTCGAGATCGGCGGACGCGGTGGCCTGGGCGAGGGAGAGCGCCTTGGTCTGATCGTAATTGTCGATGAGCACGAGGCGGGCGACCTCGTCGGTCATGTCGGCGAGCAATGCGTCGCGCTCGCTGGACTTCAGCGCGCCGGCGCCGATCGCATCGGCGAGCAGGATCTTGATGTTCACCTCGTGGTCGGAGGTATCGACGCCGGCGGAATTATCGACCGCGTCGGAATTGATGCGACCGCCTTTTCTCGCGAAGGCGATGCGGCCGGCCTGGGTGATGCCGAGATTGGCGCCCTCGGCGATGATTTGCGCGGCCACATCCTCTGCGTCCACGCGCACGCCGTCATTGGCCTTGTCGCCGACCTCGGCATGGCTTTCGGCCTTGGCTTTGACGAAGGTGCCGATGCCGCCGAACCACAAGAGCTCGGCCGGCGCCTTCAGGAGCGCGGAGATGAGCTCGGCCGGCGTCGCGGTCTTGGCGGAGAGGCCGGCCAGGGCCTGCATCTCGGGCGACAGCGGCACGGCTTTCAGGCTGCGGGAGAAGACGCCGCCGCCCTGCGAGATGAGAGACTTGGTATAGTCCTGCCAGCTCGAGCGCGGCAGATCGAACATGCGCTTGCGCTCGATCCAGCTCGCTTCGGGATCGGGGGCTGGATCGATGAAGATGTCGCGGTGATCGAAGGCGGCGACGAGCCTGATCTGGCGCGAGAGGAGCACGCCGTTGCCGAACACGTCGCCGGACATGTCGCCGACGCCGATCATCGTGAACGGCTCTTCCTGGATGTTCTTGCCGATCTCGCGGAAGTGGCGCTTCACGGCTTCCCAGGCGCCCTTGGCGGTGATGCCCATCGCCTTGTGATCGTAGCCGGCGGAGCCGCCGGAAGCGAAGGCGTCGCCGAGCCAATGGCCGTACTCGGCGGATATGGAATTGGCGATGTCGGAGAAAGTCGCGGTGCCCTTGTCGGCGGCGACGACGAGATAGGGATCGTCGGCGTCCCATCGAACGACATTCTTCGGCGGAACGATCTCGGCGCCGGCGATGTTGTCGGTGATGTCGAGGAGCCCGCGCAGGAAGGTGCGGTAGGCCGCCTGCCCCGCTTCGAGGAAGCCCGGCGCGCCGCGCGCGGGCAATTGCTTCGGAAAGAAGCCGCCCTTGGCGCCGACCGGTACGATGATCGAGTTCTTCACCTGCTGGGCCTTCACCAGGTCGAGCACTTCGGTGCGGAAGTCGTCGCGGCGGTCGGTCCAGCGCAGGCCGCCGCGCGCGACGGGGCCGAAGCGCAGGTGCACGCCCTCCACCTGCGGGGACGACACCCAAATCTCGCGATAGGGCTTCGGGAGCGGCAGATCGTCTAGCGTGCGGCTGGCGATCTTGAAGCTCATGCAGGACTTGCGGGCGTAGAAATTGGTGCGGGTGATGGCGCCGACGAGCTTGGCGATGCGGCGGAGCACGCGATCGGAATCGAGGCTGGCGACGGCGTTCAGCGCATCGTCGATCTTCGCCTCGATCTCGGCAACCTGTGCGGCGCGCGCATCCTGCCCAAGGCCATTCGCGGGATCGAAGCGCACCGCGAAAAGCTCGAGAATGAGCGCGGCGATGTGCGGATTGGCGGCGAGCGCCTCCTCCTGCACGGGCTGGGAGGGATCGAGGCCCGTCTGCTGGCGGAAGCGCGCGAGCGCGCGCAGGAGCGCAGCGTCGCGCCATTGCGCGGGGAGCTTCAGGATGAGGCGGTTGAAGCCGTCATTCTCGGCCTGGCCGGTCCAGACCGCGGCGAAGGCGTCCTCGAAGCACAGGCCGACTTTTTTCAGATCGATGGCCGCGCTCTCCCCCGAGCGCATCTTGAGCTCGTGGATGTGCACTTCGAGCTCGGGCTTGCCGGCGACGGACGCGAGGCGGACGGCGAAGTTCACTTCCGCGGTGACGAAGAGGCCCATGTTCTCCAGGATCGGGACCATGGCGGAGAGCGGCAGCACCTCGCCGCGCGAGTAGATCTTGCAACGGACGATCTCGGGCGTGTCCTTGGCGATGCGGTAGGCGCGGACATGGACGGGCGCGTCCTCGCGCGCATTGGCGATGGCGGCGATATCGACGAGCGATTCTTCCGCGTCGTAGCGATCGCGATAGCCGGCGGAGAACGCGCCGGCATAACGATGGCGGATCTCTTCGCGCGCCGCTTCGTCGAACGGGGAAGCGACAAGCGCGTCCTCGAAGCCGTCCTCCCAGGTGTGGGTGAGCGCGGCGATCTCGTCGTCCAGGATCTGCTGATCGGGCTCGGCGCGTGCGCGGTCGATTTCGCCGATGACGTAGAAGACGCGCGCGAGCGGGCCGTCCGAAAGCAGCGTGTGATAGGCCTCGACACGGCCGCCATAGGCGGCTTCGAGCCGGCCGCCGACGGCTTCGCGCAGCGTGGAGTTGAAGCGATCCTTCGGAAGGTATGCGATCGCAGTGACGAAGCGGTTGAAGGGATCGCGGCGATTGAACGCGCGGGCGCGCGGGCGATCGAGCAGGTGCATCACACCCTTGGCGATGCGGAGCAATTCCTCCTTGGCGACCTGCCACAGCTCGTCGCGCGGATATGTTTCCAGCACGTTGCGCATGGTCTTGTGCTTGTGGCCGCCGGGAGGAAAGCCGGCGGCTTCGAGCACCCAGGCGACCTTGCGGCGGATGAGCGGAACCTCGCGGGTGGATTCGGTGTAGGCGTCGGAGGCGAAGAGGCCGACGAAGCGGGTCTCGCCCACGACATCGCCGGCCGCGTTATAGCGCTTGACGCCGATATAGTCGGCCGGCGCGCGGCGGTGCACGCGCGAGCGCAGCGTGGATTTAGCGACGATGAGCGGGGTGGGATCCTCCAGGATGGTGCGGATCTCGGGCGTGATGACGAGCGGCTCGTTGGAGGTGCGCAGGACGTAGCGCTCGGGGTCGGCCAGAAGGCCGATGCCGGTCTCCTCCAGGATAATCGGCTCGCCCGGCTGCAGGCGCCCATCGGGCCCGCGGACATAGGCGTAGTCGCGCGCGCCAAGGAACGTGAAGCGATCGGCGGCGAGCCAGCGCAGGAACGCGACGGATTCGTCCACCGCCTCGCGGGGCGCGTCCGTCGAGGCGCGCGACAATTCCTGCGCGCGGTCGAGCATGCGTTCCTTCATCTGCGCAAAGGCGCCGACCGCGGCGCGCACGTCCTTGAGCGTCGCGGCGACGCCATCGGCGATCGCAGCGGCGCGAGCCGGCGAGAGCGTCGGCATGTGCACCTGGATGAGGGATTCCGCGGCGCCGTTTTCCCGGACGATGGGATGGAAGAGCGCGAGCGCGGAGACCCCATGGTCGGTCAATTCGCCCATGACGGAATCGACCAGGAACGGCATGTCCGGCCCGACGATCTCGAGGATGTCGCGTTTCAGAACACGCCCATCGACGCCGTTGGCGGGACGGATGCGCACGCTCTGCTCGCCGGCTTTGCGCTCGACGCGCCAGGCCCAGAATTCGTGCGCGAGCGAAATGAGATCGTCGATGCCAAGATCGCCCAGTTCGTCGATCGAGGCGTCGTCGTGGAAGCCGGCCAGGAATTGCGCCGCGGCGGGCGCGAGGCGGGCGCCCGCCTTGAATGCGGGCCAACGCCCGGCCATCCCAGCGCGCGATAGAAAATCCTCAACGTTCACAGCCAGATCGCCGCGCGCGCCGGTATCCATGAGATTTGCCTTGGGGAAAGTCGAAAAGGGGATTTGGGCGGACCCTAAACCTCTTCCAGAGCCGCGCAATGGGCTCGCGGCGGCGGGGTCAAAACCAACCTGGCGCCTTCATTGAATGGTCAATTTCCGGCAGGATATTTCTCAGAGTGCGGAAGAGACGGGATAGTTAATGAATCCGGCCGTGATGAAGGCGGGCCTGGAGACGCTCTATTACACCGGCGCCTATCGGGCGCTGGCGCCGATCGCGCGCGGGCGCGGGATCATCTTCATGATGCACCAGGTGTCGCGCGGGGCGCCGCCGGACTTTTCCCCGAACTACGGCCTCCACCTCAGCCCCGAATTCCTGGGCGCCGCAGTGAAGCGGATCCGGGCGCGCGGGTTCGAGATCGTGAGCATGGACGAGGCGCTCGTCCGGCTCGCCAGCGAAGATGCCGCGCCGTTCGCGGTCCTCACCTTCGACGACGGCTACCGCGACAATCTCAAGCTCGCCTATCCGACGCTGAAGGCGCTCGATTGTCCGTTCACGGTCTATGTCGCGACGGCGCTGCCGGACGGGAGTGCGGAATTGTGGTGGCACGCGATCGAGGACGTGATCGCGACCCAGGACGATATCGCCTTTGCACGCGACGGCGGCGCGGAGCGCCTGCCCTGCCGCACGATCGCGGAGAAGGCCGCGGCGTTCCAGACGCTGCATGAATGGCTGTGGTGGGCGGACGAGGACCGCCAGCGCGCCTTCGTGCGCGACCTGGCGCAACGCTACGGGGTGTCGCTCAAGGCGCTCTGCGAGCGACAGGCGATGAGCTGGGAGGAAGTGCGGGAGCTTGCGGCCGATCCGATCGTCACGATCGGCGCGCACACAGTCGGGCATTATGCGCTGGCGAAGCTCGACGCGGCGCGCGCGCGGGCCGAGATCGAAGACGGCGCGAAGGCGCTCGAAGCGGCGCTCGGCGCGCGGCCGGAGCATCTGGCCTATCCTTACGGCGATCCGCGCGCGGCGGGACCGCGGGAGTTCGAGATCGCCAAGGAGCTCGGGTTCGCAAGCGCGGTGACGACGCGCAAGGGGCTGCTCTTCAACGCGCACCGCGCGCATGTCCACGCGCTGCCGCGCGTCGCGCTCAACGGCGATTATCAGTCCTTGCGGTACGTGGACCTTTATCTTTCCGGCGCGCCGTTCGCGATCTTCAACAAGTTCCGGCGACTGAACGTCGCCTGACCGCCGATATCGGGCCAAGGCCGGCGCAGAATGGGCAGCGTTAGCGCTTGGCCTATAGGGCGGGCGGCGCCATGTTCGCGCCCGAGGAGCAGCGATTTGTCAGATATCTTCATCGGCGCGGCGCCGGAAGGCCCGCAGAACCTGCCGCTCAAGCGCGCCAACCGGCACGGGCTCATCGCCGGCGCCACTGGAACGGGCAAGACCGTCACGCTGCAGGTGCTCGCGGAGCAATTCGCGGCGAACGGCGTCAATGTGTTCGCCGCCGACGTGAAGGGCGATCTCTCGGGCATCGCGTCGCCTGGCGATCCGCCGCCGGACTGGGCGGTGAAGCGCGCCGAGGAGATCAAGCTCGAAGGCTATGCGCCGGCGGCGCAATCGGTGGTGTTCTGGGACCTCTACGGCACGTCGGGCCATCCGGTGCGCACTACCGTGACGGAGATGGGCCCGGTGCTGATGGCCCGGATCCTCGAATGCAGCGATGCGCAGGCCGGCGCGATCACGATCGCGTTCCGGCTCGCGGACCAGGAGGGCCTCGCGCTCCTGGACCTCAAGGATTTGCGCGCGCTGCTCACCTACATCTCGGAGAATTCCGAGGAGATCGGCAAGACGTACGGGCTCGTCTCGCCCACCACCGTCGCGGCGATCCAGCGCCGGCTGCTGCAGCTGGAAATGGACGGCGCGGAGATCTTTTTCGGCGAGCCGGCGCTCGATCTGGAGGATTTGCTGAAGCCCGCAGCCGACGGGCGCGGCGTGATCAATCTGCTCGCGGCTGACAAGCTGGTGCAGAGCCCTCGGCTCTACGCGACCTTTCTGCTGTGGCTGCTCTCAGAGCTCTGGGAATCGCTGCCGGAAGTGGGCGATCTCGACAAGCCGAAGCTCGTCTTCTTCTTCGACGAGGCGCACCTCCTCTTCAACGACGCCTCAAAGGAATTGCTCGACCGGGTGGAGCAATGCGCGCGGCTCATCCGCTCGAAGGGCGTGGGGATCTATTTCATCACGCAATCGCCGTCGGACGTGCCGGACATCGTGCTCTCGCAGCTCGGCAACCGGGTGCAGCATGCGCTGCGCGCCTACACGCCGGCGGACCAAAAGGCGGTGCGCGCGGCGGCGAAGTCCTTCCGGGCCAATCCGGGCGTGGATGTCGCCAAGGAGATCCAGGAGCTGCATGTCGGGGAGGCGCTGGTTTCGGTGCTCGATCCCAAAGGCGCACCGACGCCGGTGGCGCGCACGCTCGTGCGGCCGCCCTGCTCCAAGGTCGGGCCCGTGGCGCCGGAGATGCGCGCGACGATGATCGCGGCCTCGCCATTCGGAAAGAAGTACGCCAAGGCGATCGATCGGGAGAGCGCCTACGAGATCCTGGGCAAACGCGCGGAGCGGATCGCCAAGGAGCAGGCGAAAGAAGACGCGCGAGCGGCGAAGGATGCGGCGCGCAACGGGGGATCGACGCGCGCGGCGCCGCGGGCGCGGAAGTCCACGTCGCGCACGACGGCCGCGGAGCGGGTCGGCGGGCGCGTGGCGACGGGGCTCTTCAACACGATCGCGCGCGAGCTCATGCGCGGGATCTTCGGCACGCCGCGGCGGCGGACTCGGCGCTGAGACGCGTGACCGACGAAGAGGCGATCGGCGCGGTCATCGACGAGATGTACGCGATGATCTCGGGTCCGAAGGGGCCGCGCGACTGGTCGCGGCAAGCGAGGTGCTTCCATCCGCAGGCGCGACAGATGCGGACGGGCGTCGATGATCGGGGCAGGCCCTGGATGAAGATCATGTCGCTCGAGGAATACCGCGTCGACACCGCGCCGTATTTCGAAGCGAACGATTTCTACGAAGTGGAGATCGAGCGGCGGATCGATGTGTTCGGCAACGTGGCGCAGGTGCGCAGCGTCTACGAGGCCCGCCGGGCGCCCGACGATGCGGCGCCGGAGCGCCGCGGGATCAACATGATCCATCTCTATCGTCAGGCGCCTGACAACGAGGGGCCGGGCGGCGGCTGGCGGATCGTCTCGATGATCTGGGACAACGAGCGGCCCGGAGTCGGCGTTCAGGGCGTTTCGGTTTAGGCCGCGGCCTTCACGGTCGCCTTCTCTTCGGCCTCGCGCGCCCACGCCGCAGCGATGAGCTCGGCCTCCTGCAGGTCGGGCGCCTCGGCCGGAGAGCCCAGCATCCCGTGCTCGTGGAAAAGCAGGAAACCCACGTAGCCCATATCGGCGAATTCTTCGGGAAGCATGTCACTCTCCTGGCTTGGTCTCTTGCGCTCTTGGCCGTCCCGGCGCTTGCGCGTCCTTGCGGCCACATGAGAAGACTGCCGGGAGGCGTCTGAAATCGCTTTGGCCCAGCCCCTGAATCGTCCTGAAAGCTTCTGAATGGCGGCGGGCCTCTACGAGTTCGGGGGATTTCGGCTGGACGCACAGCGCCGCCAGCTCCTCTCCGCGGCCGGCGAGCCGGTCGCCCTCACGCCGAAGGCGTTCGAAGCCCTGCTCTATCTGGTGGAGCGGCAGGGGCAGCTCCTGGAGAAGCGCGAGCTTCTGGCGGCGCTCTGGCCCGGCCTCACGGTGGAGGAGAACAACCTCAATCAGTGCATCTCAGCGCTCCGGCGCGCGCTCGGCGAGCAGCCGGGCGAGCACCGGTTCATCGTGACCACGCCGGGGCGCGGCTATCGCTTCGTGGCGGACGTGATCACGCCTGGCGCAGCGCCGCTCTCGCCGCCGGCGGCCACCGCGCCTAAGCCGACCCAGCGCGCCTCCGTGGCGGTGCTGCCGTTCGCCAACCTCACCGGCGATGCGGGGAAGGACTATTTCTCCGACGGCATGGCCGAAGAGCTCATCTGCACGCTGGCGCGCACGCCGGGGCTCAAGGTGCCAGCGCGCACCTCCTCCTTCGCGTACAAGGGCAAGGACGCCGACATCCGCCGCATCGCGGCCGATCTCGGCGTCGAAGCCGTGCTTGAAGGCAGCGTCAGGAGCGCGGGCGAACGCATCCGGGTCACCGCGCAGCTGATCGACGCGGACAGCGGCTTTCATCTCTGGTCGCAGAATTACGACCGCAAGTTCGAGGACCTGTTCGCGCTGCAGGACGAGCTTGCGGGCGCCATCGCGGGGGCGCTGCGCGTGCACCTCGCGCCGAAGGCGCATCCGACGCGCGACCTAGAAGCCTATCAGCTCTACATGCGCGGCCAGGCGCTCGGCAGCCGCAACGACTGGACCGCGAACAGGCTCCTCGACGAAGCGATCGCGCGCGATCCGAACTTCGCGCGCGCCTATGCGGCGAAGGTCAACGTGCTCTTCTTCTGGCAATCGCTCGATTTCCGCCAGCAGCTCGCTGACGAGATCAATGCCACAGCGAAGCGGGCGCTGGAGCTCGATCCGGGACTCGCGGCGGTGAAAGGGATCACCGGCGCGGTGCACGCCATGCATGCGCGCTGGATCGAGGCGGAGGAGTGTTTCCAATCAGCGTGCGCGCTCGATCCCGACGAGCCGATCCCGTTCCAGGGCTACGCGCTCGGACAGGCGTGCGCGGTCGGGCGCTATCAGGCTGGCCTGGAAAGCGCACGGCGCGCGTTCGCGCTAGCGCCGGCGACCATGGCCATCTCGCTCAGCGTCGTCGGCTGCCTGCAATTCGCCGGTCATGACGAGGAATCCCTCCGGTACATGGACATCGCGATCGAGCTCGGCCACCGGCCCGACGCTCCGCCGCTGCCGATCATGCGGTCGCAGGCATGGCGGCGCGCCGGACGCATCGAGGAAGCGCGCGACGAGATCAGGAAGGTCTTTTCGGCCGACATGCGCGCGGCCGGCGTCGATGATGCGATCACGCTCACCTACGCGGCGTTCGCCGATCCGGCCAATCGCGACGCGGCGGTGGACGCGCTGCGCGGCCTGCAGCGCAATCCCGCGCTCGCCGATCGGTTCGCGACCTGGCCATGGTCGATCATGATCCTGCACTGGTTCGCGATGCTCGGGGCGCTCGACGACGCCTACGCGATCTTCGATGGCATCCTCTGTGAGTTCGAGCGCACAGGGATCCTCAACGTGGTGGGGCATCTGCCGTCGCTGTGGATGCCGGAGATGCGGCAGTTCCGGCGCGACGAACGCTTTCAGGACGTCTGCCGGCGGCTCAACTTCTTCCCTTATTGGCGCAAGTACGGGCCGCCGGACGGGCATACGATCGAAGGCGATCGGCTCATCGCGCCTTAAACCCGCTGGTCGCAGGCGGTTTGGCGGGCGCCGGAGGGCCATGCTAGGGACGGCGCATGCGACCTTCCCTCATCTTCCCCGCGCTGATGGCGCTTTGCCTTTCCGCCTGCGCCACGGCGCCCTCAGCGCCTCTGCCGCAACCGGAAGCGACCGCGCAGGCGCGCATCGTTCCGACCTGGACGGTCGATCAGTTTCAGGCGGTCCTGCAGCGCACGCAGCGGCTGCATCTCGCCTTCGATCCCTCAAGCCTAAGCGAAGGCGAGCGCGCGGCCGTCGATGAGCTCCTGCAGGCCGGGCGACGCATGCAGCGTCTCTATATCGACCAACTGCATCCGCAGGGATTGGCGGCGGCCGCAGCGCTCAGCCAGCGGATGGACGAGACGGGCGCCCACGATCTCTTCCGCATGAACAACGGCCCGATCGCGACGACGCTCGACAACAGGCGCGAGCCGTTCATGAACGTGGCGCCCGAGGCGCCGGCGCGGAATTTCTATCCGGCGGGCGCCACGAAAGAGACGCTGGACGCATACCTGGCAACGCATCCGGAGCAACGCGATGCGCTGATGGACGATCGCAGCGTGGTGTGGGCGGCGAACGCGGAGAACGTCTTGCGCGCGATCGCGGCGCTCGATGCGCATCCCGCGCTCGATACGCTGCATCCGGGCCTGCGGGCGCGGCTCGTCGCGTCGGAAGGCGGGCTGCTCGCCATCCCCTATTCGGTCGCATACGCGGAAGACATCTTCTTCATCCATGACCGCCTGATCGCGGCGGCGGGACATGTGGAGGCGAGCGATGCGGCGTTCGCGCGGTTCCTGCGCCTGCGCGCGCGCGATCTCATCTCGGACGATTACGAGGGCGGCGACGCGGCGTGGGTGACAGGCGATTTCACCGGCAATCTCAACGCGGAGATCGGCGCCTACGAGACGTATGACGACTCCATCTATGGCGTGAAGGCGTCGTTCGGGTTCTCGCTGCTGCAGCGCGACGTGGCGCGCTCGAACGAATTGCGGGCCGCGCTCCGCGACATCCAGGTGGTGGAGAACGCGCTGCCCTACGGCGCGCACAAGGAGGTGCGCACGAACATTCCCGTGGGGGTCTACAACATCATCGCGGATTTCGGGCAGGCGCGCGGGACCAACACAGCAACGATCCTGCCGAACGAGGCCTATCTCACGCGGCAATACGGCCGCACGATCCTGATGCGCGGCAACATCTTGCTCAATCCGCAGCTCTTCGAGGGCAACGAGCTCGCGTTCAACGCGGCGGTCGCTGACGCGCATCACGGCGAGCTTACGCCCGACGGGATGTTCAACCGCACCCTTTGGCACGAGATCGGGCATTATCTCGGCGTCGATCAGACGGCGGACGGGCGGGACCTCGACGTCGCGCTGCAGGACACGGCCGACCTCATGGAAGAGATGAAGGCGGACCTCGTTTCGCTGACGGCGGCGCGCATCCTGCGGCAGCGCGGCGTGTTCAGCGCGGAACGGCTGCGCGGGATCTACGCCTCGGGCGTGCGGCGCGTGCTGCAGAAGAACCGTCCGCGGCGCGACCCGCCCTATGGCACGATGCAGCTCATCCAGTGGAACTGGTTCCTCGACAAGGGCGTGCTGCGCTTCGCCGACGGGCGGCTCCACATCAATTATGCGCGCTATCCGGCGGCGGTGGAGGGCCTGCTGCGCGAAGTTCTGGCGATGCAGCGCGCCGGAGACCGCGACGCGGCGAACGCGATCGTGGAGCGCTGGACGACATGGCGGCCGGACCTGCACGAAGTCATCGCCGAACGCATGCGGGCGAGCGAGCGCACACGGTTCGCGCTCGTGACCTACGAAGCGCTCGGGGATCCTGCGCCCAACAATCCGCGTTAACCTTTCAGCGCGGCCCGCGCCGCGCGCAGAAGCGATTTAGGCTGCGATTAACGACGTTCGCTGCTTGGCAGCCCACGGACCCGCCCTTAAAGGTAAAGGCGGAGTTAATTCCGTGACCCAGATGCTGCCCATGGACGATCACCCGCCGCAGGCGCGGCCGTTCGCCTATGCGGCCTTGAGCGTCATCTACGGGTGGACGAGCCGCTGCATCCACGTGCTCGCCGGCGCAGGCGTTTACGATGCGCTGGGGGACGAGCCAGAGACGGCGGCGGCGCTGGCGGCGCGCACGAACGTCAACGCCGACGCGCTGGAGCGCATCATGCGGCTGCTGGCGTCGGTCGATGTGTTCGAGCGGCTGGCGGACGGCCGCTATCGACACAACGAGATTTCCCGGTGCTACCGCTCGGAGCATCCAATCGGCGCGGGCGCGATCGCGCTGGTGCAGGGAATGCCGCTCCTGCAGGCGGCGATGTCGGATTTCGAGATCAGCCTGAAGACCGGCGGCTCTTCGCTCGCCAAGTTCGCGCCGGAAGGCTTGTGGGCCTATTTCCAGAAGCATCCCGAAGAAGGCCGCGCGTTCGATGCGGCGATGACGAACCAATCCGTCATGGCCAATGAGGGGCTGGCGGACGCCTATGATTTCGCGCAGTTCCGTTCGATCGCCGATGTCGGCGGCGGACAGGGCGCGACGCTGGCGGCGATCCTGGCGAAGACGCGAGACACCAAGGGCGTGCTGTTCGATCTGCCGGGCGTCGTCGCAGGGGTGAAGGAGACGCCGCGGCTCAAGGTGATCGGCGGGGACTTCCTGACCGAAGTGCCGAAGGGATCGGACGCCTACCTCCTCAAGTTCGTGCTGCACGACTGGCCGGACGACAAGGCGATCGAAATCCTGAAGAGCGTGCGAAAGGCGATGCGCGCCGGCGCCAAGCTGCTGGTCATCGAGGCGCTGCGGCCGGACACGCCGGATTTCCACCTCTCCAAGATCTTCGACATCTCGATGCTGGCGCTGGTCGGCGGGCGGGAGCGGACAGAGGCGGAGTTCGCCGCGCTCTTCACACAGACGGGATTCAGGTTTGAGCGGGTGATCAACACGGCCGTGCCGATCGCGCAGATCGTGGAAGCGGAAGCCGTGCGGCCGGCGCTGCGCACGCCGCGGCGTCCAACCATTCCGCGCACCCCCGCGCCGCGGCCGGAACTGCCGGCGCGGCCTTCGTCCTGAGGGCGCAGCGGGAGCGGACCGCATGCGAGTGCGAACATTCGGAAGCACGCAGAAGCACGTCGCGATCGTCGGCCAAGGCACGTGGCTGATCGACGATAGCGATCGAGCCTCCGCGATCGCGGCGCTGCGCGCGGGGCTCGATGCGGGCATGACGCACATCGACACCGCCGAGATGTACGGCGACGCGGAGCTCCTTGTGGCCGAGGCGATCGCCGGCCGGCGCGAGGAGGTGTTCCTCGTCTCGAAGGTGCTGCCGACGAACGCGTCGCGCCCGGGCGTGATCAAGGCCTGCGAGCGCTCGCTGGCGCGGCTGAAGACGGATCGGCTCGATTGCTACCTGCTGCATTGGCGCGGGCGCCATCCCCTGAGCGAGACGATCGCGGCGTTCGAGGAGCTGGCGCGCGGGGGGAAGATCGCGTCGTGGGGCGTCAGCAATTTCGACGTGGAAGATCTGGATGAGGCGCTGAGCATCGCAGGCGCGGGCCGGATCGCGTGCAACCAGGTGCTCTATCATCTCGACGAGCGCGCAATCGAACATGCGGTCGCGCCATGGTGCGAGAAGCACAATGTCGCGCTCGTGGGCTATTCGCCGTTCGGGCACGACGCGTTTCCAGCGCCGGGATCGGCGGGCGGGCGCGTGCTTGGCGAGATCGCGGCCGCGCACGGCGCGACGGCGCGGCAGGTGGCGCTCGCGGCGCTGGCGCGGCGCGCGTTCGTGATCCCGAAGGCGGCGACCGCGAAGCATGCCGCGGACAATGCGGCGGCCGGCGAACTCTCGCTCACTGATGCGGAGATCGCGCGGATCGACGCGGCGTTCCCGCGCGGGCCGAAGCCCAGATACTTGCCGACGCTCTGACTATTCCACGACGCCGCGCTTCCAGGCGGCGTCGCGGCGCGGCAGCGCGAGATAGGCGTCCGAGCGCATCTCCATCAGGCGCGAGGCGGTGCGCTCAAACTCGAAGCTCTGGTCGCCCGTGGCATAGAGCGCCTCGGGCGGCGCATCGGCGCTCATCACCAGCTTCGCCTTGGCTTCGTAGAGGGCGTCGATCAGCGTGCGGAAGCGGGCAGCCTCCTCGCGCATGTCGGGCCGCAGGCGCGGCACGCCTTCCAGAAGGATCGTGTGGAAGCGCTCGGCGAGCTCCAGATAGTCGGCGGCGCCGAGCGGCTTTTCGCACAGTTCCGCGAAGGTGAGCCGCGCGACGCCGGCGGCCTGGCGGCCGACGAAGAGCTTCCTGCCCTGCACTTCGAGGGTCACCGGCATCGGCGCCGCGCCGTGCGTGAGGCGCGCCCAGGCGGCGTCCATCGACGCGTCGGCGGCGGGACCGAGCGGCGTGTAATAAACCGGCGCGGCGCGCAAACCCTCGAGACGATAGTCGCGCGCGGCGGCCAGCTCGACGACATCGACCTTCTCTTTGAGCAGCGCGATGAAGGGCAGGAAGAGCTGGCGGTTGAGACCGTTCTTGTAGAGATCCTCCGGCGCACGATTGGAGGTGGCGACGATGACGACGTCGAGCGCCCACAGGCGTTCGAACAGGCGTCCAACGAGCATGGCGTCGGCGATGTCGGTGACCTGCAATTCGTCGAAGCAGATGAGGCGCGCTTCCTCCGCTACCTGCTTCGCGGCGCCGGCGATCAGATCCTCACGCGTGTCGCGCTCGCGCGCCTGGCGGAGGAAGGCGTGGCGCGCGAGCATGAATTCGTGGAAGTGCACGCGCTTCTTCTTGGCGATCGGCGCGCCTTCGAAGAAGAGGTCCATCAGCATCGACTTGCCGCGGCCCACGGCGCCCCAGATGTAAAGGCCGCGCGGCGCGGGGCGGGCGCCGAACCAGGCGCCGGGCTTCCAATGCGCGATCTCGTCCTGCAGCCCTTCGAGGCGACGGGCGACGCCCTCCTGGGCAGCGTCGCGCTGGAGCGCGCCGGACGCAACGCGCGCTCGATAGACTGCCTCGGTCATTGGAAGGCGCATCAGGCGCCGGGCGCCAATTCGCGCAGCGCCCGATCGGCGGCGGCGCCGTCCGTGCCCACGGCGAGTCGCCATTCGGCGCCGCGCCGCCAGAACAGCGACGGCGCGCGCAAGGTCGCGCCGTTGCGGGCGACGATGGCCGCGATGCGGTCGTAAGAAGCCCTGCCCCATTCGAGATAGCCCTCGATGATGGCGGGATCGTCCCTCGGCACCTCCGGTACCGGGCGGTGCGCGCGCAGCGGGGCGAGCAGCGAAGGATCGCGGGTCTCGGCGAAGGCGGCGGTCCACGCGTCGAGCCTGGGATGGCGGCCCTCGCGGGGCGAGACGAGGATGAGGCGGACGCGCAGGCCCTCGGCCTCCAGCTGGGCGAGGTCGCGGCCTAGCAGGTCGGCGCAGCCGTCGCATTGGCCGGAGGCGACCACCCAGACCACAGGCCCCTCGCCGCCCGATTCCGCCCAGGGGGCCTCGGCCAAAGCCGGCCCAAGCTCCTCGTCGGCGATGACCACCGTGACCGGCTCGGCGCGGAGGCTCATGGCGAGCCCGACCAGGCCGGCCATGGCCAGACCCGCGGCGGCGAGCGCCGCCGCCCCCATCAGGGCGACCAGCCAGGGGCGACGCACCTCGGCGGAGGGTCCCAGGATCTGCATCGGCAAGACAAAGCGCGTCCGGCCGGGAGGCGCAATGCTTTGGGCGCCATGGTTGGGGGCTTAGGAGATCGCGCCTTCCCCTTTGGCGCGCAGCGTGGGATTCTCCGGGCGATGAGCGAGTCCGTTCTCGTCGGAGGCGCCGGGGTCCGGGCCAGGGTCGCCAAGCACATCGTGGATGTGCTGATCGAAGAGCGCGCGCCGCGCCTGTCGCGGACGCCGGCCTGGCCGCTGATGCGGCCGGCGCTCTACGGCATCCTCAACTATTCCAAGGCCGTGCGGATGGCCGACACGGTCGCGCCGCTCGCCGGCGCGGCGGCGCTGGAGCACATCAGCAGCCTGCTGCGGCTCAATGTGGAGGCGACCGGGCTGGAGCGGGCGCCGCGCGACGGCGCGTTCCTGGTGGTGGCCAATCATCCGACCGGGATCACGGACGGCATCGCGCTCCACGACGCGATGCGGGGGCCGCGCCCGGACCACATGTTCTACGCCAATTCCGATGCGCACCGGGTGTGCGCGCGCTTCGACGACGTGCTCATTCCGGTGGAATGGGTGCTGGCCAAACGCACGCGCGAGCGCACGCGCCTGACGCTGAAGATGACGGGCGCGGCGGTGGAGGCGGGACGGCCGATCGTGGTGTTTCCAGCCGGGCGGCTCGCACGGGTGCGCCCCGGGCGGAACGGCGAAAGAGGGCGGCTGCTCGACGGCGAATGGATGGCGACGGCCGCGAGCCTCGCGCGGAAGTACAACATCCCGCTGCTGCCCTGCCATGTGACGGGACCGTGGGCGTTCTGGTTCCACCTCTTCGACAAGTTTTCGAAAGAGCTGCGAGACATGACGCTGTTCCACGAGCTCCTGAACAAGCAGGGGCGCACGTACCGGCTGAAGTTCGGGCCGCTCATTCCGGCCGAGGCGCTGCATGCGGACGCGGGCGTCGCGACGCGCAAGGTGAAACACTACGTGGAGAGCGTGCTGGCGCACGACGGCGACGCTGCGTTCGATCCGGACGGGCCGGAATGCGCGTGGCGCGATCCGGTTCCGGGCTTCACGCAGGGCTGATGGCTGACGCACCGTTCTTTCCGGGGTTCGAGGCGATGGACGTCGCGGTGGACGACGTCACGATCCATGCGGTGCGCGGCGGCAAGGGACCGCCGCTGCTGCTGCTGCATGGGGCGCCGCAATCGCACGTGATGTGGCGGCATGTTGCGCCGGGACTGGCGGAGCGCTTCACCGTCGTGGCGGCGGATCTGCGCGGCTATGGGCGAAGCTCGAAGCCGGAGGCAGGCGATTATTCCAAGCGGCGGATGGCGGGGGATCAGGTCGGGCTTATGCGCGCGCTTGGGCACGAGCGCTTCCGGCTTGCTGGCCACGATCGCGGCGCGCGCGTGGCGCGGCGGCTGGCGAAAGATCATCCGCAGGCGGTGGAAAAGCTCGCGATCATCGACATCGTGCCGACCGCGCACATCTATTCCAACACCGACCGCCGCGTGGCGACCAATCTCTGGCACTGGTTCTTCTTCATCCAGCCCGCGCCCATTCCCGAGATGCTGATGGGGCCGCAGGCGGCCGCGATGGCGATGGGACGCGCGGTCGGCGAGGACGGCGCGGCCGCAGGGCGCGCGTACGCGGAGACGAACGGCAATGCGGAAGCTTTCCACGCCATGTGCGAAGATTATCGCGCCGGCGCGGGCATCGACATCGCGCATGACGAGGCCGACGCCGGCACGCTCATCGCCTGCCCCACCCTGGTGATCTGGGGCGCGCAATCGGGCACGACGGGACAGCTCTTCGACGTGCCCTCACTGTGGCGCAAGGAGGCGGCCGACGTGCGCTTCGAGTCGATCGAATGCGGACACTTCGTGCCGGAAGAGAAGCCGCGCGAGACGCTCGATGCGCTGCTGGCGTTCATGTAGGGGGGCTGCGATGCGGTTCATTTCAGGTGTGATCGCGCTTGCGTGCGCGGCGCTCACGGCGCAGGCGCAAGCGATCCCGTACATCCCGCCGCCGCAGCCGGTATACGAAGCGCCGATCGACCGCGCGCTCGCCAATGTCGCGGCGACCGAGGGCATCGAGGAAGCGCAGCGCGAGCGGCTGCTGGGGCGGCTCAACCTGCTCGCCTATGCGCGCGACAACGGCAATTTCGCGTATCTCAGCGACACCAACGAGCTCAACGAGGCGGGCGCCATCCCCTGCTCGGAAGCGCCGCCGCCAATGGTGCGGGGCGGCCCCGGAGGGAAGCCCCAGACGTTCCCGCCCGGCGCCCGCTGCGCGCGGCTCGATTTCAATCTCGCGCCGCAATTGGAGGTCCCGGAGAGCGCCTCGCGCACGCAGGGCGAAGCAGGACGGGCGCGGCTCGTCGCGGCGGAGGGGCATTATGCACGCGCCATCGCGCTGGAAGGCGAGAACCTGCGCGCGCGGCTGGGGCATGCCTACACGCTCGACCGGCTGGGGCGCCTGAACGAAGCGCGCAGCGAATTGCGACGGATCCTGCAATTGGGACTGCCGCAACTTTCGGGGCCGCAATCGAATTGGGAGACGCATGTCGTGCTCACCGAGGCGGCCGCGCATCTGGCGCACCTGGCGCGCAACAAGGCCGACCGGCGCAAGCTCGAGCAATTGCGCGCGCGGCTGCAAGCGAGCCGGCCGATGATGTACGTGACGCCGATCGTCGTTCCGCTCACGGACGAACCCTTCGAAGCGCTGGTCGATCGGGGGGCGCGCGTCGCGTTCGATTTCGCCGGCACCGGCGACAAGCGGGCGCAAGGGTGGCTCACGCGCCATGCGGCCTGGCTCGTGTGGGATCCGCAAGGGCGCGGCGAGGTGCGCTCGGGGTTCGACCTCATCGGCGCGCGGACCTGGGCGGTGTTCTGGCGCGACGGCTTCGAGGCGCTCGCCTCGCTCGACGACGACCGCTCGGGGGAGGTCGCCGGCGAAGAGCTCGGAGGGCTCGCGCTCTGGCGCGATGCGAACCGGAACGGGATCAGCGACCCCGGCGAAGTGCGGCCGCTGCGCGCGCACGGAATCGTCGCGTTGAGCACACGAGGCGCCTCGGTGCGGCCCGACCTGATCAGCGCGCCCGGGGGCGTGCGCTTCGCTGACGGGCGCACGCGGCCGCTGCATGATTGGACGCCGGGGGTTGCCGAGGCGGTGCGCGTCGCCTCGGCGCCGGCGCTGAGCAAATTGTTGCGCTAGGCTTGAACCATCCGATTTGCTTCGCGCGGCGGGTGGGGATAGGCTTCAGGTCAGGTAATATTCCGAGCGCTTCTGGCGCGATCACTGGGTCATGCCGTCGTTCTTCATCAAACACGTGCGCGGATGGCGCGTCGTCGCGTTGGCGGCGGTCTCCATCGCCTACGGCGTGCTCATCCTAATGGTCCTGCCGTTCTGGGGGCGTATGGTAGAGGCGCAGGGCGGCGTCGAACTGCAGACGCGCTTCAGCTACACCCACACCGCGGCGCGCAGTGCGCTCTACGCCTTGAAGGCAGAGGCGCCCAGGGACGCGCTCATATTCTACGCGCTCGATGTGCCGAACGCGCTGCTTTACGGCTCGGCGATGGCGGCGATGATCGCTTTCGGCCTGCGGCGCCTGCATTGGGAGGACACACCGCTCAAATGGCTGATCCTCACGCCCTTCCTCAGCTCCGCGGCTGACATCGCGGAGAACGCCTGCCTCGCCTATGCGGTGATGCATAAGCCGGCGCAGCTTCGCTACATGCTCGCCGGCATGGCCTTGATCACCACGGCCAAGTTCGCAACCGGCATCGCGGCGCAGGGATTGGCGATCCTAGCCACATTTACCGGGCTTGTCCTTTATGGGCTGCGGGTGCTGACCGGCCGCAGCTTCGCGCCAGGGAAAAGGACCAGGCGCCGGCGGGAGCCGCGCGAATCCTATTCCGACACGCGCCCCTGGAGCTAATCCATAGCATCGAGAGGGAGCGCGCCTCACACTTTCGATGGCGCTACTGCGCGCCTAGACGATGCGCTCGACGAGGTCCTTCTTGGTCTCGGCGATGGCTTTGGCAGGGTTCAAGCCCTTCGGGCAGACCTGGGCGCAATTCATGATCGTGTGGCAGCGATAGAGCCGGTAGGGATCCTCCAGCTCGTCGAGGCGCTCGCCCTTGGCTTCGTCGCGGCTGTCGTCGATCCAGCGACGCGCCTGCAGCAGCGCGGCGGGGCCCATGAAGCGGTCGCCGTTCCACCAGTACGAGGGGCAAGCGGTGGAACAGCAGGCGCAGAGAATGCACTCGTAGAGACCATCGAGCTTGCTGCGCTCCGCTTCGCTCTGCAGGCGCTCCTTCTGCGGCTCGGGCGTGTCGGCCTTCAGCCAGGGCTCGATGGCGGCGTATTGCGCGTAGAAATTCGTCAGGTCCGGCACGAGGTCCTTCAAAACCGGCTGATGCGGCAGCGGCGCGACGGTGATCGTTCCGCCCGGCAGCTCGTCCATGCCCATGGTGCAGGCGAGCGTGTTCCGGCCTGAGACGTTCATCGCGCAGGAGCCGCACACGCCTTCGCGGCACGAACGGCGGAAGGCGAGCGTGGAATCCATCGTGTTCTTGATGGCGATGATGGCGTCGAGGACCATCGGGCCGCACGTGTCCAGATCGAGATCGTAGATGTCCCAGCGCGGATTGCCGCCGACGTCCGGGTCCCAGCGATAGACCTTGAAGCGGCGGACGCGCTTTGCCTCTTTGGACGCAGGATAGCGTTTTCCAGCCTTGACCTCGGATCCGCGCGGCAGCGCCAGCTCGACCATCGACGATTCCCTACTGTTCCCGGGCGCGGACCGTGGCGAGCGCCGCCGGGCCCGTCAAGCGTTGGAGGGCGGCGCGGATGGTCGCTGCGGGTCGCTTCCGCGCAGCTCGCCGGCAAGCCCGTACCAGTCGAGATTGCGGGTGAACCACATGACCGCTGCGATCGCGAGGAAGGCGGCAACCGAGCCGGCCAGCAGCGCATAATCCTCCAGGCGCATGAGCAGGTAGATGAGCGCGTAGAGCGCCGCAAAGCAGCCCATGCCGACAAAGCCGCGCTGGCGGCTCTTGAAGATGGCGCCGAGATAGGCGCCGATCAGCGTCACGGTCGCGCCGGCGGCGATCAGGAAGGCCCAGTCGAAGCCCATGCGCTCGGCGATCGCCAGCAGCAGCAGATAGAAGATGATCTGCGCCAGGCCGACGAGGATGTATTGCGCGGGGTGAACGCGCCGCTCGCTGGTGGATTCGAACAGGAAATACGCGAGGAAGACGACGCCCAGGAAGAGCAGCGCGTATTTGAGCGCGCGCGTCACGGACTGGTAGGGGTTCGAGGGATCGACGAAGCGCACGCGCACATCGGCGCTCGCAAGGTTGGAGAGGTTCGTTGCGAGGCCCGCGGCGGAGAGATTGCGGGCGATGAGCGGAATGGACCAGCTCTCCTCGAAACCGTTCGCGTTCTTGGCCTTGGCGAGCGAGCCCTGTTCGCCCTCTTCCGGGGGACGTGGGAAGGCGCCGACATAGCCGATGTCCGGCCAGTCGCCGCGGATGGCGATGTCGGTGTTCTGCGCGAAGGCCGCAATGCCGAGCGATTCAACGCCGGTGAAGCGCAGGCGCGAGGTCGCATCGAAGATCGCGCCGGGGCGCACCAGATCGCCCGCTTCGGCGACTAGCCATTGGATCGAACGGCCGCCGCCATAAGTCGGCCCGCCGGCGTACGAGCCCATCACGTAATTGCCCATGATCTGCCCATAGGCGGAGCCCGGCGCGAGCTGGATTGTTCCGCGTCCGGTGATTTCGATCTCCGCCCTGCCCTGGGCGCCGCGCGGATCGGCGACGCCGATGAGGATCGCGGCGCGGCTCCAATCGACAGTCGCGCCCTCGGGCGCCTCGGAGGGCTCGCCGGTCAGATCGAAATGGGCGCGGAAGTCGAGATCGGCGGTGTAGGTGCGCACCTTGAAGAGATCGCCGCCGCCGCGCGAGCGCACGTCCGTATCGACCACCGCGTTGGCCTGGCCGGTATCGGCGAAGACCATGTAGAGGCCGGTCTCGACGGTGGGGGGCTGTGCAGGGGTGCCGGGGGGCGGAGGCGGTGCGGCGCGCACCACGCGGTACGGCGCGACCACGACGGGGCCGATGAAGGTCTGCTCGCCGCCATAGGTCTGGCCGACCTCCTGGATGACGGTCTGGGCGCGGCTGGTGCGCTCATAGATGATGGCGAATACGGCGAAGGCCGGGAGGCTCATCAGCACGGCGAGCGCGCACACGAGCAGGAATTTCAGGCCGAGCGACCGGCTCGGCAGACGCGCACCGTTCATGCACCGCCTCCCTTTGGCTCAGCGCTATAGGGCGAATGCGACCGAATATCGACCCGGGCGCGTCAGGGGACGGGAGCGATATCGGCCGAGACGGCGTCGGCCGGCGGCTGCCAGTCGGGCGGCGGGGGCGGCGGCGGCTCGGAGAAGGCGATGGCGAACGCGGCGGCGCCGGCCGCGGCGGTTCCGAGCACGAGCGCCAACGCCAGCCAATCGTGCAGCTTCTGGACGCGCTCCGGCGGCGCGCCGCGCGCCAGCGCGCCCTGGCGTCGGGCGTCGAGGAGCGCGTAACCGGCCAGGAAGAACAGCGGCATCGCGAAGCCCCAAGGCGCGGCGGCGGCGAGGCGCGGAGAAAGCAGCAGGCCGAGGGAGCCCGCGACGAGGCCGCCCAGGATCAGCATCTCGAAGAGCCCCTGCCCGCGATCGCCCAGCCGGTCGCGCAGGCGCTTCCTGCGGGCAGCGAGCTCTTCAAGGAGACTCGGTAGGTAGCCTGTCATGGCGGAGACTTAGCGATCCTGGGCGGCCCGGAGAAGCCGGCGGATGACCAAGTATTCAGCGGAGGACGCGCGGCTTTGCTTCGCACCGCGGACCATTTGCGCTAGAATGCAACCAAACTGGGGAGGATCCTGGGACAGGCTTGGGGAGGATCCCATGCGAAACGCTCCTGCACGATTCCTCAACGCGGCGTTCTGGCCGTTCACGATCTGGGCGAGCCTCACGCACCTGGAGGAACATCCGGCCGACGATTATGTCGAGCGCACCAGCCCCATTGTCGCGTTCGCGCTCGCGTTCTGGATCTGCCTCGGCGCGATCGCGGGCCTGTGGGCGACGCTGCGCCGCTCGCTGATCGTGGCGGCGGGAGACGAGGAATCGGTGCTGCGGTTCATGAACCCCGCGCTGATGCCGATGCTCAACGTGCTTCTGTTCTTCCTGCCGGCGATCTACGCGGTTGGGTTCTGGATGTTCACCGCACGCGACGAGCGCTTCCCGCGCTAGCGGCGGGCTCAGCGCTGCTAGACTGTACGACGGGCGGCGGGCGCCGTCGCGCCGGAGCTTTTTGCGTCGCGCGAAGATTTGGGCGAAAGGACAGCCATCGCAAGGAGGCGCGCGATGGACGCAGCAAAGCTCATGTTCAAGGACGGCCTGATGGCGGGCGAGCGGATCCTCGTCACAGGCGGCGGCACCGGTCTCGGCAAGGAAATGGCCGAGGCGTTCGTGAAGCTCGGCGCGGAGGTCTTCATCTGCGGTCGGCGCGGCGACGTGCTCGACCAGACCGCGAACGAGATCATGGGCAAGCACGGCGGCATCGTTCGCCCGATCGCCTGCGACATCCGCAACGCGGAAGCCGTGCACGACATGGTCGATCAGATCTGGGCGAGCGGCGCACTCACCGGGCTCATGAACAACGCGGCCGGCAATTTCATCTCGCGCACCGAAGATCTCTCGCCGCGCGGGTTCGAGGCGATCTCGAACATCGTCTTCCGCGGCTCGTTCTTCGTCACGCTCGACATCGGCAAGCGATGGATCGCCGAGAAGAAGAAGGGCAGCGTCTGCTCGATCCTGACGACATGGGTGTGGAACGGCGGGCCTTTCACCGTACCGTCGGCAATGTCGAAGGCCGGCCTGCACGCCATGACGCAATCGCTCGCCGTGGAATGGGGCCGCTACGGCATCCGCTTCAATGCGATCGCGCCCGGATCGTTTCCAACCAAGGGCGCCTGGGAGCGGCTCGTGCCGGAGCGAAAGATGGACGCTGCGCCCAGAGGCGGCGGCGACAATCCTTCGCTCATGGCGCGCGTCGGCGAGATGCATGAGCTCTGCAATCTGGCCGTGCTCTTGATGGCGCCGGGCGCGGACTATCTCAACGGCCAGACGATCGCGATCGACGGCGGCCAGCAACTCGCCGGCGGCGGGCATTTCTTCGCGCGCTGCGGAGACTGGGGCGATGCGGAATGGGAGGCCGCGCGCGCCGCGATCCAGGGCGCGAACGCGAAGGACCGCACGCAGCGGACGACTTAGTCGCCGTTTCACGTCAAAGGCCGCCCAGCTATCGACTTCCACGCCGCGAAGGAGCTAATTCCCGCTAAGGTAGCGGAAGTGCGGCGCCGCAATGGTTCGCACCCAACCGGGGGCACGGGTGAGAATTCCAAATATCGCTTGGGCGATCGTGCTGCCGATCGTCATCCCGGCCATCGCTTTTGGCTTGGCCCATTGGGCTGCAGCCGATCTCGCCGCGTCGCTAGCCGCAAGGGGAATTTCAAGTCTGGAACGCGCTTGCGAGGGAGCGGTCGCACATGTGTATGCTGAGATCTTTCCGGCGATCCTGCAGATCTGCGCGGAGCGCCGGAACATCCAGCTGACGGAGCGAGCCGCCGGCCTCATCGCCGTCGGTTCGGTGGCGTTGCCCCTGCTTATGCTCGCCTTCGCCAAGCTCGCGGGCTCCAACAGAGTGCTTCTCGCGGCGATATTTCCGCCGCTTACACTCTTCTCCGGGTTCGCGCTCGCAGCGATTTGCCTTACCCAGGCCGCCTTACTCATCGCCGCGTGCCTCACTTCCGGTCCGCATCTGGTCGGCGTCGGCGTCGCAGTGCGCATCGCCATTGGCGTAGCTATCGGCGCGGCTCTCGCGGCGTTCTTTCTCGTTCGCGCGATCTTGAGCATGACGCGACCGATGGTGCTCCCCGTTCTCGGCAAGACGGTCGTCGCGGCGGACGCACCCACGCTCACGGCTTTTGTCGCAAGTCTGGCGCAGCGCGTCGGGGCGCCTGCGCCCTCCACAATTGTATTGGGCCTGGAGCCGACATTTTTCGTGACAAGCGCATGCGTACACGTGATCGACGCGAACAAGCCATTGACGGGTGAAACGCTCTTCGTTTCACTGCCCCTCGCGCGGTTCTTCAGCAAGGAGGAGTTCGCCGCGGTGATCGGTCACGAGCTCGGGCATTTTCGCGGACACGACACCTACTACAGCCGCCGCTTCGCGCCCGTGTATGTCGGCCTCCAGCAGGCGCTTGTCGGGATGATCGCTCGCAACACTCACATTGTGGCGCTTCCAGCCTTTTTCAGCCTTGGCGCCCTGCACGACGTGTTCTCGCGCAGCACGGCGGTCGTGAGCCGCGCGCGGGAGCTCGAAGCGGACAAGGCAGGCGCGGAGTGCGCGCCTGCGGACGCGTTGGGAAGCGCGCTCGCAAAGACCGTGTACGCCGAAGAGGCGTGGTCGCGACTTGGAGAGATTGTGTTCGACGAACATCGCGGACTGCGGCTCGATGCAAACCTGAGCCGGCGATTTGCGGATCTGGCAAAGCGTGAGCTGGACGCGGCGCGCGTCGCCGCGATTGTGGGCGCTATGGGGGAGGCCACGACGCACCATCCCATCGACACTCACCCGCCGATTGCAGAACGCCTTCAGGCGCTCGGCCTTGCGGCGTCGGACCTTCGGATTGAGATGCCGAGCGAGGGAACATCCGCGATCGCTCTCATCGACGATGCAGACCGTCACGAGAGCGCGCTGACCTTAGTGGAACACCGGCGCCTCGCGGCAACAGGCCCTTCTCTGGACGCGACCGCGCAAACGCGCTTTCGGGCCGATGCTGGCGCGCTCTTGGCCGCGCGGCTCGTCCTGGCGAGCGGTCCGGCGGACGAGCGCGTCGCCGGCCGGGTTGAGGATATCGCAGGGGCGCGGCTGCGTGGATTCGACAACGGCCTGTTCCGCCGGGCGCTCGCAACGTCTCATGAAAGTGCCGAGTTTGCGACCCTGGCTTCCGTCGCCCTTTCGATTACCACCGATGACGGTCGGCTGATCCTCAAAGACTTTCTCGATGCGGTCGTTCACTCCGCCCTAAGCGGTTCGCCTGAGGCTGTGCGGTTGCTGGCTCAGACCTGGGAGGCTGACGTCTGATAGCTGTCAGTACACGCGCTTCTTCGGCGGGATGGGCTCGACGTCGTTGGTGAGCGTGTTGGCGTGGACGGGGCGGTAGTCGATGCGCGTCGCGCCCGTCGCCACGTCCAGCCAGGACAGCGTGTGCTTCATCCAGTTCGTGTCGTCGCGCTCGGGGAAATCCTCGCGCGCGTGGGCGCCGCGGCTTTCGGTGCGGTTCACCGCGGATTCGATCGTGACGATCGCCTGGGCGAGCAGGTTCTCGAACTCCAGCGTCTCAGCGAGGTCGGAATTCCAGATCATCGAGCGATCGGCGGTGCGGAGGTCGCCCTTGGCGCGCCAAAGTGCGCCCACCTTGCGCGCGCCCGTGCTCAGGAGGTCGCCGGTGCGATAGACGGCGCAATGGTCCTGCATGGCGCGCTGCATATCGTCGCGCAGGCGTGCGGTCGGGGTGCCGCCGCTGGCGTTGCGGAGCTTGTCGAGGCGCGCGAGGTGATCGTCGCCTGCGTTCTTCGGCAGCTCGGGCTGGGTTGCGTTCGCGGCCAGAAGCTCGCCGCAGCGGAGGCCCGCGGCGCGGCCGAAGACGACAAGGTCGGTCAACGAGTTGGAGCCGAGGCGATTGGCGCCGTGCACGGAGACGCAGGCGTTCTCGCCGACCGCCATGAGGCCCGGCGCGACATGGTCGGGATCGCCATTGAGCTTGGTGAGCACTTCGCCGTGATAATTCGTCGGCACGCCGCCCATGTTGTAATGCACGGTCGGCAGCACCGGGATCGGCGCCTTGTGCAGATCGACGCCGGCGAAGATGCGCGCGCTCTCGGTGATGCCGGGAAGGCGCTCGGCGAGGATCTTCCGGTCGAGGTGATCGAGGTGAAGGAAAATGTGGTCCTTGCGCGGACCGACGCCGCGGCCCTCGCGGATCTCGATGGTCATCGCGCGGGAGACCATGTCGCGAGGCGCGAGATCCTTCACGGTCGGCGCGTAGCGCTCCATGAAGCGCTCGCCTTCGGAATTGGTGAGATAGCCGCCCTCGCCGCGCGCGCCTTCGGTGATGAGGCAGCCGGAGCCGTAGATGCCGGTGGGATGGAATTGGACGAATTCCATGTCCTGCAGGGGCAGGCCCGCGCGCAGCGCCATGGCGTTGCCGTCGCCGGTCTGGGTGTGGGCGCCCGTGCAGGTGAGATAGACACGGCCATAGCCGCCGGTGGCGAGGATCACCATCTGCGCGCGGAAGCGATGCAGGGCGCCGTTGTCGAGTTGCCAGGCGGTGACGCCGCGGCAGGCGCCGTCCTTGTCCATGATGAGGTCGAGCGCGAAATACTCGATGAAGAATTCCACGTCGTGCTTCAGCGACTGGCCGTAGAGCGTGTGCAGGATCGCGTGGCCGGTGCGGTCGGCGGCGGCGCAGGTGCGCTGGATCGGCGCCTTGCCGTATTCCTTGGTCATGCCCCCGAAGGCGCGCTGATAGATTCGGCCCTCCTGCGTGCGCGTGAAGGGCACGCCCCAATGTTCCAGCTCGTAGACGGCGGCTGGCGCCTGGCGGCAAAGATACTCAATCGCGTCCTGGTCGCCGAGCCAGTCCGACCCCTTGACGGTGTCGTACATGTGCCAGCGCCAATCGTCCTCGCTCATGTTGCCGAGCGCGGCGGAGATGCCGCCCTGCGCAGCCACCGTGTGCGAGCGGGTGGGAAACACTTTGGTGACGCAGGCGGTCTTGAGACCGGCCTGCGCGCAACCGAGCGCGGCGCGCAGCCCCGAGCCGCCGGCGCCGATGACGACGACGTCGTAGGTGTGGTCGATCCAGCTATAAGCGGCCATATCCGCTCACCATCCGAAATTGATCTGCAGCACGGCCCACAAAGCGGCGGCGGCCAGGAGCACGCAGAAGAAGAGATTGAGCATAAGCAGCACGGCGCGCATCACCGGCTTGGCGATGTAATCGACGATGACTTCCTGCATGCCGAGCATCATGTGGTAGAGCCCGACGAGCGCGAGGAGCGTCACGGCGACCGCGTTGAGAGGCTGGCGGAGGAACTCGAACGCGTCGGAATAGGAGCGGACCTGGAGCGCCGCGGCGATCGCGAACCAGGGCGCCAGCACAAGCAACGCAACCGAGGTGACGCGCGTCGCGATGAAATGGTGCGAGCCGGCGCGCGCCGCGCCCGCCCCGCGCACGCGCCCAAGCGAAGAGCGCATCGAGGCTTGAGAAGGCTTCATAGGCGCTCGGCGAAGAAGAAGTAAGCGAACAGCGCCGTCGGCGCCGCGATCGCGATGAGGAAAGCGAACCATGCGGAGACTTCCGCGTGCTTCGGATTGAGGTGCGCGCCCACATCCCAGAGCAGATGCCGCACGCCGTTGGCCGCGTGATACGCGATGGCGGCAACCACGCCGTAGAGGCACAGCTGGCCGAACCAGTGATCGAAGATGGCGTCGGCGAGCGCATAGGCGGACGGGCCAGACGCAACCAAGACGAGCCAGACCACCAGCAGGGCCGCCGCGCCATAAAGGGCGACGCCGGTCGCGCGGTGGAGAATGGAAGCAGCCATCGTCGCGTGCCAGCGCCAGATCTGCAGATGCGGGGAGAGCGGCCGCATTTCTGGGGGACGCACATCTGGCCGCGAGTCGCGGGCCGTGTCGGTCATGGCGGCGGACATTAGGCGGGGAGTCCGGCCTGTCAACGCGCGGCCTTGCCGCGCTGTGGGACGGGCGTCTAAGGCTAGGGGCAAGCAGCGTCTCGGTGGGGAGACGCCCGTTGCTTCAGGGGGACATCGATGTTCCGCACACTCACGGCGCGCCTGGGCAAGGCGCTTTCGGGCGCCCTCGTCATCGGCGCGCTCATCGCCGCGACGCCGGCGCACGCGCAGAACAATCAGGGGACGGCCTTGGACGAGATCATCGCCGCGTACGAGCGGATCGACCGGGAGGCCAATCCGGGCTCGGCCGGCCGCGAGGGCGACCGGGCGGCGCTCAGGCGGCTACGGGACGTGCGGCCGGAGACCACGCAGGCGCGGACCGCGGCGCTCGCGGCGCTCGGGCAGCGTCTGGCGCGCATCGACGCGGCGGGCCTGCCGGCCGATGCGGCCTTGAACCATGCGCTGCTGAGCCGGCTCATCGCGACGAGCGTGGAGGAAGCGCAGTTCGATTTTGACCGCATCGCGTTCCAGAACGACAGCGGCTTCCACACCGAGATCGACTATTACGCGCGCACGACGAACATCGCGACGGCCGACGACGCGGAGGCATGGATCGCGCGGCTCTCGGCAACGCCGACGTTCTACGAGCAGAACATCGCCAATCTTCGTCGCGGCATCGCCACGCGCTTCACGCAGCCGCGGATCGTGGTGGACCGCGTGCTCGACGTGGCGCGTCGGCAGGCAGAGACGGCGCCGGAAGCGACATCGTTCATGATGCCGTTCGCGAGCATGCCCACGACGATCCCGGCCGACGCGCAGGCGCGCTACCGCACGCAGGCGCTCGCCATCGTGCGTGACCGCATCCTGCCGGCGCAGCACGCGTTCGTGACGTTCCTGGAGCACGATTACCTGCCGGCGGCGCGGCCGCGGATCGGGTGGCGCAGCGTGTCGCGCGGGGCGGAGAGCTATCGCTTCCTGGTGCGGCGCGAGACGACGACGAACATGACGCCGGAACAGGTGCATCAGCTTGGGCTCTCGGAAGTGGCGCGCATCCGCGGACGCATGGAAGAGACGATGCGCGCGGCCGGCTTCAGCGGCACGTTCCCGGAATTCCTGGCCTTCCTGCGCAGCGATCCGCGCTTCTACGCCACGAGCCCGCAACAATTGCTGGAGAAGGCGGCGGAGATCGCCAAGCGCTCCGACGATCAATTGCCGCGCCTGTTCGGCACGCTGCCGCGGCTTCCCTATGGGGTTCGCGCCGTCCCCGCGGAGATGGCCGAAGGCTACACGACCGGACGCTATTGGGAGGGCTCGCAGGCGCAGGGCGTCGCCGGCGGCTACATGGTCAACACCAGCCATCTCGATCAGCGCGGACTCTATGAGCTGCCGGCGCTGACCGTGCACGAGGCCGTGCCGGGGCATCATCTGCAGATCGCGCTGCAGCAGGAGCTGACCGACCTCCCCTATTTCCGGCGCAACTCATTCTTCACGGCGTATGTGGAGGGCTGGGGGCTCTATTCGGAGCATCTCGGCGAAGAGATGGGGATCTATCGCGATCCCTATGAGCTCTTCGGGCGGCTCTCCTACGAGATGTGGCGCGCGTGCCGGCTGGTGGCGGACACCGGCATTCACTGGATGGGCTGGGACATCGAGCGCGCGCGGCGCTGCTTTGCGGAGAATTCCGCGCTGGCGCCGCACAACATCCAGACCGAGCTTGAGCGCTACATCTCATGGCCGGGGCAGGCGCTGGCGTACAAGGTGGGCGAGCTGCGCATCAAGGCGCTGCGCGCGGAGGCGGAGCGCGCGCTCGGGCCGCGCTTCAATGTGCGCACGTTCCACGACCAGATCCTGCTGAGCGGCGCGCTTCCCCTCGACGTGCTCGAAGCGCGCACGCGGGCCTGGATCGCGGCGCAGCAGGCCGCTCCACGTCCGTGATTAGGCGCCCCCCTCTCCCCTTCAGGGGCGAGGGGCAGGGGTGAGGGGTGGCGACAAGCAGAGACCCATCCGCTGTGAAGCGTGCACGCGGCATGCGCCGCGAAGGCACGACGTCGGAAGCGTTCGCGTGGAAGACATTGCGGCAGATGCGCGATGAAGGCTTTCCTGTTCGGCGGCAGCATCCGATTGGCCCCTACGTCGCTGATTTCGCGATCCCATCGCTGAACCTCGTGATCGAACTGGACGGCGCTGCGCACAATATCGAGGGACGCGCTGAATTGGACCAGGAACGCGACGAGCGGCTCGGCGAACTCGGTTGGCGTGTTGTTCGCCTTCCAGCGGAAATCGCATTCTCGCCGGATCATCTGCTCGACGCCGTTCGCGCCGCGCTCAAAGACTGACCGCCGCGGCTGTGGCAACCCCTCACCCCTACCCCTCTCCCCAAGGGGAGAGGGGGCGCTAACCTCCAAGCGGAAGCGCGGTGGGCCAGGTGCGCGGCTCGGCGAGGAGATCGTGCGCGTCGGGGAGCGCGAGATCGTCGCCGCCGGCGGCGAGCGAGCGCAGGATCACATCGTGCACGGCGCCGACGGCGCCTTCCAGCGCCAACGCGACCGGCGCGCCCAGCAGGCGGCGCGCGAACCAGAGCGCAGTCAAGAGATCGCCGGCGCCCTTCGGCGCAGAAGGCAGGCGCGGCGTCACACACAGCCAATCGCCCGAATTGGCGCCGCCATGCGAGCCAGGCCCGACATAAAGTGCGCCGATGCCGTTCCCGGACGGAATGGAGGATATGAGCGCGGGCTTGCCCAGCCGGCGCGCGGCGCTCTGCGCATCTTCGGCGCTCGCGCATGGGCGGCCGGCGATCAGCGACAGCTCCCAGGCATTCGGCGCGATCCAATCGGCCTGGCGCACGAGCCCCTCGACGACGCCGCGCGCGACCGGGTCCGGCACATAGAGCGCGCCATCATCGCCCATGATCGGATCGCAGAGATAGATCGCGTCCGGATTGGCGGTCTTCACCAGATCGACCGCCTGCAGCACCACCTCGATCTGCTCCTCGGAGGCCATGTAGCCGGAGAGCACGCCATCGACGCCGTCGAGCTTGCCGTCGGCCCGGAGGCCTTCGACCAGATCAGCGAGCAGCGAGGCCTGGATCTTCGTCCCGTGCGGGGGCCCGCGGTCCGGGCGCCGGGCGAAAAGCACCGTCGGCAGCGAGAGGACGCGCACCCCCAGGCGCTGCATGGCGAAAACGCCGACGGAGGCGCCAACCATGGCCCCGGCCACTTGCGAAGAGATCGAGAGCACGGTTTTCATCGCGAATCGCAGGCACAATGTCCGCGCGTGTCCACAACATCAACAGGAGGCCCAAATGTCAGCGTCCGTTTTGGCCGTGCGGCCCCGCCGCTCCTGCCTTTACACCCCCGGCGCCAACGCCAAGGCGCTCGCCAAGGCGCGCGACCTCAAGGCCGACGCGCTCATCTTCGACCTGGAGGACGCCGTGGCGCCGGACGCGAAGGCCGAGGCGCGCACCAACGTGCTCGCGGCGATCGCGGAGGGCGGTTATGGCGCACGCGAGATCGTGGTGCGGGTGAACGCGCTCTCTACGCCATGGGGCGCGAACGACATCGAGGCGGTCGGCGGCGCCAAGCCCAACGCGGTGCTGGCGCCCAAGGTGAATTCCGCCGACGACGTGATGGCCGTCGATGAGGCGATGAGCGACGCCGGGCTCCTCAAGACGACCGCGCTCTGGGTGATGATCGAGACGCCGCTCTCCATCCTCAACATCAAGGAGATCGCGGCCGCCTCCAAGCGCACGCGGCTCGCTGGCTTCGTGATGGGCATCAACGACCTCGCCAAGGACATGCGCGCCAAGCAGACCGCCGCGCGCACGCCGTTCCTCTATGCGCTCGCCGCGGCGGTCACCGCCGCGCGGGCCTATGGGCTGACGGCGATCGACGGGGTGTACAACGACATTCCGAACACGGACGGCTTCATCGAGGCCTGCCGGCAGGGGCTGGCGTTCGGGTTCGACGGCAAGACGCTCATCCACCCCACGCAGATCGAGGCGTGCAACACGGTGTTCGCACCCTCGGCGGAGGAAGCTGAGGAAGCGCGCGCGATCGTGGCGGCGTTCGAGGCGCCGGAGAATGCCGGCAAGGGCGTGCTCAAGGTCAACGGCAAGATGACCGAGCTGCTGCACCTCGACCAGGCGCGCCGGACGCTGGCCATCTTCGACGCCGTCGCGGCGATGGGTTAGGATCATGAGGCTCGAAGGCGGATGCTATTGCGGCAAGCTCAGGTTTTCCGCCGAGGGCGAGCCGATCCTGCGCGCGCAATGTCATTGCCGCGAATGCCAGTACATCTCAGGCGGCGCGCCGAACATGTTCCTGCTCATGCCGCCGGACGGCTTCAAGTACACGGCCGGCGCGCCGAAGGCGTATCGGCGCTCGGACATCGAGAACGCGGTGACGCGGGAGTTCTGCGCCGAGTGCGGCACGCACATCACGACGCGTCGGCCGGGCTTGGCCTACATCATCCTCAAGGCCGGCGTGCTCGACGAGCCCGCCAGGTTCGGGCTGCCGCAGATGGCGATCTTCACCTGCGACAAGCAGCCGTTCCATCAGATCGCGGAGGGTGTTGCGCAGTTCGAAGGGCTGCCGCCGCAAAGGGGCTGATTTGAAGCGCGGCGCGCCATCGCCTAAACCGGCTCGATGATCAACACCGAACGCCTTATCCTGCGCCCGCACACGCTTGCCGATTTCGAAGACCTCTGCGCCATGTGGGGCGATCCCGCGGTGATGAAGCATTTCGGCGGCGTCGGCTCGACGCGCGAGGAATGCTGGGCGCGCCTGATGCGCTATGTCGGGCATTGGCAGATCAAGGGCTTCGGGTTCTGGGTGGTGGCGGACAAGGACACCGGCGCCTATCTCGGCGAGCTCGGCCTCATGGATTTCATGCGCACCCTGGACGCGGAGCATCGCTCTTTCGGCGAGGCGCCGGAGATGGGCTGGTCGTTCACTGTCGCGGCGCACGGCAAAGGCTACGCGACTGAAGCGGGCGCGGCCGCGCTCGCCTGGGCCGATGCGCATTTCGGACGAACGCGGATCGTCTGCATGATCTCGCCGAGCAACGAGCCCTCGAAGCGCGTGGCCTCGCGGCTCGGATTCCAGGAATATGCGCGCGCAGTCTATAAGGGCGACGTGCTCCTTTACGAGCGCCCCTGACAACAACAACAGCGCACTCAGGCTAGCTCATCGGAAGCGACGGTGCGGCCATCGAGGATTGTCGGCGGCTCAGCCGGGGTCTTGCCCTTCCTGGCTGACGACGCGATGAGATTTCCGTCCGGGTCCACCACGCGGCGCGTCTCGGCGGGGCCGCCGCGTACGATCTGCCCGCTCCAGTCGGCGCCGATCTGCGCGCCGCCGACGCGGACCATCACCAGGTTCTCGCCCTCGACCGCGTCGAACCGATAGATCGTGCCCTTCGGCAGCAAGACCCCCTCGAATTCGCGCGCTTCGCGCATCGTTCCGTCGGCAAAGTGGAAGCGCGCGGCCCCACGCATCACGATGAACGCGTGATCCTCCACCGCGTGGGCGTGCAGATTGTTCTCACCGCCCTTGGAATACACCTTGCCGTGCAGCCAAAGATTATCCGTGCAAGCAAGCGGGGTCGTCGTCATGCCCGTGCGCAGCAAGGGCAGATCGCGCATCGAAAAGGCCACCGGGCCTTGGGCTTTCTCGTCGGCTTGCACGGCGTCGATCCTGTTCAGATGTCCAAACGATAGAGTTCGACGGCGTTGTCGCGCACGAGGCGGCGGCGCACGTCCTCGGAGAGCCCCGAAAGATGGCGCGCCACGTTCTGCCGCGAGTGCGGAAACGTCATGTTGAAGTGCGGATAGTCGTTCGACCACATGCAATTGCGTTGGCCCCACCAGGAGAAATTTCGCGTGCCGGCGAAATCCTCCAGGAACGTGACGTAGACATGCTCGGCGAAAATCTCGCTCGGCCGCCTCCGAATGGGCATGTCATCGGTCGCGCCGAAGCGCTCGAAATAATAATCCCATTGCTGCAGGATGAACGGCGCCCAGCCGATCTCGCTTTCGGCCAGCACCACGCGAAGCGCGGGATGCCGCTCGAAGGCGCCTGAGAAAATCAGATCGAACAGGGTTCGGATGGTGTCGTCCTGCTTTTGATTGACGGCCTTGCGGATGCGCTCGGCGCCGACCGCTTTGCGGCGATCCATGGCGTAGGAATGGCCGGTGAGGATGTGGCAATTGACCGGCGCGCGCATCTCGGCGGCGGCGGCCCAGAATTTCTCGTAATGCTCCGACATGAACGGCAAGCGGGGATCGGGAACCTGCCAGATCATCGCGCCGACAAGGCCCATGGCGTGCGCGCGTTCGAGTTCTTTCACGCCCGCATCGACATCGTGCAGCGAGATGCAGGGAACGCCGAACAGCCGGCGCGGCGCGGTTTTGCAGAAGTCTGCGAGCCAATCGTTGTAGATCCTGAAAGCCTCCTGCTGCAGCTCGACGTCGTCGAGACCGAACAGGACCATCCCGTAATTCGGGAAGAGTATCTCCGCGACGACGCCGTCGGCGGCCTGATCCTTGATGCGCGCGACTGCATCGGCGCCACCGGCGGGCGTGGGGCCGAACTTCACCTCGGGCAGTTTGGCGCGAAGGTGCTTCGGCAGCGCGTCCCAGACCGCGTCGGGCTCCATGACGTGGGAATCGGCGGAGACCATCAGCGGCGCGCCTTCGGGCAGCTCAAGCTCCGACAAGCCAGACAAGGACCGTTGCGTCACCGGCGTCTGCAAAGGCTCGTTCTCCTCCCGCCCGAGCGTTCCGTGATTTGATATAAAGCTATAGTCAATTAGTCTAGCTCGGCAAACTCCGCAGGGAGCCGTGGACGAGGCTCAAGCAAGGGACACGCACGGTGCAGGGGCCTCGCTTGGATCGCCGCACGTTCGCTCTCGGCGCCTTGCTCGGCGGTTGCGAGCGGCCGTCGCATGCAGGGGCATTTCCCTCACGCGAGATCACGTTCATCATCCCCAACGCGGCGGGAGGCGGCGCGGACCTCTATGCGCGGCTGATCGGCGCCGCTATTGAACGGCAGCTGCAGAACCGGATCAATGTCGTGCCGCGCAACGTCGCTTCCGGCGGCGGCGGAAAAGGCGTGACCGAGCTCTACCGCGCGGCGCCGGACGGCTACACGATCGGCTCATTGAGCGTCCCTGGCGTGTTCGTGCTGCAGCGCGTCCGCCGCCTGCCCTACGACTTCAGCCGCTTCACCTGGCTCGGCGCGCTCACGGAGGGCGAGCACTACGGACTAGCGGTGGGGCGCAATTCGCCCATCCAGACGCTCGACGATCTGAAGCGCCTGTCAGCGCGGCGCGAAGTGACGTTCGGCGCCACCGGCCCGGAAGCGACCGCCTACAGCGTCACTCTCATCGGCGCGCGCCTGCTCGGCCTGCGTGCGCGCATCGTCACTGGATACAAAGGCTCCAACGATTATGTGTTCGGCGCTGTGCGCGGAGACACCGATGCGGTGGTGACGCCGGTGGCGACCCTGCAGCGCCTGGCTCGGTGGGTGCGCCCGTTGGCGACGTTCGAAGAGACGAGCAGCCTTCCCGGCGTGCCCGACGCGCGCGACGTGGGCCGGCTTGAGCTCACGCAGATCACGGTGATGCGCGTCATCGCGGCGCCGCCTGACCTGCCGGCGCCGATCGCCGAAACGCTCGGACGCGTCCTGGCCGAGGCTGCCTCCGACCGCGAGCTCAAGACCCAGATGACCAAGTTCGGCGAGACGCTCAAATGGTCGGCGGCGCGCGACACCGCCACGCTTGTCGATCGGAGGCGCGCCTTCTTCGATCTCCATGGCGGCTTGAGCGAAGGCGATTCGATGCGCTAAGCCCGGCCATGTCCGACGCGCCGAAGCTCTCCAAATCGCAAGCAGGGAACTTCTTCGAGGATTTCCGCCTCGGGCAGATCATCCGCCACGCGACGCCGCGGACAATCACCGAAGGCGACGTCGCGCTCAACATCGCGCTCACCGGAGACCGGCACGCGCTCTTCTGCAGCGACGCGTTCGCGGCGTCCTGCGGATTCCCGCGCGCGCCGATCGATCCCCTCCTCGTCTTCCACGTCGTCTTCGGCAAGACCGTGCCGGACGTCTCCCGCAACGCGGTAGCCAATCTGGGCTATGCCGAGGGGCGGTTCCTCGAGCCGGTGTTTCCCGGCGATACGCTGGCCGCCGCCAGCGAAGTCATCGGCCTTAAGCAGAATTCCAACGGCAAGACCGGCGTGGTGCACGTGCGCACGCGGGGAACCAACCAGGCCGGCGAGACGGTGCTGGAGTACGCCCGCTGGGTGATGGTCAACAAGCGGGACGCGACCGCGCCCGCGCCCGCAGAGGCGGCGCCCACGCTGCAGGCGGCCGTGGCGGCCGAGGCGCTCGTCCTACCCGAGGGGCTCGCCTTCCCCGCCGGGTACGATGTCGCGCTGGCGGGCGATCCCTTCCTCTACGAGGATTACGAGGTGGGCGAGAAGATCGACCACGGCGATGGGATCACCCTGGAGGAGGCCGAGCACCAGCTCGCCACCCGGCTCTACCAGAACAGCGCCAAGGTGCATTTCGACGCCTTCGCCCAAAAGGACAGCCGATTTGGCAGGCGCCTCGTCTATGGCGGGGTGGTGATCTCGCTGGCGCGGGCGCTGTCGTTCAACGGGCTCGCGAACGCCAGCCTCGTGCTCGCCATCAATGGCGGCCGGCACGTCAACCCGCTGTTCGCGGGCGGGACCGTCACCGCCTGGTCGGAAGTCCTGGAGAAGGCCGATCTGGGGCGCGCCGGGGCGCTCCGCCTGCGGCTTGTCGCCCTGCAGGACCGGCCAGCCGGGGATTTTCCCCTGAAGAATCCGCAGGGCGAGTACGAGGGGAGCGTCCTCCTCGACCTGGATTACTGGGCGGCAATCCCGAAACGAGCTTGAAATCAGGCGGATCGGTCTACCACTTCGCGTGGACTTAGGCTCTAAAGGAGCGGCGATCCGCCTAGTTCAAACAAACCGGGAACGGGTCTATATATTTGAAGACGAGGTAGCGCCCTCCGTCGCCAAACGGCGAGGAGGCAAGAGGAGGCCAATGTCCCGGACCCGTACCAGCGCGCCCAGCGAAGTGGCGGCGCTCATGGGCGAGGCATTCGCCGCCGCAGCGCGCCTGGCCGTCGGGCGGGCGATCGCCACGGGCGTCGCGCCTGTCGGGGACGGGCCCCGTCGCGCGGGCGCCAAGGCGCCCCCGCCCCCAACGCCGGCCGTGAGGAAAGAGCCCGCGCCACCAGCGGCTCCGATTGTCGTCGCGGTCGCGGCGGCGGCGCCGGCGGCGCCTCCCGCCGCCAAGGCGGCGCCCAAGCCCCAGCCGGTGAAGGCGCCCGAAAAGCCGAAGGCCGAGCCGCCCGCGCCTGTGGCCGTCGCCAAGGCCGCGCCTCCGAAGCCAGCCCCGGCGCCGGTGAAAGCGCCGGTCAAGGCCGCGACGCCGGCGCCGATCAAGCCGGCCCCCGCGCTCCCCACCGCGAAGGCCGCGCCGTCCAATCCGGCAAAAACCTCCTCGCCCACTCCGGTGAAAGCCGCCGCCGTCCCACCGGCCGGCAAGCCTGCCGCCCCAGTCGTCGCGAAGGTCGCTGCAAAGCCGCCGGCGCCCGTCGCCAAGGCCCCGGCGAAGGCGCCGCCAGCGCCCGCGCCAAAGACTGCGCCTGCAGCGCCGGCCGCAAAGACCGCGAATGCGACGCCCGTCGCGAAACGGCCGCCCGTTAAAGCGGCCCGGAAACCCTGACCATGTCGCGCTCCTGGTTCTGGCTCATCGGCGGCCCCAACGGCTCCGGCAAGAGCACCTTCGCTTCGACCGACATCTTCGCGAACCTCTCGCGCACGCCGGAAAGCCCGCACGAGCTGGCGATGGTCAATCCCGACGCGATCGCGCGGGAGATCCGCATCGCCCGCCCCGGCGCGGGCCCCGACGAGATCGCGCGCGAAGCGGCGACCAAAAGCGACACCCAGGCGCACGCGCTCATCGGAGAAGGCAAGCCGCTTGCGGTGGAGACCGTGCTCGCGACCGCGAAGTTCCGCCCGAGCGTGATCGAGGCGAAGCAGAAGAATTACTATTTCGGCCTTTGCTTCGTGATCCTGCGCCGCGCCGAGCTCAACGTGGCGCGCGTTGAGCAGCGGGTGAAGCAGGACGGGCACCGCGTCGATCCGGCGAAGATCGTGGAGCGCTACGGGCGCTCGCTCCTGCAGCTCAAATGGTTCGCTCCGGAGGCGGACTATTTCTCCATGTGGGACAATTCGCGCACCGGCGGGCCGCCGACGCTGCTCGTGGAGGCCAATCCGCAACGCTATTACGTGTCGGACGAAGTGCGCACGATCCTCGACGACGCGCAGACCGAGCCGGCGCTGAAGACGGGCCTGCGCGACCTCATCGACGCGTTCGAAAGCTAGGCCCTTACAGGATTAGCGCCCCTTCTCCCCTTCAGGGGAGAGGGGCAGGGGTGAGGGGTGGCGACAACCGCAAACCTTGCAATGATCGCAACGCCGGCGCCGCGCGCGGCCGTTCGCTCAGAGTTTCCGCCCTTGGAGCGTGAGACCACCCCTCACCCCACCCTCTCCCCTGAAGGGGAGAGGGGGAGACGCTGCAATGGCTGAGGCTTCCTCTCAAATCGAAGGCTTCGTCGCGCCAGGGTTCGAGCGCGTGCGCGAGACGCTCTCGGCCAGCTTCGCGGCAGGCGAGGAGCTCGGCGCAAGCTTCGCAGCCATCCGCGACGGAGAAGTCGTCGTCAATCTCTGGGGCGGGCACGCGGATCGGCAGCGCGCGCGCCCCTTCACGCGCGACACGCTGACGGCGGTGCATTCCACGACCAAGGCGATCGCGGCGATCGTCGCGGCTTCGCTGCAGGACACGCATGGGCTTGATCTGGAGGCGCCGGTCGCGTCGGTGTGGCCGGCTTTCTCCGCACACGGAAAGGGCCGCGTGACGATCGCGCAGGCGCTGGCGCATCAGGCCGGCGTTCCGGGGTTTCCCGATCCGATCGATCCGTTGCTTTGGCTCGATCACGACGCGTGTGCGGCCGCGATCGCGGCGCTTCAGCCCATGTGGCCGCCAGGGAGCGCGTCCGGCTACCATCCCGTTACCTGGGGCTATATCGCGGGCGAGATCGTGCGGCGGGTCGCGGGACGCACGCTCGGCGTGATCCTGCGCGAGGACATCTGCGCGCCGCGCGGCATAGACTTCTGGATCGGCCTGCCGGAAGAACACGACGCGCGCGTCAGCGAGCAGACGCTGCCTTCGCGCATTCCTGATTTCGGCGAGATCGACGACATCAAGCGCGCGGCGTTCCTGACCAAGTGGGCGGCGCCCGACGGACGCTCACCGCTTTACCGACGCGTAGAGATTCCCTCGGCGAACGGCTTCGGCACGGCGCTCGCGGTCGCGCAGCTCTATGACATCTATGTCCAGCGCGGCGGAGACGTGCTCTCCCCGCGCGCTTTCGACAAGCTGGTCGAACGGCGTTATCTCGGCCCCGATCTGGTGCTGCCGTTCGCGCTCGACTGGCGCGCGGGCGTGCTCGGCAATTCCAATCTCTATTATGGCCCCGACCCGAACGCGCTCGGGCATTCCGGACGCGGCGGCTCGTGCGGGTTCGCAGATCCCGCCGCGCGCGTCGCGGGCGGCTACGTGATGAACAAGCACTCGCCCAACCTCATGGGCGATCCGCGCGCGCTCACGCTCATCGGCGCGCTCTACGAATGCCTCTGAAGCGAGAGCGGCTCAGGCAAATCGCACTCGCGGTCGCGGGCGCGACGATCGGCGCGATGGCGCTGCAATTGCTCGGCGCACATGGCCTGCTGCTGGCGAACGGGCTGCCGGTGTTCGGCGACTTCCTCGCGTTCTGGAGCGCGGGCCGGCTCGCGCTAGAGGGCCACGCGGAGGAAGCGTACTCGATCGCCGCGATCTCGACAGTGCAGAACGGGGCGTTCCCCGGGCTCAATGTCGTCTTCCCATGGCGGCACGCGCCGATGTTCCTGCTCTTCGTCGCGCCGCTGGCCGCGCTGCCCTTCCCTGCGGCGGCGCTCGTCTTCCTGGCGCTCAGCGGCGGGCTCTATCTCCATGCGGCGCGCAAGGCGGCGCCTGATCCGCGCGACCTGCTTTTCGCGGCGGCGCTGCCAACGGCGCTTCTGCATATCGGCAGCGTGCAGACGGGGCTCGTGCTGGCCGGGCTCGCGATGCTTGCGCTCATCTGGCTGGACCGGCGGCCGCTCGCGGCAGGCGCGTGCATCGGCCTCATGGCGATCAAGCCGCATCTCGGCGTGCTCTGGCCGATCATGCTCGCCGTGCAAGGGCGCTGGCGCGCGTTCGCGAGCGCAACGGCGGTCGTGCTCGCGCTCACGCTCGTCGCTGGATGGCTGTTCGGGTTCGGGCTTTTACCGCACTTCATCGACGCGATGCGCGAGGGCCTGAGCGCCGTAGAGCGTGGACTGGCGCCGGCGGACACCTTCGCGAGCCTCTATGCGAGCCTGCGCGGGTTCGGCGCACCCGCTTCGCTGGCGCTGACACTGCACCTCATCAGCGCGGCAGCCGCGACGGGGATCGCGATCGCGATCTGGCGGGGCAAGGACGCTGAGGCGTCGGCGGCGGCGTTCGCGGCGGCGACGCTGCTCGTTTCGCCCTATCTCTTCTTCTACGACCAGACGCTGCTCATCATCGCGGTCGGCGCCCTCTATCGGCGGGCTAGCCCGCGCGAAGCGCTGTGGCTCGCCTTCGCGTGGATCGCCGGCGCGCTCAGCCTCGCGATCGGAAAGGTTGCGCCGCTGCCGATCTGTCCGGTCGCGGCGTGGGGCTGCCTCATGCTTGCAGCGCGGCGCGCGCGCGTCTTTCCCGACGCCACACATCATATGAGAAAAGCGCCAGACCAACCCAGATGAGCGCAAAGCTGCCCGCGCGCAGCGCATTCATGTGCTCGCCATAGGCCATCCCGATCAGGAATTGCAGGCTCGGCGCGATGTATTGCAGGAGCCCGATGGTGGCGAACGGCAGACGCCGCGCGCCAAACGAGAAGAGCGCGAGCGGTATCGCGGTCGCGGGGCCGGCGAGCACGAAGAGAAGCGCAGGCGTCAATCCGTCGCCGAAGGTGAGCGCGCCGCGCGCGCCCAGCCAAAGAAGCAGGCCGATCGCCGGCGGCACGAGAATGACCGTCTCGAAGAAGAGCCCGGTCGCGGCGGGCACCGGCGCGCGCTTGCGCACCACCGTATACGCGCACCAGGTGGCGCAGAGCGCGAGCGAGATCCACGGCGCGGCGCCGAGCGCAACGCCCTGCACGACGACGCCCACGGTCGCGAACGCCAGCGCGGCCCATTGCGGCGCGCTCAAGCGCTCCTTGTAGAAGACGACGCCGATGGCGACCTGCACGAGCGGGGCGAGGAAGTAGGCGAGCGCGGCGTCGAGCACGCGGTCGTTGGCGACGGCCCAGACATAGATCGCCCAATTGAAGAAGATGAAGATCGCCGAAAGCGTCAACGCGCCGAGCAGGCGCGGCCGCAGGGCCGCGCGCATCTCGCGCAGGCCGCCGACCACGCCGCTCAGCAAGGCGATGCCGATGATCAGCGTCGGCACGCTCCACAAGATGCGCTGGGCCAGCACCTCCATGGGATCGGCGAAGCCGACGAGCTTCAGGTAAAGCGGCAGCAGCCCCCAGATCAGGTAGGCGCTGATGCCGGCGATGAGGCCCGCGCGGGTCTCTTCGGGCGTGTACGGAGGAAGGGTCATCGCGCCCGGAACGACTTCAGGCGAGATGCTAAGCCGCGAGACGCCGCAGGAGGCCCTTGTTGAGCATGAGCTCGGCGATCTGCACGGCGTTCAGGGCCGCGCCCTTGCGGAGGTTGTCGCTGACGCACCAGAACGAAAGGCCGTTCTCGACCGTCACGTCCTCGCGGATGCGCGAGACGAAGGTCGCGAACTCGCCGACGCATTCGACCGGCGTGACGTAGCCTTCGTCCTCGTGCTTATCGACGACCATGATCCCGGGCGCCTCGCGCAGGAGCTCGCGCGCCTCCTGCGCGGAGATCGGGTTCTCGAACTCGACATTGACCGCCTCGGAATGGCCGACGAACACCGGCACGCGCACGCAGGTCGCGGTAAGCTTGATCGCCGGATCGAGGATCTTCTTCGTCTCGGCCATCATCTTCCATTCTTCCTTTGTGTAGCCGTCCTCCATGAACACATCGATGTGCGGGATGACGTTGAAGGCGATCTGCTTGGTGAAGTTCTCCTTCACGAGCGGATCAGAGACGAAGATGCCGCGCGTCTGGGTCCAGAGCTCCTCCATCGCCTCCTTGCCGGCGCCGGACACGGATTGATAGGTCGCCACCACGACGCGCTTGACCTTCGCGGCGTCGTGCAGCGGCTTCAACGCCACGACCAATTGCGCGGTCGAGCAGTTCGGGTTGGCGACGATGTTGAGCTTGTCGTAGCCGGCGATTGCGTCGGGGTTCACTTCGGGCACCACGAGCGGCACGCGCGGGTCCATGCGCCAGGCGGAGGAATTGTCGATCACGACGGGCCCGAGAGACCCGATCCGCGGCGCCCATTCCTTCGCGACCTTGCCGCCGGCGCTCATCAGCACGATGTCGTAGCCGCGGAAGTCGAAGTCCTCGAGGTTCTTACATTTGAGGGTGCGCTCGCCGAAGCTCACCTCCTTGCCGATCGAGCTGGAGGACGCGATGGCGGCGACCTCGGCGGCCGGAAACAGGCGCTCGTCCAGGATGGAGAGCATTTCGCGGCCCACATTGCCCGTGGCCCCGACGACGGCGACTCTAAGATCCATTGGTTTCCCCGAAGGCGCGGCGCGAAGCTCGCGAACACGCAGCCGTCACATAAAGGTCCGGGGGCGGCTTTTCCATGCGCGCGGCGCGAAAGGCCGCTCGAATCCCCGCCCGGCAAGGCGCCCCGGCCGCTGTGGAAATGCCCAAGCTGCGGAAGACGTTAGCCATGCGCATTGACGCCCCAGGGGGGCGGCGCCTAGCTGTCTTATAGCTGGCGGTTCCAAACGGGCCCGCGGGCCCGCCGCCGCAGCCCAGGAGGCGCTGATGCGCGTGCAAGTCGCCGGCCGGCAGGTGGATGTCGGCGAGGCCCTGCGGACCCGGATCTCGGACGAGCTCAACGGGCAGATCCTCAAATTCTTCAACCGCGCGAGCGACGCGACGGTGACGGTGGGCAAGAACTCAGTCGGCTTCGATGTCGATTGCGCGCTCCATCTGGATTCTGGAATAGCCCTGCAAACTCAAGGGCATGGAGTTGACGCGCACGCCGCCTTCTCGGACGCTCTCGCCAAGCTGGAGAAGCGGGTCCGGCGCTACAAGCGGCGACTGCGAAATCACCACGCGGACAACAAAGCCCCCCTTCCCGCCGAGGCTGCGGCGGCGTATGTGCTCGCCCCGCTCGCGGAAGAGGAGGATGCTCCTCTTCCGGAGGCCGAGGCCGGGGCCGTCAACGGCGATGGGGGCGAAGCTCCGCTCGTCATCGCCGAAACCCAGGTCCAGGTGCGGACGATGAGCGTGTCCACGGCGGTCATGCAGCTGGATCTGACCGATGCGCCGGCCCTGCTCTTTCGCAACGCGGCGCACGGCGGGTTGGGCATGGTCTACCGGCGGCCGGACGGAAATATCGGCTGGGTGGACCCGGCGCGCACATAGAACCAGGGATCGGGCCTGATTCTGAAAGAATGGACCGCAAATGGTCCGAAAGTTGGGTGATTATTTTCGGCAAGCGCTCTAAGGCGCTGATCCGGGAAGGAAAGTGTTACGCGCTTCGGGTACCAAGGCGCGAGAGATTGGGCAGGGCCTGTGCCGGATCGGCTCAATGGGACGTTTTCCCAGGAACCGGATATCCCGCGCACGCGTCTTGCAGGCGAGACCTTATGGGCGATTTGCGTGATCTGATCCTGCCGAAGGCGGTGCTGCCGCGGCTCGGCGCGGTCAACAAACGTCAGGCGCTGCAGACGCTGGCCGAGGCGCTCGCCACGGCCGGCGGCGCGGACCCGCGCGCGGCGTTCGACGCCGTGCTCATGCGCGAGCGGCTCGCCGGCACCGGGATCGGGGAAGGCGTGGCGGTGCCGCATGCGCGGCTGCCGGGGCTCGTCCGACCGATCGCGGGCTTCGCCCGCCTCGACCCGCCGATCGATTTCGACGCGCTCGACGGGCGGCCGGCCGACCTCGTGTGCATGATCCTCGCGCCCGACGATCGCGGCGGGGATCACCTCAAGGCGCTGGCGAAGGTGTCGCGGGCGCTCCGGCACGCCGACATGCGCGAACGGCTGCGCGCCGCGCGCGGCCACGACGAGCTTATGGCGGCGTTGGCGGCGGCGGTTCCGGTCGCGGCGGCCTGAGGTCCTATCCGGCGAGGTCCTATCCGGCGGCTGGGCCGTCGGACTAAGATCGGCGCGTGACGCTCCTCATCGCATTCCTGCCAATTGCGGCGTTCGGGATCGTGTGGGCGCTCGAGCGCGTCGCGCCCGCAGCGCCCGGGCCGGCGCACGATCGCTGGGACTGGACGCTCAACCTCGTCGGGCTCGCGGTGCAGGGCGCGGGCGTGCCGCTGCTTGGATTATGGCTCACGCGCGATGTGCTGGCGCCGGCGCTGCCGCAACTTGCGGGAGCGCTGGCGATTGGGTTCTGGGGCGCGTTCGCGCTTAATTTCATCGCGATCGACCTGCTCTATTATCTGCAGCATCGCGCGTGGCACAAAGGCCCACTGTGGCGACTGCACATCGCGCATCATGCAGGCGCGCGCGTGGATGTGTGGGCGACGTCGCGCAACACGAGCTGGGCCAGCTTCCTCTTCGTCTATTTCCTGATCAATCCGTGGGCGGCGCTTTTGTGCGACAGCCCGGAAGGATTCTATCTCGGCGCCTCGGCGACCGCGGCACTGGACCTTTGGCGGCACGGGCGGATCGATTACCGCAGGCTCGGGCTCGACGGCGCGATGCGCGCGCTCGCGGCCGTGCTCATCGTTCCGGCAGCGCATTTCCGGCACCATGACGCGGCGAAGCCGAACGCCAATTTCGGCGCCAATCTTTCGATCTGGGACCGGCTCTTCGGCACGTACGAAGTGCCGGTCGCCGCGCCGGCCAGCAGCGCGGCGCTCGACGCACCCTCGCCGCTCAGGCAATTGTTGTGGCCGTTTGGAGCGCGCTCTTGAGCTGCGATGGCATGACAGACCCGTTCGCGGAACGCGCCAGCCTGCAGGCCGATCAAAGGATCGCCAAGCAGGTCGCGTTCAACATGCGCCGCGCGCTCGGCGAGGACCAGACCGAGGAGATCGATCGGCTGGCGGCTGCCTTCGATTTCGAGGCCGCGCGCGGCTTCTACTGGAACCCGCCGGAATTCTCGTTCCTGTGGGGCACGCCGCTCTGGGACCAGGCGAGCGAGGATCAGCGACGTTCGCTCAATCACATCTATTGGGCGGCGTATTATGCGCAGATCACGTCGGCGGAGATCGCGACGATCTTCTTCAACCAGATCGCGGCCGCGGGGCTTTACGGCGCGGGCAACGATTTCCGGCCGCTCTGCGACACGCTCGACCTCGAAACACGGCAGGAGCGCGCGCACATCAACGCCTTCCGCACCGTCGGGGAGAAAGTGGAGCGGGCGCTCTTCGGCGCGCGTCTCTTCACCTATGCTATGCGCGGCCCTTACGCCGAGACGATGGTGTTCGGCCCCGCCGGATCACTGAAGCGGTGGTGGCGCAGCGCACAGATCCGCGCCTTCGCAGCCTTCGCGCCGGACCGGCCGACGCTGGCGGCGCATTATCTCATGATCCGCGGCATCCGCACGCTGAACGGCAAGATGATCCAGGAGCGGCTCGCCAAACACATCGAGGCGTTCCAGGGCTACGAGAACGCGCCGATCCCGGCGCGGATCTCGAAGGCGCACTACACGGACGAGAGCTATCATTTCAATACGTCGCGGATCATGTCGCACGAAGTTCCAAAGCTTCTACCGGCGGCAGATGCGCTCGAGCGCATGGCGATCAATCGCGCGGTCGATGGCTGCCAACTCGACCACACACCCTTCTCCGTCGCGATCAACGGCATCTTCTGGCACGATCCAGCGCTCTACGAGGCGTGCCTGACTCTCTTCCGCTCGCCAACTTTCGGCATGGACGAGCGCGAAGCGCGCGAAATGCTGCGGCGCTGCTTCACCGAGGAAAGCGAAGGCTTCCATGCTTCGGCGACGTCGCATCACACGGCGGTCGATAATTACCGCGCCTATGTGGAGAAGACGGAGCTTCTCACCCCGGCCAACCGCGAGATGCGCCGCATGAGCGCGAGCGATCTCGCCTCCCGGCTCCGCGTCAACAAGGCAGCCTACCAGAGACGCTTCGCGCACTGATGCCGACGCTCACCTTTCCCGGCACGTCGTTCCCGCCGCTCGAGCTGCCCGAGCGGGCGCCGCTCTCGCTGCATCTCACCGCGTCGAACTCGCCGGCGCTGTTCGGATGCCGCGAAGGCGTGTGCGGCACGTGCCTTTCGCGCGTGATAGCCACAAACGGAGATCTCGAGCCGCCTTCGGCGCATGAACGGGAATCCCTGGAGGTCTATGCGCCAGACGGCGAGACGCACGCGCGGCTGCTCTGCCAGCTGCAGCTCACCGCCGACATCGCCGTCGAGAAGCTGTGAGCGACGCGCATTATTGGATGGTCGCCGCGGAGAGCCGGGCGCTGCACGCGGGCGCGGTGATCGGCCGGCGCATCTGCAATGTCGCGCTCGTGCTCTATCGCGATCCGGACGGAACGCCGATCGCGGCGCCGGACCGTTGCCTGCATCGCTGCGGCAAGCTGTCGGCGGGGACGGCGCGCCGCGGCGTGCTGAAGTGCCCGTATCACGGCTGGGCGTACGGCGCGGGCGGGCGCGTGGTCGCCATCCCTTCGGAGGACGCCGCGGGCCCGTTCAGACTCCCGGTGTACGAGACGTGCGAACGGGACGGCTACGTCTATGTGCGGTTGGACCGCGGCGTGGAGAGCGCGCCGTTCGCCATGCCGCATTATCGCGCCCGCGGATTCGGCCGCGTGCGGCTGGTCAACGTCTTCGAGAACACGGTGACGAACTGCGCGGAGAATTTCGTCGATGTGCCGCATACGGTGAGCGTGCATCCGGGCATCTTCCGGCAGGCGCGCGCGGAGAAGATCAACGCCACCGTCGCAGTGGAAAGAGGGGAAGTGCGCGTCGAGTATTTTGGAGAGCGGACGAATCTCGGGTGGTTCGCGTTCGCGCTCAATCCGCGCGGCTTGCCGGTGCGGCACATCGACCGCTTCATTGCGCCGAACATCACGCATGTGCGCTACGAGATCGGAAGAAGCGTGTTCCTCATCACATCGCAATCCGTGCCGGAGACCGCGACACGCACGCGCGTACACACCGAGCTCGCCTGGCGGCTCGGCGCGCTCACGCCGTTCGCGGCGCCCTTCGTGCGTATCCAAGGCCAACGCGTGATCGACCAGGACAAGCGCGTGCTGGCCGACCAGATGGACGTGATAGCCGACCGGCCAGGGCCGTTCATCGACACCAGCGCGGATCTCATCCACGCGCACATCCACGCGCTGCGCGCGGCGGTGGAGGCAGGCGAAGACCCTGCCGCGCTGCCTTCGCAGCGTTCGAACATCGAATTCTACGTGTAATCGCCGCTATGTGTGCTCAACCGGCCTGCCGCGAGTCTCCGGCAGCAAGAAGAGGCAGATCGTGAACGAACCCGCCAGCACGACGATCGGATACCAGAGACCGGCATAGATATCGCCCGTCGCGGCGACGATGGCGAAGGCCGTGGTGGGCAGGAAGCCGCCGAACCAGCCGTTGCCGATATGATAGGGCACCGACATCGAGGTGTAGCGGATGCGCGCGGGGAAAAGCTCCACCAGCATCGCCGCGAGCGGACCGTAGGACGCCGTCTGGATTGCGATGAAGAGCGTGAGGATGGCGATGACGAGGCCGGTCTCGATCGCGGCGGGGTCGGCGCGCGCGGGATAGCCGGCGCTGGTGAGCGCGGCGCGAAGCTCCTGCTGGAATTGCGTGATCGCGGCGGCTTTGTCCGCAGGCGGAAGCGTGCGCGGATCAGGAACGGCGAGGGCTTGCGCGCCGATCTCCACGCGCGCGACCGCTCCGGCCGGCAAGGCCGCGTTCTGATAGGAGACGCCGGTGCGGGAGAGCGTCGATTTCGCGATGTCGCATGAGCGCTGATCGAATTTTGCGCGGCCGATCGGGTCGAACTGAACCGAGCATGCGGCCGGATCAGCGTAGACGATCACGGGCGCGGTACGCTCGGCGCGCGCGAGCGCGGGATTGGCCGCCGCGGAGAGCGCATGGAAGAGCGGAATGTAGAGAAGGCCCGCCGCCAAAAGGCCGCCGAGCAGGATCGGCTTGCGCCCGACCTTGTCGCTCAGCCAGCCGAAGACGACGTAGAAGCCGCCGCCCAGCAGCAGCCCCGCCGTCAAGAGCAGGTTGGCGGTGAAAGGCTCGACCTTCAGCATGCGGTCGAGGAAGAAGAGGATGTAGAACGTGCTCGCATAGAACGACACCGCCTGGCCCGCGACCATCGCGAGCGCGATGAGAACAAGCTTCATGTTGCTCCAGCGGCCGAAGGCTTCCGCGAACGGCGCCTTCGAGGTCGCGGCCTCGTCGCGCATGCGCTGGAAGATCGGGCTTTCGCCGAGCTTCAAGCGAATCCAGAGCGAGATGCCGAGCAGGAAGATCGAAACGAGGAACGGAATGCGCCAGCCCCAATCGGCGAAGGCTTCAGGGGAAAGCGCGGTGCGCGCGGCCATGATAATCGTGAGGGAGAGGACGAGGCCCAAGGCCGCGGTGGTCTGGATCCAGCCGGTGTTGAACCCGCGACGGTTCGCCGGCGCATGTTCGGCGACATAGATCGCAGCGCCGCCATACTCGCCGCCGATCGCCAGCCCCTGCAGCAGACGCAGCAAGACGAGGATGATCGGGGCGGCGATGCCGATCTGATCGTACGAGGGCAATAGTCCGACCACGAAGGTCGAGACGCCCATGAGCCCCATGGTGACCAGGAAGGTGTATTTGCGACCGACGATATCGCCGACGCGGCCGAAAATTAGCGCACCCAAGGGGCGCACGAGGAAGCCGGCCGCGAAAGCCGCCAGCGCCAGGATGAAGCCGGTGGTCTCATCGACGGCGGAGAAGAAGTGCCGCGCGATCTCCACCGCCAACGCGCCGTAGAGGAAGAAATCGTACCACTCGAACATCGTGCCGAGCGAGGACGCCCCGATGACGAGCGCGCCTTTGCCCTTTTCCGGCTGCTCGGCCGGACCTGTTGCGGCTGCGGTCATGCAGTCCCTCCCCTCCGCCAGTGTTGGACGAAAGCGCGGGGCTTGTCAGCAGGCGTCGTTTCGTTTCGGATGCGGGGGATGACGCTTGGCGGCCGCCTCGTTGCCTGGTTCCCGACCGCGATGATCGTGCTCAACTTCATCGTGCTCGGGTATTTCGTGACATCGCCCTCGATCTGGACGGCGTTGCTGCTCGTCGCCACGCTCTACCTGCCGCCGCCGATCGCATTCCGCATCCATGACCGCTTCCATCCGCTCAAGGAAGGACTGACGCGGCTCGATGCGCCGGACTATTCGCCGTGGTGGGCGGCGCACCAATTTCAGCTCTTCTACGAAGCGGCGCCGCCCCTGGAATACGCGCTGCGGCTCGTGCCGGGGCTCTATTCCATGTGGCTGCGGCTGTGGGGCGCGCGCGTGGGATACGGCGTCTATTGGACGCCGCGCGTTGAGATCGTCGATCGGCCGCTGATGCTGATCGGAAACCGCGTGATCTTCGGACACAAGGTGGAATGCTACGCACACGTCACGCGTCGCCGGGCCGGGCAAATGCATCTGCTCGTGAAGAAGGTCCGCATCGGGAACGATTGCTTCATCGGCGCGGGCTCCCGGCTCGGGCCCGGCGCGACGCTGAGCGACGGCACGATCCTGCCGGCGCTGAGCGACGTGCACATCAACGAAACCGTCCAGGCGCCTGGCGAGCCGGACACATGATCCCGCAAGCCGCGGCGGGCGCAACGCTCCTGCTCACGCGCGCACGGCATCGGGCGTTCCTGCGTGCGCTCGCTGCGCCGGAAGAGGCGCAGGCGCGGGTGAAGGCGCGGATCGAGCGGGCGCTCGGCGCTTGCGGCTATGGTCGCTTCGGCCGGCGGATCGAACATCTGCCGGTCGTGCGCCACGAGGACCTTGGGCCGCACATCGCGCGCATGCAGGCGGGCGAGCGCGACGTCATCTGGCCCGGCGCAGTCGATCATTGGATGACGACCTCGGGCTCCAGCGGCGCGAAGAAGCCGATCCCGATCACACCAGGGCTGAAGGGCGTCTTCGCCTCGGCGCTTGCGGTGTGGGCGCACGACGTGCTCGCGCACTTCTATCGGCCGACAAGCGGCCGCCTATTCATGGCGCTGGCGCCGCCGCGAGAACATGCGCTCACACATGAGGCGAGCTTTCTCGGTCTCCTCGCGCCGATGGCGCGCACGTTCCTCGTCGCGCCCAAGGCATTGGGCAGCGTCCGTGCGCCCGCCGCATTTCGCCGCGCATTGGCGGATGCGCTGCTCACCGAGAAACGGCTCGAGCTCATCTCGCTGTGGAGCCCGACCTATCTGCTGGCGCTTATGGATCTCGTCGGCGCGCGCGATTGGACGGACGTCTGGCCGGATCTCCAATTCGTGTCGGCTTGGGACTGCGCGGCGGCGGCCGGGCCTGCGCGCGAGCTGCAACGGCGCCTGCCGCATGCGAGGTTCCAGGGGAAAGGCCTCATCGCCACCGAAGCACCGCTGACCATCCCGCTGGCGAGCGCGCCCGCGCCTGTTCCCGTACTCGACCAGGTCTATTTAGAGTTCCGCGACGACGCGGGGGTCCTTCATCCGTTGGCGGACGTTCGAGACGGCAAGACGTATTCGGTCGTGCTCTCGGCGCCGGGCGGTTTCCTGCGCTACGAGATCGGCGACCTCGTGCGCGTGAGCGGCTTCGCCGAGCGCACGCCATGCCTCACCTTCATTGGGCGCGCCGATGCGGTGTGCGATCTGGTGGGGGAAAAGCTTGGAGAGCCGGTCGCGGCGAAGGCGATCGGAGATCGGCCGGGGCTGCTGCTGCCGGTGCTGTCGCCGCCGCACTATGTGCTGCTGACGGAGGATGCGGGACACGGCGGCGCGGTCGAGGCGGAGCTGATGCGGGGACATCATTATGCGCGCGCCCGCGAGCTTGGGCAGTTGCGCGAGCTGCACGTCGTGGTCGTCGCGGGTTTGCGCGCAAAGCTCATCGCGGCCGCGGAGGCCGAGGGCCAGAGCATGGATTCCATCAAAGACCGCGCGCTCGTGCACGATCTGGAGAAGGCGCAGGCTTTGCTCAGTCGGCTGAGCATCGCTCCGCCCAGACCGCCCCCTTAGCTGGCGGTTCAAGCGCCTAACGGAGCAACGCAGCGGCCTGCGCCGGCGTCATCGGCGCGAAAAGCCCAAGGGCCTGCATCTCGGCGCCGGCCCAGTCCATGCCTTCGGCGCGCATGAGTTGGCGCAGAAGCCCCAACTTGCGCGCTGCTTCGGCTTCACCGGCGAGCGCCTCGTGCAGGGAAACAAGTTCGGCGCCGGTCGCCTGCGCGAGCGCGCCTGCGACCGAGAGCGGCCCGCAGCGGACGAGGGTCAGGAATTGCGCCAGCGCATCGCGCGTCAGCGTCCGCTCGGCGTCGGAGAATTTGCGCGGATCATGCAGCGCGGCGCCCAAGCGCACATGCATGCCCTCATCCTTGAGGATCGTCTTGAATACGTGCGCCAGAGCAGGCTCGCGCGCGGCGGCGGCCAGGTCGCGATAATGCGCGAGCCCCCAGCCTTCGAGGATCAACTGCAGCAGATAGACCAGCACCGGCGACGGCGCCTGCTCGATCAGCTCCGCGACCAGCTTCAGGAAGGGATGCGCCGCGTCGGTGCGGCGCGCCTCGGGCACGTATGCCGTGATCCATGCGAGGTGCGCGGCTTCATCCGCGCCCATGAGCGCGAACGCCTGGCGCGTTTGGGTATCCTCCGCGAGCAGAAGCATGCGCGCGCAATAGGCGAGCCCGCTCTTCTCGATGAAATAGGCTTCGTCGAGCACGCCCTGCGCGCAGGCGGCGCGGATTGCGGCTTGCGTCTCTTCGCCGGCGCCAGCAAAGGCCGGCACGCGCTGCAGCGAGAAGAACTCGTCGGCGAAGAGCGCGGCGAAGTTCGGCGGCCTCGGCGGCGACGTGACCTTCCCATGACGGCGCACGCGCCCGGCCACCAGCCTCGCCAGGCTCCCATCGTCCGGATGCGGAAGATCGAGCCCCGCCTTCACCCCGTCGCGCCCTGCCCCCGCGGCGGGCTCATTCGGCGGCCCATCCGCGCGGGAAACGCTCGAGCTGCCTGGGAAGGCCATGCTCGTCGAGCCAGAAATGCGCGCGCTGCTGGGCCTCGACATGGCGAACATACGTCCAGACCGTGCGGTCGGCGGGGATCGGCGTCTTCAGCTCGAAGCTGATGGTGTCGAAGACCTTGGTGTCGCCGACGGCGAAATAGGCGCCCGCCAGCGCCGCGACGCCCATCAGCGCGTAGTCGATGATCGCGCCCTTTATCCCGCGGCGGCGTTCGCTCAGCGCGATCGTCATGCCCTCGGCGCCGCCGTCCGGCGTGGGGCGCACGGCGAACATGAGATGCAACCGCGCCCAGCTCGGGCCCAGGCGGATGCAGCCAGTCGCGGCGGAGAAATAGTCTATCTCGTAGGTCAGCGTCTCGCCGCGATAGAGCTTCCTGAGAAAGCGCCAGAGCCAGGAGGTCTCGGGCGGCGCGCCGGTGTTCTCAACGCGGAAGTGATGCGGCGCGATGCTCTCGGTCCGGAGCTTCAGCGCTTCGCCGGGGACCTGGTGCACCGTGCGGAAGTGCTGCTCGTCGATCGCGTTCACCAGCACGACATGGGGATGGCACTTCTTCTTCCAGCGGGCGACCCGGAACGCGCGGCGCGGCTTGCCGACAAGCGTGTGGTGGATCGGCGGCGCGAAGGTCGGCGCGCCGTCGCCGACCCAAAGCCAGACGAGCCCGTCCTGTTCGGAAACCGCGTGCTTCTTCAGGCAGACGTCGCGGACCCGCGTGTCGAGGGCGGGGATCTCGTCGCACTTGCCGTCGGCGCCGAAACGCCAGCCATGGAAGAAGCAGCGCAGGCCGGCGCCCTCCACTTTGCCGAGCGCGAGATGGGCGCCCATGTGCGGGCAGAACGCATCGACGCAGCGCGCGACGCCATCCTCGCCGCGATAGAGCGCAAGCTTGCGCCCTCCGACTTCGATCGCGCGAACGGCGCCGCGCTTCAGGTCGCAGGACGCCGCGGCCCAATGCCAGCCTTCGCACAGAGGTGGTTCGCCGAACCCCATGGACTCGATCCTAGCGCGCTTCGCGGAAAAGTGGGGGCCGTTCTCCCGTCAGGACCGCATCGGCGCCGGTCCTAGCCTGGGCTTGCTTGGCCCGCCTCGAAGGCGCGCCGCGCGATCGGGGTGAGATTGTCGGGCGCAAGGCGGGTCAGGCAGACGAGCTCGTCGCCCCGGACATAGCCCGGGTTCGCGCCCAGGAAGAAAGCGACATCGCGGCGGGCGCGGTCCTTCTCGGGCACAGCGGCGAGGGCCGCGCGCAGCTGGCCGCGCGGCTCGGGAAAGCGCACCACGCCTGCCTCAGCATCGTACCAGTCGCCGAACCGGCCGCGCGCCAGGCGGTCCCGCAGCTCGACAAGCGCGGGCGTTGCGGCCTCGGCGCGTGGGACAAATTCCTTCGCGAAGAGAGGCAGATAGCGGTACGTGCGGTGGCCCTTGACGATCAGCAGCCAATAGAGCGGCTCGGGGCCCGCCGCCGCGATGCGGCCAGCGTTCTCCAGCCAGGACCGCGCGAAATCGTTCCGGCCCCACCAATCGGGGTGGATGATCGTGTCGCCTGAGAACAGGCAGCGCGGCGAGCCTTCGATCAGCCGGTAGGTGGAGAAGCCCTGGATGGCGCCAGATGGGTCGCGCTCCAGTAGAGCAGCGTCCTTCTCTTCTAGGTCGGCGCGAAATTGCATCTCGGAGACCGCGTCGTAGTGCGCCTCGAAAAGGGCCCACATCCGCGCGATCTCCTCGCCGGTCAGCGCGTCTCGGCGCTTCAGATCCGCGGTCAACCGGGCCATTTGCGCCAAGCTCCTAGACCATTCCCAATGATTGTTACGCGGTTTTCGGGCGAGAAATGGTCTAAATTCAAAGTGTAGACCCAGTCATCCGCGTGCTGCGCATCGGGATCGGGTCTAGCCGAAACGCGCGGCGGCAGAAGGGCCGCGGCTTGAGCCGGGGAGCGGAATTTGCTCCCCTCGCTCCGAGACGGAGGATTCTTTTGGTCGCGGCAGACAGCTCCAGCCGGGCCCCGGCGGCCGCGCCTGAAGCGCGCCCCATGACACCGCTGGCGGTCGATATGGACCACACGCTGCTCAAGACCGACCTCCTGATGGAGGGGGTCGCGGCGGCGCTGCTGCATCGCCCGCTCCGCTTCCTCGCCGCACTGCCGACAATCTTCCTCGGCCGCCCCGCTTTCAAGCGCGCCATCGCCAAGGCCGCGCCGGTGGATGCCGAGACGCTGCCGATGCGTGAGGACGTGCTCGACTTCCTGCGCGGCGAGAACGCGCGCGGACGCGAAATCCACCTCTACACCGCCGCCGATGCGAAAGCCGCACAGGCAGTGGCGCGGCGGATCGGCATGTTCGCCAGCGTCGAAGGCAGCGAGGGCCGGCGCAATCTCAAGGGCCGCGCCAAGCGCGACGCCCTGCGCGCGCGGTTCCCGAACGGGTTCGCGTATGCGGGCGATTCCCGCGCGGATCTGCCGATCTGGCGCGCGGCGAGCTCGGCGGTGCTGGTCGGCGTCGGCGCCAGCATCGCACGCGCGGTCGGCAAGCACGGAACGCCGATCGAAGCGACGCTGCCGTCGCATCGCGGGCTGCCGGACGCATGGCCGCGCGCGCTCAGGATGCACCAGTGGGTGAAGAACCTGCTGCTCTTCGCGCCGCTGCTGCTGGCGCAGAAATTCTGGGACACGCACGCCGTGCTGCAGACGATCTGCGGGGTCGGGCTGCTCTGCCTTGCGGCATCGGCCGGCTATGTCTTCAACGACCTCGCCGATCTCGCCCATGACCGGCGCCATCCGACGAAGCGGCTGCGGCCGCTGGCGGCGGGCGAAGTGTCGATCGGGGAATCGCTCCTGTTCGCGCCGACCGCGATGGCGCTGGCGCTCGTGCTCGGCTTCGCGCTCGACCCCGGCTTCGGGATCGCGCTCGCGATCTATCTGGGGGCGAATTTCCTCTACACCGCGGGCCTGAAGAAGCTCGGCTTCCTCGACGTCTTCATCCTTGGCGGCTTCTACACGCTCAGGCTCGTGATGGGCGCGGAGACCGCGATGGTGGAGCATTCGCAATGGCTGCTCACCTTCTCGATGTTCTTCTTCATCTCGCTCTCGCTCGCGAAGCGTCACGTGGAGCTGATGCGACTCATGGAGCGCGACGGCGTGCGCGCGCAGGGGCGCGGCTATCGGGCCGAGGATTGGCCGCTGACGCTCACGTTCGGCGCGGCCTCCGGCGTCGCGGCCGTGCTCATCCTCGTGCTTTACCTGGTCAACGAGGCGTTTCCCGCAGCGCTCTATGACTGGCCGATGTGGCTCTGGACCTCGCCCGCCGTCGCATCGCTGGTGATCGGACGCATCTGGGTGAAAGCGCACCGCAAGGAGCTCGACGACGATCCGGTCGTGTTCGGCATGCGCGACCCCGCAATCCTCTCGTTCGCGGCGATCCTCTTCGTCGCGTTCGCGCTCGCCAGCATCCGCTGATCCATGACATCGCGGCCATGACGCAGTTCGGGCGGCCGGTTCCCTTCGCGGCGTGGGGGCGCATCGAACGCGGCGCCTATCCGATGGCGCGGCCGCGCTTCGCGGGCGACCTCCCGGGCCTCTTCAGCGCAAAGGAACGACCGGGGCATGTGCTCGGCGTCGGCCTGGGGCGCTCCTACGGCGATTCCTGCCTCAACAATGGCGGCGGCCTCATCGCGATGGACGGCCTCGACCGGCTGATCGAGATCGACAAGCCCGGCCTCGTGCTGCGCGCGCAGGCGGGCCTATCCATCGGCAAGGCGCTCGAGGCGCTGACGCAGCGCGGGCTCACATTGCCTGTGTTGCCGGGAACCCGGTTTGCGACCCTTGGGGGCGCGGTCGCCAACGACGTACACGGAAAGAACCACGCGCTCGCCGGCACGTTCGGGCGCTGGGTGCGGCGCATCGGCCTGGTGCGCAGCGACGGGCGCACGCTTTCGCTCGCGCCCGGGGATGCAGAAGGCCTCTTCGCGGCGACCATCGGGGGGCTTGGACTCACCGGGCTCATTGCATGGGTCGAGGTCGGGCTCAACGCGCTCGACAGCGACGATGTCGAGATCGAGGACATCCCGTTCGAGACGCTCGCCGATTATTACGCGCTGATGGCGGACCATGCCGGCAAAGCGCATCGCGTGGCCTGGATCGATTGCACGCATCCGGGACGTGGGATCTTCACGCACGGAACACCCGCTCGCGACGAGCCCGGCGCGCGTCACAAGACCCCGCCTGGCCCGCGCTTCAGCGTGCCATTCGACGGGCCGGGCTTTCTCCTCAACCGCTTCTCGCTTTCGCTCTTCAACAAGCTCTATCGCTCGCTCAAGGCCCGCGATGGGTTACGACGCATGCATTATGCGCGCTTCCACTTCCCGCTTGATTCCATCGGCGGCTGGAACCGGCTCTATGGCGGACGCGGCTTCCGGCAATATCAATGCGCCGTGCCGAAGGCCGTCGCGCGCGAGGCCGTGATGGAGATCCTCAACGCGGTGAAGAAGGCCGGCGACGGCGCCTTCCTCGCGGTGCTGAAGGAATTCGGGCCGCTGGAATCGCCCGGCCTCCTCTCGTTCCCGCTCGAAGGCTCCACGCTGGCGCTCGATTTCCGCAATCGCGGACAGAAGACGCTGGCGTTGCTGGAGACGCTCGACCGCATCGTGCTCAATGCCGGGGGGCGCATCTATCCGGCCAAGGACGGACGGGTGTCGGCGCAGACGTTCCAGGAGATGTATCCGCAGTGGCGCGCGCTGGAGGCGTTGCGCGATCCGGCGATCCGCTCGGATTTCTGGGCGCGCGCGACAGGGATGGCGCGATGAGAGTTTGGCGATGAGTCAGGCTGTCGCGCATCGCGTGATCATCCTCGGCGCGCAATCGGCGATCGCGGAGGCGGCGGCGCGCCTCTTTGCGGCGGAAGGCGCGCAGCTCGTGCTCGCCGGGCGCGACCTGGGGCGCCTCAACGAGATCGGCGACGATCTGCGCGTCCGGGGCGCGGCCGCGGTGAACGCGATGGAGCTCGACCTCGTCGCGGAGCGCTCGCCGATCGCGCGCCTGGCGGAAGCCGACGAAGCGCTCGGCGGCGCGAGCGTGATCCTCATCGCGTTCGGCGTGCTCGGCGACGAGGAGCGCGCCGAAACCGACGCGGGCGAAGCGCGGCGCATCATCGATGGGAATTTCACCAGCGCCGCCGTATGGGCGCTGGCGGCGGCGAACCTGCTCGAGCGCCGCCGCGCCGGCGTGCTCATGGCGATCGGCTCGGTCGCGGGCGATCGCGGGCGCGCGTCGAACGCGGTCTATGGCGCGGCGAAGGCTGGGCTCGCGGCGCTCATGCAGGGCATCGCGCATCGGCTCGCGGGCACGGGCGCGCGCGCGTTGGTGATCAAGCCAGGCACGGTCGATACGCCGATGACGGCGGCGTTCGACAAAGGGCCGCTCTGGTCAAAGCCCGAAGCGATCGCGCGCGTGATCTGGCGGGCGGCCGATCGCGGCGGGCCGGTGCTCTACGCGCCAAGATGGTGGCGCTATCTCATGTGGATCGTGCGCGCCATGCCCGCGCCGATCATGCACCGCACGCGGCTCTAGCACACCGCTTCACGCCGATGCCACTTGATGGTGCCACCCTTCTCATCCTGTATCAAAAATCCACGTAGAAGGGGCCGTGATAGCTCCAACCAATTAGAACGACCTTCCCGTCGTGGTGGTAAATCGTGACGACGCCATTGTAGATGCTCCGATCTCTGAATGTCACCGTAGGAGGATCTCTTTCGGGGAATTCCACCGGATCACTCATCCAAGCAAGGCGCGCCGTGGCCGCCTCCAGTGATTCTCCTACCCTAACCCCAAATGCAGAGCCTTCCGTCATGCAAGGATTGCAGCCAACCACATAGCGAGCGCGCTCGTCGAAGGTAAAAATGAGCACAAGAGCAACGCCCAAGATGCCTGCAATGATTTCACCCTGCCACCAACGCTGCATAAGTCACCAAAGGGAAAGCCAACCGGCGAGCCCTTAATGCGTGGAGCGGCGTACAACCGCTTCGCGCGCGCCTTCAACGATCGCGTCCGCATCCAGGCCATACGCGCGATAGAGGTCCGGCAGGTCGCCGCATTGGCCGAAGGACGAGACGCCGAGCGCATGAACCGGATTGCGCTGAACGCCGCCGAGCCAGCTCAAAGTCAGGGGATGCCCATCGACCAGCGTCACGATTGCGGCGTCGGACGCAAGCGCGGCGAGGAGGCGCTCGACGTGACTCGCGCGTGCGCCGCCTTGCTTTTCGCTATTGGCGCGTCGTTCGCGTTGCGCATCTAGCCAATCCGCATACAAACGATCCGGCGAGGTGATCGCGAGCAATCCGAGGCCCGGATACGATTCCATCAGCTGCGCGCACGCCTCGAACGCTTCGGGCGCCAACGCCCCCGCATAGGCGATCGCGAGGGGCGTGGAGCCCTCGGGCCTGCGCATCCAATAGCCTCCGGCGACGATGTCGTCGGCGAGGCGATCATCCATCTTGCGCGGGATCTGCTCGAGCTTGCGCGTGGAGAGCCGCAGATAGACCGAGCCGCCCTCCTCCGCCTGCATGTGCGCGAAGCTCCAGCGCATGATCACCGCAAGCTCGTCGGCGAACGCAGGCTCGAAATAGGAGAGGCCCATCTGCGACAGGCCGATCACCGGCGCGGAGATGGATTGGTGCGCGCCGCCCTCGGGACCGAGCGTCAGGCCCGACGGCGTTGCGACGACCATGAATCGCGCGTCCTGGTAACAGGCATAGTTCAGCGCATCGAGACCGCGCGCGATGAACGGATCGTAGAGCGTGCCGATCGGCAGCAGGCGCTCGCCCCACAGCTCCGCCGAAAGCCCAAGCGCGCCGAGCATGAGAAAGAGATTATTCTCCGCGATGCCGAGCTCGATGTGCTGCCCGGCGCCGCCGCCGGACCATTTCTGCGCGGACGGAATCTTCGCCTTGCGGAAGACGTCGGCGAGTTCGCTCCTGCGGAAGAGGCCGCGCTGGTTCACGAAGCCGCCGAGATTGGTGGAGACGGTCACGTCCGGAGACGTCGTCACGATGCGGCGCGCGAAGCCGCTGTCGGATTTCGCGAGATCGACGAGGATGCGGCCGAACGCGGTTTGCGTGGATTGCTCCTCGCCGTCTGGCGCCGGGAATGCGCCGCGGTGCGGAACCGGGATCTGCGCCGCCACGAAGCGGCGTTGCGCGGGCGCTGCGAACGGCGCGGCCTCGATGAATCCTTTCAGGGCGGCCGCTTCACCCTCATCCAGGCCGGCGAGCGGCGCCCATTCCTCGCCCTCGCGCACGCCGAGGCGCTCGCGCACGACGGCGATCTGCGACGGCGTCATCAGGCCGGCGTGATTGTCCTTGTGGCCCTGCAGCGGCAGGCCATAGCCCTTGATGGTGTAGGCAATGAAGAGCGTCGGGCGGTCGTCCTGCGCGGAGGCGTATGCGTCGAGCAGCGTTTCGACGCAATGGCCGCCGAGACCGGTCATCAGCGCGTGCAGCGCGTCGTCGTCGAACGCATCGACGAGCGCGCGCGCCCCGGCGGAGAGGTCCGTGTGCAGACGCTTGCGCCAGCCTTCGCCGCCGAGATAGGTGAGCGCGGCGTATTCCGCGTTCGGGCAGGCGTCGATCCAGGCGCGCAGCTCATCGCCGCCGGGGCGCGCGAATGCGGCGAGCTGGGCCTTGCCGTATTTCAGCGTGAGCACGCGCCAGCCGGCGGTGCGGAAGATGTCGTCGAAGCGATCGAACATGCGATCGGCGGTGGTCGCATCGAGGCTCTGGCGATTGTAATCGACGATCCACCAGGTATTGCGGACGTGATGCTTGTAGGCCTCGATGAGGCATTCGTAGATGTTGCCTTCGTCAAGCTCGGCGTCGCCCAGAAGCGCGATCATGCGGCCGGTGCGCGCCGGATCGAGCCAGCCGTGGGCGGCGAGATAGTCCTGCGTCAGCGAAGCGAAGGCGGTGATGGCGACGCCGAGGCCCACGGAGCCGGTGGAGAAATCGACGTCGTCCTTGTCTTTCGTGCGCGAGGGATAGGATTGGGCGCCGCCGAAAGCGCGGAAGCGTTCGAGCTGATCCTTCGTCTGGCGACCCATCAGATATTGCGCGGCGTGAAACACCGGGCTCGCGTGCGGCTTCACGGCGACGCGGTCCTGCGGCTGCAGCTCGGAGAAATAGAGCGTCGCCATGATCGTCGTCATCGACGCGCAGGAGGCCTGGTGGCCGCCGACCTTCAGGCCGTCGCGGCTCTCGCGCAAATGATTGGCGTTGTGGACGATCCAGGCGGAGAGCCAGCGCAGGCGATCATCGATCTGGCGGAGGCGCAGGACGCGCTCGGCGGCTTCGACAATCCGGCGCCTGGTTTCTACGACCATGGTTCCTCTCGCGCGCTTGTTCCTCTTCGGGCGCGATCAGGGCGCCGCGACAGCGCCGCAACTAACGCGCGCGGCGCTCGTCGATGAGCTTCTCCAGCGCGCCGCGGCGCTCGATCTTGATGCCGCTGCGGCCCAGCGAGACGAAGCCCTCGTCGGCCCAATCGTGCAGCTTGCGGTTCACCTTCTCGCGCGAGGCGCCGATGCGGCGCGCGATCTCGACCTGGGTGAGCGCGATGGAGGCGCCGTCGCCGGCCTCGCGCAGCAGGAGGCGCGCGAGGCGCCCGCCGAGATCGAGGAAGGCGGCGTCCTCGAGGGCGGCGTCGGCCTCGCGTAGGCGTCGGCTCATTTCCGCGACCAGCTCAATTAGGGCGAGCGGCTGTTCGACCAGCGCCGAGATGACTGAATCGCGCGGGATGCGCAGCAGGCGACAGCGGCGCGCGGCATCCACATCGGCCGAACGGGGGCCGCCATCGAGCGCGGCCATCTCGCCGATGACGGCGCCGGCGCCGAGGGCGGCGATGCGCACGTCACGGCCGCCCTCGGAGGAGGCGCGCACCTCTACCTCCCCTTCCAGAATGACGAAGACGGCGTCGCCGTCGTCGCCCTTGGAGAACAGGCGCTCGCGCATCTGCAGCGAAACAATGGAGCCTGCCTGCGCCAGGCGGGTGCGTGCATCAGGGCTCAGCCGCTCGAAAAGGCGCGATTTGGCGAGCGCAGCCTCGACGGCCTTCACGTCGGCGATCTTTGCCCCGGTCAAATTCGGATCTCCTCGCCCGAGGGAGTGTAGCTGCTAGGCCTCTGGGCTCCAAGGATCGATCAAATTGAGGCCCAGGCCAGCGAAATCGCCCACGTTACGAGTGGCGAGGTCCAGGCCGTAGGCGCTGGCGATCCCGGCAATCTGGAGGTCGGCCAGCTTCTCGGGGACTTGGTGAAGCGGGCGTCCAAGCGACCGAGCGGCCTCGGACAGTCGCGCAGCCGCAAGCGCGGCGGCCTCATCAAACGGAAACACGCGCTGGCCGAAGCGGCGTACAACGCGTTCGATGGAACTTTCCAAGGATTGGCGGCGCTTGCCGGCCAGTCTTGTCACGCCGTGCCAGAGTTCGAACGTCGTGACGCTGCTGACGGCGCATTCTGGAAAGCGACGATTTAGCCAACCTGAGATGGTTCGGTCTGACGGCTGCTGAATCACAGCGGACAGCACGTTGGTGTCCAGCAGGATCACTCGAACTTCGCGGGCCGGACCGGCGCCGACCGCACTTCCTTGATCGCCTCCTCGAGCTCAGGAAAGCCGTCCGGCTGGAAGAGGCGTGCGAGCCAGTCGCCGAACGGCTCGGAATCGTCGGGGTTCGCCACGTCCTCGCGGGCGAGCTGCTCCAGGGCGTCGCGGAGGTCGGCCTCGAGGCTCTTGCCGCGGCGCTCGGCGCGGCGTTTGAGGCGCTCCTTGGTCTCGTTGGGGACTTTGCGGATCAGGATATCAGCCATTGATATCATGATATCATTGGCTGGAGGCGGGGTCCAGGACGGCTATTTCTTCCCCTTGAGAGCCCGAACGGCTTCCAGGGCGATCGGCTCGAGGCCGGCGCCGCCCTTGTCCAGGTGCTCCAGGATGATCCGGCGCATCCGCGGGTCCCAATAGAGGCGGATGTGATTGGCCGCCGCCGCCACAGCCGCGTCGTGCGGCTCGGCGGAGAAAGCCTTGCCGATCTGATTGGCCATGTAGACCAGCTTGTCGTGGGAAGAGAGCGTCTGCTCCGGCTCGAGGTCGCTCACTTCACCGCCTCGAGCTCCACCACGCGGCGGCTGGCGGCCGCCTGCTCCTCGTATTGCTTCTGCCAATTGGTCGGGCCGTTCGAGGGCGACACTTGCACGGCGGTCACCTTGTACTCGGGGCAATTGGTGGCCCAGTCGGAGAACTCGGTGGTGACGACGTTGGCCTGCGTGTCGGGGTGGTGGAAGGTCGTGTAGACGACGCCGGGCGCCACGCGATCGGTGATCGTCGCGCGGAGCGTGGTTTCGCCGGCGCGGCTCGCCAGCTTCACCCAATCGCCTTCCTTCACGCCGCGATTCTCTGCGTCGTGGGGATGGATCTCGAGCAAATCCTCATCGTGGAAGACGACGTTCTCCGTGCGGCGCGTCTGAGCGCCGACATTGTACTGGCTCAAGACGCGGCCAGTGGTGAGCAGAAGCGGATAGCGCGGCCCCGTCTTCTCGTCGGTGGCGACGTATTCGGTGAGCATGAACTTGCCCTTGCCGCGCGCGAACCCCTCGATGTGCATGATCGGCGAGCCTTCGGGGTTCTTCTCGTTGCACGGCCATTGCACGGAGCCCATCTCGTCGATCTTCGCGAAGCTGACGCCGGCGAAGCTCGGGGTAAGGCGCGCGATCTCGTCCATGATCTCGCTGGGGTGCGTGTAGTTCATCGGGAACCCGAGCGCGTTCGACAGCAGCTGCGTGATCTCCCAATCTTCATAGCCGTTGAGCGGCGTCATCACCTTGCGCACGAGCTGGATGCGCCGCTCGGCGTTGGTGAAGGTGCCGTTCTTCTCCAGGAACGTGGAGCCGGGCAGGAACACATGCGCGTAGTTCGCCGTCTCGTTGAGGAAGAGATCGTGCACGACGACGCATTCCATCGCCGAGAGGCCGGCGGCGACGTGCTTGGTGTTCGGATCGGACTGGAGGATGTCCTCGCCCTGGATGTACATGCCCTTGAAGACGCCATCGACGGCGGCGTCGAGCATGTTGGGGATGCGCAGGCCCGGCTCTGAATCGAGCTCCCTGCCCCATTCCTTCGCGAAGAGCGCGCGCGTGGCGTCATCGGAGATGTGGCGATAGCCGGACACCTCGTGCGGGAAACTCCCCATGTCGCACGCGCCCTGCACGTTGTTCTGTCCGCGCAGCGGATTCACGCCGACGCCGCGGCGGCCAAGATTACCGGTCGCCATTGCAAGGTTCGCGATCGCCATCACCGTGGTGGAGCCTTGGGAGTGCTCGGTAACGCCGAGGCCGTAATAGATCGCGCCGTTGCCGCCGGTGGCGTAGAGGCGCGCGGCGCCGCGGATGAGATCAGCCGGCACCCCCGACTGCTTCTCCACCACGTCCGGGGAATGCTCGGGGCGCGACACGAACTCGGCCCAGGCGGCGAAATCGTCGGCGTCGCAGCGCTGGGCCACGAAATCCTTGTTCACCAAGCCTTCGGTGACGATGACGTGCGCGAGCGCGGTGAGGATCGCAACGTTCGTACCCGGCTTCAGCGGAAGATGATACGAGGCCTCGATGTGCGGCGTGCGCACCAGATCGATGCGGCGCGGATCGACGACGATGAGCTTCGCGCCCTGGCGGAGGCGTTTCTTCATCCGGGAAGCGAACACCGGGTGCCCCTCGGTCGGGTTGGCGCCGATGATCATGATGACGTCGGAGTCCTCGACGGAGTCGAAGTCCTGGGTGCCGGCGCTGGTGCCGAACGCGGTCTTGAGGCCGTAGCCGGTCGGCGAATGGCAAACGCGCGCGCACGTGTCGACATTGTTGTTGCCGAAGGCGGCGCGGATCAGCTTCTGGACGAGGAACGTCTCTTCGTTCGTGCAGCGCGAGGAGGTCACGCCGCCGACCGCGAGGCGTCCGTACTTCTCCTGGATGCGCTTGAACTCGGAGGCGGCGTAGGCGATCGCCTCCTCCCAGCTTACTTCACGCCAAGGCTCGCTGATCGACGAGCGGATCATCGGATTGAGGATGCGCTCCTTGTGCGTGGCGTAGCCCCAGGCGAAGCGGCCCTTCACGCAGGAATGCCCGCGATTGGCCTTGCCGTCCTTGTAGGGGACCATGCGGACGACTTCCTCGCCCCGCATCTCGGCCTTGAAGGAGCAGCCGACGCCGCAATAGGCGCAGGTCGTCACCACCGAATGCTCGGGCGTGCCGATCTCGACCACGGACTTCTCCGACAGCGTCGCGGTCGGGCAAGCCTGCACGCAGGCGCCGCAGGAGACGCACTCGCTGTCGAGGAAGAGCTCGTTCTGGCTCGGCGAGACTTTCGATTCAAAGCCGCGACCCTGGATCGTCAGCGCGAGCGTGCCCTGCACCTCGTCGCAGGCCCGTACGCAGCGCGAGCAGACGATGCACTTGGAGGGATCGAAGTCGAAATACGGGTTCGACTGATCCTTCTCCTGCTTCGTGTGGTTCTCGCCGGCATAGCCGTAACGCACGTCGCGGAGGCCGACCGCGCCGGCCATGTCCTGCAGCTCGCAATCGCCGTTCGCCGCGCACGTGAGGCAATCGAGCGGGTGATCGGAGATGTAGAGCTCCATCACGCCCTTGCGCAGGTCCTTCAGCTTCTTCGTCTGGGTACGGACGACCATGCCTTCGGCCACCGGCGTCGTGCACGAGGCCGGGGCGCCGGCGCGGCCTTCGACTTCCACAAGGCAGAGGCGGCAGGAGCCGAACGCCTGCAGCGAGTCCGTCGCGCACAGTTTCGGGATCTGGGTGCCAAGCTCGCTCGCGGCGCGCAGGATCGAGGTGCCCGCCGGCACTTTGACCTGCTGGCCGTCGATGGTGAGCGTGACGCTCTCCTTCGCGCGCGAGGCCGGGGTTCCGTAGTCGACTTCTTCAACGAGAGACATATCAGGCGATCCGCATCTGGGATTGCTCCGTACAGAGAGCAATGAGGCGACGCCCCTCCCCTTGAGGGGAGGGGATGAAGGGGTGGGGTGTCGCGCCGACGCATGAAGCGTCGCGCGCCGAAGCAGCGCCAAGCGCCCGGCGAAGGAGGTTCACCCCGCCCCCTGCCCCCTCCCCTCCAGGGGAGGGGGGCGCTCTTCCCGCGAGCCTCGCGAGAGTCGAAACGACGGCCACTTTCGCAGCTCCAACTAAGGTGGCGCCGGCGCTACCAGGCTCGCGGGAACCCTGTCCGCGAGCGGGGCACATCAACCGACTGGCTCAAGCGCGCGCGCGCACGCCCGAAAATCTTCCGGAAAGTGCCGCACGGCGCTCATCACCGGATAGGGGATGAAGCCGCCGAGCGCGCAAAGCGATCCGAATTTCATTGTATTGCACAAATCGGTCAGGATTTCGAGGTTCGCCTCGACGTCCTCACCGGCCATGATCTTCTCGATGGTCTCGCGGCCGCGCACGGAGCCGATGCGGCACGGCGTGCACTTGCCGCAGCTCTCGACCGTGCAGAACTCCATCGCGAAACGCGCCTGGCGCGCCATGTTCACGGTGTCGTTGAAGACCACGATCCCGCCATGGCCGATGAGCCCGTCTTTCGCCGTGAAGGCCTCATAATCGAAGGGCGTGTCGAAATAGGATGGCGGGAAATAGGCGCCCAACGGCCCGCCCACCTGCACGGCGCGGACGGGACGCCCCGTCTGCGTGCCGCCGCCGATGTCGTTGACGAGCTCGCCAAGGCTCATGCCGAACGCGGTCTCGAACAGGCCGCCATTCTTGATGTCGCCGGCGAGCTGGATGGGCATCGTCCCGCGCGAGCGGCCCATGCCGTAATCCTTGTAGGCGGCGGCGCCCTCGGTGAGGATGAACGGCAGCGCCGCCAGCGTGAGCACGTTGTTGATCAGGGTCGGCGCGCCGAAGAGGCCCTGGATGGCCGGCAGCGGCGGCTTGGGGCGCACCTGGCCGCGCTTGCCTTCCAGGCTGTCGAGGAGCGCGGTCTCCTCGCCGCACACATAGGCGCCGGCGCCGACGCGGATCTCGATGTCGAACGTGTCGCCGAGATAGCCGGCCTTGCGCGCCGTCTCGACCGCCTTCTGCATCGCGCGGATGGCGTGGGGATATTCCGAGCGGATGTAGACGAAGCCCTTGTAGGCGCCGATCGCCGTCGCCGCGATCGCCATGCCTTCGATCAGCAGGAAGGGATCGCCTTCCATCAGCATGCGGTCAGCGAAGGTGCCGCTGTCGCCTTCGTCGGCGTTGCAGACGACGAACTTGCGCGGCGCTTTCGCCTCGGCCGTCGTCTTCATCTTGATCGCGGTCGGGAAGCCCGCCCCGCCGCGGCCGCGCAGGCCTGATTGCAGGATCTGATCGATGAGCGCGGCCTGCTGCAGCGATTGCGCCTTCTCGAGGCCCTTCATGCCGCCGGCGGCGCGGTATTCGTCGAGCGATTGGGGATCGATGACGCCGCAGCGCGCGAAGGTGAGCCGCGTCTGCTTCTTGAAGAAAGGCAGCTCCTCGGGGCGACCGACGCGCTTGGGGTGCGGACCGGCGTCGAACAGCACCGGCGCGAGGGTCGCGACATCCTCCACATCGATGGGGCCGTAGCCCACGCGGCCCTGTGGCGCGTCGATCTCGACGAGCGTCTCCAGCTCATGGGCGCCGCGCGAGCCGTTGCGGACGATCGCCACGCCCTTCGCGGCCGCGTGCGGCGCGAGCGCAGCCGCGACCTGGTCGGCGCCGACAGCGACGGCGGCCGCATCGCCCGGGATATAGAGGCGTTGGGTCATCGTGCGCGCCCATGGGCGCTGAGGGAGCGCAGGAATGTCGCCCCCCTCCCCTTGAGGGGAGGGGGTAGGGGGCGGGGTGATCCGCCGACGCCGACAACCTTGCCGATGGTCGTTCGGGCGCAAACCTCAAACGGCGAGGCGCACCCCACCCCTTGGTCCCCTGCCCTCAAGGGGAGGGGCGGCGCCTTATTCGTCAGAGGACGGAGCAAAGCGATCATCGCTGCGCCTCGGCGAGCAGGCGCTCCAGGCGCTCGCCCTTCAAGCGCGCCACCGGCGCGCCGTCGAGCAGCGCGGCGGGGCCGGAGGCGCACAAGCCCAGGCAATAGATCGGCTCCAAAGTCACCTGACCGTCGGCGCGGGTCTCGCCAAAGGCGACGCCCAGCGCCGCCTCGCAGCGCGCCGCAGCCGCATCGCCGCCGCGCGCCTGGCACGCCTCGGCGCGGCAGAGCTGGACCAGATGCTTGCCGGCCGGCTCGCGGCGGAAATCGTGATAGAAACTCACCACGCCGTGAACCTCGGCGCGAGAGAGATTCAAAGCCTCCGCCGCGATCGGCACGGCGGCGTCCGGCACGCAGCCGAATTCGTGCATCAGATCGTGCAGCAAGGGCAGCAGCGCGCCTTCCTTGCCGGCGTGCCGACGGGCGATCTCGGCGGCGATCTCAGGGTCCCACTTGGTCAAGGTTTTCGTCACAGGGTTTCGTATACCGGACAAGCGCCTCCGATTGAAGGCGAACAGGCTCCGACAGTGGCCCGAAAGCTGGTTGCCGCGCCACCACATATGATCCTACAAGGCGGCCCTCTTCCACCATCTCGGGAATGGGACAGAGACCATGAAAACCAGAGCCGCCATCGCCGTCGCGCCCAACCATCCGCTGGAGATCGGGGAAGTCGATCTGGAAGGGCCGAAGGCCGGCGAAGTGTTGGTGGAAATCAAGGCGACGGGCATCTGCCACACCGACGCCTACACGCTCGAAGGGAAGGATTCCGAAGGCCTCTTCCCGTCCATCCTCGGCCACGAGGGGGCCGGGATCGTGCGCGAGATCGGCGCGGGCGTGACGAGCGTGGCGGTCGGCGATCACGTCATCCCGCTCTACACGCCCGAATGCCGGCAGTGCAAAACCTGCCTCTCCAAGAAGAGCAATCTCTGCACGTCGATCCGCGCCACGCAGGGCAAGGGCCTCATGCCGGACGGCACCAGCCGCTTCTCGCGCGGGCGCGATCCCATCGCGCATTATATGGGCTGTTCGACGTTCTCGAATTTCACGGTGCTGCCCGAGATCGCGCTCGCGAAGATCCGGCCCGACGCGCCGTTCGACAAGGTCTGCTATATCGGCTGCGGGGTCACCACCGGCATCGGCGCGGTGATCTGGACCGCGAAAGTCGAGCCCGGCGCCAATGTCGTGGTCTTCGGGCTCGGCGGCATCGGCCTCAACGTCATCCAGGGCGCGCGCATGGTCGGCGCCGACAAGATCATCGGCGTCGATATCAATCCGAAGAAGCGCGCGATGGCCGAGAAGTTCGGCATGACGCATTTCGTCAATCCCGCCGAGATCGGGAACGACAAGGTGGTCGCCGCGATCGTCGATCTCACCAACGGCGGGGCGGACTATTCGTTCGACGCCACCGGCAACGTTCACGTAATGCGCCAAGCGCTCGAATGCTGCCATCGCGGCTGGGGGCAATCGATCATCATCGGCGTGGCGGAAGCTGGCCAGGAGATCGCCACGCGGCCTTTCCAGCTGGTGACCGGCCGGGTCTGGAAAGGCACCGCCTTCGGCGGCGCGCGCGGGCGCACGGACGTGCCGAAGATCGTCGACTGGTACATGGAAAAGAAGATCAATATCGACGATCTGATCACCCACACGATGCCGCTGGCGAAGATCAACGACGCGTTCGACCTGATGCACAAAGGCGAAAGCATCCGCTCGGTCGCCCTCTTCTGAGGACCGCCGCCGCTTCGGGCGCTTTCCCGTCGCCGAAATTGTATGTAGTACACACAATGTCGATTTCGATGACGCGGTGATCTCGATGGACACGAAGGTTGGCATCGTCGGGGCGGGGCCTGCGGGACTGCTGCTGGCGCATCTCCTGCGCCGCGAGGGCGTCGATTGCGTCGTCATCGAGGCGCGCTCGCGGGCCTATGTCGAGGAGCGCGTCCGGGCCGGTGTGCTGGAGCAGGGCACGGTCGATCTCCTGCGCGCCACCGGCGTCGGCGCGCGCATGGACAAGGAAGGCCTGCTGCACGACGGGGTGAAGCTGCGCTTCCAAGACCGCACGCACCGCATCGACATCAAGGCGCTCACCGGGCGCGCGGTGATGGTCTATGCGCAGCACGAAGTCGTGAAGGACCTCATCGCCGCCAATCTGGCGGCCGGCGTCCCCATCCTCTTCGAGGCGGAAGTCACGCGCGTGGAGGATGCGGCGGGGGAGCGTCCGCGGATCGTCTACAAGCAGAACGGCGCGGAGGCGACGCTCGCGTGCGACTTCATCGCGGGGTGCGACGGCTTCCATGGACGCTGCCGCGAGGCCGCGCCCGCCGGCTTCTTCACCACCTATGACAGGGTCTACCCGTTCGGCTGGCTCGGCATCCTGGCGGAAGCGCCGCCGGCCTCGCACGAGCTCGTCTACGCCAATCACGAGCGCGGCTTTGCGCTGCAATCCATGCGCACGCCCGGCATCACGCGCGCCTATGTGCAATGCGCGCCGGACGAAGACATCGCGCAATGGCCGGACGAACGGATCTGGGCCGAGCTCAAGCTGCGCCTCGCGGCGAGCGACGGCGAGGGCGTCAATGAGGGGCGCATCTTCCAGAAGGGCGTCACGGCGATGCGCTCCTTCGTCACCGAGCCGATGCAATATGGGCGGCTCTTCCTTGCCGGGGATTCGGCCCACATCGTGCCGCCGACCGGCGCCAAGGGACTCAATCTGGCCGCCCACGACGTCTTCGTGCTCGCCGGGGCGCTCGCCGCGTTCTACAGAACGGGGGCGAAGGCCAAGCTTGAAGCCTATTCCGACGTCTGCCTCCGGCGCATCTGGCGCGCGCAGCACTTCTCCTGGTGGATGACGTCGATGCTGCACAAATTCCCGGACGTCGCGCCGTTCGACCGCAAGCGGCAATTCGCGGAGCTCGACGCCATCTCCGCCTCCGAGGCGGGCTCAAGATTCCTCGCCGAGAATTATGCCGGGCATCCGTTCGAATAGGAGCGCTCGTGGAAGAGACATTGGGGCTCGCGCTGAGGATCGCGTCGATCGGCGTCGGCGCGACTCTGATCCTCGATGCATGGTCGTTCTTGCTGCAGAGGACGTTCGGCGCTCCCTTTCCGAATTACACCATGGTGGGGCGGTGGATCGGAAACTTCGGACGGGGCCGTTTCGCGCATGAGTCCATGGGCGCGGCGCCCCCGGTCGCGGGAGAGCGCCTCATCGGATGGGCCGCGCACTATGCGATCGGCATCCTCTATGCGGCGCTGCTCGTCGGGTTTGCGGGCGTCAATTGGCTCAGCGCCCCGACCCTGCCTCCTGCGCTGATCGTCGGGGTGGCGACGGTGGTCGCGCCGTTTTTCGTCATGCAGCCGGGCATGGGCCTGGGCGTCGCCTCTTCGAAGGCGCCCAACCCCAATGTCGCTCGGCTGCGGAGCCTCGCCGCCCACGCCGCGTTCGGCTTCGGCCTCTATCTCACCGCCCTCTTTGTCACGAAGATCTGAAGAGGAGGCTGCTTCTGCCAAGTCGCATCGTCGGCGCGATCATCGCGGGGGGACGCTCCAGCCGGTTCGGCTCGGAGAAGGCCATCGCGCTGCTGGCCGGCCGGCCATTGCTCGAACACGTCGCTGCGAAGCTCGCACCCCTTTCTTCGAAGATCGCCGTGAACGCGCCGCCGAACAGCGAAACGGCCGCTCTCGCCCAACGCCTGGGATTTGTGCTCGCGCCCGACCTGCCCGGCGATGCACCGGGTCCGCTCGCGGGCGTGAAGGCCGCGCTCACCTGGGCCGCGTCCGAGGGGGCAGAATTCCTCGCGACGGCGCCGTGTGACACGCCGCTTCTGCCTGACGATCTCTACCCTAATCTGGGTGCGGAAATCGGCGACGCCGCCGCCGCGATCGCGGAAACGCCGGACGGACCGCAGGCGCTTTGCGGGCTCTGGCGCGTCGCCGCCCTCCCGGCGCTCGCCGAAGCGCTGGCCGGCGGCCGACATCCGCCTGTTCGGGAAGCGCTTGCGGGCATGAACATGCGGCGCGTCCTTTTCGCGGAGGCGGGCGCCTTCGCCAATCTCAACACCCCGGACGACCTCGCCGCCCTCGCCGCACGCCGCCCGTGAGGCTATAATGCACGGATGAGCAAGGCGATTTCGCCCTCCTCCCCGGTCGTCGGGACGCGCGAGGCGCTGCAATGGCGCCGCTCCGCGTCCGGCGACGATCTTGGCGGAACCGTCGCGCGCATCACGCGCGCGGTTCCCGACGAGACCGCGATCGGCCTCGCCTACGATTCGCGGCCGCATGTCGTGCTGATGGGCGCGCCGGCCGATATCGAAGACTTGGCGATCGGCTTCAGCCTCACCGAAGGCATCGCGTCGCCTGACCAGATCGACGACATCAAGATCACCGACCGCTCCGACGGCGTGCTCGTCGATATGCTGCTCTCGCCGGCCGGGCGCGAAGGGGCCGCGAAAGCGCGCACGCGCGCGATGGAGGGCCGCTCCAGCTGCGGCCTTTGCGGCGTGCAGCACCTGGAGGCCGCGACCCGCGCGCTGCCCCAAGTCGGCGGCGATTTGCGCATCAGCCGCGCGGCGATCCAGACCGCGCTTGCGGAGCTGGAGGCGGCGCAGGTCCACGGCGCGGCCACGCGCGCGATGCACGCCGCGGCGTGGGCGGATGAGACCGGCCATGTGCTCTTCGTGCGCGAGGACGTCGGGCGGCATAACGCGCTCGACAAGGTCATCGGCGCGGCGGCGCGCACGCGCCGGGATCCAGGGCAGGCGTTCATCGTGGTGACGAGCCGGCTTTCCTACGAGATGGTGGAGAAAGCCGCGATGGCCGGCATCGCCCTGCTGGTCGCGATCTCGGCGCCCACCGCGCTCGCCATCCGCAAGGCGGAGGAGACCGGCATGACGCTCGTCGCGCTTGCCCGCAGCGACGGGCACACCATCTTCACGTTTCCGGAACGGGTCATCGATACGCCCGCGTCCGCCAAGGTCATCGCGTGACGTCCAGATCCCTCATCGATTCCTTCCAGCGGCGCGTCTCCTATCTGCGCGTCTCGGTCACCGACCGCTGCGACCTCAGGTGCGCCTATTGCATGCCGGAGCGGATGACGTTCCTTCCGAAGGCGGATGTTCTGTCGCTGGAGGAATTGGACCGGCTCGTCAGCGCGTTCGTGCGGCGCGGCGTGCGCAAAGTGCGGCTCACCGGCGGGGAGCCGCTCGGACGGCGCGACCTGCTCTTCCTCGTGGAGCGCCTTAGCCGCTTTCTCGGGGCGGACCTCGACGAGATCACGCTCACCACCAACGGCACGCAGCTGAAGCGCTTCGCGCAGCCTTTGTTCGACGCGGGCATGCGCCGCATCAATGTCTCGCTTGACACGCTCGATGCGGCCACCTTCGCGCGCATCGCGCGGCGCGACGTGCTTGGCGATGTCCTCGCCGGCATCGACGCAGCGCAAGGCGCCGGGCTGCACGTGAAGCTCAATGTCGTGGCGCTGAAGGACGACAACGCCCGGGAAATCCCAGAGCTCATCCGCTGGGGGCATGCGCGCGGGCATGACGTCTGCCTCATCGAGACGATGCCGCTCGGCGAGATCGAAGCGCAGCGCACGGATCAATATCTGCCGCTTTCCCAGGTGCGCGCCGAGCTGGAGAGCTTCTGGCGGCTCACCGACATCTCCGACACGACCGGCGGACCGGCGCGCTATGTCCGCGTTGAAGAGACCGGCGGGCGGCTCGGCTTCATCACGCCGCTCACGCACAATTTCTGCGAAAGCTGCAACCGGGTGCGCGTGACCTGCACGGGGCGGCTCTACACGTGCCTCGGACGCGACGACGGCGCGGACCTGCGCGCGGCGCTGCGCGCCTCGCCCGACGACGGTCTCCTCGACGCCGCGATCGACGAAGCGATCCGCCTCAAGCCCAAGGGGCACGATTTCGTCATCGAGCGGAAGCAGCCGGCCGTCGCGCGGCACATGTCCACGACCGGCGGGTGAGCCTGGCGCGATGAACATCCTCTTCTTCGGCCGTCTGAAGGATATCGCGCGCGGGCGGACGTTCGCTCCGCCGGTGCATCTGCGCACGCTTGGGGAATTGCGCGACTGGCTCGCGGCCTCCGACGATCTGCTCGGCGACGCGCTCAGGGCGAAAGGCGTGAAAATCGCCCTCAACCAGGAGATCGCGGATCCTTCGCGCGCCTACTCTCCCTCCGACGAGATCGCGTTCATGTCGCCGCTGAGCGGAGGCTGATATGCCTCTCCAATTACACGCCCCCTCTCCCCTCCATGGGAGAGGGGCAGGGGTGAGGGGTGGCCTCACACACAGCGCTGCGAATTGCCCTCGCAACCTTGTCGGCGTTGAGCGTGTTGCAACCCCTCGCCCTGCCCTCTCCCCTCAAGAGAGAGGGCGCGCTTTGTCTTGCGACGGATGTTCGTGATGGCGCGCGTGCAAGCCGAGCCCTTCGATCCGAACGCAGAGCTCGCGGCGTTCGCGCGCGGCCGCGAGAACGTCGGCGCGCTCGCCAGCTTCGTAGGGCTCGTGCGCGGCGGCGACACGCAGGCGCTTCATCTCGACCATTATCCCGGCTTCACCGAACGGGAGATCGCGCGCATCGAAGAGGCCGCAGTCGACAGGTTCGGGCTCATGGACGCGCTCGTCATCCACAGGCACGGAACGATGAGGCCCGGCGAACCGATCGTTCTCGCCGCCGCCCTCGCCGCGCATCGCAAGCCGGCGCTGCTGGCCGTGGACTTCCTGATGGATTATCTCAAGACCGACGCGCCGTTCTGGAAGCGCGAGACGAGCGCGGCCGGATCGACTTGGATCGAGCCGACGGACGCCGACCGCGCGGCGCGCCAAGCCTGGGAGAAGGATTAATGCCCGGCGGAAAACTCAACGAGGCGTTGCCGTTCAAGCCTGTCCGCATCGCGGTGCTCACCATCTCCGACACGCGCGACGAAGAGAGCGACACCTCGGGCAAGATCCTCGCCGATCGCGTAACGAACGCCGGCCACGTGCTCGCAGCGCGCGACTGGGCGAAGGACGAAGTCGCCGCGATACAATCGACCATGAAGCGCTGGATCGCCGATCCCGCAATCGAAGTCATCATCTCCACCGGCGGCACCGGCATCACCGGCCGCGACGTCACGCCCGAAGCGATGCGGCCGCTGTTCGACAAGGAGCTCGATGGCTTCGCCATCGTCTGGCACATGGTGAGCTATGAAAGCGTCGGGCTCTCCACGCTGCAATCGCGCGCTTGCGCCGGCATCGCCGGGGGCACGTTCGTCTTCGCGCTGCCCGGCTCGAACGGCGCCTGCAAGGACGGCTGGGACAAGGTGATCTCGCCGCAGCTCGATTCACGCCACATGCCCTGCAACATGGTCGAGCTCATGCCGCGGCTGAACGAGCGGTGAGCGTTTCGAGACCCCCTCCTCACCTCCCCCTTTCAGGGGGAGGAATTGGAAGCGCCGACGCTCTCTTCCCCCTGCAAGGGGGATGTCGGGAGGGGGTCGCTTGAGCAAGCTGACTCACATCGATGAACAAGGCCGTGCACGCATGGTCGATGTGTCCGCGAAACCCGCGACGGATCGCGAAGCGGTCGCGGAAGGCGTGGTGCGCATGTCGGCGCAAGCGAAGGCGCTCGCGCTCGCCGCGGATTCCAAGAAGGGCGATGTGCGCGCCGCCGCGGAGATCGCCGGCATCATGGCGGCCAAGCGCACAAGCGATCTCATTCCGCTCTGCCACTCATTGCCGCTGAACAAAGTCAGCGTCGAGATCGCGCCGCACGCGGACGGCCTCGTCGTCACCGCAACTGCGCGCGCGCATGCGAACACCGGCGTCGAGATGGAGGCGCTGACCGCCGCTTCGGTCGCGTGCCTCACGATCTACGACATGCTGAAGGCGGTCGATCGCACGATGAGCTTCGACGTGCGCCTGACAAAGAAGTCCGGCGGCGCGTCGGGAGATTATGTGCGTGCCTAGCCGCTCCTCAAACGCCGCAAGCACGACCGCCCCCCTCCCCTTGAGGGGAGGGGGCAGGGGGCGGGGTGTTGCGCCGACGCACATCGTTGACCGCTCTTCGAACGGCCAATTGTCCGGGCGCGGAGGTTCACCCCACCCCCTACCCCCTCCCCTCAAGGGGGCGGGGCGCCAAGTTCTGCTAGGCTTGCGCACATGAGCGAACCGGCTCTCGTCAACGCCTCGGTGGAGGACGCGCGCGCGCGGATGATCCGCGCACTCTCGCCGCTGGCCGGCGAGGAGGTCGCGCTTGAAGACGCGCTCGGACGCGTGCTCGCGGCCAACATCGCGGCGATGCGCGACCAGCCGCCGTTCCCCGCATCCGCAATGGACGGATACGCCGTGCGCGCGGCCGACACGCCGGGGCGCCTCAAGCTCGTCGGGGAATCCGCCGCCGGCGCGGGTTATGCGCAGCCGCTCCGCGCGGGCGAATGCGCGCGCATCTTCACCGGCGCGCCGCTGCCCGACGGCGCCGATTGCGTCGCGATCCAGGAGGACGTGCATCGCGACGGCGATCTCGTGGATGTTCCGCAGACGGAAGCTTCTCGTCACGTCCGGGCGCGCGCCATCGACTTCAAGGCCGGCGACACGATGCTGCACGCGGGCGACGTGCTCGACGGCGTTGCTTTGACATTGGCTGCAGGCTGCGGCGCGGCATCGCTTTGGGTGCGCCGACGTCCGCGCGTCGCGATCCTCGCCACCGGCGACGAGATCGTTCCGCCCGGCAGCGAGATCGCCGCGCATCAGATCTATGAATCCGTCAGCTTCGGCCTCAAGGCGCTCGTCGAGAGCTGGGGCGGCAGCGCGTTTCGCCTGAAGCCGCAGCGCGACGATGTCGATGCGATCGTCGCGGCGGCGCGAGAGGGCTTCGAGGACGCCGATCTTGTCGTGACGATCGGCGGCGCCTCGGTCGGCGACCGCGATCTGGTGAAGCCTGCGTTCGGCGCCTTCGCGCTCGCTTTGGAAGTGGACAAGATCGCGGTCCGGCCGGGAAAGCCGACCTGGTTCGGGCTCACCTCGTCCGGGCCTGCGCTCGGGCTGCCGGGCAATCCCGCCTCCGCGCTCGTGTGCGCGCATCTCTTCCTCAAGCCGATCGTGCTCGCGCTGCTGGGGCGCGAGGCCGCACCGTCGCTGGCGCGCGCGCATCTCGGGGCGGCGCTGCCGCAGAACGGGCCACGCGAGCATTATCTGCGCGCGCGCCTTTCGATCGATGATCAGGCGCAACTCACAGCGACGCCGTTCGAAGCTCAAGACTCTTCCCTGATGCGCGTCTTCCACGACGCCGACGCGCTCGTGCGCCTTCCGCCGAACGCCAACGCGCTCGATGTCGGCGCCCTGATCGACATCGTCCGCCTGGATCGCCTGCGCTGAGCTGAAGACGCGCGGCGCCTCGAGGTTGGAGCGCGCGCCTTCAGGCGCGCATCGCTTCGACCAACAAAAAGGGCGGGCCTGAAGGCCCGCGCTCCAACCTTTCCGCCCGCAAACAAAAGCGCCGGCCAGCGGGTGCTGACCGGCGCAATGTTTTGCGAAGACGCCGCGATCAGTAGCGGTAATGGTCCGGCTTGAACGGGCCGGCGGACGGCACGCCGATATAATCGGCCTGTTCCTTCGAGAGCTTCGTCAGGCTCACGCCGAGCTTCGCGAGGTGGAGCGAGGCCACCTTCTCGTCGAGATGCTTCGGCAGCGTGTAGACCTTGTGCTCGTACTTCGAATTGTTCGTCCAAAGCTCGATCTGCGCGATCGTCTGGTTGGTGAAGGACGCGCTCATCACGAAGCTGGGGTGCCCCGTGGCGTTGCCGAGATTCACCAGGCGGCCTTCTGACAGAAGGATGATCTTCTTGCCGTCCGGGAACTCGATGTGGTGCACCTGCGGCTTGATCTCGTCCCACTTGAAGTTCTTCAGGCCGGCGACCTGAATCTCACTGTCGAAGTGGCCGATATTGCAGACGATGGCGTTGTGCTTCATCGAACGCATGTGATCGACGGTGATCACGTCCTTGTTGCCAGTGGCGGTGACGAAGATGTCGGCGGTCGGCGCCACCTCTTCCATCGTCTTGACGTCATAGCCTTCCATCGCCGCCTGCAGCGCGCAGATCGGATCGACTTCCGTCACCACGACGCGCGCGCCGCCGTTGCGCAGCGATGCGGCCGAGCCCTTGCCGACGTCGCCGTAGCCGGCGACGACCGCCACTTTGCCCGCCAGCATCACGTCGGTGCCGCGACGGATCGCGTCCACCAGGCTCTCGCGGCAGCCATAGAGGTTGTCGAACTTCGACTTGGTCACGCTGTCATTGACGTTGATGCCCGGGAACGGCAGCTCGCCCTTCGCAGCCATCTGATAGAGGCGGTGCACGCCCGTGGTCGTCTCTTCCGACACGCCTTTGATGGCGTCGCGGATCTTGGTGTAGAAGCCCGGCTTCTCCTTCAGATAGCGCTTCATGACCGCGTAGAGCGCTTCTTCCTCTTCGTTCGCGGGCTTGGAGATGATCGAGGGATCCTTCTCGGCCTTGGGCCCGAGCACGCACAGAAGCGTGGCGTCGCCGCCGTCGTCGAGGATCATGTTTGGAACGCCGCCATCGCCCCATTCGAAGATCTTGTGCACGTAGTCCCAATATTCCGGCAGCGTCTCGCCCTTCACGGCGAACACCGGCACGCCCGCCTTCGCCACCGCGGCGGCGGCATGGTCCTGGGTCGAGAAGATGTTGCACGAGGCCCAGCGCACGTCGGCGCCGAGATGCGTCAGCGTCTCGATCAGCACCGCGGTCTGGATGGTCATGTGCAGGCACCCGGCGATGCGCGCGCCCTTCAGCGGCTGCTTCTTGCCGAATTCCTCACGCGTGGCCATCAGGCCAGGCATCTCGACTTCTGCGATCTCGATCTCCTTGCGGCCGAACTCCGCGAGCGAGATATCCTTCACGATATAGTCAGGCATTTCAGTTCCTCGGATTGCCGATGCGCGTGGCGCGCAAACGTCAGCTAGTTGGCGCCCCCTCCCCTTGAGGGGAGGGGGAAGGGGGTGGGGTGAAACGCAACGCTCTTTGGTCTTGCGAACTTCTGACACTGCGACGTGTGATGTCGGGAGGGAGTAACGCGCATCCGTCATAAGACGGCGCGACACCCCGCCCCCTGCCCCCTCCCCTCAAGGGGAGGGGAAGCGCACACGTTGCAGCGTGAACACCCACAATAGACCTCAGAACGCGCGCTTCAGCTCGTCCACGAGGTCGGTCTTCTCCCAGGAGAAGCCGCCGTCCTTGTCGGGCGTGCGGCCGAAGTGTCCGTACGCGGCGGTGCGCGCATAGATCGGCTTGTTGAGGCCGAGGTGCTCGCGGATCGCGCGCGGGGAAGCGCCGCCGACCAGCTCGGGCAGGATCTTCTCCAGCTTCGCCTCATCGACTTTGCCCGTGCCGTGCAGGTCCACATAGAACGAGAGCGGCTTGGCGACGCCGATCGCGTAGCCGATCTGGATCGTGCACTTGTCCGACAGGCCAGCCGCGACGACGTTCTTCGCGAGATAACGGCAGATATAGGCCGCCGAGCGATCGACCTTGGTCGGGTCCTTGCCGGAGAACGCGCCGCCGCCGTGCGGGGCCGCGCCGCCATAGGTGTCGACGATGATCTTGCGGCCGGTGAGGCCGCAATCGCCGTCCGGGCCGCCGATCACGAAATTGCCCGTGGGGTTCACGTGCCATTCGGTGTCGTCGTTGATGAAGCCGGCCGGCAGGATCTTCATGATGTACGGGCGGACGATCGCCTCGACGTCCTTCGGCGAGAGGCCTTCCTTGTGCTGGGTGGAGAGCACGATCGAGGTCGCGCGCACGGGCTTGCCGTTCTCGTAAACGAGCGTGACCTGGCTCTTGGCGTCCGGCTCGAGGCCCTTCTCAGTGCCGTTCTTGCGAACTTCGGCCAGCTTCATGAGGATGTTCTGCGAATATTGCAGCGTCGCGGGCATCAGCTCGGGCGTCTCGTTCGTCGCGTAGCCGAACATGATGCCCTGGTCGCCGGCGCCTTCGTCCTTGTTGGAGCCGGCATCGACGCCCATCGCGATGTCCGCCGATTGCGCGTGCAGATAGCACTCGTAATTCGCGGTCGCCCAATGGAAGCCGTGCTGCTCGTAGCCGATGTCCTTCACCGCGGCGCGGATCTTCTCCTCCAGACCGGCGACGACTTCGCCGGGCCCGCGGGTCTCGCCGGCGATGATGATGCGTTGGGTGGTGACCATCGTCTCGCAGGCGACGCGCGCCACGGGATCGGCGCCGAGGAAGGCGTCAACGACGGTGTCGGAGATGCGGTCGGCGACCTTGTCGGGGTGGCCTTCGGACACGCTCTCGCTGGTGAAGATGTAGCTGCCGCGCCGGCTGCTCATCGGGACGTCCTTCCTAGCTCGGGTTGATAAGAATTGGGCCTTGGGGGCCTGGGCCTTCAGGAATGCGGCCCCTGCGGGCCCTCCTTCTAGCCGGCGCTATGTTGCGCGGGCGAGACATATTGAAAACCACATTCGTCCCTAAATCGCAGATGTCGCCCAAAGTGGGCAAGGTCCGTCAGTGGGATTTGGCCCCGCCCCATTCCCTTGTTTGAGGGCTTTGTCCCACTAACTTTAGTTCTGTCCCACGTGGGAAAATGGTAGACTTCAACATGGCCGAGGATCAGGTTCCGCTCGAAAAGTCCAACGGGGAGCAGGCGCCGGAGCCAACCGGGCGTCCGCCAACAGGGAGAAACGGGATGGAGGCCGAGGTCCTTCTGCAGGAGATTTCCACCTTCTGCCGCCGCCACCAGATGGCCGAAACGACGTTCGGTCGCCGGGCGGTCAATGACGGGAAATTCGTGGGACGCCTGAAGTATGGGGGACGGGTGACCACCAGCACGGTCGAGCGGGTCCGCGCCTTCATGACCGACGCCTCCAAGGCGGAGACGAACGGCGACGGCGCCCCGCAATTGCAGGGCTTCAACAGCGCGCTCACGGTCAGCGGCGGCGCCACGCCGCAGCCCGGCCCGGAGCTGACGCCGGAGCAGAATTTCCGCTTCTACGACAACCGCCAGAAGTACCTGATGTTCGTGAACACCTGCTCGGAGAAGTGGGTCGTCGCGGACCGCATCACCCAGGAGCTCGAGCACATCCGCCCGAACCCGCCGGCGCTGCGCCTCTTCGACGCGGGCGTCGGCGACGGCACGGTGTTGGCGCGCGTCATGCGCTCGATGCACCGCCGGTTCGAGAAGTTCCCGTTCTACATCGTGGCGAAGGAGATCAGCCTGGAGGACGTCCGGCTGACGCTGGAAAAGACGCCCGACCGGTTCTTCGAGCACCCCGCCACCGTGCTCATCCTCACCAACCTCAATTACGCCGAAGCGCCGTGGCTCATTCCGAACAATCCGGAAGCGGCCGCGCGCATCGTCTGGAAGGAGGTCGCGCTGCAAGGCACGACCACCGCCGAGTTCGAACAGCAGATCACCGAGCTGCAGCCCTTCCTCGCGGAGAACTGGCGCGCGTCGGTGAGCAAGAAGACGGGCAATCCGGTCTACGAGAAGCCCGTCGTGCTCGTGCTCTACCGCGAGGATTGCAAGTTCCTGCTCGACTCGGTGATCCCGAAGCGCGGCGCCATTCGCGCCGACTATGACCTCGTCATCGCCTCGCAGCCCTTCCGGGCGCGCGCGCCGGTGGAGTTCAAGGCCAAGCGCGTGCTGGCGCCGCTGGTGAAGTCGCTGGCGCCGGGCGGGCGCCTGCTCGGCATCCATTCGTGCGGCGGCGATCCGGCGCTGGAGATCATCCAGAAGGTCTGGCCCGGCGAACAGCCGTTCACCACCAGCCGGCACGAGCTCCTGCGCGCAACGAAGAACGCGCTCGGGCGCGCAGCGCACAATTTCAGCTTCATCTCCAATTCGGACGCCAAATCGCTCTTCCGATACGACATGCACACGCTGCCGAACGAGATCGACCAGGAATCCTCGATCGGCACATCAACGCTGCTCGCGGCCTGGAACGCAGCCACCTACGTGGCGCAGATCGAAGACCAGCGGCTCGCGCAGGTCATGTCGGATCAGAACTATCTCACCGCGACGAAGGAAGTGCTCTCCGAGCGCGGCGGGCTTTGGTTCTTCGACGAAAGCTATGTCATCTCGCGCAAGCGCGACCTGCACTGAACCAGCGGGCGTCTCTCCTTCTCTCCCTGGAGAAGAAACCCGAACTCCCAGGAGCCTGCGACGCGTCGCAGGCTCCTTTTTCTATGTAGGCCCAAGGTTAGGCGCGCATCCGGCGCAGCACTTCGGCGATCGAGGCTTCGTTCAGCGGCGCCATGATGTGGGCCCCGGCGATGCCGGGCGTGCCCTGCAGCTCGCGCAGATAATCCACGCAGATCGCGACGCCCTCCGCCTTGGGGTCGGCGGCCGCCTCCATCCGCGCGATATGCGCGTCGGGGATGATGGAGCCGAACAGGTTCGACTTGATCCATTGCGCCTGCTTCAGGGACAGATACGGCACGACGCCGAAGAGCAGCGGCGTTGTGATGCCCTTCTCCCTCAGCTTCGCGACGTAGCGGCCCGCGACGCCCGCATCCATGCAGAATTGCGTCTGCAGGAATTGCGCGCCGGACTCGATCTTCTTCCTGAGGCCCTTCGGCTCCCAGTCGGCCGGGGGATCGACCGGCGCGTCGGTGGCGCCGACGAAGAACTCGACCTTGCCGCCGATCTTGCGCCCGCTCGGCAGCTCGCCGGTGTCGCGCATTCGCACGGCGAGCCCAGCAAGCGCGCTGGAATCATAATCGAACACCGGCTTGGCGTCGGGCTGGTCGCCCTTGGTCGGATCATCGCCGGTCATGAACGTGACGTTGCGCACGCCGAGCGCATGGGCGCCCAGCAACGCCGCCTGCAGCGCGATGCGGTTCCGGTCGCGCGCGGTGAGCTGAAGGATCGGCTCCAGGCCGTTCTGCACGAGGATCGCCGCAGCGGCGACGGGATCGAGCGCCGCACGCGCGCTTGCGCTGTCGGTGACGTTCACCGCGTCGGCCAGCCCCTTCATCGGCTCGGCCTTCTTCATCAGGTCGGCCGGATCGACCGAGACCGGCGGGGTGATCTCCGCGGTCAGCACGAAGCGGCCGGAAGCGAGCGTGGATTGAAGCGACAAGAGCGTCTCCGTAAGCGTGCGCCCCTCGTTGGGCTTCTCGCGGGGGCCGCGCACACAAACCGGCGCGCGGCCCCCGCGCAACCACAAAACTGTCACGGGTAGCGGCAGTGATCGCCGGCTAAAGCGTCCGGGCGTCGTTCCAGAGCACGACGAACGTCCGGGCGACGAGCTGCATGTCCTGCTGGAAGGACCAGCCCTCGACATAGGCGACGTCGCACGCGGTGCGGTTCTGGATCTTCTCGTTCGTCGAGGCGGGGCCGCGATGGCCGACGACCTGGGCGAGGCCGGTGATGCCCGGGCGCGCGCGGGTGCGCAGCGGATAGCGCGGATCGACCGTCGTGAACTCGCGATCGTGCGCAATCATGTGCGGGCGCGGGCCGACCAGCGACATGTCGCCCATCAGCACGTTCACGAGCTGCGGAAACTCGTCGAGGCTCATACGCCGGAGCCAGCGGCCGACGCGCGTGACGCGCTCATCGTCGTGGGCGACCTGGCGCGTGTCGTAAGGCTCGTCGCGCATGGTGCGGAATTTCCAGATCCGGAAACGCCGCCCGTTGAAGCCGCCGCGCTCCTGCCGGAAGATCGCCGGGCCGCGGCTATCGAGCCGAATGGCCAGCGCGATCACGGCCAAAAGCGGCGCCAGCAGCGTCAGCGCCGCTGCCGCAAAACAGACATCGAAGGCGCGTTTGGCGAGCCCGCCCACCGGCTTCAAGGCGCGGCCGGCATAGACCGGATGGACGGCGATCGGGGCCGGTTCACGGACAATCGCATCCGCGGCGGGCTCGGCCCAAGCCGTGGTCGATTCAGCGACCAGATGCTCCGCTGCCCTGGACACCCCGACTTCCCCACGCATGCCCGTCCCCGCCGCCTCAACTAAGCCGCCCTGGGCATGGCTCGGCAAGCGAAAAGTCTCTGCCGGCTGGGCTTTGGGCGAGCTGCGTGCAGTCGCGGCAGCGTGGTCAAAAAAGCGGGGCGGATCGCTCCGCCCCGCTCTTCATTTCGTCGTTTGGCTTTCCGTGTCCGGACCGTCGGTCCGTCGCTTTGGATCAGGCTCCGTAATAGCCCTTCATCTTGTAGGCGTAGCCCGGCACCCGCGTATCGACATGGTTGAGCACCACGCCCGCGAGGTTGGCGCCGGCGCTCTGCACCTGCTGCAGCGCCGACTTCACCGCGCGCACCGGCGTCTTTTCCCAGCGCGCCACCACGATGCAGGTGTCGGCCATCGAGACGAGGACTCGGGTGTCGGCGACGGCCAGCACGGGCGCGCAGTCCATCACGATGAGATCGTAGGTGCCGCGCAGCTCGGTGAGCAGATTGTTCATGGCGTCGGTGCCGAAGATGTCCTTCGGGGTGAAGCCGGAATCCTTCAGCGGCAGGAGGTGCATGCCCGACGCCTCATCGACGAAGATCGTCTGGCGCCAGTTGGCTTCGCCCGAGAGCACTTGCAGGAGGCCGAGCGCGGGCTCCAGCCCGAGCACGTCCTTCAGCGTGCGGCGGCGAAGGTCGCAGTCGATCAGCAGCACGCGCTGACCGGAAAGCGCCGAGACGCGCGCCAGGCAGAGCGAGACCGTGGTCTTGCCTTCGTCCGGCAGCGCGGACGACACGGCGAGCACCTGCGTCTTCTGGTTCAGGCGGCCGTAGAGGATCGAGGAGCGCAGCACGCGCAGCGCCTCGGTGAAGGCGGACATCTGCCGCTCCACCAGATAGCCAGCGGGATGCTGCGAGCTCGGCGGCAGCGGCTTGAAGTCGCCGGGGCGCAGCTTCGGAACCGTCGCCAGCGCGGGCAGGCCGACTTTGCGCTCCACCTCCTCCGCGGTGCGGAAGCCTTCGTCGAGCGATTCAGCCAGGAAGCCGACCGCGATGCCGATCGCGAAGCCGAGGCCCAGCGCGACGAGGAAGGCCATCTTCAGATCCGGCGAGCTGCGCTTCGTCGGCATCGTCGCGGCGGAAACCAATTGCGCGGACGTGGTGCGCAGCTGGCCCTGGTTGGTGATCTCGTGGAAGCGCTGCAGGAAGGATTCATAGACCGCGCGGGCGGCGGCGGCGTCGCGCTCCAGCTCGCGCAGGCGCACCTGCGAATCCTGGTTGCCGGTCAGCGTGCCGCGCGCGGCGGCGAGATTGTGCTCCATGGTGGCCACGCCGGTGCGGGCGATGGCGACCTCGTTGCGCAGGCTCGCGGCGAAGCGGGCGACTTCGCCGTTGATCTGCGCCTTGATGTCCTCGCGCTCGGCGCGGACGTTCTGGACCGCGGGGTGCAGCTCGCCGTAGCGCGATTCAAGATCGGCCTGACGGCGGGCGATGTCGGATTCACGCGCGCGCAGCTGGGTGATGACCTGGCTGTCGATCACGCCGGCGATGGAGTCGGCGCTGCCGCCGGCGCTGATCAGCTGCTCGACCTGGCGGTAGCGGGCCTCCTTCTCGGCGAGCGCGGTGCGCGCGGTCATGACCGCGGCCTGCAGCTCGGAGGTCTGCTGCTCGGAGAGCAGGCCGCCGCCGGCGGAGATGAGGCCGGAGCGGACCTTATATTCCTCGGACGCCTGCTCCTTGGCCTGCACGTCGCGGCGCAGCTCGGTCAGCCGCTCGGACAGCCAGGAATTGGCGCGCTCGGTGGTTTGGAAGCGGGTCTCGAGCTGGAACTCGAGGAAGACCTCGACCAGCTTGTTGGCGATCTGGGCGGCGCGCGGAGGGCTGTGGGAGCTCACCGACACTTCCACCGCGAAGCTGGTGGCGCGGCGCTTCACCGTGACCGCCTTCGCAAGGCGCTCGATCACGTCCTGGCGGACGCGCTCGCGGAGCTGATCGGGCGCTGTCCTGTTCTTGAACATCGAGGAGCGGACATAGGACAGCGGCGATTGGCGCGCCTTGGGCAGCTCGGGGTTCCATTCCGGGTCGTTCACGAGGCCGAGCGCGTCCACCACGCGGCCCATCACGGCCGGCGAGGTCAACACTTCGATCTGGGAATCCACCACCACCGCGGCGGGCGTGCCCTGTCCCTCGTTGCCGACCATCTGGTCGGCCGCGAGCACGCGCTCCTGGCCGGGGGTGATCAGAACGAGCGCGGTGGCTTCGTATTTGGGCTTGGCGAACAGGAAAGCCGCGAAACAGATGACGAAAACGACGGCGGCCGTGGAGAGAATGAGCATCCAGCGGCGCGCGAAGAACGCGACCAGCCAGCGAACGGAAAACATCCCGGCCTCAGAGGAATCTTCCGGCTGCGACGATTGCGTCGGCGGCTCTAGCTCTTCCGGGCTCTGGCGAAGGGCGATCAGGTTCATGCGTGGTCCTCGAAGGCGGCATGGCGCCCGACATCGCGAGCGTCCAATAATCGCCGGCCGGTGGGATTAGAGCAAGTTTCCGGCCAACCGAAGGGCGCCCTTAAGCCGCACATTTGCGTTCCCTGAACATCCCCGGGGCCCTTCCGAAGCGGCCTCCCCGCGCGGTTTTTCGGCGCGCGCCGGCACCATGCGCGCTCCAGCGGGAAAAGGCTAACCGGCGCCTGCGCAGCGGCAAGCAAGGCGCGGCCGCCGAACGCTTGCGCATCCGGCGGCCGATTTTTCCTGGTGATCCGGTAGATCAGGAGGCGCGGTAGGCGGAGCCGCCCTGCGCGCCCGGGGAGGCGCCGTCGCCGACCACGGTCGGGGTGGTCCCGCCGGATTGGGCGCCCGCTTCGCCGCCGCCCGAGGCGCCGCCATAGGACGAGCCGGAGCCGCCGCCGGTGGGCACGGTCACAGGCGCGCCGCCAGCCGAGCCGGCTGCGCCGCCGGAGGGCGCGGGGCCCGCTGCGCCGCTGGCCGATCCGCCGGGCGCTGCGCCCGCGGAACCGGCGTCGCCGCCAGAACCAGTCGAGCCGCCGCCGGAGGCAGTCGAGCCGCCGCCGGTCGCGCCGCCCGCAGAACCGCCGGCCGCGCCGCCGCCGGCGCTACCGCCGCCCGGGGCGACTTGTGCGCCGCCGCCGGCGGCGCGCGATGTGTCAACCGAGACCACCGCCAGCTGCACCGCATCCGCCGAGGTCTTGATCGCGGAGCCCACGGCCGGACAGAACTCGTCGGCGTTCACCATCTCGAGCGCATCGGAGATCGTCTGCGCGCTGTGGCCCGACGTGGTCTGCGAGATCACCGCAAGCGCGCGCGCCTGACCGGGGCAGCCGCCGCTCGATGCGAGGCGAACGCGCAAGCTGCGCGCCAGCGTGTCGGGCTCGGTGACTGCGGCAGGCGCCGCTTCGGCGATCGCGGTTTGAATCTCGACCGGCGCCGGCGCAGGCGCCGCCGCTTCGGTTGCTTCAGGCGCCGCCGCCGTCGTCGTCGTGCGCGTGCTGCGCGCAACGTGCGTCCGCACGGCTGCAGCCGGCGCTGCGGCAGGCGCCGCGGCAGGCGTTGCACTCGGCGCTTGTTCGGCAGGCGCTTGCGTCGCGCTCGCCACTGCTTTTTCCGCAGGCTTGTCCGTCAATGCCCGCAACGTCACCAACGCTGCGGCAAAGATTGCTACCGCGGCGATGGCCATGATCACCATGTAGCGCATGTTGCCCTCACAGGAGAATTACGACCTCTCGCCAGAGAGTATCGACATACGCCGCAAATTCTATTGTGAGCGCCCGATGGGCGAGGATCAGAAGAGACGTTCGCCGATACGGACAGTATCGCCCGGTTGAACCGGCGTGGACGTCGTCAACCGATAGGCGCGTTCGCGATCTTCGCCCGCATGCTTAATGAACACGCGATCGGTGTCGGCGCGATAGGTGAAGCCCTGCGCGGTCGCGACCGCGTTCAGCACGGTGAGATTCGCCGAATAGGGATACGTGCCGGGCGTGCGCACTTCGCCAAGAATGAAGAACGGACGATAGTTCATCACCTCCACGGCGACATTCGGCTGACGCACGTAGCCTTCCTGGAGCGCGGCCGTCAGCGCGGCGCCGAATTCGGTCAGCGTCTTGCCCTGCGCCGGCACTTCGCCGACGAGCGGAAACGACACGCTGCCTTGCGAGTTCACCACGTACTGGCCGGTGAGCTCGGCTTCGCCGAACACCGTGACGCGCAGCTGGTCCCCGGCGCCGAGACGATATTCCTCAGTCGTCACCTCGCCCTCGGGCGGGCCCGCGGCGATGCCGCCGAAACAGGAGGCGGCGCCAAGCCCGCCCAGGATGGAGACCGCGAAGCCCCGGCGCGTCAGAACACGCTTCATGCAAACCTCCCGCTCATCGATCGAGGGCGCCTCAGCCCACTCCGGACGCCACCGAGATGAACTCAGTCTCGCCGCCATGCAATTTCACAGCCGTTAAACGGCCGCTGGCGTAGGCGCCAGTGTCCACCCCGATGCGGCGATCGTCCTTGTACGGCAAGTCGATCGGCGTGTGGCCGTGCACGATCATGTACTCGTGGCGGCGGCGATTCTGAAGGAACTTCTTGCGGATCCAGAGCAGATCCTCGTCGGTCTGGGCCTGCATGGGCCGGTCAGGGTTAATGCCGGCGTGAACCATCGCGTAGTCGCCGAGCACAACATAGCGTTCCAGTCCCAACATGAACTCGAGGTGGTCTTCCGGAATCGCTTCGCGGAACTGGTCGCCGGCCTCCTTGAGCAGGGTCTTGCTGGCGACCGCGGGGGGAACCTGCACCCCGTAGGAGGCGAGCGTCGCCATGCCGCCCTGCGTCAGCCAATGACGGTTCTCGACCGGATCCTGGATGAACTTCAGCAGCATCGCCTCGTGGTTGCCCAGCAGGTAGCGGCGCTCGAACCCCTTCGGGCGGCGCTGCATCAGAAGCTGGATGACCCCGCGGCTGTCGGGCCCGCGATCGACATAATCGCCAAGGAACACCACAATGGGCGGCGCGGCGGGATCGGGCGCGGGATGATCCGCCTCCAGCCGCTCGATCATCGCGACGAGAAGATCAATGCGCCCGTGAATGTCGCCTATGGCATAGCCGACGCGGCCCTCGGGAAACTTGGGCCACGTCTCTCCCCCGGCGTCGGGACGGCGCGAGCTCTGGAACAAAACCAATTCAGCCCTCAGTCCTGGCCATCTTTACCGCGCATCGACCACAAATGCGCTATGGGATTCGCATCGGCGGACGTCAAGCGCCAAGCTTTCGTCAAATGCGCTTCAGCCTGCGAGCGAATATGGGATCGCTGCTTCGATGATGGCAGGCCTCAATCAACAATTCCTTCGCCAGTTGGGCGCCTTTGCGACCATAGGCGTCATTTTCGCCGGATTGGCGATCAAAGGCGCCGACGGCGCGGCCCTGGCGGCGCTTTTGGCCGCAGCGCTCGCTTCGCTCCTGGCGATCGCGCTTCTCGTCTATCCTGCCGGCGCGCTCGCGGAGGCGGCGCGGCGCAATCTCATCTCGATCGCCGCGGCCGGACTTTTCTGCGCCTGGGCCCTGTTCACAGCCTGGCCGATCGCGGCTGACGCAGCGCCCGCTTGGCTCAAAGCGCTCTGGCACCCGTTCTGGGCGGCGTTCGGCACGGAGCGCGGCGCGATCTCGCTCTCACCCTACCGGACGCTCGAGGGGCTCGCGGCGTTCGCCGCGCCGGTTGCAGCGTTCGCGCTCGGGTCGATCACCACGACCGACCGCGCCGAGCGCGACCGGGCCGCCCGCCTCTTCACTGCCGGCGCGATCGCGATCGCGGGGCTCTCGCTGGCGCTGCACGCCAACGGCGTGGCGCAGCAGGCCGGCCGGCTCTCCGGCGCATTCAATTCACCGAACTCGGCGGCCACCCTCTTCGGCGCGCTCACGCTCATCCTCGCCGCGCTCGTGCTGCGCGCGGCGCGCGGACGCCTCACCGGCGCGAAGCGCACAAGCGCGCAGGCCTATTCGCGCTGGATGGCGATCGCCTACGCCACGCCGGTCACGATCGGCGCGCTGGCGCTCACGCTGGCGTGCCTCTTCCTCACCGGATCGCGGGCGGGCATCACGTCCCTGCTCGGCGCGTTCCTGCTCTTCTTCGCGCTCGTGCTGCCGGCGAGCGACGCGCCGCGGGTGTTCGGCGTGCGGCTCAACGCGCTCGTCTGGATCATCGCGGCGATGGTCGGGGTGCTGCTGCTGGTCGGCGGCGATTTCCTGATGAGCCGCGCAGACTCGGTTGGGGCGGACGCTGCCGACCGGCGGCAGATGATCACCACGCACTGGCAGGCCTTCCTCGAACGCCCGGTCTTCGGCCACGGCCTCAACACCTTCCACGAGATCAACCTCGCCCACACCAACACGGACAATTGGGGCGCGCTTCACACGATCGGGGCGGCGCACAACATCTTCGTCCAGATGCTCGAGGAGAACGGCGTCTTCGGCGCGCTGCTCTTCGGGCTCATGCTGGGGCCGCCGCTCTGGCGCGCGCTCACGATCGCGCGCACGCAAAGCTCCGGCGCGGAATACGCCGCGGCCGTCGTGGCGGCGTTCTTTTTCGCGTTCATGCACGGGCTCGTCGATTTCGGGCTGCAGGTGCCGGCGACCGGCGCGCTCTTCGCATTCGCGCTCGGCGCGTTCTCGGGCCGGGTCGAATCGCCGGTCGCCGCCGCAGCGGAACAGCCCGCTCCGGCCTAGAGGGCGCTGTGGAAAAGGGCGCGAGCCGGCGGAGCGACACACCTTCGCCACCGCGTTAACGAATTCTCAACAGCAAGATTTGAGTATGCTGGCGGCGCCTCTACACGAATCACTCGGTGGAGGCCTAGGCCGCGCCCCATGTCCGACACGTCCGTCATCGCAGCCAAGTACCAAGCGGAGGCCGTCCATGCCCCGCTCCACGAGCGCGGCCGCTGGCCGCTCAAGTGGACGATCGCGTTCGCCGTCACCGTGAGCCTCGGGCTCTGGGCGCTCATCTTCTTTGCGGCGCGCGCGCTCTGGACGTTGGTCGCCTGAGTCAGCGCGCGTGTGCGCGCTCGTCGCGGCGCGCCAACTCCTTCCGGATCACATCCCAATAGCGATCCTTCGAGCGTTCGACGCTGAAGTCGCGCGCCCGGAGGACGGCGGCTTCGGCGTAGCGCGCGCGCAAGGCGGGATCCTCCATCGCCTGCAGCGCCGCCGCGAGACATTCGGCCGACCCGACCGGAAAGAGCACGCCGTGCCGGGCGAAGCTCAGGCCCTCGACCGCGTCGCGCGTCGTCTCGGCCAGAATCTCGGCTGGGCCGGAGCGGCAATTGCTGGAGACGACTGGGCGCCCCAGCGCCATCGCCTCCACCAGCGCGTTGGGGAACCCCTCCGCGTTCGACGGCGAAACATAGAGCGCGGCGCGCTGCATCAGCGGATAGGGATTGTCCATGTGGCCGGGCAGCAGGACGCGGCCAGCAAGGCCGAGCGCTTCGATCTGCCGCTCCAGCGCCTCGCGCTCGGCGCCCTCGCCGATGATCACCAGCTTGCTCGCGACCTTGGCGGCGGCGTAGGCCTCGATCAGCAGCGCGAAGTTCTTCACCTTGGTCAGCCGGCCGGCGGCGATGATGTACGGCGCTTCTACGCCGAGCTGCGGCGCGGCTTCGGCTTTGGCGGCGATCGCGGCGCCATCGACGGGATTGTCGATGACGACGACCTTCTCCGCGGCGATGCCGAAATTGGCGCGCAGGTCCTCCTCAACGCCGCTCGACACCGCGATGATGCGCGCGGCCAGCGGATAAGCGCCGCGGATGAACAGGCGCGCGGCGGCGCCGCCCATATTGTGCGGCAGGTGCGCGGAATTGTTGATGCGCTCGGAGAGGATGCAAGGGATCGCGCGCTCCTTGCAGGCCAGGGCGGCGGCGATGTTGGCGCGAGTGAGGAAGCTGAGCACGAGGTCGGGGCGCTCTTCGCGCACGAGCGCGCGCACCGAAAGGATCGAGCGCACCATGGATTCACGGCAATCGAGCTGGCGCACCTTCAGCCACGGCGCGGGCTCGTAGGCGCGCGCCACGTCGTCGAGGAGCGCGAAGACGATGTCGAACTCTTCCCGCTCGGCGGTCGAATGGGCGAGCAGCGTGGTGATCACGCGCTCGGCGCCGCCGGTGGTCAGCGAATTGATGAGGAAGAGGATCTTCTTCTTGGTCATGCCCGAGGCCAAGCCCTGAACGGCGATTTGACTATGCGCGGGCTCGCCGTCAAATCCCGCGCGCGTTGCACATGGGTTGCAAGGCGTGCGCCAGCGAAGGTTAAGACTGCATGGCTTCGTCCGCGGCAGGATCGATGAGTCTCTTGGTGCGCGCGCTGGCGGCGGGCCTGGCGCTCGCCTGGGCGGCGGGCGCGCTCGTCGTGTTCGAGGCGGCGTTCAAGACCGACCTGGCGCTCAGGGCCACGTTGACCGCGCAGACGCTCACCGACAGGGGCGTGCGCGACGGGGAATACGAGGCGGGGGCGGATTTCCTGGCGAGGAGCTGGGCCAATCCGCTGGCCTGGCACGCAGGCGCCAACGAAGCCTATTCCTTCATCGCCGCGGCGCTCGCGGCCGGGGCCGGCAACCAGGAGATGGAGCAGGCCGCGGTCGCCCACGCGACCCGGGCGGTGGACCTCTCTCCGGTGCAGCCGGCGGCATGGGCGAGGCTCGCGGCTTTCGGCCATGCCGGGCGTCCGGTCTCGCGCTGCGATGTGGCGGCCTGCCTCGACCGGTCCTGGGCCTCCGGGCCGCTCACCAATGCCGGGATCGAATGCGCGCGGATGCGGATCGCGTACGAGATCGGCCGGCTCCCGCCTGGGGATCCGCGCTTCGCGGGGGTGAACCGGGCGATGACCAGCACACGCGATTTCGCCCAATGCTTCGCCTTCCTGCCGCGCGAACAGCTCTTCCAGGTGCTGATGATGCGGGCCGGCACGCAGCTCGAGGAGCAGAGGCGGCGCGGGCTGCTTCCGCCGGAAGACGGCGGCGTCCCGGAATGAGGCGCGCTGCGGCGGTACAATTCGGCTGACGCGAAGGGCGGCGCATCGGGTTCGCCCCACAGGGGAAATGGCGGCGCCGCGTGGGCTTGGGCGGTTGCGAATCACCTAATCGCGTCAAGTGAAAACTGATGCATAAATGCCCCGCTTCGGCCCAAATCTCACCTGGCACGGGAATTGCCGACTTACAAAGCATTAAACTTGGCGCAAAGAGGCCCTGGGAGGGCGGCAAAGGCGCGGCACGCGGTTTGCTCCACCGGGAGGGGCAGTAAGCCGGCCACTTCCGGGCGCGGCGCCGACCACAGGGCTCAAACGATGGCCAATGCGATCGACCTTCATGTGGGCAAGCGGCTCCGGCGTCGTCGCCGGTTGCTCGGGCTCACGCAACAGCAGCTTGCCGAATCCATCGGCATCCGCTTCCAGCAAATCCAGAAATACGAATGCGGCGCCAACCGCGTGACCGCGAGCCGGCTCTTCGAGCTCTCCGTCGCGCTCAACGTGCCGGTCAACTATTTCTTCGACGGTCTGCAGAGCACAAACCAGGCGCCGGTTCCAGGCGCTCCGGCGAACGACCTCATCGCCGCGGACGTGCTCTCGCAGAAGGAAACTCTCGAACTCATCCGCGCCTATTATCGCCTTGGAGAGCGCCCGCGCCGCCGGCTGCTCGACCTGGCGAAATCGCTGCAGGATGAATCCACGGACGCCGCCTGAACCGAGAACTGAGGGGTTCTCTGGTTAGGCGCAGGGGCGAAGGGCCAATAGGGGGACTAAGCACGGGCCTGCTCTTCGGAGCGGGCCCGTTGTGCTTTGGAGCGCTGGATTGTGGATCCAGAGGTCCAAGGCTCGCGCCCTGGCGCCGTTGTGCTTTGGCCGTTCGTGCTAAGCACGCGGGGATGATCTTCGCGCGCAGAATAAGGCTCTCCCCTCCCCCTTGCGGGGAGGGGGCAGGGGGTAGGGGGCGAACGTGTTTCGCCTCCCTCGCGACGAAGGGCGCGGATTTGCAGTCCGCTGCGCCTGCGCGTTGGCGACGAGTTGAGCGCCCCCCCTCCCTACCCTCCCCCGCAAGGGGGGAGGGGGCGTGAGTTCCGCGATGCTTTCTCAAGCTCAAACCGAAGAGTTCCTCGCGTTCGCGGGCTCGCTCGCGGAGACGGCGCGGGGCGTGATCCTGCCCTATTTCCGCGCCGACCATGGGCTTGAGAACAAGGCCGCGCGCGGCTTCGATCCGGTGACGCTCGCGGACCGCGCCGCGGAAGAAGCCCTCCGCGCCCGGATCGAAGAGACCTATCCCGAGCACGGCATCATCGGAGAGGAATACGCCGAGAAGCCCTCCCGCTCCGGCTTCTCCTGGGTGCTTGATCCGATCGACGGCACGCGCGCGTTCATCTCGGGGCTGCCGCTCTGGGGCGTGCTCATCGCGCTCTCTTACGAAGGCAAGCCGCTGATCGGGATCATGGATCAACCTTATCTCGGCGAGCGCTTCCGCGGCTTTCCCGGCGGCGCCGACCTGCATACGCGCGACGGCGTTCGCCCGCTCAAGGTCCGCGCCTGCGAGAAGCTCACCGATGCGTCGATCTCAACGACGGACGTGAAGCTCTTCACGCCGGCGGAGGCGGCGGGCTTCGAGCAGGTGCGCGCCGCGGCCAAGCTCGCGCGCTATGGCTGCGATTGCTACGCCTATTGCATGGTCGCGCTCGGCACGCTCGACGCGGTGATCGAAAGCGGCTTGAAGGCCTGGGACATCCAGGCGCTCGTCCCAATCCTCGAAGGCGCCGGCGGCTCGGTGACCGACTGGCGCGGCAGGCCTTCCTACGATGGCGGCCAAGTGATCGCGTCAGGCGATCCGCGCGTGCGCGATGAAGCGCTTGTGGCGCTGAGGCGCGCGGCGGCGTAACCGCTCCGACGACATCCGGTCGTTCGCAAGGCAGGTCATCGGCGCCGACCAATGGCCCGAGACTGCCGTTCACGCACTCCACTGGCAATGCTATCGCTCTCGAAGGAAGCTGACCGCAGCTCAGCGAAGGGGCGACATCCAATGAGCGTGCTTGTCGAGGCCTTCACGGTCATCATGCGCCGCTCGCGACTAG
>JAEUMQ010000008.1 GCA_016791425.1 Hyphomonadaceae bacterium | reverse complement strand
CGGCGAAGAAGACCGCCAAGAAAGCTGCGAAGAAGTCCGCGAAAGCGGGCGCGGAATGAGCGCTCCCCTCCCCTTGAGGGGAGGGGGAAGGGGGTGGGGTGAGCCTCGCCCTCTCGATCATATGCTCCTTGTACGGATGGGCTGCGCGCCTCATCTTGAGGAGATAGACCCAAAGCCCCATTCCCCTCCCCCTCCCTTCATGGGGAGGGGCGGATAATGTCCAAGCGGCCGAAGAAGTTCGAGGCGCTCAGCAAGGAGCGCGTGCTCGCGGCCCTGGAGAAGGTCGGCGGAGCGGCGCGTAAACGCGAGCTCGCGCGGGAGCTCGATCTGCCGGTCGAGCAGAAGTCTGAATTGAGAAGAATGCTGAAGGAGCTGGAGGCGGACGGCGCGCTCGGGCGCAGCGGGCGGCGCACCTTCCAGAGCGCAAACGCGCTGCCCTCCACCGGCGTGATGGACATCATCGACCGCGACGGCGACGGCGAGCTTATCGGCCGCATGCGCGGCGATGCGGGGCTTTATGGGCCCAACGTGCGGCTCGCGCCGGGGGAAGCGCGCGGACGTCGCGGCGAAGGCGCGATCGGCATCGGCGACCGGGTGCTCGCGCGCATCGAGAAGGACGAAGACGGCCCGATCGCGCGCGTCATCAAGCGGCTCGGACAGAGCGCGCATCGCATCCTCGGCGTCTTCCACGGCGACGCCCGCGGCGGGGGACGCATCGAGCCCGCGGACCGCAAGGCGCGCTACGATCTCATGGTGCTGCCCGAACACCAGGGCGAGGCGCGCGACGGCGATCTGGTGCTCGCAGAGCTCGCGACGGGGCCGCGCGCATATGGTCCCAAGCGCGGCCTCATCAAGGAAGTCGTCGGGCGCGAGGACGATCCGCGTGCGGCGTCGATCCTGGCCATTCACACGCACGGCATTCCGATCGGGTTTTCCGAAGAGGAAGAGCGCGAAGCGCGCGCGGCAAGGGCGCCCGTGCTTGGGCAACGCACGGACCTTCGCCAATTGCCGCTGATCACGATCGATCCGGAAGATGCGCGCGACCATGACGACGCGGTCTATGCGCAAGCGGACGACGACCCGAAGAACACCGGCGGCTGGCGGGTGTGGGTCGCGATCGCGGATGTCGCGGCGTATGTCAGGCCCGGCTCGGCGCTGGACCGCGGCGCCTTGAGGCGCGGCAATTCCACCTACTTCCCCGATCGCGTCGCGCCGATGCTGCCCGAAACGCTGTCGGCGGATCTCTGCTCGCTGATGGAGGGGCAGGACCGGGCGTGCCTCGCGGTCGAGATGGTGTTCGACAAGAACGGACGGAAGAAGAGCCATCGCTTTGCGCGCGGGCTGATGCGCTCGGCGGCGAAGCTCTCCTACGGCCAGGCGCAGGCGGCGATCGACGGCCAGGCGGACGCCAAAGCCGCGCCGCTGCTCGATCCGATCCTCAAGCCGCTCTGGGCCGCCTATGCCTGCATGAAGATCGGCCGCGAGGCGCGCTCGCCCTTGGAGATCGATGCGCCGGAGCATCGCATCGCGTTCGGCAAGGACGGGCGCGTGGCAGGCGTCACGAAGCGCGAGCGGTTCGATGCGCACAAGCTCATCGAGGAATTCATGGTGATGGCCAATGTGTGCGCGGCGGAGACCGCCGAGGACAAGCGCACGGGCCTGCTCTATCGCGTGCACGACAATCCAAGCGAGGAAAAGATTGCGGCGCTGATGGACTTCCTGCCGACCGTGGGAATGACATGGGCGAAGGGGCAGGTCGTCACCTCGGAGCGCTTCAACCGCATCCTGGAGCAGGCCGAGAAGAGCGAGCACAAGGAGATCATCAACGAGGTGGTGCTGCGCACGCAGGCGCAGGCGGTCTACGCGGCCGAGAATCTCGGGCACTTCGGACTGAACCTTGCGAAGTACGCGCACTTCACCTCGCCGATCCGTCGCTATTCGGACCTCATCGTGCACCGCGCGCTCGTCTCGGCGCTCAAGCTCGGCAAGGACGGGCAGAGCGAGGAGGAAGCCGCGCGGCTTGGCGAGATCGGCGAGCACATCTCGATGACCGAGCGCCGGTCGATGGCCGCCGAGCGGGACGCGACGAGCCGTTACATCGCCTCGTTCCTGGCAGATCGCGTGGGCGCGAGCTTCACGGGGAAGGTGTCCGGCGTGACGCGGTTCGGGCTCTTCATCCGACTCGAAGAGACGCAGGCCGACGGGCTCGCGCCGATCTCGACGCTGGGGCGGGAGCGCTGGCATCACGACGAGGCGGCCCATGCCCTCGTCGGGGAGGAGAGCGGCCGGCGCTATCCGTTGGGCATGAAGATCGAGGTGCGCCTGGAGGAGGCCGCGCCGGTGTCCGGCGGGCTCATCTTCACGGTCCTGGCCGAGCCCCTCCCCCCCGCCCCGGGGTTCAAGCGGGCGCGCCGGAGCCGGCAGGACGAGCAGTTCCGGCGGGGCGCTCGGGGCGGCCACAAAGGTGGGAAGCGGCGCAGGAAGTAACCCCGGCGCCGCTCGGTTGCGGGGAGAGAAATTGGCGGGGCCGCGGATTGACAGACCGGGGCGGGATCGTCATTTTCCGCGGCTTCCAATTTCCCCGCGGACTTCCCGAAAATGGCCAAGCCAACCGTCATCAAGATCCGGCTCAATTCCTCGGCCGACACCGGGTATTTCTACGTCACCAAGAAGAACCCGCGGACGAAGACCGAAAAGCTGAAGATGAAGAAGTACGACCCGATCGCGCGCAAGCACGTCGAGTTCGTCGAAGGCAAAATCAAGTAATCAGCCCGCAGCGATTACTTCAGGTCTGAGCGCGCGATAGGCGCGGACCAGCAACCCTTCGATCTCAGCCCAATCCGAAGCCTGAATGTTGCGGCCCTTGCGGTCGCGCAGGTCCATGGCCGCGACCCGCAGGCTCGCATAATTGGCCAACCGCTCCGGCGGCACGCCATAGAGATAGCCGGTCGCGCGGGCGACGGCGGGCGTATAGCTCACGGTGTCGGTCTCGCGCCGCAGCTGCCACCAATCGAGCTCCAGCCGGGCCGCTTCGGCCGGATCGATGTGCAGGCGCGCGGCCTCCCGAACGATGCGGAAATGCTCGGTCAGCGGCTTCAGAGCGGCCTGCGCCTCGGCCCGCGAGCGCGAGCGCTGGAAGCGGCGCGCGGCGTCGGCGGCGGTCAGGCCGGCCCGGAAGCTGGCATAGGGCGAGAGGCCGAAGGCGCGGTAATCGTTGAGCGCGAGACCGACGATGAGCTCTACGGGCCTGCCTTCGTAATAGTCGCGCCACAATCCTGCTTCGGCGCGGCCGACACGCTCAGGATCGAAGCTCCGGAAACGCAGGGCCCCAGGCGTGAAGAACCACCACAGCGAGGCGACGGTCAGCAGCGATGCGATCAGCACAAAGAGCGAGCGGGCGCGCATGAACGCATATTACGCCTCTGAAACGCGATTTGAGCAGCGCCGCGGCGACATTCGCCTAAAATGCCGCGCATGAACGGAAAACTTCTCGCCATCGCCTGGAAGGAAAAGCCCCGCGCGCCGATGCTGACCGCCGAGCGGGCGATCATCGATCGCGAGGCCGGGCTCCCGGGCGATTTCCGCGGACGCTCGCCGGACGCGCAGATCACGATCGTGTTCGCAGAAGACTGGGCGCAAGCGTGCCGCGAGCTGGGCGCGGATGTGCCCTGGCTTGCGCGGCGCGCGAACCTGCTCGTCGCCGGCATCGCCAATCCGCAATCTGCGGGCGGCATCGTGCGGATCGGCGCGGCTACCCTGGAGATCATGAGCGAGACCGATCCGTGCTCGCGCATGGACGCAGCGCACCAAGGCTTGCGCGCGGCGCTCACGCCGCAATGGCGCGGCGGCGTGCGTACGCGCGTGCTCGAAGGCGGCGGCATCGGCGTCGGCGACGCGGTGCGGCTCGAGGCCTGACTCGGAGCGCTCGGCGCGGCGCCTCATTTTGCAGCGACGCAGCCTCCCAAGCGAGCAACGCCCGATTGCGCCTGGACATGCGCGCGCAAACAGTCCGATGATACGGCGATGAGCCTGGTCATCATCATCGGGCCGCCCGCCGTAGGCAAGATGACGGTCGGGCTCGAGCTCGAGCGGCTGACGGGGCTCAAGCTCTTCCACAATCACATGTCGATCGATCTGGCGGCGAGATTCTTCGAGCCGAGCAGCAATTCGTTCGGGCGCGTCGTCGGCACCATCCGTCGCGTGGTGATGGAGGAAGTGGCGGGCAGCCAGCTCAAGGGCCTCATCTTCACGTATGTGTGGAATTTCCGCGATCCGCGCGACGCCGCGGCGATCCAGCGCTGCGTGGAAATCTTCGCCGCGCATGGGCGGCAGACCTATTATGTCGAGCTGGAGGCCGACATAACGGAGCGTGAGAAGCGCAATACGAGCGAGCTCAGGCTGGCGCACAAGCCGTCGAAGCGCGACACGGAGGCATCGCTGGCCCAGCTCAGGCGGCTGCACGAGCAGCACAAGACCAACTCGACGAACGAGCTTTCAGACCGCGACTATTTCCTTCGCATCAACAACACCAACACGCCCCCGGCGGAGGCCGCGGCGCTCATCCAGCGCACCTTCGACCTTCCTAGGGTGAGCGCCTAGAGCTTCATCCACAGTCGCGCGGGAACCGATCGCGGCGCGAGGCGTTGCGGGAGCGGCGGGGCATCCTTTGCAGCGCCGACATCTTTGCTGCGCCCGCGTTCGGAAGGTTCTGGGCAGTTTCCGGGAGATAAGCATGGCTGAAGACACACCGCACGAAGCGCCGCGCGGAACAACGAACGGCTCGAAGGGGGGCAAGCCCAAGCAAGCCGGCGCGCCTCAAGGCGGGCGCGGCCCGGACAATGCCTGGAAATGGCTGACCGGCGCCATCGCTGCGGCGGCGGTGCTGGGCGGCGGCTATTACGTTTGGAAGAACATGGACGCCAATCCATCCGGAACGGACTACGCTTCGACAGAAGCGCCGCTGACGGCGGGCGCGCTGCCTGCGGATGCAAGCGGCGACGCAACGATGGCCGCGGGCGCAAACGCCGGCGCGCCGGCGCCACAGGGGACGCAAGCGGCGTCACGCGCGACTGCAAGCGCGCCGGAAGAAGTGGTCGGCGTCCGGCATGCAGGCGCAACCGCGAGAGGAACGTCGGGCGCGAGCTCCGGAACGAACGCCAACGACGAACTCGTCGTTCGCGGGCGACGCTCGGTGTGGACGCGAAAGCCCAGCGCCCGTCGGCTCTCGGCGATGTATCCGCAGATGGCGCTCGAGCGCGGACGCGAAGGCGAGGCGTCGCTGCGCTGCCGCGTGGACCACGAGGGCGAGCTCGATTGCGTGCGCGTTTCGGAGTCGAGCGCCGGCTTCGGGCGCGCGGCGATGCGCGTGGCGCGATCGCTGCGGCACGGGCCGCGTCTGGCGGACGGAAGCCAGGCGTACGGCTCCTCGATCCGGCTGCGCGTCGTCTTCCGCATCGCGGACGAAGAGCGGCGGCGCGGATAGGCGGACTGCGCGCGTAATCCGCCTGCGGGCCTTATCTCGCGGGCGGAGCGCCGGCCTTGCCGACGACGCGGTTCCGGCCGGAGCGCTTGGCCTGGTAGAGGCCTTCGTCGGCGCGTTTGAGCAAGGTGTCGGCGGTCTCGTCGCGGCCCTCGGACGCGGCGACGCCGATCGAGACGGTCACCTCGAGGCGCTCGGCGCCGCGCCTGACGACGAACGGCGCGCCGGCGACGTGGCAGCGCAGGCGCTCGGCGGCGAGGCAGGCGACGTCGCCGGTTGCGTTAGGCATCACGATGGCGAATTCCTCGCCGCCCAGCCGACAGGGAATGTCCGTGGGCCGGCAATTGGTGGCGATGCGGGCGGCGAATTCCTTCAGCACTTCGTCGCCCACATCATGGCCGTAGGTGTCGTTGACCCTCTTGAAGTGATCGATGTCGGCGACGAGCACGGCGACGCTGTCGCCGCCGCAGGACGCGCGCAGCACCATGGGCTCAAGATGCGCGGAAAGATAACGGCGGTTGAAAAGGCCGGTGAGCTGGTCGGTGACGGCAAGCTCGAGACCCCGATCGAGCGTGGCGCGAAGCGCATCCATGTAGCGCTTGCGCTTCACCAGCGTGCGCACGCGCGCGGCGAGCTCTTCTGAATCGATCGGGCGATAGATGACGTCGTGGGCGCCCAGCTCCAGCGCGCGGATGGTCTTCTCCGGATCGTCCGGATCGGTGATCGCGAGGATCGGCAGGTGCCGCGTCGGCTCCGCCGAGCGCATCTTCGCGATAACGCGGAAGCCGTCGAAGCCCTTGGCCAGCACGGACACGATCAGCAGATCGGGGCTGCCGCCGCCCGCCGGCTCATCGTGGACCGCGACATTGTGCGTCTCGGCGAGCGTACGGCGCAGGAGCGCGGCCTCGCGCTGGTTGTCATCCACGACGAGAACGCGAGCAGGCGCGTCCGCCGCGGCCAGAAGCGCATCGGCGGAGCGGCGCTCGTCGATGGCGCCGAGCTGCTCGCCGGCGGCCTCGCGCGTGCGCAGCTCGTCAATGACGATCTTCAGGCGCGAGAGGCTTTTCACGCGCGCGATGAGCTGGATGGGATCGATGGGCTTGGTGAGAAAATCCTCGGCGCCTGCGTCGAGGCCGAGCAAGCGCTCGCTGCGCCCGTCCAAGGCGGTCACGAGGATGACCGGTATGTGGCGGGTGGCGGAGGACGCCTTCAGGCGGCGGCAGACCTCGTAGCCGTCCATGCCGGGCATCATGACGTCGAGGAGGATGATGTCGGGGCGCTCGCGCTCGGCCTTGCGCAGCGCCTCCTCGCCGTTCGAGGCGGTCAGGACATCGAAATATTCGAGCGTGAGCTTGGCTTCGAGCAAGCGCACATTGGCTTCGACATCATCGACGATGAGAACCCGGGCGCTCATGCCCTCGGGTGTACTATCCGATGAATTGCCGAACTGTTTCGAGGAACGTGGTTACCGAGATCGGCTTGGAAAGATAGGCCTCGCAGCCGCGTTCGCGGATGCGCTGCTCGTCGCCGCGCATGGCGAAGGCAGTGACGGCCAGCACCGGGATCGGCGCAAGCTCGGGATCGGCTTTCAATTGCTCGGTGATCTCGAGGCCGGAAATCTCCGGAAGCTGAATATCCATCACGATGAGGTCGGGCTTGTGCTCGCGCGCGAGCGGCACGGCCTGGCGGCCGTCGCGGGTCTTGACCGTTGCGTAGCCGAACGCCTGCAACAGGTCGTTGAACAGGCGCATGTTCAACTCGTTGTCTTCGACGATGAGTACTGTCTTGGCCATGCGCGCGCTTCGTCCCGCCCCGTTCCTGCCGAACACTGGGACGCCTCTACACTCTACCCGTCCCGCGTTAACACTCCCTTCCGGAAAAGGCGACAGGCGGAAGGCAGCAGGCTATCGCATTGTTTTTGTGGTCCTTCTTAAGTGCGGGTCGCCCCCTCCTCGCATCCACGTATCCGCTAGGGCGGGCCGGGAAGACTTAGTAGGATGAAAGGATGAATCTGTGCCGGGCCTGCGGCGCGTGGATCGCAACCGAGGCGCGCTGCAACGAATGCGGCGAGCGGCGGATTGTTGCGCATCCGGAACTCCAGGCGCTGTCGCTGGCGCACGTCGATTGCGACGCCTTCTATGCGTCGATCGAGAAGCGGGACAATCCTGCGCTCGCAGCGCAGCCGGTGATCGTGGGCGGCGGCAAGCGCGGCGTCGTCTCCACTGCCTGCTATCTCGCGCGCGGGTTTGGCGTGCGCGCGGCCATGCCGATGTTCAAGGCGCTCAAGCTCTGTCCGCACGCCGTGATCGCCAAGCCCCGGATGGAGGTCTATGCCAGCGAAGGGCGCGCCATCCGCGAGATGATGCGGACGCTTACCCCGCAGGTGGAGCCGCTCTCGATCGACGAGGCGTTCCTCGATCTTTCGGGGACGGAACAATTGCACAAAGCGGCGCCGGCCCAGACGCTGGCGAAACTGCAGGGCCGGATCGAGGCGGAGCGGGGCCTGACCGTCTCGATCGGGCTCTCGTTCAACAAGTTCCTGGCCAAGACCGCGTCGGACCTTGACAAGCCGCGCGGATTTTCCGTGATCGGACGGAAGGAGGCGCTCGACTTTCTCGCCCCGCGCGCAGTGGGCACGCTGCCGGGCGTGGGGCCCGCTTCTGCGGCGTCGCTGAAAGCCAGGGGCCTCTCCACCATCGGACAGATTCGCGCCGCGGGGGCCGACCAGATGCTGCGCTGGTTCGGCGATTGGGGGCGCAGGCTCCACGCGCTCTCGCTGGCGGAGGACCCGCGCGTCGTCGATCCCGACGGCGAGCGCAAGAGCATCTCCGCGGAAACGACCTTCTTCGACGACATCAAGACGCTGGAGGCGCTGGAGGACGAGCTGTGGCCGCTTTGCGAGAAGGTGGCGGTGCGGGCGCGCGCGTCGCAGATCGCGGGGCGAACGCTGACGCTGAAGATACGCGACGCGCAATTCCGCACATTCACGCGGCGGAGCCAGTTCGCAGATCCGACGCTGCTCGCGGCGCGCATCTTCGAGGAGGCCCGGCGCTTGCTGGCGCCGGAAGTGGACGGGTTCGTCGCGTTCCGGCTGATCGGCGTGGGGCTTTCCGATTTCGTGGACGGAGCGCAGGCGGACAAGGGCGATCTGCTCGACACGCGCACGCCCAAGATCGCCGCGGCGGAAGGCGCGGTGGCGGCGGCGCGCGACAAGTTCGGCGCTGGCGCGGTCGTGACGGGACGGACGCTCAAGGGCGAGCGCGGGGAGTGAACGAACCGCTCATTCGGCTCGGCGCGTTCGCCTGCGTGTTCGCGCTCATGGCGCTCTGGGAGATTGCCGCGCCGCGCCGAAAGCGCACGCAGTCGCGCGCGCTGCGCTGGACGAACAATCTCGGCGTGGCGGCGCTGAATACGCTTTTGATCCGGCTCGTCTTTCCAACCGCGGCGGTCGGGGTCGCGCTCTTGGCGGCCGAGCGCGGCTGGGGCCTCTTCAATGCGATCGAGTCGCCGCAATGGCTGGCGATCGGCGTCTCAGTTCTGGTCCTCGATCTCGCGATCTACGGACAACACGTGCTCTTCCATGCCGTTCCGGCGCTCTGGCGGCTGCACCGTATGCATCACGCAGACCTCGATATCGACGTCACGACGGGCGTGCGGTTCCATCCGATCGAGATCCTTATCTCGATGCTCATCAAGTGCGCCGTCGTGGCCGCACTCGGGGCGCCGGCGCTCGCGATGCTGATCTTCGAAGTGCTCCTCAACGCGACCTCGATGTTCAATCACGGCAATGTCCGCATGCCGGGCTGGCTCGATCGCAGCGTGCGCCTTGTCGTCGTGACGCCGGACATGCACCGCGTGCACCATTCGATCCTGATGCGCGAGACGAACAGCAATTACGGCTTCAATCTCTCTGTCTGGGACCGCGTGTTCGGCACTTACCGCGCCCAGCCGTCGGCGGGACACGAGGGCATGACGATCGGGATCGAGCTCTTCAGAGAGGCGAAGGAATTGCGGCTGGACAAGCTGCTGCTGCAGCCGTGGAGGACGCGCTGACAAGCCCGCCTGAGCCGGGCCGCTCAGTGCTTGAAGAAGCGGCCGAGCGGCGGATCGTAGTCCGGCACGACGCCCGCGAACGGCGAAGGCTCGGCTCCGTAGCGGACGAGCATGAACGCGCCCAGGGCGACAATGCCTAGGCCGGTTAGGCGCGCGGCGCGGCCCAAATAGACTTTCGAGCCCATGAAGCGGCGGGGGATCATCATGCGCCCGGTGGCCACGGCCGTGAGCCCCCAGACCACGAGCATGAATCCGATCGCCGCCTGCGCGGACAAGCCGATCGCAAGGCCGCCTCCGAAGCCGATCAATGCGGAGAAGTTCGCGAGCAGGTTCGAGGACCAGTAATCGGCGCGACGGACATCGCGCCCGTCGGCGACGCCCTCGCCCATCGCCAAAACGGGGTCGGCGTCAGGACCGCTCTCCCTCACCAGCCGGCCGCCAACGGAGCCGCGGACCGCGTCCGCCTTTTGGGCGCCGGTCTGGCGCGCCATCGCGCGCAGCTCCTCCAGGAGAGCTTCCTGGCGCGCGCTCTGGGGGGCGTTCTGGGGCGCGTAGTCATCACGGCGCGCCGCCAGCGGGCGCACTGAGGCTGCCGCGGACGGCCGAAAGGGTGTCTCGGTCCTTAAGGCCGCGCGCTTTCCAAAGGCCATTCCGCCGGGCTCCCGCAGGTGTCTGAGAGCGCAGCTTACGACCAGAGGCTGAAAGCCGCGTGAAGGGCCTCCGTTGGCGGGCGCCGCCGGGATTGCTAGAGTCGGCCAAACGCTTGGGCGAAGGCGAGGATTTGATGAGCAGGATCGAGGGACGGCTGAAGGAATTGGGGATCACGCTGCCGACGCCGCCGGCGCCGGTGGCGTCCTATATTCCGTTCACCAGAAGCGGGAGCCTCGTGCATATTTCCGGGCAGGTGTCGGTGGACGCCGCGGGCGGCGTCAAAGGCAAGCTTGGGGGCGGCCTTTCGACCGAGCAAGGCCAGGCGGCGGCGCGGCTCTGCGGGCTCAACCTCCTCGCCCAGCTGAAGGCCGCCTGCGAGGGCGATCTCGACCGCGTGCGGCGCGCGCTGAAGCTCAACGGTTTCGTCAATGTCGCGCCCGATTTCGACCCTATCCCGCAGGTGATGAACGGCTGCTCGGATCTCATGGTGGAGGTGCTCGGCGAGGCAGGCCGGCACGCGCGATCGGCCGTGGGCGTCGCCAATCTGCCGCTCGGCTTCGCGGTGGAAGTCGATGGCGCTTTCGAGATAGCCTGATGCATGTGGCCGTGCATGCCGCCTCGCAGAGGCGCGCAAGCTGGATCGTCGAACAGCCATACGCTCATCGCGGGCTCTGGACCGCGGGGCTTGTCCCGGAGAACAGCCTTGCCGCGTTCGCGGCGGCGGCGCGGATCGGGCTCGGGGTGGAGCTCGACGTGCGCATCTCCGCCGATGGCGATGCGGTCGTCTTCCACGATTCCACGCTCGAGCGCATGACGCGGCAGCGCGGGGCGACGAGCTCGCGCACCGCCGCGGAGCTTGCCGAGTTCGAGCTCATCGGATCGCGCGAGCGCATCCCCCTGCTCACCGATGCGCTCGCGCTCCTGAAGGACACGCCGACGCTGGTGGAGCTCAAGGTCAATGCCGGCGTGGAAGGTCCCCTTGAGCGGCGCGTCACCGCGATCCTCGAAGAGCACAAGGGGCCGGCTGCGGTGATGAGCTTCAATCCCGCGACGCTGACGGAGATGTCGCGGCTGTCGCCGGAGACGCCGCGCGGGCTCCTCTGCGAGGCATGGCGGCGCGCGCCCCTCTTCCCGTGGTCCAGGCGCGCGGCGGTGCGCGCGTTCGTGGCCGCCAACGGCGCATCGTTCGGGCCGGAGCCGGACTTCCTCGCGTGCGAGACGGGCGCGCTCAAGCATTTCGGGCGTCCCGCCGCGGAGGCCATGCGGACGCCGCTGCTGGCGTGGACCGTGCGCACGAAGGCGCAACTCGAGCGCGCGCGCCTGCATGCGGACGGCGTCATCTTCGAGGCGCTGGAGCCGGGCCTCGTGCGCGGCCAGGAAGAGCAATTGGCGCTGGTCTGATGGATGGCTCCGACGCACTTCGCATCGAGGCCGCGGAGGGGCTCTCGGCCATCGACATGACTGCGTGGAACGCGGTCGCCAATCCGCCGGGCGAGGCGTTCAACCCGTTCCTCGCCTGGGAATTCCTCGAAGCGCTCGAGGCGTCCGGCTGCGCATCGGCACAGCAGGGCTGGACCCCGGCGCACCTCACGGCGCGCGACGCCAAGGGCGTGCTCGTCGGCGCCGCCCCGCTCTATCTGAAGGCGCATTCGCAGGGCGAGTACGTGTTCGATCATGCGTGGGCGGATGCGCTGCAGCGCGCGGGCGGGCGGTACTATCCGAAACTGCAATGCGCGGTTCCGTTCACGCCCGTTCCCGGGCGCCGGCTGCTGGCCGCCGACGCGCGCGTGCGGGAGGAGCTGGCGCACGGCATGATCGCGCTGGCGCGGCAGACGCGCGCATCGTCCGTGCATCTCACCTTCTGCGAAGACCGCGAGCGGAGCGAGATCGAGCGGTTCGGTTTCCTCAAGCGCACGGGCGTGCAATTCCACTGGCTCAACGCGGGCTATGCCGATTTCGATGCGTTCCTGGCGGCGCTCTCCTCGCAGAAGCGGAAGAACTTGCGCAAGGAACGGGCGCGGGCGCAGGAAGGATTGCGCATTCGCCGCCTCGTCGGCGACGACATCAAGGCGAGGGACTGGGACTTCTTCTTCGCCTGCTACATGGATACCGGCGGACGCAAATGGGGCCGGCCCTATCTCAACCGCGACTTCTTCCAGCTGGTCGGCGAGAGGATGAGCGAACGCGTCGTGCTCTTCGTCGCTGATTGCGAGGGCAAGCCGATCGCCTCGGCGCTCAACCTGCTTGGGTCGGACACGCTTTACGGGCGCTATTGGGGCCGCAAGCACGACGTCCCCTTCCTGCATTTCGAGCTCTGCTATTATCAGGCGATCGAGATGGCGATCGAGCTCAGGCTCGCGCGCGTGGAAGCCGGCGCGCAGGGCGAGCACAAGCTGGCGCGCGGATACGAACCGGCGGCGACGTATTCCGCGCACTGGATCGCGCATCCGGGGCTGCGGGACGCGATCGCGCACTATCTGCGCGCGGAATCGCCCGCGATCGTGGACGAGATCGAAGCGCTCGGGGAGCACACCCCGTTCAAGAAGCTCGAGTGCTGATCGCGCCCGCGCGCGTCATTCCTGCGGCGGCGGCTGGGATTGCAGGTCCTGCTCCAGCGCGGCGACGTGGGCCTGAGCGGCCTCCATTTCCGCGCGCAACCTTGCGAGAAGGCGCGCGAGCTCGGCGCGCAACAGCACTTCGAGCTGATCGGCCTGCGCAAGCAGGCTGCGCATCGTCGGACTGTCGGGATCGATGAGGCGGGAGAGCTCCTTGAGCGTTGTGCGCAGCGCCTCGCGCCGGACGGCCAGGTCGCGGATGGCGTCGGGGGCTGCATCGCCCCCGAGCAGATCCTCGCTCTCGGCCAGTTCGCGCGCGGCCTCGTAGCGCGCAGCCTTCGCCTCGGCGTCGCGGCGCGCGGCGTCCGTTTCCGCCGCGCTCGCGAGAGGCGCGCCGTGAGCTGTTCCTGCAATCGCCAAGAAGAGACACGCCAGGATCGCTGCGCGCTTCATCGTCGCCTCCTTCGATCGCTCAGCTTAACCCCATTTCCGGGCGCGGCGCAGCAGGCGTTTCAGTTTGGCGCCCGGCGGCTCCCGGGGCGCGCCAAGGCCGTCCAGCAGCGCAGCCGGCGGAGTAGGCGCGGGCCGGCGCGCGTGCTAAGGGCGACGCAAAGGACGCCTTATGAGCCTCACCGGAACCTACGACGACGCCAACATCTTCGCGAAAATTCTGCGCGGCGAGCTGCCGTGCATCAAGGCGTTCGAGGACGAGGTCGCGCTGGCGTTCATGGACATCTTCCCGCAAGGCCGCGGACACACGCTGGTGATTCCGAAAGGCGCGCAGGCGCGCAACCTGCTCGACTTTCCGGCCGAGATGTTCGGGCCCTATCTGGAGCGCGTGCAGCGCGTCGCGCGCGCCGTCACGGCCGCGCTCGAACCGGACGGCTTCCAGATCCTGCAGTTCAACGGCGCGCCGGCGGGGCAGACCGTCTTCCATCTGCACTTCCACATCATCCCGCGCTGGGACAGCGTGGCGCTTGCCGGCCACGGCCATGCGCGCCGCGCCGACGACGCGGAGCTGCAGGACATCGCGCGCGCGATCGCTGCGGCGATGTGAGCTGTGACGCGCGCAACACAGCCAGCTCGAACGATGCCTATCCTCTGCAACGCGGATTGATCGGCGCGCAGGTTTCGTGTACGCACCTGCCCTCGCCCAGCCCAAGAAAGGAGGCGGCATGATGAAATGTAGTCGCCTCCTCTGGAGCTCGCATCGAACCTGATGCGCCGGCCGCGTTCGCTCGCGGCCATTCACACATGATCTGAAACGCTTTTCGTCGGCCGGCGTTCGCCTGCCAGGGACGGATGTCGTCATGACTCTCGCTTACGACGTCGCAACCCGCGACGTTGATCCAAGCGACGTTGGGCGCGACGTCGCGCGCGTCATCGCGCGCGATCGCCTCGTCGAGCGCCGCATCGCCCGTTTCCGCGAACCGCTGCAGACGCGGGTGCGCGCGCTCGCGCGCCGTCACCCGCGCATCGGCGACCTCGCAGTCAGCTTCCCGGCGCTGCTCGGGACGCTCGCGCTTCCGCGCCGCGGCGTGGAGGCCGAGAGCGTGCTTGCGCGCGTCGTGGCCGGCGCGCCCCTAAAGTCGCTCGCCCAAATGGCGGGCGTGCCGCTGTGGCTGCGCACCCTCAAGCCGGAGGCCATTCCCCTGGCCCTGCCGGCATTGCCGGACAGCGCCTGGTTCGCGCACCGCATCGCCAACCATGTGCCGCGCGCGAAGCTTGTGCCGGACTGGCTTGACGCGGTGGGACGCGCTTACGCGTACGCGGACGAGGCGGTGGCGCTCTGGGTGGCGCGCGAAGCGGCGAAGAAGCCGCTCGTGAAGCTGCCGCGGCCGCGGCGGAACGGGGCGCGCGACGAGCTCCGGCTTGTCTCGCTGTGGGCGTGGCTTTCGCTGCACGGGGAAATGCCGGATCTCATGGAGGGGCGCTTCTCGCTTGAGATGGAGATGAATGCCGCGCTTATCGCGGCGCGCGAGTGGCGCGAGAACGTCGTCGTGCACCTCGACTTCAGCGTCGCGCACGCTGCGCAGGCGCCATGGCTGCCGGCGGGGCCGGTCGGCCGTTACGAGTTCCTGCCGGTTTCGACCGCGCAGGAGCTGATCGACGAGGCGCGCGAGATGAAGCATTGCGTGCGCACCTTCAGCGGGGCGGCGGCGACGGGAAGCGCGCAGGTGTTCGCCGTCTGCGAAGACGGGGAGCACATCGCCACGCTCATGGTCGGACGGCGTTATCCCTCCCCGTTCCTCGACGTGCACGATCTGCGCGGCCCGCTGAACGCGGAGGCGCCGCGCGAGCTCTGGCGCACCGTGACGAATCTCCTGCGCACGCAGGAGCCGCCGGAGGGGCCGAGCGCGCATGCGTATGCGCCGCCGTGCCGGATGCTGTGGACGCGGCTCTGGCGGCGCTATTGGCTGGCGAAGCGGCGGATCCCGGACTGGCTGCCGCTCGCGCCGGATGTGCATGTGCTGTGGAGCCTCTAATCAGCGGCCGGCGCCGAGCTCGGCGCGCATGCCGTTGATGTGTTGAGCGAGGAAGTCCGCGAACGCACGGATGTGCGACGCGGACTTCAGCTCCTCATTGACGATGAGCCATATCTCCGCGTCGAGTTCCGGCGGCGCCGGCATGCAGCGGACGAGGTCCGGCTCGGCGTCGGCGACGAAGCACGGCAGCGTCGCCACGCCGAGCCCTGCCCGCAGATTGAGCACGAGATTGGTGAGGCTGTTGGAGCGCACGCGGACATCGGCGTTGGGGGCGGCCGTGTCGATCCAGCGCGGTCCCGGCAGAAGCGCCATCGGTCCTTCCATGCCGACGACGGCATGGTCGGCGATCTCCGCGCGCGTGCGCGGCATGCCGTTCTCGGCCGCGTAGTCCTTCGAGCAGTACACGGACCAAGTCGTCAGCGGCATCTTGCGCGCAACGATGCCGGCGCCTTCGGGGGAATAGCCCGCGCGGAGCGCGATGTCGGCCTCGCCGCGGGCAATGTCGAGCCGGCGGTCCTGGGCCATGAGCTCGATGCGGACCCCCGGATGAAGCTTGCGGAAGGCCGGCAGGCACGGGACGACGAGGCGGTTGGCGAGCATCTCGCTGGTGGTGAGGCGCACGGCGCCGGTCAGATTGCGCTGGGCCGCGGCGATGGCGCTCTCCAGCGCCGCCACCTCGGCCTCGATGCGCTCAGCGGTCTTCGCCACGCATTGGCCGAGCGGCGTTGGCGCATAGCCCTTCTGGAGCCGTTCGAAGAGGTCCGAGCCCAGCGCCTCCTCCAACTGGGCGACGCGGCGGATCACGGTCGTCTGGTTGACGCCGAGATCGCGCGCGGCGGCAAGCGCCGAACCCGACCGCGCCACCGCGAGGACGAAGCGGAGATCGTCCCAGTCCATGCCCTCCTCCTTCTCCCAGCATACTGCAAAAACGCAGAATCGGTAAGCAAGCGCGCGGATTGAGGGACCCGGGAAGCGTCGGTACTAGTCTGGGCCATCGCCGGCGCAGTTCCGCGCCGGCCAATCACCGAAGGAAACGTCCTCCAGAGAGCCATCTGGGCACGTTGCGAGCCCCTTCGCAGCGAACGGGAAAACTACGTCATGCAAACGCAAACCATCGACCGCATCGCGCCCCCGCAATCGAACAAGGACCCGATCTTCGTGCCGAAGGGCATGGGCGAGCGCGTGCGCGTTCTGGGATCAACGCACATCAACAAGGTCAGCCCCGAGCAAACGGGCGGCGCGTTCAGTGCGATCGAGATCGTCATTCCGCCGGGCATGGGGCCCCCGATGCACACGCACGCGAACGATTGCGAGTTCTTCTATGTGCTCGAAGGCGAGATCACCTTCTCGCATCCGGGCGGATCTCTGAAAGGGCGACCGGGCGATTTCGTCTTCCTGCCGAACGGCGGACATCACGCCTTCCGCAACGACGGCGATGTCGATGCGCGTGCGCTCATCGTGATCTCGCCCGGCGTCGAGGCGCATCATTTCTTCAAGGAGCTGGATCGCACGCTCGGCGATGAGATCGTGCCGGAGGTCGCGTTCGAGCTCGGCGGCAAGAACGGGATCTATTTCGACTGATCCCACTCATCGCTCCATCTTAGGCGCCCCTTCTCCCCCGCGCGGGGGAGAAGGGGCGCCGCCCTTTATGGGGAGCCCGCGCATAAACCGGGAGCGACAGCGCTGGCGGGCCGCGCGTCGGCGTATTTCTTCTCGACGATGAGATAGACCATCGTTCGCTTGCCGATGTTGAGCGCCGCATGGCGGACTTCCGTGTCGTTCGAGAAGGAAGCGCCGGGACGCATGTGGAAGTCGCGCACGCGATCGGCCGTCGTGGTGCGCATGACGCTCTCGCCTTCGAGCACGATGCCGAAATGCGGCGGGTGATAGTGCGGCTCGTGGCCAATCCCGGGCGGGAACGTGCAGCGGAGGATACGCACCTGCGCGTCCTCGTTCAGGAGTTCACAGACGCGCTCGCCGCGCCAGCCGGCGCAGAGCGCGGACGGCAGCGGATCGGCGAATTGCGCGAACGCGGATGTGGTTGAGGCGATGAGCGCGAGCGTCGCAATAGCGAGGCGCTGCTGCATGAAGCGCCCCCTTTCCCCTTGAGGGGGGGGGGGCATGGGGTGGGGTGATCCTCCGCATTCGGATTATCTCCACCAAGAGCGGCTCATTGTCGAGCGCGACGCTGCGCCCGCCCCCTCTTCTCCAGGAGGAGCCAACGATCAGAGTTGCGGAGAGTGCGCCCCCTCCGTCGCGCGCAAGCGCGCGACACCCGTGAACGGGGGGGGAAAGCGCTCCTTCTGGCGACGCTGTCTTAGGACGCCGCGGCAGGGTGGCGCGCTTGCGGCGGATTGGCCGGGGGCTGTTCGGGGAAGTAGTCGAACTTGAGCTGGTCGGCATCGGCGGGATCGATATCGATCCGCACCAGCCCGCCATGCTTCAGCGCGCCGAACAGGAGCTCGTCGGCCATCGGCTTCTTCACCTTCTCCTGGATCAGACGCGACAGCGGCCGTGCGCCGAACGCCTCGTCGTAACCGCGCGTCGCAAGCCAATCGGCGGCCTTGTCGGTGATCTCGATCTGGACGTTGCGCTCGGAGAGCTGCGCCTCGAGCTGGATGATGAATTTCTGCACGACGTTGCGGACGATCTCGGCGGGCAGGCCCTGGAAGTCGATCACCGCATCCAGGCGGTTGCGGAATTCCGGCGTGAAGAGGCGGCGGATCGCCTCCTCGTTCTCATGCTCGCGCTTGCCGGCGCCAAAGCCGATGCCGTTCTTCGCCGCGTCCGAGGCGCCCGCGTTCGTGGTCATGATCAGGATCACGTTGCGGAAATCGACCTTCTTGCCGTTGGCGTCCGTCAGCACGCCATGATCCATGACCTGCAGCAGGATGTTGAACAGGTCCGGGTGCGCCTTCTCGATCTCGTCGAGCAGCAGCACGGAATGAGGGTGCTGATCGACGCCATCGGTGAGCAAGCCGCCCTGATCGTAGCCGACATAGCCGGGAGGCGCGCCGATAAGGCGGCTCACGGTGTGGCGCTCCATGTATTCGGACATGTCGAAGCGCAGGAGCTCGATGCCCATGATGTTGGCGAGCGAGCGGGCGACCTCGGTCTTGCCGACGCCGGTGGGGCCGGCGAACAGGTAGCAGCCGATCGGCTTCTGCGGCTCGCGCAGGCCGGCGCGCGCCATCTTGATGGCGGCGGCGAGGCTCTCGATCGCCTTGTCCTGGCCGAAGACGACGCGCTTCAGATCATTCTCGAGCGAGAGCAGCATCTCGGCGTCGTTCTTGGTGACGGATTTCGGGGGGATGCGCGCCATGCGGGCGACGACCTCCTCCACGTCCTCCACGCCAATGATCTCGCGGCGCTCCTCGGGCTTCAGCAGCATCATCGAGGCGCCGGTCTCGTCGATGACGTCGATGGCCTTATCCGGCAGCTTCCGATCGCCGATATGGCGTGCGGAAAGCTCCACCGCGGCCTTCACCGCTTCGTCGGTGAACTTCACCTTGTGATATTCCTCGAAGTACGACCTCAGGCCCATCAGGATCTTGATGGCGTCCGGGATCGAGGGCTCGTTGACGTCGATCTTCTGGAACCGGCGCGCGAGGGCGCGGTCCTTCTCGAAGTGCTGGCGGTATTCCTTGTAGGTGGTGGAGCCCATGCAGCGGAGCTGGCCGTTCTGCAGGGCCGGCTTCAGCAGATTAGAGGCATCCATCGCGCCGCCCGAAGTGGCGCCGGCGCCGATCACGGTGTGGATCTCGTCGATGAAGAGGACGGCGTTGGGGTGGTTGTCCAACTCCTTCATCACGCTCTTCAGGCGCTCCTCGAAGTCGCCGCGGTACCGCGTGCCGGCGAGCAGCGCGCCCATGTCGAGCGAGAAGATGGTGGCGTTGGCCAGAACCTCAGGCACCTGCTTCTCGATGATCTTGCGCGCCAGCCCTTCGGCGATGGCCGTCTTGCCAACGCCGGGATCGCCGACGAGGAGCGGATTGTTCTTCTGGCGGCGGCAGAGGATCTGGATGGCGCGCAGCACTTCCGGCTCGCGCCCGATCAGCGGATCGATGCGGCCTTCCTTCGCCTTCTTGTTCAGATTGACGCAATAGGCCTGCAGAGCTTCGCTGCCCTGCTTCACGACGCGCTCGCCGTCTTCGCCTTCCTGAGCGCCGCGCGGGGCGCGCGACGGGCTCTGGCCCGGACGCTTGGCGAGCCCGTGCGAGATGTAGTTCACCGCGTCATAGCGGGTCATGTCCTGCTCTTGCAGGAAATAGGCGGCGTGGCTCTCGCGCTCGGAGAAGAGCGCGACGAGGACGTTGGCGCCCGTCACTTCGCGCTGCCCCGATGAATCGACGTGGAGCATCGCGCGCTGGAGGACACGCTGGAAGCCGGCGGTGGGGCGCGCCTCCTCGTGCTCGCGGCTATCGACCACGAGGTTGTCCAGCTCCTCCTCGAGATATTGCTCCAGGCTCTGCTTCAGCTTGTCGAGATCGACCTTGCAGGCCGTCATGACCTGGGCGGAATCGTCATCGTCGATCAGCGACAGCAACAGATGCTCCAGCGTCACGTATTCGTGGCGATGCTCGTTGGCGAGCGTGAGCGCCCGGCGGAGCGTCTGTTCAAGGGTGCGCGAGAAAGTCGCCATCTGGTCCCTTCACTTCGTTTCGTCCGGCGGGCCGGGCGCGATCAGGTTCTTTGTCTCTGCACCATATGGGCGTTCGCCTAGTCCTTCTCCATGGTGCATTGGAGGGGATGTTCGTGGCGACGCGCCAGATCGAGCACTTGGGCGACCTTCGTCTCGGCCACCTCAAAGGTGTAGACGCCGCAGAGGCCCACCCCGTGCTGGTGGACGTGCAGCATGATGCGGGTGGCCTCGTCGCGGTTCTTGGAGAAGAAGCGTTCGAGCACATACACGACGAATTCCATCGGCGTGTAGTCGTCGTTCAGCAGCAGGACCTTGTAGAGCGACGGCTTCTTGGTGCGCGTGCGGGTCTTGGTGGCGATGCGACCATCGCCCTCCTCCTCGCCGTCCTCGTCCCATTTGTCGCTCATCGAAGTACGCCGCCGACCCTTCGCTTCCCCCGGAAGGCGCTCGCCGGATCGGCGCCGCTTCCCCTGGGAGGATAATCTATGGACTCATGTCCTTTATGGAAGCCCTTAACGCGAGCAGCCGCCCGCCGCGTGCGCAGCCGCCCCCAAAAGCGCCGGCGCCCCCCTACGCCCGCGCACCCGAAAGCAACGGGCCCCCGGACGAACGGAGGGGCTACGCAAGACTGGAGCCGGAGGCGGCGGTGCAGGCCGCCCGCCCCGGCGCAAACGAAAACGGGCCCGGCAGGGAGCCGAGCCCGTTCTAATGTCGCGGGAATATCCGCTCCCGTCGCACGGCGCACCGCTCGACGGCGCCCCACAGAACCGGGAAGAGCCCCCTCAGGCGAGGGCTCGGCGGATCAGCGGGCGATGCCGTTCTGGTGCATCAGGTGCGAGACCGCGCTCATGCGCTCGTTCAGGGGCTGCAGGGCCTCCTTGGCGACGTCGGCGACGACGTCGGAGAGGCTGTTCAGCTCGGCCACGTAGGCGTCGAACGAGGAGCGGGCGTATTCGGTCTGCTTCTCGACGAATTCCTGGACGCTCTTGGAGGTCATCAGCGACTTGGTGGCCGCCATGTGGTTCTCGACCGCCAGCTTTGTGAAGGCCGCGGCGCGCTGCGACAGCGCCTCGAAGCCGCGCTGGGCCGCCGATGCCGACGCGATCATCGCCTCGACGTTCTGCTTGCCGAAGGAGCTCATCTCCGACATCGCCGCGAGCGAGCGATCGTATTGCTGGCGCATGGCCTCGCTGGAAGCGCCGGTGACCTGCTCGAAGGCGGCCTGGGCGGACTTGGCGGTCTTGGTGGCGGCAGCGGTCGCCGACTTCACGGTGCTCATCCTCTGGGTCTCCGCCGGGCCTGTCCAAATCGGCGGCCCGTCTCCTCGTTAATGGTTCTGTCCACAGTTCTAGGCACTGGGCGAGCTGGCCTGACCCACAGCTCAGCGTTGGGGCCGACTCGCCCAGGGCGTATGCCTAAGTGTCATGCTGCACTTGCGAAGTCAACCATAATTTTGCTGCGGCGCACAAAAGCCCAAAATCCATATGGCTATGAAGAATTTATGGAACCTGGCGCCAGCGGCTCTTGCGCACCTTTCGCACATGGTTAACCCTAACGTGCGTGGGACGTAACGACTCCGTAACGGGGGGCGGCATAGCTTTTGCTCTTACCGGGCGAGCTTTGCTGGAGGAACGGACTCAAATGGCGGTGTCTCGGCCTCGTTTTGTTCGCTCGGCTGCGCTGACCGGCGCGGCGTTCATCGCGCTCACCGGTTCGGCATTCGCGCAGGCGGGGGAACGCTACGCCGCGATCGTCATCGACGCGCAATCGAACGAGGTGCTGCTCCAGGAGCAGGCCGACGAGCAGCGCTACCCTGCCTCGCTCACCAAGATGATGACCCTCTACATGCTGTTCGACGCGCTCGAGCGCGGCCAGATCGGCCTGGAGGACCGGATCGTCGCTTCCCGGGCGGCCTCGCGGATGCCGCCCTCGCGCCTCGGCGTCCGGCGCGGCGACACGCTCACGGTGGAACAGGCGATCGGCGCGCTCGTCGTGCAATCGGCCAACGACGTGGCGGTCATGGTCGCCGAGCGTCTCGGCGGAACGGAGTCCAATTTCGCCGCGCGGATGACGGCGCGGGCCCAACAGATCGGCCTCACCAACACGCGCTTCGTCAACGCCAGCGGCCTGCCCGATCCGCGCATCCGCACCACGGCGCGGGATATGGCCGCGCTCAGCCTCGCGCTGTGGCGCGACTATCCGCAATACTACCACTACTTCCAGACGCCCTCGAACGCGTGGCGGGGCCGCTCGGGCCGCAACCATAACCGCCTGCTTGGAGCGGTGGACGGCGTCGATGGCATCAAGACCGGGTACACCCGCGTCTCGGGCTACAACCTCGCCTCCTCCGCCGAGCGCGGCGGGCGGCGCATCATCGCGGTCGTGCTCGGGGGCGAGACCGCCGCGGCGCGCGACGCGCAGGTCGCCTACCTGCTCGAAGGCGGCTTCGAGGAGCTGTCGCGCCGCGGCCTCATCGATCCGAGCGCGGTGACCTTCACCAGCTTGCCGACGAACAATGTGAACGCGCGGTTCAACACGCAGGGCCAGGTTTCGGCGGTCGCGAACGTGCGGCCCGGCTTCCAGGCCGCGCCGGCGATGGGCGCGCCGCTCGGGCCGCTGCGCGGGCCGTTCGACAATCAACCGGCGATGGCGATGCCGCAGGGCGACGCCGGTGAAGAAGGCGACGCGGCGCGCTGAGCGCGGAAGTCCCAGGGTTTCAAATTGACGCTCTTCCCTCCCCCGTTCCCGGGAGAGGTCAGCGCTCGATCCCTTTAGCGACGCAGCAGGACGTCGCGCGCGGCGGAGAGGCGCGCGGCCTCCTCGTTGGTGCCGCCGTGATCGGGATGCGCGGTCTGGATACGCCGACGGAACGCGGCGCGGATTTCCGTTTCGGTCGCGCCAGGGTGAACCCCCAGAATGGCGCGCGCTTGTGAATCGCTCATGGACCCTCCGTTCACGGACGGATTTCCGGACTGCCGGCCTTCGCTCCGGCCCTGGTGCGGGCGCTCGTTCGCCTGTCCGTGCATCCGTCCGTTGCTCCGCTCGCTGTTGCCTCTGGAGGCGCGCCGGGGACGGTCCGTGAAGAGATAGAGCGCCGCCGCCCCGATCCCCAAAAGCGCCCCCAGCAATGTCTGCCCGCGGATCACGGTCAGAATCGCCGCCACGAGGAGAAGGATAACAGCAGCGTAGCGGGAGACGAAATGGCGACGCGCGGCGGCGTAGCGGCCAATGAAGAGCGCGGCGAACAAAAGTGTTATGAAAAGCAGGACGGCGCCGAGCATCGCACGCGCATCCTACATCATCCGCCACTCGAAACGAAAGTTGGCCCGCGGACCTCGGCGCCCGGCGACGGCCTAGAAGCGCAGGGCCTCGCCCTCCAAGCCGGGCAGCTTCAGCGAAATGAACAGGTCGCGCACCTCCTGCCTGGCGGCGAGATGGCTCATGCGCAGGTCCTGCTTCTCGGTATCGGCGTCCAGATCCAGGAGCGTGAGCCCCTGCAGGAAAAGCTCGCGGTAGATCACCCGCTCGGAGAGGCCGGGCGCGAGGCGGAAGCCGATGCGGTTGGACAGCACGTTCAGCGCGCCGCCGACCGCCTGCTTGTTCTTCGCCTCGATGCGGGACACCGAAGTGCGGTTGCGCATCACGATCCAATCGATCGGGCGGCGCACGCCCAGCGCCTTCTTCTTGCGCGCCTCCCAGACCATTTCACTGTAGATGCTCGGCCGCACCGCTTCCGGCGCAGCCGGATCAATGCTGCCCAGAAGGTCGAAATCGAGGAAGCTGTCGTTGAGCGGCGTGATCAGCGTGTCGGCGTGTGCGTGGGCCACGCGGGACAGGTGCGTATCGCCGCCAGGCGCATCGATGACGATAAACGAGCAGGTGTCCGAAAGGCGGCGCAGAGCAATGGCGAAGGCGGCCTCGTCCTCGTGCTCGGCGAGGTCGAGCTGGCGGGAGGGGCTCGCGCTCATCTCCAGCATCTGCGGCTGGGGAAGCCCCGCGCCGCCCTTGCGCGCAACCGTGAGGCCGCGGTTCTCCATGTAGCGCATCAGCGTGCGCTGGCGGATGTCCAGATCGAGGCAGCCGGTGCGACGGCCCATGCGCATCAGCGCGACGGAGAGGTGCATCGCGACGGTGGACTTGCCCGCCCCGCCCTTCTGGTTGCCGACGACGATCACATGCGCGAGTGGCCGCGCCTCGTCGGGAAGGGGGCGCGCAAGCTCCAGCATCAGCGTTTGACGCTGCTACAGGACGCTCGGCGAACGGCTCCATGCATGTACAAGCGGAATTCTCCGCTCCGGCTGGCGGTTCTCGTCACCGACGCAAAATCGATGTTCCAAGTTAAGGCGGCCTTAAAACGTCTTGACGACGCGATAAAAGATTGTCCATGCGAAACGCGTGAACGCGCAGCTCACCATCGTGCGGGACGTTAACGCATTGCGCGCGCAGATCGCGGCCTGGCGGAGCGCGGGCGAGCGGTCAGCGCTCGTGCCGACGATGGGGGCGCTGCACGAGGGGCATCTGTCGCTGGTGCGCTTGGCGCGCACCCAGGCCAAGCGCGTGGTCGCGAGCCTCTTCGTCAACCCGAAACAATTCGCCGCGCACGAGGACCTCGGGACGTATCCGCGCGACGAGCAAGGCGATGCGGAGAAGCTCGCCGGCGCGGGCTGCGATCTGCTCTACGCGCCGGAGGCGGCGGCGATGTATCCGCCGGGGTTTGCGACCTCGGTGAGCGTGGCGGAGGTCTCGGCGCCGCTGGAGGGCGAGATACGCCCGCACTTCTTCGGCGGGGTCGCGACGGTGGTGGCGAAGCTCTTCTTGCAGGCGCCCTGCGATGTCGCGGTGTTCGGGGAGAAGGATTACCAACAGCTGCTGGTGGTGAAGCGGATGGCGCGCGATCTCGATTTTCCGATCGGGATCATCGGCGGCGAAACCGTGCGCGAGGCGGACGGCCTCGCGATGAGCTCGCGCAACGCCTACCTCTCGGAAGCCGAACGCGCGACCGCGGGCAAGCTCAACGTGATCCTGCGGGAGGCCGTGGCGCGGCTTGAAACCGCGCGCGGCGGCATTCCGGCGGTGGAGAAGAAGGCGATCGCGCAGCTCACCGAGGCTGGTTTCGCGCCAGTGGATTATGTGTCGGTGCGCGACGCGGACGATCTCGGCGCCTTTCCGGGCGACATCGTCGTGCGGCCGGCGCGCATTCTTGCGGCGGCGTGGATCGGCAAGACGCGGCTCATCGACAATATGCCGGTGAAGGCGTTCGCGGCTTAGCTTTTCACCATGCGCCGAGAGCGATGAGTTGGCGCTGCAGATCTTCCGGCAACGAGGAGCGGCCGCGCTTGGCCAGATCGGGCGGCGCGTCTTTGGGATCAAGGTAGCGCCATCCTTGAAAGGCGCGGCGCGGCTGGGGCGAGACGCGCACGAGCTTCGGGTCGAGCCAGAGGCCGCAGCGGAGGCCGTGATCGTCGCGCACTTCGGCGACCTCCACGATGCGTTGGCGCACCAGCACAACGCCCTTGATCACCCAATAGAGCGAGCCGCCCTTGACGACGTCCTCGATGCGCTTGGGCCACATGCGCGTGCCGCAGACCGGGCGGCCGCGCTTCTTGATCTGCTGTTGTTGCCAGTCTTCCAGGTCCGCGATGGTGTCGGCGCCGACGCAGAGCTTGATGATGTGGGTGGGCATCGAGCGATGATCCTGGTCTGACTCCCGTGCGCAGGGCAATACGGCGACGCAGGACATAACGCCCCTGCCCCATGAGAGGAGGGATAAAGCGGGGAACCTCGACGTTCGGAATATCGCGGGGGCTTCCCCCCTCCCCTCAAGCGGAGGGTGCGCCTCATCCGGTGCGGATGAATTATTCCGCGGCGATGGAGGCCGGCGCCGCGGCTGACTGGCGCACCGCCCAAGCGGCCTTCAGCGAGGCGGAGGTCTTGCGCGAGCCGTCGGGGCTCCAGCCGGGCGGGCCGAACATATAGCCGAACACTTCGCGCATCGACTTCGCGTGCGTCACGTCGCGCCAGATGCCGGCCCATTCATGGAACGCGATGCGGAAGGGATTGAACGAGCCCAGGTTCGAGATGATGCCGTATCTTGGCTTCTCGTCGTCGCGCTCGGGGACGAAGGTCCCGAAGAGCCTGTCCCAGATGATCAGCACGCCGGCATAATTGGCGTCGAGATAGCGCGGGTTCGTCGCGTGGTGGACCCGATGATGCGAGGGCGTGTTCAGCACCCACTCGAGCGGTCCGAGGCGCTTGACGGATTCGGTGTGGATCCAGAACTGATAGACGAGGCTGATGCCGGAGAACATGATCGTCATCAGCGGCGGGAAGCCGATGAATGACAAAGGCAGCCAGAAGAGCCACGTCACGCCGATGGCGTTCGTCCAGGTCTGACGCAGCGCGGTGGAGAGATTGTAGTGCTGCGAGGAATGATGGACGACGTGGCTCGCCCAGAACCAGCGGCGCTCATGGCTGACGCGATGGAACCAATAATAGGCGAAGTCCTCCGCGAAGAAGCAGAGCGCCAGCGACCACCACGTCCACGGGATCGTGAAGATGCGGAACTCGTAGACCGCATAGTGCGCCGCCAGGATCGCGGCGGCGAAAATTCCGCCGATGATGGAATTGCCCAGCCCCATCATCAGGCTCGCGCCGGCGTCGCGCGCGTCGTAAGCGCCTTTCTTCGTGACGCGGACGTAGATCATTTCGGCGAACACGAGCGCGACGAAAAACGGGATCGCCAGGGTGACGACGTCGGGAATGGCGAAGGGGGCGGCTGGTGCGTCCATCGTAGGGTTCAATGCGGGGCGAGCCAGGACGGCGCCGCTTCCACCCGCAATTTTAGCGCGGGAAAGCCGAGATCGGCAAACGTAATGCGGAGACCTTCCGCGACGGCAGCGACCGCCAACGCATCACGCGGAAAGACCCGGATCGCGAAACGGTCTCCCACCGCGCGCAGCACCGCGATGCGGCCGTCCGCCAGGCGCACGATGGCGGCGGCGCCGTCCTTGGCGATGAGGATGTCCGACGGGCTCGCGTCCGGCTCGGCTTCGGCGAGGCGTGCGCGGACGGCGTCCTCGCTCTCCAGCGTCGGCTTGGCGCGGAAGCCGAGGCCGAAGGCGACAAGGATGAGCGCGGCCACTGCTGCAGCCGACGCGAGCGCCACGATCAATTGCTCGATGTTCACGTCGCTGCCGCGAGGCGCACGAGGAGCGCGCCTTCCTTCACCTGCGCGCCGGCGGCCACAGCGATCTCGGCGATGGCGCCGTCGCGGGGCGCCTTCAGCGCATGCTCCATCTTCATCGCTTCGAGCGTGACGAGCGGATCGCCCTTCTTCACCGCCTGCCCCGCCTTGGCCAGAACCGCGACCACCTTGCCCGGCAGCGGCGCCTTCACCTCATCGCCGGCGGCGGCGTCGGCATGCTCGCGCGAGGCGCCGGCGGGCTCAAACGCGAACGCCTCCCCTTCCGCGAAGACGATCGTCCCGGCGCCGAGCTTGGCGAAGTCAGGATGCAGGTCCGGATCGAGCGGCGCGGGCGCGCCATCCACGCGCGCGGCGGCCACAACGTCGCCATCGCGATCGAGCTCGACGAGGAGCGGCTGGTCAGCGACCTCGTAGCGCCAGACGAGGCGCGAGGGCGCGTTCATGCGGAAGCCATCATTCCTCGCCCAGGGATCGTCGGCGCCGATGTCGTTCATGGCGTCGGCGAAGGCGAGACGCGCGGCGGCGGCGCGCCTGGCCTCGCTGCGGTCGGAGAGCGTTTCCAGGCGCTCGGCGATCAGGCCGACATGCACATCGCCGGCGGCGAAGGACTTGTCCCCCAGGCACCGGCGCAGGAAGCCGATGTTCGTCGCGACGCCGAAGACGTGCGCGGCGGACAGCGCGCGCTTCGCGCTTTCGATGGCCTCGGCGCGATCCTCGCGGTGGACGATGATCTTGGCGAGCAGGGAATCATAGGCGGAGGGGATCGCGTCGCCCTCGGCGAAGCCGGCATCGACACGCTGGCGATGCGGCCATCTGCAGAGGTGCAAGCGCCCGACGCTGGGGCGGAAATTGTCGGCGGGATCCTCCGCCACGACACGCGCCTCGATGGCGTGACCATCCAGCCTGATCTCGTCTTGCGTCAGCGGAAGCGTCTCGCCGGCGGCGACGCGGAATTGCCATTCGACAAGGTCGAGGCCGGTGATCATCTCCGTGACGGGATGCTCGACCTGGAGGCGCGTGTTCATTTCCAGGAACCAGAAGCCGTCAGCGCGCAAAGGGCCGGAGCCATCGACGATGAACTCGACCGTGCCGGCATTCTCATAAGCGACCGCGCGCGCGGCCTTCAAAGCCGCATCGGTCATCGCGGCGCGGATGTCGGCGGTCATGCCCGGCGCCGGCGCCTCTTCGATGACCTTCTGGCGGCGGCGCTGCAGCGAACAATCGCGCTCGAAGAGATGGACGACGTTGCCATGCTTGTCGCCGAACACCTGCACCTCGATGTGGCGCGGGCGCCCGATCAGCTTTTCAACGAGCACGCGATCGTCGCCGAACGCGGCCTTCGCTTCGCGCTGGGCTGAAGCCAAGGCATCGGCGAATTCTGCGGCATTCTTCACTTCGCGGATGCCGCGTCCGCCGCCGCCGGCGACGGCCTTGATGAGCACGGGAAAGCCGATCGCCTTCGCCTCCTTCGAAAGCGTCTTGGCGTCCTGCGCTTCGCCGCGATAGCCGGGCACGACCGGCACGCCCGCCTCCTCCGCGATGCGCTTGGCTTCGTCCTTGAGACCCATCGCGCGGATCGCCGCCGGCGTCGGGCCGATCCAGATGAGGCCCGCAGCGATCACCTCCTCGGCGAAATCCGGGTTCTCCGAGAGAAAGCCGTAACCTGGATGGACGGCTTCGGCGCCCGACGCCTTCGCCGCTTCGATGATGCGATCGCCGCGGAGATAGGATTCTGCGGCCGGCGCCGGCCCGATGAGCACGCTCTCATCGGCTTCGCGGACGTGCTTTGCTTTTGCGTCGGCTTCGGTATGAACGGCGATGCAGCGCATTCCCATCGCACGCGCGGTGCGGAAGATGCGGCACGCGATCTCCGCGCGATTGGCGACGAGGACGGACTTGAACATCAGGAGAGCACGCCGAACACGATCATGAGGAGGAGGAATATCACGAGTGAGGTGATCGCGAAGACGAGCAGGAAGAGCGTCCGCCAGAGCGCCGACCACCATTTGAGACCGTATGTCCCGCCCAGGTGGAAGAACATGTGCGCCGGCACGCCGACGCCGACGAGAAGCGCCACCCAGCCGTCGGCAGGATCGCCGAGCATCGACAAGAGCGCCACCGTGATGAAGAGCAGCGACATGAAGGAGAGCGAATAGAGCGTGAAGACGACATGGTCGTAGAGCGTCCAGCCCCGCTTCCAGAGGAAAAGCAGCGCCACGAAGGGCAACGAGATCGGCACGAGGAGGAAGGAGTATTTGTAGGCGTTCTGCTGCACCTTGTAGAAGAGCAATTCCGGGTTCTTGAGCTTGTCGCGGAAACGCGCGTTCAGCGCCTCGGTGTTCCATCCGCTGATACTGATCAGCGTCGCCTCGGGCTTAGCTGTCGCCTCGGTTCCGCCGCGGCGGCGCGCAGCCTCCTGGCTCATCTTTTCGCGGGATGCCGCTAACGCATCGGCCCCGGCCTCCATGCCGGCCGCGCCAGGCGTGTTCTCGGCGCGCATGCGTGCAGCGCTCTCGCGCATGCGCTGCTCGCCGGACTCGGATTCCGCCATCGCCTCCAGAAGCTCCGTGTCGGAAAGCTGCGAAAGATCGGTTCCGCGCACGTCGATCGCCTGGTTGAGGCCGGCGACGGAGAAGACGAAGAACATGAGGAAGACGGTGAGCAGGAAGGTCGCGACCGGAGAGATGTAGTGGGCGCGGCGTCCGTGGACGTAGCGGCTGGTGAGCGTGCCGGGGCGAGCCACGAGCATCGGCAGCGTGCGCCAGGCCTTGGTGTCGAAGTGGATGAGGCCGTGAAGGAATTCCTCCACGACGTGCCCAAGGGTGCGGTGCACGTGCGTGGGCTGGCCGCAATTGGCGCAATAGCGCCCGTTCACATCGGCATCGCAATTGAGGCACTTGCCTTCGCCATGGCGCACGCCGGCCAAGTTCACGTGTTGCGGGCCCTCGATCGCATTGGCGACGAGGCCGGCCGTTACCGCGGCGCCGGCGGCCTCGATCTCACCGCTCACGGCATGTCCCAGTTCGGCCTGCGCTTCTCCAGGAACGCGGCAAGGCCTTCCTTGCCCTCAGGAGAGGCGCGGCGCGCCGCGATGCGCTTGGCGGTCTCCTTCGAGATGCGATCGTCGATCGGATGGCCGGCGACAGCGCGCACCAGCGCCTTGGATTCGGCGACGGCGCCGGGCGCATTCTCCATGGCGAGGCCGGCGATGCGCTTCAGGTGGATGTGAAGCTCGTTCTGATCTTCCGCGACGGCGTGGATGAGGCCCATGCGCAGCGCCTCTTCGGCGCCGAACGGGAACGCTGAAGCGAAGAGCGCGCGCGCGTTGCGGGCGCCAATGGCTTCCACGACATAGGGGCTGATGGTGGCGGCGGTGATGCCGAGGCGCACTTCGGAGAAGCGGAAGTGCGCGTCCTTGGTCGCGATCGCCCAGTCGCACGCCGCAACGAGCCCGGCCCCGCCGCCCATCGCGGCGCCATGAACCAGCGCAACGGTCAGCACCGGCAGATCGTGCAGCGCCTTCAGCATGCGGGCGAAGGTGAGCGCGTCGGTCTCGTTGTCGGCCTGCAGGTGCTCGCCCTGGCGGCGCATCCAGTCGATGTCGGCGCCGGCGCAAAAGTGCGGACCTGCGCCGGTGAGGAAAACGACGCGGACATGGTCGGCGCCCCTGAGCGTTTCGAAGGTTTCGGCAAGCCCGGCGATCATGATCTCGTCGATCGCGTTGCGCTTGGCCGCGCGGTTCAGCGTGACGACCGCGATGCCTTCGGGGGAGATCTCAAGCGATACGGGCTCGGGCGCTAGGGTCATGGGGCACCGTGGGGATTAGGGACTGGGGATTGGGGATTTGAGGGCGGATCGCGGAGACGAGCGTGAAGGCGATTGAGCATGCGGCTGATGTGTTCGATCCGCTCAGCCAACGGCCGCAGAACTTCAGGATTGGCGAATTCAGCCCGCATTGCGAGCTCGATCAGGGTATCAAGCTCAGCCGCGGAGCCGCGAGCAATGCTGATGAATTGTGCGTACTCCTTGCGGGTCGCGCGCGCGTGACCTTCGGCAATGTTGGCCGGGATAGAGATCGCGGCCCTGACCAGTTGCGCGGTGGGCCGGTACTCCTCCTGTTTTGGCATGACGCGCACAAACCGATAGACCTCACTCGCGAGATCCATCGCCTTTCGCCAAACCTCCAGCTCTCGGAAGCTCGTGCTCACGCCTGACCCCTATTCCCAAATCCCTAATCCCTAATCCCTACTCTTACACGGCCGCGAGCGCCCGGGCCATCAACGCGGGCCGCTCGGCCTCGGCGACCTCGTGGAGCTTCAGCTGCTGCACGCCGGCGAAGAAATATTCGAAATCGTCCGGCATCGGCGTCTCCTCGATAAAGACCGGCAGAAGGCGCTTCTTGTAGCGGTCGGCGAGATAGACCTCGCGCTTGACGTGGTCGCTCTCGAAGGCGGCCTTCGAGCACATCACCGCCACGCCGCGCACCGTGCGGATGGCGCGCACGATCTCGCCGGCCCAGCTGTCGCCGGCGCCGATCCCCTCCTGGTCGATCCACAATTCCTTGCCGTCCTTCTTGAGCGCGTCGCAGACCGGGATCACTTTCGGCGCGTCCGCACGCGCGTAGGAGACGAACACGGCCGGCGCGTTCGGCTGAGCGGCCTCCGAGCGCGGCGCTTCATAATCGGTGTGTTCCTCTTCCTTCCATTCGGCCTGCTTGGCCGCCTTTTTGCGAGCGCCTCCGGCTTTGGGGCGCGCGACGGCGAGGACGACGAGGACGAGCAGGCCGACGAGGACGGCTGCTATGATCGCCGCCGCGATCGGGATGAACGCAGCATCGAGGCCGCTGCGCGCGGCAAGCTCGCCCAAGCCGAGGTACGGCGCGGCGAACACCGCGGCGACGCCCGCAAGGACAATCAGCGCAAGACCGACCCGAGCGGCGCCGCCCTTCTTGCGCGCGGGCGCCGGAGAAGGGCGAGGCGCTTCCCGGGGCGAGGGCGCGGAAGCAGACGGCGGCGCGCCGCCGACGGCGCCATCCAACGCCTCGCCGGGCGGGGGACCGCGGCGGACCTCCTGCGCGCGCTTGGCGACCTCCGCCCAGGCGACCAGATCGCGCTGCACCTCGAAGGATGCTTCGACGAAGGGCAAGTCACGCAGGCCGACCGGCGCGAACTGGTGGTCGAGCTTGACGAAGATGAGCCGGCCATCGGCCCAGGCGTCGAGGGCGCGCTTCTCGAACTGCAGCCGGAAAGGCGAGAACGGAGAGGCCTTCGACCAGAGCGCGACCAGCGTATCGCCATGCTGGAGCGGCCGGCCGACCATCTGCCCGGACTCGCGCTCCACAAAGAGGCCGCGACGCTCCAGGAAGGTCTGCAATTGCTCGGCGACGGCCTGATCGGGCTCGGCGTGGGCGATGAAAACTGTCAAACGCGGTTCTCCGGTTTCCCCGAGTTTGCCCCTAGGCGATGTTCGGGCGCGCTCGAAATGCGGGACCGCTCAATAGCCTGCCGGGCGCCAGTACGCCTAGATGACCTCTTCGGCGCGCTCGGCGGGACGGGCGATCACGGCGCCCTTGGGAGCCAGGACGAGCGGGCGCTGGACCAGGATCGCGTGCTTGGCCATGGCCGAGAGGATCTTCGCCTCCGAGGCGCCCTCCTCCTTGAGGCCGAGTTCGTCCGCCAAGGGTTCGCGGGCGCGCAGCAGCTCGGACGGCTTGAGCTTCAAACGCGACAGCACCGCCTCCAGCTCGGCCTTCGACGGCTTCTCCTCAAGATAGAGATAGACCTCCGGCTCGATCCCGCGCTCGCGCAACAGGGCAAGCGTGTTGCGCGAGGTTCCGCAGGCCGGATTGTGCCAGATCGTGACCTTGGAGGCGGTCGCGGATGCGGCCGATTTCGCGGTCTTTGCTTTCATCCGTGTTCCCCAGCATGCTAAGCGTGCGCCATCGCGTGGGCGGCCACGCCGCCTGCCGCATCCGCTCCAGGGAGAGGGACATGCGCAAGGGCCTTCTTTACGCCGCCGCGGCGGCTGCCGCCATCGTGACCCTGAGCGCGGACCTCGCTGGACCGGACTGGGCGGGGCCGGGCCTCGCCAGCGACAAAATCTCGGCGGAGACGCAAGCGCTGCGGACGCTGACGCTTGCGACGCCCTGCACGCCGGCCCAGGCGCTCGCCGTGCGCTCCTTCATGGGCGCGCTGCTTGCCGGCGCGCAGGCGTATGCGCAGGCGAACGGGGCCTCCGAGACGCCGCCGCCGCTGATGCGGGGCCTCGGCAACGCGCATTTCGCGGTCGCGACGTCGAACCCGCAGGCGCAGGCCTATTTCGATCAGGGCCTCCGCATGCTGCACGGCTTCAACCATGCAGAGGCGGCGCGCGCGTTCCGCGAAGCGCAGCGCATCGATGCCGCCTGCGGCATGTGCTATTGGGGCGAAGCGTTCGCGCTCGGGCCCAACATCAACGCGCCGATGAACGCCGCCGACAATCCTCGCGCGTTCGAGGCGGCGCGCGCCGCGGCGGCGAATGCATCCAACGCGACGCCGCTGGAGAAGGCGCTGATCGAGGCGATGCAGCTTCGGTATGTGCGTCACGCCCCGGAGAGCCGCGCGGGCCTCGACGGCGCGTTCGCCGATGCGATGGCGGCCGTCGCGGACCAATATCCCGACAGCGACTTCGCGCAGACGTTTGCGGCGGAAGCGGCGATGGACACCCAGCCCTGGGATTATTGGCAGAACGCAGGACGCGAGCCCAAAGGCCGCATCGGCCCCGCGATCGCGCGCATCGAGCGCGTGCTGGCGCGCAGCCCGAACGATTCCGGCGCGATCCATCTCTACATCCACCTCGTGGAAGCCTCGACCGATCCATGGCGCGCGGAAGACGACGCACGGCGGCTCGAACCGCTGACGCCGGCGGCGGGGCATCTCGTGCACATGCCGGCGCACATCTATTACCGCATCGGGCGGTTCCGCGATTCCATGCGGCTCAACGTGGCGGCCTCGGCGGCGGACGAAGCGTTCATGCGCACCGCCCATCCCTCGCCGATGTATCAATACGGCTATTACACGCACAATCTGCACTTCGTGCTGACCAGCGCGGCGATGGGCGGCGATGGGCGCACCGCGCTCGCCTGGGCGGAAAAGCTCGATGCAGCGCTGCCGATGGAGATGGCCGCGAGCGTTCCGATCGCGCAGCCGGTGAAGGCGGCGCCGTGGTTCGCGCGCGCGCAGTTCGGATCTCCGGACGCGATCCTGGCGGCCGGAGAGCCGCCGGCGGGCGTCGCCTACGTCACCGGCGCTTGGCGCTATGCACGCGGGGTCGCGCTGGCGCGGCTCGGGCGTCCGGCGGAGGCGCGCAGCGAGGCGGCGGCGCTTGAGCGCCTCATTGCGACCTCGGACTTTTCCGTGATGAACGCCCAGGGCGTGCCGGCGCAGGACGTGCTCGGCGTCTACCGGCTGGTGCTCATCGCGCGCGCCGACATGGCGGAGCGCAAATGGAACGACGCGAAGGCGCATCTGGAGCAAGCGCTCGAGGTGCAGCAGCGCGTGCCCTATATGGAGCCGCCCTACGTCTATTATCCGGTGCGCCGGACGCTGGGGGCGGTCTACCTGCTCAACGGGCAACCGGCGCTGGCGGAAAGCGAATTCCTCCGTACGCTGATCGAGAGTCCGAGCGATTCCTACGCCTATTGGGGCCTCGCCGAGGCGCGCAAGGCGCGCCGGGATTTCGCCGGCGAGAGCGCGGCGCGGCACCAGTTCAACGCAGTCTTCTTCGGGCAGACGCGCGGGCTGTCGGCAATGAATCTCTGAGCTGAGATTCATTCGCACATTGCTCGAAGAGTCGATGTCAGATCAGAGCGTTGAGAAGATTCAGGTTTTGGCGGCGCGCTTGCAGGCCCCGGCAGCGCGGCGCATGATCCGTTTCGCCAAGGCCGCCGTAAGAGCGGTCAAGGCGAAGGTCCCCGTCAGAGGGGCCTCGGAGGAAACGACATGAAGCTGCGGACGCTGGGGCAAAGCGCCCTCGTCGTCGCCCTGCTGGCAGGGGCGCTCGCGCTGGGATACGGCGCGCTCGGGATGATCTGTCAGAAGGCGTTCGTCGTCGCCTGGGCGGGCTGACGCGGCGAAACCGGCTAGCGCGTTCATCTCGATCGGGTTGAATTCAAAGCCTTTCTCCGGGGTCGGATGACTTTGGTGCGGCGTACGCTGCGCCAATCTAGGTACATCGCCGGTCGAATTTAAGACTTCTTCATATTGCCCTTTGCTACCTCTGATTGTAATGCCCGCGCGGCACGGAGGACATCGTCATGAGGGGCGCACTCAAGGTCGCTGCAATTCTTGGAGCCATCGCGGCACTGATGGCGGCCCTCGGCGCGCCGCTCTATGCCGGCCAAGGGGCGTTGCTAGTCCACTTGGACGAGGTCGAGGCCAGGCATGAAGCGCGTGACCGAGAGAACCACGCCGAAGTCAAAGGCTGGATCGAGAAGCTCGGCGACAGAGTTTCCGGGAAACTGGAAGAGCACCAAGCCCAGATTGAGTCAGTGAGCCTCAGGCTTGATGGCATTGCGCCAATTGGGGCCGTTGGCGTGCATCGGCGCGCGCCAACCCCAGCATCGCCATTGCAGGCGATCCCTCAATCGGCCCCACCGGCGGCTATCGCACCTGATGTCGCGCCCAGAGATATCTCCACCCCGCCGCGCGCTACCGGACAGCTACTCTTCATCCGGGAATTGAATGCGAATGGAGAACGCATTGAGCAGCGGATCGCCAGCCGCGACTATTTTGAACGCCTACGGACCGTTACTCCGGATGGAGGCAGGAAGTGGGCAAGCGAACACTCGGAATTGGTATTCGAGGGGCGCAGTCTGCAGTGCACTTCGCTGCGTCCCACGGAAACTTACGGCGGGCCGGAATTTCTCACATGCAGGTGACGCCTACATCCGGAACACGCCCCACTTCGTCTCCTCGATCGGGGCGTTGAGCGCCGTCGCGAGCGAAAGCGCAAGCACGCGACGCGTATCCTTGGGGTCGATGATGCCGTCGTCCCAGAGTCGCGCGGTGGAGTAGTACGGCGAGCCCTCAGCCTCGTATTTCTCGCGGATGGGGCGCTTGAACTCATCTTCCTCCGTGGCGCTCCACTTGCCGCCTTTCAGCTCGATATTGTCGCGGCGGACGGTGGCGAGCACGGAGGCGGCCTGCTCTCCCCCCATCACGGAGATGCGCGCGTTCGGCCACATCCAGAGGAAGCGCGGCCCATACGCGCGCCCGCACATACCGTAATTGCCCGCGCCATAGGAGCCGCCGACGACGAGCGTGATCTTCGGCACGCGCGCGGTGGAGACGGCCGTGACCATCTTGGCGCCGTCCTTGGCGATGCCGCCGGCTTCGTATGCTGAGCCCACCATGAAGCCGGTGATGTTCTGCAGGAAGATGAGCGGGATCTTGCGCTGCGCGCAGAGCTCGATGAAGTGCGCGCCCTTCATGGCGCTCTCGGAGAAGAGCACGCCATTGTTGGCGAGGATGCCGCATTCGAGCCCGTGGATCCGCGCGAAGCCGGTGACGAGCGTCTCTCCGTAGAGCTTCTTGAACTCGTCGAGCTCGGAGCCATCGACCACGCGGGCGATGAGCTCGCGCGCGTCGTAGGGCGTGCGCACATCCTCCGGCACGACGCCGTAAATCTCATCCGCATCGTACATTGGCGGGCGCGGCGCAGTTTCATGCCGTCCGGAAGGCGGCTGTCCAAGATGGCTGACAATACGGCGGCAAAGATAAAGCGCATGCGCGTCGTCCTGCGCGTAATGATCGGCGACGCCGGATCTGCGCGCGTGCACGTCGGCGCCGCCCAATTCCTCCGCGCTGATCACCTCGCCGGTGGCGGCCTTCACCAGCGGCGGGCCGCCCAGGAAGATCGTGCCCTGCTTCCTGACGATGATCGTCTCGTCGCTCATCGCCGGCACATAGGCGCCGCCGGCCGTACACGAGCCCATCACCACCGCGATCTGGGGAATGCCGGCCGCGCTCATCTGCGCCTGATTGTAGAAGATGCGTCCGAAATGCTCGCGGTCGGGAAAGACTTCGGCCTGGTGCGGAAGATTGGCGCCGCCTGAGTCCACCAGATAGAGGCACGGCAGTCGGTTCTCGCGCGCGATCTCCTGCGCACGAAGGTGCTTCTTCACGGTGAGCGGATAATAGGTCCCGCCCTTCACGGTGGCGTCGTTGCAGACGATCATCACCGGCCGACCTTCGACACGCGCGATCCCGCAGATAAGCGAGGCGGCGTGAACGTCGCCCTCGTACATGCCGTTGGCGGCGAGCGCGCCGATCTCCAGGAACGGCGCGCCCGGATCGAGGAGCTGCTCCACGCGGTCCCGCGGCAGGAGCTTGCCGCGCGAGGCATGGCGCTTCCTCGCCTCCTCCGAGCCGCCCAGCGCCGCCTCGGCGGTCCTGGCGCGCAGTTCCTCCACGAGGGCCGCCATGCGGGCGGCATTCTTCGCGAAGGCCGGGGATTGCGGATCGATCTGGGAGGCGAGGACGCTCATGCGCCCTCTTTCGGCCGCGTCGCGGCTCAGGTCAAAGCGTCAAAACCGGTCGAGCGCCTCAGTCTCGATGCGGAGACCGGGGATGGTCAGCGCGTCGAAGGCGGCCCCAAAGGAAACCTGCTCGGCGCGTCGGTACGTCTTCTCATGCGGATCGGCGAAGAGGTGGATCGTGCGCTTGGGAATTTCGGCGATCCAGAGCTCGGCCAGCCCCGCCTTGGCGTAGCGGGGCAGCTTATCGCCGTGATCGTCCTTGAAGGTGGAGTCGGAGACCTCAACGGCCAGCACGACGTGCTCGCCAGGCGCAGTCTTCTTCGCGTCCGGTACGGGCCTCCAGACGAAAAGATCCGGTAGAGGCATGAAGCCGCCCCCAAAGCGCACAGACCCTTCGGATCCCACCTCGAAGTCGAGCGCCGCGCGGACAATCGCAGCCTGAAGCGCGAGGACCAGGGCCATCTTCACCCGCATATGGGGCATGTATTGCGCGTTCATGCGGTAGATCACCCCATCGCGGAGCTCGAAGCGGCCCAGCTTTTCGATCCCCGGCAGGCCGAGAAAGTCCTCGAACTCGTCGTCGGTGAAGACGGCGGGGGCGAAGGCCGGGGACGGCGTGGGCTTCAGAGGGGCGTTCATCGCAAGGCAACCTAGCCGAAACCCGCCGCATTGTCGCGACCCGGTGATTTCGCCGCGCGCAGCGGCTAGGCTGGCGAACCAAATTGGGGTGAGTATTGAGAGCAGCGGATTGGGATCGGCACGCGGACGATTTCGAAGACCTCGTCACGGATGTGCTGGAAGACGGCTCGGGCCGCGAGCTCGACGCCTATGTCGCAGCGGTGAAACCTTCGCAGGCGACGTCCGTGCTCGTCGATCTCGGCTGCGGCGTCGGCAGCTTCATCCGCAAATATGCCGGCCGCTTCGCCCGCGCGCACGGAATCGATTTCGCGCCGCGCATCGTGGCGCGCGCAGCGGCGCTTTGCCAAGGCCTGCGCGGCGTCAGCTTCGAGGCGATGGACGCGGCGCGCGCGCCGGAAAAATGGGCGGGCGCAGCCGACCTCACCGTCAGCCTCAATGTCATCACCTCGCCGAGCGCCGCCAAGCGCAAGGCCCTGTGGGCGAGCGTGGCGGGCGTCGCCAAACCGGGCGGCCGGGCGCTCGTCGTCGTGCCGTCCATAGAGTGTTACCGAATGGTGGAGCGCGCCGAGCAGAGCCTCGGGCTCTTCCTGCAGGCGCCCTCGAAGGCCGACGGCATGGCGGTGCGCGCCGACGCCTGGCAGAAGCATTACGAACGCGAGGAGCTGCAAGCGCTGCTGTGCAGCCTCGGCTTTCGCGTGGAGCGCCTGGGCAAGGCGATCTATCCCTGGTCGCAGGAGGGGCTGCCGGCGAACTCCGGCGCGCAAAAGCCCTGGGACTGGATCTGTCTCGCGCAAAAGACGCGCTGAAGCGCCTTCTCGCACGGCGCCAATCATTGTGCCTTAACAGGAGCGGCTTACCTTAACGTCGCGGCGTATCCCGCTCCGCCGGAAACCTTAATGCTTCCCTCGCTTGCAGACATTCCGCTGCTCCGAGACGTCGCGCCTGCGGCGTTGGAGGCGGCCGAGCTGGAAGCGACCTGGTTCTCGCTGCCGGCGGGCTGGCCCCTCTTCCGCCAGGGCGAGCAGGCCGATTGCCTCTATTTCGTGCTCTCCGGTTCGCTGGCGGCGTTCCGCACGGGGCCGCACGAGGAGCAGGCGCTCATGGGCCATATCCGGCCCGGGGAGCCGGTCGGCGAGATGAGCCTCATCGCGCGCGAGGCGCACACGGGCAGCGTCTTTGCGATGCGCGACAGCGAGATCGTCCGGCTCTCGCGCGCGGGCTTCGAGGCGCTCATGCACGCCGATCCCACGCTGATGGAGCGGATCGCGCGGCTCATGCTGCAGCGGGTGCGCGAACCGCAGCGCATGCGCCCGCGCTCGGAGCCGAAAGTCTACGCGCTCATCGGCGCCTCGCCGACGATCGACCTGCGCCTGCGCGCACGCACCTTGCAGACCGCGCTTTCACGCCTGGGCAAGACCGCCGCCATCGTCGGGGAGGAAAGCCAGGGCATGGAATCGGTCTGGTTCGACGCGCTCGAGCACGACCATGACGCGGTGCTGCTCATCTCGCCGATCGCGGACACGAACTGGTTCCGGCAGTGCGTGCGTCAGGCCGACAGGATCTGGGTGCTGGCGCGCGCCGATGCGCGGCCGTCCACGCCGCTCCTGCCGGAGGACGATCCCTCGCCGGCGCGGCGCTTCCGCCTCGTCGATGTCGTACTGCTGCATCACGGCATGGAGCGGAAAGCGGCGTCCACGGAGGAATGGCGCAGCGCCTGCGACGCAGCGCGGCTGCTGCACTGGCGCGGGCTCGACGATTCGGATGCGGCGCGCCTGGCGCGCATGATCGCCGGGCGCTCGATCGGGCTCGTGCTCTCCGGCGGCGGCGCGCGCGCTTATGCGCATCTCGGGGTCGTGCGGGCGCTGCGGGAAGCAGGCGTGCCGTTCGACGTGGCCGGCGGCACTTCGATGGGCGCCCTCGTCGCGGCCTGCGTGGCGATGGGCTGGGACGACGATGAGATCGAAGTCCGCATCCGCAAGGCGTTCGTGGAGAGCAACCCGCTCGGCGATTACGTGCTGCCGGTGGTGGCGCTGGTGCGCGGCAAGCGCGTGGAGGATCGGCTCGAGGAGCATTTCGGCGAGGCGCTGATCGAGGACCTGCGCATCCCCTTCTTCGCGGTCTCGACCAATCTCGCCTCCGGCAATGTGAAGGTGCACCGCTCGGGATTGCTGCGGCGGGCGCTGCGCGCCACGATCTCGCTGCCTGGCATCCTGCCGCCGGTCGTGGATGGCGACAACGGCCTGCTCGTCGATGGCGCGGTGCTGAAGAATTTCCCGGTCGATGTACTCAAGGAAATCCATCGCGGGCAGATCATCGGCGTCGATGTCGCGCAGCGGCAGGGCATCAATCCGGAAGATTTCAAGCAGCCGCCCGGCTTCTTCGGCTGGATCGCCGCGCACGGCCTGCAGGCGCCGCCGCCGATCGCGTCGCTGCTGATGCGCGCCGCGACGATCATGGTCGATCCCTGGGAGGGCCGCTCAGGCGCCGACCTGCTCGTCGCGCCGGACATGCCGGACGTCGATTTGCGCGACTGGAAGAAGTTCGACGAAGCCGTCGTCGCGGGCTACGAGGCCTGCGTTGCGGCGCTCAAGCGGCAGCCGGATTTCCTCAATCCCGCGCCCCCGCCGATCCACGCGCTGGCGAGTAGCCCGGCCTATCTGGAAACCGCGGATTGAACGCTCAGCTGCAGGAAGCCGCCTGCAGCGAGACCGGCTCATAATCCTGCGACGCGCTTTCGGTCCATCTGCGGAAGTATTGCTTGTCGGCGATGTAGAAGCGGTAGCATTGGCGCGACGCCGTCTGCATCCCCGCGCCTTCGATGCACACCGTGTCGCCCTCGATCGCGTAGCGGCCGCTCATCGGCGCCCGCGCGCCGGCCAAGGACCAATCGCCGCTCGGGCAGAAGGATTCCTGGAAGTTCCCTTCAAGCTCGACGCCGCCGCCAACGATCGCTTCGCGCAGCTCGGCCTCGCTCAGCGGCTTTGGCGGCGCCGGGAGGCTCGCGGTCTGAGCATAGGCCGCGCCGGCTGCGCAGAACGCGGCGGCGAATGCGAGGGCGCGCGCGCGCATCAGCGGCAGTCCGCCGGCGGCGTGAGCGGGCGGATGCGCACCGGCTGCAGCGGCGGACCGTTGGGCCCGCCGGGACCGGCCGCGGTGATGTAATAGTGCGAGTTGCTGCGGTAGAGGCGCCGACAGATCGGAGACGCCTCGGCGGCAGTGAACTCGGTGACGCAGACCTGATCGTCGTCGGTGACGACGTAGCGGCCGCGGGAGACGCTCTCACCGTTCGCGTACCATTCGCCGCCGGCGCAGAAACGCTCGGTGGCGGTGCGATAGGAGACGGTGGCGTCCACGATGGCGGCGCGGATCTCGCCGTCCTCCAGCATCGTGGGCGAGCCCAGCGGCGTGGCGTCCGCAAACGCGATTCCGGTCGCGAGACCGGCGGCGAGAAAGGTAAGCTTGGTGAGGAACTTCATCGACGCCCTGCGCCCTTTGGTGTTGACCTGGGTGTTGATCTCGCCTTGAGCCTGCCACAGAGAGATCGCCTCTCAACCGAAGACGCGGATCGGGATGCATCGAACAAGGTTACTTCGCGCAATCATGCGCATCGGCGCGTGCGCTTGCGTGCTGGCGCTCGCCTCTTGCGGGCAAAAGACGCGCTGCGATCTCGTCTCGCGCGGAACGATCGCATTCTCGTCCGCCGAGGCGCCCGACACGGTCGAGACGCGCGCGATCGGGGAAAGCTGCAACGCCGCGGCCGCCGCCTTCATCGTGCGCGACGCCGGCGGCGTGCCGATCTGGGCGTGGGCGGCGCCGTTCTATCCGACGTTCGGGGACGCGTTCGCCCCGCATGCGGAGGGGGCCGGGCCGGGACGCGTGCAGATCGCGGATTTCGTCTCCCGCTGGACGCGTGCGGAGGCGCTCAAGACCAGCGCGGCGCCGGCGTGGGCCCCGGAGGTCGAGACCTCCCTGGAGCGGCGGATCTATGACGACATCCGCGCCCGCGATCTGCCGATGCTGTGCTTCCTCGTCGGGGTGGCGCGTCAGCAATGCATCTATTGGGAGCCGGCCGCCGCCACCGCGGACGCGTTCTATCTGCGCGACATCGGCCCGCCGCCGCCGCCGGAAGAGGATGGCCGCTCCGACCGAAAGTGATCCGGAAGCGCCGTCAGTTGAGCGGGGCGACCGCCAGCACGCGCACTTCGATGCTGTTCCTGGGCGCTGCTCCAGGCGGACACAAGGGATGATCGAACGCGGTGTGCGGCACGCGCTTCAGGGCGCCGCCCGCGTGCGGATCGAGGCCGGAGAAGATCAACGTCTCGCCCGGCGCCATGTCGGACACATGCAGCCAGCGGTGCCGCGGGGAAGCGCGGAAGAGGCAGAGATCGACGCTGATGTCGCCCACCGCGCCGCGTCCCACAACGATATCCTCCGGCAGGACCGTGCGCGCATCGCAGAGGGCAAGCGGCGTGTCATGCGGCGGCGGCGAGATCTGCTGCCAGACATTGAACGTGCGCCAACGAAGCTCGGCGCCGGAGCGCAACAGGGAGCGCAATTCTTCGGCGGCGGCGGGCGAAAGCTTCGGCGCGTGCAGAATCTGCGCGGGATCGAAGTCGGCGCTGAAATCGCTGTGGACATGGCGTGCAGGCGCCGAGGTCGGCGTGCTCAGCGATTTCTCGCTGCGGTTGGAGAAGCGGACATTGTGCCCCCACGGAATGACCCATTGCGCGCCGGTCGTCGCCTTCACGAAGTCGATGGCCGCGGGGATCCATTTGCCGCCGATCTCGTGCACATCGCCATAGTCCACGCCTCGAGCGTCGATCCTGCCGAGGCGGAGGCCTTCGCGCTCGATGGACGGGGCTTCGCCGCTTGCACGGACATCCGCGACTTCCACTTCGACTGGCTCGGTGGGAATGCCGCTCCAGGCCGCGTCGAACGCGAATGGGACGAGCGTGGACGGTCCCACAACATAGTTGACGCGCGCCTTCATCGCATCCGCCTCCCGCTTTCGTCCTTCGGACGCAGCCTATATGCAGCAACAGCCCCCAGCAATCGGGCTCAGGGCTTGGTCTTGCGCGGCGCGCGCTTCGGCTTGGGCCATTCGACGATGCGGCGCATCAGCGTGGCGACCTTCTGGCCGCGCTCGGGGCTCGTCTTGCCGCGCACGGAGACGTTGGCGGCGTGCACCGTCTCGCGATCGCCCGATATGAGATGGTGCCACCAGAAAAGATCGCGGCCCGCCGCGACAAGGCGATACGCGCACGTCTTGGGCAGCCAGTGCAGCTCCGGCACGTTGTCCGGCGTGAGCTTGGTGCAATCGTCTATTTTCTTGAAGCGGTTGGCGTAATCCCCGCAGGCGCATTTGTCGGCATCAAAGAGCTTACAGCTCAGGTCGGTGAGATAGATCTCGCCGGTGTCCTCGTCCTCCAGACCCACGAGGCAGCACTTGCCGCAGCCGTCGCACAGGCTCTCCCATTCCGCTTCGGACATCTCCTTCAGCGTCTTCCGCTTCCAGAACGGCGCCTTTTCTTCCGCGGCCTGCGCCGCTGACGGCCTTCCGTCCGCAGGCTGATCTTTTGGCATTTCCTGGCGACCTCTGCGTCCGATCCGCTCGCCTCCCCGGAGCCCCTGCCCGGCCCGATCGGCTGTGCTAGAGAGGCGACCGATTCCACCGGGCGCCCGAGGGGAGAAGATGATCGGTGAGGAAATAAGAGACGAAGTCGCCGAAAAAGTCGAACGCGGTTCGGCGGGGCCGCGCACAGCGGTCTACGTCATACACAATCACGACGACGCCCGGCTCGCGTACCTCCTTCCGGCGCTGGAGAGGCTGCGCGCGCAGGTTCCGCTGCTGCAGGCGACAAGCCTGGTCGGATACCAGGCCTCCTTCGCGGGGCCTCAGTCCGAATGGAAATTCCGCTTGGCCCAGGCGCTGGCCTGGCGCTGGGAAGAACGATGCCAGCGGCGGTTCTTCGAACGCACGAGGCCCTTCATGGAGCGCGCTCGCAAGCTTGCGGCGGATATCCATTCGGTCTGGAAGGCTTTTCGCCGGCCTCTGACCGCCTACGACGAGCGGTTCCACTACATCCATATGGCGCTCACGGACAAGCACCTTCGGGTGCTCGCGGCGTTCATGGAGTCCGATTGCGAGCTGGCAGTGGTCTGCGAGGACGATGTCATCGTCAAGGAGGAGAGCGCAGATCGGCTGGAGACGATCATCGCTCTGTCGGCCAAGGTGGATCCCTCCAGCTACATCTATGTCGATCTGGGCGGCGGGTTCAGCATCAAGACCTTGTCGGTGGACAATCTGAGAGCGCCTCCACAGCAAGGCGATCCGGATTTCCTGCACAGGTTCCGGAAGAAAGTGCCGAACACGACCTGCTGTTTCCTCATCAACCGCGCCTATGCGGCGCGGATGTACCAGACAGTGACGCGCTTTCCCGAATTGAAGCGCCTGGCGGTCGGACGGACCTTCATCACCGCGGCCTACATGATGGGCGACAACGAGACGCGCGCCGGGCTCTATGCGCTTACCGAGCCGACCGTCGTCCAGCACGGGTCGGCGACGGGCGATTACCAGACATCGATCAATCCCGTCGTCTTCAAATAAGCCTCATCGTTCGAAGGCGCCGACGATCTCGATGTGGGCGCTCCAGCGGAACTGGTCGATGGGCGTTACGCGCGTCAGGCGGAAGCCGGCGTCGATGAGGATGCGCGCGTCGCGGGCGAAGGTGGCCGGATCGCACGAGACCGACGCGATGCGCGTGATCTTCGAGGCGGCGAGCTGCTCGGTCTGCAGCCGTGCGCCGGCGCGCGGGGGATCGAGGATGGCGGCGTCGAAGCGCTTCATCTCCAGCGCCGCGACCGGCGTGCGGAATAGATCGCGGCGCTCGACCGTGACGTTCAGATTGGCGGCGTCGGCGGCGCGCTTCAAAGCCTCGAGCATGGGCGCTTCGGAATCGACCGCGTGCGTCGGCGCGATCGCGGCCGCGCGCAATGCAAAAGGCCCGCAGCCTGAGAAGAGATCGATGATGCGCTTGGCGCCCTGAAGCGCCGGCATCACGAGCGCGGCGATGGCGGCTTCGCCGGCGAAGGTCGGCTGCAGGAACGCGCCCGGCGGGGGATCGACCAGCACCTCGCCCATGCGCACAATTGGGCGACGCCGCATGATGACCGTGTCGCCGTCGAGCGAGATGCGGGCGAGATCGTGCGCCTCGGCGATTTTCGCGGCCCGCTCCAGGACTTCGCGGTCGCGCGCGAGCAGGCGTCCGGCGCCCTTGAGGTTCACGTCGATTCCGCTTACGCCAATGAAGCAGGCAAGCGTCACCTCGCCGCGCGGCGGGGCGAAGAGCGCGCCGAGTTCGACGAGCGCGGGCAGCGCTGCCTCCAGCGCGGGCGCGAGCGCGGGGCATGCTTCCAGCGCCTGAATGCGTGCGCCGCCGCGCTCCATGAAGCCCAGAGCGACGCGCCGGCCGACGCGTTCGGCGTGCAGCGTCGCGCGGCGGCGGCCCTCGCCCCAGGCGGCGAGGGCGGGCTCAACCTCGGCCTCCACGCGGCGGCGGGCGAGCGCGCGCACGACCTCGTCGCGTTTCCAGGCAAGCCTCGCGCCCTCCTCCCAGTGCTGCAGCTGGCAGCCGCCGCAGATCCCGAAGAGCCTGCACGGCGCATCAACGCGTTCGGGGCTCTCAGCCAGGAATTCAAGCACTTCGGCCCGCTCGCCCATGACCCGGGCGCGGACGCGCTCGCCCGGCAGCGTAAACGGCGCATAGACCCGGGCGCCGTCCAGGCGGGCGACGGCGTCGCCGCGGGCGCCCATCTCGGCCAAGGTGAGCTCGGCCTCGACGCCTGGGGGAGGCCCGGGGCCCCGCGCCTGGGCCGGCCGGGCCCGGGCAAGGCGATTCAGCCGCTTCATGAGCGCTTTCGGGCCCCGGTTTGGGCTCGTTTCCGTCTGAGTTCGCGCTTCATGCTGCGTTCAGCCCGAGTTTGATTTCATCCGCTCCACAGACAGAGGAGTTCTGCAATGCGTGGTCAAGTTCTGGTCGCTGTGGGGGCGTTGGCGGCGAGCCTGGCCGCAAGCCCCATTCTGGCTCAACCGGCGTTCGCCGGCCCCTCCAACGTGGAAGTCTATCAGCCCGGCCCGACCTATGAGGACGTCCGGCGCTGCCAACAAGAGCGCAACGCCCGCACCGCCGGCGGCGCGGTGATCGGCGCCATCCTGGGCGCGGTCATCGGCAACAACGTCGCGCACGACCAGTCCGACGGCTCGGTCGGCGGCGCGGTGCTCGGCGGCATCGCCGGCGGCGCGATCGGCCGCGGCTCGGCGCGCTGCGACGCCAACGTCCCTCAGGGCGACGCCTATTATGGCGGCGACGACCGCTACGACCCCCGCTATGCCGGCCCCGAGCCGCGCGATCTGCGTGGCCCGCGCGACGACCGCGACCTGCGCGGGGGGCCTTACGAATACGGGCCCCGCTACGCGCAGAACAGCTGCGAGTGGCGGACGATGCGCTACCGCGACGATTACGGCCGGCCCCGCAGCGAGCGCGTGCGGTTCTGCCAGGGCCGCGACGGACGCTGGCGCCCGGACCGGTAAGCCCTCCATCCACTGAACATGGAAGAGGCCGTCCCCAAGGGGGCGGCCTCTTCTCATTTCAGGTCGCGGGCGCGAAGGACATGCAGCCGCTCACCTCGCGCAAGGCATGGCGCGAGAGGCAATAGGCGGCCTCGTCGGGCGTGTGGGTGACGGAGACGCATTGATAGAATTGCAGGTTGGCCATGCGCAGGCAGGTCTGCGTCTGCGCATCGTCGAGGACGCGCTGCATGCGCGCCGGCTCCGCTTCAAGGATCCGCATCGCCGCCAGCGCGGTCATGCGACGCGCGATCGCCTCGCGCGCAGGGGCGACTGGCATCGGGCGCCCACGCAGCGGCGTGTCGAGCGTGAAGGGCCGCAGCTCCGGACGGCCAGCGAAGCTCGCGGCGCCGAGGCGACGGAGGCGTGCGGCGCGCGCGCTCGGACTGGGATTGGGCCAGCTGCTCGCCGCGCTCGCCTGCCCTTCCAGATTGAGCGCCGCAGTTTCCGCTGCGGCGACATCGGACGCGCCCGAAGCATAGATAAGGCCGAGCGCGTCACGCTCGCCGCGCGCATCCACCGGATCGGCGCCGCCGCGCTCCAGCGCGGTCAGCACGGTCTCGCGCCCGAGGCGGCGTGCGGCGCGCACGACGCCGTCGCGGAAGGTGCGCGATTGGGAGGCGTGCAGCGCGCCATAGGCGATCCAGCCGCGCTGCAGCGAGACGCGATTGTGCCGCGCCGCGCGTTCCAGCGCCGCTTCCAGGTCGCGCATGGAGCCGAGCTCCGCTTGCCGCAGCGCCGCGACATCGGCGCGATAGGCGGCGTAGGCCTCGGCGGCCTCGATCACGGGATCGGATGAGCCGGACGCGGCAGCGACCGGCGCGCTCGTCCCCGAGCCAGAGCTTGCGCCCGCGCACGCGCTTGCCGCGAGCGCAAGAAGCGCGATCAAAGCCGCCTTGCGTTGCATCGAAACCGTTCCGCCCATTGCCTCACGTGGGCGCGGCATGCCGCCGCATGGCGGCGAAGACAAGGCCGGCGCCCGCCCCAGCTGTGGAAGCTGGGATGAAACATCCGTCACAAGGAAACGGTGCGAAAGCGATCGGCGCTCGCGGCGTCGGCGATCACATCCATGCCGCCCAGCGTCGCTTCCAGATCGACGAACATGTCCAGCGCGTCATCGGCGGGGATGGTCAACGCGATGCGGCGCACGGGAAAGCGGAAGCGCCAGAACGAGTGCACGTGCTGGATGACGCCGACCGCCTGGCCGATGGGAACGAACATCGACGGCGCCTTGAGAAGAAACTCGCGGAACACGGCGGGATGGCCCTCGGCGAGGGCGGAGAAGGCGACGGCGTATTCGTTGATGGCCTCGTTGATGCAGCTCGCGCCGACACCGAGATGATCTACGATCTTCTGGCGGATGTCGTTGATGATCTCGCGATCCTCGGCCGGCGCGCCGATGATCTTGGCGGCGAGGATCTCGCGCGAAAGGTGGGAGAGCTGGGGGGCGAGCTCGTCGGAGACCCATTTGTAATAGAGGAAACCGCGCCAGGCGAAGACGCCCTCGCGATATTCGCCTGGCGAAAGCCGCAAGGTCTGGCGCAGCGGATCGAGGGGCTTTGCCGTCTCGTCCGTCATCAGCTTCTCGGCCAGCCGGGCCGACAACTCGCGCGCGCTGGGGCTGTTGGCGTAGGCGAGCGCCACCAGCCGCTCGATCTCCTTTGAGACAAAGCCGCGCATGCGCATGACGTCGGCTTCCGACATCTCGAAATAGCATTGCGCGGGATCGTAGCCGGACTGACGCAGGCGCTCGCGCAGCAGAAACGGATCGAAGGACGGCAGGCTGTCGAGCAGGCGCAAGAGCTCCAGATCGTGCGCGAGGTCGTCCTTCTGGGCGCCCAGCGCATCGCGCAGCACGCGCTCGAAATTGCGTTCGCCGTAGAAAAGCGAGCGTCCCCCCAGCCGCAGCTCGGCGGAGGAGAACGGCAGCACGATCTTGGTGGAATTGATCGGCGCGGTTCCGAAGCAGCCGCGTTCGGCCGGGCGCACGACGTGCTTGAGGATGAGCGCCGTGTTGAGGCGCGGATTGCGGAAGAGCGGCTTTGCCTTGTACTCGGGCGTCTCGCCATGGCGCTCGGCGATCAGCGGCAGGTTCAGCACGCGCGAGGTCGAGCCGCTCTCGCGGATCAACGCCAAGTTTCGCACGCCGTTCTGCAAGGGACGCGATCTCCTCCGTCCCCATCGCAGAACTCCATTAAGATGTCGCTAACCTGCGTCCTCATGGGCTAAGAGGGCGGCCGGAGAACCCCCATGAAATTCTACTGGATTCCCAAGACGCGCGCGATGCGGATCGGCTGGCTCCTGGAAGAGCTTGGCCAGCCCTATGAGCGGATCGCCGCCGACGAGGCGGTGAAGCGGGATCCCGAATTCCTCGCCGCCTCGCCCATGGGCAAGGTGCCCGCGCTGATCGATGGGCCCGCAAAACTGTGGGATTCAGGCGCCATCGCGCTCTATCTGGCCGACGCCTATCCCCAGGCCAAGCTCGGCGTTGCGGTCGGCGAGCCCAAACGCGCCGCCTTCGTGCAATGGTGCCTCTACACCAACGCCGTGATCGAGCCAGCGATGATGGAGAAGTTCTCCGGCGCCGCGCCGAACAAGACGCGCTCCGGCTATGGCAGCTTCGATCTCATGCTCGAAACGCTGGAGGCGGGCTTGCGGCCGGGGCCATGGATCCTCGGCGATCGTTTCACCGCCGCAGACGTGCTGGTCGGGTCCAGCGTGGGCTTCATGAAACAGTTCGGCGCGCTTCCGGACGGCCGCGCAGCGCTCGACGCGTATGTCGAGCGCTGCCAATCGCGGCCCGCTTATCAACGTGCGGCGAGTTGGGACGCCGCTGCGTAAAGCGAAACAGCGCGCTGCGCCCTAAACGCCACGATCCCAAGAAAACACGCGCTTGCAACAAAGTTGCGGCGACGCGCGCATTGATCCGCGGCGCGCACGCCGTTACGACGCGCGCATTGCGTCGGCTGCGTGGCAAGCGTGCGGCCAGAATCGCAAAATTAATGATGTCGGCGTGTTAATTCCGCGACCGATTCGTACACCTGTGAGGGGAATTCATGCGCAACAAGAAACCCAATTGGCTGTTCACTGCGTCGGCGTTCGCGGCGGCGCTGGCGGCGCCCGCCTTCGCCCACGCGCAGGACGCCACGTCGGAAGAGATCATCGTCACGGCGACGAAGCGGGCCACGAGCGTGCTTGACGTTCCCTTTTCCGTGAACGCGCAGACGGCGCGTGCGATCGAGCGGTCAGGCTCCACCTCGCTGGAAGATCTCTCGCGCAACGTTGCGGGCCTCTCGATCCAGAATCTGGGGCCGGGGCAAAGCCAGGTGTCGATCCGCGGCGTGTCGGCCGGCCAGATCGTCCGCGACCAGCCGGGCGTGAAGGAGCAAGTCGGCGTCTATCTCGACGAATCGGTGGTTTCGCTCTCGCTCTTCACGCCGGACCTCGATCTCTACGACCTCTCCCGCGTGGAGACGCTGCGGGGCCCGCAAGGCACGCTGTTCGGCTCGGGCTCGGTCGGCGGGACGATCCGCTACATCACGAACCAGCCCAACACCGCCGAGTATGAAGGCTCGGTGGAAGGCAATCTCAACACGATCGACGACGGCGGCACGGGCGGCCACCTCAAAGGGATGGTGAACGTTCCGCTCGCGGACGGAACCGCGGCGCTGCGCATCGTGGGCTATCACACCGAGTATGCGGGCTTCATCGACGCGCTGCGCGAAGGCCGCCCGATCGACGAGGACGTCAATTCCGGCGAGCGCACGGGCGGGCGCATCTCGCTCTCTGTGCAGCCGAACGACAACGTCACGATCACGCCGCGCCTCGTCTACCAGAAGATCGAGATGGACGGCTTCAACCGGCAGGAGGTGTACAACCTCTTCGCCAATCCGTTCACCACGACGCGCACGCCCGTCACCTTCCAGGAGCGGCAGCAATTCCTCCTGCTCGGCGAGAAATTCAGCGACGAGATGTTCCTCGCCGACATCACCGCGTCGGTGGACTTCGGCGGCGTCGAGCTCACCTCGATCTCCAGCTACATCGACCGCGACATCCTGGTCAGCCGCGACGCTTCGGCGCTGACCGGCTCGGTCTCGGTGGACCTCGGCTATCCGGCCGCGGCCGTGCTCTTGCCGTCGAACCTGCGCGACACGACGCACCTTGAGCAGTTCACGCAGGAAGTGCGGCTCGCCTCGAACACCGAAGGGCGCTTCCAGTGGCTCATCGGCGCGTTCTATTCGGACGTGCAGCGCACCTATGCGCAGCGCCTCCCGACGCCGGGTTATGACGCGTACACCGACGCCACGCTCGGCGCGGGCACCGCGGCGGCGACGGCGAACGGCTTCCCGGCCAACTCGCCGTACAACTCGGATCTGCCCTACGACATCACCCAGCTCGCGATCTTCGGCGAAGCGAGCCTCGAGGTCACCGACAAGCTGACGGTCACGGCAGGGGGACGCTGGTACGATTTCGAGGAAGAGCGTGCGTTCGTCTCGGGCGGCCTCTTCTCCAACCTCGACAACCGCACCGACACGACCGAGTCCGACGGGTTCACCCCGCGCGTGATCGTGAGCTATGCGCTCAACGACCGCACCACGGTGAACGCCCAGGCTTCGCAGGGCTTCCGGCTCGGCGGCGTGAACGATCCGCTCAACGTGCCGCTTTGCACGGCGTCGGACCGGGCGATCTTCGGCGGCTTCCAGTCCTATGACGATGAAACGTCATGGAACTACGAGGCCGGCGTGAAGTTCGGCGGCGCCAACATCACGTTCACGGGCGCGGCCTTCTACAACGACATCAAGGACCTGCAGGTGACGCTTGATGCGGGGTCCTGCTCGTCGCGGATCGCCTTCAACGTGCCGGAAGCGCATGCCGCAGGCGTCGAAGCGGAGCTCACCTCGCGCCTCGGCGGCCTCGAGATTTCGCTTGCGGGAAATTATACCGAGGCGGAATTCGACTCCACCGTGCGCGACGGCTCGGGCGCCGTGATCGGCGGTATCCAGTCGGGCAACCGCCTCCCGTCCGTGCCGGAATACATGCTGGCGGCGACGGCGGCCTATTATTGGCCGGTCGCGTTCGCGGGCTCCGACACGCAAGCGTTCCTGAGCGCGTCGGCGCAGCATCTCGGCAGCCGGTACACGCAGCCGTCCGATCAGGTGAACAATCCGCGCTCGTTCGTGTCGGGGCTCGCCTTCGGCGGCGCCACCGGCACGGCCGCGACGGTGCTCGATCTGGAGCTCGATCCGTACACGATCGCGAACTTCCAGGCCGGCCTCGAAGCGGGCGACTGGGCGCTCATCGCCTATGTCAACAACGCGTTCGACGAAAACGCCAACCTCGCGTTCGACCGCGAGCGCGGCGGGCGCGCACGGCTTGGCTTCCACACGAACCAGCCGCGCACCTTCGGCGTGACCGCGCGCAAGAGCTTCTAAGTTCGAGGGTTGGACTACAGGAATGGGCCCGGCGCTTCGGCGTCGGGCCCTTTTCTTTTCAGGGGCGCCGCGCGTGGAGGAGAAACTCCAAGGCGCCCTCGCCGCCGCGGATCGGGCTGTCGATCACGGACTTGACGCGAAAGCCGCAGAGACCATCGAGCGAGGCGACGACGCTCGCGGCGATGGCGCGCGCTTCGGCCTCGGCGAGCACAGGCTTGTCGCGCGGTCCGGATTCGAATTGCGGCTTCACCAGCGCGACAAGGTCGCACGCGCGTGCAGCCAGCGAGAGCGGAGCCGGCAACGCCTTCGCAAGCCCGATGAAGCTCACGTCGGCCACGATGAGCGAAGGCGCCTGCCCGAGCATCGCGGCGGTGAGATCCCGCGCATCGGTCTTTTGCAGCGACCGCACGCGGGGATCGGAAGCGATGCGCGCATCGAGCTGGCCTTCGCCCACGTCCACCGCGATCACTTGCGCTGCGCCTCGCGCGAGGAGAACCTCGGTGAAGCCGCCCGTCGAGGCGCCGACATCGAGGCACACGCGTCCCGCCGGATCGACCGCGAACGCATCGAGCGCATGGGCGAGCTTCACGCCGCCGCGCGAGACCCACGGATGCGCCGGCGCATCGTCGAGGCGGGCGCCCGCCGCCACCAGCACCGCCGCCTTCTCCACAACGACGCCCTCCACACGCACGCCGCCCGCAGCGATCGCGGCCTGCGCCG
>JAEUMQ010000007.1 GCA_016791425.1 Hyphomonadaceae bacterium | reverse complement strand
ACCGACTGATCTCATGCGCTGAACATGCTGCGCGTGAGGGCGCTCGAGTCGCCCGCGCGATAGTGAACTTTGCTAACGCCGAGGACATGTTCGTTGGCGACTTTCCACTTCCCTTGTGGCGCGGAGAAGCAGCATTCCCTCAGTTCCAGGGACTCGAATTTGAGCTGCTGCCGGTTCCGTGGACGCCTTCCTATGCTAACGCCTCCTTCTCCTCGAACGCAATTGGGCTGAGATAGCCCAGCGTCGAATGCCGCCGCCGGGGATTGTAGAAGCGCTCAATGTAGTCGAACACGTCGGCCTTCGCCTCGTCTCGCGTCCGGTAGGTCTTGCGCGCAACGCGCTCGATCTTCAGCGAGGAGAAGAAGCTCTCCATCGCCGCGTTGTCCCAGCAGTCGCCGGCGCGGCTCATCGAGCATGTCACGCCGTGCTCGGCCATCAGCCGTTGGAATTGATCGCTCGTGTACTGGCTGCCGCGATCGGAATGGTGGAGGAGCTCATCGGCCTTGCCGCGCCGCCACACCGCCATCATCAGCGCATCCGCGACGAGTTGCGCATTCATGGCTGCGCTCATCGACCATCCGACCACGCGGCGTGAATAGAGATCGATCACGACCGCCGCATAGAGCCAGCCTTCGGCCGTCCAGATATAGGTGAAGTCCGCCGCCCATCGTTGATTGGGCCGGCTCGCTGCGAACTGACGGTCCAGAATGTTCGGCGCAACGGCGCCCGCGCAGCGGTAGCCTTGATCCGGCGGCAGCCGACGCCGGCGCGGCCGCGCTTGCAAAGCCTGCGCCCGCATCAATCGCTCGATCCGATGCAACCCGCACGAGACGCCTTCGGCGAGAACATCATGCCAGACCCGCCGGGCGCCGTAAGTGCGATCGCTCCGCAGAAAGCTGGCGCGGACCCTCGCGCCCAACACGTCATCGCTCTTCGCCCGCGCGCTCAAGGGCCGCGTCAGCCAGCCGAAGAAGCCGCTTCGCGAGACACCGAGCGCCTCGCACATCCACGCCACGGGCCAGACGCCCCGGTGCTTCGCGACGAAGGCGAACATCACGCCTGGTCCTTCGCGAAGTAGGCCGCGGCTTTTTTTAGAATGTCGCGTTCGGCCTTGAGCTTGGTCACTTCGCGGCGCAGCCGCTCGATCTCCAGCTGCTCGGGCTTCATCTGGCCCTGGCCGGGAAAGGCTTGCTTCGGGTCGGCCTCGAAATCCCGCACCCATTTGCGCAGCACGTTAGCGTGGACGCCGAGATCGCGGGACGCCTGGGCGGTCGACACGCCCCGGTCCCGGATCAGCTTCACCGCCTCAAGCTTGAACTCCCGCGTAAACGCTCTTCGCCGCACCATGATCGACCTCCGATCCCACCTAAAACACCTAAACCAGGTGTCCGTGAAACCGGCAGCAGCTCACTATGGCGACATTGAGCTAGCGTCGGCGGACCGGAAGGAGATCGCCGAATGCAGACGTTGAGCAACGTAAATGCGCTTGCGCCGGAGCAACACTATTCAAAGGACCCTAGTGTCGCAGATCGCGCGACGCACCCAACCCACAGCAAGCAAAGAATAGCGTCGAAAACACAGTGAGATCCAGAACGAGCATCGTTTCGACTGGCGTCCTGAGAAGCATTGAACCTAGCACCCCGGCGAAGAGGCTTATGCTCGCACTGCCGGTGGACGCACCACGGGCCAGAAGTGCGCCCATTCCAAAGATTGCAGTTAGTGCAAATAGGACCAATCCCACTATTCCGAGCTCGACCAATAGCTCGACAAACTGATTGTGGAAGTTGAAGCCTTGTCTCGCGGGAACATTCATTTCCCGCCAGAGTCCCTCCGAGTCTGAGACTCCTTGCCTCCAGAACGAGCGGTAGCCGTGTCCTAGTATGGGTCTCTGTCGTATGATCGGGACAGCTCGTATCCAAAGGGTAGTGCGCCGAGTGAAAGTCGGGTCTTTGTCGGTAACTGCTAATCCCATTGCTGTGTAAGTTTTGACCGGATCGGCGACCGCAAACCATGCAATTGGAACCGAAACCAGAGCGCAAACGATGATCGCCCCACGAACGACGCCGGGCGCGCGCGCTAGGATCCAAACGCCGAAGAAGAGCATTGTTCCAACAATCGTTGCGAGCCATGCACCGGCGGAGTCTGAGAACGCCAATGCGGCGATGCTCGCACCCAGACAGAAGAGGCCTACAAGGCGCATTCGCCGTGATTGCTCGGCGTCAAGGGCAACACCCAATCCGAAGAGGGCCGCAATGCTGGCGTGCGACGCAAGATAGTTCTTACTGCCCATGCCCCCTGCCATTGCGAGGCCGCGCTCCAAGTCTTGCTGGCCGGTGGCCAATTCAACGACCATCGATACAAGGCCCGCCAATGCCACAGCGGCGGCGACTTTCCTTGCAGGCATTGTCCTGATGAGGATCAAGGCGACAAGCGCAGTGCCAATCAGCCGAAGGGCATATCGCACAGTTTGGACGGGGGCTTCTGACCAGACCGTTGAGAGCGCTGCCCAGAGGGGCAACACTAATATCGGCAGCACGGGCAAGAGATCGCGCACGATCGTGCGCCTGCGAGCGATGGCGTACAGGAGAAACATGCCTGCCAGAACAAAAGGCGAGATCGAACGAAACAGGTGGCCAAGAAAGAGCACTTGAAAAGTGATGAAGGCGACAAGGAACTCTTGGCCGTTGGCGGGCCGTTTCTCATATTGGTTCCTGTGGTCGCTCACCAAATGCTCTCGCGCATAATTAGCCATAGATCGCATCTGCCCGAATGCCCAACGAGCGAGCGACAACGCCAGCGTGAAAGGCCGTCGAGATGGCGTAACGTCGCCATCCGACCGGAGAAGGGAGCGCTAGCAGTCCCTGGAGACAACAATAGGCGACCCGTGCAATCGCCATCGCTAGAATTTGCAGCGGGCCTTCGCCCCGATCCCTCAACGCTCTCCATGATCCCTGCCCCGCGCGAAACCTCCGACGCATAAGGCTGCGAAGAGTCGTGTCCTTGGCTGGCACGTGGTGCGTAACCTCGGCGGTCGCGCAGTACCCGAGGCGGGCGCCGCCGGAGTGTAGCGCGGCAAAGAAGAGCGTATCCTCGCCGCCGGTCCTGCCAAAGTCCGGATTGAACCGCGTCGCCCCACATACCGCACGTCGGAGCAGGACGTTGCCTGCATACCCTGTGTCGATCCTTCCGGATCTAGGTATCCAAGGACGTGTAGAAAGAAAGTCACCTTCGGCAATCCACGCTAGCGTCCCTGGTTGATAGATCGCTTGGACTGGACCGAAAACGACATCGAGTCGGTGGCTCAAGAGATGGTCGTAAAGTGTCGAAAGCCAATCCGGGCTGGCCTCCTCATCATCGTCAATGAACGCGAGCAACGTCTCAGAAGAGGCTGCAAGGCAAGCATTGCGCGCAATCGAGATGTTTTGTGCAGGCGCGTGCAGGTAAACGATCTCGTGAGGCGACGCGGGGCGGCTGGCGTCAACCACGGCCTTCGCACTTGGAGTGAAATCGTTGTCGGCCACGATCACACGCATCCCTTCGCTCCAACGTTGCTTCGCCAGGGATTGAAGCGTGCGCTGCAAGCTAGCCGGCCGTTGATAGGTGCAGACGCAAACGTCGATCATCGGATCCCCTTGAGCGGGCGTCTAACTGATGCGATTGCTGGTCATCCATGCCAAGCAGTGGCTCTCCAACAGATGCAGGGGAAGCATCCAAAGGGCACGCCTTCAAGGGGGTGGCGCTCTCTGGCGGAGCACAGATCGTCAGGCTTGCCGCGCAAGTGGTCTCCGTTGTCCTTCTCGCGAGGTTGTTGGAGCCTTCGGACTTCGGCGTGTTCGCTATGGTCATGGTGATCGTGAACCTTGGGGGATTACTGCAGAACTTCGGACTAGGGCAAGCGGTCGTTCAAAAGCAGGTCCTAACGTCCGGCCAAGTTGGCGCGGTGTTCTGGATTAGCTCGACGCTCGGGGTGATGTTGGGGGCCGTAGTCGCAGCGACATCGCCTATAGTCTCGACGCTCTACAACGAGCCGCGTGCAGGGGCGCTATCGTTGGGCGCGGCGGGGCTCCTTGCGATAGCTGGAATCGCGAACGCGCAGTTGGCGATCCTAAACCGGCGCATGATGTTTGGAGCATTGGCTGCGATCGACGTAGCAAGCGCGCTTGTTGGACTTGTCGTCGCCTTGACCGCTGCGATCTTGGGTGCGCGGGAGTGGGCGTTGTTGCTAGGGACTGGGTCTTCGCAGGCGACCATCTTGGCGGGGACGTGGATTGCATCCGGCTGGTTGCCGACCGAGCGTCCGGACTTCCGAGGCGTCTCCCAAATGCTTCGATTCGGCAGTCGGGTCGCCGCAAGTCAGATCGCAGAGTTTGTCTCACGCAACGCAGACAACGCCCTTATTGGAATGTTCTCCGGAGTTGGGCAGCTTGGGCTGTACGATCGGGCCTACAAGCTCCTCTTGTTCCCCGTTCAGCAAGTCAACATGCCTCTCGGCCGCGTGTTGCTTCCCATACTCTCGCGCCTTCAAGAAGAGCCGGAACGCTATCGACAAGTCTATTTGCGGGCGATCCGGCAAGTGATGCTCGTCACGCAGCCGGGCATCGTCTTCCTTGGCATGTCGGCTCCGATGCTCATTGACTTCCTGTTGGGACCGAAGTGGGCGGGTGCGGCCCCCATATTCGCTTGGCTCGCGATAGCGGCACTGCATCAGCCGGTCAGCACAACGATGAATTGGTTGTTCATCAGCCAAGGTCGCGCTGACGCGTACTTGGTTTGGAGTCTCTTCAGCGCGGCCACGTGTGTTCTTTCCTTCGGGATTGGTCTCCAATGGGGAGCGGTTGGCGTTGCGGCTGCCTACGCGCTTAGTGACGTACTGGTTCGCCTTCCCGTGCTGCTTTGGCTGGTAACGAGGCGCGGCCCGGTTCGCCTCTCACAAGTCTTAGGGGCAGCCGCGCCTTTCGCAGCCGCGACCCTGGGTTCCGCGGGCGCGCTAGTCCTTCTGCGGGGTCTTCACATGCAACCCGCGGCCGCCAGCCTTCTCGTTGGAGCGTGCTGCTCCTACGTCGTGTCGATAAGTACAATCAGTGCGTTTCCGACCGGACGGCGCGCTCTTGGAGACGCCGCCAGCATTGTCTCCTCCGCGGTTCGTGATCTTCGGACCGTGCGGCGGCGCAAGCCAATCTGAAATGGCCCCTCGGCGTTAGCGGAGTAGAACTCAGGCGCGCGCGTCTTATTAAACGACGCGGATGGAGCGGCGCGCGAACACACAAGGCGATGGAGTACTCCGATTGCTTCATTTGCACCGTTTGCCGAGCTATGCTGTCTCGCCCGCGCTGGTGGTGCATGTGGGCCACCTGGGGCCGAAGGGCCGGAAGCCTGCCAGCCGCAGGGGCGGCCCAATCCAGCCGTTCGCTCCCAAGTCTCCTATTCGGCTGCCCATCGCCGGGAATGGTCATTCATGTCGGTGCCTCGGACTCGAAATCGCCCGGATAGCGGCCGTCCGCGCTACCGGGTTCGCCGTACATTGGGAATTCCCAATCTTCGCGTAACGCCGCGACAACGCCCCCGCCTTCAAAAAGGGGCGGGAGAACGATGATCAGCCGCATCTCATGGGTGTTGCTCGCAGCGAGCCTCAGCGGCTGCGCAACCTACCACGCCGCGCCGCTGGCGCCGGCGGAGATCGCGGCGCGGGCGACCGATCGCGGCTTCGACGTCGAAGCGGTGCGCGCGGAATTGGCGCGCCTGGCGCCCAACGCGGCATGGGACGGTCAAAGCTGGAACAGGCTCACGCTGCTGGCCGCCGCTGCCGTCGCCAGTCCGACCTTGGCGGAATCCCGCGCGCACGCTCAAAGCGCGACGGCCGCGGCGCGCGCCGCACGCGCGCGGCCTTCGGTGACGCTGACTCTCACGGCTGAATATGCACGCAACGCGCCGGAGAGCTCGCCCTGGCTCTATGGCCTCACGAGCGATGCGCCGCTCGATGTCGGCGCACGCCGCGGCGCGCGGATCGGTTCGGCCGATTTCGCCGCGATCGCAGCGCACTATGATTATGCCGAAGCGGTTTGGGCCGCGCGCATGGCCATCCGCCGCGCGCTCGCCGACCGGTTCCTGGCGACGCGCGAGGTGCAAATCGGCGAAGAGCTGACGCGGCTGCGCGCACGCCAACTCACGGCGCTCGAACGGCGCTTCCAAGCCGGCGAAGCGACCCGATCGGAGCTTGAGCGCGTCCGCGCGGAAGCCGCCGGCGACGCGCGCCGGTTCGCCGATGCGCAAGCGCGCTTGATCGCCGCGCGCGTCGCGCTGGCGCAGGCGCTCGGCGTCTCGACTGCGGCGCTGGAAAGTGCGCCGCTCGCTTGGGACGCGTTCGATGCGCCCAGCGCAGCGAGCGACGCCGAGATCATACACATGCGCAACGATGCGCTGCTCGCCCGCGCAGACATTCTGCGCGCCGCCGCTGCTTACGACCAAGCCGAGGCCGATCTGCGCGGCGAGGTCGCGCGGCAATGGCCCGAAATCCATCTCGGGCCCGGCTATACATGGGAGCGCGGCCTGGTGAAGCTGCCCTTCTCGATCGGCCTTGTGCTTCCGCAACTCGATTTCGCGCACAATGGCGTGCGCGCCGCCGAGGCGCACCGGGCCGAAGCCGGCGCGCATCTCGAAGCGGTCATTGCCGGCGCGCAAGCTGGCGTCGACGGCGCGCTCGCCGAACGCACAGCTGCGCGCGCCAATCTCGCGCGGGTGCGCAACGCGGACCTGCGTGCGGCGCGGCTCGCGGCGGACCAGTCCGATCAGGAAATCGAATCTGGCGCCATCGACCGCGTCGATTGGGCGGCGGCGCAGGTCGGGCTGCGCCTGGCGCAACTTGGCGAAGTCGATGCGCTGCGCCGCGTCCATGCCGCCGACGCAGGGATGGAAGATGCGCTGCGCCGGCCGCTGGAAGGACCGGAGCTCGCCATGGCGCCCGCCGCAGGAGACAAACGATGAAAATGCGCGGACATGCGGCGCTGATCGCTGCACTGCTTGCGCTCGGTTGCGCCAAGCACGAGGAAGCGCCCGCCGATGCGCCGGCGCCCGCCAACACGGTGCGCATGGATGCGCCGACGCAAGCGCGCATGGGAGTGCGCGTCGCGCCGATCGCCGCATCGACCGCCGCGCAAGCGGCGCACGGCTACGCGCGCGTGATGGACGTTGGCCCCCTTGCGGCGATCGATTCCGAAGGTGGCGCAGCGCAAGCGGCCGCCGCCGCTTCGCAGTCGGAGTATCGACGCCTCGCCGCGCTGGCGCGTCAGGATCAAGCGGCGTCGGCGCGCGCCGTTGAAGCCGCGCGTGCGCAAGCGGCTGCCGACAACGCGCGCGCCATGCTTGCAACGCGACGCGTCGGTCTCGAATGGGGCCCTGGTCTAGAGCGAATGGCGTATGCGCAGCGCGCGCGCTTGCTCAACGACATCGCCGCCGCGCGCGCTGCGCTGCTGCGCATCGACGCGCCGGACATCGGCGGCGGCGTCACAAGCGTCGTGGTGCGCGCCGAAGCAGGCGCAGCGGCGATTCCGGTGTCGGTGATCGGCCCCGCCGCCGCGACCGACGCGCGGCTGCAGACGGCGGGCTTGCTCGCCGTCGCGCGCGGCTCATCGGTCCGCGAGCTTCCCGCCGGAAGACTTCTTCCGGCCGAGCTTGAATTGAGCGCGCCGGAGGCAGGCTTCGTTCTTCCATCGAGCGCGCTCATCCGCACGGACAATTCGGTCTGGGTCTATGTGAAGACCGGCGCAGGCGCCTTCGAGCGGCGCGATGTCGCCCGCGGCCGCGCGCTGCAGGACGGCTGGTTCGTTGCGCAGGGCTTCGCTGCCGGCGATCAGATCGTGGTCGATGGCGCAACATCGCTGCTCGCCGCCGAGCGCGGCCCCACCGAGGCGGAATAATGCTGCTCTCCGCCATCGTCCGCGCCTCGCTCGCCCGCCCGCGCGTGGTTCTGCTCGCAGCGCTTTTGCTCGCGATCTATGGCGGCCTCACGCTCACACGCGCGAAATACGATGTTTTTCCCGAATTCGTTCCCGCACAGGCAAGCGTGCAGACCGAAGCGCCTGGACTGACGGCAGAGCAAGTAGAGCTGCTGGTCACGCGTCCGCTGGAGGAGGTGATCAACGGCGCCAACGGCGTCGCCAGCGTGCGCTCCGAATCCATCCAAGGCCTGTCGGTCATCAATGTGACGTTTGAGGAAGGCGCCGAGCCGTTTCGCGCGCGCCAGATCGTGTCGGAGCAATTGGCGCAGGCCGCGGGCCTGCTGCCCGCCGGCATCGCATCGCCCACGCTGACGCCGCTCACCTCATCGACCATGGATCTCCTCAAGATCGGCTTCACCTCCGATCGGCTCACGCAATTGCAAATGCGCGATTTCATCGAATGGACGGTGCGCCCACGCCTGCTCGCCGTGCCCGGCGTCGCGCGCGCCAACATCTTCGGCGGCGCGCCGCGCCGGCTCGAAGTGCGCGTGCGCCGCGAAGACCTGCTGGCGCGCAGTCTCAGCATCGCCGATGTGGCCAATTCCGTGCGCGCGGCAACGCAGGTGCGCGGCGGCGGCTTCATCGACACCCCTGCGCAGCGCATCCTCGTTGAGCCGCGCGGGCAAGCGGTGACGGCGGCCGCGCTTGGCCAGGCAGTCGTCGCGCCTGGCGCGGGCCTGCCGGTGCGGCTCATGGATGTGGCCGATGTCGTCGATGCGCCTGCGCCGCAATTCGGCGACACGCTCGTTATGGGCAAGCCCGGCGCGCTCTTGACGCTGTCGAGCCAATACGGCGCCAACACGCTCGATGTGACGCATTCCGTCGAGGCTGCGCTCGCCGATCTCAAGCCGGCGATCGAGGCGCAAGGCATCCGCATCTATCCCGCGCTGCATCGGCCGGCGAATTTCATCGAGACCGCGCTCGGGCATATCGAACTCGACCTCCTGATCGGCGCGGCGCTCATCGCGCTCGTGCTCATCTTCTTCCTGCGCAGCCCACGCGTCGCCCTGGTGGCGTTCGTCTCCATCCCTCTTTCGCTGCTCGCCGCTGTGATCGTGCTCGACGCGCTGGGGCAGACGATCAATACGATGAGCCTAGGCGGGCTCGCCGTGGCGCTCGGTGTCGTCATCGACGACGCGGTCGTCGGCGTAGAGAACATCGTGCGCCGACTGCGCCTGGCGCACACGGACGCGCGAACCGAAGAAACCATCCTTGACGCCTCGATCGAGGTGCGCGCGCCGATCGTCTATGCGACCATCGTGCTGGCTGCGACCGTGGCGCCGATCCTCTTCCTCTCCGGCCTGCAGGGCGCCTTCTTCAGCCCGCTGGCGTTTTCGTTTCTCCTCGCCACGTTGGCGTCGCTCCTCGTCGCGCTCACGGTCACGCCCGCGCTGGCGCTGCTCGCCCTTCGCGATGAGCCCCTGCACGAGGAGCCCTCTTGGGTGGTTCGCTTCAAGGACGCGCATGCGCGCTGGCTGCGTGGTTTTTGCGGGAAGCCGCGGATCGCGATCGCCGCCGCGGCGTTGGCCGCTGTCGTGACCTGCGGCAGCTTCTTCGTCTTCGGCGCCGAGCTGCTGCCGGCGTTTCGCGAACGCCATTATGTGCTACAGATGACTGGCCCGCCCGGCGCCTCCTTCGCTTGGATGCGTCAGATCGGCGCGGAGGTGACGCACGACCTCCTGGCCATTCCGGGCGTCGCCACCGTCGAGCAGCAGATCGGCCGCGCCGCGGCCGGCGAGGACACCTGGCCGCCGAACCGCAGCGAGTTTCACGTCGAGCTCGCGCACATCAGCGGACGCCAGGAAGATCAGGTTCTGCATCGCATCCGCGCCGTACTTGAATCCTATCCGGGGATGTCGACCGAGGCACTGACCTTTCTCGGCGACCGTATCGGTGAATCGCTTTCCGGCGAGACCGCCGCCATCGCCATCGGTATTTACGGGCCCGATCTCGATGTGCTGGACCGTGTCGCCGAGCAGATCGCCGCAACGCTTTCGCGCGTACGAGGCGCCGCCGATGTGCAAGTAAAGGCGCCGCCGGCGACGCCGCTTCTTCAGGTGGCGCTCGATCAGACGCGGCTCGGCCTGCGGGGTCTTTCCGTATCCGACGCCTACGACGCCGTCGAAGCGGCGTATCAAGGCCAGGTTGTCGCGCAGATCGCCGACGGGCAGCGCATCGCCGACGTCGCCATCGTGGCGCCAAGCGCGGGCCCCGCTGCGCCGGAAGCGGCGGGCGGTCTCATCGTGCAGGGCGCAAGCGGCGGCGGCGCGCTCGACGACGTGGCGAGCCTGCGCTCCTCGGAGGGCCGCGCGAGCATCCTTCACGACGGCGCCCGCCGTCGGCAGGTCGTCACCGCCAACCCCACGACATCCGACGTCGCAGGCTTTACCGCGCGAGCGCGCGCCGCGATCGCCCGCGAAATTCGTCTGCCCCCAGGCGTCTATCTTGAATATACCGGCGTCGCCAAAGGCCAGGCGGCCGCGGCGAGGCAAGTGCTGCTCAATGTTGCCGTCGCCGCCATCGGCATCGTCGCGCTTCTGGTCCTGGCGTTCGGCGACGGGCGCGCCGCGATGCTCATCCTGGCCGGCGCGCCGTTCGCTCTGGCCGGCGGTGCGCTGGCGGTGGTCTTCATCGGCGGCGTGTTGTCGCTCGGCGCGCTGGTCGGCTTCGTGACGCTCTTCGGCATAGCGGCGCGCAACGCGATCCTGCTCGTCTCGCACGCCGATCACTTGGTTAACCACGAGGGCGCGACCTGGGGCCTGGAGACGGTCCTGCGCGCGACGCGCGAACGGGTGACACCCATCCTGATGACGGCGCTCGTCACCGCGCTCGGTCTTCTGCCGCTCGCCTTCGGAACAGGCGAAGCGGGCCGCGAAGTTCAGGGGCCGATGGCGGTCGTGATCCTAGGCGGTCTTGTCACATCCACCATCATGACCCTTCTCGTCCTGCCGGCCCTGGTGCTTGCGTTCCGCCGACGCTCGCCCGCGCCGCCGCCGCTGGCCGACGCGATCGAGGCGACCTAGGATCGCCGGTAATGCGCATCCTGGTGATCGAGGACGATGCGGAAACCGCCGCCTATATCGCGAAGGGGCTTCGCGAGGCCGGGCAGCTTGTCGACATCGCGCGCGACGGCCGCGACGGCCTCTTCCGCGCCACCCATGACAGCTTCGACCTCATCATCGTCGACCGCATGCTGCCGGAGCTCGACGGTCTCTCCATGCTGAAGGCCGCGCGCGCCGCCGGCGTCGCCGCCCCGGCGCTGATGCTGACGGCGATGGGCGCCATCGAGGACCGCGTCGCCGGTCTGGAAGGCGGCGCCGACGATTACCTGGTGAAGCCCTTCTCGTTTGCCGAGCTCAATGCGCGCGCCAACGCTTTGCTGCGCCGCCCGCCACTGCGCGAGGAGGAGACAGTCCTCCGCGTCAGCGACCTGACGCTCGATCGCTTGCGCCGGATCGTGCGCCGCGGCGAACAGCAGCTCGATCTGCAGCCGCGCGAGTTCCGCCTGCTTGAGGAGTTGATGCTCAATGCCGGCCGGGTGGTGACGCGCACGATGTTGCTGGAGCGCGTCTGGGACTTCCGCTTCGATCCGGGCACCAACATCGTGGAGACCCACATCAGCCGCATCCGCAGTAAGATCGACCGCGGCGGCGATCCTCCGCTGATCCACACCCTGCGCGGCGCCGGCTATGTCGTCCGAGCGCCTTGACCGCCTCTTCGCATCGACCAGCTTTCGCCTGAGCGCGATCTATGCGGCGCTGCTCATTGCGGCGTTCGTGATTGCGGGCCTCGGCGCCTGGACGGCGACTCGCAACGCGGCCGAGCATGAAGTCCGCGAGCGCGTGCAATTGGAGATGGACGCCTTGTTGCACGAGATGCGCGTGGAAGGCACACCCGCCGCGATCGCCGCCATCCGCGCTCGCGCGCACATTCCAGGATCGCTCGACTACCGCCTCGCCGATGCTGGCGGGCGGGTGCTGATCGGCGACCTGGATCTTGCGCCGCACAAGGGCTGGGCCGCGATCGATCTTCCGAATGCGGACGGCGACTCGCGTCGCAGCGACGACTTCTTGGTCTTGACCCGCGCGACACCGGACGGCGGCCTGCTGTCGATCGGCGACGACCTGGAGCGCGCCGAGCTTGTCCGCAACGCCGTTCTGGGCGCGCTCTTTTGGGTGGGCATGGGGGCCTTGCTGGCAACCCTTGCGGCGGGGTTTGTCGTGACCCGCCGAACGCTCAAGCGCGTCGATGCACTGACGGGCGTTGTCGCGGAAGCGGCGGCGGGCAATCTCTTCGCCCGCGCGCCCGGCGATCGCGGCGACGACGATCTCGCGCGCTTGTCGCGCGGCGTGAACGCGATGCTGGAGCAGATCGACGCCTTGGTCGCAAGCGTTCGGCGTGTGTCCACCGACATCGCGCACGATCTCCGCACGCCGCTTACGCACCTCCGGCAGGAGCTGGAAACCGCGGGCGCGGCGGCCACTCCGGCGGCTGCAGCCGCCGCGATTGCGGGCGCGCAAGCCAAGGTCGACGAGGTGTTGCGCCTGTTTGAAGCCATCCTGCGACTCTCAGAGATTGAAGCGGGCGCGGCGCGCGCGCGCTTCGCGCCGGTTGACCTGGCTTCCATCGTCGAGCGTGTGAGCGACGCATACCGTTTGGACGTCGAGGAGTCCGGGCGCACTTTGCATGTCGGCCCGCTGATCGCCGCGGAGATCGAAGGCGACGCCGATCTCCTTGCGCAGGCGCTCGCCAATCTCATCGAGAACGCGATGCGCCACACGCCGCGCGGCGCCGCGATCAAGATCGGCTTGCGCGCCGATCAAGAAGCCGTACGCCTCAGCATCGAGGACGATGGGCCAGGGGTTCCGGAATCCGATCGCGTCCGCGTGCTCGCTCCCTTCATGCGGCTGGACCGGTCCCGCTCCACGCCCGGCGCCGGGCTCGGCTTGAGCCTCGTCAACGCCATCGCAACGCTGCACGGGGCGAGCATTTCATTGGAATGCGCCAACCCGGGACTGAGGGCGGTGTTTCGTTGGGATGGCCGCGCGCGCCGATGATCTCGAACGGCAAGATAGGGCCAGGAATCCTGGTTCGCAATCGGTGACCCCGGCGTCAACACTGAGAGCTATTCAAGACCTTCGTAACGCGACCTTACCGGGGTCACTTGGCATCGCTTGCGCGGGGTCCAGGGCGCGTTGCCGAATGGCCTCGCTGCTCGGCCGATCCAGTTCTCGGACAGGCAAGGCCAAGGCGCGGCCATCGAACTCGCCGTAGGGCGAGTCCCTGAGCGTCGGATCAAGTTGAACCGTGAGCGCCCAGGGGGCGATACGCAGAAGATCGAGATCGAAGAGCGTATGCAGGTCGGCCCGAAGCAGGAGGCCGTTGTCCGTTCGGTTGCTGTGCGGCCCTCGATAAGGGACGATGTGCGCCGCCTCCAGGACGGCTTCAACATCGCACCCTGAAATGGCGCACCTGCCTCCGTAGGCCGCCAGCAGCTGTGTGCGAAACGCCGCCTGACCCCGACGTTGCGCGATCTCCGCAAGCACGCGGTCGCGCGCATCTTCGAGCAGGGACCCGTCTGCGTCGGGCACCGTGTTCGCATCCCCGATTGAGACGGGGCCTTCGAGGGTGAAAAGCCCGTCCCGCCAATCAGTGACCCGCGCCAGCCCGAAGACTTCGTATCGAACGGCGGGCTTCGGCTGCCGCTGCCACAACACGCCGACGGGGATTTCGTCGGTCAGGCAGCGCGCGAGCGCGCGGTTCGTGAAGTAACCGGCCGCATCCGCTCCGTCCGGCTCCTCCTGATGATATCGGAACCGCCATCGACCCTCGCCGACCGGAACCGGCTCTTCATCTGGATAGCGGCCGCTTGGAATGACTCGGACGCTTAGGGCGTGAGCCCAGCCGCTAGGCTTGTAGATGCCCTTGGCCCTCGCCGCGAGCAGCTGTCCATTGGCGAGGGGATCAGGCCAGGGCACGATTTGGCCGGCCCGCGCCTCGAACCAGGCGAGCGCTTCGCGATGTACATCATCAAGCTGCATGGGATCAGCAGATGGCATGACAGGCGCTTATGTGGAGTCGGTGCCACCGCCCACAAAATGCACTTAGGGTAGCGATAGGGGTAGTAACCCTACATATGGTGGCTCAGGGAGAAATCCCTAGTTATTGCAATTGATTGCAAAAGAGGTCTGGCGGAGAGAGAGGGATTCGAACCCTCGATAGAGTTTCCCCTATACACGCGTTCCAGGCGTGCGCCTTCAACCACTCGGCCACCTCTCCGGGAGGCGGCCTTATAGTCTGGTCCGGCGGCGGCTGAAAAGCGCAAAGGCGGTGCGGGAGGCCTGCGACCGCCGGCCGGGCTCCAATGTAGAGCCAATCGCCCTCTCGGCCATTAGGATCGGTGTGCCGGGCACCTGCGACCGCCGGCCGGGCTTCGGCGTGAGGCAGTCGCCCTCTCGGCCGTTCGGATCGACGTACGAAGGAGCTGCGGCCGCCGGCCGGGCCTCGACGGCGCTGCGCGAGAAATGCGCCTCGGCGCACGCCGCGGTACGGGTTCTTGGCGCGGGAGCCCAATATTTGCTCGTCATGACTGCGGGCCTGGGAGCGCGCGGCGTTTGCTCGTCCTGGGAGCGCCGCGAGGCCGTCTGCGGCGCGTGAAGTTTCCGACGGAACCCTCCGATGTCAGGCGCGCGGCGCGGGCCGAGGCTCGGCGGCGCGGACCTCGGCTTTGGCGAGCAGAATGCCGCCGGCCATGGCGTCGGCGGCGGGTTCGACCAGACGGGCTGCGATGTCAGGCGCCATGAAGGCGCGCACCGCCTGCGCGAGGCCGCCGATCAGCGCGACCTTCGGCGCGCGGCGGCGATAAAGAGCTTGCACGAGCCCCGTGATATGGGCGGCGGCCTCCTGCATCAGACGTACGGCGGCGGCGTCGCCATCCTCGGCGCAACGCACGACGATCGGCGCGAGGGTGGCGTAGTCCGTGGCCGTCGCATTCTCCATCCAGTCGGCGACGGCGGTCGGATCGGCATTGAAGCGCGCGAGCACATCCTTGGAAAAAGCGCTCGGCTCGGCGCGTCCATCGAGCGTGCGTAGCGCATGGCGCAACGCGTTCAGGCCGAGATCGGCGCCGCTGCCTTCATCCGAAACCGGAAAGCCGTAGCCGCCGATGCGCACCGTCCTGCCCTGAAAGGAAATGCCGATGCTGCCCGTGCCGCAAATAACCACGCCGCCTTCGCCGCCGCCGAACGCGCCCAGGAGCGCGAGATAGCCGTCGCCCTCGAACCAGGCGCCGGCAAAGGGATGCTTCCATGCTTCCAGCGTCTGGCGCGCGCCCTTGTGGCCGGTGCCGGCAAGGCCGATGCCGGCGTAGGTGCGCGCAAGCGCGGCATCATCAAGGCGGGCCTCGTCGAGCGCCTGGCGCGTCACTGTCATGATCGCGTCGCGCACCGTGTCGAAGCCGAAGCGCATGCTGGCGGGGCCGGCAAAACCGCGGCCAAGCACCTCCCCTTCGGCGCTTTCCAAGCGCGCACGGCAGCGCGAGCCGCCGCCGTCGATGCCGAGGAAAAGTGTTGATGTCATCGCCGAGCGACCCAAATCTCTATGTGGTTGGTGATAGGCAAGCGCGCAACATGACGACCGAGGACCTCAGCCCGCGCACGCGCGATCTCGATCTGTGGACAACGCTGGAGGCTGCGAAGGCGCTGCATGAAGGGCAATTGGCTGCCGTTGCGGCCGTCGGGCCGGCGCTCGCCACGATCGCCGCGGCAGTTGACGATTCGGTAAAGCGCCTGCGCGCAGGCGGCCGGCTCATCTATGTCGGGGCCGGAACATCCGGGCGGCTGGGCGTGCAGGACGGGGCCGAGCTCATCCCGACGTTCAACTGGCCGCCGGAGCAGCTCGCCTTCCTGATGGCCGGCGGCGACGCTGCGCTCACGCGCTCGATCGAAGGCGCTGAGGATTCGGCCGCCGACGGCGCGGCGCGGATGGAGGAGCTGGCCGCGGGCGCGAACGACGTCGCGGTCGGAATCGCGGCAAGCGGGGCGACGCCGTTCACGATCGCGGCGATCTCCGCGGCGCGGCGGCGCGGCGCGCTCACCATCGGCATCGCGAACAATCCCGGCGCCGCGCTGCTCAAGGCAGCCGATCACGCGATCCTCCTCGACACGGGAGCGGAAGCGATCGCGGGCTCGACGCGAATGAAAGCCGGAACGGCGCAGAAAGTAGCGCTCAATCTCTTCTCGACCCTTGCGATGGTGCAGCTTGGGCGGGTGTACGCCGGCCTGATGGTCGATATGCGCGCGACGAACGACAAGCTCCGTGCACGGAGCGTGCGGATGGTAGGGGAAATCGCCGGGGTCGGGGAGGACGCGGCGGCTGCAGCGCTGGCCAAGGCGCGCGACCAGGTGAAGGTCGCGGCGCTGGTGGCGCGCGGGCTGGAGGCGGATGCGGCGGAAGCGCTCCTCCTCAAGCATGGCGGCAATCTGCGGCGCGCGCTGGCGGAGATCGGCTAAGCCACCCGCTCGCCGGCGATCCAGACGCCTGCGGGCTCGAGCGCGTCGTTCAGCAGTACGAAATCGGCGCGCAGGCCTGGCGCGATGCGGCCGCGATCGATCTCGACACGGAGGAACTCAGCCGGCGTCAACGACGCCATGCGGAGCGCGTCCTTAAGGGACGCTCCGAGGAGCGTGACTGCGTTGCGCATGGCGGCGGACATGTCCAGGTGGGCGCCGGCGAGCACTCCTGCGCTCGTGCGGAGGGCGCCGCCTTGCACGGCGATGGTTTCGCCGAAGAGCTGCATGGACGAGCCGGCGGCGCCGACGGTGGACATCGCGTCGGAGACAAGCACGAGCCTGCGCGCGGTCTTGGCGGCCAGTGCAAGTTTCGCGGAGACTGGATGCACGTGGACGCCATCGAGGATGAGGCCGGCGAAGCAATCGGGATCGGCGAGCGCGGCGCCGACCGGGCCCGGCTTGCGGCCTTCGATCGGCGGCATGGCGTTGAAGAGATGCGTGAAACCCGCCGCGCCGGCGGCGAGCGCTGCCTGAACCTCCTCCGCGGTTGCGGCGGTGTGGCCAAGACTGACGATGATTCCCGCGTCGGAGAGCGCCTTGATCTGGATTGGCGCGGCCTGTTCGGGCGCTACGGTGACCAGCAGCGGAAACGCGCGTGTGCGCGTGAGCGCTTGGATGTCTTCATCAGCGAGCGGGCGCAGATGTTTCGCTGGGTGAACGCCGCGGCGCGGCTCGGACAACCACGGGCCTTCCAGGTGCAGCCCGAGCAAGCCCGGCACGCCACGCCGCACGCCCTCCTCCACCGCGGCGATCGCCGCTGGGATCTTGCCGCGCTCGTCGGAGATCAGCGTCGCCATGAAGCTGGTGACGCCGAACCGGCTATGAGCGGCAGCGATGGCTTCGAGCGTGTCCACGGTCGGCGCGTCGTTGAAGAGCACGCCGCCGCCGCCATTCACCTGAGCGTCGATGAAGCCGGGCGCGAGGAGACCGTCGAGCTTCACCGCGTCGGGCGCGAGCGTCCGCGAGACAGACGTAACGCGGCCATTGTCGATGTGGACCACCGCCCCTTCGATGATTTCGGCCCCGGTGAAGAGGCGCGAAGGCGCAAACGCCGTCATCAGCGCGTCTCCGTGACTTTGGAGAGCATGGGCGGCGCATCGGGCGAGCGGCCGCGGCGGACGGCGGCGTCGCTGGCCATGAGATAGAAGCCGAGCAGCATGGACATAAGCTCCAGCACGGGCTCGGGATCGGGCTTCACGCGGAACGCTCCGTTTCCGGACGCGACGAGCAGCACGCGCGCGCCCTGCCCTTCGAGCTCGGCGGCGAGCGCGCATTGGCTTTCGAAGGCGGCGTCACGCTGGGCGAAGACGATGATGCGCAGGGCCGGGCCAACCAGCGCCAGCGGGCCGTGGCGAATCTCAGCGGCGCTCAGGGCCTCCGCGAAGAGGCCGTTCGTCTCCTTGAGCTTGAGCGCGGCCTCCTTGGCGAAGGCGAGGCCGGGGCCGCGGCCGACGACATAGACGGGGCCGTCGCCGCCCAGAAAATCACTCGGCCAATCACGTGCAAGCGCATCAGCGAGGATGTCCGGCGTGCGCTCGAACGCGGCAATCATGCCGGCGTCCTCGGACCAGTGGGCAACGAGGCCGAGGACCATCGTCATCGCAGCGAGGCAGGACTTGGTGGCCGCGACGCTGCGCTCGGGCCCGGCCTGTAGCGGGATGCAGACATCGACATGCTGCGCAAGCGGCGCGTCGGGCGCGTTGATGAACCCGACGCGCAGGAGATTATGTCCGTGAGCGGAGCGACAGACCTCGATTAGGTCGGGGCTGCGGCCGGATTGCGAGACCACGAGCAGGAGCGCGTCATCGAGCGCGAGAGAGCGGCCATAGACCGATTGCAGCGACGGCGCGGCGGAGGCGACCGGCAAGCCCAGGCGCGCCTCGATGAGGTATTTGGCCAGCAGCGCGGCGGCGCCGGAGCTGCCTCGGCCCGCGGTCACGGCAAAGCGCGGCGGGGCGGCGCACAGGCGAGCTCCCAAGGCGCGCAGCGGGGCGCTTGCGGCGCGCACCAGGCGTTCGGCCACGGCCGGCGCTTCGCGCGCCTCGGTTTCCATGATGGTGGGCATGGAATCGGCATTGTCGCGGATGGGGGCGTCAACGTCCATCGAGGGGGACAGGCGTAACAGCGACGGGCGGGCGGCCGTACGGGGACTTCATCGGAGGTTTCCATGCGCCCGTCCCCATCACAGCTCCGCCTCGCCAGCCTCGGCCTCTTCGGCGTGCTCGGCGTCTTCATGGTCGCGTTCGGCGCGCTCTATGCGAGCGTTCAAAGCATGCTGCCCTTCCATGCTGCGGCGGTGCCGGCACATGCGCTGGGCGATGTGCGGCCGCTCTATTTCGCGCTCATGAAGCTGATCGGCGGCGCCTCCGCCGGCCTGGGGCTGCTTGGCCTCTACGTGACGTTCGGGCCGCTGCGGCGCGGCGCGCCCGGGGCGGCGACGGCGCTCTTCGCGACCTATGCGGTTCCGATCGTGATGGCGGCGATCGTCGCGGAGCACCTTGCGGCCGCGACGGGCGCGCCGACCTCGTGGCACATCATGGGCGTGCTGATGGCGATCAACGCGGCGGCGCTTGGAGCGCATGCACTCGCCCGGCGCACCGGCCATCCGTCGCTGTTGGCGCCGTCCTGATCAGAAGCGCCAGGAGATGCGCGCCTGGCCGCCGTGCTCTTCGCCCTCCTCGCTCAGCTCGCCGCGATAGGCGATGCCGGCGCTGAAGTTCTCCGCAAGCTCGAACTCGGCGCCGGCCTCCAGCGCGGCGCTGTCCTGCGGAACCGAGACGCCGGTCGTGCGGAAGCGGGCCGTCGGCGTCGAGGCGTAGGCAAGATCCTCGGTCGTGATGAGCTCGCCTTCGCCGCGGCGCCAGCCGGCCGAGGCGTAGACCCTGTTGGCGCTGTCGGGGCCGCCGAAGGCATAGGCGGCGCGGACGCCAACAGTGGAGAAAAATGCGTTGTCGCTGCCTTCGGCGCCGGTGAGCGCCGCAGCGCCTCCGTTCTCTGTGAAGGCGTCCGTATCCAGATCGACGAATTCGGCCCCGACGAAGGGTTCGATCGTGGCTTGGCCCATATGGATGGGCCGGGCGATCTCGGCTTCGACATGGAACGTGCGCGCGTCGTAATCGGCTTTGACGGTCTCGCTCAATGCGCCGGCCCCGACATGGCGCGTGGTTTCGTTGGAGTGCGTGGCGTACGCCATTTCGCCGCGCGCAACCGCGCCGCCGATCAGGCGCGCGCCAGCATAGGCGGCAACTTCGATCGTGTCGGTTTCGGCGTAGGACGCGCGCGGAACGACCTCGGAATTAGTCCGCCCGTAGCCGAGCGCCAGGCCGATCTGGCCTGAATCGCCGACCGGCGCGTCCCAGCCGACGGCGCCGCCGACGCGCTCGTATCCGAACTCGGCGGCGTTGGAGTCGGCGTCGAGTTGGCCGTCGGCGAGGTAGCCCTCGACCCAGAAGCCGGCGTCGGACGCCTCCTCCGAAACGCGCGCCAGGCGCGAACGCATCTCGCCCATGAAGCTGCGCGAGGCCATCATGTTGGCGCTGCGGAGCGAGGCGTGGATCTCGCCGGAGAGATTGTCGAACGAGGTCCGTGCCGCGGCCGCGCTCGTATTGAGCACGCCAAGGAAGACCGGATCGGAGACCGGCAGGAGCTCCACCGCCGCAGCAGACGCGATCTGGTTCGGGGTCTGGCCCAAGGCGGAGAAGTCGATGTCGTTGCGGGCGAGGCGCAGGACGACGGAATTGCCGGAATAGATGAGCGTAGGGGTCAGGAAGGCGAGGTTGCTCGCCACCGAGGAGAACGCGCCGAAAACGCCGCCGCCGGCCTGCAGGATCGTGTAGTCCGTGGACGGATTGTAGGCTGTCCCGCTGGCGAGGACGCTGACAGCCACGTTGGACCCGATCGTCGCGACGCCGGTGGCGGCGATGAGATCGCCGACGCCGCTGGGCAGGGTCTCAACTTCGTAGGTGGAGCCGGCGCCAAAGCTGAAATCGCCAGCGACGTTCAGCGTGCCGGGCGAATTGCCCGGCGCGACCTTGCCGCCCGATGCCAGCTGCACTGCGCCGTTGATCGTGCCCGCGCCCGAGAGGACGCCGCCGGACGTCACCGTGACGGGCGAGGTGATCGAGCCGTTCACGTAGAGTTGACCGCCCTCTACGGTCGTCGGTCCGGAATAGGTATTGGCGCCGGTGAGATTGAGCGAGCCGCCGCCCGAGAGCGTCAGCGCGCCAGCCCCGGTGATGGCGCCGGCGTAGGTGTTGGAGGTCGTGGTCGCGACGGTGAGCGCGCCGCCCGAAACATTGACGCTGGCGCCGGAGGCGCCGACGAGCCCGGCGACCTGCTGCGTCGTGCCGCTCATATTGAGCGCGGCGCCGGCATCGACCGAAACGACCGTCGTGGTCGGAAGCTGCGAAGCGACCAGGATGGAGCCGGCGAAGATGCGGGTGTCGCCGGTGAAAGTATACGTGCCGTCGAGCGTGAGCACGCCCGCGCCGAACTTGCGCAGCGAGCCCGCGCCGGAGAGATCGCCGCTATAGGTGTAATTGCCGGTGCGGTTGAAGACGACGAAGCCGCCGGCGCCGACTTGGATATCGCCGGTCATCGTGCCGGTCGCGCCCGGGCCGGTGATGACGTAGACTTGGCTGCCGCTCGGATCGGGATTGACGGCCGGCGCAAAGCTCGCGCCGATCACCATCACGCCGCCGGGGCCGAGGTTCACGTCGCCGCCGAAATCGCCAGTGAGGACGAACCGGCCGCCATTGGCCATGTTCAAGTCGCCGTTGAACGTGTTGCCCGTGCTGTGGAGCGTGAACGTGCCGGTGTTGACGATGTTGACGACGCCCGAGCCGTGGACGGTCCAGCCGCTGCCGTCGCCGGGTATTGAGTAGATGAAGTTGTCGCTCGAGGTGCCTTGCAGCGAGAGGGAGCCATCGACCGTGAGGACGGTCGAATTGGTGATCCGGCCAGGGCCGAGGCAGCAATCGACGGCGCCGTAGGCGTTGGTCTGATCGAGGATCAGCGCGGCGCCGGCGTCGATATCGACGACCTCGTAATAGCCGCCGCCGTGCAGCGTCCAGGTTCCGCTTTGGACGTTGAGGATGTCGAAGCCGTCCCAGCCGTTGAAGGCGGGGTTGTCGTCGCTGCTCTCGCCGAAGAAATGGCCGCCGCCGGTTCCGGCGAGGTTAAGCGTGTCGTAGTCGGAGCCGTCGCCGACAAAGACCTTGCCGGTGATGACCGAGGAAGGATCGATCGTGAGGGTGTCGTTGCCCGCGCCGGTGACGATTGCGATCGGCCCGTAGCCGCCGAGCGTGGCCGCGCCGCTGATCGTGCCGCCGCGATTGTCGATGACGACCGGTCCGGTCGAGTAGTTCGACCCGAGGGTCGGGGAGCCGGTGAAGATCGCGACGCCGGTCGAGGACAGTATCTCGCCGGTATTGATGATGGTGACCGGGCCGGCGTGATTGGTCGCGAGATTGATGCCGAAGCCGGCGCCCGGTCCGGAAATCTGGCCGTGGTTGGTGATGACGATGCCGCCGCCCGTGGCGTCGCCATCCCACCGGATGCCCGGCCCGGCGGACATGGTGATCTTGCCGCCTGCATCGACCGTCACGGTGTCCGTCCCGGTGACGGTCGTGGTGGTCGTGACGGTCGTCCCGTTGGGAATGGTCGTGTCGATGGCGTGGGCCATGGTCGGCGCGCCAGCGAACGCCGAACCGAGCAACAGCGCGCGCGAATAGATGCCCCGGATCAAGCCCGTTCCTCCCGCAGACTGGACGCCCGTTGCGGCGTCACCCCCGAGTCAGCGAGCGTTCATTTGCAGTCCGTCGCGACCCTGTGGATACTCCCACTTGGTAGTGTGCAGGTCTAGACCCACGATTGCGCTGCGGATTATTCCGTGTGCCCCCGAGAAAGAGTTCGGTAGCGGACAATGAGCGCCCGAGCGACGCCAAGGCCGAGAGCATCGCCCGCCGCGGAGGCTGCGATCGCACAGTGCTGCGACGCGGTGCTGGCGCCCAATATTTGGCCACAGGCGCTCGAAGCGTTGGCGCAGGCGTTCGGCGGCATCGGCGCGTGCATTCACCCAAAAGGGGTAGGCTCCAGGCTCGCGCCGCCGGCGTCTCCGAAATACGCCGACCTCCTGCGCGAGTTCGTCTCCAACGGCTGGGCGAGCCACGACCTGCGGTCGCAGCGGGGATGGCGCATCGTTGAAGCAGGCGCCTCGGTGGTGCGGGAGGACGACGTATCGACCCCGCAGGAACGGCGCGCATCGCCGCTCTATCAGGAGCTCTTCGCGGCACACGACATGACGCTGTTCGCCGGCGTCGGCACGATGATCGATGGCCAGCCCTGGGCAGTGAACGCTGTGCGCGGCGACCGGCAGGGCCCGTTCGACAAGCGCGAACTGGCGAACCTGCGGCGCGCGCGGCCCGCGCTGGGGCAGATGCTGCGCTTCGCGACGCGGGCCTCGGGCGCCGCCGCCGCCAGTGCGGTCGCGGCGCTGGAGGCCGCCGCCCAGCCGGCGATCCTGCTCGACTGGCACGGTCGGGTCGCCGCTGCGAGCGGGTCGGCGACCGCCCTCTTCGGCGACCGCCTGGATGTGCGCGGGGGACGGCTCGCGGCCCGCCTGCCGCAGACGGATGCGCCGCTGCAGGCGCTGATCGGCGCGGTTCTTCGCGGCGAGCCAGCCGATCCGGTCGTCGCGCAGCGTGAAGGCGGGCGGCCGCTGATCATCGAGGCGATCCCTGTGCGCGGCGTGCTCGCCGATATGTTCGGGGTGGCCGGCGCCTATCTGATGCTCACTGATCTTGCGGCGCGCCCTGCTCTCAATCAGTCGCTCGTCCGCGCCGCGCTGGGGCTCACTCCGCGCGAAGCGGAAGTCGCAGCGGCGCTGGCGACCGGGCGCTCAACAGAGGAGATCGCGGAGGGGCTGCACTTGCGCCTGTCGAGCGTCCGACAGATCATCAAGTCGCTGCTCGCGAAGACCGGCGCGTCCGGGCAAGTGGAGCTCGTCGCCCTGCTCTCGCGCCTGCGGCGGAGCGGACCCGATTGAGTTCGCGTCCCGACGTCGTGCAGGCGATCGCGCATCTCCAGGCGATGCTGCCTGAGACGAATTCGCCCGAAGCGTTGGTCGCGGCGCTGCGCGCGCTCTTCGAGCGCTATGGCGATGTGGCGCCGCGGCCGCCGCCCGAGGGCATGAGGGTCGAGCCGGTGGACGCCGGCGGCGTCGCGGCGGAGTGGATCATTCCTGCGGACGCCGCCAAGGACCTGCGGATCGTGCATTTCCATGGCGGGGGGCTGGCCGCGGGATCGCGGACATCGCACCGGCCAATGCTCGCGGCGCTGGCGCAGCATGCGGGCGCGCCGGCGCTCAGCGTCGATTATCGGCTGGGCCCGGAGCATGTGTTTCCGGCGGCGCACGAAGACTGCGTCCGGGCGTTCGCCTGGGCGGCGCACGGCGCCAAGTCGATCGTCGCGAGCGGAGACTCCATCGGGTGCGCGCTGGCGGCGGCCGTGTGCGCCGAGGCGCTCGCAACGGGCGGACGGGCGCCGGACAAGCTCGCGCTGCTCTCCCCGACGCTGGAATGCGTCGCCTATCCGGAACGGCCGGACCGCGACAGCGATCCGCTGCTCAACAACGCCGGCATGGGCATGCTCGGCTTTCACGCGCGCGAAGCGGAGTTCCAGGATCCGCGGATGTCGCCGCTGCGCATGGCGGACGAGGCGCTGGCGCGGTTTCCGCCGACGCTGCTGCAGGCGGGCTCGACGGAGTTCCTGCTACCTGACGCAGAACGCTTCTTTGAGCGCCTGACGCGCGCGCATCGCCGCGCGACCCTCAGCATCTGGCCGGACATGCCGCATGTCTGGCACCATTTCCTCAATCATCTGCCGGAGGCGGATGCGGCGCTGCGCGAGGCGGCCGCCTTCATCCGCGCGGACTAAGCGACCAGGCGCTCGGCAACGGGGTCCGCGGACGGCGTCAGGTGCAGCTCCGCGGGAATGCGGATCGTGAACACCGATCCCTTGCCAAGCTCGCTCTCTACCGCGATCGATCCGCCCATGAGCGCGCAAAGGCGCTGCGAGATCGCCAGGCCGAGGCCTGTGCCGCCGAAATCACCCTTGATCGCGCTGGAAGCCTGCTCGAAGTCGGTGAACAGCCGGCTGATCGCGGACTTGGCGATGCCGATGCCGGTGTCGGCGACCTGCAGGCTGATCCAGTCGCCGCCGGGATTGCGCTCGCGGCGCACGGTGAGCGTGATCTCGCCGTTCCGAGTGAACTTCGCGGCGTTGCTCAAGAGATTGAGCAGGCACTGGCGGAGTTTGGTGGCGTCGGACTGGATTTCGGCAAGCGCCTCGTCGCGATGGACGCGCAGCTCGTTGCCGTTGGCGGCCGCAAGCGGGCGGGCGGTGATGAGGACGTCATCGACGAACGCGCTGAGATCGACGCGCTCGCTGGTCAGCGCAACGGCCTTGGATTCGATGCGCCCCAGATCGAGCACTTCGTCGACGAGAGTGAGCAGCTGGCGGCCGGCGGCGTGGATCTTGTTCAGATCCGAGATGATGTCCTCCTCGCCTGGAGCGCCCTGCACCTCCTCGATGAGCAGCGCGCTATAGCCGATCACCGCGTTGAGCGGCGTGCGAAGCTCGTGGCTCATCTTGGCGAGGAAGATCGACTTCGACTTGTTGGCCTTCTCCGCCTTCTCCATCGCCAGGCGCAGGCGCGCGGACGTCTCGCGGCGGCGGTCGGCCTCAATCTGGGTGGCCGATTGCTGGGTGAGGACGTGCGTGTAGTAGACGGCCATCCACCACATGTAGATCGTGGCGGACAGCGCGGAGATGAGCGCCACCGAGGAGAGATCCGGAATCGGAACGCGCTCGGGGAAGTGGCCAAGCAGCGCAAAGCAGGCGGTGAAGGCGCCCAGCTGCGCCGTCAGGCTCACCAGCACGAGCCGGGGACGGCGCGCGAAGTAGAAGAAGCCGAGCAGCAGGCCGACGAGCAGCCAGGGCAGGAAGGGCGAAGATACGCCGCCATAGAAGAACGAGCCGAAGAGCGCGACGAAGGTCAGGTTCTGCACGGAGACGTAGGCCGGCAATTCCATGTCGCGCAGCCATTTCAGCATGAACGGCAACGCCCAGAAGAGGCAGATGCACGCCTCGATCGTCCAAAAGACGAAGCCCGGCGAAGGATCGGCCAGATAGAGAAAGACAGCGATCGATTGACCGAGCGCGGGGCCCATCAAATGGGTGAACACGAAGTTACGCGCGAGCGTGCGATCGGAAGCGTCCCGGCCGATGTTCGGCGGGATGAACCAATCGATAATGGCGAGGCAATATTTCAGCATACGGACGACCACCCGGCGCGAGCGTCCGCTTTCTAACAAATGGCGCTTTAATACTAGGTGTGCGCAGACCGCGAAATATCCGAATCGCGCACGCGCCCGGAAACGCGGATTTAACGACGCCTTGCTAAGCAATCCGTGCTCGCGAAGCCCGGAGCCGCACTTCCGGCCCTCCCGTGGGCCGTGGAGTGGGGATATGCAGGCGCACGGACTGAGCCGCTGGCTGGCGATGCTCGACAACTTCCTGGACCAATTCATTCCGGCCGAGATCGCCAAGGAGCGAGAGCAGCGCCATTGCGCGCGCATGTTCCTGGTGAGCCACTTCTTCGGGCCGGTGTTGGGCAACATCCTGCCGGCTTATCTGTGGTTCACGGGCTTCGAGCGCGACTACAAGCTCGGCGTCTTCGTCGCTGCGATCACGGTCTTCTGGGCGTACCCCTTCGCGCTGCGCGCGTTCAAGCAATACAGGCTGCTGGTCACGATCTCGGTGCAGAACCTGATCTTCGTGATCTTCTGGGCGTGCTTCCATTATGGCGGCGTGGCGTCGCCGTTTCTGCCCTGGGTGATCGTCATCCCGCTGCTCGCGTTCTTCTATGTCGGACGCGCTACGTGGATGATCTGGACGCTGCCGACGCTGATCGCGGTCAACTTGATCGGCTTCAGCGGCCTCTATGCCCTGGAAGGCGGCTACCCGGCCGTGGATCTCGACACATTGCACGCAATCGGGATCCTCTCGATCGTCAGCGCATCGTGCTATGTGAGCATGATGGCGCTCTATTATGCGAGCATCCTCTCCTCGCAGGTGGATCTCGAGCAGGAAGTGCGCGACCATCTCGCGACCGCGGCGAGCCTGCAGCTTGCCGTCGCCGAAACGGAGCGCGCAGGCGCCGCCAAGAGCGAATTCGTGGCGAGCATGAGCCACGAGCTCAGGACGCCGCTCAACGCCGTCATCGGCTACAGTTCGCTGCTGCTGGAGGATCTCGGCGACCGGATCGAACCCTCGGTCGCGGCCGACATCAACCACATCAGCAATTCCGGGAAGCACTTGCTGCGCCTCGTCAACGACGTGCTCGACCTCTCTAAGATCGACGCGGGCAAGATGGAGGCGATGTACGAGCTCATCAGCGTGGCGGAGTTCGTCGCCGAGACCGTGGAGACCTGTCGCGCGTCCATGGAAGCGCAAGGCAACGTCGTGACAATCGAGGTGGGCGATGGCTGCGGCCTCGCCTATTTCGACGTCACGCTCTTGCGCAACGCGCTGGTGCATGTGCTGGAGAACGCCGGCAAGTACACCAAGAACGGCGCCATATGCGTCCGCGCGGAGCGGGTCGCGGAGGGCGAAGGCGCGACGATCCGGCTTGCAGTGCGCGACACCGGTGCCGGCATCGCGCCCGAGCAGACGCGGAATATCTTCGACGTGTTCAGCGGCCTTGAGGACGAAAGCGCCACCAAGTACGGCGGCGCCGGCATCGGCCTCGCGCTCACGCGGAAGATCTGCCTGCTCTTGGGCGGCGACATCGAGGTGGACAGCGAAGTCGGCAAGGGCAGCGAGTTCGTCATCACGCTACCGGCGACGCCGCGGGCCAGAGGCGCGGAAGGCGCCCTGGCGGCGTAAGCATCAACGGACAAAAAGCAAGATCTGGAGCGGGTCATGGTGAAGATACTGATCGTGGAAGACAATCCGATGAACCGAGACATGCTTACGCGGCGCCTGAAGCGCGTGGGCCATGAGATCTGCTGCGCCGAAGACGGCCCGACGGGCGTCGCGATGGCCGAAAGCGAACGCCCCGACATCATCCTCATGGATATCGCGCTCGGCGAGATGAACGGCTGGGAGGCCACTCAACTCATCAAGGCGCGCGCCTCGACCGCGCAAATACCGATCATCGCGCTCACCGCGCACGCCCTCTCCAGCGACCGCGCGAAGAGCCGGGAAGTCGGCTGCGCGGAGTTCGAGACCAAGCCGGTGGACCTGGAGCGGCTGCTCGCCAAGATCGATGCGTGCCTGCCGGCGGCGGCGGCGTAGTGATCCGTCTACAGACGATCCAAGAGCTTACTCGAAAAGTTCTGGTTATTGCCATTCTCACCATTCTTCTTGAAATGACCTTAAGCGGGTTCTGATAACCTCCTCCGAAACCAAGAAAGAACACTTGGGTTTTGGAGGGTACAGAATGAACCGGTACGCAAGCGCGCCCGAGGCCGCGCTGCAAGGCAGCATGCGCGATTTCCGGACGCCGAAAGGCGCCAACCTGCTGGAGCGCGTCAACGCCTTCTACGAATGGCAGAACCTGCGCCGCGAGAATGGCCTGTGGCCGCTCGGACGCTCCACCGAAGCGGGGCCGCGCCGTGCGTGCGCGGCGCGCGACGATGCGGGCAACCGCATGGAAGGCGTCAACTTCGCCTCGCAAGACTATCTGTCGCTCTCCTCCCATGCTGCGGTCGCGGAAGCCGCGCAGCAGGCGATCCGCGATTACGGCGTGCATTCGGCGGGCTCGCCGGCGTTGGTCGGCAACACGACCGTCTCGCTCGCGCTGGAACGCAAGATCGGTGACTTTCTGCATACCGACGAAGTGCAGCTTTATCCGACGGGCTGGGCGGCCGGCTTCGGAGCGATCAAGGGCCTGGTGCGGAACGACGACCACATCGTCATGGACGCACTGGCGCACGCCTGCCTGCAGGAAGGCGCTTCGGCGGCCACGAAGAACATCCACCTCTTCCGCCACAACGACGTCGAGGACGTGCGCGCGAAGCTGGCGAAGATCCGCGCCACCGACACTGAGAACGGCATCCTGGTGGTGACCGAGGGGCTCTTCTCGATGGATTCGGACGTGCCTGCGATCAAGGCGCTCCAAGACCTCGCGCACGAGTACAACGCCACCCTGCTCGTCGATGTCGCGCACGATCTGGGAAATCTCGGGCCCGACGGGCGCGGGCATATCGGGCTGCAGAACATGATCGGCAAGGTCGATGTCGTGATGGGGAGCTTCTCCAAGACGTTCGCGTCGAACGGCGGGTTCGTGGCGGTCAATGGCCGCGGCGTGAAGGAGTATCTGCGCTTCTATTCCTCGCCCTGCACGTTCTCGAACGCGATGTCGCCGGTCAATGCGGCCATCGTCCTCAAGGCGTTCGAGATCATCGAACAGCCGGAGGGACGGGCGCTGCGCGCCAAGTTGATGGACAACATCCTCAACCTCCGCCGCCAACTCGGCCGCAACCAATTGGAAACCTACGGGGAGCCCTCCGCCATCGTCTGCGTGAAGATGGGCAATGAAGGCCTGGCGCGGCTCGCCAGCCGGCGCCTGCCGGAGCTCGGCCTCATCGCCAACCTGGTGGAGTTCCCGGCCGTCGCGAAGGGCCAGGCGCGGTTCCGCATGCAGGTGATGGCCAACCACACGCCTGAGGACGTCGCGCTCGCCGCGCGCCGGCTGCGGGCGGCCCACGACGCGGCGACGGCCGAGCTCGCCGAGCTGGCGACGCCGCAGGCCCGCGCCATCGCCTGAGCGGGCTTGGACCGCGCAAGGAAGATCGGCCGCCGCTCGCCAAAAGCGGCGGCCGACTCGCGCGCGTAATCGAGTAATTAACAATTCTCGATCAATTTGCATCCCGAGCCTGGAGGGATGCGATGCGGAAGCTTGGATTGAGCGTGGCGGCGGCGTGCATGGCGTTCGGGGGCGCGGCGGCGCATGCCGACGATGGGCTGCGCGGCTACTTCCATCTGGGCGCCGGCCAAGTCTCGCTCAACCCGAATTCCGTTGAGATGAGCATCGGCGGCGCGGCGGTTCCGGGCGCCGGCTTCGACGCCAGCACCGAATATCCGGTGGTGGGTGAGCTTGGGATCTTCGTCTACGGCAATTGGGCGCTTTCGGCCTCGCTCACCTCCTCCGTCCTCACGGAGAACACGGGCACCGGCCCCCTCGCAGCAACGCCGAACATCGGCTCGGACAGCTTCATGCTGAGCACGCTCACCGGCACCTACCATTTCGAGCCGACGCCGTGGATGAGCCCCTATGTCGGCGGCGGCGTGAGCTATTTCCACGCGACCGGCGCCTATGACGGCGTGGTCACCAATCTCGCCATCGACCATGCCTGGGGCTCGGTCGTGCAAGCGGGCATCGATTTCAATCTCACCGAGCGCGCGGGCGCGTTCGTCGATCTCAAGCAATACTTCGTCGGGATTGATGCGACGGGCTCGTTCTTCGGGGCGCCGGTGCTCGCATCGGCCGACATCGATCCCCTGCTCGTTCATGCGGGCGTCAGCTACCGCTTCTGAACGTTTCTTCCGGACGCGGAACAAGGCGCGCGCAGCCAAGGGCGGCGCGCGCCTTGTCTCAATCGAGACATTTTCCGTGGTCCGCTTTCGCACATTACATCAAGTACTTGCGGACTCCGGCGAACAATCGTCCGGATGCGAATTATCTCGCCATTAACCGTTCCGGTTCAGGTTTTTCGAATCGAACTGGGGACGGGATCTGTGATGAAGAAGCTTGGACTCGGCGCGGCGGCGGCCGCTGCGGCTTTGGTGTGCGGCGCCAATGAGAGCGCCGAAGCGCAGATCATGGACGGCAATTGGTACGTCCACGCCGGGCCGGCGCAGCTGGCGCTCGCGGACCAGGCGACCATGAGCCTCGGCGGCACGGTCATTCCGGGCGCGACTTATTCCAGCGAGCCGCAAACGACCGCGGTGGTCGAAATCGGTCGGCGGCTCAGCGAGCATTGGGCGGCGTCTGTCACGCTCGGCGCACCGCCGAAGGCGGAAGCTGAAGCGGCCGGCTCGATCGCGGGCATGGGGATGCTCGGATCGGCCACGTACGGGCCGATGGCGATGACGGCGCATTACCATTTCAATCCGGAAGGGCGCTTCCAGCCGTATGTCGGCGCGGGCGTGAGCTACATGTATGTGTTCAACACGTCGGACGGCGTGATGAACAATCTCGAGATCGACAACACGTTCGGGCCGGTATGGCAGATCGGCGCCGAATATCAGGTCTCGGATACCTGGAATGCGTTCATCGACGTCAAGCAGGCCTATCTGGAGACGGATGCGCGCGGCTCGATCAGCGGGGCGCCGGTGGCGGCCGACATGGTGTTCGATCCCCTGGTGGTGAACCTGGGCGTCGGCTACCGGTTCTAACGTCGTCCATCCACGCGGGGGCGATTACGGCGGCCGAGAGGCCGCCGTTTTCGTTTGCGGCAGCGTCGGCGGGCGGGTTAGTTCCGCGGCATGTTCAAGCCCTTCGATCTCAGCGGCAAGACCGCGCTCGTCACCGGCGGCAATGGCGGCATTGGGCTAGGCATGGCGCACGGGCTGGCCGCGGCCGGCGCCGACCTCGTCATCTGGGGAACGAACGCGGAGAAGAACGCGCGCGCCACTGCGGAGCTCGCAGCGCATGGAACGCGCATCACCGCGCGGGTCGTGGATGTTGCGAATGAAGACGACGTGGTCGCCGCAATGGCGGGCGCGATCGCGCACACGGGGCGCCTCGACGCCTGCTTCGCGAATGCCGGCGTTTCGAACCGCTGGGGCTCGTTCCTGGACATGGGCGGCGCGGACTATCGCCGCCTGATGGCGATCAACCTCGACGGCCAAGTCTGGACCATGCGCGAGGCGTGCCGGCACATGAAGGTGCGGGCGGAGGCCGGCGACCGCGGCGGGGCGATCGTGTGCGTGGCGAGCATGGCGGCGCTGTTCGGCGCGGCGCGGAATGAAGACTATTCGGCGACGAAGGCGGCGGTGATCTCGGTGATCAAAGGCATCGCGGTGGAGTTCGCGCGCTATGGCGTGCGCGCCAACGCGATCCTGCCGGGCTGGGTGGCGACAGGCATGACGCAGGCCGCGCAGGCGAACGATCAATTCACGGACCGCGTCATCGGGCGCGTGCCGATGCGGCGCTGGGGCAAGCCGGATGAATTCGCGGGGATCGCCGTCTATCTCGCGAGCGACGCGAGCACGTTCCATAGCGGCGATGCGATCCTGATCGACGGCGGCTACGCCGCGTTCTAGGCGCCGAACGGATCGACGCGGTACTCGCGCTCGGCGTACTCGAACCAATCGAAGTCCGCGGCGCGGCGGGCGCCGGACATATCCTGGCACGCCATGCCGACGAAGGCGCCAGTGAAGTTCGGCGCGCCTGGAGCGGTCGCCTCATCGGAGAGGATGCTGGCGTCGAAGGTTTGCGGCAACACGCGCCAGTCGCGACCGGGCATGCGCCACGCGAAGAGCAGACGCTCGAAATCCACTTCGACGCGGAGCTCGATCGGCCCCAACGGAACGGGCGCCGGCGGGGTGAAAGCATCGGCCTGGGGCGAGTCCGGGAGCGCGGACATCACGCGGATGTGCTTTCCGTGCGTGTCGTCATGAGTGACGTGGAGATAGTGGAATTTTGCGCCGCCATAATAGCAGACGAGACCCGCGGCCTGCTGAAAGTGCGCGGGCTCGAAATCGAGCAGCGTTGAGGCGCCAAAGGTGTGCGCCTGCCAACGGCGTGCGACGAGCGACTGGGTGAAAAGGGAGCCCAGCGTCTCGCGGCCATGCAGGCGCAGCCAGCCTTTGCGCTCGGTGAGGCTGAAGATGTCTTCCGGGTTCGGTGTGCGGAGCCATTGGAAGTCGATCGGCAGCGCGGGCGCGTCGAAGTCCGCGCGCGTCGGCGCCGGCGGGAACGGATGCGGCGGCAGATCGGAGGGAACCTCGAGGCGCGGCGCGCCCTCTCCTTCCGCAGTGCGCAGCCAGCCGTCGGCGTCCCATCGCATCTTCGCAATGGCGGTCTCGCGCCCAAGCACGCAGCGGCCGCGATTGGGCAGCGGACGGCCGCAGAGATAGGCCATGTACGTCTCGCCAGTCGGGGTTTCGACCAGATCAGCGTGGCCGGCTCGCTGGAGCGGCGCATCCGGGCGCGTGCGCGCGCTCAGGACATACGTCTCGGGATGAAGCTGGTAAGGGCCGCGCAGATTGCGCGAGCGCGCCATGGTGACGGCGTGGCTCCAGCCGGTGCCGCCTTCGGCGGTGATGAGATAGTACCAGCCGTCGCGCTTGTAGAGGTGCGGCGCCTCGGTGAGGCCGAGCGGCGTGCCGGCGAAGATGTTGACGCGCTCGCCGACGAGCTTGCGCTCCTCGACGGAATATTCCTGCAGCACGATGCCGGCGAAGCGATTGTTCCCAGGGCGATGGTCCCAAAGCATGTTCAGGACGTATTTTCGGCCGTCGTCGTCATGGAAGAGCGAAGGATCGAAGCCGCTGGAATTGAGATAGATCGGATCGGACCAGTCGCCATCGATCGTGGGGCACGTAACGAGATAGTTGTGGAAGTCGCGGAGCGAGGCGCCCGAGGCGCCGCCGGTTGTCGTGCGCCCGTAACGCTTCACGTCGGTGTAGATGAGCCAGAAGAGGCCATCGGCGTGGGTGAGGCACGGCGCCCAGACGCCGCAGGAATCGGGATCGCCGCGCATGTCGAGCTGCGAGGCGCGGCGCAGGGGATGGGTCAAAAGGCGCCAGTTCGCGAGGTCGCGCGAATGATGGATCTGGACGCCGGGGAACCATTCGAACGTGGAGGTCGCGATGTAATAGTCCTCCCCCACCCGGACGATGGAAGGATCAGGATTGAAGCCCTTGAGGATCGGGTTGCGGATCATGCCGCGACCGGAACCGTCTCTGGCGGGCCCGGCTCTTCCTTCGGCGCCTTCACCAGCGTCCACAAGACGAGCGCGCCCAAAAGATCCATGAAGCCGAGCGCGATGAAGAACGGCGTATAGCCCACGGAGGCGACAAGGCCGCCGATCAGAAGATTGAAGATGAGGAGGCCGAGATTGCCGCACGTCCCGGCCATGCCGGCGACAGTGCCCACCTCGTTCTGCTTGAAGAGATCGGAGGCCATCGTGATCACGGTGACCGAGAGCGTCTGGTGCGCGAAGCCGGCGAGGCTGATCAGCGCGATCGCGACATAGGGATCGGCGACGAGGCCGGCGAAGGCGACCCCGGTCATCATCACCGCGCCCAGGGTGAAGGCGCCGCGGCGGGCGTTGATCAAGGACACGCCGCGCTTTTGCAGAAACAGCACGACGGCCGGGCCGAACATGCAGCCGAGATCGGCGGCAAGGAACGGCAGCCACGCGAACATCGCGATCTCCTTGAGATCGAAATGGCGGGCCTGGGAAAGATAGAGCGGCACCCAGAACGCGAGCGTGCCCCAGGTCGGATCGGCGAGGAACCGGGGAATGGCAATGCCCCAGAAGTTCCGTTGACGGAGGATCTGGACGATCTTCGGCTTGGCGCCGTCGCTTTTGAGGTGCCCCTCCTGCCCGTCCATAATGTAGGCGCGCTCTTTGTCCGAGAGGCGCTTGTGCTTCTCCGGCGCGTCATAGAAGAGGAGCCAGAGCGCCACCCAGACAAGGCCGAGCGCGCCAGTGATCACGAACGCGCTCTGCCAATGCCACGTCAGGATCGCCCACACCACGAGCGGGGGCGCAAGCATCGATCCGAACGAAGCGCCGATATTGTAGACGCCGCCTGCGAAGCCGCGCTCCTTGGCGGGAAACCAGAGCGAGACAGCTTTCATGCCGGCGGGATTGGCGGAGCCTTCGGCGAAGCCCAGCATGCCGCGCAATACCGCGAGGGTCTGCCAGTCGCGCGCGAAGGCGTGCGACATGGAGATGAGCGCCCAGGCGATCACGAAGATCGCCAGGCCGTACTTGAGGCCGATCACGTCCATGACGTAACCGCAGAACGGCTGCAGCATGATCGCGAACTGGAAGGCGGCGGTGATCCAGGAATATTCGAGCGCGCTGATGTCCAGATCCTCAAGGATCGTCGGCGCGGCGACGGCGAGCGTGGAGCGCGTGAGATAGTTCACGACCGCGCCGAGCATGATAAGCGCGATGGTCCACCAGCGCAGGCCCAGTATCTTAGCGGCCAAGGGGCCTCCCCTATCGTTCGGGTTCTTGTTAGCGTTACCATAGAGGGCAAAGCAGGCTCCAGAGCAAGCGAGGGAACGATGACGACGAGGCGGGGATTCGTAATCGGGGCCGCAGCAGCGGCGGGCTGCGCGACGGCGACGCCGCCGGGGCCGTCCCTCGGGGGCGTGCGGCGGATATCGCCGGCGCTCGACGCGCTTATCGCTCCGGACGCGACGATCGAGCAGCTCGGCAGCGGCTTCCAATGGACCGAGGGCCCGCTCTGGGACCGCGCCAAGAAGCGGCTATTCTTCACCGACGTGCCGGGCAACACACTCTACCAATGGTGCTCGAAGTACGGCGTGCGCGAAGTCCTGAAGCCGTCGGGCTTTGCAGGAGCGGATGCTTCGCACCTGCGAGAGGGCGGCGCCAACGGGCTCGCGTTCGAGGCGGGCGGCGCGCTGCTGATGTGCGACACCGGGAACCGGACCGTGGCGCGGCTCGATCTCGGCACGATGCAGAAGACGGTGCTCGCGGAGCGTTTCGACGGGATGCGATTCAACTCGCCGAACGACCTCGTGGTCGCGCGGACCGGCGCGATCTATTTCACCGATCCGCCGTTCGGGCTGGCCGGCATGAGCGACTCGCCGCTGCGTGAAACGCCCTTCCATGGGGTTTACCGCCTGACGCCGGATGGGGCGGTCACCGTGATCGAGCGGGAGCTCATGTTTCCCAACGGAATCGCGTTCTCACCGGACCAAAGCCTGCTCTACGTTTCGGGCAGAGACGGGCAGCGGCCGCTCATCAAGGTCTATGCGATGGGCGCGGACGGGCTCCCCTCCTCGTCGCGCGAATTCTTCGACATGGCGCCGATGCAAGGCGAAGGACGGCTCGGATCGCCGGACGGGATGAAGGTCGATGCTGCGGGCAATCTCTTCGCGACGGGGCCGGGGGGCGTGATGGTGATCACGCCCGCGGGGGAGGCGCTCGGCGTGATCAACACCGGGGGGCGGATCTCAAATTGCGCGTTCGGAGAGGACGGACGCACCCTGTTCGTGACGGCGCACGACAAGCTGGGACGCATTCGCACCCGCACACGCGGCTACTGACCCCTCATGCGCGAGCTGCGGCGCGACCGCCACAGTTCGGGCCGCAAACTGGGAGCGCTATCAGATTTTGGCTTGACTTGAACGGCATGCGCGCGATGTTAGCGCTAACAGAGCCGCGGCGACCGCAGAGTTGCACGGTTCGGTGTGGTGCGCCGTTCGTCTGGAGGCGAGCAGGGGGCAAGTCGGTGAAAATGACACCGCTTTCCTTCAAGCGCAGTCGGGACACTTGGGAGGAAAAGATGGGGGAAAAGAGCGCTTTTCGTGGTCTGACGCGGTCGGCCTTGCTGGCGGGAGTTGCGCTGGCGGCGGCGACGCCATCGGCATTCGCGCAGGAATCTGCGCAAACCGACGAGCTGGTGGTCACGGGCTACAGGGCGTCGCTGCAAAGCTCCACGATCGCCAAACGCGAATCCACGGCGTTCACGGATTCGGTCTTCGCCGAAGACATCGGACAATTTCCCGATCTCAACATCGCGGAATCGCTGAACCGCATCCCCGGCATCACGGTCGCGCGCGAAGTGAACGGCGAAGGCCTCAACATCGCCATTCGCGGCCTCAACACGAACTTCACCAAGACCGTCCTCAACAACACGCAGATCGCGGTCGCATCGTCGGGCAGCGCCGACTCGCAGAACGTCAACCGCGAGCTCGATCTCGACCTCTTCCCGTCCGAACTGTTCACGCGGCTCGACGTATCGAAATCGGCGTCGGCGCATCAGCTCGAAGGCGGCGTGGCCGGCATCGTCAACATGCGCAGCGCGCGGCCGTTCGACTACGCGGAGAGTCAGATCACCTATACGCTGCAAGGCAGCTACGCGGAGAACAACGAAGAATGGAGCCCGCGCGGCGCGATCATCGCCAGCGGCCGCTGGGAAACCAGCATGGGCGAGTTCGGCGCGCTGGTCGGCTATTCGGGCGTGAACAACAAGAGCACGACGCTCGGCTACGAGACGATCGGCGTCACCAACGCGAACCTCACGTACCGCCAGTGCGGCATCGCCCCGCCAGCCGGGACTTCCATCGATTCCAACGCGGCGTCGTGCAACACGACGGGCGGCAACGGCTTCCAGATCGGCGGCAACGCCGGAACGACGCCGACGGTGCCGGCAACGACGACGTCCGGCCTGCCGGTCGGCGCGGTGATCGACGCGGCTTTCCTGACGGCGCGCAATCCGGGCGTGACGGCGCAGCAGATCGGCAACGCACTGCTGCCGCGCCTGGGCCGGCCTGCCTATTTCGACGGCGAGCGGCAGCGCGACGCGGCGATCGCTTCGGTGCAATGGTCGCCGAACGACGATGTCGAACTCTATATCGACGCGATCTGGGCAGGCGCGAACCGCGTCTTCAACCGGATCGATCTGATGTTCGAAGTGCGCAGCTTCAACACGATGATCCCGCTGCAGCTTGAGGTCGATGCGAACAACGTCGTGACCTACGGGAAGTTCGCCAACTCGCGGCTCTTCCTGGAAGCGCGGCCCTATGACGAGGACCTGGATTTCTACAACATCAATCCGGGCGGCCATTTCAACATCACCGACAACCTGTCGATGGATGTGCAGGCCAACCTCTCCCGCAGCGTCTTCTTCCGGCAGCAGCCGACGATCGGGTTCGGACTGACGCCGCTCGAAGTCGAGTACGTCAACAGAGGGGGCGAGATTCCGGAATTCAACTACGCCCGCAACCCCAATGATCCGAACGCAGGCTGGAGCTGGATCCGCGCGTTCCTGCAGGCCGAAAAGCGCGTCACCTCCACGAAGGGCTTCCACAGCGACTTCACGTGGGGCGACGACACCGCGAACATCAAGTTCGGCGCGGCGTGGGACGAGGTCGGCCGCTCCATCGTCGGGCTCGACAACAACCGCCTCTTCCAAAACTTCACCTGCGGCGGCGGGCAGCCCTCCAACATCGACGGCGGATGCAACGGCGCGGCGGGTTCGGCGATCCCAACGTCTATGATCGCATCGCTGCTGACGCCGAGTGAAGCTGGCTTCGTGACGCCGAACTACAACCAGATTTTCAAGCTCACGAACTATTATGACTATCTGCGCACGGCGAGCCTCTGCCCGCTCGCTTGCACCGGCGTTGCTGGCGCAGCAACCGGCGCCCGCTCCGGCGAAGTGCTGGAAGAGACGCTCGGCGCCTATATCGAGGTCAACGGCGAGACGGAGATCGCCGACCGCACGCTGCGTTTCAACGCCGGCGTCCGGTACATCTCCACCGATCAGACGATCACCGCGCCGAACACCTTCCCGGTGAACGGCGTCGGCGGGCTCGTGTTCATCGCGCTCGACAGCACGTACGACGAGTATCTGCCGGCGGCGAACGTCGCGTACGACCTGACCGACAATATCGTGCTCAGGATGTCCTCTTCGCGCACGATCACGCGGCAGAACCCGGACGCGATGCTGCCATCGACGACCTTCTCCGATCCCTCCGCGCAACAGGCCAACCAGGGCAACCCAAACCTGGCGCCCTTCCTCTCCACGAACTTCGATTTCGGCGGCGAGTGGTACACGGGCGGGGAAGGCTATGTGGGCTTCGCGCTCTTCAACAAGCGCCTCACGGGCTTCACGCAAACCGGCACGACGACGGTGCCGTTCACCTCGCTCGGCATTCCGTTCGACAGCCTCGTGCAGGCGCAACGGGACGCTATCAACGGGCGCGGCGGACCAAGCACCGCCACGGTGGTCGTGAACCAACAGATCAACGCCGGCGGCACGCTCACGATCAAGGGCTACGAGCTCAATTGGGTGCAGCCGCTGGACTTCCTGCTGGACGGCCTCGGCTTCACGGCGAACTACACGAAGATCAGCCAATCCGGCTCCGGCGCGGGCGCGCCGGTGATCGCCACGAACGTCTCGCCGGTGACCTATAACGTGACCGGTTATTACGAAAATCACGGCTTCTCAGGCCGGGTCTCGTACACGTGGAACGACGAGCAGCAGAACACGAGCTCGCCGCAAGACGGGTTCAATGGCGGCACGCAGCCGCAGGCGGGCCAACGGTTCACCGAAGAGCGGGGGCAGCTTGACCTCGCGCTCCGGTACACGTTGGAGCACCTGCCGACGTCGCCGCAGATCACGCTCGACGCGATCAACGTCAACGGCGCCACGCGGCGTGAATATCAAGGCTACAACAATCTCGCCTATCGCTATTACGAGCCGGGATACAGCCTGCTGCTCGGCGTTCGGGGAACTTTCTGACGCATCCCAACCGTCTCCTCCGCGACTTGGAAAAGAGCAGCGCGCGAAAAGCGCGTTGCTCTTCCTTTCTTCGGAGAGCATGTAAAAGGCGCGTCGGATTTCGGGGGGAGGCGTGAAGAAGTGACGGCCCCGGAGAGTGCGCGTGTTTCTGGGAATTGACATCGGAACGTCCGGCGTGAAGGCCGTGCTCGTCGATGAGGCGGGCGCGATCGCGGATCAATCGCAGGCGCCGCTCAGCGTCTCGCGGCCGAAGCCCGGATGGTCGGAGCAGGATCCGGCCGATTGGTGGGCGGCCACAAACAAGGCTGTCAGCGCGCTCGACGCAACAGCGCGCAAGCGCGTGAAGGCCGCCGGGCTCTCGGGGCAGATGCACGGGGCCACCCTGCTCGATGCGTCCGACCGCGCGCTCAGGCCCGCCATCCTCTGGAACGACGGGCGCAGCGAAGCGGAATGCGCCGAGCTCGAGCACGCCGTGCCGGACAGCCGTCAGATCACCGGCAACATCGCGATGCCGGGCTTCACCGCCCCTAAGCTGCTCTGGGTGAAGAAGCACGAACCTGACGTGTTTGCGGCCACCAAGTGCGTGCTCCTGCCGAAGGATTATGTGCGCCTGCGCATGACCGGGGAGAAGGCGACGGATCTCTCCGACGCCGCCGGAACGCTTTGGGTGGATGTCGGGGCGCGCGCCTGGTCCGAGGCGATGCTGGATGCGTGCGGGCTCAGCGAAGCGCAGATGCCGAAGCTTTGCGAAGGCACGGCGCCCACGGGGCGCCTGCGCGCGGAGCTCGCCGAGGCCTGGGGCATGCAGCGCGTTCCGGTCGCCGCCGGCGGCGGCGACAATGCGGCGGGCGCGGTCGGCGTCGGTGTGATCGATGCGGGCGACGCGTTCATTTCACTGGGCACGTCCGGCGTGCTTTTCCTCGCCACGGAGAAATTCCTGCCAAATCCGGCGCGCGCGGTGCACGCCTTCTGCCACTGCCTGCCGAAGCGCTGGCATCAGATGACCGTGATGTTGTCGGCGGCCGCGTGCGTGGACTGGGCGGCGAAGGCCACGGGCGACGGCGATACGGGGAAGTTCCTAGCCGCCACAGAGGCGCGCGGGCGGATGGACGGCGGCGAGATATTCCTCCCCTATCTTTCCGGCGAGCGCACCCCGCACAATGATCCTCGGGCGCGCGGCGTGCTTTTCGGCATCTCGCATGACACCGACCGCGCGGCGATCGGCCAGGCCGTGCTCGAAGGCGTCGCGTTCGCATTTGCGGATGGTCTCGACGCGCTTCTGGAAGCGGGCGCCCAGGTCGGCGCCATCACGGTGATCGGCGGGGGGGCCCGCTCCGCCTGGTGGGGCAAGGTGCTCGCCGCCGCGCTGAAACGACCGCTCATCTACCGCACCGGCGCGGAGGAAGGCCCGGCCTTTGGCGCCGCACGGCTGGCGCGGCTCTCGCTCGGCAAGGAGCGCGTGGAAGACGTGTGCACGGCGCCGCCGGTGCGCGCCATCATCGAGCCGGACGACCATCATGTCGCAGCGCTCGCCCACAAAAGGATCGAATTCGCGCGCCTCTACCCGGCGCTGCGCGCACGCTTTCGAGGAGTCGATAATGCCTGACACCGCCTATCGGTCGGAAACTTACTTCAAGGGCGTGGAGCGCATCGCCTTCGAAGGGCCGGACAGCGAGAACCCCCTCGCCTACCGCTATTACGACAAGGACCGCGTCGTGCTGGGCAAGCGGATGGAAGACCATCTGCGCTTTGCGGTGTGCTACTGGCATTCGTTCTGCTGGGACGGCGTGGATGTGTTCGGTCAAGGCACGTTCAAGCGGCCTTGGCTTGCGGGCGCGATGAACAGGGAAGCGGCCGCGGCGAAGATGGCGGTGGCTTTCGAGTTCCTGGAGAAGCTGGGCGCGCCGTTCTTCTGCTTCCACGACGTCGATGTCATGGCGCAGGCCGAAACGCTGAAGGAGCATGCGTCGCACTTCGCCGAGGCGGTCGATGGCCTGGAAGCGCACATGGCGCGCTCGAAGGTGAAGGTGCTCTGGGGCACCGCGAACCTCTTCAGCCATCCGCGCTTCGCGGCGGGCGCGGCGACCAATCCGGATCCGGACGTGTTCGCGTTCGCGGCGACGCAAGTGCGGCTCTGCCTTGAAGCCACCAAGCGGCTTGGCGGCGCCAATTACGTGCTCTGGGGCGGGCGCGAGGGCTACGACACGCTGCTCAACACCGATCTGAAGCGCGAGCTCGACCAGTTGGGGCGGTTCCTCGCTCTTGCGGTGGAGCACAAGCACAAGATCGGGTTCTCCGGGCCCCTGCTCATCGAGCCCAAGCCGCACGAGCCGACCAAGCACCAGTACGATTTCGACACGGCCTCGGTGTACGGCTTCCTCTTGCGCTACGGCCTGGAGAAGGACGTCAAGGTCAATATCGAGGCGAACCACGCGACGCTGGCGGGGCATTCGTTCGAGCACGAGATCGCGCTTGCGGATTCGCTCGGCATCCTCGGGTCGATCGACATCAATCGCGGCGATCCGCAAAACGGTTGGGATACGGATCAATTTCCGAACGATCCATCCGAGATGGTGATGACGCTCTATCGGCTGATCAAGGCAGGCGGCTTCACCACGGGCGGGTTCAATTTCGACGCCAAGGTGCGCCGGCAAAGCATCGATCCAATCGACATGTTCCATGGGCATGTGGGCGGCGTCGATGCGCTGGCGCGCGGGCTTCTCGGCGCGGCGGCGCTTATCGAGAACGGCAAGCTCGATGAGTTCGTCGCGGCGCGCTATGCGGGCTGGGACAAGGACGCCGGCAAGAAGATCTTCGCGAAGGACGCGACGCTCGCGGGCATCGCGGATGCGGCGCTCAAGGCGAACGTGGCGCCCAAGCCGGTGTCGGGGCGCCAGGAATACCTGGAGAACTTGGTCAACCGGTTCGTTTGATGGCCGCGCCTCCTCCGTAGGCGGAGCGTTTCCGCCCCGGCCTCCCCTATCCTCCGAGGAGCGGGAGGCGTGAGGCCCCCTCTCGTCAAGGCGGCGCAGAATCACTACATGGCGGCTCACTCACAGGAGGGCGCCATGTCCACGTCGATCCCGTCCACGGAAGTTCATCACCGCCGCCCCGGCGACGCCGACGACATCGATTACGAGATCAAGGGCCAGGAGCTGCAATTCGTCGAGATCGAGCTCGATCCGGGCGAAAGCGCGATCGCGGAAGCCGGCGCGATGGTCTGGAAGGACGCGAGCGTCGGGATGACGACCATCTTCGGCGACGGCTCAGCCCAGACACAGGGATTCATGGGCAAGCTGGTGGGCGCCGGTAAGCGGCTGCTCACGGGCGAAAGCCTCTTCACCACCGTCTTCACGCACAACGGCCATGGCAAGGCGCGCGTCGCGTTCGGCGCCCCGGTGCCCGGAACCATCCTGCCGATCCGGCTGACGGACGTCGGCGGCACGCTCATCTGCCAGAAGGACAGCTTCCTCGCCGCAGCGAAGGGCGTGTCGATCGGGATCGCCCTGCAGAAGCGGGTCATGACCGGTCTTTTCGGCGGCGAAGGCTTCATCATGCAGAAGCTGGAAGGGGACGGGTGGGTGTTCGTGCAGATGGGCGGCACGCTGATCGAGCGGGAGCTGGCGCCCGGTCAGGAGCTGCATGTCGATACGGGCTGCGTGGCGGCGATGACGGCGAGCGTCAATTTCGACCTCATCACAGCGGGCGGCGTGAAGAGCATGATCTTCGGGGGCGAGGGCGTCTTCTTCGCGCGCCTCACCGGGCCAGGCAAAGTATGGATCCAGTCGCTTCCGTTCGCGCGCCTCGCCGGACGCATGATGGCGGCCGTCGGCGGCGGCGGACCGACGCGCGGCGAAGGGTCCGTGCTCGGGCCGCTCGGCGACATCATCCAGGGCAATCGCTGAGCGCGCTTCAGGGGCGGGGAGCGTCGCGCCAGATCCAGCGCAGGATGTCGGGAAGAAGCGCGCCGCCGTGCGCGTCGGAGTGGCCGCCCTCGCCCCAGGCATGGTTGACGTCATAGCGCGGCCCGGGTGCTCCGTGCGCGTCGGCATTGGCGTTCGCCCATTCGAGGGCGGAGAGCATCTGCTGGTTAGCGAGAAACCAATTGCCGTGCTCGTTGTTCAGGTCGTTCGCTCCATCTTGCAGGAAGATGCGAATGGGGCGGATCGGGTTCTTGCGGATGAGGCCCGGATATAGATCGCCGCCAGGGAGCATCGGCCCTGCGTCGGATGCGGCGCGATAGCCGATCGAGGTGTAGCTGCCGATCAGGCTGATGACGTTGGCGAACGCGTCCGGCCTATGCCACGCGACGGTGAAGGCGCAGATCGCGCCGGAGGAGGTTCCGCCGATGACGCGGCGACGCGGATCGTCGGTGAAGCGATAGGTTCTGGCGACTTCCGGGAGGAGCTCATCGATGAGGAAACGTGCGTAATCGCCGCCCAGTGAATCGTATTCAGCGGCGCGGTGATCGGGGTTGCGCATGCCGAGATCGTCGGGATAGCGCGCGCTTGAATTGCCGGGCGTGATGAAGATCCCAAGCGTCGGCGGGATGTCGCCCTTGGCGATGAGATTGTCCAACACATTGGGAATGCGCAGCGAGCCCTCGGGATTGGCGGCGCGCTGGCCGTCCTGAAAGACGAGAAGGTTCGGCGGCGGGCCGCGGCGGCGTTGATAGCCCGCGGGGACATAGACCCAATAGCGACGCACCGTGCCGGCGAAGGTCGCGCTATGGAACTCGAACGGGCCGGTCAGGCGACCGTGTTGGATGTTCGCGTGCGGGAGGGACTCCTGCGTGAGCGGATAAAGCGCGGAGTCGGTCTGAGCGCGAGCCGTTCCCAGTGAGAGGAACGCGCACAACACGGCCAACAGGAAGCGCATCGCGCGGCCCCCCTACCTGCCCTCTCGTCCTCGAAGGAAGAGAGGGCAGGCCTCGTCACCAGAAGTAGATGTAGATCCCCGCGATGATCGCGAGGATCACGACCGTGTGCAGAATTTCCCAGAAGCCATAGCTGCCCTTCTCGGCAGCCCTCTGCTCGGGCGTGATCGAGCCGTAGGTGAGGCCTGCGAGCTTCTCCGGCGCCGCCTTCGGCGTGACCATGCTCGTGGCGTAGATCACCAGGCAGGCCGACGCGAAGAGCAGAGCGCCGAAATAGAGGAAGTTCATATCGACATAGCCCTGCACCGGGCCCCACTCGACGCCGTACGATTCATGCAGCACCTGCATCGCCAGGCGGCTCATGCCGGCGACGAAGCCGAACACGAGGCCGACAAAGCCGGAGATCGGAGTCACGGTCTTGGAGAAGATGCCGAGCATGAAGACCGCTGCGATGGAAGGCGCCAGCAAGGTCTGAACGAGCTGCAGGTATTGGTAGAGCGCGCCATTGCCGAGCAGAGTCTGCAGGAAGGGAATCCAGGCCATGCCGAGAAGGATGACGCCCGCGGTCGCGAGGCGGCCGACGAAGACGAGTTGCTTCTCGCTCGAGGACGGTCGCAGCCGCTTGTAGAAATCGACGGTGAACAGCGTCGCAGTGGAATTGAAGAGCGAGGCGAGTGCACTCATCAGCGCGGACAGCATGCCCGCCAGCACCAGGCCGCGCAGGCCGACCGGCAGGAGCTCGGAGACGAGCACCGGGAACGCCGAGCCCGGATTGTCGGCGATGCCGGCAAACCCAGGCGCGCCCTGCTTCATCAGCGCCACCGCGATCATGCCGGGCAGCAGGAAGATGAAGAGCGGAACGAGCTTCAGGTAGCCCGCGAAGATCGCGCCGCGGCGGGCTTCCTTCAGGTTCTTCGCGGTCATCACGCGCTGGGCGATGTATTGGTCCGTGCACCAGTACCAAAGGCCCACGATCGGCGAGGCCAGCAGCACGCCGAGCCAAGGCAGACGCCCTTCGGCGTTGTCGAACAGGAAGGAGAAGTCGCGGGGAACCCAGGTCGCGCCCTGCGCATCCTGCAGCGGGGCCCAGAGATGGCGGGTGTCTTCGTTGTGCTTCAGAAGCTCGTCGAGACCGCCGACCTGAGCAAGGCCAACGAACAAGAGGACGGCGGAGCCCACCAGCAGCACGGGCACGTGCATCGCTTCGGTCCACAGCACGCTCTTCATGCCGCCGACAACCACGAACGCGCCGGTGATGATCACGAGGAAATAGGCCGAGAACCAGAAGAAATCGATGTTGGTGCCGGGCAGCGTCTGCCAGCCGAGAATGGTTTGGATGGCGAACGCGCCGGCGAAGATCGTCACCGACGCTTTGGTCAGCACGTAGGAAACGAGGAAGATCAGCGACAGGAACGTGCGCGTGCCGGGCGTATAGCGCTTCTCAAGAAACTCCGGCGTCGTGAAGATGCCGGCACGGATGTAGAAAGGCGCGAAGACCCAGCCAAGGACCAGCACGAGATAGGAGTGCAGCTCCCAGTGCGCGAAAGCCATGCCGTCGCTGGCGCCCTGGCCGGCGAGCCCGATGAGGTGCTCGGCGCCGATGTTCGAGGCGAAGATGGAGGAGCCGATCAGCCACCAGCCGGCGCTGCGGCTGGCCAGAAAGTAATCGGTGGTGTCCTTCTCCTTGAGCAGGGCCGCCCAGATGCAGATCGCCGTGTTGACGACGAAGTAGAGCCCGACCACCGCCCAATCGAGCGCACTAAAGGCAACGCCGCCCATAACCCCTCCCCTACCCGCTTTACGGGTTCCGTTCGATCACCTGGGAGCCATCTCGGCGGCTCTTGTCCAGCGTTATCATTCGCCCTTAGTAGCCTGGAGCGCGCCTTGAGGCGAGACCCTGGTAACGCTACCATACGCGGCGGCGCGGGCAAGCGGCCAGTTGGGCCGGATGCGGCTTGGACTTCTCCAGGACGGCCTGCTCCAATCGCCAAAAAGGGGAGGACGGATGGCCAAGGCTGGCGTGCAGGGCTCGACGCGAGACCGGGAGATCACCGGCGCCCGGGTCATCGTGACGTGCCCCGGGCGGAACTTCGTGACGCTCAAGATCGAGACCAAGGGCGGCGTCACCGGCCTCGGCGACGCGACCCTCAACGGGCGTGAACTGGCGGTGGCCGCCTATCTGACCGAGCACGTGATCCCGAACCTGATCGGGCGCGACGCGGGGCGCATCGAGGACATCTGGCAGTTCCTCTATCGCGGCGCGTATTGGCGGCGCGGGCCGGTGACCATGAGCGCGATCGCGGCCGTCGATGTCGCGCTCTGGGACATTCTGGGAAAGATGGCCGGGATGCCGCTCTACCAATTGCTCGGCGGACGCTCGCGCGACGGCGCGCTCGTCTATTGCCACGCCAACGGCGACAGCATCGAGCAGGCGAGCGAGGCGGTGGGCCGCTACATCGAACAGGGCTATCTCGCGGTGCGCGCGCAATCGGGCGTGCCGGGCCTCGCCAAGACATACGGAGTTACAAAGAGCAAGCTCGCCTACGAACCAGCGGAAAGCGAATTGCCGACCGAGACCGTGTGGTCGACGCCGAAATATCTGCGGCATACGCCGAAGCTCTTCGAGCGCGCGCGCGCCGATCACGGCGAGGAGGTGCTGTTGCTGCATGATGTGCATCACCGCCTGACGCCGATCGAAGCGGCGCGCCTTGCCAAGGACCTGGAGCCCTATCGGCTTTTCTGGTTCGAGGATTCAACGCCGGCGGAGAACCAGGATGCGTTCAAGCTCATCCGGCAGCATTCGACGACGCCGCTGGCGGTCGGAGAGGTGTTCAACTCGATCTGGGACTGCAAGGGCCTGATCGAGAACCAGCTGATCGATTATATCCGCACCACGATCGTGCATGGCGGAGGCATCACGCATGTGCGCCGGATCGCGGATTTCGCGGCGCTTTATGGCGTGCGCACCGGCTTCCACGGGGCAACAGATCTTTCGCCGGTGACGATGGGCGCGGCGCTGCATTTCGACACCTGGGTTCCAAATTTCGGCATCCAGGAGTACATGCACCACACGCAGGAGACGCTCGACGTCTTCCCGCACGATTACGCGTTCCGCGAGGGCCGTCTGCACGTCGGAGACACGCCCGGACACGGCGTGGGAATTGACGAGACGCTCGCGGCAAAGTTTCCGTACGCGCCCAAGCAGCTGCCGATCGCGCGGCTCGAAGACGGCGCGATGTGGGATTGGTAGGGGAGAGTTCCATGGCGGCAGATCGGCGCGAGGTGCTGAAAGCGATCGCGGCGGGCGCGGTCGCGGCCGGCGCCGGTTCACAGGCGGAGGCGCAAGCGCGGGCCTATCGCGTCGGCGTCGTGGGTTGCGGGTGGTTCGGCAAGCTGTGCGTGAATGCGCTGATGCAGATTGCGCCTGTACAGGTCGTCGCGCTCTGCGACGTCGATCAGCACATGCTGGAGGAGGCGCGCGACCAGACATTCGCACGGCCCGATTCGATGATGCGGCAGACGCGGCCGCCGGCGATCTACCGCGACTATCGCGACATGCTCAACCGGCACCGGTTCGACATCGTGATCGTGGCCACGCCGGATCATTGGCACACATTGCCTGCAATCGCCGCCATCGATAAGGGCGCACACGTCTATCTGGAGAAGCCGATCTCTGTCGATGTACGTGAGGGGCAGGCGATCGTGTCTGCGGCGCGGCGGCGCAATCGGGTCGTGCAGGTCGGCACGCAGCGGCGCGTGGCGCCGTTCACGCTCGACGCCAAAGAGCGCGTCATCGATGCAGGGCTTCTAGGGCCTGTGCATCATGTGGAGGCGTTCTGCTATTTCCGGCAGAGGCTGACGCGTGTCTCGCCGCCTTCGGCGCCGCCGGCCAATCTCGACTGGGATTTCTATTGCGGGCCGGCCGAACGCATCGACTACCGGGCGGAGGTGCATCCGCGGAACTGGCGCTCGTTCGAGCCCTTCGGCAACGGCTATATGGGCGATGTCGGCGTGCACATGATCGATCTGGCGCGCGCCGTGCTCGGTCTTGGATGGCCGAGGCGTGTATGGTCGATTGGCGGCGGGCTCATGGCGTCCGATCCCGCGATCACGGTTCCCGACACGCAAGTCGCCGGCTTCGAGTACGACAACCTGCTGATGACCTGGACGAACCGGCACTGGGGCCGCGCGCCGGATCCGGAGAACCCCTGGGGCGCGGCCATCCACGGCGCGGACGGCACGCTCCGGCTCTACAACACGGGCTATGAGTTCCTGCCGAGCGACCGCAACAAGGCGCGCATCGCCGCCGAGCTCGAGGCGGACGGGGAGTACGCCGGCGACACGATCGCGCCGACCGGCGACATGACGTTGAAGATCCTTACCCGGATGAATATGCGCGACTTCATCGGCGCCATACGCGAAGGCCGGCGTCCGGCTTCGGATATCGAGGAAGGCCACATCTCGACGGCGACCTGCGCCCTGGCGAACCTTTCGCTCAAGCTTGGGCGCTCGCTTGCCTGGGACGCCGGCGCACAGCGCATCGTGGGCGATGATGAGGCGAATGCGCTGCTGGCGCGGCCCTACCGAGCGCCGTGGATCAGGCCGACGTGAGCCGCCGTTCCCTCCCCTCCGCGGGGAGGGAAGGCGCTGCGCTCAGGACACGCGATCGGACGTGCGCGGCAGGACGCCGACCGCCTCGTACACGGCGCGCCGGAACGTGCGGTGCAGATGCATGCGGTCAAACGGCAGCATCTGCACGAACAGCACTGCGGCGAGGTCGTTTTCGGGATCGCACCAGAAAAGCGTGCTCGCCAAGCCGTCCCAGAAATACTCGCCGACCACGCCGAAATTCTCTTCGTCCGATGCGGGCGGAGCGATGCGCACGGCGAGGTCGATGCCGAAGCCGACCTGGCCCTTGCCCGGTAGAAAGTGCTTGTCGGTCAAACCTTCGGGCAATTGATCCGCGTGCATCAGGCGCGCGGTTGGGCGCTTGAGGATGCGTGAGCCATAGAGATCGCCGTCGTGGAGGAGCATGCGCGCAAAACGCATGTAATCGTCGAGCGTGGAGACAAGGCCGAAGCCGCCGCGCGGCTTGACGTGTCGATCGGTGACGATGGTTCGCGCGCCGCGGTGACGTGTGAAGACGCCGTCCTCCGCCCGATCGTAGGTGGCGGCGAGGCGCAAGGCGCGCTCGGGAGAGACGTAGAACCCCGTCTGGTGCATCTGCAGGGGATCGAAGATGCGCTCCTTCACGAATGCGTCGAAGGGCCTTCCGCTCAGGCGCTCGACCAAGGCGGCTTGGACATCGACGGCATCGGAATAGGCCCAACGCGTCCCGGGCTGATAGTGCAGCGGCACGCGTGCGAGCCTGCGCATGACTTCCGCGAGCGGATTGGCGCGGTTCATCGGATCTTCGCGCGCATAGACCCGATCGACATAGGATTGCCCGTCGCGGGGCGTCAGCCCAGCAGTGTGGCGAGTCAGGTCACGAATGGTCGGCGGGCGATCGGGCGAAACGAGGATGGGGGCGCCTGACGCGTCGTCGCCGGCATAGACGCGCAGGGCCGCGAGCTCGGGCAGATATTCCGCGATCGGATCGTCGAGCTGGAAGCGCCCCTCCTCCCAGAGGGTCATCAACGCAACCCCCGTCACGGGCTTGGTCATCGACCAGATCTGCACGAGCGTGTCGCGCGCCATCGGGCGATCAGCTTCGCGATCGGCGAGGCCGAACGCGCCGAAATAGCGCTCGGTGTCGCGCTGCCAGACAAGCGCGGAGACGCCGACAAGCTCGCCGCGCGCGACGAGGCCGCGGAGAACGTGATCTACGTGCGCGGCATCGAACGGCGGCGGCGGCGCGATGGTGGCGCACGCAGAGAGGCCCGAGGCGGCGATGCCTGCGAGCAGCGCGCGGCGATCGAACTCACCCGCCGCGGAAAGGCGCGGCGGTGTCTCCGGGATCGCCGGGGACGAAGCGGCTCCTGATCGCCTTGTAGTATTCCACAGGATGCGGGGGCGGTGCATAGCCATCCGGGTACGGACGCTGCGCGAAAGTCTGGAAATAGGCAAGGCAGGCGTCGCGCCACCACTGCGCCTCGCGCTCCTGGATGGCGAGGAAAGTCGCAACCTGCTCGTAGCGCGCATCATCGATGCGCCCGCGCAGGCCGGTCCAGGTCGCGCGCATCGCGGCGACATCGGAGACCCCTTGCGAATACTTGACGACGAGCTCGTCCCAAAGCGTGCGGCCGGACGCCATACGGCGGTCCCAGGGCACATGATGGAACCAGAGCAGGACCTTCTCCGGCGTCCGGGCGATGTCGCGGTACTCGGCGGCGACCGGCGGCGCATATTGCGAGACGGCGTTCGAGCCGGTCGCTGTGCGGTCGAAGCCGATGCCGGCGCGATCGGCGCGGTGGTAATAGACCGGGTTCCATTCCGGGCGCGCCAGCTCGCTCACCCAGGGACCGGGCCCGTAATGGTGGCCGGTGGCCATCAAGTGCCCGAGGCCCAGCGGCGTCATGTAGTTCACCACCGCTTCGCGCGAGCCCATCATCATCCCGACGACAGGCGTGATGAAGGCCGGATCGTTGGTGAAGGTCATGCGCGCCCATTCCTCGGCGATGGCGCGCGAAGCGAGGTCATGGTCCCAGGCCAGCCGTCCGAACGCGTACCAATTGGCCTGGTCGAAGTGCGAGCCGGACCAATTGCGGTCCGTGCCGACATTGGCGACGCCGGCCATGCCGGTGAGGGCGTAGGGAAAGACCGAGCCATCGACGACACGAGCGACAGTGGCGTTGTCGGCAACGCGGGTGTCGGTATCGAGCGCCTCCTCCCACATCGGCGCGAGGAACGCCATGTTGGTGGCGAGGCCGAGATATTCCTTGGTGATCTGGAACTCGATCATGGTCGGCGTTTTCGGCAATGCGCCGAAGAGCGGATGGAAAGGCTCGCGGGGCTGGAAGTCGATCGCGCCGTTCTTCACCTGAACGGTGACGTTCGGCAGGAAGCGGCCGTCGAGCGGGACGAATTCGTCATAGGCCTGCATGTGCCGGTCGCGGCGGTTCTCCGCCTGGTAGACGAACGCGCGCCACATCACGATCCCTCCGTGCGGCGCCAAGGCCTCGGCCATCATGTTGGCGCCGTCCGCGTGCGTGCGGCGATAATCCTGCGGGCCGGGCTGACCTTCGGAATTTGCCTTCACCAGGAAGCCGCCGAAATCCGGGATTGCGCGATAGATCTCGTCGGCCTTCGCCTTCCACCAGGCGCGCACGCGCGGATCAAGCGGATCGGCGGTATCGACCGCGCCAAGCTCAAGCGGCGCGGAGAAGCGTGCGGTAAGATAGAGGCGGATGCCGTAGGGGCGCAGGCGGTCGGCGAGCGCCGCGGCTTTGGCGATGAATTCCGGCGTGAGGCTGATGGCGCTCGCGGCGACATTCGTCACCACGGCGCCGTTGATTCCTATCGACGCGTTGGCGCGGGCATAATCGGTGATCCTCTGATCGACCCAATCCGGATAGCGGTGCCAATCGAAGATCGAATGGCCGGAATAGCCCCTCTCCATGGTGCCGTCGAGATTGTCCCAATGGTTCAGGATGCGACGCTGCACGCGCGGCGTGGAGGCGATGTCGAGATCGGCGACGGATGCGCGGGTCTGGACGAGGCGCAGATAGGCGAAGGCGCCATAAAGGACGCCGATATCCGCGTTCGCGGCGATGATCGTCGCGCGGCGGCCGCCAATTCTGACGCTGCGGATGAGGTATCCTTCGTTTCCGAGCGTGGAGAGATCGAGATTGAGCGCCGCAATGGCAGGCGAAGAAGTCGGCGTACCGAAAACGATCGCGCCGCCCTGCGAGACGTTGGCGCCCTCGCGCACGGAACGATCAAGAAGTCCCGACAGGCCGCGCTCAAGCTCCGCGCGCGCGGCCTCCAGAGTCGGCGATCTCTGGGCCGGGGCGACCAGCTCTGCGGCGGATGCTCTGTAGACGCGCTGGGCCGGAGCCTCCAACGGGCGATAGCGCAGCCAGAGATCGTATCCGTCCTCAGCGCGCGCCGGCGCGACAGCGAGCAACAGCGCCGCAAGCGCAAGTAGGATCGCCGTTCTCACGCTCGTTCGCCCGCTCAGCATCGCCCTCTCCCGTCTTTTGAATTATGGTAGCGCTACCTTATACATGGCCAAGGCCGTTTTCGATGGGGGAAAGCATGCGGTGGATCGTGCGCGGCCTGGCCGCCCTTGTCGCGCTCAGCGCCTCGGCCTTCGCGCAGGACACCTACGAGGCGCGCGTGACGATCCGCGCGGACCGGCCCGGCGCCGTCATCCGTCCGGAGCTGCACGGGCAGTTCTCGGAGTTTCTCGGCTCGGGGATCACCGGCGGGCTCTGGGTCGGCGAGACTTCCTCCATCCCGAATACGCGCGGCTGGCGCAACGACGTGATCGGCGCGCTCAAGGAGCTCGGCGTGCCGGTGATCCGCTGGCCGGGCGGCTGCTACGCGGATCGCTATCATTGGCGCGACGGCATCGGTCCGCGTGCGGAGCGTCCCGTGCGCCTCAACACCACCTGGGGCGGCGTGGAGGAGAGGAACGAAGTCGGCACGCACGAATTCATGGACCTCGTGGAGCAGCTCGGCGCGCACGCCTACATCAACGCAAATGTCGGAACCGGTTCGCCGCGGGAGGCGGCGGACTGGCTGGAATACATGACGTCGGCGACGAATTCGGCGCTCGCCCAGGAGCGGCGGCGCAATGGCCGCGCCGAGCCCTGGGAGGTCCCCTATTGGGCGCTTGGCAACGAGCTCTGGCAGTGCGGCGGCAATCTGCGGCCAGCGGAGTACGCCACACTGTACCGGCTGTTCGCGACCTACCAATGGGCGCCGGAAGGCAAGCGGCCGAAAATCATCGTCGCGGGCGCCTATGACACGGACTATGTTTGGACGCGCGGGCTGATGGAGAACATCCCGATCGCGCAGATGGACGCGATCACGCTGCACCATTTCTCGCTGCCGACTGGATCATGGACTGGGCCGAAGGGGCCAGCGACCGGCTTCGGCGAGGACCAGTGGTTCTCCATCATGCGCCGCGCGCACGACATGGACGACTATATCCGTCGGCACGACGCGATCATGGACGCGCATGACCCAGAGCAGAAAGTCGGGCTCTATATCGACGAGTGGTCGAATTGGTATGACGTGGAGCCCGGCAAGCCGCGCAGCTCCCTCTATCAGCAGAACACCCTGCGGGACGCGGTGACCGCCGCCGTTAATCTCAACATCTTCCAGGCCCACGCCGACCGGGTGCGGATGGCGAACATCACGCAGATGGTGAACGTGCTGCAGGCGATGATCCTGACCGACGGGCCGCGGATGCTCCGAACGCCCACCTATCACACGTTCATGCTCTACAAGCCGTTCCGCGGCGCGACGAGCCTGCCGGTGGAGGTGCGTGCGCCGGACTATCGCTTCGGGCGCGAGCGCACGATTTCCCTCAGTGTTTCGGCAGCGCGGGATACATCGGGCGCCGTCGTCCTCGGGATCGCGAACATGGATCCGCGGCGCGGCGCGCGAATTTCTGTCTCGGGCGTCGCAGGGCAGAGTATCGCAGGGCGCATCATCACCGCCGAAGCGATGGATGCGCGCAACACGTTCGAGGCCCCCGACGCGCTCGTTCCGGCGGACTTCAGCGCGGCGCGTTTCGTTGGCGGAGGACTCCTCGTAGACGCGCCGGCGAAGTCGGTGATCGTACTGACGGTACGGTGAGCTCCCTTGCCCCGCCCCAGCTGGGGAGGGCCGGGTATTGGCGAGCTGAAGAAAGAGTCGCGCTGAACGCGCGGGTCTTTCAAGTCCCTGACGCTTGGCCCCTCTCCCGCTGGCGCGGGAGAGGGGAACTACGCCTCATTCCGTGACCGTGAGCACCGCGGTCTGCAGCTGAACGGAATTCGGGCCGGTCTTGATCTCAAATTCGCCCGACTCGACGACGCGCTGCATATTCGCGTCGTAGAATTGCAGCGATGCGGGCGTGAGCGTGAAGTTCACTGTCCGGCTTTCGCCCGGCGCCAAGGTCACACGCTCGAAGCCGCGCAGCTCCAGGATCGGGCGCGTCACGGAGCTGACGCGGTCGCGGATGTAAAGCTGCACGACCTCGTCGCCCGCGCGCGCGCCAGTGTTGCGCACATCGACCGACACTTGAACGTTGCCGTCGCGACGGATGCTCGCGGAAGAGAGGCGCGGCGCAGAGAGCTCGAACGTCGTATAGGAGAGCCCCCAGCCAAACGGGAAGAGCGGCGCGTTATCCTCGAAAAGATAGCCGCGGCGCGCGCTCGGCTTACGATCGTAGAAGTGGGGCAATTGCCCGGCGTGGCGCGCGACGGTGAGCGGCAGCTTGCCGCCGGGATTGGCGTCTCCGAACAAGACCTGGGCGAGAGCGGTTCCGCCCTCCTGGCCCAAGTACCAGCCTTCGACGATCGCCTTCGCGCGGTCCGCGATCAGCGGATAGGACGGCGGACGGCCATTGAGCAGCACGATCGCGGTCGGCTTGTTCAGGGCAAGGATCGCGGCGGCAAGGTCGTTCTGCTGGCCAACGAGATCGATGTTCGCACGATCGCCCAGGTGATTGTCGGCCCAGGCCTCGCGGCTCGTCTGCTCGGTGTCGCCGATGACGAGGATGATATGGTCGGCGCGGCGCGCGACGCGCACCGCCTCGCGGATGAGGCGTGCGTTCTCGGCGGGATCGGCGAGCGTCACTTCGTCAGCCCACCAATCGGTCTCCTTGGTGATCTTGACGCCTTCGTGGTGGACGACGCGGACGTTCGGTCCGACGCGCGCCTGGATGCCTTCGAGCGCAGTGACGACGCCGCGCGGTACGCCGGAATAGCCGCCAAGTCGCTCAGGCGCGGCGTTCGGACCGATCACGGCGAGCGTGCGGATGCTCGCTGGATTGAACGGAAGCAGATTGCCGTCGTTCTTCAGCAGCACGATTGTGCGGCGCGCGGCCTCTTCGGCCAGCGCGCGGCCCTCGGCGTTGCCGGTGACGGCTTCGGCGGCGTCGGCGTCGGCGTACGGATTCTCGAACAGGCCCGCCTCGAACTTGATCGCCAGGATGCGGCGCACGGCGGCGTCGATCTCGGCCTCGCGAACGCGGCCGGCGCGGACGCTGTCCACCAGCGTCCGGAAGGCGACGCCGTTGGGCAGATCCATGTCCAGGCCGGCGCGCAGTGCGCGGATCGCGGCGGCGGCGTAGTCGGGCTCGACATGGTGGATGTCGACCAATTGCTCGATGGCGAAATAGTCGCTCACGAGCGCGCCCCGGTAGCCCCATTCGCCGCGCAGGACGTCGTGCAGGAGCCAGCGGTTGGCGTGCGAGGGAACGCCGTCAATCTCGTTGTAGGAGGGCATGATCGAGCGAACATTGGTGCGCCGCACGATGGTCTCGAAGGGCGGGAAGAATTGCTCGCGCAACGTCCGCTCGGAGATCGAGGCCGGGCCTATGTTCGCGCCGCTCTCGGGCTGACCGTGGCCGGTCATGTGCTTCAGAGTCGCGAAGACATGACCGGGCGCAAGCGGAAGTGTATCCCCCTGCAGGCCGCGCACGGCCGCGACGCCGATCTCGCCGACGAGATAGGGGTCCTCGCCGAACGTTTCCTCGATGCGGCCCCAGCGCGGGTCGCGCGAAACATCGACCACCGGCGACAGCACCAGATGAACGCCGCGTGCGCGCACTTCGCGCGCGATGAGCGCGCTCACGCGCTGCACCAACGCAGGATCCCAGGAGCTCGCCAGCGCGATCGCTTGCGGGAAACTCGTGGCGTCGGCGGTGGCGAAGCCGTGCAGAGATTCTTCGTGAAACAGCACGGGGATGCCGAGGCGAGTGTCCTCCACCGCCCAGCGCTGCACCGCGTTGTTGAACGCCACGCTCTCGCGTGCGCCGCGATGGCGTACGCGGGCGGGCGGATCGGCGCCGACGCGATCCTGCGGGCGTGCGATCTGGCCAACGCCGTTCGGAAAGTTGGACTTCGCCTTGGCGCGATCGAACTGGAGGTCGGCGTTGATGATCTCGCTCTTGTTCTGCCAAAGCGTGAGCATCTGGGCGACCTTCTCCTCCAGCGTCATGCGGGAGAGGAGATCCTCCACGCGCCGCTCAACCGGCGCCTTGGCGTCCTTGTAGACGGGGGCGGCTTGAACGGCAGGGACCGGGGGGCGAGCGCGCGGCTGCGCCAGGGCGGCGCCGGCCAAGCCCACGCCAACCAGGCCGGCGGCAAGCAAAGGAAGCGCGCGCGCGATCGCTCCGCGCAGCGTGGTCCGTCCCATGGCGTTCCCCCTGAAGATGCGCCCTTGCGGCGTTTTCTGGTAGCGCTAACTTATCGAGGGTCCGCGCGGCTGACAACCACCCCGCCCCACCCCCGGGATCTGCCTGGGGCCTCACCTTCGCGTGAGTGCGCATTTGCGGGAGAAGGCGGCGCGACTTAGATCGAAGGCCGATTCCACAGCGGAATCGCATCCGGCGGGAGCATGGCGAGAAGGGCTCAGACAAACGGCAGGCGCGCGCGCGAGGTTGTCACCATCAACGATGTCGCGCGGCACGTGGGCGTCTCGCCGATGACCGTCTCGCGCGTCGTCAATGGCGAAAAATACGTCCGCGAGGAGACACGCAAAGCCGTGATGGCGGCGGTGCGCGCGCTCAATTATGCGCCGAACCAGGCCGCGCGGAGCCTCGCGGGGGCGGAGGGCCTGCGCATCGGCCTGCTCTACGGCAACCCGTCTGCGGCCTATCTTGGCGAATTCCTCCTCGGCGCGCTCGACCAGAGCGGCCGCAAGTCCGCTCAGCTCGTGCTGGAGAAGTGCGACGCCGCCGATGCGAAGGCGGAGCGGGCCATCGTGCGGCGGCTGCTGGCAGGCGGGGCCGACGGGGTCATCCTGCCGCCGCCGCTCTGCGAGCACGCCAATGTTCATGCCTTGCTTACAGAGAAGAACGTGCCGGCGGTCGCGGTTTCACCAGGCCTTCCGCTCGCGCATTGCGCCTGCGTGCGGATCAACGACTACAAAGCCGCGTACGAGCTGACGACCCATCTCATCTCGTACGGCCATACACGGATAGCCTTCATCAAGGGCCATCCCGATCAGACGGCGAGCGCGGAGCGCCTGCGCGGCTTCGAGGACGCCATGCGCGATGCAAATCTCGAAATCCAGAAGCCGCTGGTCGTGCAGGGCTTCTTCACTTTCCGATCGGGCCTTGAGGGCGCCGAAAAGCTGCTCGCGCGACCGAAGCCGCCGACGGCGATCTTCGCCTCAAACGACGACATGGCCGCCGGCGCGATCTCGGCGGCCCATCGGCGCGGGCTGGATGTGCCGCGCGATCTCTCCGTGGTCGGCTTCGACGACACGCCCATCCTCGCGGCCGTCTGGCCGGCGGTAACCACTATCCGGCAGCCGGTGGCGCAGATGGCCGAGATCGCCGTCGATCTCCTTTTCCGCGACGTGCAGGGCCGCAAGAAGACCGGGCACGCCCCACCCCCGGTCGATCGCGTGGTCGAACACAGCCTGGTCAAGCGCGACTCCGTCGCGCGGCCAAAGCGCTGAGTTCGCCCGCCTTCCACGAGCGAAGCCGCTTGTCGGCATGGTAGCGCTAACATAAGGTGCCGCACGGGAGGCAAGCATGCCGTTCGGCGCGCGCGCGCGGGCATCCGTGATCGAGCTCGCCGGCGGCGACATGACGCTGACGCTGGCGCCCAATCTGGGCGCCGCGGCGCTGTCGCTCGCATGGCGCGGGCAGGACATTCTGAGGCCCGCGCCCGTCACGACCAAGGACGTGATGCGGACGGCCTCGTTCCCGCTTGCGCCGTTCGCGAACCGCATCGCAAACGGCCGCTTCCGCTTCGACGGACAAGCGGTCTCCCTCAAGCGCAATTACGGCGGGGAGAAGCACCCGCTGCACGGCTATGCCTGGCTCATGCCTTGGCGAACCGAAGAGACCGGGGACGGATTCGCGCGCCTGACGCTGCGGGCTGAAAAGAGCGCGTGGCCGTGGGCTTTCTCGTGCGAGCGAACCATTCGGCTCGACGGGACGGGGGCCCATTTCGGCCTTGCGCTCCGCAACGAAAGCAAGCGCCCGATGCCGGCCGGCATCGGCTTCCATCCGGCCTTCGCCCGGCCGCGCGGCTCGACGCTCAAGGCGCACGTCTCCGGCGTCTGGCGCACCAACGACGACATGCTTCCTACGCACTTCGATCCGTTCACGGACCTTCCCGACATGGCGCGAGGCGCCGCGCTCGATGCGGCCCCCCTCGTGGACCATTGCCACCCTGGGTGGGATGGCGCGGCGACGCTCCTCACCCCGACGCTCGAGATCACGCTCGCCGCATCGAACGAGCTCGGCTTCCTGCATCTCTACATGCCGCAGGGCGCCGACTTTCTCTGCATCGAGCCGGTGAGCGCGATGCCGGACGCGGTGAACCGGGCGGACACCGCAAACAGCGGGCTGCGCGTGCTCGCACCCGGGGAAACCCTCTCCGGCTGGATGCGCATTTCGGCGGCTCCCCGCGGCGGTTGACGCCCGAGACGCGATTGGCGAGACCGCCGGGCGATTCCTCTATATCGTGCGCTCGATTTCCTGACGGCCAGAGAGGCGATGTCGAGCGAGCTTGCTCCAAGTCCAGCGTCCAAGGACCCGCCTTCGAAGGCGGCGCGGCCCATTCCGACGCCGGTCAGCAAACTGCTGCGGCCCTATGCCTACATGACCGCCTATTACGGCGTGATCGTCGCCGGCTGCCTGGTGCTCGCCGCCGCGATGCCGGCGCTCAAGGACTATGCGCCGTTCGGCGGCGCAGCCGCGGCGTTCGACAGCACCACGTTCGAGCCCGTCGAGATCACCGGATCGGGCCCATCGGCGGCCAAGGACGGCGTGAAGCTGGCGCTCTCGATCATCGCGGCATTCGCCCTCATGCTCCCGGTGACGTGGATCTGCATGGGCGTGCGCCGGCGCAAGGACGTGTCGCAGTCCTTCATCCAGACCATCCTGGTGCTGCCGATGCTCATCGCCGGCATCGTGCACCTCGTGCACAACAGCCTCGCGCTCGCCTTCAGCCTCGCGGGCATCGTCGCGGGCGTGCGCTTCCGCCATACGCTCAAGGACAGCGCGGAAACGACCTACCTCTTCACCGCCATCGGAGTCGGGCTCGCCTGCGGCGTGAGCGCGGTGGAGGTGGCCGCGATCATCTCCGTCTTCTTCAACTACACCGTGCTCGGATTGTGGGCGACGGAGTTCGGCGGCGCAGCGGCCGGCAAGGCCATGTTCTCGCGAGAATGGATGGCCAAGCAGGAGAATGAAGGGAAGAAGAAGGACAAGGACAGAACCAAAGACCGGGACGAGGACAGCGACGATGACGAGCCGCCCGACAGGGACGACGACTAGAGCCGCGGTCATCGCGAAGTGGGCCAGCAAGCTCGCGATCTTCGCCGGGGCGATCGCACTCAGCACCTGCAATGTCGAGATGAAGCCGCAAACGGAGCAAGCGGCGGCGGAGCGCGTCGCGGAGGGCGCGGACGCCTCCCTCTTCGCCGTGCGTCCCGACCGGCGGTGGCGGCTGCCCAACAAGCTGCGGGAGATATCCGGGCTCGCGGCGACGCGAGACGGGAGACTCTTCGGGCACGGCGACGAGAACGGCGTCGTCTACCAGCTCGACATCGAGAGCGGGCGCATCACGAAGAATTTCGCGCTTGGGCGCCCGGTCGCACAGGGCGATTTCGAAGGCATCGCAATCCTGCCGAACGGCGACTTCTATCTCGTGACGAGCACGGGGCTGCTCTATCGCTTCCGAGAGGGCGAAGACGGGGAGCACGTGAGCTTCGAGACGTTCGACACGCAACTGGCGCAGGTGTGCGAGATCGAGGGGCTCGCCGCCACGCGCGACAGCCTCATTCTCGCCTGCAAGACGAATTACCAGCGCGGCATGCGAAACGCGGTGGCGCTCTATTCGTGGCGGCCCGGCGCGGCGGCTGCAACGCCGTTCCTGCGCGCCGACGCGCTCGCGGAGATGGCCGGCGAACGGGTCCATCCATCGGGGATCGAGATCGACCAGAGGAGCGGAAGGCTCATCCTTGTGGCGGCCCGAGAGCGACTGCTCGCCGAGCTCAATCCGGACGGAACGGTGGCGGTTGCGAGACGGCTCGACGAGAGCCACCAGCAGGCGGAGGGCGTCACGGTGACGCCAGACGGCGCGCTCGTGATCGCCGACGAAGCGGCTGGTTCGCGCGCACTCCTGACACGGTATCCTCGGGCGCATTGAAGGGAGCGAACATGCTTCATCCTTATACGCCGCAAACGTCCGCTCCCGCGCGCGGCGAGGGCGCCCCCCTGATCGCCTTGCTCCTGCTCTTCCTCGCGGCGCTCACCTCGCCGGCATTCGCACAATCAAGCTGGAGCAACGTCGCGCGCGTGGTGGTGATCGGCGACCTGCACGGGGACTATCCCAAATTCGAGGACATGATCCGCAGCGCCGGCCTCGTCGATGCGCGCGGCGATTGGGTCGGAGGGCAAACCCATCTCGTGCAGCTCGGCGATGTTCCCGACCGCGGGCCCGACACACGACGCATCCTCGACCACCTCATGCGCCTGGAGCGGCAAGCCGAACACGCGGGCGGACGAGTGCACGCGCTCATCGGCAATCACGAAGGCATGATGATGCTCGGCGACCTTCGCTATACGGTCGCGGGGGAATTCGCAGCGTTTGCCGACCGGCGCTCCGCAAACCGGCGGGACGCCTATTATCGCCGCGTCGTTCAGTACCTGCGGGCCCAGAAATCCAAGGAGCCGCCTCCCGCCTTCGACGCCGCCTACCGCGCGCAGTTCGACGCCGCGCATCCGCTCGGGTGGGTGGAGCTGCGGGCCGCGTGGAGCAAGTCGGGCGCCTATGGGAGGTTCACGCTCTCTCACAACGCCGTGATCCGGATCGACGATACGCTCTATCTGCATGGCGGCATCGGGCCCGCCTATGCCGCCTCCGATCCCGACACAATCAATCGGGGCGTGCGCGCCGCGCTCGAGGCGGAGAACGAAGCCGATCCCGTGCTCAGCGAGGCGGGCCCGCTTTGGTACCGCGGTCTGGCGATGAACGAGGAAGCGGCGGAGACGCCCAACCTGCAAGCCGTGCTCGCGCATTACGGCGTGTCGCGCATCGTTGTCGGGCACACCAAGCGGGCGCCGACGATCCTGCCGCGCTTCGGCGGGCGCGTTATCCTGACGGACGTGCTCGTGCCGAGCGGCGCCGCCGATCCCCACGCTTACCTGGTCAAGGAAGGCGCCGCGCTCTTCACTGTGCATCGGGGAACGCGCGTGCCGCTGACCGGGGACACATGCGCCTATCTCGGCGCGATCGCGGCGCTCGATCCCCAACCATCGCCGGTGGCGCCGCTGCGCTCAGGGTGCCCTGGCGCGCCGCCTTCACCTGCGCCGGCGGCGGCGCCCGGGGAGACCGACAGGCCGCGCTGAGCCGAGCCTAGTTCGCGCCGCGGCAGGAGCGGATGATCGTCGCGTCCAGACGTGAAGGATCGATCGCCTCGAAGAAACCCTCCAGATAGCGTTGCGCGCTTCGGCGGCGGTCCTCCGGCAACCGCGTCTCGGCGCCGATCAGCGCCATGATGTCGGCCCGCTTGGCGGTGAATTCGGCGGCCGCGGCAGGGATGCTCGCATTGTGCTGGCAGAGCCCACGGAAGACGCGCGTTCTCACCGAGGCGATTCGAATGCCCTGGGGCGGCAGCGCGTAGGGCGCATCCACAAAGCCGGACTGATCGAAATCATACGGCAGCGGCACGATGGCGCCGGCGGCTCCGATCGGCCGCGTGTTGTGGCAGCAATCCTCGCCGGCAGGCCCGCGCGTGAACGACCAGTCCAGATTGCCGATCATGTATTGATAAAGCGCGGCGCGGGACGCCGCCAACGAATCGAGGCTGTCCATCGCGACGCTGGGCGCCTCGACCTTCGTGCGATTGTTGCGACGCGCGACGTCATCGACATCCTCGATCAGGAACCCGAAGCGCGTGTCGGGGCTGCGGCGCCCGGCGGTATCGACATAGGTGATGCGCGCGGCGCGGACGCGGTAGCTCAGCGGCGTCACCACATTGTAAAGTCGGTAGGCGAGATATTCGAGCACGACGCGCTGCTCGTAATTGTCGATCGGCTTGCAATGCGTGACGAGCTTGAGCCGGCCCTGGCCTTGGAAGATCGTCCCGCGGCGCGCCGGTCCATCGAATTCCAGCCTTAGGGGCGGAAAAGCGCAGATGCCGCCGGTGCGGCGTGTGAGCCCGCGCGCGCTGAGGCGCATCTCGATCGGGGGGCCGCCATTGACGCGAACCGATCCGGCGTGGGGGTCGGTGTTGCGCTGGGCGTTGCGAATGATGTCCGAGATCGGGGCCTCGATGGTGAGCTCGAGCGGATCGTCCTGACTGAAAAGCCGGGCGGCCTGCTGGGCTGCGGCCGGCGGGCTCAGACAAAGACCGCCCAGGGCGAGCAAACACACCATCCACCGCCGCATCGACCCCTCCCCTTGCATGGCGGGGATCATGCACGCGGGAGGCGCCTTGGCAAAGGATCAGAGCGCGTAGAAGCCTACCAGCGTCAGAGGAAGCGCCAGGCCCGTCGCGAAGCAGAGCGCGAACACCGCGAGCGCCTGGGCCCGGCGGGCGAACTGGGCGAAGCGGGTCATGGCGGGTGCGCTCCAATTGGAAGTCGGGCGGCGGCGACCGCCGATGAGTGAGAGATAGAGGCATCCCGCGCCGGCCGCCGTGGCCTAGGTCACACCCCTCGGCAGGCTGGTTTCCAGGCGCGGCAAAAGAAAGAGGCGGCGCAGGGCGCGCCGCCTCTTCGTTTCAGCTCGTTCTCGGATCAGAGCGCTTGCAGCCCGATCAGCGAGAGCGGCAGCGCCAAGCCCGTGCCGATGCACAGCGCGAACACCGCCAGGGCTTGGGCTTGGCTGACGAGGTTGGCGAGGCGGGTCATGGCGGCGGCTCCGAAACTGTCGATCTCTAGATGCGGCGGCGACCGCCGATGGATGCAAGCTACGCCGCGTCTTTCGGGGCCGCCGTGCCCTCGGTCACGCTTCACCGCTCGCCGATGTCAACGACGGGCACCCGGATCGACACGGTCCCGGTCCCGCGGCGGACCGTGAGCGCGACGTCGCGGCCGACGCCCACGCGCTCCAGCTCGTCGGTCAGGTCGGCCAGGCGCGCGACGTCCTCGCCGTTGGCGCGGACGATGATGTCGCCAACCCGCCCGTACTGATCGACGCCGCGGAGCCCCGAGCGCGCCGCCGGGCCGGACGGCAGCGCCTCCAGAACGATGAGGCCGGTCACGCCGAGGCGTGCGGCCGCAGCCTCGTTCGCGGCGACAATTCCGATGCCGGGGATTGGCACCCGGCCAGTCTGGATAAGCTGCTGCACGACGCGCGAGACCTTATCCATCGGGATCGCGAAGCCGACGCCGGCATAGGCGCCGGACGGTGAAAAGATCGCCGTGTTGACGCCAATGACTCGGCCGGAGGAATCGAGCAGCGGACCGCCGGAATTGCCGGGATTGATCGCGGCGTCGGTCTGGATCACGTCGGCGATCTCGCGTCCGGCGCTGGTCGGCAGGCGGCGCTGCAGAGCGCTGATGATGCCGGTCGTCAGCGACTGCTCCAACCCGAACGGCGCGCCGATGGCGAACACGGACTGGCCGACCTTGAGCACGCCGGATTGGCCGCGCGCGAGCGGGCCGGGGAGATTATCGGCGCGCTTCAGCTTCAGGACTGCGACGTCCTGGGAGGGCGCACGGCCGACGACGTCGGCCTCCACGATGGCTCCGCTCGACAGGCGCACCACGACATTGTCCGAGTTGCGCACGACGTGCTCGTTGGTGACGACATGGCCTTCGCCGTCCCAGATGAAGCCGGAACCGGATTCCGCGCCCTCCGTCAGCATGCCGCCACGGAAGGAAGGGCCCTGGGCGCTCACGACCTGCACGACCGACGGAGCGGCGCGCTCAAAGAGGCCGATGGTGGCGCTCTCGATCTGAAGGATATCGCTGCGGCCTTCCTGCTGGGACGCCGGCGAACTCGTGACCGCGTTGGAGCCGCCGCCGAACATGCCGCGCAGCGGCTGGGCCGCGATGAAGATCGCGGCGCCGACGACGATGACCAGGCCGATGCGCGCCCACCATTTCTTGTTCTTGTCCATGACGGTTCCCTCGTTTGCGCCGCTGCACACTCTCTGATCACTCGTCCCGCGGCGCGGCATGCGCATCGGAGATGATGCGGGCGATCGCAGCGGTCAGCTTCTTGGCGAAGGGAATGTGCAGAAATTCGTCCGGCCCGTGAGCATTGGAGCCCGGACCCAGGACGCCGGTGATGACGAATTGCGCTTTGGGATAGCGGGCGCCCAGCATGCCCATGAACGGTATGGAGCCGCCCTCGCCCATGTATCCCGGGGGCGCGCCGAATTCAGCCTGGGAGGCAGCCGCGATGCTGCGCTCAAGCCAAGGCGCCATCGCGGGCGCGTCCCAGCCGGTCGCGGCGTCGCCGATCTCGAATTTCACTCTCAGGCCGTGCGGGGGATCCTGTTCCAACACCTGCTTCACCGCCGCCGCGGCCGATCCTGCGTCCAATGTCGGAGGCAGGCGGAAGGAGAGCTTCGCGGCGACGCCAGGCTCCAGCACGTTGCCGGCGCCTTTTGGATCGGGCAGCCCAGCGAAGCCGATTGTCACCATCGTCGGACGCCAAGTTCGATTGAGCACGAGCTCGCGCGGCTGATCGGACAGCGGCCGGACGCCCGCATGCAAGCCGAAGCGCTTCACGAGGGCCGCTCCCAGGATCTCAGCGGCGGCGCCCGCCTGCTTCACCCGCGCTTCGGGAATAGGAACGTGAAGGTCATCGACGCGGACTTTGCCAGTTTGGGGGTCTTCGACGCGGTTCAGAAGCACGCGAAGGCCGTCGAAGCTGGACGGCGCCACGCCGGACGCATCGCCAGAATGCAGCCCATTGGCCATGCCGCTGACGGACAACGTGCCGCTGAAGAGACCGCGCAGCGACGTGGTGAGCCAGAGCCGGTCGTAGTCGCCGGCGCCGGAATCCAGGCAAACGACCAGGAACACCTCGCCGAGCCGATCGGCCAAGGCCTCGACATAGTGCGGCAGGTCCGGGCTGCCGGATTCCTCGCATGCCTCGATCATGATGGCGCAGCGCGGATGCGGCTTGCCCTCTTGCTTCAGCGCCAGGAGCGCGGTGATCGCGCCAAACATGGCGTAGCCGTCGTCGGCGCAGCCGCGGCCATAGAGCTTGCCGTCGCGAATGACCGGCTGCCATGGGCCGAGCCCCTCGCTCCAGCCGGTCATCTCCGGCTGCTTGTCGAGGTGGCCATAGAGGAGGATCGTCCCGGCGCCCTCGCCGGGAATGTCGATGAAAATGAGCGGCGTGCGCTCGTCGAGGCGGACGATCTCGACGCTCGCGCCGGCGACGGCCGCGAGCTTCGTCTTGGCCCAGGCGACGAACATCGCGACGGCCTGGTCGATATACCCGTGCGCGGCCCAGTCCGGATCGAAGTCGGGCGACTTGGCGGGAATGCGGACATAGTCCGCCAGGAGCGGCACGATTTCCTCGTCCCAGGTCCGATCGATGAGGCGCATGAGCGGTATGTAGCGCCGCCGCGGGTTGGGAAAAAGGCGGCCGCGGCGGCCCAATCACGCAATCGCGAAGTCGGGCGCCGCGTCTGCGCGGCGCGTTGGGACATGCGGTTTCGCGCCGGGAGTGGGTCGGCGCGGACTCCTTGCCAAGCGGACGCGCCCGCGCCTTGATGCCGGCCGCTTCAACCACAAGCTTGCCTGACGCGCCGACGCCCCGTCCCTGCGCGCTCAGAGGGAGGACCAGATGGCCGCAAAGAATCTCGAGGAACTGATCAAGTCCACCGGCAATCCGGTCGATATGCTGCGCAACTCGCAGATCGGCGCGTATGTGTATCCGGTCGTGGCGGCCGAGTTCAACAATTGGCGCGACGAGCAGCGCGCGTGGCGCGAGAGCTGCGTCCTCTTCGACCAGTCGCACCACATGGCGAACGTCTATGTGAAGGGCCCGGACGCGGTGAAGATGGTGTCCGAGCTCACGATCAACTCGTTCAAGCACTTCCCGGTGAATCGGGCCAAGCAGTTCGTGCCGCTCTCCTACGACGGCTATGTGATCGGCGACGGCATCCTCTTTCACCTCGAGGAAAACCACGTCGTGTTCGTCGGCCGCGCGCCGACCGCCAACTGGATCGAGTTCCACGGCACGAGCGGCAATTACAAGGTCGATATCCTGAAGGATGACCGCTCGCCCGGGAACACGATGGGCAAGGCCGTTACGCGCACGTGCTATCGCTATCAGATCCAGGGCCCGAACGCCCAGCAAGTGATCGAAAAGCTGAACGGCGGCCCGTTCGCCGAGATTAAGTTCTTCGACATGGGCACGATCAAGATCAAAGGCAAAACCGTGCGCGCGCTGCGTCACGGCATGGCCGGCGCGCCGGGCCTGGAAATCTGGGGCCCATATGAGGAGCGCGAAGAGATCGCCGCAGTAATCATGGAAGCGGGCAAGGATTTCGGCATCGTGCGCGTGGGCTCGCGGGCCTATCCGTCGAACACGCTGGAATCGGGCTGGATCCCATCGCCGCTGCCGGCCGTCTATACCGGCGAGAAGATGAAGAAGTACCGCGAGTGGCTGCCGGCCAACAGCTACGAAGCCAGCGGCTCGATCGGCGGCTCGTTCGTCTCGAGCAACATCGAAGACTATTACATGTCGCCGTACGATCTCGGGTACGGACCGTTCGTGAAGTTCGACCACGACTTCATCGGCCGCGATGCGCTGGAGAAGATGGACAAGGCGAAGGCGCGGCGGAAGGTGACGCTGGCTTGGGATTCCGACACAGCCGGAAAGATCCTTGCCTCGGTGCTCAATCCGCCGGGCGAGAACTACAAGTTCTTCGACCTGCCGCTCGCGAACTACGCCTCGTCGAACTACGACAAGGTCACGCTCAACGGGAAGACGATCGGCTTCTCGATGTTCACCGGCTACTCGTACAACGAGCGCAAAGTGCTCTCGCTCGCCACGATCGATCCCTCGATCAATCCCGGCGAAGAAGTGACCGTGACCTGGGGCGAAGAAAACGGCGGCACGAAGAAGGCCACGGTGGAGCGGCATAAGCAGCTTGATGTGAAGGCCATCGTGAGCCCGGTGCCCTATTCGGCGGTCGCACGCGAGACCTACGCGCAGGGCTGGCGGACCAGCAAAGCCTGACAAAAAGGCGCGCGTGATGAAAAAAGTTGGCCCACGATCTCTTAGCGATGGGATCGTGGGCCAGCGTTTTCTCCCAATTGGGATCCCAAGAGGTCTGGCCAAGGTAGTAGTGGCGGCGATAGGTTGAGTTTCGGGATCCCGCAATCCATTCGCCGGCTCCGATAGGATCGCCAAAGGGGCCAACGTGGCCAAGCAGCACGCCTGGGTCGTCACGCAAATCCGCGAGCTCATCCTCAATGGGGCGCTCGGGTCCGGCGAACGGCTGGCCGAAGCGGCGCTGGCGGAGCGGTTGGGCGTTTCCCGCACGCCGGTGCGCCAGGCGCTGCCGCTGCTCGCCCAGGAGGGCCTCCTGGCCGAGGCCGGCGCGCGCGGGTTCGTCGTGCGCGGCTTCTCCTCGGACGACATCCTCGACGCCATCGACCTGCGCGGCGCACTCGAGGGAATGGCCGCCCGGCGCCTCGCGGAGCGGGGCCCTTCTCCCGGCCTCCTCGGCAGCCTCCGGCAGGCGCTTGCGACCGGAGACGCGATCCTTGAGCGGCATGCGCATGGCGAGGAAGAGGAGGCCGAGTTCGCCGGCCTCAACGGCGCCTTCCACGACCTCATCGTGGCGGCGGCCGACAGCCTGGTGATCCAGGAAGCCATTCAGCGCGTCAACGCGCGGCCGTTCGTCGATCCGCGCGCCATCGCGTTCGAAGGGCACGACCCGGCCCGGGTGCACATGGTGCTCAGCTACGCGCACCAGCAGCATCACGCGATCGTGGCGGCGCTGGAAAGCCGTTCGGGCGCGCGGGTGGAGGCGCTGATGCGGGAACACGTACAGCCGGTGAAGGACGCCACCAATCTCAAGCGACGCATCGACGGCGCGGACCTCGCGCCGCCGCCGCGAAGTGAACGCAAAGCGGGATTGCGCCATGGGTGAGCGGTTGTACAAGTCAGCGATACATACAAGCGAGGAGCGCCCGTGAGCATCGTCGTCCGCAACACGCCCCGGCTCGCCGCCGATCTCGTCGATAGCTTCGCGAAGTACGGGGTCGCCACGATTCACGAGGCGCAAGGCCGCAAAGGGCTCATGGCGCCCTATATGCGGCCAGTCCTGCAAGGCGTGCGCGTGTCAGGCTCGGCGGTCACCGCAGAGGTGGCGCCGGGCGACAATTGGATGATCCATGTCGCGATCGAGCAGTGCAAACCAGGCGATATCCTCGTCGTCGCGCCGACGTCCGATTGCGACATGGGCTATTTCGGCGACCTCCTTGCTGGTTCGATGATGGCGCTCAAGGTCCGCGCGCTGGTGATCGCCGCCGGCGTGCGCGACGTCGCGGACCTGCGGGAGATGAAATTCCCGGTGTGGTCGAAGTTCATCTCGGCGCAGGGCACCGTGAAGGAAACGCTCTGCAACGTGAACACGCCGATCGTCTGCGCGGGCGCGCTCGTTCATCCTGGCGACGTGATCGTCGCGGATGATGACGGCGTGGTGGTGGTGGCGCGCAAGGAAGCGCAGACCGTACTCGCGGCCAGCAAGGCGCGGGAGGACAACGAGGCGGAGAAGCGCGAGCGGCTCAACAAGGGAGAGCTCGGACTCGACCTCTACAAGATGCGCGAGCGGCTGAAGGAAAAAGGCATCAAGTACGTCGATTATTCCGGCGACTGACAACATGCAGACCGCGATCCCCTGCACGATCTATCGCGGCGGCACCTCCAAGGGACTCTATTTCCGCGGGGAGGATCTGCCGGCCGATATCGAGACCCGCGACAAGGTGCTGCTCGCCGCCATGGGCAGCCCGGATGCGCGGCAGATCGACGGCATGGGCGGCGCGCATCCGCTGACAAGCAAAGTCGCGATCGTGACTCCGTCCGCGCGGGCGGACGCCGACGTGGACTATCTCTTCCTGCAGGTGTTTCCCGACAAGGCGCTCGTCGATCCGAACCAGAATTGCGGCAACATCCTCGCCGGGATCGGGCCGTTCGCGATCGAGCAAGGCTGGGTGGAAGCCGGCCGCGAAACGACCGCCGTGCGCATCCACATGGTGAACACATCGAGCCTCGCCACGGCGCGCATCCTCACGCCAGGCGGCGAGATCGAGTTCGCCGGCGATGCACGCATCGACGGCGTGCCGGGGACCGCCGCGCCGATCCCGATCGAGTTCCTCGACGTGGCGGGATCAAGCTGCGGCGCCTTGCTGCCAACGGGAAATGCGCGCGACGTGGTGGAGGGCGTCGAGCTCACCGCGATCGACAACGGCATGCCGGTCGTGATGATGCGCGCGAGCGACTTCGGAAAGACGGGCTATGAGAGCCCGGCCGAGCTTGAGGCCGATGTTGATCTGAAAGCCAAGGTCGAGAAGGTGCGGCTCGCGGTCGGCCCGCTCATGAATCTGGGCGACGTGGCGAAGAAGACCGTGCCGAAGATGTGCCTGACGGCGAAGGCGCAAGGCGGCGGCGCAATCTCGACGCGGATGTTCATCCCGCATCGCGTACATGAAGCGGTGGGCGTGCTCGGTGCGGTGAGCGCAGCGACGGCGTGCGTGGTCCCCGGCTCGGTGGCGGCCGAGATCGCCGGGATCACAGATCCCAGCGGCGAGCTCAACCTCGATGTGGAGCATCCGACAGGCTTCTTCACCGTGACGCTGGAAGTGGCGCGCGAGAACGGCGCGCCCAAGGTGGTGCGCTCGGCGCTCCTGCGCACGGCGCGCAAGCTGATGAAGGGCGAAGTCTACGTCCCGCGGCGCGTATGGGCGGGCAAATGACCAAGGTCGCGCTCATCGGGTTCGGGGAAGTCGGGCAGATCATCGCGGAGGACCTGCCGGCGGAGGCGGAGATCTCTGTGTTCGATCTTCTGTTCGCGGCCAAGGATTCGATCCCGTCTCGGGCGCTCACCGGGCATCGCGTGCGGGCGGCCGCTAACGCGGCGGATGCGGCGCGGGGCGCCGATCTCGTGATCTGCGCGGTGACCGCCGCCGAGACGCTCGACGCGGCGCGCGCGACGACGCCTGGAGTGCGAGGCGCAACGTACATTGATCTTAACTCCGCCTCGCCCGGCGCCAAGCGCGCGGCCGGGGCCGTGATCGAGGCGGCCGGCGGGCGCTATGTCGAAGCGGCGGTGATGACCTCCTACCCGACCAAGCGCATCGCCTCGCCGATGCTGCTCGGGGGCCCGCACGCGCAGGCCTTCCTGGATCGCTTCGGCGGGCTGGGCTTTTCCGCGACGGTGTTCTCCGAGGAGATCGGCAAGGCGTCGGCGACCAAGATGTGCCGCAGCGTGATGATCAAGGGTGTGGAAGCGCTGCTGGCGGAAAGCATGCTGACCGCGCGGGCCAACGGCGTCGAGGACGCCGTGCTCGCCTCGCTCGGGGATCTTCTGCCTTCGGACAATTGGCACAAGCTGGCGCAATACATGATCTCGCGCTCGCTGCAGCACGGAAAGCGGCGCGCGGAAGAGATGCGCGAGGCCGCGCGGACCGTCGCGGAGGCAGATATCGCGCCGCTGATGAGCGAAGCGATCGCGGCGCGGCAGGACTGGGCGGCAACGCAGAAGGACGCGCTTGCGGAGGGCGAGCTCGAGCGCATGCTCGACGCCATCCTCAAGACGCTCAAGGAAGCGCCGATAGGGAAACTCTCCGCATGATCATCGATTGCCACGGCCATTACACCACAGCGCCCAAGCCGCTGCAGGATTACCGCGAGGCGCAGCTCAACCACCTCAAGGATGCGAACGCGATCAACGCGATCCCGCTGCCGACGATCAGCGACGACGAGATTCGCGAGAGCCTTGAAGGCGCGCAGCTGAAGCTGCAACGCGAACGCGGCGCCGATCTCACGATCTTCTCGCCGCGCGCATCCGCGATGGCGCACCATATCGGCGACGCGAACGTGTCGCGGCGCTGGACGGAGGTGTGCAACGACCTCATCCAGCGGGTCGTCGCGCTCTATCCGTCGAACTTCGTGGGCGTGTGCCAGCTGCCGCAATCGCCGGCCTCGCCGCCGGCGGATTCAGTGCGCGAACTGGAGCGCTGCGTGAAGGAGCTCGGCTTCATCGGCTGCAACCTCAATCCCGACCCATCCGGCGGGCATTGGACCTCGCCGCCGCTGACCGACCGCGCCTGGTATCCGATCTACGAAAAGATGGTTGAGCTCGACGTACCGGCGATGGTGCACGTGAGCAGCTCCTGCAATGCCTGCTTCCACGCCACCGGCGCGCACTACATCAACGCCGACACCACCGCTTTCATGCAATTCATCCAGGGAGACCTCTTCAAGGACTTTCCCACTCTCAGGATGATCATTCCGCATGGCGGGGGCGCGGTCCCCTATCATTGGGGGCGCTACCGGGGCCTGGCGCAGGACATGAAGCGGCCGCCGCTGCCGGAGCATGTGCTGAAGAACGTCTTCTTCGACACCTGCGTCTATCATCAGCCGGGCATTGATCTGCTGCTCAAGGTGATCCCGGTCGATAACATTCTCTTCGGGTCGGAGATGGTCGGCGCGGTGCGCGGCATCGATCCGGAGACTGGGCAATATTACGACGACACGAAGCGCTATATCGACGCCTCCTCGCTGTCGGCGGCGGACAAGCAGAAGATCTTCGAAGGCAATGCGCGCCGCGTCTTCCCGCGTCTCGACGCGAAATTGACGGGCCGTTGATGGACGCGAACTGGATCCCCTTTCATCCGAACCCGTCGAAGCCGGCCTACAAGCCGCCGCCGGGCGCTGTAGACGCGCATTGCCACGTGTTCGGGCCGGCGGCGAAGTTCCCCTACGCGCCGGAGCGGAAGTACACGCCGTGCGACGCGCCGAAGGAGAAGCTCTTCGCGCTCAGGGATTATCTCGGCTTCACGCGCAACGTGATCGTGCAGGCGACATGCCACGGAGCCGACAATGCCGCGCTGATCGACGCGCTGCGAGCTTCGGACAACCGCGCCAAAGGCATCGTGACCGTGCGCGAGGACGTGACGGACGGCGCCTTGCGCGAGATGAACGAAGCCGGCGTGAAGGGCGTGCGCTTCAACTTCCTCAAGCGGCTGGTGGATTTCACGCCGAAGGAGACGCTGCAGCGCATCGCGGAGAAGATCGCGCCGATGGGCTGGCACATCGTCGTCTATTTCGAGGCGCCGGACCTTCCCGAGCTCGAGCCCTTCTTCGCCTCGCTGCCGACGCAGATCGTCGTGGACCATATGGGCCGGCCGGACGTGACGCTCGGCACGGAGCATACGCAATTCCTGCGTTTCGTCGATTGGATGGAGCGCAATCCGCGCGTCATCTCGAAGGTGTCGTGCCCGGAGCGGCTCTCGAAATCGGGCCCGCCCTATGACGACGTCATCCCGTACGCCAAGGCGATCGTAGAGCGTTTCCCGGATCGCGTGCTCTGGGGCACCGACTGGCCGCACCCGAACATGACCACACATGCGCCGGACGACGGCGCGCTCGTCGATTTCATCCCCAAGATCGCAATCACCGAGGCGCTCCGGCAAAAGCTCCTCGTCGATAATCCCGCCAAACTCTATTGGGCCTAGCGAGGCGACCCATGCCGAAAGTGAACGATTACGACGACATCCCGGGCACGACGGTGTTCGACGCGGCGCGCTCGCGCAAAGGCTACCACCTCAACAGCTTCTGCATGTCGCTGATGAAGGCGGAGAACCGCGCGGCGTTCAAGGCCGACGAGGAAGGCTATCTCAAGCGCTTCGGCATGACCGAGGCGCAGCGCCAGGCAGTTCTTAAGCGCGACTGGAACTGGATGATCCAGGAAGGCGGCAACATCTATTTCCTCGCCAAGCTCTTCTTCACCGACGGCAATTCCTTCCAGTACGCAGCGGCGGAAATGACCGGCATGAGCCAGGAAGACTACGCAAAGATGATGCTCGCAGGCGGGCGTCCGATCGAAGGAAATCGCAGCAAGTCGGAGTGGGAAAACCGTGGCTAAGATCATTGGGGGACTGACCACCTCGCACGTTCCGGCGCTTGGCGCGGCGATGGACAACGGCAAGACCGAAGAGCCTTATTGGAAGGCCGTTTTCGACGGCTACGAGCGGGCCAAGAGCTGGATCGTGGAAGCGTCGCCGGACGTGATCTTCCTCGTCTACAACGATCACGCGACCGCGTTCTCGATGGACCTCATCCCGACATTCGCGATCGGATGCGCGGAAGAGTTCCCTATCGCCGACGAAGGCTGGGGCCCGCGGCCGGTGCCGACCGTCAAGGGCCATCCCGACCTCGCCTGGCACGTGGCGCAATCGGTGATCCTCGACGAGTTCGACCTTACGATCATCAACAAGATGGAAGTCGATCACGGGCTCACCGTGCCGCTCAGCCTCGTCTACGGCCAAGTGAAGGAATGGCCCGTGCGGGTGATCCCCTTCCCGGTGAACGTGGTGCAATATCCGCCGCCAACCGCGAACCGCTGCTACAATCTCGGCAAGGCGCTCGGCAAGGCGATCCGCTCGTTCGAGCAGCAGGACCTGCGCGTCGTCGTCTTCGGCACGGGCGGCATGAGCCATCAATTGCAGGGCAAGCGCGCGGGGCTCATCAACAAGAAGTTCGACCTCGCGTTCCAGGACAAGATCGGGCCCAATCCGCAGGCGCTCACCAAGATCTCGCACCTCGAATTCCTGCGCGAGTCGGGCTCGGAAGGCATCGAGCTCGTGATGTGGCTCATCATGCGCGGCGCGCTCTCCGAGCAGGTGAAGGAAGTGCACCGCTTCTATCACGTGCCGGCTTCGAACACCGCCGTTGGACACATGATCTTCGAAAGCCAGGAAGCCTGAGGGAACGCTCCATGAAAGTCGTTGTGGCCGGCCAGGGCGCGTTCGGCGTCCAGCACATCAAGGCAATCAAGAACATCCCCGGCATCGAGATCGCCTCGCTGACCGGCGGCAATCAGGAAGCGACGAAGGCCGTCGCTCTGGAGCACGGGATTCCGCACTGGACCGGCGATCTCGCCGAGAGCCTGGCGCAGCCGGGCGTGGAGGCTGCGATCCTCGCGACGCCGACGCAGATGCATGCGCCGCAGGCCATCCAATGCCTCAAGGCCGGCAAGCATGTGCAGGTCGAAATTCCGATGGCGGACAATCTCAAGGATTCCGAGGCGATCGACAAAGTCCAGCGCGAGACCGGGCTCATCGCCATGGCCGGGCACACGCGGCGCTTCAATCCCTCGCACCAATGGATCCACAAGCGGATCAAGGCCGGCGAGCTCAAGGTGCTGCAGATGGACGTGCAGACCTATTTCTTCCGCAGGCAGAACATCAACGCGCAGGGCAAGCCGCGCAGCTGGACCGACCATCTCCTCTGGCACCACGCCTGCCACACGGTCGATCTTTTCGCCTATCAGGCGGGCGAGCCGGTCACCGTCGCGCGCGGGATCGAGGGCCCGCACCATCCCGAGCTCAAGATCGCGATGGACATGTCGATCCAGATGAAGACGGCCGGCGGGGCGATCTGCACGCTCTCGCTCTCGTTCAACAATGACGGCCCGCTCGGCACCTTCTTCCGCTATATTTGCGACAACGGCACCTATATCGCGCGCTACGACGAGCTCATCGACGGCAAGAACAATCCGATCGACGTCTCGAAGGTGGATGTCTCGATGAACGGCATCGAGCTGCAGGACCGCGAGTTCTTCGCCGCGATCAAGGAAGGCCGCGAGCCCAACGCCTCGATCGCGCAATGCCTGCCGGCGATGCGCACGCTCGACAAGATCGAGAAGAGCTTCGCCTCGTGAAAACCGCGAAGCTCGGTCCCTTCACGGTTTCACGCGTCGGGCTGGGGTGCATGAACCTCAGCCACGCGTATTCCGCGCCGCCGCCGCGCGAGGAGAGCATCGCGCTGCTCAACCGAGCGCTTGATCTGGGCTGCACGCACCTCGACACGGCGGCGCTCTACGGCTTCGGCGCGAACGAGACGCTGGTCGGAGAAGCGGTCTCGCATCGGCGCAAAGACTTCACGCTCGCCAGCAAGTGCGCGATGACGGGCGTGGACGGCAAGCGCGTCATCGACGGCCGGCCGGAGACGATTCTCCGCACCTGCGATGAGGCGCTCAAGCGGCTGCGCACCGACGTGATCGACCTCTATTACCTGCATCGCTGGGACAAGAAGGTTCCCATCGAAGAAAGCATGGGCGCGATGGCGGCGCTCGCGGCGGCGGGAAAGATCCGCGCCATCGGCCTCTCGGAAGTCTCCGCCGCGACGCTGCGCAAGGCGCACGCGGTGCATCCGGTCGCCGCCGTGCAGAGCGAGTATTCGCTCTGGACCCGCAATCCGGAGATCGCGCTTCTCGATGTTTGCAGAGAACTCGGGGTCGCGTTCGTCGCCTTCAGTCCGCTCGGGCGAGGCTTTCTCGCCGGCGCCGTGCGCGACGCGAAGCAATTCACGCCCGGCGACATTCGCCTCTTCATGCCGCGGTTCCAGGAGGAAAACTTTCCGGCGAACGTGGCGCTCCTCTCAGATCTTCGCGTCCTTTCGGCGGAGACCGGGCGGCCGATGAGCCAGCTCGCCCTCGCGTGGACCATCGCCAAGGGTACGCTGCCCATTCCGGGCACCACGCGGATCGACCACATGGAAGAGAACCTCGCGACCGACGCGTTCGATCTCGATGCGGCGATGCTTGCGCGCATAGAAGCGGCGTTCGATCCCAAGGCGGTGCGCGGGCCGCGATACAATCCCGCCACCCAGGCCGAGATCGACACCGAGGGCTGAACCCGGGCGTACCTGGTTAGCGATGCCTTAAGCCGACGCGGCGAGCATCCGCGCGATGAGCGAGCTCGCCCATGATGCGGAATCGCGCCGGCTTTCGGTGCTGCGCTGCGTCCTGGACAGCGCGCCGGAGCCGGCTTTCGACGCCATCGCGGCGCGAGCGGCGCGCGCCGCAGGCGCCGCCTACGCCTTCGTCGCGTTGCACGACAACAATCGGCTCTTCTTCAAGGCCTCGTACGGCGCCGAGCGCCGCGAGGCGCCTGCGCAGGAGGCGATGTCGATGGACGCCCTGCGCGCCCAAGGCGTCACCTGGATCGAAGACACAACGCGCCATCCGCGGCACTGCCTGCACCATTGGGTCGTGAACGCGCCGTTCCTAAGGACGTATGTCGGCGTCCCGCTTCGGCTGTCCACCGGCGAGGCGATCGGCGTGCTGTGCGCGGTAGGCCTGGCGCCGCGCGCGCGCGACGAAGCGGTGGTCAAGGAGTTCGAGGAACTCGCCACAATCGCCGCGGCGCTGCTGGAAGCGCAACGCAACGCGCGCCTGCAGCAAGAGAGCGAGCGCCTCCTCGTCTCCTTCATCGAGGGCGCGCCGGCCGCGCTCGCCATGTTCGACCGCGACATGCGGTACTTGCACGCCAGCCCGCGCTGGCGCTCCGATTACGGTCTCGAAGGCGCCGAGATCATCGGGCGCTCGCACTACGAGGTGTTCCCCGAGATCGGCGAGGACTGGAAGGCGATCCACCGCCGCTGCCTCGCCGGCGCAACCGAGCGCTGCGTGCGCGACAAGTTCGTGCGCGCAGACGGGCGCGAACAATGGCTGACCTGGGAGGTGCGGCCGTGGCGCGACGCGGCGGGCCGGATCGGCGGCATCGTCATGCTGACGCTCGACATGACGCGCGAAGTCGATGCGCTGCTGCAGCTCGAGCGCACCGCCGCCCGGCTTGGCCGCGCGCTGGAGATCGGCCGCGCGTACATGTGGGAGTTCGATTCCCGCGACGGGCGCGTCTTCATCGACGGCGATTCCGAGAAGGTGCTCGGCGTGCCGATGGTTGTGACCGAAAATCCGTACGACGGCTTCAGCATGCTGCATCCGGAGGACCAGCCGGTCGCGGTGGCGCGCTGGGACGCGCTCATGCGTGGCACGCCCTCGGTCGGCGAGCACCGGGTGGTCACGCCAACCGGCAAGCTGCGCTGGATCCGTTCGCTCGGGGAAGCCAAGCTGGACGAGAACGGCGCGGTGGTCGGCGCCGTCGGCCTCATCCAGGATGTCACCGACCGCAAGGAAGCGGAACTGCAGGCCGAAGCTGCACGCGACATCGCCGAGCGCGCCAGCCGCTCTAAATCGGAACTCTTGACCACGATCAGCCACGAGATGCGCACGCCGCTCAATGGCGTCCTCGGCCTTGCTCACGCGCTCGCGCGGGCGCCGCTCGACCCGGAACAGCGCAAGCTCGTGGATGGCGTGATCCGATCCGGAGACACCCTCCTCGAGCTCGTCAACGACCTCCTCGACAGCGCCCGCATCGAAGCGGGACAGCTCTCGCTCGCGGAGGAGCCGTTCGAGCTCAGTGAGCTCCTCGGCGACATCGGCGCGCTCTATAAGGAGCGGGCGCTGGCGAAGGGACTCACGTTCTCGGTTTCTGGAGCAGGCTTGCTGGGCCGGTGGCGCGGCGACGCGCTGCGCATCAAGCAGGTGCTGCTCAATCTCATCGGCAACGCCGTCAAGTTCACTCTCAAGGGCGGGGTGCACCTCGACGTCAGCCGACGACCGTCCGGGCCGAACCTCGACACCCTGGTTTTCACGGTGCGCGACACGGGCATCGGCTTCGACGAGGAAACTCGCGCGCGGCTGTTCAAGCGGTTCGCGCAGGCCGATCCGGATACCGCGCGACGTTTCGGCGGCACCGGGCTCGGGCTTTCGATCTGCCGCGGCCTCGTCGAGCTGATGGGCGGTCAGATCGACTGCCGCTCCACTCCGGGTGTTGGATCGGAATTCTGGTTCTCCGCGCCCTTTCAGCGCGCCAGCCAGCCTGCCGCTCCGGAAGCTGCGCCCTCGACCGAGACCGAGCCGCAAAGGCAGCTGCGGGTGCTCTGCGTCGATGACCATCCGGTCAATCGGGAGGTGCTCGCCCGCACGCTGGCGCATTTCGGCTGCGCCGCGGCGTTCGCGGAAAACGGCGCTGAGGCGGTCGAGGCCTGGGAGAAAGACTCCGGCTTCGACATCATCCTCATGGACCTGCTCATGCCGGTAATGAGCGGCGAGGACGCGGCGCGGGCCATCCGCGCGCGCGAGGCCGCCACCGGACGGCCGCGCACGCCGATCATCGCGGTGTCCGCACATGCGGGCTCGCTGCACGCGGCGGCTTGCCGCGCAGCCGGCATGGATGGGCACATCGCCAAGCCGTTCAAGCCCGCCCTGCTCGCCGCAGCGATGCGCGAAGCGATCGGAGCGACCTAGGAAGGTCCGATCCAGCACGATGGCGCGCTTGCGAACGGCGCGGGCGCGCTCCATTCTCCGCGCGCCGCCATGAAATTCCTCGATCAAGCCAAGATATATATCCGCTCCGGCGACGGCGGCGCGGGCGCCGTCTCGTTCCGGCGCGAGAAATTCATCGAGTATGGCGGCCCCGACGGCGGCGACGGGGGCAGAGGCGGCGATGTATGGGCGGTCGCGGCCGAGGGCCTCAACACGCTGATCGACTATCGCTACCAACAGAACTTCCGGGCCAAGACCGGCGGCCACGGCATGGGACAGAACCGCCATGGCGCGGACGGCGCCGACGTCGTGCTCAAAGTTCCGGTCGGCACCCAGATCCTCGACGAAGACCGCGAGGAGCTGCTCGCCGATCTCGCGCATGAAGGCGACCGCGTGCTGCTGGCCAAGGGCGGCAATGGCGGCTTCGGCAACGCCCATTTCAAAAGCTCCGTGAACCAGGCGCCGCGACGCGCCAATCCCGGCCTCGCCGGGCAGGAACGCACGATCTGGCTCCGGCTCAAGCTGATCGCCGACGCCGGGCTGATCGGGCTGCCGAACGCGGGGAAATCGACGTTCCTGCGCGCAGTGAGCGCTGCGACGCCCAAGGTGGCCGACTATCCCTTCACGACGCTGCATCCGCATCTCGGCGTCGTCACCATCGACACGGACCGCTTCGTGCTCGCCGACATTCCAGGGCTGATCGAGGGCGCGGCGGAGGGCGCGGGGCTCGGGACGCGCTTCCTGGGGCACGTGGAGCGCTGTGCGGCGCTGCTGCATCTGGTGGACGGCACGGAAGAGAACGTCGCGGAAGCCTATCGCGTCGTGCGGCGCGAGCTAGCCGCCTATGGCGGCGGGCTCGAGCAGAAGCGGGAGATCGTCGCGCTCAACAAGGTCGATGCGCTCGATCCCGACACCCTCAAGAAGCGCAAGGCGGCGCTCAAGCGCGCGTGCAAGTCCAACGTCTATGCACTGTCGGGGGTCTCCGGCGCCGGCGTGAAAGAGGTCCTGCGCGCGCTCGTCGCGATCGTCCGTGGACGGAGCACAGAAGACGACATTGCGGCGCCGGCCGAGGAATGGTCGCCGGACTGACTGGCCGGATTGGCTGGCCGGAGAGCCGGCCGAGCAAAGCGTTCTTCGTCTTCAGCTTGAAAATTCGCGGCAAGTTAGCTAAGTGTGGACTAAGATGTCCGACACCTTCACCATCCATGCGGCGAAGACCCACCTTTCGCAACTCATCGCCCGGGTTGAAGCGGGCGAAGAGATCATCATCGCGCGCGGCGACAAGCCGGTGGCGCGGCTGGCGCCCCTGGCGCCCGCCAAGCCCAAGCGCGAGTTCGGCTCGATGGCCGGACTGGTGGGCAAACTCGGGCCCGAGTTCTTTGACCCGCTGCCGCAAGCAGAGCTCGACGCTTGGGAGGGAAAGCTCACCGACGCAATCGGGGTCTCCCTTCCCGAAGAGAAATAGCGTTGCGCCTCCTCCTCGATACGCATGCCCTGCTTTGGTGGGTTGCGGGCTCATCGCAGCTATCCGACGCCGCGCGCGAAGCGATTGGCGACGAGAGCGCCCACGCGCTGGTGAGCGCAGCGAGCGCCTGGGAGATCACGACCAAGTTTCGGCTTGGCAAATTGCCTGAGTATGCCGTCGTCGCAGCGGACGTCGGAAAGGTTATCGTCGAGAGAGGCTTCGCGCCGCTCCCGATCTCCGTCGAACACGCGCAACAGGCTGGCGCGCTTTCCGGAGCGCACGGGGATCCTTTCGATCGGATGCTAGCTGCGCAGGCGCTGCTCGACGGACTTGTCCTGGTGTCCAGCGATTCCGCATTCGAGGCGTTCGGCGTGAGCAGACTCTGGTGAGCACACCCCTCTCCAAAGCCAAGCGTGTGGTGGTGAAGATCGGTTCGGCGCTCATCGCCGACACCGACACGGGCGAGCCCGCGCGCGCATGGCTTGCCGCGCTGGCCGACGAGATCGCGCGCGAGAAGCATCGCAGCTATGTCATCGTGTCCTCCGGCGCGGTCGCGCTCGGGCGGCGCGTGCTCGAGCTCAAGGGCGCGCTGAAGCTCGAGGAAAAGCAGGCGGCGGCGGCAGCCGGGCAGTCGCGCCTGATGCATGCCTACGAGGAGGCGTTCGCGCGGCACGGAATCCCCGTGGCGCAGGCCCTGCTCACGCCGGACGACACCGAACGCCGGCGCCGCTGGCTCAACGCGCGCGCGACGTTCGAGACGCTGCTCACGCTCGGGGCCGTGCCGATCGTGAATGAGAACGATACGGTCGCCACCGTCGAGATCCGCTACGGCGACAACGACAGGCTCGCCGCCCGCGTGGCGCAGATGATCTCGGCCGATGCGCTCATCCTGCTTTCCGACATCGACGGGCTCTACGCCCGCGATCCGCGCATCGATCCGCAGGCGGAGCATATCGCCGAGGTGCGGGCGATCACGCCGGAGATCGAGGCGATGGCCGGCGGGATCAACGCGCAGGAGGGCGTCGGCTCGGGCGGCATGCGCACCAAGATCGAGGCGGCGAAGATCGCGTTGGCCGCGGGATGCGCGGTCGCGATCATGGAAGGCCGCGAGCCGCAGCCGCTCTCGCGCCTCGCGGCCGGCGCGCGCGCAACCTGGTTCCTCCCCGCGGCTGGCCCCAAAGCAGCCTACAAGGCCTGGATCGCGGGCTCGCTGTCCACGGCCGGGGTCGAGGTGGACGCGGGCGCAGCCGAGGCGCTGCGAAAGGGCAAGAGCCTGCTTCCGGCCGGCGTGACCGCCATCCGCGGAAAGTTCGAGAAGGGCGACGCAGTGCGCATCTATGGGCCGGACGGCGGGGAAATCGCGCGCGGGCTCGCGCGCTACGATTCCGCCGACGCGGAGAAGATCAAAGGCCTCAAGTCCGCAGCTATCGAGCCGGCGCTCGGCTTTGCCGGCGGCGCGGCGCTCGTTCATGCCGACGATCTCGTCGTTGTCGGCTGAAAGCGCTAGAGTGGCCATGATGAACGCCCAACCTCTGCAGGAAGATGGCGCCCTGGAAGAGCGCATGTTCGCGCTCGGCGCACGCGCGCGCGCCGCCGCCGTGACTGTGCGCAATGCAGCGCCGGAGGCGCGCACGGCGGCGCTCGTCGCCATGGGGGAGCGGCTGCGCGAAGCGGCGCCTGCGATCCTGGCCGCGAACCGCGAGGACGTCGCGCGCGCGAAGGACCTGGCGCCGAGCTTCGTGGATCGCCTCCGGCTGGATGAAGCGCGCCTGGAGGGCGTGGCGCGGGCCGTGGAGGAGATCGCGGGCATCCCCGATCCGGTCGGCGCGGTCGCTGGCGCGTGGACTCGGCCGAACGGATTGCGCTTCGAGCGCGTGCGAACCCCCATCGGCGTGATCGGCATCATCTTCGAGAGCCGCCCCAATGTGGCGGCCGACGCAGGCGCGCTGGCGCTGCGCGCCGGCAACGCCGTGATCCTGCGCGGAGGATCGGATTCGGCGGCCAGCGTCGCTGCGATCGGAACCGCCTTGCGCCTCGGGCTCCAGGACGCCGGCCTGCCCGAAGACGCGATCCAGATCGTTCCGACCACGGATCGCGCAGCTGTGGGCCTGATGCTTGGTGGTCTGGGCGGCGCGATCGATGTGATCGTTCCGCGCGGCGGAAAGAGTCTCGTAGAGCGGGTGCAGGCGGAAGCGCGCGTGCCGGTGTTCGCGCACCTGGAAGGCATCTGCCACGCCTATGTGCATGCGGGCGCCGATCCGAAAAAGGCCGTCGCGATCACCCTGAACGGCAAGATGCGGCGGGTGTCGGTGTGCGGGGCGACGGAGACGCTGCTCATCGACCGCGCCATCGCTCCAGTGCTGTTGCCGAGTATCGCGGCGGCGCTCACCGAGGCGGGGTGCAGCCTGCGCGGCGACGAAGAGGCCCGCGGCCTCGCGCCCATGAAGGCGGCGGCGGAGGAAGGAGACTGGCGTACGGAATATCTGGCGCCGATCCTCTCGGTGCGCGTGGTTCCCGGACTCGAAGACGCGATCGCGCACATCGCGACCTACGGCTCAGCTCATACCGATACGATCATCACGGAGGACAAGGCCGCCGCGGAGGAATTCCTCAGGCGCGTCGATAGCGCGATCGTCCTGCACAACGCCTCCACGCAGTTCGCCGACGGCGGCGAGTTCGGCTTCGGCGGCGAGATCGGCATCGCCACGGGCCGCCTGCATGCGCGCGGTCCGGTCGGCGCGGAGCAGCTCACGATCTTCAAGTACGTCGTGCGCGGCGACGGGCAGATCCGGCCCTAGCCTCCGTGTACAGAGCTTTTCCCGCCGCCCTTCCGGGCATGCGCATCGGGCTCCTCGGCGGCACGTTCGACCCGGCCCATAACGGCCACGCGCATGTCGCGCATGTCGCGGCGACCAGGCTCGGGCTCGACAGGGTCTGGTGGCTCGTCACGCCGCAGAATCCGCTGAAGCCCAAGGCCACGCCGCTCAAGGAGCGAATGGCGAGCGCGCGCGCCAAGGCGCGCGGGCGCAAGCATATCGTGACGGATCTGGAATCGCGCCTGGGACTAACCTTCACCGTCGATACCGCGCGGAGGCTGCAGCAGATCTATCCTGGCGTGCGCTTCGTGCTGGTGATGGGCGCGGACAACATGGAGACCTTTGCTCGATGGCGGCGCTGGCCGCTGCTGCTGCAGACCTTGCCGGCGGCCATCGTCTCCCGCCCGAGCGCGGGCGCCCGCGCCCGATTCGCGCCGCCGTTCCGGCGTTTTGCTGCAGCGCGAAAGCGCGACGGCCAAAGCCTCTTCGCGTCGAAGCCGCCGGCCTGGGTGTTCCTTACGGCGCGGTTTTCGCCTTTGTCCTCAACGGCGATCCGCTCGCGCACCCGATGAATTCCAGGGCGACGGTGGCGCATGAGGCGAGGCGATGCTACATGTGGAGAGTCCCTAGGGCAGCAAAAGGAACCCGACACTGTCACCATCTGAGCCGCGCGCGCCGGCGCGGGAAGCCGGCGGAACTCCCAGCCTGACGCCAAGACGCAAGGCAGCCCCCAGAGAGGGCGGGAGGGGCGCCCGAAACGGCGCCAAGACGAACGGACCTCATGGCAGTTCGGGGCTGAGCGCGGCGCGCACGGCCGAGCTGATCCACACGGCGCTTGAGGACGACAAGGCCGAAGAGATCGTCACCATCGACATCGGCGGCAGGTCTTCGGTCGCGGATGTCATCGTCATCGCCAACGGACGCTCGCAGCGCCATGTCGGCGCGCTCGCGGACCATCTGACGCGCAAGCTCAAGGACGCGGGCGTTCAGGTGCTCAGCGTGGAAGGCCTGCCGCATTGCGACTGGGTGGTGGTCGATGCCGGCGACGTGATCGTGCATCTCTTCCGGCCGGAAGTGCGCAGCTTCTACAACATCGAGAAGATCTGGACGCCCGTCGCGCCGGTGCGCGCAGCTTCCTGAGTTGCGCATCCAGATCGTCGCGGTCGGGCGCCTGAAGAACGCGCCCGAGGCAGCGCTCGTCGAGGACTATCTCAAACGCGCCAACGCCGCGGGAAAACGGCTCAGCCTCGCCATCGACCTAGCCGAGGTGGAGTCGAAGCCGCCGGGCGACGATCGCAAAGAGGCGGTCGCCCTCTTCCAGGCCACGCCCGACGATTCCTACAAGGTCCTCTGCGACGAGCGCGGCAGCGATCTTTCTTCAAGACAATTGGCGCAGAAGATCACCGCCTGGCGGGACCAGGGCCGGGCATGCGTCACGTTCTGGATCGGCGGGGCGGACGGAGCTTCACAATCGGTTAAGGACCAGGCTGACGAAAAGCTCGCTTTTGGCCGACAAACTTGGCCGCATCGGCTCGTTCGCGTGATGCTTGCCGAGCAGATTTACCGAGTTTCCATGATCATGAGCCAAACTCCCTACCACAGGGACTGAAGATCCCGTCGGTATGGTGGTTCCAATGGCACACGGCGCGAAACGCGCCGGCGCGGCCGTCGCGCTTGCGGCGGTCCTGCTTGCGTTTTCCGATTCTGCGCCCGCGCAGACCGCCCAGCGCGCGACGACCGCGCGGCAGGCGGAGCGCGCCCGGGTCGAGGCCACGCGCGAGGCGCAACGCGTGCGCGCCCAGGCGCGGCGCACGGAGCGGGAGATCGCGGCGCTCGACCGCAAGCTGGAGGCCGCCGCGCAGCTGCAGGCCGAGACCGAAACTGCGACGCTCGCGAGCGAGCAGCGCGTGGCGGAGTTGGAGGATCGAATGGCCGCCGCGACGCGCGCCCGCGCCAACGACCAGGCTGCAATCGAAGCGATGCTGATCGCCTGCGTGTTCGAGGAACGCGCGCAGCGCACAGTGGGCCGCGCCCGCGCGCGGCGGGCGGCGTTCGCCCAAGCTATGGCCGGCGATCTGGCGACCGCCTCCAAGGCCCGGACCGAGCTCATCGCCGCCACCCGCGCCCAGCAAGAGGTCGAACTTCAGGCGCAAGAGGCCTTGGTGGAGACGCAAGCCGCGCTTGATGCAGAGCGCACCGGCATCGAGGCGCAACGCGACCAGCGTCGCCGCTCGCAAGAGACGCTGATCGCGGCGGCCGCCGAGGCCGAGCGGCGGGCGGCGCAGCACGCCGCGGAGGCGCGCTCGCTCGCGGAGCTGGCGCGGCGGGTGCAGGGCCAAAGGCGGACAGCGGCCGCAGCCCCGGCAGCGCCGCTCGGACGCCTGCAGGCGCCGGTCGCAGGGCGCGTGGTCACACATTACGGCCAGACCAATGAAGCGGGGCGCCCCGCCGCCGGCGTCACTTGGCGAACGGCCGGCGGCGCGCAGGTGGCCTCTCCCGTCCGCGGAACCGTCGGGTATGCGGGACCTTTCCGCAGCTACGGACACATTCTCATCCTGAATCTGGACAATGGCTACGCCGTGGTGCTGGCTGGAATGGCTGACGCGCGAAAGCGGACTGGCGAACGCGTCGAACAAGGCGAGATCGTCGGCCTTATGCCGCGCACGGCGGATCCGGCGCCGGCGCCGGAATTGTATGTGGAAATCAGGCGTAATGGTCGGCCGATCGACCCATCCGGCCAATTTGCTGCGCGTAGCGCAGCGGCGGCCGATGGACGCGCCGGATGACCCGGTGATAAGAATCGACCCACACGTGGGTGAGGAGGCTAGGCAGTATGCGGCTGGCATGGATTGCAGCGCCCGTGGTCGGCTTGGCCGCCTGCGTGGGAGCGCTCGCTTGGTCTTCCCAATCCACCGGCGGGCCGCGCGGCGATGTTTACCGCCAGCTGGAACTATTCGCCGACGTCCTGGCGCGGGTCGAGACCGACTACGTCACCGACGTCAATGAAGGCGAGATGATGGAGGCGGCCATCCAGGGGATGCTCGCCTCGCTCGACCCCCACTCCTCCTATCTTTCGCCCACCGATTTCCGCGACATGCAGGTGCAAACCCGCGGCGAGTACGGCGGCCTCGGGATTGAAGTCACCACCGAGGAAGGCGTCGTCCGCGTCGTCTCCCCGATCGACGAGACGCCCGCCTCCCGGGCCGGCATCCAGGCGGGGGACTACCTGACCGCCATCGACGACCAGAGCATCGTCGGCCTCACGCTCAACGAGGCCGTGCAGCGCATGCGCGGCCAAGTCGGCACCTCGATCAAGGTCACCGTCGTCCGCGAAGGGGCTGAGCCCTTCGACGTCAGCCTGACGCGCGAGATCATCACCGTCCGCTCCGTCACCTCGCGGATGGAAGGCGATGTCGGGGTCATCCGCGTCTCGCTGTTCAACGAGCGCACCTCCACGGCGCTTTCCGAAGCGATCCGCAATGTGCGCCGCGGCGCGCCTGGCGGCCTCAAGGGCGTGGTGCTCGATCTGCGGAACAATCCTGGCGGCCTGCTCGACCAGGCGATTGATGTGTCGGACGCCTTCCTGTCCGGCGGCGAAGTGGTGTCCACCCGCGGCCGGCGCACCAACGACGTCCAGCGCTACAACGCCCGCCCGGGCGACTACCTGGAAGGCATCCCAATCGTCGTGCTGATCAATGGCGGCTCGGCCTCGGCGTCGGAAATCGTCGCCGGCGCCCTGCAGGACCGCAATCGCGCAATCCTCGTCGGCACCACCACGTTCGGCAAAGGCTCGGTGCAGACCGTCATACCGCTGCAAGGCGGCCGCGACGGGGCGCTCCGGCTGACGACGGCGCGCTATTACACCCCCTCCGGCAAGTCCATCCAAGGCTCCGGCATCGATCCGGACTTCGAGGTCGCGGCCCGCCGCGTGGAGCCCTCAAGGGTCCGCAGGCTCGGGATCTCCGAGGCGGACCTGCCGCGGGCGCTCGGCAACGAGAACGGCGCCCGCCGCCGCGCGCCGCACGATCCCGCCGATCAGCCGCCGGAAGACTGGAAGGCCGACGCCGATTACCAGATGCACCGGGCGCTCGAGCTGCTCCGGGGCGGACAGGTCGCGGAGCGGCTGCGCGCCCGCGCCGGCTGAGATACTGCACTTCCCTGGGTAAAACGGCGCGCCTTCGCAAGACGGGCGCGCCGAATCCCATGATGATTCCAAGGCTTGTTTGGCCTTCGTTCCCTTAGATCCGGTCCTGGCGCGATCCGGGCGCAGGCGATGGCGGCCGCCAAGGGCGAGCGCCGGCCTCCGAAGCAGCGCGCCGTCGTTCCCGGGTTTCTGGCCAAGCCGCGCGGGCTCGTTCCGGTAGCGATCTTCGCCGCGTGCGTGATCGCCGGCGCGGTCGCGATCCAGTTCCTCGGCGATCCATCGGCCGCCGGTCCGCGCAAGGTCGTGGCGCTGGAGCCGGCCGTCGCGGACGACGGCGTGCAGCGCCTGTCATTCTCCGATGTGGCGGCGCCGCTCGGCAATCTGAAGCTGGACGATCTCGCCCCTGCCCCGGAAGGCCCGGTGCGCGGCCACGAGCCGGCCAGCGCCATTGCTGAGGACGCATCGGCCGGCGAAGTGCGGATCGCGCTGGTCCAGACCCCCACGCCTGCCCGGAACGTTCAGCCGCTGCCGCGCGCGCCGTTCGTCGGCCTGACCGAACAGGGGCCGCTCGGGCCGCTGCCGATCGTCGCGCGGGACGGGCGCATGCCTTCCCAGGCCTATGCGCGGCCTTTCCAGGCCGACCGACGGCCGAAAATCTCCATCGTGGTCGGCGGGCTCGGCTTCAACGCCCGAACCACCACGCAGGCCATCGACGAGCTGCCGCCTGAGGTGACGCTCTCCTTCGTGCCTTACGCCGCGAGGCTTCAGCCCTGGATCGACCAGGCCCGCGCCAGCGGCCACGAGGTCATGCTCGAGCTGCCCATGGAGCCGTTCGACCCTGCCGCGGACGACACGGGCCCGCAGACCCTGCTCGCGGCCGGCACGCCCGCGGTGAACACGGCGCGGCTGGAAAACCTGCTTTCGCGCGGGGCCGGCTATTTCGGCGTCACGAACTATCAGGGCGCCCGCTTCGCCGCCTCCGCCCAGGCCGCTGGGCCGGTCGTGCAGCAGATCAGGCGGCGCGGCCTCGTCTTCTTCACCAGCGGCATCGGGCAGCGCTCGGCGCTGTCGGTGGAGGCCGCGCGGGCCGGCCTGCAGACGGCATCAGCCGACCGGATCGTCGACGCCCGCCGCGAGGCCGACGCGATCAGCGAGCAGCTGCTCAGTCTGGAGACGCTCGCACGACAGAATGGCAGCGCCATCGGCGCTGGTTTCGCTTATCCTGTGACCATGGAGCAGATCGCGACATGGGCGCGAGACCTGGACGCGCGGGGCTTCACCCTCGCGCCGGTCTCGGCCGTGCTCTTCGCGCGCACGCAAGCGCGATGAGCGCAAGGGATCCGGACCGCTACCGGCCAAACGTGGGGCTCGCGGTCTTCCATCCGAGCGGGCTCGTGTTCCTCGGCAAGCGCGCGAACACCAGCGGACCCTATCAGTGGCAAATGCCGCAGGGCGGCGTCGATCGCGGGGAGACGCCACGCGAAGCGGCGATGCGCGAACTGGAAGAAGAGATCGGCCTCACCGAGTCGCTCGTGGATCTGCTGGAGGAGACCGACGACTGGCTCTATTACGAGTTTCCTGAAGATATTCGCGCACGCGAATCATCGCGCGGGCGCTATATTGGGCAGCGTCAGAAATGGTTCGCGCTTCGATTTCGCGGCCGCGACGCCGATGTCCAGCTCGACAAACATAAACCGGAATTCAGCGACTGGCGCTGGGGCAGGCTCGAAGAGGCGCCCGCACTTGTGATACCGTTCAAGCGCGCGGTATATGAGGATGTGGTGCGACGCTTCATGCGCCATGCGGGGGGAACGCAGCGAACGAAGGCGGATGGATGAGTCCGCCGGCCCAGTGCTTGCAACGATGTACCGTTGCGACACGCTCCTAGGAACTTTGGCCTAGGAGCATTGGTCCGGCGCCTTCACGCAGCGAGGTTATTTGATGGCGCCGCCAATCGTATTCATTCACGGCGCGTTCTGCGGCGGCTGGTCCTTCGACGAGTTCCGTACAGCGTTCGAAGGCGCGGGCTATGAGACGCACGCGCCGAACATGCCGCACCATGAGCGCGGCGCGGATCTTGAGCTCCTCGCGCAGACTGGCGTGGACGATTACGCCAACGCCTACGTGCATTATGCGCGCGAGCTCTCAGAGCCGCCGATCCTGATCGGGCATTCGCTCGGCGGCCTCGTGGCGCAGCTCGTCGCGGCGCGCATGAAGGCGCAGGCGCTCGTGCTGCTCGCGCCGTCCGCGCCTTGGGGCGTGCCGCCGACCACGATCAACGAAACCAGCAATGCGTTCGGCGTGGCGATGCTCGGCGATTATTGGCGCCGGCCGATCCCGCCGGATTTCCGCATCGCGCGGCAAACCACGCTCGACCGGCTTTCGCGCGATGCCGCGCGGCGCGCCTTCGCGCGGTTTCTCCCGGAGAGCGGACGCGCGATCATGGAGGTCGTGCATTGGTGGCTCGACCGGACGATGGCGGCGGCGGCGCCAGCCTACAAGATCGCGGCGCCCGTGCTCGCTATCGCAGGCGGGCAGGACCATGTGAATTCGGCCACCACCGTTCGGCGCATCGCGGCGCGCTACAAGGACGGCCAGGCGCAGTTCCACGAATTTCCGGAGATGAGCCATTGGCTCATCGGCGAGCCTGAATGGCGCGACGTGGCCGGGCTCTCGCTCGACTGGCTCGCGGCGAAGGGCCTCGCGCCGAAGAGTTCGAAGAAGAAGAAACCCATGCGCCTCTTCGGCCTCGGCGGCGAGCGGCCTGAGGCGTAAAGCCCCTCAGCTCACAGGCGGCGCCGAAGGCCCGCGCAGCGTGATGAGCGCGATCTCCGGCGGGTTCATGAAGCGCACCGGCAGGAGGCTCGTGCCCAAGCCGGCGGTGACGAAGAGATGCCGACCCGCCTCCTCGACATGGCCGCACGCGTATCTTTGTCCGTAGGCGGATTCTGTCACGGGGCGGCCGACGAACGGCACGCTCACCTGGCCGCAATGGGTGTGGCCCGCGAGCGTGAGCGCGGGCCGGCTCGGCAGGTGCGGGAAGACATCGGGATTGTGCGCAACGACGATCACTGGGGCGTCCGCGGGGGCGCGCGCCATGGCTTCTTCATAATCGGGGCGGCCGGTGTCCACGTCCTCGAGGCCCGCGACCACGAAACGCTCGCCGTTCGCACGCTCGATCACGGCATTGGCGTTCGAGAGCACCCGCACGCCGGCGGCCTCCAGCACGTTCATGATGCCGGCGCGATCATAATAGGCGTCATGGTTGCCGATCGCGGCGGCGGTCCCGTATTTCGCGGTCAGGCCGCGGAAACTCGACAGCCCACGGACGATCTCCTCGCGCTCCGCAGGCGAACGGTCCGCCGCGCGGGCCTCGCCATCGGCATAGTCGCCGAGCAGAACGACGAGGTCCGGGTTCAGCCGGTTGATGCGCCGCACGACCTGCTCGACCCGCTCGGCGGGAACGTGCATGCCGCCGACATGGACATCGCCCAGCGCGGCGATGGTCAACGGCGCGCCAGTCCAGGTCGCGCTCTCGATCGTCACGCGGTTCACCATCAGCATGCGCGGCTCGACGAGCCAGGCGTATGCATTGAGGACGAGGGCGCCTGCGAACAATGCGAAGAAGAGTTGCCTTATGCGCCGTCGCGGGACAGCGCACGGCTTGGCCTCGGCATCGGCGGGCATGAAGAGGGCGTGCGCATTCATGATCCGCACGCCCGTGCCAGGAGCGTGCCGACGCGCGGCTTCCCTTTTGAAGAGCGTTAACGGCGGGTGAGCGCGGCTTTCAACGCTTCAAGACGCTTCAGGCGCGCTTCGGCCGCAAGGCGCTTGGGCTCCTCCCGCGCGTCGCGGACGTCCTCCGACGCATTCTTGATGTCCTGGTCGAGCTTGGCTGCATCCACGCTGGCCAGATCGACGGCGTCTTCCGCAAGGACGGTCAATCCGGCCGGCGTCACATCCGCGAACCCGCCATCGACGAAAATGCGCCGCTCGACGCCGCCGTCGAAGATGCGCAGAGCGCCGGGGCGGATCATCGAGATCACCGGCGCATGGTTCGGCAGCACGCCGAACTCGCCTTCCGTGCCGGGCACGACGACCTGATCGACTTCACCGTTGAAGAGCTCGCGCTCGGGCGACACCAGCGCGAAGTTCAGTTTGTCAGCCATGTCTCAGAACCAACCCTTCTTCTTTTTCGGCTCGGGCGGCGTTGGCGCCTCGGGCGGCGCCGCCGGCCCAGCCGCGCCCGGCGACGCGGCCGCGCCGCGCAGAAGCGCGTTCACCCGCACCACGAAACCGCGATCCTGCGGCGGCGCGCCAGGCAGCGGGAAGCCAACCTCCAGGCGGCTCAGCTTGCCGTCGCCGAGGTCCACCTCGTAGGCGCGCACGCGCATCGCACGCTGTTGGGGATGGGGCACTTCTTCCAGCTGCTTCGCCGCAGGATACGCACGCTTCAGGGCCGCATCGAGCAGGCCCGGCGCCGCCTCGCTGTCCGCCTCCCGATACCAGATCAGCGCGCGCGCGTCGGCCAGGTCGCAAAAAACGCTGCCCTGCAGAGTGTCGAAGACCATCGTCACGCCGTCCGCGCTGCCGCCGATCTCGGCCTTCTCCTCGCCCTCAAGCTGACGGCCAAGCACCGGCGCATGCGCGACGCGCTTGCCCTGGATCATCGGCAAGCAGAAATCCACGATCACGCGCGCTGCGACCTCGCCGGGGCTCATGTGAGCGCACTCGAAGAGGAGAAGACGCGCAGGGCGTGCGACGCCATGCTCACGCCGCTTCCGCAGCCATGCGCTGCGCCTTCGCGACCGCCTGCTCGATGCCGCCGACCATGTAGAAGGCTTGCTCGGGCAGGTGATCGTATTGGCCTTCGACGAGGCCTTTGAAGCCGCGCACCGTGTCCTTCACATCGACGAGCACGCCGGGCGTGTTGGTGAAGGCTTCGGCGACGTGGAAGGGCTGCGACAGGAACCGCTCGACCTTGCGCGCGCGCGCGACGACCAGCTTGTCTTCTTCGGAGAGCTCGTCCATCCCGAGGATGGCGATGATGTCCTGCAGCGACTTGTAGCGCTGCAGCGTCTCCTGCACGGCGCGCGCGACATCATAATGCTCCTGGCCGACGACGCGCGGATCGAGGATGCGCGAGGTGGAGTCGAGCGGATCGACCGCCGGATAGATGCCCTTCTCGGCGATCGAGCGCGACAGCGTGGTGGTGGCGTCCAAGTGCGAGAACGAGGTCGCGGGCGCGGGGTCGGTCAAGTCGTCCGCGGGCACGTATATCGCCTGCACCGAGGTAATCGAGCCCTTCACCGTCGAGGTGATGCGCTCCTGCATCTGCCCCATCTCGGTGGCGAGCGTCGGTTGATAGCCGACCGCCGAGGGAATGCGGCCAAGCAGCGCCGACACTTCGGAACCCGCTTGCGTGAAGCGGAAGATGTTATCGACGAAGAAGAGCACGTCCTGGCCCTGATCGCGGAAGTGTTCCGCGACCGTCAGGCCGGTGAGGCCCACGCGCGCGCGCGCGCCCGGCGGCTCGTTCATCTGGCCGAACACGAGCGCGCAACGCGAGCCCTGGCCACCGCCGTGCTTGTTCACGCCGGACTCGATCATCTCGTGATAGAGATCGTTGCCTTCGCGCGTGCGTTCGCCGACGCCGGCGAACACCGAATAGCCGCCATAAGCTTTGGCGATGTTGTTGATCAGTTCCTGGATGATGACGGTCTTGCCGACGCCGGCGCCGCCGAAGAGGCCGATCTTGCCGCCCTTCGCGTACGGACACAGAAGATCGATGACCTTGATGCCGGTGGCGAGCATTTCCGGCTCGGTCTTCTGATCGACGAGGGCCGGCGCGAGCTGGTGGATCGCGCGCTTGGTCTCGCTGCGCACCGGGCCGGCTTCGTCGATCGGCTCGCCGATGACGTTGATGATGCGCCCCAGCGTCGCGTCGCCCACGGGCACCGCGATCGGGGAGCCGGTGTCGGTCACTTCGTTGCCGCGGACCAGGCCGTCGGTGGTGTCCATCGCGATCGTGCGCACCGTGCTTTCGCCCAGGTGCTGCGCCACTTCGAGCACGAGGCGGTTGCCGCGGTTGATCGTCTCGAGCGCGTTGTAGATGTCCGGCAGGTGGCCGTCGAACTCGACGTCCACGACAGCGCCGATCACCTGCGCGATACGGCCTTTCATTGGTTTGGTCATCGCCTCTTCCTCGTCTCGTCTTCAGCGTCTTCAGTGTTCCAGGATTTCGCACGTGTTCGGCGCGTTCTGCGGGCGGAAGCGGTATTCTTCACCGGCCTCGACGCGCACGTAGAAGCTTTCGCCGCTCTCGATCTCGAAGCTCAGCACATAATCATTGGGCCGGCGGCACGGCTTGATCGCGCTTCCCTTGAATGTCGCGCAATGCTCGACGCCTGGGCCGGTGATGCGGTCCGAGACCCCACTGGCGAAGACGCGCACCGTCCCGCGGGTCGCGCCGTCGGCGATCGCGCGCTCGAACTCGGCGGCGCTGATGCGCGGGCAGGGATGCGATGGCGCGTCCCCCGGCGCCCAGGCGGGGCCGCACGCGGCGAGCGCTGCAAGCGAGAGAGGCGCCGCCGCACGCATTATTCGACGACCAGCTCCACCGGCATGTTGCCGCGCGTGGCGTTCGAATACGGGCACACCTGATGCGCGGCTTCGACGAGCTCCTGCGCCTGCGCCTTGTCCATGCCGGGGATGGAGACGGTGAGCTTGGCCTGCAGCGCAAAGCCGCCCGCGTCGTTGCGGCCGATGCCGACTTCGCAGCTTACCTTCGCCTTCGAGGCATCGAGCTTCTTCTGGCCGGCGACGAAGAGCACCGCGGAATTGAAGCACGTCGCGTAGCCCATGGCGAACAGCGCCTCCGGGTTCGCGCCTAGGCCCGACCCGCCCATGTCTTTTGGGATCGCCATAGCGATCCAGAGCGTCTCGTTGTCGAGGTGCACCTTGCCGTCGCGGCCGCCGCCGGAATGCGCGAGCTCGCGATGCAGAACGGATGTCGGGCCAGCCATCGTCGTTGCTCCCTAGAGGGCTTCCGCGCCGGAGATGATCTCGATCAGCTCTTTGGTGATGTTGGCCTGGCGCTGGCGATTGTAGCGCAGCGTCAGCTTCTTGATGAGGTCGCCGGCGTTGCGCGTGGCGTTGTCCATCGCGGTCATCTGCGCGCCGGCGAAGCCGGCCTGGTTCTCCAGCAGCGCCTGCAGGATGAGGCTGGAGATGTAGCGCGGCAGCAGCGCCTCGAGGATCTCCTCTTCGCTGGGCTCGGCCTCGTACACGGCGCCCTTCAGGTCCGGCGGCTTGGCGCCTTCGGCGGCCACGGCCGGGATGAGCTGGCGTGCGGTCGGGACCTGGCTGATGACGGACTTGAAGCGCGAATAGAAGAGCGTCGCGACGTCGAACTCGCCCGCTGCGAAGAGCGACGTGACCTTCTCGGCCACCAGGCGCGCGGCGGTCGCGTCGATCGCGCGGAAGCCGGAGAGATCGATGTAATCGACGATCTTGTCGGCATGCACGCGGCGCAGCTGGTCGCGGCCCTTCTTGCCGACCAGGAGCAGCTTCACCTTCTTGCCGGCGCGCAGCAGCTCATTGATGCGCTCGCGCGCCAAGCGGACGATCTGGGTGTTGAACCCGCCGCAGAGACCCCGCTCGGACGTGGCGACGACAAGAAGATGCGTCTCGTCCTTGCCGGTCCCGCGCAGCAGGAGCGGCGCGCTCTCGCCCTGCACGGCGGCCGCGAGGTTCGCCATCACCGTCGCGACGCGCTCCGCATACGGACGAGCCGCCTCCGCCGCGCCCTGCGCGCGCTTCAGCTTGGCGGCCGCCACCATCTGCATCGCCTTGGTGATCTTCTGCGTGGATTTCACGCTGGAGATCCGGTTGCGGAAGTCCTTGAGGCTGGGCATCGCTCAGCCCGCGAACACTTTGGCGAATTCGTCGAGCGCGGCCTTCACCTGCGCCTCGAGGCCGGAATCCTTCAGCTCCTTCTTGGAGCGGATGTCGGCCAGAAGGCTCGCCTTCTTGGAGCGCAGCCACGCCACCAGCTCAGACTCGTACTGGCGGACCTTGTTCACATCGACGCGGTCCACGTAGCCGCGCGTGCCGGCATAGATGAGCACCACCTGCTCCTCCACCGGCACCGGCGCGAACTGGTCTTGCTTCAGCAATTCGGTCAGCCGGGCGCCGCGATTGAGCAGGCGCTGGGTGGAGGCGTCGAGGTCGGAGCCGAACTTCGCGAACGCCGCCATCTCGCGGTATTGCGCGAGCTCGCCCTTGATGGCGCCGGCGACCTGCTTCATCGCCTTGATCTGGGCGTTGCCGCCCACGCGGCTCACCGAGATGCCGACGTTCACGGCCGGGCGGATGCCCTGGAAGAAGAGGTCCGTTTCCAGGAAGATCTGGCCGTCGGTGATCGAGATCACGTTGGTCGGGATATACGCGGAGACGTCGTTGGCCTGCGTCTCGATGATCGGCAGCGCGGTCAGAGAGCCGGCCTTGTTGTCCTCGTTCAGCTTCGCGGCGCGCTCCAGCAGCCGCGAGTGCAGATAGAACACGTCGCCCGGATAGGCTTCCCGGCCCGGCGGACGGCGCAGCAAGAGCGACATCTGGCGATACGCGACGGCCTGCTTGGAGAGATCATCATAGATGATGAGCGCGTGCATGCCGTTGTCGCGGAACCATTCGCCCATTGCGCAGCCGGCGAACGGGGCGAGGAATTGCAATGGCGCGGGCTCCGAGGCCGTGGCGGCGACGATGATCGAGTACTGGAGAGCTCCACGATCTTCGAGAGTCTTGACGATCTGGGCGACGGTCGAACGCTTCTGGCCGACCACGACATAGATGCAATAGAGCTTCTCGCTCTCGGAGGCGTTCTTCTCGTGCGCCTCGCGCTGATAGAGGATCGTGTCCATCGCGACCGCGGTCTTGCCCGTTTGCCGGTCGCCGATGATCAGCTCGCGCTGGCCGCGACCGATCGGGATAAGCGTGTCGATCGCCTTGATGCCGGTCTGCATCGGCTCGTGCACGGACTTGCGCGGAATGATGCCCGGCGCCTTCACGTCCACCGTGCGGCGCTCTGCGGCCTTGATGGGACCTTTGCCGTCGATCGGCTCGCCGAGCGGATTGACGACGCGGCCCAAGAGGCCCTTGCCAACCGGCACATCGACGATCTCGCCGAGTTTCTTGACGGTGTCGCCTTCCTTAAGGCCGCGGTCCTCGCCGAAGATCACGACGCCGACATTGTCGCGCTCGAGGTTGAGGGCCATGCCCTTCACGCCGCCGGGAAACTCCACCATCTCGCCGGCCTGCACGTTATCGAGGCCGTACACGCGCGCGATGCCGTCGCCGACGGAGAGCACGCGGCCGATGTCGGCCACCTCGGCCTCGGCGCCGAAGCCCTTGATCTGCTCTTTCAGGATCGCGGAGATTTCCGCTGCGCGGACATCCATCGTTTCAGTCCTCTTCGTGAAGCGTTGTTCTTAAGCGCTCTTGAGCGCGAGTTTCAGTGAATCGAGCTTGGAGCGGAGCGAGGCGTCGAACTGGCGCGAGCCGACGCGCACGATGAAGCCGCCGATCAGGCGATCATCGACCTTCGTCTGCGCTTCGATCTTCACGCCCAGAGACTTGCCCACTGTCGCGATGATCTCATCGCGCTCGGCGTCGGCGAGCGGACGGGCGGAGATGATCTCGGCCTGGCGCGCGCCGCGATGTTGCGCGAGGCGGCGGCGGAAGGAGCGCGAGATCGACGGCAGCTCGGCGGCGCGGCGGTTCCTGGCGACGACGCCGATCAGGTTGCGCGCCAGGGTTGAGAGGCCAAGCTTGTCGGCCACCGCCACGAAGGCGCGCGCCTTTTCCTCAGGATCGATCAGCGGCGAGCCGGCGACGTCGCGCAGGTCGGCGCTCGCCGCCCATGCCTCGTCCAGCTTGGCGAAATCCGCTTCCAGCTGAGCCAGGGCGTTCGATTCCTGCGCCAGGTCGAACGCGGCCTGCGCGTACCGCTCGGCGGCTTCCGCGACGATCGCTTCGTTTGATTCGGCCAATTTAAAGTCGCCCCAAATGAACTGGCCCAAGACGGCCCGCGGCATCCGCGCGCCAGAATCGCCAAAATACGGGATTTTTTACGCGCTCGCCGAATCCCGCACCCCCACCCCGTTTTAGGGGGTGGCGCGCGATTGGCCGCAGGGGCGGATAGCACGCGCGCTTCGGGCTTGACAACCGCCGCCCCGGACCGCGCAACAGCGACACTTTCGCCGGGACGATGCAGACGCCTGGACGATGCGGGAGAACCGGCCTCGCGGGATTGGGGTCCCCCTCCCGTCGAGGGCGGCCGTCCACCGCCGGGGCGAAGGCCAAGAGGAGGATCCATGACCGACGTCGCCGCCCCCGCCAGTTCGGCGCCGGAAGTCAGTCCGGAGAAGATGCGCATGGTCGTGACGGCCTCGGCGGCCGGGACGGTCTTCGAATGGTACGACTTCTTCGTCTACGGCGCCCTCGCCTCGGTCATGAGCGCGCATTTCTTCGCGGGGCTGCCGGACGCGCAGGCGTTCGTCTTCACGCTCCTCACCTTCGCGGTCGGGTTCATCGTGCGGCCGCTCGGGGCGCTGGTGTTCGGCAAGATCGGCGACGCGGCGGGCCGCAAGGGCGCCTTCCTGATCACGATCACGATCATGGGCCTCGCCACCTTCGCGATCGGCCTCCTGCCCACCGCCGAGACGATCGGGGTGTGGGCGCCGGTGCTGCTCGTGGCGTGCCGGGTGCTGCAGGGCTTCGCCCTGGGCGGCGAGTATGGCGGTGCGGCGATCTATGTCGCGGAGCACGCAACGCACGGAAAGCGCGGCGCGGCGACGGCGTGGATCCAGACCTCCGCCTCGATCGGCCTCGTCGGCGCGCTGGGCGTCATCCTCGGCGCGCGCGGGATCATGGGTGAGGAAGCATTCCGCGACTGGGGCTGGCGCATCCCGTTCCTCTTCTCGATCGGCCTGTTGGCGGTTTCGGTTTGGATCCGGATGCAGCTCGAAGAGAGCCCAGCCTTTCAGAAGCTCAAGAACGAGGGAAAGACCACGAAGCGCGCCTACGCCGAGAGCTTCCTTGAATGGAAGAACCTGCGGATCGTTCTGCTCGCGCTCTTCGGAGTGATGATGGCGCAGGGCGTGGTCTGGTACACCGCGCACTTCTATTCGCAATTCTATCTGGAGCGAATCCTCAAGATCGATTCCAAGACCGTGAACCTCTTCATGATCGCGGTCGTGCTCTTCTCGGCGCCGCTCTACCTCTTCTTCGCGTCGCTGTCGGATCGCATCGGACGCAAGCCGATCATGCTCGGCGGCATGATCCTCATGCTGCTGCTCTACTTCCCCGGCTTCCACATGATCACACGCGCGGGCAATCCCGCGCTCGCAGCCGCTTCGCAGACGGCGCCGGCCGTCGTCGTCGCCGATCCCGCCGATTGCAGCTTCCAGCTCGATCTCACCGGCGGCGCGCACCAGTTCGCGAGCTCGTGCGACATCGCGAAGGCGTCGCTCTCGGCGGCGGGCGTGTCCTATTCGAGCGAAGCAGGGCCTGCAGGCGCGCCGGCGCGCATCCGCATCGGCGCAACGGAGGTTCAAGCAGAGAGCGCGGAAGGCAAATCGCCGACGGAAATCCGCGCCGCGCGCGCGGCGTTCGACGGACAACTCCGGCAAGCGCTCACCGCCGCCGGCTATCCAAGCGCGGCCGATCCGGCGCAGATCAATTACGCGCTGGTGTTCGGGGTCCTGGCGCTCTTCATCGTGGCGGCGACGGCGCTCTACGGGCCGCAGGCGGCGGCGCTCGTGGAGCTCTTCCCGACACGCATCCGCTATACTGCACTCTCATTTCCCTATCATATCGGAACGGGCTGGTTCGGCGGGCTCCTGCCGGCGACCGTGTTCGCGATCAACACCGCCACCGGGAACATCTATGCGGGCCTGTGGTTCCCCGTGATCGTCACCGCCGTCGCGATCCTGGTCACGCTCATCTTCTGGCCGGAAACCAAGGACCGCGACATCCACGTGTGACGTTCCGCACCAGGATGAAGCATCCCACTCCCCTCCAGGGGAGAGGGGACGCCTCATTCTGTTAGGCGGGAGCGCGGATGGGCTGCGGGGCTTGCGGGTTGAGGAAGCGCGCGAGCTCCGCCCACGGCACCGTCACCTCCGCGCCGCCCAGCGCATGCGGGCCGCCGAACGAGTACGGCGGAAAGAGCAGCGTCAGGCCCTCGGCCTTCACCAGCCACAGGTGCGGCTTGGTCACCGCATCGCGCACGTCGGCGCGCGGGGGCGTGAAGCCGGCGTCGCGGAACTGCGCCGTCAGCTCGCGCAGCGCCCGCGTGGTGAGGAAATTCTCCCAGCCCGAGCCTGCCTTGAACACGTCGGTCGCGGCCAGCGGCTGGCCGGACGTCATCACCACGGTCACGGCGCGGACGCCATTGTTCGGGTGCGCAGCGCCGAGCGTGTAATCATACGTGTCGAAGCGAACCGAGATGAGCTCAGGGCCGGCGAAGGCGATCGCATAGCTCACCTGCTCCTCCGTCTGGTCCTCCAGGCGGAATTGCGGCTGCTGGGCGACGAGCTCATTGAAGCGCTGCGCCTGGGGCGTGGCGGCGTTGTCGATGCGCGGGAAGCGGATGTCGCGGGTGATCGCCTTGGGCGCATCGTCCCCTAGGCCGCTTGCGGCCGCCGCTTCGGCGGTCACGGCGGTCGCCTCGGTGATCTCCATGCGCTGGAAGGTGTAGCCGCCGACCTGCTGCACGGCGGTGGTCGCGTCCTGCGCGCGCTCGCGCATGGCGGCCTGCAGGCACGTGGCCTGCTCCGGCGTCGGCGCGGCCTCCAGATCGATCATGCCGCACTCGACCTTCTGGGCGGCCAACCAGCGCTGCTGGTTCTGCACCAGCTGGTCCGCGCCGGGGGGCGAGATCGCGGAAGCCGCCTCCACCAGCGTTTCACTCAAGGCGCCGCCGGCCTGGGCCAGCTTGGCGTCCTTGCACATGCCCTCGGCGCCCGCGCCTTGCGGGTTGGCGCACGGATCCAGCGCCTGGGCGAGCTTGGCCTGGGGCGTGAGCTCCTCAGCTTTTTCCTTCTCGCCGCCGCAGGCCACAACCGCCAGCAGCAAGGCCTGGGCGATCGCCACGCAAACCCACCCGTTGGGACGAGCCATGCTTCCCTCCACTCCCCACGACCCTCGCCCCAAGGTTCCTGCCACAGGGGACCGCCTACGTCACGGGCGCTGGCGCCTCCAAACGCGGCTTGAATCGGCGCCCCCCGACGCCGACAACGTTGCCCTCGCATGCCGCCTTCGCCCGCCTATCGACCCGATCCGCGTTTCGCCGCGCTTGGCCCAGAGTTCGCCGACCCGGTCGCGCCAGCGACCTTCCCCAAGCACATCCTGCGCTTCCGCAACGATGCGTGGGCGGCGCGCGTCGGCCTCGACACGCTCGACCCAGCGGAATGGGAGAGCGCCTTTGCGCGCTTCGAGCCCTTGCCGGGCAACATGCCCCGGCCGCTCGCGATGCGTTATCACGGGCACCAGTTCCGCGTGTACAACCCCGACATCGGCGACGGGCGCGGGTTCCTCTATGCGCAGCTGCGCGACGATGCGGGGCGCCTGCTCGATCTGGCGACCAAGGGCTCCGGGCAGACGCCCTATTCGCGCTTCGGAGACGGGCGGCTGACGCTCAAGGGCGGCGTGCGAGAGGTGCTGGCCGCGGAGATGCTCGCCGCCCTCGGCGTGAAGACCTCGAAGGCCTTCGCGCTCTTCGAGACGGGCGAAGCGCTGCAGCGGAACGATGAGCCGTCGCCAACGCGCGCAGCGGTGCTGACGCGGCTTTCGCACTCGCACCTCCGGTTCGGAACGTTCCAGAGGCTCACTTATTTCGAGCGCCCCGATCTCATCCGTGTGCTGATCGATCATGCCGTCGAGTGCTATTATCCCGAGCTTTCGGACCAGGAAGGCGAAGCGCGCGCGGCGGCGCTGTTCGAGAAGGTCGTGGAGGCCTCCGCGCGGCTCGCGGCGAGCTGGATGGCGGCCGGCTTCGTGCACGGCGTGCTCAACACCGACAATATGACGCTCACCGGCGAGAGCTTCGATTACGGGCCGTGGCGGTTCCTGCCGACGAGCGACCCCAATTTCACTGCCGCCTATTTCGACGAAGTGGGGCTCTATTCCTTCGGCCGGCAACCGGAAGCGGCGTCATGGAACCTCGCGCAGCTCGCCGGCTGTTTTTCGCTCGTCTGCGACACGCCGGCGCTCGAGCGGGGCCTCGGCTTTTTCGCGATCCATTACCAGACGGGGCTGCGCGACAAGATGTTCGCGCGTCTCGGGCTGACGACCGGCGATCTCGCAGCCGACATGGATTTCCTCCGCCTCCTCTTCGGCTGGATGACCGAGAGCGGCATTGGATGGGCGCAATTCTTCTTCGACTGGTTCGGCGGCGCCGCAAGCGCAGCGCGCGCAGCGCAAAGCCCCGCCGCCTCCCATTATGACGGCGCCGCCTTCGCCCCGATCCGTGCGGAGGTGGAAAAGCGCTCGGACGAGCGCGCGCCGCGGCTTGACCATCCCTATTTCGCGCGCACGGCGCCTTGCGACCTGCTGATCGAGGAGCTCGAAGCCATCTGGGCGGCGATCGCGGAGCGCGACGATTGGACATCGTTCGAAAACAAGATCGCGGACATACGATTGATGGGCGCTGCGCTCGGCATCCAAACCGAATAGCGAAGCGTCACGGCAGCGTCATCCGCGCAGCGTAAGGGGCGGCCATGCACATCCAGGACCTGATCGCGGAGCGGCTCTCGCGGCGCGGCCTGCTCGGCGGCCTCGCCGGCCTGCCGCTGCTCTCGCTGGCGCCCGCCTGCACGACGACGCCGGCCACGTCCGACGCGAGCGGCGCGCTCACTTTCTCACCCGTCGCGGCGACCACGGCAGACGCAGTGACCGTTCCGGCGGGCTATTCGGCGCGCGCCGTGATCGCGTGGGGCGACGCGCTCTTCAGCGACTTGCCGGGGTTCGATCCGGATGCGCTCACGCGCTCCGACCAGGAGAAGCGCTTCGGCATGAACAACGACATGCTCGCGCTCTTTCCTGCGGAGCATGCATTTCCGCCGCCGCGCGATGGAACGCGCATGATCCTTTGCGCCAACAACGAATATGCCGGGCTGGAGATGATGTTCCCCGCGGTCGCGCGGCGGGAGGATTTCACGGCCGCCCATGCCGCCGCAGCGATCGCGTCCACCGGGGTCAGCATCGTGGCGCTGGAAAAGACGGAGGCGGGCTGGTCTGCGGTCCAAGACGCGCACGTCAACCGCCGGATCACGCCGTTCACGCCCGCGCTCTTCTCAGGTCCAGCCGCGGAGCATCCATGGATCCGCGCTGCGGGCGCCATCAACAACGCGCAGGAGGGCGTCGCCGGTCCCGCGATCGCGTGCGGCACGCATGCGAACTGCGCGGGCGGACAGACGCCGTGGGGCACTTACCTGACTTCGGAAGAGAACTTCCATTATCTCTTCCATGCCTCCGAGCCCGCAGCGGCGCCGCTCGCCGGGGCGCAGCGCGACGGCGCCTATCGGCGCGATTGCACGCGCATGATGGTTCCGCCGCAATACCCCTCCTATGGCGCGCTCGCGCCGCCGCAATACGACATGGCGAAGAACCCGCACGGGCCTTCGCTTTATGGCTGGGTGGTGGAGATCGACCCCTACGATCCGTCGAGCGCGCCGCGCAAGCGAACGCACCTCGGGCGCAAGACGGGCGAATGCGCCACCACCGCGCTCACGCGCGACGGGCGCGTCGCGGTCTATATGGGCGACGACCAGAACAACGAGCACGTCTACAAGTTCGTCTCGGCCGGGCGCTTCGACCCCGCCGATCGCGCCGCGGCGTTCTCGCTGCTCGACACCGGCGTGCTTCACGCCGCGCGCTTCGAGGCGGATGGAACGGGGCGTTGGATTCCCCTCACGCGCGCCGCAGCGAACGCGGCGCTCGGGGCCGGCCCTCCCGGCGGCGACATTCCGGGCTTCGACACCGAAGCGGACGTTTTCATGCGCGTGCGCGACGCGGCGCTGGCTCTCGGCGCCACGCAGATGGATCGCCCGGAGGACGTGGAGGCCCTGCGCGACGACAATTGGGTCGGACGCGGATCCGTGTTCATCGTGTGCACCAACAATTACGTGCGCGCGACCGCGCGTCCCGCCAATCCCGACCGCACGGCAGGCCAACCCAACCGGACGGGCCACATCATCCGCATCGAGGAAGCCAATCACGATTGCGGCGCGGCGACCTTCACCTGGGATGTCTTCGCGCTTGCCGGCGACCCCGACGCCTCGAGCGTCGAGACGCGCGCCGGCGCGGTGCTCGTCTCCACCGCCGTCGATGGCGCAAGCACCTTCACCGGCGACCGCTTCGCGTGCCCGGACAATATCTGCTTCGATCGCGCGCTGAATGTCTGGATCGCCACCGACGGCAACGACACGGTCTTCAACGATTGCAACGATTCCGTGCTCGTGGCGCCGACCGATCCGGCCGCCGCGCGGAACGTGAAGCGTTTCCTCGTCGGGCCCATGGGCGCCGAGATCTGCGGGCCGACGATGGCGCCGGACGAGAAGGCGTTCTTCGTCGCCATCCAGCATCCGGGCGAGGACAATGCCGGCGTGCGCTATTCCAGCGCGCGGTTCCGCGACAATGTCCGCCCGGGCTCGTCGTTTCCCGATGGAGGCGGCGCCTGGCCGCGCTCCGCGGTCGTCGTCATCACCCGAGACGACGGCGGACAGATCGGGACTTAAGAGGTTGGAGCGCGCGCCTCCAGGCGCGCAATCTGCCGTATGCGGAACAAGCGGGCCTGGAGGCCCGCGCTCCTTCCTATCCGCGTTTCATGAAGCCGTGCCTGTGCATGGTGCGGCCGATCTGCACCGCGGCGCGGATCTGGTCCTCGTCGCGCTTCTGCTCGTCCGGCGTAAGCGCGCTCCACGGCTTCAGATTGTTGTGCACGCGCAGTTCGTTGTCGCGCTTCTCGCCGGGGCGCCAGCCGCCGAGCAGACGATCGGCCATCCAGCGATCGTGCTCGCGCTGAGCCATCCGCGTCATCATTTCGTCGGGGACGGCCGGATCCATCTCGGCCCCTTCGCGCTCGTGGCTCTCGGCGCGGCGCCAGCCGGCGTCCCATAGCTTCACCATCGCGGAATCCGCCGACGAGCGGTTGGCGTCGCGATAGGTCTCCAGCACGTCGTCCCAGCCCTTCGCGGCGGCCTGCAGGTCCTTCATTGTCGCTTGTCCGCGTGCGGATAGTCCGGCCGCGTAGTGCCGGTGGGCGATCGCCGCGCCCATATCGAGGGCGCCGTCGAGCACATAGGCGCGGGTCGCCACGACCTGATGGGCGCCGAAGGCCTGCAGGTAGGCGTCGAGCTCGTCGGGCGTGTCGTCGCCGCGCGCATAGGTCCGCGAGAATTCCGATTGGCTCGTCTCGCGCATGAAAATCGGCGCCGGCGCGGTCCGGGCGCCGGCGACGACCTGATTGCACGTCCGCTTCAAGGCGAGCGAGATGAGGATATTGTCCGCGTCCGAGCCGGTGGACACCACGATGGCGCTCACGGGCCCGCGCGCAGCGGCGATCTCCTGGATCAGGCCGACATCGATCTTGGCCGTCGCCCAATCGAACTCTCGGAAGGCGATGTCGGCGACCCAAAGGCTCGTATGGGCGACCGCCTGCGGATAGCGCGCCTCGAACCGCGCCTTGGCGCGCTCGTGCTCACGCGTGCACACGGTCAGGCGCGGCGGCTCGAGCCGGGCCGACCACAGGCTCGCCAGCGTGCGCACCGCCACCTGCTCGGCTTCCTCGTCGAAGCCGAAAATCACGATGTGCGGGCGCGGCTGGCTCAATTGCTCGGCAAGATCGAGGATCGTGCCCGCCTCGGCCTGGATGAGCGCGCGCGCGGCGAGCTCGTCCAGCGAGAAGGGCTTTGCATCGACGGCGGCCGGCGGCAGCGGCTTGCCGGCGCGCTCGGCGGCGTCGCGCTTGGATTGCTCCAGCGAGCGCATCTCGCGCGCCTCGCGCAACAGGATCGGCGCGCGCGTCGCGACGTGCACCGCCACCGGGCGGCGATGGCGCCTGCGATCGCCGGCGAGCCGGCGCATCACCGCTTCGATCTGCAGGTTTTCGGTGTCGTCATCCGCGAACGCGACGACGTGCGCGGCATGGTCGGCGCGCGCAGCCTTCAAGGTGTCGAGCTGCTTGGCGTCGCCTTCCAGCACGATCACGCCGCGTCGGCGAAGGCCAAGCGCAGTGTCCTCGGGAAGATCCTGGCCGATGAGAATGACCGCGTCGCCCTTGGCGCGCGCGTCGAGCGCCAGCGTCAGCGCGGGGGGACCGTCGCCGGCGATCACGACGTGATGGGCGGCGCCGAGATTGAACATCCGCGCCAGCCCGCGGCCGAGCTGGCCGGAGAACGCGAAGATCAGGCCGACGACGGGCGTGGCGATGGCCGAATAGCGCACGATCTGCAGCAGGTCGTTGTCGGGGACGTTGAAATAATCGTCCCACATGCCGATCGCCGCGATCGTCTTGTAGAAGGCTTCCAGCGGCGGCTGATGCGCCTCAAAAATGAAATGGTAGAGCCCGCCGAGGATCCAGACGAGGGTCAGGATCGCCACCACGCCCCAGCGGAACACGGCCGCGCGCGTATGCGCCCAGGCCGTCAGCCCGGCCGCGGTCCGCGACCAGAAATTCGCATAAGACCGCCGCATTCCCGCTCCCTCGGCCGGCGCTTCTCGCCAACCGCACGGACTCTAGGAGGGCTACCGGCGCAAGACAATCAGCCGGCCCCGCGCAGCTTGCGCTTGCAGAGAAGCGGCCGCATACGCCCCCGCCATGAGCCAGCCGCCCTTCCTGCCCAAGCCCGCACGCATCCTCCTCCTGCAGCCCGATCGTGCCGCCGCGGAGCTCCTGCTCGACCGGTTCGCCGACGACGGCTGGGCGGGGGCGATCGAGGCCACGCATTTCGTGGATCCTGGCGAAGCGCACGACGCCAGCGCCGCTATCCCGTTCGACCTCATTCTCATCGATTTCGACCTGCCGGACGGCGACGGCGCGGACGTGATCCGCGATCTTCGTGCGCGCCGCCCGCAGGCGCCGATCCTCGCGTTGACGGGCGGCGGAGAGGCGGCGCGCGCCGCGGCGCTTGCCGCCGGCGCGGCGGACATCATCGCCTGGGGCGCGATCGATACGCTCGAGCACAGCATCCGCGCGCATCTGGAACGCGCGCGCGGCTAAGGCCGATCACCATTGCCAGACGATGGCTTCACATACTTCGCGTCGAGGCGTCGAAGCGGGATCTAGCAGCGTGCTGAGTCGCCTTGTGACGAGCTACGGCCGACCGTGGAGCGTGGGAGGCTTCGGCGATTGGTTCGCCAAGGCGGCGCGCGCGGCGGGTTTGAAGAAGCGCACGGCCCACGGTTTACGCAAGGCGGCGGCGCGGCGGCTCGCGGAGGCGGGATGCACGTCTAAGCAAATCGCCGCGATCACCGGACACAAGACGCTGCGCGAGGTAGAACGGTACACCGAGGCTGCGGAGCAAGAGCGCTTGGCGCGCGACGCTATGGACCGGATTGAGGGTTAGCCGTCAGAGGGCGAGGCCGACGCTCGAAGCACACTCAGAGCCTGCAAGATACCAGCGATGAGCCCGGTCAGTACAAAGGCGGTAAATGAGATCAGAAACAGCCACAACAACGGGGTTATCGTCGCGACGGAAGTCCTGCCGGTGAGCACCAGCTCAGCACACGCCAAACTCATGGTCAGCAGCGTCGCCACAAACGCGGAGTGTTGAATCCGCTGTGTGCGCCTCAGAAGCAGATCGTGTCCGTGCGCGGCATCCTTGTCGGATCGCAAATAGGTGACCCAACCGACTATCAAGGCCACGCAAAAGATCGCGAGCAAAGACAAATAGTAGGGCTTCGAAATCTCCCCTTTGAGCCCGGCGAGGTTGAAGTAGGCCACTAGTCCAAAGCCGACGACATGGAGTGCTAGCCGTTTCAGGGTGCCCAAAGCCTCACCCGCCCCATTGGCGTATCGCAGGCGACCCAGCCGCAAGCAAGAGCGCCAGAAAGATTAGGCCCTTGAGAGCAAGCGGAGCCCAGGGGATCGGATGGATGCCGTCTGGATTGCTCCAGCCGCCGGGGAAGTCGTCATCAATCGTGACCAGTTGCCCGACGAACAGCCATCCGGCGAAGCCTGCGGCTGTGAATATGTAGGGCACGGAAAAAAGCATCGAAAGCGCGACGGCGACCACAAGCGCGATCGCTGCAAACCACGCAAACAAGCGGATCGTCGATGCGTCCATTTCTGATCTAGCAACCTAATGCAACGAGCGACGCCAGCAATCGTCGAATTGCGACGTTGGCGAACGATCGCCGAACGCCCAGTGTCAAACCTTGCGAAGCAGAGTGTCAAACCTCTAGTAGAATCAACGCGATAAAACGCGAACGGCGACTCCGGAGAGATTCGAACTCCCGACCCGCTCCTTAGGACGGAGCCGCTCTATCCAGCTGAGCTACGGAGCCGTAGGAGGATTTATGGCGCGGCCGGGACCTCGGTACAATTGGGGGCGTCGGCACAAAACGCCCAGCGACATGCCGAGGAGGCGCCCGATGCGTCGGACGGGGAAGCTCGCCATTCTCGTCGCGCTTGGGTTGCTCGCTGGGTGCGGCCCCAAGCTCGACGGGTTGGAAAAGGGCGAGAAGGGCCGAGTCGCGCAGGTGCTCGACGGAGATACGCTGCTGCTCGATGGCGGCCTCCGCGTCACGCTCACCGGGATCGAGGCGCCGTTCGGGGATCAGCCGTTCGCCCGCGAGGCGCGGGCGGGCCTGGAGCGGCTGGCGCTGCATCGCCCGGCCCTCCTCGCTTATGGCGGCGTGAAGCGGCTGCCGGCGCGAACGCCGAAAGCCCAGCCCGTCGATGGCGCGAGCGGGACGCCAAGTCCAGCGCCGCCTCCGGCTGAGCCGCCGCGTTCCGAGACGGCGCTGGCGCAGGTGTTCGCGCAATCGGAAGGCGGGCGGTGGATCTGGGTGCAGCAGGCGATGGTGCAGGAGGGCCTCGCGCGGGTCCGCACGCGCAAGGAGAACCACGCCCGCGCCGCCGAGCTGCTCGCCGCCGAAGCGCAGGCGCGGCGGGCGCGACGCGGGCTATGGGGACAGGCGGCCTATCGCGTGCTGACCGCTGAGGCCGCCATCGCGAAAGCCGCAGATCTCCCTTCCCGCTGCGGCCAGGGACCGTTCTGGGTCGTCGAAGGGACGGTGCGCGACGTCAGCGCCACCCCCGAGCGCGTCTACCTCAATTTCGGCGCGGACTATCGCAGCGACTTCACCGTGGCCGTCTATGGCGAGGACGTCGCGGATTGGACGGGCGACCAGCACGGACCGGCCTTCGAAAGCTATGAGGGCCGCAAGGTCCGGGTGCGCGGCCGCGCCGCCAATCGCGGCGGCCCGCTCATCTGCGCCGACCACCCCGCTCAGATCGAGATGCTGGAGGGGTGAACGAAAAACGCCGCGCCCGTGAAGGCGCGGCGTTCCGTTACTTCGCGAAGCGTCAGCGCTCTTAAGCCGCCTGCTTCTTCATCTGCAGCGAGTGGGTCAGCTTGGCGATCGCCTGGTCGCGGTTGATCTTCTCCACCGCCGCCAGCTCGCGGGCCATCCGGTCCAGCGCGCTCTCATAGAGCTGGCGCTCGGAATAGGATTGCTCCGGCTGGTCGCCGCCGCGGTGCAGGTCGCGGACGACCTCCGCGATCGACACCAGGTCGCCCGAGTTGATCTTCGCTTCGTATTCCTGAGCCCGGCGGCTCCACATCGTGCGCTTGATCCGCGCCCGGCCGGTCAGCGTCTTCATCGCATCCGACACCACCTGCGCCGAGGCGAGCGGTCGCATGCCGCAGGACCGCGCCTTCGCGGTCGGCACGCGCAGGGTCATCTTGTCCTGGTCGAATTGGATCACGAACACTTCCAGATCGAGCCCGGCGACCTTCTGCTTCTCAATTCCGGTGACCCGTCCCACGCCATGCGCCGGGTAGACGATGTGGTCGCCGGCGCGGAAGGCGGAAGCGGCAGTCGCGGTCTTCACACTCATATTCACCCTGCTCCAGTCTTTAAGACCGGCGCACCCGGGGCCGTGGGTCTCTCCAGGGTCAAAAAAGCACCGCGCGAAAGGGCATCCTTTCGCGGCGATAATCCAACCCTGCTCCGCCCAAAACACGTCCATGCCCATTTCCAGGGTCGTAGACGCGCAATAATACCGGTTGCGCCGGCGGGCCCTCCTATCGGGCCCTTCAGCTTCCCTTACCCTATCATATAAACGGCATTTTAGGAAGGGCCGCGTCGGGCTTCCGGTCGCGCCTGGTAGGGCCGGCGGTCAGCATCGCCGCCGACGCTTCACGACCCCTGGCCGGGCTTCGGGCTGAAGTATTTCTCGAACTTACCCTTCTCGTCGCGGAAGTCGTCCGCGTCCGCGGGGGCCTCGCCCTTGTGCGTGATATTGGGCCAGATTTTTGAGTATTCCGTATTTACTTTCAGCCACTTACCGTCCGGATCGTCGGCGGTGTCGGGGCGGATCGCATCGACCGGACATTCCGGCTCGCAGACGCCGCAATCGATGCATTCCTCGGGGTGGATCACGAGGAAGTTTTCGCCCTCGTAGAAGCAATCCACGGGACATACCTCAACGCAATCCATCAATTTGCAACGCACGCATGCATCTGTGACTACGTAAGTCATAAACTTGCTCTTCAGGACCTAATTGGGGGAGCGATCCGCCTGCCGGCTCTGGCGCTGACATGAAGCCCGGGCGCGCGAGCGTCAAGCAAGCCTTCGGCCTTGCGGCCTTTAGACTTCCTCATAGAGCGCGCGCGCTTCCGCGGGAGGCCCGCGCCGCGCGCCCAGGCCGGCGACACGCACCGTGCGCACGCCTGCTTCGGTCGCCACCGTGAGCAAGTCGCCCGCGCGAACCGGCACAGCGGCGCGATCCAGGAGCTTCATCTCCTCGCCCCGCCCCAGGCGCACTGCGCCCGCCTCCACCGCGCGCTCGGCCCGGCTGCGCGTCTTGAACATGCGTGCGCGCCAAAGCCACACATCAACGCGCACTTGAGGGCGTTCAGGCGGCCCGCTCAGGACATCTCTCTCACGGCTGGACCTTCCTAAGCTCGGCGAGCGCCGCAAAGGGGGTGTCGCGGGCCGGCGCTTCGATCCGCGGACGCTGCGCAACGAGCCGCCAGCGCAGCGCCTCCACTGCGCCTTCCGAGCCCTTTTGCCTCACCTGCCGGAACCCGCCCGCGCGCAGGATGGCGGCCAGCTCGCGCTCGGGACGGCCCAGCAAGCGCGCGAGTTCGGCCTCCGTCGGCGGGCTCTTGGCGGCGAGGGCCGCGGCGGCCTTCTCGATCCGATCGATGCGCACCAGGGCTGGCCCGAGCGGGATGAAGCCGGCGGCCGCGGCGGCGCGGGCGTCGATCCCCGCCTGGGCCGAGATCGCTCCACCTGGCGGCAGGAACGGCGTCACGCCATGGGCGCGGCCGAACAGGATCGACCAAAGCGCCGCCGACCGCCGCTTGAGGAGGCTCGGCGCGTGCACGGCGACCCGGCCGATCTTGACGCCGAGCTGGGCGAGCGCCGCGCGATCCTCCGCCGGCAGGGCGCCAAGCGCCGCGGCGGCCTCGGCGCGGGTGAGGGCGCCGCCGGCCTCCAGCAGCTGATAGGCCAACCCACGCGCGGCTGGCCCAAGGCGCGTTGCATCGCTCAAGCCGAGCAACGGACGCAGATGCGTTTCGACCGCCTCCTGGAGCCAGGCCTCCATCCGCACAACCGCGGCTCGCCGCGAGGTTTCGGCGGCGCCTTCCGCGCCGATCAGCTCCAGCCTGGGCTTCAGAAGCGAGTTGGCGCCCGCCTTGAGCATGGCGACCGCGGCGCCCCGCCACAGGATCGTTCCGTCCGGCGCAAGCTCGAAATCGTGCTCAGTGCGCGCCAGCGCCCGCAGCCGTCGCTCAATCTCCGGGCCAAGCGCTCGAAGCGCGGCATTGCGCACGGCGCGCCCTTCCAGGCCCAACGCGGCCGGATCGGGGATGAACACGAAGCCGTCAAGGCGCCCGACATGATGGCCCTCGACCGCCACCTCGCCGTCGGCCGAAACGTCCGCGGACAGAGCATCCTCGCGCTTGAGGCCCCGCAGGAGCGCGCTCGTGCGGCGATCGATGAAGCGCTGGGTGAGCAGCTCGTGCAGCGCATCGCTCAAGCGGTCCTCGATGGCGCGGGCGCGCTCGCGCCAGGCGCCGGCGTCCGCGATCCAGTCGGCGCGGTTGGCGATGTAGGCCCAGGTGCGCATGTGCGCGATGCGCGCCTGCAGCACGTCGAGATCGCCTTCGACGCGGTCGAGCTTGGCGATCTCCTTGGCGGCCCAGTCCTCGGGGATCCGTCCGTTTACGGAGAGAAGGTCGCCGGCGACGCGGCCGACGAAGCGGGCGTGCTCCTCGATCGTCGCGCGGCGGAAGTCGGGGATTTGGCACGCCTCCCAGAGCCGGCGCACGGAAGCGGGCGAAGCCACGCGGTCCATCAGCTCGTCGTCGAGCATGACGCGCTTCAGCGTTTCCTCGTCTTCCGCTCCCTGCACGCGCATCAGGCCCGGACGGTCAGGCGGCATTTGCAGCGATTGCAGCAGGGCCGCGACGGACGCGAACTCCAACACGTCGTTGCGCCATTCCACGGCCTCGATCGGCTCGAAGTCGTGGCTCTCGACGCGATGGACGATCTCAGGCTCGAGCGGGCGGCAATCCCCGGTCTCGCCGAAAGCGCCGTCGTTCTGGAAGCGACCGGCGCGGCCGGCGATCTGCGCCACTTCGTCCGCCCGGAGGGGGCGATTGCGCCGGCCGTCGAACTTCGCGGCGCTTGCGAACGCCACATGATCGACGTCCATGTTGAGGCCCATGCCGATCGCGTCGGTGGCGATGAGGAAGTCCACTTCGCCGGACTGATAGAGCGCGACCTGCGCATTGCGGGTGCGGGGCGAGAGCGCGCCCATCACGATCGCGGCGCCGCCGCGTTGGCGGCGGATGAGCTCGGCGATGGCGTAGACCTCTTCGGCCGAGAACGCGACGATGGCCGTGCGCTTGGGCAGTTTGGTCAGCTTCTTAGGGCCGGCATAGGACAAGGTGGAAAGCCGCTCGCGGCGGATGATCTCGGCGTCCGGCAGCAGCCGGCGGATCATCGGACGCATCGCGTCCGACCCGAGCAGCATGGTCTCGGACGAGCCCCGCGCCCGCAGGATGCGGTCGGTGAAGACGTGCCCGCGATCGTGGTCGCGCGCGAGCTGGATCTCGTCGACGGCCAGGAATTCCGCGCGGCGGTCGAGCGGCATCGCCTCCACGGTGGAGATGAAATAGCGCGCGGTGTCAGGCGCGATCTTCTCCTCGCCTGTCACCAGCGCCGCCGCGGCGGCGCCCTTTTCGCGCACCACGCGGTCGTAGATCTCGCGCGCGAGCAGCCTGAGCGGCAGGCCGATGATCCCGTCGCGGTGCGCAAGCATCCGCTCGATGGCGAGGTGGGTCTTGCCGGTGTTGGTCGGCCCGAGGACCGCACGAATGAAACCTTGGCGCGGCGGCGCGGTCATGCCTTCAAGCTAGGCGCTGGCCCAAGACCATTTCAAGGCGCTGCACCCGGATGCGGAGGCTAATCGGATCGGGCGAATATGGTTTAACGGAGAGGGGGAATCCGTGAACGAACCACTTACGAATCGCTGACATAAGGTAACGCGCACTTTGACCACCGCGCCGCGAGCGGCACAAAACCGGATCGCGGCGCCAGCCCGCCGACCAGAGGAGGCCTCAATGCCCGAACCTTCCACCTGTCAGTATTGCGGCGGGGACCAGGACCGGCGCGGCGTCTGCGCCCGCTGCGACGCCGCCGCCAGCGAAGCCGGCGCCGGCGAGAGCAAGGGCTGGAAACGCGCGCTGATCATCGCCGCCGGCCTGCTGGGGCTCGCGGTCGCTTCCGCCGCCATCGTCGCGGAGTAGCTTGCGACCGGCGTTAAGGGTGGTGTCTCAGTTTGAATTTCCGGGCGGTTGAAAGCTAGGCTGGCGCAGGCCATGCTTAGCGGAAAGCACCTTAGGGGTGTGCCGGCCAAAGCCACTGAGCGATCTGGATGAGAAACGAGAGAATCCCCAGGAGACCCGAGAGACGGGCAATGATCTCCCACGTACCAATGCCGTGCTTGCGGGGGCGATCGCCGTCGCCGTTCAGAACTGTCACCCTGAACAGCCGCGTCGCGACGAAGAACGCCATCAGCCACGCCGCGATGGACAATGAGTTGTTCAGGAACCAAGCGAGTACGGTTTCCATATCCAGCACCTCCCGAGAGTTGCACCATGCCTAAAGGCCCTCGCGGAGAGAAGCGCCCCGCCGACGTGATCGGAAACGCGATCAAGGTCGCTCGCCTAGCTGTAGGCGACGAGACCGAAGAGCTTGGGCCGGATGACGGCAAGGATCCAAACGCAAAGGCCTTGGGCGCTAAAGGCGGAGCGGCGCGCGCCAAGAGCCTCACCGAGGCCCGGCGGAAAGAGATCGCGAAGAAGGCGGCGACTAAGAGGTGGAAGAAGTAGGCCCAACCTTTCTCCAGTAAGCGCCGCGTCCCCTTCCCTCACTGACAATTCTTCCGTCCTCTCTCATCTTCTTTAGCGTCGCTTTGATGGTGCTCTCCTTGATGAGGGGGGCCTTTGCCGCCACGTCCGCGAATCTAAAGGTGATCGGCAAAGCTTCAATGGCCTCTTCAGCGATGACCTTCTTTGCGCCATGACTGAAATCGAGCGACGTGTTGGCCTCTAGCTCGCGATAGGCCGAAAGCGCCACACCCAGCATATACTCGGTGAATGGCGCATGGTCATGCCGCCCTTCATACCAACCGACGTCAGACAGACCGAGACTTGAGTAGTACGTTACCTTGCTCTCCTCGATTATGCGCTCAAGACTGATGTAGCGCCCTACATCGTAACCGAGCTTCCTAAGCAAGAGCACGCTCATCAAACGGGCGATGCGACCATTTCCGTCCGAGAACGGATGGATGCAAAGCAGATCGTGGACGTAGAGAGGCACAAGGATGAGAGGCTCGATCTCCCCTTCCTCAAGAGCCGTGCGATACCCCTCGTGCAGTCCGGCCATGTAGGTCTCAACTGCGATTGGCTGCACCGTTCGAAAGCGAACGCGAAGGATGCGGCCGTCTGGGCTCTTTTCGACAATGTCGTTAGGCGCAAATTTATAGTTTCCGCCGCCCGCCGGGGTGTACTTCATGAGTTGACTGTGAAGTTGGCGGACGATGCCCTCTGTAATCGGCATGTCAGTCGCGTTTTCATGGATGAGCTTGATGGCGTCGCGATAGCCGGCAAGCTCTGCTTGAGACCGGTTCTCAGCCGCCGGCGCCTCATCGTTCACAAGCAGCCGGTCGAGCGTATGATTCCCCACTACAATCTGTTCGAGGCGACTTGAGCTCTCAACGCTCTCAATCATTGCGACCTTCAAGAGGTGCTCTAGCACCTCCCTTTTTGCCTCCGCCCACAGCTTCTGCTTTCCCCGGTATTCGGTTAGGGCGGCGACAGTGCGAATTGCGCGGTGCGAGACCGCGAGTGACGCTAGGTAGGCCGGTTCAAAGGATTTCATTTGGTGCGCTCGAAATAGCTATATAGCCCGACATTAGATATTATCTATGCCTATATGCCCATTAATTGGATATGATTCAATCAAAAAATCCGTTTAATGGATATTATGTCTGGCAAAATGTCCAATGTTGAGCTATATAGCTATTTCAATGGCGAACGTCCTGCCCCTCGCGAAGCGCGTCCAAATCCTCAACATGCTGGTTGAGGGCTCCTCGATGCGGTCGATCTCCCGCGTCGTGGGCTGCTCCATCAACACGGTGACGAAGATGCTGGAGGACGCGGGCGAGACCTGCCTCGACCTCCACGACCAGCTCGTGACGCACGTGCAGGCCGAATACGTCCAGTGCGATGAAATCTGGGCGTACTGCTACGCCAAGGCACGCAACGTCCCGACCGCCAAGGCCGCCCCGGAAGGCGCTGGCGACGTTTGGACGTGGACCTGCATCGACAGCAAATCCAAGCTCATGATCTCGTATGCCGCTGGCGGGCGCTCGGCGTTCATGGCGCACTCCGTCATGAACGATCTCGCGCGGCGCCTCACCGGCCGCACGCAGCTCAGCACCGATGGCCTTCGCCTGTATCGCCAAGCCGCCGATCTCGCCTTCAACGGCGAAGTCGACTTCGGCCAGGTGGTGAAGATCTTCGGCGAAGCGCCAGGCGGCTCTGGCGCTGAGCGCAAATACTCACCGCCCGTTTGTGTCGGCATTCAAAAGGAAATCGTGGTCGGCGATCCGGACCCGAAGAAGATTTCAACGTCGCACGTCGAGCGCGCCAATCTCACGATGCGGATGGGAATGCGTCGCTTCACGCGGCTGACGAACGCGTTTTCGAAGAAGTACGCGAACCACGTCTACGCGCTCGCGCTCTTCTTCATGCACTACAACTTCGTTCGCCAACACAAGGCGCACAAGCTCTCGCCCGCAATGGCGGCCGGGATCACCGACACGCTCTGGAGCATGGAAGACATTGCCAATCGAATCGACGTCCGCGTGAATGCGTCGAGGCCGCGCGGCCCGTATAAGAAGCGGACGGTATAGATATGTCTGTTCGCCGTTTCACTCGCTCCGAATGGGAAGCTCGCCTTGAGCGCTATCGGTGCAAGCCGCTGGCCGGGAAGACGAAGTTAAACACCGCTGAGTGGTGGCGCGCCGAGTGGGGTTTCATCTTCACCGTGCCGATTGACGCGGACGGCTGCATCACCGACGCCGACCTCCAGTCGGTCATTTCCGATGTCGTCGGTTCTGCCCCGCCGGGACAGTGCTTTGACGACAACTAGGCTGCCACCAGCTCAGAGACATATTCTCGGGTAGGCGTGATGTCGGGCAGCGGCAGCCCCGAGCCTCGTTCGGCTAGGGCGTGTAGCGGCAGGACCCTCACGCGGCCTCCAAGGCGCTCCTCAAGGATAGTCTCTAAGGCAGGCGCGATGTCAGCCAGGACCGCTTCTCGATCATGGTGGGAGAGCCGGAAGCCGGGCACGTCTGGGCTCCAGACCCGAAGTCTTCCATCGGGACAAAGCTCAAACCGGACCTCTATTTTGTACCTCTCCAAGGTAAGACCTCGTTAACTTTGTCCCTGATATCGGCGCGCGCCGTGCGTTCCGTCAACGGCTGGCTCCATCTAGGCGTTGCGCCTGTTGAAAAAGCGTGGATGCGCTTGGTTAGTAACCAGGCCTGCTATCCCGCGAAGAACTCGGCACTTTTTCTCCAGGGGCGCGAAACCGCCTCGTGACGCCTGAAACTCGTACTTAGCGCTATGTAAGTTTTTCTTTTTCAAACTGAGACACCACCAGCGTTAAGATTCTGGAAACGAACGTGAACGAATCGGCGACGAATCACTGACGGCGATTTGTTGCCAAAAAGTTCTCTCCGGCGCCGGAGCTTTGCTCGAAACCCTTCAAATCAATGAGTTGGAGCAGCGCCAGGTCGTCAGGCAGGCCCGCCGCTGCGGAAGCGCTTCGCCTCGAGCTGGAAGATGCCGTCGTCGCTCGGCATCTCGATCTGCAGCGGCGCGAACACGCCGTTCGGCAGCGGCGCGAACAGGAACGTCAGCGTTGCGGCCTCCTGCGGGTCGGAGAAACCGGCGATCGGCCGGAACTGCACCGTGCAGCGCACCGCCTGGCCACGCCACGCCGCGCCGCGGTAATCCACCCGGCCGTTCGGGCGCATCACAAAGTCAAAGCGGGAGCGGCCGTCCATATAGACCGGGATCGTCCCCCGGCAGGGGCTGCCGGACGCAACGAGCATGCTCGCAAGGGCCGTGAGCTGGTCGATGGCGCCCCGCTTCTGAGCCTCGGTGGCGGGCGGATTGCCCATGCCCATGCCCGGCGGATCGGACGTGGTGACGATCGCGTCCCCGAATGCGACGCGGACGGTGCGGTCGCGGCGACCGCCGCGGTGCTGGTAGGCAGCCGGCTTCAAAGCGCCGTTCACGACCTCGCCGTTCGAAGAATAGGTGTAGTCCTGGCGGTTCCCGAGGATGGAGCGGGCCAGCCCCGTGGTGCGGCGGGCGGCGGCGGCCTGGTAGCGGCCATCCTGGACCGTGAAGGTCAGGTCGAATTCGCCGGCCGTCATGCCGCGAAACTTTACGTCGAAAAGCATGCTCAGATTCACCGCCGGCGGAACCGATGTCCTCGCCGGCGGGGGCGGCGTCGCGGCCGCGGCGGTCTGCTGCGCTTGGGCGGGCGCGGCGCAAAGGGCGAGCGCCGCCAAGGCGGCGAGGGTCGAGGCGAAAGTCGTCTTGGCCATCATCGTTCCCATCCAGCGGTCTTTTCCAGCAGTCTCGCGCGTCAAAATCGGGGCGCCAGCATCGCGGCGGCGACCTGAGCCGGCGCTGAACCAACGCCGCGCCTCCGGAGCGGGTTCTAGTTGATTCTTGGGCTTCGGCGCCGTACCTGTCCGCGCTTCGTTTCCCGCCCTCCTCCCAGGCAAGCCCCGAAGGCCCTCCCATGTCCCGCCGCTGCGAGCTCACCGGAACCAACCGTCAGATCGGCCACAAGGTGAGCCACTCGAACATCAAGACCAAGCGCTCGTTCAATCCGAACCTCACCGTGGCGACGCTCGCCAGCGACGCTCTCGGGCAGACCTTCAAGCTGCGCATCACCGCCGCGGCGCTGCGCAGCGTCGATCACAATGGCGGGCTTGACGCGTTCCTGCTCAAGGCGCGCGAGGACGAGCTCTCCGACCGCGCCGCCAGAATCCGCCGCGCGCTCAAGAAGAAGCTCGGCGAGGCCGCTGCGGCGGCGTGAGATCGAAGACGTAGAGCAGCGTGCGCTGCGTCGGCATGTAATTGTCGTCCGAGACGAGATAGAGGCGCGCGCCGCCTCCGGGCAGCGCGGCGGCCGCCACACCTTCAAAATTGTCGAGCGGCAGCGGCGCGCGCAATTGCGCCAGCGGCGTCGCGCGCACGATCCCCTGCTCCAAGGCCGCGCCGTCGAGACGCAGCAGCCGCGCATAGGCGCCGACGACCGGACCATAAGCGCGGATGAGCGCGACGACGTCGCCATCCGGCAGGAGCGCCATGCCCGACAAGCCGTAACCGAACGGCAGCTTCAGGCGCCCGATCGTCGCGACGGGCGCCTGAGCGTCGAGAGGCGTGATCCAGAAGGGCGCGTATCCGTGCGCGTCGCGCTCGGCGCCGATGAGCAGGCGGCCATCGCGCAATTGCGTGATCGCCTCGAGCGTCGTGTTGGGGTGCAGATCCTCGACGCCTCGAAGCCGAGGGCCCCGCGCGCCGGCGGCGGTGGGCCCGAGCGCGTCCAGATCGTGCACCAGCACCCGCGTCTCGCGCTCGTAGCTCACGGCCAGGCGCCCATCGCTCAGCCGCGCCAGTCCCTCGGAATCCCGCGTTGCGCCCGACTTGAAGCGGCGACCGCGCTCATCGCGCAGCACTGCGAGGCGCACTCCGGAGAGCGCGCGCGGCGCCCCGGTCTCATCGCTTTGCAGCTGCGCCCGCAGCCACATGCCGCTGTCGGAGATCGCGATCAGCGCGCCGTCAGCGCCCACGCTCAGATCCGAAAGGCCGCCGAAGGCGCGGTCGCGCGACGTCAGCTCGATCCCGCCTCGGAACGTCAACGCCCCGTACCGGTCCTCGTCCACGCGCACCGGCTTGGCTTCGACCGAGATCCTCCGCCACGCCTCGGTTTGACGCCAATGATCGCGCGGCGGACCGAAGCAAGCCGAGACGCACAACATCGCCGCGAGCGCGAGGAGCGCCTTCATCGCATCGCGGCGACGCGCGCGGCCCCTCCGCCCGGGGCGGCGGCCGTACTGCGCTTGCGCGTCGGCGGCGCGGGCGCGCTCGCTTCGTCGAAGAGCTCGGCGAGCTTGTCGATCATGACGCCGCCAAGCTGTTCTGCATCGACGATCGTGACGGCGCGGCGGTAATAGCGCGTCACGTCATGGCCGATGCCGATGGCGATGAGCTCGATCGGCGAGCGCGTCTCGATCCAATGGATCACCGCGCGCAGATGGCGCTCCAGATAATTGCCGGGATTGGCCGAGAGCGTGGAATCGTCCACCGGCGCGCCGTCGGAGATCACCATCAGGATGCGCCGCTGCTCCTGGCGGCCGAGCAGGCGATCGTGCGCCCACAGGAGCGCTTCGCCGTCGATGTTCTCCTTCAGCAGACCCTCGCGCATCATCAACCCAAGATGACGGCGCGCACGGCGCCATGGCGCGTCGGCGCTCTTGTAGACGACGTGCCGAAGATCGTTGAGGCGACCAGGCTGCGGGGGACGGCCGGCCTTCAGCCAATCCTCCTTGCTCATGCCGCCCTTCCAGGCGCGCGTGGTGAAGCCGAGGATCTCCACCTTCACGCCGCAGCGCTCCAGCGTGCGGGCCAGAATGTCCGCACACAGAGCAGCGACCATGATCGGGCGGCCGCGCATGGAGCCGGAATTATCCAGAAGCAGGGTGACGACGGTGTCCTTGAAATCGGCCTCGACCTCCTCCTTGAAGGAAAGCGCCGAGAGCGGATCGACGATCACACGCGTCAGGCGGGCGGTGTCCAGGACGCCCTCTTCGAGATCGAACGTCCAGGAGCGGTTCTGCTTGGCCATCAGGCGCCGCTGCAGCCGATTGGCCAAGCGACCAACGACGCTCTGCAGAGGCTTCAGCTGCTGATCGAGGTAGGCGCGCAGCCGCGCGAGCTCTTCTGGATCGCAGAGCTCGTCGGCCTCGATGATCTCGTCGTGCGCGCGGGTGAAGACCTTGTAGTTCTGGTTCGGATCGTCCGGCTCGTCGGTGAAGTTCGGACGAATGGGCTTCTGGCCCTCCTCCGTCATATCGCTGTCTTCCTGCACGTCAGACTGGACCTGCGCCTCGACGAGCTCGCCGTCGTCGATGGGCGTGTCGCTCTGCTGCAGCTCCACCGTTTGCTGCTCGCTGTCGCCGTCGGGCTCGGGCTCCTGGGCTTCGGCCTCCGGCTGATCTTCCTGCGGCGCCTCGGCCTTCTTGGAATCGTCCGGGCCAGCGGACAAATCATCGCCGAGATCGAGGTCGCGGATGAGCTCGCGCGCGGCGTGGGCGAACAGCGACTGATCCTCCGAGAGGCCGGAGAGCTTGTCGAGCACCGGCCCCGCCTTGCGCTCGATCTCCTCGCGCCAGACATCGACGATGCCGGCGGCGCAGGCCGGCGTCGGCAATTTCGTCAGCCGCTCGCGGACGAGCAGCGACACCGCATCCGCAAGCGGCGCGGAGTTGCGGTCGGCCATGCGCGCGAAGCCCTTCTTCTCGCAGGTCTCCACAAGCGCGGCCGTGAGGTTGTTGGCGACCCCGGCCATCGCGTTGGCGCCGAGGGCCTGGCAGCGCATCTCTTCGGCCGCGTCGAATACTTCGCGGGCGAGCTGGCCAGATGGCCGCGACTTCGCGTGCGCCGTTTCGTCATGGTGCGCGATCCGAAGCGCGAGGGCGTCGGCGTGGCCGCGCAGGCGCTCGGCCTCCTCGCCGGTCAGCACGCGCGGGGGATGGGGGAGCACCACCTTCTTGTCTGGCGTCAGGCGCGGCCCCTCCGCGCCGAACGCCACCTCCAGCTCGTCGGCGCCGGCGAGCGCGCGCGTCGATTGCGCCAGCGCGCGCTTGAACACCTCGGCGGGGGTCTCCTTGTGTGCCATGGCTCCTATTTAGCTGGGTTCGGGCGGCGCGGAAGGGCCGCGGGCGTCGCAAGTGGACTTAGCTAACTGGAATGGCTATGTTCGCGGCATGGGCAAAGTCACCATCCACGTCGCGAAGACGAACCTCTCGAAGCTCATCGCCCAGGCCGAGGCGGGCGAAGAAATCGTGATCTATCGCGGCGACAAGCCCGCCGCGAAGCTCGGGCCGGTGACGGGGGCGAAGAAGGCGCCCGACCGAAAGCCGGGCAACCTCAAGGGCATCATCGAGTTCGATGATCGGTTCTTTAACCCGTTGCCCCCCCACATGCTGCTCAAACCAACAAAGAAGCCAAGCAAGAACCGCGCTTGAAGCTCCTGCTCGATACCCATGCGTACATTTGGTGGACGTCGGACCTGAAGCGCCTATCCGCCAAGGCGCGCAAGGCGATCGGAGCGCGCGCATCGCACGTCCATGTAAGCGCGATCTCCGCCTACGAGATGGCATTCAAGCACCGCTCAGGCGACTTACCGAGGGTCGGTCCCCTTTTGATGCGACTCGACGAAGATTTGGCGGAACGCGGATTCACCCAGCTGCCGGTTACGCTGGAGCACGGGCGCCGCGCCGGCGAACTCGCCGACGAGCACGGCGATCCCTTCGACCGATTGCTGGCGGCGCAAGCCATCGTGGAAAGAATGGCGATCGTCACCAACGACGAGAAACTCGCCGCGCTCGGCGCAACCTGCCTCTGGTGAAGGCTGCTATCATCTGCGCATGCAGAATCATTTCCCGCGTCGAACGATCCTCCTCGCGGCGCTCGCCTGCGCCGCGGCGGCGCCCGCGGTCGCGCAGCCCGCGCCGCTACTGGAGGGCCTGACGCAAGGCGACGCCAGCGCCGGCATCCGCGAAGCGCTCGGTCTCGCCTCGCTCAACGCCACGACGCGGCTCGCGCAGCCGAACGGCTTCTGGGACAATCCGCGCGTGCGCATCCCGCTGCCCGGGTTGCTCGGCCAAACGCAGCAGACATTGGCCGGCTTCGGCGCCTCGGCGCCGCTCGACGACCTGCAGAAGAACCTCAACCGCGCCGCAGAGACGACCATGCCGCAGGCGGCGCGGCTCTTCACCGACGCGGTGCGCACGATCACCATCGCCGACGCGATCGACATCGTGCGCGGCGGCCAGGACAGCGCGACGCGCTATCTGCGCGGGCGGACGGAAACGCGGCTCAACACGCTGCTCAGGCCGCCGATGACGCAGGCGCTGACGCGATCGGGCGCGTTCACGCTCCTGCGCCTGGCGTTGCGCGAAGTGGGGCTCGCCAGCATGACGCCGCAGCTGCGCACCGAAGTGATCAATTTCTCCACGCAGAAGGCGCTGGACGGCTGCTTCTTCTACATCGCGGACGAAGAACGCGCGATCCGCCGCGATCCGTGGCGGCGCACAAGCGACATTCTTCGACGCGTGTTCGGCTAGACTTCTTCAGTCTACGGAAGAGTCTCGGGCCTGCAGGTCCGCGCTAGGAAGGCGGTCGCCGGTACGGCCCGCAGGAAGGCTCGGTCTCGCAGAAGTCCGGCCAGCGGCCGGTGGCGCGCCAGACATCGAGCACGCCTTCGCGCTCCATCAGCGCCCAAAACGCCGGCGTGGCGCGCACCGAACCAAGCTCGCTGTCGAACAGGACGTCGAGCATCGGCCGATCGGCATTGGTCCAGCGTTCCAGCAGCGGCGGGATGGCGTCTATGTGGCGCGTCACGCGCAGCGCATCGATCGTGATGCTCGTGCTGGCTTCACGGCGATCGAGCAAGGCGATCAGCGATTGCGCGCTCGGCAGCGGACCCGTTCCACTCAGGATCGCGCGCAACGTGGCCATGTCGATGAGGATGTGCGTCTTCACCGCCTCTTCCCAGAGCTGCGGTTGCGTGTACGTCAGCTGCACCGCCTCCGCGCGGCGCCCGCTGCGCATCAGGGAATAAGTGTATCCCGCCAGGGTCTGGGCGCTGCCCGGCGCCACGCGCCGCGCGCGGCCGGCGGCGTCGAGCGCGCAGGAGGGATTGTTCGCGCGCAGGCAGATGCCGCTCAGCGTGTTCCAGCCGATGGCAGAGAGCGGATCAAGCTCCACGAAGCGGCGCACGCTTTCCTGCGCGCGGCGCAGATAGCCCAACCGCGTGTAGACGACGCCGACGCCGCCGCCGCGCGCCTCGGCCATCTCCGCCGCCGCAAGAGCGGGACGCCAATCACCGAGCAGGCTCAGCACACGCGCGCGGTTCTCGTACGCGGTGGGCGAGGCGGGATCGAGCGCGATGGCGCGCTCGCCGGCGCGCAGCGATTCCTCGACCATGTCGTGCGTCACCTCGACTTGGCCGAGCGACACCTCCAGGCGAGAAAGCACATCGACATACGAGGCGCGCGAGAGCGCGGCCCATGCCGCGGCGAAGTTCGGATCGCGGCGCACCGCCTCGCGATAGAGCGGCACGGCTTCGGCGTAGCCGGAATCGGTGTCGGGCTGCTCAGCCTCGCGGGCGCGCACATAGAGCGCATAGACGTCCGGATCGACGCGGCGCGCGGGCGGCGCATCCACCTGCAATCCGCTTGCGAGCGCGACCGACACGGCGATGTCGCGCTGCAGCTCGTATATCTCGGCGGGGGGCCTGGTGAAATCGCGCGTCCAGATCTGCCGACCGCTAGGGGCCTCGACGAGCTGGGAGGTCACTTGCACCTGGCCGGCGATCTTGCGCACCGCGCCGGTGAGCACCAGCGTCGCATTGAGAACGCGCGCCGCGCCGGCCGGCGTGGCATCGGCGCCGCTCAGCGCAAAGCTCGATGCGCGCGCGATCACGTCGAGCCCGCGCACGCGCGACATCTCGGTGATGAGCTCGTCGGCCAGCCCTTCGGAGAAATAAGGCTCGGTGTCGCCGAGCGTTTCGAGGCGCAGCACCGCGAGGCGCGGCGGCGTCTCGGGCGCGTGCGGGCCATAGGCCCGCCAGGCGAGAAGCCCGCCGATCGACAGCACGGCGACCGCCGCGGCGGCGATGATCGCGCCGCGCGCACGCCGCCAGCCGATGCGCGCGAAAGCGCGCCGCTTGCCCGGCGCGAGCGCATAGACGCTCATGCGCGTCGCCATCTTGTCGAGCTGCACGCGCCCGAGCCGCTGCAACGGGACTTCCGCCGCCGTGCGAAGCTGCGTGCGCACCGCCTCGCTCACAATCGCGGTTCCGGGCTCGGCCAGCGCCTGCAGGCGGGCCGCGACATTGACGCCGTGCCCGAGCAGATCGCCGCGCTCGTCGATGATCACCTCGCCCAGGTGCACGCCAATGCGCACGGCGAAGGTCGGCTCAGCGCCCTCGCCGCTTCCGGCGAGCAATTGCAGCGCCGCATGGACGCCGGAGGACGCCGCCGGCAGCTCGACCATCATGCCGTCGCCGGCGGTGGAGAAGATGCGCCCGCCCAGCGGCGCGATCACGCTCTCCACGCGCGCGCGCAATTGCGCCACCGCGGCCGCGGCAGCCGTCTGGTCGGTTTCGGCGGCGCGCGAATAGCCCGCCACGTCCACCGCCATGATCGTCGCGAGCTTGGTCTGCACCGCCATCGGTTCCGCCCTCGAAGCAGGGTCTAGCACGGGTCGCAGCCGAAATCAGGCGGCCCGGCCTCTCTGCGTTCGGCTGAGCGGCGCGCCGGGCGGAGCGCGTGCTTCCAGGCCCGCCGTCGGCGGACATTGCACGCCTGAGACGCAGACGCGCGCTCCAACCTAGAGAGCACAATCCGCCAATCGGAGCGTGACGCCGCTCACCGGCGTGGGCGTCACCGGCGCATCGAACGGAATGGCCGGCGCTTCCGGCCAACCTGCGCCGAGCTTGTGCACATGCGTCACGCGCTGCTCGAGATCGACCACCCAATACTCGCGCACGCCGTATTCCTGATACTTCGCGCCCTTGATCTTGAGATCCGCCGTCAGCGACGTGTCGGCGATCTCGATCACCAGCAGCATGTCCGGCCCGCGCGCCTCAGAGGGGCGGACGCTCGTGGGGAACAAAGCAAAGTCCGGGTCGGGCCAATGGGCTTCCGAAAAGCGGATGGTCGTATCGCAGGTGACGGAGACATCGTCGCCAACCGATCTGACCAGTTGACGATTGAGCCACGTCTTCATGTCGACGTGGCGGGCCCCCTCCGCCGGCATGACCCAAATCTCCCCGTCCAGCAGCTCCTCGGGGCCGCCCTCCTCGAATACCCCCGCGCGGATAAGCGCTAGCATTTCCTCGCCTGTGAACTTGCGGCGAGCGGCGACGCGTTGCGGAAGGGCGGCGGTGTCGGCCATCCGCTTTGATACCATGCTTTGAAGAGATTGTCCGCCGAGAGCCTACTGAGCTTGCGGATCGCGTTCGGAGATCGCACGTTCAACAGCCGACAGCCAGGGGTCGTTAGAGCCGCTCAAGCGCTCGATCACCGGCCGTTGAGGTGGGCGCGACGGCCGGTACTTCCGGTTCAGTCCGGGCGCCAGCAATGCGCCCGAGCGGTCACGGAAGACGAGGTAATCGACTCCAAGTTCAAGAGTCACGACGGCGGCGCACGTCGTGGACATGAAGTCCTTGGATCAGGAAGCACGAGATCCTGCAATCCCGCATATCCACGTTGAGGCAGCCACCAGAGGGATTGCTGACGGGGCGAACGCCACCCGACAGGATCGTACCTCGACGTCCAACCTTCATTCAAACCATGCATCGCGAGGGCGCCAGCACTGCGTCCCCGGAGAACAGCGACGGTTTTCAACGTGAAGAGGTACGGTACGTCATACGCCTCTGCGTACAATGGGTCCGATGGAACTGCCTCGCGGGAAACGACGCGCATCCGTTCGATGCTTGCCGCATCTTTCACCATGCTGCGCGCCATGGATTCAGCGGTAATCCCCGTCGTTTCATAGCGAATTGCCACGCACGCGTCCGCGGCTGGGATTAGGCAAGCGCTCGCCAATACCGCGAGCGTGCCGTCGCGCAACATCACGCCACCCGCACGCGCGTCGCGGCTTCGGGCAGATCGGCGCCGAAGGCGCGCTGGTAGAATTCCGCCACGGTCGGGCGCTCCAGCTCATCGCACTTGTTCAGGAACGTCATGCGGAAGGCGGTGGCGATGTCGCCGCCGAAGATCTCGGCGTTCTGCGCCCAGGTGATCACCGTCCTTGGGCTCATCACCGTGGAGATGTCGCCGTTCATGAACGCGTTGCGCGTCATGTCCGCGACACGCACCATCGACTGGATCGTGCGCTTGCCGTCGGCATTGTTGTAGCTCGGCGCCTTGGCCAGCACGATCTCGGCCTCCACGTCGTGCTCCAGATAATTCAGCGTGGTGACGATCGACCAGCGGTCCATCTGGCCCTGATTGATCTGCTGGGTGCCGTGATAGAGGCCGGTCGTATCGCCCAGCCCGATCGTGTTGGTGGTGGAGAAGAGCCGGAAGTACGGGTTCGGCGCGATGACGCGGTTCTGGTCGAGCAGCGTCAGCTTCCCGCTCGCCTCCAGCACGCGCTGGATCACGAACATCACGTCCGGGCGGCCGGCGTCGTATTCGTCGAAGCAGATCGCCACCGGGCGCTGCAGCGCCCAGGGCAGCATGCCTTCGCGGAACTCGGTGACCTGCTTGCCTTCCTTCAGGACGATGGCGTCCTTGCCGACGAGGTCGATCCGGCTGACATGGCTGTCCAGGTTCACCCGCACGAGCGGCCAGTTGAGCCGCGCGGCCACCTGCTCGACGTGCGTCGATTTGCCCGTCCCGTGGTAGCCCTGGATCATGACGCGGCGATTGAAGGCGAAGCCGGCCAGGATCGCGAGCGTCGTCTGGGGGTCGAAGCGGTAGGCCTCGTCCACTTCCGGCACGTATTCGGTGCGCTTGGAAAAGGCCGGAATCTTCATGTCGCTCGGGACGCCGAAGTCCTTCGCGCGCATTTCCTTGTCCGGGACCAGGGAGAGAAGTTCGTCCGCAGTGCTCATGAGCGGGTTTTGCTGCTTCGCAGCGCGGGGGGCAAGCCCGGCCGCGCGCTCCGGCTGTGGGCGCCGCCTAGGCGAGGCCCGCGGCCTTCAGGGTCTGGTAGGCGCGGATGACGCGCTGGAGCTGGGCCTCGCAGGCGCGGTCGCCGCCATTGACGTCGGGGTGGTAGCGCTTGACGAGCTCGGCGTAGCGGGCGCGGATCTGGCTCGGGTCGGCGCCCTCCTCCAGGTGCAGCGCCTCCAGCGCCAGCGTCTGGAGCCGGCTGAGGCGCGGCGCTCGCGGGGCGCGCGGCCCGGGATCGGCGCGACCGCGAAAGAGCCCGAACGCGTCGGCGCGCCGGCCCTTCTGAAAGGCGCGGAACTCGGCGGCGGTGCGATCCGAGCCCGACGGCTTGAACGTCCAGGTCGGGCGATGGCCGGTGTGCTCGGCGTCCTGGAAGGCGGCGACCTCCGCGTCGCTCATGCCGGCGAAATAGTTCCAGCGGCTGTTATAGTCGGCGGCGTGCTCGCGGCAGAAATGCCAGAACTCGTTGGTCCGGTCGCGCGCCTTCGGCGCCTTGTGCCCGCCGGGGCGGTCGCACCCGATCTTGTCGCACGGACGATCTTCAGGCGCGCGCGGCGGCTCGTTCTCATCGGCGGGCGGCTTCACCCGGATGTCGACGAACTTGGGCCGGTATTGAAACGCGCTGGCCATCGGTGCAACTCAGTATGGGCTCGCTGCAAGTTACGGACAAGGAATTGACAACGGATCAAAACGGCGCCTCCCGCCTCATGCGCATGCGGACAACGCTTGAACGCGCATTTTCTCCGCACGCCTTAACCATCGATGATGAATCTTCGCGCCATGCGGGGCATGCGGGAGCGCGCGCCGGCGGGGAAACACACTATCGTGTAAAGGTCGTTTCTGACGCCTTTGCGGGACTTTCGCGCGTCGCGCGGCAACGGCTCGTCAACGATGCGCTCAAAGGCGAGTTCGAGAGCGGCCTGCACGCCCTCTCGCTCGAGCTCAAGACACCGGGCGAAACATAGACGCTAAACAATCGCACTCGAAGCCAGACGCGCCGCCGCCAACCGGGCAAACGACAGCGTCATCATCTTGCGGCGCGCCGGCGCCAAAGCGGACGCCAGCGGCGTGCGCAGGATGGCGCCGCCGAAGCCGTCAGCGACGATGAGCCCTGCCTCGAGCGGTATCAGCTCCTGCGGAAAGGCCTCGTCCACAGCGAAGAAGAAGAGGTCGCAGAAGTCGAGATAATCCGGCCATTTGCAGTCGGTCGTGTAGTCCGCAAGGCAGGATTTGGTCTCCACGATCCAGATCTCGCCCTTGGGGCCCAGCGCGGCGACATCGGCGCGGCGGCCGTTGGCGAGCGGCATCTCCAGGATCGGGGCCAGCCCGTGATCCATCAGCAGCCGCTGGACGCCGCGCGCCAGGGCCGCGGTCACCTCCGGTCTGCAGGGCGCCTCCATGCCCGGAAGCTCCCATCCCGGCGCGCGCCGATCAAGCGTCCGGCGAGCCCGGAACCGGCACGCCCGTTCGGACATTGTTGATCGGCTCCCAAAGCGACGGAGGAATTCAATGATCACGCGCGCGGCGATCACGCGGGACTCCCGCAGACGGACATCCGGAGTGCGGGCGCAAGGCGCCGCCGCCTTCGCCCTTCTCGTCGGATGCGGGCTCTTGGCTGGTTGCGGCTTCGGCGTGAAGTATCCCACGTTCCAGGACGTCGCCTACCGGATCGAAGGCGACGCCGCCTCCCCTGACGGCGGCGCATCTGTGCGCACGGTGATCTATCGCGACGGCCCCCGCATGCGGGTGGAGACCACCCCCGCGGGCGGCTCGACCGCCGCCATCGTATTCAACGAGGCGACCGATGCGGCCTACCTGCTCAGCGAGCCCACCGCCATCCCTGCGCAGCAGCCGCAAGTCGCGCAAACCACGCCGCCGCGCACGGTGACAACCACGACGCCCGAGCCGCCGGCCGCGGCGCCTGCGCCGGTCGTTTCCACCGGCGTCGCGGTCCGCGTCGCCGACGACCACGCGCCCAGACCCATGGAGGCGCCCTGGGCGGCGCTGGCCGCGGAAGACGTGCAACGCGTCGGCGATTGCCTCGTCGCGGGCGAGAACGGGCGCGAATGGCGGCCGAAGTCGAACGTGCAGTTGGTCCGCACGGCCTGCATCACCGACGACGGCATCGTGCTCCGCGTGCGCGAGAACGAGCGCGTGATCTTCCAGGCGACCAACCTGCAACGCGGCGCGCAGCCCGCGCGGCTCTTCGGCGTGCCGTCGAACTACCAGGTCATCGATCCTGAAGCGATGGCGCGGCAGGTCGGCGAGACGCTGGAGCAGCTCGACAGCGTCACCGGCAAGGCCAAGGCGCCCGTCGCGCAGCCGGCCCAGCCCGCCACCCGCACGACCGCGCCGGCGGCCCCCGCCAATCCGGGCTGATCTTCATTCGGATACGGACGAATTTCGAACCCCGTCGTCCGCTCCGATAACGAGGCCCCTCCTCTGCTCGCGCAGCGGAGGGGTTTTCGTTTCCGCGACGCTGGAAAGTAGGAGCGCGGGCCCTATGGCCCGCATCTTCTCAAGCGCTGGAGGAAAGGGCGGGCCATAGGGCCCGCGCTCCAACCTTGGAGCGGCGAGCCTGTTCCGCGGCGATCTTCGCGAGCGCGTTCTCGTCGATGCCGAGATTGGCGCGAGCTCACGCTTGACCACTGCTTCCGGTTGTCTTCCTTTGTGACGCAGCCGGGAGAAGTGCCATGCAGCGAAGATCTCTCGTTCTCGGGCTGGCGTTCGCCTGGAGCGCCGGGGTCGCGCACGCCGAGGGGCCTCGAGCCGACCTGATCAGTCTTGCGCCTGGCGAAGCCGTCTCGCTCGGACTGGATGAAGCTCGGTTCTTCGTTGCGGCGCGCGGGCCGGCGACCTCGCTTTCCGCCTTGGAGCAGGAAGCTTCACGTCAGGTCGAGGCAGGCGAACATGGTCCGAGCTCTGGCGCCAACTCGGCGTCCGTCATGGCGGACCGGACCGTCGCGCCCGATCTGGTCGTGTTCGATTTCTTCGAAGCGCCAGAACAGGGACTGACGTTGCTCATCGTGCGCAATGGGCTGGATCGGCCGCTGCGGTACAGCGCAATGCTCAAGTTCGGCGACCAATCGACGCCGACGAACGTCTGCGATGCGGGGCCGAACCACGTCGTCTACGAAAGCTGGCCGTATCGCATTGGCCGGATCGAGATCTCGGCATTGCGCCTCTTGCCACCGCACCCTGGGAGGCGTCCGGTCTGCCTGATGGGCGATGTCTAGAGCCTTTTGCGACCTGACTGCATCAGGTCGCAGGCTCTAGGTTTTTGGTTTGTCGCGATTTCTTACGCTCAACCGGTTTCCACTTGAATGGAAATCGCTCCAGTGGCGGAGGGGTTTCGTTCGCGCGGCGTTGGAAAGTAGGAGCGCGGGCCCTATGGCCCGCATCTTCTCAAGCGCTGGAGGAAAGGGCGGGCCATAAGGCCCGCGCTCCAGCCTTGGAGCGGCGCGGCTATTCCGCGGCGATCTTCGCGAGGGCGTTTTCGTCGATGCCGAAATTGATCGTCTGCAGATAGCGGATGCCCTCTTCCGCGATCGCGTCGCCGACCATCTCGTCGCCTTCGGCCTGGAATTCGTCGAAGTCCACGTAGGTCGCGTAGAAGGCCTTGGTCCGGCTGGTGATGATCCCTGCGTTCCACAAGGTCTTCACGAGCACGCGGAACAGGTTGGCGCTCTCCTTCATCTGCTTGCGGCGCTCGTCGTCGGTCATGATCTGCTGGAACTCCAGCATGACCTGATTGGGATCGAGGCCGAAGCTCTCATAGACCGTGTGCATCTGGTGCGGCGCGACCAGATTGAAGAGCAGCGTCTGGAAGCAATGCGCGGCCCAATCCTCGACGATCGCGTGCTCTTCCTGCGAGAGCTTCGGGATCGTGCGGTCGGCCCAGATCTTTCCGAACTTGTGGTGGAAGGCCTCGTCCGTCATAACGAGCTGGGTCAGCTTCTTCGCAAGCGGATCGTTCCATTCCTTGAAGATCGAGGCGAACGCGCCCATCGCCAGGCCTTCGACCAGCATCTGCATGCCGATGATCTTCTTGTAGACCTCCGGCGCGTGCACGATCTCCTGCAGCAGGTTCGCGAGCACCGCGCCGCACGGCAGCGGCGATCCCCATCGCGAGCGGATGTACTTGGCGAACGCGGTGACGTGGCGACCTTCCTCGCGGCACTGGTTGGCGGCGTATTCCTGCGCGCCGGCGTCGCGGAGCACATGGCAGAGCGAGGCGGAGAGGTTCAGCGCGCCCTGCTCGCCGTGCAGGATCGCGCTCATCATCCAGCGGCCGATCTGGCTCTTGAAGGCGATGCGCTCCTTCGGCTTGTCGGCGAAGTGATTGGCGACGTAGTCGGTGTTGAGCGCCGGGACCATCCAGTCCGGCATCAGGTCTTCGTTCTCGATGTCGAAGGGGTCGTCGAAGTCGATGTACTTCTTGTCGAGCGGATCCCAGAAATGGTCGTGGGTGGCGGAGATGATCCTGTCGAACGCGGTGGAGCGCGTCATGTGCCGCTCGATGTCGAGCATGGCGCCAAAATCGGTCGGCGCGACCGCGTCGTACAAATTGTCCTTGGTGATCTGACGCGGGGCTTCGGACATCTGCATCTCCCGAATTTTCGGCTCTCTTACACCATCGCCGCGGGCCCCACAAGAAAAATGACGCCGGCGTCAACATTCCTCGGCGCCGCGCGATGCGCTAGAGTGCGACATGGACCGCCCAAGCCTCATCGCGCCGACCCTCGACGATTTCGAGGCGATCACTTCGCGCGCCTGGGAGGAATTGCCGGACGGCTTCCGCGGCCTGGCGGGCGATGTGGTTTTCAGGATTGAGGATTTCGCCGACGACGAGGTGCTCAAGGACCTCGGCCTGGAGGATCCGTTCGAGCTCACCGGCCTTTACCAGGGCGTCGATCTCACCCGGCGTTCGGTGATGGATCCCAGCCCGCACGTGCCGATGGTGTTCCTCTTTCGCCGCGCGATCCTGGAGGAATGGATCGAGAGCCCGGGCGTCACGCTCGAGGCGCTCATCGCGCACGTGCTGGTGCACGAGGTGGGGCACCATTTTGGGCTGTCCGACGAGGAGATGGACGCCATCCTCGAGGCGACGCCCTAGGCGTCATTGCTGGGGCGCGTCGAACGGCACCGATTGCCGGCTCGCCATGCCCAGCCGGCCGCGGCAATAATCCTCCGGCGTATCCATCTGCGGGCGCAGCGGATCGGCGTCGGCGTTGCGCTGAGCGGCCAGCACGCACTTGTCCCAGCTTCGGATGTCCCGCATGCGGCGCGCCGGCGTGCGCGGATCGCCCGCGGGTGGGGGGACCGGACGGTCGATCACGCCGGGGACGGAAATGCCGCTCTCAGTATAGGGCTTGGGCGCATCGGTCTGTTGCGCGACGGCCGCCGCGCTCATCGCCAGAAACACCGCCGTCGCCGCCAAAATCGTTCGCATGATCAGTTCCCTGCGTGATCGCCTTGGGGGCGCCCGGCGCCCGAAGTCCCTGGTTTCAATATGGCCCGGAACCGGATCGGTTGCATCACCTCTTTGCGGCGAGACATGCGCCCCAGACGCGAAAAGCGCGGCGCTCGGCAGCGCCTTTCGCAGTGCAGCACATTGCTCTGTGTGCAGAGCGAGCGCGTCGCTTCGCCTCATGAGCATTGCGCCAAAGTAAGAATACACGCGGCGTGTTTCGCAGGGCTGGAGTCGGGGCTTGACCCGCTTCGGACATGCAGGATAGCGGACAACGGGGTTCTCATGAACAAGGGTGTCAGAATGCGCTTCAACCTCATCGGCCTTATCGCGGCCGCGACCTTGGCCGCGTTGGCCACGGGTTGCGCCAACCGCACCGGAAACATGACGATCGCGGAATTCTGCGCCTCCGCCGATCACACCGACTACGACATCTGCAAGCAGCACCGCGACACGGAGAACGTGCGCACCTCGCTCGGCGACCGCATCTCCGACGTGTTCAGCCGCACCGAGCGGGCGCAGGCCACCGCCGACCAGGCGCTGGCCCGCAACATGACCTGCACCACGCACACCATCCGCAACCGCACCACCGGCTCGTGCCCGGAGCAAGGCTACACGCTGACGAGCTGCGTGCAGACCCGCTACACCAACCGCGCCGGCGGCCTGGCGATCCTGCGGCAGATCAACGACAGCGAATGCCGGTTCAATTCGCGCGTGCTGGAGATGCAGGTGCGCTGCTGCCATGTCGGCGACGACACGGCAGACACGACCTCGGCGGAACAGCCGCCGCCGCAGCAAGCGCCGGCCGCGCCGACCTCGTAAGCTTTCGGACCAGTACCGCAGCCAAGGCCCGTTTGCTCACAACGAGCAGGCGGGCCTTGAGCACGCGTGCTCAGCCGCCCAGCGGATATTCCGCCTCGATCGTGTAGAGGCTCGGCTCGCCGCGGCGAACCTGGCTGGAGAAGAGCGTCATCGTCTCCACGCGCCAGGACGGACTCTCGAACAGCGCCAGGCGCTTCTCCACGCCAATAAGCGCGACGCGATCGACGCCGCGCAATTTCGCGATCGTGACGTGCGGGGCGAACTTGCGCGGCTCGGGCTTCAGCCCCGCACTGCGCGCCGCCCGCTCGCAATCGGCCGCCAGCGTCTTCACCGGTTCGAGCGGATCGACGCCCAGCCAGAGCGTGTGCGGCTCCTCCTTGCCGAACACGCCCGCGCCCTTGAGCCTCAGCTCGAACGGACGCGCGGAAAGCGCCGCGTGTTCAAGCGCGACATCGAGGTCCTCGGCGATCGGCTCCGGCGTGTCGCCGAAGAAGCGGAGCGTGATGTGGAGATTGTCATCAGGCGTCCAGAAAGCGCCCGGCGCGCCGCGCTGCACCGCGTCCACGCGATCGACGACATGCTCGGGAAGCGTGAGCGCAGCAAAGAGACGAAGGGACATAGGGGTTTAAACGACGCGTCCGCGGCGCCTGCAAGGTTGGAGCGCGGGTCTTCAGGCCCGCACGTCGCGTCCGACGTCGAAAAGAAAATGCGGGCCAGGAGGCCCGCGCTCCAATTCTTCTCGCGGCTCCCTTCAGGCGCGCCTTCCGGTCGCGAAACGCGTTGCCGATTTGTTCGGACAAACAAGGCCATTTGCTGAAACGCGCTCTCGCGCCGGCCGCAAACCCTTATCCGCTCGGTCAATCTTTAACGGAGCGAACAATTGTCGGACGGGAAGCCGAACCGTTCGCGCGCCGCGCACCCTGGCTTTGTTCGCTGCAGAGCTTAGTCCGATGGGCGGTCAGCGCGCCGTCGTCTTCCAACGCCAAGAAGTTAGCACTTCACCGCTTCGCCTTCAAGGCGAGTCTGCAAGACGAGTCTGGCGCCGAAGCGCATCGCCAACGCTGGCGCCGCGGCGGCGTTTGCGCCATAAGCGCCGGCCTTTCGGCATGGAGGAAACGACACATGGCGCGTTACGAATTGCACGGCATCTGGGCGTCGGGCCCCTGCTACAAGGTGGGGCTCATGCTCGCACTCGCGGGCGAAGCCTTCGACTATGTTCACGTCGATCTGCCGGGCAAGGCGCAGAAGACGCCGGACTATCTGGCGCGCAACCGCTTCGGCGTCGTTCCTTGCCTCGTCGATAAGCAGACCGGCGAGACGCTCTGCCAATCGGCCTCGATCCTCGAGCACATTGCGGAGGCCAGCGGCAAGTTCCTCGGCGCGAACGCGCGCGAGCGCCGGCAGGCGCGCGAATGGAGCTATTGGGGCTGGGATCGGCTTGCGCGCGGGATCTATCGTCCGCGGGCGTACAAGTTCGGCTTCTGGAAGACGAGCGAGGAGATCGCGGCGCATTATGCGGACGAAGGGCGCGCCGGTCTTGCCGTGCTCGAAGAGGCGCTCGCGGACAAACAATGGCTGGTCGGCGCGTCGCCAACGTTCGCAGACATCGATCTCTACGGCGTCGTCGCCTATGCGCCGCAGGCCGGATTGGATCTCGGCGCGTACCCCAACCTCAAGGGCTGGATGGCGCGGATCGAAGCCTTGCCGGGCTTCAAAGGGCCTGACGCGCTGCTGCCGAAGCAAAGCCAGGCGGCCTAATTCTCCCGGTTTGACGGGCTTTTCGAGCGGGCCGAAGCGTCGCGTGAGGCGGCTCGGCCCGCTCATTCAGGCCTCGCGCAAAGCGTTCACACGCGTAAAACTCCCGTAAAATAAGCCTTTCCAGGCATGCCCTGGCCGCCTCAGCTATGCGGCAAAGTCGCCCGAGCACTGCAAAAAGGCGCTTTTATCGGGAAAAAATGCGCTTAAAGGGCTTGTGATTCAGGTCTGGTTGACGATTCGAAGCGCAATGACAGCACGTCCATAAGGGCCAAACCCGCCCACAAAAGAACCAGAACCCGCACCCAACCCACTCAGAAAGGAACCACCCGATGGCTCGTAAGATGGCGAAGAAGGCGGCCAAGAAGTCCGCTCCGAAGAAGGCGCCCGCGAAGAAGAAGACCGCCGCGAAGGCCGCGCCGGTTGCGCGTCCCGTGCGCGTCTCCTCGCCCGCCGGCAAGACGATCAGCGCCAGCGCCCTGCTGCAAGCGGTCGCGGACCACGCGGAAATGACCCGCGCGGAAGCGAAGCGCTTCGTGGAGAACTACATCGATGTCGTGCGCGCGCACGTCCTCAAGGGCGTGAAGGTGAAGATCGGCGATCTCGGCATGATCATGATCCGTTCGCGCAAGGCGCGCATGGGCCGGAACCCCGCCACGGGCGAGCCGGTGAAGATCAAGGCGTCGAAGAAGCTCGCGTTCCGTCAAAGCGCGATGATGAAGCAAGCGGTCGCGCGCTAAACCGCGCACCGCGGCGCGCGCCCGGAACACGCAGTCCGGTCACGCGCTGACTAGCTGCAGCATGTGATGCGCCCGTTCTATCGGCGCATCACGCTCTCGGCGAACACAGAACCCAGAACGGCCGCGTCTCTCCGAGGCGCGGCCGTTTTGCTTGCTGCGGTCTCAAGGCAGGAGCGCGGGCCTTCAGGCCCGCAGCTTTTTGCGACGTGGCGGAAGGTGGAGGCCCGCTCCTACTCTCCCCTCCAGCCCGCCGAGCTGAAGCGCCATTCATCCGCGCGGGAGCACAAGCCAGCCGCCACGGGATTGTTCTCGATGTACGCCTTGCTCGTCCAGAAGTGCGGATCGTCCCGCATGTAGCGATCGAAGTAATCTGCAGCCCACAGGCGCCCTTGTCGTTCGCAGGCTTCGTTGATCTGCCGCGCCGAATACGCCTTCCAAGATCGGACGATCGCCCCCAGCTCATGATCTTCACTTGTCGTCATCAGCACATGCACGTGGTTAGGCATCACGCACCAAGCATGAAGCACGTACCGCTCGCCGTCATGATGCAGCAGAGTTCTCGCCACGACCTCCGCAAGCGCGGGATCGCTCAGCACCGCTGAGCCAAACCCCCTGTCGAGCACATCATCGCCACTGTGCTCTGCATTCGGCGGCACGGAATCATGCAGGCGAAACACCACGTGCTGGACGATGCCGTGGCCATCCAGATGCGGAAGATAGCCGCGCTGATGCCAGCCCCGCCTGCCCATAGCCTCATTGAAGCCTTTGGCAACGAGCGCAGCAAGCACAAGGTAGTAGCGCGGGCCTTCAGGCCCGCATCCTTAACGCGGCGTTGGGAAGAAATGCGGGCCTGAAGGCCCGCGCTCCTACTTCCTACACATCCACCTCGGCATCGAGGGCGTTCTCCTGGATGAACTCGCGGCGCGGCTCCACCACGTCGCCCATCAGCTTGGAGAACATCTCGTCGGCCTCATCGGCGTGGCTCACCTTCACCTGCAGCAGCGTGCGGGCGTTCGGGTCGAGCGTCGTCTCCCAGAGCTGATCGGCGTTCATCTCGCCCAGGCCCTTGTAGCGATTGATCGCGATGCCCTTGGAGCCGGCCGCGAAGATCGCCTCCAGGAGCGAGAGCGGTCCGTACACGGCGGTTCCGTCATCGCCGCGGCGCAGCGACGGCGCGCCGGCATACGTCTCCTCCAGGCTCCTGGCGCGATCGGCAAGGCGGCGCGCGTCGGCGGAGTTGAGGAGGCCGCGATCGAGCGTCACGCGCTCGGCGACGCCGCGCACCGTTCGCTCAAGCACAAGCGCATGGTCAGGATCGAAGCGCGCCGACCAATTGGCCTCGCCCTCCTCCGCAAGCGCGTTCAGGCGCGCGGCGGCGGCGGCGGCCTCCGCGTCGGTCGCGTCGGCATGGAACGCGCCGGCGACCGCGGCCTGCTCCAGAACGAAGGGCGGCGCACGCTGATTGAGCCGCGCGATAAGGGCCTTCACCGAGAGGGCCTCCCGCGCCAGACGCTTCAGATCCTCGCCCGCGACCTGCTCGCCGCCCTGAAGCACCAGCACCGCGCCATCGACGCCTTCCTCGATCAGGTAGCTTTCGCGCTCCGAGTCGTTCTTGAGGTAGCGATGCGCCTTGCCGCGCGCGGCCCGGTAGAGCGGCGGCTGGGCGATGTAGAGATGGCCGCGATCGATGATGTCCGGCATCTGACGATAGAAGAACGTCAAGAGCAGCGTGCGGATGTGGGCGCCATCGACGTCGGCGTCGGTCATGATGATGATGCGGTGATAGCGCAGCTTGGCGATGTCGAAATCGTCGCGGCCGATGCCGGCGCCCAAAGCGGTGATGAGCGTGCCGACCTGCTCGGAGGAGAGCATCTTGTCGAAGCGCGCGCGCTCCACGTTGAGGATCTTGCCGCGCAGCGGCAGCACGGCCTGGTATTCGCGGTTGCGGCCCTGCTTGGCGGAGCCGCCGGCGCTGTCGCCCTCGACCAGGAACAATTCCGACTTGGCCGGATCGCGTTCCTGGCAATCGGCGAGCTTGCCGGGCAGCGAGGCGATGTCGAGCGCGGACTTGCGGCGCGTCAGGTCGCGGGCCTTGCGCGCCGCTTCGCGCGCCGCGGCGGCTTCGGCGATCTTCGCCATCACGGCCTTCGCGGGGCCGGGATTTTCCTCGAACCATTGGCCGAGCGCCTCGCCGACGAGGTTCTCGACCACGGGACGCACCTCGGAGGAGACGAGCTTGTCCTTGGTCTGGGAGGAAAACTTCGGATCGGGCGTCTTCACCGAGAGCACGCACGTCAAACCTTCGCGCGCGTCATCGCCGGTGATCTCGACCTTCTCGCGCTTGGCCACGCCGCTCGATTGCGAATAGGCGTTGATCACGCGCGTGAGCGCGGCGCGGAAGCCGGCGAGGTGGGTGCCGCCGTCGCGCTGCGGGATGTTGTTGGTGAAGCACAACATCGTCTCGTGATAGCCGTCGTTCCATTGCAGCGCGGCCTCGACGGTCGTGCGTTCCCGCTGCGCCTTGATGATCACCGGCGCAGGGATGATGGCCGTGCGCGAGCGGTCCATGTGCTGGACGTAAGCTGCGACCCCGCCTTCGTAGGCCATCACCTCCTCGAACGGCTCGGTACCGCGCAGATCCCGGAAGAGGATCGTCACGTTCGAGTTGAGGAACGCAAGCTCGCGCAGGCGATGCTCCAGCGTCTTGCGGTCGAACTCGGTCTGCGTGAACGTCGAAGGCGCCGGCAGGAAGCGCACGCGCGTGCCACGCTTGGGTTTTCCCTCTTCGACGGGCGCATTGCCCCGAACGGCCAACGGCGCCTCGGGCTCGCCGCCGTCCTTGAAGCGCATGAAATGTTCCTGGCCGTCGCGCCAGATGGTGAGCTCCAGCCAATCGGAGAGCGCGTTCACCACCGACACGCCCACGCCGTGCAGGCCGCCGGAGATCTGATCGCCGAACTTGCCGCCGGCGTGCAGCACCGTCATCACCACCTGCGCCGCGGACACGCCCTCGACCGGGTGGATATCCACCGGAATGCCGCGGCCGTTATCCTCGATTTCCGCCGATCCGTCGGGGTGCAGAACCAGGCTCACACGGTCGCAATGGCCGGCCAAAGCCTCGTCGATCGCGTTATCGACGGCCTCATAGACCATGTGATGCAGACCCGACCCGTCATGCACATCGCCGATGTACATGCCCGGGCGTTTGCGGACCGCCTCCAAGCCTTTGAGAACTTTAATGGATTCGGCGTCGTAAGCCGCCGGCTTCGAAGGGGGTGTCATCTGTCGGGGGAATCGCTCGCGAGTGGTCTCCCAATGTAGGGAATCGAGGGCCAGAAGTCTTGGATTTCGGAGCGATTTTCGCGTGTCCGCGGCGATGTGTGACGCATTTGCCGAAGCCGCGATTGGCGGCGCCGCGGGGGCGTCCTAGAACGGCGTCCGGACGCCCTTTCCGGGGAGGGATGGATGCGCTTCTGGACGCGTTTTCTGGCGCTGGCGTGCGCCTGCTTCTGCCTCCTCGCGGGCGCCGCCGGCGCGGAGGAGCGCATCGCGCTCGTGATCGGCAACGGCGCCTATCGGATGCCCGGCTGGCAGCTCGCCAACCCGCCGCGCGACGCCGCCCTGATCGCCGAGCGGCTGCGGAGCCTAGGCTTCACCGTCGATCTCGTGACCGACGCCGGCCGCAGCGCCATGGAGGCCGCGTTCCAGCGCCATGGGGAGCGCCTGAAGGCAGCCGGGCCCTCCGCGGTTGGGATCTTCTTCTATGCCGGCCACGGGGCCCAGGAAGACGGGATCAATTACCTCATCCCGGTGGACGCCGACGCGCAGACCGCCGACCGGCTCCGCTACCAGTCTCCCGCGCTGCAATTCCTGTTCGACGACATGGCCGAGACCGGCAACGCGGTAAACCTCGTCATCCTCGACGCGTGCCGGAACATGCCGCTGCCCAGCGGCGCGCGCTCGGTCGGACGCGGGGGCCTGGCCGACGTCGGCCGGCTGCCGAACATGTTCATCGCCTACGCCGCCGCGCCGGGCCAGGTCGCGGCCGACGGGACGGGCCGCAACTCGCCCTTCTCAACCGCCCTGGCGGCCGCGCTTGCTTCGCCTACGGACGATCCGATCGAACTGGTGTTCTCCGACGTGCAGGCGCAGGTCTATCAGGCCACCCAGGGCGGCCAGTCGCCGGAATACCGCAACGGCCTGGTCCGCGCCCCGCGCTGGCGGCTCCGGGGCGGCGCGACCCTCACGCCGACCTCACAGCCGCCCCCGCCCGCAACCCAGCCGACCCCCGCGCGCCATCCGCTCGCCGCATACGGCGCAGACGTCGTCGCGGCCGCCGAGGCGGGCGATTGGGAGCGCGTGGCGGCCATCGGCTGGGATTTCGGCGCAGGCGCCAACGGCCGCAGCCGCACGCCCGCGGCTGCGCTCGCGCTCGGACGCGCCGCCTGCGAACGAAACAACGCTTCAGGGTGCACGCTGCAGGGCCGCCAGCTGTTGGGCGGCGATCGCGCGAACTGGCCTGTCGCGATCCAGGCGCTGCAGCGGGGCTGCACCGCCGGCAGCGCCCGCGCCTGCGGCTTGCTGGGCGGCCATTACATCACCCGCGTCGTCCCCGCCGACTACGCGCAGGCCTATCGCTATTACCGGCTCGCGTGCGACGGCGGCCTCGCCACCGCCTGCGGGGGCTTGGGCATCGCCACCGCGTTCGGCCAGGGCGTCGCGAAAAACACCGCAGCGGCCGTCCCCTTGCTGCGACGAAGCTGCGACGGCGGCGATGCGCCCGCCTGCAGCGTGCTTGCCGGCCTCCTCCGCACTGGCGACGGCGCGCCGCGCGACGTCAACGGCGCGCTCTTGCTGCTGCAGCGCGGCTGCGTGGCGCAGGATCTCGGCAGCTGCCACTTGCTGGCGGAGATGTACGCCGCCGGCGAAGGGGGGCCCCGCAATCCCACGCTCGCCGCGCAGACCTATCGCCAGTCGCTGCTCCTGCTGCAGCGCGCCTGCGGCGAAGGCGTCGCGCCGTCCTGCGCCCAGATCGGCTGGTATCACGACAACGGCCTCGGCGTTCCGATCAACCGCGACCAGGCGATCCGCTATTATCGGCAGGCGCTGCAGCTCGACGCAACAAACGCGCTCGCCCGCGCGCGCCTCGGCCAGCTCGGCGCAGGACCGTGAGCGGCAACTGTCGCCCCAGATAGGCGAACGGCAAGGCCACAATTCTCCTGCCGAGCGAGTTGCGCTTGTTCCCGTTCCGGATGAATGGCCGGACGAAATGGTCCGAACCCGGAACGCCTGTGAAGCGTTTCGGCCACAGCCGCCTCAATTTTCAGTAAGGCCCTAGGCCGCGGCGCCGTTGCGGACCATATGGCCTCCGCAAGCGGACAGAAGGTCCGCTCAAAGAGGGATCATCAGCAATGCGCATCTTCCTTGCGGTCGCGGCTCTCGCCGCGATGATCGGGATCGCTCAGCCCGCCCAAGCGCGGGACTGGTCGGTCTATGGCGGCCTTGAGGGCGGCTATGGATGGAATCAATCCGACGCGGTTGTCGGCGCCGCCGCGCGCGACATCGACACCGACGGCTTCACCGGCGGCGTGTTCGCCGGCGTCGAGACCCAAGTCAGCGGCCCGTGGTCGCTCGGCGTCGAAGGCGACTGGAAGTACACCGACGGCGACGACACCGTCGCGGGGTACAACCTGGAGCAAAACTGGACGGCGTCGGTGCGCGGCCGCGTCGCCTACGAAGTCACCCCGGCGCTCGACATCTACGGCACCGTCGGCTGGGGCTGGACGGACGTGGAGGCGCAAAACGGCGCCGGCGCGAGCGACAGCGACACGCTCTCCGGCTGGAGCGCAGGCGTCGGCGCCCAGTACGCGTACGGCGAGCACCTCTTCAGCCGCGTCGAATATCGGTACACGGATTATGACGACGGCAATTTCAGCACCGTCCCGGCCTCGCGCGCGGACCTCTCCTCGCATGAAGTGCTGGTCGGCGTGGGCTGGAAGTTCTGAGCTCGGTCGATCAACAGGACACTTTGGGGCCCGGACGGCGACGTCCGGGTCTTTTTTTGCGCGCGAAATGGGGGGATGAGCGCGGCGCAATCCCCGCCCGAAAATTCGGGCGAGCCTTGCAAACACTGGCCCGGCGCGGGCGCATGCGGGAATCTATCCGACCGAGCCCGGGCGGGGGTTAGACTTGGCGTCGACCCATGCGATCCTGCTCCCTCCCCCGTCCCGACGTCCCCGCTCTCGAAGCCTTCGCGGCATCGTTGCGCCTGTGGCTGCTGGACATCGCGCGGGCGACGCTCGGCTTTGTGAAGCCGCGCAGCACGCTCGGGCGCGAGCTCGCCTTGGCTTTGCGGCGCCACCTTTGCGCAACGCAGTATGACGTGAAGCGCATCGTCTTCCTCATCGCGCTGGCGCGGATGCGGCTTCGGCCGCCGCGCGTGCGGGCGACGCATCCGCAAGGGGGCTATCGCCTGCGCCGCGCGCACACGAGCGCCCTGCGGCGCCTGACCCATGGCGTCTTCAAACGCATGCGGCCGCTCGATCTTCGCCGGCGCGTCGCGCGGACGCGGGATGTGCTGGAGAATCTCGACGCCTGGGTCGCGCGGCTCATGGCGCGCTTCGAGCGCGGCTTTTCCAGCGCATCGCGCGTGCTCGCCGCGCCGCCGTTGGAGCGGAGCTTTCACGCGCCCGTCGCAACGCCCGACGCAGCCGACAGCTCTTGAGATTTCCTCCACGCTCGCGGAGCCCGCGAAGCGACTGACCGAGCCCAGCTCAGGCGCAACTTCGACCCCGTCGAACCCTTAGCCCCGGCCCCGCGCGTGCTCCGCACGCTTGGCGGGAGCGTCGGCGCGCCCGCTTCTCAGCCCTGCGGAAACCAGGGCAGCTTTTCGTTCGTGTGCGTCGCTTCGGTGTTGGGCGCGAAGAGGTCTGCGCGATCGAACGCGCCGACATGGAGGTGGATCTCGTCGCGATCGTCGTCATGCTCGAAGGAGAGCGTCGAGCCGCAGGCGGCGCAGAAGCCGCGCCGCACCTTCTGCGAAGACGCGAAGAAGGCCGGCCGACCCTTCGTGAACGTCACGTCCTTCTTCAGGCAGTCCACGAACACCGCGGCCGGCGCGCCGGTGTGCCTCCGGCAGCTCGTGCAATGGCACCAGCCCACGCGCAGGGGCTCGGCGTCGAGACGGAAACGCACCGCGCCGCACATGCATCCGCCGGCAAAGCTCATCGAAGCACCTTGCCGTCGCGCACCTCGTACATGAGCGCCTCGTTCCTGATCGCCTCGAACAGGGTTGCATCCGTGCCGGTGAGCCAGGACTGCCCTTCCGCCGCGGCGAGCTCCTCGTACAGAGCCGCGCGGCGATCCGGATCGAGATGGGCGCCGGCCTCGTCGATCAGCAGGAGCGCGGGCCCCGCGCCTGGATCATCGGCCAGCGCGCGCGCATGGGCGAGCACCAACCCGAGCAGCAAGGCTTTCTGCTCGCCGGTCGAACAGAGATCGGCCGGCATATCGTTGGCGGCGCGCCAGACCTTCAGATCGGTGCGATGCGGGCCGTCGATCGCCCGTCCGGCTGCGGCGTCGCGCGGGCGATCGCGGCGAAGCGAGATGACGAAATCCTCCTCGATGTCGGCGCTCTTGTCGCCTTCGAGATACCGGCCTTCGAGGATGCCCTCCAAGGCGATGCGCGCTTTCGGGAAGGCGCCGTCCGGACGCGCAGCGATCGCATCCTGTAGCAGGCACAGCGTTTCGACTCTTGCGGCCGCCAGTGCGGCGCCGTGGGCGGCCATCTCGCGTTCGAGGCCGCCGAGCCAATTCTCGTCGAAGCGGCGATCGTTCAACAGGCGTTGACGTTCGCGCATCGCGCGCTCATAGGCGGCGGCGGCGCGGGCGTGTTCGGGCGCGCGCCCCAAAGCCAGGCGATCGAAGAAGCGGCGCCGATCGCCCGCCGAGCCTGCGAACAGGCGATCCATCGCCGGGGTCACCCAGCTCATCCTCGCAACGCGGGCCAATTCGCCCGCCTGGGCCGGTTGCCCATCCAGACGCGCAACACGCTTGGCGCTGTCGATCGTGGTTTCGGCGCCGACGCCCAAAGTGCGCTCTTCGCCGTCGAGGACGATGCGGGCGGAGACGCTCCATGGCCTGGGGCGCGCTTGCGCCTGCGCTTCGCCGCCGCGCGCGATTTCCATGAGCCCCGCGCCGCGCAGGCCCCTGCCCGGCGCCAGCATCGAGAGCGCCTCGAGGATGTTGGTCTTGCCCGCGCCGTTGGGGCCGAAGAGGCACACCGTCCTGGGCTCGAGAGCCAGATCGAGCGCTTCGTGGTTGCGGAAGTCCGTCAGCGTCAGGCGCGCGCACCAGAGGCGCGGAGCGGATGACGTTCCCGCGCTCACACCCTGAGCGGCATCAGCACATAGAGTGCGGCCGGATCGGTCTCGTCGCGCACGAGAGTCGGGGAGCCGGAATCGGCAAGCTCGAAGAGCGCGGACTCGCCTTCGATCTGCTGGGTGATGTCGAGCAGATATTTGGCGTTGAAGCCAATCTCGAGCGCTTCATCGCCGTACTCGGCGGCGAGATCCTCGGTGGCGAGGCCAGCGTCGGGATTGTTCACGGTGAGCGTGACCTTGTCCGGCTCGATCGCGAGGCGCACGGACCGCGAGCGCTCGGCGGAGACAGTGGAGACGCGGTCCACGGCTTCGGCGAAGGCCTTGTTCTCCAGCTTCAGCTTCTTCGCGTTCTGCTTCGGAATGACGCGCGCATATTCCGGGAAGGAGCCGTCGATCAGCTTGGAGATCAGCACCGCGTCGCCAAGCTTGAAGCGGATCTTCTGTGTCGAGACAGAAACCTCCACGAGGTCGGACGCGTCATCGAGCAGGCGGCGCAGTTCTGTGATCGTCTTGCGCGGCACGATCACGCCGGGCATGCCGACCGAGCCTTCCGGCGCGGGGCTGTCGGCCAGCGCAAGGCGATGGCCATCGGTTGCGACGCCGCGCAGAACGGCGCCGTCCGATTCCTTGATGGTGTGGAAGTAGATGCCGTTCAGATAATAGCGCGTCTCTTCGGTGGAGATGGCGAAACGCGTCTTGTCGATGAGGCGCTTCAACTCGACCGGACCGATCTCGAACCTGGCGCCGAAATCATCGGCCGGCATGAGCGGGAAATCATCCGCCGGCAACACCGGCAGATGCAGGCGCGTGCGCGCCGCGGCGAGGAAGAGCCGCGGATCGTCGGCGTTCAGCTCGAGGCGCACCGCGGCGTTCTCGGGCAGCTTGCGGACGAAATCGTAGAGATTATGCGCCGGCGCCGAGATCGCGCCGGGGCGCTGCACGTCCGCGGCGACGGACTCGGAAATCTCGATGTCGAGGTCGGTGGCGGTCAATCGCAGCGCGTCGCCCTGCGCGGACAGGAGCGCGTTGGACAAGATCGGAATCGTGTTTCGCCGTTCGACGACGCTCTGAACGTGCGCGAGCGCCTTCAACAAGGCCGCGCGCTCGATGGTCAACCGCATGCCGGTCTCCGCTCACGCCGGGGCCACTTGCCCAGGCGCCCCGCGATTCGGCGGGGGGCCGCGAGACTAGACTCGTTCCAAGCCCGAAGAAACGGGGGTTTCCTGGGTTTGTGAAGCGGGACTGCCCGGAAAAGCAAAGCCGCGAACCGCCAGGGCGGCTCGCGGCTTGGATCGGCCTCGGGCCGGCGCTTGGATCAGGACGGTTCCTTGCGGATCGCCCGAGCAAGCATATCGACTTCGACCCGCAGCTTCGGATCCGATTCCAGAAGCTTTTTGATCTTGTCGCGGCTGTAGAGGATCGTGGAGTGGTCGAAGCCCTTCTCCTGGCCCTTCTCCGTCGGCCGGCCAAAGCGGCGGCCGATGTCCGGCAGCGAGGCGTGGGTCAGCTGCGTGCAGAGATAGGCGGCGATCTGGCGCGGGCGGGCGAAGGCCCGCTGTCGCGAACGGGTGAGAAGCTGCTCCACCGACATATTGTTGTGGCGGGCGACGACCTTGAGGACCGTGGCGACCTTGATGGGCTTGTCGGCGCGTTCCTGAATCTTGTCTTTGAGTGCGTTCTCAGCCGCTTCCAAAGTGACCTCCTTCAAACCGTTGATGCGGGCTTCCAGCAGCAGCTGGCTGACGGCGCCGTCGAGCAACCTTCCGGTGCCGACGATCTTGCGCGCCATCATCTCGAGCGCGTCGCGCGCGACTCGGAAACCCGGCGTGATCGATGCGTAATACTGAACCCTCGTCTCCAAAATGCGCAGCCGCAAATTCTCGTCAGGCTCCTGAATCTCGCAGACAGTCGCGGCGCTCAGATGATGGCGAAGGCGATCGTCGAAGCCCGCGATACCATCGGGCCCCTGGTTCGCAGTCAACACGACTTGGCGCCCGCGCGCATTCAAAATCGCGATCGTGTCGATGAATTCCTCTTCGGTGACCTTGCGGCCGGCGATGCGGTGAACGTCGTCGATCAAGAGCAGATCCGGCTCGCGCACCGACTGCTTGAATTCGGAGCTGTCCCGCTTCTTGTGCAGAGCGAGCTGAAACTCCTCGATAAATTCCTGCGCCATCATGACGCGCACCTTGCGCGAGGGATCGGCGCAACGCGCCGCGTGCGCGGTGGCGTGAACGAGATGCGTCTTGCCGCAACCAGGCGCCGAGTGAAGGAGAACAAGCGGGAACGTCCGGCCAGCGCCAGACGCAATCACGCGCATGATGGTGAGCGCGCGGTTGTTGCTCGGATCGTCGCAGAAGGTGTCGAAGGTGTAACCCGGGAAGTCAGGCTCCGGCGACGGCGCAAGCGCGGCCTCCAGCTCCAGCTCGCTCTCGGCGCGGCGTTCGCGGACGATCTCCTGAAGCGCCGGGGAAAGCTCCTGCGCGACCAGAATCGCCAGCCCGCCATCGAGCCTGATGTAGGGCGCGAAGCGCGCCTCCATCCGATCCTTGGCGTGAAGGTTCAGCCAGTCCTGCGCCGTGCGGGTCTCGGCCAGGAGGACGAGGACGCCCTCCTCCTCCGCCACGAGCTGCAGGTTCTGGATGTACGAGCGGTACACGTCGCTCCCGAACTCGGCCTGAAGCTCACGCTTCACCCGCTCGAAAGCACGCGCAGCTCCGCCGGCGCCGCCGCGGCGGTCCTCATCCTCGATCGTATCCATCGCCCCGAGCCTCTCCTGCTCCAAACGACCGTCCCTTGAAACGGCCCTCTTCGGCAGACGCCCCCCCATGGGCGCCGTGTCTTCACGGTGCGTCCGTCCTTCGAACGGGCGCAGGCCGCAGCTCTCCCATGCACGGAGTCGCAAGCTTGCGCTCCGCCCGAAACGAGTTCGGTTTTTGGTGCATGTCGGGCGGCCCCGGGGGGCCAACCGCGGCGGACACTGCCCCCGCCGGTTTCATAAATCAATCATGAAGTCCGGGGCTCTGGAAAACACCCCTTAACCCATTGATTTATATCATTTTAAGATAACGTAATCTGTGGGAAATGTCTGTGTACGGCCGACCCGAACAGACCCAGAAAACCGCCCTAAAACCCTTGATAAAACTCGCGCAATTGGCGAACGAATCCGGCCCCAAAGACGGTCGCTTCCGGCGGCCCGAAGCGACCCTTCGGCGGTATTATTTCGCCGCAGCCAGGGCCTTCACCCGGCGGGTCAGGCGCGAGACCTTCCGCGAGGCGGCGTTCTTGTGGACCACGCCCTTGGTGACGGCGCGCATGGTCTCGGATTCGGCCTGCCGGAGGGCGGCCAGCGCCACCGATGAGTCGCCGCTGGTGATGGCTTCCTCGACCCGCCGCCAGAAGGTGCGGACCCGCGAGCGGCGAGCCTTGTTGATCGCGGTGCGCCGCGCGATGACGCGGATGGCTTTCTTGGCCGAGGCGGTGTTCGCCATGGGTTGGTATCGCTCCAAACAAACCTTGCGCCGCCCGGCCGTGGGGCCGGCGGCGAAACGCGGGTCAATAGGCCCCGCGCAGGGGCGCGTCAATGCGAAACCGAATCGGGCTTCGGCAGCCGGACGTGCGTTGTCAGCAGCAATTCGGATTGCCGCCCTGCTTTGATGGGCGGAAGATGCCTGCGGCTGGGCTCAACGAGGAGAACGCGCATGGCCTATGATGGCGACGTTTCACTCTTTCAGCGGATCATCGCTCCTGCCGTTCAGCCGCTGGCGGAGAGCCGCGCGCAACATGTCATCCGCACGGCGCGCGCGCTCATTGCGGACGAGGCGCACTGGCGCCGCGGCGACTTCGTCGGCTTCGATGTGGATGGGCAGCCCTCCTATTGCCTCGTTGGCGCGCTGCGGTTCGCGCACAGCGGCAATGCGCGGCGCGCGGGCACCGCGGGCGCCAGCAAGTTCGTCGCACGCGCAGTGCGGGAGCGGGCCCGCGTCGGCATCCAGGAATTCAACGACGGCTGCGCGCCGCACGAAGAGATCCTCGCGGTGCTCGATCGCGCCTACGAGCTGGCCGCCTAGCTTCAACGCAGCTCCGGCTTGTCCAGATTGAGCGAGGCCGCAGGAATGCGCTCGGGGCGGACATTGCCGGCGCGCCGGCGCACGCCGGAATAGAATTGCTTGGCGTCGCCGACGATCACGATGTCGGCGTTGGCCGGATTGAACAGACGCGCGGCGATGGTCTGCATCTGCTCAGGCGTGACTGCAGAGACGTCGGCGACGTAGGTCTGCAGCTTGTCGAGCGGCAGGTTGAAGAGCGCGAGCTGGGAGATCTGGCCGGCGAGGCCGGACGTGGTCTCGACGCTGCGGCCGAAGCCGCCGATCAGGGTGGCGCGGCGCGCGTTGAGCTCGTCCTGCGCGGCCCGCTCGGCGCCGATGCGGGAAAGCTCGGTGCGCATGAGATCCAGGACCTGGTTGGCCGCATCGTTGCGGGTCTGCGCGACGATCACGATCGGGCCCGGCGCCAGACGCGGCGAGAAGCGCGAGGAAACGCCGTAGGAGAGCCCGCGCTTGATACGGATTTCCTGATTGAGCCGGGCCGAGTAATCGCCGCCGAGCACCGTGCTGGCGACCAGCGCGGGGAAATAATCAGCATCGGAGCGGGCGACGCCGCGGAAGCCGAAGCTGACAGCGGCCTGGCCGGACTCGCGCAGATCGACCACGATCAGGCGCGGTGCGGGCGCCGATCGGGTCGCGTCCGGCTCCGGCGGGAGGGCGGCGGCGGGCTTGGCCCAATCGCCGAGAAAGCGCTCGGCGAGCGCAAAGCCGTCGGCGGCGGCGATGTCGCCGGAGATCACCAGCACGGCGTTGTCAGGACGATAATGCGCCGCGTGGAAGGCGGCGATCTCATCGCGGGTCATGGCCTCGACGCTCGCGGGCGAAGGCACGGCGCCATACGGGGCGGCGCCGTAAAGCGCGCGGGTCATGGCGAACCCGGCAAGCGAGCGCGGCTCGCTCAACGCGACCTGCAGGCCATCGAGGGTCTGGCGGCGCGCGCGCTCCACTTCTTCAGCAGCGAATTGCGGATTGCGGGCGACATCGGCGAAGATGGTGAAGGCGTCGGCGACGCGATCGGCGCGGGTCTCGAGCGAGACCGTCGAGCTGTCGGCGCCGGCTTCGGCGGAGAGCGACGCGCCGATGGATTCGATGGCGCGCGCGATCTCGGTGGCGCTGCGCGCGGCGGTTCCCTTGGCGAGCAGATCGGCGGTGAGCGCGGCGGTTCCGGCGCGCGGATCGCTGGCGGCGCCGGAGAGGAAGCGCAGGTCGGCGCTGATGAGCGGCAGGTCGTGACGCTCAACCACGATGACGCGCAGGCCGTTGGGCAGCGTGCGCTCCGACGGGGTCGGGATGCGCGCGGAGACGGGCGCAGCGGCTTGCGGCGGAGCGACGCGCTCGGCCGCGGGGGCGAGCGTGTAGACGGGTATGTCGGCCTGCGCGATCGTGAGCGCCTGGGCCTGGATCGCCGCGGAGGGCGTGATCGCGTCGGCCGGCGCGCCCGGGGCGCGGGCTTCGTCCGAGAGATAGCGGACGGTGATGCGCTTTGAATCGTCGAAGACGGCGCGTGCGACGCGCTGGACATCTTCGGCCGTGACGGCCTGGATGTCGGCGAGCAATTTGTCCGCGTACGTAGGATCGCCGTAGCGGATCACGGCGTCGGCCAGCACGCCGGCGCGGCCGGCGGCGGTCTCGCGCTCCTGCAGCGCGGCGGTGACGAGCTCGTTCTTGGCTTCGTCGAGCTCGGCGGGCGTGGCGAGGCTGTCGCGCATGCGGGCGATTTCCGCCTGCAGGCTGGCCATGCCGCGATCGGCATCGACGCCTTCGGAGAGAATGGCGCCGAGCGCGTAGTAGTACGGATCCTGGGTCGGATCGGCGATGGTCAGCACTTCGGCGGCGACCTGCTGCTCGTAGACCATCGAACGATAAAGGCGCGAGCTCTCGCCGGTAGACATAATGGCGTCGAGCACCATGAGCGCGGGGGTATTCGGATCGCGCGCGGCCGGCGCGGGATAGGTGATGGCGATCGCGGGCAGCGGCGTGTTCGGCTCATACACGGTGAAATCGCGCGCGTGCGGGGGCTCCTGCACGTTGACGCGCGGGATCGGGCGATCGGGACGCGCGATAGGGCCGAAATAGCGATCGACCCAGGCGTTCAATTGCGCGGGATCGAAATTGCCGGCGACGACGAGCACGGCGTTGTCCGGACGATAATAAGTGGCGTGAAAGGCGCGGACATCCTCCACCGTCGCAGCGTCGAGATCCTCGATGGAGCCGATGGTCGGGCGGCCGTAGGGATGCTGAAGGAAGGCGGTCTGCGCGAGATAAAGATAGAAGAGCTTGCCGTACGGACGAGCGAGCACGCCCTGGCGGTATTCCTCCTTCACCACGTCGCGCTCGGAGCGGAAGTTGGCTTCGTCGATGACCAGCGAGCCCATGCGCTCGGCCTCGGCCCAGAGCACGCGCTCGAGATGGTTGGCGGGAATGGTCTCGTAGTAATTGGTGTAATCATCCGCCGTGGAGGCGTTGTTCTGGCCGCCGACGTCCTCGGTGAGACGGTCCATCGTCTCGGGCGGCATGTTGCGCGTCGCCTTGAACATGATGTGCTCAAAGAGGTGCGCGAAGCCGGAGCGGCCCGGCGGATCGTTCTTCGAGCCGACATCGTACCAGACCTGCACCGAGACGTTGGCCGTGTTGGGGTCCGGCATCGCGTAGACCCGCAAGCCGTTGGGGAGCTGGCGATAGGAATATTGCAGCGGCGCGACGGCGAGCGCGCCAGCCGCAGGCTGCGGGACTTCGGGCGCCTTGGTGGCGCAGCCAGCGAGCGCGAGGGCCAGGATCAGCGCGGCGAAGATGCGATTCATGCCAAGCTCCGTTTGCGGGCGGACATTAGGGGCGAGGATTGGCGGGCGCCATAGGGCTGCGACGAAGAGGCTGCCGGATGAAATTGATCCCCTCCCCCTTGCGGGGAGGGGGAGCGCCAGGAATTGTGCAACGAGCGCGCTTCGCACCATGCAGAGCATGCCCTGCACGCCCCCCACCCCCCACCCCTCCCCGCAAGGGGGAGGGGGCGCTTTATTCTGTATACGGATCAGCTCAGCGGTGGGTGAAGGCGGGCGGGCGCTTGGCGACGAAGGCGGCCATCCCCTCCTTCTGGTCGGCGGTGGCGAAAAGGCCGTGGAAGGAACGGCGCTCGAAGCGGACGCCTTCGGCGAGCGAGGCTTCGAACGCGACGTTCACGGCTTCCTTGCAGGCCATGAGCGAGGGCAAGGAAAAGGCGGCGATGGACTGCGCGGCCTGCAAAGCTTCCGCCTGCAGATCGGCGGCGGCGACGACGCGGGCGACAAGGCCCGAACGCTCGGCTTCGGCGGCGTCCATCATGCGGCCGGTGAGGCACATGTCCATGGCCTTGGCCTTGCCGACGGCGCGGGTGAGCCGCTGGGAGCCGCCCATGCCGGGCATGACGCCGAGCTTGATCTCGGGCTGGCCGAACTTCGCGGTATCGGAGGCGATGATGAAGTCGCACATCATCGCAAGCTCGCAGCCGCCGCCGAGCGCAAACCCGGACACCGCCGCGAGGATCGGCTTGCGGAACGACGTGACGCGATCCCAGCCGGCGAAGAAATCCTCGACCATGGCTTCTGAATAGGTCTTGTCGGCCATCTCCTTGATGTCGGCGCCGGCGGCGAAGGCGCGCTCCGAACCGGTGAGGATCACGCAGCGCACGCCGTCATCGCACGACCAGGCTTCGAGCGCCGCGGTGATCTCGCGCAGGACCTTGGAATTGAGCGCGTTCAGCGCCTCGGGGCGATTGAGCCGGATGATGCCGACCGCGCCGTTCTGCTCGGTAAGTAGCGTTTCGTAAGCCATGCCTGCCTCGATGAAATGCGAAGCGAGGGCTTTAGCGTGAGGCGATGCGGATGTCCAAGCCGCAAGGGATCCGCGCCACGCTATCGTTGGCAACGGGAGCAGAAGAAAGTCGAGCGGCCGGCCTGCACGATGCGCTTCACGATCGACCCGCATGCGCCGCAGGGCTGGCGTTCGCGATCATAGATGCGGAAGCGATGCTGGAAATATCCGAGCGCGCCGTCGGCCTGGGCGTAATCGCGGAGCGATGAGCCGCCCGCCTCGATCGCTTCGGTGAGGACGTCGCGGATTTCCTTGGTCAGGCGCTCAAGGCGCGGCGGCGAGATGCGGCCGGCGGCGCGGCGCGGATCGATGCCGGCGCGGAACAGCGCTTCACAGACATAGATATTGCCAAGGCCGGCGACGATGCGCTGGTCGAGCAGCGTCGCCTTCACGCTCTGCTTCTTGCCGGCGAAGGCTTCCGTCAGATGCGCGGCGTGGAATTGGTTGCCGAGCGGCTCAGGGCCCATGCCGGCGAACCAGGGGTGTACGGACAATCCGTCGGCGGGAATGAGGTCCATGTAGCCGAAGCGGCGCGGATCATTGTATTCGACGCGGACGCCCTTGTCGGTCTCGACGACAATGTGGGTGTGGGTGGGGTCCGGCGGCTCGGCGTAGTAGAACTCGCCCGGCTGCTTGGCGCGCTTGCCGGCGATGATGCTGAAGCGGCCGCTCATGCCCAGGTGCATGGTCCAGAGCTCGCCGTTGTCGAGCGCGGCGATGAGATATTTCGCGCGGCGGGAAAGCTCCATGATGCGCCGGCCTTCGAGCCGCGCGGCGAAATCCTTCGGCAGGGGGAAGCGCAGGTCCGGACGGCGCTGCTCGACGCGCTTCAGCCGGCGGCCGACCAGAGCAGGCGCCAACCCGCGACGAACGGTCTCGACTTCCGGCAGCTCAGGCATGTGGCGCGATATAGCGCTTCGCAGGGCCCGTCGCTATGTTCGGGCCATGGCGGCAGAGAACAAAGATGAGGGCGCAGCCGCCTCGTTCGGCTTCAGCGACGTTCCGAAGGCGGAGAAAGCGCGGCTGGTGCGCGGCGTGTTCGAGAGCGTTGCGGGCCGCTACGATCTCATGAACGACGCGATGAGCGCGGGGCTGCACCGGGTCTGGAAGGACATCGCGGTCGCCAGGCTCAATCCGCAGCCGGGCGAGACGATTCTCGATGTGGCGGGCGGAACCGGCGATCTCGGGCGGCGGATGACCAAACGGGTGGGCGAGATCCAGAAGCGCCGCGGCGGGGCGGACGCCGCGATCCTGGAGATCGACGTGAACGCGGCGATGCTCGCGGCGGGCCTGCAGCGCGGCGACGGCGAAGGGCTGCACTGGGTAAGCGGGGATGCGGAGCAACTGCCCCTGCCCGACCGGATGGCGGACGCCTACATCATCAGCTTCGGCATCCGCAACTGCACGGACATTCCGGCGGTGCTGGCCGACGCCAAGCGCGTGCTGAAGCGTGGCGGGCGGTTCCTGTGCCTCGAATTCTCGCGGCTCGCGATCGGGGCGTTAGAGCCCGTTTACGATGCTTACTCGTTTCATGCGATCCCGGCGCTCGGGAAGCTGCTCGCCAACGACCGGGAGTCTTACCAGTATCTTGTGGAATCCATCCGAAGGTTTCCAGATCAGGAACGCTTTGCAGCCATGATGCGCGAAGCAGGCTTCTCGCGCGTGGAGTTCCGGAACCTCGCGGGCGGGGTCTGCGCGCTGCATTGGGGCTGGGCGATCTAGGATTTGGCTAGCAGTCAGGCGATCTCGTTTGTTCTCGTGGATTGAACATATTCGGCGGCTGCTGCGCCTCTTGTGGATCCTGATCCGCTATGACGCGCTCATTCCCAAGGAATACCGTCCACGGATGGATGCGCGCTGGCGCGTGCTCGGCGGCTTTTTGGGGCTGTTCGCGCGGCGGCGGAAACCGCGCACGGTCGGCGCGCGGCTGGCGGCGGCGCTGGAGCGGCTTGGGCCGGCATATGTGAAGGTGGGGCAGTTCCTCGCCACCCGGCCGGACATCATCGGCGTGTCGGTGGCGCAGGAGCTCGGGCGGCTGAAGGACCGGTTGCCGCCCTTCTCGCGAGTCGTGGCGCTCGATACGATCAATTCCGAGCTCGGCGCGACGGAGCAATTGTTCGGCGCGATAAGCGATCCGATGGCGGCGGCGTCGATCGCGCAGGTGCACCAGGCGCTGCTGCCGGAAGGCGGCGTGGCGGCGGTGAAGGTGCTCCGCCCACGGATCGAGCGGCGGATGGCCAAGGAGATGGCGGCGCTGCGCTTCCTGGCAGAGGGGATCGAGTTCTTCTCCACGCGGTCGCGACGGCTGGAGCCGGTGCAGTTCGTCGAGACGGTGGCCGGCGCGATGGAGCGGGAGATGGACCTCCGGCTCGAGGCGGGCGCGGCGGCGGAGTTTCGCGAGGTCGCGGCGACGGACGGCTATCTCAGCGTGCCGCAGGTGGATTGGACGCGCTCGTCCAAGCGGGTGATGACGCTGGAATGGATCGAGGGCGTTCCGTTCACGGATCATGCGGCGCTGGAGCGTGCGGGCGCGGACAAGCCGGCGCTGGCGATCGCGATCGCGCGCGGGTTCCTCGCAGCAGCGCTCGATCACGGCTTCTTCCACGCGGACATGCACGAGGGGAACCTCATCTATGGCCGCGACGGGAAGATCTGGATCGTCGATTTCGGCATCATGGGCCGGATCGGCCACAAGGAACGGCGGTATCTGGCGGAAATCCTCTACGGCTTCCTGCGACGCGACTACCGGCGCGTGGCGGAGGTGCATGCGGAAGCCGGCTACGTTCCCGAACGCTTCACCGTGGAAGAGTTCGCGCAGGCGCTGCGCGCGATCGGCGAGCCGATCTTCGGCAAGACCGCCGACGGCATCTCGATGAGCCGCCTCTTGCTGCAGCTCTTCGATGTGACGCACCTCTTCGGCATGCACCTCAGGCCCGAGCTCGTGCTGCTGCAGAAGACCATGGTGCAGGCCGAGGGCGTGGCGCGGGCGCTCGATCCCAAGCACGACATGTGGGCGGCGGCGCGGCCGATCGCGGAGCGCTGGGTGCGGCGGGAGCTCGGGGCCGAGCAGATGGCCAAGCGCGGGCTCGACGAGGCCGGCCAGGCGCTGCAGACCCTGCGGCGGCTGCCGAAGACGCTGACCGCGCTGGAAGAAGCGGCGCGGCGCGTGGCGGCCGACCCGCCGCCGGCGGAGCGGGCGAAGTTCCAGTGGATGAGCTTCTGGGTGGGCTTCGCCGTGGGGGCGGTGATGCTGCTGCTCGTGGTGGCCCTGGGGGACAATCCGCGCGTTCCGATCCCAAGGGCGGCCGCGACCGCGACGCGGTAGATTTCTTCAGGGGAAGGGCCTATTTTGTCCAAGTTGGACAAAAGGGGCCGATGTGACCGCCAAGACCGGCAATGAATGGGCTGTCGCCGACGCCAAGAACCGCTTTTCCGAGCTGATCACCAAGGCGCTGAAGGAGGGCCCGCAACGGGTCGTCCGGCGGGGCGAGGCGGTGATCGTGACGGCGGAGGGCGAGACGCCCGCGCGGCCTCCGGCCCCCGGCCCAACCGGGAGGGTCGAATATGTGGAGCATCAGCCGCAGCCGGCGGGGGCGCGGCGGGTGCTGCTGATCATCGGCGGCGGCATCGCGGCCTATAAGAGCCTGGAGCTCATCCGGCTCCTGTCGAAGGCGGGCGTGAAGTCGCGCGTGATCCTGACCGAGGCGGCGCAGCATTTCGTGACGCCGCTGACGGCGGGCGCGCTTTCGGAAGACAAGGTCTATTCGGCGCTGTTCGATCTCACCGACGAGGCGGAGATGGGACATATCGAGCTCTCGCGCTCGGCCGATCTCGTCGTGGTCGCGCCGGCGACGGCGGACCTCATGGCGAAGGCCGCGAACGGGCTTGCCGGCGATCTTGCCTCCACCACCCTCCTCGCGACGGACAAGAAGGTGCTGATGGCGCCGGCGATGAACGTGCGCATGTGGCATCACGCGGCGACGCAAAGAAATCTCGCGCGGCTGCGGGCAGACGGGGTTGCGTTCGTCGGGCCGGACGAAGGGGCGATGGCGTGCGGCGAATTCGGCGTTGGGCGGATGGCCGAGCCGACCGCGATCCGCGACGCGATCCTGCGGCTGCTCAGCGACGGGCCCTTGAAGGGCAGGCGCGTGCTGGTGACGGCGGGGCCGACGGTGGAGCCGATCGATCCGGTGCGGTTCGTTTCCAATCGCTCTTCGGGCAAGCAGGGCTTTGCGATTGCAGAGGCGTTGGCGGACCTGGGCGCGGAGGTGACGTTGGTGTCCGGGCCGGTGGCGATCGCGCCGCCGGCGCGCGCGACGTTCAAGGCGGTGGAGACGGCGCGCGAGATGCTCGCGGCGTGCGAGGCGGCGCTGCCAGCGGATGCGGCGGTGTGCGTGGCGGCGGTGGCGGATTGGCGGCCGCGCGCGGCGCTGAAGGACAAGATCAAGAAGGAAAAGGGGGCAGCGGCGCCGTCGATCGATCTGGAGGAGAATCCGGATATTCTCGCCACGCTGTCGAAGGCGGGCGCGCGGCGTCCGATGCTTGTCGTGGGCTTTGCGGCGGAGACCTCGAACGTGGAGGCCAATGCGAAGGCCAAGATCGCCCGGAAGGGCTGCGACTGGATCGTCGCGAACGATGTTTCGGGCGACGTGATGGGCGGCGCAGAGAACGAAGTGGCGCTGATCACGCGCGATGGCGTCGCGCGCTGGCCGCGCATGGCGAAGGAAGAAGTGGCGCGGAAGCTGGCGGCGGAGATCGCCGCTGCGCTGGCCTAAGCGAAACGCGATGGCCTTTCGCGCGCGTGCACGAGCGCTTTACACTCCCTTGATAAAGGTGAGTCGGGAGCAAACTTCGTGGCCGTTTCTGATGCACAATCGGTCGCCGGCGCCATGGAACGCCTTGTCGGCGTGGTGCAGGAGCTCTCCCAGGCGCGTGATCGCGAGACCGTGATCGATATCGTACGGCGTGCGGCGCGGGCGCTCACGGGCGCGGACGGCGCCTCCTTCGTCCTGCGCGACAACGGCCGCTGCTATTATGTCGATGAGGACGCGATCTCGCCGCTGTGGAAAGGGCAGCGCTTCCCGATGGAGACGTGCATCAGCGGCTGGGCGATGCTGAACGCGCAGGCCGCTGTGATCGAAGACATTTACGCCGATCCGCGCATTCCGGCCGACGCCTACCGCCCGACATTCGTCAAAAGCCTGGCGATGGTCCCGATCAGGCAATCGGCGCCGATCGGCGCGATCGGCACGTATTGGGCGCAGCGCCGAAAGCCGACCGACGGCGAGGTGAAGATCCTGCAAGCGCTTGCGGACACCACGTCGGTGGCGCTGGAAAACGCGCAGCTCTACGAAGACCTGCAGGAGAAGATCGTCACCCTCTCGGAGCGCGAGGCGCGGATCACCGAGCAGCGCGACCGGATCGACGTGTTCGCCCGTTCGCTGGCGCACGACCTGCGCGAGCCGGTGCGGACGATCTCGTCATATTCGGACCTGCTCGCTGAGCAAGTGCTCACGCCAGAGACGCACCGGCAATATCTCGACTTCGTGCGGCAGGCTGGCGCACGCATGGGGATGTTGATCGACACCGTGCAGCAATACGCCCTGCTCGACGGAGAAACGGTGAGCAAGGCGCCGCTCGACCTCACCGAGGCGGCCGAGGCGGCGAAAGCCAACCTCGCGGCGCTCATCCGCGAACGGAGCGCAGCGGTGGTCTGCGAGGCGCTGCCGCGCGTCGTCGCCAACCGTGCGCAGATGATCCAGGTGTTCCAGAACCTGATCGCCAACGCCATCGCGCACTGCGAAGGCAAGGTGGTCGTGCACATCAGCGCCCAGCGAGCGAAGGAGTTCGTGGCCGTTTGCGTGCGCGACAACGGGCCCGGCATCGCGGCGGAGCATCAGGAGAGGATCTTCCAGCCGTTCCGCCGCCTCAATCGGGCGAACACGCACGCGGGCCTGGGCCTCGCGATCTGCCGCAAGGTGCTGGAGATCCACGAGGGCGCCATCGCCTGCCGCTCCGCGCTCGGCCAGGGCGCGGCGTTCATCTTCACGCTGCCCGCACCCGCCGAGGCGGCGATTCCGGCGCCGCGCGCGGAGGCGCCGCGCGACCCCAACGCACCCGCCACGGTGCTGATCATCGACGACCGCGAGCCGGACGTGCGTCTGGCGCGCACGTTCCTCGGCGAGCCGCTCGGCATGCGCTGCAAATTCCTCGTCGCGCATGACGGACAGGCCGGGCTCGATGCGATCGCCAGCGCGGCGCAGAACGGAACGCCCGTGGACCTCATCATCCTCGACATCAACATGCCGGTGATGGACGGGTTCGAGATGCTGGAGCGGATGCGCGCAGACGCGAAGATGCGCGACATCGCCGTGGTGATGTGCTCGGGCTCGACACAGGATCGTGACGTGCGCCGGGCCGCGGAGCTCGGCGCGCTGGGCTATCTCAGCAAGCCGCCGAAGTTCGACCAGCTGCGCTCGATCCTGGAGGAAGCGCAGGGCTTCCATTTCGAGAGCGACGGGGCGATGGCGCCGGTGCTGCGGCGCGCGGCCTAGAGCGGACCTCATTCTGCGAGGCGATCAGGTGCGCGCGGCCTTGTGAATCGCCGCGTCGAGGGCGGAGAGGAAGCGCGAGCGATCGGCCTGGGAGAAGGGCTTAGGGCCGCCGGTCATCTCGCCGAACGATCGCAGATGCTCCATCAGCTCGCGCTGCGCCAAGGCGGCGCCGATGGATGATTGGGTGAAAGGCTTGCCGGTCGCGGCCAAGGCTGCGGCGCCGGCCTTCAAGGCGCGGCCCGCCAGCGGAATATCGTTGGTGACCACGATGTCGCCCGGCCCTGCCCGCTCGGCGATCCAATCGTCGGCAATGTCGGGGCCGGAATCGACGACGGTGAGCTGCACATCAGGCGGCGTACGGATGAACGCATTGGCGACGACCTTGACCTGCCAGCGATGGCGGCGCGCGACCTTGTAGACCTCCTCCTTCACGGGGCAGGCGTCTGCATCGACATAGATGGTCCGGGCCACGCTCAGGCCTTCGCTGCGCCGCAGCTCGCGCCGCCGAGCACGCAGAAGCTGGCGCAATATTTGTGATTGAGCTGCGCGGGGCGGGAGGCTTCGGCCAGCGTGGCGCCCAGCTCGAATTGCGGATCGTAAGGCAGGAGCGTGCAGGCGAGCACGGAGGGCATCTCGGCGCCCTTGCGCTTCACGACCATGCGCGCGGTGGCGCACATCACCTCGCGCGGGTCCTTGTTGAGGATGCCCCAGCAGGCGGTGGTGATCTCGGGCGGATCGGCGTCGGGATCCATTTCGGGGAAGATCACCAGCGCGGACGGATCGTGGGCGTCGATGCGAATCGCCTGCTGGTCGAAGAGGGATTGGAAGCGCGCACGCAATTGCGGCTCGGGCTCGTGCGAGAAGACGCGGCCGGCGACGTCGATCGTGAAGCCGTTGGCCGCCAGCCAGACGAGGCCGGCCAGCGTCGCGGCGAAGCCGCCCTCGCCGCGCTCAGCGTCGTGAATGTCCGCGTGCGGATCATCGAGCGAAACGCGCAGGCGCAGGCGGGACCCGTGTTTCTCTCTGAGCGCGAGGAGCGCGGCCTTGCGGCGCATCATCGGGCGCATGGCGTTGGTGAGGACGAGCGTCTCGTGACCGCGTGAAAGCGTCTCCTCCAGAATGGGGATCATCTCCCTGTTCATGAAGGGCTCGCCGCCGGTGAAGCCGATCAGCCTCGTCGGCAGGCGATGCGCGGCGATCTCGTCGAGATATTGCGCCACGTCGGCGCGGGAAAGATAGGCGAGGCGATCGTTGCGGGGGGAGCTTTCGATATAGCAATGCGCGCAGGTGATGTTGCAGAGCGTGCCGGTGTTGAACCAAAGCGTCTCGAGCGCGGCGAGCTCGACCCAGGCGCGGGCCTCGCCCTTGGCGGTGACCCTGGGATCGGAGAATTTCGCATGAGGCGTTGCAGCGACGGCGCTCATAAAGAGTCCTTGGCGGGTTCCTTGTTCGGATACGAATCCGGTATTCCTCGGATCATGTCTACGTCCGAACTCCGCATCGCGGTTGCGACCTTGCCGCATTTCGAGGGCTTGGCGCTGCCGGCCTACGAGACGCCCCTCTCCGCGGGCATGGATCTGCGCGCGGCGCTGCCGGAGACCGAGCCGGTGACGCTGAAGCCAGGCGAGCGGACCCTCGTGCCGACCGGGCTCACGATCGCGTTGCCGGCTGGGTACGAGGCGCAGGTGCGGCCGCGCTCGGGGCTGGCGCTGAAGCACGGGATCACGTGCCTCAATTCGCCGGGCACGGTGGATGCGGACTATCGCGGCGAGCTCAAGGTGATCCTGATCAATCTTGGGCAGGAGCCGTTCGTGATCAAGCGCGGCGAGCGGATCGCGCAGATGGTGATCGCGCCGGTGACGCAGGCGACCTGGGAGACCGTCGCGACGCTGCCGGAGACGGCGCGCGGCGCGGGCGGGTTCGGCAGCACCGGGAAGGGCTGATCCTCTTTCCGCCACGATCCTCGATTCAATCCCCCGCAAAGGGGACCTCATGCGGACCATGCCTTGTTTGCTTGCCTTGGGCGCGCTGGCGCTGGCGGGCTGCGCGACGACGGCGCACGCGCCAGCTTCGCCCGAAGAACGGCTCGCCATGGCGAACGCGGAGGCGCGCGGCGGCATCGCGGCAATCGGGGCGGTCGAAGCGATCGACATCCGGCTCCGCATGCACGAGGGCGCGCTCGACCTGACCGGACATTACCGGGCGAACCGGTCGGGATGCATGCGGATCGACGTCGCGATCGATGGCAATGTCGTGTTCACCGAGGCCTTGGGGCGCAACGGCGGCTGGCACATGACGCGCAACATGGAGCGCGAGGCGCCGAACACCGAGGCGGGAAACGCGGCGCTACGGCACGGCGTGGAATCGCCGACGCGACTCTTCGGGCTCAACGAGTACGGCGCGCGCGGGCATCAGCTTTCGCTCGGGTCGCCGGAGACGATCGACGGCGCGCTCTATCAGCGGCTCGACGTGGAATACAAAGACGGATACCGCGCCGCGCTCTTCCTCGACCCGCAGACGCATCTGGTGATGCGCGTGCGGGAGACGAAGCCGCTGCATGTCGATGAGGACGCGACCGCGAAGCGGGTCGAGACACGGCTTTCGGACTATCGCGAAGTCGCCGGAGTTTTCTTTCCGTTCCGGAGCGAAGAAGTGGACCTCGACACCGGCGAGACCCTGAGCACGACCGAGATCGCGAGCCTGGGTGTGAACACCGACGAGGCGCTGGCGATCTGCTCATCGCCGCCGCCGGTCTAGGCGCGATCCTTCTTGCGCGGGGCGCGTTCCTCGTGACAATCGCCCCCAGCAATGGGGGGGCGGGCATGGCGTTCTGGAGCCGGACGAAGCCGATCGACGCGGGCGAGCACGCGGCGCATCACCAGCTGAAGCGGAGCCTCGACTGGCCGCACCTGGTGGCGCTCGGGGTCGGCGCCATCGTCGGCACCGGGATCTATGCGCTGGTGGGCATCGCGGCGGGGACCGCGGGGCCGGCCGTGCTCCTATCGTTCGCGATCGTGGGCGTCGTGTGCGCTTGCGTCGCCCTCTCCTATGCCGAGATGGCGACCATGATCCCGGCTTCGGGCAGCGCCTACACCTACACTTATTCCGCACTCGGAGAATTGCTGGCCTGGATCATCGGCTGGGCGCTCATCCTCGAGTACTCGGTGGCGGCGAGCGCAGTGGCGGTCGGCTGGTCGGGGTACATGACCGGGTTCCTGGAAAGCATCGGGACGCCCCTGCCCGCCGAGATTTCCGCCGGGCCGACGGATGCGGAGATCGTGCGGCTGCTGCAACAGACGTTCGGGGTGGAGATCGGCTATGTCGCGGGCGACGCCGCGCAGCAGGCGGGCGGGCTGGTGAACCTGCCGGCGATCGTGATCATCCTCATCGTGACGGGGCTTCTGGTTCTGGGCGCGCGGGAAAGCGCGAACGTCAACAACGTGCTCGTGGTGATCAAGCTCATCGCGCTCGCGGCGTTCATCGTGCTGGCGCTGCCGCATTTCAATTCGGCGCACTTCGAGCCGTTCATGCCGTTCGGATTCGGTTCGACGCCGACGAGCGCGGGCGTGAATGTCGGCGTGATGGCGGCGGCGGCGATCATCTTCTTCGCGTTCTACGGCTTCGACGCGGTGTCGACGGCGGCGGAGGAGACGAAGAATCCGGGGCGCGATCTGGTGATCGGGATCGTCGGCTCGATGCTGGTGTGCACCGTGCTCTATGTCGCGGTGGCGGCCGCGGCGCTGGGGGCGATGGCGTTCACGCAGTTTGCGCCCTCGCGCGAGCCCCTGGCCTTCATCCTGCAGCAGGTCGGGCAATCGGGCGCGGCGGGCGTCATCCGCGCCGCGGTGATCGTGGCGGTGCCGTCAGTCATCGTGGCGCTGATGTACGGGCAGAGCCGGATCTTCTTCGTGATGGCGCGCGACGGGCTGCTGCCGCAAGGCATGGGCCGGGTGCATGCGAAGTTCGGGACGCCGGTGGCGATGACGATCCTGGTGGGGATGGTCTGCTCGGTGATCGCGGGATTCCTTCCCTTGCGGGACATCGCGCTGCTTGCGAACGCGGGGACGCTGGCGGCCTTCGCGGCGGTTTCGGTATCGGTGCTGGTGATGCGGGTGCGCGAGCCCGGCCGGGCGCGGCCATTCAAGACGCCGATCGTGTGGGTTATCGCGCCGATCGCGATCCTCGGGTGCCTCTATCTCTTCACCAGCCTGACGCAGCGGACGATCATCTGGTTCTTCGTTTGGATGGGCATCGGTCTCGTCGTCTACTTCCTCTACGGCGTGCGGAAGAGCAGGCTGGCGAAGGCGTAATCCGGGCGGGGAATCTGCCGACGCGTCCCAAGCTTCGCCTGCGGCGCCCTCCCCCAAGAGAGGGAATGGCGTTCTTATTGCGCCGGCGCGGGAGCGGCGGGCTTGGGAGCGTCGTTCTTGCGGCGGCCGCTCTCGATGGCGCGGCGGAACTTCACGGGCTCCGCCATCGGGGGGAAATGGATGCGCGCGTCGCCGGTGCCGGTGACGATCAGGCGGCCATAGCCGAAAATCCGTCCCCAGATGGATTGCGCGAGCTGCACGCTTTCGACGCTTTCCACCGCGAGCTCGGCGGTCTTGCGGTTGAGCCAGCCCCATTTGAGAACGACGCGCTTGGAGGTGACGGCGAATTCGGTCGTCAGCATGCGGATCGACGGCGCGGCGAACAGCCAGAGGCCGACGAGGACGAGCAGACCGGGAAGGACGAAGGAGCCGGGAATCCAGGCATAGCCGCCGATCGCCAGCAGAATGAAGGTCGCGAGGACGGTCCAGGTCCCGAGCCAGTACACGACCGGCCAACGACCCCGCATGACGATCTTTTCAGTCTCGCTGAGGCTTTCATCGACATACTGGCGCCCCATGGGATCCCTTCCTTTGCTTTGAGATTCCCTCAAGGCGACCTCAAGGGCAACTCTTTTGCCCGGTCGGGCGGCTTTGCCTATAGAGAACGCCAGAATCTCCCAAGGAGCGCCCATGGCGGACGAGTCCAAAAGCAGCGGCCACAAGCCAGGCCGCGGCCGCATCTATGACGACATCACCAAGACGATCGGAGACACGCCGCTCATCCGGCTGAAGAAGCTCGCGGCCGCGCACGGGGTCGGCGCGGAAATCCTGGCCAAGCTCGAATTCTTCAATCCGATCGCGTCGGTGAAAGACCGGATCGGCGTGGCGATGATCGAGGACCTGGAGCGGCTCGGGAAGCTCAAGCCCGACACCGTCCTGGTGGAGCCGACCTCGGGAAACACCGGCATCGCGCTCGCGTTCGTGGCGGCGCAGAAGGGCCTGAAGCTCATTCTCGTGATGCCGGAGACGATGAGCCTCGAGCGGCGCAAGATGCTGACCTTCTTCGGCGCCGAGCTCGTGCTGACGCCCGGCGCGGAGGGGATGCGCGGCGCGGTGGGCAAGGCCAACGAGATCGTCGCGTCAAACCCAAAGGCGCTCATGCCGCAGCAATTCTCCAACCCGGCCAACCCGGAGATCCATCGCCGGACGACGGCGGAGGAGATCTGGAACGATACCGGCGGGAAGCTCGACTATTTCATCGCGGGCGTGGGCACCGGCGGGACGATCACGGGGGTGGGGCAGACGCTGAAGCCGAAGCTGCCAAACCTCAAGGTGATCGCGGTGGAGCCGGAGGCCTCGCCGGTGCTGTCCGGCGGCAAACCGGGGCCGCACAAGATCCAGGGCATCGGCGCGGGGTTCATCCCGGAGAACGTCGATGTGAAGGTGATCGACGAGGTGGTCACCGTCTCGAACGAGGAGAGCTTCGCGATGGCGCGCGAGGCCGCGCGGCTTGAGGGCCTGCCGGGCGGCATCTCGTCGGGGGCGGCGCTTTCGGCGGCGCTCAAGGTCGGGGCGCGGCCGGAGGCGAAGGGGAAGCGAATCGTCGTCGTGATCCCCTCCTTCGCAGAGCGCTATCTCTCCACGGCGCTGTTCGAAGGGCTTTGACTTTACACTTCCCCGGAGGAGCGGAGCGAGAGCCGGGGTCTAACGGAACCGCACACGCGACTTTCGTAGCGCGGGCTGAACCTTGGGCCCCGGATCGCCGCTGCGCGGCGTCCGGGGAGCGTGAGAGGCGGAATAATGCCCCGACATGTGTCCGGACGAAAAAGGACAAGCAGCCCCACGGCTTTGAACTTCTGTCGGCGGGCGGATCGGGGGTCAGTGGCCCAGGTCGCGCCGCATTTGCGTCGATGATCGGCTTGGGATGACACGACCGCCGAAAAAGAGCGCCACGCTCGAAATCCGCCTGCCGCACGCGGTGAAGGAAGACTTCATGGCGCGGTGCAAGGCGGAGGACAGCTCGGCAAGCGACGTCATCCGCGGCTACATCGATGCGCATCTGGCGCGGCCCATTTCTCAGCCCGAGAAGGAGCCGCTGATGACCAGACTGAAACCGATCGCAGGACCGAGCGTAGCGCTGGCCGCGCTCGTCGTAGCGGGCGCGTTCGTCGCGTTCGCCGCCAATCCGAGCCGCGCGGCGCCGGACCTGCGCACGATCTTCAACCAGTTCGACCGCGACCATGACGGGACCCTCACGCTCGAGGAGTTCCGCGCGGGCCAGGACGACGACCGCATCATGATCGTCGAGCGCCGAGTGAAAGAGAAAGGCAGAGGCGAGGCGGCCGGGCCGCCCGAACGCGTGCTGCACGGACCGATCATCATTCCGATGCGCGGCGCGCCCGATGGCCGGCCGCCTCCAGGGCCGCCTCCCGGCCTGGAAAAGGGCGGCGAGCGGCCGTCGCCGGAAATGGCGCAATCGATGGCGCGGCGCGAGTTCGGACGCATGGACATGGATGCGGATTCGCGCGTGACGTTCGCGGAGTTCGAGACGAGCCATCGGGCGCTGTTGCGCTCGTCGTTCGTAGCGCTCGACGCCAACGAGGACGGGCGGCTCAGCGCCGAGGAGCTCGCGATCGGCGCGCCGGGCCCCAGGGGCGACCTGGCGCAACGGCGCGCGCATGGCGCGGAGGTCCTGCGCGGGCTCGACCGCAACGGCGATTCCGCGGTGACCTGGGACGAATTCTCGATCCCGCCGACGTGACCGCGCGGGGCGGGCCCCCTATCTTCACGGCATGGAATGCACCCCCCTTCCCCGGACGGCGACGTCCGTCGCCGGTCCGGGGCCCATGCACGCGACATCCGCCGTGATCCTGGGCCCCGGACCTGGCGCCGCGCGCGCATCCGGGAATGGGAGGCCTTCGAGGCGCGCATGAGCACGTTCAGCGCGGACGAGCGCGAGCGCTATGCGCGGCACATCCTGCTCAGGGAGATCGGGGGGCCCGGGCAGCAGCGGCTGAAGCGCGCGAGCGTGGCGCTGGTCGGCGCGGGCGGGTTAGGGGCGCCGGCGGCGCTCTATCTGGCGGCGGCCGGCGTCGGGCGGATCCGGCTGATCGATGATGATGCGGTGTCGCTCTCCAATCTGCAGCGGCAGGTGCTTTATCGCGGCGAGGACGTCGGCGCTTTGAAGGTTTCGCGCGGGGCGGAGGCGCTCGGCGCGCTCAATCCCAATGTCGCCATCGATCCGTGTAAGGAGCGTTTGACGGAAGCGAATGCGGAGGCGCTTCTGAGCGGCATGGACCTTGTGCTGGACGGATGCGATTCCTTTGCGACGCGGTTCGCGGTAAATGCCGCGTGCCATCGCCTCGGGATTGCGCTCATCTCCGGCGCGGTCGGGCGCTGGGATGGCCAGCTGGCGACATTCAAGTCTGGCCCGACGAAACATCTGCCTGCGGATGAACGCCTGCCCTGCTATCGCTGTTTCGTGTCTGAAGAGCCGCCGGGCGGGGAGACGTGCGCGGAAGCGGGCGTGGTCGGGGCGCTGACCGGCGTGATCGGGGCGATGATGGCGCTGGAAGCGATCAAGGAAATCGCGCAGGCGGGCGAGAGCCTGGCCGGGCGGCTGGTGCTCTATGACGGCCTTTCGGCGCAAAGCCGCATCGTGAAGCTGCCGCGCGATCCTGCCTGCCCCGTATGCGGCGGCTGACGCAGGGTTAGCGAAGCGCGCTTGCGCGGGCGCCGGCTTTGGGCTGAAACCCAGGGCCGGGGAGAGTTCCATGCGCAAATTGCTGATCGGGCTTGTCGCGCTCATCGGGTTGGCGGCGGTGGTCGTGGTCGGGGGCTATTTCGCGCTCAAGCGGCCCGATATTCCGCTCGCGACGCTGGAGCAGAAATACGCGACGCCGGACTCGAAGTTCATCGAGCTGCCGGACGGCGTGCGGATGCATTATCGCGATAGCGGCAACGCCGACGGCCCTGTGGTGGTGCTGGTGCACGGCTTCTCTTCCGCGCTCGTGGATTGGGAGCCGTGGACCGAGCGCCTCGGCGACCGCTACCGCATGGCGCGCATGGATCTGCCGGGCCATGGGCTGACCAACGCGCCCGCCGGCTATCGCGCGACGATCGAGCAATACGTGAAGGAGGTCGATGCGTTCGCGGAGGCGCTGCAGCTCCAGCACTTCACGATTGTCGGCAATTCGATGGGCGGCAATGTCGCTTGGGAGTACGCGCTCGCGCATCCCGAGCGCGTGCAGGCGCTCGTGCTGGTGGATGCCTCGGGCTGGGAGGAAACGCGCGCAGGCCTCGACAAGGACCCGCCGATCTTCAAAATCCTGCGCAATCCGGTGCTTGGGCCGATTATGGCGCAGCTCGACAGCACCAAGCTCATCCGGCAGGGGCTGGAGAATTCGGTCGCCGACCCCGCGTTCGTCACCGACGATCTGGTGACGCGGTTCGCGGACTTCGCGCGCGCGCCGGGCCATCGCGACATCCTGCTGCAGATGACGCTCGGGTTCCGCGAGCGGCGCTACGCCAGCAACGAAGTGCTGGCGCCGATCCACGTTCCCACCCTCATCCTGCAGGGCGAGCAGGACAAGCTCGTGCCGCCGGATCACGCGCGCAAATTCGCCGCGGCGATCGCGGGCTCGGAGCTGGTGACGTGGGCGGATGAAGGGCATATGCCGATGCTGGAGCATCCGGACCGGTCGGCGCTTGCGGTCGGGAGTTTCCTCGACCGCGTGCATGCGCGCCTGCAACCAGCAACCGTCACACAAGAGCCGTAAGACGCCGCTGTTCAGCCGGGGAAAGCCATGCTCGTCACTCGCCGCTCCATGCTCATCGCCGCCTCGCTCGCGGCGGCGCCGACGCCCGCCTGGGCGCGGCGGCTCTCGTCGGGCCAGTTCACGCATGGCGTCGCCTCCGGCGATCCCTTGCCGCGCGCGGTGATCCTGTGGACGCGGTTCGCGCCGGCGCCGGGCGGCGACGGGCGGATCGCGTATGAGGTCTCCGAGCAGGAGGATTTCCGGCGCGTGGTGAAGCGCGGGGCGGCGACGGCGGGCGCGGCAAACGATTATTGCGTCAAGGTCGATGTGCGCGGGCTGCGGCCGGGACGGATCTATTATTACCGGTTTCTGGCGGGCGGCGGCCCCTCCCCCACCGGCATTACGCGCACGGCGCCGGACGGGCCGACCGACAGCCTCTCGTTCGCGTTCTTCTCCTGCTGCAATTATCCGTTCGGGTATTTTCACGCCTACGCGCACGCGGCGGCGCGAAGCGACGTGGATATTGCGATCCATGTCGGGGACTACATCTACGAGTACGCCAAGGGATATTATCCGAGTGCGGAGGAAACGGCGCCGGGCCGCGTGCTGGAGCCTGTGCGCGAGGTCGTGACCTATGCGGAATATTGCCAACGCTATGCGCTCTACCACGCGGATCCGGACTTGCAGGAGCTGCGGCGGCTGAAACCGCTTTCGGTGGTGTGGGACGACCACGAGCTCGCCAACGACACGTACAAGGACGGCGCGCAGAACCATCAGGCGCCGGCGGAAGGAACCTGGGCGGACCGGCTCGCGGCGGCGTCGAAGGCCTATTTCGACTGGACGCCCATCCGTTTGCCCGAGCGCACCGGACCGCGGATCTATCGCAGCCTCGATTGGGGGGATCTGGCGCGCATCGTGCTGCTCGACACCCGCTATATCGGGCGCGACAAGCAGCTCGATTACCGCACCGACCTCATGCCGCTCATCGAGGCGAGCGGCGGGGACATGGCGGCGGCCGTTGCGCGGTTCCGGCGCGAGAAGCTCGACGTGGAGACGCGGCAATTGCTCGGCGCGGCGCAGGAGCAATGGATGGCCGGCGAGCTCGCGGGCTCGAAGGCGCGCGGGCAAGCCTGGCAAGTGCTGGCGCAGCAGATCGTGATCGGCCGGCAGAACGCGCCGCCGGAGATGCTGAACTATCTGCCGGCCGGGTTATCGGCGGGGAGCCGGCGCTGGTTTGAGTCCGGTGTGCAGATGAGCGCGCTCGGGCTGCCGTGGAATCTCGACGCATGGGGCGGCTATCCGAAAGCGCAGGAGCGGTTTCTCGCCGCGTGCGCGGCGCAGGGCGCCAACGCGCTGGTGCTCGCGGGCGACAGCCATAATTGCTGGGTGAGCAACCTCCCCGCGGCAAGAGAAACGTCTTCGGGCGGACGCAATGCGGCGATCGAGTTCGCAGGCGGGAGCGTCAGTTCCCCCGGCTTCGAAAGCACGCTCACGAACGCCCAGCCGGGACAGCGCGAGGCCTCGATGCGGGGCGCCAATCCGACGATGGCGTTCTGCGACGTCACCAATCGCGGCTACGGCAAGGTGAAGCTGACGCGCGGCGCGTGCGAGGCGGAATGGGTGGCGTTCCCCAGCATCCGCGAGCGGACGGCGCCGGCGCCGATCGTCTCGAGATTCAGCTCGCAAGCCAGCGCGAGCGCCGGCCCGGGCGCGTGGGCGGTCGGCTAGTCGGGCCGACTCAACAGGCGAGCTTGCGTTCCTTGGCGAACGTGCTGAGGCCGAGCCAGGTCTGGATACGCGCGGCGAGGTCCTTCTCGCCGGTGAGCTGCATGCGCTTCTGGGCAAGCGCAGCGCGGACGGTGTCGAGCCCCATCCAAATCGCGGTCATGCTGCGCAGATCCACCGAGACGTAGAGATCGACATCCTGGCCGGGGTCCACCGAGCAGAGATCGACGCCCTCCTCCGCCGGATCGACGATGAGCCAGAAGGAACGATGCGCGGCGGGCTGCTCGGGAAACACGAACTGGATGACGCTGTGCCGCTTCGGCATGGGCGTGGTGTCGAGGTTGCGGCGCATGTCCCACATCAGAAGCTGGGCGTCGAGATGCTGCAGGGAAAGCTCCGCCTCGACCCAGCGGTGGCCCCAGAGCCCGAACGCCTCGATGATCGGCTGCAGCTCGCGGCCACTCTTGGAGAGGTGATATTCGGCGACGCCCTTCACGACCTTGCGCGTGATGACGCCGGCCTCCTCCAGCTCCTTCAGGCGCTGCGAGAGCAGGGCCGGGGACATGCGCGGCACGCCGCGACGCAGATCATTGAAGCGCGTGGAGCCCATGATCATCTCGCGCAGGACGAGGATCGTCCAACGCGTGCAGAGCACCTCGGCCGCCATCGCGACCGGGCAAAACTGGCGGTAACTGCCTTGGGTCATGGTTTCCTCATCGCGCAAGGAACCTACACCCGGTGTGACCGCGGTTAAAGTACAGTATCTGTACCTGCCCCGAGCCTTGATGGCTACTCCTCTGTTTTATTGCGCTTTTCCTCCCCGCGCTGCAAAGCGCGCGCGGCCCCGATTCAGTTCTTGAACTAGAGAGCGCAGCGGGGCTGGATCATCTTCTCCGGCAAGAGCTGCGACGGCCGCTGGCCGACCACACAATTGCCGGAGGAGAACATGTCCGCGCAGGTAATGATGAAGATGGAAACGAAGGACTGGATGGCGGAGGCGGCGGCGCTCGCCGACGCGTTCGCGCTCAAGGCCGCCGAGCATGACGCCAACGACGCGTTCGTGGCGGAGAATTTCGCGGCGCTGAAGCGCGCCGGGTTCTTCTCGGCGCACGTGCCGGCAGAGCTCGGCGGCGGGGGACTTTCACACCGGGAGATGTGCGGGATCATCCGCCGCCTGGCGCGCGGCTGCGGCTCGACCGCCCTTGCCTTCTCCATGCATACGCACCTCGTCTCGCTGGCCGCCTGGCGCTGGCGGAACGAAGGCGCGCCGACCGACGGGCTCTTGAAGCGCGTCGCGGGCGAAGGGCTGACGCTTGTCTCGAGCGGCGGTTCGGACTGGCTGAAGAGCGCCGGGACCGCGACCAAGGTCGAAGGCGGCTTCCGGATCAACGCCAAAAAGGTGTTCTCGTCCGGCTCGCCCGCGGGCGACCTGCTGATGACGAGCGCGGTCTATGACGATCCGCAGGCCGGGCCGACGGTGCTGCATTTCGGCGTGCCGTTCAAAGCCGAGGGCGTGACCATCCTGCCGACCTGGCGGGCGATGGGCATGCGCGGCACCGGCTCGAATGACGTGGAGCTGAAGGACGTGTTCGTCGCGGACGCGGCGATCTCCGGCAAGCGGCCGCAGGGCAAGTGGCACCACCTCTTCCATGCGATCAGCATGATCGCGTTTCGGCTGGTCTACGCCGCCTATCTCGGCGTTGCGGAAGGCGCCAAGGCGCAGGCCGCGGAGATCGCGAAGAAGAAGGTCGACGAGAACGTCACCTACCTCGCGGGCGAAATGGAGACGGCGTTCGCGGGCGCCGAGATGGCGCTCGAGGACATGATGCGCCTGGCGGAGACCGCGAAGCCGGGGCCGGAAACGACGAACCGGACCTTCATGGGCCGCACCTTGGTTGGCCAAGGCGCCATCCGCACTGTGGAGCGGGCCATGGAGCTGGCGGGCGGGGCGTCGTTCTATCGCGCGATCGGACTGGAGCGGGCGTTCCGCGACGTGCAGGGCGCGCGGTTCCATCCGCTCACGGAGAAAGCGCAGGCGCGGTATGCCGGGCGCGTGGCGCTCGGACTCGACATCGACGGCTAGCCGGAAAGGCATCCCTCCCCTTCCAGGGGAGGGCGTCGCCGGCGAAGTCGGCGACGGGTGGCACCGCCCCACCCGTCGCTTCGCGCATGCGCGCTTCAGCGACACCCTCCCCGCAAGCGGGGAGGGAAAAGCGCTCATCCTCTTAGGTCTTGAGCTTCGAAGGATAGAGCATGCGGCGGAAGGCGCCGTCGCGATCAAGCACGACGTGCTTCAGCGCGCCGAGCACGTGCAGCGGGATGAGCCAGAAGAGGATGATGCGGCCGATGAGGTGCGCGAGCTCGGCGGCTTCGTGGACGCCCTCGTTCTCCGCGGCGAACGGGCTCGGGAGCGAGACGACGTCGAACACGTTGATCGCGCGGCCGCCGCTCCACACCGCAAGCGGGCCGGAGATGATCTGGATCAGGAGCGCAAGCAGCAAGAGATGCTGCGTGGCGCTGGAGAGGATGTTGAGCCAGCGCGCCTGCGGCGGCTTCACCGGCCGCGGCTGGGCGTAGGCCCAGATGATGCGGGCGGCGAAGAAAAGGAAGAGCGTGGCGCCGGTCGAGATGTGCAGGCCCATCCAGAGACGCCGTGCGGCCCGGTCCCCCGCGTCGCCGGCGCCGGCGGCCTGGAAGCCGTAATAGAACATGAGAAGGACGCCGATCGCGGCGATCCAATGCAACGCGATCGCAATCCAGCCGTAGCTTTCCCTGGTGTTGGCGAGCGCCATGGTCTCTCCCCCTCCCCCGTTCAAAGGGACACTAGCACGAGCCGAGAATGTTCAAGCCGCGGGCGGCGGCGCAGCCTTGGCTTTCGCCCTCGCCCTGGCTTTCTCGCGCCGCGAGCGGGCGAAGATGTTCAGGCCTTCGATCAGGGCGGAGAACGCCATGGCGGCGTAGATATAGCCCTTCTCGACGTGCACGCCGAAGCCTTCCGCGATCAGCGTCATGCCGATCATCAGCAGGAATCCGAGCGCAAGCATCACCACAGTCGGGTGCTTGGCGATGAAGTCGGCGAGCGGGTTCGCGGCCAGCAGCATCACCAGCACGGCGACGATCACCGCAACGATCATGATCGGGATGTGGTCGGTCATGCCGACGGCGGTGAGGATGGAATCGATCGAGAAGACGAGGTCGAGCGCGATGATCTGCGCGATGGCGGCCGAGAAGCCCATGGTCGCGGCCTTCGAGGTGTCGAAGACCTGATCTTCGCCATGGTCGGGATCGACGGTGTGGTGGATTTCCTTGGTGGCCTTCCACAAAAGGAAAAGGCCGCCGGCGATCAGGATGATGTCGCGCCAGGAGAAGGCGTGGCCGAACAGCGTGAAGATCGGCTGGGTCAGCTGGACGATGACGAAGATCATCGAGAGGAGCGCGAGCCGCATGCCGAGCGCGAGGCCGATGCCGATGAAGCGCGCGCGGCGGCGGTGATGTTCCGGCAGCTTGTTGGTGAGGATGGAGATGAAGAGGAGATTGTCGATGCCGAGCACGACCTCCATCGCGATCAGCGTCAGCAGCGCGGCCCAAGCGGCAGGATCGGTCAACAGGCCGGTCAGATAGTCCATGGTCTCCCCTCTTCGACCCGGCCGCTTCTGGTCCGAAACCGCGCAACACTTTTCGGGAGGCGGTCTGGGTCGGGAAGCGGTCTGGGTCGGCGCTAGGTCGGGGAGCCCGGGCGTTTGCGCAAGGGGAGCGCGGTGGCTGAACGGCTCACGGATTTGTGAGGAGCGCCGCGATGTTCAGACGAAGGCGCTCATGACGTGTTTGCTGAAAAGCTCGGCGGAGCGGATGACCTGAGGCGCCGACAGGTTCCCGAAGGCGAGCCAGGAGGCGAGGTAATTGCAGCCGGTCGCGTCGATCGTCTTGCGGGCGAAGCGCAGCACTGTTTCGGGCGAGCCGGCGACGCCGTTGCCGATGGCGACGAGGTCATCCCAACTCTCCGGATAGGTCTTGGACAGGCCGGGAATGAGCTGGCGGATGTTGATCCCGCTTTCCGTCCAAAGACGTTCGAAGCTGGCGATCCAACGCGCATAGGCGGAGCGGGCGAGCGCGCTCGCTTCTGCATCGGTGTCGGCGACAACGACGTGGCGACTGACGCCGATGAGCGGCAGTGCGCCTTCAGGCTTGCCTGCCCGCTTCCATTCAGCGCGATAGGCGTCAGCGAGCACGCGCGCCTGCGGATCGAGCGCGAGCATGACGACGTTCACATCGTTGGCGACGGCCCATCCGAGCGTCTCGTGCCGATTCAACCCGTACCAGAGCGGCGGGCGCGGCTGCTGCAGCGGGCGCATGCGCAACGGGACATCGTCGAAGCGATAGAATCGTCCCTGGAAGTCGAGCCGATCCCGGGTGAGGCCGCGCATCAGGCACTCGCGCGCCTCCTCGAAGCGCGGACCGATCTCCTCGTCGGGCACGCCGCAGAACCGCGCTTCGATCGGCGAGGCGCCCTTCCCTACGCCGATCATCAAGCGGCCGTTGCTCAAATGGTCGAGCATGGCGATCTCTTCGATCAGGCGCAGAGGATTGTAGAGGGGAAGCACATAGACGAGCGGCCCGAGGCGGATGCGTTTCGTGCGCTGCGCGAGCGCGGATAGGAAGACGTTCGGCGAGGGGGCCGCGCCGAGGGTCGTGCCGTGGTGCTCAGCGAGATGATAGCCGTAGAGGCCGCAGCGATCGTAAGCCTCGGCCATCTTGAGGCGGCTCTCGAACTGCTCCGCGAACGGCTCGCCGGAGAAGTCGAGATGGTCGAAGACGCCGAACTGCATGGTCTTAGCCCTTAGCCGGCGGCGAGGGCCGCACGTGGCGGTCGATGATCAGCGCCGAGATCGCCACCAGCACGGCGGCGACCGCCAGAACCGCGAAGAATGGCGCCACGCTGCCTGCGCCCAGATCGAGGAGCGCGCCGCCCAAGCCGCTCGCGCCGACCGCGCCAACGCGGCTGGTGAATATGCCGAAGCCGATGCCGGCGGAGCGGCACGATTGGGGATAGCCGGCCACCATGACCACGTACATCGCCGCGATGCTGGCGCTGAACGCGGCGCCGGCGGCGCCGATCAGCGAAACCGCGAGCAGGCGTTCATTATCGTCAGGCGCCGCGGGCAGCGTCTCCACAACGAACGCCAGCGCGGCCAGGATCGCCAGGAGGATGATCCCGAGCGCGATCATGACTCGGCGCGACCCGAAGCGACGCGCAAAGACGCCCGCCGCCACCGATCCAAGCATCGACGTGATGCCGGCCACCGCCACGGCGCCGCCCGCCTGCGGCAGTGTGAATCCCGAAGCGGTGAGGAACGTCGTCGACCAGTTCAGGATGGCGTAGGCGACGAACGCTGCGGCCGTGAACCCCAACCCGACGCCGAGATTGAGCCGGAAGTTGCTGGCGTGCAGGACGCCGATCGATTTGCCGTCGCCGGCATCGGCGGCGTGCGGCTCGGGCGCGAGCGCGACATCGTCCTTGAGCACGCGGCGCGCCGCGCGCGCGGCCTGCTCCGGCTTGCCTCGCGTCAGGAGAAAGGACGGGCTGTCGCGCAGCACCGCGAGCACGATCACGACCAGCAGCAACGTCGCGATGCCGAACGCCACGAAAGCGCCTTGCCAGCCGTAGCTCGCCGCGAGATTTGGGCCGAGCCAACCGACCACGGTTCCGCCGATCGGCGTGCCGACCGAGAGCGTGCTGACGGTGACCGGCCGCAATCGCTCCGGAACCCACTCGCTCGCCAGCGCCAGCGAATTGGCATAGGCGGCGCCGAAACCGAGGCCGCCGACCAGTCGCCAGAGCGCCAGCGTCCAGACGCTGTCGGAAAGGCTCGCGGCGACTGTGGCGAGCGCGAACACGAGTGCGGCGATCGCCAGCGTGTAGCGCCGGCCGATCGTGTCTCCGAGCCAGCCGCCGGCCCAGGCGCCGAGGCCGAAGCCCACAAGGGCTGCGCTCATCGCGACGCCGAACGTGGCGCGATCGACGCCGAAATCGGCGATCACCAGCGGCGCGACGATGCCGAGCAGCTGCATATCGACGCCGTCGCTGACCAGCACCAGCATGCAGACGGCGACGGTCGCCCACTGGAAGGCGCGCATCGGCGCGCCGGACAGCGCCTCGCTGAAGGTCATGGATTTGGCCGCCATCCTGGCATTCCCCCCAGTCGGCGTCTTGTTCAGCTGCTGCTTATCGGAGCAGGCGCGCCGAGGACGATCCTTATGCGAAGTTCTTCGGCTCACAAGCGCGGCGCGGGCTTGAGAACCGTTTTGCTTCCTCGGGAATGGCTATTGCGCGCCCTCCGGTCGCTTTAGCGCCGCTCAGAGCATCGAGGGGATGACGCGATCGGGCGGCTTGTGGCCGTCGGCGAACGTCTTGATGTTGATGATGACCTTCTCGCCCATGTCGATGCGGCCTTCGAGCGTGGCTGACCCCATGTGCGGCAGGAGCACCACGTTCGGGAGCTTCTTCAGCTTCGGATTGATCGCGGGCTCGTGCTCGAACACGTCGAGGCCGGCGCCGGCGAGCTCCTTCTTCTCCAGCATCCGCGCGAGCGCGGATTCATCGATCACCTCGCCGCGCGCGGTGTTCACGATGTACGCGTGCGGCTTTAAGAGCGCGAGGCGGCGCGCGGAGAGCAGATGATAGGTCGCGGGCGTGTGCGGGCAATTGACGCTCACGATGTCCATGCGCGCGAGCATCTGATCGAGGCTTTCCCAGTACGTCGCCTCGAGCTCTTCCTCGATGGCGGCGGAGACGCGGCGGCGATTGTGGTAGTGGATCTGCAAGCCGAACGCCTTGGCGCGGCGCGCGACGGCCTGGCCGATGCGGCCCATGCCGATAATGCCGAGGCGCTTGCCGCCAACGCGACGCCCGAGAAGCCAGGTCGGGCTCCAGCCGGTGAACTGGTCGGCCTCGATGATCTTCACGCCTTCGACGATGCGGCGCGGCACGGCGAGGATGAGCGCCATGGTCATATCCGCAGTGTCCTCGGTGAGGACGCCGGGCGTGTTGGTGATGGTGATGCCGCGCTGCACGGCGGTCGCGACGTCGATATTGTCCACGCCGGCGCCGAACTGGGCGATGAGCTTCAAGCGCTCGCCGGCGCGCGCCAGAAGGCGCGAATCGAGCCGGTCGGTGACGGTGGGGACGAGCACGTCGGCGCGGCTCATCGCGGCGACAAGGGCCTCGGCGTTCATGGCCGCGTCGGCCTCGTTAAGCTCGGCGTCGAACAGCTCCCGCATCCGCGTCTCGACCGGATCGGGCAGCTTTCGGGTAACGACGATCTTGAGCTTCTTGGCGTTCATGCTCGTGACAGCGCTAAGGGGAGAGTCGGCGACCGTTCGGGGTGTCTAACAAGGCGGCGAGGCAGGCGAAAGGCGGCGCCGCTTAATTCGGCGTACACGCCGCGCGATGCACACATGCAAGGTCCCTCCCCGGGAGCCCAGCATGAAAATGCGCCGCGCCGCGCTCGCTTTCGTTGTCCTCGGCCTTGCCGCCTGCCTCACCGCCCTCCCCGTTTCGGCGGAGGCGCCGATCGTGGGGCCTGATTCGGGGCTGCCAGTGCCGCGCTATGTCTCGCTCAAGAGCGACCGGGCCAACGCGCGGCGCGGCCCCGGCGTGGAGCACCGGGTGGACTGGGTCTATCAGCGGGCCGGGCTGCCGCTGCTGGTCACCGCCGAGAGCGGGCCATGGCGGCGGGTGCGGGACCCCGACGGCGCGGTCTCCTGGGTGCATTCCGGGCAGCTGGAGAACAAGCGCACCGCCTATGTGCGCGGCGGGCGGCTGGGGAGCGCGCCGCTCCGGCAATGGCCGCGCGGCGATGCGCGGATCGTGGCCTATCTCGAGCGCGGCGTGGTCGGGCGGCTGGAAGCCTGTCGGGACGGATGGCGTTACATCGCGGTCGCGGGACGCTCCGGCTGGACCCAGGCGGAAGACCTCTGGGGCGCGGACAGCTGCGGCGATCACGCGCCGGAAGGCTGAGTGTTTACCTGATGTTAGCGACAAGTATTCGCCGAAGGTCGGCGCAGTATTCCGAAGTTAATATCCGTTCATTGTCCGGTCGCCGGCCCGGATGAACGCTCCCGCGTCCGGATATTGAGCAGCTCCACGGCCAGCGAGAACGCGATCGCGAAGTATAGATAGCCGCGCGGGATGTGAAATCCGGCGCCGTCGGCGACCAAAGCCACGCCAACCAAGAGAATGAAAGCAAGCGCGAGCATCTTCATCGTCGGATGACGCTCGATGTAGTCGGCGAGCGGCTGCGCGGCGAGCGCCATGACCAGCGTCGACAAGATCACGGCCAGGATCATCACAGTGAGAATTGTGGTGAGGCCGACCGCGGTGATCACGCTGTCGAGCGAAAAGACGATGTTGATCACCGTCAGCTGGATGAGGACGTCGCGAAAGCCGCTCTTGGCCTGCGCCTCCTCGTGGTGCGCGCCTTGGACGGAGGTGTGGATCTCCTGAGTGCCTTTCACCAGCAAGAAGAGACCGCCGCCGAGCAGGATCAGGTCCTTCAGGGTGAAGGCCAGGAATTCCTCGCGGGCATGCGCGTCCGCCTCACCCAAAATGAGCGCCCAGGCGTCAGGCAGGTGGAAAAGCGGGCTTTCGTCGAGCTGGATGATCCAGAAGATTCCGGAAAGCATCAGGATGCGGAGCACCATCGCGCCCCACACACCGTAGCGGCGCGCGCGGCGCTGCTCGACTCCCTTCAGCTTGGCGACGGCGATGGAGACGAAGAGCAGATTGTCGATCCCGAGGACGATCTCGAGAAAGGTCAGCGCGGTGAGGCTGAGCCAAAAGGCAGGCTGGGCGAGAAGGTCCATGGTCGGGTATGTCTCCGGGCGCGGACACGCCCCATGCCCGGCGCAAGGTCAATAGGGGGCGGCGTCCAGAGGGGGGACTCGCGGTGCGGACTTTCGTTTGGATCATTCTGATGACCTTCGCGCTCGGCGCGTGCGCGCAAGAGGCGCCGCCGCAGCCTTCCTCGGAGGCGCCGACATCGGACGCGGCGCCCTACCCGCCGACGCTCGCGGGCGGAGGCGACGATCCGCACACGACGCAGGTGATCGAACTCTCGGCAGGAGATGCGGCCACGCAGGCCGCGATCGGCGATGTGCGCGCCACGATCCACACGATGACGGACGTCGAGGAGCCGCCCGTGTGGCTCACGCTCAACGTCGCCAGAAGCGGCGGCAGCATCATCTTCGAGGAGAGTAACCACGCGCCCTATGCGCTGATGGCGCAATCGGCGGGCGGACCGCTGGCGCGGCTGATGGGGCTGCAAGGCGATGCACGCCCGACGCTCTACGCGCGCTGGGAAAACCAGCCTGGCGATGCGCCGAGCCTGTGCCCCGACGCGGAGTGGAACTCACTCGTGGCGGTGTGGGGCGAGCGCGAGGTGCGGATGGCGGCGATCAAGGGGAACGGCTTTCCCGTTGATCCGGAGTCGCACCCCGACCCGAGCACGTGGCCGGCGAACGAAAGCGACGTATGCGCGCGGTTCACGTTCACGCGCTGAAACTTCAGAGAAGCAGCATGAGGGCGCCCTCCCTCCCCTCAATGGGGAGGGAGGGCGCCTTCGCATGCAAAGCAGCAGCTACAGGAAACTGTAGGGGTCGATATCGATCTGCAGGCGGACGGCGGAGTGGAGCTTCACCCGGCTCGTCCAGGCGGCGACGAAGGCGGACAAGTCCACCTCGCGATCGGCGCGGACCAGAAAGCGGCGGCGGTGCTGGCCGCGCACGACGGCGATCGGCGCGGGCGCGGGGCCCCACACATCGACCTTGTCGGCGTTGGGCGCCGCTTCGCCGAGCGCGCGCGCGGATTCGTTGGCGAGCGCTTCGTTCGGCGCGGCGACGATGAGGGCGCCTAGCCGTCCGAACGGCGGCATACCGGCAAGCTTGCGCATGTCGGCTTCCGCGGAGAGGAAGCCGTCGCGATCCATTGCGGCGAGCGCCTGCATCACGGGCTCCTCCGCGGCGTAGGTCTGGATCATCGCCCTGCCCTTGCGCTCGGCGCGGCCGGCGCGGCCGGCGACCTGGCTGACGAGCTGGAACGTGCGCTCGCCGGCGCGGAGGTCGCCGCCTTTCAGACCCAGATCAGCATCGACGACGCCGACGAAAGTGAGCATCGGGAAGTTATGACCCTTGGCGACGATCTGCGTGCCGATGAGGATGTCGATCTCGCCCTGCTCCATGCGTTCGACGATGGCGCGCACCGCTTCCCCGTTGGGGGCGGTGTCGGAGGAAAAGACCTCGATGCGCTGATCGGGGAAATGATTGCGGATCTCCTCCTCGATGCGCTCGACGCCGGGGCCGATGGAGACGAACGAATCCGGCGCGAGACACTTGGGGCATTCCTTCGGCTTCGGCATCGAGAAGCCGGTGAGGTGGCAGACGAGGCGGCCGGAATATTTGTGCTCGACGAGCCAGCTTTGCGTATCGGGCGATTGCATCCGCTCGCCGCAGGCGCGGCAGAGCGTGAGCGGCGCGTAGCCGCGGCGGTTCATGTAGAGCAGCGATTGCTCGCCGCGTATGAGCGTTTCGGCGATGGCGCGGACGAGCTTCGGGGAGAGCCAGGCGCCCTTGTCCGGCGGATCGAGGCGGAGGTCCACGAGCTCGACATCGGGGAGCGTGGCCGCGCCGACGCGGGCGGGCAGCTTCACGTGCGCGTAGCGGCCGGTGAGCGCGTTGTGCAACGTTTCCAATGAAGGCGTCGCGCTGGCGAGCACAATGGCGCAATTTTCGATCTTGGCGCGGGCGACGGCGAGGTCGCGGGCCTGATAGGCGATGCCATCGTCCTGCTTGTAGGAGCCGTCGTGCTCTTCATCGATCACGATGAGCTTCAGGTTCGGGTAAGGAAGGAAGAGCGCGGAGCGGGCGCCGGCGATCAGCCGCGCGCGGCCCGCGGCGATCTCGCGCCAGGCGCGGCGGCGGGATTTCTGCGAGATGGCGGAGTGCCACTCGACAGGCTTGACGCCAAAGCGCGCCTCGAAGCGTGCGAGCACCGCCTGGGTGAGCGCGATCTCAGGAAGAAGAACGAGCGCCTGCGCGGTGGGATCGCGGCGTAGCGCTTCGGCGACAGCTTCGAGATAGACCTCGGTCTTGCCCGAGCCGGTGACGCCGTCGAGCAGCGTGGCGGAGAAGCCGCCGGCGGCGATCGATTGCCTGATGGCTTCGGCGGCGCGCGCCTGATCGGGCGACAGCGTCTGGCCTTCGCGATCGAGATCGGGCTCGGGATACGGCGGATCCTCGCTGCGCAGAATGCGCTGCAGGGCCCCCTGCTCCACCAGCGCCTTCACCACGCCGGCGCTGACGTCGGCGCGGCGCGCAAGATCGGCCATCGTGCCGGACTCTTCGGCGGCGGCGCGCAGCACAGCGGCGCGCGCGTCGGTCATCTTGCCTTCGAAGGGCGCATCGGACGGCGCGAAGAGCGTGATGGTCGGCGGATCCAGCAGCGCCTCGGCGGAACGGACAATCATTCGCAGCAGCGTGCCGGGCGGCGCGACCACGTAGCGGGCCATCCAATCGAGGAAGCGGCGCGTGTTGGCCGGCAACGGCGGACCGGGCAGGCGCTCAATGAGCGCCTTGAGATTGTCGGCAGCTTCGCTCTCCTCCACGGACCAGACGACGCCAAGATAATCGCGCGTTCCCACCGGCGCGATCACGTGATCGCCGGGCGCGACCTCCATGTCGGCGGGAACGCGATAGTCGAACGGTTCGGGCAGCGCCAAAGGCAGGAGCACGCGCGCGCGACGTTTCGTTAAGGAACGCGCCCCTGAACGCGACTCGGGGGGTTCGAAGAGGCCGAATGTCGGCGGGCGCTCGGCGAGCGTGCTGCGACGTGTTCGACTCGACATGTGCAGGAGATAATCTTCTTCGCGCGCGTGTGAAAGAGTGCGGCTCTGCGCCCCGGATTCGTCAATCGGACATTTCTATGCGTATGATGTGCAACGATCGACGTTGCGATCGGCAGACGCGATGCGCGAGATGCAAAGGCAGGATGCGGAAAGCGGGCGGCAAGCCTGGCTCGACTTCCTCAAGCTGGAGCGCCGATCAAGCCCACGGACGCTCGAAGCGTATGGCCGCGATGCGGCCGCTTTCCTCGCCTTCCTCGCCGATCATCTTGGGCATGCGGCTTCGATCAGCGACCTCGGCGAGCTCTCACCCAAGGACCTGCGCGCCTATCTCGCCTATCGCCGACGCGGCGACGCCGCGCTCGGGGATCGCTCGATCGCGCGCGCGCTTGCCGCGATTCGGAATTTCCTAACGTTCGTGGAACGGCGCTACGGCGTCGGCGATGCAAGGCTTGGACTCGTGCGCGGACCGCGCCTGAAGCCCTTGCTGCCAAGGCCCGTCGGCGAAGAGGCCGCGTTTGCCGCGCTGACGATCGCGGGGCTCGGACAAGGCGAACGCTGGATCAAGGCGCGCGACGCGGCGGTGCTGACGCTGCTTTACGGCGCGGGCCTGCGTATCTCCGAAGCGCTCTCGCTTAAAGGCGGCGACCTGCCGATCGGGGAGTCGGTGCGCATTTCGGGTAAAGGCGGCAAGGAGCGCGTGGCGCCCGTTCTTCCCGCCGTGCGAGACGCGATCGGCAAATACGCGGAGCTTTGTCCTTATCCGCTGGCGGCGGACGATGCGCTCTTCCGCGGCGCGCAGGGCGGGCCGCTCAGCCCGCGCATCGTGCAGCAGCTGATGGAACGCTTGCGCGCGCAGCTTGGACTTCCGCCGTCGGCGACGCCGCACGCATTACGCCACGCGTTCGCAACACATCTGCTCGCGCACGGCGCCGATCTGCGCGCAATCCAGGAATTGCTCGGCCACGAATCACTTTCGACGACATCGCGATACGCCGACGTAGAAAATGCGCGCCTCGCTTCCGCGTATCGCGCTGCGCACCCGCGCGCGAAGATCAAAAACTCCATTTAAAACAGCGATTTGGAAGGTGTCGATGAAGCAAAGAACGCGTGCAAATAGAGCTCTCGAAAAAATACAGTCTTCGTTCGTGTAGAAACCAAAAGAAAACCAATAATGGCGTACAAACGCCCTCGGAGAGCAAAAAAACTCCCACCCGACCCAGTACCAACACTAGTAACGATGAGGTAATTAAGATGGCTAAGAAGGCAAAGAAGGCGCGCAAGGTTGCGCGTAAGACCGTGGCTCGCAAGTCGGCCAAGAAGGTCGTCCGCAAGACGGCGAAGAAGGCCCGCAAGGCCGCGGCTCGCCGCTCGGTCCGCAAGGCCGCGCGCAAGACCGTTGCTCGCAAGACCGCGAAGAAGGCCCGCAAGACCGCGAAGCGCGGCCGCAAGGCTGCGAAGGCCGCGACGGTGAAGGTTGCGAAGCGCGTGTCCAAGCCGCGCCGCGCCGCCAAGAAGCCGGCGAAGGTTGCGCCGACGCTCTAAGCGTACGGAAAAGTCGCGGGGATGGGGGGAGCGGCCGCCGCTCCCCCCATCGCCCTTTAAGGGACCAGCGACAAACGTTATTACTTGGAAATACTTTCACGGGCTTTGGGCAACTTTCTGTTTACTGCTCGCCCGAGGATTGGCCTTTCAGGCCGCCCCTCCCCTCTCCCAAAGCACCACAGCGGCGTTGTTCTGCTGCTTGGCGCGCACGAAGCCCTGGCGCTCCAGCAATCGCTGCGAGGCCCAGCCATCCGCCATGGTGTAGGCGATGACGCGTTTCACGCGCGGATCCTTCAGCGCCCAGCCCAGCAGGCCCGCCACCGCCTCGCTCGCATAGCCCTGGCCTTCGCGGTGCGGCAGCAACGAATAGCCAATCTCGATCTCGCCGGCGCCGTCAGGCGGGCCGTTGAAGCCGCCGTAACCGACAAGCTCTCTTACCAGGGCGTCAATCGGATCGATCCAGACCCAGGCCTGCCAGCCCAGTTGTTCAGCGTTCGCCAATCTCTCTTGCGTGTAGGTGAGCGCCTTTGCGTCAACCAGCGGCGGGGGCCAGTCCGCGCGCGGACGCACGCTCAGCATGCGGAAGAAGCGCATGCGGTCCTCGATCTGCGCCGTCGCGAGCGCGTGCGTCATCGCGACGAGCTCGAGGCGTTCGGTGCGGAGACGAAGCGCGCTCATCGACGACGCTCCCCGGACGCGACGCAGTCGCGATCCGGGGTCCAATGTCGTGCATCTTCTTGGTGCGCAGAGCCGAGCTGGACCTTGGGCCCCGGCTCTTGTGCTGCGCACTCGGCCGGGGAGCGTGGGCGTAGCGTTGCGTGATCGCCGGTCACGCCTGCATCGTCCAGCCATCGACGCCCTTGGCGGCTTCGCGGAGCGCCTCGGCCATCGTCGGGTGCGCATGGCAGGTGCGGGCGATGTCCTCGGCGGCGGCGCCGAACTCCATCGCGACGCAAACCTCGCCGATGATCTCGCCGACGCCGGGGCCCATCATGTGTGCGCCGACGACCCGCTTGGTCGATTCTTCCTCCAGCACCTTCACCATGCCGTCAGCAGCGTGGTTGGTGCGGGCGCGGGAATTGGCGAGGAACGGGAACTTGCCGACCTTGTAGGCGATCCCCGCGGCCTTCAGCTCCTCCTCGGTCCTGCCGACGGAGGCGACTTCGGGGGCGGTGTAAACGACGCCGGGGATCACATCGTAGTTCACGTGCCCCCAATTGCCGGCGATGAGCTGGGCGGCGGCGATGCCCTCCTCCTCGGCCTTGTGCGCGAGCATCGGGCCCGGCGTGCAATCGCCGATCGCCCAGACGCCCTGCACGTTGGTGCGCCAGTGATCGGTTTCGATGAAGCCGCGCTTGTCGGTCTTGACGCCGAGCTTGGCGATGCCGGCGTCGGTGACGGGCTTGCGGCCGATCGCGACGAGCGCGATGTCGGCCTTGATCGTGCGCTGCTCGCCGCCCTTCGAAGGCTCGATGACGATGGCGAGCTCGCCCGACTTCTTCTCGATTGCGACGACCTTCATGCCCAATTCGAAAGTCAGGCCCTGCTTTTTCAGAATGCGGAGGAATTGGCTGGAGATCTCGCCGTCCATGGTCGGCGTGATGCGATCGAGGAATTCCACGACCGTCACCTCGCTGCCGAGGCGGCGCCAAACCGAGCCGAGCTCGAGGCCGATATAGCCGGCGCCGATCACGACGAGGCGCTTGGGGATCTCCGGCAGCGCGAGAGCGCCGGTGGAGGAGACGATCTGCTGCTCGTCGATCTTCACGCCGGGAAGATCAGCAGGCGCCGAGCCGGTGGCGATGACGATGTTGCGCGCTTCGAGGCGCCGCGCCGCGCCGTTGACGACATCCACCTGGCCGGGCGCGGCGATGGCGCCCCTGCCCTTCACGTAATCGACCTTGTTCTTCTTCATGAGGAACTCGACGCCCTTGGTCAGCCCCTCAACGGCGTCGTCTTTCTGCTGCATCATCTGCTTGAGATCGATCGACACGTCCTTCGCGACCACGCCGAGCGAGGCCATGTGGTTCTTCGCCGCATCGAAGACTTCTGAGGCGTGCAGCAGCGCCTTGGAGGGTATGCAGCCGACATTGAGGCACGTGCCGCCGAGCTTGCCGCGATCCTCGATGATCGCGGTCTTGAGGCCGAGCTGGCCGGCGCGGATCGCGCAATTGTAGCCGCCGGGGCCGCCGCCGATGATGATGAGGTCGTAGGGATCGGCCATGAGTGCGCGCCTTGATTTGGGGATGCGAGGCTCGCGCGCTTCTGCATCCGCGAACTCGCCGAGAGGTCTGCGCGGAACCTAATCTTGTGCAGTGCGAAATCAACCGCGGGCGCGCGCGCGCGTCCTTTGCGGAAAGAGGCGCCTGCGCGGATCAGGATTAGGCGTCGCGCCGAGCCCAATGGGAGCGGTCGGCGGCATCGACGATGAGGATCAGGAGGCCGACCAGGAGCAGGCCCGACAGCATCAGCAGGCCATAATCGGCGAGCGCCGCGTCCAGGCTCGTGGGCACGCCGACGCCTTCGGCCTGGCGCGCCAAGCCCCAGCGGGCGCCGTAGAGCCCAAAGCCGATCAGCCAGGCCCAGAAGGCCTGGGTGCGCCGGATGAGGCGCACGGCCGCCACGAACAGGCAGAAGGCGGCGCCGTACCAAAGGCCGGCCTGGAGCCAGTTGGCGGACGAGGCGTTGTCTGCAAGTCCTTGGGAAAGCTGGGCGAATTGGGGGCCGGCCAGCTCATTTGCGGTGACCGCCCCGGCCGGCAACAGGCACGCGGCGATCACGAAGACCAGGATCAGGACCACGATCGGCCACCGCAAAATCCACATGCGCTCCCCCTCTTCCCCTCGTTCCCGCCGCTATGGTTCTAGCCGGGGTTCTACCCGGACGGGCGCCTTGGGACATCCTGCTTTTGTTAACCATAGCACGTCTCCCCCAGACGCGCCTTGCTGGCGTCGCAAAGAGCGTGTTAGCCCAACCGACTTCCCGCAGCCGATGAAGACCACGATTTGAAAACGCCTCGGGCCTCCTCCTACGATTACGAGACGCTGCTCGCCTGCGGACGGGGCGAGCTCTTCGGCGCGACCAACGGGCCGCAATTGCCGCTGCCGCCGATGCTCATGTTCCACCGGATCGCCCAGATCACGGAGGGCGGTGGGCAGTTCGACAAGGGGCTGCTGGTCGCCGAGTTCGACATCAAGGCGGACCATTGGTTCTTCCCGTGCCATTTCGTCGGGGACCCGGTGATGCCGGGGTGCCTGGGGCTCGATGCGCTCTGGCAGCTCGTCGGGTTCTATCTCGGCTGGATGGGCGGACCGGGAAAGGGACGCGCGCTCTCGGTCGGGGACGTCCAGTTCCGCGGGCAGATCACGCCGGACGTCAGGACCGTCCGCTACGAGGTGCACATGAAGCGGGTGATCCTTCGGAAGCTGGTCCTCGGGATCGCGGACGGCTCGGTATCGGCGGACGGAACCACTATCTATACGGCCAAGGACCTGCGGGTCGGGCTCTTCAGCCCTGAACAGCTCGCTGCAGGGATCGGCTAGAGAGAGACAAGAGTCAGGGAGGCCCGATGCGCCGCGTCGTCGTCACGGGAATGGGGATCGTTTCCTCAATCGGCAATAATATCCAAGAAGTCCTGGACTCGCTGAAGAACGCCAAGTCCGGCATCCAGCGGGCGCTCGACTATGCCGAGAAAGGCTTCCGGTGCCAGGTGCACGGGCGCCCGTCGCTCGATCCGGCCGAAGTGGTCGATAAGCGCGCGTACCGCTTCATGGGCGAAGGCGCGGGTTGGAATTACGTGGCGATGAGCGAGGCGATCAAGGATTCGGGGCTCGAGCAGAGCGACGTCTCCAACGAGCGCACCGGGCTTATCATGGGCTCGGGCGGGCCTTCGGCGCGCGCGATCGTCGCGGCTGCGGACGTGACGCGCGAGCGCGGCCCCAAGAGGGTCGGGCCGTTCGCGGTGCCGAAGGCGATGAGCTCGACGGCGTCGGCGACGCTGGCCACGCCGTTCGAAATCCGCGGCGTGAACTATTCGATCAGCTCGGCGTGCGCGACCTCCACGCATTGCGTCGGCAACGCCTATGAGATGATCCAGTGGGGCAAGCAGGACGTGATGTTCGCCGGCGGCTCCGAAGAGCTCGACTGGACGCTGTCGGTGCTGTTCGACGCGATGGGCGCGATGAGCACGGGATACAATGAAACTCCCGAAAAGGCCTCGCGCGCGTTCGACAAGAACCGCGACGGCTTCGTGATCGCCGGCGGCGCGGGCGTGCTCGTGCTGGAAGAGCTCAATCGCGCGAAGGCGCGCGGTGCGAAAATCTATGGCGAGATCGCGGGCTATGGGGCGACGAGCGACGGCGCCGACATGGTGCAGCCCAGCGGCGAAGGCGCCGTGCGGTGCATGCAGCTGGCGATGAAGAGCCTCGACCGGCCGGTCGATTATCTCAATCCGCACGCCACCTCGACGCCGATCGGCGACATCAAGGAAATGGAAGCGGTGCGCAAGGTGTTCGGCGACAAGATCCCGATGATCTCCGCGACGAAGAGCCTGACGGGCCATTCGCTGGGCGCGACGGGCGCACAGGAAGCGATCTATTCGCTTCTGATGATGAACAACGATTTCGTCTGCGAGAGCGCGCACATCGAAGAGATCGATCCGGCGTTCGCGGACCTGCCGATCGTGCGAGAGCGGCGGCAATCCAATCTCGATTGCGTGCTGTCGAACTCGTTCGGGTTCGGCGGCACGAACGCGAGCCTGGCTTTCACCAAGCTCGCGGCGTAACGCGCTTCTTTTCGGGATGATGCGCCCTCCCCTTTCAGGGGAGGGATGAGCGCATCATCTTGCTTCGTCAGTTCGTGGCTGACTTGATGTTGTCGCCCGCCTGCTCGGCCGCGTCGCCGGCGTTCTCGGCGAAGTCGCCGACATTGCGTTCGGCCTGCGCCGTGGCGTGATCGGCCTGGGCGCCGGCGGTCTGGAACGAGCCCTGGCTGTAGGCGAACACGAGCACCGCCGCGGCGATGATGAAAAGCCCCGCCAGCATGCCCCAGCCAAAGCCGCCGCCGCGCTTGCGCGGCTTCACCTCGACCTGTTCGATCACGCGTCCGTCCGCATCGCGAACGATGCGCTCTTCGTACTTGTCCGCCATGTCCGATCTCCGTGGATATGGCGGGAGAACGACGGCATGCGGCGGCGGTTCCGATTCAGCTCCAGCGGACCTCGCCCAGGTCCTCGCGAAAAGCGAAGCGCTTCAAGTGGTTGATGACCACCTCCTCCATCCGCGTCAGCGCTCCAGGATCAGCGGTCTCGACCTTGAGGACGAGCGTGTCCGGCGTGGCGTTCAGGGTGCAGACCGCGCCGTTGGCGAACGGGATGCGCCCCTCCTGCGGCGTGAAGGCCACCTCGTATTTGTGCGACCAGTGCTTGCAGAGCTGCTGCAAATACTGGCTCGCCTTCGTCGTCGGGATCCGCGCTTCGGCGGAAGCCATGCTCGTTCCGTCGGCCATCAGGATTGCTCCACTTGTTGGGCCGCGAAATCGAGCGCGGCGGCGATTGCGGCGACCTTGTCCTGAGGTAGCGGACCGCGCTCCAGCTTCAAGCGCAGCGCCATGCGCAAATTCTCCATGGCGCGGACGATTTGCGGCGGGGGGCCGGCGCCGAAGCGCTCCCGAGCAGCATCGAGCCGGCGGTTCACGCCTTCGATAGTGGCGGCATTATCGGCCAGGAACTTCCTTCCCGCGTCGGTGATGGTGTGCAGCTTCTTGCCGCCCTCCTCCGAGACCGAGACGTGGCCCTCGTCCACCAGGAGCGCGAGCGTCGGGTAGACCACGCCGGGGCTCGGGGCGTAGGCGCCGCCCAGGCTCTCCTCGATGGCCTTGATGATGTCATAGCCGTGGCGGGGCTTCTCTTCGATCAGCTTAAGGGTGATCAGGCGGAGGTCGCCCTGGTCGAACATCCGGCCGCGGTGACGACCCCAGCCGCCTCCGCCCATCCCTCCGCCGTGCCGGCCGCCGCCCCAGCCGCGGTGGGCCTCGACGCGCTCGCGCCAGCCCCGGCCGCTTCCATGCATTCTCATGATATTCTCTCTCGTATGAGTTTCGATATGTCGAAAGATATATCTAAATCGGCTCTTGTCAAGGACGGCCTGTTGATCAGGTTGACCCTGCGGGTTCCAGCCGGGCATCTGGGCCGCAAATTCCAGGAGACGGACGCATGGCTGACGAATGGGCGCTGCCCAAGGGCGACCTCATGAAGGGCAAGCGCGGGCTCGTGATGGGCGTCGCCAACGACCATTCGATCGCGTGGGGCATCGCCAAGCAGCTCGCGGCGCAAGGCGCGGAGCTGGCGTTTACGTACCAGGGCGAGGCGCTGGAGAAGCGCATCCGGCCGCTCGCGGAAGGCATCGGCGTGAAGACGCTGACGCCGGCCGACGTGACGGACGATGCTTCGATGGATGCGGCGTTTGCGTCCTTGGAGAAGGCCTGGGGCCGGCTCGATTTTCTGGTTCACGCCATCGCGTTCGCGGACAAGGCGGGGCTCAAGGGCTCGTTCGTGGAGAACACGACGCGCGACATGTTCAAGTCGGCGATGGACATCTCGGCCTATTCGTTCGTGGACGCCTCGCGGCGCGCGGCGAAGCTGATGAGCAATGGCGGCTCGATCATCACGCTGACGTATCAGGGCAGCGAGCGCGTGGTGCCAAACTACAATGTGATGGGCGTCGCGAAGGCGGCGCTCGAAGCCGCGACGCGCTATATCGCGCGCGATCTGGGGCCGAAGGGCATTCGCGTGAACGCGGTGTCGCCCGGGCCGATGCGGACGCTGGCGATGGCGGGGATCTCAGGCGGGCGCCAGCTCATGAGCACCGCGAAGGATTGGAGCCTGCTCAAGGAAGACACGAGCATGGAAGGCGTCGCGGGCGCGGCGCTGTGGCTGCTGAGCGATCTGGGCAAGTCCGTCGCGGGCGAAGTGATCCATGTGGATGGCGGATTTCACGCGGTGGGTGTGCCGGAGGGGCTGGAAGGGTGAGCGACGGCAAGGCCTCCCGCAACGAACGGCGGAAGGCTGTCGCCACCACGCTTAATGCAATTGGCGTGGCGTCCTTCATCGGCAGCATCTTGCAGGCGCTGCTTGGGCAATCGAGCAACTTCGTGACGTTTCTAGTTGGTCTCGCTATATTCACTGGAACGCAAGGCGCTCTGCACGCCGTTCTGAAGAGCATAGAGTACTGATGGATCCCGGCCTTCAAGCAATGCTGCTCATCATTGTCGGCCTCGCCGTCTGGGGCGTGGGGGCGTTTGTCGTGACGCGGCTTGAGCGGCGCTCGAAGCGGTAGAGCCTTTACGTCTTCGCAAGAAGCCGTGCCCTGCCAAGCGGAGTGTGAGCGGGTAGCTAGACGTTGCGCGCGTTGCTCCTGGGTCCCGGGTCTCGCTTCGCTCGCCCGGGATGACGGAGCGTGAGTGGGGTGTGGGCTGAGGATCAGCCGCCTTCGCGGTTCCGGCGGCGGGGGCGGCGATCGCGATCGCCGCGGTCTCCCCGGTCGAAAGGCCGCCCGCGCTCCGTCTCAACGTTGTCGTTCCCACCCGCGCCACGCACACGGCACAGAAGCTTGCGGGCGCCGTGCAGGGCGAGGACGAGAAACATCGACCAGCAGACAGCTGATGCGACGGCGACGCCGAAGCGAAGTCGGCGTTCGACTTCGACCACATCCACGATGAGGAGCGGCGCGAGCATCTGCGCCATCTCGTGCGCTTTGTCGCCGATGAAGAACCACGTCATCATGCCGGCGAAGCCGGCCGGAACGGCGAGCGCGGCGAGGAACTCGATCAGGCGCAGCGGCGCTGGCGCATCGGGGGCCAGGGCGCCATCGATGCTTCCCTTCGGGGCCCAGGCGCTGACGATGAACGCTACGCCGGCGCCCGTGAAGCAGAGGCCCGCGCAGGCGACCACCCAGGGCGGCGCGGCCATCTCGATCCCGATGAGGCCAAGACCGCCGAGCAGAGACGGCAGGCCCGCCGCGAGGCACAGCGCTCCGACGAAGAGCGCGGCCTTCGGCGGCAACGGCTTCGGCTGGGGCGGGAGCTTGCTGTGCATCGGAAGGCGCACACTACCCACACGCAGTTAAGGAACCGGCGTCGGCGATTCGTGTCGAGCGCAGCGCAGCCCGTCACCCCGCCCTCTCCTCCTCTGGGGGAGAGGGTTGGAGGCAAAGAGAAAACGGCGCGCCCCGCGAGGAGCGCGCCGCTTTTGTTTCTTCCGTAGGCGGAAGGAATGCGCGCCTCGCAGGCGCGCGCTCCAAGCTCAGCCGGCGTCGCGGCGGCGGGGACGGCGATCGCGATCGCCGCGATCGCCGCGATCGCCGCGATCGCCGCGGTCTCCGCGATCTCCACGATCTCCGCGCGGACGGCCGCCATGATCCTCGGCCTCTTCGCCGAGCTCGGCGGTGAGGTCGGCGCCGGTGGCTTGATCGACGACCTTCATCGAGAGGCGCACCTTGCCGCGGTCATCGAAGCCCAGGAGCTTCACCTTGACCATATCGCCTTCCTTGACGAGGTCGGACGGATTGTTCACGCGCTCGCGGGCCATCTGGCTCACGTGCACGAGGCCGTCCTTGGCGCCGAAGAAGTTCACAAAGGCGCCGAACTCCATCACCTTCACGACCTTGCCGTCATAGATCTGGCCGACCTCCGGCTCGCTCGTCAGCGACTTGATCCATTTGATCGCCGCTTCGATGTTGGCCTGATCAGAAGACGCGACCTTCACCGTGCCGTCGTCCTCGACGTTCACCTTGGCGCCGGTCTTCTCCACGATCTCGCGGATCACCTTGCCGCCCGTGCCGATCACGTCGCGGATCTTGTCGGTGGGGATGGTGATCTGGACGATGCGCGGCGCGTTGGCGCCGACTTCGCTGCGCGAATGCGAGAGCGCCTTGTTCATCTCGCCGAGGATGTGCATGCGGCCCGCGTGCGCCCGCTCGAGCGCGACCTTCATGATCTCCTCGGTGATGCCGGCGACCTTGATGTCCATCTGCAGGGACGTGATGCCCTTCTCGGTGCCCGCGACCTTGAAGTCCATGTCGCCGAGATGGTCCTCGTCGCCGAGGATGTCGGTGAGCACTTCGTAGCCGTAGTCTTCCAGGATCAAGCCCATCGCGACGCCGGCGACCGGCGCGGAGATGGGCGCGCCCGCGTCCATCAGCGCGAGCGAGGCGCCGCAGACGGTGGCCATCGAGGACGAGCCGTTGGACTCGGTGATCTCCGAGACCAGGCGGATCGTGTAGGGGAATTGCTCCGCGGTGGGGAGCACGGCCTGGAGCGCGCGCCAGGCGAGCTTGCCGTGGCCGATCTCGCGGCGCCCTGCCCCGCCCATGCGGCCGGTTTCGCCGACGCTGTAGGGGGGGAAGTTGTAGTGCAGCATGAAGCGCTGCTTGGTGGTGCCGGAGAGCGCGTCGATGAATTGCTCATCCTCCGCGGTGCCGAGCGTGGCGACGACGATCGCCTGCGTCTCGCCGCGGGTGAAGAGCGCGCTGCCGTGCGTGCGCGGCAGGAAGCCGACCATGCTTTCGATCGGGCGCACCTTATCGACGGCGCGACCATCGATGCGGGCCTTCTCCTTCACGATCCGCGAGCGGACGATATCGCTCTCCAGTTCCTTGAAAGCCTCCTTGAACTGGTTCGGATCGATGCCGTCGGGGTTCGCGTCCGACTTCACGAGCGCGGCCTTGGCCATGTCCCGCGCGGCGCCGACCGCGCCGTAGCGCTGGTCCTTCTTGACGATCTGATAGGCGGCGCGGAGATCGCCTTCGACAAGGCTCGCGATCTTCTGCTTCAGCGGCTTCAGATCGACCGGCTCGAACTCGAACGGCTCCTTCGAGGACTTCTCTGCGAGCTCGATGATCGCGTCGATCACCGGCTGCATGCCCTTGTGCGCGAGATTGAGCGCCTGGAGCATCTGCGCCTCGGTCAGTTCCTTGACCTCGGATTCCACCATCATCAGCGCGTCATGGGTGCCGGCGACGACAAGGTCGAGCTTCGATTCCGCCATCTGCTGAATCGTCGGGTTGAGCACCGGCTTGTCGCCGATCCAGCCGACGCGCGAGCCCCCGATGGGGCCCCGGAACGGCACGCCGGAAATCGTCAGCGCCGCGGAGGCGGCGACCATGGCGAGGATGTCGCTCTCGTTCTCATTGTCCCAGGAAAGAACCGTGATGATGACCTGGACTTCGTTCTTGAAGCCCTCGACGAAGAGCGGGCGGATCGGACGATCGATCAGGCGCGACAGCAGCGTCTCGCGCTCGGTCGGGCGGCCTTCGCGCTTGAAGAAGCCGCCGGGAATGCGGCCAGAGGCGAAGTACTTCTCCTGATAGTTCACAGTAAGCGGAAAGAAGTCCTGACCGGGCTTGGCTTCCTTGGCGTAGACGACGGTCGCGAGGAGCGCGGTCTCGCCCCAGGTCGCGTAGACGGCGCCGTCCGCCTGCCGCGCGAGGCGGCCGGTTTCGAGCGTCAGCTTGCGCCCCGCCCAGTCGATGGAAACGGATTGTGTGTTGAACATGACATGTCTCCCCGCGACGGGCCCCAATGCCCGCTCGCGGCGTCTGCCCTTCCATCCCTTGACGGAAGGGGTGGCGCATGGCGATGCGCCGGCGTCAGGGGCGAAGCCTGTTCGATGAACAGCGCGTTGAACGCCCCAAACCGCGCTTGCGCGCGGGCGCGCCTCCCCCATGGGAGACGACTTCTTCGAGACCGCTTCCGAACGCTTTTCGCAAAGCGGCCACTGGGCGGCCTCGGGCGCGCGCCTAGCGGCGCAGGCCCAGTTTCTCGATCAGCGATTGGTAGCGGCCGGCGTTGCGCGACTTCAGATAGTCGAGCAGGCGGCGACGCTGGGAGACCATCTTCAAGAGGCCGCGACGCGAATGGTTGTCCTTCTTGTGCGTCTTGAAATGCTCGGTGAGGTTGGAGATGCGCTCGGACAGGATCGCGACCTGCACTTCGGGCGAGCCCGTATCGTTCTTGGTTTGCGCATGCTCCTTGATGACCTTGGACTTGCGCTCGATCGTAATCGACATCGTCACTCCGTTGACGAAAATTGGGTTGCTGACGAAAGGTGGAACACGCGGGTGGGCTTGAAGCGTCCCGCGCGTACGTCGCCCAGAGCAACGGCCTTCCCTTCACACATCGCCAGTGCGGCGCGCGAGGCGTCCTGGCCGGAGATGGTGCGGGGCTTGAACTTGTCCCTGAGCGCTTCCGCGATGTGCGGAAGCAGGACAATCGGCCGTCCTTGTCTGAGCTTGAACGCGTCCTCCCCGCTTATGGCCAGCGCCGGGATGTCGGCCAGCGCGGTCTCCACGGGACAGAGGCGTTCGGACGCGGCGCCCTTATGGCCCAGTTCCTTCAACACGTCGAGAGGAACTGCGTCATCGACGTGAAACGAGCCGACCGACGTGCGGCGGAGGGCGTGCACGTGGCCTTCCGCCCCTAGCGCGGCGGCCAGATCGCGCACCAGGGCGCGAACATAGAAGCCCTTGCCGCAGCGGAGGTTTATCGTCGCGAGGTCCGGTTCGGGGGTCTCGGCCAGCTCTACGCCGTAGACCTCAACCTTGCGAGGCTCGAGCTCGATGGCCTCGCCAGCGCGCGCGAGGTCGTAGGCGCGCTCGCCGTCGATCTTGATCGCGCTGTAGGCCGGCGGGACTTGGTCGATCTCGCCGACGAACGCTTTCAGGGCCTCGCTGATCCGCGAGGCGGTCGGGCGGACGTCGCTCCTGGCGATGACCTCCCCTTCCCGGTCCTGGGTGGCGGTCGAGGCGCCCCAGCGGATGGTGAAAAGGTAGGATTTATCGGCGGAAACCAGGAACGGGACGGTCTTGGTGGCCTCGCCGAGCGCGATCGGCAGCACGCCCGAGGCCAACGGATCGAGCGTGCCGGCGTGGCCGGCCTTCTGGGCATTGAAGATGCGGCGCACGGCGGACACGGCGTCCGTCGAGGTGATGCCTTCGGGCTTGTCGAGGATGACCCAGCCATCGACCACATCGCCCTTCTTGCGACGGCCCATCAGCTCGGCTCCCCGTCCCGCTTCAGATCGCGGGCGATGTCGGGGCGCTTGAGCAGATCCTCGATGTGCTGGGCCTCGTCGTAGGAGATGTCGGCGAGGAAGTGCAGCTCGGGCGTGAAGCGCAGCTCGATCTGGCGGCCGAGCCGGCCGCGCAGAAACGCAGCATGGCGGCCCAGCGCAGCGGCGATGCGCGCCGGATCGTGCGCGCCAAGGGCGGCGACGAAGACGTTCATGTGCTTCAGGTCCGGAGAGGCGCGCACCTCGCCGATGGTGATCGAGCAGCCGGTGAGATCGGGATCGCGCAATTCCTCGCGCGCGAGGATCTCGACCAGCGCGTGACGCACCAGCTCGCCGGCGCGAAGCTGGCGTTGGGAGGGCCCGGCGCTGCGGGCGGGATGGTGGCGGCGAGTCATGGAATTTCCTGCGGACCTCGTCCGCGCCTTCTATTGCGGCTGCTCGTAGGCGAACACGCCGCACACCTGGGGATCGCCGCCCGCGTCGCCGGGGGCGACCTCGCCGCGGCTGGCCGCGATGCGGAGCACCCAGCGCGTATCATCAACGAACTCGGCCACCGCCATCGCGGTGGTGCGCAGCTCTCCGCACAAGCCGCCGCGCGAGGCGCTTTGCGATACGCGCTCATCGACGACGCGATAGACGCGCACGTCCACCTGGTCGGGCAGACCCAGCAGCTGCGCGAAAGTCTGGTTGTCGGGGCCGCCGGTCTTGGTGTTGGCGCGGTGGGCGGAGAGCTGCTCGGCGCGGATGGTGACGCCGGTGGCGAACGCCAGCGCAAGCGGCCCGCCCCTGCCCTCCTCCAGGCTCACCGAGAGATTGCCCGCGATGGTGCGCGCCGTATCGTTGCCGGCGCGCCAGACCCGGCGCGCGACGCCGGGTTCCTCCTGCGAGACCTCGTCCACGCGCATCTCGGGATCGACGATCGCGGACGCACGCGCGGCGCGGCTGTCGGAGGCCTGGCCCTCATCGCGCGCGCAGGCGCCGAGCGCCAACGCGACAGCGGCCAGCGCCAGCAGATTAGAGCGAGCGCTTGACCACTTCGACATTGAAGCACTCGATCACGTCGCCTTGCTTGATGTCCTGGAAGGGACCGAAGCTCATGCCGCATTCCTGGCCGGACTGAACCTCGTTCACCTCGTCCTTGAAACGCTTCAGCGTGGTCAGGACGCCCATCTCCTGGATGACGACATTGTCCCGGATGATGCGGACGTTGGCGCCCTTGCGGACGACGCCGTCGCTGACGCGGCAACCGGCGACCTTGCCGACCTTGGAGATGTTGAACACCTCCAGCACTTCGGCGTTGCCGAGGAACGTCTCGCGCATCTGCGGCGCGAGCATGCCGGACATGACGCCTTTGATGTCGTCGATCAGGTCGTAGATGATCGCGTAATAGCGGATCTCGACGCCCTCGCGCTCGGCGAGCTCGCGGGCCTCCTTCGAGGCGCGGACATTGAAGCCGATGATCGGCGAGCCTGACGTCTTGGCCAACTGCACGTCGGACTCGCTGATCGCGCCAACCCCGGCATGCACGATGCGGGCGCGCACCTCGTCGGTGCCGAGCTTGTCCAGCGAGCCGGCAATTGCTTCGGCCGAGCCCTGAACATCAGCCTTGACCAGAAGGGAAAGCTCGCTCGTGGAGGAATCCTTGAAGCGCGCCATCATCTGCTCGAGCGACGTGCGCTGACCGGCGCCGGCGCCCTGCGCGATGCGCTGGCGCTTCAGGCGAGCGCGATAGTCGGCGACTTCGCGGGCGCGGTTCTCGTTCTCGACGACGTGGAGGATGTCCCCCGGATCGGGCACGCCTTCGAGACCCATGATCTCGACCGGCTGGCTAGGGCCGGCCTCGGAAAGCTGCTGGCCGCGCTCATCAACCAGGGCGCGCACGCGCCCCCAGACGCCGCCGGCGACGACGATGTCGCCGCGCTTCAGCGTGCCGCGCTTCACGAGCGCGGTGGCGACCGCGCCGCGGCCGCGGTCGAGCTTGGATTCGATCACCACCGCGTCGGCGGGACGATCGGGATTGGCGCGGAGGTTCAGGACTTCCGCCTGCAGTTCGATCGTTTCGACGAGCCTGTCGAGATTGGTCTTGGCCGTGGCGGAGACCGGCACGTGCAGAACGTCGCCGCCGAAATTCTCGGTGACGATCTCATGCTGCAGGAGATCGGTGAGCACGCGGTCCGGATTGGCGTCGTGCTTGTCGATCTTGTTGACCGCCACGATGATCGGAACGCCCGACGCCTTGGCGTGATTGATCGCCTCGATCGTCTGCGGCATCACGCCGTCGTCGGCGGCGACGACCAGCACCACGATGTCCGTCACCTGTGCGCCGCGGGCGCGCATGGAGGAGAACGCGGCGTGGCCGGGCGTGTCGAGGAAGGTGACGCGCTTGCCGTCCTTCAGGCGCACCTGGTAGGCGCCGATGTGCTGGGTGATGCCGCCGGCTTCGCCGGCCGCGACGTCGGTTTGCCGAAGCGCATCGAGCAGCGACGTTTTCCCGTGATCGACATGGCCCATGACCGTGACGACGGGCGGGCGCGGCTTCAGCGTTTCGGGCGGATCGAGGTCGCCCTGCAGACCGTCCTCGACGTCGCTCTCGGCGACGCGGCGGACGACGTGGCCGTATTCGGTGGCGATGAGCTCGGCGGTGTCGGCGTCGAGCGTGTCGGTCATCTTCACCATCTGGCCCTGGCGCATCATAAACTTGATGATGTCGGCCACGCGGATCGCCATCCGGTTGGACAGCTCCTGCACCGTGATGGTTTCGGGGATCACGACTTCGCGCGCGACGCGCTCGCGCTCGCCGCCCATGAGCTTGGCGCGGCGTTCCTTTTCCTTTTGCTGCGCGCGGCGGTAGGCCGCGAGCGAGCGGACGCGGTCGTCGTCGCCCTCGGTGATGCGCTCGACCATGTCGAGCGTGAGCTTGCCTTCGCGGCGACGCGGCTCGCCCTTCTTGGCAGGCTTGACCGGCGCGGGCGCCAATGGCTTGCGGGCCGATTTCAGGCGGCCGCCAAGCTCGGAGAGGATGTCGGGGCTTTCCTTCGGCTGCTGCGCGGCGGCCTGGCCCTGGTTTCCGTTTTGGGGCGCCGGGACGGCCTCGCCGCGCGCCTGCTGCTGCGGCTCGGCGGGGCGCGGGGCGGCGTCGGAGCGGGCGCCGGATGCGGCAAGCCGTTGGGCTTCCTGGTCCGCTTCGGCGCGACGGCGGGCCTCGGATTCGGCGGCCAGCGCGGCGTCCTCTTCCTGCCGGCGGCGCTGAGCGTCCTCGAGGGCGCGGCGCTGGGTCTCTTCCTCGCGGGCGCGGGCGTCGCGGACCTGGCGCTCGCCCATGGCCCGCTGGACGGCCTCCTGCCGGCGGCGCGTTTCGTCGTCGGTGATGGCGCCGCGCGCGGATGCCGCGGCGCGACCGGCCGCCTCCGGCGCAGGCGCGCTCGGGGCCGGCGCGCTCGGCGCGACTGCGGGGCGGATCGGCGGGGGAACGCCCGGCCCAAGCGGGGCGGGCTGGGGACCGGCGGCGCCCGTGCGGCCGATCGCCCGCTTTTCCTTGACCTCGACCGCAACGGCCTTGGTGCGCCCATGCGAAAAGCTCTGCCGCACCGTGCCCGTGGAGGTGGTGCGCGTCAGCGTCAGAGGCTTCCGGCCGGAAGCCGGCTTTTCCTGTTCAGTACTGTCAGTCATTCGTACCTTGGCGTCAGAACTCGGCATCAAAACCTTGAAGCGCCCGGATCGCGGCCGGCTTGGCCGCGGGTCGCCAGAAAATCACCCGTCGAATCACACATCGGGGCGGGACGGAGATTGCTCCCCGCCCGCCAAGCTCTCACCCATCCCCTGTTCGTCGGGCCCGCTCGCAACGAGCCTGGGGCCTTCAAGGCGAAGAGATTCGGGCCAAGAGCCCGGAACGATAGCGCGGAATCCCGAAAGGCGGCCGATTTCCGCCACCCAACGCTGCGCCATGCGCTCTTGGAGCACCGCGGCATGTACCACATGAGCGCGCCCAAGCGCCACGCCCAATTCGGCCGCCGTGAAGCATGCCGAGAGATGGGGAGCGCCGCTGTGAACCGCCAGTCGCAAAAGCTTCTCGCGACCGTCATCGGCCCCGTCGGCGGCTTCGATGAGGGCGAACGCGATTCGCTTGCGGAGCGCGGCCTCGACCTGCTCGAAGCCGAGGGCAAGCGCTCCGGCGCGGCGCATGAGGCCGAGATAATCGAGGCAGCGCCGGGTGAGAAATTCTTCCGTCCGGTCCGCAAGATCAGGGCGTGCGCGCACGGCCTGCTTCAACGAGCGGGCGAAGGCGTTGCGCTTGACCGCCCCGTCGATCGCGGCGCGGGTCGCGGTCACCCAAACGCCGCGGCCGGGCAGATTCGCGGCGACGTCGGGGACGATCTCGTCATCCGGCCCGAGCGCGAAGCGGACGAGGTTGTCCTCCGACATCGTCTCGCCGGTCGCCGCGCATCGGCGCTCGCGCAGCTTGTCCTTGGGCTTTGACGATTGCGTGATGAGGCCCTCCCCTACGCGGCCTTCCGCTTCCGCTGCAGCAGGACCTCGGCAATCTGCACCGCGTTCAGGGCGGCGCCCTTGCGGAGGTTGTCGCCCGTCACAAAGAGCGCGAGGCCGTGCGCGACGGTCGGATCCTTGCGGACGCGGCCGACATAGACGGGATCCTTGCCGGTCGCTTCGAGCGGATTGGGGACGTCCGCGATCACCACGCCGGGCGCCGCACGGAGGAGCTCGAGCGCCTTCTCCGGCGTGATCGGGCGCTCAAACGCGGCGTTGATGGACAGCGAGTGGCCGGTGAACACGGGCACACGCACGCAGGTGCCCGAAACGAGCAGATCCGGAATCTCGAGGATCTTGCGGCTCTCGTCGCGGAGCTTGATCTCTTCCTCGGTGTAGCCGTCCTCAACATAGACGTAGTTCATCGGCACGACGTTGAACGCGATCGGGACAGGCCATTTCTTGATATGCGGGAAGGCAAGCGCGTCGCCCTTGTGGGTGAGCGCGGCGCTTCTTTGCGCGGTTTCGCGCACTTGCTCGTCGAGTTCTTCGACGCCGGCCAGGCCGCCGCCGGACACCGCCTGATAGGTGCTGCAGACGAGCTTCTTGAGGCCCGCCGCGTCATGCAGCGGCTTCAGCGCCGGCATGGCGGCCATCGTGGTGCAGTTCGGGTTGGCGACGATGCCCTTCGGGATCGCATTCAGCGCATGCGGATTCACTTCCGCCACGATGAGCGGCACGTCGGGATCGCCGCGCCAGGCGGAGGAATTATCGATCACGATCGCGCCCGCGGCGGCAACCACCGGCGCGAGCTTTTTCGAGGTCGCGCCGCCGGCGGAAAAGAAGACGACGTCGAGGCCGCTATAATCAGCGGTCGCGGCATCCTCCACGGCGATCTCGGCGTCCTTCCATTTGACGCGCTTGCCGACCGAACGGGCCGAAGCGAAGAGCCGCAGCGACGTCGCCGGAAAGGCGCGCTCCGCCAGGATGGCAGTCATGAGGCCGCCGACAAGTCCGGTGGCGCCGACGATTCCGACACGCATTTTACGCCGTCCCCTCTGGCGCGGCTTCTTCGGCCGCGACTTCTTCCGGTTCGATCCAGCCGGCGATGATGCGCGCCTGCAGGATGAGGTCGTCGGCCTGTTCCTGGGAAAGGCTGAACTTGTCGAGCGCGCCGGGCTCGCGCACGCGCTCGCCGTTCTTGGTCTCGAACCAGCCGCGCAGATCGTCGGCGGTCAGGCCGGCGAAATCCTCCAGCGACTTCACGCCGGCTTCGCCCAGCGCGACCGACATCGGCAGCGTGAGGCCCGGCACCGTCAGGAGCTGGTCCTCAACGCCGAGCTCGATGCGCTTGGCGTCCTGCTCGGCGGCGAGCTTTTCAAGATACTCGTTGGCGCGCGCCTGCAGCTCTTCGGCGATCTCCTCGTTGAGGCCGTCGATATTGGCGAGCTCCTGGGCGTCGATATAGGCGATCTCCTCGACCGACTCGAAGCCTTCAGTGGCCAGCAATTGCGCGAACATCTCGTCGGCTTCGAGCGCCTTCATGAAGAGATCGGTGCGGACGGCGAATTCCTTCTGCCGGCGCTCCGATTCCTCGGCCTCGGTGAGGATGTCGATCTGCCAACCGGTGAGCTGGCTGGCGAGACGCACGTTCTGGCCGCGGCGACCGATCGCCAGCGAAAGCTGCGGCTCGGCGACGACGACCTCGACGCGCCCCTCCTCCGGATCGAGCACGACCTTGGTGACTTCCGCAGGCTGGAGCGCGTTGACGATGAAGGTCGCCGGGTCCGGCGACCACGGAATGATGTCGATTTTCTCGCCCTGAAGCTCGCCGACGACCGCCTGCACGCGGGCGCCGCGCATGCCCACGCACGCGCCGACGGGATCGATGGAGCTGTCATGGGAAATGACCGCGATCTTGGCGCGGGAGCCCGGATCGCGCGCGGCGGCCTTGATCTCGATGACGCCCTCGTAAACTTCGGGCACCTCGGCCGCAAAGAGCCGCGCCATGAATTCCGGCTTGGCGCGCGAAAGGAAGATCTGCGGACCCTTCGTTTCGCGGCGGACCTCGTAGATGTAGGAGCGGACGCGGTCGCCCTGGTGCAGGTTCTCGCGCGGGATCGCCTCGGTGCGGCGGATGATGCCTTCGGCGCGGCCGAGATCGACGATGATGTTGCCGTACTCGACGCGCTTGACGACACCGTTCACGATCTCGCCGGCGCGATCCTTGTATTCGCCGTGCTGGCGCTCGCGCTCAGCCTCGCGAACCTCGTGGTTGATGACCTGCTTGGCCGTCTGCGCCGCGACGCGGCCGAAATCCATCGGCGGCAGCAGCTCTTCGTAGACCTTGCCGACGACCGCGTCGGGATCTTCCTTCAGCGCGTCCTTGAGGAGGATGTCGGTGGCGGGGTTGAACGGCTTCTCCTCGTCCGTGAGCGCGCTCTCGTCCACGACGGTCATGCAGCGGATAAGCGTCATCTCGCCGGTCTTGGCGTCGATCTTGGCGCGGATGTCGTGCTCGGCGCCGTAGCGGGAGCGCGCCGCCTTCTGCAGCGCGTGCTCCATGGCGGCGATGACGATGTCCTTCTCGATGGACTTCTCGCGCGCGACGGAGTCGGCGATCTGCATGATCTCAAGCCGGTTGGCTGAAATGCCGGTGCTCATAGCTTTCTCTCTTTCTCTCGTTCCTTCACCCCACCCGTCGCGGCTTCGCCGCGACACCCTCCCCTTCCAGGGGAGGGAGGAGCGTTCAGTTCTGTGCGCGTTCGGCGGCTTCGGCCGCCTTGGCGCGTTTCAAATCTTCCTCGATCAGCCGGTCGGTGAGCACGAGGCGCGCATCGGCGAGCGATGCGAACGCCACGATCAGATCGCCTTCCGGCATGGTCAGCTTCACCGCGTCGCCGTCGCGGCCCGCGAGGGTTCCGCGGAAGCGGCGGCGGCCGTCGATCATGACCGACGTCTCCAGCTTGGCCTCGTGGCCGGCGAAGCGATCGAAATCCTCGAGGCTCACCAGCGGCCGATCGATGCCGGGGCTCGACACTTCCAGGTCGTACTCGCCCTGGATCGGGTCCTTCTCCTCCAGCACGGCGGACACCGCGCGCGAGAGAACGGCGCAGCCTTCGACCGGCATCGTGCCGTCCCCGCGTTCGGCCATGATCTGCAGGCGCTTGCGACGATTGCCGGAGAGGCGGACGCGCACGAGGCGGAAGCCGCGCTCGGCCGCAACCGGCTCGATCAAGGCGATCAGGCGTTCCTCGATGGGCGACGACGCGCGCATGGCTCGGAAACTCAGGCCCTAGATAAACCAAAAGCGGCGGCCCCTCCCGGGACCGCCGCCGATGCTCTCGTCGAGAGCGTCAGCGATGTTCTTGGCGTCTAAGTAAGCCGATCGTCGCGAAACCGCAAGGGTTGTTGCGACGCCTTGGCCGACAAAGTCTCCAGGCCGAGCCAGGCCAGCGCGCAGAGGCAGCCCAAGAGCGCGCCTTCGATGAGAGCGTCGGGGCGGGCTTCGCCCCAGCGGATCTCGCGATTGATGTAATGCGAGGGGCGGTTCGTACGCCAGAGCGCCTGGACCGCCTCGTAGCGTTGGTCGGCGTAGTCGCGCGCGTCGAGCTGCGGCCAGAGGAGGCAACCGAACACGGTCGCAGCGGCGAGGAGCGCGGGCGCGCGGCCGATGGTGAGATTGCGCAGCGCGATCAGCGGCAGCCCGACGATGAACAGCGGCGCCAGAAGCGCGTAGGCGATGTGAAAGAGCGACGCGCGGGCCAGATCATCGAAACTGGTGAACGCCGCGAAAAGCCAATCGCGTTCACTAAGCGCGAGCGCCATCATCGTCGGCACGGTGAGCGCGACGAAGGCGAGACGGCCGAGTTGCGGGAGCGTCGGGATCACCGCGCATTCTAAACCGAACGTCCACAGCAATCCGTGAAGGCGCGCGCTAATTCGTGCTGAAGCGCAGGTAAATCGGCGCGGTGTCGCCGAGTTTCTTCTCCTGGTAGCGCGTGGCGAAATGGCCGGGCCAGGGCTTGCGCCAATCGGCGGCGCGCTCGGCGAGCCAGACGAAGCGCGGATGCTTCACGAAAGTTTCGAGTGCGGCGGCGGCGTAGTGCTTCCAGTCAGTGGCGAAGCGGACTTCCGCGCCGGGTTTGAGCACGCGCGTGAGGTCGTCGAGGAAATCGGGCTGGATGAGGCGGCGCTTCCAATGGCGCTTCTTCGGCCAGGGATCGGGGAAGAGGATGTAGACGAGATCGGTGGATTGGTCCGGCAGGCGGGCGACGACATCGCGCGCGTCGCCCTCGTGCAGGCGGATGTTCTGCAGGCCTGCGTCCTCGACCTGAGCGAGACAGGCGGCGACCCCATTGAGGAAGGGCTCGACGCCGATGAAGCGCGTTGCGGGATGCGCCCCCGCTTGCGCGACAAGGTGCTCGCCGGCGCCGAAGCCGATTTCGAGGATCGTGAAGGGCGCCTCCTTCCCCCTTGCGGGGGAGGCATCGGCCGCAAGGCCGACGGAGGGGGAGCGTTCAGCAAAAAGGGCGAACGTGGCCGCCGGATTCATCGGCCCCCCTCCCCCTACCCCCTCCTCGCAAGGGGGAGGGGGAGCGAACAATTCTTCGAGGTCGATCGGGCCTTGCTCCGGCACGGACAGGTGCGGGAGCAGCGTCTCTACCAGCCCGGCCTGACGCGACGACAGGGGGCGGCCCTTTACGCGGCCGAAGGAGCGCTGCGCGCGGTGTTCACGTCCGTGGTCGGGATCGTCGTTCGTCATCAGTTGCGTTTGAGCTTGGCGCATGGTGCAGAAGTCAAGAACGAATGAGCGGCGAGCCCTCAACGGCGCGCGAGAAATCCGGAGGCCTCCATGCGCGAGCAGCTGAAGTTCTACATCGACGGCGAATGGATCCTCCCCGCGACGCCGCGCACGCATGAGGTGATCAATCCGGCCACCGAGGAACCCTGCGCGCGCATCTCACTCGGATCGGCGGGGGATGTCGATAAGGCGGTGAAGGCCGCGCAGCGCGCGTTCGAGAGCTATTCGCGCACGAGCGTCGCGGAGCGCGTCGCGCTGCTGCAGAGCATCATCGGCGCGTACCAGAAGCGCATGCCCGAGATCGCGGCGCTGATGACCGAGGAGATGGGCGCGCCCGTCTGGCTTGCGAACGCCGCGCAGGCGCCGTCCGGCCTCGCGCATTTCGGCGAAGCGCTCAAGGTGCTGCAGAGCTTCCCGTTCGAGATCAAGATGAACGGCACGCGCGTGCTCAAGGAGCCGGTCGGCGTGTGCGGGCTCATCACGCCGTGGAACTGGCCGATCAACCAGGCGGTCGCGAAGATCGCCCCTGCCCTCGCGGCCGGGTGCACGATGGTGCTGAAGCCGTCCGAGCTTGCGCCCTCGACCGCCGCTGTGCTCGCCGAGGTGCTGCATGAAGCGGGCGTGCCGAAGGGCGTGTTCAATCTCGTCAACGGCGATGGGCCTGGCGTCGGCGAAGCGCTCGCGCGGCATCCGGGCATCGACATGATGAGCTTCACCGGCTCGACGCGCGCGGGCATCCTGGTGGCCAAGGCTTCCGCCGACACCGTGAAGCGCGTCGCGCAGGAGCTTGGCGGCAAGAGCGCCAACATCATCCTCGACGACGCGAATCTGGAGAAGGCCGTCGCCGGCGGCTGGGGCCAGATGGCGATGAACTCGGGGCAGAATTGCGTGGCGCCGTCGCGGATGCTGGCGCCGCGGAAGCTCTACGACCAGGTGGTGGAGATCGCCGCCAACGCGGCGAGGGCGACGAAGGTGATGGCGCCGGCCGAAGCGGCGCCAGGCGCGATGGGGCCGCTGGCGAACGCCAACCAGTTCCAGAAAGTGCAGTCGATGATCCAGAAGGGCATCGACGAGGGCGCCAAGGCGGTCGTCGGCGGCGTCGGGCGGCCGGAGGGCTTCAACCGCGGCTATTATGTGAAGCCGACCGTGTTCGCGAACGTCGCCAACGAGATGATCATCGCGCGCGAGGAGATCTTCGGGCCGGTGCTGACCATCATCCCCTACGAAGACGAAGAGGACGCGATCCGCATCGCCAACGACACGGTGTACGGGTTGTCGGGCTATGTCTCCGGCTCGCCGGAACGCGCCAAGCGCGTGGCGCAGCGGCTGCGCACCGGCGCGGTGCACTTGAACGGCGCGGGGATGGATTTCGGCGCGCCGTTCGGAGGCTACAAGCAGTCCGGCAACGGCCGCGAATGGGGCGTCTTCGGCTTCGAGGAATTCCTGCAGGTGAAGTCGGTGATGGGCTGGGGCGAGTAAGCCACCCTCCTCGCTCGGAGCGTCGGCGGAAAGCGCTGGCGCTCCGCCTGCGGATTAAGCTTTCGTTTGCAGATGCTGACGCATCGGCCGCCGATCTTAAGAGACCGGGCGTTTTCGCGCGTCCGCCTTCATCGCCTGTTAGTCATATCATTCTAGCTTTGCGTCCATGCACCCGGAAAAGCCCCTGAGCCCAGAACCGCTCAACGCCGAGCTCGAGTTCCAGGATGACGCGCCGCCGACGCAAGGCGCCGCAGTCTGGGAAGACGTGAGCGGCGGCCTGCATTGGCGCTCGCCGTTCAACAAGGGCCGCCGGAAGGAAGACCGCATGCCGGCGGAAGCGCTCGACGCGCTCTCGTTCGGGCATTCGCTTCTCGCCGATTCAGAACTTCGCGCGCCGGCGCCGGCCGCTCACGCGCTGATCGACGACGCGGGCGGCCGCTTCGCGATCGATCCGGACACTGGCGTCATCTCGCTCGCCGATCCCGCGCTCATGCGCGACGAGTTCGGGCGCATCCACAAAGTGCGCGTCCGCAGCGGCGAGTACGAAGCGACGTTCCATCTGCGCGTCGCGGCGCCGCTGCCGGAAGTGGTGATGGCCAACGGCGCCGACCCGTTCGGGATGGACCCCTTCGCGCACGACGTGCTGCCGGTCCCTGGCGAGCACATGTTCGTGCTCGCGCCGCCGCCGCCGGGCCCCGTCAAGGCGTGGTGCGAGCTTGCCGCCGCCGCCGGTCCGATGGCGATGCGCGCGCCGGCGCGCGAGGACGCGCCGTTCGGCGCGGCCCTCGGCGACGATTGCGCGGCCTATCCGACGATGCGGCAGCCGTCGCAGCTGGTGCTCGACGCGCCGATCCTGATGCCGATGTCCCGCAACGCGCGCTGGCTCGACGCCTGATCCAAGCGTAGACGCGTGGGAAACGGGAGTTTCCCTCCATGGCACAAAAGCCCTTGCCTTCGAAGACGTGGCGCAAACGCGCGCTCGGCAACCATCCGCTGGCGCCGGAAACGCTGATGATGGGGTACGGCTACGATCCGCACCTCTCGGAAGGCTCGCTGAAACCGCCGCAATTCCAGACCAGCACCTACGTCTTCCGCACCGCTGAGGACGGGAAGAACTTTTTCGCGCACATGCAAGGGCGCAGGAAGCTGGGGCGCAACGAAGAGCCCGGCCTCGTCTATTCGCGCTTCAACAATCCCAATCTGGAAATCCTGGAAGATCGCCTGGCGATCTGGGACGAGGCGGAGGCCGCGCTCGCGTTCGCCTCCGGGATGGCGGCGATCTCGACGACGCTGTGGGCCTATCTGCGCCCCGGCGACGTCGTGCTGCAGAGCCAGCCAATCTATGGCGGCACGGAAACGCTTATCCATTCGATCCTGCCGGAGTTCGGCGTGCGGCAGGTCGGATTCGACGTGGAGGCCGGAACCGAGGCGATGCTCGCAGCGGCGGAAGAAGCGCGCAAGCTGGGGCGCGTCGGAGCGATCTATCTGGAAACGCCGGCCAATCCGACGAACGGTCTCGTCGATATCGAGGCGGCGCGGAAGGTCTCGCAATCGTTGGCGGTGAAGGGCGACCGTCCGCCGGTGATCGTCGACAATACGATGCTGGGGCCGGTGTTCTGCACTCCCCTCCTCCACGGCGCGGACATCGCGGTGTCGTCGCTGACGAAATATGTCGGCGGGCATTCCGATCTCATCGCCGGCGGCGCGTCGGGCGCAAAGGCGATGCTGGCGCCGGTGCGGCGGATGCGCTCCACGCTGGGCACGATGTGCGATCCGCATACGTGCTGGCTGCTCATGCGCTCGCTGGAAACCGTGAAGATCCGCATGGAGGCGAGCGCGGCGGGCGCGCGGCGCGTCGCGGAATTCCTACGCACGCACCCGAAGATCGAGAACGTCTGGTATCTCGGGTTCCTGCCCGCGGAACATCCCGATCGGGCGATCTTCGAGCGCCAGTGCAAGGACCCGGGCTCGACCTTTTCATTTGAAGTGCGGGGCGGCGAGGAAGCGGCGTTCAAGCTGCTGGACCATCTGTCGATCATCAAGCTCGCAGTGTCGCTCGGCGGCACTGAGACGCTGGCTTCGCATCCAGCGTCGATGACGCATTCGGGCATGCCGCCTGAAGAGCTCGCGCGGTTCTCGATCAAGCCGTCTCTCATCCGCATCTCGATCGGGATCGAGAGCCCGGACGATCTCATCGCCGACCTGGAACAGGCGCTCGGCGCGGTGTGATCAACGCTCAGGAACGGGCGGGGCCGTTTCCGTCGTCTGGATCGACCGCAGGTACGCGATGAGCGCGTCGGCGCCTTGCGGGTTGAACTGGAATTCCGGCATCGGGTGGGAAACCAGGATGCCCTCGATCAGGTTCTGCTCCAGCGCCTCGGCGTCGTAGCGGGCGAGGATCGTGCGGAAGACCGGCGCTTCGGGCGCGGGGCTGTCGCCGTATTCGCCGATCGCGTGGCAGGAGGCGCATTGGGCCTCCGCCACCGCGCGGCCGTCGGCGATCTGTGCGGCCTGGTCAGAGGTCTGCGGGGTCGCGCACGCGGAAAGCAGCATGAGCGCCGCCATGAGCCAGTTGCGAGTGTCCATGCCGTCGTCCTAGCAGCCTTCGCGGGCCCGCTTCTGATCGAAATCAGGCCCCGGTGGTGTCGTTCGTCGCGAGGGCCGTCGCGCGGCCGATGTTCGCACGTTTGGCCTTCTTCATCCAATGGTCGATGAAGGCGGGAATGGCGAGACTCGAAATCACCAAGAGCATGTCGAGGGCGCGCCAGGCTGGGCTCGAATGCGGCGGCATGACGGCCATGGACAGATACGTCATCAGGATCGACCAGGAGAAGACCGGCAACGAATGGCGCCCGAGGAAGCTCACCCAGCGCGCCGCCGCGTTGTGCTGCTTGAGCGATGCAGGCATCCGCGGCCACAGATAAACCGCGCTCAAAGCGACCACCGCGAAGCTCACGACGCGCAGCGCGCCATTGTTGGCGCTGTTCGTCAGCAGATGGCGCCATTCCGGCAGCAGGCTGGCCCCGGACAGGCCCAGGAAGCCCACTGCCCCGCGCAGCACGAGCAGCACGACCGCGACGGCGATCGCCGCCTGGGCGATGCGTTTGAACGCCGTGCTTCTCAGGGCCTCCGAAATCGCGGTTGCGCCGATCACCAGCCCAACGACGAACAAGAGCTGATAGCCCAGAGGATTGAGGGCGACGGCGTGGGGAATGTCGAGCTGCGCCCAGAGCCAGGCGAGGAAGCTCAGGGCGAGGACCTGCCGGGCGCGCCCCGCCCGAATCGCCTGCAAGGCAGGGATCACCAGCAAGAGGAACAGCAGATACATCGGCAGGATGTCGAGGAAGCCCGGCCGATAGATCATCAGCAGGCCAAGGGCGAGCGCGGCGCCGGGATCGGTAAAGAAGAGCGACACTTCGTGTCGCCACACTTGGCCTTGGAGCACGTGCGTGCTCACGCCGACGAACAGCAGCAGGAAGATACCGGCGTTCACCGCGTAGATCTGGGCCATGCGCTTCAGGACGCGGCGCCAGGCGGCTTCAGCTCCGTCCCGCAGCAGGATCGAGCCATACGCCTTCGCCGAGACCACGCCGGAGATGAGCACGAAAGCGGAGGCGCCGCTGAAGAAGCCGAGCGGTCCGAAATTGATGTTGCTGAAGCGGAAAAACGGGCTCTGCGGCAGGTGATCGACGACCATCAGGATCAGACACAGGCCGCGCGCCAAATCGAGCGCGAAACTCCGCGTTGCGTCGATCCGCATCCTTCACCCCGCCGGGCTCGCGGACTGTCTTTGCCTCGGCGCGAGCCGCGGCAAGTCTATCCCGATCGCCCGAAATGAACAGGCCGCGAACTCAGCGTTGGCAGGTGAAATTCGCCGCATCTTTCGTGTCCCCGCGGCCGTTGTACCGGGCGTAGGCCGGATGCGGGCAGATCGGGCGGCTAGTGTCGGCGACGGCCCGGCCGCGGGCGATCATGCGGTCGGGCGCGGTCCCGCGTTCCACCCAGGCCTCGATCGCTCCCAGAGGATCGACGTCGTCGAGCCCGGCGCCGCCGCCGCAATGGGTGACGCCCGGCAGCAGGAACAAGCGCGCGAAGCTCTGTGCGCCGCCGGCGCCGCCGGTGTCGCGGGCCATGCGGTCATACCAGGCGGTGATGTCGTTGGCGGAAAAGGCCGGATCGGACAGGCCCTGCAGGATGATCATCTTGCCGCCGCGGGCGACGAAGGTGGTGAGGTAGGTCGAGGTGGCGTCGGTGGCGGCGGCCTGCTGCCAGATCTGCGGCCAGACCTCGTCGAAATTCACGCCCTGCGGTTCGAGCTGCGCCTGCGGCGGGGTCATGAAATAGCGCGTCAGGATGGCGTGGCCGTAGGTGTAGTCGGAGGCGTCGTAAGCGCCAGTGGTGGCCTCGCCGAGGCGCCAGCGGCGCCAATTGCCGGCCGCAACGCCGGCGTCATAGGGGAAGTCGGCATAGAGCGCACGCCGCTGTCCGTCGCGGGGGCCTGCAAAGACCGCGCGCACGGCCTGCACCTTCGCCGCGCTCAGGCAGCCGACCGATTGGCCGCGACCACATTGCAGCTGGCCCGGATCGAACCGGCAGGCGGCGCGATTGAAGATCAAGCCGTCGGACAGGCCGTCCTTGTCGTCGCAGGCCTGCAGCACGGCGATGGAGAGCAGCTGTAGATCCGCCTGCGAGAGCGCCTGGGCCAGGATCGGACGGCGCGCCGCGTCGCGCGGGGCGATGCGCAGGAATTGGTTGAGGCTCCAGGAGGCCGCGATCGCGGCGCGGGCGGAGCTGAAGGCCGGATCGCAGGCGACGATTCCATCATACTCGGTCGGGAAGCGCTGGGCCGCGATCATCGCGGCGCGGCCGCCTTGCGAGCAGCCCATGGCGTAGGACTTGTCGGGGGCGCGGCCGTACTGGCGGGCGATCAGCGCCTTGGCGACGCGCGTGGCGCGGCCAAGCGCGTTGTAGGCGTAGTCGATGCGCGCCTGCTGATCGGTGGCGAAGCTCGGATCGGCGCCGGTGTGGCCGGCGTCGGTGGCGATCACGGCGTAGCCGCGCGCCAGAGCCGGCTGGGCCGTGGCGCCCGAGAGCGGGACCTTGCCGATCGCCGGGCGGACCACGCCCTCATGGCCGCCGCCGCCCTGATAAAGGAAGCGGCCGTTCCATTCGCTCGGCAGCCGCAACTCGAAGCCGATGCCGAAGGCGCGGTTGCCGGCGCCGGTGCGCGGATCGATCACGCCCTTGACCAGGCAATGGGCGGGGATCTGGAAGCCGTCGATCTCCTGGGCGCCCTGCGCGCTCGTTTCGCTGATCGTCAGATTGGCGTCCGCAGCCGCGGCGAGCTCGGCGCAGCCGCGCGACCGGGGCGAAGCGGCGGCGGCGCTCGCCGTCGAGTCGCCGGGGCGCATCTCGCTGCGGATCGAGCGCCATTCCTGCTGGATCTGCGCGCAAGCCGCCAAGGCGAGGAGCGCCGCCGCCGACACAAGCATCCCCGTCCGCATCCTGGACCCCCGAAATTCCGTTGAAGAGCGAGCGTTTACCATAGGGGCCGCCGCCGGCCCCGGCAGATGGAAACCCGCGATTGGGGAATTTCGGCTCCGCCTCGGGGCCAACGCAGTTTAAGGAGGGTCGATGCTCCCCTCCTCCCGCACCAGCGCCAACCCACCGGACACAGCCGCCGCAGACGCCGCCGCCGCGCTCCGCTCGGGCGCGCCGATCGTCCTGGTCACCGGCCGGGCCGGCACCGGCAAGAGCTATTTCGTCCGCGAGCTCGCCAACGCCCCGGACGCGCCGGCGCAGGCGATCCTCGCCCCCACTGGCCTCGCCGCCATGAACATCGGCGGCCAGACCGTGCACTCGTTCTTCGGATTCCCGCCGCGGCCGCTCATTCAGTATGCGGAGAAACCGAACTGGTTCTTCATGAAGAACGCGCGGCACCTGAAGCGGCTCATCGTCGATGAGGTGTCGATGCTGCGCGCCGACGTGCTCGACGCCATGGACCATTCGCTGCGCGTCGCGCGGAAATCGACACGGCCGTTCGGCGGCGTGCAGATGCTGCTCGTGGGCGACTTCTACCAGCTGCCGCCGGTGGTGCGCGGCGAAGAGGCGCGGCTCTTGGAGGACGCGGGCTATGCCAGCCCCTACGCGTTCTCCGCGCACAGCCTCAAGGATCCGCCGGTCGCGGCGTTCGAACTTCTGGACGTGCGCCGGCAGACGGACGCGCATTTCATCGAGCTCCTGACGCGGCTGCGGGAGATGAACGGCGTCGAGGAAGCGGTGGAGACGCTCAATTCCTGCTGTCTGGAAAGGAGTTTGAAGCAGAAGCCGGTTCTGCTCTGCGCCACCAACGCGGTCGCGGACCGTTACAATGTGCAGGGGCTGGCGGCGCTTTCCGGCGAGGAGGCGAAGTTCACCGGCGCGTTCGAGGGCGAAGCGAAGGGCAATGTCGGCGAGCGGCTGCCGGCGCCGATGGAGTTGCGCCTCAAGCGCGGAGCGCGCGTGATCTTCACGCAGAACGACCCGAACGGGGAATGGGTGAACGGCTCGCTCGGAACCGTCTTCGGGTTCGACGCCGAAGCGGTGCTGGTGAAGCTCGACGGCAGCGACGAGGTGATGGAGGTCAGCCGTTCGATCTGGCCGCAGGCGCGCTGGCGCTGGAACGAGACGAGCCGCCAGATGGAGGTGCAGGAAGAGTTCAAGTACGTGCAATTCCCGCTCGCGCCGGCCTGGGCGCTCACCATCCACAAGGCGCAGGGCATGACGCTCGATGCGGTCGAGATTGACCTCGGGCGGGGCGCCTTCGCGCCCGGGCAGGCCTATGTGGCGCTCTCGCGCGCTCGCAGCTTGGAGGGCCTCAGGCTCGCCCGGCCGCTGCGGGCCAGCGACGTAAGGGTCGATCCGGCGATCGCCGAGGGGCTGGCGCGGCTCGGCGTCTAGGTTTGTTAGGATTGTTAGGGCGCTTTCTGCTAACTACCCTATTCCCTACTCGCCATCCGCCTTCTAACATTCTTAGGCATTATTAGCACGACCTGCGCTAAACACTGCTAACAAACCTATGGACGCCGCCTACAACCCCTACAATCCCGGCGCTGGGGCCCCTCCCCCGGAGCTGGCCGGCCGCGACGGGCTCATCAAGCGGGCCGAGACCGCGCTTGAGCGGATCAAGCGAAAGCGGCCCACCAAGAGCCTGATCATGCTGGGGCTCCGGGGCGTCGGGAAAACCGTGCTGCTCAACCGGATCGAGGAGCTGGCGGAAGCGGCCGGGGCGCAAACCGCCATGTTCGAGGCGGACCCGGAGAAGTCCCTGCCGGCCCAACTCGCACCGCAGCTCCACAGGCTGCTGCTGCGGCTCGACCGGATCAAGCGGGTCGGCCACGAGCTCTCCAACGCCTTCGGAACCCTCCGGGCCTTTGCGACGGCCTTCACCGCCAAAGTCGGCGAGCTCGAATTCGGGCTCTCCGGCGGCCAGGCGACCGGCGATCTCGCGATCGACCTCACCGACCTCTTCGTCGCCATCGGGGAAGCCGCACAGAAGCGCGACACGGCCGCCGTGATCCTGGTGGATGAGGTGCAGTACGTTTCGAAGGCCGACCTCTCGGCGCTGATCGTGGCGCTGCACAAGATCTCGCAGCGCCAATTGCCTCTCATCCTCTTCGGGGCGGGCCTGCCGCAACTCGCCAAGCTCGCGGGCGACGCCAAATCCTACGCCGAGCGCCTGTTCGACTATCCGGACATCGGCCGGCTCGACGAGGAAGCCGCGCGGCTGGCGCTGGTTGAGCCCGCGCGCCGCGAGGACGTGGCCTTCGCGGACGATGCGCTCGCCTTCGTGCTGGAAGAGACCGAGCGCTATCCGTTCTTCCTGCAGGTGTGGGGGGCGAAATGCTGGGAGACGGCGGAGCGTTCTCCCATCACGCTTGCGGATGCGAAAGCCGCCACCAAGGCCGCGATCGCCTCGCTCGACGAGAGCATCTTCAATGTGCGGCTGGCGCGCCTCTCGGAGCGGCAGAAGGAGTACGCCCGCGCAATGGCCGAGCTGGGGCCCGGGCCGTGCTCATCGGCGGACGTGGCGCGCGCCCTCGGCGCGACCCAAAGCCAAGTCGCGCCCTATCGCGACGACCTCATTCAGAAAGGCATGGCGTACGCGCCGGAGCGCGGCCAGATCGCGTTCACCGTGCCGAAGTTCGACGCCTTCATGCGCCGGCGTGCGCCGATGCCGTCCGCCAAGACGCCGGGGCCTAAGCCGCCGAGCGGACCGCGCATCCGTCGCGTCGCGAAGAGTTAGCGCGGCCCGGAATTCTTCAGCGAGGCCGGCGGCTTCGGCTTCTCCTTCTTCGGCTTCCGCGCTTCCTTGCCGCTGCGCTTCTGACCCTTGGCCATGTTCCTTCTCCCGTGGGCCGCTCACCCTTGTGAACGCACATGATTATCTGGAATCGCGGCGGCTCTTCGGCAAGCGGCGTGGTTAGAGTTCACGCAATTTTTGCGCGGAGAGCGCAAATCCCGCCAGACCGGCCGTCAGGAAGCCCAGCAGCGCCCCCGCCCCGCCTCCGATCGCTGCGCCGATCAGGGTCAGGGCCAGAGACAATTGCCAGGCGACGACCGAACCGAACACCATCCAGAGCGTGATGAAGAGCGCGGTCAGGGCCGTCGTGAGCCAGCCGGGCTCGGCGCCGGGCAGATCGAAGGAGCGCATGAGCCCATCGGAGATGAGCGCGATCATGAACAGGCTCATCACCACGACCGCGAGCTTCAGGACCGAGCGGGCCAGGCGCAGGAGGCCGGCGGCAAGAAAGCGCAGCTCCGGGGTTTTCATGCTGGATCGCTTGCCGCGAGTCGCGCGCAGCAGAAATGCGCTTGCCTGCGATGCGCGATTCGCGCGTTCGGGTTAGCGCGCGCGCTTGGCGTGGCTGAGCAGGAAGTCGAAGGTTTGCGGCAACGCCCGCACCCAAGCGTTCACGTGCGCGCCGCCTTCGACGACAAGCAGATGCGCATCGACGCCTTCCTTGCGCGCGCGCTCGACGATGACCTGCGACCAGCGCCAATGGGCGTATTCGTCGCCGTCGCCGTGCACGAAAAGCGCAGCGACGCCGGCGTCGCGAAGGCGGAAGTACGGATAGGACCAGGCTGCGAACGGTCCGCCCGCCGGCGCGACCGCCGCCCAGATCTCCGGATAGCGCACCGCGAGATACGCCGCGCCGCCGCCGCCCATCGAATTGCCCATGAGATAGATGCGCGCATCATCGATGCGATACTCGCCGCGCACGCGCGCCAGCACGTTCATGGTGTCCAGCTCGCTTAGGCGCGAGACGCGCGGATCGGTGAGATTGCTGAGCGGCAGCTCCTGCGCATCGTCGAACGCGGCGGGGCCGAGCGCCTCGCGCGGCCGCGTCATGCCTTTCGGCGCACTCGAGCCGGGACGCGAAGCCTCGCGCAGCGCTGCGGCCTGCGCCGCCGCTTCGCGCCGCACGATGACGGGATAGATGTCGCCATAGCCGCCGAAGGCGTTGTAGCCCTGCGGCGCCAGCACAATGACGCCGCGCTCTTCGGCGAGCGCCTTAAGGCCGGGCGCCTCCATCGCGTCGTCGGCCGTCGTGGACGAACCGTGCAGCACCACGATCAGCGGGAAGGCGCGCGATCCATCATAGGCGCGCGGAACATAGAGGCGATACGGGATCGTCTCGTCGGCCTCGGCGAGATAATAGGAGCGGCGCAGATCGCCGGTCTCGGGCGCGGCGAGCGCCAGCTGCGCGAAGCCGAGCGCCAAACAGAACGCCGCGAGCCCACACGCCGCGCGCAATCCCCTGCCCCACATACGCTCGCCCCTATGTCCGCCGCCTCAGCGTCCGAGCGATCGTATGCTTATCTCCGATGCTGCATAGCGCCCCCCGGCGCGATCGTTCAGCGCAGGTCGGCAGCGCAGCCTTAAGCGGGCATCATCCTTCGCATGGCATGCTGGCGGCATGGACGACGCCGACGCCGACGCCTTCGCGCAAAGCCTCCTTGGCGCCGGAGAGTCTTTGCTCTGGCGGCAAGTCGCGCCGGCGACGGCGCAGGCCGACATGCTGCTCCTCGCTCTGATGGCAAGCGCCGTGGTCGGCGCCGTGGTGTGGCGCGGCGTCGTCGCGTGGCGCGAGAACCGGGATTATTGGCAAACGTCGCTTTACGCTGTCGTCGGCGCCGCGGCGATCGGCGCCTGCCTTTATTGCTGGGGCCAGACGCTCGGCGTCGGATCGACGGTCTATGCCGTCACGGATCAGCGCGTGATCATCGCCTCGCGCGATCCCTGGCCGCAGGTGCGCGCCTACGGGCCGGCCGCCTTCGAGCGCATGCACCGCAGCGGGGACAGGATCGCGTTCCATTGGGGAGCGAAGCGCGGGCCGGACGGCTACCGCGACCACCTCTTCGGACTCAGCGACCCGGCGCATGTGGAGCACCTGATCCGCGCCCATCTTGTCCAACGCACGCCGGCCGGCGCCGAGGACGGTTGCGTCATCCGCGTGCGCACATCGCCGCCCGCGGCGCGTGAAGCCGAACTGATCGTGAAGCATGGAGCGGGCGATGAGATTCGAACTCACGACCCCAACCTTGGCAAGGTTGTGCTCTACCCCTGAGCTACGCCCGCATCCGATGGGGTACGGGACGCGAGCTGCGCCCCGAGCCCGCCGATATTGCAGGCGCTCGGGCCAACCGCAAGGGCCAGTCTCCAGAAAGGCGGCACGGAGAGCGCCGCGAGATCCCCGCGCGTCCGTCCACGCGATCGCCACGCCCTCTGGCCTTCGGATCGGCGCAACCAAGCCCGCCAAGGCGGCTTGAAAAAGTTTCGGCGCCGCACTGAACCGACGCCGGGTCCGGCGCGTACTTCCTTCAGAGGCCGGGGTGCGGCTCCCTCCCCCGCATTAGCCCGCTCCGGCCCAAGAAGACGGCTTCCTCTCGCCCGGGAAGCCGTTTTCAATTGCGGCGGTTCCGCCCAGACCTGCCGCGAACTTTCCCCAACAGCGTCGAAACTTCTCCGCGGTCGGCTCGTATCTTCAAACAATACCGGGCGGCCCTCACCCCCCGCACCGCCCGATGACTGAAAGCGGCTTCCCCTCCCCCGGGAAGCCGCTTTTCATTTGCGCGGCGCGATCGGTTATTCGCCCGGCTTGGCGGGGCGTGGAGATTTGAGTCTGCGCCGGTTGATGTGGCTATCGGGCCCGGCCTGACCTGCCGGAGTGCGCCCGCGGAAGTAATCGCGCTGCCAGCCTTGCTTCACGGCTTCGGATTCCGGCGTCTTCAGATCTTCCAGGAACTTGTTCCGGCTGGCGCCCCAGTTCTGGTAGTCTTCCTTGAGCTTGGGATCGTCCTCGATCGACTTCACGATCGGCTGGACATCGTCGATCGCCTCGTGCGGCACCGGCATGACCATGCAGAAGGGCTCGCCCTTCTTGAAGCTGACCATGCCCGGACGGGTGAAGCGCCAGTTCATCGTGAACGGGAACGGCAGCCAAAAGGTCTCGACCACGCCGGTCAGCGCCTGGAGGCCGTCCTTGATCGAATTGGGCGGACCGCCGACCCAAAGATCCCAGCCGGGCTCGGTGCGGAAGAGATAGCCAGTGTGGAAGGTGATCACGCCGCCGGAGAAGTGCGACACGGCCCAGCGCTCCAGGTGGGCCTTGGTTGTGTCCCCGTCGGGATCGATGCGGATGTCCTGAGTGCGCGGACCGCCGTTCCAGGTCGCGGTGAAGCTGACCGGCGAGAGCAATTCCCAGCCCGTCGTGTTGGCGACCACCAGCGGCAGGCAGCGATAGGGATGGCGGTTGCCGAACGCGTCCATCCAGTCGCGATCGGCGCGGCCCGGGACCATCTCGGCCGGCTCGGTGTCGATCTTGTAGCAGGTGAGCTTCATCGCTCCGACCCATAGACGAGCGCGGTGAGATGCGCCAAGGGCTTGCACCCCCATGGATAGCAGCGCCCAAGTCCGCACTCCGGCGACGCCCGATCAGCTTTTCGCACGCTTCGACGCGCTCGGCATCGCGCACCGCACCTATTGGCATCCACCCGTGTTCACCGTGGCGGAGAGCGCCAAGATCAAGCTTGAGATGCCGGGCGGGCACACCAAGAACCTCTTCCTGAAGGACAAGAAAGGTGGGCTCTTCCTCATCTGCGCCCTGCACGACACGAAGATAGACCTCAACGCCGCCGGGCGCGCGATCGGCGCGGGGCGCCCGAGCTTCGGCAATGCGGAGCTGATGCTGGAGACGCTCGGCGTCACGCCCGGCTCGGTCACCGTGTTCGGGCTCATCAACGACACGCAGCGCCGGGTGAAGCTGGCGCTCGATGCGGACCTGCTCGCGCACGATCCGGTGAACTTCCACCCGCTGCGCAACGACGCCACCACCGCGATCAGCCCGCGCGACCTCCTAAAGTTCCTCGCCGCGACCGGCCACCCTCCCCTCTTCCTTCGTTTCGATCCGGAGGGGGCCCCGACTTTGATCGAAGCGCCTCACTTTGATTGAATCTGACGCCGCAATCGCCCATCTAGCGGTCTGATTTCCCTGCAACGGACGGTCCCATGACAGTTCTCGACGGCGCGGCGCCCGATCTCGTCTCCAACGGCTCGGACCAGGGCTTCATGAAGGAGGTCATCGAGGCCTCGAAGACCCAGCCCGTCGTGGTCGATTTCTGGGCGCCCTGGTGCGGACCGTGCAAGCAGCTCGCGCCCGCGCTGGAGAAGGCCGTGCGCGCCGCCGGCGGCAAGGTCCGGCTGGTGAAGATCAATATCGACGACCATCCGGCCGTCGCCGGGCAATTGGGCGTGCGCTCCATTCCGGCCGTGTTCGCGTTCGACAAGGGCCGTCCGGTGGACGGGTTCATGGGCGCGGTGCCCGACAGCCAGATCAAGCTCTTCATCGACCGGCTCGCCGGCGCGGGCCTCGCGGACGAGATCGAGCCGCTGCTGGAGCAAGGCGCCGAGAGCGTCCGGCTTGGCGACGCCGGCGGCGCGGCGCAATCCTATGCGGCCGCGCTGCAGATCGATCCGGAGAACGTGAAGGCGCTTGCCGGCCTTGCGCGCGCCTATCTGCTCGCCGGCGAGCCCGACCAGGCGCGAGAGATCATCGAGAGCATCCCGGAGCAGAAGCGCTCGGACGCCGAGGTGCAGGGCGTGCGCGCGGCGCTCGAGCTCGCGGCGAACAGCGCGGGCGAGACCAAGCCGCTGATCGACAAGGTGGCGAAGAACCCGAACGACCGCGACGCGCGGTTCGAGCTCGCCAACGCGCTGGCGGGGCGCGGCGAGCTTGAACCGGCTGTCGATCACCTGCTCACGATCATCGAACAGGACCGCGCGTGGAACGACGAGGCGGCGCGCAAGCAATTGCTGAAGATCTTCGACGCGGCCGGGCCGGCCTCAGAGGTCGCCAAGGCCGGACGCCGAAGGCTTTCGGCGCTGCTCTTCTCCTAAAGGGGACGGCCCTCCAACCAGGCAAAGCGATGAGCGCGTTCGGATACCGCAAGCCAGCCGACCTGCCAGCCACGGCGCCGGTCTTTCCGCTTGCCGGGGCGATCCTGTTTCCGCGCGCGCCGCTGCCGCTCAACATCTTCGAGCCGCGCTATCTCAACATGGTCGATGACGCGCTCGCGGCCGACCGCGTCATCGGCATGATCCAGCCGCTCTATTCCGACACGCCCAAGCCGCCGCTCTCGGATGTCGGCACGCTTGGGCGCATCACCTCGTTCTCCGAGACCGGCGATGGGCGCTATCTCATCACGCTCACCGGCGTGTGCCGCTTCCGCATCGAGCGCGAGCTCGACACCGGGACGCCCTATCGGCGCTGCGCGGTCAGCTACGAGCCGTTCGCGCGCGACCTGCACGAGAACACCCGCGATTCCGAAGCCGTCGATCGCGCGCGCCTCACCCGCGCGCTCAAGCATTACGGCGACGCGCGCGAGCTGCAGATCGACTGGAGCTCGGTGGAGGAAGCGAGCGCGGAAGCGCTGGTGCACGCCGTCGCGTCGCTCTGCCCGTTCGACACCGCCGCAAAGCAGGCCTTGCTAGAGGCGCCGACGCTGTGCGACTGCGCCGCGACGCTCGTGGCGCTGCTCGAGCTCGAAGCGGCCGGCGACGGCTCGGAAAGCAATCTGCAATGACCGATATCGATCCGAAGCTGCTTGAAGTGCTGGTCTGCCCGCAAAGCCGAACGCCGCTGCGCTATGACCGCGTGAAGCAGGAGCTGGTCAGCCCGCAGGCGCGGCTCGCCTACCCCATCCGCGAAGGCGTGCCGATCCTGCTCATCGACGAAGCCCGGGAGCTCGCCGCTGATGAGTAATCGCCGATGAAGAGCGCTCCGCCCTGGCCGACGGAACTTGTGTTCAAGCGCAACGACAAGCGTCTGGCGATCGCGTTCGACGACGGCGCGAGGTTCGAGATTCCCTACGAGCTGCTGCGCGTGGAGAGCCCCAGCGCCGAAGTGCGCGGGCATGGCGCGGGTCCGCTGCCGGCGATCTCCGGCAAAGCGGATGTCGGCGTTCTTGAGGCGGCGCCGGTTGGGCGCTACGCGGTGCGCATCGGCTTCGACGACGGGCACAATACCGGGCTCTATTCCTGGGAATTCCTTTATGAGCTCGGCCGAGACGTGAAGGCGCGCATGGATGCGCACAAGAAAAGGATCGGCGCCCGCTGAGCGCGCGAGCCAACAGTCTGGTTTTGGGGATGGAGGGAAACATGAAGCGCCTTTTGATCTCGCTGGGCGTCGCGGCGCTGGCGGCCGCATGCGGGCAGACCGCGCCAGTTCCGGCCAAGGAGGAGGTCGCCGCGGCGGCCCCCTCCCCCGAAGAGGCGCGCGCGAAGGCGGTCGCGGACGCGGTCGCCGAACAGCGCGAAAGGTTCGCACTGGCGCCCGCCCTCTCCACCGACCGTCGCTCCGCCTATCAATTCGAGTTCGAAGGCCTTTCCACGCCGCACGTGCCGATGACCGCGTTCCAGGGCGAGGTGGTGCTGGTGGTGAACACCGCCTCGAAGTGCGGCCTCACGCCGCAATATGAGGGCCTGCAGCAGATCTATGGCGAGTATCACGACCGGGGCTTCGAAGTGCTCGGCGTGCCGTCGAACAATTTCGGCGGGCAGGAGCCCGGCTCGGCGCAGGAGATCCAGGAATTCTGCGCGCTCAATTTCGGCGTCACCTTCCCGATGACCGCGAAGCAGGAAGTGATCGGCGACACCGCGCATCCGCTCTATCGCTGGGCGAAGGCGCAGATCGGCGACGCGGCCGTGCCGCAGTGGAATTTCCACAAGCTGCTCATCGGCCGCGACGGACGGATCATCACGGCGTTTCCATCCCGGACCACGCCCACCTCGGATGAAGTGCGCGCCGCAATCAATGCGGCGCTCGCGGCGCCGCGCCCCACCTAGAGTGGGCGCCCCCGGGACTGTAAAATAAGGACGAATCGTCGCCTCCTCCCGGCGGATGCTGGCCAAGCAAATCCTGCGGACTGCTCTTATTTCGCTTGCGATCCTCGTGGTCGCGGTGGCGCTCGACTATCTCGTCAATGTCGTGCTCGTTCCCGGCGGCGGCGCCAATTACACCCCGCTCTCCACGATCGGCATCACGCTCTTCGTCGCGCCGCCCTTCACGTTCTATCTGATCCGCCAGCATGCAAAGGTCGAGCGTGCGCTCAACGCGCTGGCGGAGGAACGCGTCGCACGGCAGACGGCGGAGCGCGCGAACGCCGCCAAGTCACAGTTCCTGGCGATGATGAGCCACGAGCTCAGGACCCCACTCAACGCCATCCTCGGCTACAGCGAGCTCATGCGCGAAACAGCCGAAGCGGAGGCGCGCAGCTCGGACGTCCGCGACCACAGCCGCGTCGTCGCGGCGGCGCAGAAGCTCCTGGGGCTGATCAACCAGGTGCTCGACTTCGCAGATTTCGAGGCCAACCGCGCCGCCACGCACATCGTCGCATTCGACGTCGCGCGGCTGGCGGAAGGCGCGGTCGAAGCGATCCGTCCGCATGCGGCGGAAAACCGCAACCGCGTCGCGCTCAATCTCGGCGAGGACCTCGGCGAGGCGCGCACGGACGAGGAGAAGCTGCGGCAATGCCTCGGACATCTGCTCGGCAACGCCGCGAAGTTCACCAGGGACGGCGCGATCGGCCTCAGGGTGCGGCGCAGCGGCGAGCGCCTCGTGTTCGACGTGCGCGACACCGGCATCGGCATTCCGCCGGACAAGCTCGATGACGTGTTCCAACCCTTCGTGCAGGCCGACGCGGCCGAGACCCGCGCCTATGAGGGCGCAGGCCTTGGGCTCACCATCGCGCTGCGGCTGGCGCGGCTCCTGGAAGGCGACGTCACGGTGACGAGCACACCCGGCAAAGGCTCCACATTCCGGCTGGAGATTCCCGCCGTGCTGCTCCGCAAGGGCGAGCACCTGCGCCGCGTGGCGTGAACCATCCCCTGAGGTCATGGAAACCGCCCCATCGTGGAGACTAGGGCACAATGACCCAGCACCAGTTTCTTGTGCCGTCTCTCGATGGCCTCGACTCTCCGATGATCGGAAACGGCATGTCCTTCAGGCACGAACAGGAGTCGCCAGCAGTGCGCCTAGTCCCGCATCGCGCTTGCTCGCGCCGCTCAATCTCCGCCGCTTGCGCCTCGTCAGTGCTGAAAAGCATTTCTCCGCCGACGATGGAAGATGCAATCACGGCAAAGACGGCAGATGCGATTGCAAGGGCGCAAGCGCGGGATCGAGCACGGCCGGCGAGGTGCTCATTCGCCAAGGCGTGTTCGTGAGCGGCCCGGAGACGCCGCATCTCCTCATCATCTGACTGCGGCGGGGTTTCCGATTGCGAGTTGCCGCCAATAGCGCTTCCGATGTTTGCGCCTAACGCCACCGCAGCGGGCAGGAGCGGTGGTAGAGTAAGCCCAATGACGCCCCCCAACACTGCGCCTAAGACGCCGCCCAGAATCCTTCTGTTCGGCGCTTCGCCTTCGCCGCCCCGCTCTGATGCTTGGCGTTGAAGGATCGCGCGATCCAAGGCGTTCTTGCAGGCAAGTGTATGCGCCTTTGCGTGATCATGCTGGGTTCTTTGAGCCAGGTAGTACGCAAAGCTCGGGACGCAAACGAGGGCGATGACGCTGAGATCTAGGTACTCCTGAGGAATCAGAAACGGCGACACCGCGTTCAGCGCCCCTCGGACCGGTGCAAGCATGCGTCGCCAAGCGTCAACCGCGCCTTCGGCTGTATCGGAGAGCACAACAATTGCAGGCCCAAGGGAACCGATACGCTCCACGATCCCAGCCGCCACTTCTCGCAAGAACGGCAGATCGCGGATGACGCTCAGGGCCGAATAGCCAAGAGCTATCCATCCAAGCGCATTTGCAGCGTTGCGGATGAGCGTCCGCAGCCAAGCCGGTAGTCGCCTCTCCAACTCAGCGCCAAGGCGCTGTGGCCCCCACACGTCCATGAGCCGCCTCCTCATGCGCGCGGGAGGAAGCCACATCAACCCCCGATTGCCAATAGGCAGCGCTCGCTTAAAGGCCCAGCCCTTCGCCGCGCAGGAGCTTCGGCATGGCCCCGCCGGCGCCGCCGGCCTGGCGCATGAAGAAGCGCCGCGCAGGGCCGATGCGGTTCACGATCTCGAGCCCCAGGCGGCGCGCGCTGCGCACCGGGGCCACGTCGTTCGAGAACAGCCGATCGAAGAATTCCATCGCGCAGGCCATCGCGACATTGTCGAAGCGCCGCCAGCGCTGATAGCGCGTCAGGGCGGTCGCATCGCCTGCATCGAGGCCGAGGCCCAGCGCATCGCCGACGCATTCGGCCAGCGCGGCGGCGTCCTTCAAACCCAGGTTTAGCCCCTGCCCCGCGATCGGATGGATGGCGTGCGCGGAATCGCCGGCGAGCGCGACCCGCGGCGCGATCATCCGCTCTGCGATCTGCATCGACAGCGGGTACGAGAAGCGTGGGCCTTCCAGCCACACATCGCCGAGGAAGTCCCCGAAGCGGCGCTTCAGCTCGGCGCGGAAATCCTCCGCGTCGAGCGCCTTGATCGCAGCGGCGACCTTGCGCGGCTCGGCCCACACGATGTTGGCGCGCTCGCCCTTCAGGGGCAGGATCGCGAACGGGCCGCTCGGCAGGAAGAATTCGTGCGCAACGGCCTCGTGCGGCTTCTCATGCCGCACGGTGGCGACGATGGCGGTGGCGTCATATTCCCAACCGATGGTGCGTATGCCCGTCCGTGGGCGGACGAATGAGCGTCGGCCGTCGGCGCCGACGAGCAGCGAGGCCTTGAGCGTGGACTGGTCGGCGAGCGTGAGCGTGACGCCGCTCGCGCCCGTTTCGAACGCGGTCACGCCCATGGGCGCGATGCGCCGCACGCCGCTGGCGCGCACGCGATCGTCGAGCGCTTTCCGGAGATGGCGGTTCTCGACCATGTAGCCGAGCGATTCGCCCGCCTCCTCGGCGTCGAACATCAGATGCAGCAGCGACGGCCCGCCCTTGCGGACGCCGCCGAGCGGTCGGCCGTCAGTAACCATGATACGCGCGATCGGCTGCACCACAGGATCGAGCGCATCGCCCAGCCCAAGCGCGCGCCACATGCGGAAATTGGCAAATGCAATCGCGAACGCGCGCCCGTCGAAGTTCGCGGCAAGCGCGGTTTCCGGCGCCGCGGCGTCCACGACAGCGACGGAAGCCCCGGCCTGCTCCAGAGCCAGGGCCAAGGTCAGCCCTACTGGCCCGCCTCCGACGATCGCGACGTCCAAACGTGACATATCCACATCCTCAGCCCCAGTTTGGCAGCCTGAAGGCGGTCCCGTCGCGCGATTTATTTGGGCGCCTGCGCCCGTTTTTTGGGCGATGTTGCGGCCGCGCAGGGATACGGCCCCCTCCCCTTCTTGCCGCGACCGGCCCCCGCCTCGTCAATCGCCTGGGAATTGGGCGCACACGCTGCCCCCAGGTCTTGTCGAGCAGATGGGCGACTAAAGGGGAATCCACTCATGGATACACGAAACAATGCGCGAGGCTTCCGGCTGGCCTGGCGGGACATAAGACTGGGGGTCGCGGCGCTCGCCGCGGCGTTCGCGCTGAGCCTCTCGGCGACAGACTCGCTGGCGCAGGACGCCACGACGACGCCGCCCGCGGCTCCAGCGGCGGTCGTCACCGATCCGGCGGCAACGCCCTTGGCCGCCCCGGCCGAAGCTGCGCCGGCGGAGGCAACGGTCGCGGCGGCTGCTCCAGCCGAAGAAGCCGCGCCCGAGCCGACCATGGACAAGGGCGACACCGCCTGGATGCTGATCGCCACAGCCATCGTGCTGATGATGAGCATTCCTGGCCTGGCTCTCTTCTATGGCGGACTGGTGCGCGCCAAGAACATGCTGTCGGTGCTGATGCAGGTCTCCACCTGCGCCATCATCGGCCTCATCTGCTGGGCGCTCTGGGGGTATTCGCTGGCGTTCACCGACGGCTTGCCCGGCTTGGCGCAGTTCGTCGGCGGGCCATCGAAGTTCCTGCTGGCGGGCGTCACCAAGGACAGCATGGCGGCGACATTCAGCGCCGGCGTGGTCATCCCCGAGCTCGTGTTCGTGGCGTTCCAGGCGACGTTCGCGGCCATCACGGCGGCGCTCGTGCTCGGCTCGGTCGCGGAACGGATGAAGTTCTCGGCCGTGGTCGTCTTCTCGGTGCTCTGGCCGCTTCTCTCCTATTACCCGATCGCGCACATGGTCTGGTATTTCACGGACGTTTCGGAAACGACCGGGTTCCTGTTCGGACTCGGCGCCCTCGACTTCGCGGGCGGCACGGTCGTGCACATCAATGCGGGCGTTGCGGGTCTCGTCGGCGGCATCCTGCTGGGGCATCGTTCCGGATACAAAGCGGAGCCGTGGCCGCCGCACTCGTTGACGATGACGTATATCGGCGCCGGCCTCCTCTGGATCGGCTGGTTCGGCTTCAACGCCGGCTCCAACCTGGAAGCCAATGGCGGCGCAGGCCTTGCGTTCATCAACACGATGCTGGCGACCGCAGCGGCTGGCTTCTCATGGATCCTCACGGAATGGGTCACGAAGGGCAAACCGTCGATGCTGGGCCTCGCCTCGGGCATCGTTGCGGGTCTCGTCGCGATCACGCCGGCGTGCGGAACGATCGGGCCCATGGGCGCGATCATCCTCGGCCTCGTGGTGAGCCCGATCTGCGTGATCTTCTGCTCGGTCATCAAGAGCGCGCTCAACTATGACGACACCCTCGACGTGTTCGGCATCCACGGCGTCGGCGGCATCGTCGGGGCGCTTGCGACGGGCATCCTGACTGCGCCGCTGTTCGGCGGCACGGGCGCGGAAGACTTCAGCATCGCCGGGCAGTTCACCACGCAGGCGATCGCGGTGGGCGTGTCGTTCGCGTGGTCCGCGGTAGCGAGCTTCATCGTGTTCATGCTGCTCAAGGTGGTCGGCCTGCGCGCTTCGAAGGAAGCCGAACAGGAAGGCCTCGACATCATCGAGCACGGCGAGCGGGCTTATCACTCGTAACGCTACTCCGATCGCAGGCGTTCGCTGAACGCCGAGGATCAATGGGCGCGGCTTTTCGGGGCCGCGCCCATTTGCTTTTGCGCAACGTTGGTTTCTTCGCTTCGTAACGTGTGTGAATCGAATTCGGGTTGCGCAGCGTTAAGCTTGATGAAGCGCTACCCGGTAGTTCCACGCAACGAACCTTGCGGTTCTTAACTTCTGCGATTTCAACGCGGAAACTTGTGATACCGGTCCTACCGTCAACGGCTTGGTAACTTGGGGAGCCGAAGGATCGCGGCCTCGCTCTTGCCGTTCGCCTCTGGGCGCGATCCTTATGACTGACGAAACCTTTTCCTCCGAGGGGCAGATCCCTTCCGCCCCGAATTCGGCGCTCGCGCGCCAGGCGCTGAAACGCGCAACGCTGTCGGTCGGCTCGACGCTCATGGGCGTGTACGGCCTCGGCGCGGTGCTGACCTATTCGCCGGAGGATCCTTCGCTCAACGTCGCCAGCGACGGACAAGCGCACAATCTCTTCGGCGGCCCCGGCGCCGCCTTCGCCGATCTCGCCGTGCAGGCGCTCGGCGCGGCCTCGCCGCTCGCGATGGCGGCGCTGATCGCGGCAGGCGGCCTGCGCATCTGGCGCCAGCGCATGACCGCGCGCATCGATAAGCCGCGGCTGCTGGCGGGCGTCGCCGGCGTCGTGCTGCTCGCGGGCGCAGCCTCCTGCATTCCGACGAACGAAGGCTGGCCGCTCGCCACCGGCTTCGGCGGCGGGGTCGGCGATGCGGCGGCAAACCTGCTTTCGGGCCTGGCTTCGCTGCCGGGCCTTCCGTTCCCGCGCGCAGCGGCGGGGTTCCTCGCCGCTCTCGGCGGACTTTTCAGTGTCGGGTGGGCCTTTCAGCTGAAGCCGCGCGACGTGCGAGCGGCGGCAGACGCCGCTTCGCGCGCCGCCGCGGCGACAGCGGGAGGCGCATCGCGCGCGCTCACCTATGTCAGCGACCGCGTCAAACGCGAGGATCCCGGCGCCTGGAACGACGGGCAGCGACGCCTCGCAGAGCAGCCGCGCCGGCAGCCGCGCACGCTCCCCTCCTCCATCGAACCCTTGGAGCCCGATGCGCCGGCGATGCGCACGGATGGGCGCGGCGAGACGCGAGAGGAAGCGCCGAGCCCGCGACGGTTCGCGCCCCCGCGCGCGCCGGCGCAGCGCGCCGCGTCGAGCAAGCAATCCTCGACGGCTTATGTCGGCGGCGGCGCCCGTTTCGAGCTGCCGAGCGAAAACCTCTTCACGCTGCCGAAGCAGCGCACCAGCCATGCCGATCCGGCGCAGCTGCAATCCATGTCGCGGCAGCTTGAGGCCGTGCTGCAGGATTTTGGCGTGCAGGGCGAGATCGTTTCGGCTCGGCCAGGCCCGGTCGTCACGCTGTTCGAGCTGGAGCCGGCGCCGGGCGTGAAATCTTCGCGCGTGGTCGGCCTCGCCGACGATATCGCACGATCGATGAGCGCGACCGCCGCACGCGTCGCGGTCATTCCCGGCCGCAACGCGATCGGCATCGAGCTGCCGAACCCGAAGCGCGAAACCGTCTTCCTGCGCACGCTGCTCTCCAGCCCGTCCTTCGCGGGCGTGCAGGGCGGGCTGCCGCTGGCGCTCGGCGAGACGATCGAAGGCGATCCCTTCGCCGCCGATCTCTCCAAGATGCCGCACCTCTTGATCGCCGGCACCACCGGCTCGGGCAAATCGGTCGGCATCAACGCGATGATCCTGTCGCTCATCTACCGGCACCCGCCGGAAGAGTGCAGGTTCATCATGATCGATCCGAAGATGCTGGAACTCTCCGTGTACGAGGGGATTCCGCACCTGCTCTCTCCGGTCGTCACCGACCCGAAGAAGGCCGTCGTCGCGCTCAAATGGACCGTGCGCGAGATGGAGGAGCGCTATCGGCGCATGTCGAAGCTCGGCGTGCGCAACATCACCGGCTACAACGACCGCATGCGCGACGCGCTGGCGCGGGGGGAAACGCTCACGCGAACCGTGCAAGTCGGCTACGACGAAGATACGGGCGCGCCGATCAACGAAACGCAGGAGCTGCCGCTCGAGCCGATGCCCTACATCGTCGTCGTGATCGACGAGATGGCCGATCTCATGATCGTGGCGGGCAAGGAGATCGAAGCGGCGGTGCAGCGCCTGGCGCAGATGGCGCGCGCGGCCGGCATCCATCTCATCATGGCGACGCAGCGGCCGTCGGTCGATGTCATCACCGGCACGATCAAGGCGAACTTCCCGACCCGGATCTCCTATCAGGTCACCTCGAAGATCGATTCGCGCACCATTCTCGGCGAGCAAGGCGCCGAACAGCTGCTCGGCCAGGGCGACCTGCTCTACATGGCCGGCGGCGGGCGCATCCGGCGTCTGCACGGGCCGTTCGTCACCGACGCGGAAGTCGAGCGCGTCGTCGCCATGCTGAAGGCGCAAGGCGCGCCGTCCTATCGCAACGACATCACCGAGGAAGAGCCGGAATATGATCCGGACGCGGAGCCGGATCTCTTCGACAGCGCGAATGCCTCAGGCGACGAGCTCTTCGATCGCGCCGTCGAGATCATCGCGCGCGACCGCAAGGCCTCCACCTCGTACCTGCAGCGGCGGCTGTCGATCGGCTACAACCGCGCCGCCACGCTCATGGAGCGGCTGGAGAAGGAAGGCGTGATCTCGATGGCCAACGCCGCGGGCAAGCGCGAAATCCTCATCGGCGCCGGCGGGGAGATTTAGGGGCCGTTTGGGTCTGAGGCGCTGGTTTCTTGGTCGCCCGCTTCTTCGGCGCTGCCATAGGCGTCTTCCTGCTCGGCGGCTTTGTGACCACTGCCCCCTCTTCCTCAAGGCCTAGCAGCAAGAGTTTGCCGCGCTCTTCGATAGCACTCTCAAACGCCGACATCATGACATGCGGCCCTGCGGGCATGCCGCTGACCTCGGCGGCCGCGCTACTTAGATTTGCCCGCATTTGGCGTACGAAATCGCGAACTCGAGCGACAACCCCTGCAGGCCTCAATCCGCATTCCACCGCCATTCGCTCCCAGTGCCGCTTCTTGAGGTGAGCGCCGCGGCTCTTGTCCCCCACTCGTTGGGCCAGATTCTTAGTAACATTTGGCCACGCATCCGCACATAACACGTCGTAGATTGGTGCGAGCGCTGCGCCTCGGCCCGATAGCATCAGCGAATAATTCTTAGCATGGGCATCGGTGTTGCACGTCGCAATGTTGAATATCACGTAGTCCAATAAGCTCATCACATCGCGTGCTTGCGTGACGTTGCGCGTCACGGCGAACATCTCTGAGAGACTTGGGCCGGGAATGCCTGACTGGTTGTTCTGATACTTAGCACTGGGCGGCCGGCCAAGCGCCTGACAGTAGTCTTCTTGATGTAGTCGACGCCACCTCTCGCCATCCTGTATTCGATCGTATCGCTTCACTAGGAAGTACGTCCTCGAGCCAGCTTTGCCCGTCGTCACCTGTGGAGCATTCAAGCCACAGAGGCGCGCCAGCACCATGCACATTGCTTCGTTTTGCACGCTGCCAAACAATCGGTCCTTCGCGTCTGGCTTTAAGATGTAGGTGGATGGAGCCCCATCGACCGGGATGCAAAGCTCTCCTCGCTTGTTGACAGCGACCCCAAGCTTGGATTGAGCGCCGGCGAGTGACATGGAGACGCCATCTTCGCCCACCAGGAACGGCTTGTTCGGCAGTTCGTCTATTATCCGCTCAAGATCGTCGTCATTCGGAATTGGTCGCCAGCCTCCCGGCGAAGTGGTCCCCGGAAGTCCAATCGATAGCGCGCCTGCGGTGTCACGGCCGATCTCCGATAGGATGCCGATCACATCCTCGGGTGAGGCGCCGAGCTTAAGGCTGACGGCGCGCAAGTGAGCCGCTTCGGGCAGGAGGTTTGCGGCCCAAGAAAGGAATTCATGCGGATCGATCGGGCGATGCGTGAGAGGCATTCGCACAGAGATCGGGAAGGCGCCTTTTGTTTGGAGCCAGTCGGGAGAGTATGCGAACGATGGGCCTTCTGCTCGTACGTGAATACGGCCGACCAATCTGCTTTCGTAGTAGATGGGTATTTCGCTCACTCTTCCGCCTCGGGAAGATCGGGCAAAAGTTGATCGTCTTCCCGCGTTGATGCCGCCATCACGTCAAAGGGCCGCAGGCCTACAGCATTTGCCGCTAGGAGGGCCTTTCCAAGCTGAGCCGACGATTTTCCGGCTTCTAGCTCAATGATGAAGCGCCTTCCTAAGCCAGTCACCATTGCTAGGTCATCTTGGCGCATTCCGAGGGCGTCACGTCGCTGTCGAACCATATCGCCAAACTGCTTTGCAAATTGCTGGGCAGCGGATTCCTTATCGCCGAGCGGTGCCATAAATGTTCCTGATCGGGAACTTTTGGCCTCAACAACGAGAAATGTTCCCGATCGGGAACATGATATGTTTTGGCCGGGAATTCAAGTTCCCGGACGGGAACATTTGTCCATAGCGACCTGAAATATTCCCGAGCGGGAACTTATGGTCGCGAGGCGCGTAAATGTACCCGTCCGGGAACATTAGCTCCCCATTCTTTCGCCACGTCCGGCCGCCATCTGTAGAGACCATGAAACGCACGCTCATCGCCCTTTGCGCGTCGATCTCGGCGGCGCTCATCCCCCTAAACGCCTATGCGGACCGCGCGCCCGTCCCGCAGGCGGAGCAGTCCGCGACGCTGGCGGCCGCCTCGGCCGCGCTCAATGCGCAGCGCCTGATCCAGGGCCGCTTCCGGCAGACCGGGCCCGACGGCTCGGTGTCCACCGGGCGCTTCTTCCTGCAGCGCCCGGGGCGGGTGCGCTTCGAGTACGACCCGCCGGCCCCCCTGCTGATCGTGGCGGACGGCTCGGTGCTGGCCGTCCAGGACCGGCAGCTGCGCAACACCAACCGCGCGCCGCTCAGGTCCACGCCGCTCTATTTCGTGCTCAAGGACAATCTCAACCTCGCGCGTGACGCCCATGTCACGCGGGTCGAGCGGGACGGCGACCTGCTTTTCGTGACCGTCCGCGACCGCTCCGGCCAGGCGGACGGCGACCTCACGCTGGCGCTCGCCGGCCCCGAATACACGTTGCGCTCCTGGGATGTCGTTGACGCCACAGGCGGGCGCACACGATTCGCCATCACCGCCTCGACCACGCCCGACACGATCAATCCGGCCGCGTTCCGGGCGCCGCCAGCGACCGCCGTGTCGCCGCGAAGCCAGGGCCGCTGAGGCCCAGTAAGTTCTTGTGTTAAGCGATTTTTTACCTTCTCGCGGGTTCGTTACCGCCACAGGCAAGGAAATTCGCTCGCGAGGCGATTGATTTTTTCGGCGATGTGGCTTATATGACACGTCGAGGCCGTCGCTCATCCCCCTGGATCGGCGTCGTCCCCCCGCTGACGGATCCAGCGCGGCGGCCACGCCGGACATATTCCCCTCCCGGCGCGTGCGCCCAACCCTCAAGGCGCATGAGGACGCCCGACCCTCCCCGGGTCGGGCGTCCGTTCTTTTTGGGGCGACTGATTCTGGCGCGCCGGCGCCTCGCGAGCTCGGCTTGGGCGCGGGCCGGCCGGAACCGGCCTTCAATCCTGGTCGCTTCGATCCCCCCAGCCTGGCGGGGCCCCCCCCCCCGCACTTGGAGAGTCTTCCGAAGCGGGCCAGATAAGCCCGATGCTGAAAATCGCGACGTGGAACATCAATTCGGTGCGGCTGCGCGCGCCGCAGGTGCAGCGCTTCCTCGTTGAGACCAAGCCGCACGTGCTCTGCCTGCAGGAGATCAAGTGCCGGGACGGGGAGTTTCCGTCGAAGGCCTTCCGCGAGGTCGGCTACCGGCATGTCCATGTGGTGGGACAAAAAGGCTGGCATGGCGCGGCGATGGTCGCGCGCGTGAAGATGGAGCCGATCGAACCCCTGCCGCTCTGCCGCGAGGCGCACGCGCGCTTCGCCGGCGTGAAGATCGACGGGGTCGAGCTGCACAATCTCTATGTTCCCGCCGGGGCCGATATCCCCGATCCCGACGCGAACCCGAAGTTCGCCCACAAGCTCGACATGCTCGACCGCATGCGCGCGGCCTATTCCAAGCGGAAGAGCAAGGGGCCGCTGGTCATCGTCGGCGACCTCAATGTCGCGCCGGGCGAACATGACGTCTGGAGCCACAGGCAGCTCCTCGACGTCGTCTCGCACACGCCGGCCGAGACCACCCGCCTCGACGCCGTCCGCGACGACGGCGACTTCGTCGATCTCGCGCGCCTGCATCGTCCGGCCCCGGAGAAGCTCTTCACCTGGTGGAGCTATCGCAGCCCCGACTGGACCCGGAACAATCGCGGCCGCCGCCTCGACCATATCTGGGCGTCGGCCGACCTCGCCCCGGCCTCCGACCCCGCAAGCTTCGAAATTCATCAGGCCTGCCGCGCCTGGGAGCGCCCCAGCGACCACGTCCCGGTTGTCGCCGCCTTCAAGCTCTAGCTTGATGCCAACCAGGAAACATGGCGGATAATCGCGCCATGGCGGAGGTCCGGAAGCTCATCGACGACGCCGCGCGCCTGCTGCAGGCGCGCGACGCGGCTTCAGCGCGCAAGCTGCTCGACCAGGCCGCGGCGCTCGAGCCCGCCAATGTCCAGGTGCGCATGCAGCAGGCGCTCGCCTGCCGCATGGTCGGGGACCATGACGCGGCGCTCGTCGCGATCGACGCGGCGCTCGCGTCCGACCCCTACGACTTCCTGGCGCTGCTCTCGAAAGCGACGATCTTCGACACCAAGGGCGAACTCAAGGCCGCAGCGCAAATCTATCGCAATGCGCTGAAGATCGCGCCGTCCAATCCGCCGCCGGCGCTGAAGGCGCCGATCGAGCGCGCGCGGCGCGTCGTGGCGGAGGACGCGGAAGCCATCCACGCCTTTTTCCGCGACGCAGTGAAAGACCTGCGCGCCAAGCACGCCGGCGCCGATCTCGCGCGGTTCGAGGAATCGCTCGACATCTTCGCGGGCAAGGCCAAGCCACACGTTCCGGAGCCGGCCTATTTCCTCTTTCCGCGGCTTGCGCCCCTCCCCTTCTTTCCGCGCGAGCACTTCCCGTGGCTGGCGCAGCTTGAAGGCGCCACGGACATCATCCGCGGCGAATGCGAAGCGGTGATGCGCGAGGACTGGGCCAAGTTCCATCCTTACATCCAGTTCCCTGCCGGCGCGCCGGTGAATCAGTGGGCGCAGCTCAATCATTCCGAGGCGTGGAGCACGTTCCATCTCTGGCGCGACGGCGCTCAGCAGGCGGAGAATTGCGCGCGCTGCCCGCAGACGACCGAAATCCTTGCCTCGCTGCCGATGGCCGACCAGCCCGGCTTTGCGCCCACCGCGATGTTCTCGGTGCTGCAGCCGAAGACGCGGATCCCGCCGCACACCGGCTCCTCCAACACGCGCGTCATCGTGCACCTTCCGCTCATCCTGCCGCCGGATTGCCATTACAGGGTCGGCAACGACCATCGCGACTGGAAGATGGGCGAGGCCTGGGTGTTCGACGACACCATCGAACACGAAGCCGTGAACGACAGCGACGAGGTGCGCGTGCTGCTTATCTTCGACGTCTGGAATCCGTTCCTGACGCCGGCCGAGCGGGAACTCGTCGGCGCACTGATGAATGCGCGCAACGCCTATCTCAAGGCCTGAGCGCTGCGCCCGCCGTTCGTCGCAAGACCTGATTTGCACGTTTGCGCGGCGGTCCGCGATGGGTAAGTTCCCCCGCAACATTCCATCGGGGGTCCTCCATGTTCCTGACACGTCGCAAGATCCTGGCCGGCGCGAGCGCGCTGGCGCTTACCGCATGCGCAACCAAGGCGGCGCCGCCCCCTGCCGTTGCGGCGCCCGACCTCAACGCCGTGCTCGACCGGATCGCCACCCAGACGCTCGCGCTGTCGCCGGAATATTCCACCGCACTGGCCGTCTCGGTCGAGCGCGCCGGCGGGCCCTACATCACCCGGCTGGATGATCGCTCCAAGGCGGGGTTCATCGCCTATCGCGACCTCACCCAGAACGGCCTCAACGAGATCAAGGCGATCGACGTCGCGACGCTCAATGCGCAGGACAAGGTCTCGCGCGACGTCGTGGTCGCCTCGTTCGAGAACCGCCTCGCGGCGCTGCAGTTCGAGTTCGGCAGCGGCGCGCAATCGCCGTACGTCGTGACGCAGCTGACCGGCGCCTATACCGAGATCCCGGACTTCCTGGACAGCCAGCATCCGGTGACCAGCCAGGCGGAAGCGGACGCCTATCTGGAGCGCCTCGCCGGCTATGCGCGCGCGCTCGATCAAGAAACCCAACGCATGAACGAGGACGCCGCCGCCGGTATCATTCCGCCGGACTTCGCGATCGACGGCGCCATCCGCCAGCTCGAAGGCTTCATCGCGCGGGCGCCCGACCAGACCGTGCTCGTGCAATCACTGGAGCGGCGCACCGCGGAAGTGGCCAGCATCGCGGCGGCGGACCGCACATCGCTCGACGGCCGCGCCGAAGCGATCGCGACGAACGACGTCTATCCGGCCTATCGCCGCCAGATCGATGCGCTGAAGGCCCTCCGCCCGCGCGCGACGCACGATGCGGGCTGCTGGAAGCTGCCGCGCGGCGAAGAGCTCTATGCCGCTGCGCTCAAGGCCTACACGACCACGAACATGGGGGCTGACGAGATCCACCAGATGGGGCTCGAGCTCGTGCGCCAGCTCAACAGCGAGATGGACGCGATCCTGCGCGGCCAGGGCCTGACGCGCGGCTCGATCGCGCGGCGCTATCAGCAGATCTCGCGCCGGCGCGACCAGCTCTACCCCAACACCGACGCGGGCCGGGAGCAATTGCTGGCGGAGCTCAACGCGCAGGCTGCGGCCATGCGCGCGCGGATGCCGGAAGTGTGCGGCGTGCAGGCGCGCGCGGCGCTCGAGATCAAGCGTGTTCCTCCGTACACGGAGGCTGGCGCGCCGGGCGGCTATTACCAGCGCGGCGCGCTCGACGGCTCGCGGCCGGGCGCCTATTATATCAATCTCCGCGACACGCGCGAATGGCCGAAATTCACGCTGCCGACGCTCACCTATCACGAAGGCATCCCGGGCCATCACTGGCAGATCTCCATCGGCATGGAGCAGCAGGGGTTGCCGTTCATCCGCACGGCGCTGATGGGCTTTTCGGCCTATTCCGAAGGCTGGGGGCTCTATGCCGAGCAGCTCGCCGACGAGATGGGCGTCTATGCCGACAATCCGCTCGGCCGGCTCGGCTATCTGCAATCGGCGGCGTTCCGTGCTTCGCGGCTCGTGGTCGACACAGGGATGCATGCGAAGCGCTGGACGCGCGAGCAAGCAATCGCCTCGATGGTGGAAGCCACCGGCGACCAGGAGACCTCGGTCACGACCGAGATCGAGCGCTATTCGGTGTGGCCGGGCCAGGCCTGCTCCTACATGGTCGGGCGCCAGGCGATCAGCCGCCTGCGCGAGCAAGCGAAGACGACGCTGGGCGCTCAGTTCGACATCAAGGCGTTCCACGACACTGTGCTCACCAATGGCGCAGTGCCGCTGACGGTCCTGGACGGGTTGGTGCAGAGCTGGATCGCCACGGTCAGCGGGCCGGCACAGCCGCCGCCGGTAAACTGAGCAGCCGCCCTTTCTGACAATGACGGCCCCCCTCCCCGGGGGGGCGGGGTCTGGCGAACTGCCATAAGTGCGCGCGTGTCGAAAGAGTAACCGGACGTGCGGTTGCGCGCGGTCAGCGATCGCCCATCTCCGATCTACAAGGAGGGAGAGAGCATGATCTCGACCGCGGCGACGATCGAAAATGACAAGGCGGTATCGGCTCACTTTGAGCAGCACCCCCAGCAAAGGGTATGGAACAAGCGACGCGACGACACCCAGTTCCTCATCGCTTGCCTCGCCGCTAGTATTAGACGCTTTGATGCATTGACTGATGGTCGCGATGCCTAAAGGAGACCCTCGCGAGGCGCTGTTCTTCGTGGTCCATCCAAGCAGCGGATGGACCTGGTGTAAGCCATATTGGCGTCGTGATCAGGCAGAGGTGGCTTCGGCAAAAGCAGTGGGTAGCCTCATTTTTGAGGTTCCGGCGCGGAGGCCGCCAAACGCTCACACCTGCAGGCGATAGCCGCCGCTTTCGGTTATCAGCAGCTTCGGGGTCTGGGCGTCGGGCTCGATCTTCTGGCGCAGACGATAGATGTGCGTCTCGAGCGTGTGGGTGGTGACGTTGGCGTTGTAGCCCCACACCTCGCGCAGCAGCTCGTCGCGGCTCACCGGCTTCAGGCCGGAGCGGTAGAGGTATTTCAGGATGTTCGTCTCCTTCTCGGTGAGACGGACCTTCTTCTTCTGATCGACGAGCAGCTTCATCGCCGGGCGGAATTCGTAGGGGCCGATCTGGAAGACGGCGTCCTCGCTCGCCTCGTGGCTCCTCAGATGCGCGCGGATGCGGGCGAGCAGCACAGAGAACTTGAACGGCTTCAGTACGTAATCGTTCGCGCCGGCGTCGAGGCCGTGGACCTGGTCGCTCTCCTCGCGCGCCGCACCGGTGAGCAGGATGATCGGCGCCTTCTGGCCCTCGGCGCGCAGCCGGCGGCAGAGCTCGACGCCGTCCAGGTCCGGCAAGTGCACGTCCAGCAGGATCAAGGCGGGCTTCGCCTGCGCCGCGAGGGCCAGGCCTTCCTTCGCGTCAGCGGCGGCGACGGCCTCGAACCCCTCCTCCTGGGACAGCTGCTCGGACAATTCCGTGCGCAGCTCTTCGTCGTCGTCGATGAGGAGTATGGTCGCTTTGCGTGCAGGCATTGGGACTCGAACCTTAGACCCGTTCGCGGCGGTTGGGGAGCGTCCCTGCCCTTCTTCCCCAAGCGCGATTTCGTGAGGGTCCAGCCTAGATGGGGTCAGCCGCGCGCCCCGAACAGGGCCGAGCCGACCCGGACCATGGTCGCGCCGAAGCGGATTGCAGTCTCAAAATCGTCGCTCATACCCATCGAGAGCTGGGAAAGGCCGTTGCGGGCGGCGATCCTGGCAAGGAGCGCGAAATGCATCGCGGGTTCCTCCGTGAGCGGAGGAATACACATGAGGCCCTTCACCGGCAGGCCATATTCGTTGCGGGCCGCGGCGATGAAGGCGTCGGCCTCGCCCGGCGCGATCCCGGCCTTCTGCGGCTCCTCGCCGGTGTTGACCTGCACCAGGACGTCCGGGCAGCGGCCGGCCTTCTGGGCGGCTTCAGCCAGGGCGGCCGCGAGCTTCGGGCGATCGAGGCTGTCGATGGCGTCGAAGAAGCCGACCGCTTCGGCCGCCTTGTTCGATTGCAGCGGCCCGATGAGGCGCAGCTTCAAATCCGCATGCGCGGCGCGGCGGGGCGTCCAGCGCGCCAGGGCCTCCTGCACGCGGTTCTCGCCAAACACCCGGTGGCCGGTCGCCAGCATCGCATCGACGCGGTCGTCCGGCTGCTGCTTCGACACCGCGACCAATGCTACGCTTGCGGGATCGCGGCCTGCGGCGCGTGCGGCTTCGGCGATCCGCGCCAACAGCGCGGCGCGGGTCGCGGCGATCTCGGAGCTCAAGTCCATGGCGATCTATTCGTGTCCCGGGCGGTGCTAGCCAGCATCGCGCGCCGGCTCAATCGCGAGTTCGGGCGGCGGGCCGGGGGGCCGGCGCTTCCGCCCCTGCTCTTTCTCACCGATCCGGCGCGGACGCCCGATCCGGTTGCAGTCGCGGCGCGGCTGCCGCCCGGCGCAGGGGTGATCTACCGGCATTTCGGCGCCGAGGATCGCTTCGCCGTGGCTTTCCGGCTGCGGAAGGTCACCCGGGCGCGCGGGGGCATGCTGCTGATCGGGGGCGGCGATTTCGAGCTCGCCCGGAAAGTCCGGGCTGACGGCGTGAGCGTGCCGGAGCGGCTGATGCGGACGCGGCCCGCCTGGTCCGGGCTCGTCCTCGCGGCGGCGCATTCGCGCGCCGCGTTGGCGCGCGCCAAGGCGCTCGGCATGGGTGGCGCCCTCCTCTCTCCGGTGTTTCCCAGCCGAAGCCCTTCGGCGGGGAGGCCGCTGGGCGCGCTCAAGGCGGGGCTGCTCGCCCGCCAGGCCGGGATGCCGGTCTATGCTCTGGGAGGCGTCAATCACAGGACCGCGGCGCGGCTCATCGGCCGCGGGTTCGCGGGGCTCGCGGCTGTCGATGCCCTGAAAGACTAGAAGCGGAACGCGGACTCGAGCCGGACGCCGGCGGCCGAATCGGCCTCGCGGGCGCGCTCGACCGGCGCCAAGCCAGCCGCGGACTGGGCGCCGACGCTGACCGCGCCGCCTACCCGAACATTGGGCGTGAACTGGTAGTAGGCCCCGACCGCGGTCTCGTCCCGCATTGTGGGCGCGGCCGTACCGGCCTGACCATTCTCGTTCAGGTTCACCGTGACGCCCCAGCGGCGGGAGGGGGCCCAGGCCTGGACGCCGCGGCGGTCCGACGGATCGGCCGCAACGGTCGGCGCCGCGCCTTGGCTATAGGTGAAGCGCTCATACCAGGGGACCTCGGCCCGGGCGGCGGCGCGCTCCTGCACAGTCTCCTGCGCCGAGGCCGTCGCCGGCACGGCGACGCCCGCCGTCAGCATGACGGCGCCGGCGAGAAACATGGCGTAGCGGCGACCCACGACCCAATAACCCCTTGCGACTCCGCAGCCGGAGCCCATCATCGAGCCTCGAAACCGAGGCCCACTCCCCTAGAGCCGGAAAGAACCTATACCTGAATCGTCTTTCCCGGCAGTGAAAAATAACCACAGGTCCAGGGAGAAATGACGGCGCCCGGAGCGCGAAGTGAGGCGGTCGCGCCGCAAATTGGGCGCACAGGCGCCCACTGGCCCTCCTAAAGACGCATGGTATAGAGCCCCTGGCCCGGCGGATCCACGGATTCGGTGCGGCGCCAGGGACTTGTCCGGCTTCGGTATTTTTGGCGATGAGCCGGCGGGAAACATGCTCCAGCTGGGCGAATGGGGAGTGGAATCATGATACAGCGCGCGCGCTTTGTGTTGGTGGCGGCGGCCGCACTGGTCGCGGCAGGCGCGCTGGCAGGCTGCGGCGGCAATCGCAACCCCGAAGGCGAGTCCAAGAGCGGGTTCTTCGGCGGCAAGGAAAAGAGCGCGGCCGAGGAAGGCATCGGGGTCAATTCGTTCCTCTGGCGCGCGAGCCTCGACACGCTCAATTTCATGCCGCTCGCTTCGGCCGATCCGTTCGGCGGCGTGATCATCACCGACTGGTACATGGACCCGCAGCGGCCCGGCGAGCGCTACAAGGCCACCGTCTACATCCTCGACACGCGGCTGCGCGCTGACGCGCTCAATGTCTCGATCTTCCGCGAGCAGCAGGTCGCGGGCGGCCAATGGCAGCAGGTCAACACCTCGCCCGACACCGCCATCCAAATCGAGAACGCCATCCTCACGCGCGCGCGCCAGCTGCGCCTCTCCACGCTTCGCGACAAGGACGATTGATCTCATCGTCCGCGGGCGCGAAATCAGCGCTCGCAGTCAGCCGTCGCAGAAGGCACATTCCGCGGATGTCCCGCTACAATCACCGCGAGGTCGAGCCGAAATGGCGTGAGCGCTGGCGCGACGCGCGCGTGTTCGCCGCGCTTTCTCCCGATCAGGCGAAAGGCAAGCGCAAAGCCTACGTCCTTGAGATGTTCCCCTACCCTTCCGGGCGCATCCATGTCGGGCATTCGCGCAATTACGCGATGGGCGACGTCATCGCGCGCTATCGGCGCGCGCAGGGCTACAACGTCCTGCATCCGATGGGCTGGGACGCGTTCGGGCTGCCGGCGGAGAACGCCGCCATGGAGCGCGGGGCGCATCCGCGGGCTTGGACGCTCTCGAATATCGAAGCGATGCGCGGTCAGTTGCAGCTGCTTGGGCTCTCGATCGATTGGGAGCGCGAGATCGCGACCTGCGATCCGGCTTATTACAAGCACCAACAGGCGATGTTCCTGGCGTTCTGGCGCACCGGCCTCGTCGCGCGGCGCAAGCAGAAGGTGAACTGGGATCCGGTCGATCAGACCGTGCTCGCCAACGAGCAGGTCGTGGACGGCAAGGGCTGGCGCTCCGGCGCCGACGTGGAGACGCGCGAGCTCGACCAATGGGTGTTCCGCGTCACGGCGTATTCGGACGATCTCCTGGAGGCGCTCGGCACGCTCGACCGCTGGCCGGACAAAGTGCGGCTCATGCAGGCGAACTGGATCGGCAAGAGCCAGGGCGCGAAAGTGTGGTGGCCGATCGCGAGCGCGCCCGACTTCCTGCCAAAGGAGACGCCGGGCGGCGGACCGAACCACGCCACCGATCCCATTGAAGTCTACACCACGCGTCCAGACACGCTCTTCGGCGCCAGCTTCCTTGCGCTCGCGCCCGATCATCCGCTGACCAGGGCGATCGCGGCGCACAATCCGGCGGTGGCGAAGTTCATCGCGGAAACCGCGCGGCTCGGAACCTCGGAAGCCGACATCGAGAAGGCCGAGAAGTTCGGCGTCGATCTCGGCGTGCGCGTGAAACATCCGTTCGACGAAAGCTGGGTGCTGCCGGTCTATGCGGCGAACTTCGTGCTCTCGACCTATGGGACGGGCGCGATCTTCGGCTCCCCGGCCGGCGACCAGCGCGACCTCGAGTTCGCGCGCAAATACGATCTGCCGGTCAATCCGGTGGTGCTGCCGCCGGGCGAGGACGTGCAGCGCTATCAGGTCGGCAAAGAGGCCTATACCGGCCCCGGCGTGATCATGAATTCGCGTTTCCTCGATGGGCTCACGACGGACGAAGCCATCAAGGCCGCCATTGCGGAGCTGGAGAAGCGCCAGCTCGGGCAAGCGACGACGCAATACCGGCTGCGCGACTGGGGCGTGTCGCGGCAACGCTATTGGGGCTGCCCGATCCCGATCATCCATTGCCCGGCGTGCGGACCGCAGGGCGTGCCGGAAAGCGAATTGCCGGTCGCGCTGCCGGAGGACGTGACGTTCGATCAGCCGGGCAATCCGCTGGCCCGGCATCCGACGTGGAAGCACGTGAGTTGCCCCGCGTGCGGCGGCAAGGCCGAGCGCGAGACCGACACGCTCGACACGTTCGTGGATTCCTCCTGGTACTTCCTGCGCTTCTGCGATCCGCAGAATCCCGACGCGCCGTTCGACAAGGAGCTCGCGGCGTATTGGATGCCGGTCGATCAATATGTCGGCGGCGTCGAGCATGCAGTGCTGCACCTGCTCTATTCGCGTTTCTTCATGCGGGCGCTGCGCGATTGCCATTTCGCGGAGAGCGAAACCGGCGAGCCGTTCGCTGGCCTCTTCACGCAAGGCATGGTCACGCACGAGACTTACTTCCAAACGGAGCGGGTCGAACAAGCCGACTACGCGGGAGAGAAGCCCGTCGATCCGAAGACGGGCGAACGCCTCTACGCCTTGGACGTGGCGTTGACTTCCGCAAATCCTTCGACCGGCGCTGAGCGGACTTTGAAGGAGGACAAGAGCTTCCGGCGCGTAGTCTACTATTCTCCCGAGCAAACCGAGGTGCGCGATGAAAGACGCTATCTGGTCGGGACCAACGACGAGGTGACTACGGGCGCGGTCGAGAAGATGTCGAAGTCGAAGAAGAACGTGGTCGATCTCGACGCGTTCGTCAGCGATTTCGGCGCCGACGTCGCGCGCTGGTTCGTGCTTTCAGATTCACCGCCCGAGCGGGACGTGGAATGGACCGCTGCGGGCGTGGAAGGCGCGTGGCGGTTCGTGCAACGCGTCTGGGCCGCGATTGACGCTCACGGGCAGCATGCACCGAAGGCCGAGGCCTCCCCTCCTCCGGGGGCGAACGAAGGACAAGCGCTCGCGCTGCGGCAGCTCGCGCACAAGGCGGTCGAGGGCGTCACCGCCGACATCGAGGGCTTCCGGTTCAATGTCGCGGTCGCCCGCTGCTACGAGCTCACCAACGCGATCTCCAAGGTCCGCGACGCCAACGACCCCGACCTCATGTGGGCGCGCGGCGAAGCGCTCCGGCTGCTCGCCCAGCTCATCGCGCCCTTCATGCCGCACCTGGCGGAAGAGGCCTGGGAGAAGCTTGGGCAAGCCGGGTTCGTCATCACCGCGCCCTGGCCGGTTCCTGATCCCAGGCTCACGGCGGAAACATCCGTCACCCTGCCGGTGCAGGTGAACGGCAAGCGGCGGGCGGAAATCCAGGCCGCAATCGGCGCCGGGGAAGCCGAGGTCCGCGAGGCGGCGCTCGCCCATCCGGACGTGGCGCGGTTCCTGGAAGGGCTCGAAGTCCGCAAATTCATTTACGTTCCGGACCGGATCGTGAATATCGTGGCGGGGTGATCGAGATGCGCAAATCGTTGTTCGCTATCGCCGCGGCGGGCCTGCTTTCGGCCTGCGGGTTCCAGCCGCTCTACGCGCCGCAGATCGGCGGGGGCCCGGCGATCGGGCCGGTGAGCATCTCGACCATCCCAGGCAAAGCCGGGCATGTGCTCCGCCAGGAGCTCGACCGGATGCTCTCGGTGGAGCACGAAGGCGAACCGCAGACGCTGGAGATCTCGCTCCGGGAAGACGTCTCCCGGCTCGGCTTCCGGACCGACGAATCCGCCAGCCGGGCGGACCTCTACCTCACCGCGCGCTACGTCCTTACGCCCAATGGCGGCATCCAGCCGGTGCGGGGCACGGTGACCAGCGTCGCCACGTTCGAGATCCCGGCCTCCGCGTTCGGCGAAATCGCCGCGCAGGACGATGCGCGCGAGCGCGCCGCGGAAATCCTCGCCCAGCGCATCCGCGCCGACCTCGCCATCCGGCTCTCGGAAGCGCGGCGCAACCCGGCCCCGCGCGCTACCTATCGGCGCGGCTCGCCGGCCGGCGGCGAGTAGATCCGCTTTTGAAGATTCAGGGTGCAGCCGCTCGGCGCTTCCTCGACAAGCCCGACCCGCAACTCGGCGCCGCGCTGGTGTTCGGCCCGAACCGCAGCCTTGTCGCGGACGCGGCCGCGGCGATCGTGAAGGCGACGCTGAAGCGCGCGGCCAACGATCCGTTCGCGCTCAGCAAGCTCAACGAAGACGAGATGAAGCGGGACGCTGCGCGGCTCGCCGACGCGCTCGCGGCGCAATCGCTGCTGGGCGGAAGCGATGCGCGGCTGGTGTGGGCACGCGTGGAAGGATCGGGCGCGGACGATGCGATCCTGGCAGCGCTGGCGGATATCGAGAAAGGCGCTCCCCTCGCCTATCTGCTGGTCGAGGGCGGCGATCTCGGCGGTACGTCGAAACTGGCGAAGGCGTTCGAAGGCGCGAAGCGCGCGGCGGCGCTCGTCTTCTATGAAGAGAGCGACGCGGAGCGCGCGCAGTTCGCGCGCGACATGCTGAAGGGCGAAGGCGTGACGCTCAGCGCGGAAGCGGCCGAGACGCTGAACGCGCTCTTGCCGGCGGATCGCGCGCTGATGCGGCGCGAGATCGAGAAGCTGGCAGCCTATGCGAATGGCGCGGCGCTTTCGGTCGCGGATGTCGAACTCCTGGTCGCGGACGAAGGCGAAGCGGAGCTCGACCAAGCTGCGCTCGCCGCGCTCGAAGGGCGCGCGGCTGCGGCGATGGAGGCGCTGGCGCGGATCGAGCGGATGAACGGCGTCGCCTCCATCAAGGCGCTGACTCGGCGGCTGATGCGCCTCTTGGAGGCGCGGCTCGCGGTCGATGAAGGCGCGTCGGCTTCCGACGCGGCGCAGCGCCTGCGGCCGCCGGTGTTCTGGAAAGAGCGGGACGCATTCCAGGCGCAGCTCAGGGTGTGGTCCGCGCCTAGACTCACGCGCGGGCTCGACGTTCTCTGGAAGGCCGAGATCGCCTGCAAGCAGGCGCAGAGCCCGCAAGACATGATCGCCGCCGATGCGTTCGCGAAGGTGGCGGCGTTGGCGGGCGGCCGGTAATCAAAAGTTGGCGAAATTGATGCGGCGGGCGCGGGAACCTGCGCTCGGCGCACTGCGTTCAACCGGGCAAGTTGCTCACGATGGACGCCATGCCCCCCTTTCCTTCTTTCGGCGAAAAGCCGCAGCCGGCGACGCGCATCGCATGGAGCCACCTGGCTGGGCTCATCGTCTGCGCGGCGGCGGTGTTCCTCTTCACGTTCGGCGTGGCGATGGTCGGCTTCGGGCTCGGGGTCAGCGGCGGCGTTTCGCCCTTCACAGCAAAGGACAATGACGCGCGGCTCGCCTGGAATACGCCGCAGGTCGAGGCCGTGGCGGAGGTTGCGGAAGCTGCTCCGGTCGCGCGGATCGTTCGGCCGCGCCGCGAAGAGCCCACGCCGGCGCCGGAATTCCGGATCATCCAGGCCAGCGCCGACAAGGGCCTCACCGACGGCATCGACTGGCACAATGGCTGGGCGCCCGATCAGAGCGAGCACGAGGTGGAGAACGTCACGTCCGATGGCGACGAACTCATCGCGCCGGAAACCGCCTTCAACTGACCTGCCGACCTCGCTGTTATAGAGCGCTCTTCCCTCCCCGCTTGCGGGGAGGGTGTCGCTGAAGCGCGCATGCGCGAAGCGACGGGTGGGGATGCCCGCAACGATTGCGACGTCACCCCACCCGTCATCGCTGCGCGATGACACCCTCCCCTTTCAGGGGAGGGAAAGGAGTTTCATCTTGTGAAGTTCAGTCCGGGGAGCGGCCAGCGTTGAGGCGGCGCGCGATCTCGTCGAGCTGCTCGAGCGTCTTGTAATAGATCTTCACTTCGCCCTGCCCGCTCTTGTCGAAGATCGTGACGGGCAGACCGAGCGCATCGGAGAGCGTGCGTTCGAGCGCGCGCGTGTCAGCGTCCTTCTCCGCGACGGATGAAGCAGCGCCGCCGCCGGAGCGGGGTCCGTGCTTCTCGTCCTTCGCCTGTTGCGCCAGACGCTCGATCTCGCGAACGTTCAAGTTCTCCGCGATGGCCTTGCGCGCGAGCGTCATCGGGTCGGGCGAGGTGAGGATCGCGCGCGCGGCGCCGGCGGCGAGCCGGCCGTCGCGCACCATCTCCTGGATGTCGTCGGGCAGCTTCAGCAGACGCAGGATGTTCGCGATGTGCGGGCGGCTCTTGCCGACGGAGTCCGCGATGTCTTCCTGGGTATGGCCGAAGCGATCGATCAGCGCCTGGTAGCCCTGCGCCTCTTCGATCGGGTTGAGGTCAGTGCGCTGGACGTTCTCGATGATGCCGATCTCGAGGATCTCGACTTCATTGAGCTCGCGGATCACCGCGGGGATGTTGTGCAGGCCAGCCTTCTGCGCAGCGCGCCAGCGGCGTTCGCCGGCGACGATCTCGTAGCGGCCGGGCGCGCTGGCGAGCGGCCGCACCAAGATCGGCTGCAGGACGCCGTGCGCCTTGATGGAGGACGCAAGCTCGTTGAGCTCGGCCTCGTCGAAATGCTTGCGCGGCTGCAGCGGATTGCGCTGCACCAGCTCGATCGGGATGCCCCGGGGCGAAGGCTCGGCCGCGGCGTTGGGCGGCGTGACCGGCGCGCTCGCCTGCGGCGGCGGCGCGGAAGCAACCGGCGGCGCTTGCGGCGGGATCGGCTGCGCATGAATGGGCGGCTGCTGAAAGCCCGATTGGGGGGGCTGCGGGACCTGATGGCTGGAAAGCTCGACCACCTTCGGGTCGGGGCCGCGCCAGGCCGGCGCCGGCGCCGGACGGTCGAAGTCGGACGTGCGGACCGGCTCGCCGAGCAGCGCGGAAAGTCCGCGTCCTAGTCCCCGAGGCCGATCGTTCATGTCCAGCTCCCGCATACAAACGCCGCCCAAGGTCGTGCTGGGCGATTCGGTATGACCGAGTAGTGCGCCGGCAATTCTTGCCGAGTAATAAATGGCGCGCCGTGGCGGCGTCGCCAAGACTTTGGGGTTGCGCCCTTGCGGACCCCCTCCCCACCTCCCCCTTGCAGGGGGAGGTGTTCCGTCGGCGACAACCGCGACCTATTCCTCCCCCTGCAAGGGGGAGGTAAGGAGGGGTCATGGCTGACAAAGAGAAGCCGCGCCGCTTCTCATCTACTCCCGAACGCACCGAGCGCGCTCGGAGCCTGCGCCGCGACATGACAAAGGCGGAGTGGCTGCTGTGGCGCGAATTGCGCAGTGCACCTCTCGGCGTTTCGTTCCGACGGCAGCACCCGATTGGGCCCTATTACGCTTACTTCTGCTGTGTGCCGCTCAAGATCGTGATCGAGCTTGATGGAAGTCAGCACGCGGACGACGTGGGTCGCGATCGGCGGCGCACAGCATACTTGAACGAGCAGGGCTTCGAGGTGCTGCGCTTCTGGAACAATGAAGTGCGCGACGAGATGGAGGGCGTGTGGGTCGCGATCTCCGATCTCGTCCGCAAGCGGATGTGGGAGCAAGGGAAGCTTTGAGACCCCCTCCTCACCTCCCCCTTTCAGGGAGAGGAGTCGGAGACGTGGAGCACTACCGAAGATGCGCTACTCGTAGGGACGCTACGCGGCGCTGGAGGTGGAGTAGTTGAGCTTCTCGCGCTCGATCATCTCCTTGGCAAAGGCGATGTAGGCCTTCGAGCCGGGCGCGCTCTGGTCATAGACGATCGCGGGCATGCCGTGCGAGGGCGCTTCGGAGAGGCGCACGTTGCGCGGGATGATGGTGTCGTAGACCTTGTCGCGCAGGTGCTTGCGCACTTCGTCGGCGACCTGATCCGACAGCTTCGTGCGCTGGTCGTGCATGGTGAGCACGATGCCTTGAATCTCCAGACGCGGATTCAGGTTGGCGCGCACAGCTTCGATGGTCGTCATCAGCTGCGAAAGGCCTTCGAGCGCGAAGAACTCGCATTGCAGCGGGACGAGAACGCCATCGGCCGCGGTGAGCGCGTTGACAGTCAGAATGTTCAAGGACGGCGGGCAATCGATGAGCATGTAATCGAACGCAGCCGCGTTCTCCGCGCGGTAAGAGGCGAGCGCATCACGCAGACGATGCTGCGGACGCAAGCCTGCCATCAGCTCGGTTTCGACGCCCGACAGGTTCGCATGGCCCGGTGCGATCCAGAGGTTCGGCACCTTCGTTTGCATGACGGCGGCCGAAAGAGGCTGTGCGCCGACAAGCACGTCGTATGCGGTGATCTCGCGATCCGATGCGTCGATCGCGACACCGGTGGAGGCGTTGCCCTGCGGGTCGGTGTCGAAGATCACGCAGCGATGGCCGGTGGCCGCCAGCGCGGCGCCGAGATTGATCGCGGTGGTGGTCTTACCGACGCCGCCCTTCTGGTTGGCGATTGCGAGCACGCGCATGCAGGGCCTCCATCGGCAACGCAGATCAGGCGGCGCGAATCCGAATAATCCTGGCGTCCGGATTGCTCCTCGACGCCAGCGCCTCCGCCGTCAGCCCTTGAAAGCCCCCACCCACAGGAGGAAACCCGGCAGCGACGAGCTCGGATGCGTAGTCCGCCCCTTTGGGGAAGAGCCCTGTGGCGCCGCGGGTAAGCCAGGGTCTTGCAGAATCAATGAGTCGCTTCAAGGGCGCTACCGCGCGGGCGGTGACGACGTCGTACCTGGCGCCCCCGTCCTTTGGCCCCTGTAGCTCCGCGATCTGCTTCTCGTGAACGGTCGCCGGCAGGCCAAGCTCGGCGATGACGGCCCTGAGGAAATCGCACTTCTTGGCGGAGCGCTCGACCAGGTCGATGTGGCCGCTCCCCTGCTCCATGAGCCTGATCGCGATGACGATCCCAGGCAGGCCAGCGCCGGAGCCGATATCGAGCCAGGACTTTGCTTTTGGCGCCAGGTCGAGGAGCTGGGCGCAGTCGAGCGCGTGGCGGCGCCAGTAGTCCGGGAACTCCCGAGGGCCCATCAGGCCGGCCCGATCGTTCCAGTCCTGGATCAGGCGCAGATGTGTTGAGAGCCGTTCAGCTGTTTCCTGTGAAACGCCGAGGTCGGCTCTTAGCTGTTCGGGGCCGTAGGTTATCGGACGCCCCCCTGGCCCGCTCCCCGGCCGACCCCGGACTTGTTCCGGGGGAGAGCCAGGGCCCAAGCTTCCGCAGCGCGGCGTTGGGGCCCGGATCGCCGCTGCGCGGCGTCCGGGGAGCGCGAGAGGAGGACGCCTGTCACGCCCGCTTCCGGACATGGGCGAGGAGCGCGGTCAGGGCGCCGGGGGTGACGCCTTCGATGCGGCCGGCCTGACCGAGGGTGACCGGGCGGGCGGCAGTGAGCTTCTGGCGGCACTCGGAGGAAAGACCGCCGACCTGGCCGTAATCGAGATCGGCTGGGATGCGGAGATCCTCGTCGCGGCGGAAGGCGATCACGTCGGCCTGCTGGCGCTCAAGATAGCCCGCATAGAGCGCATCGATTTCGAGCTGCGCGCGGGCTTCGTCCGAACACGTTGCAAGCTCGGGCCAGACGCCGATGAGGGTCTCGAACGGCGTGTAGGCGAGAAGTTCCAGCGCGGTGCGCCGGCGGCCATCCTCGTTGAGCTTGAGGCCGTGCTTCTTCGCTTCGTATGGCGTGATGGCGAGCGTGGTCGCCATTTCTCGTGCGTGCGAAAACGCCTTTAGTTTCGCGGTAAAGCGCGCTGCGCGCGTTTGGGCGACGCAACCCAGTTCGATGCCCTTCGGCGTAAGACGCTGGTCGGCGTTGTCGGCGCGCAGCGTGAGGCGATACTCCGCGCGCGAGGTGAACATGCGATAGGGCTCGCTCACGCCGCGCGTCACGAGATCGTCGATGAGCACGCCGAGATAGCTATCGGCGCGCGATGGTTCGAAGGCGGAAGATCCGGACGCGGAGCGCGCGGCGTTGAGGCCGGCGACGAGCCCTTGCGCGGCTGCCTCCTCGTAGCCGGTCGTGCCGTTGATCTGGCCGGCCAGGTAGAGGCCGGGCAAGCGCTTGGTCTCCAGCGTCGGGGTGAGCTCGCGCGGGTCTACGTAGTCGTACTCGATGGCGTAGGCGTACCGCTTCACCACCGCCCGCTCGAGGCCGGGGATGGTGGCGAGGAAGCGGGCCTGCACCTCCTCCGGCAGCGAGGTCGAGATCCCGTTCGGGTAGATTGTCTCGCCGTCGGGCGTGCCGGGCAGGCCCTCGGGCTCCAGGAAGATCTGGTGGGCGCCCTTCTCGGCGAAGCGGACGACCTTGTCCTCGATCGAGGGACAGTAGCGCGGCCCCCTGCCCGCGATGGCGCCGGAATAGACCGCGCTCTGGTGCAGGCTTTCGCGGATGATGCGGTGGGTTTCCTCGGTCGTGCTCGTGACGCCGCATTCGATCTGCGGGTTGGCGATGGCGTCGGTGAGGAAGGAGAACGGCGTCGGCTGGTCGTCGCCCTTCTGAGAATCGAGCGAGGCCCAATCGATCGTGTTCGCGTTGAGACGCGCGGGCGTACCTGTCTTCAGGCGACCCATCGAAAAGCCCATGGAATAGAGCTTTTCGGAAAGGCCGATGGCGGGCGCTTCGCCGACGCGTCCGGCGGGGATGCGCTTGGCGCCGATATGGATGACGCCCTTCAGGAACGTGCCGGTGGTGAGCACGACGCAGGGCGCGCGGTAGTGCTGGCCATCGCTTGCGACGACGCCGGCAATACGCTCCCCGGCCGAGCGTAGCGAGAGCCGGGGCCCACGGTTGAGCCGCTCGTCGTTGAGCCCCGGATCGCCGGCTGCGCCGGCGTCCGGGGAGCGGGAGAGGATGAGGTCTTCAACGGTCGCAGCGAGGATGGTGAGGTTCGGTTGTTCGGCGAGGGCGGCCTGCATGGCCTGGCGGTAGAGCGCGCGGTCGGCTTGGGCGCGGGGGCCGCGGACTGCGGGGCCCTTCGAGCGGTTGAGGAGACGGAACTGGATTCCGGCTGCGTCCGCCACCCTGCCCATCACCCCGTCCAGGGCGTCGATCTCGCGGACGAGGTGGCCCTTGCCGAGGCCGCCGATCGCCGGATTGCAGCTCATCTCGCCGATGGTTTCCAGCTTGTGGGTGATGAGGAGCGTGGACGCGCCCAGGCGCGCTGAGGCAGCCGCGGCTTCGCAGCCGGCATGGCCGCCGCCGATCACGATGACGTCGTAGGAGTGGGGGTTGGTCACTGCGTGAGGGACATAGGCGAGGGCGCGGATTTCGTCATCAGGAGAGGTTTCGAAGGGCGAGGCCTCGAGCGCCCCCTCCGTCGCCTCCGGCGACACCTCCCCCGTAAACGGGGGAGGAAGGCGCCTATCCTGCGACCTCTGATGAAGAGCGGTTTCCTGCCCCGCTTGCGGGGAAGTGGCGGGAGCGAAGCGAGCGACGAAGGGGGCGAACCAGGCGCCGCCGCCTGATCGTTAGGTGCTTGGAATCGGGTGCGAAATTGTTCCACGTGGAACACGTCTTCTGCGGATCGACTCTGGCGACTCTTGGCGTTGACTCAGGTTTACGCCGATTCACCTGTTACACGTGGAACGCGGCAAGTAGAGGGCGAGGTGAATCCCCTCTTCGGCCTACCGGTGACTCTGATCGGCGACGACGCCATCGGGTGCTCCGGTAGAACCACAAGGGTCTTTTGGCGTATTACTTGCCGATGCAGAAGCGGGCGAAGATCTCGCCCAATATGTCCTCCACGTCGATCCGGCCGGTGAGTCGGCCAAGCGCCCGGGCGGCCAAGCGGACGTCTTCGGCCGCCAGCTCGGGACCGAGTGCGAGCGCCTGATCAGCCCGGAGGAGCGCGGCGTGCGCCTCCTCCAATTGGGCGCGGTGGCGGGCGCGGGTCAGGGGCGCGGCCTCCTCGGCGCCGAGCGCCTGCACTACCCGGGCCTCCAGGGTAGCGATGAGCGCCGGCATGCCCTCGCCGGTTCTGGCGGAGATGCGGTGGGTGATCCCGTGCGATTCCGGGGGCGCGAGGTCGATCTTGTTGAGGACCACGAGATCGCCCTGGCGGACCTCCGAGAGAGCCTTGGCGCTCACGCCGCCGTCGATGACGGCGATGCGGAGATCGGCGTCGCGCGCCCGCTCCAGAGCGCGGCGAACGCCCTCCGCCTCGATCTGATCGGAGGCTTCGCGGAGGCCCGCAGTGTCGGCGATCCAGACCGGGAAGCCGGCAAGCACGAGGCGGACTTCGACAACGTCGCGGGTGGTGCCGGGTATGTCCGAGACGATCGCCGCTTCGCGCTGAGCCAGGGCATTGAGGAGCGACGACTTGCCGACATTCGGCGCGCCGATGATGGCGATGCGGAAGCCTTCGCGCACGCGCTCGCCGCGATGCGCGTCAGCAAGGAAGGCTGCGAATTCGCCCGTCAAATGGGCGATTTTCGCCCGTGCGCCTTCCGCCACTCCTTCAGGTACTTCTTCATCCGGGAAATCGATCTCGGCTTCCATGAGCGCGGAAATCTCGATGAGAGTCCTGCGCCATCCTTCGATGCGCTTCTCCAAGGCGCCGCGGTATTGCCGGAGCGCCTGGCGTCGCTGGCCTTCGGTTTCGGCGTCGACGAGATCGGCGAGCGCTTCGGCCTTGGTGAGATCGAGCTTGCCGTTCTCAAAGGCGCGGCGGGTGAACTCGCCGGGCTCGGCCAGGCGCACGTCCGGGAGCGATGTGAGGGCGTCCAGCATGGAGGCCACGATGGCGGGTCCGCCATGGACCATGAACTCGGCGATGGGTTCGCCGGTGTAGTTGTTCGGCGGAGGCATGAAGAGCGCCAGGCCGAAATCGATCGGCTCGCCGGTGGCGGGGCGCCTGAAGAGCCGGGCCTCGGCCGTGAAGGGCTTGGGTCCTTCCCGTCCAGTCAGGGCGGCCAAACTCGCCTCGGCGGCCGGGCCCGAGACACGGAGGACCGCAACGCCGGCCCGGCCGGCGCCGGTCGCCAGGGCGGCTATGGTTCGCTTCAGGGTCAGCTTTTCTTGTAGCCGGGCGGGTTGAAGGCCGAGGGGGCCGAACCGGCGGCGGCGGAGGTCATCAGCTTGACGAAGGCGTCCTGGGCCTGGGCGCCGATGGCCATCCAGGACTGCATCATGGTCTCGGGGGCCATGAGCGCCATGTTGGCTTCCATCCGCTTCTGCATCTCCGCGACCAGAGCCTCGTTGAGCGGCGTGACGTCTGGAAAGCCGATGAACCGGCGCGCCTCCTCGGGCGTGCATTCGACATCGATGGTGAACTTCATGGGCGGCTCCGGCGGTCGATTCCCGTGGCGGCCCCGTCTATAGACCGGTCCCGGCTTGAAGAGGAGAGCGCCGCCATGGGTGAGTGGGTCGAGGTCAAAGGCAAAGACGGGCCGTTCAAGGCCTATGTCGCACGCCCGCAAGGCAAGCCGAAGGCGGCGGTGGTGGTGATCCAGGAAATCTTCGGCGTGAACGCCACGATGCAGCACAAGTCAGACTGGCTCGCCGGCGAAGGCTTCCTGGCGATCTCGCCGGATCTCTTTTGGCGGCTGGAGCCGGGCGTGCAGCTCACCGACAAGACCCAGGAAGAATGGGGCAAGGCGTTCGACCTGATGAAGCGGTTCGACCAGGGCAAGGGCGTGGAGGATATCCAGGCGACGATCGATCACGTGCGCAGCACCGGGAAGGTCGGCGCCATCGGGTATTGCCTCGGCGGCTTGCTTGCGTACCTCACCGCATGCCGCACGAACGCGGATGCGTGCGTGGGCTATTACGGCGTCGGCATCGAGACGAAGCTCGGCGAAGCGGCGAACCTCGCCAATCCGCTGATGCTGCACATCGCGGGCAAGGACCAGTTCGTGAAGCCGGAGGCGCAAGACGCGATCAAGGCGGGGCTTTCGTCGAAGCCGAGCGTCGCGATCCACGTCTATGCGAACGAGGATCACGCCTTCACGCGGGAAGGCGGCGCGCATTATGCGGCGGACGCCGCGCGGCTGGCGGACGGCCGCACGGTTGCGTTCCTCAATGAGAAGCTCGCATGAGGTTGGCTGTTTTCGCGGTAGTGCTGGCGTTGGCGGGGTGTTCGACGCAGCATGCGCCGGCGCCGACTGCACAGCCGGTGCAGACGATTGCGCCTTCGAACATCGCGGCGTTCTTCGATTGCGTGCGCGCCGGAGACGGCGCGATCATCGCGGCGCATCGTGGCGGCCCCGCGCCAGGGTTCGCGGAGAATTCGATCGAGGCGTTCGAGAACACGCTCGCGAAAGCGCCGGCGATGATGGAGATCGACGTCGTGCTGCTGGCGGACGGATCGCTGGCGCTGATGCACGACGACATGGTCGATCGCACGACGAACGGGACGGGGCGGGTCGCGACCTACACGCTGGCGCGGCTGCAGGGCTTGCGGCTCCGGGACGAGAGCGGGCGCGTGCTCGCGGCGCGGCCGCCGTCGCTGGAGGAGGCGTTGGAATGGGCGCGCGGGCGCACGATCCTCGAGCTCGATGTGAAGCAGGGAACGCCGATGGAGCGGGTGGTCGAGGCGGTGCGTAGGGCGGAGGCGGAGAACCGCGCCGTGATCATCACCTACACGCTGGAGGATGCGATCACGGCGCACCGGCTCGATCCGGCGCTGATGATCTCCGCGCCGATCTATTCGCGCGGCGACCTCGCGCGGCTGCTCGAAGCGGACGTCGATCGCTCGCGGATCCTGGCGTGGACGGGGAACCGGGAGCCCAATTCGGCGCTCAACGTGGCGCTCGCCGAGCGCGGAATCGAAGCGATGTTCGGGACCAACTCGGAATGGGATCGCAGGTTCGAGCGGGAAGGCGATACCGGGTACGCCGCGTTCGCGGATACCGGAATTGCGGTGCTTTCGACGGATCGTCCGGAGGCGGCGTATCGCGCGCTCGACGCATGGGACGGCGAGGGCTGGGGGCCAGGAAGGTGCCTGCGATGACACGTTGGCGCAAGTTGCGCCCCCGCCGTCGCGAGCTTCGCTCGCGACACCTCCCCCGTGAACGGGGGAGGAAAGGAGCCTCGTCATGAAAGCAATCAGGATCGAAGCGACGGGCGGGCCGGAGGTGATGAGGCTGGTCGAGGTGGAGACGCCGAGCCCGGGCCCCGGGCAGATCCGCATCAGGCAAGGCGCGATCGGAGTCAATTTCATCGATACGTATCATCGCGGCGGACTCTATCCGCTGAGCCTGCCGAGCGGGCTTGGGCAGGAGGGCGCGGGCGTCGTTGATGCGGTCGGCGAAGGCGTGACGCGATTCAAGATCGGCGATCGCGCGGGCTATTGCACCGGCCCGATCGGAGGCTACGCGGAAGCGCATGTCGTGGCGGCGGACCGCGCGGTGAAGCTGCCGGAAGCCATGGCCGATGAGATCGCCGCGGCTTCGATGCTGAAGGGGATGACGGCGCGTTTCCTTTTGCGCAAGACGTTTCCCGTGAAGCAAAACAATGTGGTGGTGGTGTACTCCGCGGCGGGCGGGGTCGGGCAGATCGCGACGCAATGGGCGAAGCATCTGGGCGCGACCGTGATCGGGATCGTGGGGAGCGACGCGAAGGCGGAGATCGCGAAGGCGCTGGGCGCGGATCATGCAATCGTGTCGAGCCGCGAAGACATCGCCAAGCGCGTGCGCGAGATCACAATTGGAGTCGGCGCGGACGTCGTCTACGACTCGGTCGGCAAGGACAGCTTCATGGCGTCGCTCGATTCACTGAAGCCCACCGGCATGATGGTGAGCTTCGGGAATTCGTCGGGCGCGGTCCCTGAGTTCAGTCCGCTGCTCCTGATGCAGAAGGGGTCGCTTTTCCTGACCAGGCCGACGCTCTTCCATTACGCGGCGAGCGCGGAGGCGCTGCAGGAGACGGCGGACGATCTGTTCGGCGTGATCGCATCGAGCGCGGTGAAGATCGCGGCGCCGCAGCGCTACAAGCTGGCGGACGCGGCGCAGGCGCATGCGGATCTGCAGGCGCGGAAGACGACGGGGAGCGTGGTGCTTATCCCTTGATTTGGCGCGCGGGCGCCGACCATCCAGCGCGGCGCTTCGCGCGCATGAGTGATCAACTCCCTCACCCCCGACCCCTCTCCCGCTGGGCGCGGGAGAGGGGACCAAGCGTCGCGCGTGCGCGGACGGCGCCGGCGGTGGGGCTTACCGCGGCGTTGTGCAGGTCAGGCGAGGGGCGTGCGCTAGGACGTGTCGGAAAAAGCCGGCGCGAGCGGAGAGGCTTGCGGAACGACGCGCGCAAGCGGCGGCGCTGCAGGCGTTTCAGCAGGCGCTCGGTGATGGCGTCGAGATCTTCGGAGAGGGCGCGCAGGTGGGCGAGGCGAGCAAGGAGATCGCGCGGCATGCGGTTGAAGGCGCCGTGGGTGAGGAAGCGGAAATGGCTCGGCTTCCAGCGGCGCACGGCATAGCCCGACGGCGGACGATGGCGCGTGGGTGGGTCGGTCTGCGGCATGCGCGCGATGGCGCGGAGGAAGATCGCGCGCTTCAGGTCGTAGCGGACGTCGCGCAGATAGGCGCGCAGGTCGCTGGCGTTGTCGCGGCCCAGCCGGTTCGGGAAGTGCGCGGCGAGGACGGCGATGGCGCGGAGGAGCCAAAGGCGAATCGAAGCCAGGACGGCTTCGATGGGGTCTTGAATTGTCTCCGGTTCGCTTGGCATAGGCGAGGAGTATAGCGCGGGGCGGGGTCGGTCGGATAAGTCGGCGGTGGTTGCGGATGGCGTTAAGTTATGAATGGGCTGGAAAGGCTTATTTGAGTGGGTTTTGGCGGGGGCAGGGCTAGAGATGGGGGAGGGGGATGGAGAGAGTTTCGCCCTCCTATTTTGGCGCCCTGGGGCGGTCCCCGCCCGTCGCCGCTGCGCCGCGACACCCTCCCCCGAGGGGAAGGGAGGCTGTGCTTGCGCGATTGTGTGATTAGCCGGCGATGGCCTTGGCGTAGGCCGGGCGGGCGGTGATGCGATCATAGTAGGCTTGCGTCGCGGGCTCGAAGCTTTCCAGGATGCCGAAGTATTTTGCGATGGAGACCGACCAGCCGACGGAGATGTCGGCGGCGGTGAAACGATCGGCGACGATGAATTCGCGGCCGTCGGCGAGGCGCCTGTCAACCAGGGCGAAGCGCTTGCGCATGGCGTCGGTCACGTAATCGACCGTCCAGTTCTTCTTCTGGTCGTCGGGCGCGCGGAAGCGGGTGGCGACATAGGCGTTGCCGATGGCGGTGAGGCCGGCTTCGCCGAACTCGAGGAATTGCAGGTAGTCGGGGAAGGCGCGCTCGGTCTTGGTCACTTCGAGCGGCGAGGGGCCGTACTTGGCGAGCAGGTATTGCATGATGGCGACGGATTCGATCATGCGGACCTCACCGTCTTCAATGGCGGGGAGCTGCCCGAGCGGGCTCGCGTCAGTGAAGCCGGCTGGCGGCGCGCCGCCGAACGGGACCGCGATGGCTTCGTAGGGGAGGGACATCTCCTCGGCGAGCCAGACAATGCGCACGGAGCGCGACGGCGGCGTGTGGTAGATGCGTAGCATGGAAGGGCTCCTTGCTCCCCCGTTTACGGGGGAGCCGTCAGCGAGCGCAAGCGATGTTGACTGAGGGCGCAATAAAGGGCGCGGATGTTGCACCCCCTCCGTCGCGCGCAAGCGCGCGACACCTCCCCCGTGAACGGGGGAGGAAAGAGCCTCGGCGCCACCCGTCGCCGCTGCGCGGCGTCGCGGGACTTCTTGAGAGGCTGAGGTGGCGGCTGCCCCCTCCGCCGCACGCAAGCGTGCGACACCTCCCCCGTGAACGGGGGAGGACTTCGCACCGTCGAGTGGATGCTCAGGTGTTCATGGACTGGAAGAAGTCGTCGTTGTTCTTCGAAGCGCGGAGCTTGTCGAGGAGGAACTCGATCGCGTCCTGGGTGCCCATCGGGGAGAGGATGCGGCGGAGCACGTACATCTTCTGCAGGTGCTCCTTCGGGGTGATGAGCTCGTCCTTGCGGGTGCCGGACTTCAAGACGTCGATGGCCGGGAAGATGCGGCGGTCGGCGACCTTGCGGTCGAGCTGAAGCTCAGAGTTACCGGTGCCCTTGAACTCTTCGAAGATGACTTCGTCCATGCGCGAGCCGGTGTCGATCAGCGCGGTCGCGATGATGGTGAGGGAGCCGCCTTCCTCCAGATTGCGCGCGGCGCCGAAGAAGCGCTTCGGGCGCTGCAGGGCGTTGGCGTCGACGCCGCCGGTGAGCACCTTGCCGGAGGAGGGGACGACCGTGTTGTAGGCGCGGCCGAGGCGGGTGATGGAGTCGAGCAGGATCACCACGTCCTTGCCGTGCTCGGCCAGGCGCTTGGCCTTCTCGATGACCATCTCGGCGACGGCGACGTGGCGGGTGGCAGGCTCATCGAAGGTGGAGGAGACGACCTCGCCCTTCACGGTGCGCTGCATGTCGGTGACTTCTTCCGGGCGCTCGTCGATGAGCAGCACAATGAGGAAGACTTCCGGGTGGTTCGCTTCGATCGCCTTGGCGATGTTCTGGAGGATGACCGTCTTGCCGGTGCGGGGCTGCGCGACGATGAGCGAGCGCTGGCCTTTGCCGATCGGAGCGACAATGTCGATGATGCGGCCGGTTTTGTCCTTCAGGGTCGGATCGTCCATCTCCATCTTGAGCCGCTCGGTGGGATAGAGCGGCGTCAGGTTGTCGAAATGGACCTTGTGGCGGACGCGGTCGGGGTCCTCGAAATTGATCGAGTTGACCTTGGTGAGGGCGAAATAGCGCTCGCCGTCCTTCGGGGCGCGGATCTGGCCCTCGACGGTGTCGCCGGTGCGGAGGCCGAACTTCCGGATCTGCTGGGGCGAGACGTAGATATCGTCCGGGCCCGGCAGATAGTTCGATTGCGGTGAGCGCAGGAAGGCGAAGCCGTCGGGGAGAATCTCGACGACGCCGGCGCCGCCGATATCGACGCCGCGCTCGGCGAGCTCCTTCAGGATGGCGAACATCATGTCCTGCGTGCGCAGGTTGTTGGCGTTCTCGACCTCGAGGCTTTCGGCCATCTCCAAGAGCTCGGCAGGCGGCTTGCGCTTCAACTCCTGAAGCGTGAGCTCCTTCAGCCCGCCGGCCAGATCCTGGGCGGGACCTTGCGACGGATCTGGGGTCATGGATTCGGTGCGGATATCGTCTGCCATCGTATGCTCTGATGTGTGTTCGCTGGCGCCGGACGCGATGAGGCGCCTAGGCGTGGGAAAGGTGGAGGTGGTTCGGCGGGGAGGAAGGAAAGGCTGTCGCGCCGCCGGACGCGTGCGCTCTGCAGCGCTAGCCGCGGGATCGTCACCACAAGCCGCGGGTTGCGTCAAGAGTCCGGCTGATGGGGCGTTGGAGGCCAGTCGGGCGCGCTAGCTGGGCTGTTCGAGTACCGCCAGCAGCACGATGGCTATCGAGATAAGGATGGGGACTTCGCCCATCAAGCGCCAGAAGCGGCCGCTGCGCGGTTTTTGTCCCTTCACCAGCTTGCGGCCTTCAGCGGCGAGGAAGCCGTGATAGCCGGCAAGCACGAGAGCGAGAGCGATCTTGATCGTGATCCAAAGCGGCGGCGCGCCGGCGCCGGCGAAGCGCTGCATGAAGAGGAGCAGCCCGAAGCCGAAGGCGAGCAGGAGCGAGGGCATAAGGATGATCACGCGCAGGCGGCGCGCGGCTTCGAGCATCTTCCTGGACAGCTCGCCGCCTGGTTCGGCTTCGGCCTGGTAGGCGTAAAGACGCGGCAGCATCAGCAGGCCGGCGACCCAGGCGATGACCGCGATGATGTGCAGGCCGCGGAGGAGGTCGTAGTTCATTGCCCCTGTTTATTACGCGGCGCGATGCGGGCAACGGCTGAATTGGTGCGGACAAAGGCGGGGGCCTTCGTCGGAGGCGGTCTGTCGAGGGCGCGCGAGGGCGGCTTCGACGAGATCGGCGAGCGCATCGATGAAAGGCTCGGCCACGCCCGGAGCGGGGGCGCGGATGTAGAACGGCAGGGGCTGCGCATGCGCGAGCTCGGCGTAGTCGATGTCGAGCTCAACGAGCGTCTCGATGTGCTCGGAGACGAAGGCGACCGGACAGACGATCAGGCCCCTGTTGTCGGCGCCGGCGCGGCGAATCTCGTCGTCCGTGGACGGACCAAGCCATTTCAGCGGGCCGACGCGCGACTGGTAGCAGAGGACGTGGTCCCAGTCGGCGGGCAGGAGCGCGCGGACGGCGGCGACGCTGCGTTCGCAATGGAATTGGTAGGGATCGCCGCGCGCGACGTCGCGTTCCGGCAGTCCGTGGGCGGAGAAGAGAACGCGCGGATTGCCGGGCGAGCCGGCTGCGCGCCATGCGGAGAGGATCGCATCGGCGTGCGCGCGGGCCAATTTCGCGCCAGCGCTCCAGCAGCAGACAGCGGCGGTGGGGAGGCGCGAGGCTTTGCGCCAGGCGGCGAGCGCGGAGGCGGTCGTGGCGCCGGAGAATTGCGGATAGAGAGGCAGGACAATCGCTTCGGTCGCGCCCCAGCTTGCAGCGGCTTTCGCGGCGTCAGCGGTGAATGGCCGCCAGTGGCGCATGGCGATGAAGGTCTTGGCTTCGAGGTTCGCCAGACGGCGGCCGGCAAGCGCGGCTTCGAGCGCCGCGGCCTGCTTTTGGGTTTCCGGGAAGAGGGGAGAGCGGCCGCCGATCTTGGCGTAGTTGGCGCGAGCGAACTTGTCGCGCGCGGTGGAGATGATCCAGGCAAGCAGCGCGCGGAAAGGCTGGGGGAGGGCGAGGACGTACGCGTCGTTGAAGAGGTTGAAGAGGAATGGGCGCACGGCGGCGGGAGAATCCGGGCCGCCGAGATTGCAGAGAATGATCGCGACCTTGCGCATCGTCAGGCGCCCGGTGGGGATGACGGTCGAGGCAAATGCATGGAGGGTTAGCGACGGCGCTTCGCGCTCTTCGGCGGAGCGACGGCCTTGGCGACATTCTTGTCGATCTTGACGCCGACTTTGGCGCCGGGGGCGAATTCCCAGGATTCGTCCGGCGGAGCGGGATCGCCGGCAAGCTCGTATGCGCCGTCGCCCAAGGCGCGCGCCCGCACCGGACGCCAGACGTCAACGCCCTCGTCAAGGAGGCGCACGTGGATGGTCTCAGTAAACGAACCCGTCGCCGCCGACATGAAGGATTTCGCCTGCTTCGTCATCGATGATCACCGATCTGCCGGTGTCGGGGTGAATATAGCGCGTCGCCGGCTCACCTGTCTCATTGTTCGCCACCGGGAACGTCTGACCGGCTGCTTTGGCCTCGTCGATCTGGGCATAGGTCCAACCTCGCGCAGCCATCTGGCGTTCGAGCTTGTCTCGATCCTTGGGCAAGCGCGGATCCCCCGCGCCATGTTTCGCCGGCCGGAAGCCGGCGGTCCAGCGGTTCTACGCGCCGCGGACGAGACGGATCATATGGGCGACGTTGTCGGGCGAAGCGTCGGGGGTGATGCCGTGGCCGAGGTTGAAGATGTGCGGAGAGGCGGAGAAGGCGTCGAGGCATTCGCGGACGCCGCGCTCGAGGGGCGCACCGCCGGTGACCAGGAGCTGGGGATCCAGGTTGCCTTGGAGGGGAAGGCCGAGATTGCGGAAGCTTGCGGGCTCGGCGGCGGTGTCGAGGGAGAGGGCGGTCACGCCGGTCTCGCGGGCGTAGAGCTCGATCTGAGTCTCGGTGGCGGCGCGGGGGAAACCGATCACCGGCGCAGAAACGCCCAGTGCGCGGAGGCGCGCGACGATGTGGCGCGTGGGAGCGATGACAAGGCGGGTGAAGAGGGCGGTGGAAAGGCCTTGGGCCCAGCTCTCGAAGATCTGCAGACAGTCGGCGCCCATGCGGGCCTGTTGCGCAAGGTGAAGCGCGGTGGTCTCGGCAAGGATGACGAGGAGGACGTCAACCTCGTGGGCGCGCTGGTACGCAGCGCGGCGGGCGACATCCTTCTCGCCGCCTTCGCCCTGCAGCATGTAGCAGGCGACCGTCCAAGGCCCGCCGGCGAAACCGATGAGCGCCGTCTGGGGATCGAGGGCGGCGCGGGTGCGCTCCACGGTTTCGTAGACGGGGGCGAGGCGCTGGAGCGCGCGGGTGGGCTCATCAAAGCGCCAGTTCTGCTCCTCGACCAGCGGCGCCAGGCGCGGACCCTTGCCTTCGTCGAAATGGACCTTGCGGCCGAGCGCATCGGGAATGGTGAGGATGTCGGAGAAGAGGATCGCAGCGTCGAAGCCGAAGCGACGGATGGGCTGCAAGGCCGCTTCGGAGGCGAGGGCAGGGGAGTAGCAGAACTCGAGGAAGGAACGGGCGCGGGCGCGAAGCTGGCGGTATTCGGGCAGGTAGCGGCCGGCCTGGCGCATGATCCAGACAGGCGGCGATTCCTCGCGATCGCCGGCGAGCACGCGCAGGAACTTCTTCTTCTGCTGGAGATCGCTCAGCAGGATCGGAGGTTTGGGAACCGGGCCCAGGCTTTCGGGTTCGACCTTCGACCAGGCCAACCCTCCACTTCTATTTTTTTCTTCCATGGGGATCACAAAGGTGGAGTCTTGTTGTTGGTCGGGTGATGGCCGGTATTTGGAAACCATCCAAGCGATGTCCACAGGATGCTCGGGCGGGATCGGGGGCCAACGGGTTTGTCGCAGCACGCGAAAAAGGACTTGTCCACCTTTCACGATTCGAGGCGCCGGAATTAGCGGCCTGTGGGAAAGGTGTTGAGGCATGTTGAGGGAATCGGGCGCGGGAGAGGGGGAATTGACCGCGCTCGCGGCTGGACATCGGGGCAGGGGCGGTCCTTTAACAGGTCATCCACAGACTGCGGGGCTGAAGACAGGGCATGAGCGCTGTGAGCATCGATACGGTCCGGCCAGGCGTCTATCTCAACGTGCACCTGGTGTCGGATTCCACGGGCGAGACGCTGGCGAGCGTGCTGCGCGCGGCGTGCGCGCAGTTCGACAACATCCTGCCGATCGAGCACACCTATTATCTGGTGCGGACGGCGCGGCAGCTGGAGCGCGTGCACCGGGATATCTCGGACGCGCCGGGGCTCGTCATGTTCACGCTCTCGAATGTCGAGCAGCGGGAGCGGCTGGAGAAATTCTGCAAGGAGCAGGGGCATCCGTGCATCCCGGTGCTTGATTCGACGCTCGACGTGATGAGCCGGTATCTGGGGCTGCAGACGAATCATCGGGTCGGCAGCCGGATCCTGTCGGCGGAATATTTCCGGCGCGTCGATGCGCTCAATTTCGCGATGGGCCATGACGACGGCCAGCACACGATGGAGCTCAAGGACGCCGACGTGATCCTGGTCGGGGTGTCGCGGACCTCCAAGACGCCGACCAGCGTCTATCTGGCCAATCGGGGCGTGAAAGCGGCGAACGTGCCGATCGTGCTGACCTCGCCGCTGCCGGATTTCCTCTTCCAGCCGGATGCGCCGCTGATTGTGGCGCTGACGATCTCGGCTGATCGGCTGGTGCATGTGCGCAGGAACCGGCTCGCGGCGATGAAGGAAACGCGCGAGACGTCCTATGTCGAACAGGATTCGGTGCGGGCGGAGATCAGCCACGCACAGAGGATGTTCGAGAAGTACGGCTGGCCGGTGATTGATGTGACGCGGCGCTCGGTGGAAGAGACCGCGGCAATCATCCTCAATCATCTGGCCGAGAAGCGGGCGAGAGAAGAATGATCGGTTGTCGGGAATGAGCCTCTGGCTGGCTTCAACGAGCGCGACGCGGGTGAAGATGCTGAAGGCGGCGGGGGTCGCGTTCGAGGCGGAGGCGCCGCATGTCGATGAGGAAGCGCTGAAGGCGGGCCTGCGGGCGACGGGCCTCAAGCCGCGCGACCAGGCCGATGCGCTGGCGGAAGCGAAGGCGGTGTCGGTGTCGCGGCGGCGCGACGGGTTCGTGATCGGCGCCGACCAGATCCTGGCGCTGGGGGACGAGGCGTTCGACAAGACCGCCAATCGCGCCGGCGCGAAGGCGCGGCTGCTGCAGCTGCGCGGGAAGGAGCATGTGCTGCACACGGGCGTCGTGGTGGCGACCGAGGGCGCGCCGATCTGGCGGCATGTGGATACGACCCGGCTGGTGATGCGGGCGTTCAGCGACGACTTCCTGGAGAGCTATCTCGACCAGCTCGGCAAGGGCGCGTTCGCCAGCGTCGGGGGCTACCAGCTGGAGGGCCTGGGGGCGCAATTGTTCGAGAGCGTGGAAGGGGACTTCTTCTCCGTGCTCGGATTGCCGTTGCTGCCGCTCTTGTCGTTCCTGCGGCTGCATGGCCAAGTTGCGGAATGAAGATCTCAGGACGAACGCAGCTCTTCGCGATCATCGGCGATCCGGTGATCCATTCGCTGTCGCCGGCGATGCAGAACGCCTGGATGCAGGCGGCCGGGATCGACGCGGTCTATGTGCCGCTCGGGATCGCGGAGGAGGGGGCCGAGCGGGCGTTTGCCGGCTTGCGGGGCCTTGGGCTCAAGGGCGCGAACGTCACGACGCCGCACAAGGAGCGCGCCGCGCGGGCGGCGGACGTGCACGACGTGGCGGTGCGGAAGCTGCACGCGGCGAACGTGCTGACCTGGGAGAACGATGGGACTCTCGTTGCTTTCAACACGGATTGGGCGGGCGTGAGCGGCGCGTTCGACGAGGCGACGCCAGACTGGCGCGGCAAGACGCAGGTCGCGCTGGTGATCGGCGCCGGCGGCGCCGGGCGCGCGGCGGTGTGGGGGCTGGCGGAAGCCGGCGTGGCGAACGTGGTCGTCTGTAACCGGACGTTTCCGGGCGCGGAGGCGTCGGCGCGGCTCGTTGGCGGCATGGCTGTTCCCTGGGCGGAGCTGGGGGAAGCGTTCGCGAATGCGGACGTGATCGTGAACGCCACGTCGCTTGGGATGATCGGGAAGGAGCAATTCGACTGGCCGATCGAGCGCGCAAAGCAAAGCGCGATCGTGATGGATTCGGTCTATGCGCCGCGCGAGACCGCGCTGCTGAAGGCGGCGAAGGCGCGCGGCCTGAAGACGATCGATGGCCTCGGGATGCTGCTGCATCAGGGCGCGATGGCTTTCGAGCTCTGGTTCGATCAGCGGCCGGACATTGCGGTTGGGCGGGCCGCGCTGGAAGCGGCGTTTGCGGAGCGGACATGATCTTGATTGGGCTGACCGGTTCGATCGGGATGGGAAAAAGCACGACGGCGCAGATGTTCGCGGAGGCGGGCGCGCCGGTGTACGATTCCGACGCGAGCGTGCATGCGCTCTATGCGGCGGGCGGCGCCGCGGTAGCGCCGATCGCAGCGGAATTTCCTGGCGCTGTGAAGGATGGCGCGGTGGATCGCGAGGCGCTGTCGGCGCTCGTGGTGCACGATCCGGACGCGATGAGGCGATTGGAGGCGATCGTGCATCCGCTGGTGCGCGAGGCGCAGCAGGCGTTCCTCGAAGCGCAGCGGCGCGCCGGCGCCGAGCTCGTGGTGCTCGACATTCCGCTGCTGTTCGAAGGGGGAGGGGACCGGCATCTCGATGCGGTGGTGGTGGTGACCGCGCCGGAAGAGGTGCAGCGCGCGCGGGTGATGGCGCGGCCTGGGATGAGCGCGGAGAAGTTCGAGCGGCTGTTGGCGCGGCAGGTTCCGGACGAGGAGAAGCGCAGGCGGGCGGATTTCATCGTCAATACCGGGCTCGGATTCGATGAGGCGCGGACGCAGGTGCGGGCCGTGCTGGAGGCGGTGCGGGCGGGGTAGCCCCACCCGTCGCTGCTCCGCAGCGACACCCTCCCCCGAAGGGGGAGGGAGGGAGGTTCATCTTGCAGCGTGGCGGATATTTTCGGGTAACGAATCTGACCTAAGTACGAAGCCATGCGGGAAATCGTGTTCGACACTGAAACCACGGGGCGGTCGCCGGAGGACGGCGACCGGATCGTGGAGATCGGCTGCGTGGAGATCGTGAACCTGTCGCCCACGGGCCGTACGTTCCATTGCTATCTCAATCCGCAGCGCGACGTGCCGGACGAGGTGGTGCGCGTGCACGGGCTCACGGGCGCGTTCCTGCGCGACAAGCCGCTGTTCGCCAGCGTGGTCGATGAGCTGATGGAGTTCTTCGGGGACGCGCCGATCATCGCGCATAACGCGGCGTTCGACCGGATGTTCCTCAATGCGGAGCTGCGGCGCCTGCAGCGGGCGGAGACGCCGGCGGAGCGCTATATCGACTCGCTGGAGATCGCGCGGGCGAAGTTCCGCGGGGCGGCCAATTCGCTGGACGCGCTCTCGAAGCGGTTCATGCTCGACCGCGAAGGCTTCGATCTCAGCGCGCGCAGGGGGGCTGGCGGGCACGGCGCGCTGGTCGATGCGAAGATGCTGGCGCGGGTCTATCTAGAGCTCAGGGGCGGGCGCGAGCAGAGTCTGGTGTTCGAGGACGCGCCTGTCCTGGAGGAGACCGCCTCGGCGATCATCCGGGTGAGCCGGGCGCAGCGGACGCTCGCGCTGCCGGCGCGAATCACCGCGGAGGAGGCGGCCGCGCACGCGGCGTTCGTGAGCACTCTGGGGGCCGACGCCCTGTGGAAAAAGTTCGCGGAGTTCGCCGATCAGGGTGAGGCGGGCGGCGAGCCGCCCGCGGCTGTGGCCTTGGGCTGACCGCCGGCGGCCTCTTCGCGGGCGCGCATCTCGGCATAATAAAGCGGCGTGAAATCGATCGGGTTGACCAGCAGGGGCGGGTAGCCGCCCTCGCGAGTGATTTCCGCCAAGACCTGACGGGAAAAGGGGAAAAGCAGCCGCGGGCACTCGATCCAGAGCAGCGGCTCGACGTCCTCAGGGCGGACATTGGCGAACTGGAAGAGGCCGCCATAGACGAGATCGATGATGAACAGAATCTCATCGCCGCGCTTGGCATCGACCTTGATGCGCAGATCGACCTCGAAAACGTCGCTCTCGGTGGAGGCCGGGCGGCTCTTCACCTCGACGCCCATGTCAATCAAGGGCTGGGAATCGTAGGCCCGGGCGGCCGCCGCAGCCATCGGATTCTCAAACGATAAATCCTTCACGTATTGCGCGAGAACCCGAATTTGCGGGCCTTCCGAAGGGGGCGGCGCGTCGTCCGGGGTGAGTGTCGTCATGGCCTCGCGCTCGAAAATGTCAGGTCCGGCGGGCTAGCACGCAGGCGCGGGTGGGAGCAATCGCGCGCAAAGGATCGCCAACATCTGTTGACGCGCCATCTACGGGTAGCGCTCACCTTCTGGAGACATTATGTGGTAGGGTCGCGGCGTGACTCCCAGGATTTTGGCCAAAGGAAGCAGGGGCCGGAGAACGTGAACACCCAGCTCATCGAACTCTTGGTCCTGGCGATCGTCGCCGGCGTGGTGCTGGCCAAGCTCTATAGCGTGCTCGGCCGCCGCACGGGCGCGGAGCGGCCGACGCCTCCGGCGCCGCCGCAGACGTCTTCGGCGCAGGGGGGGGATCTGGCCCGCGACATGGGGTCGGCCAGGGCGCCGGTCGCGCCGCCGGTGGGCGGGCCTGCGAGCGGGGGCCTCGGCAAGATCATGCGCGCCGATCCGAGCTTCGATCCGTCCGCCTTCGTCGTGGGCGCGCGCGGCGCCTATGAGATGATCGTCGGGGCGTTCGCTTCCGGCGACCGGGAGACGCTGAAGCCGCTGCTGACGGATCGGGTGTTCGCCGCCTACGCCAAGGCGATCGACGAGCGCAACGCGCGCGGCGAGAAGGGCGCCGAGCTGGTGCGGCTGAAGACGGCGGAGATCGCTGACGCCGATCTGGCGGGCGAGACGGCGCAGGTGGCCGTGAAGTTCGAGGCGGAGCTGGCGGAAGGCGCCACGGGCCTGCGCGATACCGCCGAGAAGTGGACGTTCGAGCGTGACGTGCGCTCGGCGGATCCGAACTGGAAGCTGGCGCGCGTCGTCGCGGCCTAGATCTTTCGACCGCTTCTTTTCCGAAAACCGCAGGACACTTTTCGGGAAGCGGTCGGGTGAGCAAATCCAAACGGGAATTGAGTGCGGAAGAGGCGGCGCTTTGGGCGCGCGTCGCGCGGACGGCCGTTCCGATGCCGGGCGTGCAGGCGCCCGTGCTCGTGCCCGCGCCAGGGAGCGTGCGGCATCGCACCAAGGCCGCGACCTCCGGCCCGAAAGCTCCGCCTACGGAAATTCGGCGCGGCGCGCTGGCCGACCGCGGCGACGAAAAGCGGGTGCGGCGCGGGAAACTCGAGATCGACGCAAAGCTCGACCTGCATGGCTACACGCAGGACCAGGCGCGCGCGGCGCTCGGCGCCTTCCTGGCGCGGGCGCAAGGGGAGGGCGCACGGGTCGTGATCGTGGTGACGGGCAAGGGGCGCTTGCGCGACGGCGAAGCGGCGCCGGGCGTGCTCAAGCGGCGGCTGCCGGAGTGGCTGGCGGCTGGCGAGGTGCGGTCGATCGTGGCTGGATACGCGGAGGCGCATGCGCGGCACGGCGGCGCGGGGGCGTTCTATGTGTTTCTGAGGCGGGCGGCATGAGCCCTACGAGCCGCGGCCGGCTTTTTCTTCGAGGCCGGATTGGGCGCGGCGGCGCGCGAGGGCGTCGGCGATGGCGGACGGGGGGACGTTGCACGCCTTCAGCGTCACGATGAGGTGATAGAGGAGATCGGCGGATTCTTCGGCCAGCGTGCTTGTGTCGGAGACGGCGGCGAGCGCGGTCTCGACGGCTTCTTCGCCGAGCTTCTTGGCGCAGCGGGCGGGGCCGGATGCGATGAGCTTGGCGGTGTAGGAGGTGGAAGGGTCGGCGGAGGCGCGCGATTCCACCGTGGCGACGAGCTCGTCGAGGGCCTGGCCGAGAGTGGTCATGGGTTTCTTCCGTGGGCTGATGTTGCGCCCCCTCCGTCGGCCTGCGGCCGACACCTCCCCCGTGAACGGGGGAGGAAAGGGCCTCTTCTTGTGATCATGGAGTTCGCACCACTGCGCCGGCGGCAGCGAGGGCGGCGCGGGCCTCGCGCAGCGAATAGGTTCCGAAGTGGAAGATGGAGGCGGCTAGGACGGCGGAGGCGCCGCCATCGCGGACGGCCGCGGTGAGGTGGTCGAGATTGCCGGCGCCGCCGGAGGCGATGACCGGCACGCGCACGTGCGCGGTGATCTCGCGGAGGAGGGGGATGTCGTAGCCGGCGCCGGTTCCGTCGCGATCGATGGACGTGAGGAGGATGTCGCCGGCGCCGCGTGCGGCGGCTTCCTCGGCGAAGGCGATTGCGTCCTTGCCGGTCGGGCGCTCGCCGCCATGGGTGAAGATCTCCCAGCGGCCGGGCGCGACGGCTTTGGCGTCGATGGCGACGACGATGCATTGGGCGCCGAAGTTGCGGGCGCACTCGTCGATCAGATCGGGCTCGAGGATCGCGGCGGTGTTGATCGCGGCTTTATCGGCGCCGGCGAGGAGAAGCGCGCGGACGTCGTCGGGGGAGCGGACGCCGCCGCCGACGGTGAGCGGGGTGAAGCAGCGCTCGGCCGTGCGGGCGACGATGTCGAGGAGGGCGCCGCGGCCTTCCTTGGAGGCGGAGATGTCGAGGAAGCAGATCTCGTCGGCGCCTTGCTGGTCGTAGACGGAGGCCTGTTCGGCGGGATCGCCGGCGTCGCGGAGATCGACGAAGTTGACGCCCTTGACGACGCGGCCGTTCTTCACGTCGAGGCAGGGGATGATCCGAGTGCTGAGCATCTTAGGGCTTGCCCGGCGCTTGGATGTGAGGCGTCCCCGCGCCCCTGCTGGGACAGGGCAGGGTGTCGAGGGCGGACGATCCGAAGGCGGCGGGCGCGACGCCCCCCCTCCCTACCCTCCCCCGCAAGGGGGGAGGGGGCGTCATATTCCGCCTACGGATCATGAGCGGGCGGCCTGGAGGGCGGCGGCGGGGGAGACGTCGCCGTCATAGAGGGCGCGGCCGAGGATGAGGCCGTGAACCGAGCGCCCGTTCCATGCCTTCAGGGCCGCGATGTCGGAGAGGCCGCGGAAGCCGCCGGAAGCGATGACCGGGATCGAGACGGCGTCGGCGATCGCGCCGGTGAGCGGAACATTGATTCCGGCTTTCAGGCCGTCGCGAGAGATATCGGTGACGATGAGGGCGGCGGCGCCGGAATCCTCGAAGCGGCGGGCGAGATCGACAGCGTCGAGCTCGGTTTCAACCGCCCAGCCTTCGACGGCAACACGGCCGGCGCGCGCGTCGATGCCGAGCGCGATGCGGCCGGGAAACTCGCGCATGGCCTGGCGCGCGAAGGCGGGATCGCGCACGGCGGCGGTGCCGAGAATGACGCGGCTCACGCCGGCGTCCAGCCAATAGAGGACCGAATCGATCGTGCGGACGCCGCCGCCGACCTGCACCGGGATCGAGGCGGTCGAGAGGATGCGGGCGATGGCGCCGGCGTTCTTCGGGGCGCCGGCGAAGGCGCCGTCGAGGTCGACGACATGGATCCATTCGAAACCGGCGGCGACGAAGGCGGCGGCCTGGTCGCCGGGGTCTTCGTTGAAGACGGTGGCGGCGTCCATGCGGCCCTCACGCAGGCGGACGCAGCGGCCTTCCTTCAGGTCGATGGCGGGATAGAGAATCAGGGCCGGCGGCGCTTGCGTTTCCACTAGGGATTCCAATTGAGGAAGCGCTCGAGGAGCGCAAGGCCGGCGCCCTGGGATTTTTCCGGGTGGAACTGGACGCCGAGGATGTTGTCGCGCGCCAGGGCGGCGGCGAAGCGCTCGCCGTGCTCGGTGGTTGCAGCGATGTGCGCGGCGTTCTCCGGCGCAACGATGAAGGAATGGGCGAAATACATGCGCGCCGCGGGTTTCAGGTGCGCGAGAACGGGGTGGTCATGGGGGGCGACCTCGTTCCAGCCCATGTGGGGGAGGCGGTCGCGTGGGCCAATCTGGAGCTGACGGCAGACGCCCGGAATCCAGCCGAGGCCGGCGGTGATCTCGTGCTCAAGGCCGCGCGAGGCGAGGAGCTGCATGCCGACGCAGATGCCGAGGAAGGGGCGGGCGTTGGCGAGCACGGTTTCGCTGAGGGCGTCGATCAGGCCGGGCTTGGCGGTGAGCGCGCCCATGCATTGGGCGAAGGCGCCTTGGCCGGGGAGGACGATGCGGTCGGCGCGGGCGATGGATTTGGGATCGGACGTCACCGTGACGTCGGCGCCGACATGGGCGAGCGCGCGCTCGGCGGAGCGGAGATTGCCCGCGCCGTAATCGATGAGGGCGACGCTGGTCATTTCTGAGAATTGTCCAAGGGCGGAGGTTCACCCCGCCCCCTGCCCCCTCCCCTCGAAGGGGAGGGGGGGCGTATCTTCTGCATCCGGAACATCACGAATCAGAGGGAGCCCTTGGTGGAGGGGATGGCGCCGGCGAGCCGGGGATCGATCTCGACCGCGTGGCGGAGCGCGCGGGCGAGGGCCTTGTAGCAGGACTCCACGATGTGGTGGGTGTTGTCCCCGTACAGGTTCTCGACATGAAGGCAGGCGCCCGCATTCATTGCGAAAGCGTGAAACCATTCCTTGAAGAGCTCGGTGTCCATGTCGCCCAGCTTCGGGCGCGGAAGCTTCACATGCCAGATGAGATAAGGCCGGTTGGAAAGATCAAGCGCGGCGCGCGACAAGGTCTCGTCCATCGGAATGTAGGCGTGGCCGAATCTCCGGACGCCGGCGAAGTCGCCCAGGGCCTGCTTGACCGCCTGGCCGATGGCGATGCCGGTGTCTTCGGTGGTGTGATGCATGTCGATGTGCAGGTCGCCGACGGCCTTCACCTTGAGATCGATCGCGGAATGCTTGGCGAAGCTTTCAAGCATATGATCGAGAAAGCCGATGCCGGTGGCGATCTCGGCCGCGCCGGTTCCGTCGAGATTTAGCTCGACAGAAATCTTCGTTTCCTTTGTGTCACGCTGAATTTTGGCTTTACGCATCGGGACCTCAGGCAGGGGCGCGGTTCTACTTGGGCGCCTGCCATGACTAATCAAGCACGCCCCGGTTTTATTCCATCCTAACCATTATCCGCAAGATTCGAGTCGCGTTTCAGATTGGCCCCGGGCGCCGAATGCGCCTCCTTGACACTAGAGCATCCGCAGGCGCCGCATGGGTTTCTGGAGACAATTCCTCTCGCTGTTCCCGGGGCGCCCGATCAGCCTGGCCCGGCGGGCGACGCTTTATGCCGCCGCGCTGATGGGCGGGATGGCGATCGTGTGCGTGCTGGCGATCTTCGCCACCGTGCTGGTGATGGGCACCGAAAGCGCGCGGCGGGCGGGCGCGGCGCAGGCCGCCGAGATCGTCCAGAAGGTCGCATCGCACGACCTGTCGCTGTCGGAGATCGGTCCGACCGAGCTGCAATCGGCCTATTCGTGGCGTCCGATCCACCAGACCCTCTTTCATGACGCGAGCGGGCGATTGGTGGCGCGCGGGTATGTCGTGGATGCGCCGACGCCGACGGAGACCATTCGCAGGGCGCTCGACACGGCGGCGATGCAGACGTCGGTGCATGGCGGCGTGGTGTGGACGGCGGCGCCCCTCACGGTCGGGGGCCAGACGATCGGCGTGGTCAGCGTGGGCATCGCGCGCTGGCGGGTGTTGACGAGCTACCTGGCGGCGCTCCTGCCGCTCTTCGCGGCGTCGCTCGCGTTCATGCTGGTGGCGATCCCGCTCGCGGTGGTGGCGGTGCGCCGGCGGGCGCAGCCGCTGGAGACGCTGGCCGACTTCGCCGACAAGATGACGCAGCAGCGCGCGGCGGGGGCGACGAACGGCAGGATCGAGATCCGCACCGGCGACGAGTTCGAGAAGCTGGCGGGCGCGCTCAACGAGATGACGACGCGGCAGGAGAAGTTGCGCCGGCAGATCCATCGGCTCGCGTATGTCGATCCGGCGACGCAATTGCCGAACCATGAGCGCTTCCGGCGGGAATTGTACGATTTTCTCGACCGCGGGGATTCGACCGCGAGGAACGGCGCGGTGATCGTGTTCGACCTCGACCGGCTGCGGCGGCTGCTGGAGACGCTCGGGCATGAGGCGGCGGACGAGCTTCTGCGCGCGGTGGCGGAGCGCGTCGCGCATGCGATCAAGCGGGTGGACCGTCTCGTGCGCATGCAGGATTCGGTGGAGCGCCCGTCCGTGCTGGCCCGGCTGAGAGGGCACGAGTTCGCCGTGCTGGCGCCGTCCTTCGCGAACGACGAAGAGGCGATGCGCTTTGCGCAGATGGCGACGAGCGCGATCAACCAGGCGTTCGACTGGCGCGAGCTCAAGCTCACGCTTGATTGCGCCGCCGGCGCGGTCGTCGCGCCGCGCGATGGGCGCGACCCGGACACGCTGACGCGAAACGCGCGGCTGGCGCTGGCTTCGGCGCGACAGCAGGGCAATTGCGCGCGGTTCTTCACCAGCTCGATGGATCGGGACGCGACGTCGCGGTTCACGCTGGAGAAGGACATGCGGCTGGCGCTGGAGCGCGGCGAGTTCCGCGCGTACTTCCAGCCGAAGATCGAGCTTGCGACCGGGCGCATCGTGGGCGCGGAGGCGCTGGCGCGCTGGGTGCGTCCGGACAGGACGATCGTGTCGCCCGGCGTGTTCGTGCCGGCGGCGGAAGAGACGGGCCTCATCGCGCAGGTCGGCGATGCGGTGATGCGCGAAGCGTGCTGGAACGCGGCGGCGTGGGCGCGCGAGGGCTTTCCGATCCAGGTGGCGGTGAACGTGTCGCCGCTGCAATTCCGCGACGAGCGTTTCCCGGAGCACGTGATCCGGATCCTGGAGGAGGCGGCGATGCCGGCCTTATGCCTGGAACTCGAAGTGACCGAAAGCGTGGTCATGGAGAATCCGGAACAGGCGATGCGGATGATCGAGCCGCTGCGCGCGCGCGGCGTGCGGTTCGCGATCGACGATTTCGGCTGCGGGCATTCGAGCCTGGCTTCGCTTTCGCGGCTGCCGTTCGACGTGCTGAAGATCGATCAGCAATTCGTCGCGGGGCTGGAGAGCGACCGGCACGCGCCGGCGATCGTGGAGACGATCCTGGCGATGGCCGCTACGCTCGACATGAACGTCGTCGCGGAGGGCATCGAGCGGGAGAAGGATGCGGCGTTCCTGCGGCGGCGCGGCTGCGGGTACGGGCAGGGCTTCCTCTATGGCGCGGCCGAACCGGCGCCGGAATTCGGCGAACGGCTGCGGCGGGGGCGCACGCCGGCCCTTTCCATCGAGGCCGATGTTGCTTGAGGGCACGGCCTTTGCATGATCCAGGCTTGATGCCGTCGCCGGACTGCTCCACATGACGCCCAGATGGGGCCGGAGACAGAGGCGTGAGCGCGCGCGAATCAAATGCCTTGCACGGCACGACCATTTTGGCCGTGCGGAAGGGCGGAAAAGTCGTCGTCGCCGGTGACGGGCAGGTCTCGACCGGGGCGACCATCCTCAAAGGCAACGCGAAGAAAGTGCGCCGGCTCGGCGACGGGCAGGTGATCGGCGGGTTCGCCGGCGCGACCGCGGATGCGCTGACGCTGTTCGAGAGGCTCGAGAAGAAGCTGGAGCGGTTCCCGACGCAGCTCACGCGCGCGGCGGTGGAGCTTGCAAAGGATTGGCGGACGGATCGGGCGCTCAGGCGGCTCGAGGCGATGCTGATCGTGGCGGATGCGCGCGATACGCTGCTGATCACGGGCACGGGCGACGTGATCGAGCCGGAACATCATGTGATCGCGGTGGGCTCAGGCGGGAATTATGCGCTGGCGGCGGCGCGGGCGCTCTACGAGCATGTCGATGATGCGGAGAAGATCGCGCGGCAGGCGATGGATATCGCGGCGGACATCTGCGTCTACACGAACAGAAGCCTGACCGTGGAAGCGATCAGTGGTTGAGCGCGGGGATCTGGAGGCGGCGGCGGACGCCGGCGTGATCGCGCGCGAGCAAGTCGCGCCGCTGGCCGCGTTCCTGGCGACGCGCAACGCCGCGACGGCGATCGCCGGTCCGGCGGGCGAAGAGGAGCTCCGGTTCATCCGGAATTTCCACGATGTGTTCCTGGCGATGGGCATCACGATCCTGGCGGTCGGGTTCGCCGTCGGCATCGCCACGCTGATCGACAAGAGCGAGCGCGGGGACGGCGGCGAAGTCTGGACGCTGCTGATCGGGAGCATCGTGTCGGCGGCGTTGCTGTGGGGGCTCGGCGAGGTCTTCTCGCGCAAGCGGCGGCTCTTCCTGCCGTCGATCGCGATTGTGATCGGGTTTGCGGTTTACGCGGCCGCAGCGGCGGCGTGCGTGTACGGACTGGCCGTCGGGCTTGCGATGCCGGTGCATTCGGCGGACGCCGTCCATGCTGAGGGAGAGGGCGTGCGATTCGCAGCGGCGGTGATGGTGTTCGCCGCGGCCGTGTCGCTGGCGGCGCTCGGATTCTATCTGCGTTTCCGTTTGCCGTTCGCGCTTGGGCTTGCGGGCGGGGCCGCGGCGGGTTTCGTCGCGGCCTCGCTGCATGCGTTCGCGCCGGTGCTGGCGGTGCAGGCGCAAGCGGGGATTTCGCTGCTGCTCGGCGCGGCGCTGTTCGCGGCGGCGATCGCGTACGATGTGCGCGATCCGGGGCGGCGGACGCGCTATTCGGATAACGGCTTCTGGCTGCACTTCGCGGCCGCGCCGCTCATCCTTGGCGGCGTGCTGGGGACCCTGGCGCAGGCGATCGGCGGCGACGGGCGCTCGTGGATGGACGTCAATACCGGAGAGAGCGGCGCGGCGCCGGATGGCGGCGCCGTTCCGCGCGCGGTCGCGACGTTGGCCGTGGTGGCGGCGCTGGGGTTCGTGTCGCTGCTGATCAACCGGCGGGCGCTGATTGTTTCGGCGCTGCTGACCACGGGCGTGGCGATCGGCGTGATCATGAACGCGACCGGGCTTGGCGAGGGGGCGCTCATTGCGGCGACGCTCGTGACGCTCGGCGGGTTCGTGCTGGTGCTCGGCGCGGGATGGCATGGAGCGCGGCGCGCATTGTTGAGGCAAGTGCGGCCGGACGGCGTTTGGGCGCGGGTGTTTCCGCCGGAAGCGGACGATGAAGGCGTGCGGGAGGCCGCGCGCGGATGACGTCGTTCAGCCCAAGAGAGATCGTGTCGGAGCTCGATCGGTTCATCGTCGGGCAGGGCGACGCCAAGCGCGCGGTGGCGATCGCGCTGCGCAATCGCTGGCGGCGGAAGCAGCTGCCGGAAGGGCTTCGGGAAGAAGTCACGCCGAAGAACATCCTGATGATCGGGCCGACGGGCGTGGGGAAGACCGAGATCGCGCGGCGGCTGGCGAAGCTGGCGGGCGCGCCGTTCCTCAAGGTGGAGGCGACCAAGTTCACGGAAGTGGGCTATGTCGGGCGCGACGTGGAGCAGATCGTGCGCGACCTGGTGGAAGTGTCGCGCGACATGATCCGTGAACGGAAGGGCCGCGAGGTGCGGGCCCGGGCGGAGGCGGCCGCGGAAGAGCGGATGCTCGACGCGCTGGTCGGGGAGGGCTCTTCGGCGGCGACGCGAGAGAGCTTCCGCAAGAAACTGCGCGCGGGGGAGCTGGCGAAGAGCGAGATCGCCCTCGACCTGGCGGATAACGCGACGCCGTTCGGGCCGATGGAGGTTCCGGGGCAGCCGGGCGTCGGCGTGCTCAATCTCGGCGAGATGTTCGGCAAGGCGTTCGGGGGACGCACGAAGCGCGTGCGCACCACGGTGGAGGAGGCGACCGAGCCGCTGATCAAGGAAGAGAGCGAGAAGCTGCTCGACAATGAGAGCGTGACGAAGGAGGCGCTGGCGGCCGCGGCCGAGGACGGGATCGTGTTCATCGACGAGATCGACAAGATCGCATCGCGGAGCGAGCACGCGGGCGCGGATGTGTCGCGCGAAGGCGTGCAGCGGGATCTCTTGCCGCTGATCGAGGGGACGAGCGTCGCGACGAAGTATGGGGCGGTGCGGACGGATCATATCCTGTTCATTGCGTCGGGGGCGTTCCATGTGGCGAAGCCGTCGGATCTCTTGCCGGAGCTGCAGGGGCGGTTGCCGATCCGCGTGGAGCTGAAGGCGCTGACGCGGGAGGACTTCCGGCGGATCCTGACGGAGCCGGAGGCGTCGCTGGTCGTGCAATATGTCGCGCTGATGGGCGCGGAGGGCGTGAAGCTCGAGTTCACCGATGATGCCGTGGAGGCGGTGGCGGAGATCGCAGCGGACGTGAATGCGGCGGTGGAGAATATCGGTGCGCGCAGGCTGCATACGGTGATGGAGCGCGTGCTCGACGAGATTTCGTTCGAGGCGGCGGATATGGCGGGGAAGAGCGTCGTGATCGATGCGGATTATGTGCGCGCGCGGGTGGCGGACCTGGCGAAGAACGCGGATCTGAGCCGGTTCATTCTCTAGGGCATTCGAGTGCTTCTATGGAGTACTCGGACTATTCGACGGCGTGGTTCCTCGCCATACATTTATGCGAGGTTGTTCAACTCGGGCCTTGCTTGGAACGAGGGCAGGTTGAGTTGTCGTCGGCGGAACTGGAGGTGTAGGTCGCGTCGCCTGTTGCTGTTTCGCGATAACGATCTCGGCCCTTATCGAACGCAGTTCTTCGTGCAGTCGGGCCCATTCCTTGTCTTGTTCCGAATTGAGGAACCAGGATCCGATACCAAACAGGATCGCGAGAACCGTCGCTGCGGCGAATACTCTCCAGTCGCGAACTTCAGTAACTTGCTCTGCGCCTCCGACTATTTGACCGTGAGCAACGGTTTGGCTGCGTCGATGAACAAAGCGCAGGATGCGAACCCTTCGACCAAAAATTCGATGCACCTGCTCAGTGAAGACACGGCGAACAAGCGTGGGCGAACCAACTAGGCTGAGTGCCGCCAGATACGTGCTGGCGGAAGTCATTACCGTCGCGACAATCACCCCCTCGGTGGAGCCGTGCTTGTAGAAGCCCCGCCGCACGCCCAACCGGGGGCCATCCCCAAGTAGCGTTGCCAGCTCAAAGAAGAAGGCGTCTTCAAGCTGCTTACCCACTCGAGCTGCGTCCTCATCGCTACTGACTTCGGAAGGATTGGTAGCCAGGACGAACTCGATCTCGAATTCGATGACTTCCGATGGCTCCGAAGGAGGCATGGCTTAGATCCCGGCTTCACGGCTCTGCGCATGCTTATGCGCTCCGCGAGCAGTCAAACTGCATCGGATGCCTGAAGCAAGCCGAGCGTTACTGGGGCCGGCTCGCGCTTCGCGAGGCGGGGATGACGGTCGAGGGTGTTTGTTCTGTGGGCGGATGAACCCCACCCGTCGCGGCTGCGCCGCGACACCCTCCCCTGGAAGGGGAGGGAAGGCTCTCCATTCCTTCTGCCCGCTAGCGGAGGGAGGCGTTGATTTTTTCCAGGGCGGAAGAGCCGGGGACGAGCTGCGAGTCCGACAGAGTGTTGAGCGGGGCGGCGACGGTGTTCTGGTAGTCGTGCAGGTCCTGGGCGCCGGGATCGACGTAGAGGAGGCCGGTGACGATCTCGCCTTTGGATTGGCGCTCGGCGAGGTAGGCGAGCGCGTCGAGGCGGTCGGAGGGATCGTACTCGGGATGAATCTTCCGCAGGCGGAGCTTTGAGCCGTCGTGCTGGGTGACGATCTCGAGCGTGCCGGGGGCGTGGTCGATCTCGATGGTTTCGCGCGGCTCGATGACGTCGAGGCGGTTCACGGCCTCGTTGTGGTTGCGGATGTAGTCGTAGGCTTTGGTGGAGCCTTCGTGGTTGTTGAAGGCGACGCAGGGGGAGAGGCAATCGATGAAGGCGGCGCCGTGGTGGAGGATGGCGCCCTTGATCAGCGGCACGAGCTGGTGCTTGTCGCCGGAGAAGGAGCGGGCGACGTACGTGGCGCCGAGATCGAGCGCGAGCGTGACGAGGTCGATGGGCGCGTCGTGGTTCACGACGCCGCGCTTGGATTTGGAGCCCTTGTCCGACGTGGCGGAGAATTGGCCCTTGGTGAGGCCGTACACGCCGTTGTTCTCCACGATATAGACCATGTTCACGGCGCGGCGGATCGAGTGGGCGAACTGCCCGAAGCCGATCGAGGCGGAATCGCCGTCGCCGGAGACGCCGAGATAGATGAGATCGCGGTTGGCGAGGTTGGCGCCGGTGAGCACCGAGGGCATCCGTCCGTGCACGGAATTGAAGCCGTGCGAGAGGCCGAGGAAATAGTCCGGCGTCTTGGAGGAGCAGCCGATGCCGGAGAGCTTGGCGATGCGGTGGGGCTCGAGGTCGAGCTCGTAGACGGCCTGGATGATCGCGGCGGAGATGGAATCGTGGCCGCAGCCGGCGCAGAGCGTGGAGACCTTGCCTTCGTAGTCGCGGCGGGTGAAGCCGCGGGTGTTGGGCTCGAGGTCCGGGTGACGGAATTTTGGCTTGGCGATGTAGGTCATCGATTGACCCCCTCCTGACCTCCCCCTTGCAGGGGGAGGAGGCGCTTCATTGGCGAACGTTGAGTCATTTGGCGTGCTCGGAGTGCGGGAGCTTCTCCTGGGCGCGCATGCGCTCGGCGATCTCCTGGACGATGAAGCGGGCGGTGATCGGCGCGCCCTCGTAGTGCAGGACGGGGACGAGGCGCGCGGGGTGCACTTCGCATTCGTTGACGAGGAGCTTGCGGAGCTGGGCGTCGCGGTTCTGCTCGACGACGAAGACGGGATCGTGCTCGCGGATGAAGTCGGCGATGGAATCCTCGAACGGGAAGCCGCGGATGCGGAGGGCGTCGATGTGGCGGCCTTGGGCTTCGAGCGCGGCGAGGGCTTCGTCCATCGCGGGGGCGGTGGAGCCGTAATAGATCACGCCATAGGGCGTGCGGCGCTTGGCGTCGCGGCGGATGGGTTTCGGGATGAGGGATTTTGCGGTTTCGAACTTCTTGAGGAGCCGCTGCATGTTGCGCATGTAGGCGGCGCCTTCCTCCGTGTACCGAGCATATTCATCGCGGGAGGTGCCGCGGGTGAAATAGGCGCCCTTGGTCGGGTGTTCGCCAGGGAGCGTGCGGTAGGGGATGCCGTCGCCATCGACGTCAAGGTAACGGCCGAATTCCCTGCCGGCTTCGAGCTCGGCGGCGGTCATGACCTTGCCGCGATCGAGCTTCTTCGCATCGTCCCATTTGAAGGGCGGGGTGAGCCATTCGTTCATGCCCATGTCGAGATCGAGCATGACGAAGATCATGGTCTGCAGGCGGTCGGCGAGATCGAAGGCGAGGGCGCCGAACTCGAAGCATTCGCCGGGATCGCACGGCAGAAGGAGAGGGTGCTTGGTGTCGCCGTGGCTGGCATAGGCGGCGGCGAGGATGTCGGATTGCTGCGTGCGCGTCGGCATGCCGGTGGAGGGGCCGCCACGCTGGACGTCGAAGATTACGGCGGGGATCTCGGCGAAGTAGGAGAGGCCGATGAATTCCTGCATGAGCGAGACGCCGGGGCCGGAGGTGCACGTGAAGGCGCGCGCTCCGTTCCAGCCGGCGCCGACGACGATGCCGATGGAGGCGATCTCATCCTCGCCCTGGACGATGGCGAAGCGGTTTTGCTTGGTGTCAGGATCGGTGCGGAACTTCTTGCAGTATTTCTCGAACGCTTCGGCGAGCGAGGTGGAGGGCGTGATCGGGTACCAGGCGCAAACGGTGGCGCCGCCATAGACGGCGCCCAGCGCGGCGGCGGAATTGCCTTCCACGAAGATGCGGTCGCCGACCTTGTCGGCGCGGGCGAGGCGGAAATCGAGCGGCGCCAGGTTTTGCTCCGCCCACGAACGGCCGAGATGGAAGGCGTTGACGTTGGCGTCGATGAGCTTGGGCTTGGAAGCGAATTCCTCGGAGATGAGCTGCTCGGCGATTTCGGTCGGGATGCCGAGGATCTGCGCGAGCGCGCCGACATACATGATGTTCTTGAAGAGCTGGCGCTGGCGCGGATCGGAATAGGTCTTGTTGCAGATCTCGGTGAGCGGCGCGCCGATGATGCGGATGTCCTCGCGGAAGGCGGAGGGCGGCAGCGTCTTCGTGGTGTCGTAGAAGAGATATTGGTTCGGCTCGATGGACTTCACGTCCTGCGCCCAGGTCTGCGGATTCATCGCGACCATGAGATCAACGCCGCCGCGGCGCCCGAGCCAGCCGGCTTCGGAGACGCGCACTTCGTACCAGGTCGGCAGGCCCTGGATGTTGGAGGGGAAGATGTTGCGCGCGGAGACGGGGACGCCCATGCGCAGGATGGATTTGACGAAGAGGCCGTTGGCGGAGGCCGAGCCCGAGCCGTTCACGTTGGCGAACTTGACGACGAAGTCGTTGATGCGGGCGTCGGTCATGCTTTGATTTTCCGATTCCGAGCGCGGAGCGCGCGGCCACCCCGCCCTCTACCCCCTCCCCTGGAGGGGAGGGGGGCGCTTTGTTCTGTGTGCGGAGTAAGTGCGGCCGGGGAGATTGCCGGCGTCAAGCTCAAGCGGAGCGCTACGTTCTGCACGCCCCCCCTCCCTACCCTCCCCCGCAAGGGGGGAGGGGACGCTTTAGTCTGTATACGGAGAGTCAGCGGGCGCATGCGCCTGCCTTCGCGGTGTCGAGGAGGAAACGCTGCATGTCCCAGGCGCCGGTGGGGCAGCGCTCGGCGCAGAGGCCGCAATGGAGGCAGACGTCCTCGTCCTTGGCCATGACGCGCCCGGTCTGCTTCAGGGGCGCTGAGACCATGATGTCTTGGGACTTGTTGAGCGCTGGCGCGGTGAGGTTCGAGCGCAGGGTGTCTTCGTCCGCGTTCTCGGTGAAGGTGATGCAGTCCATCGGGCAGATATCGACGCAGGCGTCGCATTCGATGCAGAGCGGCGCGTTGAAGACCGTCTGGACGTCGCAATTGAGGCAGCGCTGGGCTTCCAGGAAGCCGACCTTCTGGTCGAAGCCGAGCTCGGATTCGATGTGGAGGTTGCCGAGCGATTCAGCGAGCGGGCGATGGGCGGACTTGAAGCGGATGTCGGCGCTGATGTCGTTGTCGTAGGACCATTCGTGGATGCCCATCTTCTGGGACGACATTTGCACGACCGGCGGCGGGCGGACCGAAACGTCCTTACCCTGACAAAAGAGATCGATGGAGATTGCGGCGTCGTGGCCATGGGCGACGGCCCAGATGATGTTCTTCGGACCGTAAGCGGAATCGCCGCCGAAGAAGACCTTCGCTTGCGTCGATTGGAACGTGCCGCCGTTGAGCTCAGGCAGGCCCCATTTGTCGAAGGCGATGCCGGCGTCGCGCTCGATCCAGGGGAAGGCGTTCTCCTGGCCGACGGCGATGAGCACGTCGTCGCATTCGAAGTGCTGGTCGGGCTCGCCGGTAGGGACGAGGGAGCGGCGGCCTTTCTCATCGTACTTGGCGGCGACGACTTCGAAGGTCATGCCGGTGAGCTTGCCGTTCTGGTGGATGAAGGCCTTCGGGGTGAGGAAGTTGAGGATCGGGATGCCCTCGTGCATCGCGTCCTCCTTCTCCCAGGGGCTCGCCTTCATCTCGTCGAAGCCGGAGCGGACGACGACCTTCACGTCCTCGCCGCCGAGGCGGCGGGAGGTGCGGCAGCAATCCATCGCGGTGTTGCCGCCGCCAAGCACGATGACGCGCTTGCCGATCTTGTCGATGTGGCCGAACGAGACGTTGGAGAGCCAGTCGATGCCGACATGGATGTTGGCGGCGGCCTCGACCCGGCCGGGGATGTCGAGATCGCGGCCGCGTGGGGCGCCGCAACCGACGAAGATCGCGTCGTATTGCTCCACGAGCAAAGCTTTCATCGAGACGATCGGCTGGTCCAGCCTGAGCTCGATATTGCCGATGCCGGTGATGTAGTCGACTTCCTCGTCGATGACGTTCTCGGGAAGGCGGAAACGCGGGATCTGGCTGCGGATCATGCCGCCGGATTTCTTCTCGCCGTCGAAGACGATCACTTCGTAGCCGATCTCGGCGAGATCGCGCGCGACGGTGAGCGAGGCGGGGCCGGCGCCGACGCAGGCGATGCGCTTGCCGTTCTTCTGCGGCGGCGCGTGCGGCATGCGTGCGGAGACTTCGCCCTTGTTGTCGGCGGCGACGCGCTTCAGGCGGCAGATCGCGACCGGCTCTTCCTCGACGCGGCCGCGACGGCAGGCGGGCTCACACGGGCGATCGCAGGTGCGGCCGAGAATGCCGGGGAACACGTTGGAGCGCCAATTGATCATGTAGGCGTCGGCGTACCGGCCGGCCGCGATCAATCGGATGTATTCGGGCACCGGCGTATGAGCGGGGCACGCCCATTGGCAATCGACAACCTTGTGAAAATAGTCGGGCGACTTGGTATCGGTCGGCTGCAAAGCCACACTCCTCCCCGCGCCCGCCATTTTCTCTCCCGCGCGAGGCAAAGTCCATCGCGCGGGCAGCGGCGTTCACGCCTTTCTTACACGGCCAAGCCCTTGCGCTCAGCCAGCTGCTTCAGGTTCGCTTCCGGACGCGGTCCCATGTGCGAGATCACTTCGGCAGCCGCGAGAGAGCCGAGCGCGCCGCAGGCGGCAACCTCGAAGCCGCGCGCGGCGCCGTAGAGGAAGCCCGCGGCGTAGAGATCGCCAGCGCCGGTCGTATCGACGACCTTCACGCCAGGCTCGGCGGCGACGTTCACCGTTTCCTTGTCGATCGCGATCACCGAGCCCTTTTCGGAGCGCGTGACGGCGACCAGCGGGCACGCGGCGCGCGCGGTGTTGAGGGCGGCGTGGAAGTCGCGCGTTTCGTAGAGGCTGAGGATCTCGGCCTCGTTGGCGAAGAGGATGTCGATGTGGCCCTCGACCAGCTGGCGGAAGGAGGCGCGGTGGCGATCGACGCAGAAGGTGTCCGACAGCGTGAGGGCGACCTTGCGGCCGGCGGCGCGGGCGAACTCGGCGGCTTTGACAAAGGCGGCCTTCGCTTCGTCGCGGTCGAAGAGATAGCCCTCGAGGAAGGTGATCTTGCCGGACTGGATGAGGTCCTTGTCCAGGTCCCTGGATTCCAGAAGCGTGGAGGCGCCGAGATAGGTGCTCATCGAGCGCTGGCCGTCGGGCGTGACGGCGATGAGGCAACGGGCGGTGCCGGGCGGCGTGGGGCGCGCGGCCGTCTCGAAGGTGACGCCGGCGGCGCGGAAGGCCTTGGTGAAGTCGCGCCCGAGGGCGTCGTCGGCGACCTTGCCGATATAGCCGGCCTTGCCGCCGAAGCTGGCGACGCCGGTGACGGTGTTGGCGGCGGAGCCGCCGGCCTGGATGACGGCCTTGTCGAAGAGCGCGGTCAGGTGGTCGGCGCGGGTCTCGTCGATGAGGGTCATGCCGCCCTTGGCGATCGTCTCCTTCTCAAGGAAGGCGTCCGGCGTCGCCTGCAGGATGTCGACAATCGCGTTCCCGACAGCGACCACATCGAAATTCGCCCCCAAATCCAAACCCTCCACCTGACCCCAGGCTGACCCCAGCCTTTCGGGACGGGCCGTTTTGGAGGCGGGCGGGGCGCATGTCCAGCGGTGCAGGCCAGCAGAGCCGGCATTGCCTCGGGGGGCGGTCGCCTGCATCGTCCCGCCGCATGTGGAAGAGATTCGCGCGATTCGCCGTCGCCGCCGTCGCCGGGGGGGTGCTCGGTGGGTGCGCCGCCACCACGACCACGACAGCGACCGTCGCGCCGACGCCGGCTGCGGCCCCCGCGCCGACGCCGCTTGCGACGCTCCTGGCGCGGGCGGGCCAGGCCGATGCGCCGTCGCTGACGGCGCTGTCGCGGACATTCGGGCAGCCGGACGTGCAACGGCGCGAGGGCGCGGGCGCGATCCTCACCTACAGGCTGGAATCCTGCGCGCTGGTGCTGGTTTTCGCCGCCGACGGGCGTAATGAATTCCGGCTTTCCGAGGCGAGCGCCCAGCCGGCGCGCGCGGAGGCGCAGGCGCCCGAGCTGGCCGAGTGCGCGGCCGCCGCGGAGGCGCGCCATAGAACGCGAGACGGGACGTCATGAAGCGGGTCGCCTATCTCACCTGTCGGACCTATTGCGGCGAGTCCGTGCCGGCAGGAGGGGTCCCCCCTTACGATCAGGGGGATTTCGAGCTGCTGCGCGCGGCGGCGCAACGGCTCGGGGTGTGGCTGGAGCCGGCGTTCTGGGACGATGCGACGCTCGGCGTGCGCGGGTTCGAGGCGGCGGTGGTGCGCTCGTGCTGGGACTACACCAAGCGGGCCGACGCGTTCCTCGATCAGCTCGATGCGCATGCGGCGGCGGGCGTGCGGGTGCTGAACGCGCCCGATCTCATTCGCTGGAACGCGCGCAAGACCTATCTGCGGCAGCTCGAACAGGCGGGCGTCCGGACCGTCGATACGATCTGGACCGAGGCGCTCGATGCGGCGCGGGTGGCGCGAGCGTTCGAGGACCTCGACGCGGCGGAGCTCGTGGTGAAGCCGCAATTGGGCGCAAGCGCGGAAGGCCTGTTGCGGCTCAAGCGCAACAGCTGGAGCGCGGGCGATCTTGCGCTGGGACCGCAAGGGGCGGCGATGATCCAGCCGTTCCTGCCGTCCGTGCAGGAGGACGGGGAGATCTCGCTGCTCTATTTCGGCGGCGCGCTGGCCTACGCGATCCGGCGGAAGCCGCGGGCGGGCCGGTGGAGCGCGAGCGATCTCGACGCGCGGTTCACGGTGATCGCGCCGCCGCCGGGGGCGCGGGAAGTCGCGGAGATGGCTCTGAACGCGGCGCCGGGCGAGGCGCTCTATGCGCGGGTGGATCTCCTGCGCGGGCAGGGCGGCGATTGGCGGATCAACGAGCTTGAGCTGATCGAGCCCTATTTCTTCCTCGTCTTTGCGCCGGCGGCCGCGGATTTCTTCGCGCGCGGCTTGGTCCGTACACTGAGCGAGCCGCGGGCGGAAGCGGCCGGCCGAGCAGGCGATTCTGGCGTGGTCTTGCCGCGGAACCGGCAAAGATCGCGGACCGCGCAGGCGGGGCAATCGGGCAGCCGGGCCTGACAGACGTAACGTCCGTGCAGGATGAGCCAGTGGTGCGCGCCGCGGAGATATTCCGGCGGGCATAGGCGCATGAGGTGGGCTTCGACCTGGTCGGGCGTTTTTCCTTTCGACAGGCCGATGCGATTCGAAACGCGGAAGACGTGGGTATCCACCGCGATCGTGCCTTCGCCGAAGGCTTCGGCAAGGACGACGTTGGCGGTCTTGCGGCCGACGCCGGGGAGGGCTTGGAGCGCGTCGCGATCGCGCGGGACTTCGCCGTTGTGTTCTTCGATGAGCGTGCGGGATAGAGCAGCGACGTTCTTGGCCTTCATGCGCCAGAGGCCGATGGTCTTGATGAAAGGCGCGATGCCCTCGGCGCCGAGATCGGCCATTTTCTGCGGCGTGGGGGCGGCCTTGAAGAGCGCGGGCGTGGCCTTGTTGACGGAGACGTCGGTGGCTTGCGCGGAGAGCACGACCGAGACGAGGAGCGTGAAAGGGTCGGAATAGTCGAGCTCGGTGCGCGGATCGGGGCGATCCTTGGCGAGGCGGGCGAAGACTTCCGCGGCTTGTTTCTTGGTGAGGAGGCCGGAGCGCGACATCAGAGCGGTCTAGCGCGCATTCTCTCTGAATTGAATCGCAGCTGAAACGCTCAGCGACGATGCGCTCGTTTTTCCTGCACGCCCCCCACCCCTACCCCTCCCCGCAACGGGGAGGGGTGAGCCTCAGTTTGAGCCGTGGAGTTTTGAGGTCACAGATCGTGACCGCAAACGCCGGTTGGCTTGGTACGCGGATTGACCCAAGTTGGATGAGATGAGCCCGAATTGGGAGCGCCTCAGAGAGCGGCCGGCGGAGAAGGGACCGCTCTTCTTCGATGCGGTGCTGACGCCGCACCGGAGCTTGTCGCGCAAGGCGTTCGTGTACGTGATCTGCGGGTTCGCGGCGGTGGATGTGGCGGTGACAACCGTCTTTCTGCTGCAGGGCGCCTATCCGGTGGCGTTCTTCCTGCTGCTCGACGTCGGCCTGTTGTGGCTGGCGTTCGAGCTGAATTATCGCGCGGCGCGGGCGCATGAGCGGGTGGCGGTGGCTGCCGACCGGGTGCTGGTGTCGCGGCATTCGGGCCGCGGGCGCGAGGCGCATTGGATGGTGAGCCCGATGTGGGCGCGGGTGAGTGCGGACGAGCGGTCGGTGGCGATCGCGTCGGCAGGGCGGCAGGTGCGGGTGGGGGCGTTCCTCTCGCCGCTGGAGCGCGGGGATTTCGCGAAGGCGCTGACCGAAGCGTTGGGTCGAGCGAAAGACTATAGGCCGAGCACGTCCCGCATCGAGTAGAGGCCGGGCGGCTTGGCGAAGGCCCAGCGCGCGGCGCGGAGCGCGCCGTCGGCGAAGATGGCGCGGTCGAGCGCTTCGTGGCTCAGGCGCACGATCTCGGTTTCCGATGCGAACGTGACTTCGTGCTCGCCGACGATGCCGCCGGCGCGGAGCGAGGCGAAGCCGATCGACCCGTCTTTGCGGGCGCCGGTGAGGCCGTCGCGCGCGGGCGTGCGGAGGTCGTTCAAGTTCGCATTGCGGCCTTTGGCGGCGGCTTCGCCGAGAAGGAGCGCAGTGCCGGAGGGAGCATCGACCTTGCGGCGGTGATGCGCCTCCAGGATCTCGATGTCCCAGCTGGGGCCGAGGCGGCGGGCGGCTTCCTCGACGAGCGCGGCGAGGAGCGTGACGCCCGCCGAGAAATTGCCGGAGCGGACGATGGCGAGACGGCTTGCGGCGGCGGCGATCGCCTGTTCCTGGGCCTCGTCGAGGCCGGTCGTGCCGATGATGGCGGCGCGGACGGGCGTGCGTTCGAGGGATTTCAGCGCCGCGATGGTCGCGTCCGGCGAAGTAAAGTCGATCCAGATGTCGGCGGTCTTCGCGGCTTCGGCGGGATCGGTGGAAAGCGGGATGTCGTAGGCCTGTGGCGGCGTGCGCTCTGTGCCGCCGACGATCTCGCAGTCGGGTGCGCTGCGCGCGGCGCGGATGAGCGCCTGGCCCATGCGGCCCGCGGCGCCGGCGATCGCCAGTCTCATCGGGGCGGAGTCAGGTTGGGGTCGGGCATCGGGCCGAGGAAGGACGCCCAGAAGCGATTCCGCAAGAGGAGGATGCCGATGCAGGCGAGGCCGACGCCGGCGATCGCGGCGAAGCGGGCAAAGCCGCCGAGGTCGGCGAGATCGAAGAAGGCGGACTTGATCAGCGCCGCGACGGCGATCGCGCGGGCGAGCACGCTCAGGATCCGGCGGCTGGAGCTCTCGAAGGCGATCGCGAGCGTGGCGGCGATCACGACCCAGACAATCGTGAGGGTCCAGCCCTCGGCTGGCGCGATCGGCGCGTGGGGCAGGTCGGCGGGGTGGAAGTTGGCGCGGACCTGGAGTGTGGCGAAAGCGGTGAAGAGCGCCAAGGAGAGGGTCGCCGCAAGCCAGGCGCGGATCGGCTTGGTCTGCAGGGCGGCGAGCCACGCAGAAAGGGCGAAGGCGCAGGCGGGCGCGGCGTAGCCGAAGGCGAGGCCGTAGGCCGGCGCGGGCGCCAGGCCCCACCATGGATTGAGCCAGACGAAGCCGAGGCCGATCGCGGCGACGGAGACGCCGGCGAACATCGCGGTTTCGGTGGAGGCGAGAAGCGCGCCAGGGCGTGGGCCGAAGCGCCAGGCGAGCGCGGCCGCAGCCAGCGTCCAGGCGAGCAGATGGCAGCCCATCTCACCGACGCTGGCGATGAGGACGTGGAATGCGAAGGGGTTGAAGGCGTGGTGCGCGCCGATTGAGGCGGCGGTTCCCAGGAGCAGGAGGCCGGCAGCGAAGAGGGTGCGGGTGGCGCGGGATTCCAGGTGCTCGGCTTCACCGCGGAAGAGGTGGGAGGCGATCAGGAAAAGCACGGCGGAGGCGGCAACCGAAAGGGCGAGGGTGTTCGCGCCAGGGGCAAGGGCGGCGTCGATGGGCTGGACGCCGGAGATGAGCGGCGCGGCCAGGCGCCAGAGCACGAAGGCGGCCAATCCGGCGGCGGCAAGGCGGAGGCTGCGCTGATGGGCGCGGCGGTCGAGCAGCGCGAGCGCCGGCAGGGCCAGCGCGAGGGCAGGCGCGCGCCAGGCGTCGGGCGCGAGGAAGCCGAGGGCGGCGCACGCTGCGACGAGCGCCCCGGCGGCGAAGGGGCTGGAGGCTTCGGTCTTCGAGGTGCGCGCAAAGAGGACAAGGTTGAGGCCGAGCAGCAGCAGAGCGGCGCCGATCCAGAGCTCGGCGGCCTCAAAGGTGATCAGACGCGCTTCAGCGCAGATGAGCGCAGCGAGGGGGAGAAGCGCGGCGAGCAGTGCGCCGGGCGCGGCGTGGCGGGCCCGGGTCAGCATCCACCAGCCGGCGGCGATGGAGACGAGCGTCAGGATGAGCGCGCAGATGAGGAGACCTGGCTCGTGCAGCGGGTTTGGCCAGACGGCGAGGAGCGCCGCGGCCAGCGCGGCGGCGAGGAGCGCGGCGGCGGCCAGGCCTTCGGCCCAGGCGGCGGTTAGGCTCGCGCCGGCGACGAGGATCAGCAGGAATGGGATCGCCCAGATGGCGTCCGGGCCGGCGCGGACGGCGAGGCCGGCGGTGAGCAGGGCGCCGGCGAGGCAGACGGTGCTGCCGAGGATGAGGGGCTCGGTGGGCGCTGGGTGGTCGCCGCCGAAGTGGCGGAGCGGGGCGCGGGCGTGCTCCCAGGCGTAGGCGAGGGCGAGGCCGGCGAGCGCGGCGAAGGCGGCCGCGGCGGCGCCGACCTCAAGCGGGGCGTCGGCCTCGGCGACGGCGACCAGGCTCCAGGCGAGCGCAGCGGCGGTTCCAATCCAGGCCCAAAGCGGCTCGGCGCGGCGGCGCGCGAGGGAGACCGCCATCGCTGCGAGCGCGAGCAGGAAGGCGTGCCGCGGCAGGGCGCCCTCCGCGCCAGGCCCGAGCACGATCGGGAGCGTCGCGCCGGCAAGCAATCCGAAGAGCAGCATCGGCGCGCCGTAAAGCTCGGAGAGGAGCAGCGCTCCGACTACGCCGGCCGCGCAGATGAGAAAGGCCATGTCGGGGTCAAGCGCGTTGAAGCGGATCGATGCGAAGCCGAGGCTCGCCATGGCCGCGGCCAGGCCGAAGATCGTCAGCCCACAGAGGAACGTGCGGCGCGCGCGCGGGCGGGCGCGGCGGAGCCATTCGGCCAACGCGAGGGCGGCGCTGGAGGCAATGAGCGCGACGACCGCCGCGGCGGCGCCTGAAAGCTGCTCGGAGAGAGCGGCGATGAAGACGCCCACGGCGACGCCGCCGACCAGGAGGGCGGCGAGGCTGGGGGTGATGGTGAAGGGGGCTTCAGATGCCGGGCGCGGCGGGGCGGCCTCGGGCGGCGACGCGGGGGAGCGGAAGTTGGGACGGGGCTCCGGTTGCGGGGCCGGAAGGGTTTCCGGGGGCGCCTCGGGACGCGGTGGGGCGAGGGCCGGACGCTGGTCAGGCTCCGGGACGTTCGATGGGGGGAATGCGAGGGGCGCGCCAGTGCGGGCGGAGGCGAGGGCGTTCTCGAGACGGTCGATGCGCTCGGCGGCCTCGATCAGGGCGGACCTGAGCTGAATCGTGCGCCGAAACGACACCCACAGCACGATGGGGGCGGCGACTACGCCAAAGGCGACAAGCGCGGCGCCGGCGAGGAGGAAAAGCTCCAAAGCTCGCCCCGAATGCTGCAAAACGAGCGGAAAATCAAAAGGCGCGCTGCGTTGAGGCGCGGGAAGGGATTAGGCGGGGTCCGGGAAGCCAGGGCAAGGGGTTTCGCCCGGGGGATTTGACCCCCTCCTCACCTCCCCCTTGCAGAGGGAGGAATTGGCGAACGCCGCGGATGTTGCGCCCCCTCCGGCCGCTGCGCGGCCACCTTCCCCGTGAACGGGGGAGGAAAGCGCCCCGATCTGGTCGTTCCGGCCTGTCGACTCAGTGCTTGGGGGCCTGGGTTTCGAAGAAGCGCTTCACGGAATCGAAGAAGCCGTGGGTCTGCGGGTGGTGGGATTCGCCCGAGCAAGACGCGGCGAATTCCTCGAGCAATTTGCGCTGTTTGGCGGAGAGGTTGACGGGCGTCTCCACCTGGATCTCGACATGGAGGTCGCCGCGCTCGCGGGAGCGGAGCGAGGGCATGCCTTTGCCCTTGATGCGGAAGCGGCGGCCGGTCTGGGCGCCGGTGGGGATGGAGACCGAGCTCGATTCGCCGTCGATCGTGGGCACCTCGGCTTCGCCGCCGAGGGCGGCGGTGTGCATCGCGACGGGGACGCGGCAGTAAAGATCCGGGCCGTCGCGCTCGAAGAGCTGGTGGGGGCGCACCGAGAGGAAAAGGTACAGATCCCCGTTGGGGCCGCCGCGGGGACCGGCGTCGCCCTCGCCGGCGAGGCGGATGCGGGCGCCGTCTTCCACGCCGGCCGGGATCTTCACAGAAAGCGTGCGCTGCTTCTGCTGCAGGCCGCGGCCGCTGCAATGCTTGCACGGATTGGCGGCGGCCTGCCCGCGGCCGTGGCAGGTCGGGCAGGTGCGGACGACGCGGAAGAAGCCTTGGCTGGCCTGGACCTGGCCGGCGCCCTGGCAGGTGCGACAGAGCTCGGGGGGCGCGGCGCCTTCCGAACCGGTGCCGCGGCAGGGCTCGCATTTGACAGCGGCGGGGACGTTGATCTCGCGCTCGACGCCGGCGAAGGCCTGTTCGAGGGAGATTTCCACATCGTAGCGGCGGTCGGCGCCGCGCTCCGGGCCGCGTGGGCGGGGGCCGCCGCGGCCGAAGAACTCGCCGAAATCGCCGCCGAAGACTTCGTTGAAGAGGTCGGCGAAGTCGGCGAAGCCGGCGCCCGATTGGGGGCCGCCGCCGCCGTTCTGGAAAGCGGCCTTGCCGAAGCGGTCGTACTGGGCGCGCTTGGCTTCGTCGGAGAGGACTGAATAAGCCTCGCCGATTTCCTTGAACGTCTCTTCGGAAACCTTGCAGCCCGGATTCTGGTCCGGGTGGTGCTTCATCGCGAGCTTGCGAAATGCGGCCTTGATGGCGGCCTGATCAGCGGTCCGGGGAACGCCCAGGACCTCGTAATAATCGCGGTTGGTCACGGCGCCGCGTCCCTCACGGCCGCGCCAGGACGCGACCCCCCATGCGTGGGAGCATAGCAAAGCGCGGCGGCGAAGACATCAAAGTCGCCCGATACTGGAAACATCTGGACGGTTTGCTCGCAGCTCATCGCAGGCCCCGCCCCCTCCGTCCCGCTGCTGTGCAGCGGGACACCTCCCCCGTAAAACGGGGGAGGAAACCCGCGCCCAATCATCACGCGCTCTTCTTGTTTTTGCCGTCGACTTCCTCGAACTCGGCATCGACGACCGTCTCGTCGCCGCCCGGGGAGGCGCCTGGGCCCTGGCCGGGGCCTTCCCCGCCGCCGGCGGCGCCGGCTGCGTACATGGCTTCGCCGATCTTCATCGAGGCCTGAACGAGGGCCTGGGTCTTGGAGGCGATGTCGGCGACATTCTCCGTACCCAGAGCGTCCTTGAGCGCGGCGACGCCGTTCTCGATCGCCTGCTTGTCGGCGGCGGAGATCTTGTCGCCGTGCTCGGCGAGCTGACGCTCGGTGGAATGCACCAGCGCTTCGCCCTGGTTCTTGGCTTCGGCCAATTCGCGACGCCCGCGGTCCTCGCCGGCGTGCTCCTCGGCATCCTTCACCATGCGCTGGATGTCAGCTTCCGACAGGCCGCCGGAGGGCTGGATGCGCATGGATTGCTCTTTGTTCGTCGCCTTGTCCTTGGCGGACACCGAGACGATCCCGTTGGCGTCGATGTCGAACGTCACTTCGATCTGGGGCATGCCGCGCGGCGAGGGCGGGATGCCGATGAGATCGAACTGGCCGAGCGGACGGTTGTCCTGGGCCATCTCGCGCTCGCCCTGGAAGACGCGGATCGTGACCGCCTGCTGGTTATCCTCGGCGGTGGAGAAGATCTGGCTCTTCTTGGTGGGGATCGTGGTGTTGCGCTCGATGAGGCGGGTGAAAACGCCGCCGAGCGTCTCGATGCCGAGCGACAGCGGGGTGACGTCGAGCAGCACGACGTTCTTCACGTCGCCCTGCAGCACGCCGGCCTGGATCGCGGCGCCGATGGCCACGACCTCGTCCGGGTTGACGCCCTTGTGCGGCTCGCGGCCGAAGAATTCCTTCACGATCTGCTGGATTTTCGGCATCCGCGTCATGCCGCCGACGAGGACGACTTCCTGGATGTCGCTGGCCTTCACGCCGGCGTCCTTCAGGGCGTCGCGGCAGGGCTGCAGCGTCTTCTGGACGAGATCGTCGACGAGGCTCTCGTACTTGGCGCGCGTCAGCTTCATGTTGAGGTGAAGCGGGTTGCGGCTGGCGTCCATCGAGATGAAGGGCACCGACACGTCGAACTCGGTGCGCGAGGACAGTTCCTTCTTGGCCTGTTCGGAGACTTCCTTCAGGCGCTGGAGGGCGAGCTTGTCCTGGCGGAGATCGACGCCGTTCTGCTTCTTGAACTCGTCGGCGAGGTAATTGACGATGCGGATGTCGAAGTCCTCGCCGCCGAGGAAGGTGTCGCCGTTGGTGGAGCGGACTTCAAAGACGCCTTCGCCGATCTCGAGCACGGAAATGTCGAAGGTGCCGCCGCCGAGGTCGTAGACGGCGATGGTCTTGTTCTGCTGGGATTTGTCGAGGCCGTAGGCGAGCGCGGCGGCGGTCGGCTCGTTGATGATGCGCAGCACGTCGAGGCCGGCGATGCGGCCGGCGTCCTTGGTGGCCTGGCGCTGGGCGTCGTTGAAATAGGCGGGAACGGTGATGACGGCCTGCTCGACCTTTTCGCCGAGATAGGCTTCAGCCGTCTCCTTCATCTTCTGCAGCACGAAGGCGGAAATCTCGGAGGGCGCGTATTGCTTGTCGCGGCCCTGGATCCAAGCGTCGCCGTTGGGGCCCTTCACGATCTTGTACGGAACAAGACCGACGTCCTTCTTGGTGATGGGATCGTCGAAGGAGCGGCCGATAAGGCGCTTCACTGCGTAATAGGTGTGCTCGGCGTTGGTGACGCCCTGGCGGACGGCCTGCACGCCGATGAGGCGTTCGCCGCCTTCGGTAAAGGCCACGACCGAGGGGGTGGTGCGCGCCCCTTCGGCGTTCTCGATGACCTTGGGCGCACTGCCCTCCATGATCGCGACACAGGAATTGGTTGTGCCCAAATCGATGCCGATGACTTTACCCATTCTCGACCTCACACTCTCCCAGGCGGCGCGTGACCTCTCATCGGGACCCTGATCTGGCGTCCTTCGGTCGTCGCGTCCCTCAAAAGGCTCTAATCAGCAGGTTCTTCGGTTCAAACGTTCGCCTCTTCGGGGCGGCCCTTCAAAGGGAATGACCGCCGCGCGACAGACGAAGCAAGGGCTCATATGGGAAGGCATGGCCTGCCCGCAAGAACCCTATTTGCAATGGGCGAATACAGGCTTCGCCGCTCCACGCAAAGTGGCTGCGTCGGCGCCGATGGCAAGTGGCGCCAGGGCGGATGTTAGGGCTTTGTTCACGGGGAAAGAGGCGACACTGGCGCCATGAGCGCGACCGATCTCGAGGGCTTCCGGCTGCTGCCGGGATGCTTGAGCCGGGCGGCGCAGGAGGCGCTGCGGGACGAGGTGCTGGCGCGCGCCCGGCAGGCGCCGTTCTACATCCCGCGGATGCCCAAATCGGGCGCGCCGATGAGCGTGCGGATGACCAATTTCGGCCCCCTCGGATGGGTGACGGACAAGGAACAGGGCTATCGCTACCAGGCGACTCACCCGGAGACCAATCGTCCGTGGCCGGACATTCCCGAGGCGGTGCTGGCGCTGTGGGAGAAGCTCTCGGGCTATCGCGCGGCGCCGGAGGCCTGCCTGGTGAACCTCTATGAGGGCGAGGCCAAGATGGGCCTGCATGTGGATAGCGATGAAGAGGCGTGGGATGCGCCGGTGCTGTCCATCTCGCTCGGGGACAGCGCGATGTTCCGGGTCGGCGGCGTGGTGCGCAGCGATCCGACGCGGAGCGTGAAGCTGGCGAGCGGGGATGTGGTGATCTTGGGCGGCGCGGCCAGGCGCGCGTATCACGGGGTGGATCGGATCCTGCCGGGGACCTCGACGCTGCTGGCGAAAGGGGGGCGGATCAATCTGACGCTCAGGCGCGTGACGCCGCCTTAGTTCCCACCGCTTCGCAGTTGCGCTCCCACCGTCGCGCTGCCCGCGACACCTCTCCCCTGAACGGGGGAGGAAGGCGCTTCGGTCCGCGGCGTTGAAGTCAGTGGCGGGCTCGTGTTGGATGCGCGCATGAGCCCGGAGGCGGCGGCGCGATGACGCGGATTCTTACGACGCATGTGGGTAGCCTGCCGCGAGGCGATGCGCTGGCGAAGATGCTGCTCGCGCGCGATCATGGGGAGGCGGTCGATGCGGCGGAGTTCGAGGCGTTGCTGCAAGGCGAGATCGCGGCGGCGGTCGGCAAGCAGATCGCGGCGGGCGTCGATATCGTCAGCGACGGCGAGCTCGGGAAGGTCGGCTACGCCACTTACATCACGGAGCGATTGTCCGGGTTCGGAGGACATGTGGAGCGCAAGCCGGCGCGCGATCTGGCGGACCTGCCGGAGCTCAGGAAGAAGCTCGCACATATTATGGGAGCGCAGGAGTTCACGCGGGCAGCGTGCATCGGGCCGGTGAAGCTGGTAAACTTGGCGCCGGTGCATGAGGACGTCAGGCGGTTCAAGGCGGCGCTTAAGGGCAAGAGCGTGCGGGGGTTCATGAACGCAGCGTCGCCAGGGCTAGTGACGGCGTTTCAGCCGAACCAATTCTATCAAAGTCACGAGGCGTATCTGGCCGACGTGGTCGATGCGATGCGGCCGGAATACGAGGCGATCGCCGCGGCCGGGTTCGATCTGCAACTCGACGCGCCGGATCTGGCGATGGCGGCGCACACCGGTTTTCAGGATCTGAGCGAAGCGGAGTTTCTGCAGCGCGCCGCGCAGAACGTGGAGGCGCTCAACGCGGCGACGGCGGCGATCGCGCCGGAGCGGATGCGAATCCATATCTGCTGGGGCAATTATGAAGGGCCGCACGATCACGACATTCCGCTGGCGAAGGTGATCGGCATCCTGCTCGCGGCGCGGCCCGCGCAGATCCTGTTCGAGGCGGCCAATCCGCGACACGAGCATGAGTGGATCGTGTGGCGCGATGCGAAGATCGCGGCGGACAAGGTGCTTGTGCCCGGGCTGATCGACAGCTGCTCGAACTATGTGGAGCATCCGGAGCTGGTGGCGCAGCGGATCGAGCGGTATGCGCGGATCGTGGGGGCGGGCCGGGTGATCGCGGGGACCGATTGCGGGTTCGGGACATTCGCCGGGTACGGAAAGATCGATCCGGCGGTGGTGTGGCGGAAGCTCGCGGCGCTGCGCGAGGGCGCGGACATCGCGGCGGCGCGAGTTTAACGCCCCACCCGTCGCCTTCGGCGACACCCTCCCCTGAAGGGAAGGGCGCCTCATGTTGCTCCGTGGGCTGATCGTTCAGGCGAGGGCGGTCGAGAAGAGCGCGAGGAGGCGGGACCAGGCGCGCTCGGCCTGCGCTTCGTCGTAGACGCGGGAATCGATCGCGCACCAGCCGTGCTGCGCGGGATAGACCTCGATCTCGGCGGAGAGATGGGCCGCGTCGAAGGCGGCGCGCAGCATGTTCTTGGCGTCGGGTTCGGATTGATCGTCGTTCTGGGCGATGGCGATGAGGAAGCTCGCCTTCATCTCCGGGATGAGCAGGTGCGGACTCGCAGGCGTGTTGGTTGCGAGGCCGCCGCCGTGGAACGAGGCGCCGGCGCCGACGCGGTCGGGCGCCGTGGCCGCGGTCCAGAGGACCATCTTGCCGCCCATGCAATAGCCGGTCGCGCCGATCTTCTTCGACGCATCGACGGCGCGCTGATTGTCGAGGAAGCGGATGAAGGCGAGCGTGTCGCCGCCGGTTGTCTCGCGGGTGAGCGCGCCGGCGAGGCCCAGGAGCTTTTGGCGGATGGGCGGGTCGGAGAAGCTTTCGCCTTCGGCGAGGATCGGGCTGCGCTGCACGCGGTAGAATGGATTGACGGTCAGCACCGCATAGCCGGCGGCGGCGAGACGGCGGCCCATCGTCCGGAAGGCGGGGCGCAGGCCCATGATGTCTGGCCAGACGATGACGCCGGGATGCTTGCCGGAAGCGGGATGCACGAAGAAGGCGTCGCAATCGCCGTCGGGCGTCGTGATCGTGACGTCGGCTTCGGTCAGCCCTTGGGCCTCGCTCCCGGTGGTGCAGGCGGCGATGGAGGCGGCGGCGGACAGAGCGCCGAAGGCGCGGCGCGAGACGGGCGGGGCGTTGGCGAGAAAACGCTCGTCATCGGCGATGGTCTGTTCGTCGCACATGCTCTCGTCTCCACCCTTCGGATTGGGCGGCGACCTTAGGCGCCGAAAAGCGCGCGATCAACAAACGTGAAAGTGTTCACTGCGTCATCGCGCGAAGACGGGATGGGGTCGCACTCAGGTGAAATCAGCGGCGGTGAGCACGGCGCGGAGCTCGATGCCGTGTTGGGCGAGGGTTTCGCGGGCGCCTTCGTTGCGGTCGAGGATGGTGACGACGAGGCGGCACTCGCCGCCCGCTTCGCGCGCGGCCTCGATGGCTTGCAGCACCGAGCCGCCGGTGGTGGTGACGTCCTCGGCCATGACGATGCGCTTGCCGGCGAGGCTCTCGCCAGGCGCGAGGCCTTCGATCAGTGCGCGGGCGCCGTGCTCCTTGGCTTTCTTGCGCACGAAGAAGGCGCGGAGCCTGCGTTTGCGCTCGTGCGCGAGGGCGGCCATGGCGGCGATGATCGGCACAGCGCCCATCTCCAGGCCGCCGACATAATCGGCTTCGGCGTCGGAGACCTTGTCGAGGAAGGCTTCGCCCATGAGGTAGGCGCCTTCGGGCAGCATCATCGTGGGCTTCAGGTTGAAATAGAGATTGCTCTTCTTGCCGGAGGCGAGGGTGAAGTCGCCGGTCGCGAAGGAGCGTTCGCGGATGAGCTCGCGCAGACGATTTGACATGGCGCTCGTGTGACGTGCGTCTCGCGCGCTTGTCAATCAGCCGAGTCCGTCACGACGAAGGCGGGCTTGTAGCCGTCGGGGGGACCGAGCGGGCTTTGCGGCAGGCGGCCGGCGGCCATCTCGTGCGCCTTCCATTGCATCGCCATGTGGATGCGCGTGTAGCCCGAGGGATGGTCGTAGAAGAACCATTCCTCGAGCGGCGAGGGATGCATCTTGCGGTACTCGGAGAGGAGGAGCGCGGTCTCCGCGAAGCCGTCGGGCGCGCGCGAGGCGTTGACGCCGTAGATGTCGGCCTGGTGCTCGTGGAAGCGGATGATGGTGTTGTTGATCGGCGTGGCGATCGCGGCGAAGGCGACGAAGAGCGCGAAGGCGAGCGGCAGGCCGGCGGGATCGGAGAGGCCGCGGACGCCCCAACGCTCGTTCTTCGCGATCGCCTTGAAGGCGTAGTGCACGCATGCATAGAGCGCGCCTGCGAAGAGGCTGAGCGCGACGATCAGCGACCAGACGTGGCCGAGCACGTAATGGCCGATCTCGTGGCCCGTGACCATGCGCACGCCCTCGGGGCTGACGCGGTTCAGGAGATTGTCGGCAAGCGAGATGCGCGTCGTGCCGAGAAGGCCGGAGACGTTGGCGGAGACCCGGTGCGATTGGCGGGATTCGTCATAGACGAAGACGTTCTCCGCCGGGACGCCGTTGGCCTGGGCCATCTGCAAGATATCGGCCTTGAGCGGCCCTTCCTGCATCGGCGTGTAGGTATTGAAGAGCGGCGAGATGAAGACCGGCGCAGCGGCGACGATCACGGCGAAGAAGAGCGCGGTGACGGCGCTCGCCCAGACCCACCAGGCGTCCTTCGCCACGCGGACGAAGAAATAGAGGATCGCAAGGAAGAGCGGGAAGAGAACGAGATTGAGCCCGGCATTGGTGAGATATTCGCCGAGCCACGGGCCGAACGCCTGGTTGGAGATGCCGTACTGGTGCTCGCGGACGAAGAAGACCCAGTAATCGAACGGGAAGGTGAGGACCGAGAGGACGAGCAGGAAGGCGAGCGCGGCGCCCCATGCGACGAGGAATTTGAGCTTGAGGGTCTTCTCCAGCCAGCCGCGGACGCCCGCAAACCAGCCCGGGACAAGGAGGAGCGCGCAGACGGCGACCGTGAGCGCGGCGCCGGCATAGCCGATCCAGTACTTGCCCTCGAAATAGGAATTGGAGCGGGCGATGGCGTCGGCGCCCATCGTGGCGATCCAGGCCTGCGTGGCGGCGTCGATGTCGGCAGGGCTGGGTGGGGGGCTTTGAGCCCAGGCCGGGCCAGCGAGCAGCGTGAGCGTCAGCGCGGCCAGAAATGCGCGTTTCATGGTTAGGTCCCCCCCAGGCCCATTGTCGCTCAAGCGGAGGGGGACGCAACCAGGATCGTTCGCGGAGGCGCGCCCGATTTAGCGGAGAACAAGCCGGGCGCGGCGTGGTAGGGACGGCGCGCGCGCCGTCGCGACGCGCAGGCCGAAAGGACTTCGACATGCGGATGAAGAAGCTCGGGCGCACGGGATTGCTGGTGTCGGAGATCTGCCTCGGCACGATGACGTTCGGCGCGGCCAATGCGTGGCGCGCGATCGGCTCGCTCGGCGAGGAGGAGGCGACGGCGCTGGTGCGGGCGTCGTTCGATGCGGGGGTGAACTTCTTCGACACCGCGAACGTCTATTCGGCGGGGGATTCCGAGCGCCTGCTCGGCAATGCGATCTCCGCGCTGGCGCTGCCGCGCGACGAAATCGTCGTGGCGACGAAGGCGTTCGCGCGCGTCGCGCATCCGGTCGGCGACGACGCGCCGGAGGCGGAGAAGGCGGAGGCGGCGCGGCGCGCGAAGGCGCAGAACGTCAATGGGCTCTCGCGCAAGCACCTGTTCGATGCGGTGGATGCGAGCCTGACGCGGCTCGGGTTGGAGCACATCGATCTCTACCAGATCCATGGCGACGATCCTTTGACGCCGATCGAGGAGACGCTCGATGCGCTCGACGACATCGTGCGCTCGGGCCGCGTGCGGTATGTGGGGCTGTGCAACCTGCCGGCCTATCGGATCGCGAAGGCGCTGGGGATTTCGGCGCGCGACAAGCTGGTGCGGTTCGAGTCGCTGCAGATGTATTATTCGATCGCGGGGCGCGACCTGGAGCGCGAGGTGGTTCCGCTGGCGAAGGAGGACGAGCTGGCGATCCTGCCGTGGAGCCCGCTGGCGGGCGGCTTCCTCTCCGGCAAGTTCGGGCGCGAAGGCGGCGGGCCGAACGATGCGCGGCGGACGACCTTCGATTTCCCGCCGATCGACAAGGAGAAGGCTTACGACATCGTCGATGCGATGCGGCCGATGGGCGAGGCGCGCGGGGCATCGGCGGCGCGGATCGCGCTCGCGTGGCTGCTGCACCAGAGCCATGTGACGAGCGTGATCATCGGCGCGAAGACGCCGGAGCAGCTCCAGGACAATCTCAAGGCCGCGGAGGTGAAGCTCACGGGCGAGGAGCTGGCGAAGCTTGACGAGGTCTCGAAGCTGAAGGTGGAGTATCCGGGCTGGATGGTCGAGCGCGTGGGCGCCGATCGAAGAGGGGCGGTTTCGTAACGCGGCGCGGCTGCGCTCCCTCCGGTCGCTCCGCGACCACCTCCCCCGTGAACGGAGGAGGAAAGCGCCTCGTTTGCTCCGTGGGCGGATAAAGAAGAGCCGGCGCTGTGGGCGCCGGCTCCTTCGTTTGCGATCGAGACTGAGCCTTACGGCAGCTTGCGGACCGTGAGGTTGTAGCCGCCGGTCGCGCCGCCCGCGCCGGTGACGACCACCATCAGCGAGTCGGCGCCTTCGGGGGCGCGGACCGTGAGCGGGCCGGCGCCGGAAGCGAGCGCGGTTCCGCCGCCGGCGGGCTGCACCGAGACGCGCGGGCTCGCCAGACGGTTCGGCGCGGCGCCCGCCACCGCGATGCGGTAGCGCTGGCCTGCCGTGACCGAGACGTTGAACGCGTCGGCGTCGCCGCTGAAGTCGATGCGGCTGGCGCGGCCGTCGTCGTCGCCGCTCAGGTGTTCGTCCGTACCCTGATCGCCGGCGATCTCGGTATCGGAATAGCGGATCGAGTAGTCGCCGGTCGCCTGGCCGCCGAAAGCGGAGACGGCGGCGAAATAGTCGCCGCTCTTGGGGGCGGTGAAGGTGATGTAGGCGTTGGCGCCGGTGCCGCCGTCATCATCCTCGACAAGCTTGGCGCCGTCCGGGCCCATGAGCGCGAGCACCGGATCGAAGGCGGCTTCGCCGGCGCTTTCGGCATTGAAGCGATAGGTGCGGCCTTCCACGAGGCTGACGCGGAACCAGTCGGCGTCGTTGACCGCGCCGATCTTGCCGGTGCGGGCTTCGTTGACCGCGAGGGCTTCGTCGGTCTCGATCGTGGCCGGGACCTCGCCGTCGGTGACGGTGAGCTGATAGGCGCCGAGGGCGCCGTCCTGGAAGCCGCGCGCCTCGAGGAAATACGCGCCGGCGGTCGGGGCGGTGAACTCGAGATAGGCGTTGAGGCCTTCGCCCGAGTCATCGTCGCGGGCGAGCTCGGCGCCGTCGGCGCCGTGCACCACGAGCATCGGATCGGCGAGCGCCGGCTCGGCGCCGCCGCTGTCGAGCTTGATGCGGATGGTCTGGCCCTGGGTGAGCTCGACCTTGAACCAGTCGGTGTCGCCCTCGGGCTGCAGCTTGTCGAGGCGCGAGCCCTGGCCGATGGCGAGGGTGATGTCGGTGGAGGCATCGCCCGGCACGTCGCCGACGCGGGTGGTGAGCGTGTAGCCGCCGGTTTCCTCGTCGTTGAAGGAGCGCGCTTCGAGCAGGTAATTGCCTGACACGGTCGGCGCGAACTCGATGTAGGAAGAAAGCTCGCCGCCGCTGTCGTCGTCCGAGGCGAGCGGCTCGCCGCCGCCGCTGGCGTTGAGCACCGAGAGGAACGGATCGCGCAGCGGGGAATCGCCCGCGCCCTTGAGCGCGAAGCGGTAGGTCTGGCCGGCTTCGAGCCGGACGCGGAAGCGGTCGCGCTCGCCGGCGGCGGCGATGGCGCCGGAGCCGTCCTGGCCGACCGTGAGCGCCACAGGCGCCGCGGGGCGCTCGCCGCGGGAAACGGCGAGCACGTAATTGCCGGTCGGGTTCTCGCCGAAGCCGCTGGCGCCGACGAAGTAATTGCCGGAACGCTCAGGCGTGAAGGAGAGGGCCGAATTCAGCGTGCCGCCGGAATCGTCATTGGTCGCGAGAGGGTCGCCGCCGGACGCGCCGTAGATGTTCAAGACCGGGTCGGCCAGGGCAGGTTCGCCCTCGCCGTTCAGCGTGAAGCGATAGGTGCGGCCTGAATTGAGGCGGATGCGGTACCAGTCGGCGTCATTGGCCGGGTCGAGCTTCCCGGCGATGGACTGGCCCTGGGAGAGACGGCCGCGGGTCGCGGCGTCGGCCCCGACGTCGGCGCCTTCGGTGCGGGGTTGGGCCAGGGCCGTGGAAGAGAGGCCGATCAGGCCGGCGGCAACCGCCGCGCCAGCCAAAAGAATGTTCCGCATGCGTATCCTCCCCGCTCAAGATTCGGGGCCGAGCGTTAAACCCCGTCCATTGGCGGGGCAAGGAGGAAGCTGCTCAGACCTTGAAGTCGACCGAGGGGCCGGAGGACTGGCTGGGCGAGTGCCCGGACGCTTGGCCGGGGGGCGGTGATTCTTCCGTTCGGACGCTCGCGGGCCGGCCCAGGGAAACGGCGACGAGAGCCGCGCGGATGGTGCGGTCTCCCAGCAGGTAGCCGGGGGTCATGATCTCGGCGACGTGGCCGGCGGGGTGCTCGGAGGGGATCTGGGCGGCGGCCTGGTGCAGGTTCGGATCGAACTTCTCGCCCTTCTCGCCAACACGCTTGAGGCCGTGGCGGGTGAAGGCGTCGATGAGGGCGCGCTCGGTGAGCTCGACGCCCTCGAAGAGGTTGCGGACCGCCTCGTCGGAAGCGCGGACCTCGGGCGTCACGCTGGCGAGCGCGCGGGCCATGGTGTCGGCGACGGGAAGCAGATCGCGGGCGAAGCGGTCGATGGCGTAGGCGCGGGCCTCATGCGCCTGTTTCTCGCCGCGGCGGCGGGTGTTTTCAGCTTCGGCGAGCGCGCGCAGGTGCTCGTCCTTCAGCTTCGCCACCTCGGCCTCGAGCTGAGCGATGCGTTCCTCCGCGGAGAGCTCGCGCGGGGCGCCTTGGGGGCTTGCTTCGTCCTGGGTTTCAGTCTCGTCCGCCATTCGGCTCAACACCTCCAGATTTCAACCTACTCGACATTGGCGCGGCCGAGCACGCGGCCGACCACGCGGGCGGTATAGTCCACAACCGGGATCACCCGGGCATAATTCAATCGCGTCGGCCCGATGATTCCGAGCGCGCCGACGACCTTGCGCTCCGCGCTCATATAGGGCGCGACGATCAGGCTCGAACCCGAAAGCGAAAATAATGGGTTCTCCGAGCCGATGAAGATGCGCACGGCCTCGCCCTCGCGGGCGAGGTCGAGGAGCTGGGCGAGCTCCTTGGATTTCTCCAGGTCGTCGAACAGGCGCTTCACGCGGTCGAGATCGGCGGCGGCCTCGCCGGAGAGAAGATTGGCGCGGCCGCGCACGATCAGCGAGCGGCCGGCGAGGGGATCCTCGCCCGACCATTCGACCAGGCCCCTGTTGACGAGATCGGCGGCGGCGGCGTCGAGGGCGGCCTTGTCGCGCGCCAGCGCCTCGGCGGCCGCCGCGCGGGCTTCGCTCAGGGTTTTGCCCTTGAAGCGGGCGTTCAGATAATTGGTGGCCTCGGCGAGCGCGCTCTGCGTCAGCCCGGGCGGGGCGGAGACGAGGCGATTCTCGATCTGGCCGTCCTCGAAGACGAGCACGAGCAGGGCCTGGGCCGGGCCGATGGAGACGAGCTCGGCATGCTTCACGGGCGCGTCGCGGGTTGGCGAAAGGACGAGGCCGGCGCCGCCGGCGAGGCCGGAGAGCAGTTCGGACGCGGCGCCGAGGACGTCCTGCGGGCTGCGGCCGGCGTCGGTGATCTGGTGCTCGATCTCGCGGCGCTCCTCGGGGGCGAGGTCGCCCAGCTCCAGGAGGCTATCGACGAAGAAGCGGAGGCCGGTCTGGGTTGGACGGCGGCCGGCCATGGCGTGGGGGGCGTCGAGGAGGCCGAGGGCCGCGAGGTCGGCCATGATGTTGCGGATCGAGGCTGGGGAAAGCTGGAGCGCGCCCAGCTTGGAAAGCGTGCGCGAGCCGACGGGCTCGCCAGTGGCGAGGTAGTTCTCGACGATCTCGCGGAAGATCTCGCGGGAGCGGGCGTCGAGGGTGGCGAGGTCGGATGCGGCGGGCATCGGGGGTCTTAGGTAGCGAGGCGGCGGAGGGGAGCAAAGGGCTCTCGCCTTGTAATACTTCTGACGAAATGTAATACTTCGGCATGGGTCATTCACTTACCGTCAAGGGGCAGGTCACTCTACCCAAGCGGGTGCGGGAGCACCTGCACCTCAAGCCAGGGGACAAGGTGGCGTTCGACATTCAGCCAAGCGGCGATGTGGTGATCCGCGCACAGCGCAAAAGTGTCGAAGCTCTGTTGAAGAGCTGGGAGGGGCTCGCCGGTATCTGGGAGGGACCGCCCGCCGACGAGTTGATGATGGACACGCGGGGCCCGCCGGATGAAACGGGCGAATGATCCATGTCGATACGAACGTCATCATCGACGTTCTCGATCCTAAGTCGGCGTTTCACACAGGCAGCCGAGAGGCGCTCGCCGAAGTGTTCGAAAGCGAAGGCGTGGCGATGAGCCAGGTCGTATATTCCGAGCTGGCGGTGGGCTTTTCGGATCGAGCGGACCTGGACCGTGCCATTGGCAAGCTTGGCGTGACGCGGCTGATCATGTCCGATGATGCGCTGTTCCTCGCCGGGCGCGCCTATGCGGCGTATCGACGACGCTCAGGGAAACGCGAGAGCATCCTTCCCGACTTCTTCATTGGGGCGCATGCGTTGAGCGCCGATGCGAAGCTGCTGACGCGGGATCCGAAGCGCTATCGGACGGCGTTTCCGACGCTGAAGCTGATCGAGCCTTGAGCTTGCTCCGCGCGGCGGACGCGCGCATGAAGGCGGCTTGCTGACAGAGGGGATGAGCAGATGCGTCCATCGGGCCGCAAACAGGATGAATTGCGCGCGGTGGCGCTGGAGACGGGCGCGACACGCTATGCGGAAGGCTCGTGCCTGGCGAAGTTCGGGCACACGCATGTGCTCTGCACGGCGAGCGTCGAACAGGGCGTGCCGGGCTGGCTGCGCGGACAAGGCAAGGGCTGGGTGACGGGCGAATACGGCATGCTGCCGCGCGCGACGCACACGCGCGGTCGGCGCGAGGCGGCGCAGGGCAAGCAGAGCGGACGCACGCAGGAAATCCAGCGGCTGATCGGGCGGGCGCTGCGCTCGGTGACCGACCTTGCGCTGCTCGGGGACCGCACGATCACGCTCGATTGCGACGTGATCCAGGCGGATGGCGGCACGCGCACGGCGGCGATCACCGGCGCGTGGGTCGCGCTCTCCAAGGCGTGCGCATACCTGGTGAGCGAAGGCGTGATCAAAGCGAACCCGGTGACGGGGCAGGTGTCGGCGGTGTCGTGCGGGGTGTTCGAGGGCGCCGTCGTGCTCGATCTCGACTACGCCGAGGATGTCGCGGCGGAGGTCGACGCCAACTTCGTGCTGTGCGGCGACGGGCGGTTGGTGGAGCTGCAGGCGACGGGCGAGAAGCGGCCGTTCACGGGCGCGGAATTCGACGAAATGATGCGGCTGGCGAAGGCCGGGTGCATGGCGCTCGGGGACATGCAGCGGAAGGCGGTCGCAGCCGGGTAGCTTGGCGGGGGCGTCAAACCCGGTAAAAGGGCCTCGCCGGGGCTCGCCCGGGGGCTCTCCGGGACTTCGGACGGGCCGGGTCAAGGGAGACAGGGAATGAGAATCATCCACGCCATCGCCGCGGTCGCGGTCATCGCGCTCGGCGCGTGCAGCCAAGCCGAACAGGAAAAGGCTTCGACGGACGCGGAAGCGGCGGCCACCTCCGCCGGCGAAGCGGTCGAAGGCGCAGCCGCTGACGTGGGCGCGGCCGCTTCGGCTGCCGGCGAGGCTGTCGAAGGCGCGACCAATGACGCGGCGAACGCCGTGGCGGCCGCGACGGACGACAATCCGGCGACCTCGCCCAGCGAGCCGGCGAAGCACTAAGCTTCGTCCGTCTACGGAAAATCGGGGCGCTTCGGGAGACCGGAGCGCCCTTTTTAGTGTAGCCGGAAAGAATTCTTAGTGCTCGACCTTGTCATCAGTGTCGCGATCCGAACGTGCGGTACGTGCCTTGCGCTCTGCCTCTTTGGCGAGCGCTTGCTGAAGCTCTTCTTTCAGCATTGGCTTAAATGAATTGGGCGCTAAGGCGAAACGCTTCTGCTCGCGTGAATACCACGCTGGGTCTCCCAGCAATTGCCTGTAGTAGTGTTCTTGTAGAGCAGCGTAAAAAATGCAGAGACCGACGATCAAGAATAGGAGGATGCTAAACAACAGCACCCCGTGTTCGTCGATAAATTCGTAAGTGTAGTCTCCCGAAACCTTCCGCTTGTAGTGACGAGCATTCAGAACGATCGGGCCTTGGCTTGAAAAAGTTTGTATCCTTGCGAAATCAGAGAAATTCGTTCCCACACTGAAGAACACATACAGTCGAGCAGACTCTCCAGGTTGGAGCGGATCTACGACCATCCGATCCTGTTCGTGGGCTACAAACTGCTTCCCTTCTTGGACGCGAACAATTGCGTCCATCTTGTATGGGAAGACGATCGAGATATCCCGCACCTCTTCACGTCCGGGATTAGTGATCTCCAACAGAGCTATCGGGAAATCATCGTGCTCGCCAGACAGGAAGCGTTGCCTGTTCATTTCCTCTATCGATTGCGGACTACGTGGTGTGGAGTTTCGGGGGTTGACCTCTGGATATGGGCGCCATGGACCAGGGTAGTAGTCAGCCCTGAGCCGATCACTGTTGAACATCATGGACACCGGCTGTTGGAGCGCAACGACTATGAGTCCTGCAACAGCCGTTGCGACTAGGATAGAAATGAAGCTCCAAAAGCCGGTCATGCGTATCTCGCGCGCCTAGCGCTCGCGGTAGCGAGTCGTTCACCCACAATCTACCACGTGAAATGGCGCGGGAGCTTATTCCGCGGCCTGGTCGGCGGCTTCGGCGTCGATGTCGTCGGCGGAGGCTTCGTAGGCGAGGAGGTCGCCGGGCTGGCAATCGAGGACGCGGCAGAGCGCGGTCAGGGTGGAGAAGCGGATCGCCTTGGCCTTGCCGGTCTTGAGGATGGAGAGGTTGGCGAGCGTCACGCCGACCTTTTCGGAGAGGTCGGTCAGCGACATGCGCCGCTCGAGCAGGATGCGGTCGAGGGTGACGCGGATGGCCATCAGATGGTCAGTTCCTGGTCTTCGCGCAGACGCGCGCCTTCGCGGAAGACCTCGGCCAGCACGATGAGAATGAGGATCGCGGCCCAGGCGGAGAAGCTGAAGGGCGGGGCGACGATGACGTTCACGTCCTCCGGCTGGCCGATGGCGAGGACAAGGAGCTTCATCAGAGCGGCGATGGCGTAGCGCGAGACCTCCATCACGAGGAGCGCGATCCAGATCACACGGAGGTGGCCGGCATTGTCGGCGCTGAAGGGCTGGCCCGAGGCGAAATTGCCGAAGAGCTTCTTCAGGCGGGCGACGACGACCAGCAGGCCGGCGATGACGACCGCAGCGGCGAGGATGGCCGGGATGGCGTAGGGCCAGGCGAAGTCGTTGGGGTTGTCGAAGACGATGCGGGCGCTTCCGAATGTCCAGAAGTATTCGAGCTTGCGGTCCCCGGCGGTGACGAAGTCGGGCGAGAGGAGGCCGTTGGCGATGGCGAGGTGGACGCCAATCCAGGCGAGGAAGATCAGCGCCAGGCCGCCGGCGGCGAGCCAAAGCGCGATCCAGGCGAGGTGGAGCCCCACCTGGATGAGCGACGCGACGGATCCGCGTCCGAGGGCCTTGAAGGGTTTCACCGCTGAGCTCCGCGGGCAGGATGGCAGGACTTTATTGATATTCGATATAGACCGGGGCGTCGAGACGCAAACATGACAACACGATGAGCGCCTTGAGCGGACGGCTGGTGGTGGCGAGCCACAATGCGGGGAAGGTCCGCGAGATCGCGGCGCTGCTGGCGCCGTACGGGGTCGAGCCGGTGTCGGCGGCGGCGCTGGGGCTGCCTTCGCCGGAGGAGACCGAGACGACGTTCGCCGGCAACGCGGTGCTGAAAGCGGCGGCGGCGGCGGAGGCGTCGGGTCTGCCGGCGCTGGCGGACGATTCTGGCCTGGAGGTCTTGGCCTTGGGGGGCGCTCCGGGAGTCACTTCGGCGCGGTGGGCGCCGGACGGAGATTTTCGGGTCGCGATGGAGCGGGTGTGGCGGGAGCTCGCCGGCGGCTCGGACTTGCGGGCGCGGTTCGTGTGCGCGCTGGCGCTGAAACGGCCGGGCGAGAAGCCGCTGGTGTTCGAGGGCGAGGCGAAGGGGACGCTGGTATGGCCGCCGCGCGGAGCCCAAGGCTTCGGGTACGATCCGATGTTCGTTCCTGATGGCCTTGACCGGACCTTCGGCGAGATGGCGCCTGAGGAGAAGACGCCGCTGACGCATCGGGCGCGGGCGTTCGAGAAGCTCGTGGCTTCGCTTTGATTTGCGCGCATCCTTATCGGAAAACCGGGACCACTTTGCCGGGATGCGCGCGGTGATGAAGTTTGGCGTTTACGTCCACTGGCCGTATTGCGCGAGCATCTGTCCCTATTGCGATTTCAATGTGCGGCGCGATCGCGGCGGCGATCATGGCGATCTCATCGCCGCGATCATGAAGGATGTGCGGGCGCAGGCGGCGCGGATCGGGAAGCGCGAGGTCGGCAGCGTCTTCATCGGGGGCGGGACGCCGTCGCTCATGAAGGGCGCGGATGTCGGCGCTTTGATCGCGGCGGTGGACGACGCGTTCGGGCTCGCGCCCGGAGCAGAGATCACGCTGGAGGCAAATCCCGAACATGCGAGCGGGTTCGCCGATCTCGTTGCGGCGGGCGTGAACAGGCTCTCGCTGGGGGTGCAGGCGCTGCGCGCGCCGGCGCTTCTGTGGCTGGGGCGGCGGCACAGCGTTCGCGAGGGGATCGCGGCGGTGGAGGCCGCGGCGAAGACGGGCGCGCGGGTGTCGATCGACCTCATCTATGCGCGAGAGGGTCAGTCTACGGAGGAGTGGCGCGACGAGCTTGGCGAGGCGCTCCAACTGCCGATCGAGCATCTGTCGGCGTACCAATTGACGATCGAGGAAGGGACGCCGTTCGCGCGCGCGGTCCTGCGAGGACGGCTCAGCGCGCAGGGCGAGGAGGCGGCCGCGACGCTGTACGAGGTCACGCAGGAGACGTGCGAAGCGGCGGGGTTTCCGGCGTACGAGATTTCGAACCATGCGCGCGGAGCGAATGCGCAGTCACGGCACAATCTTCTCTATTGGCGCGGCGAGGAGTGGGCGGGCGTCGGGCCGAGCGCGCACGGGCGAGTGATGTCGGATGGCGCGCGGCTGGCGACGCAGGCGGTGCGTGACGTGAGGGGATATATCGAAGCAGTGAATGCGGCCGGCGTCGGCTGGGAAAGCGCGGAAGCGCTGAGCAAAAAGGAAATCCGCGAAGAGAAGATCTTGATGGGATTGCGGTTGCGGGAGGGGATCGCGCGGGCGCTGACGGATGCAAAGAAGGTCGAGGAGCTGGGCGATCTTCTGTGTGCGGATGAAATGCGCGTGCGCCTGACCGACAAGGGGCGGCTGCTTGCCGACAGGATCGCAGCGGAGCTGGCGTAGCTGCGCCCCCTCCGGTCGCTGCGCGACCACCTCCTCCGTGAACGGATGAGGAAGCGGACTTTCTTGCTTGGCTTGCGCTGTTACGAGGCGGGAGCGGTGAAGCGGCGCGGGGCGGGGTCGATGGGGACGGTCTGGCCCTGGCGCACTTCCATGATCGCGAGGCCCCGCTCGATCGAGCCGTCGCCGCGGAAGCGGAAAACGCCGTCGCTGCCAAGGAAGCCGTCGCTGCGCTCGATGGCGGTTCGCGACAGGCCCGAAGCGCCGACATCGGTGGAGAGGAGCGCGGCGAGCGAGACCGCGTCGTAGGAGAGGCTCGCCAGGCGCGTGGGCTCGACATTGTAGGCCTGGCGATAGCGGCGCTCGAACTCGGTGCGAACCGTTGGGTCCGGCGCGACGTACCAGCCGCCGGCATAGGTCGGCTCGCGCTGTGCGTCGCCGCTCGCCCAGGCGCTGGTGCCAAGCAGCTGGACCTGGCGCGGATTGACGCCGGCCCGCACGAGCGAGGGCCCGATGACGCGCAACGCGGTGCCGGTTTCGGCGATGACGATGCCCTGCGCGGGCGTCACCTGAAGCTGCTGGGCGATGCGGCCGGCGGCGGCCATCGCTTCAGCGTCCGTACGCGGATAAAGCACGGAGCTGACCACCGTCACGCCGCGGCGCTGGGCCTCGGCGCGCAGCGCCTGATCGACGCGGCGGCCGTATTCGTTCTCCGGCGCCAGGAGCGCGATGGTGCGGATGTTGCGGCTGGCCGCGAAGGAGACGAGGCGGGCGACCTCATCCTCCAGCTGGAAGCTCAGGAGATAGACGCCGTTGCCGGCGACGGTGCGGTCGGAGGAGAAGCCGATGACCGGAATGCGCTCGCGGCGGGCGACGCCGGCGACGCCTTCGACGCCTTCGCGCAGCACCGGGCCGACGATGATGTCGGCGCCGTCGCGGACGAGCGCCTGGCCGGCGGCGGCGGCGGCGGCTTCATCGCCGCCGGAATCGCGCGGGATGAGGAGCATGTTCGGGCCGCCATGGTCGAACAGGGCAAGCTCGGCGGCGCTGTAGAGGGCGCTGGCGTCCGCGGGCCGCGTGGAGAAGGGCAGCAAGAGCCCGACGCGCACGATGCGGCGGCCGGCCATGAAGGGCGGGGTGACCCCCTCTCGGGTGACGACCGATCCGGGTTCGGTCGGCGAAGGGCCGACCACGCCGCCGGGGGTGGCGCAGGCCGCGAGCGAGGCGGAAAGGCCGACAAGAGCGATCAGGCTTGGCGTTCGCGCCGGCGAAGCGGATGATCTCCTGAACCCTGTCGACATGGCTGATCCCTCGTTGCCCGATACTGGTCCCGACACTGAGTCGGGCTCTGATTCCGATCCCCGCGCGGGGCCGGACGCTAGCGGCGCCCCCGGCTGGCGTCCATCGCGGGACGCCGCGCTGGCGCCGGGCCTTTATCTGGTCGCGACGCCCATCGGAAACCTGCGTGATGTCACTTTAAGGGCGCTCGACGTGCTTGCGAGCGCGACGCGCGTCTACGCGGAAGATCAAAGGCAAACGTTAAAGCTTCTGAACGCTTTCGGAATCCGGGCGCGGCTGGGGAGCTATCACGAGCACAATGCGGAGGCGGCGCGGGAGGAGATCCTGGCGGCGCTCGCATCGGGCGCGTCGGCAGCGCTGGTTTCCGACGCCGGGACGCCGCTGGTGTCAGATCCCGGGTTCAAGCTGGTGCGGGCGGCGGCGGCGGCGGGGCATCGGGTGATTCCCGTGCCGGGCGCCTCGGCGGCGCTGGCGGGCCTCGTCGCGTCGGGGCTGCCCACCGACCGGTTCCTGTTCGCCGGCTTTCCGCCAGCGAAGGCGGCGGCGCGGGCGGCTTGGCTGACGGAGCTGGCGGGCATTGAAGCGACGCTGGTCTTCTTCGAGACCGGCCCACGGCTGGCCGAGAGCCTGAAGGACATGGCCGCTGTGCTGGGGGACCGGCCGGGGGCGGTGGGACGCGAGCTCACCAAGCTGTTCGAGGAATTCCGGCGCGGCCGGCTCAGCGAGCTGGCGGCGGGCGCCGGGGAAGCGCCAAAGGGCGAGATCGTGGTCGTGGTCGGTCCGCCGGAGGCGGCGGCAATCGACTGGAGCGAGATCGAGGCGGCGCTCCGGGGCGCGCTGGCGCACGACAGCGTGCGCGACGCCGCGGCGAAGGTTGCGGCTGCCTACAATGTTCCGCGCAAGGACGTTTATGCGCTGGCGCTCAAGCTGAAGGCGCCATGAAGGAAGCACGACAGCCCAAGCGCCGCCTGGCGGAGGCGCGGGGACGCCGGGCTGAGCTCGTGGCGATGCTGTGGCTGATGGCGAAAGGCTACCGGATTCTCGGCCGACGCTGTCGCACGCCGTTCGGCGAAGTCGATCTGGCGGCGATGAAAAGCGGCGTTCTGGCGATCGTGGAAGTGAAGGCGCGCGACAGCGAGATCGCTGGGCAGGACGCGCTCGGGGCCCGGCAGCAGGAGCGCCTCGGGGCGGCGGCGCTGGCGTTGGCGAAGCGGTGGCGGCTCGAGCGGGCGCCCATCCGCTATGATCTCATGGTCGTCGGCGTGGGGCCGCTGCCGGTGCATCGGCGCGGCGTGTGGGGTTTGGACCGGCCGTTCTAAGGGTCTAATCGTTTGTGGACGGAATGTCCGGACGCGACGTTTTGATGTCGGCGCGCGCGCCGAAGGCGCCGGGTCTTCCACAGCCGGAGGCCCAACTGGAAGCAGTTTGGTGGCAGTCACAGTCCCACTTGACGGATTGGCGCAGTCGTGTTCAGGCCATGTTGCTTGTTTGTTCCGGTTCTGTATGGAATCGCGGCGGGTCTGTGGATAAAGTGGGGCAGTCATGTCCACGCACGCGGTAACGCTCGCTTTTGTCGGCCTGGAGCCCAAGCGGGTCGATGTTCAGGTGCAATTGGCCGGTGGGCAGCACGGCATCGTGATCGTTGGGCTCGGCGACAAGGCGGTGTCGGAAAGCCGGGAGCGGGTGCGGGCGGCGTTCGCTGCGCTGGGGCTCGCCGTGCCGGCGGGGCGGGTGATCGTGAACCTCGCGCCGGCCGATCTGCCGAAGGAGGGCGCCCATTACGACCTGCCGATCGCGCTCGCGCTGCTCGGCGAGATCGGGGTGCTGCCGCGAGACGCCTTGGAGAGCGCGCTGGCGTTCGGGGAGCTTGGTCTCGACGGGTCGCTGGCGCCGTCGCCGGGGGCGTTGCCGGCGGCGATGGCCGCGCACGCAATGGGGCTCAAGTTCATCTGCCCGGCCGCATCAGGCGCGGAAGCGGCGTGGGCCGATTGCGACCTGGTCGCGGCGCCGTCGCTCATCGCGCTGGTCAATCATTTCAAGGGCTCCGGCCATATCCGGCCGCCCGTGCGCGGGGATCTGGTGGAAGGCGCCGCGATCCCGGATCTGCGGGACGTGAAGGGGCAGGAACAGGCCAAGCGGGCTTTGGAGATCGCGGCGTCGGGCGGGCACAACCTGCTGTTCGTGGGCCCGCCAGGCTCGGGCAAATCGATGCTGGCGCAGCGGCTGCCGGGCATCCTGCCGCCGCTGTCGGCTGCGGAACTGCTGGAAGTGAGCCAGATCCAGAGCGTGGCGGGGCTGATCGATCGCGGACAGCTGACGCGGCGGCGGCCGTTCCGCGCCCCGCATCATTCGGCGACGATGGCGGCGCTGGTCGGCGGCGGCCTGCGGGTGAAGCCGGGCGAGGCGAGCCTGGCGCACCAGGGCGTGCTTTTCCTTGATGAATTGCCGGAGTTCGCGCCGCAGGCGCTCGATGCGCTGCGGCAGCCGCTGGAGACCGGCGAAGTCGCGATTGCACGGGCGAACCATCGGGTGGTCTATCCGGCCAAGGCGATGCTGGTCGGGGCGATGAATCCGTGCCGTTGCGGCGGCGGGACGGGCGTGGGGATGTGCCGGCGGGGCCCGCGCTGCGCGATCGAGTATCAGGCCCGGATCTCGGGGCCGCTGCTCGATCGGATCGACCTGCAGATCGACGTGCCGCCGGTGACGGCCGCAGATCTGGCGCTGCCGCCGCCGGCGGAGGGCTCGGCCGAGGCGCGGGCGCGGGTGGAGGCGGCGCGCGGCGCGCAAAGCATGCGCGGCGAGGCATTGGGGCTCGGCCGGGATTTCGTGAATGCACGGGCGGAAGCGGCCCTGTTGGATCGGATCGCGGCGCCCGACGAGGGCGGCGCGGCGCTGCTGGCGAAGGCGGCGGAGAGCCTGGCGCTGTCGGCGCGGGCGTATCACCGGACGATGCGGGTGGCGCGGACGATCGCTGACCTCGATGGGGCGGGCGGCGTGCGGCGCGTGCATGTCGCCGAGGCGCTGAGCCTGAAGCGGGTGTGGGCCGGGCAGCAGAGCGGGATGGTCGGGGCGGCTTCGTGAGGGATTGGGGATGCGGGATTAGGGAAGTCGCGGGTGTTGCGCCCCCTCCGGCCGCTACGCGGCCACCTCCCCCGTGAACGGGGGAGGAATGATCCCTTCCTTCGGGCGCCGCAGATTAGGGCGGGGTAGGGGATTCTCAGGAAATCTTAACGCGGCGCGGCGTTGCGTGCCCTGATGAATTCGGAGCCAATGATCTCCGCGGCCAAGATCTCCGGGGCGATGAACCTCATCGACGCCTTCGAGGCGGCGCCTGATCCGGCCGCGCATCTCGACGCCGAGGGCGTGGTGATCGACGGCAACGCGGCGTTCCGGCAGGTGTTCCGGCATGCGGTCGGCTCGCCGCGGCCGCCGTGGGGGCGGGTGCAGCCGCCGGCCTTCGTCGGCGACATGCGGCGGTTCGATGCTCCGGCGCCGGACGGTCGGGTCTATGAATGGTCCGAGCGGCGGCTGCCGGACGGATCGCGGATCGCCGCGGCGCGCGACGTGACGGAGCGGGTGCAGGCGGCGACGGAAGCGGACCGGGCCAAGACGCTGCTGTTCGCGACGCTGACGCATGAATTGCGCACGCCGCTCAACGGCATCCTCGGGATGGCGGGGCTGCTTGGGCAGAGCAAGCTCGAGCCGGAAGCGCGCGATCATCTCAGGATCGTGCGGCAATCGGGCGAGCACCTGCTCGATCTGATCAACGAGATTCTCGATTATTCGAGGCTGGAGGCGGGCAAGCTTGCGCTCGACAGCGCGCCGTTCGAGCCGGAGGCGACGGCGCAATCGGTGGCGGAGATGCTTTCGCCCAAGGCGCGCGAGAAGGGCCTGGAGATCGCGGTTGCGGCGCGGCCGAGCGCGCCGGCGTGCGTGACGGGCGATGAAGGGCGGTTTCGGCAGATCCTGTTCAATCTGGCCGGCAACGCCGTGAAGTTCACCGAGACGGGCGGCGTGTCGATCGAGCTTTTCGCGGCGAACACGCCGGGCGGAGGCTTGCGGCTCGTCGTGCGCGATACGGGCCCGGGCATTCCCGCAGAGAAGCAGGCGCAGATCTTCGAAGAGTTCACGCAGGCGGATTCGAGCGTGTCGCGGCTGCATGGCGGCGCGGGCCTCGGGCTCGCGATCGTGCGCAAGCTCGCGCATGTGATGGGCGGACGCGTGGGGCTCGATTCCAGGCCAGGGCGCGGCGCGGCGTTCTGGGTGGAGCTGCCGCTGGCGCCGGCGCCGTCGCGACGCGCGCCGGCGCGGCTGGAAGGACTGCGCATGGCGCTCATTTCGCCGTCGGAGGTGCTGGCGCGCGCGCTCACGGCGGCGATCGTCGGGCTCGGCGGCGACATGGTGACGTTGAGCGGCGCAGAGCAGGCGATGAAGTTCGACGTCGTGCTCGTGGATCACGCGTCGGCGCTGACGCCGGCGCAGTTTGCGGCGCTGATCGCGTCAGGACAGGGCGTGGTGGCGCTCGTGCCGCAGGAAGAGCGCGACGCGATCACAATGTATCGCGATGCGGGCGTGGAGCATTATGTGGTGAAGCCGGTGCGGCGCGCTTCGCTGGCGGAGCGGCTGCTGCTCGCGGCGGGACGCGGCAAGGCGGATGCGCGCGCTGGTGCGCCTACAGAGGATGATCGGGCGCAGGCGCCGCTCTCGCTGGCGGGCTTGCGCGTGCTGCTGGCGGAAGACAATCCGATCAACGCGCTGCTCGCGCGCACGCTGCTGACGCGCGCGGGCTGCGTGGTCGATGTGGCGAGCGACGGGGAAGAGGCGATCGAGGCGGCCGCGCGGGCGCCCTATGACCTCATCTTTCTCGACCTGCGCATGCCGCGCATGGATGGCGCGGCGACGGCGCGATGGGTGCGCTCGCATCCGGGGCCGAGCGCGGAAGCCGCGATCGTGGCGCTCACCGCGGAGGCCGGGGAAGCGGCGCGGGAGGCGGCGCTCAAGGCGGGGATGGACGGATTTCTAACAAAACCGATCGATCCCACGCAGCTGGCGGCTGTCGCAGCGCGCTTTACGCAACGGGCGCGAGCGGCCAACGTCGCGCGGGTCTGACGAAGGAGTTGTCGCATGGCGCAGGTTGAAGACGGCGCCCGGCCGAAAGCGTCCGCATGGTCGGCGATCGCGGTGTTCTTCGAGCGGCGGATGCTGGTGATGCTGGCGCTCGGCTTTGCGGCCGGGCTGCCGAACCTGCTGATCTTCGACACGCTGTCGGCGTGGCTCAGGGAATCGGGCGTATCGCTGCAGGCGATCGGGTTCTTCAGCCTGGCGACGCTGGCCTATTCGCTCAAATTCCTGTGGGCGCCGGTGGTGGACCGCACTTCGCTGCCGATGCTGACGCAGCTTGTTGGGCATCGGCGCTCGTGGATGCTGGCGGCGCAGGGCGCGGTGATCCTGGGTCTGTGGCTCATCTCCGGAGCGAACCCCGCGCAGAATCTCGGGATCGTGGCGGCGTTCGCGGTGCTGGTGGCGTTTTCATCGGCGACGCAGGACATCGTGATCGACGCGTGGCGCATCGAGGCGGCGGGGCAGGAGCGCCAGGGCGCGATGGCGGCGATGTACCAATGGGGCTATCGCATCGCGATCATCGTGGCGGGCGTGGCGCCGCTGATGCTGGCGTCGCGGATCAATTGGGGCTTTGCGTACGCGACGATGGCGACGCTGATGGCGATCGGCATTCTCGCGGTGTTCCTGGCGCCGATGGAGAAGAAGCGGCCGGAGCTGGCGCCGCTGCTGCCGCAGGATTTGCCGGCGAAGCCCGTGCCCGAAGCGATCGAGTGGACGCTGCGGCTGGCGCTGGTGGCGATCGGGGCTTTTCTCTTTGGCGCCGGATTCACTGCGCAGTTCGACATGGTGCAATGGGCGGGCGGGTTCTTCGGCGCGACGCCTGAATCGCTCACGGGATTCAAGGCGGCGTGGGCGGCGAAGCCCTGGGGCGTGTTCATCCAGGTGGCGTTCGCGTTCGCGGGCCTCGCCATGATGGTTGCGGCGGCGTGGCCGGCGCCGGGGCGGCGCACGCGGCCGGGGGAGTATTTCATCCGCTCCTATGGCGAGCCGATCAAAGACTTCTTCACGCGCTTTGCGGGGACCGCAGGGCTCATCCTGGCGATGATCTGCTGCTATCGGCTCTCCGACTTCGTGCTCAACATCATGAACCCGTTCTATCTCGATCTTGGGTTCGACAAGGATCGCATCGCGGAAGTGCGGAAGGTGTTCGGCGTGGTGATGCTGATGACGGGCGTCGCGGGCGCGGGTTGGGGCATCGCGCGGTTCGGGCTGATGAAGTGCCTGATCGTCGGGGCGTTCGCGGGGCCGGTGTCGAACCTCGTGTTCGCGTGGCTGGCGACGCAAGGGCCGGACTGGCGCGCGTTCGCGACGGCGATCGCGGTCGATAATGTGACGGCGGGATTTTCCGGGACGGTGCTCATCGCGTACATGTCGAGCCTCACGAGCTCGGGCTTCACCGCGACGCAATATGCGCTCTTCTCCTCGCTCTATGCGCTGCCCGGAAAACTGATCGCTGCGCAATCGGGCGGGATCGTGGAGGCGTCGGCGCGAGGCGCGAACGATGGCGGCGCGTTCAGCGGGTTGACGGGATTGTTCGCCAACCTGCCGGCGGAATCGTTCGCGAAGGGCGCGGCGGATCTCGGCGTGTCGCCGGCGGCGCTCGGCGCGGGGTACGTGGTCTTCTTCTTCTATTCGTGCATCGTCGGGATGGCGGCGCTCGCGCTGGCGCTGATCATCGCGCGGAAGCAGGCGGAGGATGCTCCGCCTGCGGAAGAGAAGAAGGCGACGGCGTAGCTGCGCCCCCTCCGTCGCGCTTCGCGCGACACCTCCCCCGTAAACGGGGGAGGAAAGAGCTTCGTCTTGCGAGCGTTCAGGTTCCGCAGGTGGGCAGGACGTCGAAGGCGGCCATGGTCGCGAAGGTGACGATGTCGGAGACGCGCGCGCCCAGGGGCGCGATCTGGATCGGAAACTCCAGCCCCATGAGCAGCGGGCCGATCATGGTGGCGCCGCCGATGGTGGCGAGGAGGTTGGTCGAGATCGATGCGGAATGGATCGCGGGCATCACCAGCACGTTTGCCGGTTCGGTGAGGCGCGAGAAGGGATAGACGGCGCGGGCGTCGGGATTGAGCGCGACGTCAGGATTCATCTCGCCTTCGTATTCGAACTCGACATCCTCGCGGCGATCGAGGATGGCGACGGCTTCGCGCACCTTGTCCGCGCGCTCGGAGCGCGGGTTGCCGAAGGTTGAGTGCGACACGAGCGCGACGCGCGGCGTCACGCCGAAGCGGCGCGCGCCCTCGGCGGCCTGGATGGCGATCTGGGCGATCTCGTGCGGCTCGGGAAATTCGGCGAAGGCGGTGTCGGCGACGAAGATCGTGCGGCCGCGGGCGAGCACGATCGACATGCCCATGATGCGGCAGCGCGGCTTGGGATCCACGACATTGCGGATGTCGTCTAGCGCGGTGGCGTAGTTGCGGGTGGTGCCGGTGACCATGCCGTCGGCGTGGCCGAGGGCGACCATGCACGCGGCGAAGACGTTGCGATCCTGGTTGACGAGGCGGAGTGCGTCGCGGTGCAGGAGGCCGTAGCGCTGCTTTCGCCGATAGACATAGTCCGTGTACGCCGGATTGTGGTCGGAGAGGCGGGCGTTGACGACCTTGATCTTTACGGCGTCGGGCACGCCGATGAGCGCCATGTTGCGCTTCACCTGCTCCTCGCGGCCGACCAGGATCGGTTCGCCGAGGCCGAGCTCGCGAAAGGAGAGCGCGGCGCGGATGACGGACTGCTCCTCGCCTTCGGCGAAGACGATGCGCTTGGTGCTTTGGCGAACGGAGCTCTGCACGCGCTGGAGGAGCGCCGCGGAGGGATCCAGGCGCTGGGCGAGCTGGTTCTTGTACGCCTCCATGTCGGCGATGGGCTTGCGCGCCACGCCGGTGTCCATCGCGGCCTGGGCGACGAAGGGCGGGATGTAGGAGATGAGGCGCGGATCGAACGGCGTGGGGATGATGTATTCGGGACCGAACTTGAGGCGGCGGCCGGAATAGGCCGCGGCGACCTGATCGGGGACGTCTTCCTTCGCCAGCTGCGCCAGGGCGCGGGCGGCGGCGACCTTCATCTCCTCGTTGATCGTCCGTGCACGGACGTCGAGCGCGCCGCGGAAGATGTAGGGGAAGCCGAGGACGTTGTTGATCTGGTTGGGATAGTCGGAGCGGCCGGTGGCGATGATGGCGTCCTTGCGGACGGCGAGCACTTCCTCCGGCTCGATCTCGGGATCGGGGTTCGCCATCGGGAAGATGAGCGGCTTCTTGGCCATCGACTTGACCATCTCCCGGGTGACGGCGCCGGCGACGGAGAGGCCCATGAAGCAGTCGGCGCCCTTCATGGCGTCGGAAAGGGTGCGGGCCTTGGTTTCGACGGCGTGGGCGGCCTTGAACTGGTCCACCTTGCCTGGGCGGCCGTGATAGACGACGCCGTCGCGGTCGCAGACCAGGACATTGTCGTGCGGCACGCCGAGCATCTTGATCAATCCGGCTACGGACAATCCGGCGGCGCCGGCGCCGTTGACCACGACCTTGATGTCGGCGAGCTTGCGGCCGGTGAGCTCGCAAGCGTTGAGGAGGCCGGCGGCGGCGATGATCGCGGTGCCGTGCTGATCGTCATGGAAGACGGGGATATCGAGCTCGTCGCGGAGGCGACTCTCGATGATGAAGCATTCGGGGGCCTTGATGTCCTCCAGATTGATGCCGCCGAAGGTCTTGCCGATGTTCCGGACCGTGGAGATGAGAGCCTCGACGTCTTCGGTTTCGACCTCGATGTCGATGGAATCGACGTCGGCGAAGCGCTTGAAGAGGACGCTCTTGCCTTCCATCACGGGCTTGGAGGCCATGGCGCCGAGATTGCCGAGGCCGAGGATGGCGGTGCCGTTGGAGATGACGGCGACCATGTTGCCTTTGGAAGTGTAGTCGTAGGCGCGGTCGGGGTTTTCCGCGATCGCCTTCACCGGCGCGGCGACGCCGGGCGAGTATGCGAGCGAGAGATCGCGCTGCGTCGCCATCGGCTTGGTCGGGGTGACGGAGAGCTTGCCCGGCGTCGGGTGGCGGTGAAAGGCGAGCGCTTCCTCGTCGGTGAAACTCGGCTTCTCGTCGGACATTGGGACTCGGCTTTCAGAAGGGGGCGTCACCCTATCCGCCGTCCGGTGGTCGTCAATTGGGGGCCTGGCCCGACGGGTCGTTGAGGCGCGCCTGGTCGCCGCGGGAAAGTTGGCGCAGCAGGAGCGCTGCGCCGGCGGCGACGACGATGACCGCGGCCATCGGAACGGCGGTCCCGTCGAACAAGGCGCCGGCGACCACGGCGGCGATGGCGCCGGCGACGAAGGAGATCGCGCCGGTGATCGCCGCGACGGCGCCTGTGCGCTTGCGATCGGACCAGAGCGCGATCGCGGCGGCGTTCGGGGCGACGAGCGGGAAGGTCGAGATGAGGAAGAAGAGCGGGACGAGCACCGTCCACATGCCGAAGACAGGGAACGTCGCGCCGATGAGCAGCAAGAGCGCGAGGCCGAAAATGAGAAACGTGGAGCGGTTGAGGATTTCGTGCGGCTGCGCGCGGCCGAGCAGCCAGCGATTGACCTGCGCGCCCGTGACAAGACCGATCGCGTTGACGCCGAAATAGATGCCGAACTGCTCGGTGGGGACCTTGTAGGTCGAGATGAGCAGGTGTGGAGCGTAGGAGATGTAGGCGAAGAGCGATGTGCTGCCGAGCGCGCCGACGAATGACGCGCGCATCAATGGTCCGTTCCGCACGACCGCGAGATAGGAGCGCAGCGGGTTCTCACCGGCCATCGCGGCGGCGGCTTCCTTCGAGCGCGTCTCGGGCAGACGCACGAACGCGGATATGGCGAGGACCAACGCGAACAGCGCGAGCGCGTAGAAGACGGCGCGCCAGCCGGCGCCGACGACAATCCAGCCGCCGATATAAGGCGCGAGGATCGGCGCCAGCCCGTTGACCAGCAGGAGCTTCGACATGAAGCGCGCGCCTTCGCGCAGCTCGAACATGTCGCCGATGATGGCGCGCGCCATGGTGGCCGCACTGCTGGCGCCGAGCGCCTGGATGAAGCGAAGCGCGATCAGGATCTCGACATTGGGCGCCAGCGCGCAGCCGATCGATGCGATGATGAAGACCGTCAGTCCGAAGAAGACCGGCGGGCGGCGCCCAACGCGATCGGACACCGGCCCGTAGAGCAATTGCCCGACCGCCAGGCCGATGAAGTAGGACGACAGCGTCCCCTGCACGGCGGCGGGGTTCGCCTGGAGGTCGTGGCCCATACGCGGGAGGGCCGCGAGATAGAGGTCGAACGACAGCGCGAGGATGGCAGTCATGCCACCCAGGACCAGTATCAGCGTCAGCGTCGGCTTCGCCGCGCGCTCGTGCATGCCGAAATTCCTGAAGGCGCGTCCCAGGGCGCCGGGAGGGTCGAGCGCCGCGAGGAGGCAGGGGCGCAGCATCGTGTTAAGGAGGGCGGATGGCCGATTCAACCCATCCAGACGCCGCGCAACCGCCGCCGGGAGCGGCCGCGTCGCCGTTTCTGGCGCAATTCTTCGCCGCGAAGGCGCGGTATCCTGACGCGATTGTCTTCTTCCGCATGGGGGATTTCTACGAGCTCTTCTTCGAGGACGCGGAAAAGGCTGCGCCGGTGCTCGGGATCGCGTTGACGCGGCGCGGGCGGCATCAGGACGCAGACATCCCGATGGCCGGCGTGCCGTGGAAACAGGCGGACGGCTATCTCCTGAAGCTCATCCGCGCGGGATTTCGCGTGGCGGTCTGCGAGCAGATGGAGGATCCGGCCGAGGCAAAGAAGCGCGGCGGCAAGTCCATCGTGCGACGCGAGGTGGTGCGCCTCGTCACGCCGGGCACGCTGACGGAAGAGGGGCTGCTAGATGCGCGGGCGGCGAACAGGCTCGCGGCGGTGGCGATCGAGAACGATGCGTGCGCGATCGCCTGGGCGGACATCTCGACGGGCGAGATGGAAGTGTGCCGCGTCGATGCGGGGCGGCTCGGCGATGAGCTTGCGGCGCTCGCTCCGGCCGAAGCGCTGGTGCGCGAAAGCGATGCGGCGCGGGTGCGCGAGGCGTGCGAGCAGTGCGGGGCGGCGCTGACGGCGCGGCCGAACGTGAAGGCGGATGCGCGGGCGGCGGAGCGGCGGCTCAAGGCGCTGTTCGAAGTCGCGGCGCTCGACGCGTTCGGGGATTTCGATGCGGCGGAATTGTCCGCGCTCGGATTATTGCTCGATTATGTGGAGCTGACGCAGGCGGGCGCGGCGCCGCGGCTCATGCCGCCCAGGCAAGCGGGGGCGGCGGCGTTCCTGGCGATCGATCCGGCGACGCGGGCGGCGCTGGAGATCGACCGCTCGATCAAGGGCGGGCGGGAGAAGTCGCTGCTCGGGGCGATCGATCGCACGTGCACCGCGGCGGGTGGGCGGCTACTCGGCGAGCGGCTGGCGCGGCCGCTCACGGCGCGGGCGGCGATCGAGCGGCGGCTCGATGGCGTAGCGTTCTTTCTTGAGGCGGCGGACGTGCGGCGCGGCGTGCGCGGCGAGTTGCGGGCGGCGGGAGATCTGGCGCGGGCGCTGACGCGGCTGGCGCTTGGGCGCGGCGGGCCGCGCGATCTGGCGGCGCTGCGGGACGGGTTGAAGGCGGGCGATCGCGCGGGCGCGCGGTGCCTGGGGATCGCGAACGCCGCGCCCGCGGAGACCGCGGAGGCGTGCGAAGCTCTGGCGCTGAAGGGAGAACTCGCGGCGCTGACGCAATCGCTGGAACATGCGCTGGCGGGGGAGCTGCCAATTCTGGCGCGCGACGGCGGATTCATCGCAGCGGGATATGATGAGGCGTTGGATGAAACGCGCGCGCTGCGGGACGACAGCCGCGCGGTGATCGCGGCGCTGCAGGCGAAGTATGCGGAGGAAGCGGGCGCGGCGAACCTGAAGCTGCGGCACAACAACGTGCTCGGCTATCATATCGATGTCACGGCGAAGCAGGCCGAAGCGATGCTGAGGCCGCCGCTCAATGCGCGGTTCATTCATCGGCAGACGAACGCGGGCTCGGTGCGGTTCACCACGACTGAACTCGCCGAGCTCGACGCCAAGATCGCGCGAGCGGGCGATGCGGCGCTCGGGCGGGAAATGGAGCTCTTCAAGGGTTTTTGTGCGCAGGCCGCCAGGTGCGAACGGGCGATCCAGGCGGCGGCGCAGGCGCTGGCGGCGCTGGATGTCGCGGCGGCGCTGGCGGAATGGGCGGATGAGTCAGGCGCGGTGCGGCCGGAGATCGATGAAAGCACCGGGTTCATCGCGGAAGGCGCGCGGCATGCGGTGGTGGAAGCGGCGCTGAAGCGCGAGGGGCAGGGTTTCACCGCGAACGATGCGCGCCTGGATGGCGAGGGGCAGACGGGCCCGCGGCTGATGATCGTCACCGGCCCGAACATGGCGGGCAAGAGCACATATCTGAGGCAGATTGCGTTGCTCGCCGTGCTGGCGCAGGCGGGCTCGTTCGTGCCGGCGAAGCGGTTGCGGCTGGGGCTCGTCGATCGATTGTTCGCGCGGGTGGGGGCGTCGGACGATCTCGCGCGCGGGCGCTCCACGTTCATGATGGAGATGGTCGAGACGGCGGCGATCCTGCACCAGGCGGGGCCCCGGTCGCTCGTTGTGCTCGACGAGATCGGGCGCGGAACCGCGACGTTCGATGGGCTGGCTATCGCGTGGGCGGCGGCGGAGCGGCTGCACGAGGTGAACGCCTGCCGGGCGGTCTTCGCCACGCACTATCACGAGCTGACGATCCTGCCGGAGCGGCTGAAGGCTTGCGCCAACGCGCATTTGCGGGCGCGGGAATGGAAGGGCGACCTCGTCTTCCTGCACGAAGTGGCGCCGGGACCTGCGGACCGTTCCTACGGGGTGCAGGTGGCGAAGCTGGCGGGCGTGCCGAAAGAGGTGGTGGAGCGGGCGCGGGCGGTGCTGGCGCGGCTGGAGGCCGGGCGCGGGGGGAAGTTCGCGGCGTTGAAGGAGGAGCTGCCGTTGTTCGTGGCGGCGGCGCCGGAGGAGGAGGCGAAGCCGTCGGAGCTGGAAGAGTTGCTCAAGGCGACGGACGTGGATGCGCTGTCGCCGCGGGAGGCGCTGGATTTAGTGTATAAACTCAAGGGTTTGCTGGGGTGAGCGCGCCAGTCGCGCGGCGGCCGCGCGACCAGTATGGACTAGCGGTTCGGCGGCTGAGGAAGCTGCTTGGTGTTCTCCTGAGAGATCCCCGCCCCTTCCTCAAGCTGCTTCTGCGCCGAATTGATCGCCTCCCATCGGGCCATCGCGTCCTGGTACATAGGCACCGTCGCGATCGATGCCGCGTACATAACGCCCGCCCCTATCAGGATACCAAAGATGATACCGACGATCCCCCATTTCGTGGCCGCGAACCAATAGGCTCCCGCGCGTTCGCGACGAATTCTGTCGCGGAGCATCTTCTCCTCGAAGGTCGGCAACTGGCGTGTGTCGTCCACCGCTCGAATACGCATGTCGTCCTCGACGACGGGCGCTAACCTCGTATGGCGCGGATTCGCCATCAGCGGACCTCCTCCTGACCCCCCCCTGGGGGCCGTTTCCTGGTCGTTCGGATGCGCGGAGAATCCGCACAGCCCCCGCAAGAACTTCGCTCCGCCCGCGAAATGGAGCAAGGCGGATGGTCCCGGCCCGACGCTTCATGACCGAAGCTTAAGCCAGTTTCCGGACCAGTGTGGCGCCCAGGAACCTTAACGGGGGCTTCACGACCGGACCTTCACGACATTGGGCCCCGAGTGTGGAAACTCAAGGGCAGGCCGTCAGTTCGGATTTTGGGGCCAGATTTTGGGGCAGCCTTGGGGATAAGACGCTACCATGAGTCGCCTCCGAAACGGCCGGCGAGCCCCTATTTTGCATTTGCCTGCCTCAAACCAAGGCGCCTAAGCCTCGACAATGTCCACCCGGTTCAAGCCCGCTCGCATCGAGTACGTCGTCGACGCCGACCGGCTTCGCGCGCAGCTGGGGGCGAGCGCGCTCGATCATATCGGGGACCCCGCGGCGGTGCGGGCCCGGGCCAAGGATCTTCTGCACGGGGCGCTCTTCCGCGGGCGCTCGGTGGTGAAGCAGCGCCTGGAGGAAGGCGAGAACGGGTTCCAGGCGGCGCGGCTCCTGGCGCGGGTGATGAACGTGGTGATCCAGGAGCTGCACGGCTTCGCGGTCGATCACGTCTTCCGGTCGCATAACCGAACGGCCGGCGAGCGCTTCGCGGTGGTGGCGGTCGGGGGTTACGGGCGCGGCGAGCTGGCGCCCTCTTCCGACATCGATCTCCTCTTCCTGCGCGGCTACAAGCAGACGCCCTGGGCGGAGAGCGTGACGGAGTACATGCTCTACATGCTCTGGGACATGTCGCTGAAGGTCGGCAATTCCTCGCGCACGGTGGAGGAGTGCCTCAGGCTCGCGCGCGGCGATCACACGATCCATACCGCGCTCCTGGACATGCGGCTCATCTGCGGCGACGAGAGCCTCTTCGACGAGCTCAAGACGCGGTACCGCGCCGAAGTCGTCGATCGCATGCACAGCGAGTTCATGGCGGCGAAGCTCAAGGAGCGCGACGAGCGGCATGTGCGCGCGGGCGAGAGTCGCTACATGGTGGAGCCGAACATCAAGGAAGGCAAAGGGGGCTTGCGCGACCTGCACACGCTCTTCTGGCTCGCCAAGCATCGCTATGGGTACGAGAAGGGGCTCGATTACGTCCGCAACGGCGTCTTCTCGCGCGAGGAGGCGCAGACGATCCGGCGCGCGCTGGAGTTCCTGTGGACGGTGCGCTGCCATCTGCATTTCGTGACCGGGCGCGCGGAGGAGCGGCTTTCGTTCGACCTGCAGCCGGAGATCGCGACGCGCCTGGGCTACGGGCGACGGAAGAAGCAGCAGGCGGTCGAGCGGTTCATGCGGCACTATTTCCTCACCGCGAAGGAAGTGGGGATGCTGACGCGCTCGCTGTGCGCGAAGCTCGGCGTCTATCAGGCCAGCAGCCCGACGCAGGGGCTTTCGCGGCTCATCGCCAATGTGCGGCGGGAGCCGCCGCTCGATGTGCCGGGTTTCAAGATCGAAGCCGGCCGGGTGGATGTCGAGGCGCCGGCCGTGCTCGACGAGCCGATCAATCTGCTCAGGCTGTTCGAGATCGCCGACACGCGGGGGCTCGACGTGCACCCCACGCTGTTCACCGAGATCGACAAGCGGCTGCGGCTGATCACGCCCGAAGTGCGGCGCGATCCTGAGGCGATCCGCGCCTTCCTGAACGCGGCGACCTCGAAGCGCGATCCGGCGCGGACGCTGCGGCTGATGAACGAAGCGGGGGTGCTGGGGCGGTTCGTTCCGGAATTCGGCCGCATCGTCGCGCAGATGCAGTTCAACATGTACCACCACTTCACGGTGGACGAGCACACGCTGCGGGCGATCGAGTTCATCTCGGAGATCGAGAACGGCAAGCTCGGGGAGGATCATCCGCTGGCGACGGAGATCTTCCCGAAGATCATCAACCGGCGCGCGCTTTATCTGGCGATGATGCTGCACGATTCCGGCAAGGGGATCGGGGACCAGCAGATCGCCGGCGCGGAGGCGGCGCGCGCGGCGTGCACGCGGCTTGGTCTGCCGGCGGAGGAAGTGGAGCTCGTCGCGTGGCTCGTGCGGCATCATCTGGAGATGAGCGACGTAGCGCAGAAGCGCGACCTCGGCGATCCGAACACGGTGGCGCAGTTCGCGCAACTGGCGGGATCGATCGAGCGGCTCAGATTGCTCCTTGTGCTGACGGTCGCAGACATCCGCGCGGTCGGGCCCGGCGTGTGGAACGGCTGGAAGGCGCAATTGCTGCGCGACCTTTTCTCGCTGACGGAAGCGGCGCTGCGCGGCGGGCGCACGGACGTGGCGGCGGTGCAGGAGCGGCTGGCGGCGCAGGCGCAGGAGACGCGCGGGCGGCTGGTGGATGCGCTGGGGGCGCTGCCGGCGCGGCGGCTGCAGACGTGGCTTGATTCGCTGGAAGACGCGTACTGGATCGGGTTCGATTTCGACGCGCTGCTGTGGCACGCGCAGGAGATGGACGCGGCGCTGCAGGCGAACCGCGCGGTGCATGCGGCGGCGCGGCCGCGCGCTCGGCACGGCGCGACCGAAGTGCTGGTGCTCGCGCCGGATCGGCCGGGGCTGTTCGCCAGCCTGGCGGCGGCGCTTGCCTCCTCGGGAGCGAATATCGCGGACGCGCGGGTGACGACCACGGTCGATGGCAAGGCGTTCGACGTGTTCTCCGTGCAGACGGTGGAGGGCGCGCCGTTCGGGGCGGCCGATCCGCATGCGCTGGAGGGATTGCTGAAGCGGCTGGAGCGGGCGGCGGTGGAGAACGCGGCGGCGCCGGCGCCGGCCAAGCCCTCGCGCCGGGCGGCGGCGTTCGCGATCGAGCCGTGGGTGCGCATCGACAACGAGTTCACGCCCTCGGCGACGGTGGTGGAGGTCTCCGCGCGCGATAGGCCCGGTCTGCTGGCGGCGCTGGCGCTGCTCTTCGCCGAGGCGGGCGTGTCGATCGTTTCGGCGCACATCCACACGTATGGGGAGCGCGCGGCGGACGTGTTCTACGTGCAGGACGCGAGCGGCGGGCAGGTGGGAAGCCCGCGGCAGATCGCCTGGCTCAGGGAAAACCTGATCGAGCTCCTGAAGCAGGGGGAGCCGGATGCGCCGGCCGATCCCGCGCGACAACCGCTCGCAGTGGCGCATGCATCGACGGCGCGGTAGGGACGATCGCTTCTTCAGGACGGACCATGATTCGCGTTGCGCGATCACGTTCCCCGGCCGAGTGCGCGGCACGAGAGCCGGGGCCCAAGGTCGAGCGTGACTCGACACATGGCGGATGTGCGCTGCGTTGGCCCCCGGATCGCCGCTGCGCGGCGTCCGGGGAACGTGTTCGTCTGTCTACGGATCAATTCGTATGAGTCTCGCCAGGAACACGGCCGTCATCGGCGGGCTGACGCTGGTGTCGCGCGTGCTCGGGTTCGCGCGCGACCTGGTGCTCGCGGCGGCGCTCGGCGCGGGACCGGTCGCCGATGCGTTCTTTGCGGCGCTGCGCTTTCCAAATTTGTTTCGGCGATTGTTCGCGGAGGGCGCGTTCAGCCAGGCATTCGTGCCGGTGTATGCCAAGACGCTCGCGGCGGAGGGGCAGGAGAAAGCCGACCGCATGGCGGCGGAAGCGCTCTCGGTGCTGCTGTTGGCGACGGGATTGCTCACCGGGCTCGCGATGCTGGCGATGCCGTGGATCAATCGCGTGATGTTCGCCGGCTATGCCGACGATCCGGCGACGTTCAATCTGGCGACGCTGCTCACGCAGATCACGATGCCGTATCTGGTGGCGATGAGCGTGGCGACGCTGTTCTCCGGCGTGCTCAATGCGCGCGGGAGGTTCTTCGTCGCGGCGGCGGCGCCGATCCTGCTCAATCTCTGCCTGCTCGCGGCGGTGTGGCCGTTCCGGAACGATCCGATGCAGGCGGCGTTCGCGGCGGCGATCGCGGTGACGGCGTCGGGCGTGCTGCAGGCGGCATGGGTGTGGGGCGGCGCCGCGCGCGCAGGGGCGCATGCGAGCGTGCTCTTTCCGCGGATCACGGCGAACGTGAAGCGGCTCGCCGCGCTTGCTGTGCCAGGGGCGATCGCGGGCGGCGCGCTGCAGATCAATGTGCTCGTCAGCCAGGCGCTGGCGTCGTTCGAGCCGGGCGCCATCACCTTCCTCAATGTGGCGGACCGGCTCTACCAATTGCCGCTTGGACTGATTGGGATTGCAGTGGGCGTGGCGATGCTGCCGCGGCTGTCGCGGCTGGTGCAGGAGAACGACGTTCCCGGCGCCAAGGCGGCACTCGACGAAGCGGTGGCGCTCTCGATGGCATTCACGCTGCCGGCGGCGGCGGCGCTCTTGGCGATCCCGTTCTTTCTCATCGATGGGCTCTTCGCGCGCGGCGCGTTCACGCATGAGAATGCGCGGTCGGTGGCGATGGCGCTGGTGCATTATGGCTGGGGCGTGCCGGCCTTCGTGCTGGCGCGGGTGTTTGCGCCGGCGTTCTTCGCGCGGGAAGATACGCGGGCGCCGATGCGCTACGCGATCATCTCGATGGCGCTCAACATCGCGATCGGAGCGGCGCTCTTCCTCCTCTTCCGCTCGATGGGCGCTCCGGGCTTTCCGGGGCTGGCGATCGGCACGAGTGCGGCGGCGTGGGTGAATGTGCTCCTGATGATGCGGGCGCTGACGAAGCGCGACGCCTATGCGCCGACGGCGCAGGCTTATGGGCGGCTCATGCGGATCGCGCTGGCGAGCGGGGTCGCGTTGGCGCTCATGGCCTGGGCGGGCGCGAACCGGCCGTTGCTCGAGGGCTGGCTTGGCTCGAAGGAGATCGCGATCGTGGCGACGATCCTGGTGTGTGGGACGTCGTATTTCGTGTTCGCGTTCATCTTCCGGGCGGTGACCTTCAAGGAAGTGCGCGCGGCGTTCCGGCGCGAGAAGGGGCCGGCGGGCGGCGTTCCCGGTGGATTTGAGTGAGCGTGCTTGCGCTGTGACGCTGCGTCGGCTTGAAGCTGGCTTCGAGCGCATAGGTTCACCCCACCCCCTGCCCCCTCCCCTCATCGGGGAGGGGCGGAGCCAAGAATGACCAACGAAGGTGCAGTTACGTATAAGGGGCCGGAGCGGGTGTTCTCGGGCGTGCAGCCGACGAACGGCTTGCACCTCGGCAATTATCTCGGCGCGCTCGTTAAGTTCGTGGCGCTGCAGGAGCGCTTCAAAGAGTGCATCTATTGCGTGGTCGATCTGCACGCGATCACCGCCGACCTGGACCCCAAGCTGCTGGCGGGGAACACCCGAGAGGTTGCGGCGGCGTTTCTCGCCGCGGGCGTGGATCCGACGAAGTCGATCATTTTCGTGCAATCGGCGGTGCGCCAGCACACCGAGCTCACCTGGATCTTCAATTGCGTCGCGCGGATGGGCTGGGTGCAGCGCATGACGCAGTTCAAGGACAAGGCCGGCAAGCATGCCGAGCGGATGAGCGTGGGACTGTTCGACTATCCGGTGCTGATGGCGGCGGACATCCTGGCCTACAAGGCGACGCATGTGCCGGTTGGGGAAGATCAGACGCAGCACCTGGAGCTCACGCGCGACATCGCGCAGAAGTTCAACAACGATTTTGGGGCGCCGGGTTTCTTCCCGTTGCCGGAGGGGCTGATCCAGGGGCCGGAAAACGAGAAGTATGGCGCGCGGATCATGAGCCTGCGCGACGCGTCGAAGAAGATGTCGAAGTCCGATCCGTCGGACCAGACGCGGATCAATCTCTCCGACGACGCGGACGCGATCGCGCATAAGATCAAGAAGGCGACGACCGATCCCAATCCGTTGCCGGAGACGGTCGAGGGGCTCGCAGGGCGCGCGGAGGCGGAGAACCTAGTCGGCATCTACGCGGCTGTGGCGGGCGTGAGCGCGGCCGATGTGCTCAAGGAGTTCGGCGGCAAGGGCTTTGGCACGTTCAAGCCGGCGTTGGCTGACTTGCTTGTCACAAAGCTCGGGCCGATCGCAGGCGAGATGCGGCGGCTGATGGCCGATCCGGGGAGCCTGGACGGCATCCTGCGTCAAGGCGCCGCGCGCGCGGCGGCGATTGCCGAGCCGGTGCTCGATGATGTCCGCAAAATCGTCGGATTTTGGCGCTGAAACTTCTCGGTGAGACCATTTCTTGTCCGAAAGCCGCAGGGGCGCGTTTCGGGAGCTGGTCCATGATCCGATTTCGGAGGGAAGCATGCGCCTGCTGATTGCCGCGATCGTTGGGCTCGCGACGGCGAGCGCGACGGAGCTGTTCGCGTCGCGCGCCTACGCGCACGAGTTCGCCGTCGGATCGATCCTGGTGGTGCATCCGACCATGAACCCGCCGCCAGGCGGGCGCACGACGACGGCCGGCTACATGGTGCTGCGCAATTCGGGCGACGCGCCGGATCGGCTGGTCTCGGCTTCGAGCCCGGCCGCGGCGCGGGTGGAGATCCACGAGACCCGCGCGGGCGCAGGCGGGATGATGGAGATGCGTAAGCTCGATACAGGCGTGGTCGTGCCGGCGGGCGGGGAGGTGCGGTTCGCGCCGGGCGGGCTGCACCTGATGTTCATCGAGCTCAACCGACCGACGCCCGCGGGCGGGAGCATTCCCGTGACGCTGACGTTTGAGCGTGCCGGCGCGGTGGAGGTGCAGGCCGTCACGGAGCGGCCGCGCGCCGCGGACGATCACGGGGGGCATGGCGGACACGCACACCACTAAAGCTCCAGGGCGCTTCTCGCGCGGGCTTTTCCTTGCTTGGCGGGCGGGATTAGGCGAGCATCCGGCCCCGAATGAGCGCTGCGTTCAAGCTTCTGGTCGTCGCCGACGAAAGCCCGGAATTTCCCGCCGCGCTGCATTACGCCGCCCTGCAGGCGAAACGTTCGTCGGACGGCGTGGTGATGCTCCGTGTGGTGGAGCCGCCCGAACCGGCGGAATGGGTGTCGGTGTCGGAGGAGATCCGGCGGCAGTCGGCCGAAGCGGCGGAGGCGCTGACGCAGCGGTTCGCGGCCGAGGTCTGGGCCGAGACGGGAATCACGGTCGAGATCGTGATCCGCGAGGGCGAACTGAAGGACGAGATCCGGCGGCTCATGGAAGAGGACGCTGCGATCCGGCTGGTGGTGCTGGCGGCGAGCAGCGGCAAGGGCGGGCCGGGGCCGTTGGTGCAGTCGCTGGCGAAGGGGCATGGGCTGCATGGGCATGTAATCCCGGTGCTGGTGGTGCCGGGCGGGCTCTCCAAGGAGGAGATCAAGGCGTTCGCCGATCCGGCGCCGCCGGCGCAATCTCCCTCAAACGGGCCGGGTTGAAGCCGAAGCAGGATCGTCCCAAGTTCCGCGCATGTTCATCCAGACCGAAGCCACACCCAATCCGCAGACGCTGAAATTCCTGCCCGGCCGCGCCGTGCTGGGGAAAGGCGGCCGCGAGTTCGCGGGCGCGGCGGAGGCGGCGGGGTCGCCGCTGGCGGAGGCCGTGTTCGGGGTCGATGGCGTGAAGCGGGTGTATCTGGGACCCGACTTCCTCACCGCGACCAAGGACGAGGCGATCGAGTGGGCGCACGTGAAGCCGCACATCCTCGCGGCGATCATGGAGCATTTCGTGGCGGGGCGCCCGGTGCTCGCGGAGGGCGCGAAGGCGGAGGATGCGGCGCCGGAGAAGACCTATGAGGGCGAAGCTGCGGAGATCGTCGCGCAGCTCAAGGACCTGATCGAGGCGCGGATCCGGCCGGCGGTGGCGCGCGACGGCGGCGATGTGCTCTTCCATTCCTGGGATCATGACGAGGGCGTGGTGCGGCTGGCGATGCGCGGCGCCTGCTCGGGGTGTCCGTCCTCGGCGCTGACGCTGAAGCAGGGCATCGAGAACATGCTTCGGCACTACGTGCCCGAGGTGAACCGGGTGGAGGAAGTCGCGTAGCGACGAAGAGCTTCTGTTCTGATCGTACTTGCTGTCGATACGACGCTGGATGTGTGCTCCGTCGCGATTGCGGACGAGGGGCGCGTGCGCGCGCATATTTGCGAGATGATGACGCGCGGGCAGGCGGAGCGGATCGCGCCGATGGCGCGCGAGGGGATGGCGGCCGCCGGACTCGCCTTCGCCGACATCGACCGGATTGCGGTGACGACGGGGCCGGGCTCGTTCACGGGCGTGCGCATCGGGCTTGCGTTCGCGCGCGGCCTTGCGCTGGCGCTGAGCAAACCATGCATCGGCGTATCGACGCTGGAGGCGTTCGCGCTCGAGGCTGGCGAGGAGGGCCTGCGGGCCGGGATCGTCGCTAGCCCGGGCGCGTTCTATGCGGCCCTCTACGAGGATGGATTGGCGCGGATGGCGCCGGCGCGAATGGGGCGGGAGGCGGCGCAGGAGCGCTTCGCGGCGGCGGGCATGTTCGCCGCACGGGGCCGCGGGGCCGAGGTGTTCGCCGCGAGCGTTCCGGGTACGGATGGTTTCGAGGCGGCGGCGCCGGATGCATCGGCGCTGGCGCGGCGCGCGACCAGGCTCGATCCGGCGGCCTATCCGCCGACCCCGCTCTATCTGCGCGCGCCGCTCGACCGATGATGGCGCGGATCGGCGACGCGCGAGAAGCGGGCGCCGAGGCGCTTGCAGCGCTGCATGCGAGGGCGTTCGCCGATTCTCCGACGTCGCGGAGCTGGAGCGCCGCGGAGATCGTGGAGGTGACGGCGCCGCCGCATGCGATCGCGGTCGCGGCCTTCGCGCCGGAGCTGGCGGGGTTCGTGCTTGCATGGACGATCGGTGAGGAAGCCGAGATCCTCACGTTGGCGACCGCGCCGGAGCGCAGGCGCGCGGGCGTGGCGCGCGCGCTCCTGCGGGCGGCGGCGGCGCTCGCAGCCGCGCGGGGCGCGATGCGCATCGTCCTGGAGGTCGGGGAAGACAATGCAGCGGCGCGCGGGCTCTATGAGAGCGTCGGATTTGCCGAGATCGGGCGCCGGAAGGGCTATTATCGGGGCGGCGAGGGGGCGCAGGATGCGCTCGTCTTGCGACTCGTTCTTCACAGCGAGGGCCGGCATGGCGAATAAGCCTCCGCGGGTGGACAGGAGGAGGCTCGGCGCGCATATGTCGGGCGGAGAAAGGCCGATGGATCGCATCGAAAAAATGTGCGTCGAGAAAGGCATGCGTATGACCGAGCAAAGGCGGGTCATCGCGCGCGTCCTGTCGGTGTCGAAGGACCATCCCGACGTGGAGGAGCTGCACCGCCGCGCCGCGGCGATCGATTCGCACATCTCCATCGCCACGGTGTACCGGACGGTGCGTTTGTTCGAGGAATCCGGCATCCTGGAGCGGCATGATTTCCGCGACGGGCGCTCGCGCTACGAGGAGACGCCGGAATCGCACCACGACCATCTGATCGACATGAAGACGGGCAAGGTGGTGGAGTTCGTCGATCCCGAAATCGAGCGGCTGCAGGCCGAGATCGCCCGGCGGCTCGGCTATCGCCTCGTCGATCACCGGCTCGAGCTCTATGGCGTGCCGCTGGAGGAGAAGAAGCCCAACGCATGAGCGACGCCGAGCAAAGGCGCGCGGGCTCGATCAATGGTCCGAAGGGCCTCTATATCGAGACCTATGGCTGCCAAATGAATCTGTACGATTCGGAGCGCATGGCCGACGTGCTGCGGCCGCTGGGGTATGCGCAGGCCGCGACGCCGGAAGAGGCCGATCTCGTCATCCTCAACACCTGCCATATCCGCGAGAAGGCGACCGAGAAGGTCTATTCCGAGATCGGACGATTGCGCCTGATCAAGGAGGCGCGCCGGGCGGAAGGGCGCGATCTCTCCATCGCGGTGGCGGGGTGCGTGGCGCAGGCCGAGGGCGAAGAGATCGCGCGCCGTGCGCCGGCAGTGGATCTCGTGGTCGGGCCGCAATCGCTGCACAAGCTGCCCGAGCTCATCGCGCGCGCCGCGCGGGCGAAGGGCGTGGCGCTGACGGCGGAATTCACCGCGGAGGAAAAGTTCGACGCACTGCCGGAGCGGCGTGCGGACGGCGTCTCCGCGTTCCTCTCGGTGCAGGAGGGCTGCGACAAGTTCTGCACGTTCTGCGTGGTGCCCTATACGCGCGGCGCGGAGTATTCGCGGCCGGCGGAGGCGGTGCTTGCGGAGGCGCGAGCGCTGGCGGCGCAGGGCGTGCGCGAGATCACGCTCATCGGGCAGAACGTGAACGCCTATCATGGCGGCATGGATCTGGCGGAGCTGATCGGCGAGGTCGCCAAGATCGAAACAGTGGCGCGCATTCGCTACACGACGAGCCATCCGCTGGAAATGAGCGATGCGCTGATCGCCGCGCATGGCGAAGAGCCCAAGCTCATGCCGCAGCTGCATCTGCCGGTGCAGTCGGGCTCGACGCGGATCCTGAAGGCGATGAACCGGAAGCACACGGCGGACGATTATCTGCGGATCATCGAGAAGCTGCGGGCGGCGCGGCCGGACATCGCGATGTCCACCGACATCATCGTGGGCTTTCCCGGCGAACGGGACGCCGAGTTCGAGGAGACGATGGCGCTGGTGCGCGAAGTGGGCTTCGCCTCGGCGTTCTCGTTCAAGTATTCGCGCCGGCCCGGAACGCCCGCTGCGTCGATGCAGGGACAGGTTGGCGAGGATGCCAAGGCCGAGCGGCTGGCGCGGCTGCAGGGCGTGCTCAACGCGCAGCAGCGGATGTTCAATGAGGCGCAGATCGGGCGCGTGCTGCCGGTGCTCGTGGCGGGGCGGGGGCGAAGGCCGGGACAGGCGCATGGGCGCAGCCCGTACCTGCAGGCGGTGCATTTCGATTGCGGCGTCGGGGATCCGGGGCGCCTGACGGGGGAAATCGTCAGTGTGCGGATCGAGGCGGCGTCGCAGAACAGCCTGGCGGCGCGCGCGCCGAACGAGGCCGCGGCATGAGCGCGACCGCGGGGGAAAGCCTCGTCCATGTCATGAAGCTCGGCGATGCCGCGGTGGCGCAGGCGGTGTGCGGACCGCTGCACCGCAATCTGGCGATCATCCAGGAGGCGTTCCGCGACCGCACCGCGTCGCGCTCGCAGCCGACGTATCGGGTGCAGGTGGACGCGCAGGGCAGCGACATCGTGCTCAATGCGGCGCCGGGAGCGGAGGAGGATCTGAAGCGCGCGGTGAAGATCGTCGAGACGGTCGTGGAACAGGCGCGGCTCAAGGGGCGCATCCGCGAAGGCGACGTGCTCGCGGCGGTCAGGTTCTCCGAGGCGAGCGAAGGCGAGATCCCCGATGCGGGCAAATATGGGCGAGGGTTGCCGCAGCTCGGCGGTTTGACGCTGCGCACGCCGAAGCAATTGCATTATGTGGAGGCGCTGCGCGACGAGAGTCTCGATCTCATCTTCGGCGTGGGACCGGCGGGCACGGGCAAGACGTTCCTCGCGGTGGCGACGGCGGTGGAGGCGATGCGGCAGGAGCGGGTCGATCGCATCGTGGTGACGCGGCCGGCGGTGGAGGCGGGCGAGAAGCTCGGCTACCTGCCGGGCGATCTCGCTGAAAAGGTCGATCCCTATCTGCAACCCATCTGGGACGCGTTTCGCAGCCAGATGGGGGAAACCGATTTGCGCAACAGGCGCGAGCGGCGGCAGATCGAGGTGGCGCCGCTGGCGTTCATGCGCGGGCGCACCCTGTCGAACGCGTTCGTGATCGTGGACGAAGCGCAGAACGCCACGCGACTGCAAATGAAGATGGTGCTGACGCGGCTCGGCGAAGGCTCGCGCATGGTGGTGACGGGCGATCCCTCGCAATCGGATCTTCCGCGTGCGGAGCTTTCGGGGCTGGCGCACGCGCTCGGCATCCTGGGGGGGCTGCCGGGGGTGGAGGTCGTCCGGTTCGCGACGCAGGACGTGGTGCGGCACCGGATCGTCGCGCGGATCCTGGAAGCCTATGAACGGGACGAAGACGGGCCGGCGTAATGCTATGCGACGTGCTGATCGCGGATGCGAAGTGGGAGGCGGCGCTGGCGGGGGCCGAGCCGTTCGTCGCGCGCGTGCTGGCGGCGGCGGCGCACGCGGAGCAGGCGCGCGGCGATGTCTCGGTGCTGCTTGCGGATGCGGGCGAGCTTGCACGGCTCAATCGGGCGCACCGGGGCATCGACAAGCCGACCAATGTGCTGTCGTTTCCGGCGCCGGCGGGCGCCTTTGCCGAGCCGTTCCTGGGCGACATCGCCATCGCGTTCGAGGTGACCGCGGCGGAGGCCGAAACGGAGGGAAAGCGCTTCGCCGACCATGCGGCGCATCTCTTGACGCATGGGTTTCTTCACCTTTTGGGCTATGATCACATGAACGATGCGGACGCCGAGCGGATGGAGGCGCGCGAGCGCGAGATCCTGGCGTCGCTGGGGATCGCCGATCCCTATGCCGCGGAGCGCGTGTGATGCCTGATAGCGCCGACCCTCCAGAACCTGGCGCGCAACCGCATCCTTCCGCGTGGCGGCGGTTCACGCGGCGGTTGCTCAAGCGTAAGCCGGGAACGGCGGAGGAAGCGGTCGCGGACCTGCACGAGCACGCGCGCGTCACGGAGCTCGATCCGGCGAAGGTGCGGGTGGCGCTGTTCGCAGACCTCAAGGTGGAAGACGTGATGCGTCCGCGCGCCGACATCGTCGGCGTGGAGGCCTCGGCCACGCTGGGCGAAGCGGTGCAGATCTTTTCCGACAGCCAGCATTCGCGGCTGCCTATCTATCGCGACACGCTCGATGATCCTTTGGGATTTGTGCACGTGCGCGACGTGATGTCGGAGCTGGCGCCGAACGACAATGGCGAGATGAAAACGAAGCTGACGGATCGACCGCTGACGCGGCTCAAGCGAGAGATCCTCTTCGTTCCAGCATCCATGAAATTGGCGGCGCTGTTCCTGAAGATGCAAGCGAGCCGCATTCATCTTGCGCTCGTGGTCGACGAGTACGGCGGCACGGACGGCATCGTGTCGATGGAGGATCTCGTCGAGCAAATTGTTGGACAAATCGAGGACGAGCACGATGTCGAAAGCGCGCTGCTGCAGGTGAAGCCGGGCGGGGTGGTGGAGGCCGACGGACGGGCGGAGATCAAGAAGCTCGAGACCGCGATCGGCGCCAGCTTGGCTCTTGAAGACCACGAGGATGATTACGACACCGCGGGCGGGCTTGCGGCCGCGTTGGCGGGGCGCGTACCGCAACGCGGGGAGATTTTGCGCCACCCGGCGGGCTTCGATGTCGAAATCATCGATGCGGATCCGCGGCGCGTGAAGCGCGTTCGCGTGCTGCCCGCGCGCGAAATCGAGAAGGCTACTGAAGGCGGCGCTTGACGCCTCGCAGCGATCGGCTCAGCAACCAATCCTTAGATATGACAGCAATGGGGGAACCCACGGTCGCGCCCGCACGCCCAGGCGGCGTGGCGCACGTGCGTGCGTGGATCGGCGCCCAAAGTGGGTGGCGCGGCGCGACGCTCGACTTCGCGGCTGGCGCGTTTGGCGTCCTCGCGCAGGCGCCGTTCCATTTCGTACCGGCGCTCGCCGTCGCGTTCACGATCTTCATCTGGCGGATCGATGCAATCGCTACGGAGCGACGGAGGCGGCGTGCGGCGTTCGCGCGCGCGTTCTGGTTCGGGTTCGGCTATTTCCTGGCGGGGACGTACTGGATCAGCTCTGCGTTCTTGGTGGATTCCGACACCTGGGGACCGATGTGGGGCATCCCCGCGACGCTCGCGATGGGTGGCGGATTGTCGGTGCTGTTCTGGGCGCCGGCCTTCGCGCTCGCGGTTCCGCTGTGGCGGCCGGGCTGGGGACGGCTGGCGCTCTTCGCGCTGACGCTCTCGTTAGCCGAATACGCGCGCGGACATCTGTTCGGCGGCTTCCCGTGGAATCTGGTGGGCTATGTCTGGCCCGCTGGCGGCGGGGTGTCGCAGCTGGCGGCCTATATCGGGATCTACGGGCTCTCGACTTTGACCGCGCTGGCGGCGGCGACGCCTGCAAGCCTGACGGACGAAGGCGCGGGCCGGGCGGGACGGCTGGCGCCGATCTTGGCGGCGGCCCTGGGAATCGGTCTTGCGTGGGGCGCAGGGTTGCAGCGACTCGCGCAGGCGGCGAGCCCGGTTCCAGGCGCGAGCCCGATCGTCCGAGTGGCTGACGCCGGGGTGTCCCAGCGCGACAAATGGCAGCGATTACCCGACCAGGAGTGGAGGATTCTGGAGCGGTACGCAGCGGTTGCGGGGCGTCCGCAGGACAGTCGCGCGCAGGTGGTGGTGTGGCCCGAGGGGGCGATCCCGGCGGTCAATTTCATGCCGCTGGAGAACCCTGCATTCCTTGCCGCGATCGGACAAGCGCTCGGCGATCGCGCGCTGGTGATCGGGTTCACGCGACGCGCGCTCAACGCCAATGGCGAAATGCAATATTTCAACTCCGCTGGCGTGATCGACGGCGTCGGCGGCGAGCCGCGCATCGCACAGATCTATGACAAGAACAGGCTCGTGCCGTTCGGCGAGTTCATCCCGTTGTGGGGGCTGGTGAGCAGCGCAAATATCGCGCCCCTGCAGCAAATCGGCGCTGGTTTCACTCCCGGGGCGCCACCGACGCGGCTGGTCGTTCCGGAGGCGCCGAGCGCGGTGGTGCTGATCTGTTACGAGGCGATTTTCACCGGCTTCGTTCCGCGTGGCGCGGAACGCCCAGGTTGGCTTATATCTATAACAAATGACGCTTGGTTTGGGCGCGGAACAGGGCCCTTCCAACACTATAACATGGCGCGGTACCGAGCCATCGAAGAGGGGCTGCCGATGGCCCGCGCCGCCTCGGGCGGCGTGTCCGCTATCGTCGACGCCTACGGCCGAACCGTCGTCAAAACCGGTCTCGAGGGCGGAGAAGTGGAAAGTCAACTTCCTGGAGAAGTTGCGCCAACTCTCTACTCCCGATTGGGCAACTTGTTGACGTTGCTTGTTTTATTTGCGGTTTCTCTTGTGTATCTGGCGAGCCCGCGCGCTGGAGGCGCGAGACATGTCTGACGAACGCAGTGCGAACGCCATCGACCGGCGGATCGGTCAAAAAGTCCGTACGAGACGGCTTGAAGTGAACATGAGCCAGGAGCGTCTGGCGGAGCTGCTGGGGGTCACCTTCCAGCAGGTCCAGAAGTACGAGAAAGGCGTTAACCGCATAGCGGCCAGTCGATTGTTTGATATAGCATCTTCGCTCGACGTGCCGGTTGCGCACTTCTTCGAAGGCATCAATCCGGGCCGCGGCGCCCGGGGATTGGCGGAAGATCCGGCCGAGTCGTTCCTCTACGAGACGATCTCCACGCCGGAGGGGCTGCAGCTCGTTTCGATGTTCGCTTCGATCAAGAACCAGAAGGTGCGCCGCCGGGTGCTCGACCTGGTGCGGGCGCTGACCGAGGAAGAGACGCGCGAAGAGGCGCCGCCGGCCGGCAAGGGCAAGCGCCGCAGCTGACCGCCGGGAACAGCGCCGCGACCTTTCCGGCTAGTGCAGAGCCGGTGAAACAGCGCTAGAGGGACGCCCTTCGAATCGTTCGGACGGAGCGCCCGCAAATGGCCCGCAGCAAGATCGCCCTCATCGGCGCCGGCATGATCGGCGGCACGCTCGCGCACATCTGCGCGCGCGAGGAGCTGGGGGACGTCGTGCTCTTCGACATCGTAGAGGGCGCGCCGCAGGGCAAGGCCTTGGACCTGGCGCAGGCCTCGCCAGTGTTCGGCAAGGACAGCGCGCTCAAGGGCGCGAACGATTACGCGGATATCGCCGGCGCGGACGTGTGCATCATCACGGCCGGCGTGCCGCGCAAGCCGGGGATGAGCCGGGACGATCTGCTCGGCATCAATCTCAAGGTGATGAAGGCGGCGGGCGAAGGCATCGCCAAGCACGCGCCGAACGCGTTCGTGATCGTGGTGACGAACCCGCTGGACGCGATGGTGTGGGCGTTCCGCCAGTTCTCGAAGCTGCCGGCCAACAAGGTGGTGGGCATGGCCGGCGTGCTCGACAGCGCGCGCTTCAGGCATTTCCTCGCCGCGGAGTTCGGCGTCTCGGGCGAGGATGTGACGGCGTTCGTGCTCGGCGGGCACGGCGACACGATGGTGCCGCTGGTGCGCTATTCGACGGTGGCGGGCATCCCGCTGCCGGATCTGGTGCGCATGGGCTGGACGAGCCAGGAAAAGCTCGATGCGATCGTGCAGCGCACGCGCGACGGCGGCGCCGAGATTGTCGGGCTCCTGAAGACCGGCTCGGCGTTCTATGCGCCGGCGGAAAGCGCGATCGCGATGGCGAGATCGTACCTGAAGGACAAGAAGCGCGTGCTGCCGTGCGCGGCGGCGCTCAACGGCCAGTACGGGCTGCGGGACATCTATGTCGGCGTGCCGTGCGTGATCGGCGCGGGCGGCGTGGAGAAGGTGGTGGAGATCGAGCTCGACGGCGCGGAGCGCGCGATGTTCGACCACAGCGTCAACGCCGTGAAGGGACTGATCGAGGCCTGCAAGGGGATCGATCCGAGCGTTGGATAGCCCGACGGCATCGGCATTTCGGGCGGATATGCCGATGAAACGGAAAAATATCGGCATATCGGCCTCCTCAGGCGCGTCGATCCCTGGATGACGGGGGCGAGCCGTCTCTGTAAAGACCGGCGCATGAGCAACGGACCGACGCTGGAGACTGCGCGGCTCATCCTGAGGCCGCCGGTGCAGGAAGATTTCGACGGCTTCGCCGCGATGTGCGCGGAGGAAGCGACGATGCGCTTCATCGGCGGCGTTGTTCCGCGCGATGGCGCGTGGCGGCAGATGGCGACGATCCGCGGATCATGGGCGCTGCTGGGGTTTGGATTCTTTTCGGTGATCGAAAAGGAAAGCGGGCGCTGGATCGGCCGCCTGGGTCCATGGCGCCCGGGCGGCGTCCAAGGCGGCTGGCCGGGCAATGAAGTCGGCTGGGGGATCATGGCGTCGGCGCACGGCAAGGGGCTCGCGCGCGAGGGCGCGATCGCCGCGATCGACTGGGCGTTCGATCAGCTCGGCTGGACGGATGTGATCCATTGCATCGATCCGAAGAACGCGGCGTCGATCGCGCTCGCGGAGCGGATCGGATCGATGCGGCTGCGGGAGGCGCACGTGCCGCCGCCGATCGACCTGACGATCGATATCTATGGGCAGACGCGCGAGGCTTGGCGCGCGGGGCGCGCGAGCCTGTGAGGGCGTCATGAGCATCGGGCCGACGATCGAGACGGCGCGGCTCATCCTGAGGCCGCCCATCCAAGAAGACTTCGACGGTTTCGCGGGCATGGGCGCGGAGGACGACACGATGCGGTTCATCGGCGGCGTGACGCCGCGCGACGGCGCGTGGCGGCTGATGGCGGCGCTGACGGGTTCGTGGGCGCTGCTTGGCTATTCGATGTTCTCGGTGATCGAGAAGGAAAGCGGGCGCTGGATCGGTCGCTTAGGGCCGTGGCGGCCGGGCGGCGAGGCGGGGGGCTGGCCGGGGCCGGAAGTCGGCTGGGGCCTTAGTCGCGCGGCGCAGGGCAAAGGCTATGCGGCCGAGGGCGCGGCTGCGGCGATGGAGTGGGCGTACGAGACGCTCGGCTGGACTAACATCATCCATTGCATCGACAAGGACAATGTCGCGTCGATCGCGCTGGCGAAGCGGCTCGGCGCGAGCTTGCGTGGACAAGGCAAGCTGCCGGCGCCCTATCACTTCGAATGCGACATCTACGGACAGACGCGCGACGAATGGCGCGCCCGCCATCAATGAGAATTTCTCCGTAGGCGGAGGTTCACGCCGCCCCCTGCCCCCTTGAAGCGGAGGGGCGCCAATCGTCGGGCGCTCAGTATTTCGCGCCGGCTGCGTCGCAGAGGAATTTCATCAACGGCGCGGCGCCGGCATAGGCCTTGGCGACGTCCTTGACGAAGGCGGGGGACATGGCGGCCGCTTCGTTGGTCTCGACGCCGACGAAGAAGCTCTTGCGCTTGATGTCGTCGATGAACGGGTGTTCGGCGTCGAAGCCGCGTGGCGGACGGGTCAGGGCCTCATCATCGTGGGAGAGGCCGCCGAAAGCCTTCTCGACGGCGGCGCGCGTCTTCTTCCAGTCGGCGGGGCGTTCGGAGATCCGTGTACGGACTTTCTGCAGCGTGGGCGGCTCGGGCATCCACATGCCGCCGCCGAAGAAGATGCGGCCGGGCTCCAAGTGGAGATAGTAGCCGGGGGCGTGGACATCCTTGCCGGCATCGTGGCGGAACTGGGCCGCGGCGTGGGTCTTGTAGGGGCTCTTGTCCTTGGCGAAGCGCACGTCGCGATAGATGCGGAACATCGAGCCGCCGTTGGGGCGCGGGTCGGCGCGGAAGTGCGGGCTCACTTTGGCGAGGTGCGGCGCGAGCGCGGCGATGAAGTCGGAGAGCTCGGCCTGAACCACGTCCTTGAAGCGCGGCTTCTCAGCCTCGAACCAGGCGCGGTCGTTGTTCCTCTTCAGGTCGCGGAAGAACTTGAAGAAGTCCTTGGAGAAGCCCTGGAACGCCATTTTGCGGCTCCTTGTCGGAATTGGCCCGGTCCGCGCGTCTTAGCAATGAACACGTTCGAAACGAAGGCGGGAGACGCGTATGATCGTGCGAGCCGCAATGCTCGTGGCGTGCGCCGTGGTCGGACGCGGCTCTGAGGAAACCGGCTTCACACGTCGGGCGAAGGGGCTTACGCGCGACTCCATGTTCGATGTGAGGCAGATCCCGCGGTTGGAGACCGAGCGGCTCGTCCTGCGCGGCTGGCGCGTGGAGGATTTCGAGCCGTTCGCCGCGATGATGGCGGAGCCCGATGTCGCGCGGTTTCTCACGGCGGATCAGCAACCGCCGGACAGAGCGGCGGCGTGGCGCGGCATGTCGATGCTGGTCGGGCATTGGGCGATGCTCGGGTGCGGGATGTTCGTGGTGGAGGAGAAGGCGACGGGCGCGTTCTGCGGGCGCGTCGGCCCGTGGAAGCCCGAAGGGTGGCTCGGGTTCGAGCTGGGCTGGGGGCTCGACCGGCGCTTCTGGGGCAAGGGCTACGCCACCGAGGCGGCGCGCGCGGCCGGCGATTGGGCGTTCGCGACGCAGGGCATCGATGGGGTGATGAGCCTCATCCATGTCGACAACAAGGGCTCGCAGGGCGTGGCGATGCGGTTGGGGATGAAGCCGGCCGAACGCACGCTGCATGTGGGGCTGCCGCATGTCGTATGGCGGATTTCGCGAACAGAGTGGGAAGCTAGAACCAGCCCGCGTCCTTGAGGGCGCGCACGTTCGGGCGGCTCACGGGCGCAAGCGCGCCGGACTTAAGCTTCAGCGAGACGCGGCCATTGTCGCGGACAATGTCTTCCACGCCGTCGCGGGCGATCCACCAGGAGCGATGCACCTGCGCGCCCTCCAGGCCGTCGAGCTCGGCGATGGCGTCGGCGAGGCGGAAGAGAATGAGGTCCGAGCCCCTGGACGTGTGCAGGCGCAGATAATGGTCCTCGGCTTCCACGGCGTAGAGGTCGGCGCCGCGCAGCTTTGGGGGCAGGCGATCCAGGAAGCGGACGGGTTTGGGCTCGGCGCCGGCCGGCGGCGCGTGCGTTGCGGGGCCGGCGCGGTTGAGGATGACATGGATCGCGGTGATCGCGAGCGAGACGACGAAGACGCCGGGCGCGATGTTCACCAGCATCCTGCCGTCGAGCGGCTGGGCGTAGCTCCAGCACCAATAGACCCAGATCAGCACCGTGGCCGGCGGCGTCATGGCGATGACGGCGGCCGCGACGAAGAGCCAGAGATTGCGACGCAGCGCCGGAATGAGGCTGAGCGCATAGGTCAGCGTGCTGCCGACAATCCCGGCCAGGATCATGCCGGGCAGCCAGAAGGCCAAGCGACGGAGAAATGAGCCCGGGATGCCGAAAGCCCCGACGAAGGCGAGGAAGAGCGCGGCCGCGGCGGTGACGGCCAGGTTTCGCAAGAGCGCGTCACGGCTGAGGAATGCCGGCCACGAAGCGCGAACGGCAGGCGTCTGCGATTGACGTAGGGGGGCGGCCGGTTCGCGCATCCGCGCTCGCATAGCGCGAACGGCGTTCGCAAGCATCCAGGCGCTCACCTTGGGAGGCTTGGATGCAACAAACGGCCGTCAGCGCGTGGATGGTTCGGAATCGGATTCCCCTCATCGCCTGGGGCGCGACGGCGGCGATCCTGGCGGCGGCGATCGGGCCGTCGCTGGGGCGTCTGGCGCAGGTGAAGGTCTCGCCGCATTGGCCTGATGCAGCGCTGTGGGCGGGCGAGCCGCTCAAGGTGCAGGTTCATGTGCTCGCCGCGGCGACGGCGCTGGCGATCGGATCGGCGATCATGCTCAAGCCGAAGGGGACAGGTTTCCACAGGACCCTGGGGTGGGCGTGGACCGTCGCGATGGCGGCGACCGCGATCTCCAGCCTGTTCATCACCGATCTCAATGACGGCGCGCTGAGCGTCCTGCACCTGTTCAGCGGCTGGACGATCGTGGCGCTGCCGCTGGGGATCGCGGCGATCCGCCGGAAGGGCGTGCGCACTCACCGGGGCGTCATGACCGGGCTTTTCCTAGGCGGACTGGTGCTCGCCGGGGCGCTGACCTTCTTGCCGGGGCGGCTGATGTGGCGGCTGTTCCTCGGCTGACAAGTTTCTTCGGGTGGGGCTGCTTTCGCTGGGCGGCGCAGCTTAAGACAGCCGCGCATGGTCTCGCTCCAGAACGTCGCAGCGCTGATCGCAGCGGTCACGATCCTGCAGATCGGCCAGGGGCTGCTCGGGGTGCAGATTCCGCTCGCGTTCACGGCGGATGGGCATTCGCGGTCGGCGCTCGGGTTCGTCGCGGCGGCCTATTCGGCCGGGTACATGCTGGGCGCTTTCGGCGCGACGACGATGCTGGCGCGGGTGGGGCACATCCGGGTGTTCGCGGCGAGCGCCGCGATCTTCTCGGTGACGACCCTGGCTCTGCATGGGGCGGCGACGGTGTTCGCCTGGGGGACGGCGCGGCTGATCGGCGGCGTCGCGATGGCGCTCATGTTCGCGGCGGTGGAGAGCTGGCTTTCCTCGTCGATCGGCAAGAACGAGCGCGGGCACGTGATCGGCGTCTACATGGTGGCGACCAAGGCGGCGCTTGCGGTCGGGCCGATGTTCGCGATCGGGTTTCCGATCGGGTCGCCGGAGCCGTGGATGATCGCGGCGGGGATCGCGGCGATCTCGCTGGTGCCGGTGTGCTTCACCGCCGCTGCGCAGCCGGCGCCGCCGCAGGCGCAGCCGCTGGCGATCCGGGAGCAATTCCGCACGGCGCCGGCGGCGGTGGTCGCCGTGTTCGGGGCGGGGTTCATCAATTCCGGCGTGCTGGCGCTTGCGCCGCTCTATGCGGCGGAGCGATTCGGCGCGGCGGCGGCGACGGCGTTCTATTCGGCGGCGTGGGTCGGGTCGCTGATCCTGCAATGGCCCGCCGGACGGCTCTCGGACCGCATGGACCGCCGGCTGGTGATCGCGATGCTCACGGGGCTGTCGGCGGCGGCGGCGCTGGGGCTCGCGGTGTTCCGGGACCTCGTGCCGATGTGGGGCGCGATGCTGTTGTTCGGCGTTTGGGGCGCAGGCGCCCTTTCGTTCTATGGGATCGCGGTGGCGCACATGGCGGACCGCGCCGAGCATGGCCGCATCGCGCAATCGACAAGCGGGCTCTTGTTTGTGTGGGCGAGCGGGTCGATCGCGGGGCCGGCGGTGGTCGGCATCGTCATCGACGTTCTGGGTGGGCGCGGCATCTTCTGGTTCGCCGGGCTCGCGGCGGTGGCGCTGACCGGCGCGATGTATTGGCGCGGGTTTGTGCGCGAGGCGCCGAAGACCTCGGAGAAAGAGGTCTATGCCGACCAGGCGACGACCAGCGTCGCGGCGGCGGAGATCGCCTATGGAGGAGAGACCGGCGCCAAGGTCGCAGAGGCAGGCGTTGAAGCCGGCCGTTGAATAGCGTCTTGGGCGCGGATAAGCCCTTCCAACTCTTCGAGATGCGCGGCCTGCGCGACACGCCATTGGGGACCAGATGAACATTCACGAACACCAGGGCAAAGAAGTTCTCCGCTCGTTCGGCGCGCCGGTTCCGCGCGGGTTCGCGGCGTTTACGCCGGCAGAGGCGGTGGACGCCGCCGCAAAGCTGGGCGGCGACCTCTGGGTGGTGAAGGCGCAGATCCATGCCGGCGGACGCGGCAAGGGCGTGTTCAAGGAGAAGGAGGCCGGCGAGAAGGGCGGCGTGCGGATCGCGCGCAACCCCGAGGATGTCGGCGTCTTCGCGCAGCAGATGCTCGGGCGCACGCTGGTCACGAAGCAGACGGGCGACGCGGGCCGCGTGGTGCGGCGGCTCTATGTGGAGGAAGGCGCCAAGATCGCGCGGGAGCTCTATCTTTCGGCGCTGGTGGATCGCGAAGTCGGACGCGTGGCGTTCGTGGCGTCGGACGCGGGCGGCATGAACATCGAGGAGGTTGCGCACGACACGCCGGAGCGGATCACAAACGTGGCGATTGATCCGGACGCCGGCGTGACGATGGCGGACGCGGAGAAAGTGGCGGCGGCGTTCAAGCTGGAGGCGTCGCAGGTTGCTCCGTGTGCGGACCTTCTGAAGAAGCTCTACGAGGCGTTCGTGAAGAGCGACATGAGCCTGCTCGAGGTGAACCCGCTGATCGTCACGAACGATGGGCGGCTGGTGTGCCTCGATGCGAAAGTGAGCTTCGATTCGAACGCCGAGTTCCGGCATCCGGAATGGGCCGCGATGCGGGATCTTTCCGAAGAGGACGAGAAGGAGATCGAGGCGAAGAAGTACGATCTCGCCTACATCGCGCTCGATGGGGACATCGGCTGCATGGTGAACGGCGCCGGGCTCGCGATGGCGACGATGGACATCATCAAGCTCTTTGGCGCTGCGCCGGCGAACTTCCTCGATGTCGGCGGGGGGGCGGACAAGGACAAGGTCGAGGCCGCGTTCAAGATCATCACCGCGGACCCGAAGGTGAAGGGGATTTTGATCAACATCTTCGGCGGCATCATGAAGTGCGATGTGATCGCGGCGGGCGTCGTGGAGGCCGTGCAGGAAGTGGGGCTGAAGGTTCCGCTCGTGGTGCGGCTGGAAGGCACGAACGTGAACGAGGGGAAGAAAATCATCCGCGAGAGCGGCCTCAACGTGATCCCGGCGGACGATCTGGAAGACGCCGCGCGGAAGATCGTGGCGGCGGTTAAGGGGTGACTTTGTGTCCGGTTTGTTCTAGATTTGAGAAATGGATTCCGGCCAGATCATCGAGGACGAAGGGCTGTTCGAGATGGCGAACGTCCGGCCCGAGATCACCGGCTTGCCGTTCATCGTCTGGATTTCGGAGAAGGGGAATGCGCGCCATGATGTGCGCGTGAAGGTCTCCTCGGGACCTCGTGCGCGCGATTTCGCTGCGAGCGTTTCCGTGCGGCCAGACGTCCAAGTAATGGCTGGAGATCTCGCGGCGGCGGATTTGGCGCTGGTGCGCGCCTGGATCGACCTCAATCGAGACGTGATCGTGGATTTTTGGAACGGCGACATCCTTTACACCGACGAGGTGTTGGCCGCGCTTCGTAAGCTCCCGGACGCTTGAGGCTTCGCGGTTGCGTTCTGCGGCTTGCCGGGGGCAGTGACCTTTCCATGCATATCAGGGTCCCGTAGAATGGGCATGAGCTTCGCGGAGACGAGGCGCGTGGGAGGCGTTCATGGGTCGGGTGCTGCCGGCGAGCTTGAGTGAATCGCAGTTCGAGCGCGCGCTTGGCCAGCTCGCCGGTGAGATCGGCGCGGCGCATGTGATCACCGATCCGGCGAAGCTCAGGGAATGGCGCGATCCGTTCGCGTTCGCGAGCTGGGATGCGTTCGAGGCGTCGGCGGTGTTGCAGCCGAAGAGCGTCGAAGAGATTCAGGCGATCCTGCGCATCGCGAACGAGCACAAGATTCCACTCTGGACGAGCTCGCAGGGCCGCAACAACGGCTATGGCGGCGCGGCGCCGCGCGTGAAGGGCGGCGTGATCCTCAATCTGCGGCGGATGAACCGGGTGCTCGAGGTGAACGAGGAGTGCGCGTACGCGGTTGTGGAGCCGGGCGTGTCGTTCTTCGATCTCTACGAGGCGATCAAGAAAGAGGGCGCGAAGCTCTGGATGTCCGTGCCGGATCTCGGGTGGGGCAGCGTGATCGGAAACACGCTCGATCATGGGCTTGGCTACACGACGACCGGGAACCATCCGGATTCACAATGCGGCATGGAAGTGGTGCTCGCGAGCGGCGACGTGCTGCGCACCGGCATGGGCGCGATGGGCGATTCCAAGGCATGGCACGTCTACAAGCGGGGGCTTGGGCCGTCGGCGGACGGGCTCTTCATGCAGTCAAATTTCGGCATCGTGACGAAGATGGGCGTGTGGCTCAGCCCGCAGCCGGAACGCTACAGCCCATGCTGGCTGACGACGCGGAACGAAAGCGATCTGGCGAAGATCGTGGACACCGTGCGGCCGCTGCTGCTGGAGCGGGTGATCCAGAACCATCCGATGATCCTCAACGCGGTGTGTGCAGCCTCGGCGCTGTCTTCGCGCAAGGATTGGCACACGGGGGAGAGCGCGTTGCCGGAGGCGGCGATCGACAAGATCGCGTCGCAGCCGGGCTTGGGGCGGTGGGTGTCGCGGTTCGCGTTCTATGGGCGCGACAAGCTCGTGGAGCAGCAGATCGCTCAGGCGCGCGAGGCGTTTGCGCGCATTGCCGGCGCCGAGCTGACGGTGTCCGATTTCGACGGGGCCAATCTGCCGGCGAAGCTGGAGAACCCGAACGAGCAGGTGCAGGCGGGCATTCCGTCGATCGACTTCAACCAGATGACGAAGTGGTATGGCGGCGAGGAGGGTGGGCATATCGGCTTCTCGCCAGCGGCGCCCCTCACGGGCGCGCACGCCAGGAAGGTGCGCGACCTGGTGAGCGCGGGGCTGGCGAAGTTCGGGCTGGACTACAGCGCCGCGATCATCTGCCAGCCGCGCTGCTTCCTGCACATTTGCCTCGTGGTGTTCGACACCAAGGACGAGGCGCAGACGAAGCGCGCGTACGACGCCTCGAAGGCGCTGGTTGTGGAGGCGGCGAAGCACGGATACGGCGAATATCGCGCGCACCTCGACTTCATGGACCTCGCGCTCGAGCAATACGATTTCAACAACCACGCGCTGCGGCGGTTCAACGAACGGATCAAGGATGCACTCGATCCGAACGGCATCCTGTCGCCCGGGAAGCAGGGCATCTGGCCGAAGGGGATGCGGCCGAGCTGAGGGCATACCGGCGCCGCGATTTTCGCGGCTTTGCGCCCGCGGGAAGTCTTGGCTAGGACATGCCGTCCCACCGGACCCGGCCGTCAGACTCGGCCCTTCAGACTCGGAGCGGTCCCCAGCGCATGTCCATTCTCGTGAACGCCCTCACCCGGGTGATCTGCCAAGGCTTCACCGGGCGGAACGGTACGTTCCATTCGGAGCAGGCGATCGCCTACGGCACGATGATGACCGGCGGGGTCAGCCCCGGAAAGGGCGGGCAGCGGCACCTCGGGCTGCCGGTGTTCGACACGGTTGCCGAGGCAAAGGAGCGGGTGGGCGCGGACGCCAGCGTGATCTATGTGCCGCCGATCGGCGCGGCGGCGGCGATCGAGGAGGCGATCGAGGCGGAGATTCCGCTCATCGTCTGCATCACCGAGGGCATCCCGGTGCTCGACATGGTGCGGGTGAAGGCGAAGCTCGACAAATCGAAGTCGCGGCTGATTGGGCCCAATTGCCCGGGGGTGCTGACGCCGGGGGCGTGCAAGATCGGGATCATGCCCGGGCAGATCTTCTCCAAGGGGTCGATTGGCGTGGTTTCCAGGTCAGGGACGCTGACCTATGAGGCGGTCTTCCAGACCACGAACGAGGCCCTGGGCCAGACGACGGCGGTCGGGATCGGCGGCGATCCGGTAAAAGGCACTGAATTCATCGCGATGCTGGAGTTGTTCCTGGCCGACAAGGACACCCAGGCGATCGTGATGATCGGCGAGATCGGCGGCAGCGCCGAGGAGGACGCGGCCCAGTTTTTGGCCGACGAAGCCAGGAGCGGGCGCGGCAAGCCGGTCGTGGGGTTCATCGCGGGGCGGACGGCGCCGCCCGGTCGGCGGATGGGCCATGCCGGGGCGATCATCTCCGGGGGCAAAGGCGACGCGGCCTCGAAGGTGGCGGCGATGGAGGCGGCTGGAATCAGGATCGCGCCGCATCCGGCGGCGATCGGGCGGACGATGAAGGAGCTGCTCGCCGGGTGACGTCCGGCGCCGGTTGATAAAAACGGCGTCAGGCGATGCAGCGAAGAGGAGGTCTGCGGCTTCGGCCCCTTCAAACCCGGGGCAACGCAGCCTAGAACGGCGTCTTCGCTTCCGGGTCGCAAGAAGCGCCCGCAATCCCGAAATTGCGTTCGGGACCCCATATTGGCGAAGAGGTTTCCATGGCGGATGACGCCCCCCGCAGCTTGCCCAATACGGCCCTTCTGGACTCGAGCTTCCTCTACGGCGCCAACGCGGCCTACGTGGAAGAGATGCACGCGCGCTTCCTGGACGATCCCAACTCGGTCGATCCTTCGTGGCGCGCGATTTTCCAAGGCATGCGGGACGCGCCCGACACCGTGCAGAAAGCAGTGGAAGGGCCCTCCTGGGGGCGGCGGGAATCGCTGGGCGAGGCGGTCGAGCGGGAATGGGGCGGGGGCGAACGCGACATCGTGCGCAAAGTGCGCGCGCGCATGCCGCAGGCCTCGATCGTGGACGTGCAATCGGCGGCGCGCGACTCGATCCGCGCAATCATGATGATCCGCGCCTATCGGACGCGCGGGCATTACGCGGCGAACCTCGATCCGCTCGGCATCGAGGGGCCGAAGGACGCGCAGGAGTTCGAGCCGGAAACCTACGGCTTCGGCGCCGGCGATCTCGACCGGCCGATCTTCATCGACGGCTATCTGGGGCTTGAGAGCGCCAGCGTGCGGCAGATGCGCGAGATTCTGGAGCGCACGTATTGCGGCACGTTCGCCGTGGAGTTCATGCACATCACCGATCCGGCCGAGAAGGCCTGGATCCAGGAGCGCATCGAGGGGCCGGACAAGGGCGTCGCGTTCACCGACGAAGGCAAGCGCGCGATCCTGAAGAAGCTTCTGGAAGCGGAAGTGTTCGAGAAGTTCGCGCACAAGCGCTTTCCGGGCACGAAGCGGTTCGGGCTCGACGGCGGCGAGGCGATGATCCCGGCGCTGGAGCAGATCATCAAGCGCGGCGGCGCGGAGGGCGTGGAAGAGATCGTGCTCGGCATGCCGCACCGCGGACGCCTCAACGTGCTCGCGGCGGTGATGGGCAAACCCTACCAGGTGATCTTCCACGAGTTCAAAGGCGGATCATCGACCGTCGAAGGCTCCGGCGATGTGAAGTATCACATGGGCGCCTCCAGCGACCGCTCGTTCGACGGCAACGAGGTGCACCTGTCGCTGACGGCAAACCCGTCGCACCTGGAGATCGTCAACCCGGTCGTGCTCGGCAAGGCGCGCGCCAAGCAGGCCGCGGTGCAGAAATGGGACGACAAGGAGGATTTGTTCGCGCTGCGCCAGCGCGTCCTGCCGCTGCTGATCCATGGCGATGCGGCGTTCGCGGGCCAGGGCGTGGTGGCGGAATGCTTCGCGCTCTCGGGCCTGCGCGGCTACCGCACCGGCGGGACGATCCATTTCATCGTGAACAACCAGATCGGCTTCACGACGGCGCCGCGCTATTCGCGCTCCTCGCCCTATCCGTCGGATGTCGCGCTCATGGTGCAGGCGCCGATCTTCCACTGCAACGGGGATGATCCCGAGGCGGTGACGTATGCGGCGAAGGTGGCGACGGAGTACCGGCAGAAATTCGGCAAGGACGTCGTCATCGACATGTTCTGCTATCGGCGCTTCGGTCACAACGAAGGCGACGATCCGACGATGACGCAGCCGCTGATGTACCGGCGCATCAAAGATCATCCCGCGACGCTCACTCTTTATACGGATCGTTTGATCGGCGAGGGCGTCGCCTCGGCGGACGATGTCGGGCAATGGGTGAAGGAGTTCGAGGACTTCCTCGACGCGGAGTTCGAGGCCGCGAAGGGCTACCAGCCGAACAAGTCCGATTGGCTCGACGGCGCGTGGACCGGCTTCGGCCTGCCGGAAGACGACGACCGGCGCGGCAAGACGGCGGTCACGCTGCCGAAGCTCAAGGAGATCGGGCGCGCCATCACCGAGATCCCGCAGAACTTCGCCATGCACAAGACCGTGCAGCGCGTGATCGAGGCGCGCCGCAAGGCGATCGAGGAGGGGCAGAACCTCGACTGGTCGACCGGCGAGCACCTGGCGTTCGGGACGCTGCTCGATGAAGGCTTCCATGTGCGGCTGTCGGGGCAGGATTCCTGCCGCGGCACGTTCAGCCAACGCCATTCGCACTTCATCGATCAGAACACGGAAGAGCGCTACACGCCGCTCAACCATATCCGGCCCGGGCAGGCGCATTACGAGGTGATCGATTCGCTTCTCTCTGAAGAAGCGGTGCTCGGGTTCGAGTACGGCTATTCGCTCGCCGATCCCAACACGCTGACGATCTGGGAAGCGCAGTTCGGCGACTTCGTGAACGGCGCGCAGGTGGTGATCGATCAGTTCATCGCGGCGGCTGAGCGGAAATGGCTGCGGATGAGCGGCCTCGTGATGCTCCTGCCGCATGGCTATGAGGGTCAGGGGCCGGAGCATTCCTCGGCGCGGCTGGAGCGCTTCCTGCAGCTCTGCGCGGAGGACAATCTGCAGGTCGTGAACTGCACGACGCCGGCGAATTACTTTCACGTGCTCAGGCGGCAGATCCACCGCGAGTTCCGCAAGCCGCTGGTGATCATGACGCCGAAGTCGCTGCTGCGGCACAAACGCGCCGTGTCGGCGCTGGAGGATTTCAGCTCGGGCACGAGCTTCCATCGCGTGCTTTGGGACGATGCGCAGACGAAGAGCGGCGTCACAACGATCAGCCTTAAGCCGGATGCGGAGATCCGCCGCGTGGTGATGTGTTCGGGCAAGGTCTATTACGACCTGCTGGAGGAGCGCGAGAAGCGCGGCGTGGACGATGTCTATCTGCTGCGGCTCGAGCAATTCTATCCCTGGCCGATCAAGTCGCTCTCGGCGGAGCTGTCGCGCTTTGCGAAGGCGGAGCTGGTGTGGTGCCAGGAGGAGCCCAAGAACATGGGCGGATGGTTCTTCGTCGATCCTTGGCTCTGCCTGACGCTCGACAGGCTCGATGTGGCGGCGAAGCGCCCGCGCTATGTCGGGCGGCCGGCGTCGGCATCCACGGCCTCGGGCCTGATGAGCAAGCACCTGAAGGAGCTCGAGGCGTTCCTGAATGAGGCGCTGAGCTGACGGATGCAGGCTTCCTGTCATTGCGGCGGCGTGCGCTACGAGGTCGAAGAGGCTCCGGAATGGGTTCTCGACTGCAATTGCTCGCGCTGCCGGCTCTATGGCGCGCTGATGGCCTATTATCCGCAGAGCGAGGTCAAGTTCGCGACGCCGCTCGCGACCTCCATCTATATGTGGGGCGACCGCGATCTCGAATTCCATCATTGCCGGACATGTTTCTGCTTCACGCACTACACCGTCGCGGGCCTGCTGGACGCGCCGAAAATCGGCGTGAACGCGCGTCTCTTGCGCGGACTCGATCCGGCGCACGTAAAGGTGCAGCACAAGAACAACGGCAATGACGGCGTGTTCTGGACGAAGTCCGACGGCCCGGCGCTTCCGGGCCATGATCTATCGTAACCCGCATATTCGTAGCCGCGCCGGGCGCGCGCGCGAGGAGAAGTGAGATGACGAACATCGTCGTGCCGACCCTGGGCGAAAGCGTCACGGAGGCGACGGTCGCGCGCTGGCTGAAGCAGCCGGGCGAAGCGGTGAAGAAGGACGAGACCCTCGTCGAGCTGGAGACAGACAAGGTGTCGGTCGAGGTGAGCGCGCCGGAAGCGGGCGTGCTCAGCGACATCGTCGCGAAGGAAGGCGCCACCGTCGAGATCGGTTCGCTGCTCGGGACGATCGGCAAGGGCTCGGGCGCGGCTGCAGGGGCGCCAGCCGCGAAGGCCGCCGCCGCGCCAAAGCCAGCCGATACGCCGCGGCCGCAAGCAGCTCCGCAGCCGGCGCCGCAAGCCGCGTCTCCGGCCGTGCAGCCGGCGGCGGTGTCCGCGCGGCGCATAGCGGCTGAGAACGGGATTGATCTGGCGTCGCTCGAAGGCACGGGCCGGGATGGGCGCGTCACGAAGGGCGATGCGGCGAACGCGCTGACGACGCGGCCGGCGCGTCCGGTCCCGACTGCGCCGCCGCGCGCGCTGCAGCCGAAGGAAGAGCGCGTGCGGATGACGCGCCTGCGCCAGACGATCGCGCGGCGCCTCAAGGAGGCGCAGAACACCGCCGCGATGCTGACGACGTTCAACGAAGCGGACATGTCGGCGATCCTGGCGGCGCGCTCGAAGTACAAGGACGGCTTCGAGAAGAAGCACGGCGTGAAGCTCGGGTTCATGGGCTTCTTCGTGAAGGCGTGCGTGGGCGCGCTGAAGGAGATCCCGAACGTCAATGCCGAGATCGACGGCGAGGACATCATCTACAAGAATTATTACGACGTCGGGATCGCGGTCGGCACGGAGCGCGGGCTTGTAGTGCCGGTGGTGCGCGATTGCGATCAGCGCTCGATGGCGGAGATCGAACGTGAGATCGCCGAGCTTGGCGCGCGTGCGCGCGATGGTCACCTGAAGCTCGAAGAGCTGCAGGGCGCGACCTTCACGATCTCGAACGGCGGCGTCTATGGCTCGCTGATGTCGACGCCGATCCTCAACGCGCCGCAATCAGGCATCCTCGGGATGCACAAGATCCAGGAGCGGCCGGTGGCGATCAACGGGCAGGTGGTGATCCGTCCGATGATGTACCTGGCGCTCTCCTACGATCACCGCATCGTCGACGGCAAAGAGGCCGTGACGTTCCTGGTGAAGGTGAAGGAGAGCCTGGAAGACCCGGAGCGCATGCTGCTGGATCTCTGACGTCGCGCCGGCGCTAGCTCGGCGCGTCGGCGACGAAGGAGCCGGTAGGGACGGGGCCGGCGCGCGTGTACGTGTTGATCGTGACGCCAGATGCCGAAGCGCGCGAGCTGACGAGCTTGAGGGCGCCGGCGGCGTCTTCGCCGAAAAGCCGCTTACCCTGGCCGAGGAACACCGGGAACACCATCAGCGTGATCTCGTCGATGAGGTCGTGCGCGAGCAGGGTGTGGACGAGCACGCTGCTGCCCTGGATGACTAGGTTGGGGCCGTCCTCCTGCTTGAGCCGCGCGACCTCCTGCGCAGGATCACGCAGCGCCGCCGAGTTGCGCCAGGCGAGCGGGGCGGCGGAGCTGGTCGCGACGTATTTGGTCGCGGCGTTGAATTCCTTTGCGATCTTCGCGTTCGGGCCATCTTCCTGGTGCGGCCAGTAGCTGGCGAAGATGTCGTAGGTCTTGCGCCCGAGCAGGAGATCATAGGGCCAGGACAGGGAGTGCTCGACGGCCTGGTCGGTCGTCTCGTCCCAGAACGGAAAAACCCAGCCGCCGTACTTGAAGCCGCCTGAGGCGTCCTCTTCGGGCCCTCCGGGCGCCTGCATGATCCCATCGACGGAGACGAAGCTCCCCAGGATGACTTTGCGCATGTCGCGGCCTCCTCTCTTCAGCTCAAGGACGAAGGGGCGCCGCCGATTCCGACAATCGCCCGCGCCGATTGTCAGCTCGCGGCTTCGTGGGCCTCGCGTCGGTGGGAAAGTTGCTCGGCGAAATCGTGGTTGACGTCGCGATGGCCGGCTTCGTCGGCGCGGACGGCGATCACGAGATCGCGCAGGCGGGCGTCGGCGGGCAGCTTCCAATAATCGATCGCGAGCCGCGGCGCGGGCACGTTCTCGAACTTGCCGGCGTCGAGCTCGGCGAGGAACTCGGTGTAGGAGATGACCGCCTCTTCCTCGAAATAGCCGACCATCCGATGCGCCGTGCGCGGAGAGAAAAGATAAAGGAGGAAGAAGGCGTTGAAGAACACGCCCTGCGCCAGGATGAGCAGCAGGCGCTCAAACCAGCTGGGCTTGAAGAGCGCGACGAAGCTCATAAGGTGCATCCGCTCGTTCTCGGCTTCGTCGAGCAGGGTCTTGATCCATCCCCTGTCATCCCGCATGCGGCGGAGGCTCTTCAGGTGGTTCATCATGCCGCCGACCATGCCGGGGACCGCCGCAACGGTTTCGAGCACGACCGCGCGGTGGCCATAGCGCTTGGCGAAGAAGGCGTCGGCGAAGAAGCGCAACATCTTCGTGAGACCGAACGCGACGCGGTCTGAAGCGCCGGATGCGGCGTGGCGGCGGGTGAGGTCCATGCGGCTCGCCTCCTCTTTCATTAGATGGAAGATCTCCTGGCGATTCCGAGGGGGCCGCATGTCGCACGCCGGAGGCGAAACAGGCCGGCGGCGCGCACGCCTGAGCTTCATTCGCTGTTCCGTCAAGGAGATCGCGATTAGCTTTCGCACGCGAGGCTCTTATGCGGTTCATCGTTTTCGTGTGCGCGTTGCTGGCGGTTCTCTTCTGGAGCGCATCGGCGTTCGACATGTGGGCGACGCTGACGCAGTGGAATCGCCATCACGAGATGCTCGGCTGGGCGGGAGCGCCGGCATGGCGCAACGCCGCTTGGGGCGCGAGCATTGCGGTCGGCTTCGCGGGCGCGGCGGCGCTGTTCTGGCGCGCGCGCTGGGCCGGCGACTTCATGCTGACAGCGGTGGGGTTCATGACCGCGGGGCTCGCCTGGGATCTGGTGTTCGGCGAAGGGTTTCGCGCGTACGGCCAAAGCGGCCTGGCGTCCTCGGCGGCGATCATCGCGGTCGCGGCGATGTTCACCTGGGCCGCGTACCAGTTCACCAAGCCGCCCACGGTGGTGCAGCTGGCTTGAGGTAGCCATGCGTCGCGGGCCCGCCCTCCTGATCGCCGTCGCCGCGTTCGTCTTCTGGGGGCTCAACGCGTTTGATCTTTGGGCCGTCCACTCGGGATGGGCGCCTTATGCGTCGGCGTACGGTGAGGACCTCTTCGCATGGCTGCGCGACATGCCCGTTCTGCGCAAGCTCGTGTGGGATGCGGCCGTGGCGTGCGGATTGCTCGGCGCGGCGGCGTTGGTCTGGCGGCCGGCGCGCGCGGGGGACCTGATGCTCGGGGCGGTGGGGCTCATGGTGTCGGGGATCGCATGGGACCTCGTGTTCGCAGATGGTCTTGCCCATTATCGCGGCGACGGGCTCTTCTCGTCGCTGGTGGTGATCGCGATCGCCGCGGGGCTCGCCTGGGCTGCGTACCGGCCGGCGCGCGCCGCCGGCTGACGTTTTCGTGGGGCGACAATCGCGCGCTCGCGCGGGAGGGCGGGCTCGGCTAAGCCCTCGCGACGATGGCCGCCGCCTCTCCGACAAGCGCCAAGCGCACCGGCCAAGGCGCCTCAGGCAGCTTGGCCGCGCTCATCCTTGTCGTGCTGGTCGGGATGATCGGGTTCGGCGTCTTCCTGCCGATCTTTCCGTTCCTGGCGCTGCATCTCGGGGCGACGGCGACCGAGGCCACGATCGCGATGGGCGCCTATTCGTTCGGACAGCTGATCGCCTCGCCGTTCTGGGGCCGGCTCTCCGACCGGATCGGGCGCAAGCCTGTGCTGGTGGTGGGGCTTGTGGGGGCGTCGGCCTCGTATTGCCTGCTTGCGCACGCGAACTCGGTGGAGATGCTCGGGCTCGCGCGGCTGTTCGGCGGGCTGATGGCCGGGAATATCGGCGCCGCGTTCGCGGCGGCGACGGACCTTGCCGACGATCGCACGCGGGCGCGCAATATGGGGCTGCTCGGAGCGAGCTTCGCGCTCGGGTTCATCGTCGGGCCCGCGATCGGAGCGGCGCTCGTCGGACCGGAGGCCACGGCGGAAGGCTTTCGCCGCGTGTGCTTCGCGGCGGCGGCGTTCGCGATGCTGGCGGCGGTTGGGGCGTTCCTGTTCTTCCGCGAGACGCTGCCGGCCGAAGCGCGACGTTCGCGCGAGGCGCCGCGGATCAGCCGGATGAAGCTGCTGCGCGAGCGGCCGGCGCTGCTGCAGCTCATCCTCGTCACGCTGCTGATGATCACGGCGCAGGCTCTGATGGAATCGACGTTCGGGTTGTGGGCCGGCGCGGCGCTCGAATGGGGGCCGCGCGAAGTCGGTTGGGCGTTCACGGGCCTCGGGGTCATGACCGTCCTGCTGCAGGGCGGCGGCGCGGGCGCGCTGGCGCGGACGCTGGGGGAGTGGCGCGTGATGCTCGTTGGGCTTGGGCTCTTCGCGGTCGGCTTCGTGATGCTGGCCCTTGCGCGCACGCCGCTGCACGCGGCGGTCACGCTCGGCGTGCTGGCGATCGGGGCGGGGATGGCGACGCCCTCGCTCAACAGCCTCATCGGCGCGCAATCCACCGAGGCAGATCGCGGCGTGGTGATGGGGATCAATCAATCCGCATCGGCGTTGGGGCGTGTGCTCGGGCCGGCCGTGGCGGGGATCATTTTTGACGGCCTCGGGCATTGGGCGCCGTTCGCGATCGGGGCGGTGATCCTTGTGGGCGCGTTGGCCCTGGCAAGCGCCACGCGCGCGGAAAAACCCTCCGTGGCCGGATGATTTGCGGCCAGGGCGTGCTTTGCGACCACCTACCCCGCTTCGATCGCATGCGATCGAAGCAATGGCGCCTTGGCCGGGCCGCGAAGCGGCCCGGTGGCGGCCCCCAATCTTCAAGCGTTGAGCGTTCGGCCGGCCCAGGCGCCGGCGTCCTCGATGGCGTCGCGCGCGGCTGAGGAGATGGCCGTCATGTTGAAGAAGCCGTGCACCTGCGAGGGGTAATGCTTGTACGCGACGGGCACGCCGCAGGCGGAGAGCTTGTCGGCATAGGCCTTGCCCTCGTCGAGCAGCGGATCGAAGCCGGCCGTGATGATGCACGCCGGCGGCAGGCCGAAGAGATCGTTCTCCAGGATCGGCGAGCAGCGGATGTCGAAGGCGTCCTCTGGGCGGGCGAGGTATTTGTCCTTGAAGAAGTCCTGCGCGGCCTGGGTGAGGAAATAACCTTCGCGCAGGCGGATCTGTGACGGCGTCATCTGCATCATCTGGGTGCAGGGATAGATGAGGAGCTGCGCGGCGAGCTTGGGGCCGCCCTCGCGCTTGAGAGTCTGCGCGACGACTGCGGAGAGCGCGCCGCCGGCTGAATCGCCCGCGACGCCGATGCGCGCGGCGTCGAAGCCGATGTCGCCCGCATGCTCGAAGGCCCAGCGCGTTGCGGCAAGCGCGTCATCGACGGCGCAGGGAAAGCGATGCTCCGGCGCGAGGCGATAGGCGACGGAGAGCACGCGCACCGGGCCCGCGGCGGCCAGACGCCGGCAGAGCATCTCGTGGCTTTCAAGGTCGCCGATGACGAAGCCGCCGCCATGAAAGAAGACGAGGCCGGGGCCGATTGGAGCGCCGGCGGCGAAGGGGGTGTAGAGGCGCGCGTCGAGTTGGCCCGCGGCGCCGGCGACCTTCAGCGCGCGGGCTTCGTGGAGCGCGGGCGCGTCCGCTTCCAGACGCTGCGTCAGCTTCCAGAAATTCTCGCGGGCCTGCGCGACGTTGGATTTCACGTCGAGCTTGGGGAGCGCGGCGAGACTGTCGAGCAGCGCTTTCAGCGGCGGATCAAGAGCCATGCGTCGCTCTTAACACGATCATCGACCGCGAAGGGAATCCTCAGCGGCGTCGTCTTGGGCGGCGCTGGAGGCGGGCGGCTGCAGCACGCCCATGGTGGCGAGCAGGCGGCGCTCGGCGACAACGAGATCGCGCTCGGCCTGCGCAAGCGAGAGGCGCGCGGTGAGCAGATCCTGCTCCTGGTTCAGCACGTCGATGGTGGAGCGGAGGCCGGTCTCCTGCTCAAGCCGGATGCCGCGATAGGCAAGCTCGGACGCTTCCACCTGCTCGCGCGCGCTGACGACGGAGGAGCGCGCGCTTTCCAGGCCAGTCCAGGCGGTCGTCACCTGTTCGCGCAGTTCGCGCTGAGCGGCGGCGAGATCGAGATTGGCGGCGGAGCGCAGCGCAAGCTGCTGGCGCGTGCGCGACATGTTGAGCCCGCCATTGAAGATCGACCAGCTCAAGCGCAACCCGACAGATTCCGATTCGAAGTCGGGCGCTTGGCTGTGGAACTCGCCGGAGACGCCCTTGCCGGCCGTCAGATCGACGTTCGGGAGATAGTTCGAGCGGGCGATCGCGACGGCCGCGTCGGCCGATTGCGTGGCGGCCTGCGCGGCCAGCAGCAGCGGACTTTCTCGTCCGGCGACATCGAGCGCGTCGGTGAGCGAGGCGGGCAGGCCGGTCGCGCCAGGCGGCGGGGAAAGATCCGCAGGCGGATGACCAACGAGGCGCATGTAAGCTTCGACGGCGGCGGACAGGCTGCCTTGCGCCTGCACTAGGCCGCTGCGCGCCTGCGCCAGCCTCGCGCGCGACTGCGCTGTGTCGGTGCGAGTGACGAGCCCCGCTTCGAACTGGGCCTCGGAGAAGCGAAGCTGCTCGGTAAGGTTGGAGACGGTGGTTTCCTGCGCGGCGAGGATCGCCTGCGCCTGGCGCACGCCCGCATAGGCGTCGGCGACATCCAGGATGAGGCCTTGGGCGAAGCCCTGATAGTCGGCGACGGCGCCGGCGATGTTGGCGCGGGCCTGGCGGGTGGAGGCGAAGACGCGCCCTCCGGCGAAGAGGAGCTGGGAGGCGGAGAGGCCGGCGGACCAGTCCTGGCTGTCGCCGGCATCGCTGGAGGAAGAGGTCGCGCTGGCCGAGACGCCGAGGCTGGGCAGGGCCTCGGACCAGGCCTGCGGCAATTGCTCGCGGACCGCGTTCAAGCGCGCGCGCTGGGCCGCGAGCGTCGGATTGCTCGCCATGGCGGCGGTGGTCGCCTCGTCGAGCGTCTCCGCCGCCGCGGGGCTGGCCCAAAAGGCCGCTCCGTAGGCGGCAAGCGCGCCCGCAATCATCAGGGATCGGATCATGGCGTGTTCTTCGCCCCTAAACCTTACTCTCTTCTGAGCGCTTCAATTGGATCGAGCCGAGCCGCTCGCCAAGCAGGGTAAGCGCCGAATATGACGCCTACCGCGCCGGAAAAGGCAATGGCGAGGAAGGCGGTGTCAATCGAGACCGTGAGGGGGAGCTGGGCGGCGGCGGTGATCGCCCAGGCGCCAAGGACCCCGATGGCGAGGCCGATGACGCCGCCGGCCACGGAGAGGGCGACGGCCTCCAGGCCGAATTGCTGCAGGATGTCGTTCTTGCGGGCGCCGAGGGCTTTGCGCAGGCCGATCTCGCGGGTTCGTTCCGTCACCGAGACCAGCATGATGTTCATGATGCCGATGCCGCCGACGAGCAGCGAGACGGCGGAGATCGAGGCCAGGAGCGCGGTGAAGGTCTTGGTTGCTTCCTGCGAGGCTTCGGCGATGGAGTTGAGGTTCTGCACGGTGAAGTCGTCCTCGTCGCCGCGGATGCGGTGACGCTGGCGCAGGAGGTTGGTGATGTCCTCCTGCGCGCGGGCGATACCCGCTTCGCTTGCGGCCTTCACGGAGATCTGACTGACCGAGTCCGCCGTGCCGCGCCGGCCGGTCAGGCGACGCTTCACCGTGGTGAGGGGCGCGAGCGCGATATCATCCTGATCCTCGAAGCCGGATTGGCCCTTCGAGGCGAGCAGCCCGATGACTTCGTAGGAGCCCCCGCTCAGGCGGATGGTCTGGCCGATCGGATCGGTGTTCGGGAAGACGTTTTCTGCGACGGTCTTGCCGAGCACGATGACGCGGCGGGCCTGCGCCACGTCGCGATCCTCGAAGAAGCGGCCCTCGGCGACGCTCCAGTCGCGGGCGAGAAGGTATGCAGGCGTCACGCCCTCGACGCGCGTGTTCCAGTTGAGGCCTTCGGCGACGATCTGCGCCTGGCCGCGCTGCGAAGGGGCAACAGCAGCGAGGCCTTCGACTTCGCGCTGTATCGCTTCTGCGTCGCCCATGGTGAGGGAGTTCCAGCCGCCGGCGGCGCCGCGCACGCCGCCGCCGCCGCGCATCGCGCCGGGCACGACGATGAGGAGATTGGAGCCGAGGCTCGAGATGCTCTGTTCGATGCGCGCCTGTGCGCCGCGTCCGAGCGCGACCATCGCCACTACCGAGGCGACGCCGATGATCACGCCGAGGGCGGTGAGCGCGCTGCGCAGCGGATTGGAGCGGAGCGCGCGCATCGCGCTCATCGCGAGATCTTCGGTGCGGATCATGCGGCGTTCTCCAGGACGCGGTCCTGCACGATGCGGCCGTCGCGCACCTCGATGACGCGACGCGTGGCGGCGGCGATCTCGCTGTCGTGGGTGACGAGAACGACGGTGGCGCCCTCTTTGTTGAGCGACCGGAACAGCGCGAGGATCTCCTGGCCGGTGCTGGTGTCGAGCGCTCCCGTGGGCTCGTCGGCGAGCACGATGGCGGGGCGACAGGCCAGCGCGCGCGCGATAGCGACGCGCTGCTGCTGGCCGCCGGAGAGCTGGGTGGGGCGATGGTCCATGCGCTCGCCCAGGCCGACCCGGGTGAGGAGCTCGGCGGCGCGCTCGCGGCGGTTCTTCGGGGTCTCGCCGGCGTAGATGAGCGGGAGCTCGACATTCTCCAGGGCGGTCATGCGCGGGAGGAGATTGAAGGACTGGAAGACGAAGCCGATCGTCCGATTGCGGAAGGTGGCGAGATCGCCGTCGTCCATCGCGCCCATGTCGCGGCCATCGATCGAGAGGCGGCCGTCGGTGGGCTGGTCGAGACCGCCGATCAGGTTCATGAGCGTCGATTTACCGGAGCCGGAGGGTCCGACGATGGCGGCGTAGCCGCCGCGCTCGATGGCGAAGCTAACGCCATCGAGCGCGCGAACGATCTCATCGCCCATCTGGTAGAGCTTGACGAGGCCCTGTGCGACGATGAGGTCGTCCTTCGGCGCGGCCATCTCAGGCGCCCCGGATGCGCGGGCCGCCGCCGCCGCCGAAGGGGCTTTGCTGGCGCTGCTTCTGCTGGGCGTTGGTGTTCTGCGGGCCGCCGCCGGTGATGATCTTGTCGCCGTCACGGAGATCGCCGCCGCGAAGCTCCGTATACGTATCGTCCGCGACGCCAAGCTCGACGCGGACGGGGGTGGGCTGGTTGTTGCGCAGCACCCAGAGGACGGCGGTGCGGGTCGGGGTCTGGCGCGGGCCCGCGCCGGCGCCCGCGCGGAACTGCGCGAGAAGCTGGCGTTGCTCGGCGGTGAGCGTCGGCTCGATGGCGGTGAGCGCGGCTTCGCGCATGCGGCGCATGGCGGCGCGGCGCGCGCCCGGTTCGGCGTTGCCGGCTTGGCCGCCTTGCGAGGCGCGCGCGGTCTGCATGGCCTGACGCATCTGCGCGCGCTGGGCGTCGGTGAGCTTGAGGGCGTCGGCGAGGCGCTCCTGCTGACCTGCGCCTTGACCGCCGCCTTGTCCGCCGCCGCGCCAGCCGCCGCCTTGATTGCCGCCTTGTGCGCCGGCTTGGCGTTCGCCAGCCGCCTGGCCTTGCTGGCGTGCGCCGCCCTTAGCTTGCGCGACGAGCTCGGCGGCGTGCTGCTGGAGGCGCTCATCGGTTGGGCGGAAGCGCAGCGCGGCGTTCGGGATGCGCGCGACGTCCTCAGTTTCCTGCACGATGATCTCAGCGTTGGCGGTCATGCCGGGGAGCAGGCGTCCTTGCGGGTTGTCGGCGCGGACGACGACCGTGTAGCTCACGACCCCGTTGGTATCGACGCCCTGCTGGCGCACCTGCGAGACCTCGCCTTCGAATTCGTCGTCGGGAAACGCGTCCACGGAGAAGCGCACGCGCTGGCCTTGGTGAACGTCGCCGATGTCGGCCTCATCGACCGAGATATTGGCCTGCAGGCTGGAAAGGTCCTGCGCGATGATGAAGAGGGTCGGCGCCTGGAAGCTCGCGGCGACCGATTGGCCTGGGTTGATCTGGCGATCGACGATCACGCCGTCGATCGGAGCGCGGATGATGCTGCGGTTGAGATCGACGCGGGCGGTTTCAAGCTGCGCGGCGGCCTGCGAGACGGAGGCGGCGGCGCGCTCGCGGGCGGCGCGCTGCTGGTTCATCAGCTGGGCGGATGCAAAGCCTGCCGCGTCGAGCTTGGCGTAGCGGGAATAGTCGGCCTGGGCGACGGCGAGATCAGCGTTGGCCTGGCGGACCGAAGCCTGGGCCTGATCGACGCGCTGCTGGAAGGTGTCGGGCTCGAGGCGGGCGAGCACCTGGCCGGCGCGAACGCGCGAGTTGAAATCGACCTCGACGCTTTGCACGAGGCCGGACACGGTGGAACCGACGTTCACCGAGACCAGCGGCTGGAGGGCGCCGGTGGCGCTCACGACGCGCGAGATGCGGCCGCGGTCCGCCTCGGCAGTGCGGTAGGGCTCGGCGGGGCCGCTGCGGCCGAATACGAGCCAAAGGCCCAGAACGGCGACCAGCAGGCCGGCGCCGATGATCCATTTGCGGCGGCCGGCGCCGGCCTTGCGGGCGGCGGCGAGCAGCGCGCGTGCTCGATCGGTGGTGGCGTCCATGATGCCCTTCTTGCCCCTCCAACCATGAACGTGGACTGAGCTAGAATCCTGCGCGGCCGTCCGAGGGTTGGCCAAAGAAACCATGATCAACCACGAACTGGCCGTAATTGGCCGCCCGCGAGGTCAGCTTAACAAAGAATGATGCGGAGGGCGTGCGGTTGCGGACTTATTCGCGCGTCGGGGCTCAAGGCGAAATCTCAGAGCCCGAAAGCTCTCGCATAGCGAACCTTGCCGCCGCCCTTCAGGGCGTTCGGGACAAGCTCCAGCGCCATGAACGCCTGTCCGGAGAAGGGAGCATCCAATGCTTTGGCCGCCTCAGGGGCAAAGCCGAAGCGCGGGTAATAGGCGGGATGGCCGAGAACGACGACCGCCGCGCAGCCGCAGGCGCGGCATATGTCGATCCCGGCGCGAACGAGGCTTGCGCCGAGGCCGCGATGTTGATGCGAGGGCAGGACGGAGACCGGCGCGAGCGCCGCGGCGTTGGTGATCGCGCCGGCGCGCTCGATCGGAAGCGGCGAGAAGAGGATGTGGCCGACGATCGCGCCCGCATCCTCGATGACGAGCTCAACCATGGCGTCGCCGTCGGCGCGGAGCCGCTCGACCAGATCGGCTTCATCAGGCGTAGGAAAGGCCGCGAGGAGCACGGCGCGGATGGGCGCGTGGTCGGCTGGCGCAGCGTCGCGGATCATTGCGGGGGATTCCAGAGCACCTGGTCGATGTGCGTGGCGCCGGCGGCGAGCATGACGAGGCGATCGACGCCGAGCGCGCAACCGGATGCCTCAGGCATGTGCGCGAGCGCGGCCAGGAAGTCCTCGTCGATGGGCCAGCGCAGCCCGTAGCGGCGTTCTTTCTCGTCCATGGCGGCGATCAGGCGTCGGCGCTGCTCCACAGGATCGGTGAGCTCGCCGAAGGCGTTGGCGAGCTCGACGCCGCACGCATAGAGCTCGAAGCGCTCGGCGACGGAGGGATCGTGCGCGCAGGGGCGGGCGAGCGCGGCTTCGGAGATGGGGTATTCGGTGAGAAGGGTTGGGGCGCCGATGCCAAGTTGGGGTTCAACGTGCGTGACGAGACGCGCGCTGAATTCGTCTGAAGAAAGGGCCGCTCCCACTCCCCTGGAGGGGAGGGGGTAGGGGGCGGGGTGTTGCTCCGTGTCCGGATTATTAGGCGAAGTTGGGCGGCGGGAGCCTGCAGCGGAGAGGCGCACCCCACCCCCTACCCCCTCCCCTGGAGGGGAGGGGGGCGCAAAATTGGCGAACGCTTCAGCAATCGTGAGCCGTTGCGCGCTGGCAAACGGATCACACGTCCGGTCGCGCCAGCGGAATTCGCGGGCGCCGGCGGCGTCGGCGGCGAGGCGCAGGAGGGCGAGGCAATCGTCCATGATGCGCTCGTACGGCGCGTCGGCGCGGTACCATTCGAGGAGGGTGAACTCAGGCGCATGCAGGGGGCCGCTCTCGCCCTTCCGGTAGGCCTTGCCGAGGAAGAAGATCTTCTGCTCGCCGGCGGCGAGGAGCTTCTTCATGGCGAATTCGGGAGAGGTGTGCAGATAGCGGCCGTCGGCGGCGAAGGCGTCGATATGGGTCTCGGCGCCGGGCGACTGGACGAGGGCGCCCGTGTCGGCCTCGAGAAAGCCCTGGTCGGCGAACCAGGCGCGGATCGCGGCGAGGATGCGGGCGCGGGACAGGAGGAATCCGCGGCGGTCGGCATGGCGCGAGGGCGTCCACCAGGAAGCGATCGGGGGGGAGGCTGGGCGCGGCGGCGTGTTCATGACGCGCTCGTCAGGCGGCTTGGCCGGGGCCGCGACGCGGGGTAAGAAGCCATCGGTTCCCAGGATTTTCTTGGCTGTCAGCCCGCCGGGCGCGGGCGCATGGGGCATGAAACGTGGTCAAAGTTATCGCCAGCGACGTGCGCAAAGGCAATGTGCTCGAACGCGAGGACGGCAAGCTCTATGTGGTGATGAGCCACGAGACGTTCCGTCCGGGCAAAGGCACGCCGACGACGACGGTCGTGATGCGCCGCATCATTGACGGCGTGAAGACCACCGAGACCTACAAGACGACGGACGCGCTGGAAAAGGCGTTCGTGGAGGAGGTGAAGCACACCTATCTCTACGAGGACGCCGGGGTCGGGTTCGTGTTCATGAACCCCACGACCTACGAGCAGATCACGGTCAGCAAGGAGATGGTGGGAGACGCGGAGCCCTATCTCACGCCCGAGATGGAAGTGTTCCTCACGATGCATGACGGACAGGCGCTTTCCATCGAGCTGCCGCCGCGCGTGGCGCTGGAAATCGTGGAGACGGAGCCTGTCGTGCGGGGGCAGACGGCGTCGTCGTCGTACAAGCCGGCGAAGCTCGCCAATGGCGTCCGCACGATGGTGCCGCCGCACATCGAAGTGGGCACGCGCGTCGTGGTCTCAACCGAAGACGGCTCGTACGTGGAGCGCGCGAAGGACTGAGCGTCGCCGCGGATTACACGCCTGAAAGGCGTGCGCGTATTACGGTTCACACACGTCCCGTCCAGGCGCTTGCGTGCACGCGCGCCCTCCGCTTACCTCAGCTCGCGGTTGGCGGTGAGGGAGAGAGCGGCGTGTCCGAAAAATCCAGATTTCCCATTGCGCGCGCCGTGCGGTTTGCGCCGACGACACGCCGCGCCGTCACCACGGGGCTCATGGCCAGCGTTGCCGCCGCGGGATGCAAGTGGGACGACATCACGGGCGAGGAGGGATTGGCGAGCCCTGCGTCGGCTGCGACGCCCGCGGCGACGTCTTCCTCCACCGGGCTCCTCGCCCCGCAGGCGGCGACCATCTCCACAAGCGTGCCGTTCGTCGATGAGCTGCTCAGGCGGCCGGGAATCGCATCGCCGTCCGATCCGTTTGTGATGATCTTCCACATGCCTGATCGCGATGGGGGATATCCGTTCATCACGGGAGCGCCCATGACGCGGGATCATTGGGCGCAGGTTTACCAACACATCGGGCATATCGGGCCGTTCGAGCTCATGCGGCTTTCCGATGTGCGCACCTCCCTTTGGGGAGCGTCGAACAAGGTCCCGTTCGAAGTCGCGCAAGGCGTGGGGCGGCCGACGGGCGGGGGCTTCTTCGGCATCCCGAGCGGCGGCGACGAGGACACCGCGCGCAGACTCTATCGCGACCCGATTGGCCTCAACATCACGCATTGGCTGCACGACGACGAGTTCACCACGCGCGACCAGATTTGGATGTCGCGCATGAAGCAATGGTACGTCGATGAGATGCTCGCGCCGCGCCGCTCCGCGGGGAAAGCGGCGCCGCAGCTCATCACGAACTGGGAGGCGGACAACGCGCGGCACAACGACGCCGTGGGCGGCCTTTCGGGCTTCCGTTCGATCGGATTCACGGCCGGCAATTTCCAGTATTACAGCTACCGCACCGACAGCGGCGCTGACGTGTTGCGGGAGATCATGGTTGGGCGGCCGCAAAGCATCTTCCAGATGTTCGGCGCGAGCGTGCTCAAGGCCGTGGATGACCAGGCGAAGTTCGGCGCGTCTTATGTCGGCATCGCCGAGGACAACGGCCGCCCGACGCCGCTTCCCGCTGACGAATGGGGTTCAGTGGTCACGCTCGGGACGCTGGAGGGCATGCGCTCCTACTTTATCTTCACGCCGCAATCCTCCGGGACGCTGGGCAATTCAGGGGCCTCGTACAGAGACCAGGGCATCTTCAACGCCCAGTCGCTCTACGCGATGGCGAACGCGGGGCGGCAGTTTGAGAGCACGAAGAACTCTTTCAAGGACAGCACCTATGCCGGGGACGCGGCGCTGCTGGACAAGAGCGACAATGTGCTCTTCCGGTCGCGCCGGAACGGAAGCGACATGTGGTTCGGCGGCGTCGCGTTCTCGGGGAGCGCGTCGGTTCGCGTGCAGACGCCGGCGGCGACGGGCACGCTGACGAACCTGGCGACCGGCGCGCGGCAGCAGGTGTCGGGGGGCGTGGCGACCGTCCCGCTCTCGCGCACCGCCGACCTCTATCATTTCCGCTAGCGCGGTCCTCGACCGCCCCGCTCCTGCCGCTCTGCGCGCGGGCCCTGCCTGAGGCGAACGCTTGCGCATGGCGGGAAGTGCCTCCAGTCTTCCACAGGGGCCTGGAGACTTGGCGTGACGAAAAGGATCGGTCCGGACGGTCCGCATGCGGACAAGGGCGTCCGCGCGACCCGCCGCGCCGTGGCGACGGGGATTGTCGCGGCCGCCTCGGTCGCGGCCTGCGGCGGGGGTGGGGGCGGCTCATCGACGCCCGCGCCCACGGGACCGACCGGTTCTTCGCCGGCGCCATTGCCCGGCTCAACCAGCGCGCGGTTCCCGCTCTCGGCCCCGACCGGACGGCGCTATCTGGTGGATGCGAACAACGCACCGTTCCTGGCGCGCGGCGATGCGCCGTGGCAGATGATCAACGTGCTCTCGCGCGAGGACGCGGTGCGCTATCTCGACGATCGGGCGTCGCGCAAGTTCAACGCGATCAACCTGCAGCTGATCCTCAATCGAGAAGGCGTGCGGCCGCCCAACTTCTATGGGCAATCGCCGTTTACAGGGGCGCCGTTCGCGACGCCGAACGAGGCGTACTTCCAGCATGCGGACTATGTGCTGCAGCAGGCTGCGTCGCGTGGGTTCCTGATCTTCCTCTGCGCAGCATGGTGCGGGGCCCTCACGCTCGATTGGTATCCGCTCATGCAGCAGGCCGGCGCGGCGACGCTCAAGGAGTACGGGCGCTATATCGGGAACCGCTATCGCAGCCTGAACAACATCATCTGGATGCACGGCGGCGACACCTATCCGCCCGACAAGTCGCTAGTCACGTCGATTGTCGATGGCATCAAGGAGGTCGATCCAGTCAAGCTTCATACAGTGCACGGCAATCGCAGCTCGGACGTGCTCGAATACTGGGGCGGCAGCGACGGCGCGTGGATCAATGTGAGCAGCGCCTACACCGCGGCTGACGATGTCGTCCCCCTCTGCGCGCAACAATACACCAAGCCGGAAGGGCGGCCGTACTATTACATTGAGGGCTGGTACGAGAACGAGCGGGGCGCGACCGAGCTCGATCTCAGGCGGCAGGCGTACCAATCGCTCCTGCTCGGCGCGTGCGGACACATGTTCGGGAACTATCCGATGTGGGCGCTCGACAGCGGCTGGCAGAACGCGCTTAGCAGCAATGGCGCGCAGCACATGACGCGCGTGTGGGACCTTTTCCTCAGCGTTCGCTGGGATCTCCTGGTCCCGGACCTCAACAACCAGTTCCTCACCGGGGGCATTGGATCGGGCGCCAACACGGCGGTGGCGGCGGTGGCGTCGGATCGCTCATTCGCACTGGTCTATACGCCGCAGACGCGGACGCTCTCGGTCAATCTCGGGGGCTTGGCGGGGCCGGCGGTGCAGGCGCGCTGGTACAATCCGCAGACGGGCGCGTTCACGAGCGCGGCGTCGAGCAATCCGGCGGCCTCGGGAAATTTCAACTTCACGCCGGTCGCTGGCGACGATTGGGTTCTCGTGCTGCAATCGGCCTGAGAGTTACGGGATACGCTGCAGCACGGAAACGAGCGCGCGCGTGCGGGCGGAGAACAGCGCGGGCGTGTAATAGGCGCCGGCGGCGCGCTTCCAGATTTCGCTCCGCGTGGGATAGGCAAGCACGGGGCTCGTCAGCGTACGGACGGTAAGCTTCGAGGAGATTGCAAGGGCGAGCGGCGCGATGAGCTCGCCGGCGGAGGGGCCAAGGATCGTTGCGCCGAGGAGGCGGCCGGACTTGGCGATGAGCAGTTTTGCGAAGCCGATGGATTCGCCTTCGCAGACGGCGCGGTCATTGGCGGCGAAGTCGGCGCGAACGGCTTTCGCATCGGGCGCCTGAGCCTCGGTGAGGCCGATCTGCGCGAGCTCGGGCTCGCAATAGACGACGGACGGGATGCGTTGCGCATGGGCGGGCGTGCGCGCCTTGAAGAGCACGTTGCGGACGAACACGCTCGCGTGCCAGCCGGCGGCGTGGGTGAAAAGTTCGCGGCCGGCCGCGTCGCCGAGCATCCAGACGCGGGGGTTGCTGGTGCGCAGGGTCGCGGACAAGCGCCTGGGATCGACGCCGGCGTTATGGAGATCGAGGTCGTCGAGCGCGAGGGTGCGGCCGACCGCGACGAGCAGGTGGGAGCCCTCCAGGGTGCGGCGCGCGCCGTCAGCGCTCTCGATCTCCAGCGTCGGACCGGCGGAGACCTTGGTCGCCTTGCACCCCTCGAGGATTTCGACGCCTTCCGCGCGGAGGCGCATGGCGAGGAGATCGGCGGCTTCGCGGTCGGCGGATCCGAGCGTGCGGGCGGCTTCGACGATCGTCACGTCGCTGCCGAGGCGGCGGAAGGCCTGTCCGAGTTCAAGCCCGATCGGGCCGGCGCCGAGGATGAGCAGCTTTCGCGGCAACGTGTCGAGATGGAAGATCGACTCGTTGGTGAGGAACGGCGTCTCGCCGAGGCCGGGGATGTCGGGGATACGCGCGCACGAGCCGGTCGCGATCACGAAGCGGCGCGCGCGGACCCGCACGGAGGCCGAGGCGACCGTCCGCTCGTCCAGGAAGCGCGCGTGCTCGCGGATCACTTGGACGCCGAGGCCTTCGAAGCGCGCCTGGCTGTCGTGCGGCGCGATCGCAGCGATGGCCCGCTCCATGTGCGCCTTCACCGCCGGCCAATCTATGCGCGGCGCGTCGGTTTGGACGCCGAAGCGTGCGGCGCCGCGCACCTTGTGTGCGACCTTGGCGACGGCGATCAGGGCTTTCGACGGCACGCAGCCATAGTTCAGGCAGTCGCCGCCCATCTCGCCGCGTTCAAAGAGGACGACTTGCAAGCCAAGCTGCGCCGCGCCGGCCGCGACGGACAGACCCGCCGAGCCGGCGCCGATGATGCCGAGGTCGGTCTTGAGGTCCTTCATGGCGTTTGTGTCTTCTTTCCACGCGCGATCTTCAAAGCGACCGGGAGAAGCGCGAGCAGAATGAGGCCGGCGATCGGGAGGAGAATCGAGGGTGAGAGGATGAGGCTGCGGGCGGCGGCGGCGGGATTGGCCTCGCCGCCTGCGTCGAAGGCGGCGCGCAGGCCATTGCCGACCGAGGCGTAGACAAGCGTGCCGGGAATGATGCCGATCAGAGTCGCGAAGAAGAAGTCGCGCAGCTTCACGCCGAGGAAAGCCGGAGCGAGATTGACGATGAAGAATGGCGCGCCGGGGAAGAGGCGCAACGCCAGCAGGTAGTTGAAGGCATTGTCGCGGAAGCCGCGCTCCAACTTGTCGAGCCAGCCCCCCGCGCGGGCGCGCAGAGCATCGCCGAATGCGGTGCGAGCGGCGAGGAAGACGCCGGTCGCGCCAAGCGTGGCGGCGATCACGGTGGCGGCGCCGCCGATCCAGGGACCGAAGAGAAAGCCGCCGGAGAGCGTCAGGAAAAGCGCGCCGGGGAGCGAGATGAGGACGGCGGCGGCGTAGACCAGCATGTAGAGGAGGAGCGCGGCGAAGAAGTTCGCGGCGACGAAGGCTTCGAGATTGGCGCGCTCGGCTTGGAGGCGCTCCAGGGAGACGTAGCGGTGGACCCCCATGGCATAGGCCGCCGCGAGCGCCGCCCCGATGGCGACGATGGGCGCCCAACGTCGCCAATTGAACCTGCCCATCTTGCCTCCAGCACTCCTTACGTCGGCCCGGGCGCCGGCGTTGCGGCGACACGAAACCACGCGCGTGAAACCGTCGTATACTGCAGACACGGGAGACTCCGATGCTTCGCGCCTTCTTCGTCGCTCTTTTGCTTTTCTTTGCCGAGGCGGCCCACGCCCAACCCGCGCAACGCGCCGAGGCGGTGTTCGCCGGGGGGTGCTTCTGGTGCGTGGAATCGGACTTCGAGCAGCACCTGCCCGGAGTGATCGAGGCGGTGTCGGGCTATACGGGGGGCGCCTCGGCCAATCCGACCTATCGCAATTACGAGGCGGGCGGGCACATCGAGGCGGTGCGGGTCGTCTATGATCCCGCGCGGGTGAGCTACCAGCAGCTGCTCGATTTCTACTGGCGGCATATCGATCCGACTGACGCGGGCGGGCAGTTCTGCGATCGTGGTCACGCCTACACGACCGCGATCTTCGTCACGCCGGCGCAGCGGCCGATCGCGGAGGCCTCGAAGCAGGCGTTGGTCGCGTCGCGACGGTTGGCGCGGGTGGCGACCGCGATCGAGCCGCTGTCGCGGTTCTGGGCCGCGGAGGACTATCACCAGGATTATTACCGCAAGAACTCGGTCCAGTACCGCTTCTACCGGTTGCGGTGCGGCCGCGATGCGCGAATCAGGCAAGTCTGGGGCGAAGGCTAGGCGCTGCTTCGCATCGCGGTCCGCGCTGCATTACCGCGTGGAGGCAGCGCGCGCGGGGCGCTATATCCGCGCCCTCGATAGTCGCGCTTGGGAGTCGATCCGATGCGGCGAAACGGTCATTGGGGCTTTCTCACCGCGCTCGTGCTTGCCTTCGCGCCGAGCGCTGCGCGGGCCGACGCTGTTGATGCGCGCGTGGGTGCGGCGCTGCGCGCGGGCGACAGCGCGGCGGCGGCGAATGCGCTCATTGAAGCGGTGGAACGGGCGCTCGGGGGCGGCTCGGGCCTGTCGCTCACGCGTGAGGGCCTGTCGCCTGTGCTGGCGCGCGAGCTGGAGTTCTTCGCGGGCCGGGAATTGCGCGCCGCGCCGCCGCAATTCGTGTTCGCGCGCGCGGCGCGCAGCGAGCTGCAGGGCGGCATCCAGCAGGCGTGCGCGTCGGCGGCGGATCTGGCGGGCGCGCGGGTGACTGCGTCGCGGTTCCAGACGAGCGCCGCGCCCGGGGCCGCGATCGCGAGTTGCGCGTTCGAATCGCAGCAGGACGAGGATTTCCGCTGGATCGGCGTGGTGATCCGTACGCAGGGCGACGGCGGCGTGCGGCTGCGCGCGTCGTTCACGTCGGCTGACGCCGCCGTTCGGCGCACGGCCGCGCAGCATCTGTCAATGATCCTGGCAAGCCTGGCCAATGCGGTGCAGGGGCCGACGGCGGCGCCGGCGCGTCCGCCCGCACGGCGCGACAACCGCACGCCGCAGCCCGCGCCAGGCACGACGATCTGAGCTTTCAGAGCCTGATGGCTCCGGACTGGATTCGGGCGAAGAGTTTTGGCGTCACGGGCTCGAAGACTTTGGTTTCGGGATTGTCGAAATAGATGGGGTCGGTGAGCGCCGACGGATCAAATCCGTCGCGTACGAGATCGACCTTGCGGTACTTGAACGTGCCGGTGGTCTCGATGTCCTGCTTCAGCCGGACGAACATGGGCCGTGCGTAGGCGGGCAGCTCGCGCGCGGCGAAGGCGTGGAAGCCAGCCAGGTCGAAATCCTTCGCGGTGGCGAGCGCGGCCATGCCGGCGCGGCCGTCGGCGGCGGCGACCTTCACGCCATAGACGTTCGCTTCCTCCACGCCGGGGAATTGCGAGAGCACATCGCTCACTTCGTTGGTCGAGACGTTCTCACCCTTCCAGCGGAAGGTGTCGCCGATGCGATCGACGAAGTAGAAATAGCCGAGCTTGTCGCGGCGCATGAGATCGCCGGTGCGGAACCATGCGTCGCCTTTCTCAAACACGTCGCGGAGGATCTTTCGTTCGGTCTCGGCCTTGTTGGAATAGCCTTCGAAGCGGTAGCGCGCCTCCTGCTTGATCTCGCCGAGGACTTCGCCGACTTCATCGTGCGCGGCCTCGATGCAGAGCCCGTTCTCGTCGCGGATCGGCGCCTCGGCTTCGGGATCGAAGCGGACGATGCGTGTGTTGGCGAGCGGGCGAAGCCAATCCGGGATGCGGCCGCAGGCGCCGACCTTCCCGGTGAAGTTCAGCATCGCGACATTGCCTTCGGTGGAGCCATAGAACTCCAGGAGCTTCGGCACCGCGAAGCGCGTCTGGAAACGCTCCCAGACTTCGGGGCGCAGTCCGTTGCCGACGCCGAGGCGAAGGACGTGCGCGCGCTCCTGGGGATGTTCGGGCGTGTTGAGGAGGTAGCGGCAGAGCTCGCCGATATAGAAAAAGACCGTGGCTTTCTCGCTCGCGACATCTTCCCAGAAGTGGGTGGCGGAAAATTTGCGCCGCAGAATGAGCGTGCCGCCGGTGATGAGCGCGAAGCCGACGCCGGTGAGGCCGCCGGTGGAGTGATAGAGCGGCAGCGAGACGTACACCTTGTCGGTGTGCTTCGCGTGGCCGCCGCCGATGAACGCGCGGAGCATGCCGAGCGTACGCAGGTGAAGCATGCGGGCGGCCTTCGGCGCGCCCGTGGTGCCGGAGGTGTAGACGAGGAGGGCGAGATCGCCGAGAGCGACGGCGTCGGAAAGCTCCTTAGGCGGACGATCTGCGCTGGCGGCGTCGAGGGCGGCCTCAAGATCTTCCGCATCGGCTCGCCAACCGGATGGGGCCGCGAGCGCCCAAGCCTTCAGCTTGCGCTCGCACTGCCCGGAGACGGCGCCGTAGGCCTCGATCAGATCCTCGGACACGATTGCGTGATGGGCGCCGGAGATGTTGAGCGAATGGGCGAGCGCGCCGCCGGTCAGGTTGGCGTTGATAAGCGCAGTGGCGACGCCGATCTTGGCGAGCCCGACCCAGCAGCAGATGTAATCCGGCTGGTTGGAGGCGAAGAGCGCGACGACGTCGCCCTTCTTCAGGCCCAGGGCAATGGCCCAGTGCGCGAAGCGGTTCGCGCGCTGGTCGAACTGGCGATAGGTGAGCGAACGGCCCTCGAAGCGAATGGCGATGTTGTCGGCGAATTTATCGACGGTGCGCTCGAGATCTTTGCCGACGGAGATGTCGGCGCCGGCTTCTATCTCGCGATAGGCGGCTTTCGAGCGGATGACGCCATCGAGCGTCTCCCATTCTTCCTGGATGCGGGCAAAGATCGTCATGCGGGGCGGACGATAGGGGTGCGCGCGCGAAGGTCAACGCGCGAAATGGCGCCTAGCCGGCTGCGCTGAAGACGTCATGCCGCGAGCAGCGCGGCGGCGACGCGCTCGCCGGATTCCACGGCGCCGCACATGAAGCCCATGAAATCGGCGCTGGTGTGTTCGCCGGCGAAATGGATGCGGCCGTCGCTCGAGGGCGCGGCGATCTCCTCCAGCAGCGTCGTGTACTGCCCCACGCGCGCGCAGGCGTAGGAGCCGAGCGCGAAGGGTTGGCGCGCCCACGCCATCCACGCGGTGCGCGCAGGATCGAGGCATCCGCCCATATCCGGCGAGAGGGCTTCGAGCCCGGCGTGCATCAGCGCCAGCGCGGCGTCGCGATCCTGCTGGCTCGCCAGGAAGTTCGTCAGCACGCCGCGCGCGCCTGCCTGTGCGCGGCTCGTCTCCCACACGATCTGGCAGATGTCGGAATAGAAGATGCCCTTCGCCTGCGCGCGGAAGAGGCCTGGTGTGTTCCACGGGCGGCTCGTGGTGGAGACCATGAGCTTGGCGTTGTCGCCATAGCCGAGCTCGCGGATGGCGCGGAGCTTGGTTTCGGAGAGGCCGAGCGCTTCGATGCCGGCGACCTGGCGCAGCTTGGTGAACGGCAATGCGAGGACGACCTTCTCATGCACGCGCTCGGCGAGGCCATTCGGCGTGGAGAAGACGAGGCGCACGCCGTTCGGCTCGGGGTGCAGCGCGACGAGCGCGTGCTCCATGGCCGGCGTGACGCCTATGCGTGCGGCGAGCGCTTCGGGAAGCGACGAAGATCCGCCATGGATGCGGAAGGCCTCGTCGCTGTCGCCGAACACCTGGAAGCCATCGGCGGGATCGACGCCGATGAAGTCGATGAGGTTGAGCGCGGATTGCTCGCTGGTTGGGAGGCCGCATTCGCCGTGATAGGCGATGTCGAGCACCTGCAGCGCCCAGGCCGGCGTCATGTTGCGGAAGCGGGCGAGATAGTCGGCGACGGAGATGGCGTCGAGCGCGCGCGCGTGCGCGGTCCAGGCTTCGTTGGCGTCGAGGAGCTGGGCCTGGTCCTCGGCGATGCGGCGGCCGAGTGCGGCGAAAGCGCCGCGTCCGGTCGCGGGATCGAGCATGTCGCGCTGCATGCGCACGCGCCCGGCGACGTGATAGACATCCTCGGCCGTCGAATTCTCCGTACCGAGACGATCGAGGCCGACTCCGAGCTCATCGGCGAGCGTGCGGAGCGGGACGTGCTTGGTGTCGACGAGCTCGGCGCCGAGCTCGCAGAACTGGCCGTCCTCGTTGAAGTCGCGGCGCGTGAGGGCGCGGCCGCCGGTGCGGTTCGAGGCTTCGTAGAGCGCGAAGGGGCGGTTGGCTTTTGCGAGGCGGTAGGCGGCGGTGAGGCCGGCGAGGCCGCCGCCGATGATGGCGATCGGGCCCGCGGGCGGGGCGGGCGGCGGCTTGGAGGCGCAGGCGGCGGTCGCCGCGGCCGCTGTCGCGGCGGCGCTGGTCAGGAACGCGCGGCGGGAGAGCGCGCGGGGCGCGAAAGGCGCGCCGGACTGGATGAGCGCGCGGCGCACCGCGCGGAAGAGCGCCGTTCGCGCCATGAGACCACCTCCCCGGGCGGAGGATCAGCGCGGGGGAGGCGGGAGGTCAAGCCTGCTCTTCGGCGCTTTCCTCAAGCGGCGCAAGGTGTCCGGCGAGGTCCATGGCGTCATGCAGTACACGGACGATCCGTACCGCGTCCTCGTCGAATGTGAACACGATGAAGTGACGCGGGCGGGCTGTGCGCTTCTCTTTGGCGAGGCGCGAACGCGCGTGACGGAGGTGATAGACGCGGACGCGTCCAGGCAAATCACTTCGTTCAACGCTGCCGGCGCGTAGCGGATTGTTCTGAAGGTTGGCGTAGGCTTGCTGCAGAAGGGCGCGGTAGCGATTGCGGGCGGCGAGGCCGAAATTCCTGAACGATACAGTGAGTATCGCGCGTTCGTCGCTTCGCGCCGGAGGCTGAACGATCAGCCGTCTCATTTGGCGGCGGCGGGCTCTTTGGCGTTTTCCGCGTCGAGTTGGGCGTCGATGTCGGCTTCGAGTTCGTCAAAGTGGGCGTCGATGTCCGTCACCTCGACGCCCTCGCCGCGGGCGATGGAGTCGAGCCCCTCCTGAACGGCGGCGCGAAGCAGAGCGAGCTTGGCGGCGCGCTTGTCCTCCTCCGACTTCAAAAGGCGCAAGGCCGTGCGGATAACCTCGCTGGCGTTCTGGTAGTTGCCCGACGCGATCTGGTCGGCGACGAAGCGGTCCAGGGCGTCGGTGAGGTTGATGTTCCGCGTGGCCATGCGCGGAATGTGGGGCGATTGGCAAAAATTGGCAAGCAGAGCCGGCCGTAGGATGAGCGCGCACACGGCGGGGGTTCTGTTTATGATCCACATTTTATTTGTTTGGGTACAATGTCTTATAGATATTTTCGCCACTAAGTTGCGTAAGCGGCTACTTGGAATCTTGAATTGTCAGGGGCCATCCCCAAATCATCGCCCGATTGACGTTACGAGAGGCGGCGATGGCCGAAGTAGAAAAGCGCCCGTTTCCGCAATTGCCGGCCACTGTCTGGTGGGGCTTGCGGGAGAAGTTCAAGCGTTCAATTCCGAGCGCTGTGACAGAGACGTTTTTGTCCGTAGAGCTTACCGTCCAGCCGGCGGCTGCAAAGGCCTATCTTACTGAGCTCAAGCGACTCGGACTCATTGATGACGACGGAAAGCCGCGAGATGTCGCAAAGAAGTGGCGGATGGATGAGACTTACAGGGAGGCGTCAGACGAACTGCTTCGCGCTGCTTATCCCGCCGAGCTGATAGACACTGCGCCGCCCTCTGAAGGTGATCGCGAAAAGGCCGTGCGGTGGTTCATGACGGTCGGGGATCTCGGAGAGGGCGCGGCGCGCAACAAGGCAGCGACTTACTTTATGATCGGCGGGACCGAGCCTCCTGACGAACTACCGAAGGCACGCGCTTCTGGAAGCGTCGAACGGTCAAGACGCTCGTCCGAGGGTAGCGGCACACTCCCTGTTGCTGGTGGCCGTGGTTCGAATACCTCATCTGAGAAGGCGCAGATGCCGCCGCTGAATGTCAATGTTCAGATTCATATCAGCGCCGATGCGGGCAACGATCAGATCGAGTCCATCTTCGCCAACATGAAGAAGTACCTGACGTGATATGTTTCACGCGATACGCAAATTCCAAGAGGCCGTGCATCGTATCGGGCTAGGCGGCGCAGTGCTGCAATTGCCTGCTCCCCGCATGCTGGCTTTGCCGGGGCCCGGTTCTGCACAAAATAACGTCCACGAGAACTTCATGGTTGTGATTGACGACCCTGACGTTCTCGGCGTGGCGCGGGACTTGTTTGTTTCCGGTTTCTATTCGCAGGCGGTAGAGGCGGCGTTCAAGATGCTTGATGAGGAGGTGCGTCGCGTGAGCAAAGAGGGGATGAGCGGTACGAAGCTTATGGAGAAGGTGTTCTCTCCGAACGGACCGATAATTCCACTAAACGAACAAAAGACGCAAAGCGAGCAAGACGAGCAAGCTGGCTATCACCGGTTGTTTGCCGGGTCGATGTTGGGTATCCGAAATCCGTGCGCCCACGCGAACGGCTGGATCTCTGATCCGCAAGCTGCGCTTGAAACGATTGTCTTGTGCCAGCACCTTCTGAGGAAAATGAAGGCATCTGCGAAGTATGTTCCGAGGGCTCAACTACCTTCCACATAGATTTCGCCGCCCGCTTTGCGGAACTTCGCGCTCATCTCCTTCATTCCCGCCTCAGCCTCCGCCGCTTTCGCGGCGTCGCGGATGTCTTGGCTGATCTTCATGCTGCAGAATTTCGGGCCGCACATGGAGCAGAAGTGCGCGGTCTTGTGGGCTTCCTTGGGTAGGGTTTCGTCGTGCAATTCGCGGGCGGTCTCGGGGTCGAGGCCGAGGTTGAATTGATCTTCCCAGCGGAATTCAAACCTCGCGCGTGACAAAGCGTCGTCCCAGGCGCGGGCGGCGGGGTGGCCTTTCGCGAGATCGGCGGCGTGGGCGGCGATCTTGTAGGCGATGACGCCGTCCTTCACGTCCTTGCGGTCGGGAAGGCCCAAGTGCTCCTTCGGCGTGACGTAGCAAAGCATCGCGGTGCCGAACCAGCCGATCATCGCGGCGCCGATGGCCGAGGTGATGTGGTCGTAGCCGGGCGCGATGTCGGTGGTCAGCGGACCGAGCGTGTAGAACGGCGCTTCTCCGCATTCGGACAATTGCTTGTCCATGTTGGCCTTGATCTTGTGCATCGGCACGTGGCCGGGGCCTTCGATCATGGTCTGCACGCCGTGGCGCCAGGCGATCTTGGTGAGCTCGCCCAGCGTCGTGAGCTCGGCGAATTGCGCGGAATCGTTGGCGTCGGCGATGGAGCCGGGGCGCAGGCCATCTCCCAAGGAGAAGCTCACGTCGTACGCGCGCATGATCTCGCAGATCTCTTCGAAGTGCGTGTAGAGGAAGCTCTCCTTGTGGTGCGCGAGGCACCATTTCGCCATGATCGAGCCGCCGCGCGAGACGATGCCGGTGACGCGCTTGGCGGTGAGATGGATGAAGGCGAGGCGCACGCCGGCGTGGACGGTGAAGTAATCGACGCCCTGCTCGGCCTGCTCGATGAGCGTGTCGCGATAGACTTCCCAGGTAAGGTCTTCGGCGATCCCGCCGACCTTCTCCAGCGCCTGGTAGATCGGCACTGTGCCGATCGGCACCGGCGCGTTGCGGATGATCCATTCGCGGATGTTGTGAATGTTGCGGCCGGTGGAGAGGTCCATGACCGTGTCGGCGCCCCAGCGGATCGACCACACCATCTTGTCGACTTCTTCCGACATGGAGGAGGTGACCGCGCTGTTGCCGATATTGGCGTTGATCTTCACCAGGAAGTTGCGGCCGATGATCATCGGCTCGGCTTCGGGGTGGTTGATGTTGGCCGGGATGATGGCGCGGCCGCGCGCGATCTCGCTGCGGACGAATTCGGGCGTGACGTAATCGGGGATGCTGGCGCCGAAGGATTCGCCGTCACGTGTTGCGCCCCCTCCGTCGCCTTCGGCGACACCTCCCCCGTGAACGGGGGAGGAAAGAGCCTCACGCCGCAGGTTCTCGCGGATGGCGACGAACTCCATCTCCGGCGTGATGATTCCGCGGCGCGCGTATTCGAGCTGCGTGACGGCGGCGGCGCCCTTGGCGCGCAGAACGCGCGGTTTGGCGGGGAATTCCGGCGTGAGCTTGTCGGGGCTGAGATTGCCGTTGTCGACCGGCTGGACCTTGCGGCCTTCGATCTCCTCCACGTCGCCGCGGGCCTTCACCCAGGCTTCGCGCGCGCGCGCCAGGCCTTTTTCGATGTCGATCTGCGCGGAAGGATCCGTGTACGGACCGCTTGGATCGTAAATCGTCAGCGGCGGCTCGTTCGCGCTCGGGTGCAGCGCCACTTCGCGGAACGGCACGCGCAGATCGGGGTGCGCGCAGCCGCTCGCGTAGACTTTCCGGGAGCCGGGAATGGGGGAGGCGACGATCTCGTCAGGCTGGAACGCGCGGGCGGGCTCGGGCTTGTTCATTCTTCTATCTTCCTTACGCGCGCTCCAGCATCGGGAGGCGCTATTTGGCGGCGTCGCCGGCGAGATAGCCGACATAGGAAAACCAGGCGCCGAGCGCGGCCGCGATCAGGCCCGCGACCAGCGGAATGGTGGGGTTGGCGGCGAAGGCGTCGCCGACCGTGCGGATGGCGTCAGGCGCGAAGATGAGCACGACGCCGCGCAGGATCGTCAGCCAGCCGAGGGCGGTGATCAGGATCGTGGTCGGCGAGCGCCAGATGTTGTGCATCGAGACGATGATCAGGCCGCAGAGCAGCGAGATGAAGCCCCCGAGGAAAATCTTCGCGGCGTCGGCGTAGAAGCCGTTGATCACGGCCTGCGTGTCGATGCGGCGGAGCGCCATCGCGAGCCCGAACAGGAACATCAATGGGCCGATGACCCTGGCCAACGCAGTTGTGGCGATCGCGGTCGTTGGGTGCATATCTCTCTCCCTTCGCCGGCATGACCCGGATCAGGTTCGGCGGGTCCTTGCGCCGGCTCCACAAGAGCATACACAAGGTCTCAGCCCCGTCACGGCGGGACACCCCGGAGGTCGGCGAAATCTAGGGCCATCGAGAGATCGGTCAAGGCCCGCAGAGCGACTTTGGCGCGCCGGCGGCCCTGCGAATGGAGATGAGGCATGGAGAAACGCAGGCTCGGACGGTCCGGGATCGAGATCGCGCCGCTCATGCTGGGCGGCAACGTGTTCGGGAACAATGTCGATCAGGCGGGGACCAACGCCATCCTCGACGCGTTCGTCGATTTGGGGGGCAATGCGATCGACACGGCGGATGCGTATTCGTTCTGGGTTTCGGGGCACACGGGCGGGGAGTCGGAGACCGCGATCGGTCATTGGATCAGGACGAGCGGCAAGCGCGAGCGGGTGATCATCGCGACCAAGGTGGGGATGCTGCCGTCGCGGGCGGGGCTGAAGCGGGCGAATATCGAGGCGGGCGTGGAGGAGTCGCTGCGGCGGCTGCAGACGGACCGGATCGATCTCTACCAATCGCATCGCGATGACACGGAGACGCCGCAGGAGGAATCGCTCGCGGCGTTCGATGCGCTGGTGAAGGCGGGAAAGGTGCGGTTCATCGGGGCGTCGAACTTTACCGCGGAGCGGCTGGACGAGGCGCTGAAGACGAGCGGGGCGAAGGGGCTCGCGCGCTACGAGACGCTGCAGCCGCACTACAATCTCATGCATCGCGACCTGGAGGCGGACCTGCAGCCCCTGTGCGTGCGCGAGAACGTGTCGATCATCTCGTATTTCTCGCTGGCGAGCGGGTTCCTGACCGGCAAGTACCGATCGGCCGCGGACAAGGGCAAGAGCGGGCGCGGCGCCGGGATGGACCGCTATCTCAACGAGAAGGGATTCCGCGTGCTGGCGGCGCTCGATGCGGTGAGCGCGCGGCGCGGAGCAACGCAGGCGCAGGTCGCGCTCGCATGGCTGATGGCGAAGCCGGCGGTCGCCGCGCCGATCGCCAGCGCGACCAGCGTGACGCAATTGCGCGACATCATGGGCGCGCTCACGCTGAAGCTCGATGCGGCGGATATCACGGAGCTCGACGCCGCCAGCGCCTAGGGGTTGGCGCGGTCGCGGATGGCGTCGAACGGCGGCACAGGCAGGTGGCGATGCGCGAGAAGCACGCCGGCTTCGTCGAGCGCCCTTTTCACCCGCTTGAGGAATTCGCGCGCCACGGCGCCCTGATCGCCGGGACCGGTCTTGATGCGCGCTTTCACGAGCACGGCGTTGTCTGCGAGCTTATCGACGCCGAACACTTCGATGGGCGCGAGGATGTCCTTGGCGAGGGCGGGATCGGCGCGGAGTTCCGTTCCGGTCTGGGCGATCACGGCGAGCGCGCGATCGATGTCGGAGAGGTAGGAGATCTGCAGGTCGCAGACGGCGTAGGCGAAGAGCCGTGAGCGATTGGAGATGATCTGCGCCTCGCCGTAGGGGAAGATGTGCAGCGTGCCGTCGAAGGCGCGCACGCGGATGGTGCGCAGGGTCATCGCCTCCACTGTGCCGGAGAAGTCGCGGATCTGGACGTCGTCGCCGATGGAGACGATGTCCTCCATGATGAGGAAGACGCCGGTGAGGAAGTCCTTCACCAGCGTCTGGGCGCCGAAGCCGACGGCGATGCCGACGATGCCGGCGCCGGCGAGCAGCGGGCCGACATCGACGCCCAGCTCGGAGAGCGCGGTGATGGCGGCGAGAACGGCGGCCGCGGTCTGGACCACGCCGATCAGGACCGGCGCGAGCGTGCGCAATTGCGCTGCGCGACGGAGATCGCGCGAGCGCTGCGCGGCGCGGTTCAGGATCGCCGAGATGACGAAGCGGGAGATCTCGGCGGCGGCCACAGCCAGCGCGAAGATGAGAATGAGGCGGCCAAGCATGCCGAGCGTTTCGCCGACCCGGCCCCGCAAAGCGGCTGCGACGTCGAAGCCCCAAAGGCTGGCGATCATCAGCAGCGCGAAGAGGGCGACGCCGAGAGTGACGATGCGGCGCGTCCAGCCGAGCGCGCGGCGGAGAGTGCGGCCGGTTTCGTGTGCGTCGTGGCCGTCATTGTGGCGCTGGATGAGCGCGAAGAGGATTTTGCGCAGGACGATGAAGACGATCGTCGCGGCGAAGACGATCAGAACGGACAAGCCGCCACGGATGGCGGCTTCGTGCGGCGGCAGGGCGAGGGCGGCGGCGAGGGCGCGCTCGAACTCGGCGATCAGGCCAGTGGGGCTGGGGTCTTGAGGCATCGTTCGGCGGTACTAGACCCGATCCCGATTAGAGCAAAACGGCTGATCGGGCCCAGTTTCGGGGATGTCTCGCGAGGCTGGCGGCTCAATCGGATTTGGCCGGAGCGTCGATCGGCGCGGGGACGGCCGCGGCGCGCTTGTCGAACTCTGCGCCGACCGCGTAGGCGATGATCGACGCGATCACCGACAGCAGGAAATAGCCCTCCATCGTCGGCGCTTCGCCGGCCACCAGCTGGGAGAAGGCTTCCCCGAACGACGCCGGGTGCGCGCCGCCGATCAGCGCCAGCATCGGCGCGATTGCGAGGGTCCAGAGATTCACGGCCATGCACACCAGGATGGCCCAGAGCGCGGCGCGCTTGCCGCCATACTCGCTCCAGAGGCCGAAGAGCACCGCCACGAGGATTCCCGCCTGCCCCCAGACGGAGGTGAGGGCGATGAGCTCGTAGATCGATTGGCCGCTGGAGGCGATGAGGTAGGCGCCGATGCCGGCGCCGAACGTGGTGAAGCGCGCGACGCGGATCTTGTCCTTCTCTGTCGCGTTCGGCCGCAGGCGGCCCACGACATTGATCGCCATCATGGAGGAAACCGAGAGGACATTGGCGTTGGTCACCGACATCACGGCGGAGAGCAGGGCGCCGGCGAAGAGAATGTAGAGCATCGGCGGCAACACGGATTCGGCCACGGTGGGCAGGAAGGAATCCGTGTCGTCGCCAACGGGAAAGGCATGCACGCCGGCGAGCGCGATCAGCAGCGGCACGCAGCCCATGAGCAGGTAGAGCGCGCCGGCCGAGAGCGTCGCGTTGCGCGCGATGGCCGGGCTCTTGGTGGTGAGCACGCGGGCGATGACTTCCTGTGTGACGAGGCTGCCGAGGATCGGGATCGCCCAGGTGTCGATGCGTCCGAGCCAGTGCTCGTCGGGACCGACGAGGCGCAATTGCTCGGGCTCGATCGAGCCGATCATTGCGGAGAAGCCGCCCATGTGGCTCGCGAGCGCGAACAGCACGGCGAGCAGGCCTGCGACCAGCACGACGTTGTGGACCATGTCGGTCCAGATGTCGCCGACGATGCCGGAGAAGGTCGTGTAGGCGACGACGGCGCCCATCGCCACGATGAGCGTGAGCTGGACCGGCACGCCGACGGCAGTCTTCAGCAGCGCCGCCAATGCAAGCAATTGTGCGGCCGCCCAGATCGTGGAGACCAGGATGGTGATCAGCGCGGTGGCGAGCTCGCTCGCATGGGAGAAGCGCTTGGCGAAGAAGTCGGCGAGGTTGAGATAGCCGCGCGCGCGGAAGATTCCGGCGATGGTGAAGCCCATGGCGATGAGGCAGAGGCCGTAGCCGAACGGCTCGGCGCGCGCGCCGGCCATGCCCTCCGCGGCGATGGCGCCGGTGGAGCCCATGATGGTCTCGGCGCCGAACCAGGTCGCGAAAATGGAGAGCGCGATCGGCACGAGGCCCATCGACCGGCCGGCGAGGAAGAAGTCGTCCTGCGATTTGACGAAGCGCGCCAGATAGAGTCCGAGCGCGATCTGGCAGGCGAGGTAGAGGACGACGAACACGCCCAGGTGGATGTGCGGCAATTCATTCTCCGACGCTGCGCGCTCCCTTATCGGAACCCGCGCGGCGCACAATAGGATTGTGCTGCGTGCGGGGCGTGACGGGCGTCGCGCCGCCGGTTCGGCCGGGTACTGAGCGTCTAGGCTTTCGGCGGCGCGAAGGCCAGCAGGAGCCAGCCGGCGATCATCGCCGCGCCGCCCACGGGCGCGAGAAAGCCGAGCGGCAAGGGCGCCAGGAACGCGGCAATGTAGATCACGCCTGCGAAGAGCGCTGCGCCGCCAAGGATGAGCGCGCCGGCGAGAAGGTTGAGGCGGCCGGCGCGGACGGCGATGGCGAGGCCGGCGGCGGCGCTGGCGAGCTGGGTGAAGCCGGCGATGTAGACCGCGCCGAAATTGCCGCCTCCGGCGCCGTGGCGCGCGGTAGCCAGCGCGACGAGCGCGAGCGCGCCGGAGAGCGCGGCGGCGATGTGCAGGGCGCGCATCAGGGCGGCGGCGCCAGATAGGCTTGCGCGTCGGCGCGCAGATCGGACTTGCCGGAGACGATGTTGTCGATGCGCCAACCCTGCGGCGTCAGCAGCATGTTGTAGCGGACGCTGCGCGGGTCCGCGCCGTTCAGCTTGAAGCGGGCGTAGACGATGGCGCGGCCGTTGCGCGGGCCCTGCCGGTAGAGGTCGAGATCGGTGAGGCTCGTGCAGTCCTGGCAATCGGCGGCGAGATCTCCCTCGATGAAGGGCTCGTTGCGGGCGCGGGCGGCGGCTTCGGCGCGATCGACCAAGGATCTGAGATCGTCCGTCATCGGAATGGCGGAGAGCGGCGTGACCGAATGGCCGATGTGCTGCTGGGCTATGGCGTAAAGCGCGCGAACGGGCGCGTCAGGGCCGTCAGGGGCTGGCGTTGTCGCGCACGCGGCGAGCGCGAGGAGCGCGAAGGACAGAAGTGCACGCTTCATCCCTCCTCTTAGCGCTGCGGCGGCTCATTGCGAAAGAGCCAAGTCATGCCTTGCCGATACACCTCGCCGATGGAGGCGGCATGCGTGCCGTTCGAGATCGTGACGGTTTTGAGTTCCCAGGGGCGTGGGGTCTGCGCGTTCCAATGGTCGAACCAGGCTAGGGCGTCGGCGCGGAGCTGCGGGCGGTCGCGCTCGCCGCTGGCGACGAACAGGCTTGTCGGGCGCGATGCCGGCGACGGTGGCGCGAAGTAGGCGTCGCGCCGAACGCGAAAGCTGGGATTGCTGGCGATGCGGCCCCAGAAGAGATCGGGGTCGGAGAGCGCGGAGTGGATCACGAAGGCGGCGCCCAGCGATTGGCCGATGAGAATCCGGCGCTCGGGGTTGGCGCGGTAGCGGCGCTCGATCTCGGGGATCAGCTCTTCGGCGAGCGTGCGTTGATAGGCGGCCGCGGCGCTAGTCGGCGCTGCGGGATCCGGCGCGACATAGTCCGTGTCGCGACGATTTCCCTGCGCAGGATCGAATGAGCCATAGGCGATGCCGACGAGGATCGCGGGCGGGACGGGCTCGTCATAGGTAAGGAAGAGATGCGTCGGCGCGAGCAGCGGAAAGAGCGAGTCGCCGTCGGTGATGTAGATCGCGGGATAGCTCGTCGTTTCTCGCTCATAGCCGTCAGGCAGCGCCACGTGAATGTGCAGGGGGCGGCCGAGAATTGCGGAGTCGAGCCTGAAGTAATCGCCGCGGAGCGCAGGCAGCGTCGGCGCCGGTTCCGCTGCGGCTATACGCGCCGGCGCCGTCTGGCAGGCCGCAACGAGCGCGCCTGCCAGCACGACGGCAGCAAGTTTCAAGATGCTCACGCGCCGGCGCGGTTCTTGACGAGATCGTCCACCACGGAGGGGTCTGCGAGCGTTGAGGTGTCGCCGAGGCTGGAGAGGTCGTTCTCGGCGATCTTGCGGAGGATGCGGCGCATGATCTTGCCGGAGCGGGTTTTCGGTAGGCCGGGCGCGAACTGGATATGATCCGGCGTCGCGATCGGGCCGATCTCCTTCCTGACCCATTGCACGAGCTCGGCGCGGAGCGCGTCGCTCGGGGCTTCGCTCGCGTTCAGGGTCACGTAGGCGTAGATGCCCTGCCCCTTGATGTCGTGCGGCATGCCGACGACGGCGCTTTCGGCGACTTTCGGGTGCGCGACGAGGGCGCTTTCCACTTCGGCGGTGCCCATGCGGTGGCCGGAGACGTTGATTACGTCATCGACGCGGCCGGTGATCCAATAATAGCCGTCCTCGTCGCGGCGGCAGCCGTCGCCAGTGAAGTACGCGCCCGGATAGGTGCGGAAATACGTGTCGAAGAAGCGCTGATGGTCGTTGTAGACGGTGCGCATCTGGCCCGGCCAGGAATCCAGCAGCACCAGATTGCCGCTGGTCGCGCCTTCGAGGAACTTGCCTTCGGCATCGACGAGCGCCGGCTTGATGCCGAAGAACGGATTGGTCGCGGAGCCGGGCTTCAGCGCAGTCGCGCCCGGCAACGGCGTGATGAGGATGCCGCCGGTCTCGGTTTGCCACCAGGTGTCCACGATCGGGCAGCGGCTGTCGCCGACGACGCGATGATACCAGAGCCAGGCCTCGGGATTGATCGGCTCGCCGACCGAGCCGAGCAGGCGCAGGCTCGCGCGCGAAGCGGCTTTCACCGGGCCGTCGCCTTCGCGCATGAGCGCGCGCAGCGCGGTGGGCGCGGTGTAGAAGATGTTCACCTGGTGCTTGTCGATGACGTTCCAGAAGCGCGAGGCGTTCGGGTAGGTCGGCACGCCCTCGAACATGAGCGTCACAGCGCCGTTCGAGAGCGGTCCGTAAACGATGTAGGAATGGCCTGTCACCCAGCCGACGTCGGCGGCGCACCAATAGATGTCCCCGTCGTGATAGTCGAAGACGTAGCGGTGCGTCATCGAGGCGTAGAGGAGATAGCCGCCTGTGGTGTGCAGCACGCCCTTGGGCTTTCCGGTGGAGCCGGAGGTGTAGAGGATGAACAGCGGATCTTCCGCGTTCATGGGCTCGGGCGCGCAATCGGCGGACATCGCGTTGACGGCGTCGTGATAGCGGATGTCGCGGCCATCCTGCATCGGCACATCGGCGCCGGTGCGGGTGATGACGATAACCTTCTCAACGCTCGGGGCGTGCGCGAGCGCGGCATCGACATTCGTCTTGAGCGGGGTTTTGCGACCGCCGCGGACGCTTTCGTCGGCGGTGATGACGAGCTTGGAATCGCAATCGCGGATGCGGCTGGCGAGGCTCTCGGGCGAGAAGCCGGCGAACACGACGGAGTGGATCGCGCCGATGCGGGCGCAGGCGAGCATGGCGTAGGCCGTTTCCGGGATCATCGGCGAATAGACCGTGACGACGTCGCCTTTCTTGACGCCCTGCGCCTTCAGGAGGTTGGCGAAGCGGCCGACGTGCTCGTGAAGCTCGCGATAGGTGATGCGCTTGGACTCGGAAGGATCGTCCCCCTCCCAGAGGATCGCGGTCTGGTCCGCGCGCGTCGCGAGGTGGCGGTCGATGCAATTGGCCGAGACGTTGAGGACGCCGTCATGGAACCATCGAATGCGGAAATCGGCCTCGTTGAACGAGACGTCCTTGACGCGCGAGTAAGGCTTGATCCAGTCCAGCGTGAGTCCGTGATGGCCCCAGAAGGCTTCAGGATCCTCCAGCGCTGCGGCGTGCATCGAGCGGTAGGAGACTTCATCGACGTAGGCGCGCTCGGCCCAGGCCGGCGGGACGGGAAAGAGGGCGTCGTCGGACATTTCTGTTTCCTCGGCGTTTTCTCTGAGCGGGCCTAAGTCGCATGCGTCGCCTTCGCAGCGCAACAAAGAAGCTTTCCGAAAATTAGGGCGACGGACCGGAAACCAGACGCTTTTCGCGCGTTCTGGCTCGCGTGGGCGTGCGGACGCTTCCGTGCGCCGGTCGAAAAGGAAGACAGCACATGAAAAAGAGCTTGAGTGCCGCGGGTCTCGCCGCGATCGCCCTGCTGGTCGCGGCGCCGATGACGTTTGCGCAATCCACAACGCAAGCGCCAGCCGCCCAACCGGCGGCGCCGGCCGCGCAGCCCGCGCAAGTCCAGCCGGCGCAGCCGTCTGCCACGCCGGCAACGCCCGCGTCGCCGGCTTCGCCGTCCGTCGCGCCGTCGCCGACGCAGCCGAATCCCGTGTCGCCGACCTCGCCGCCGGACCAGGTCGATCCGGCCGCGCAATCGACCCCCGCCGCGCTGCAAGGCTGCCGCACGCGCAAGGAAGTCGGCGAGGCCTGCGCCTGCCTTTCCGACACCAGCCGCATCGGCACATCGACCGCCAATCCTGACGGCGGGCGCAATATCTGCGTGCGTCCGGACTGACGCCACAATCTAAATATCCGTCCAGAATGGACGCGATCGGGAGCGCCGCCGTCACGCACGGCGGCGCTCTTTCGTTCTGCGACAAATAGTCCGAACACGTCCTATCGTGGAGTTGCGGCGCGGTTGACCTCGAGGCGCCGCACTTGCGCCTCCATCGGGGCAGTTCCTTCGCCACGCATGCACGCTGCGGCGGCAGCCGCCGAGCGGCATGCGATTGCTGAGAAGGAGTCATGCGATGTTGAAACACGTCATTCTTGCGTGTGCGGCGGCGTTCGCCTTGTCCAGCGCAGCGCTGGCCGCTCCCAACACGGCCGCGGTGACGACGCCGGCCTCCGCATCGCGCGCGGCGGCGCACTCGACGCAGGCCTCGACCGCCGAGGCGACGATGTGCAGAACCCATCGCCACACGGGGGCGTCCTGCTCCTGCGCCAAGGCGCCGGGACGCACCGGGACCTCCGAACGTCAGAACGGGCGCAATACGTGCGTCGTGGCGGCCGCGCACGGCTGACCTGCGCGCCGACTGAAGGGGTCGCCGGCAGGGCCCGCCGGCGACCTGCGCATACCCGCCGCGCGCAAATCGGTTTCCCCGGTTCGAGAACAGCTTTATGCAGCCGCCAACGAGTTTGACGCTCTTTGGGGGCCCGCACATGCGCGTAGGATGTCCGAAGGAAATCAAGACGCAGGAATTTCGCGTCGGGCTGACGCCCGAAAGCGCGCAGGAGCTGGCGCGCGCAGGGCATGAAGTTTTCATGGAGACGGGCGCCGGGCTCGGGATCGGGGCGGACGACGCCCTTTATGTGAAGAGCGGCGCAACGATCTTGCCGGACGCGAAGTCGGTGTTCGAGGCGGGCGAGCTCATCGTGAAGGTGAAGGAGCCGCAGCTATCCGAGTGCGCGATGCTGCGGCCTGAGCAGACTCTGTTCACGTATCTGCATCTGGCGCCTGATCCGAAGCAGGCCGAGGCGCTCATGCAGTCGCGGGCGACGGCGATCGCTTACGAGACGGTGACGGATGCGTCCGGCGGCTTGCCGCTCCTGAAGCCGATGAGCGAGGTGGCCGGCCGGATGGCGATCCAGGTGGGCGCCAATTTCCTGGAGAAGTCGCACGGCGGACGTGGCGTGCTCATGGGCGGCGTGCCCGGCGTGCGGCCGGCGGACGTCGTGATCCTCGGCGCCGGCACGGCGGGGTATAACGCGGCGCAGGTGGCGGTCGGCATGCGCGCGCGCGTCACCGTGTTCGACAAGAACCTGCTCAAGCTCGAGCAGCTCGATCGCGAGTTCAACGGACGGCTCGAGACGGTCTATTCCACGCGCGCGGCGGTGGAGGACGCCGTGCGCGAGGCCGATGTCGTGATCGGGGCCGTGCTCGTGGTCGGCGGGTCGGCGCCGAAGCTCGTCACGCGCGACATGCTGAAGACGATGCGGCCGGGCGCGGTGCTGGTGGACATCTCGATCGACCAGGGCGGCTGCTTCGAGACCTCGCACGCCACCACCCACAATGATCCGGTGTTCGAGGTGGACGGGATCCTGCATTATTGCGTGGCGAACATGCCCGGCGCGGTCGCGCGGACAAGCGCGTTCGCGCTCAACAACGCGACGCTGCCGTTCACGCTGGCGCTCGCCAACAAGGGGACGCGCCGCGCGCTGCTCGAGGACAGGCACCTCGCCAACGGCCTCAACGTGCATGACGGCGCGATCGCGCACGAAGCGGTGGCGCGCGACCTTGCCAAGCCCTTCGCGAGGCCTGCCTGGCTCACGCCTCAGTGAGCGCCGGCGCCTGAGGGAACTCTTTCATTTCCTTCGCGTTTGCGAAGAGGAATGAAGGAGCAAATCATGGCAGATGAACTCGCAGCGGAACGTGCGCTTCGACAGAAGACCGACCGCGTGATCGACAATGGCTTCGACCGGGCCCAGTCTGGCCTGGAGAGCGCACGATCGGGCGCGCATGGCGCGGTCGATGCGACGGAGGACGCGCTGGAAAAGGCGCGCGGCTACATCTCGCGCAATGCCAAGGAGCGTCCGTTGACCACGGCGGCGGCCGCCGCCGGAGTGGGCTTGCTGATCGGCCTCATCCTGAAGCGCTGAGCGTCGGATGCGAGAAGAGGCGCGGCCTTCGCGGGCCGCGCCTCTTCTTTGCGCGTCAGTCAGCGCTGTTGCTCGCGAAGGATGCCGAGGACCAGCGGTATGTAGGCGGGATGGCGGATCACCACGACGCCGGCGACCACGGCCAACGCTATTGCGGCAAGCGGGGCGGAGCGCGTCAGGCGCTGCACTGTCTCGAGGAGCTCGCGCAAGGAATCAGGCAAGTCGCCGGACTGCATGAAGCTGGAGGGCGTGAGGTCCTGTTTGCCCTCCTTTTCCCGTGCGGCGGTCGAGGCCAGGCGCGCGAGCACGAGTACGAGCATCGGCGCCGCTGCAACGGCGCCGACGATGAGCTTACCCCAGGGCGAGTTCAACCGCGTCGCGAGCAGGCTCGCCAGGCCGTCCGCGAAATAGAAGACCCCGACGACGCCGAGCGAGAAGACGAAGAGCACGGCCAGGAGCGCGGCCTGAAGCTCCCGAAGCTTACCAGCGAAGGGCATGGCTAGTCCTTGGTGATGGCGCCGATCGCGATGCCGATCGCGAAGGCGATGGAGAGCGCGAAGAGCGGACGGCTCATGAGCAAGCGCGTGGGAACGCGGGCGTGTTGCGCGGCCGGCGCCAGCGCGGCTTCGGTTGCGGGCATGCGGGATCCTCCAGCCTGGAGATACGCCCACGCGCGCGCTTCGTTCCGACGCAACGATGCTCCGCGCACGGCTGATCCTGGGAACTGCCGGCAGGGACGGCGCGTATTCAGTGCAGATTGCAAACGGGAGATGCGCATGCACGGCGTTGGACTGATCGGGGCGATCATCATCGGCATCCTGGCCGGCTGGATCGCTGAGCAAGTGAGCAACCGCAGTCACGGCCTCTTGACCAATCTGGTGGTCGGGCTCGTCGGCGCGCTGCTCGGCGGGTTTCTGGCCGAAGCGCTGGGGATCGGTTTCTACGGCTTCGTGGGCAGCCTGATCATTTCCACGCTTGGGGCGATCCTGCTGTTGGCGCTACTGAGCTTCTTCAGGCGAAAGGTCGTCTAGCTTCGGGCCGACATTCGAAAGACTGCAGGTCCGCGAGGGCGCGATCACCTTAGGGAGATCGCGCCCTCAACTTATGTGCTCAGCGATTGTCCAGCTGTGCACGGACGGCGCGGAGACCGTCACGGGTGATGCGGTACGGACCGCCTTCGCGGCTTGCGACGAAGCGGCGGCGGCGCAGCTTCTGGAAGATTGCGAGCGTGCAATCGTCCAGCCGCCAGCCATCGCGGTTGAGGCAATCGATCTCGACGATGCCGCCGCGATCGTCCTTGCGATGTTCAATGCGTCCGCCTTGCGCGAGCGCGTGCAGCGTCCGCTGCTCCTGCTTGGAAATGTTCAAGGGATTTGCCTGATCTGAACGTGAGTCTGCGCGCGCGCTTTCGCGCGGCGTGTTCAGCGCGGGCAGGCGTCGGTCACGCGGCCCGCGAGGTCAGGCAATCTCGGTCTTCATCAGGGGCGGCTTTTGCCAAACCGCTGCGTGCAGGTCAATTCTTCTCGGCTTGCGGCGCCGGCGATTGCGGCGCGTCGGCCGGGGCGGGCGCGGGATTGCGCAGCAGCGATTCCAGCGCCGGCGTCAGGCGCTCGAAATCGTTCGGCGAGATCGCATAGGCCCAGGCCGAGGCGCGCGCGTTGATCGGATCGACGGTCGCTTGCGCCTCAGGACGCTCGGCGCGGGCGGCGAGTTTGAGCCAGACCCTGTCGCCGTGCGTGATGAGCTCGGCGTCGATCAGCGCGCCGTCGGCGGTGGTGGCGCGCACGCGCGCGGACGGCGGGCCCTGCACGGTTGGCGCGGGCAGGACGTCGGTCGGCTGCACGCGCGTGAGATGTTCGGCGGCGTCGGACAGCGCGGCGGCGGAGATCGGCTCGCGGCCGGCGAGCGCGCCGGCGAAGGCGAAGGGCGCGTCGGCGCTGGCGCGCTCCAGGATGTAGGGGCGGCCCTGGTTCGGCACGATCTCGACCCGGCGCAGCGTGTCGGGGGCAAGCGTCAGCGGCTGCAGGTCGAGCCAGATGGAGGCGTCGCGCAGCGGCGGCAACTCACCGCGCACCGCCCAGACCTGATTGTCGCCAGGTTTGCGCGCGTAGATCGCGTCGCGCTGGACGCCGAGTATCAGGTTCACGAGGAACGCGCCGCGCGCGTTCTCGATCTGCACGAGCACGCCGTTGCCGCCTTGCGCAGGATCGGTGACGCCGAGGCGCGCGTGACGCTCGGGGTTGCTGGTCATGCGGCGCACGAAGGCGAGGTTGGTGAGGCCGCTGGTCAATTGCGCGAGGCGGGCGGCGCGGACCGGGAAGTCGCCGCGGTCGGTCATCGCCCAGCCCTTGGCGGTCTTGGCGATGCGGTAGCGTGCGTCCGGGCTGACGATCGTGATCTTCTGCGCTTCGGCGAGGCGTCCAGCGAGGCCGGGCACGACGGGGCCGACGATACGGTCGGGCGCCGCCGAGCGCACTTCGATCGCGAGCGTCACGGCGGCGATTCCCGCTGCGGCGATGGCGGCGACCGCCCAGCTCAGCGCGCGGCCCTTGCGGCGTTGGGCGAGTTCGGTGGTCATGCGCGCGCTCCGGCCTGACGGCGGCGACGCCAGAAGACGAACAGCCCGGCAGCCGCCACAAGCAGCGGCCCAAGCCAGACATTGAGGAACACCGTCCAGGCCTGCAGCGCGTCGATGTCGCGGCGCAGATCGCGGCCGACGGCGCGCAATTGATGGCGCACTTCGGTGAGCTGTGTGCGGAAGCGGTCGAGCTCGGCGCTCTCGGCGCGAGAGAGCTCGGCGCCGAGATTGCCGGCGAAGAAGCCGGAGCCCTGGCCTTGGGTCTGCAATTCCTGCAAACGCGCCTCGGTGGCCTGCAGCTCGGCCTGCAATTGCGTCTGGCGCTGCTCGATGCGGCGCTGGGCTTCGGCCTCCATGCGGTCGAGCAGGATCATGCGGCGGAAGCTCGGCGCGCGCGAGCGCAGGCTCACCATGGCGTCAGAGCCGGTGAGCACGTCGAGGGCGTTCAAGGCGAATGCGCCGTTGTCGGCGAAGGACGCGCCCTGCTGGGGGTTGATGTAGAGGTCGTCGGACAGGAAATCGCTGTCGGCGACGAGCACGATCTGCGCCGGGCGGGCGGAGCGCGCGAGGCGGTTCTCGCCAGCGACGGCGCCCTCCGGCGGGCCGCCTGGATAGGCGCTCGCGACATTGCCGGAGAGGCGCACGGCGAGGATCTCGGCGCGGTTGGCCGGGATCCAGTTCTGCAAGAGCTCGAACGGGCTTGGGCGCGCAAGCGCCTGCTCGGCAGGGATGCGCATCGTCTCGGGCGTGGTGCGCGCAAGCGTCTCGGCGGACACGCCTTGGCGCTCGCTCACGGTGAGCACGCCAGACATGCCGAACGTGATCCCACGCTGCAGCCAGGCGGTCATCAGATCGTCGCGGTTGAGGCGCTCGGCATCGACGAAGAGGAACACCGGCTGCGGCACCGCGCGTTCCTGGCCGCGATTGTCGGGCACGCGCACGGGAATGGCGCCGGCGAGGTCGAGCACGACCTGATCGCTCATCGCCACGCCCCAGGGCTCGAGCAGCGGACCGATGTTCGAAGAAGGCGGCGTCATCGCGGGGCCTGTCATCGGGTCGTAGCCGCTCTCGAGCGAGGCCATGGAGGCCGGGTCGAGCGCGATGAAGGCGCGGCCCTTGGCGAGGATGAATTGATCGATCGCGTAAAGCTGCGCGGGCGAGAGCGGCCAGGGATGCAGGACGGCGAGGACGTCGGCGTCCTCCGGGATCGCGGTGAAGTCCGGCGCCAGCCGCTCGACTTCCATGAAGCGTCCAAGATCGCTGGCGAAGGCGGAGCCGCCGCGCTGCTGCGGCGCCATCGGGTTGCCGGCGGGCTGGAGCGGCAGCGTCGTGATCAGGGCGACTTTCGGGGTGTGGGGGTTCTCCAGCTCGTAAATGAGGCGGGTGATCTCGTATTCGAGGAAAGCCTCGCGGTCCGGCGCGAAGAACGGGATGGCGCGCTGGTCATCGACGGCGTTGGCGCCCGAGAGGCCGAAATAGATCGGGTCGCCGCCTTGCTCGACGGCGTTCGGCTGCACGCCGGCGGCGCTCGCTTGGTCCTCGGCGTCGGAGAAGACCTTCGGATCGATTTCGACAATGCGCAGGCGTCCGCGCGCGTTCGCGGCAAACGCGCCGAGCAGCTCGCGCACGCGCGAGGCGTAGGCTTGGATGATGGGGTAACGGGCGGCGGCGTCGCGCGAGTAGTAGAAGGTGAGCTGCAGCGGCTCGTCGAGATCGCGCAGCACGCCCTTGGCGCCGCGCGACAACGAGTAGACTTGGCTTTCGGTCAGATCGATGCGCGCGCCCCTGAACCAGGAATTGGCGATCAGATTGCTCGCTGCGAAGAGCACGAAGAGCGAAGCGGCGACGATGAGCGCGAAGTGACGGCCGTTCATGGCTCAGCCTCCCCGCCGCGCATCGACGGCGAGCCAAGTGAAGCCAAGGAACATCGCGGAGAGCGAGAGGAAGTACCAAACCGAGCGCAGCTCGACGATGCCGCGCTGGGCGGCCTCGAAATGGTTCAGGATCGAGAAGCGCGACACCGCGTCGGCGACGCCGCCGCCGAGGAGCGGCGCGACGAAGTCGCTGACCATCGGCAGACCGAGCGCCGTCAGCATGAAGGCGATCAGCACGGCGAGCACGAAGGCGACGACCTGGCTGTCGGTCAGCGCCGACATCGCCGAGCCGATGGCGAGATAGGCGCCGGCCATGAGGAAGCTCGCGAGGTAGCCGGTCACGATCGCGGCGTTGTCCGGTGCGCCGAGGAGATTCACCGTCACCCAGAGCGGGATGGTGAAAAGAAGCGCCGCGGCCGCCACGGTCCAGGCCGCGCAGAACTTGCCCGCGACCAAGGCCCACGTCGGCGAGGGCAGCGTCATCAGCAGCTCGATGGCGCCGGAGCGGGTTTCCTCGGCCCACAAGCGCATCGAGACCGCCGGGAGAAAGACCATGAAGAGCCACGGATGGAAGGCGAAGAAGCCCTGCAGGTCGGCGCGGCGCTGTTCGAAGAACCCGCCGATCTGGAACGTGAAGAGGCCGATCGCGAAGAGGAACACGGCGACGAACACGTACGCGGTCGGCGTCGTGACGTAGCTCAGGAGCTCGCGGCGATAGATGGCGAGGAAGCTTCTCATGCCACGCGTTCCTTCATGCAACGCGCTCTTGGCCGCCCGTCAGGGCCTTGAAGGCGCCTTCCAGGCCGTCAGCGTGGCCTTCGGCGAGCTTTGCGGGCGGGCCGTCGGCGACGATCCTGCCTTCATTGATGACGATGGCGCGGGTGCAGACGGCCGCGACCTCCTCCAGGGAATGGGTGGAGAGGATGATCGCGCGCTCCTGGCCGAGGCGACGGATAAGGTCGCGGACCGCTTCGCGCTGGTTGGGATCGAGGCCGTCGGTGGGCTCATCGAGGATCAGCAGCATCGGCTCTGGCAGGAGGGCGGCGGCGAGGCCGACGCGCCGGCGGTAGCCCTTGGAGAGGGTCTCGATCGGGCGCTCGATGGCGTCGCCAAGGCGCGCGTCCTGGGCGGCGCGGCGCACCGCCGTGCGAGCCTCGTCCTTTCGCATGCCGCGTGTCTCGGCGATGAAGCGCAGATACGCCCAGGGCGTCATCTCGCCATAGAGCGGGTTGCCCTCGGGGAGGTAGCCGATGCGGGTCTGCGCGCGGCCGCGCTCCTCCAGCACGTCGATATTGAAGACCTTGCAGGCGCCTTCGTCCGGCTCGAGGTAGCCCGCCAGGATGCGCATCGTCGTGGTCTTGCCGGCGCCGTTGGGGCCGAGGAAGCCCAGGATCTCGCCGACGTCCAGGGAGAAGCTGACGCCGTCCACGGCGACGCGCTTGCCGAAGCGCTTCTTCAGACCGTCGACTTCCAAGAGCATCAGCCGGGCTCCAAAAGCGGCGTTTCTCTAAACTGGTTCGAGCGCTGGTGAAACCGGCCGATCGCCGCAAGCGGCTTGTGGGCGGCAGCCCAAGACGGCGCCGAAAAACAAAGGCCCGCTTCGAAAAGCGGGCCTTTGAAAAACCGGTGTCCGGTCAGGCGGAATTGCACGAAGCCCAGGGGGCTGGGGGGGCTGATGGATACTGAGCGTCGCCGCTTTTTCTCCGCCCGACCGGAACAACGCGAAGGTCTCTCTCCCGTGAGGGGAACGCAAGCGGGAAATGCGGTTCATCAGGGTTCTGACTACTTTTTTAGAGTTGCGCTTAGGCGATTTTGCCCTTCTTCCAGCGAGTTAGGATTTTGTTAACGCTTTGCGTGCGGGGCGCGGAAGAGTGGGTTTTGCTGCTTAACACCCACGGCAACATCGTGACGCCTCGGTTGCAGGGAATCCGGAAATCCGCGCCGCAAACCGGGTAGATTTTTGTAAACCCTGCGATTTTTGGGATGGGGCGGGCTCGCTGGACAGGCCGAATCACGAGTCGGCAACCACCCGGTGTGTTGCGCGTGCGCTCGCGTTTGTGGTGTACGCTTGCGCGCAATGAAAACGCCCGCTTCGTGGGCGAAGCGGGCGTTTCCGTACGGAGCGGTCCTGAATTCCTAATCGCGCGGCGACATGAGCCGCAGGATGAAGAGGAACAGGTTGATGAAGTTGAGGTAGAGGCTCAGCGCTCCAAAAGTGGTCGCCACCGACATCGCGCGGGTGTCGCCGCCCAGGTCGTAATAGGTGTACTTCAGGCGTTGCGTGTCATAGGCGGTGAGGCCGGCGAACACGAGCACGCCAATCACCGAGATGGCGAAGGAGAGGCCGGTGATCTCCGCGCCGGTGAAGATGCGGAAGCCGAAATTCACCAGGCTTGCGATGATGATGCCGAACAGGCCCATCATCAGGAAGCTGCCCCAGCCGGTCAGGTCGCGCTTAGTGGTGTAGCCCCAGAGCGAGAGGGCGCCGAAGGTCAGCGAGGTGACCAAGAAGGCCTTGGCCACGATGACCATGCCGCCGGCGATGCCGGCATAGGCCAGCACGATGCCGCCAAGGCTCACGCCCATCAGCGAGACGACCGACCAATAAACCAGGCCGGCGGCGGTCGGCGACGGGTTCTTCATCGTGAACGAGGAGATCAGCAGGATCGCCAGCGGCCCAAACATCACCAGGTAGCCGATCGGCGGGGCCAGCAGGACCTGCGCCAGGGCCGGCGTCGTGCCGACCACGTAAGCAAGCACGCCCGACAGCAAGAGGCCGAGGCTCATCTTGTTGTACACGCCGAGCATGAAGTTTCGCAGGCCGGCGTCGATCGCCATATCGGCGCGGGCGGCGGGAGCGCCGGATCGCGCTTGGCTATAGTGATCGCTCATCAAAATCCTCCTTGACGCCGGGAAAGGCGAGCCCGGCGAACCGCGCAAATATGGCGATCGCAGGCCGTGTGGGCAAGCAAGCGCAGCCCTGATCACGCGTTTGCGAGGTCGCGTTAACCGCGTCTGCGCGAGAAACCGCCGACGCCAAGCCTCCGGCGGCGCCGCCAGGACTCGTTCATGCCCGCGAAGTCCTTTATTTCCTGGCCTGCGCGGGGCGTTGAGGAACGGCCGAGAGGGCTTGTCGGTCCCATTGGGCGGGTGTAGCGCCGGGGCGGCCGCCTGGGCGCCGTTTGCGGCATTGCGGCTGGTGAGGAAACGGCGTGGCTGACGACAAGGATCCGCGGGATCCGACAGGCAAGACTCCAGCGCCTCCGGAAGCGCCACAGGCGCCCGAGGCGCCGCGCGACACGCCAAAGGGCTTTGCAGCTTTCGGGCAAAGGCAGCCGGCGCCGCCGACGCCTGCGCGCGCGGAATCGCCGCCCGCAGCGCCGCCTGCGGCGCCGCGTGTTCCGCCGGCGACGCCCGCAGTCTCGCCGGCGCCAGCAGCGCGGGCGAAGCCGGTTGCGCCGGAGGATGTGGTCGTGCCGCGTTTGGCCGATCTCAAGAACGAAATCCCCGATCCGTGGGCGACGACGCCTGCCCCTCGGGCCGAGCCGCCTCGGCCGCCGACGCCTATCGCCCCGCCGCCTCCTGCGGCGGCCGAGCCGGCGCGCGCGCCTGAACCTGCCAAGGAGTCAGGCGATGTGTGGTCGGCATTCGGCGATCCTGGCGGACGGGCAAGCGTCGAGGATTTGCAGCGCCGCGCCGCGGAGCAACGCGCAGCGGCGGAGCGCGCCGAGCAGGAACGTCGCGCTGCCGAGCAACGCGCGGCGGCGGAGCGCGCCGAGCAGGAACGTCGGGCGGCCGAGCAGCGTGCGGCGGCGGAGCGCGCCGAGCAGGAACGTCGGGCGGCTGAGCAGCGTGCGGCGGCGGAGCGGGCCGAGCAGGAACGTCGCGCGGCTGAGCAGCGTGCGGCGGCGGAGCGGGCCGAGCAGGAACGTCGGGCTGCCGAGCAGCGCGCGGCGGCCGAGCGCGCCGAGCAGGAACGCCGGGTTGCGGAACAGCGCGCCGCGGCGGAGCGGGCGGAGCAGGAACGCCGGGCCGCCGAGCAGCGCGCAGCGGCGGAGCGCGCGGAGCAGGAACGCCGTGCTGCGGAGCAGCGCGCAGAAGCGGAGTTTTTCGCCGCGCAACAGCGTGCGGAAGAGGAAGCGGCGCGGCTTTCCACTCCGCAGCCGGAGGATGTCCGCTCCGATGAGGAATTCATTCCGGTCAACCGCATTCCCTATCCGCCGCGCGACGGGGCAAGGGTCAATCCGCGCGAGGCCGAGCGCCGCGCCGCCGAGCAGCGGGCGGCGGCGGAATTGTTTGCAGCCGAGCGGAAGATAACCGCCGAGCGAGCGGAGGCGGAGCGTCTTGCGGCCAGGCAGCGCGGTGCGTTGGACCATGCCGAGCAGCAGAGCCTCGCAGCGACGCAGCGCGCCGAGGTGGAGCGCCTCGTTGCGGAGCAGCGCGCCGCAGCGCAGCGGGCGGAAGTCGAGCGCTTGGCGGCTGAACAGCGCGCAGCGGCGGAGCGCGCGGAGGCCGAGCGTCTCGCGGCGGAGCAACGCGCAGCGGCGCAACGCGCTGAAGCTGAGCGCGTCGCGGCGGAGCAACGCGCGGCGGCGCAACGCGCTGAAGCTGAGCGCGTCGCGGCGGAGCAGCGCGCAGCGGCGCAACGCGCTGAAGCTGAGCGCGTCGCGGCAGAGCAGCGCGCGGCGGCGCAACGCGCTGAGGCTGAGCGCGTCGCGGCGGAGCAGCGCGCGGCGGCGGAGCGTGCGGAGCTTGAGCGCCGTGCGGCTGTGCAACGGGCAGAGGCTGAACGCGCCGCGGCGGAGCGCGCGGAGCAGGCGCGTCTTGCGACGCAAGTCCAGGCAGCAGCAGCATCGGGAGAGGTGGCGGAGCCGAGTGAGGCGGCGCAGCTCATGGCGGCGCAACGCGCTGAGGCGGAGCGCGTGCTCGCCGAGCAGCGCGCCGCGATCGAGAAGCAGGCGGTAGAGCGGCTTGCGGCTGAGCAGCGCGCAGCGGCGGAGCGCGCCGAGCAGGAGCGGTTGGCGGCGACGCAACGCGCCGAAGCTGAGCGGGTTGCGGCGGAGCAGCGTGCGGCGGCGGAGCGCGCCGAGCAGGAGCGTCTGGCGGCGGCGCAACGCGCCGAAGCTGAGCGAGTTGCGGCTGAGCAGCGCGCGGCGGCGGAGCGCGCCGAGCAGGAGCGTCTGGCGGCGGCGCAACGCGCCGAAGCGGCGCGGGTCGCGGCGGAACAGCGTTCGGCGGCGGAGCGCGCCGCGCGCGAAGCGGCGGAGCGGCAGGCTGCGGAGCGTCAGGCGGCGGCGCAACGTGCAGAGGCGGAGCGTGTGGAAGCCGAGCGCCGCGCAGCGGAGGAGCGGGCGGAACAGGAGCGCGCGGAAGCGGAAAAGCGCGCGGCGGCGGCGCGCGCCGCCGAAAACGATCCTTCGCGGCCGCCTGGGCTCGCGATGCCCGATCCGTGGGCGTCGTCGCCAGGCGCAGCAGCTGCTGCGGCGGTGTCCGCGATCCCTGCGCGCGCAGCGCCAGCGCCCGTGCAACGCGCGCCGGTCGCCGAGGCGCTTCCATCGACGAAACAGCGCAATCCGTTCGGCGACGCCCAAGCGAGAGCGCCTGACGTGGCGGCGGACCAGGGCGAGCAGGACATTGCCGCGCGCGATGAGGATCGCGTTGAGGAGCGGGCGTCGATCGGCGGCTTTGGGCGTCCGCCTTCGCCGCCGCCGCCTCCGCCGCCGCGTCGCCCGCCGCGCGACCCTGACGACGAGATCGTCGATGATCGCCCGTTCCTGGTGAAGCTGTCGCACTGGTGGCGGATGCGCTTCGTCCCGGGCGTGGTGAAGTTCGCGATCGGCGTGGCGGCGTTCGGACTGCTCGTCTGGTCGGGCGTGCGCAAATGGCGTCCGCCGCGCGACCTGAAGGAATCCGCGGTCTGGGCGAGCTGGACGTTCGGCACGCTCATCGCCGCGAGCACCGCGTTCTTCTTCTTCGTCACCTGGGGGATGCCTTCGGCGGACGATGTGTGGGAAGCGCGTCAGGGACAAAGCGTCCGTTTCCTCGATCGCGAGGGGAACGTGCTGTTGCGCGAAGGCGCGCAGAACGCGCCGCCGGTCGATCTGGCGGCGCTGCCGCCTTACGTGCCGCAGGCGTTCATCGCCATCGAAGACCGGCGCTTCTATCAGCATATCGGGCTCGATCTCGGCGGCCTGGCGCGCGCCGGGGTGGAGAACGTCGTTGCGGGCCGCGTCGTTCAGGGCGGGTCCACGATCACGCAGCAGCTGGCGAAGAACCTCTTCCTCGGCAACCAGCGCACCTGGCGGCGCAAGCTGCAGGAAGCGGCGCTCGCGCTTTGGCTGGAGCAGCGGTTCTCGAAGGACCAGCTGCTCGCGCTCTATCTCTCGCGCGTCTATTTCGGCGCCTCCGCCTACGGCATCGAGGCGGCGAGCGAGCGCTATTTCGACAAGCCCGCGCGCGAGCTGACGCTCTTCCAAGCGGCGATGCTCGCGGGCCTCGTCAAGGCGCCTTCGCGGCTCAACCCGGCGCAGCAGGAGCGCGGCGCGCGCGAACGCGCGCTCGTCGTGCTCAACGAGATGGTCGCGCAGCAATTCATCACGCCGGTGGAGCTCAGGGCCGCGGTGCGCGTGCCGCTGAATATCAGCCGCGACAATCCGGTCGGAAATCTCGGCTATTTCCGGGACTGGATCGATCCGCTGCTGGTCGAGGTGATCGGCGATCAGCGCGACGACTTCGTCGTGGAAACCACGCTCGACTATACCGCGCAGCGCGCGGCGGAGCATGCGGTGGATTCCGTGCTTGCCGCGGAAGGCGAGGCCAAGCGCGTGAGCCAGGCGGCGCTCGTGTCGCTCGACGGCGAAGGCGGCGTGCGCGCGATGGTGGGCGGGCGCTCCTACGGAAAGCGGGAGGGCGAAAGCGAGTACAACCGCGCGACGCAGGCGCGCCGGCAGCCGGGCTCATCCTTCAAGTTCTTCATCTATCTCGCCGCGATGGAGCGCGGCCTGACGCCGTGGACCGTGCGGGTCGATGCGCCCGTGCGGATCGGCGACTGGTCGCCGGAGAATTATGAAGGGCGGTACAGCGGGCCGGTGACGCTCATGGAGGCGTTCGCGCGTTCGCTCAACATGGTGGCGATTTCGATCGCGAACGAAGTCGGCGGGGCGCGTGTGATCGAAGTGGCGCGCCGGCTCGGCGTGCGCTCGCCGCTGCGGAACTACCGCTCGCTGGCGCTCGGCGCGCAGGAGCTGACGCTGCTCGAGATGACGCAGGCCTACGGCGCGATGGCGGCGAACGGGCAGCGGGTCGAGGCGCATGGCGTCGTGCGCATCCGCCGCGTCGGGGGACAGACCGTCTGGCGCTGGCGCCCGCGCGAGCGGCGGCGTGTGATCGAGGGAAGGCCGTTCCGGCTCATGAACCTCATGATGCAGCGCGTGGTGGAGAACGGCACGGGCACGCGCGCGCGCATCGAGGGGCGCGCGATCGGCGGCAAGACCGGCACCGGCAACGATTATCGCGACGCCTGGTTCGTGGGCTTCACGCCGGGTCTGGTGGCGGGCGTGTGGGTCGGCAACGACAATTTCGCCACCACCGACCGCGTTACCGGCGGCTCGCTGCCGGCGCAGATCTGGCACGATTACATGGTGGTCGCCGTGCGCGGCTTGCCGGCGCAGCCGCTCGAAGCTCCGACGACGGAGGATTTCGCCTCGAGCGCGCCGCCGCCGAGCGCGGGCGGCGGCGAGCAGCGCCCGGCCGTGGTCGGGGCGCCGATCGGGCCTTCTTCGGTCGGTTCGCAGCGGCCGCCGGTGGATACCGGCGACCGGTCGCTCGATTTCGGACCGGAAGGCTAGGCCAGCTTCCCGGCGGCCAGCCTAGACCCGATCCCGTTTTGATTTACTCAGATCAAAGCGGGTGAATCGGGTCTGCAGTCTGAATCTAGAGCGGTTCTCGTCCGAAAACCGCGTAACACTTTTCGGGAACCGCTCTAGTGCGTCGCGCCGATGGCGTGCAGCGCGCAGCCGTGTTCGTGCAACCAGGCGCGGCCGGATTCGAATTCCGGCATACAGCGGCGGACGTGCGACCAGAAGCGCCGCGAATGGTTCATCTCGCGCAGATGCGAGGCTTCGTGCGCGGCGAGGTAGTCCAGCACGAAGGGCGGCGCGAAGATGACGCGCCAAGAGAACGCCAGGGCTCCGTCGTCGGAGCATGAGCCCCAGCGCGAGCGGGTTTCCTTGACCGCGATCCGCAGCGGCGCCTTCACGTTCAGCGTTTCGGCGTGAACGGCGACGCGGTCGGCGAGGTCGGCGCGCGCCTCGCTCATCAGGAAGCGCTTCACGCGGGCGGCGAAGAGGGCCGCGTCGAGCGTCGGCACGACGAGCCGCCCCGCCTCCAGGTATGGCGCGCCACGCCCGAGCTTCATCTCGAGGCGATGGGGAACGCCGCGGATCGGAATGGTTGCGCCCGGTGCGAAGGGCGTGCCCATCGGCAGGCGGGCGAGCTCCTGCGCGATCCAGGTCGCGCGCTCGGCGGCAAACTTGATGGCGCGCTTCAATTGCCGCTCGTTGGGGGCGGTGGCGACCGCTTCGCGCCGCACGGCGTCGATCCGCACCGAAACTCGCCGCGCACGCGGATTGACCGACAGCCTGACCGACAGCATGCGCCCGTTGTCGAGCGGAATGTCGGCGGCGCGGCGGTCGGGTGCGGCGGGCATCTATGCTCTCTTGGGGTCTGCTTTCACGCGCGAGGCTGCTTCTGGAAAGTGAAGCGGCTTTCCGTCCGAAGACGGCCTGGATCTCTGGCCCTGCGCGTTCTGCGGTATCGCTTCATGGCTCGATGATCCTCAAGACGCGCTGGCCTTCGCGTCGCCGGCTTTCGCGTCGTCGGAGCGGTCGTTGGCGACTTCGTGCGTGCGCATGAACTCGCGAATGCGCGGATAAATCTCGGTGGTGAAGCGTCGGCCGTTGAAGACGCCGTAATGGCCGACGCCGGGCTGCACATAGTCCAGCCGCATCGAGGCGGGCAGCGATGCGCAGAGCTCGTGCGCGGCTTGCGTCTGGCCGATGCCGGAGATGTCGTCGTTCTCGCCCTCGACGGTCATGAGCGCCGTGCGCTTGATCGCTTGCGGGCGAACGAGACGGCCGCGGTGCTCAAGCAAGCCACGGGGCAGCTTGAACTCCTGGAACACGTCTTTGATGGTCTGCAGATAGAATTCCTCGGTGAGGTCGCAGACGGAGAGATATTCGTCATAGAAGATGCGGTGCTTCTGGGCGCTGTCGCCGTCGTCCTTCACGAGATTCTTGTAGTATTCCCAGTGCGCATCGACATGGCGCGCGAGGTTCATGCCCAGAAAACCGGCGAGCTGCAGGAAGCCCGGATAGACGCTGCGGAACGCTCCCGGATAGACCGGCGGCACCGAGTGGATGAGCGTGCGCTCGAACCAGGAATAGGGACGCTTGGCGGCCAGAAGGTTCGGCTGCGTCGGGGAGAGGCGCGCATCGATCGGCGAGCCCATGATCGTCATGGTCGAGGGCAGGCACGGATCGTCGCGCTCGGACATGATCGACACGGCGGCCAAAACCGGCGGTCCGGGCTGGCAGACGGCGACCACATGCGCGCCGGGGCCAAGCACGCGCAGCATCATCGCCACATGGTCGATGTAGTCGTTCAAGTCGAAGCGGCCGGCGATGATCGGCACCATGCGCGCATCGGCCCAATCGGTGATGTAGACCTCGTGCTCGGGCAGGAAGGCCTCGACCGTGCCGCGCAGCAGCGTGGCGTAGTGGCCCGACATCGGGGCGACGATCAGAACCTTCGCATCGCGGCGATTGTCGCGGCGGGCCTTCTTCAAAGCGGCGCGGTCGCGCTGGAAATGCACCATCGAGCACCAAGCGCTCGACCAGACCGGCTTCGGCGACACTCCGACCGGGGCGCCGTTGACGATCGTCTCCTTGATGCCCCATTCGGGCTTGCGATAGCGGCGCGTGACGGTCTCGAAGAGGTCGGACGCGGCCGCGGCCGTCCGCGCCATCTCGGTCTCGGACGCCGGATTGAACGGCGAGCGCATCATCGCGCCCTGGACCATCGCCGCGGCCCTCAGGGGCGCGACAGCCAGATGGTTCAATTCATACAACGAATAGAGCATTCGCAGCCCACCCAAATGCTGCACCGCAGCATCAGAATCTAAGATACGTTAGGGGGCGTTTCCAGCGACTTAACCCGTTGGGTGTGTGCGGCCGCAGCGCGACGCCCGCCGGCGCGGGCGCTAACCTTGGAACAAAACGGGATCGGCCGTTCCGCGTTAGGAATACATTAACCCGGCGGCTTGGCCTGCAGGCCCTGGGACAGGCAGGAGGCGAGTTCCTGCGGGGTGCGGCCGATCGTGCTCATGACCGCTTGGGTGCGCCAGTTTCCGTCCATCAGATAGACGAACGAGGTGTGGCTCATGGTGTAGTCGTCGCCCTGCTGGACCTTCTGGTAGCTGACCGCGAAGGCCTGGGCGGCGGCGGCGATCTGGTCGGGCGTGCCGGTGAGGCCGACCAGGCCGCGCGGGAAGCCTTCGGTGGCGATGTAATCGTGCATGTCTTCAGGCGTGTCGCGCTCGGGATCGACGGTGACGAGCGCGGTTTTGACCGATTGGCCCGACGCGCCCATCAGGTTGAGGGCGTCGTGGATCAGGTACATCGAGTTCGGGCAGATGTCCGGACAGTGCGTGAAGCCGAAATAGACGAGCGTGGGGCTGCCGGCGAACGTCGCCTGGGTGACGGGCTGGTTGGCGTCGCTCTGGAGCGAGATCGGGCCGCCGATGCGCGACGGCGGCTGCAAGATGCAGCCGGTCACCGCGCTCGATGTGACCTGGGAGTTGTGCTCGGGCGGCCGGCCAAAGAGCATGTAGGAACCGCCGATGCCGAGGGCGATGGCCGCGACGGCGGGGATGAGCGGACCGCCGAGGACGCCGCCTTTCCTGGCGGGCGGGCTTGCCGAGGCCCCTTTCTGGGGCGCGGTTTGCGGGTTCTGGTCGCTCATGGTTGTTTTCCCTAGCGGCGTGGGCGTCAACGTCAATGCGGCGCGAGATGGCAGGAGCGGCCCGATGAGCGTGTTCTACGAGCGTGAAGGGCCCGTCGCGATCATCACCCTCAATCGGCCTGAGGCGCGCAACGCGGTCGATCCGGAGACGGCGCAGGCGCTCTTTGCCGCGTTTGCGGAAGCGGAAGGCGATGGGGATGTTCTCGTCGTCGTGCTGACCGGCGCGGGCGATTGCTTCTGCGCAGGCGCGGACTTGAAAGCGGTCAGCCGCGACGAGCGCTTCTCCACGTCGGTCGATGGTCCGGGGCCGATGGGACCGTCGCGGCTGCTTTCGGATCGCGCCGACGCTGAGCCCGGCGTGACGCTCTCCAAGCCGCTCATTGCCGCGGTGGAGGGGCACGCGGTCGCGGGCGGGCTTGAGCTTGCGCTGCTGGCGGATTTGCGGGTCGCATCGGAGAGCGCGGTGTTCGGCGTCTATTGCCGGCGCTGGGGCGTGCCGCTGATCGATGGCGGCACCGTGCGGCTGCCGCGCATTATTGGGCAGGGACGCGCGCTCGACATGATCCTGACCGGGCGCGCGGTCGATGCGCGCGAAGCGTATGAATGGGGTTTGGCCAATCGGCTGGTTCCCGTCGGCTGCGCGCGCGAAGAAGCAATGGAGCTTGCCAGCGAGATTGCTCGGTTCCCGCAGCTCTGCTTGCGCGCCGATCGCGCTTCGACGTTCGCGGGCTGGAGCCGTGACCTCGATGCAGCGCTCAAGCGGGAATTCGAGCAGGGGGCGCCGGTCGTGCTGGCGGAGGGTCGCGCGGGGGCCGCACGCTTCGCCGAAGGCAAGGGGCGCGGCGGGGATTTCGACGAGATATGAGAAGACTTGATGGGTTTGGAGAGCATCACATGAGAAATATCATCGCGCTTGCGGCGCTCGTCCTGATGAGCTGCGCGCCGGTGGCCAACGAGCCGCCCGTCGCGCCGACGCCGGCGCCGGTCAGCGCGACAAAGCCGGAGGCGACGAGCGGCCAGGCCTCGGCTGGCGATTGCGCCTCGCGCGGCGGATCGATGCAGCCGGTCGGGCGGATGCAGAGCCTGCAATGCGTCGTGCCGTTCGCGGACGCGGGGCGCGCCTGCACGGACGGATCGCAATGCGCGAGCGGACGCTGCATCGGCGAAGCGCCGGTCGCGAGACCGACGGGCGCGGCCAGCGGCGTGTGCCAGCGGACAAACTTCCAGTTCGGCTGTTTCGCGACAATCGTCGGAGGGCGCCAGCAGGCGGTGCTTTGCGTGGATTAGAGCTGTGGCGCGGGTCTTCATCAATTTCGACAACGAGGATCTTCCGATCGCGGAAGCGCTGGCGGATGCGTTGCGGTCGGAAGGACTTGATGCGCCCTTCGAGGAGTATCTCACGTTCGCGAACGAGGCTCTCGATGCGACGCTCGCCGAGCGGATCGAGAGCGATCTCCAAACCGCGGACTGCGTCCTGACAATCTGGTCCTCGCACTCGGTGCGGTCGGAGTGGGTGCTGGCGGAAGCGGAAGTGGGGGCCAAACGCGGCGTGCTGGTGCAGGTGTGCGTCGGCGAGGCGGCGCCTCCGTCGGACTTTGGGCAGAGCCCGTCCGTGCGGATCGATGCGGCGAAGGCGGACCTGGCGCCGGCGGTGGCGGCCGCGCGCCTCATGGCGCTTGGACTTGTTGCGCGACGAGATGTCCCGATCATGAAGACGCTGCAGGTGCGCAAACCGTTGGCGGCGGCGGCCGAGCCGCTCGCAAAGCGCGCCTTCATCTCCTATGCGAGCAGGAACGAAGACTTGGCGATCCAGCTCGTGGAGGCTCTGGAGAAGGCCGGATGCGGCTGCTGGATCTCGTTCCGCGATGTCGATCCAGGCGCCGATTACCGCGCGTCGATCGCCCACGCGATCGAGGCATGCTCGTTCCTCGTGCTGGTCTATTCCGATCACGCGAACACCAGCTTCGACATCGCCACGGAATTGCTGTTGGCGCGCAAGCGCGGGAAAGGGCGCTTCGTGCTCAAGACGGATGGCTCGGCGCCGGCCGGGCCCGTCGAGTACGAGCTGGCGACCGTGCAATGGATCGATTGCCAGGGAGATTTCGCGGCCGGCGCCGACAAGATGGCGCAGCGCGCCAGGCTGCTGCCCTGAGCGTCTAGGAGCAGATCCGGTCGGGGCCGCGATCGAGATGCAAATGATCGCGGTGCGCGGCGTTGTAATCGGGGCTCAGGACGCCGTCGAACACGCGGCATGACCGATCGCGCACCGCAGCCAGAAAGCGTCCTTCCGGCGTGTCCTTGCCCCAATCGTCCTGCACCGAGACATGGCGGCCGTCGGCGAGACGCATGCCCGCGACGTCGATGGCGTTGGCGCGCGCGTGCTCGGAGATGTCGCCCTGCGCGCGGCCGTAGCGGTTGCGGCAGGAGAACGTGCCGCGCTCCTCGATGCGCACCACCTGGCCGCCGAGATGCTCCTGGGCCGCCGGCGCGACGATGTCTTTCTCCCAGAGGTAAAGCGCTGCGGCGAGCGGGCAGGTGGCGGCCAGTTCGCGGCCATAGACGAAGCCGGATCGCTCGATCACGACCGTGCCGTCGAGCGGGCATTGATCCGTGCCGGCGCCAGGCTCGGCGACGCGCGTGCGCAAGCCCGACGCCGTGCCGAGCGCGATCTGGCATTCGAGACCGTCGTGCTCAAGGCGCGTGAGCTTGACTTCGGCGGACATCGACAGCGGGGCGTCAAGGGTCAGCGGCTGCGCGGGTTGGCAGGCCGCCGCGAAGAGCGCGAACGCCGCGGCGCAGAGGTGATTTCGCATTAACCGTGCTCGCCGCATGTCCGCGATGTTCGAATTGTGCAAATTCCCCGCCGCAGGGAGATGGGCGCGCGGTCATGCCCGCCAAGCGGCGAACGCGCAACCGCGAGGGTTAAGAGCGGTCAGCTCAATGCGACATGAGCAGCGGCGCTTCGGCGGTGCGGAGGAGATCGCGCGTGGCGCCGCCGAACACCATCTCGCGCAGGCGCGAGGAGGAATAGCCGCCCATCACGATGAGGTCGGCGTTCAGCGCGCGGGCCTCGTCCATCAGGGCAAGAGAGACGGGCTTGCTCTTGCTCTCGATATTCCGCACCTCGACCTTGGCGCCGCGGCGCGTGAGGTGGGCGGCGATCTTGGCGCCGGGCGTGTCGCCATGGCCGAACATCTTCGGCTTGGCGTCCACCGTCACGATGGCGACGGAGTCCGCGGTGTCGATGAAGGGAGATGCATCGGCGAGCGCGCGGGTGGCTTCGCGGCTGGCGTCCCAGGCGACGAGAATGCGCTTGCCGACGCTCTTGGAGGAATTGCCGCCCGGCCAGTTCGGCGGCGCCACCAGCGCGGGACGGCCGGAATGGAACAGCACGCCCTCGACGATCTCGTCGCGCAAGTCGCCATGGTCGGATTCCGGCGAGCGGGCGAGCACAGCGATATCGGCGTAGCGCGCATGCAGCGCGGCCACGCGGCCAAGATCGCGGGAGAGGGCCTCGGCGATCTTCAGCTCGCATTTCGGCGCTGCGGCGCTGATGCGGGCGGCGACCTTCGCGCGCTCGGCTTCGGATTGCGCGCGGGCGCGGCCGAGCAGCTCGGCCCACACGCCGGCGACAACGGTCGGCTCATAGGCCAGGGGCTCATCCGGCAGCGGCGTGAGGAAGGTCGCGCACAATTGCGCCTCGAACCGGCGCGCGACCTCCTCGGCGAGCGCGATGGCGGGCTCGTCGATGCGCGCGTCGGCCACCAGGACCAGAACGTCCTTCCAGCTCATCGGATTCCTCCGGATTTCTTTCGACGCACCTTACTCCGCGTCGGGTTTCGAGGCGAGCGGCTTGCGCGGGGGCGTTATCGGGTCGATGTACGCTTGAACCCACGTTCCGGGAGACAGGCGCATGAGCGACGGCATCCGATCCGACGCGTTCATCAACGGCCGCTGGATCGCGGGGAAGGCGCGCTTCGCAGTGCGCAACCCCGCCAACGGCGAGACGATCGCGGAGGTTCCCGATCTCGGGGCGGAGGAAACCCAGGCCGCCATCGAGGCGGCGCACGCCGCGTTCCCGGGCTGGGCCGGCAAGCTGGCGCAGGAGCGCGCGGCGATCCTCGAGGACTGGCATCGCGCGATCGTGAAGGACGTGGATCGGCTCGCGCGCCTGATGACCCGCGAGGGCGGCAAGCCGCTCGCGGAAGCGCGCGGCGAGGTGCTCTATGCGGCGTCGTTCATCAAATGGTTCGCCGAGGAGGGCCGGCGCGCCTATGGCCGGACGATCCCGACGACCGTCGCGTCGCGGCGCTATGTCACCATGCGCCAGCCGGTCGGCGTGGTCGCGGCGATCACGCCGTGGAACTTTCCGGCCGCGATGATCACCCGGAAGGCGGGGCCGGCTTTGGCCGCGGGCTGCACGATGGTGCTGAAGCCGCCGTCGCAGACGCCGCTTACGGCGCTCGCGCTCGCCGAGCTCGGCGAAGCGGCGGGGTTGCCGGCCGGCGTGCTCAACATCGTGACGACGTCGAAGTCGCGGCCGGTGGGCGATGCGCTCTGCGCCAGTCCGCTGGTGCGGAAGCTTTCCTTCACCGGCTCGACGGAAGTGGGCAAGCTGCTCGCGGCGGCGTGCGCGGGCACGGTCAAGCGGCTTTCGCTGGAGCTCGGCGGCAACGCGCCGCTGCTGGTGTTCGCCGACGCGGACCTCGATCTCGCCGTGAAAGGCGCGATCGCCTCGAAGTTCCGCAACGCTGGCCAGACATGCGTGTGCGCGAACCGCATCCTGGTGCATGGCGATGTGTATGACGCGTTCGCCAAGAAGCTCGCTGAGGCCGTCCGTGGGCTGAAGGTTGGGCCGGGCGATGGCGAGGGCGTCGCGGTCGGGCCGCTGATCGATGCGCACGCGGTGGAAAAGGTGTCGCGGCTCGTGGCGGAGGCGCGCGCGAGCGGCGCGCAGGCGCTGGTCGGGGGAGAGAAGCATGCCGCCGGCGCCAATTTCTACACGCCGACGGTGCTTACCGAAGTGACGCGCGAGATGGGCGTCTTCCGTGAGGAGATCTTCGGCCCCGTGGCGCCGCTGATCAGGTTCCGCAACGACGACGACGCGGTGGAGATCGCCAACGACACGCCCTATGGCCTGGCCGCCTATTTCTTCACGCGCGACGTCTCGCGGGCGTGGCGGATCGCCGAGCGGCTGGATTACGGCATGGTCGCGATCAATGACGGCATCCTCTCAACAGAAGTCGCGCCGTTCGGCGGCGTGAAGGAGAGCGGACTTGGGCGCGAGGGCGGCGTGGAAGGCCTGGACGAGTTTCTGGAGACCAAGTACGTGAATTTCGGCGGCATTTCGTAAGCGCGACGCTTGCAATGCGGACGCGGGATGGCTTTATCCCGCGTCCGCCATGCTCGAAATCACCGATCTCACCTACCGCATCGCGGGGCGCGCGCTCTTCGAGGACGCCTCGGCCTTCATCGCCGAAGGCTGGAAAGTGGGCCTCATCGGCCGCAACGGCACGGGCAAGACGACCCTGCTGCGCCTGATCCGCGAGGAAGTCGGCAAGCCCAATGCTTCGATCCGCATCCGGCGCGGCGCGCGCATGGGGTTCGTGGCGCAGGAGGTTCCGCAGGTCGATACGCCAATGCTCGACATCGTGCTCGCCGCTGACGAGGAGCTCGCCGCGCTGACAGCGGAGGCAGAGACCGCCACCGATCCGCATCGGATCGCCGACATCCATACGCGGCTCGGGGAGATCGACGCCTATTCGGCGGAAGCGCGGGCATCCGCGATCCTGGTGGGGCTCGGTTTCGGGCAGGATGAGCTGCGGCGGCCGGCGCGGGAATTCTCCGGGGGCTGGCGGATGCGCGGCGCGCTCGCGGGCGTGCTCTTCTCGGCGCCCGACCTGCTCGTGCTCGACGAGCCGACGAACTATCTCGACCTCGAAGGCGCGGCGTGGCTGGAAGACTACCTGGCGCGTTATCCGCACACGGTCGTGGTGGTGAGTCACGACCGGGAGATGCTGAACCGTTCGGTCACGCATGTGCTTGCGCTCGACGACAAGAAGCTCGAAGTGCATGTCGGGGGCTACGACGCCTACCTGAAGAAGCGCGCCGAGCGCATCGCGCTGCAAAGCGGCCTCAAGGCGAAGCAGGACGCGCAGCGCGCGCATCTGCAGGCCTTCGTCGATCGCTTTCGGGCGAAGGCGTCGAAGGCGCGGCAGGCGCAGAGCCGCATCAAGCAGCTGCAGAAGATGCAGGAGATCCCGATCCCGCTGGAGGAGCGGACGGTCCCGTTCCATTTCGAGGACCCCTCGGAACTGTCCTCGCCGCTGGTCGTGCTCGACGAATGCGACCTCGGCTATGTGAAGGGCAAGCCGGTGCTGAAGGGCGTGTCGCTGCGGCTCGACCATGACGACCGGATCGTCGTCATCGGGCCGAACGGGCAGGGCAAAACGACGCTGGTGAAATCGATCGGCGGGCGGCTGGAGCTGCTCGGCGGACGGCGGACGGCGTCCAGCAAGATGAAGATCGGCTATTTCAGCCAGGATCAGCTCGACGAGCTGCGCGCCGGGGAAACCGTGCTGCAGCACGTGTTCGATTTGGAGCCGACCTGGGCGCCGCCCAAGCTGCGCTCGCTCGCGGCGCGGATGGGCTTCGGCGTGCAGAAGATCGACACCAAGGTCGAGAGCCTTTCCGGCGGCGAGAAAGTGCGGCTGCTGCTCGGGCTGATGGCGTATTCCAAGCCGCACGTGCTCATTCTCGACGAACCGACGAGCCACCTCGACATCGACAGCCGCGAAGCGCTCATCCACGCGATCAACGAATACCAGGGCGCGGTGCTGCTCATCACGCACGACATCTATCTCGCCGAGGCGTGCGCGGACCGTCTCTGGCTCGTGCATGCCGCGCGCGTGCGCCCGTATGAAGGGGACCTTGAGGATTATCGCGCGCTCGTGTTGAGCGCGGATCGGCCGAGTGCGCGCGCGGCGCCGGGGTTCGAGAAGGGCGAGGCGCCGAAGGCGGCGACGAAAGGCGGGTCCAAGTTCACACTGCAGCAAAAGCTCGCCGGCGCGGAAAAGGCTTTGAACGAGGCGCAGGCGGCGCTGGCGAAGATCGATGCGGCGTTGTGTCGGATCCGACGCTCTTCTCGCGCGATCATGCGCGCGCGGCCAAGCTCGCCAAGGATCGCGCGGCGGCGGCGGCGAAGCTTGCGCACGCGGAAGAAGCCTGGCTCGAAGCAAGCACGGCTCTGGAGAATTGAACCCCCCTCTCCCCAAGGGGAGAGGGGGCGCTTTGTTCTGTAGCGTCGACGGGATCAGCGGCGCGCGGCGCGGGCGGCGGCGACTTCCTCGGGCGTGAGCAGGACGGTCGAGATGTCCATTTTTGCAGAGCCCTCGATGATCTCGCGCGAGTGCGAGACGTAGAGGATCGTGCGATTGTCGAGATCGACGATGCGGCGGACGGCGTTCTTCTTGAAGAAAAGCGACAGGCGCTGGGAGAACACTTCCTGTCCGTTGCGCCCCAGCGGCACGCGCGCGAGGTCGATCGGGCCGATCCGCTGGCAGGACACGGAGGAATTGGACGGGTCCTCGAACCAATTGCCCTGCCGCACGCGATCGAGCACGCCGCGCTCGAAATAGGCCATGTGGCAGACGATGCCCGGGATGGCGGGATCGGGCAGGGCCTCGACCTTGATCTCGTTGCCGAGGAGGTCGTTGGAGAACTCGCCGACTTCGCGGTCGCTGCGGCCGCAGCCGGCCGCGAGGCAAACAAGCGCCGCCAGCGCGGCCATGCGCAGAAAGCTCGTCATCTCTTATCCATACCTCTCAACGCGACGTTTCCGCTCGCTTGATACAATGCCCGTCGTCGTTGGTTAATGCGGCGCTGGCAAGGAGCGCTTGGAATGGACAGCGCATCGGCGCGCGCCTTCGCTGAAAGCGTGCTCGGGCCGGGCGAGCCGCTGCTCTGGTGGCAGATGGCGCCGGTCGGCGGCAGCGTGCACGATGCAACCGGCGCGATGGCGATCACGATCGGAGCGCTCCTCATGGCGTGGCAGGCCGTGCGCGCGCTCCGCGATCGCGATCGGCGTTCGGCGTTGGTCATGGGTGTCGCGTGCGCCTGCGCCAGCGCCTTCGGCGTGCATTGCTGGGGCTATTATCTCGGCGGCGAATCGCGGGTCTATGTGATCACCGAGGGGCGGTTGGTGATCGCGTCGCGCGATCCGTGGACGATCGCGGAGAGCTACGGGCCGGAGGCCTTCTCGTGCTGGCGGCGCGACGGCGACCGCATCGAATTTGCGCTCTCGTCGCGCAGGACCCGTCATGGCGCATGGATGGCAGGCTTGCGGGAGCCCGAACGCGTACAGGCGCTCATCCGCGAGCGGGTCGCTGCACGCGGCGCGAACGCGACCTAGACCAGATCCGGTTTGATTTACGCAAATCAAAACCGGTGAATCTGATCGACACTTCGAATCTAGACCATTTCTCGTCCGAAAACCGCGTTTCGGGAAATGGTCTAGCTTGCGGGTGTGCGCGCGGCGGCGATCACCGGGCCGCCATTGCGCTCCTGCACGATCACCGCGCACTGGCGACGGCAATAGCGATGCTCGTACCGCGCCGGTTCTCCGGTCCAGGCGCCGATGCGGCTCAGGCCCTGGGCGAGATTGTAGTGCACGACGCGGTGGCCGGCATTGTCGCCGGTGCGGACCGTCTCCCAGACTGGGCCCGGATCGAACGGTACGATCCAGACGTCCGCGGGAGGATTGTGCGGGCGGCCGCGGCCGACAAAGACGCGCGCGCCGGCGCCGGAGCGCTCGATCGTGACGCGCGGGCCCTGATGCACAGGCGCGGCCCGGAACGTCGCCAACAGGTCGGTGACGCGCTCGGCGCTTGCGGCGTTCACGTGCGCGGCGCCGTTCATGACGATCTCCGGCGTGTAGAGACTGCGCGCATGCAGGCTCCGCCAATAACGGCGCTGGCGTTGCGTGAAGTCGGAGCTTGCGAAGGTGTCGCGCCAGCCCAGATAGTCCCAATAATCCACCGGGAATGTGATGGCGATCACGTCCGGCGACGCGGCGAGCTGCCCGAGCAGGCGGTTGGCGCGGCGGCAGGTGTCGCAGCCTTGCGAGGTGTAGAGCTCGACAACGATCTGCTCGCCGGTGCGGTACGGCGACTGCGGCTGCGCGCTGGCGGGAGCCAGAAGCAGCGTCGCCGCCACGACAAGGACAAGCCAACACGCCCGAAACATGGCCCGCAACATGGAGGTCCTGGCCGGAACGGTCGACTCAACTGGCTGTGACGACTTCAAGGCTCGGGCGCGCTCCAAGACGGCGCCGCCGGACACGCCGCTTACGCCGCCTGGGCGAGGCCCCGGAGGACGTAGTGGAGGATGCCGCCATTGAGGAAGTATTCAAGCTCGTTCTGCGTGTCGATCCGGCAGAGGGCCTTGGCCGTCACGACTTCGCCGGTCGGGCGCGTGATCGTGAGCGTGACTTCCTGGCGCGGCTTCAGGGTCGCGACGCCGGAGAGCGAGACCTTCTCCGCGCCCGTGAGGCCCAGCGCCGCCCAGCTGCCGCCGGCTGCGAATTGCAGCGGCAGCACGCCCATGCCGATCAGGTTCGAGCGGTGGATGCGCTCGAAGCTTTCGGCGATCACCGCGCGCACGCCGAGCAGCTTGGTTCCCTTCGCCGCCCAATCGCGCGACGAACCGGTGCCGTATTCCTTGCCGGCGAACACGACGAGCGGCGCGCCTTCCTTCTCGTAGCGCATCGCGGCGTCATAGATCGGCATGCGTTCGCCGGAAGGATAGTGGATCGTGTCGGGCGCTTCGATCACCTCGCCCTTGTCGTTCTTCACCATCGCGTTCTTCACGCGGATATTGGCGAAGGTGCCGCGCATCATCACTTCGTGATTGCCGCGGCGCGCGCCGTAAGAGTTGAAGTCGGCCTGATCGACCTTGTGCGAGACGAGGTATTGCCCGGCGGGGCTCGCCTTCTTGATCGAGCCGGCGGGGCTGATGTGGTCGGTGGTGATGGAATCCCCGAAGAGGGCCAGCACGCGCGCGCTCGCGATATCGCCCGGGGGATCGGCCTTCGGGCGCATGCCTTCGAAATAGGGCGGGTTGCGCACATAGGTGGAGTCGGCGTCCCATTTGTAGGTGCGGCCGCCAGAGACGGAGATGGCGCGCCAAAGCGCGTCGCCATTGAAGACATCGCCGTAGCGCTTGGCGAACATCTCGGGCGTCACGTTGGCGCGGACGAGCGCGGTGATCTCGTCGTTGGTCGGCCAGATGTCCTTCAAGTAGACGGGCTTGCCCGCTTTGTCCGTACCCAGAGGATCCTTCTCCAGGTCGATCAGGATCGAGCCGGCGAGCGCGTAGGCCACTACGAGCGGCGGGGAGGCGAGATAGTTGGCGCGGACGTCCTGGTTGATGCGGCCCTCGAAATTGCGATTGCCGGAGAGCACCGAGGCGACGACGACGTCGTTGGCCTGAACGCTTTCCGAGATCGGCGCGGGCAGCGGGCCGGAATTGCCGATGCAGGTCGTGCAGCCGTAGCCGACGGTGTTGAAGCCGAGCGCGTTCAGATGCGTGTCAAGGCCGGCATGGGCGAGATAGTCGGTCACCACTTGGCTGCCCGGCGCGAGCGAGGTCTTCACCCAAGGCTTCACCTTGAGGCCGCGGATGTTGGCTTTCTGCGCCACGAGGCCGGCGGCGATGAGCACGCTTGGGTTCGAGGTGTTGGTGCAGGAGGTGATCGCGGCGATCACCACGTCGCCGTGGCCGAGGTCGTGGCCGGCGCCCTTGACCGGGAAGCGCTGCGTGAGCTCGGCGTCGGTCTTCTTGAACTCCTTCGCCATCACGGCGCCGAAGCCGGCGGCGACGCCGCCCAGCAGCACGCGGTCCTGCGGGCGCTTGGGGCCGGCGAGCGAGGGCTTCACGCTGGCGAGATCGAGCTCGAGCGCGTCGGTGAACACGGGCTCGACGTCGCCGCGCCAGAGGCCTTGGGCCTTGCAATACGTCTCCACGAGCGCGACGCGGCCGGGATCGCGGCCGGTGGCGGTGAGATAGGCGATGGTCTTGGCGTCAACCGGGAAGAAGCCGCAGGTCGCGCCGTATTCGGGGGCCATGTTGGCGATCGTTGCGCGGTCCTCGACGGAGAGATTGTCGAGGCCTTGCCCAAAGAACTCCACGAACTTGCCGACCACGCCGCGCGCGCGCAGCGCCTGCGTGACGGTGAGCACAAGGTCGGTGGCGGTGGCGCCTTCCGGCAGCTTGCCGGTCAGCTTGAAGCCGATGACTTCTGGGATGAGCATGGAGATCGGCTGGCCGAGCATCGCGGCCTCCGCCTCGATGCCGCCGACGCCCCAGCCGAGGACGCCGATGCCGTTGATCATGGTGGTGTGGCTGTCGGTGCCGACGACGGTGTCGGGATAGGCTTCCCCGGCATCGTTCACCCAGACGGACTGGCCGAGATATTCCAGGTTCACCTGGTGGCAGATGCCGGTGCCCGGGGGCACGACGCGGAAATTGCGGAACGCGGTCTGGCCCCAGCGCAGGAATTGATAGCGCTCGCCGTTGCGGCGGTATTCGAGCTCGACGTTGCGGGCGAACGAATCCGGCGCGCCGAAATGATCGACCATGACGGAATGGTCGATCACGAGATCGACGGGCACGAGCGGGTTGATCTTCTCGGCGTCGGCCTTCAGGGCCACAGCAGCGTCGCGCATGGCGGCGAGATCGACCACGGCCGGGACGCCGGTGAAGTCCTGCATCAGGACGCGCGCGGGGGTGAAGGCGATCTCCACCTCCTCCTTGCCGCGGCCGGTCAGCCAGCGGGCCATCGCCTCGATGTCGCCCTTCGACACCGCGACGCCGTCCTCCGTGCGCAAGAGGTTCTCAAGCAGCACCTTCAGCGACACGGGGAGCTTGGCGATGTCGCCCAAGCCGTTCCTGGAGGCTTCGGCGAGGTCGAAATAGGCGTAGGTCTTGCCGCCGGCCTGCAAGGTGCGGCGAGATTTGAATGAATCGAGCGAAGCCATAGCGCTCCTCCTCAACAAATGGGCTCTTGAGGTCCGCGGCGGGGAGCGCCCCGTGCCGGAATCGGCGCGCGGGAGCGTCCTTTTAGCACTGTTCGCGTGCGATTCAATCGGCGGAACGTCGCGGCGAGTTGATCCGTGTCCGGAGTAATCCGCCGGGCTTGAGCCCCCTCTCCCGCGCCGGCGGAAGAGGGGAGAGGGCGTCCTAGCTCGCCGGCGGGGCTGGAGGGGTCTGCGGGCGGTTGAAGAAACGGCCGCCGCGCCGCTTGCGCCAGCCCAGCAGGAGCCAGCCAATCAGCCAGAGAAGCAGCGCGAAGGGCAGCAGCCCGGCGATGAGCGTGATGATGATCGCCACGCCCTGCACCACCACGCTGACGAAGCCGGCCAGCGCGTTCCGCAGCGGCGTGAACGTGCCGGCGGCCACCGACCGCGGCTGGGATTCGTACGAGATACTCAACGCGGACATGTCCACGCGGGTGCGCATGACCGCCAGATTGCTCTGCGTGGCGTCGATCTCGGCCTGTACGCGGGCGAGCTCGCGCTCCACCTCCAGCAGGTCGGACAGCCGGCCCGGGCGGCTGGCGAGCAGGGCCTGCAGGCGGTCGCGCAGCGTGCGCCTGGCCCGCAGCGAGGCCTCGGTATCGACGATGGCGCGGGTGAGATCCTCCGTCGTGGTGGAGCGGGCCTGGACGCGGCCCCCGGCCTGATCGGCGTCGCTCTCGAGCCGGCCCATGAAGCCGCGGAGCCACGCCGGCTCGCCGCGGATCTGGAGATTGCCGGAGATGTAGGCCTCGGGATCGCCTTGGCGCTGCGAGCCGATCAGCTGGCAGAGCCTCGGGCCGGCTGCGACGCAGGCCTGGGCGTGGGCGTCCATGAGCCCGGTCAGGCGCGGGCCCGGCACCTCGAGCCCGACCTGATAGGAATAGGCAAGATAGGCGACGGGCGCCTGCGCGGCCGGCGCGGGCGCCGGCTCGGCCGCGGGCTGGCCGGGAGGCGGGGGCGGCGGCGGGGGAGATGCTGGAGGCGCGTCCTGCGAGACGGCTGCATCGATGGCCTGTGCCTCCTCGCGCGCGACGCCGACCCCCCCCATCGGGCCCGCTTCGCCGCCGGCGAAGCCTGAGCGGCTGTCCATCGCGGCGTTCGAGGGAGCCGATTGCTGGCCGCAGGCGGCCAGCGCCGTCAAAGCCAGGCACAAGATCAGCGCACGCATGATTTCCTCCCCAAACGCCGCGACGCGCCCTAGAACGCAGGCGCTTGAAGGCTTTTCTATGCGCGAAACGTGAAGCTGATCGTGGAAAATCTGGCGCTGGAGCGCGGCGGGCGCCGCGTGCTCGCGGGGCTCAGCTTCGAGGCGCGCGCCGGCGAATTCATCGACGTGCGCGGGCGCAACGGCGCCGGCAAGACGAGCCTCCTGCGCGCACTGGCCGGCTGGCTGAGGCCGGCGGAGGGGCGCATCCGCTTTGAAGGGGAGTTCGAGCCGGCGACGTCGATGCACGTGCTTGGGCATCGCGACGGCGTCAAATCCGGCATCAGCCTCATCGCCCACGTGCGCTATTGGGCGGGCTTGTTCGGTGCCGACCCGGCAGGAAGCGAGGCGGCCCTGGAGCGTGTCGGGCTGGCGCGGATCGCCAAGTTGCCGGCGCGGGTGCTGAGCGCGGGACAGTCGCGCCGGCTGGCGCTCTCCCGGCTCATCGTCGCGCCGCGCCCGATCTGGCTCTTGGACGAGCCGCTCGCCTCGCTCGACGAGGCGGGACGCACCATGGTGGCGGAGCTCGCCGCCGAGCATCTGAAGAGTGGGATCGTCGTCGCCGCGGGCCACGATCCTCTCGGCGTGCCGCCGGCAAGCGTTGTCACCCTGTGAGCAATTCAAGCGGATCGGCGCCTGGGCGCTCCCCCTCCCTTCAAAGGGGAGGGGGAGCCCCACTCCGTATGGAGGCGCCGTCCGCATCAGGTGCGGCGCGATGATCGCCGTGCTGGCGCTCTTTCGGCGCGATCTGGCGATCGCGTGGGGCGCGGGCGCGGGGCCGGCAGCGCCGATCGGGTTCTTCCTCGGCACCGTGGCGCTCGTGCCGCTGACGATGGACGCGCAGCGGGCGTCCTTGCTCGAAAGCCTTCGGAATGTCGGCATTCCGGTGATCTGGATCGCGGCGGCGCTCGCGGCCTTCATGATCCTGGAGCGGCTCTTCCAGGCGGACCTCGAAGAGGGCGGGCTGGAGCAGATGCTGCTTTCGCCAGCGCCGCTGGAGGCGCTGGTGCTGGCCAAGGCGCTGGCGCTGTGGATCGCGGTCGGCCTGCCGCTCGCGGCCGCAGCGGCGCCGGCGGCGATCATGCTGCAGATACCGGCCGCTTCGGCGCCGCTGGTGTCGATCGCGGTTGCGGTCGGGATGCTGGCTTTCATCGGCGCCGGGCTCGTGGGGGCGGCGGCGGCGGCGGGGATCAAGCGCGCGGGCGTGCTCATCGCGCTGGTGTCTGCGCCCTTCTTTGCGCCGCCGGCGCTCTTTGGGGCGGCGGCCTGCGAAGCGGCGGCGCAAGGGCTGGGTCTGGGGACGCCGGCGTTCCAGCTGCTCTGCGGGATCGCGGTCCTCGCCGCGGCGCTCGGGCCGATCGCGGCGGCTGCGGCCTTGCGTCTCCAGGCCGAATGATTCCGGGCGGAGCGATTGCGGAGCCTGCGCCCAAAGGTTAGCCAGACCCGATGATCGCGGGCATGGCCAATCCGCAGCGCTTCTTGGAGTTTTCCGGTTGGGCGCTGCCGGTCGCGGGCGTCGCGGCGCTGGCGCTGTTCGCCGTTGGGCTGCCGTGGGGCCTCCACTATTCTCCGCCGGACTACCAGCAGGGCGAGATGGTGCGCGTGATGTACGTGCATGTCCCCGCCGCCTGGTGGTCGATGGGGATCTACGCGTTCATGGCGGGCGCCAGCTTTGTCTCGCTGGTGTGGCGCCATGCGCTGGCGGATGTCGCGGCGCGCGCCGCAGCGCCGATCGGCGCAACCTATGCGGCGCTCTGTCTGGCGACCGGCTCGCTTTGGGGCGCGCCAACCTGGGGGACCTGGTGGGTCTGGGACGCGCGGCTCACCTCGATGCTCGTCCTCTTCCTCACCTATCTCGGCTATCTCGCCCTTACATTCGCGATCGAGGATGCAGAGCGGGGCGCGCGGATCGCGGGCGTGCTTTGCCTGGCGGGCGCGGTGAACCTGCCGATCGTGCACTTCTCCGTCGAGTGGTGGTCCACGCTGCACCAGCCGTCGAGCTTCATCCGCTCCGGCGGGTCGGCGCTGCACCCGGCGATGCTCGGGCCGCTCATGACGATGGCGGGCGCCTACGCCGCCGCGTTCGCCGCGCTGCTGTTCGCCAACATGCGCGCCGAGATCTTCCGGCGACGCGCGCTTGCGGCGCAGCGCGCCAGGGCGCGCGCGGCATGATCCCGCCGGAGCTCGCGCAGGCGCACTGGGCGCACTACATCGCGCCGGCCTACGCCCTGACGGCGGTGAGCTTCATCGCGCTCGCCGTCGTCGCGTTCGTGCGGCTGCAGCACTGGGCGCGCGCGGCGCGAGAAGATCCTTGAGGCGGCTTCGATCATGAAACGCTTCTGGGCGTTCGCGCCGCTCGTCGCGCTGGTGTTCATCGCGGCCGCCGCGGCGATGGTGCTGCTGCGGCCGGGCCAGCGGGAGACGATCACCGAGGGGCTGGTCGGGCAGCCGGCGCCGGCCTACGCGTTGGCGACGCTCGGCGATCGCGGGACGGTCACGCCGGCCGCGTTCGCCGGGCGGCCCTACGTCATCAACTTCTTCGCGTCATGGTGCGCGCCGTGCCGGGTCGAGCATCCGATGCTCCTGGCGCTCAAGGAGCAGGGCGTGACGATCCTCGGCGTCGCCTACAAGGACCAGCGACCCGATGCGCTGCTGCGCGACCTCGGCGATCCGTTCGCCGCGGTCGGCCTCGATCCGGACGGACGCTACGGGTTGCAGATGGGGCTCGCCGGCGTTCCCGAGACGTTCGTTGTCGGGCCGGACGGGCGCATCCGCGCGCTCGTGCGCGGCCCGCTCGACGAGGAACTTGTCCGCACGCGGATCTTGCCGGCGCTGGAATAGGCCGGCGCAGGAATAACCCTAGCGCTTGCCCTTCTTGGTTTTTTTGCCGGCCCGGCCCTTCTTGGGGGGCGCCTTGCGGGGCGTCTTGGCCGATTTCGCGACGGCGCGGGCCGGGGCGTTGGCGGCGGCGTCGGCGGCCTCGGAGAGCTTGGCCAGGAAATCCAGGAGCGGCTTGCGGTCGCCGCGCGGGAGCGCCTCCATGAGCGCTTCGTCGGCCGCCTTGGCGAACGGGATGGCGGCGTTGAGCGCGGCGCGGCCGCCGGGCGCGAGCGTCACGGCGTTGGCGCGCGCGTCATCGGCGGCGGTGACGCGCAGGATCCAGCTGCGCTTTTCCATGCGCGTGATCATGTCGGCGAGGGTGGAGCGGTCGACGCCGGTGGCGAGGACGAGATCGGTCTGGCTGCGGCCCGGCTGCTCGGCGATGGCGGCGAGAACGGCGAACTGGCGAAGGGTGATGCCGCGGGCGCCGGCGGCGGCGGCAAAACGATCCTGCGCGAACTGCTGCGCGCGATGCAGCAGATGGCTCGGCGACTGCGACAGCGCGAAGGCGCCTTTCGGGCTCATTGCCATCGGGGATTACCTCTCTCGTTTTTGGCAGGGCGAAGCTAGGCGCGTTGCGCGCGGATCGCAACGTCGTTCGTCCGGGGGCTGATCAAAGACTTGTGCGCGGGAACCGGACGGAACCGGCGCCGTGCTGGGACGTTCATGCGCCCTGCTTGTCGGTTCCCTGGTCGGCTTGGCCGATGTGCTTCATGGTGAGCGGCAGATTCACCAGCGCGAAGCCGAGGATCAGCGGATAGACGATAAACAACCGCGAATTCACCCAAAAGTCCGTGGTCTGCGTGTGCCGAATGATCTCGTTCACGGCCGCCATGAACAGGAAAAACGCGCCCCAGCGCGCCGCCAGAATATTCCAGACGCGGTCGGGCAGCGAGAAGGCGTGGCCGAACAGAAGCTTCCAAATGTTCTGGCGAAACAGCAGGGAACCGAAAATCGCCAAAGCATAAAAAATGTTAACAAACGTCGGCTTCACCTTCATGAAGTTCTCGTCGCGCAGATAAAGCGTCAGGCCGCCGAAGCCGATCACCAACACTCCCGTAACCAGGAGCACCGGCGGCACGCGGCGCGTCCTCACCCAGCACCAGGCGATCGCCGCAAGGGTCGAGACGATGAAGACCGCGGTGGCGATGAAGATGGCGTCGTCCGGCCGCGACCGGCGCAGTACATTGTACGACAGCACGAAAAGGATGATCGGTCCGAGCTCGACCAGCAGCTGACCGGCGCCGCGCGCGGTCGCCTCCTTCGCCGCGGGAGTGGGCTCCGGCAGTGGTTTCTCGGCGCTCATGCGCGCGCCCTCCTTTGTCTTGCCTCTACGCGCATGTGCGCGGCGCGGATCGCATGCGAAAAATACGAACGGCTCATCCTTCGAGGCCCACGAGCGCGCGCGCGAAGGCGCCGGCTTCGAAGGTCTGCAGGTCCTCCTCGCCCTCGCCGATCCCGACATAGAGGATCGGGATCGCGTGGCGCGCGGCGATTGCGACGAGCACCCCGCCTTTTGCGGTTCCGTCGAGCTTGGTGATGGCGAGGCCGGTCAACGCCAGCGCGGAGCGGAAGGCCTCCATCTGGAGGAGGGCGTTCTGGCCGATCGTGGCGTCCAGGACGAGGAGCACTTCATGCGGGGCGTCCTCATCGACCTTGCGCAGCGCCCTAACGATCTTGGGCAATTCCGCCATCAGCTCGGATTTGGTCTGCAGGCGGCCTGCGGTATCGATGATGGCGATGTCCGCCCCGGTCGATTTGGCGCGCGCGGCGGCGTCGTAGGCAACGCCCGCCGCATCAGCGCCGGCGCCCTTGGCGACGAAATCCGCGCCGGCGCGCCTGGCCCACACTTCCAGCTGCTCGATGGCGGCGGCGCGGAAGGTGTCGGCGGCGCCGATGACGATCTTCCTGCCTTCCTTCGTCCAACGGGCCGCAAGCTTGCCGATGGTCGTCGTCTTGCCCGAGCCGTTCACGCCGACGACGAGCAGGATGCGGGGCTTCGGCGGGCCGTCCAGCTCGAGGCGGCCTTCGCGGGGCTTGAGGATCTTGGCGATCTCCTCGGCGAGCGCGCCGCGAACGGTTTCGTCGCTTGCGTTCTTGTCGAAGCTCTTCTCGGCGAAGCCGGCGATGATCCGCGCGGCGGCGCTCGGCCCCATGTCGGACGCGATGAGGGATTCCTCCAGAGCGTCGAGGTTCGAGGCGTCGAGCCGTTCCTTGCCCGTAAGGCCCGACGCGATGCGGTCGGAGGTCTTTTTCAGCCCATCCGACAGGCGTTTCAGCCAACTCATGCCGGGGCCCCGATCAGGTTGGCGCCGTCATGTCCGGTGAAGCGGAAGCGGGGGGTGTCGCGGGCGATCTTCACGCCCGTGAAATCCGGGAGGCGGGCGAAGCCGGGACGCTCGACGAGCGCGGCGCTCTCGCGGCCGATCCAAGCGTCGAGGTGGCGGCGAAGGGCTTCCTCGCCCTTGGCGCGGAGCCGCGCGGCGCGCTCCTTCACAAGCGCGGGCGGATGCTGGGGCATGCGCGCAGCCGGGGCGTGGGGGCGCGGGCTGAACGGAAAGATGTGCAGGAAGGAAAGCTGCGCCTCGTCGATCAGCGAGAGGCAATCGGAGAAGTGCTCTTCGGTTTCGGTCGGGAAGCCCGCGATGAGGTCGGCGCCGAGCGCGATGTCTGGCCGCGCGGCTTTCAGGCGGGCGCAGAGCGCGATCGCCTCGGCGCGGGAATGCCGCCGCTTCATGCGCTTCAGGATGAGATCGGCCCCGTGCTGCAGGGAGAGGTGGAGGTGCGGGGCGATGCGCTCCTCCTCTGTGCAAAGACGGAAAAGCTCGGCGTCCATCTCGATCGCGTCGAGCGAGGAAAGGCGCAGGCTCCTCAGGTCGGGAACGAGGCGGAGGATGCGGCCGACGAGATTGCCGAGCGCGGGTTGGCCGGGCAGGTCGGCGCCCCACGACGTGAGATCGACGCCGGTGAGCACGATTTCGGGGCAACCATTCTCCACGAGACGACGGACCTGCGCGATCACGTCGCCCGCCGGCGCAGAGCGGGAGTTCCCGCGGCCGTAGGGGATCGTGCAGAAGGTGCAGCGATGGTCGCAGCCATTCTGCACCTGCACGTAGGCGCGGGTGCGGCCGGCGATGCCCTCGATCACGCGCGGCGCCAGGGTGGTTTCGGCGAAGATGTCGCCGACGCGGACGCGCTCTTCGTTGCTCGGTCCGGCCTTGCTTAAGCCCGCGGCAGTGAGCTTCTCGGCATTGCCGAGGACGCGATCGACTTCCGGCATGGCCGCGAAGGTCTCGGGCTCGATCTGGGCGGCGCAGCCGGTGACGATGATCGCCGCGTCGGGGCGCTCGCGGCGGGCCCGGCGGATGGTCTGGCGCGCCTGGCGCACGGCCTCGGCGGTGACGGCGCAGGTGTTCACGATCACCGCATTGGAAAGGGCGGCCTCCCGCGCGGCGAGGCGCATGGCTTCGCTCTCGGCGGCGTTCAGCCGGCAGCCGAGCGTCACGATCTCGAGGTCGTCGTCAGCGGCAGGAGCGAGGGCGGCGGGGTGCATCAGCGTCCTCAGACCCGATCCCGCTCTGATCTATCCAAATCAAAACGGGTGAAACCGGGTCTACACTTTGAATCTAGACCGTTTCCTTCCGAAAACCGCATTGCGCTTTCGGAAAACGGTCTTGGACGTGCGGGCCGCCCGCCCCCACGTCAAGAGAGGATCACGCCTGGGCGTCGTCCGTGCGGGCGCGGGCGCGCTCGGCGATGCGGGCCGATTTGCCGCGGCGGCCGCGCAGATAATACAGCTTCGCGCGGCGGACCTTGCCCTGGCGCACGACCTCGATCGAATCGAGCGAGGGCGAGCAGAGCGGGAAGACGCGCTCCACGCCTTCGCCGAAGCTGATCTTGCGGACCGTGAAGTTGGCGTTGAGGCCGGAGCCGGAGCGGGCGATGCAGACGCCTTCGTAGGCCTGGACGCGCTCGCGATCGCCTTCCTTGATCTTGACGTTGACGCGGAGCGTGTCGCCGGCGCGGAAATCCGGAGCGGCCTTGCCGCCGGTGACGCGCGCGCGCTCTTCTTGTTCGAGAGTTTGAAGGAGATTCATCGGGGGCCTCGGGCGAACGCGGGCGTATAAGGGAACTATCGCCCGATGGCTAGGTCTTTTTGAGATCAGGACGACGCAGGGCGGTGATGCGTTCGCGCTCGGCGCGGCGCCAGCGGGCGATCGCCGCGTGATCTCCGGAGAGCAGAACTTCGGGGATGGGCCGGCCCTCCCAGTCGCGCGGGCGGGTGTAGAGCGGGCCTTCGAGCAAGTTCTCCTCGAAACTCTCCTCGGCAAGGGACGCCTCGTTGCCGAGAACGCCCGGGAGGAGGCGGATCGTCGCCTCCAGGAGGAGGAGGGCAGCGACTTCACCGCCGGCCAGGACGGCGTCGCCGACGCAGATCTCCTGCATCTGGCGGGCCTCGATCACGCGCTCGTCCAGCCCCTCGAAACGGCCGCAGAAGATCACCAGACCTGGGCCGGCGGCCCAGTCCCTGGCCATCGCCTGGGTCAGCGGCTTGCCCCGCGGGGAAGGGTAGATCAGCGGTCGACCGTTGCGCTGGACCGAGTCGATCGCGGCCGCGGCGGTGTCCGCGCGCATGACCATGCCGGGGCCGCCGCCAGCGGGTGTGTCGTCGAGCTGCTTATGCGGTCCCTGGCCGAACGGGCGGAGATCGATGGTCTCCAGCGACCAGAGGCCTTTCTCTCGCGCGCGACCCAGGAGCGAGAGGCCGAGCGTTCCGGGGAACGCCTCGGGGAAGAGCGTCAGCGCAGTGATCGCAAAGGCGTTCATGCCCAGGGATTCAAAACGGGCACGCCAAGCGCAGCAAAGTCCCGCACGTTGCGGGTAACGATGGTCAGGGAGTGAGCCATAGCAGTCGCAGCGACGAGCGAGTCTATGATCGGCAACGTGCGTGGAAGGCTGGCGCGTAAGCGACCCCACGCGACGGAGACCAGTTCATCGACAGGAAGCAGGATCGGCGCTCCGGGCTGGACGAAGAGCTGGTCCCGCCAAACCTGCAGACGACTTCTTTCTGGGCCAGGCGGCAATCGTTCAATGCCATAGACGACCTCGCCGAGGGTCACGGTGCTGAGGAACAGGTCAAGAGACGATTGCTGCGAAAGCCAGGTCAGGACCTTCGGACTCGACCGCTTCTTGGTCGGTTCCGACACGACCATGGTGTCGAGCAGGAACACTATTTGTCCTCTTCGAGGAACGGATTGGGACGCTCAGGATCGACGCGGCGGGGGCCGATCAGCTTTTCGAGGTCCACGCCGAGCCCGAGGATCGGGCGGAATAGGTCGAGGCCCGTCTTGGGCGCAGCTTGCGGCTGGCGGCCTCGCTCGAACGCCGCCTTGTCGACCAGCACGAATTCCTCCTTGCCGCGGACGGAGATCGTCTGCGGGCCTTGCTCCCGGGCCGCGCGGAGGAGCTCGGAGAATTTCGCTTTCGCGGTTTGGACTTGCCAGACGGCCATCACAACAGACTAGTCTGACTAGTCAGTTTGGTCAATCCGGCTCTTCGGGGAGCGGGCGGACGACAACGCGCCGGGCGGAGAGGTCCACGGCGGGGACGACGTCGCGGGTGAAGGGGAGTTGGAGCGGGGCCGCGCCGGGGCGGGCGATCTCGAGGATCTCGCGAGCGCCGAAATCGTGCACCGCGATCACCTCGCCCAACGCTTCGCCGGCCTCGTTCTCGGCGCGGCAGCCGATCAGATCGACATGGTAGAATTCGTCTTCGTCGGGCGCGGGCAAGCGATCGCGCGGCACGAAGAGCTGGACGCGCTTCAGCGCTTCGGCCTCCTCGCGCGTCTTCACCTCCGGCGCGGTGATCGCGATGCCGAGCTTCAGCGAGCGCCACTTCTTCGGCGTGAGGATGACCTTCCCGTCGGCGTCCGTGAGCGGCCCATACGCGACAACGCCCTCCGGCGCCTCGGTGTACGGGCGCACACGCACCTCGCCCCGGACGCCGAAGGCGCCGACGATCTCACCCAGCAGGACCAGGTGAGGTTTGGTCATTCACTCGACTTTGGCATCATGCCTCAGCAGACCCGCCGGCGGCCGCGGCGCGCTCGGTCATCTTCTTGCCGGGCTGAGCCTTGTTCGGATTGTTGCGCGGCTCGCGCTTCAGCATGCCGGCCTTGTCGAGGAAGCGGGCGACGCGGTCGGTCGGGCGCGCGCCCTTCTTGAGCCATTCCTGGATGCGCTCGGTCTTGAGGACGATGCGCTTCTCGTCGTCGGAGGCAAGGCGCGGATCGTAGATGCCGACCTTCTCGATGAAGCTGCCGTCGCGGGGGGAGCGGCTATCGGCGATGACGATCGAGTAATACGGCTTCTTCTTGGCGCCGCCGCGCGCGAGACGGATTTTCAGGGACACTCGTTTCTCCTTCTACGGATGGATTGCAGGATGAGGCTCTGCCCCTCCCCTTGAGGGGAGGAGGGGTGGGGTGTTGCGCCGTCGCTTGAAGACTTGGTGAGAGTCGCCAAGCCGTCAGAGGACGGAGGATCACCCCGCCCCCTACCCCCTCCCCTCAAGGGGCGGGGGGCGGATGCCAAAACTGGCGTCAATTCTTCTTGTTCCCGGGCAGGCCTGGAAGGCCTGGCAATCCAGGCATGCCGCCTGCGGGCATACCGGGCAGCTTGCCGCCGCCCATCTGCTTCAATTGCTCGGGGCTCGGCATGCGGCCGCCGCCGAAGGGCATTTTGCCCTTGCCCATGGCCTTGGCCATGTCGGCCATGGAGCGGTGCATCTTGATGAGGCGGTTGACTTCGGACACCTCGACGCCGGCGCCGGCGGCGATGCGCTTGCGGCGCGAGGAGTTCAGGAGATCCGGCTTGGCGCGCTCGGCCTTGGTCATGGATCGGATGATCGCGATCTGACGATTGACCTGGCCATCGTCCAATTGCGCGTCGGAGACCTGGTTCTTGATCTTCTGCACGCCCGGCAGCATGCCCATGATGCCCTTCAGGCCGCCGATCGCCAGCACCTGCTGCAATTGCTTTTCGAGGTCGGCGAAATCGAGCGATCCCTTTGCGAGCTTCTTCGCGAGCTTCTCGGCTTCGTCGCGATCGACCTGCTCGACGGCCTTTTCCACGAGCGCGACGACGTCGCCTTGCCCGAGGATGCGGCCTGCGACGCGGCGCGCGTCGAAGACTTCGAGGCCGTCCGGCTTCTCGCTGACGCCAAGGAACTTGATCGGCAGGCCGGTGACGGCGCGCATGGAGAGCGCGGCGCCGCCGCGGCCGTCGCCGTCGGCGCGGGTGAGCACCAGGCCGGTCAGCGGCAGGCGCGCATGGAAGCGCTTGGCGGTCTCGACCGCGTCCTGGCCGGTGAGCGAGTCCGCGACGAGGAGGATTTCTGCGGGCTTCGCGACCTTTGCGATGTCGGCGGCTTCGCGCATCATCTCTTCGTCGATCGTCGTGCGGCCGGCGGTGTCCAAGAGCAGCACATCGGCGCCGGAAAGGCGCGCAGCGGAGATCGCGCGGCGCGCGATATCGGCCGGCATCTGGCCGGGCACGATCGGCAGCACATCGACGCCGATCGATTTGCCGAGCGTGGCGAGCTGTTCCATAGCGGCCGGGCGGCGCACGTCGAGCGAGGCCATCAAAGCGCGCTTCTTCTCCTTCTGGAGGCGGAGCGCGATCTTCGCGGTCGTCGTCGTTTTGCCCGAGCCCTGCAGGCCCGCGAGCATGATGACGTTCGGCGGTTCGCCGTGCACGAGCAGGCCTTCAGGGAGTCCGTCGCCGCCGAGCATCTCGACCAGCGCGTCATGGACGATCTTGACGATCTGCTGGCCGGGCGTGACCGAGCGGATCACCGCTTCGCCGACCGCTTCGGCCTGGACCCTGGCGATGAAATCCTTGGCGACCGGCAGCGCGACGTCGGCTTCGAGCAGCGCCACGCGCACTTCGCGGAGCGCGGCCTCGACGTCGGACGCCTGCAGCGCGCCGCGACCGGTGAGCCGGTCGAACACGCCTGTCAGCCGTTCAGTGAGGACGTCGAACATCAGGTCTCCATGAGCTCAAAGCACGACGACCCCGCCGGACGTAGACGTCGGGCGGGGGACCTCGCCTGCCTCCCGCCGTTCTCTATGCACGTTGGCATAAGATGGGCATGGGCCGGTCGAAGCGCTCGTCAGCTTGAGCGCGAAGGCGTGGGGATAGGCCTGGGAGATATCCCAGTCAACGGGCGCGGAGCTCCAGCCCGTTGCCTTCGGGGTCGGTGAGGTAGAGCGAAAGCCCGTCGCCGCCGGCGCCGAAGCGCTCGCCGTGGGCGCCCGGCTCGACCCCGTGCGCCTTCAGATGCGCGAGGATGCGGTCGAGGTCGAAGTCGGCGACCTGCAGGCAGAAATGATCGAGGTTGCGGCCCTCGCGGCCGGGGCCGGCGCCGCCTTCGCGGCCGAGCGGACCGTCGAGCGAGATGAGATCGATCAGGCTCTCGCCGGCGCGCAGGTGCAGCAGCCCCAACGGCTCGTTGCGCTTGGCGACACTGAGCCCCAGCACGGCGCAATAGAAGCGCTCCATCGCCGCAAGGTCCCGGACGCGCAGGACAAGGTGGTCGATGCCGGCGATCTCGATCATCCGGCGAGCCTAACAACAAAGCCGCGCGACAAGAAAAACGCGCGCCCCGAGGAAGGACGCGCGCAGTTTTAGGGAGGAAACGCCCGACAGGGCGTAGCGCCGCACTTCTCGCAGCCCGGTGAGGCGCGGCTTTGCGGCAGATCAATTTGATGCGCTTGCATTGGGCTCTAATCAAATCGATATACGGACCAAATAGGATAGATGGCGTCTATGGACCCCGACCGGCTGCCGGCCTCGGCCTTGCCGACCTTCCGGCAATTGCAATTCCTGACCGCGCTGGCCGAGCACGGCTCGTTCGTGCGGGCGGCCGAGGCGATCGGGGTGACGCAGCCCACGCTCTCGGCCGGCATCAAGGAGCTTGAGGCGGCGCTCGAAGCCACGCTCGTCGAGCGCGGCCGCACCGGCGCGGTGCTGACGCCGGCCGGGATCGAGGCGGCCGAGCGGGCGCGGCGCGTGCTCGGCGACGTGCACGACCTGGCGCTCGCCGTGCGGGGCGCGGGCGCGCCGTTCGCGGGCATCTTCCGGCTGGGGGCGATCCCGACGATTGCGCCGTTCCTGTTGCCCAAGGCGCTGCCGGAGTTGCGGCGGCGCTATCCGGCCCTCAAGCTGCAGCTCAAGGAAGACATGACGGCGCGGCTGGTCGATGCGCTGCGGTCGCGGGCGCTCGATGCGGCGGTGATCGCGCTCCCTTACAGCGCGCACGGGATCGAGACCGAGACCGTCGCCGACGACGAATTCCTCTTTCTTGGGCCCCGTGGGCACCCGCTGGCGGACCGCAACGACCTTTCGCCGGAGCATCTGCAGTCGGAGGAGGTGCTGCTGCTGGAGGATGGCCATTGCCTGCGCGAGCACGCGCTCTCGGTGTGCAAGGCGGCCCCAAGCAGCCAGGCGACCGATGTCGGCGCCACCAGCCTCGCGACCCTGGTGCAGATGGCGGCCGGCGGGCTTGGCGTCACGCTGCTGCCGCGCATCGCGGCGGAAGGCGGCGCCGCGGCCGGGGCCGACGTCGCGATCCGGCCGTTCATGCAGCCGGTGATCGGGCGCACGATCGGCGTCGCGTGGCGCGCCGGCAGCGCCCGCGAGGAAGAGGCGCGGCTGCTTGCTGCGCTCCTGCGCGAAGCCGTGTTCAAGTCCGGCGTGACGCGAGAGGCCCTCAGGCCGGTGGCGGGGGCTCCGCCGGAGGCGCGAGGCGCGCCATGATCGCCGGCAGGCGGACCACGACCCAAAGCGCGGCCCAGGCATTGCCGAACAGCAGTACGGGCAGCGCCCAGCCGGCGGTCGCCCACCAGCCCTTCTCCACAAGATGGACGATGGCGGCGAACACCACGTAGCCGACCAGCAGATTGACCAGCGTCGCCACGCCCCAGGGGAAGCTGGCGATCACGCCGAATTGCTGCAGCGGGTCGCCGTGCAGATCGGCGAACGCGAAGGCGGCCCACACCGCCACGCCGATCACGGCGAGGCCGGCAATGCCGATCAGGACGCGCAGAGCGTTCATGTTGGTTCCCTTCCCCGCGCCAGCGCGCCTTTCCGAAGCCTGAAAGCGCGCTCGGCGGCGGAGGTCAAGCTGAGGGGGGCGGCGAGATTGCGGCGGCATTTGCACACGCCCCCGCCGACCGATATGGCTCGCGGCATGTCGCGACGCTTCACCCTCATCATCCTCGTGGCCATGCTGATCGGCGTGGCCGTGGGCGCCGGGCTCAACCAATCGACGGCGGACGCGGCGCGGCTGGAGGAGATCGGGGGCTATTTCTCCCTGGTCACCGACGTCTTCCTGCGGCTCATCAGGATGATCATCTCGCCGCTGGTGCTTTCCACGCTGGTGGTGGGCATCGCGCACATGGGCCACGGCGCGATCGGGCGGGTGGGCGTGCGGACGCTGCTCTGGTTCATCGCCGCCTCCATCGTGTCGCTGACGCTCGGCGTCGCTCTGGTGACGCTGTTCGCGCCGGGCGTGGGCCTCGGGCTGCCGCTGCCGGAATCGAGCGCGGAAGTGGCGGTGCGCGGAACCTCGCTCAACCTCAAGGAATTCATCACCCATCTCGCGCCGCGCTCGATCGCGGAGGCGATGGCGAACAACGAGATCCTGCAGATCGTGGTGTTCGCAGGGTTCTTCGGCGTCGCGCTCGCCGCGCTCGGGGAGCGCGCCGCGATGGTGACGGCGTTCGCCGAGCAGGTGGCCAACGTCATGCTCAAGGTGACCGGCTATGTGATGCTGCTCGCGCCGCTCGCGGTGTTCGCAGCGATCGCCTCCACCGTGACGCGGCACGGGCTCGGCATCCTCGTCACCTACGGCAAGTTCATCCTCGGGTTCTACGCGGCGCTCGGCGTCTTGTGGGTCGTGCTGGCGATCGCCGGCTTCCTCGTGGTGGGGGCGAGCATCCTCAAGCTGCTGGGCATGGTGCGCGAGCCGATCCTGCTCGCGTTCTCCACGGCGAGCTCGGAGGCGGCCTATCCGCGCACGCTGGAGCAATTGGAGAAGTTCGGCGTTTCGCGCCGGATCGCCGGCTTCGTGCTGCCGCTCGGCTATTCGTTCAATCTCGACGGCTCGATGATGTATTGCACCTTCGCGACGCTGTTCATCGCGCAGGCCTACAATATCGTGCTGACGCCGATGCAGATCGTCACGATGCTCGCGCTTCTGATGATCACGTCGAAGGGGATGGCCGGCGTGCCGCGCGCCTCGCTGGTGGTGATCGCCGCGACGCTCGTTGTGTTCAACATTCCCGAAACGGGGCTCTTGCTCATCCTCGCGGTCGACCACTTCCTCGACATGGGCCGCAGCGCCACGAACGTGGTGGGCAATTCGGTGGCGACCGCGGTGGTGGCGAAGTGGGAGGGCGAGCTCGATCCCAAGCGCCAGGAGGCGCCGGCGTCCGCGCAGGTCGCTAGTCGATCAGGCGCTGGCTCAGATACGTGAACTCCAGCGCGCGGCGGCGCGCGATCTCCTGCAGGTTGGCGGCGGCGGAATGCCCGCCCTCGATGTTCTCGTAATAGAGGAAGGGCAGGCCGAGCTCCTCCAGGCGCGCGGCGTATTTGCGCGCGTGCCCGGGATGCACGCGGTCGTCCTTGGTCGAGGTGTAGATGAAGGGCGTGGGGAATTTGTCGCGCGCGCGCAGGTTCTGGTAGGGCGACATCTCCTCCAGCCAGGCCCGTTCGGCAGGCACGCTCGGGGAGCCGTACTCGCCGACCCACGACGCGCCGGCGAGCAATTGGTCGTAGCGCAGCATGTCGAGGAGCGGCGAGCCGACCACGGCGGCGTTGAACAGCTCCGGGTGCTGATTGAGGATCACGCCCATCAGGAGGCCGCCGTTCGAGCGGCCAGAGGCGCCGAGACGGCGCGGGCTGGTGATGTCGCGCGCGATGAGATCCTCGGCGACGGCGGCGTAATCGTCATAGATGACCTGGCGGTTGGTCTTCAGGCCCGCATGGTGCCAGGCGGGGCCGAACTCGCCGCCGCCGCGGATGTTGGCGAGCGCGTAGACGCCGCCGCGCTCGAGCCAGAGCTTGCCGATGTAGCCGCTGTAGCTCGGCAGCTGCGAGGCCTGGAAGCCGCCATAGGCATAGAGCAAAGTCGGGTTGGCGCCGTTGAGCGGCGCGTCCTTGCGGCGCACGACGAAATAGGGAATGCGCGTCCCGTCGCGGCTTTCGGCCTCGTACTGCTCGACCAGCATGTTGTCGGCGTTGAACTGCGCGGGCAGCGCGCGGATCGCCGCGGCGGCGCCCGTGCGGGCGTCGAGCGCGTAGAGCGTCGAGGGGGTGAGGAAGCTATCAAACACGGCAAAGGCGGTGCTCTGGGTAGAGTCGGCGCCGGCGAAGGCGATGACGCCGTTCTGCGGCAGCGCCATCTGGCTCTGCGACCAGGCCTGGCCGTCATAGGCGATGCGCAACATCCGTCCACGGACGTTCTGGTAGCCGGCGACGAGGATCGCGTCCTTCGCGGCGGCGACCTGCTCGATGGATTCGCGCGGGCCCGGCGCATAAAGGATGGTCACCCGGGGGCTCGGGCTGGCGGCCTCCGCCAGCGGGATCGCGACGAGGGCGCCGGAGGGGAATGCGCGCCCGTCGGTGAAACGCCAATCCTCCTCCAGCGTGGCGATAACCTGGCGCTGGTGGATCGCGCGGATGGTCGCTTTGCGCGGCAGGGTGAGCTGCTGCGGGGCGCCCGCGCCGAGAAGCCAGTTGACGCTCTCGAAGAAGGTCTTGGCCTCCGAGACGATCGCGAACGTCGTTCCGTCGGTGTCCTCGTAGGATCCGGGGAACATGCCCACATCGCTCGGCTGGCCGCGCAGAATCTCGCGGGCGCTGGCGAGCGGGGTTCCGCGGCGCCATTCCTTGACGACGAAGCCGTAGCCGGATTCGGTGACGGAGCTTGCGTCCCACGGCGAGGCGAGGACGAGCGTGTCGTTGTCCTTGAAGGCAAGCCAGGTCTTGGCTTCGGGTATCGCGAAGCCGCCGGCGACGAACGCCTTGGCTTGGATGTCGAACTCGCGCCAGGTCGCGGCGTCCTTGCCGCCGTCGGAGAGCTGGATCATGCAGCGCAGGCCGCTCGGCGCGCACTCGGCGCCCTCGAACACCCAATTGGCGTTCTCGCGCGCGGCGAGCGCATCGACGTCGAGCAGGATTTCCCAGGCCGGCTGGCCGCGGCGATAAGCTTCGAGCGGCGAGCGGCGCCAGAGGCCGCGCACGTGCGCCGCGTCCTGCCAGAAATTGTAGTAATAGGCGCCGCGCACCTGTCCGGTGGGCAGGCGATCCTGGTTCTGCGCGATCGCGAGGGCGCTTTCGCGCAGACGCTGATAGCGGGGATCGTTCTCCAGCACCGCCAGCGAGCGCTGGTTCTCGGCGCGGGCCCAATCGAGCGCGCGAGCGCCCTCGACTTCCTCCAGCCAAAGATACGGATCGGAACTGGCGCTCATCGCGAAATCTCGCCCGGTCGAACAGGAGGCCGCGAGCAGGACGCCCAAGGCGGCGAACAGTTGCAGAACACGCATGGATGACCGCTCCTCAGCCCGCGGACTGAAAAGCAGATCGGGAGGACCGCGCCAAGCGCCGTTCGATGGAGTTGCGGCGACGGAGTCTCGGCGAGGGCGGTTTTGAGGAAACGCGAAGCACCTTATGTAACGGAGCCATGCGCTATCTGAAGATGAACGGCTGCGGGAACGATTTTGTGATCCTCGATTCGCGCGCGGGCGGGGCGCTCATGCTTGCGCCGGACGAGGTGCGCGCGATCGCGAGCCGCAAGGAAGGCATCGGCTGCGACCAGGTGATCGCGCTGGAGCCGTCCCTCCGCGGCGATGTTTTCATGCGCATCTGGAACAGCGACGGAGAAGAGGTCGGCGCCTGCGGCAACGGCGCGCGTGCGGTGGGCTGGATCCTCATGGAGGAGGGCGGCGAAAAGAAGCGCATCGAGACTGTCGCGGGGATGCTGGCGGCGGAACGGCGCGGCTCGACCGAAGTGATGGTGGACATGGGCTCGCCGCTGCTCAAATGGGAGGAGATCCCGCTCGCGCGCGCGATGGACACGGTGCGGCTCGACTATGCGGTGGAGGCGGCGGGCGTGAAGCTCGAAGGGCCTGGCGCGGCCAACATGGGCAATCCGCACGCAGTGTTCTTCGTGGAGAATGTCGCGGACCTGCCGGTGACGTGGCTGGGGCCGCGCGTCGAGCGCGATCCGCTTTTTCCAGAAGGCGTGAACGCCGGCTTCGCGGAAGTGCGCGGGCGCAATCTCATCCGCCTGCGCGTGTGGGAGCGCGGCGCGGGGCTGACGAAGGCGTGCGGCACCGGCGCGTGCGCCGCTGTCGTCGCCGCGCATCGCGCGGGCCTCGTGGACCGCAAGGCGGACGTCGTTGTCGATGGCGGGGTGCTCGCCATCGACTGGAACGACAAGGACGATCGGGTGCGGATGACCGGCCCGGTGGAGCTCGAGCGCGTCGGCGAGTGGACGCGCTGACTGCCTACGCTCCCCGGACGCCGCGCAGCGGCGATCCGGGGCCCAAGGCGTCACCGGCTGTGTCGATCGAGCGGAAGCTCCGCGTTGGGCCCCGGCTCTTTGCGTGCTTCGCACGCTCGGCCGGGGAACGTGATCATTCGACGTCGAGCACGCTGCGGAGGGAGTCGCGGCCGATCGAGGCGCCGTGGAATTCCGGCGGCGCAGCCATCGGGTCGGTCGGTTCGGCCATGAGCGGCGCTTGCTCGACCGGCTCGGACGTGGCGCAGCCGGCGCAGGCGAGGGCGAGCACGGCGATTGCGGCGAAGGTCTTCATGATGAACTCCGAATTATCTGAATCTCGCCTCGGCGGATGCAAGCACGGCGCCGCGTTCCCCAAAGCGGCGATCCGCTGAGGATAATCAGAGTACGGAGCGGTTCTGCACGGCGGCCTTGCTGGCCAGGGAAAAACGCGGCTCGATCGCGCTTTGCCGGCCCATGACGAGTTCGGCCATCATGCGCCCGACCTCGGGCCCGTGCTTGAAGCCGTGGCCCGAGCCGCCGCCCAACAGCCACACGCCTTCCAGCGTCGGGTGTCGGTCCATGAGGAAATCGCCGTTCGAGCTATTCTCGTACTGGCACACGCGGCTCTCCACCAAGGGCATGCCGGCGAGACCCGGGAAGCGACGCGCGACATAGGCCTTCACCGTGGCGAGGCCCTCGGCGGAGAGGACGCGCTCCTCCGTATCCGGATCGATGTGCGCGCCGTGCTTGTCGTGCGCGACCTTGAAGCCGCGCGATTCAAGCTGCGGCATGCCGTAGAAGAGATCGCCGCCATTGTAGTCGGCCCAGCCGGGGAGGCGGCTCGCCTCGTAGCTCGTATCGCCCGGCGGCGTGGCGAAGAAGAGGATTTCCTGGCGGGTCACAAAGATGCGGTCGCCCAGGACTTCGGGAAACACGCGCGGCAGCCACGGTCCGCACGCATAGACGATGGCGTCGGCGGTCTCTCCAAGTCCGTTGAGGCTGACAGCGTGGGCGCCGGCGGGCGCCGCGCGCGCGATGCGATACTCGCCGCCGTCGCGTACGAATTCCGCCACGACCTCCTGCACCGAGCGGCGCGCCATCAGCACGCCGAAGCGCGGCTCGAAGAGGCCGAATTCGGCGTCGGCGAAATTGATCTGCGGCCAGCGGCGCTGCATTTCGGCGCGGTCGAGTTGCTGCGTCGGCAGGCCGGCGGCGCGGTGCGCTTCGATCGAGCCCTGCGCGTAGGGGACCATGTTGTTGAAGAAGAAGAGGACGCCGGTCTCGTGAAAGATGGGCAGCGACGTGCGGCGCGAGAGCGCGCGCCAGTCCACGAGCGAGGCCGTCGCCATGCGCGTATAGATCGCGTCGGCGCCATAGACCGCGCGGGTCATGCGGCTTTCGCCGCCGGAGCTGGCGCGCGCATGCGCCGGGCCTGCGAGATCCACAAGCAGCACGCGCTTGCGGGCCTTCCGAAGCCGCCAGGCGGTCCAGGCGCCGAACACGCCGGCGCCGACCACGATCGCGTCCCAGGACCTTCGCTGCGCCATCGCGGCTCCTTGCGCTGCGCTGAGCGCCGCGGCGGAAAGCGCCGCTCCGGTCAGCACCGTTCTTCGGGAGAGGTCGCTCATGGCGCGGAACTAGAGCCCGTGCGATACCCTCCGTCAACGGAGGTCCAATGCGCCTGCTCCCGCTCCTGCTGCTGGCATCCTGCGCCACGGCCGCGCCCGCCGCGAACCAGCTCGCGGATGATCTGGCGCACCTGCGCGGCTGCTGGATCGAGCGGCGCAGCGACGAAGCGCTGACCATGCGCTGGAAGCAGGGCGCGTCGAGCCCCGGGGACATGGTGGGCGACTTCCTGCGCTATCCGCGCAATGGCGAGCCGGAGCCGAACCGCTTCATCCTGCGCGATGGGGAAGGCGGCTTCCTCTGGTGCGACCAGGACCTCGGCATGCCGCACGGGCCGCCGTGTCAGCCTGCGGTTGTGGGCGCGGGCCCGCCGCCAGATCCCGAAAGCATGTGGGTTCGGGTCACGGCGTCGGAGGAGCATCTTCGCGTCGCCATCGAGAGCGGCGAAACGTCCTCCCCGATCTTCGACGGGGCCCGGGACGGTTGCGATTAAGCGTCCCGAGCGGAGAGCCTGCGGCTCTCTGTCTTTGTCTTACCGCGATTTCTGATGCTCAACCGGTTCCCACTGGAGCGGAAATCGCTCTAGATGCGCCCCATGAACGGCAAGACGCTTTACGACAAGATTTGGGACCAGCACGTGGTCGGGGTCGAGGCCGATGGGGCCTCGCTCCTCTATATCGATCTCCATCTCGTGCACGAGGTGACGACGCCGCAAGCATTCGCGGGCCTGCGCGCAAATGGGCGCAAGGTGCGGCGGCCCGATCTCACGCTCGCGGTCGCCGACCACAACACGCCGACCGAGGGCCAGAGCCTCGGCGTCGCGGCGGTGAAGGATCCCCAATCGCGTCTGCAGCTGGAGACGCTGGAGCGGAACGTCAAAGGCGCGGGCATCGAGTTCTTCCCGATGGGCGATGTGCGCAACGGCATCGTGCACGTCATCGGCCCCGAGCAGGGGCGCACGCAGCCGGGCATGACGATCGTGTGCGGCGATTCCCACACCTCGACGCATGGGGGCTTGGGCGCGCTCGCGTTCGGCATCGGCACGAGCGAGGTGGAGCACGTGCTCGCAACGCAGACGCTGCGGACGCGCAAATCTAAGAACATGCTGGTGCGGTTCGAAGGCGCGCCGCAGCGCGGCGTCACCGCCAAAGACTATGCGCTCGCGATGATCGCGAAGATCGGCATGAACGGCGGCACCGGGCACGTCATCGAGTATGCCGGCGAAGCGATCCGCCATCTCTCGATGGAAGGGCGGATGACGCTTTGCAACATGTCGATCGAGGGCGGCGCGCGGGCCGGTCTCGTCGCGCCGGACGAGACGACGTTCGCGTACATCATGGGACGGCCCGCGGCGCCCAAGGGGGCCGGCTGGGGCGAGGCGCTGGTGCATTGGCGCATGCTCAAGAGCGACCGCGACGCGCATTTCGACGCGACGCACGAGATCGACGTTTCCTCGCTGGCGCCGATGGTCACCTGGGGCACCAACCCGGAGCAGGGGGCCGGCGTCGATCAGAGCGTTCCGAACCCGGAGGATTTCGCCGATCCGTCGCAGCGCGAGACCGCCAACCGCGCGCTTGCCTATATGGGGCTCTTCGCCGGGCAGCCGATCGAGGGCCTGGCGATCAACCGCGCCTTCATCGGCTCATGCACGAATTCGCGGATCGAGGATCTGCGCGAGGCCGCCGCGATCGCAAAGGGCAAGAAGGTGGCTTCGCACGTGCGCGCCATGGTCGTGCCCGGGTCGGGCCTCGTGCGTGCACAGGCCGAAGAGGAAGGCCTCGATGCGGTGTTCCTGGAGGCGGGCTTCGAATGGCGCGAGCCTGGATGCTCGATGTGCCTCGGCATGAACCCGGACATCGCGCAGCCTGGGGAGCGTGTCGCCTCCACGTCGAACCGCAATTTCGAAGGGCGGCAAGGGCGCGGCGCGCGCACGCACCTCATGAGCCCCGCGATGGCCGCCGCCGCCGCGATCGAAGGGCGCATCGTCGATGTGCGGAAGGTGATCTGATGCAGCCCTTCACGTCGCTCACCGCAATCGCCGCGCCGCTGCCGATCGCGAACCTCGACACCGACCAGATCATCCCGAAGCAATTCCTGGTGATCGTGGATCGCCAGGGCCTCGCGAAGGGGCTGCTCTATGATCTGCGCTTCGACGCGGACGGCAAAGAGAATCCCGATTTCGTGCTCAATCAAGCGGCCTACAAAGGCGCGCAGATCCTGATTGGCGGCCCCAATTTCGGCTGCGGGTCCTCGCGCGAGCATGCGCCATGGGCGTTCCAGGATTTCGGCATCAAGTGCATCCTGGCGCCGTCGTTCGCGGACATCTTCTACGAGAATTGCGTCAATAACGGCCTCTTGCCGGCGAAGCTCTCTCAAGAGAGCATCGACATGCTGATGGAGGAGGCGAAGGGCGGCAATCACCGCTTCATCGTCGATCTCGAAGCGCAGACGGTGTCGGCGCCGTCGGGCAAGACCTTCAAGTTCGACATTGATCCGGGACGTAAGACGAAGCTCTTGAAGGGGCTCGACGCCATCGGCATGACGCTGGAGCGCGCCCCCGATATCGCGGCGTTCGAGGAGAAGCGCCGCCTCGCCGCGCCGTGGCGGCCGTAGCTTGGGCGAGATGCTGATCCTGGCAGGCACGGTGCGCGTGCCGGCGGAGAAGATCGATGCGGCGCGGCCGCATCTTGAGGCGATGGTGCGCGCAAGTCGCGCCGAGCCCGGCTGCCGCGCCTATTCCTTCGCGTTCGACGTGCTCGATCCGGGCCTCATCCGCATTTTCGAAGTGTTCGACGATGCGGCGGCGCGCGAAGCGCATCGGCAGTCGCCGCACATGGCCGCCTGGCGCGCGTGCTGGCCGGCGCTCGGCATCGGCGAACGCGACATGACGCTTTACCTCATCTCCCATCACGAGAAGACGTGACGATGAAACTATTGCTCCTGCCGGGCGACGGCATCGGCCCGGAAGTCATGGCCGAAGTGCGCCGCGTGATCGCGACCATGCGCCTTGATCTCGAGGTGAGCGAGGCGCTGTTCGGCGGCGCCTCGATCGATGCGCACGGCGTTCCGATCACGGATGAAGCCGTGGCGAAGGCGCTGGCGTCCAACGCTGTGCTGATGGGCGCGGTCGGGGGGCCGACATGGGCGGGCGTGGAGCGCTCCAAGCGTCCGGAGATGGGGCTGCTGCGGCTGCGCAAGGAGATGCAGGTGTTCGCAAACCTGCGGCCCGCGCTCTGCTTCGAAGCGCTGGCGGAGGCCTCGCCGCTGAAGAAGGAGATCGTCGCCGGGCTCGACATCATGATCGTCCGTGAGCTGACGGGCGGGGTTTATTTCGGGGAGCCGCGCGGCATCGAGAAGCTGCCTAGCGGCGAGCGGCGCGGCGTCGATACGCAAGTCTACACCACGAGCGAGATTCACCGCGTGGCGCGCGTGGCGTTCGAGCTGGCGCGGGGGCGGCGGAAGCTGGTGCATTCGGCGGAGAAGTCGAACGTGATGGAATCGGGCCTGCTCTGGCGCGAAGAGGTGACGGCGCTGCACAAAGCCGAATTTTCCGACGTGAAGCTGGAGCACATTCTGGCCGACAACGCCGCGATGCAGCTCATCAAGGACCCGAAGCAGTTCGACGTCATCCTCACCGACAATCTCTTCGGCGACATTCTTTCCGATGAGGCCGCCATGTTGACGGGTTCGATCGGCTTGCTGCCGTCCGCGGCGCTCGGCGCGCCGGGCAAGGCCGGACTTTACGAGCCCGTGCACGGCTCTGCGCCCGACATCGCCGGCATGGGCATCGCCAATCCGCTCGCGGCTCTGTTGTCACTTGTGATGGCGCTGCGCCTCTCGCTTGGCATGACCGAGGCGGCCGACAAGCTCGCGCACGCCATCGCGATGACGCTCGAGCGCGGCTATCGCACGCGCGATCTCGGCGGCTCAGTTTCGACCGCCGCCATGGGCGACGCCGTTCTCATGGCGCTGGGGTAGGCGTCATTGCTGAATTCGCGGTTGCATGAGAAGATGGCTTTCATGGCCGACCTTCTGTCTCGGATCACCATCAATCCCGCCCAGTGTGGCGGACGTCCGTGCATCCGCGGGATGCGCATCCGGGTGATGGATATTCTTGAGATGCTCGCGGGCGGGATGTCGCCTGCACAGATCCTTGCCGACTATGACGAGCTCGAGCAGGACGATATCGCGGCGGCGCTCGCTTATGGGGCGAAGGCGGTCAGCCATCCAGTGCTTGCGGCTGCGGAGTGATCTTCCTCATCGACCAGCAATTGCCGCGACGTCTGGCGGTCTGGATTCGAGGGCAAGGGCACGAAGCGCACCACATCCGGGACCTCGGCATGGAGCACGCCGACGACCGTGCAATCTGGACCGAGGCGCACGCGCGGGGCGCCGTCATTGTGACCAAGGATGAAGATTTCAGCGGGATCCTGGGCGACGCGCGAGCGCCCAAGGTCATCTGGCTCCGCTGCGGCAATTGCAGCAACGACTATCTCATTGCGCGCTTCGGAGAGCTTTGGGCCAGTCTCGTGGCTGAGCTCGAGGCGGGCGCCGTGCTCATCGAAATGAGGTAGGATCAGCGCGAGGGGCCCTGCGCCATCTTGCGCTTGCGTTCCACGGAGGAGGGAAGCCGCAGGCTCTCGCGGTACTTCGCCACCGTGCGGCGCGCGATGTCGATGCCCTGTTCGCGCAGGATCTCCACGATGCGGTCGTCGGAGAGGATGTCTTCCGGCGTTTCCTTGTCGATCAGCTGCTTGATCCGATGACGGACGGCTTCGGCCGAGTGCGCTTCGCCGCCGTCGGACGCCGAGATCGCGGCGGTGAAGAAGTATTTCAGCTCGAATACGCCGCGCGGCGTGGAGATGTATTTGTTCGTGGTGACGCGGCTCACGGTCGATTCGTGCATGTCGATCGCCGCGGCGACGGTCTTCAGGTTCAGCGGCCGCAGATGCGAGACGCCGAAAGCCAGGAACCCGTCCTGCTGGCGAACAATTTCTCGCGCGACCTTCAGGATCGTGCGGGCGCGCTGATCGAGGCTCTTCACCAGCCAGCTTGCGTTGGCGGCGCATTCAGAGAGGAACGCCTTGTCCTCCTCCTTCTTGGCCGTCTTCGACACGCGCGCATAATAGCGCTGGTTCATCAGGATGCGCGGCATCGTGTCGGTGTTCAGCTCCACCGCCCACACGCCCTCGGCGGCATGGCGCACGTAAACGTCCGGCACGACCGTCTGTGCGGGCGCGCCGCCGAACGCTGCGCCGGGCTTCGGCGTAAGGCGCTTCAGCTCGGCGATCATGTCCAACAGGTCTTCGCGATCGACGCCGCAGATGGTCTGCAGCTTGTCGAGCTGGTTCCTGCCCAGGAGCTCGGCGTTCTCCACCAGCGCCTGCATCGCGGGATCGTAGCGGTCGCGGTCCTTGAGCTGCAGGGCGAGACATTCGACGAGATTGCGCGCCATCACGCCGACAGGCTCGAAGCCCTGCATCAGCGTGAGCACGCGCTCCACATCGGCGTCCGCCGCGCCCAGCTGGCTCGCGAGCTCGGCGACATCGACGCGGCAATAGCCCCAATCATCGACGAGATCGATGAGCCGGGAGCCGATCAGGCGATCGACGGGCGTCAGGCCCGCGCGCGTCATCTGCGCTTCGAGATGATCGGCGAGCGAGATGTCCTGCGGCAGCGTGCTCTCCAGCTCGGGCAGATCGTCCATCTGCTTGCCGGAGCCGGCGAGGTTCCAGTTCTGCAGCGGCATGGCGCCGGCGTCGGCGAGGTCGCTTGCGGAGAGATCGGGATTGAGCTGTTCGACATCGACGTCGAGATCGGCTTCGCCAGAGGACGATTCAGCCTGGGATGCTTCCGGCGCCTCGCCCTCGCGGCGCTCGGGCTCGGCCTCCTGCCGTTCGAGCAGCGGATTGCGCTCAAGCTCGGCTTCGACGAATTCGGTGAGCTCGAGATTGGAAAGCTGCAGCAGCTTGATCGCCTGCTGCAATTGCGGCGTCATGACCAGGGCCTGGCCCTGACGCAGCTCCAAACGGGGGGCGATAGCCATAAGCGCTCCTAATGCTCGAAGCGCTCACCCAGATAGACCTTCCGCACGTCGGGATTGGCCAGGATCGCCTCGGGCGTCCCGGCGAACAGCACATCGCCGTCATAGATGATGTAGGCGCGATCGACGATGCCCAACGTCTCGCGGACGTTGTGATCGGTGATCAGGATGCCCAGTCCGCGATTCTTCAGGAAGATGATGAGGTCGCGGATATCATTGATGGCGATGGGATCGATCCCGGCGAACGGCTCGTCGAGCAGCATGAAGGAGGGCCGGGTGGCGAGCGCGCGCGCAACTTCCACCCGGCGACGCTCGCCGCCGGACAAAGCCGCGGCGGGGGAATCGCGCAGATGGTCGATGTGCAGGTCTTGCAGCAATTGGGTGACGGCGTCGCGGCGCGCCTCCGAATTGCGTTCGACCAGCTCGACGACGGCCATCACATTCTGTTCGACGGTCAGACCACGGAAGATCGACGGCTCCTGGGGAAGGTAGCCGATCCCCAGGCGCGCACGCTGGTACATGGGCAGTCCAGTGACGTCCACGCCGTCAATCAAGATCTGCCCCTGGTCCACGCGTATGAGCCCCGTGATCATGTAGAAGCAGGTGGTCTTGCCTGCCCCGTTGGGGCCCAAGAGGCCGACGATCTCACCGCGCCCCAAGGTCAGGGACACGTCCTTCACTACCCGGCGTCCGCGATAGGACTTGCCGATGCGAATGGCGTCGAGGCTCGCGCTGGCGACCCCCTCTGCTTCGATCGAGCGGCTTGTTGCGCCCTCAGGGCTCATAGTTGTTCCGCCGCCGCTAAGATTTCGTGACCAGGGGTGACAAGTTCTGGAAATGATTGTTATGCGGCCTTTATTGGCCGCTGGTCGCGCCTTCCTGGCGCGCATTGCGCGGGCGGAACACGCCCTGCACGCGGCCGCGATCGGCCGACGGCGCGAGGGTCGTACGCCCGGAGCTGATGTGCATCACCAGGGTATCGCCGCGGATGACGCTGGCCTGGCTCGCCACCACGACATTGCCGGTGAACGTCACCGAATCCTGCGCGGTCTCGTAGACGGCCCGGTTGCCGCGCGCCTGCTGGTCGGGGCGCACATAATAGACCTCGCCCTCGGCGATCATGCGCTCGATGTCGCCGGCGGCGGGGCCAGCGGAGGGATCGACGGTCGCGCCGGGCGGGGGCGCGCCGAAATAGATCGTCAACACGTCCGAGCGGAGCCGCGCGTTGCCCTGCACGACATCGACGTCGCCGGTCAGCACCAGGCGCCGCTCGCTATCGGTGTATTCGAGATTGTCGGCCGAATAGGAGATCGGGCCGCCGTTCGAGGAGAGCTGAGCGGTCGCCTCGGCCGGGAACGCAGCGATCCCCGCGAGGGCGAAAGCGCTCAGAATAAATGCGCCGCGCGCCATTCTCTTCCCCTTATTCGCCCGTCGCAGGCGGCGCGACGGGGTCGGTGTTCGGAAGCGCGGGCGGCGCCGCCGGAGCGGCGCCTGGCTGCCCGCCAGCGCCCCGCCGCGCCGGCAACACACCACGCACACCGCCGCTGATCACCATGGCGCGGCTGTCCTGGCGCAATTCATAGGACTCGCCGCGCATCACGCCAAGGGGCCCGGCGCCGGTGACGCCGCGGTCGCCCTTCACCACGCCGGTGGCGACGTCGATCACGACCGAGGGGGTGGTGAAGCGGTTGCCGGACTTGTCGGTGAAGATCACCCCGTCCATCAGGCGCACTTCGTTGGCGGCCTCGTCATAGAAGCCGCGCGGGGCGATGACCGCCGCGCCAGCCGCGTCGCGATAGACCGGCGAGGCCAGGCGCAGGTTCCGCTCGCCCTCGGTGGCGCGCATCGCGACGTCGGCGGTGATCTGGTAGGCCGTGCCGTCCTTCGAGCGGCCGGTGAAGCGCGGATTGATCATCTGCAGCGGCTGGGCGGAAATGGCGTCGGCGCCGGAAAAGCCGCCCTGGGCCGCAAAAACCGCCATCGAGACGAAGATCGACGCGAAAGAGGCGCCTGCGAGAGCCGTGAACAGCCGCCGCAGGCTGGCGATCAGCTGCGTGCGGCGGCGCGCCTGCTGCAGCGAAAGGGCCCGCCGCGGCTCCCAGAAAAGCGCGGCCTCCGCTGAGGCCTCACGGGTTAGGGCGCGGGCGGTCATGACCTTGCGCCTCTTGGCGCCGTTCCAGGGCGGAAGCAAGGCGGGGGATTGGGTGGGGACGTCAACGCCCGAGGCCGCGGCGCACCTGATCGGGGGACGCCCCGGCCTCCCGCAATGACCGCAGGGTCTGGGACAGGTCGCGCTTGGCGAGGCGTTTGCCGTCGCTACCCAAAATGAGTGGGTGGTGGCGGTAGCGCGGGGTGGGATAGCCCAGCAACGTCTGCAGCAGGGCGTGCAAGTGCGCCGCTTCGCGCAAATCCTCCCCGCGGATCACGTCGGTGACGCCCTGGAGCGCGTCGTCGTGGACGCTGGCGAGATGGTAGCTGGTCGGCGCGTCCTTGCGGGCCAGGATCGCGTCGCCGAGCAGCGCCGGATCAGCCTTCACGCCGAGGCCGTCGGCCTCGAAGGCGAGGTCGGGGCCGGTCCGCCTGAGCGCCTCGTCGAGCCAGAGGCGCCAGGCATAGGGCTGATTTTGCTCCAGCTTTTCGGCTTCCTGCGATGCAGGCAGCGGCCCGCCGCGGACCGGACTTTGGGGGCCGTGCGGCGCGCCCAGGCTCTCGGCCAGCAGCTCCTTTCGGGTGCGGAAATCCCGGTAGACCAGACCCATCCCGATCAGCCGGTCGAGGGCGGCCTGGTAGTCCGCTATGTGGTCGGACTGGCGGCGGACCGGCGTTTCCCAGGTCAGCCCCAGCCATTCGAGGTCCTCGCAGATCGCTGCTTCGAATTCGGGCCGGCGGCGGCCCTCGTCGATGTCCTCGATCCGCAGCAGGAAGCGCCCGCCGGCCGCTTTGGCCGTCTCGAACGCGGTCAGCGCCGAGAACGCATGCCCCAGGTGCAGATAGCCGGTGGGCGATGGCGCGAAGCGGGTGACGAAATCCATGAGGCTTTCTATGGCGCCGGAAATCGCTTAGGCGCGACGGCATGATGATGCTCGATGGTCCCCGCGCGCCGCCGGCCGCAGGCGGCAAGCCCAACATGCTGGTCGCGCTGCTGCATGGCTACGGTTCGAACGGCGCGGATCTGATTTCGCTCGCGCCCTATTGGGCGAAGGCCCTGCCGCACGCGGCGTTCGTCTCGCCGAACGCGCCGGAGCCCGTCCCCGGCGCGCCGGGGGGCTACCAATGGTGGGACCTGATGGCGCGCGGCGATCCGCTGGCGATGGAGCAGGGAGCCAAGCAGGCGGCGGGGGCGCTCGAGCGCTATTTCACCCGCGAACTGGAACGCCTGCAGCTGGAGCCGAACCGGCTTGCCCTCGTGGGGTTCAGCCAGGGCACCATGATGTCGCTTTATGTCGGGCCTCGGCGCATCGTTCCGCCGGCGGGGATCGTCGGCTTCTCCGGCATGCTGATCGGCGGCGAGCGGCTGAAGGAAGAGGCCAAGGCCAAGCCGCCGATCCTGCTCGTGCACGGCGACCGCGACGACCGGATCCCGCTCGGCGCCATGTTCCAGGCCGCCGACGGGCTCTGCGAGGCCGGGCTCTCGGCGCAATGGCACGTCTCGTACGGGGTGCCGCACTCGATCGGCCCGGACGGCCTGGAGCTAGCCGGCGCGTTTCTCAAGACTGTTTCGAAAGGGTTTTCCCTGGCGCGGTGATCATAATGTGACAAATATGTCACGCTGCTGTCACCGCGAATCGGCAAAGCTTCCCTCGCGCGCCCAGGCGAATACATGTATGGGGACGTGCAAGAGGAGGTGGGACTTCAGTCTCCATCAGCTGATCCCCGTGAACCGCGCCGGCGAGCATCGCCGGGATAGGGCCGCCTGGCTCCTGCTCAAGGAGCGCCAGGGATGAGTCTCGTGGCGGCCTCCAATAATCAGCATTGGCCCGCCCTCGTGCTCAACGCGGACTATCGTCCGCTCTCGTATTACCCGTTGTCGCTGTGGCCCTGGCAGGAGACCGTGAAGGCGGTCTTCCTGGAGCGGGTCGATGTCGTGGCCGAGTACGACCATGAGGTCCATTCGCCGTCGCGGGCGATGAGGATCCCCTCGGTCATCTGCCTCAGGGAATATGTGAGCCAGGATCGGCCGCCGGCGTTCACGCGGTTCAACGTGTTCCTGCGCGACGGCTTCGTCTGCCAGTATTGCGGAACGGCGGAGGATCTGACGTTCGACCACCTCTTGCCGCGCTCGCGCGGCGGGCGGACGACGTGGGACAACATCGTCACCGCCTGCGCGCCCTGCAATCTGCGGAAGGGCGGGCGCATCTTCTCAGGCATGAGGCCGCACCAGCACCCGCGGCGGCCGAGCATGTTCGAGCTGCAGGAAATCGGGCGCCGGTTCCCGCCGCACTACATGCACGATACGTGGCTGGACTATCTCTATTGGGACGTCGAGCTCGACGCTTAAGCGCGCGCGCTTGGCGTGCTAGGGTGCGCCCATGGACGGCTCCACCGCTCCCCTTCGTTCGAACCATAGATTCACCGTCGATGACGTGCTGCGCATGATCGAGGCGGGGATCCTGGATGAGAAGGCGCGCGTGGAGCTCCGTGGCGGAGAGCTCATCGACATGCCAGCGGAGGGCGCGCGCCATTCGAACGTGAAGTCCGATCTCATCGTGCACGTCGCGGCGGCCATCAAAGGCAAGTACAGGATGGGCGCGGATACGCCGCTGCGTCTGTCAGACCACGAATGGCCGGAGCCGGACCTTTTCCTGACGCCGTTTTCCGTGCGCCCTTCTGAGGCTCGGGGGGCTGACGCCCTGCTGGTGGTGGAAGTGGCTGATACGTCGCTGGCTGCGGACTTGGGTGAGAACGCCGCGCTCTATGCTCAGCATGGCGTGCGCGAATACTGGGTCGTCGATCTCGTGCATTCGCTGATCCACGTGCATAGGCTGGCGGTGGACGCCTATCCGCCGCCCGTTCAGCTCAGCGCCAACGACCTTGCGACGCCCATGCTGGCGCCAGAAGCCGCTGTGCGGCTCGCCGACATCCTCTGAGCTGCGCGCTTAGGCCTTCTCGGCGAAGGCGGGGAGGAGCTTGGCGAACATGTCCGCCACCGATCCGCCGATCGAGGTGATCGCGGCGATGATGCCGATGGCGATCAGGGCCGCGATCATCGAATATTCGATGGCGGTGTGGGCGTCGCGATTGCGCAGGAAACGATGCATCACGCGCGTCATTGCGGGCGCTCCATCAGGCGCTTGACCAGCACTTCGTCGGCGGGCGGCATCGCATAGTCCTTGAGCTTGCCCGGCAGCACCCAGGCGAGCGCCTCGTGCTCGAGCGCCACCGGCTCGCGCTTCCAGCGCCGGATCACCCAGAGCGGCATGAGCAGATGGAAATCGGCGTAGGCGTGCGACGCGAACGCATAGGGTTCGAGATCATCGCGCGCCACGTCCAAGTCCAGCTCCTCTTTCAGCTCACGGATCAAAGCCGCGTCCGGGCGCTCGCCCGGCTCGACCTTGCCGCCGGGAAACTCCCACAAGCCGGCCATGCGTTTGCCGACCGGCCGCTGCGCGATGAGGATGCGCCCTTGCGCATCGATCAAGGCAGCGGCCACGACGAGGACAAGATTTGCCACAGATGTCCTTAAAACGAGGCGCCCAAGACAGCCTTAATCCCGGTAAATCCCGATGCAAGTTCTTCGAGGCGGAGGCAGCGCCGATCGACGGACCGCGTCATTGGGCTGGCGGTCCGCACCCGAGGCGCAAAGGCTTGTAGGTCAAGCGATATCCGCCCGCTAGGACGTCCTTGTAGGGCTGCGGCGCGACGCGAAGGTCGCCGCCGCGCATCGCTTCCACCCATGACGGGCGTGCGGGCGCGGGAATGAAGTAGAACAGCGTCGCCGACCAACGCGGCGCCGCGCAGCGCGCTTCGTATTCGCCGACCGCGATCCAGCCGTTCGGGCGGTGGGCATAAAGCGTGATGATCGCGTTGGTGCTATAGGAGTTCATCGAGACGAGCAGCTCTTCGGGGCCGGCGCCATCGAGCTCAGCGTGGATGATGTCGCACATGCCGCCCGGCGCGGCGAAGCACGCGCTGATCGTGGAATCCTGCTTCTCCGGCGCCTGCCAATCCTGGTCGATGAAGCTTTGCGGCAGCCGCTCGCGGCCAGGATACATGCGCGCCGCGCGCAGCTGTTCTCGCGTCGGCGGTGGGGGAGGTGGTGGAGGCGGCGGCGGTTCGGGCGCCGCGGTTTGCGCGGATTCCGGAACATTCTGCGGCGCCTGCGCTAGTGCGGGCGTGCTCATGCCGAGCGTGAGCGCCAACAAGACCGCACTTCGAAAGCCCATGCCAACCTCCCGCTCGCATTGCGCGCTCCGACCACGGGCTTTTTTGCGGCGACTTCAGCACAGCTCCTGCACCCTGGAGCCGTGTGATTGGCGAAACAACCGTGCTGCGGGGACGCGTTCAAGCGTGGTGAACTGCCGGATGTCGAAACTGTCGGGTGTGGCGCTGGCGATCAGCTGCGATAATCCGCGTTGATCTCGATGTAGCGTTTGGTGAGGTCGCAGGTGTGCATCACGGCGGCGCTGGTCCCGACGCCGACATGCACCTCGATCGCGAGCTCGGCCCGCTTCATGTAGGCGCTCATCTTCGCCTCGTCGTAATCGGGCGATATCATGCCGTCCTTCGCCGCGAAGAGCGGCCCGAACTTCACCGAGAGCTTTTCCTTGGCGATCGGCTGGTCGGCGCGCCCGACCGCCATGACGATGCGGCCCCAATTGGCGTCCTCGCCGGCGATGGCGGTCTTGACCAGCGGGCTCTCGCAGATCGTCCGTGCAATGACGAACGCCGATTGATCGGAAGCTGCGCCGGTCACCGTCACCTTGACGAGCTTGGCCGCGCCCTCGCCATCGCGCACGATCTGGATTGCGAGGTCGGCCATCGCGTCATTCAAGGCCGCGCGGAAATCGGCGAGACGCGGATCGGCGGCGTCGGTGATCTCGGGATTCTTCGCCTGGCCGGTCGCGAAGAGGATGAGGCAGTCGTTGGTGGAGCGGTCGGCGTCCACTGTGATGCGGTTGAAGCTCATGTCGGCCGCGTCGCGCACCAATGCCTGCAGCGCCGGCGCGGCGATCTTCGCGTCGGTGAAGGCGAAGGCGAGCATGGTCGCCATGCTGGGCGCGATCATGCCGGAGCCCTTGGCGATGCCGGCGATCGCGACGTCCGCGCCGGCGATCGTCGTCTTGGCGCCGGCGCCTTTGGGAAACGTGTCGGTGGTCATGATGGCGCGCGCGGCGGCGAGCCAATCGACCGGTTGTAGAGCCGCGCCGAGCGAGGGCAGCACGGCGCTCGCCTTGGCGTCATTCAAGAGCACGCCGATCACGCCGGTCGAGGCGGCCAACATCTCGCTCTGCTTGGCGCCGATCGCTTCGGCGGCGGACGCGAGCGCGCGCGCGGCGGCCGCATCGCCAGCCGGGCCGGTGAAGGAATTGGCGCAGCCGGCATTGGCGAGCAGGCCGCGGATTTTTCCTCCGCCTTCGGACAAGGCCCGCTTGCACCAATCGGTCGGGGCCGATCCCACCGAGTTGGTGGTGAAGACGCCGGCGGCCGTGCTGCCTTCCGGCACGCGCACGAGCAGCAGGTCGGGGCGCTCGTGCTTGTAATAGCCGGCGCGGCCGATCGCGGCTTCGACGCCGGCGACCTTAGGAAGCTCGGGAAACGCGGCCGGCGCCAGGGGCGAGATCATGGTTGCGGGTTCGCGCTCACTTGGACCGCTCGTCGGGCGGCGGAAGGCCGCCGCCGGCGATGCCGCCGGGGCCCATCGGGAAGGGGAAGTCGGGGCGGTTGCGCGATGCGCGGGGCGCGGGCTGGGCCACCGAAGCCGTCGAGGGCCGCGGCGGCGGCGCGCCGACGACCGCCGGCTCTTGTCGGACGGGCGGGGCGGCGATCTGGGGCTCGGACGCGATCTCAACCTGACGCGGCGAGGGCTCGGCCGCGCGCGCCTTCTGGCGGTCCTGAGGGCGGCCCTGGTCTGGTTCGCGCGGCGGAGGGCTGTCGGCGGGCGCGTCGGCCTCGGCCGTCGGGGCGACCCCGGTGTTCGGATCGGTGGCCAGCTCGATGCGGGCGGTGGATTCCAGGCGCGCGCGGAGCCGGTTGGTCTCCTCGAAACGCAGCCAGTCGATGATCCGGGAGCGCAGGGCCGCCAGGCTCGGCACGCCCCGGCGGCGGCGGTCGAGCACCTGGATCAGGTGCCAGCCGACCGGCGATTGGACCGGGCCGGCGGTGGTCGCCAGGCGGGCGCTCTCGGCCGCCTGGCGGATGCCGTCGGGGAGATCCTCGATCGAGCTCCAGCCCATCTCGCCGCCCTCGCTGGCGGTCGCGCGGTCCCGGGAAAGCTCGAACGCCAGGCGCTCGAAGGTGTTCTCCGCACCCCCTTCCTCCAGCCGCCGCTTGGCGTTCTGGGCCGCCTCGCGGGTCGCGAGCTGGATCTGACGCCACTGAATTTCTTGGGTTTCTCCGAGCTGCTTGGTGTTCTCGCGGTAGAGCCGCTCGATGGTGGCGGGGTCGTTGGCCTTCTCGTCCAGCTCGCGCAGGACGGCGTTGGCGAGGATCTGCTCGCGGCCCTTCTCCAGCTCGCGGCGGACCTGGGCCTCGCGGTCGAGCCCGCGGGACTCGGCCTCCAGCGCGAAGAGCTTCTGGGTGATGAGGTCGTGCAGGGCGAGGTGGTAGATGTCGGAGGTGGCGTCGAGCTCCTGGTTGTCCGGAAGCATGCCGTTGGCGACCGCATAGGTGCGGACGTCCTCCACATAGATCGGCCGGCCGTTGACCTTGGCGGCGACGAAGGAGTTGTCGAAATTGGTCTGGCGGGTTCCGCCCTTCGGGGCGCCGCCGCCCATGCCGCATCCCGCCAGCGCAGCGAGCGCAAAGGCCGCAGCCAGGAGGGAGAGACGTGCGGAACGCGGGAGCTTCAGTCCGTGACCCAGCATCGGTCGCGCACCCTCTTCAATACATTAGGCTTTTTCGAGGCCCGCCAGCGGTTCTCATTGACACCGCAGGGGGCCGCTCTTAAGTGTCGCCGACGCGCGAGTCGAGGGCTTTTCGCACGCGCGCGGGCGGCGCATAATTGGATCGTTCGCCTTTGCTTCTCCGCGCTCCTCATGTCTCGCGCCTCCCGGCCGCTTTGCGGGTCTTCCGCATGCCTGCGCTTAGGGCGTATCCATTCGGGGCTCATCCAGTAGAAATCCATCGATGCTGAGCTTCGCTAAGTCCATTCTCGGCTCCGTCAATGACCGCAAGGTTCGCGGTCTGCGGAGCATCGTCACGCGGGTCAACGCGCTTGAGCCGAATTACGAGGCGCTCTCCGACGACGCGCTCAGAAACAAGACCAGCGAGTACCGGCATCGTCTCGCGCGCGGCGCCAAGCTCGACGACGTCATGCCGGAAGCCTTCGCCACCGTGCGCGAAGCGGCCAAGCGCACGCTCGGGCAGCGGCACTATGACGTGCAGCTGCTTGGCGGCGCGGTGCTGCACCTCGGCAAGATTTCGGAGATGCGCACCGGCGAAGGCAAGACGCTCGTGGCGACGCTGCCGACCTATCTCAACGCGCTTGAAGGGCGCGGGGTGCACGTCATCACCGTCAACGATTATCTCGCCAAGCGCGACTCCGAGTGGATGGGCCAGATCTACCAATTCCTCGGGCTGACCACGGGCGTCGTCGTGCACGGCCTCTATGACAACGAGCGCCGGCAGGCCTATGCCGCGGACGTCACCTACGGCACGAACAACGAGTTCGGGTTCGACTATCTCCGCGACAACATGAAGTACACGCTCGGCGAGATGGTCCAGCGCGGGCACCGCTACGCGATCGTCGATGAAGTGGATTCCATCCTGATCGACGAGGCGCGCACGCCGCTCATCATCTCGGGGCCGACCGAAGACCGCACGGATTTCTACCGCTCGATGGATGCGCTCATCCCGTATCTGGAGGCGGACGATTTCGAGCTCGACGAGAAGCAGCGCTCCGTGACGTTCACCGAGCGCGGCTCGGAGCGGCTGGAGGAGATGCTGGTCGAGCACGGGTTGCTGCAGGGCTCGCTCTATGAGCCGGCGAACATCTCCATCGTGCACCACGCCAACCAGGCGCTCCGGGCGCACAAGCTCTTCTTCCGCGACAAGGACTACATCGTCAAAGACAGCGAGGTGATCCTGATCGACGAGTTCACCGGCCGCATGATGCAGGGCCGGCGGCTGTCGGAAGGTCTGCACCAGGCGATCGAGGCCAAGGAAGGCGCGCAGGTCCAGCCGGAGAACCAGACGCTCGCGTCGATCACCTTCCAGAACTATTTCCGGCTCTACGACAAGCTTGCCGGCATGACCGGCACGGCTTCGACCGAAGCCTCGGAATTCGCCGACATCTACAAGCTCGACGTGGTCGAAATTCCGACCAATCGCCCGGTGCTCCGGATCGACGACGACGACGAAGTCTACCGCACGGCGAAAGAGAAGAACGCCGCGATCCTCACCGACATCGAGGCCACCTTCAAGCGCGGCCAGCCGGTCCTGGTCGGCACCGTGTCGATCGAGAAGTCCGAGCAGCTTTCCGAGCTGCTCAAGCGGCGCGGCATCCCGCACCAGGTGCTCAATGCGCGCTACCACGAACAGGAAGCGCAGATTGTGTCGCAGGCGGGCGTGCCCGGCGCAGTCACCATCGCCACGAACATGGCCGGCCGCGGCACGGACATCCAGCTCGGCGGCAACATCGACATGCGCGTGAAGGCGCAGCTCGGCGGCAACGAGGGGCCCGACCAGATCGCCGCGATCCGGCGCGAAGTACAGGCCGACGTCGAGCAGAAGAAGCAGCGCGCGCTCGCGGTCGGCGGGCTTTATGTTCTGGGTACGGAGCGTCACGAGAGCAGGCGGATCGACAACCAGCTGCGCGGCCGGACCGGCCGCCAGGGCGACCCGGGCAAGTCGAAATTCTACATCTGCCTGGAAGACGACCTCCTGCGCATCTTCGCGGCCGAGCGGCTCGACGCGATCATGCGCAGCCTCGGGATCCAGGAGGGCGAGGCGATCGTCCATCCGTGGATGAACAAGGCGCTCGAAACCTCGCAGCGGCGCGTCGAGCAGCGCAATTTCGAGATCCGCAAGAACCTCCTCAAGTACGACGACGTGATCAACGACCAGCGCAAGGCGATCTTCGAGCAGCGCATCGAGTTCATGCGCACCGCCGACGTCGCGCCGATCGTCCGGGACATGCGCCACGACGTGGTCGAGAAGCTCATCTCGCGGCACATGCCGGAGAAGGCCTATCCCGAGCAATGGGACGTTGACGGCGTCACCGAGGAGATCGCCGAGATCTTCGGGCTCGATCTGCCGGTGCGCGCGTGGGCGGCGGAGGAGGGCGTCGATCAGTCCGACATCCGCGACCGGCTCTCGAAGGACGTGGACCGCGCCTATGCCGCGAAGGCGGCGATGCTGGGGCCCGAGCGCCTGCGCGCGATCGAGAAACAAGTGCTCCTCAGCGTCGTCGATATGCGCTGGCGCGAGCACCTTTCGCATCTCGATCATCTGCGCAGCGTCATCCACCTGCGCGGCTACGCGCAACGCGATCCGCTGAACGAGTTCAAGACCGAGGCGTTCACGCTCTTCGAGCGCATGCTGCTCGACCTGCGGACCACCGTGACGCGCATGCTGCTGCGCCTGCAGATCGGCTCGCCGGACGAAGCGACGCAGCCGCAGACTCCGGCGCGGATGACGGAAATCCACCAGGATCCGTTCACGGGCGAGAACGAAGTCGCGGACGAGCTCTACGATCCGTCGCGGCCGTCGCAGCAGATGCCGGTTGGAGGCGCGTTCGACCGCACCGATCCGCGGACCTGGGGCAAGGTCTCGCGCAACGCGCCGTGCCCGTGCGGCTCAGGCAAGAAGTTCAAGTATTGCCACGGCGATCTGGGGCAGGCGGCGAGCGCCTGAGCTGGACCCCTCCTCACCTCCTCCTTTAGGGGAAGGATTGAGGTCGCGCCCTTGCCAATACTTCCCCCTGAAAGGGGGAGGTGAGGAGGGGGTCATCCGCCTACGGATGAGCTTGCGCGCATTGCGAAGGTCAGCGTGCGTGCACCTTGAGAGAGACGCCGTCTGCTTCCTGAAGGTAGGCCAGCACCGCAAAGAGATTGTTCGCCTGCGGATTGCCGGTCTTGCTGAGCATGCGCATCAGGCTTTTGGCCGGAATGCCGACGGCGTCGCCGAGCGCCTCGAAGCCCATCGTCGCGTTGATATAGTCGCGGAGCAGGGCCTTACCAATCAGCAGATCATCGGCCAAGAGCAGCTGCGCGGCCTCCGCCAACAACGCGGCGCGAAACGCGCCGTCGCGCTTGATGCGCGCATAAAGGGTCTCCTTGAACGGGCGCGTGAGCGGAGGCAGTTCAGCCCTTCTTGCGCTTCTTGTAGTCGGCCCAGCACGTCTTTGCGTCGGCAATGTCACGTTCCTGTCGTCGCTTTGTCCCGCCGCCAAGCAGGATGATCAGGGTATCGCCGTCGCGGCCGTAATAGATGCGATAGCCCGGCCCCGCGTCAATCTTCAGTTCAAGCACGCCGCCGCCGACACTCTTCGATCGGGCGAGATTGCCTTCTTCCATTCGCGTCAGGGCTACGCTCACGCGGGCCGCGGCGACCACATCCAAGGCGTCGAACCATTCCCTGAACGGGACATGGCCCTCTGCATCGGTGTATTCATCGAGAGTCACAGTAACATATACGTTACCATGGTCAAGTCACCGACGCCCGTAGAGCTCCGTCAGCAGCACGCGGTAGTGCGTGAGGCCGTTATAGAAGCTCTCGACCGGGATGCGCTCGTTGAGGCCGTGGCTGAAATCGTCGCTGTCCTTGATGAACATCTCCCCGACGCCGTAGGTCGGGATGCCGGCGCCCCGATAGAAGACTCCGTCGGTTGCGCCGGCCGACATCGCGGGCGTGATCGGGATGCCGGGATGTTTGGAATGCACCGCGGCGGTCACGGCGCGCATCACGTCTTCGCGCAGGGGCGAGGCGTCACTGGAATAATAGCGCATCACCGGGGCGACGGCGATCTTCTCGCCGACGACGCGCTGGAGCTGGGCCTGCACATCCTCGGTCGAGACGCCGGGGAAGATGCGGCAATTCACGGTGGCGACGGCGCGCTGCGGAAGGGCGTTGTCGGCATGGCCGGCCTCGAGCAGCGTCGGGATGCAGGTCGTGCGGATCTGGCCGACATAGAACGGGCTCGCCGACAGCGTCGCGCTCGCGCGGCGATCGCCGGGCGCCCGCGCGAAGCGGGTCATGGCCGCGCCCAACGCGCCCTCCTGGGTCGGGCCGGCGATGCGAAACGCCGCGATCGTCGTGTCGTTCCATTGCACCGGGAATTGGTAGGCGCGCACCTTCGCGATCGCATCGGCGAGATCGTAGATCGCGTTGTCGGGGCGTGGTTGCGAGGAATGGCCGCCGGGATTGGTCGCGGTCAAAGTGTAGGAGGAATAGGTCTTCTCGGCGGTCTGCATCGCGTAGATCGTCGCGGCGCCCGTGGCTTCATCGAGCGAGCCGGCGCCGGCGTCGGTGTTGAGCGCGTATTCGACGTTCAGCCAATCGTTGCGATGCTCGGCGAGCAGCTGGCGGGCGGTCTCGCCGGAGGTTTCCTCATCGCCGGTGTATGCGATCACCAGATCGCGGGTCGGGCGCCAGCCCTCGCGCCGCAGGCGCAGCAGCGTGGAGGTCAGCGTGACAAGGCCGGACTTGTTGTCGTAGACGCCGCGGCCGTAGAAATAGCCGTTCTCCTCCACGAGCGTGAAGGGATCGCGCCGCCAATCCTCGCGCTTGGCCTCCACGACATCCATGTGCGCCATGAGCAGGATCGGGCGCCCGCCGGCGCCGTCGCCGCGATAACGCACGAGCAGGGCGGCGGTTCGATCGTGCGGGACGATGAGCGTATCGGCGGCGGGAATGCCGGCGGCGACGAAGAGATCACGCAGATAGGCGGCGTAGGCGGGGGTCTGCGCAGCGCTTACGGTGGACTGAAAGGCGACCGAACGGGAGAGGATCTCGCGCGCCTCGGCGCGTTGCGCGGCGTCTGGATCAGGCTGCGCGACGGCCGGAGCGGCGCATATGAGCGCAAGAGCGAAAGCAAGACGTCGCATGGAACCCCCAATTTGTTTCGGCGAGGCTACTTCACGGCCACCGCCTTCACCAGCGCGAAGAGCGCAAGGCCCGGCGCGAGCTTCAGATCGGACACCGCGTCCCTGGTGATCGCCGAGAGCAGCGGCCCTGCCGGCGTCTCCAGGCGCACCAGCGCCTGGCCGTCGATGCGGGTCTCAAGCGCGGTGATCGTCGCAGGGACGATGTTGCGTGTACTGACGGCTTCGGGCGGCTTCAAGGCAAGCGTCACGTCGCGCGCATAGACCTGCAGGCGCACGCGGGCGCCCGCTTCGCCCTCGTGCCTCGGCGCGACGAGGCGGGTTTCGCCCGCCTCCACGATCGTTACGCCGTCCTGCTGCGCCGCGACGCGGCCGTCGATCAGGCTGCGCGCATCCGGACGGTGCGACAACGGCGCTTCAAGAAAGAGCGCGCGCGCGGGCCCGCGCCGCGAGATTGCGCCTTGCTCGATGAGCGCGACGTGATCGGCGAGCGCGGCGACCTCGTCGAGATCGTGGCTCACGTGCAGGATCGTCAATGCAAAGCGGGCCTGCACGCTGCGGATGAGGCCAAGGATCTCGCCTTTGCGCGCGATATCCACGCCGGCGAGCGGCTCGTCCATGAGCACGACGCGCGGCTGCGAGAGCAGGGCGCGCCCCAATGCGACGCGCTGGCGTTCGCCGCCGGAGAGGGCGCGTACGCCGCGATCGAGCAGGCCGGCGATCCCAAGGACCGCTGCGGCTTCGTCGAGATGAAGGCGCGGGTCTGCCGCGCGCGCAAAGCCATAGAGGAGGTTCTCGCGCACGGAGAGATGCGGAAAGAGGCGCGCGTCCTGGAAGACATAGCCGATGCGGCGCTCTTCGGCCTTGAGCGCGGCGAGGCTCGCATTGTCGAGATCGATCCTGCCTTCGGCGGGCGTTAGGCCGGCGATTGCGCGGAGCAGCGTCGTCTTGCCGGCGCCTGATGGTCCGAATACGGAGATAATCCCGGGGGTCGGGGCGGCGAAAGCGCAGCGGAGAGCGAAGGCCCCGGCGCGAGCGGTGAGATCGAGGTCGATCATTGCAGCCGCCGCTTGCCGAAGCGGATGAGGAGTTCGGAGGCGGCGAGGCCGGCAATCGCCAACGCGAAGGAGAGCGTCGCGAGGCGGGCGGCTGCGGCCTCGCCGCCGGGCTGCTGCAATGCGCTGTAGATGGCCAGCGGCAAGGTCTGCGTCTCGCCCGGGATGTTCGAGACGAACGTGATGATGGCGCCGAACTCGCCCAGCCCAGCGGCGAAGCCGAGGATCGCGGCGGCGAGGATGCCGGGCCATGCGAGCGGCAGGTGCAGCGAAAGCGCGCGGTCGAGCGCCTTTGCGCCGAGCGTGCGCGCCGCTTCGTCGAGGCCTTCGTCCATGGCTTCGAGCGAGAGGCGCACCGCGCGGATCATCAGCGGCAGAGTCATAATTGCAGTCGCCAGCGAAGCGCCTTCGGAAGTGAAGACGAAGCGCCAGCCGAACGTGCGATGGAGGAAGCCGCCAAGCGGCGCATTCAGGCCAAAGGTGCTGAGCAGCACATAGCCGACGACGACTGGGGGAAGGATGAGCGGCGCGTGCGCCAGCACATCAAGCAGGGTGCGGCCGGGAAAGCGGAAACGGCCGAGCGCATAGGCGATCAGGATCGCGATCGGCAGCGCGATGAGGACGCTGCGTGTGGAGACGATGAAGCTCGTCGCCAGCGCCTGCAACTCCAGCGACGTCAACATCGGACATTGCTCTGTGCAAAGAATATATGGCGCACCCTATCCCCTTTAGGGGAGAGGGTGGGGTGAGGGGTGGCCCCATCTGCTAACGCTGCGTGTTGCGCGCGGGTGATCCGGGCGTTGAGGATGTTGCAACCCCTCACTCTACCCTCTCCCCAAGGGGAGAGGGGCGCATTTCTTCTAGGTGTGGTCACAGCGGAGAGAATCCGTAGCGGGTGAAGATCGCGCGGGCCCATTGGGCGTGCAGCGCAGCGAGAAAGGCCGGGGCGCGCGGATGTGCGGAGGCGTTCACGATGGCGGCGGGGTAGAGGATGCGCGGATGCGTGGCCTCGGGGAAGAGATCCACGATCTTCACGCGCGGCTCGATACGGGCGTCGGTGGCGTAGACGATGCCGAACGAGGCTTCGCCGCGCGCGACGAACGCCAAGGCCGCGCGAACATTCTCGGCGCGGGCGAGCTTCATCTGCACGTCATTCCAGACGCCGAGCGATTTGAGGGCCGCTTCGGCGTAGCGGCCAGCGGGGACGGAAGCAGGATCGGCGATCGCCAGGCGGCTCTGGCCGAGCGCCCTGGCGAGCGGAAAGCCGGGCGCGATGCGGAGGGTCGCGCGCGCATAGGCGGGCGCGACAAGCGCAAGGCGGTTGGAAAGCAGATCGATGCGGCCGCCGGCGCAGAGGAGGCCCCGCTCCTCAAGGTAGTCCATCCAGGGCTCGTCGGCGGAGACGAAGAGATCGGCGGGCGCGCCCTGCTCGATCTGGCGCGCGAGCGTGGAGGAGGCCGCGAAGGAGAAGCGCACGCGGGCGCCGCGGTTGCGGCGTTCGAACGCCTGGCCGATGTCGGTCAGGGATTCCTGCAGCGAGGCGGCGGCGAAGACGGTCAGCGGTTCGTCCGCATACGCATTATTCGCCAACGCCGCTGCGGCCACTGAGAGGAGAAACGCGCGCCGTGTCGCAAAGCTCATGCGCAGCAATGTACGCGCACCCTCTCCCCTTGGGGAGAGGGTGGGGTGAGGGGCTGCATCATCCGCAGGCGCTCGAGCGAGCAGTCCCTGGCGGCGGGGATAAGGCCACCCCTCACCCCTGCCCCTCTCCCCTGGAGGGGAGAGGGGGCGCTTTATCGCGAGGGGTGGTTGTTGGAGGCTCTAGAACAGGCCGACGACCTTGCCGTCGGCGTCGATGTCGATGGTGTTGGCGGCCGGGGCCTTCGGCAGGCCCGGCATGGTCATGATGTCCCCGCAGATCATCACGATGAATTCCGCGCCGGCCGCGAGACGCACTTCGCGGATGTTCACCACGTGGCCCGAGGGCGCGCCGCGCAGCGCGGGATCGGTGGAGAAGGAGTATTGCGTCTTGGCCACGCAGATCGGGTAATGGCCGTAACCATCCTGCTGCAGCTGCTTGATCTGGGTGCGGACGGACGTGTCGGCGGTGATGTCCGAGGCGCCGTAGATCTCCTTGGCGATGGTCTTCATCTTGTCCCAGAGCGGCGTGGAATCCTCGTAGAGGAACTTGAAGTAGTTCGGCTCCTCGCAGAGCTTCACGACCTCCTTTGCGAGCTCCTCGGCGCCCTTGCCGCCCTCGGCGTAGTGGCGCGCGAGCACGACCGGCGCGCCGTGGTGCTTGGCGCGCTCCATCAGCGCCTTGATCTCGGCTTCGGTATCTTCCGCACGCTGATTGATCGAGACGATGCAGGGCAGGCCGAAGCGGTCGCGCATGTTATCGATGTGGCGCTCCAGATTGGCCATGCCCTTCTCGACGGCCTTGACGTTCTCGGCCGGCAGATCCGCCACCTCGACGCCGCCATGGAACTTGAGCGCGCGGACGGTGGCGACGATCACCGCGCAGGAAGGCTTCAGGCCCGCCTTGCGGCACTTGATGTCGATGAACTTCTCCGCGCCGAGATCGGCGCCGAAGCCGGCTTCGGTGACGACATAGTCGGCGAGCTTCAGGGCCGCGCGCGTGGCCGAGACCGAGTTGCAGCCGTGCGCGATGTTGGCGAACGGGCCGCCATGGATGAAGGCCGGGTTGTTCTCCAGGGTCTGCACGAGGTTCGGGGAGATTGCGTCCTTCAGGAGCACGGCCATCGCGCCGTGGGCGTTGAGATCCCGCGCGCGGATCGGCTGGCGCTTCCTTGTGTAGCCGACGACGATGTTGCCGAGCCGCTCCTTCAGATCCTGCAGCGAGGTGGAGAGGCAGAAGATCGCCATTACCTCGGAAGCGACGACGATGTCGAAGCCGTCCTGGCGCGGATAGCCGTTGGAGACGCCGCCCAGGCCGACGGTGATCTCGCGCAGCGCGCGGTCGTTGCAATCGACCACGCGACGCCAGGTGACGCGGCGCAAGTCGAAGCCGAGCTCATTGCCCTGATGGATGTGGTTGTCCAAGAGCGCGGCCAAGAGATTGTTGGCGAGCGCGATGGCGGAGAAATCTCCCGTGAAATGGAGGTTGATGTCCTCCATCGGCACGACCTGCGAATAGCCGCCGCCGGCGGCGCCGCCCTTGACGCCGAACACGGGCCCCAGCGCCGGCTCGCGCAGGCAGATCATCGCCTTCTTGCCGACGCGGTTCAGCGCATCGCCGAGGCCCACGGTCGTCGTGGTCTTGCCTTCGCCGGCGGGCGTCGGCGAGATCGCGGTGACGAGCACGAGCTTGCCGTCGGGCTTGCCTTCGAGCGACTTCAGATAATCGAGCGAGATCTTGGCCTTGTAATGCCCATAAGGCACCAAACTATCAGCGGGAATACCAAGTCGATCGCGCGCGATGTCGATGATCGGCTTCATCTTGGCCTGCTGCGCGATATCGATGTTGCTGAGCGATCTCTTTTCCTTCGCCATGGACGGGTCCCTTGCAGTCGCGGCTTTCCTTTGCGTCCCGCTATAGAGCGCGACCGCGCGCGCGTGTACAGATGTTTGGGACGCGGGACATGAGGGCGTGCGCGACAACGTGTCGGGTGGGACCGGTCCCAGAACCGCGCGCAACGGATTGCGCGGGCGCCGCGAAGCGCGTTAGGACCCTTCGTATCAGTTCTGGTTCCAGGCTTCACACGTTCTTGGGGGCGCGCACATGATGGCCGTCTACGCGATCGCCGGGTTCATCGCGATCATCCTTCTCCTCAATCTCGTCGAGTTCGGCCGGCTCGACTGAGCCGGTCAGCGCGCTGATCGCCTCCGCCAGGCGCGTCCGCGAAGGCGGAAGGCCAAGCCAGGCGTCCATGCCTGCGGCGGCGATCGCGTCGCGCAGGGCCGCGCCGTCGCCGGGGACCAGCGCCGCGATCGGCGCGCGGGCCCAGGGCAGAGGAAGCGCGCGGATGCGGCGCGCCAGGGCGAAGCCGTCCTCGCCGGGCAAATCGAGCGCGGTGATCACAAGATCGAAAGGGCGCGCTTCGAAGAGGGCGAGCGCCTGCCCGGCGGTTCCGGCAAGGTCGCTCTGTAGCCCCAGGACAGCGAGCTCGGCGGCAAGCGCGCGGCGCGCTTCAGGCCATGCGTGAACGACGAGGACGACGCGCGCGGCCTTGCGGTGGGCGCGTTTGGGCGCCGGCGGGGGCCGGAAGATCCAGGCATCCGCATCGTCGGCGGCGACGGCGTCCTCCTCGCGCGCGTCGCGGATCGAGAGCGCGGCCGCGCGCGCTCCGTCCCAGACGACGGGCGTGGAGAAGATCTCGGCGGGAAAGCGGGCGCCGTCGCGACGGCAGAGCAGGCGGCGACCAAAGGCGCGGGCGTCATAGTCCGTGTCCGGATCAAAGAGGCCGGTGAGGCAGCCGCAGGAGAGAACGTCGGCGATCGAGGAGAAGTGGAAGAGATCGACGAAGGCGGAATTGGCCCAGAGCGGGCGCAGTCCGCGATGCACGAGCTGGGCCTGGAGAGGCGCCTGGGTCACCGCCTGAAAACGCTGCGCCCAGTTGATGAAACCGTCTCGCGCGACGCTTAATCGATTCATGCTTTAGATCACTCGCGACAGCTACACCCTCCAGTAGCAAAACAGCTTTTCCGGGGCGTTAAGTTCTTTGGTCAATGGCGGCGCGCACGTACGAAGCGCCGCTCCACAGCGCGAGCGCGACGGCGAACCAGACGAGGCCCTGCGCCGCGGCGTAGAGAAGATCGAGCAATTGCGCGCTCGCTTCCGGCAAAGCAGGGATGACGAGCCAGAGCGCGAGCGCGACCATCTCGGCGAAGGCCTTGAGCTTTCCGATGCTGCTCACGGGCAACGCACGGCCGCTTGCTGACAACGCTTCGCGCAGGCCGGCGACCGCGAACTCGCGGACGACGAGGATCGCGGCGGCGATCACCATCGGCAGCGGAAAGAGCGCGTAGGAGAGGACGACGAGCGTCGCGGCGACGAGCACCTTGTCGGCGGAATGGTCGAGCGCGGCGCCGAAGGGGGTGACGACGCCGAGCTTGCGCGCGAGCCAGCCGTCGAGCGCGTCAGTCAGGGCGGCAAGAACGAAGAGCGCGGCGGCGAAGCCGTAGAGCGTGGCGCTGAAGGCTGGGCCTTCGGTGAACGTGCTCGCGTGCGCCCAGAGAACGAGGCCGGCGACGACGGGCGCGGCCGCGATGCGAAGGATCGTGAGGAGAGTTGGGAGCGAGCGCATCAGCGGCCTTCGTTGAAGTGCGCGTAGATGCGCTGGGCGAGGGATTCGTTCACGCCTTCGACCTGACGGAGCTCGGCGAGCGCGGCGCGGGCGACGCCGCGGGCGGAGCCGAAGCGTTCGAGGAGCGCGCGCTTGCGGGCGGGGCCGACGCCGTCGATCTCGTCGAGCGGGTTCCTGGTAAGATCGGCCTTGCGTTTCTGGCGATGGGCGCCGATCGCGAAGCGGTGCGCTTCGTCGCGCAGGCGCTGGAGATAGTAAAGCACCGGGCTTTTCTCATCGACGCGGAAGGAGGGGCGGCCGGGCATGAAGAAGCGCTCGCGGCCGGCGTCGCGATCGGGGCCCTTGGCGATGCCGACGAGGGCGACTTTGCCTTCGAGGCCGACATCGCGGAGCGCTTGGCGCGCGGATTCCAGCTGGCCTTCGCCGCCGTCGATGAGGACGAGATCGGGCCAGCGGCCGAACTTGGCGTCGGTTTCCTCGACGTCTTTCTCTTTCGAGAAGTCCACGCCGCCATCGGCGATCTGACCGCCGTCATAGAGTTGATCCGTATCGGGATTATCTCCGCCTCCCCCTTGCGGGGCGGGGGTAGGGGGTGGGGGGAGATCGGAATCGTGCGCGGCGATTTGGCGTTCACGCAGCAGTGCGACCTCGGAGGCTTCGGCAGGCCCCCCCTCCGTCGCCCCAAAACCAGTTTGGGGCGACACCTCCCCCGCAAGGGGAGAGGGGGGCGTCTCGTTCTTTGCAAGGCGCGCGAAGCGGCGGCGGAGAACTTCGCGCATCATGCCGTAATCGTCGCCGGGCGTGAGGTCGGCGCTCTTGATGTTGAACTTGCGGTACTGGTTCTTCTCGAAGCCGTCTGGGCCGGCGACGATCATCGCGCCGACCGCGTTCGCGCCCTGGATATGGGAGTTGTCGTAGACCTCGATGCGTTCGGGCGGCGCGGGCAGCCCGAAAAGCTCGGCGAGCGCGGTCAACTGACGGGCCGTGCTCTGCGTGTCGGCCATTCTGCGGGCGAGGGCTTCGCGGGCGTTGAGCGTGGCCTGCTCGACGATGTCCTTTTTCTCGCCGCGCTCGGGCGTGCGGATCTCGACCTTGTGGCCGGCCTTGGCGCCCAGCGCCTCCTCCATCAGCTCGCAATTGGGCGGCGCAACGTTGCAGAGGACGAGCTTGGGGGGCGTCTTGTCGTCGTAGAACTGACCCATGAAGCTTTCGAGCACTTCGGCTTCGGTGAGCTCCATTTCGTGGCGCGGGAAATGGGCGCGGTTGCCCCAGTTCTGGCCAGCGCGGAAGAAGAAGACCTGCACGCACGAATAGCCGCGCTCCATGTGGATGGCGAAGACGTCGGCTTCCTTGAAGGTCTGCGGATTGACGCCTTGCTGGGCGCGCACGGCGGCAAGCGCGCGAATGCGATTGCGGAGGCGGGCGGCCTTCTCGAACTCGAGAGTGTCGGAGGCTTGGCGCATTTCGGCGGCCATGCGGGTCTGCAGCGCATCGGACTCGCCGTCGAGGAAGGCGAGGGAATCGTCGACGAGCGTGTTGTATTCGGTCTCGCCGATGAGGCCTGTGCAGGGGGCCGAGCAGCGCTTGATCTGGTGCAGCATGCAAGGGCGGGTGCGGGTGGAGAAGACATTGTCCGTACACGAACGAAGGAGGAAGGCCTTCTGCAGGGTGTTCAAGGTGCGGTTCACCGCACCGGCCGAGGCGAAGGGGCCGAAATAGCGGCCTTTGATGCGCTTGGCGCCGCGGTGCTTCTGGATGGCCGGGGCCTGATGATCGGTGCGGACGAGGATGAACGGGAAGCTCTTGTCGTCCCGCATGATCACGTTGAAGCGGGGTTTTAATCGCTTGATCAAATTCGCTTCGAGCAGAAGCGCTTCGGTCTCGGTCGCGGTGACCACGATCTCCATGGAGGCGGTCTGGGCGATCATGCGATGGATGGCCGAGGCGTGGGCGCGCCCCTGGGCGTATTGGCCGACGCGCGCCTTCAGGTTCCGCGCCTTGCCGACATAGAGAACGTCGCCGTTGGCGGCGAGCATGCGGTAGACGCCGGGCTTCGAAGGGAGCCGCTTCCAGGTTTCACGGATCGCGTCGATGCCGAGGCTGGGCGCGCGCGCGTCCTGGCCATGCAAATCGGGCGCGTCCCCCGTATCAGCGGGGAGCGCGCCCAAATCCGGCGTTTCAGGCTTGTCGGCCTTGGACATGGTCCAAAGATAAGACGATGACCGCCTCCTTGCTCCCCTTTCGGCTTACGCTTTTGGGGGAGGAGGCGGCATCGTTGCGGATTATTCCGCGAGCTTCAGGTTCACGGCCTTAGGGCCCTTGCCCTTGGAGTCCGGCAGCGTCTGGAAGTTGACGCGCTGGCCTTCGGAGAGCGTGGGGAGCCCGGCGCGCTCGACAGCGCTGACGTGGACGAAGACGTCCGGGCCGCCGCCGTCAGGCGTAATGAAGCCGAAGCCGCGTGCGGAGTTGAAGAACTTCACCACGCCGTTCTGGGGATCGCCCAGGGGCGCGCGCGGAGGACGATCGCCGCCGCCGAAGCCTTCGCCGCGCGGACGGAAGCCGCCGCGATCGCCACCGCCGCCGCCGCCGCCGCGGAAGCCGCCGCCACCGCCGCCGCCGTAGCCGCCGCCTTCACGGCCGCCGCCGCCGCCGCGATATCCGCCGCCGCCGCCGCCGCCGCGATAACCGCCGCCGCCACCGCCGCCGCCGCGGTACCCGCCGCCGCCGCCGCCATAGCCGCCGCCACCGCCGCCGTAACCACCGCCGCCGCCGCGATCACCGCCGCCGCCGCCACGGTAACCGCCGCCGCCGCCGCCAAATCCGCCGCCGCCGCCGCCGCCGAAGCTGCTGCCGCCGCCGCTGAACTCAGGGGGAGAGATCTCGTCCGCGGCGCGCTCCCTGCCGCGCTTGCGATCCTTTTTCTTGTCGTCGTTGTCGTCGCGCTCGTCGTCGAATTCGTAGTCGTCGCTCATTTCCAATTGTCCTTGACCAGGACGCGCCCGAAAGGACGCGCCCTCACGCCCTCATCGAGCGCTGTTCGCGACCTTCAGCATATTTTGGGGAAGTTGGATCTGCCGCACGCTGCGGAACGTCGCACTCTTGGCACAGCCCTTCGCCGGCCACTCAATTTGGCTTATGCGCGAGGCTCGTTTCGGGCGCAAGGCGAAATCGAGCGACTTACGCGGCTTTCATATCGATTTGGGCGGCTTCGTTGCGTTCGCGCCGCGCTACGAGCAGGGCGACGATAAAGGCGCCGACGAGCTTCGAGACGATCGAGGTGAGAAGCGTGCCCAGCGCCAGGGAGCCGGGGCGGGCGATGTTGGCGCCAAACAGGAAAACCGTGGAATCCAGCGGCGCGCCAAGCAGGCTGGAGAGCATGATGCGCTGCGAAAGCGGGCGTTTGGTGAAGGTGTAGACGGCCCAATCGACGGTCTCGGAGATCAGGAACGCCGCGCCGGAGGCCGCCACGATGCTGAGCGGCGTGGTCATGGTGGAGAAGAGAAGGCCGACAAGCATCGCGCCCAGGACCCAATGGCCGATCTCGCGCTGGGCGAAGTCGCGCACGACCAGGACGAGGCCGGTCACAATCGCGAGAGGCTGGTAGGCGCCGATCAGGGGCAGCGGGATGAGCGGCACCGCCGCGAAGGACCAATTGATCAGCGGCATCAGCCCGACATAGAGGCCGGTCGCGGGCTTCCTGAGCAGCACGAGCGCGAGGACCGTCCCGCCGATGACCGGAAGGTAGACGATCGGCTGGGAAGACCAGGCATGGAGAGCGAGCATCGGCGAGTCCTTGCAAAGACTGGCCAAATGCGCAATCCGGCCGGCAAAGGAGATCAGCGATGGCGAAGGTGCTTGGGGTCGGCGGGGTCTTCTACAAATCGCCCGATCCGGCCGCGGCGCGGGCCTGGTACGAAAGGGTGCTGGGGTTCAAGTTCGAGACCTGGGGCGGGATCGCCTTCCTGCCGGCGGACATGGCCGCCAAGAAGGGCTCGGCGACGGTCTGGAACGTGATGAAGCCGGACACGGACTATCCCGCGCCATCGACGCGCGACTTCATGATCAATCTCGTGGTGGACGATCTCGACGCCATGCTGGCGCACGCCAAGGCCGAGGGGGTGGAGCCGGTGAAGCTCTTTCCCGACGAAGGCATGGGCAAGTTCGCGCACATCATCGATCCGGACGGGATCAAGATCGAATTGTGGGAGCCGAGCGACAAGGCGCACGGCTGACCTACGCTCTCCGCCCGAGCGTGCAGAGCACGCCATGAGCCGAGGCCCAACGTCGGCTCAAGTTGATGCTCGTGATGTCGTTGGGGCCCGGATCGCGACTTCGTCGCGTCCGGGGAGCGCGAAGCATTAAGCGGGCGCCGCCGCGAAGAGGGGCTCGCGGGGCGGCGTGACCGCATCGCCGATCGCGATGCGCAGGAGCGCGCGCAGCTGCAGCGCGTTCAGCGGCCAGGGCGCGAAGACGCCGCGGCGGGCGACGCGGTTCCAGGCGGCGTCGATCTTGGTCGGGTCGGTGAGGCGCGCCATGCCCCAGCGCGGGCAGGAGATCTGCTCGATCTCCGAGCACTCGGCGATCACGACGTTCTTGTGGCGCTGGTCGCGCATCACGTCCTGGAAGATCATGCTGACGGCCGTGCGCGGGCCTTCGAGGATCTGGATGAAGCAATGCTTGTCGGCGACGAGCAGGCCGGTGACATCCATCGGGCGGTTGCGGGCGGCCGCGCGCGCGATGATGCGGGTGACGTCTTCATCGGAGCAGGAACGGTCGCGCTCGCTGTAATAGACCAGACGATTGAGCATCTTGCTCTTCCCTAGAAGCAGCCCACCTGACCAAAATCTCGCCGGCGGCGCCGGTCGCGCTTTGGAGCGTTGTTCCTACACGCGCGGCGTTAAGACTAAGTGCGCGTACATGGTATTGAGCGCGGTAAGGACGATGAAGATGGCGGTCAGAGACGCAGTATTCCGCGACAACAAGGCGCTTTCGAGGTTCGAGCTCGAGATTGAAGGCGAAAGCGACGCTGGGGGCGGTGTGGTGATCGCGGATTATCGGCGGCGCGATGCAATAGCGGATATCAGGCATGTCGAGACGCCGGTCGCGCTGCAGGGCAAAGGTCTGGCGACGCGACTGATGGACGAGATCGCGGCCTATGCGACGGCGGAGGGGCTGAAGATCAGGCTGACCTGCCCGTTCGCGGCAGCTTATTTTGCGGCGCGCCCGGAGCTTCAGGCTCTGCGCGCCTGAAGATCAGGCGTCCGTCTCGTGCGCATTTGTTTGGCGCGCCGGGACCGCGACGCCAAGCTTCGCCGCCGAGGCGCGCCGGCAGCCGGAACCGGCCTTCAATTCGGTGCAGAGAACCAGGAGCGCTTAACCCGCAGAGTTTCGCGGACGCGGCGTTTGGTTAATGGAAGACGCAGGCGCCCTGGCGGATGGCCTTGGCCTTGCCGATCAGCGCGACGACGTGCTCGATCACGTAATCGTCGTAGCGGGTGAGCCGGAGCTTCGCGCGCACGCGGCCCTCGTCTTCGACGCCGGCATTGATGAGATGGGCGGTGAGGCCGAACACGTCCTCCTGGGCGCGCAGCTGATTGAGCGCGGCGGAGGTTTCCTTCGCTTTTGAAGGCACGGGCATGGTTGACTTTGTCTTTAAGGGGCGCGGGGAGGCGGGCTTGTAGCGGCCGGATTCCGTTAAGTCACGCGGATTTTCGTTAAAAGGCTTGGTTAACGAGGCGGGATCTTCCGTAAGCGGAGCATCAGGCGTGCGGATGCGCGCCGAGAAGCAGGCTCAGCGGTCAACATGGCAGACCAATGCGGCGGATGTTGGGGCTCAGGAGGAGTCCGCGAGCGCGGGCGCGACCGGGCGCAGGGGCGCGGGGCGGACAAGCGGCGGCGCGGCGAGGACCGCGTGCGCGCCGTCAAAGCCGCGGCGGAGGCGTTTCAGAAGGCGCGCGATCCAGCGCTCGGGGCGATCGAGCATGTCGCGCAGGCGGTCGATCCGTAGGCGGAGCGTGTGCGGGCGGGCGTGGAAGACGCCGTGGATGAGGAGGCGCAGATGGCTGGCGCGCCAGCGGCGGAGCGCATAGCCGGGCGCGGGATGGCGCGTGCGGGGCGCCTGCCTCTGCGGAGCGAGGCGCGCCATCGCCAGGCCGAGGAGCGCGATCTTGGCGTCGCGCTCGGCGAGGCGGAGATGGGCGCGCAGCTCGCAGGCGACGGCGCGGGTGATGGGGGAATTGTTCGGGAAGAGGTCGAGGAGAGTGGCGAAGGTCGCGACGAGCCAGACGCGCAGGGAGGCGAGAATGGCCAGGAGCGATGCAGCGAGGTCCGGGGGGATGAATGCGTTTGCAGTGTCCTGGCCTGTGGCCGGTTCGGCGGTTTCTTCGGCGTCCTTCGGGACGATGGGGGCGGGGGCAGTGCGCATGTTGCGACGGAATATAGCGCGGGCTTCGGGTCGTTCGGATGAGTCCCCCTATTCTTGTTCGCGCCGGCGCCGCGACGGAGGCCCCAGCAGCGCGGCGCGAAGAGGCCGGAAATGGCCGTCAATACAAGGCGCTTGGACCCCGTGCGCGGGTGTGGGCGGGGAACCGGGGATTGCGGTGTTTCCTTGGTCCGTGTGCGGAACTTATCCTCCGGATTGGGGCGCGCGCGGGCCCGTAATCGGGGCGTCTATTGCTTCGGTGGCTCGGGGGGGAGGCCAACTTTGCAACTCCCCCACCCCTGGCCCCTCCCCCGCTGGCGCAGGGGAGGGGAAACGCGCTTCACGCACGTTCCGTGACGCCGGTTGCGGCGCCGTTGCGCGGGCGGTGTAGGATGGCGGTTCGATGCTCCGGTTCCTCACCGTTCGGCCGCTCGTGGCGATCCTCTGGATTGTGCTCATCCTCACGGCGGATTTCTGGATCGGCTTCAACGTGACGAAGCAATGGCGCGCGGCGGCGTTTCCGACGGTGGAGGCGGTCGTCACGTCGAGCAGCCTGGAGTACGGCACGAGCCGACGCAGGACGTCGGGGCCGGTGATCCGGTACGCGTATGTCGTCGATGGGACGCGCCATGAGGGCGATACGTTCCAGTACGGCAATTACACATCCTCGGACTGGCAATGGGCGCGCGCGATGGTGCGGGCGCATCCGGTCGGCGCGACAACGCGCGTGCATTATGATCCGCGCAATCCGTCGGACTCGGTGATCGATCCGGGGCTGCACGGCAGCGATCTTTTCCTGGCGCTCTTCCTGACGCCGTTCAACGCGATCGGGCTCGGGCTTTTGTTCGCGCCGATGGCGCGGGAGCGGATGCGGGCGTCGGAGGGTGCGGGCGTGCGTTGGCGCGACGACGGGGAGAAGATCCGTGTGCGGATGCCGCGGCATTTCTCGCCGCTGGCGGCCGGGATTGCCGTGTTTGCGTTCGCGGCGTTCGCGCTGTCGATCCTCGTAGGGTTCAGTTTCGGTTTGCACCCGAGCATGAGTGTGATGGTCGGCGTGTGGGCTGTCGTGCTCGCCGCGGGCGCGTCGGCGGCGACGTATTGCTGGCTCAGGGAGATGCGCGGCGATGTGGATCTGGTGATCGACAAGGTCGGCGGGGCGGTGAGCCTGCCGGCGACGTTCGATCGCAAGGCGCGCGTGGCGATGGCGCGTGCGGATGTGCGCGGCGTGGAGGTGAAGGCTTATGAGCAGCCGGGATCGCCGGGGACGATCGTGCACGGCGTGCGGATCGTGCAGCGGAGCGGGGCGTGGGAGGTGGTCGCGGAGCGGGAGGACGCGGAGAGCGCGGAGAGTTTGGCGCGGTGGTTGAGGGGGAAGTTGGGGGTTTAGGCGTGGACTTTTGTTTCGCGCCGGCGCCGTGACGGGTGGCGGCGACGTCGAGGCGCGAAGAACGCCGGGACCGGCCTTCAATTCGGAACGCTTGGACCCCGTGCGCGGGTGTGGCGGGGACCGGGCTGCGCTCAATATTGAGCCGTGTACGGAATTTTCTATGTCGTGTTGTGACGCACTCCTCGGAGTTGGGGCGCTCTCCCTTCTCCCGTGGGAAGGGCCGCGGGCGAGTTGAAGCAAAGGCCCTGCTCGCCACTCCCCCACCCCTGACCCCTCCCCCGCTGGCGCAGGGGAGGGGAAGCGCGCTTGCTGGCTAAGGGCGCTTACCACGGCGGCCGCTATAGGCGTTGCGGGGCTTGTGCGGCATGCCGCGCCCGCCTTCGCTGCGCTTCGGCGAGACGAGGGAGGCGTCGTTTGAGTTGAAGGGATCGTCGCTGCTGAGGGCGTCGCGTTTGGCGGCGCGGTTGGAGCGGGTGGCGTCTTCGGCGCCGGTGCGGATGTCTTCCTGGCGGGCGAGGGGGTCGTCGGCGATGAGGAGCTCGGTTTCCTGCAGGCGCTTGATCTCGTCGCGGAGGCGGGCGGCGGTTTCGAATTCGAGGTCGGCGGCGGCGTCGCGCATTTCCTTTTCGAGCGCGGCGATGTGGGCCTTGAGGTTGTGGCCGATGAAGGCTCCCCTGTCTTCCTTGACGCCCTTCATGCCGGCGCCGCGCTTCCAGGCCATCGGATCGCGCGGGTCGATGGTGAGGGAGTCCTTTTCGTAGACGCTGTCGAGAATGTCGGCGATGCCGCGCTTGATCGATTGCGGCGTGATGCCGTGCGCGAGATTGTATTCGGCCTGCTTTTCGCGGCGGCGGCCGGTTTCGGCGAGGGCGCGCTCGATGGAGCCGGTTTTGTGATCCGCGTACAGAATGACTTTGCCATCCACGTTTCTCGCGGCGCGGCCGATGGTCTGGATGAGGGAGGTTTCGCTGCGGAGGAAGCCTTCCTTGTCCGCGTCGAGGATGGCGACGAGGCCGCATTCAGGGATGTCGAGGCCTTCGCGCAGCAGGTTGATGCCGACGAGCACGTCGAAGACGCCGAGGCGGAGATCGCGGATGATCTCGATGCGCTCCACGGTGTCGATGTCGGAGTGCATGTAGCGGACGCGGACGCCCTGTTCGTGCATGTATTCGGTGAGGTCCTCGGCCATGCGCTTGGTGAGCACGGTGACAAGGGAGCGCTGGTCTAGCTTGGCCTTGTCCTTCACTTCGGCGATGACGTCATCGACCTGAGAGAAGCCGTCTTTTGAGACGGGGCGGATCTCGACGGGCGGATCGATGAGGCCGGTGGGGCGGATGACCTGTTCGGTGAAGACGCCGCCGGTGCGCTCCAGCTCCCAGGGGCCGGGCGTGGCGGACACGCAGACGCTCTGCGGGCGCATGATGTCCCATTCCTCGAACTTGAGCGGGCGGTTGTCCATGCACGAGGGGAGGCGGAAGCCGTATTCGGAAAGGGTTTTCTTGCGGTTGAAGTCGCCGCGGAACATGGCGCCGATCTGCGGGATCGTGGCGTGGCTCTCATCGACGAAGATGAGCGCGTTGTCGGGGATGTATTCGAACATGGTCGGCGGCGGCTCGCCGGGGCGGCGGCCGGTGAGGAAGCGGGAATAGTTTTCGATGCCGGCGCAGGAGCCGGTGGCGAGCATCATCTCCATGTCGAAGAGCGTGCGCTGTTCGAGGCGCTGGGCTTCCAGGAGCTTGCCTTCGGCCTTGAAGACGTCGAGCCGGTGGATGAGCTCTTCCTTGATCTGATCGACGGCCTGGTTGAGCGTGGGCTTCGGCGTCACATAGTGGGAGTTGGCGTAGACCTTCACCGCATCGAGCGACGCGATCTTCTTGCCGGAGAGGGGATCGAACTCGGAGATGCTCTCCACTTCGTCGCCGAAGAAGGAGACGCGCCACGCGCGGTCCTCCAAGTGGGCGGGGAAGAGCTCGACATTGTCGCCGCGGACGCGGAAGAGGCCGCGGGCGAAGCCCTGTTCGTTGCGCTTGTATTGCAGGGCGACGAGGTTGCGGATGAGGTCCTGCTGGCCGAAGGGCTCGCCGACTTTGATGGTGAAGGTCATCGAGGTGTAGGTTTCCACCGAGCCGATGCCGTAGATGCAGGAGACGGAGGCGACGATGATGACGTCGTCGCGTTCGAGGATCGCGCGCGTGGCGGCGTGGCGCATGCGGTCGATCTGCTCGTTGATGTTGGATTCCTTCTCGATGTAAGTGTCCGTACGCGGAACATATGCCTCGGGCTGGTAATAATCGTAGTAGGAAACGAAGTACTCGACGGCGTTGTCGGGGAAGAAGGATTTGAACTCGCCGTAGAGCTGGGCGGCGAGGGTCTTGTTGTGCGCGAGGATGAGCGCGGGGCGCTGCACGCTCTCGATGATCTTGGCCATCGTGAAGGTCTTGCCCGAACCGGTGACGCCGAGGAGCACCTGGTCCTGGTCGCCTTTCTCGATGCCCTCGACGAGCTCCTTGATCGCCTGCGGCTGGTCGCCGGCGGGCTCGAAATCGGAGTGGATCTTGAAGCGCTTGCCGCCTTCGAGCTTTTCCCACGCGCGGTTGGGGCGGTGCGGCTCCCAGGCCGCCACGCTCTGGGCGAAGATGGCGGAGGCTTCCGCGACGCCGGGGGCTTTGCGAGGCATCGGGGGAATTTAGGGCGCGTCGGGGCGAGGCGCCACTCCGGGGCGTTGCGCCTGCCTTGCGAAGTCGATGCCGCCCCCTCACCCTAAGCCTCTCCCCCTTGTTCGTGGGAGCGTGTCGGAAACCGCTTCGCACTTTTCCGATCGCGCTCCCGGGGGAGAATGGAGATCACATGCCCAAGAAGGCGGACGCTCTGACGATCTATCACATACCGGGGTGTCCGTTCTCGGAGCGGGTGGAGATCCTGCTCGCGCTCAAGGGCATTCATCTCAACGACGTCGAGATCGATATCTCGAAGCCGAGGCCGGACTGGCTGTTGGAGAAGACGCGCGGCTCGACGGCGCTGCCGGCGATGGATGTTCCGGAAGGGACGCTCAAAGAGAGCATGATCATCCTGCGCTATCTGGAGGATCGGTTTCCCGAGCGGCCGGTGGCGCAGAAGGACCCTTACAAGCATGCGGTGGAGAGCCTGCTCGCGCAGATGAGCGGGGATTTCTCCGGCGCGGGTTACCGGATGATCCTCAACCGCGATGTCTCGAAGCGGGAGGAGTTGCGCGCGGGCGTGGATGCGCAATTCGCGGCGCTGGATGCGTTCCTCAAGGATTATGCGCCGAAGGGCGACTTCCTGTTCAAGGAATTCGGCTGGGCGGAAGCAGCGATGACGCCGATGTTCAAGCGGCTTTGGTTCATCGACTATTACGAGGACTACAAGATCCCGGCGAAGCTGAAGCGGGTGGCGCGATGGCGCGAGGCGTGCACCGCGCATCCGGCCGCGCAGGGGCGCAGCTGGGAAGAGATCATCACGCTCTATTACGATTATGCGCAAGGCGCCGGGAACGGGCGGATACCGGAAGGGCGGAAGGTGTCGAGCTTCACACTGGACCCGCATTGGTCGAAGCGGCCGCTGCCGCCGAAGGACAAGTGGGGGAAGGCGGCGAGCGATGTGGAGCTGGGCCTGGTGAAGGCGGCGAAGAAGGCGAAGGCCGTCAAGAAGCGGGCTTAGAGCGCTTCGGGTTTGCTGGGAGCGGTTCAGGGAATACGGGCATAGACCTCGCGGAGCGGGGTGAGGCGGTCGGCGTCGAAGCGGATCTGGAGATAGGAATCGAGCGCTTCGGCGGAGCGGAGCGCGTTGCGGCCGAGCGCGATCTGAGCCGCTTCGGATTCCATATAGAGCTCGCTCGCTTCGGAGATCGCCATTTCCGCGACGCGGACGAGCGCGACATAGCGCTCGAACACCTCTTCCGGCGGCGCGGGAGCGGCGGCCTGCACATATTCGTACACGGAGAAACCGCGATAATAAGACCAGAACGCCATCAGGCGGGCGCGATGCTGCAGGGCGCGGTCTTCCTTCGCCAGGCCGTCCTCGCTGGTGAACTTGGCGCGCGCCTCCTCGTTCATGTCGATGTCGCACGCGAAGGCGCGGCGGCAGTGCCATTGAGCGACGTTCGCGTAGGTGACGGGCGGGGTGTGGGCCGCGAGGGCTTCGGCGCCTTTGTCCTCGCGCGCGGAGCGGGCGGCGGCGATCTCGGCCAGGCGGGCGACGAGATCGGCGGCGCAGATGTGTTCGGTCAGGCTGCGGGCGGCGAAATCGTGCGGGTAGGCGACGCGCAGGAACCAGCGCGCGAAGGGCTCGTGATCGAGCGGCGCCAGGAAGGGCTCGTCGAGGCCGGGCATCACGAGGATGGTCTTGTGGAGCTGGCGAGCAGCGAGAATGCGGTCGAGCTCGAAGGCCGTGCCGGGCTTGAGGAAGCTCATCTCGCAAACGATGAGCGAGGCGCGCTCGACGAGCCAGGTCACTTGCTCCTGCCAGTTCTCGTCGCGGAGCAGGAAGGCGGCGGCGGGCTTTTCCTCGGCGCGGAGGCGGGACTTGAAGTCCTCCGTATGCGGATGCTTCTGATCCTGGACATAGAAGACGCCGACGCCGGGCGGGAGCGCGGCGGCGAGGGAATTGTGGAGCGGCTCCATGTCGCCGTCGGCGGGGCCGATCTGGCGCTGGTAGCCGAAGTCGCGGAGGAAGAGGACGAAGGGGAGGCCGTCGTGCTCGTAGCGCTGGAGGATGTCGCGCGCGTCTGTGTCGCGGGCGTGCATGGAGGCGCGGAGGGCTTCGTTCATTCGGGTCTCTTTAGAGTCCACGCGCTCAGCTCTTCATGTGCGCGGCGAAGGCGTCCTTGAAGGCGGGATCCCAGCGGGAGAGGGCGGGGCGGTTCTCGTAGATGTCGGCGGCGCCCCACGCGATGCGGCGCGCGTCCATGTCGGGGGTCGTCTCATTGTCCGGGCACAGTATGTAGAAGTCGCCGCGATCGACGCCTTGGGTCATGCGATCGACGACCTGATCCGGCGTCCAGGCGGCAGGCGGCTTCTCGGGCATGCGGCGCGCGGTGATGCCGGTGTACGTGAAGCCCGGGATGAGGAGATGGGCGGAAACCTCGCATCCCTCGATGTTGCGCAGCTGGTGGGCGAGGCCCTCGGTGGCGAAGCGGAGCGCGGCCTTGGTGGAATTGTAGGCGAAATTGACCGGCGGATTGGTGAGGCCCTGCTTGGAGCCGGTGTTGACGATCGCGGCGGGCCGCGCCTGCGCGATGAGCGTGGGGGCGAAGACATGGACGCCGTTCATGACGCCCCAGAAATTCACTTCGAAGACGGCGCGCCAATCGTCGATGTCGTCGAAGGCGCCAGGGCGGCTGCTGATTCCGGCATTGTTCATGACGAGCGCGATGTCGCGGTGTTGCGCGACGAGCATGTCGTGGAGCGCGCGCATGGCGGCGAGGTCGGCGACGTCGAGCCCGTGCGGGATCACCTCGTCTGCGCCGGTGAGGCGCTGGGCCGCTTCCTCCACGGCGTCGATGTGGCGGTCGATGGCGACGACCCGCATGTGGGCGGCGGCGCAATGCCGGGCGGCGGCAAGGCCGATGCCGCTTGCGGCGCCGAAGATGATGGCGGTGCGGTTCGGTGCGAAGATCCTGGACATGTGCGCAAACGCGCTGCGCGCAGGCGTTCTGTCAAGCGAGGTTCGCCTTCATGGTGCGGATTTGGGGCGGCCTGGGGCTCACGCGGTATTGACTCGCGCGGGCGGCGCGGTTGCGGCATGAGGGCGCCATGAAGGCACTGCATTTTGTCGCGGCGGCGGCGCTGCTGCTCGGCGCCGGGACGACCTTCTCCGGCGCTGCGGCGGCGAAGGAGGAGGCGGCGGCGCCTTACACCGTGCTGCATGAGAACGTGCACGTGAATCTGGGAAGCTCCGTGTCGCGCGATTTCGGGGTCGGGCGCGACCATGCGTCGATCATCTTCCGGGAGGGGCGGCGCTGGTATCGCGTGGAGCTGCTCCCGCCTTGCGCGCAGAACCTGGGCGCGGAGATGCGGATCGGGCTGGTGCATCGGGGGCCGTGGTTCGATCGCGGCTCGCAGGTGCTGGCCGGCGATTACCGCTGCTCGGTGCGTCGGGTGGATGAGATCGCCGATCCGCGGCCGGCGCGGGCGGAGAAGGACTGAGGGGCCGCTGCCGAGGCAGGGCGCTCAGCGCAACGCCAGGACTTGTCCTCGCAGAACGGCGCCGTGACCGGGAGGCTTCAGCGTCCAGATTGTCCGGAAGCGGATGATCTGGCGGAGATCGCGGCCAACGCGCGGGCGAGATCCTCGAGCATGAACGGCTTGCCGAGCCGGACGAGGTCCTTTGCGGCTTCGGGGGGCAGCTCGGCGTAGCCGGTGGCGATGATGACCGGCATGTCGGGGCGGCGGGCGCGGATCGCGTCGGCGAGCTGGAGGCCGGTCATGCGCGGCATCGACTGGTCCGAGACGACAAGATCGACCCGCTCGGTGGCGAGAAGCTGCAGGGCCGCCTCGCCGGAATTGGCCGAGACGACATGGCAGCCGAGATCCTCGAGCATCGCGACAGTGCTCATCAGCACGAGCGCGTCGTCATCGACGGCGAGCACGGCGAGCTTGCCGCCGATCGTATCCGGCGCTTCCGGCGGGTGTCGCAAGGCCACTCCTTCCCCGAGCCGCTCAACGCGCGGCGACGGGATCTGGTTCCGCGGCGCCTGCGCGGAGAGAGGCGGCGAGCTCGTAGGAGCGCAGACGGGCGGCGGGGTCGAAGATGTGGGCGGCGATCATGAGCTCGTCGGCGCCGGTTTCGGCGATGAACGCCTCGACCTTCGGGCGGATGGTTTCGGGCGCGCCGACGGCGGAGGCGGAGAGGACGTGCGCGAGGATCGCGTGATCCTCTGGTCCAAGACTATTCTCGAAATCGGGATCGGGGGGCTGCAGGCGGCGCGGCGGGCGTCCGCGGCGGAGCGAGAGGAAGGCCTTGCGCTGCGAGGTCGCGAGGAGGCGCGCCGCCTCGTCGGTCGGCGCGGCGATGACGTTGAAGCCGAGCATGACGTAGGGTTTGGCGAGCTGTTCGGAGGGGCGAAAGTGCTCGCGATAGATGGCGAGCGCTGAATGCATTTCCGTCGGCGCGAAGTGCGAGGCGAACGCGAACGGCAGGCCGAGCGCGGCGGCGAGCGAAGCGCCGAAGGTGGAGGAGCCCAAGATCCAGAGCGGCACTTTCGCGCCGGCGCCGGGGGTGGCGATCAGGCGCTGATCGGGCGCGGGGTCGGCGAAATAGGATTGCAGCTCGACGACTTCCTGCGGGAAGCGCTCGACGCCGCCGACGAGCGTGCGGCGGAGCGCGCGCAGCGTGAGCTGGTCGCCGCCGGGGGCGCGCCCGAGGCCGAGATCGATGCGGCCGGGGTACATCGCGTCGAGCGTGCCGAATTGCTCGGCGATCTGCAGCGGCGAATGGTTGGGGAGCATGATGCCGCCGGCGCCGAGACGGATGCGCGTCGTGCCTTCGCCGGCGTAAGCGATCATGACCGAGGTGGCGGCCGACGCGATGCCGGCCATGCCGTGATGCTCGGCGAGCCAGTAGCGTGTGTAGCCGAGGCGCTCGGCGTGGTGGGCGAGGGCGCGCGCGTTGCGGAGAGCGTCGGCGACGCTTGCGCCTTCGCTGATCGGCGCGAGATCGAGGACGGAGAAGGGGATGGTGATCGCCATGTCAGCTTCTCAGGCGTTCACGTCGGGGAGGGGCATGCCGGTGCGGAGGCGGAGGGCGTCGCGGGCGGGGGGCATGCCGAAGAGGCGGGCGTATTCGCGGCTGAACTGGGAGGCGCTTTCGTAGCCGACCGTATAGCCGACGCGCGCGACTTCCTGGCTCGAGGCGAGCAGGCGGCGCGCGTGCTGCAGGCGCAGCGATTTCTGGAAGGCGAGCGGGCTCATCGCGGTGGCGGTCTTGAAGTGGCGATGGAAGGAGGCCGGGCTCATGCCGGCGAGCTCGGCGAGCGTTTCGACGCGGATGGTCTGATCGAAATTGTCGCGGATCCAGGCGATGGCGCGGCGCACCTGGGAGAGGCGCGAGTCGGCGCGCGCGATCTGGCGCAACACGTTTCCGCGCGGGCCCTGCATCAGGCGGTAATAGAGCTCGCGGGTGAAAAGCGGGGCGAGCACGGGAATGTCGTGCGGGGTTTCGATGAGGCCGGCGAGGCGGGCCGCGGCGGAGACGAGCGGCGGCGTGATGGGGCTCACCACGAAGGCGGCGCCGTCATCGTCGTCGAGCGCGGCGGGGGATTGGGTGTCCGGGGCGAGCTCGGCGAGCGCGTCGCGATCCAGCGCGATGGAGAGCGAAAGGTAGGGGCGCTCGGGGGTCGCCTCGATGATGCAGCCGGAAGCGGGACCTTCGAGCGCGGCGAGAAGGTAGTTGGCGGAATCATAGCGCAGGGTATGGGCGCCGAGGCGGACCTGCTTGGCGCCCTGCAGGATGAGGCAGACCATCGGCTGGAGCACGCCGAGCTGGGGCGTGGTCGGCTCGGTCGCGGCGTTGAGCGAGAGGCCCGGGATCGCGGTGCTGCGGCCAAGGCCGTCGGCGTGGCGCGCGGCGAGCGCGCGGAGGCGGGCGAGGTCGTCCTGCATGGACGCAAGATCGGGGGTGGGGGCCGCGCCCGCAAGGCCGCTTGAGAGGATCAGGCAAGAGACTGAGGCGATCGGGCGCGGGATCGGCGCGTCAGAGACCCATTTCCCGAACCGAGCGGGGCTTTCTCCGCCAGGAATTCGGGAGACGATGATGAGCAGGACATTTGATGCGACCTCGACCGCGGACGAGGTGCTTGAAGGCGTGGATCTCTCCGGCAAGCGCGTGCTGGTGACGGGCGTGTCGGCGGGGCTTGGCGTAGAGACGGCGCGAGCGCTGGCGGCGCATGGCGCGCAGGTGGTGGGCGCGGCGCGCGATCTCGACAAGGCGCGGCGCGCGACCGAAGCGGTGCGCGGGATCGAGCTCATTGAGTTGGATCTGGCGTCGCTCGCGAGCGTGCGGGCGGCTGCAGACGCGCTCAACGCGAAGGGCGAGGCGTTTGATCTGGTGATCGCGAACGCGGGCGTGATGGCGACGCCGTTCGGCAAGACCGTCGATGGGTTCGAGACCCAGCTCGGCACGAACCATCTCGGGCATTTCGTGTTCGTGAACCGCATCGCGCGGCTCATCAAGGATGGCGGGCGGTTCGTGAGCCTGGCTTCGTCCGGACACAGATATTCGAACGTCGATCTGGAAGATCCGAATTTCGAGCGCACCCCCTATGCGGAGTTCGTGGCGTACGGGCGCTCGAAGACGGCGAACATCCTCTTCGCGGTGGAGTTCGACCGGCGGCACAAGTCGCGCGGCGTGCGCGCGGCGGCGGTGCATCCCGGCGGGATCCAGACGGAGCTGTCGCGGCACATAAGCCCGGGCGCGCTGGAGGCGATCGTTCAGCGCCTGAATGCGGATCGGAAGCCGGGTGAGCCGGCGTTCGCGTTCAAGAGCATTCCGCAAGGCGCCGCGACAAGCGTGTGGGCGGGCGTGGTCGCGCCGGGGGAGCTCGTCGGCGGGAAATATTGCGAAGACTGCCATGTGGCGGAGCTGACGAATGACGGTGAGGCGGCGCGATCGGGCGTGCGAGCGTATGCGCTCGATGCGGCGAACGCCAAGGCGCTCTGGGGCAAGAGCGAAGAATGGGTTGGAGAGGCGTTCTGATGAGAAGGGTGAGGGATTGGTTGCGTGGATTTGTTGCGACGTTGGTGCGCGTCGATGAAGCGCTGCGGTTTGTCGAGCGCGGGACTGGGCCGCGACGGCGGCAGTTGGAGATTTGAGACGAGGCGGCGCTGCGGAGGGCGTCGTTTTCTTCGTGGATAGTCGCGTTCCCCGGCCGAGCGGAGCGAGAGCCGCGGCCCAAGGTTCGGCTTGCCATATCGTTGGGCCCCGGATCGCCGCTGCGCGGCGTCCGGGGAGCGTTTCGTCAGTCGGCGGATTTACAAGGGCGAGACGTCGCGTTGTTGCGCCCCCTCCGACCGCTTCGCGGCCACCTCCCCCGTGAACGGGGGAGGAATGCGCCTCTTCCTGCTAGGCGGTGGCGCGGATCGGAGATGCGCTACCGCTTTGCTCGTCGCGGACGAGCTCGGCGACGAAGCGGTTGTACATGAGGACGCCCTGGTCGGAGTTCGTGGGCATGATCGGCGCGTCGGGCCTATCGTCGAGGACGCGCTGCTGGGCTTCGACGATGGCGCGGTCCTCGCCGAAGGCTTCGTCGGCGATCGACATGAGCGCGGCGAGCACGGCCTCGTCGGCGGGGCCCTTGCGCGGGCCCCACGTCCAGAAATAGCGCGTCTGCTTCTCTTTGAGCGGCGTGATCGCCTGGCAGGTGAGCGAGACGTCGAAGCTGGTGAGCGCAGGATCGGGCGCGCCCATGTTCATCTTCGCGGCCGTTCCCGCCTCGTAGAAGCCGTTCCACATGATGAGGATGCCGGGGAGGAGGAGGTCGTAGGATTGCCAGCCGTCGATCGGCGCGGCGTCCTCGCGCGTGCGCATGCCCTTGTCGCCGACGACCCAGCGCTCGGAGCGAACGCCGTTGGGGAGCTGCGTGAATTTGGGGCGCGAGCGGGCCCAGGCGTCGCTGGCGGCGAAGCCGGCGGCGTGGACGTAGGAGAGGTGCGTGAAGTCGAGCAGGTTGTCGCACATGAGGCGCGCTTCGCCGGCGATGTCGATGTGGCCGTGGCCGAGGAGCCATTCGGGATGCTGGAGGCCAGCGACCGGCGGGATGAGATTTTCTTCGGCCTTGGCGGGATCGCCCATCCACACCCAGATCCAATCATGCTTGTCGGCGACGGGATATTTGCGGATGCGCGCTTTCTCGGGGATGAGATCCTGGCCGGGGATCTCGATGCAGCGGCCGTCGGCGTCGAAGAGGAGGCCGTGATAGAGGCAGCGGATGTTTGCGCCTTCGCAGCGGCCCACGGAGAGCGGCGCGTTGCGGTGGACGCAGCGATCTTCCAGCGCGACGAGGGCGCCGGAGGGCGCGCGGTAGAGGACGATGCGCTCGGAGAGGATGTGCGCGGCGAAGGGCTTTTCTGTTATGTCGGCCGACCAGCACGCGACGTACCAGCAATTGCGGACATAGGTCATGTGGGCCTCGCTGCGCTCTTTGCATGCACGATGCGCGATCTGTTGATCTGAGACAACGGGGGGGGTGGTGAGCGGCTTTCTGCGAAGTTGAGGAAGCGCCCCCCACCCGTCGCCTTCGGCGACACCCCGCAAGGGGGGAGGGAAGAGCCTCTTCTGGTCAGCCTTCGCGCGGGAGGCCGTCGGCGCCGATGTCGTAATAATCGCCCTTGTGGGCGACGAAGATGTGCTTCTGCAGGCGGATGTTGGTTGGCGCGTCGAAGGCGCCCATGGCGATGGCGATCTTGTCGCCCGCAACGCGGTCCCAGAAGAGCGCCGAGCCGCAGGACTTGCAGAAGCCGCGGCGGATTTTTTCCGAAGAGCGGAACCAGCCGACATTCTCTTCGCCGTGGAGCGTGAAGGCGGAATGCGGGATGTCGGTGGAGGCCCAGTAGTGGCCGGACCATTTGCGGCATTGCGCGCAATGGCAGGCGTCGGGCGGGTGGAGATCGCCCTGCACTTCGAAACGGACCGCGCCGCAGAGACATGAGCCTGTGTGCATGCGCGGAGTCTTAAGCTGCGGCGGTTGCTCGTTCAACGCTCCCCGGGCGCCGCGCAGCGGCGCGCCGGGGCCCAGAGAGATTGCAAACTCTCCTTTCGTTGTGGAAGGCGAGGGTTAGGCCCCGGCTCTTCGTGTGCTCCGCACACTTGGCCGGGGAGCGTGATGTCCGTAGGCGGATGTTGCGCCCCCTCCGGTCGCTGCTCGACCACCTCCCCCGTGAACGGGGGAGGAGCTTGCACCGCCGCGGTGCTGGCGATGCTCAGAGGATTTCGTCGAGAGCGCGGATGAGTTTCTGGATCTCTTCGGGCGAGGTGTAGTGCACGAAGCTGGCGCGCAGGGCGCCGTGGGCGAAGGGATCGACGCCGACGCCCTGCAGGCAGCGCGCGCCGTAGAAATGGCCGCCGCCGATATTGACGCCTTTGGGGGCGAGCTTGGCGGCGATGGGCTCGGCGGGCTCGTTGAGGATCATCGCGAGCGTCGGCGCGCGGGCCTCGGCGCGGGTCGGCCCGATGAGGCGGACGGAATTCTTCGAGGCGAGGTAATCGAGGAGCGGCTGGAGGAGGGCGACTTCCTGGCCGCGCATGAGATCATGGACGAAAGCTGCTTTCTCCGTGGGCGGAGCATCGCTCTTCGCGGGCTGGGCGTGATGGGCGTGGAGGGCGTCGATGTAATCGGCGATGCCGGCGGAGGCGGCGATCTGGGCGTGGTCGGGGCCGGCGGGGGTGAGGCGCTTCACGCGGCTATCGGCGTTAAAGAAATGGCCCTGGTTGGGGAGCGCGTCGGCGAGGGCGCGGCGCACGACCATCACGCCCTGGTGGGGGCCGTAGGTCTTGTAGGCGGAGAAGAGATAGACGTCGGCGCCGAGCGCGGCGACGTTCGGGAGGCCGTGCGGCGCGTAGGAGACGCCATCGACGCAGACATAGGCGCCGTTCGCGTGCGCGAGCTTTGCTATTTCTGAAACGGGATTGATCTCGGCGACGATGTTCGAGCAGTGCGGGAAGCAGACGAGCTTTACGCGTTCGTCGAGAAGGTTCTTCAGGTCCGCGATGTCGAGATGGCCGGCAGCGGGATCCATTTTCCACTCGCGGATTTGCAGTCCGCGGTCGGCGAGGCGGCGCCAGGGGCCTGAGTTCGCTTCGTGGTCCTGATTGGTGACGATGATCGCGTCGCCGGGCTTCAGCATCTGGGCGAAGGCCTGCGCGAGGACGTAGGTGTTCTGCGAGGTGGAGGGGCCGAAGGAGAGTTCGTCCGTCTGGACGCCGAGGAGCGCGGCGAGGCGCGCGCGGGCCTCGTCCATCTCCTCGCCGCCGAGGCGCGAGGCTTCATAGGCCGCGTAGGGCTGGACCTTGCGCTCGCGGTAGAAGCGCGTGAGGCGGTCGATGACGAAGCGGCAGGTGTAGGAGCCGCCGGCGTTCTCGAAGAAGGCCTGGTTCTGGAGCGAGGGCTCGGAGAAGGCGGGGAATTGGGCGCGGACGAAAGGGAGATCGAGCATGGGGTGGGTGTATCTTGTTTAGGCGCCGAAGTGCTAGCTCCGCAGGATCTTCTCCATCGCTTTGCCCTTGGCGAGCTCGTCGATGAGTTTGTCGAGGTAGCGGATTTCCTGCATCAGCGGCTCCTCGATGTCTTCGACGCGGATGCCGCAGATGAGGCCCTTAATCAGGGAGCGCGACGGATTGAGCTTGGGGGCGTCGGCGTAGAAGGCCTCGAGGGTGGATTGCTTCTTCAGTTGGGCTTCGAGGCCCTTCTGAGTGTAGCCCGTCAGCCAGCGGATGATCGTATCGACTTCGGCTTTGGTGCGGCCTTTCTTTTCCGCCTTTGCGATGTAGTGGGGATAGACGCTGGCGAAGCTGTATGAATAGACGCGATGCTTGGTTGTGGTTGGCATCGGGTTTCCTTGCAGTGTTGAGGCGACACCCCACCCGTCGCCGCTGGGCGGCGACACCCTCCCCTCGAAGGGGAGGGAAGGAGTTCATTTTGAATCGTTGAGGTGTTCGGCGCGCCAGCGCATGGCGGTTTCGACGCGGGATTTGTCGCTCGGGTGGGAGTAGAAGAGGAAGACGTCGAGCGGCGTGGGTGAGAGGCGTGCGGTGTCGGCATCGTGGATCATGAACTCGGCCATGCCGTGCGGTTCCTGGGAGGCGTTGAGGCCGTAGAGATCGGCCTGGTGTTCCTGCCAGCGGGAATAGGCGTTTGTCACGGGGAGCGAGGCGAACGTGTAGGCCGCGAAGATGAGCCAGAAGACGGCGATGCCGGCGGTGTCGGTGAGGTGGGCGATCTTCCAGCGGTGGCCGAAGCTCTTGATCAGCGTGTGACCGGCCCAGCCGATGAGCGCGAAGCCGATGGCGGCGACGGCGGCAAGCATCACGACATAGTTGAAGATGTGCCCGAGCACGTAATGGGCGATCTCGTGGCCGACGACGAAGCGGACGCCGGGCGGATAGGCGTTGGCGAGCGTGTTGTCGTCGATGGAGATGCGCGCGGTTCCGAAGAGGCCGGAGACGTGGGCGTTCAGGAGGCGCGTCTGGCGCGAGGCGTCGCCGGTATAGACGTCGTCGGCGGGGACGCCGTTGGCGTGGGCCATCGCGAGGATGTCCTGCTTGAGCGGGCTATCGGCGATGGGCGTGTACTTGTTGAAGAGCGGCTCGATGAGCGTGGGCGTGGCGATCACGTAAATGACGGCGAGCGCGAGATAGATGGCGGCGGCCCAGTTCACCCAGGAATGCGGCTTGCGGCGCATGAGCGCGAGGAAGGCTGCGACGCCGACGACGTAGAAAGCGGTGATGATCGCCCAGCCGACGACGGAGTCGCGGAGCCAATCGAAAAACGGGCGGTCGGAGAAGCCGAACGTCCGTGAACGGACATAACCGGCATAGACGTCGACGGGCAGGACGATGAGGTAGAGGAGCGCGAACATGATCGCGGCGAAGGCCATGTCTTGCAGCCAAAGGAGCTTGGTGCGGCGCGCCAGGAAGGCGGCGAGCGCGGCGGCGGCGCCGGAATAGAGAAAGAGCAGGATCGCGCCGATGGTGAGCGCGATGCGCGCGGAGAAGACGAAATAGCGCGTGTTGGAGATGGCTTCGCCGCGCGCGCGCATCTCGGCCGGAACGCGATCGAGATAGGCGGCGGCGGCGGCATCGGCGTCGCGGGGGAGCGCGGCGCGCCATTCCTCGGCGACGGGCGCGGTCAAGTCCTGCGGACGGGAGGGCGCAGGCTGGGCGCCGGCGAAGAGGCCCCAGCCGAGCGCGACCAGCAGCGCCAGAAGCGCGGCGACGAGCATGGTTCGCATTGTGGCGTCACCTCCCCGAAGCCCATGAGAGAGCGCCGCGGCGCCGCGCGTGTCAATTGTGCGGAACGGAACACGGACGGCGGCCGTATTCCGCGCGGGGGCGCGCTGGCGTCCGTTCGGGGTCGCGCGCGCGCATCGACGCTGCTAAGGGGGCGCCGCAATGAGATGGTTCTTCCGACGACCCACGGTGGTTCAGGTTCCGCTGACGCAAGCGACGCGCGGATCCGGCGCGCGGCTCTACAAGCCGCCATTCATGAAGCGGCACGGGATGGCGATCGCGGCGACGCTTGTCGGCGTGGTCGCTATCGGCGGCGCGATGGCGTTCATGGCGCGCACGCCGACGGCGCCGGCGGTTGCGAGCGTCGCGACGGCTGAGGTCGCGGCGGCGCCGGCAAGCGAAGGGAATGTGCTGAAGCCGCTCACCGTGCGGCGGCGCGAGGGCTTCGCGGCGCTCCTGACGCGAGCCGGCGCAAGCCAGGCGGATGCGCGCGCGGCGGCGGCGTCGATCGCAGCGCTCTACGACACGCGGCGGATGGCGGCCGGGCAGGAGGTCGCGGTCTATTTCAAGCGCGGCGAGGAGAAGCTCAACGGCTTCTTCATCGCGGACCCGAGCGTCTATGTGACCGCGACGCGCGGCCCGGACGGGGCGTTCAAGGGCGCCGCGGTGGAGCGGGAGCTCACGTTCGAGATCGCACGCATCAATGGCGCGGTGGGCGACAATCTCTACCAGACGGCGACCGAGGCGGGGGCGACGGACCGGGAAGTGGACATGCTCGCGGACGTGTGCGGGTTCGAGCTCGACATGCAGCGCGACGTCACGCCGAGGGATCGGTTCGAGCTGGTGTTCGAGCGGATCTATGACGAGGCGGGCAAGACGGTGAAGACGGGCGAGCTCCTGTTCGTCGCGCTCGACACCGCGAAAGGGCCGCGGCGGTTCTATGCGTTCAAGGCGCCGGGCGAGCGCGTGGCGCAATGGTACGACAGTCAAGGGCGCAGCGCGCGGCGGATGCTGATGAAGACGCCGGTGAACGGGGCGCGGCTCTCCTCCAATTTCGGGGCGCGGCGGCATCCGATCCTGGGGTTCACGCGCATGCACAGGGGCGTCGATTTCGCGGCGGCGTCGGGCGCGCCGATCGTGGCGGCGGGCGACGGCGTGGTGCAGCGCGCGGGGGTGAACGGATCGTACGGGAATTATGTGCGCATCCAGCACGGCCAGAATTACGCGACGGCGTATGGGCACATGTCGCGCATCGCGGTGCGCGCGGGTGCGCGCGTGCGACAGGGGCAGGTGATCGGATATGTCGGATCGACGGGCGCCTCGACCGGTCCGCACCTGCATTACGAAGTGCTGCTCGCCGGACAGCAGATCAATCCGATGGGGATCGATTTCGCGACCGGGCGGAACCTGACGTACCGGGAGTTGGCGGCGCTGCAGCGCGACGTGGAGCGCGTCGATACGATGCGCGCGAACCTGTGGCGCGGAGAGACGCGGACGCCGGTGCGGGGGCCGATCCGCGAGCCGATCGGAAGATATGCGCGGGAAGAGGAAGGCGCGGCGCCGCAGCGGGGCTGAAGCGCGCGTGCGCGAAGTGACGGGTGGGGAGCGTGGTGTTCCCCCCACCCGTCATCGCTGCGCGATGACACCCTCCCCGGGGACGGGGAGGGATTAGGTCGCGGATCAGCGCCAGGCGCCTTGGCCGGTTGCGCCGGTGGGCGTGCCTTGCCAGGTGACCGTGCCGGTCTTGCCGGCATAGCGGCCGGCCTCGCCGACGAGCACACCCCAGCAATAGGCAAGCTGGGTCGCCGCATCCATGTTCGAGCAGCGATAGGCGATGGAGAACTTGTCGGCGGTTCCTTCGGACGCGTCGCAGATGCCGCGCGAGTCGGTGTCCTCGCCGGGCGTCGTCCAGGTGTTGCAGGTGAAGGTTCCGCGCGTGGCGGAGCGGGCGCCTTCGACAGTCGTTTGCACGGTTCCGCTCAAGGTCATGCTGGCGAGCGTGGTATCGCCGAGCTGGGCCGACACGACGTTCGACGTCGTGCTGGCGGAGGTGAAGGTGAAGGATTGCGCCTGGGCGGCGGCGGCGGTTCCGACGAGAAGCGCAGTCGCGAGAAGCAGATGTTTCAACATGATTTCCTCCCCTGCAGCATTGAGCCGTCGATGGGGCGGGAAAAGATGCGTGGTGATCCCGCCCGCCGCAGCCTTAGGCGCAAAAATCCGGTGGGGATAGTCCGTATTCGAATTGTGATTGTGTCAGCGCGGCTGCGCCCCCTCCGTCGCGCTACGCGCGCCACCTCCCCCGTGAACGGGGGAGGAAAGAGCTTCATCTCTAGAGAAAAGGAAAAGGGCGCGGAGCGAGCCAACTCCGCGCCCTTCTCTCTTTTTGTCGCGCAATTCACGGAAACGGTTTCGCACTTTTCCGATCACGCGACAGGGGCCGATGTAGGGGTCGCTCAGGCGACGATGCCGGCGGCCGTGGTGAGGATCGGGTAGGCGACCACTGCGAAAGCGAGGGCGGCGACGGTGAGGGAGAGGAAGCGGGTCATGGCGGGTGTCCTGGGAAAGGGTTGGGGCGTCAGGCGACGATGGCCGCGGCTTGCGTCAGGATCGGCGTGGCGATGGCGGCGACCACGAAGCAGGCGGCGATCAGGGAAACGAAGCGGGTCATCGGTTTGGCTCCAGGCATTTGGCTCATCGCGTCGTTGCGATGAATGGAACCTAATGCGCCGTTGACCCTGGCGCTGTGACCGCGGGCACGGGGTGTGCGGGAGCCTCCGTTGGCGAGGTTGAGGCTCAGCCCACCCCCTACCCCCTCCCCTCAAGGGGAGGGGCCTTCCCGCCACCGCTTTGCGGCGGCGGGGAAGTCCTTTAGAAGCAACGGATCATGGCAGAACAAACCGCAACCAAACCCAAGCTCGCCGCCGTCTCGAAAGGGCTGCCGGTCCGGTACGAAGACGTGCTGGAGGCCAAGGCGCGGATTATGGGCAAGGTGGAGCGGACGCCGCTCAGGCATTCGCGGACGCTGTCCGAGATCACCGGCGCGGAGGTCTGGATCAAGTTCGAGAACCTGCAGTTCACGGCCTCGTTCAAGGAGCGCGGCGCGCTCAACAAGCTGATGACGCTGACCGAGGCGGAGCGGCGGGCGGGCGTGATCGCGATCTCGGCCGGCAATCACGCGCAGGGCGTGGCGTACAACGCGACGCGGCTCGGGATCCCCTCGACGATCGTGATGCCGATCGGCACGCCGTTCGTGAAGGTGGAGCACACGCGCAAGCATGGCGCGCGGGTGCTGCTGCACGGGGAGAGCATCGCGGACTCGTTCACCTACGGCTATCAGCTGAAGGAGCGCGAGGGGCTGACGCTCATCCATCCGTTCGACGATCCGCACATCATCGCCGGGCAAGGCACGATCGCGCTCGAGATGATGGAGGACAATGCCGATCTCGACATGCTCGTTATTCCGGTCGGCGGCGGGGGGCTCATTTCCGGCAACGCGATCGCGGCGAAGCATCTCAAAGCCGGGATCGAGATCGTCGGGGTGGAAGCGCGGATGTATCCTTCGCTCTATGCCGAGCTGCGCGGCGAGACGCCGATCACCGGCGGGCAGACGATCGCGGAAGGCATCGCGGTCAAGCAATGCGGACGGCTCAATCTGGAGATCTGCCGGGCGCTGGTGAACGACGTGGTGCTGGTGGACGAGCCGCATCTGGAGCAGGCGGTGACGCTGTTCGCCAATGTCGAGAAGACGGTGGCGGAAGGCGCGGGCGCGGCGGCGCTGGCGGCATTGCTGGCGCATCCGACGCGGTTCGCGGGGCGCAAGGTTGGGCTCATCCTCTGCGGCGGGAACATCGATCCCAGGCTGCTGGCGTCGGTGCTGACGCGCGGGCTGGTGCGCGAAGGGCGGATCTCGCGGCTGCGCATCATCGGCGACGACCGGCCGGGGCTCTTAGCGAAGGTGTCGAAGGTGATCGGCGATCTCGGCGCCAACATCATCGAGGTGGCGCACAATCGCCTGGCGCTCGATGTGCCGGCGAAGGGCGCGGAGTTCGATATCCTCATCGAGACGCGCGACGCGCAGCACACGCAGGAAGTGGTCGATGCGCTTTCGGCGTGCGGGTATCCGCCGCGGCGGCTTTAGAGACGCGCATGGCGGCGGACGCGCCCTCTTCGCGGAGCGATTCCGGGGTGGCGCTCGCGATCGGCGGCGCATGCATCGTCGCGGCGGCGCTTGCGGCGACCTATTTGATCGCGCCCAAGCTCGTCGCGAACGTGTTCGTGCACGCGCTCGGCGCGGTCGCGCAGCTATGGCCCGGCGCGCGCTAGACCCGCTTTCAATGTCGCATCCGTGAATTGGCCGCGCCGAGGGGCGCGTGCTAGGTCGCCCGCGAAGCTCCGTGTACGTCGAAACGGGAGCGCGGAGGGACGGCATGTCGGGACTGAGAGCGGCGATCGCGGCGGTGTTTGCGGGCGTGATTGCGGCGGGTTGCGCGAGCGGCGGGCCCGGCGCGGCCTCGATCGAGGCGCCGGCGCGCGATGCGGCGCTGCAGCGCGCGGTCGATGGGGCGTGGCGGACGCCGGAAGCGCGAGCGCGCGACGCGCAGCGCCATCCTGTGGAGTCGCTGACGTTCTGGGGGCTGAAGCCCGGGATGACGATCATCGACATCGAGCCGGGCGCGGGCGCGTGGTGGACGCCGATCCTGGCCCCGTACGCGAAGGAGACGGGCGGGCGCTACATCGCCGGGTTCGTCGATCTCGGCGATCCGGCCGTGTCGCAGCGGGCGCGCGAGGCGCGCGCGGGGTTCCAGGGGGAATGGGCCGACGAGACGATCTATGGCGACGTGGCGGTGGTGGATTTCGGGCCGCATTCGGGGCTCGGCGCGGCGGACGCCAGCGCGGATTTCATTCTTGCCGCGCGCACGTTCCATGGCTGGGCGCGCACGGAAGGGCGCACGGATCGGTTCATGGCGGAGTTTGCGCGCGTGCTGAAGCCGGGCGGGGTGCTGGCGGTGGAGCAGCATCGCGCGGCGGAGGGCGCGGACGTTTCGGCGACCGCGCCGAAGGGGTACGTGCCGGAGGCGTTCATCATCGCGGCGGCGGAGCGCGCGGGGCTGAGGTTCGCGGGGCGGAGCGAGATCAACGCCAATGTGCGCGACGATCGCGATCATCCCTTTGGCGTATGGACGCTGGCCCCGGTGCGGCGCACCTCGCCGCTTGGGCAACCGGACAATCCGGCCTTCGACCGCACGGAATATGACGCGATCGGCGAGAGCGACCGCATGACGCTCAAGTTCGTGAAGCCGGGCTAGGGTGCTCTTGCTTTCGTTTGGTCGGACTCTGCGCGACTTCCTGGAGTCGATTACGCGGATGCGTCGGCATGCGAGCGATGCGGCCGTGATCAACAAGCACGCCGAGCAGGTCAATGCGGAAATGAGGGACGCGCCGACCTTTCATGTCTCAGACGTGTGAGGCGCTCGGTGAGCTAAAGTCGCAGCGTGGGGAGGATGTGGCGCTCGATCAGGTCGGTCGATTGGCGGTGCATGGTCGGCTGATTGTAGACCGTGCTCAGGACGACGACGACCGCGTCGAGCTCCGGGACGACAACGACCTTGTTGCCGCCGTTGCCGGACATGTAGGCGCTGTGGTAGCGGCGCGCACCGGCGGCGGAGAACGATCGCGTCCACCAGAGATAGCCGTAGCCGTCGTCGCTATTGGCCTGGCGGACGGGCGTCGTCATCTCGCGCAGCCATTGCGCGGAGACGAGGCGGCGGCCGTCCGGCGCGACGCCGTCGTCGAGAACGAGGCGACCGAGCGCCTGGAAATCGCGCGCGCGGAGGCCGAGCTGGCCGCCTGATTGGACCTGCCCGAGGGGTGAGCGGCGCCATTCCGGCGCGACGATTCCGAGCGGAGCGAAGAGGCGGCGCTCGACGTAGGCGTCGAACGGCTCGCCGGCGGCGCGCTCCACAATCCGGCCGAGCAGGAAGGCGCCGGCCGTGCAATAGGAGAAACGGCCGTATCCCTGCGCGTCGCGGACGTATCCGTCCGTGGCCGGAATATCGAGCGCGAAACGGGTCCAGTCGCGTGTCTCGTACATGCGCTCCTCGTTGCCGGGGCTCTCCTCACGCCAGTCGTCGCAATCGAGCGCGGACGACATAGTGAGAAGATCGCGCAGCGTGACCGCGCGCTTGACGGGGCTGTCGTGCGCGATCGGGGCCTCGGCGTCGAAATATGCTAACGCGGGGGCATCGACGCTTGCGATCATGCCGTCGTCGATCGCGGCGCCGAGTGCGAGCGCGGTGATCGACTTGCCGGCCGAGCGCGCGTCGATGCGGGTGTCGGGGCCGGCCTCTCCGAAATAGCGCTCGTAGAGGATGGCGCCGTCGCGTTCGACGATTATCGCCTCGATGCGCTGATAGGCGCCGGTCTCGACGGCGGCGGTTAGGGCGTCGAGGCCGAGCCGGTCGGTGTGCGGACGCGCCGAGGGTGTCGCGCATGCCGCGAGGGCGAGAACGAGCAGCGGGAGGAGGCGTTTCATGAGTGAAGGTATCGGCCGGAGGCGGCGGGGTGCAAGGTAGCTGGAGGCGCTTGACCCTGCTCGGGGGGAGGCGCTTGGTCGGAGCCATGAGTCCGAACGAGATCGTGGACGCGCAATACGCGGCGTACAATGCCGGCGACGCGGAGCTGCTCGCGAGCTTCTATGCGGCGGACGTGGAGATCACGGACCTGGCGGGGAACTTGACGCTGAAGGGGCGGGAAGCGTTCCAGGCGCGGTTTGCGAAGACTTTCGCGGAATTCCCGCAGAACCGGGCGTGGTCGAAGAACCGGATCGTGCTCGGGAACATCGTGGTGGACCACGAGGAAGGCGAGCGGGCGCCCGGCGGCGAGCGCTTCGAGGTCGTGGCGATCTACACGATCAAAGACGGCCACATCGCACGGCTGGCGATGGGCAAGGGCGATCAGGAGCCGCGTTAGCGGGCCATGCCTTGGGCCATCTTTGCGAGGATCTCTCCCATCTGAGCGGCCAGCGCTGCATTGGCCGGCGCGACATCGGCGATCGCGCGCCGCATGGCCTCGGCCCATTGGCCGGCGATCGCGGGCGAGATGGCGAAGGGGTCGTGCGCGCTCATCATGCACTTGCCCGGGTTCTCCTCGAACCAGTCGCGCGGGCCGCCGGCCCAGGCGGTGAGGAAGCCGGCGAGCGAGCGGCGCATCTTGGTCAGGTCGGGCGCGTGCATGGCGCGCAGCTCGGCATAGGCTGGATCGGAGTCCATCAGGTCATAGAAGCGATCGACGATGGCCTGCATCGTGTCGCGCCCGCCGAGCAGGTCAAAGGGGGTTTCGGTCGCTGTCGACAAGGCTGTTCCTCGCTTCAGCCAGCGTAGCGGGGCGCTGGAGCCGGCGACTTGAGCCGCATCAAGGCCGGCGCCCGCGGAGGGCCCCGTTCAGGCGCGGTTCAGGCAGACCCTGGCAGCCTGCAAGCTCCAGGGAGAGCATCGATGAAGAAGGCGATCGGGGCAGTTTTGGCCGCGGCGATCATGGCGACCAGCGTCGCGCCGGGTACGGCGTTCGCGGACGACCGCGGGCGGCATTACGAGCGGCGCTACGACAGGCATCATGACGGGCGCCGGGACCACAGAAACGATGACGCCGTGGCGGCGGGCGTGGTCGGGCTGGCGCTTGGGGCGATCCTCGGCTCGGCGCTCACCAGCAGCCGACGCGACCGCGGCTATTACGAAGACGGCTATTACCGTGACGTGCCTTACCGGGACGGCTATTACGGCGATCGCTCGTATGGTCGGCGCGGCTATTATGATCGTCCGCGGACCTGCATCGTGCGCGAGCGGCGCTACGATCCCTATTATGACCGCCCGGTGATCGTCGAGCGCCGCGCACCCTGCTGAGGACGCAACCGCGTTCGTGCAGGCGGCGTTCTCCGTAGCCTTCTGAAGCGGGTTTGCTTCAATGGCGGGGAGGACGAGGCATGAGCGCGGCGGAAGACGGCGAGGCGCGGGCGAGCGCGGGCGAAAATTCCGCGATCGTGCTCGCGGTGATCGCGTCGGCGGCGGCGATCTATCTGCTGCGGGACATCCTGGCGCCGTTCCTGCTGGCGCTCTTCCTCCTGGTGGTCATCGGCGGCCTGTCGCGGATGATCCGGCGCGCATGGCCGAAGACGCCGCGGCCGCTGGCGATGGCGGCGGCGATCGTGGTCATCCTCGGGGCGTTCGGCGCGATCGTGTGGATCGTGGCGGAGAATGTCGCGGACATCGCGGCGGACGTGGAGACCTACGAGCAGCGCTTCCAGGGCGTGACCGCGTCGCTGCAGCGGATGTTCGGGGTGAGCCTGCCGGCGGGATGGGAGCGGTTCTCCGGCGAGCTCAACATCTCGGCGATCATCGGGGTGGTGGCGGGCTGGCTGCGCTCGGCGGCGGGGACCGCGGGGCTGGTGATCCTCTATCTCGGCTTCATGATGGCGTCGCGGCGCTCATTCTCGCGCAAGCTCCTGGCGCTGACGGGCGCGCGCGCGGGACTCGCCGAGGCGGAGGCGTTCTTCGAGCGCATCCGCGGGGCGGTGGAAAGCTATGTGTGGGTGCAGACCGCGACCGGGATCATGCTCGGCGTGCTGTCGTGGGCGCTGATGTGGGCGTGCGGGGTTCCGCAGCCGCTGTTTTGGGCGTTCGTGATCTTCATCGCGAGCTATGTGCCGATCGTCGGGGGCGCGGTCGGCATCCTGGCGCCGCCGATCTTCTTCCTGGCGGTGTCGGGCGACTGGCGCACGGCGCTGCTTCTGCTCGTCGGGCTGCAGATCGTGCAGGCGGCGATCGGCAACATCGTGCAGCCGCGCATGCAGAGCCGGAGCCTGAATATCGATCCGATCGTGGTGCTGCTGTCGCTGGCGCTGTGGGGCGCGCTGCTGGGGCCGGTGGGGGCGTTCCTCTCCACGCCGCTGACGGTGACGGCGATGGTGATCCTGGCGCAGTCGCGGCACACGCTGTGGATGGCGATCATGCTCAGCGACGACGGGAAGCCGGCGACCAACGGCGCTGCGAAGAAAGAGGCGGCTTCTTCCGTAGACGGATGAAGCTCACCCCACCCGTCGCCGCTGCGCGGCGACACCCTCCCCTAACAGGGGAGAGAATGGAGCTTCGTTCTGCGGGTGAACGTCAGGCGGGCTCGTAGACGAGGAGGCCGTCGCCAACCTCGCCGGAATCGTAGCGGCGGACGAGGTCCTCCGGGAGGCGGGCATGATCGGTCGCGCGCATGAAATCGCGCAGCGCGGTGCCGGTGCAGGCGGCATCGACATTGGGGGCGCCGGCGCCTGAGCGGAGATCGTCGATGTTGACGACGCGGAAATCGATGGAGAAGCGCGTGCGGCCGGAGGTGTTGGGCAGGCTGGCGTGCAATTGGGCGGCGGCGAAGATGGTGAAGCCGCCGCACCCTGTGACGTAGCGCGCATCCTCGCCTTCGATGGGCGCGGTGGTTCCGGGGGCGACGCGCGTGCTCTTCGCGCCGATCATTTCGGCGGTCGATGCGCGGGTCTTGTTCCATTGATAATAATTGTAGGCGGCGGAATTGTTCGGGACCGGACGATCGATATAGCCGGGATAGAAGCTCATTCCGTTGTCGGAGGTGATGTCGTAGACGGGCGTCCAGAAATTGATCTGCGCCTGCGGGGCCGAGTACCAGGTGTCGCGATGCGGCGGGAAGGCGAGGGCGATGCCGGTGGTGAGGTAGGCGTCGCTGGTGGAGGAGCGGAGCTTGGGGACGTCGAAATACGTCTTCTCCGGATCGGCGCCATGCTCCTCCAGGATCGCGCGGATGAGATCCTTGCAGCGCGGGTGATGGATGAAGGCGGGTTTCAGCTTGCCGAGGAGCGCTGCGTAATCCTCGACCGCCATCTCGTATTGCGCGGTTTCGGGGGCGCGCGGCGCGAACGCCTCCTCGATCATGGCGCGGGCGTGCTCGATGAGCGCGACGCCGTTCCTCGTGGGCGTGGAGAGATAAAGGTCGCCGCGGAAGAGATTGCCGCGGCGGATATCGTCCGCGTGCGGGCTGTTGATGTAGACGACGGCCATGGGCTGCTCCCTCGGAGGAAAGAGCAGCACCGCCGGAATGGGCGGAATTGATCCAGATCAAGCGCGACGGCGGCGGGTTGCCGCGGGGGCGTCCCGGCGCAGCGAGGCAGGGCGGATGCGCGAGCGGTGGACCGCCGCCGCACGGTGCGTGACGGGCGACATAGTCCCATGCTAATCGGGCGTGCGAGAGGGTCGATTTGGCGGCGGCAGACGGGCTGCGGCCTGCCTTTAGGAGCGGGAAATGGCTCGAATTTTCAAAACGTTAGTATTGGCGGCGGGACTCGCGGCCGTGAGCGCGGGGAGTGCGTTGGCCGCGCCGCGCGCAGTGGCGAGCACCACGCCGGAGCCGCCGCGCTGCAGCCGGCAGCTCGGCGCGATCACGATCGTCGATGGACAGCGCAAAGGCTGGGAGACGATGGGGCTGCCGGGGCCGATCACGGTCCTGCGGCCGATGATCCAGCGCTCGGGCTGCTTCCGCATCGTGGAACGCGGCGTCGGGCTTGAAGTGGCGCAGCAGGAGCGCAGCCTTGCAGGCGGCGGCGATCTGCAGCGCGGTTCGAATGTCGGGCGCGGGCAGATGCGCGCGGCCGATTACATGCTGATCGCGGAAGTCGCGGCGCAGGATGCGAACTCCGGCGGCGGCGCGGTCGCGGGCGCGATCGGCGGCATCGTTGGCGGGCGCTTCGGCGCGCTGGCCAGCGGCCTGCGCGTGCGCAACCAGAATGCGCAGGCGATCCTGTCGCTCACCGACGTTCGCACGACCGAGACGGTCGCGGTCACCGAAGGCAACGCGGCGAACCGCGACATCAGCTGGGGCGCCGGCGGATGGCTCGGCGGCGGCGGGCTCGGCGGCGGCGCCTATGCCGACACCGAAGTCGGCCGCGTGGTGTCGATGGCCTTTATCGATGCCTATACGCAATTGGTGAACCAGCTCGGCGGCGTCTCCGATACGCCGGCGGCGGACGCCGCCCCGCGCGCCTATCGCACGACGACGCGGACCAATCTGCGCTCGGGTCCCTCCACGAGCTCGCGCGTCGTGCGCACGCTGCCGGCCGGCGCGATGATCTATCCGTCGGGCGAGCGGGAAGGCATGTGGTGGGCCGCGACCGACGAGAACGACAATCGCGGCTGGATCCAGAACAGCAATCTGGAGCCGGCGCGGTAAGCATCGGTTTCGATGAAAATGGGCGCCCGCCGGCCCTGGCCGGCGGGCGTTTCTTTTCGAGCGAGGCGGCGACGGGAGTGTTGCTCCTTATGCGGAGTAAGACGCCCCCCCTCCCCTCAAGGGGAGGGGCGCGCGTCCAGCCTCACAGGTGATCGTCCGTGAGCGGAGGTTCATGCCGCCTTTGATCGGAGGGGCCGCCGCCGCAGCGTGGCGGGTTTTGCCTGGACGCGCAGGTGGGGTAAGAGACGCGGCTCCGAAGGAGATGTGTGATGGCGAAGCCCATCCTCTATGTCGGCAACAAGAATTACTCGTCGTGGTCGATGCGGCCGTGGCTCGCGCTCACGTGGGCCGGGATCGCGTTCGAGGAGCGCGTGATCGCGCTCGGCGGGCCGGGCTATGGAAAGTCGAAGATCGGGGAGGTCCTGCGCGTATCGCCCAGCGGGCGGGTGCCGGCGCTGCACGTCGGGGACCTCGTGATCTACGATTCCCTGGCGATCTGCGAATGGGCGGCCGAACAGGCGCCGTCCCTGTGGCCTGCGGATGCGGGGACGCGGGCGCGGGCGCGCTCGGCGTCGGCGGAGATGCATTCGGGCTTCGCGGCGCTGCGGCGCGATCTGTCGATGAACGTGAAGCGCCGGATGCAGACGGCGCCGACGTTCCCGGAAGACACGCACGCGGATCTGGCGCGGCTCTATGAACTTTGGGGGGAGTTGCGCGGACGCTACGCGAAGGAGGGGCCCTATCTTCTGGGCGCGCGATCGATCGCCGATGCGATGTACGCGCCGGTGGCGACGCGGCTGCGGACCTACGCGGTCGCGGCGCCGGAGGTCGCGAAGGCCTATTGCGAGACGATCTTCGCGGACGAGGGTTTCCGGGCGTGGGAGCGCGGCGCGGAAGCGGAGAGCTGGACGATCGCCTCGGCGGATGAGCTTTACCGGTGAGAGCGCTCGTCATTGTCCTGGCGCTGATCGTCGGCGCGTGCTCGCGCGAGTCGAGCGTGATGGACGAGATCGCACGCGTGGAGCGCCGGAACGCGGAAACGGCGGCGCGCAACCAGGCGGACGCCGCGCGGTTCATGGAGCAGCAGCGCGCGCGCACAGGGGTGGAGACGCGGGCGTCGGGGCTTGCCTATGAAACGACCAGGCGGGCGCCGGACCCGGCGCTGCCCAGTCCGCCGCGCGACGGGCAGGTGCTGGTGGAGTATGAGGGGCGGCTCGCGGACGGGACGGTGTTCGATTCGTCCGCGGCGCACGGCGGGCCGGCGCAGTTCGGCGTCAGCGAAGTGGTGCCGGGATTCTCGGAGATGCTGCAGCTCATGCGACCTGGACAGGAAGTGATCGCGTACATGCCGCCGGAGCTGGCGTACGGCGCGCGCGGATCGCCGCCGGCGATCCCGCCGAACGCGGCGCTGGCGTTCCGCATCCGCTTGCTCGCGTTCGCGCGCGCGGACGGGCGCACCGTCGCGGCGCCGCAGCGATGAGCGGGATCGCGCCGACGCTCGAGGCGCTCAAGCGGCTGATCGCGTTCGACACCACGTCGCGCAACTCCAACCTGCAGCTCATCGATTGGGTGGAGGATTATCTGCGCGCGCGGGGCGTCGCGTCGGTGCGCGTGGCGGATGAGGCCGGGGGCAAGGCCAATCTCATGGCGCTGGTGGGGCCTCAAGTGGAGGGCGGCGTCGTGCTCTCCGGGCACACCGATGTCGTGCCGGTGGACGGGCAGGCGTGGGCGAGCGATCCGTGGACGGTGGAGGAGCGCGACGGCAAGCTCTATGGCCGCGGCGTGGCGGACATGAAGAGCTTCATCGCGATCGCGCTCGCGCATGTGGACGAGATGCTGGCCGCGAAGCTGAAGCGGCCGATCATTCTCGCATTCTCCTACGACGAGGAGATCGGGTGCCTCGGCGCGCCGGGGATGATCCGTGAGCTGATGAAGACGCTTCCGGCGCCGTCCGCCGCGATCATCGGCGAGCCGACGGACATGAAGGTGGTGTCGGCGCACAAGGGGATCACCTCGTTCACGGCGACGGTGGAAGGGCGCGAGGCGCATTCGAGCCAGATCAACCAGGGCGTCTCCGCGATCGGGGAAGCGCTCAAGCTGATGAATTTCGTGACGGAGCTCAGCGCCGAGGCGCAGGCGCGCGCGAAGGCGCAGGACGACGGGCTCTTCTCGCCGCCAGGCGCGACGATGACGATCGGCCTCGTTGAGGGCGGCACGGCGCTCAACATCCTCGCCAAGCGCTGCTCGTTCGGGTTCGACCTCCGGTCTCCGGATCCGGAGGAAACCGAAGCGATGGCCAAGCGCGTGTTCGAGGCGGCCGCCGCGCTCGACAAGGAGATCAAGGCGCGCGCGCCAGAGGGCGGGGTGACATTGGTGCGCCGGCCGATCCCGCCGCCGCCGCTCAAGGCCACGCCGAACAGCGCGGCCGAAGTGCTGGCGCGGGCGCTCACCGGCGATAATGGCGTCACGGGCGCGGCCTATGCGGCGGAGGCGGGACTCTTCCAGCGCGCGGGCGTGCCGGCGGTGCTGTGCGGGCCAGGCTCGATCCTGCAGGCGCACCAGCCGGACGAATGGATCACGTTGGCGCAGATCGAGGCGGGCGCTCTTTTCATGCGGCGGCTCATCGCGCATCTTGCGGCCTAACGAGAGGCGCCCTTGCTTGGAAGCGCCGGGGAGGGCGCATGGATCCGCGGCAAATCATCAATGACGGGCGGATGTCCGCGGTGCAGATCGCGGCGGTGGCGATCACGGTCGGCTTGAACGCGCTCGACGGGTTCGACGTGCTGGCGATCTCGTTCGCCTCGCCGGGCATCGCGGCGGAATGGGGGATCGAGCGCGGGGCGCTCGGGATCGTGCTCTCGATGGAGCTCGTGGGGATGGCGTTCGGGTCGATCCTGCTCGGGGGCGTCGCGGACCGGATCGGGCGGCGGGTGATGATCCTCGCTTCGCTGGTGCTGATGGCGATCGGGATGATGGCGGTGACGTACACATCGAGCATCGTGGAGCTGTCGCTCTGGCGGGTTCTGACCGGGGTGGGGATCGGCGGCATGATCCCCTGCCTCAATGCGATGGCGGCGGAATATTCCAACGGCAGGAACCGGCGCCTGGCGCTGTCGCTGATGGTGATCGGGTATCCGGGCGGCGTGGTGCTCGGGGGAACGATCGCGGCGCTGCTGCTCAAGGACGGGGGATGGCGCGACGTCTTCCATTTCGGCGCGCTGGTGACGGCGCTCTTCATTCCGCTCGTCTTCTTCCTGCTGCAGGAGACGCCGCAGGCGCTTGCGGCGCGGCGGGGGCCGAACGCGCTGGAGAAGATCAACAAGCAGCTGGCGCGGATGAAGCTGGCGACGATCTCGGAGCTGCCGGCGGCGCAGGCGAAGACTGCGGCGCTGCCGCTGGCGTCGCTGTTCAGCAAGAACCTCTTCGCGACGACGCTGCTCGTGACGCTCGGCTATTTCGGACACATCGTCGTCTTCTATTATGTGGCGAAGTGGACGCCGTCGGTGGTCGTGGACATGGGCTTTCAGCCGTCGCAAGCCGCCGGCGTGCTGGTGTGGCTCAGCATCGGCGGGGTGATCGGCGGCGGGCTCTTCGGGATCGTCGCGCAACGAACGTCGCTCAAGGCGCTGACCGCGATCGTGCTCGCGCTGACGACGGGCATGCTCTTCGTCTACGGGCAGGGCGCCAAGGACCTGCAGCATCTGTCGCTGGTGGCGGCGGCGACGGGCGTCGTCATCCAGGCCGGCATCGTCGGAATCTACACGATCACGGCGGAGGCGTTTCCGGCGTACGCGCGCGCGGCGGGCACCGGCTTCGTCATCGGCGCGGGGAGAGCGGGCGCGCTGCTGGCGCCGATCCTGGCGGGCTTCCTCTTTCAGGCGGGGCTCAACCTCTTCACCGTGTCGGTGACGATCGGAATGGCTTCGCTCGTGGGCGCCGCGCTCATTCTCATGGCAAGGCTCGACAAGGCGAACGCGAGCGGGTGAGCGGTAGGGAGTAGGGAGTAGGGAGTAGGGAGTAGGGAGTAGGGACGAGCGCTGCTGCTGGTTCACGCTCCCCGGCCGAGCGCGCAGCGCGAGAGCCGGGGAGCGTAAGTGATCCGCGGGATCTGGGCGGAGCTAAGCGTTGAGGATGCGGAGCGCTTCGGCGGCGGCGGCGGGTGAGCCGAAGGCGACGAAGCCGTCGATGATGAAGCCGCGGTCGGCGCGGCCGTAGCGGACGGGCGAGGCGTCGAGGCGCATGAGATCGCCGCCCGCTGCGGCGAGGATGGCGTGGCCGGCGGCGGCGTCCCATTCCGACACGTCGCCGAAGCGCGGATAGAGATCGGCGACGCCCTCGGCGAGCATGCCGAACTTGATCGAGGAGCTGGAGCGCAGCACCTCGGATTCGCCCTTCAGCGCTTCGATAAAGCTCTGGATGCGCTTGCCGGTGGAGCGGCGGCTTGCGGTGACGCGCCAGACATCGCCGGCGGGCGCGACCGAGATCGGCGCCAGCGGCGCGACGCGCTCGCCGGTGCGTGCGTCCCATGCGCCCTTGAGCGCGCGGCCGGGCTCGCCGGCGTAGAGCGCACCGGTGGCGGGCGCGTAGATCACGCCGACGATGGGCGTGCGTGCGCGCACGAGCGCAATGTTCACGGTAAACTCGCCGCTATCGCCTTCGATGAAGTCGCGTGTGCCGTCGAGCGGATCGACGCAGAAGAAGACGTCGTCGAGCGCGGGAACGCGGCCGGCGGCGGCTTCCTCCTCGGCGATCACCGGCACGCCGGGCGCAAGGCGGGCGAGGCCTTCGAGGATGACGGCCTCGGCGCGCTGGTCGGCGACGGTGACCGGCGAGCCGTCGGCCTTCTTCACGGCGGAGAAGCCGGCGTCGCGGATGGTCATGATCTCGCGGCCGGCGGCGACGGCGAGCGTAACCAAGTCGTGAAGCGGAATATCTCCCGCTCCCCCCAATTTCGGCGCAGTGTTTGCATTCATCTCGTTTTTCAAACTGGGCGCGAGAGTGCGTCCGGTCAATGAGACGATTTGTGTCGACGCGCGATTTGCTTTGACGAGCGGCGTCCCGCAGGCAAAGGGTTTGCCATGATCCTGGTCACCGGCGCGGCCGGATTCATCGGTTACCATATCTGTCGGCGGCTGCTCTCTCAGGGCCACGCCGTGGTTGGGATCGACGCGGTCAATGCCTATTACGATCCGCGGCTGAAACGAACGCGCCTGCAGGTGCTCGAAGACATCGGCGGGGGGGCGAATTTCCGCTTCGTGGAGGCCGACCTGGCGGAGGAGGGCGCCCTTGAAGCCGCGCTCAATCCGAAAGAGGCGAGCCATGTGCTGCATCTGGCGGCGCAGGCGGGCGTGCGGCATTCGCTGACGGCGCCGTTCGATTACGAACGGTCGAACCTCGCGGGGCACCTGCGCGTGCTGGAATATTGCCGCAAGGCGCCGAAGCTTCAGCACCTCGCCTACGCGTCGTCTTCGTCCGTGTACGGAGACCGAAAGGACGGGCCGTTCCGCGAGGAGGACCGCTGCGATGCGCCCGCCTCGCTCTATGCGGCGACGAAGCGCTCGTGCGAGCTGATGAGCGAGACCTATGCGCGGCTGTTCGGCATCAAGCAGACGGGCATGCGCTTCTTCACCGTGTACGGGCCGTTCGGGCGGCCGGACATGGCTTATTGGCAGTTCACCGACAAGGTGATGAAGGGCGAGACGCTGACGCTTTACGGCGAGGGGAAGCTGGCGCGCGATTTCACGTTCATCGACGACATGGCGCCGGCGGTGGTGCGCGCGCTCTTCACGCCGCCGGAGAGCCTTGTGCCCCACACGATCGTCAATCTGGGGAACAACAAGCCTGCGACCGTGCTGGAGCTCGTCGCGGCGGTGGAGAAGGCGACCGGCAAGAAGGCGGTGTGCGAGCTTGCGCCGCGCAATGCGGTGGAAGTGGAAGCGACGTACGCGGACATCACGAAGGCCGCGGCGCTCTACGGGTTCAAGCCGGAAATTCCGCTGAGCGAAGGCATCGCGCGCTTTGTTTCCTGGCGGAAGGGCTGGGATTTCTGAGGGCGCCGCCCTTATGACCCCCTCCTTACCTCCCCCTTGCAGGGGGAGGCGTGATCTACGCTCAGCTCAACGTCTCGGGTGAGTTGCGCTTGAGCTCGTCGAGCCAGGGCGCGGGTGAGACGTCGCTGGGGGCGCGCCAGTCGCCGCGCGGGGAGAGCGCGCCGGCGGAGGTGAGCTTGGGGCCGTTCGGGATGGTCGAGCGCTTGAACTGGTTGGTGAAGAAGCGCGTCAGGAAGACGTTCAGCCAGGAACGGATCTCTTCGTAGGAAAAGGCGCGGCGATCCTTGGCCGGGATGTTCGGCGGCCAGGCGCCGGCATTCGCGTCCGCCCAGGCGGACCAGGCGAGGAAGAGCGTCTTGGAGGGGCGGAAGCCCCAGCGGGCGGTGCAGTGCAGGTTGAAATCCTGCAGCGCATAGGGGCCGACGCGATCTTCGGTGGATTGGAGCTGACCGTCCGTAGACGGAACGAGCTCCGGCGAGATCTCGGTGTCGAGGATCTTGAGGAGGGTGGCGCTGGCGCTCTTGTCGAAGAGGTTCTGCGCGGCGACCCAGCGGATGAGGTGCTGGATCAGCGTTTTGGCCGCGCCGCAATTGACGTTGTAATGGCTCATATGGTCGCCGACGCCGAAGGTGGCCCAGCCGAGCGCGAGCTCGGAGAGGTCGCCGGTGCCGAGGACGAGGCCGCCTTCCTGGTTGGCGAGGCGGAAGAGATAATCGGTGCGGATGCCGGCCTGAACGTTCTCGTAGGTGACGTCGTAGACTTTCTCGCCGCGCGATGCGGGATGATCGAGCTCCTTGAGCATCAGCGCGGCGAGGGGATCGATGCTCTTCTCGCGCGCGTCGATGCGGAGGGCCTTCATCAGCGCCCAGGCGTTCGATTTCGTGCCGTCGCTGGTGGCGAAGCCGGGGAGCGTGATTCCGATGATGTCCGTGCGCGGACGGTTCATCAGGTCCATGGCGCGGGCGGCGACGATGAGGGCGTGGGTGGAATCGAGGCCGCCGGAGACGCCGATCACGACGCGCTTGGACTTCGTGGCTTCGAGGCGCGTGGCGAGCGCGGAGACCTGGATGTTGTAGGCCTCGTAGCAATCGAGATCGAGGCGGGCGGGATCGTCGGGGACGAAGGGGAAGCGATCGATGCTGCGCTTCAGTGCGATCGGCTCGGCGGGAGGAGAAACGGTGAAGGGGATGCGGCGGAAACGGCCGAGCCTGTCCTTCTCGTGGGCGGCGGCGTCGCGGAAGGTGTTGAGGCGGCGGCGCTCCTGGGCGAGCCTTTCAACATCGATGTCGGCGAAGAGCAAAGACGCTTCGCGCGAGAAGCGCGCGCTTTCGGCGATCTTCTCGCCCATCTCGAAGGCGACGAGCTGGCCGTCCCACGCGAGATCGGTGGTGGATTCGCCGCGGCCGGCGGCGGCGTAGAGATAAGCGGCGACGCAGCGGCGCGATTGGGCGTCGCAGAGCGCGTCGCGCTCGCGCGCCTTGCCGATGGTGATGTTCGAGGCGGAGAGATTGCAGAGGATGGTCGCGCCGGCAAGCGCGCCCAAGGTCGAGGGCGGGGTCGGCGACCAGATGTCTTCGCAGATCTCGACATGGATCGCGGCGTCGCGGAGATCGGTTGCTTCGAAGACGAGATCGGCGCCGAACGGAACGGTTTCGCCGCAGAGCGTGATTTCGCGGAGCGGGCTCTCCGAAGCGGCGGCGAAGTGGCGGCGCTCATAATATTCGCGATAGGTGGGGAGGAAGCTCTTCACGGCGACGCCGAGGATGGCGCCGCGATGGATGACGATCGCGGTGTTGTAGAGCGCTTCGGCGCGGCGCAGCGGCGCGCCAACCATGAGCATCGGGAAGAGCGCTTTCGACTTTTCCTTCAGCGTCGCGATCGCTGCTTCGACGGCGTCGAGCAGCGTCTGCTGATGCAGGAGATCGTCGATTGAGTAGCCGGAGAGCGAAAGCTCGGGCGTGAGGAGGAGGGTCGCGCGCTCTTTGTCGGCTGCTTTCGCGAGGTCGAGGATGGCGGCGGCGTTGGCGGCGGGGTCGGCGAGGCGCACGACCGGCGCGGCGGCGGCCGCGCGGACGAAGCCGTGCGTGTAGAGCGATTGGAAGACTGGCGGCATCAGCTTATGCTCCGCGGGAGCATTTCTAAGATAGGCCGAGTGGAGCGGCGAGGCAAGGAAGATTGGAGATTGGGGGCCCGCAAAGGGACGATTGACACGTGCGCTGACTTATTGTCATTAATACTGACATGAAGGCGGTTACCAAGACAGGATCGAGTCCGGCGCGGGAAGCGCCCGATCTCCGGGATGCGCAAAATCTGCGGGACGCGCACAAGGACCTGACGCGCGGACGGATCCTCGATGCGGCGCTGGCGCTGATCGGGGAGGGTGTGGAGATCACGATCGCGGCGGTCGCGGCGCGGGCGGGCATGACGGACCGGACGATCTACCGGCACTTCTCCACCCGCGACGACTTGATGACGGCGGTGTGGGAGAAGGTGAATTCCGGGCTCAAGTATCACATGCCTGCGACGACGGAGGAACTCGTCGAGCAGCCGCGGCATATGTTTCCGGATTTTGACAAGCAAGCAGCGGTGATCCGCGCGATCGTGTTCAGCCAGCAGGGCCACGAAATGCGCATGCGCGTGAACGACGCGCGACAGGCGGCGATGCGCAAGGCGGTGCGCACCGCGCGGCCGGATCTCAAGGAACCGGAATTCACGCGACTGTGCGCCACGGTGCAGCTGCTCGACAGCGCGTTCACCTGGAGCGCCATGAAGGATTATTGGGGGCTCGACGGCGAGGAAGCCGGAAGGGCCGCCTCCGAAGCGATCGCGACGCTGCTCGCTCGGGCGTACACGGACAAAGCGTCATCCAAGCAAGGGAGACACTCATGATGATCGCACATGCCTCGTTGCCGGCGGACAATCCGAAACATGTCGCCGGCGTGCTCGCCGAGATCATGGGGGGAGAGGCGCTGCCGTTTCCGCCCGGCGGGCCGGATACCTGGATGGCGTGGTCGGGCGATGAAGCGATCGAGCTCGAGATCGCGCCGCGCGGGCGGCTGATGACGACCGATGCGGCCGAAGGCGCCAATTGGCGCGACCAGCGCACCGGACTGCCGCGCGGATCGGAGGCGCACCTGGCGATCGCGGTGGAGCGGCCGCTCTCGGAAATCATGGAGATCGCGCGGCGCGCGGGCTGGACGACCGGCGAGTATGATCGCGGCGGGTTCTTCAAGCTCGCGGAAGTGTGGGTGGAGAACGCTTTCCTGATCGAGTTTCTCGATCCGGCGCAGACGGCCGCCTACAAGGCGTCGATGACCAAGGCGAACTGGAAGAAGACGTTCGGGATGGCGGCGTGACTGTCCGATCCCGGAGGGTTGCGGAGGTAGCGCCTTCGCCGGCGGGGACGCCTTCCCCCTAAACGCGGGAGAAAGGCGCCCTCAGCTGGCGCGGTTCTGGACGAGCTCGACGAGGGCGGAGGTGGATTGGCCCTCGGTGAGGCGTGCAAGGACGACGCGCCCGCCGCGGGCCTTCACGATGTCGCCGCCGACGACCTGGTCCTCGTTGTAGTCGGCGCCCTTGATCAGCACGTCGGGGGAGAGGGCCTCGATCAGCGAGAGCGGGGTGTCCTCCTCGAAGGAGACGACAAGATCGACGCCTTTCAAGGCGCCGATGATGGCGGCGCGGGAGTCCAGCGGCTGCATCGGCCGGGCCGGGCCTTTCAATCTGCGTACGGATGAATCGCTGTTGAGCGCGACGATGAGGCGGTCGCAGGCCTCGGCCGCCTGGGTGACGAGCGAGACGTGGCCCGAATGCAGAAGATCGAAGCAGCCGTTGGTGAAGCCGACGATCAGCCCCTCGGCGCGCCATTGATCGCGCTGCTGCAGCGCGGCGGCCAGCGGCGATGCGCCGCGCGCGTCCGGCCTGGCGATGGGCTTGTTCTTGAGCGCGGCGGAAAGCTCCTCCTGCGTTGCGACCGCGGCGCCGAGCTTGCCGACGACGATGCCGGCGGCGGCGTTGGCGACGCGCATGGATTGCTCGAAGGAGAGGCCGGAGGCGAGGCCAAGCGCGACGCTGGCGACCACGGTGTCGCCTGCGCCGGACACGTCGAAGACCTCGCGCGTCTGCGCTTTCAGATGCACGGGCGGGAGATCGGCGCGGTAAAGCGTCATGCCTTTCTCCGAGCGGGTGAGCAGGATCGCGGCGCCGCTCTCGGCGATGGCGGCGGATGCGGCGGCCTTCGCCTCCTCGTCGGTTTCGGTCGGCAGGCCGACGGCGAGGGAAAGCTCCTTGCGGTTCGGCGTGATCAGGGTGGCGCCCCTGTAATCGGCGAAGCGCGGGCGCTTGGGATCGACGATGCAGCGGCGCTGCGCGCGCGCGCAGAGCGAGAAGAGCGCCTTGAGGACATTGTCGGTGAGGACGCCCTTGCCGTAGTCGGAGGCGACGACGAGGTCGCAGCTGGCGACGGCTTCCTCGATCTCCTCGATGAGCTGCGCCTCGATGGCCGGCGCGGCGGGCATGGCGAACTCGCGATCGACGCGGACGAGTTGCTGGTGGCCGCCGAGGAAGCGGGTCTTTTCCACGGTGGGCCGGTCGCGGACCGTGACGAGCTTGGGGTCCACCGAGGGGCCCAGCGCATCGATCATATCGAGCAGGAGGTTGGCGGCCGGGTCGGCGCCGATCATGCCGACGAGGGTCACCTTGCCGCCGAGCGCGGCGATGTTGGCCGCGACGTTGGCTGCGCCGCCCAAGGTGCGGCGCTCGGACTGGACGAGCAGGACCGGGACGGGGGCTTCGTCCGAGATGCGGCTGACGCGCCCGACGACGTAATTGTCGAGCATGACGTCGCCCACGATGGCGACGCGGGCGCCGGCAAGGCGCTCGAGGAGGGGGGAGTCCGACATGTTGGGAGGAGCTTAGCTTCTTTTTGGCTGGACGCCTGATTCACAGAAAACCGGTTCCGACTTTTCCGATCAGGCGTCCGGGTCATCGCGCGGAATGCGCTCATCGTAGCCGCGGCGGGCGGAATAGAAAACGAGGCCCATGAGGCCGGCCGCCAGGCCGATCGTCAGCAGGGTGCCGATCCCCATCGCGATCCAGCCATGCAGGGAGAGATCCCAGCCGAAATCCGGGGCGCCGGCCCAGGTGTAGACCAGCAGGCCGACGAGGAGGGCGCCCAGGGCGAGGCCGGTCAGGATTGGTTTCACGGCGCGCTTCATCAGGGGAAGGTAAGGGCGGGCCCCCGGGCCAGCAATGCGGCTGGCGGGATGCGCCAATGGAACGCAGCGCAGCCCCCGAGATCGCCGCAATCCGGCGCAAGATCAGCGACCAGAGCGGCCAGACCATTCCAGAAAAAGGGGCGGCGGAGGGTCGCCTCGGCGTTTACTTTCCAAGCTTTAATTCGCCCGGTGCGGCAGTTCTGCTCCTTTTTGGCGCGGCTCTTGCTCCGCGGATTCGCTTCCAGGGCGTTTCGAGAGCCGTGGTGAAGATTTTTGCTTTTTTGTGCAAAGAACAAGAATTGGCGCAGGACGCGCCGGGGTGTGAAGGGTTCATGGCGACAGGACCGGGCAGATCCTTTCCGGCCGCCGCGGCAAGGCGGCCAGCCGCCGCCGCTCCGGCCGCGGGGCGCGCCGCCGCGAGTCAATCGTCGGGCGCCTTCGGCAAGGCCAGACCGGCGGCCAGCGTTGCGCGGCCCCGGTTTCCCTGGCCGCTGGCGGTCGGGCTCATGGCCCTGGCGGCCGGCGTCGGCGGGGTATGGGCCGCGACGGCGCTGCCGAACATGCCGGCGCTGGAGTCGCCGCGGACGATCGCGTCGCGCGAGGCGGCCGAGCGGCGCGCGGAGCACCGTGCGTTCACGGCGCCTTATCTGGGGCAGGAATCCCAGGAGATCCGGGTCGCGCAGGGCGAGACCCTGGCGAACATCCTGACCCGCGCCGGCGCGACCCCGGGCGACGCCAACGCGGCGCTCACGTCGGTCTCGAACGTGTTCAATCCGCGCTCGATCCGGCCGGGGCAGCCGATCAGTCTCTATTTCCAGCGCCGGAGCCCCGAGCGGGTGGAGCTGACCGGCTTCGCGTTCCGTTCGGCGCCGGGCGCGTCGGTGACGGTGAACCGGGTGGCGAGCGGGGATTTCACCGCGCGCACCGTGCTCATGCCGCTGACCTTCGAGATCGCGCGCGTGGCGGCGCGGGTGGACACCAGCCTCTATGACGCCGCGCAGCGGCAGGGCGCGACCAGCGAAATCATCGCGCAGATGGCGGACGTGTTCTCCTACGACGTCGACTTCCAGCGCGACATCCATCCGGGCGACCCGTTCGAGTTCGTGTTCCATCGCTTCTACGACGACAAGGGCGAGACCGTGCGCACGGGCGAGCTGCTCTATGTCTCGCTCTCCACCAACGACCGGAAGCGGGAATATTACCGCTTCCAGGCGCCGGGCGACCGCAGTCCGCAATGGTACGACCTCGACGGCAATTCGGCCCGCAAGGCGCTGATGAAGACGCCGATCAACGGCGCGCGGATCTCGTCCGGGTTCGGATTCCGGATGCATCCGATCATGGGCTATTCGCGCATGCATCGCGGCGTCGATTTCGCCGCGCCGTCGGGCACGCCGATCATGGCGGCGGGCGAGGGCGTGGTGGACCGCGCCGGCCGGTTCGGCGGCTATGGCAATTACGTGCGCATCCGGCACGCGTCGAACTACGAGACCGCCTACGCGCACATGTCGCGCTTCGCGCGCGGCATCCGGCCGGGCGCCCGCGTGCGGCAGGGCCAGATCATCGGCTATGTCGGCACCACCGGCGCCTCGACCGGCCCGCACCTGCATTACGAAGTCTATCGCGGCGCGCAGCAGATCAATCCGATGGGCCTCAGGGTGCAGGTCGGGCGCAATCTCACCGGCGCGGACCTGCAGCTCTTCCTGGCGGAGCGGGCGCGGATCGACCGGTTGCGGGAGGTGCGCCAGCAGGAGACCGAGGCGCAGATCGCGCGGGCGACACAGGTCAGCGAGGGCGGCGCCTCGCGCGGGCTCGCGGAGTAGCGGCGCGGCCGTTGAAGCGCGCGCCGCGGCGCGTGTGACGTCCGTCGCGGCGAGGCGTACACGGACAATCCATCCTGGCTCCTGCAGTGAACGCCCATCCCCCCGGCGGCTGCAGGAGACACACCATGCCCAAGGCGCTCACCGTACTTGCATTGGCCGGCGCGTCCGTCCTCTTGCTCACAAATGCATCGGCCCAGGACACGCGCACATCGGCGGCGCGAACCTCGGCCTTCGCGGTCAATGGCGCGCCGATCCGCTCCGGCGCGACGACGACGACCGCGCGACGGACGGTGCGGAACCATACCGGCGCGACGTTCTCGCGCGCCAACATCGCCGCGCCGCTGACGGCGGGAGAATGCGTCGGGCTCGGCGGCAAGGTGGTCAGCTGGCCCAGCTGCGCCAGCGGTTCTTGGTGCAACACCGAAGACCGCGACGGCGTGCTGCGCGGCGCCTGTATCGATGAAGTCAGCCCGGAGTGACCGACATGAAAAGCTATCGCAATCCGCTTCTTGTCGCGGCGCTGGCGGCGGCGGCCTGCTCGCTTGCGGCGATCGCGCCGGCTTCGGCGCAAGCCACGCGCACGGCCGCGTACAATCGCGTGGCCACCACGCAGCCTTCGACGGTCGCGCCGTCAAGCGCTCTGCAGGGGCGGCGCGGATCGCCCTTCCGGAACGCGGCGGCGTCGCAATCGACGATCGCGGCGCCGCTGACCCGCGCCGAATGCGAGACGCTCGGCGGGACGGTCAAGGAGGATTCCATGGATTTCTGCGCGCACGCCACGCATTATTGCCGGCGGGTGGATCAGGACGGCACCGTGCGCGCCGTCTGCATCAACGAGCAATGACGCGCGCCTTTGCTCTGAGCGAAGCAAGAGCGTTCCGAACGGTCGCGCACGCTTGCGGGCGCGGCCGTTCGCTTGAAAGATAAGCGGCGGAGGAACGCGCATGAGCGCCGCCGCAATCGCCGAGCCTCGCGAGGTGGAGGCCGAGATCACGTATCTGGCGCCGGGATCGTTCATCAACCGGCGCTATGTGGCGCCCGGCGTGGAGGTGAACACCGGGACGTATGAGCCCTACCGGGTGCGCATCCGTGATGGCCGCCCGATCGCGGGGACGTTCAGCCTCGATCGGCACGGTTTCACGCTCGCCAAGCACATGAGCGCGGTGCGCGACTTCAAAGACAATGCGGGAATTGAGGCGGTCTATGCGGCGGAAGTCGTGGCGTTGATCAAGCGGCTGACGGGCGCGGACGAGGTGCTGGGGCTCGGCTGGATGGTGCGCACATCGGGCGCGCTGCCGAAACAGAAGGTGGTGAACTACCAGCACAAGGGCGGCGTGCAGCCGCCGGCGGGCGAGGCGCATGTGGATTTCACGCCGCGCTGCGCGGAGGCGCGGGCGCGGGATCTGTGGGCGAAGAGCTTTCCTGGAGCGGCGCCCTACCGGCGGTTCATCGCATCGAGCGTGTGGCGGACGTTCTCGGCGCCGCCGCAGGATACGCCGCTGGCCTTGTGCGAGGGCGGCAGCGTGCGCGACGAGGACGGGGCGCAGAACACACTCGTGGTGGTGGATCAGATTCCGTCGCGCGAGGAAATGCTGAAGCCGATTCCGGGCGAGGAGGACGCGGTCGCGGCCACGATCTTCCGGCACAATCCGGCGCATCGCTGGTGGTATTTCTCGAACATGACTCGCGACGAGGCGATCATGCTGAAATTCTACGACAGCGATCATTCCGTGGCGTGGCGCGCGCCGCATACGGCGTTCCGCGATCCGAGCTTTCCGGATGCGCGGGTGCGGGAAAGCATCGAGGTGCGGTCGCTCGCGTTCTTCCGGTAGCTGACGCGGGGCGTTCACGCACGCTTGACCACGCCTGCAAGGGCGTGAACGCCGCCACGTGGTTGCAACTGCAACTTTTGCGGAGGTTGCGCGCAAACTGTCGGAGTGGTTGTGTTTGCCGTAGATGTTTCAGTCCGCATCTCGGCGCGCGTCGCATCGCTTCTACAGTGACGTGTATGATAACGCTCGCCACGGCCAATTCCTGGATTGGCAGGAGGCGGAACTCAAGTCGAAGTATCTGGCCGCCTTTCGCATAGACACGCTTTTACACGAGAAGATCGTAATTCCCGACTCCGACCTTTTTTACAGCGGTTTGTTCCTGACGACCCGGCCGGAAGACTTGCCACTCGATCGCGTAATTATCCGAGCACGTGCTCGTGATCTAGGAGAGTCGTTCCGACTCACCGCGGTCGATCCGAACAGCCAATACGCCAGACAGTGTGACTTCGCGGGACTTCCGCATGATCAGAGGCGTGCTCTCCACGAGGGGCTAGCGACATTTCCGGCCCGCGAGATTCCTGATTGGCGCAGCATCAAGCGCGCCTTCCGACAGTGTGGCGTCGATGAAGTGCACGCGGACCTGATGGACAGTGGATGGGCGTATTGGGTTGAGGCGTGCCAGAAGCGGCCTGGCCTTATTGAGCTATGGAGCCCGGACTTCGCCTTCCAGGAGCGATGCGATATCGAGCTCAACTTAACAAAGGCAAATCTGATCTCGTCCTTCCGCACAGAAGCCGGCTCGGAGACGCTTCGCGAGGTTTGGGAGGCTAGGCAAAGCAGAAATCGGGTAAATGGCATACTTGCGAAGAAGCGTTCAGAGACAAGCGACGCAGCGGAGCTAGCCGACATTGCCACAGTGGAAAGCTGGTTCCATGAAGCCTACAGCATTTCGCGGGGCACTCACCATTTGTGCGACACCAAGGAAGTGTCAGACATCTATGGCGCGCACGCGTTTACGCCGGAGCGAGATCACATCGACAAGTTATCGGTGGCTGCAGACCCTAACCTGTCGTCCGAGCATCGTCGGGCTTTTGCGGAGATTCCGACTGGCGTCATTGCGGCTATGGGACAGATACGTCCCACTCAGTTTAGCCGGCTATGCAAGCGAGCGGACTCGGAACTTCGCAAATGGTATTCTTCTGACGATTTCTCCTCGCTTCAGCGCGCCGTGGAAAAGATCATCGTGGCAATGGATAAGGAGAAGGCTCATGTGCCCGATCCCTCGCCCGTCATGGAAGGAATTGAGGCCTACCGAAAGCCAATTTTCGACGCGGTCAGTGTAATGACGAGCATCTTGGTCCGTGAACCCCTGGGCACACTTGTCACCTTTTCCGTGGAGGCTGCAAATTTTGTTGTCGGACGAGTGACGGGTTTGACGGGCAAGGCCCAGAGAGTGGGTAGCCGCGTCGTCGCAACTGCGCGACGCAGAATCCTGCGGCGGTGACGGCCACGACAAGCGGTTGGTTGTGAGCCGGTAGTCTTGGCGCTAGCCGACGAGCGCACGGGCGCCGACATAGAATGCGACGCAGAGGACGAGCGCCGCAAACAGCTTGCGGGCGAGGGACGCGCGGGCGGCCATCTGGTGCGCGATCTTGAGGCCAACGGCGCCGCCGGCGATTCCGCCGATCAGAAGGAGCACGACGAGGCGCCAGTCGACCAGGCCGGAGACGGCGTAGTTGCTTGAGGTCGCAGCGCCGAAGACCGCGACGGACACGAGCGAGGACGCCGAGGCGTTGGCGAGGGTCATGCCGGTTGCGAGCATGAGCCCAGGCACGATGAGGAAGCCGCCGCCGATGCCGAAGAAGCCCGCCGCGAAGCCGGTCGCGAGGCCAAGCGGGGCGAGACGCCGGGCCTTCAGCCAGTCGATGCGCACGTCGGGGCTGCCGGTCTCGGCGTTCGGGCGAAGCATCGAGAGCGCGATTGCGGCCATGGCCAGCGCGAAGGCGAAGAGCAGGGCGCGGCCGTCGATCAATTGGGCGATGGTGGAGCCGACAAGCGAGCCGGCGAGGCCTGAGAACGCGAAGACGCTCGCGCAGGGCCAGCGCACGCGGCCGCTTCGCCAATGGCCCATCAGATTGAAGACTGCGTTGGCGGCGACGGCCGCCGCCGATGTACCGATCGCGACGTGCGGATCGCGGACGCCGACCAGGTAGATGAGGAGCGGCGCGGCGAGCACCGAGCCGCCGCCGCCGAAGATTGCGAGGAAGAGGCCGACGACGGCGCCGCTTGAAAGCGCCGCTGCAACGACGGAGGCGGTCAGCTCGATCACGCCGCGCGCCGGTTCCAGGGCGCGATCGCCAGCAGGTGCGCCATGCCGCACCAGCCGCTCACGCCCGCGAACGTGAGGCCGGCGCCGACGAAGGCCGACAGCGCATAGAAGGCCGGATGCAGAAGCGCTCCGGCAATCACGCCGGAGAGGATGAGCAAGCCCGCGGCGATCTGCACCTGGCGGTTCAATTCGAGCGGCGCGTTGCGGTCTTGCACGACGTGCTCGGCGGCGGCCTTCCATGCGTCGAGGCCGCCTTCGAGCATGAAGGCCGGGCCGTCAATGTGTGCGGCGAGGCGTGCGCAATTGGCGTCGGTGCGTTTGCCGGAACGGCAGTGAAAGACGACGTCGCCTTTCGTCTCGATAAGAAGGCGGCCCTGTTCCAGACGCGAGAGCGGCACAGAAACCGCGCCGGCGATGTGCTCGCGCGCGAATTCGTCGGGCTCGCGGATATCGACGAGCGTGACTTGGCCGCGGCGCAGGCGCTCAGCCAGATCGGTTGGCTTGATGGGGGTGAGCGTGGTCATCACGGGTTCTCCTTGGGTTCGGGGCAGAAGATGTCGGCAAGGGTCGCGATGACGCGCACCGCGGCCGGATCAGCGATGGAATAGAAGATCGTCTGCGCTTCGCGCCGGGTGGCGACGAGGCCTTCGGCCCGCAGCAGGGCCAGGTGCTGGGAGAGCGCCGATTGCGAAAGGCTGACGCGCGTCTGCAGCGCGCCGACCGACAATTCGCCCTCGCCGAGCTGGCACAGGATCATCAGCCGCCTCTCGTTGGACAGCGCGCGCAGGAGCCGGGCGGCCTTGGCGGCCTGGGCTTCGAAAAGGACGCGGTCGTTGAGGGCTAGAGAAAGCATGGCGTCTATATATCAGTGCTTGCTAATTTAGCAATAGCGAATATATTGGCCTGAGCAGTCAGGAGCCAGCGCCATGAAAGTCAGCGTCCAAGCCTTCTTCGACCCCGCGACCGCGACGACGACGTATCTGGTCTGGGATCGCGCGACCAAAGAGGCGGCGATCATCGATCCGGTGCTCGATTTCGACCCCAAGACGGCTCGACTGAGCACAGGGTCCGTGGACGGCGTCCTGGCGGCGGCCGAGGCGGGGGGCCTCCAAGTGCGATGGGCGCTCGAGACGCATGCGCACGCGGACCACCTCTCGGCCGCGGACGTGGTGCGGAAGCGGACGGGCGCCAAGCTCGGAATAGGCGCGCGGATCACGGAAGTGCAGGAGGCCTTCAAGCCGCTCTTCAACGCGACGGACGTCATTCCCGATGGGCATGTGTTCGACGCATTGTTCGAGGACGAGGCGCGGTTCGCAATCGGCCAAGTGGAAGGGCGCGTGTTGCACACGCCCGGCCATACGCCCGCTTGCGTCACCTATGTGATCGGGGGCGCGGCGTTCGTCGGCGACACGCTGTTCATGCCCGATTACGGCACTGCGCGCGCCGACTTCCCCGGCGGCGACGCTGCAACGCTCTACCGCTCCATTCGACGCATTCTGGACCTACCTGCCGAGACGCGGATCTTTGTTGGGCACGATTATCTGTCGGAAGGCCGCGACAAGCCAGCGTGGGAGACCAGCGTGGCCGAAGAGCGCGTCGGCAACGTGCACGTGCGCGACGGCGTGAGCGAGGCGTCGTTCGTGGCGATGCGCCAAGCGCGCGACAAGACGCTCGCGGCGCCGACGCTGATCCTGCCGTCGCTGCAGGTGAACATCCGCGCCGGGGCTATGCCGCCCGCGGAAGCGGACGGACGGACATATCTCAAGCTGCCGGTGAACGCGTTGGCGTAGTGCGGAGAGTGCGGGCCTGGAGGCCCGCGCTCCTCACGCGGCGACGTTGGCTTCCTGCGGGTCGCGGAGCACGTAGCCGCGGCCCCAGACGGTCTCGATATAGTGTTCGCCGCCGGTGGCTGCCGCCAGCTTCTTGCGGAGCTTGCAGATGAACACGTCGATGATCTTGAGTTCCGGCTCGTCCATGCCGCCATAGAGATGGTTCAAGAACATCTCCTTGGTGAGCGTGGTGCCTTTGCGGAGCGAGAGGAGCTCCAGCATCTGGTATTCCTTGCCCGTGAGGTGCACGCGCTGGGAATTCACTTCGACGGTCTTGGCGTCGAGATTGACGCAGACGTCGCCGGTCTTGATCAGCGCGTGGGCGTGGCCCTTCGAGCGGCGCACGATCGCGTTGATGCGCGCGACGAGCTCGTCCTTGTTGAAGGGCTTGGTCATGTAATCGTCGGCGCCGCCGCCGAGACCCTTCACCTTCGTCTCGATGTGCGCATCGCCGGAGAGGATCAGGATCGGCGTGTTCACGCGCGCGACGCGCAGCTGCTTCAGCACGTCGAAGCCGTTCATGTCCGGCAACGTGAGATCGAGCAGGATGATGTCGTAATCGTAGAGCTTGCCGAGGTCGATGCCTTCCTCGCCAAGATCGGTCGAGTAGACGTTCAGCCCCTCGGACTTGAGCATAAGCTCAATGCCCTGCGCGGTGGCGCTGTCATCCTCGATCAGCAAAACCCGCATGTGCGCCCTCTCCGCAATGCGCGCCTGAACGGCGTCGCCCCCGGTTAATCGGTAAATCGCTCCGACTCAGAGTCTCTTAAGGAAGTATCTGAGTCGTTAACGCGGAGATGAATCTGGTTCGGCTGCGGCCGCAATACGGTCGAAAGGTTTAATTCAACGAATTTCGCAGGCGCTTTGGTTCCGGTCCCAAAATGATGGGGATTCTATATTAGCAAATCATTCACCATGCGCCGCGACCGTGCACCCTAGCATTTCATGTGGATGATTTGAGCACTGCACTTGCCCGACTGAAGAGTGACATCGAGTCGCTCGATCCGAGAAGGCTCGAGGGCAGGGTCACGGGCCTCAAGGGGCTCGCGATCGAGGTCACGGGGCCGGCGGAGGCGCTGGCGATCGGCGCGCACGCGACAATCGCGGGCGCCAAGCCGACGCGCGCGGAGATCGTTGGGTTCGAAGGCACGCGCGCGCTCCTGCTGCCGTTCGATGCGCCGGACGCCATTCATCCGGGCGCGCGCGTGCTCTTCCGCGGATCGGCGCACAGCGTGCGGCCGTCGGCGGCGTGGCTTGGGCGCGTGGTCGATGCGTTCGGCGCGCCGCTGGACGGCGGGCCGGCGCCGGCGGAGGGCGCGATGGCGCGCCTGATCCGCAGCGCGCCGCCTTCGGCGCATGCGCGTGCGCGGGTCGGGGCGCGCCTGGATCTTGGCGTGCGGGCGCTGAATATCTTCGCGCCGATGTGCAAAGGCCAGCGGATGGGGGTGTTCGCGGGGAGCGGCGTCGGCAAGTCGATCCTGATGTCGATGCTGGCGCGCAACGCCGACGCCGACGTGATCGTGATCGGGCTCATCGGCGAGCGCGGGCGCGAGGTGAAGGAATTCATCGAGGAGACGCTCGGGGAGGAGGGGCGCAAGCGCGCGGTCGTGGTGGTGGCGACATCCGATGAACCGGCGGCGCGGCGCAGGCTTGCCTCGCAGCTGGCGTGCGCGGTCGCCGAGCATTTCCGCGACGAGGGCCGAAGCGTGTTCCTCATGCTCGACAGCGTGACGCGGTTCGCGATGGCGCAGCGCGAGATCGGGCTCGCGGCCGGCGAGCCGCCGACGACGAAGGGCTATACGCCCTCGGTGTTCGCCGAGCTGCCGAAGCTCCTGGAGCGCGCGGGTCCCGGGATGGGGGAGAAGGCCGGCGCCATCACCGGGCTCTTCACAGTGCTCGTCGATGGCGACGATCACAACGAGCCGATCGCGGACGCGGTGCGCGGCATTCTCGACGGGCACATCGTCATGGAGCGGAGCATCGCGGAGCGCGGGCGGTTTCCGGCGATCAATGTGCTCAAGTCCGTGTCGCGGCTGATGCCGGGATGTCATGGGCCGGACGAGAACGCGCTCATCACGCGGGCGCGCGCGCTGATGAGCGTCTATGTCGAGATGGAGGAGCTTATCCGCATCGGGGCCTACAAGCTCGGGGCGGACGCCGATATCGACGAAGCGATCCGGCGGCGCCCGGCGCTGGAGGCGGTGCTGGCGCAGGACCGGGCGGAGCGGTCGACCTTCAAGGAATGCTTCGCGATGCTGGCGAAGGGGCTGAGTGAGTAGGGCGCGACGGCCTTCTCTCCCCGCAAGGGGAGGGTGTCGCGGCGCAGCGGCGACGGGCGGGGCGGGGACGCCATCCTGCGCGCGCTTGCGCCTTCACCCCACCCGTCAGTCCACGGACGATGTCCGCGGACTGACACCCTCTCCTTGCAGGGGAGGGAAAGGGGCCGCGGATGAGTAAGGCGCTGAGGACGCTCATGCGGCTGGCGCGCGCGGAGGCGGACGCGGTGCGCGCGCGGCTGGCGGAGGCGCAGGACGCGCACGTGCGGGCGCTGTCGCGGATCGCGCTTCTGGAGGCGGGATTGATCGAGGAGCAGGGTGTGGCGGCGCGGAGCGATATCGCACGCCCGGCCTACGGGCCCTATGCGGCGGCGCGGGCGGAGGATCGGCGCGTGCTCAACGCCGACGAGCGGGCGTTCGCGGCGCAGGCCGACGCGTTGCGCGCCGAACTCGTTGCCGCGCACCAGGAAATGAAGAAATTCGAGCGGCTGATCGAGTTGGAGGAGGCGCGCGAAGCGGAGGCGGAGCGCATGCGCGAGCAGGCCGAGCTCGACGAGATCGCGACGATGCGCGCGGGAAGGGACAGAGCGAGCCGGTCCTAAGATAGCGAGCGATTGACATTCGCGCTGCGCGCGTGGCCTTTTTAGAAGATGAGCGAGACGGTTCTGGTCACCGGCGGGTCGGGCTTCATCGCGACGCACTGCATTATTCAGCTGTTGCAGTCGGGGCGTTGGGTGCGGGCGAGCGTGCGGTCGCTCAGGCGCGAGAACGAAGTACGCGCCATGGTTGCGGTCGGCGGCGCCGACGCGGCCGACAGGCTCACTTTCATCGAGGCGGATCTGGAAGATGACTTGCGGTGGAACGTGGCGGCGGCGGGCTGCGACTACGTTCTGCACGTGGCGTCGCCGTTTCCGCCGGGCGTGCCCAAGCACGAGGACGAACTTATCGTTCCCGCGCGCGAAGGGGCGCTGCGCGTGCTGCGCGCGGCGAAGCTCGGCGGCGTGAAGCGCGTGGTGATGACATCGTCGTTCGCGGCGATCGGGTATGGGCACGCGCCGCGCGGGCGGCCCTTCACCGAAGCGGACTGGACCAATCTCAAGGGGCGGCATCTGTCCGCGTACGTCAAATCGAAGACGATCGCGGAAGCGGCGGCGTGGGATTTCATTGCACGCGACGGCGGGGCGATGGAGCTGTCCGTGATCAATCCGGTCGCGGTGCTGGGGCCGGTGCTGGGGCAGGATTTCTCCACCTCGATCCAGCTCATCAAGCGGCTGCTCGAAGGCGCGATGCCGGGACTGCCGCGCTTCGCGTTCGGGCTTGTCGATGTGCGCGACGTGGCGGAGTTGCATCTGCGCGCAATGACGCAGCCGGAAGCCGCGGGGCAGCGCTTCCTGGCGACCAATGGTGGCTTCATGTGGGTGCGCGACATCGCGCGGGTGCTGAAGGAGCGCATGGGCGAGGCGGCGGCGCGCGTGCCGAGCCGGGCGATCCCGGATCTCATGGTGCGGCTGGCGGCGCTCGGCGATCCGGCGCTGGCGATGATCGCGCCGGAGCTGGGGCTGGCGAAGCCGGCGTCCAACGAGAAGGCCCGGCGGATGCTCGGCTGGCGGCCGCGCTCGGACGAAGAGGCGATCGTGGCGACGGCTGACAGCCTCATCCGACTGGGGCTCGTCAAGGTTGCACAGCCGGCTTGAGGGGCGTATTCTAGAAACCGAGAGCGGATTTCTAGAAATGGGTATCAGCATCAAGGATCCAGAGACCGAGGCGATTATCCGCAAGCTGGCGGAGAAGCTGGATGTTGGGCTGACGGAGGCGGTCAAGCTGGCTGGCCAGGCGGAGCTGGACCGGCGCAGTGAGGAGGAGCGCGAGCGGCGGATCGATGAGATCCTGGCCGAGGCGAGCACTATTCCCGTTACCGACCCCCGGCCGATCGATGAACTCATGGCCGACGACGAGCCCCGATAGTGGTCGTCGATACGTCCGCCTTGATCGAGCTTCTGTTCGGCGGGCCGGAAAAGGGTGCGATCAGAGGCGCCCTGCAAGATCAGAGTTCTGGCGCCCAGGTGATCTCAGCGGCCTCTCTAGTGGAGGCGCACGTCGTCGTGCGCAGGCGTCATGCGCTGCCACACAGCGCGCGAATGTCTGCGTTGTTGGATGATCTCGTTACAGAGTACCGGTTCGACATTGAGCCGGTCACGCCTGCGCAGGCGCGGCTGGCGATCGAGGGGTTCGCACGGTACGGCAAGGGGACGGGCGGGGGAGCGCTCAATTTCGGGGATTGCTTCTCGTACGCGCTGGCGAAGGAGCGGAACGATGCGCTGCTCTTCGTCGGAGAGGATTTTCGACGGACGGATGTGCGGGCGGCGATCTAGCGGAAAATCTTCGGGCGTGTCGAAATGGCGGGGCGCCGGCCGTCATAGGGCTGCGGAGGATCGGCTCCGCGCGACCATGAGGAACATCCCATGCGATACATGCTGCTGCTCTTCGGCGACGAGAAGATCTGGGCCTCGATGACGCCGGACCAGGCGGCGCAGGGCATGGCGGCCTATTTCGCCTATACCGAAGAGCTGAAGAAGGCCGGCAAGCTCGTCAGCGGCGACGAGCTGCAGCCCACATCGACGGCGAAGACGGTGAAGATCGACGGCGGCAAGAGGCGCGTCGTCGATGGCCCCTACGTCGACATCAAGGAAGCGCTCGGGGGCTATTATCTCATCGAGGCCGACAGCGAAGCTGAGGCGCTCGAATGGGCGGCGAAATGCCCGGCCGCGTCGCACGGATCCGTTGAAGTGCGGCCGATTGTGATGCGTTGAGCGGCGTGACGCTTTGAACGGGGCGCTCGTCGCCGAGCGCGTCGCGCGCGAAAGCTATGGACGGCTCCTGGCTTTGCTCGCGGCGCGCACGCGCGACATCGCGGCGGCGGAGGACGCGCTCGCGGAAGCTTTCGCGGCGGCGCTGCATGCATGGCCGCGCACGGGCGCGCCGGAGAGGCCCGAGGCGTGGCTCTTCGCGGCGGCAAAGCGGAAGCTGATCGATGCGGCGCGCCGCGCGCGCACGGCGAGCGATGCGGAGCGCGCGCTCGCGCTTATCGCCGAGGAGCTGGAGGGCGCGCGGGAGGCGCTGCCGGACCGGCGCCTGGCGCTGCTCTTCGCGTGCGCGCATCCCGAGATCGAGGAGGGCGCGCGCACGCCGCTCATGCTGCAGAGCGTGCTCGGCTTCTCCGCGGAGCGGATCGCGGCGGCGTTCCTGGTTCCGCCCGCGACGATGAGCCAGCGCCTCGTGCGCGCGAAGAAGGGGATCGCGGAGGCGGGCATCGCGTTCGAAGCGCCGGGACCGGATGAATGGCCGGCGCGCGTGGCGGCGGTGCTGGAAGCGATCTATGCGACGTATGCGGAGGGCTGGGCGGACGACGCCCAAGTCTCGATGGCGGCGGAAGGGGCGTGGCTTTGCCGCGTGCTGGCGAGCCAGTTGCCGGAAGAGCCGGAGGCCCTGGGGCTGCTCGCGCTCGTGCTGCACCTCGAGGCGCGGCGGCCGGCGCGACGCGTGGAGGGGCGCTTCGTGCCGCTCGAAGAGCAGGACGTCGCGCTTTGGCGTGGCGATCTGATCGAGGAGGCGGAGGCGCTGCTGCGGCAGGCGGCGGCTTTCAGGCGGATGGGGCGGTTCCAGCTGGAGGCGGCGATCCAGTCGGCGCACGAGATGCGGCGGCGGTGCGGCGCGGCGGACTGGAAGGCGATCGCGCTGCTCTATGACGGCCTGATGGCGATTGCGCCGTCGCCGGTGGTGGCGCTCAACCGGGCGGCGGCGATCGCGCGGACGCGGGGGCCGGAGGCGGGGTTCGCGGCGCTGGAGGCGCTCGAAGCGCCGGTGTTGCGCAGCTATCAGCCCTATTGGGCGCTTAGGGCGGATCTGCTTGCGAAACTGGGACGAAGCGAGGAAGCGCGCGGCGCCTATGACGAGGCGATCGCGCGCGAAAGAGACGCTGCGGTGATCCGCTTCCTCTCCGAGCGCCGGGCTGCTTTATAGGCGCGCATCGCTGGGGGTTCGAGGATGTTGCTTTCGCGCCGGGCTTTTGCGCTTTCGTCGGCCGCGTTCGCGGCGGGGTGCGTTACTCCGCAGGCGGATGAAGCTGGAATCATCCTGCGGGGGAGGATCCATACCGGCGTCGCCGCGCGGCCGCTTGCGGAAGCCGTGCTGGTGCGCGGCAAGGATATCGCGTTCGTCGGCGCGTTCGATGCGGCGCGGCGGCGGGCGGCGGGCGCGCAGGTGATCGAGATCGGGGAGGCGGCGGCGTTTCCCGGCTTTGTGGATTCGCACGTTCATCTGCCGGACGTCGGGCTCATGTCGATGCGGCTCGACCTCACCGGCGTTGGGTCCGTGGCGGAGCTGAAGACGCGGCTGGCCAGCTATGCGGCCGCGCGGCCGGAGGGGCCGATCGTCGGCGCCGGCTGGATCGAGACGCATTGGCCAGAAGCGCGGTTCCCGACGCGTGATGATCTGGACGCCGTCGTGCGCGAGCGGCCGGTGTTCCTCGAACGCGCGGATGGGCACGCGGCGGCGGCGAACAGCGCGGCGCTGGCGCTGGCGGGGATCGGCGATGGCGCGCCTGATCCTGCTGGCGGGCGGATCGAGCGCGACGCCAGGCGGCGCGCCACGGGCATGCTGATCGATGCAGCGACTGCGCTTGTTCGGGGGAGGCTGCCGCCGGTGTCGCGCGCGGACGAACGCGAGGCGCTGAAGGCGGCGGCGCGGCTCTATGCGTCGCGGGGCTGGACGGGGGTCGCCAACATGGGCGCAAGCCTGGCGCAGGCGGAGGATTTCGACGCGCTGGCGGCGGCCGGCGAGCTGCCGCTCAAGGCCGATCTCTATATCGGGGAGGCGGAGGCGGATGCGTTCCTGGCGGCGGGACCTAGCGTCGATGCGACGGGGCTCGTCAACCGCCGCGGGATCAAGCTCTACATGGACGGCGCGCTCGGCTCGCGCGGGGCGGCGCTGCTTCTTCCGTATGCGGACGCTCCTGGCGACGGGCTCATCGTGACGCCGCCGGAGCGGCTGAAGGACGTGATGGCTCGCGCGCGCGTCGCCAACGCCCAGATCGCGCTGCACGCGATCGGGGATCGGGCAAATCGTCTGGGACTGGACTTCTTCGCCGAGACCTTCGCGGACGCTCCCGAGGCGCTGCGCGCGGCGCGGTGGAGGATCGAGCATGCGCAGGTGATCGACCACCGCGACCTGCCGCGGTTCGGGCGGATGGGGGTGATCGCGTCGATGCAGCCGTCGCACGCGATCAGCGATCTCTATTTCGCGCCGTCGCGACTGGGCGATGCGCGGCTTTCGGGCGCCTATGCGTGGAAGTCCCTGCTCAATTATCACGCGACGATCTGCGGCGGCAGCGACGCGCCGGTCGAGAAAGGCGATCCGCTGATCGAGTTCTATGCGGCGACGTGGCGGCACTCGCTCGACGGCTTTGCGGGACCGGACTGGCGGCTGCAGGAGACCGTCAGCCGCACCGAGGCGCTGGCGATGCTGACGACGGCGGGCGCCTATGCGACGTTCCAGGAGCGGACGCGTGGGACGATCGAACCGGGCAAGCGAGCGGACATCTCGGTGTTCTCCGCCGACCTGATGAGCGCGCCGTTCGATGCGATACCGAAGGCTCGGGCCGTGCTCACGATGTCGGAGGGCCGCATCACGCATTCGGCGCTTTGATCATCCGTGTGCGGAATTCTGTCGCCGTTTTCGCGGCGGGCGCGAGCGGGGCTTGCGGCCCGCGCCAAGGGCGGGGGCGCCGGCGCGCCGGCGCCTGACGCGACCATCCAGGGACGGGTGGGACGGGCGAGGGCGCTGCACCTCACGGGAACGGCGCGTTGAAGCGCTTGCACGCACCGCTATAGTGGCCGAATGGCGGAGGTCTTCATCAGTTACGATCGCGTGGCGCACGACGCGGCCGCGCTCATCGCGGTGAAACTGCGGCAGCTCAAGATCGACGTCTGGTTCGACGTGCGCGCGCGTCCGGAGGAGGCGCAGAAGGCCAAGGTCGTCCTGGTGTGCTGGACGAAGGCGGCGACAAGCTCGGAGCTGGTGCGCGACGAGGTTGCGATCGGACAGCGCGGGCAGAAGCTGCTCGGGTGCTATCTGGAGCAGGTCGCGCTGTCGCCGCCGCAGACGGAAAATCTGGTCAACTGGAACGGGCAAGACGACCATCCCGGTTGGTCGCGGCTGCTGCAGCGCATCGGGGAGCGCCTCGGGCGGTCGGATCTGGCGGGGGGCGCACGCGCGGCCGCGCCGCCGCCGTTCGCCGAGCGCCGGCCAGAACCGCCTCGGCACGAGCCCCCTCGGCACGAGCCCCCTCGGCACGAGCCCCCTCGGCATGAGCCGCCCCGTCAGGAACCGCAGCGGCACGAGCCGCCGCCGCCGTTCGAGACCCGGACCTCGGAGCCGCAGGGCGCACGCGCGCCCGGGAAGCGTGGCGCGGATCCCTGGGGCGACACCTGGGCGCGACGGCCAAACCCGGGCAGCGAACGGACGGCCGCGTCTCCGCCTCCGCCGCCGCCGCCGCGCGCGTCGGAGCCTGAAGGGCCCCCGATCGTCCGCACGCGCGAAGACCCCGAGCCGGCGCCGGAGATCAACGGGCCGGGCGGGCTCAAGATCAGTTTCGGCATCGAGAAGCCGGCGCGGGGCGACGGCAAGCGCGACAGGGACGCGGATCGCGATGCTGATCGGGGCCGGGGGCGCCGGGAGGAGCCGCGGCGGGGCGGGGAATTCAGCTTCTCCACGCCGCAAGCGTCGGCCAAGCCGACGGATTGGTTCACGGGGTCGGGCGAGGCTGACGCCGAGCCGACGACGCGCGATCCAGACGATGCGCCCCGCAGCGATCCGAAGGGGACAGATTTCTTCGCGGCGGCGGCGGCAGGCTATCGGGACAAGGAGCGTCCCAAGCCCCGGCGGCGTCCGCCCGGTCGCGACGGCGGCGGAGGCGGGCGGGTCGCGATGATCATCGGCGCGCTCGCGGTGATCGGAGCGTGCGTGTTCGGCGCGGCGTATTTCGGGACGACGTATCTCACGCAGGGCGCCGACTTCTCGCTGACCGATCTCGTCAGCTCCGAGAAAGTGCCGGGCGCCGATGCCGGCGCCAACGCGGGCGAGGGCGGGATCGATCAGGGGCTGGCGGAGCTTGCGTCGCCGCCGGCGGACCGTGCGGCGCCCGCCGAGCGCGCCGCGCCCGCCGCGGCGCCAAATCCGACGCGGACGGCGGCTGCGGCGGTCCCGCGGCCCGGCCCGGCGCCGGTTGCAGCGGCGCCGGCGCGAAGCCCTGTTGAAGCGCGAAGCGGCGCGGGCGAGCGCGACCCGGTGGTCGATCGTCTGAAGACGGAGCTTCGGCGGTTGGGGCTCGCGGTGGACGGAGGCGAGGGCGTGCTCGGGCGGCGATCGACGGAGTCGGTGCGTGCGTTGCAGGCGGCGATAGGCGTCCGGGCGACGGGGAGGCCGTCGGAGGCGCTGCTGCGGCGCGCCTCGGCGCTGGAAAGCTGCCGGACAGAGCGCGGCGGGGCGCGGGAGATGTCGTTCCGCAGGCCGGTGAGCGGGGCGGCGGAATCGAGCTCGCGCGCGGAATGCTGCGCGGCGGCCAATCTCGATGCGCGGACGAACGCCGGCGCGGCCGGGCTCGGCTATGTGCGCAATTGGGCGAGCGCGTGCGGCAATCTGGGGACGACGGCGAACGCCAAGCTTGCCGGGACGATCCAGGGGCCGGCGCGGGACAATGGTACGTTCACGGAATGCCAGGCGGCGGAGGCGGATCCGGCCGGCGCGCCCGGGCTTTTCCGCTGCACCGTGAGCGGGCAGGTGTCATGCCTCTATCAGGGGCAGGGGCGCGAGCGGCTGGTCTGCGAGTAATTCATCCGGTTACGGAGCATTGGCGCGAACGATCGTGAAGCGGCGGAGCTCACGGCGCGCGGCGTCGAGATCGCGGCGGAAGGCCGGATCGGCGTGCAGGCGGGCGATGGTTCCGGCCGCGAGGATGCGTCCTGACTCGATATCGCTCGGATAGTGGAAGCCGCAGATGACGCGGCTGTCGCCGTAATCGCGGCCGCGGACGAGGATGGCGTCGGCATGCGCGGGCAGAAGCTCGGCCATGACGAGCGCCCAGGCCCAGCCGCCGGCGCCGTGGCCGGAAGGGTAGGACGGGCTGTCGGCGCCGGACGCGGCGGGGATGTCGCATTGCAGGATGCGCGCGTCGTCGAGATAGGGGCGGCGGCGCGCGTAGGCGTCCTTGCCGGCGCCGATGCCGGGGCCGAGCGCGACGAGCACATCGTCGAACACCTTCTTGGTGCGCGGCAGGGCGGTCGCGGTGAAGCGCTCGCCAAGCGCGGGACGCAGCGCGACGAACGGATCGAAGGGCTGGTCGGCGCGGGCCTGGGCGAGGCGCGCCTCGGAGATCGCGGGGCGGAAGGCGAGCCGGTCGGCGGCGGCGGCGGGCGAGCCGGCGGCGGGCGGCGGGCCGACGATGGCGGCGCCGTCGAGGATCGGCGCGGGCGCCGACGCGGGTTGGGCGAAGGCGAGCGAGGTCGCCAGCGCGGCGGCGAAGGCAAGAGCACTCAGGAGTTTCATCAGCTTCCTCATGATTGCAGGGAGCGCCTCGGGGTTGACGAACCCAGTACAGCCTCGGCGCTGCGGCGTGAACGGCGTCGTTGGGGGATCGGCTCGCGCTATCGGGTCGCACCGGAAGCTGTAGACTGGGCTTAACAAGACGCGGGAGGACAAGATGGGCCTGACAAGACGAAGCGCGTTCTTCGGCGCCGTCGCTGCGGCGGGCTGCGCGCATCAGACGGCGAGCGCAACAGAGGGCCGCGTCGCGGTGATCGGCGGCAGCGTCGTTTGGCGCCGCTTCGGGGATGGACCGCGCACTCCATTGCTCGTCGTGCACGGAGGCCCGGGCGCGCCGAGCGATTATCTGGAGCCGTTGGGCGCGCTGGGCGACGAGCGGGCGGTTTATGTTTGGGATCAGCTGGGCTGCGGCCGATCCGACCGACCGAGCGATGCGAGCTTGTGGACGATCGAGCGCTTCGTCGATGAAATGGCGCGCGTGCGCACGGCGCTCGGCCTGCGGCGCGTGCATGTTCTCGGCCAATCCTGGGGCACGATGCTCACGGTCGATTATCTGTTGCGGCGCGGCGAAGCGGGCGTGAAGAGCGTCGTGCTCGCGGGCCCGATCATGAGCGCGCGCCGCTATATCGAAGATACGCGTCGCATGCTGGGCGAGCTTTCCGCCGAACAACAGGCCGCGGTCGCGGAGGCCGAGCGCACGGGCGACTTCGCATCGCCGGCCTACAAAGCGGCGACGGAGGCCTTCTACGCCCTGCATATCGCGCGCGCGCCGACGGCGGTGACCGGGCCGCTGCTCGAACGCGCGTTCGGGGGGCTCGGAGAGGAGAGCTATGTGGCGATGAACGGGCCCTCGGAATTCTCCATCCTCGGGTCGCTCAAGACCTACGAGCGTGAGGCCGAGCTTGGCCGCATCCGCACGCCGCTTCTTTATCTGAGCGGCGAGTTCGACACCTGCACGCCCGATGCTGCGCGCCAGTACGCAGCGCAAACGCCGGGCGCGCGGGTTGAAGTGGTCGCCGGGGCAGCGCACCTCACGACCATCGATGCGCCGGACGCCACGAATGCGATCGTGCGGGCATTCCTACGCGAGCACGACGGCTGAGCTCGATCAGCCCTCGCCGCGGGCGTAGCCGACGATGGCGGCGCGGGCGTAATCGTCGAAGTTCAGGGCGTCGAGGCGGGCGGGATGCGGCGCCCAGGGCGGGCCGTCGAGCATCTGGATGGTGATGTCGGGCAGGCTCGACCAAGATTTGCGGCGCCGCTTCAGCGCGTGCTCGGCCTCGGTGTGCACCCAGCGCGAGGCGGCGGCCGATTTCGACCAGCAGAGATGGAAGAGGTCGGCGCGGTCGATCTCGCGCTTGAGCCTGGGCGACCATTCCTCGCCGCTCTTCAAGCTGGCGCGATCGAAGAAACATGGAATGCCGGCGCGATGATAGGCGCTGGCGATGAGCGAGACGGTCTGCCGGTCCTGACTCGAATAGGAGAGGAACACGCGCTCGACGCGGCGCAGCTTTTCCTCGTGCATCGGGTCGGCCCGGTCGCGCCGGCGCTTCTGGGCGCGCACGTCGCGGACGAAGGTGATGATCCCGATCTGCGCGTCTTCGGAAAGAATGCGGATGATGAAAGCGGCGCGCGGCGCGCGCGGGTCTACCTCGACGATGAAGTCGAAGTCGAGCGGCGCGCCGGTCCAGGTCGCGTCGAGGCGCTGGGTCGCGCACACGGCGCCATGGGATTCGATGACGGCCGATAGCGTCACACCGCGCGCGATCCTGCCCAGGGCCTGCGGCGCGCCGGCGCGGCGTGCGCTCGGATCGGCCCTGCGCGCCGCTTGCGCGGCGCGGTCGCGGTCCTTCGGGCGGAAGAGCGCGACGCGGATCAATTCGTGGGCGCCGGCGCGCAGTTTCTTCGGACAGTAGGCGCGCGCATCGACGCGGTCGCGCTTGGCTTGCTTGGCGGTGCGGCGCGGGGCGGCGTAGCCATTGTCCAGGGGCTCGCGCTCAAACGCTTCTGATTGCGGCTGACTCCGCTTCGCTTCGGGACGGATCGCGTACTTCGTTTCGAAGGGTTGTGGTTGCTCTGCCTGCTTCGGCGCAGGCGCAGAGGGTCGCGGCGCGGGTTCGAAGCGCGGGCGATAAGTCGGTGGAGAGCTCAGCATGGCATGGTCGCGGCTCTGCGTGCTCGGGCTCGGCAACACCCTTCTGTCGTCGGTGGTTTCCCGCGGGGCTTCGGGCGGCGGTTCGGTTGGCTGCTCGGTTGGCGGCTCGGGCGCGCCGCCGAGATAGGCGTCGGCCTCGGCGTTGAACCAGGCGAGGATGGCGCTTAGGTCGCCGGCGCGCGCATGGGGATAGACGGCCAGAAGCGGCGCCAGCGTCGGGTCCTGGGCGGGGGCTTCGTCGAAGCGAAGAAAGAACGCGCGCGCGTGCGGCGCCGCCGCAGGCGCGTGCTCGCGCACGACCGCCATGAACACGGCGTCGGCCAAAGCCGCCGCCGAGAGGCAGAACACCGTGCGTTGCGTCGGCGGAAAGTCGCGCTGGCGCGCGAGCGTCGCGATCGCGGGGGCGCCCATCGCCCGCAAGGTGGCCGCCACCTGGTTGCCGAGCTCGGCGTCCGCGGCGGTGGCGATGACGTGCAGCTGCAGCGGCGATGCAGGCTCAGGCCGATCGGGTCCGGGCAGCACCGCCATGCGCGTCCTCCAATTTGCGAGCGCGAGGCATAGCATCGCGAGCGCGGCGGCGGGAACCGGGCGCGGCAGCGCGCGCGCCCGGTTCGGTTGCTCAGTCGAAGAGCTTGGCCCAGTTGCGGGCCTTGCGCTTTTTCCAGTGGCCGCGGTGGTAGGCGTCGGAGACGATGATCGGGACGACGCTGCCGGCCTCGGCGAAGACCATCTGCTCGTGCACCGTTTCCACCTTGCCCCAGGAGGCGGCCTCCTTGAGCGTTGACGACGAGCAGGCGCCGTCGCGCACGTCTGCAACCGTGATCTGCACGGCGTATTTGTGCATCTCGACGTCCTCGTGGCCGAGGATCTCGGCGCAGACGACGGTGTCCTGCGCGAAGTTCTTCGGCACGCCGCCGCCGATCATGAAGAGCGCGGTGGTGCCGGCCGCGAGCTTGATCTCGGTGAGCTCGCGGAAGTCGGCGACGGAATCGATCGTCATGTAGGGCTTCTTCGCCTTCGCGCGATCGACCTGGTGCTTCACGAGGCCAAAGCCGGCGGAGGAATCGCTGAAGGCTGGGCAGAAGATCGGCACGCCTTTCCTGTAGCAGGTCTCGATGAGCGAGCCTTTCTTGCGGGCGTTGCCGTCGGCGAGCCAACGCCCGAGCTCGTGGATGAAGGCGCGCGAGGAATACGGCTTTGGCGGCAGCGACTCGGCGATCTTGTTGATCGTCATGTCGACGGCCTGCAGCTCCTCCTCGTCGATATAGGTGTCGTAGATGCGGTCGATGTAGAGCGCGCGCAGCGTGTTGTCGTCGGGGATTTCCTTCGCCTGGTAGTGCTTGAAGCCGAGCGCTTCGAGGAAATCCATGTCGATGATCGAGGCGCCGGTGGCGACGATGGCGTCGACCATGTCGTTCTCGACCATGTCGCGCCACACATGCATGCAGCCGCCGGCGCTGGTGGAGCCGGCGAGGGTGAGCCAGGTGGAGCAGGCTTTGTCCGCCAGCGCCATGTTTAGGATCTCGGCGGCGCGTGCGGCGTCGCGCGAGGTGAAGCTCATCTTGCCCCAGGCTTCGACGAGCGGGCGGGCGTCGAACGATTTGATGTCGATGTGCTCGACGGGGGCCGAGAGGAGCTCGGCCTTCCTGTTGTCGCGCTTCTTCGGCGCAGGTTGCTTTGCTTTCTTCGCGGGCGCTTGGGCCATTTCTTGGACTCTTTCCAGTTTCTCTGGCGGCGTCGAAGGAAGCTCATCTCGCGGACGCTCCGCCGACGCGAGATGCTGAAGATCGGAGGGCTTTAATCCAAAGTCTTAGTCAGGTCTTTGGCCATCACCAAATCGTCGTGCAGCGTGGCGCCGACGAGGAACTTGCGCACGCCTGCGTTGGTGAAGCCGGAACGGCGGTAGAAGGCGATGGCGCGGGCGTTTTCGGAATGTACGCCAAGAAGAAGGCGCGCGCGGCCCATGGCGCGCGCCTCGGCAATCGCGGTCTCGATCAGGGCCGGGCCGACCTTGGCGCCGTGGAAGCGCGAGAGGACGTAGATGCGCTTCAGCTCGATATCGTCCGGGTGCGTTGGGATCGGGAGATCGGGCGGGGCGAGGCCGGCATAGCCGACCGGCCCCTGGCCGGGGGCGGGCAGGGCGAGCCAGAGGCGTGCGTCGGGCTGCGCCAGCCATTTGGCGTGGGCGTCCTCGCCGAGTTTGGTGCGGCAATGCGCGTGGAGATCGTCGCCGTCGAGGAAGTCCGCGAAGGTCTCGAGGAACGTCGCCTGCGCGATGAGCGAGAGCATCGCGGCGTCCGCGGACGTGCAGGGGCGGATGGTGAGGGACATGGCGGTTCGCTTGGTGACGGAGGCGCTGCCCCCTCACCCTATCCTCTCCCCCTCAAGGGGAGAGGGGGAGCCTCTTCTTACTTCGTGCGGCGGGGACGGCGCTGACGCTTGGAGAGGTCAACGACGTTGGCCTGCTCGGCGGCGCTTTCCTTGGATTCGGGCCGCTCCTCGAACATCGAGGGGAAGGGCGCGTCCTTGGAGACGACGAGCTCGGTTTCGCCGAAGCCGTTGAAGCGCGTGCCCATCGCGACGCCGTAGGCGCCGAGCATGCCGATCTCGATGTGATCGCCTTCGGCGATGTCGGCGGGCAACATGAAGGGGCCCTGCGCGGCGTCGATGCTGTCGCAGGTGGGCCCGTAGAAGCGGAACGGCGCGGCCTTGGCGCGGCTGGCGCGCATCAGCTTCACCGGGAACGGCCACTTCACGTGGGCGGCGTCGAACAGGTTTCCGTAGGCGCCGTCATTGAGATAGAGGGCGTCGCCCTTGCGGAGCTCGACGCGCGTAAGGATGGAGCCAGCTTCGGCGACGAGCGCGCGGCCGGGCTCGGCCCAGAGCCTGGCGTTCTCGGTCACGAACATCTCTTCGAACGCGGTCTTGATCTCATGCACGTAGGCGGACATTTCCGGCGGCTGCATGCCCGGATAGATCGCGGGGAAGCCGCCGCCAACATTGACGATGTCGGCGACGATCCCGGCTTTCACGATGGCGCGGTTGGCGTCCATCATGGCGGCGCGATAGGCGAGCGGGCGCATGCACTGGCTGCCGACATGGAAGGAGATTCCCATCTCCTCCTCGGTGGCGGCGCGCGCGCGGCGCAGAAGCTCGGGCGCTTCGAGAGAGGAAGCGCCGAACTTGTTGGCGAGCGGCAGCGAGGCGCCGTCATTGGAGACGGCGAGACGCACCATCAGCGTGAGATCGCGGGCGGCGCCCGTCTCGGCCAGGATCTTGTCGAGCTCGGCCTCGCAATCGAGCGCGAAGGCGCGCACGCCGTAATCGTGGTAGGCGCGCGCGATCGCGCGGCGCGACTTCACCGGGTGCATGAAGGCGAGCTTCGCGTCAGGGAAGCGATCGGCGACGAGGGCCACTTCGTTCTCGGAGGCGACGTCGAAGGCGCGCACGCCCGCGGCCCAAAGCGCGTCGAGCACCCAAGGCGAGGGGTTGGCCTTCACGGCGTAGAAGATGTCGCCGGGGAAGTTCGCTTGGAACCAGCCCGCGGCGGCAGCGACCCGGTGTGGACGCGCAATCGCAACCGGACCTTCCGGCGCTCCGCGCTTGACCACATCCAGGGGCGAAAGGACAGAGTCCATCCGGCGTACCCCCAAACAATGCGAACGAGCGGGGCGACCCCATCTCGACGCTATGAACCCAGGCCGGCGTTAGTCGGACATGCTAAATGTCAGGTCCGCCCTTGGGAGCTTACGCCGGGGGCCGTTTCTTCATGCGAAGCTGGGAGCCTCGCCTTCAGATCGGTTCCCCGTAGTGGCCTGGGCCGAGGGGGCGTTAGTGGACGCTGTTTCCAGGTCCGCCGGTACGCGCGCAGATAGGAAGGTTCGTCCGGGATGTAAAGGAAAAATCCGGCCCAAGGGGCCGATTTTTCCAGGTGAGACTCACCTGGGTTTTCCTTCGCCCGCCCCGGCCGCTCCTGACTTTCCCCGCTGGGCGTTTCGTGGACGAAACAGGCTAATTTTTCCTTAAGCCCGATCGAGGCGGGCTTGGGCCGCCGAGCGGGCGTCATCCAGACGTCATCGAAGCGCAGCGAAAACGTTGCGTTGCGCTTCTATGACAGAGTCGTAAGCTTGGAAGCTGCCTTGGGGGGCAGGGCTCATGACGACCCGTGTGCGCGCCAGAAGCGTGATCACGGCCGCGCCGAGATCGTTCTCGGAGGCCGCGGAGGCCGCGTTCCTGCCCGACTGGGCCGAAGAGATCGCCGCGGCCGATGAGGGGGAGGCGCCTTTCGACCCAGCGCCGGGCGAAGCGGGCCTCGTCGCGGTCATCGCGGGAGAGATGCGCGCGCTGCGCTAAGGCCGCGCCGGCCCATTGGGCTGTCATCCTAGCGTCATCCAATCGACAAGAGACTTTCACGCTCGCGATACAGCAGCGTCGCGTTCGGCCGTTACCCCGCTCCCATCGACGTTCCGAGTGGGGGCACTCCTGATGAGAAATACGCGTTCCTGGCGCGCAGCCTTTGTCGCGCTGCTTCTGGCGGCTTGTTCGAGCGGTTCGGAGATCGCGTCGCCGGGGGCGACAAATCCTGGCACGGCGCCGGGCGGCGGCGGATCAAGCGGCGGCGGATCGAGCGGCGGGGGATCGGCGAGCTGCCCGTCGGGCACCACGAACCAGGGCGCGCTCGGCTCGCAGACGGTGTGTCAGCTCTCGGGCGCGATCCTGACGAACCTCTCGCTGCCGGCGGTGACCGGGGTCGTCTATCGGCTCAACGGACGGGTGGACGTCGGCCAGGATGTCGGCGCGGCCGGCTCAGGCGGGCAGGCGGCGACGCTGTCGATCGCCGCCGGCGTGACGCTCTATGGCGATGAGCCGGGCGACATGCTGATCATCAATCGCGGCTCGCGCATCCAGGCGGTCGGCACGGCGAGCGCGCCGATCATCTTCACCAGCCGCGAAGACGTGCTTGGGCAGAACGATCCGGCGACCGCGTCGCGGCAATGGGGCGGGCTCATCCTGCTCGGGCGCGCGCCGATCCGCGGCTGCAACACCGCAGTCGCGCAGGGCAGCGTCGATTGCCAGAACGCGATCGAAGGCGTTACCGCGGCGACGGGCGCGCAAGCGCTCTATGGCGGCGCGGTCTCGAGCGACAATTCCGGCACGCTGCAATACGTGCAGGTGCGCTATCCGGGCGCATTCCTGACATCGGCGGCGGCGGGCGACGACCTCAACGGCATTTCGCTCGGCGGCGTGGGCTCGGGCACGACGATCGACCATGTGCAGGTGCACAATTCCGGCGACGACGGCATCGAGGTGTTCGGCGGCGCGGTGAACATGAAGTATGTCGCGATCACCGGCGCGCTCGACGACAGCCTGGACTACGACGAGGGCTGGCAAGGCGCAGTGCAGTTCCTGGTGATCCGCCAGACGGCGCTCACGGGCGGGCCTGATCGGCTCGTGGAGGCCTCGAACCGCGTCGTCGCGAGCACCGCGCCGGGCACAGTCCAGACCAATCCGACGATCTCTAACTTCACGATGGTCGGCCTGCCGACGAACAGCTCGAACGCCAACATCCTCGGCATCGATCTCAACAATACCGGGGGCACGCCGGGCAGCTCAGGGCGCTTTCTGAACGGCGTCGTGACAGGCTCGACGACCTGCCTCTCGGCGCAGAACTCGAACGGCAGCCCGGCGCCGCGGTTCGATTCGACGCTGTTCGACTGCGCCGGCGCGTACGGTTCGGTCGCGACGACGATCATCAATGCGGGCGCGAACAATTCGACCGCGACGCCTACGACGCTCAACGGCCTCATGCCCGGCTCGAACGAGATCGCGCGCACGGCGGTGAATCCGACGAGCGTCAACTCGTTCTTCTCGACGGCCAATTATGTCGGCGCGTTCTCGCCGACCGAGACGGCGACGACGAACTGGGCGAGCGGGTGGACGCTGCAGCTCTTCACGGCGACGGGCTGTCCGGCCGGCACCACGCAAGGAACGCCGCTGACGGTGTCCGGCGCGTCCACGCCGATGCCGCGCTGCCTCATCGCGGGCGTGATCGGATCGGGCTCGATCCCGGCCAGCGTGCGACTCACGCAAGGCAATCTCTATCAGCTGCAAGGGCGGGTGGATGTCGGCGTCGATCGCGGCGCGGCCGGAACCGGCGGCACAGCGGCTTCGCTGACGATCGATCCGGGCGTGACGATCGCAGGGACCAACCCCGGAGACATGATCATCGTGAACCGCGGCTCGCAGATCTTCGTGAACGGCACGACCGCGCAGCCGGTGATCATGACCTCGGTCGGCGATGTGGCGAACCCGTCGCGGAGCGACACCAACGCCATCAACCGCGAATGGGGCGGCCTCATCGTGCTCGGCCGGGCGCCGATCCGCGGCTGCAACACGGCGGTGACGCAAGGAACCGTGGATTGCCAGAACGCCATCGAAGGCGTGACGGCGGCCACCGGCAACCAGGCGCTCTATGGCGGCGCGACGGCCGCCGACAATAGCGGCCGGCTCAACAACCTGCAGATCCGCTATCCGGGCGCGTTCCTGACTTCGGCGGCGGCGGGCGACGACCTCAACGGTCTCACCCTCGGCGGCGTCGGCTCCGGCACGGTGATCCAGAACGTCCAAGTGCACAATTCCGGCGACGACGGGATCGAGATCTTCGGCGGCGCGGTGAACATGAAGAACATCGTGATCACCGGCGCGCTCGACGACAGCCTCGATTACGACGAGGGCTGGACCGGCAAGGTGCAGTTCCTGATCATCCGGCAGACGGCGCTCACGGGCGGTCCCGACCGGCTGGTGGAGGCGTCCAACCGCGTGGTCTCCAGCTCCGGCGGCACGCTCAACACCAATCCGACGATCGCGAACTTCACGATGATCGGGCTGGCGCAGAACAGCTCCGCCGCCGCCATCCGCGGCATCGAACTGAACAATACCGGCGGCGCGCCGGGCAGCTCGGGGCGGTACCTCAACGGCGTGGTGACGGGCTCGTCGGTCTGTCTCTTCGCAGACACGGCCAACACTTCGCCCGCGCCGCAGATGGACTCCACGCTGCTCGATTGCTCCGGCGCGCTCGGCGCTTCGGCGCAGGCGATCGTCAATGCGGGGACCAACAACTCGACCGCCACGGTGAACACGCTGACCGGCTCGTTCATCAACGGCGCCAATGAAGCGGCGCGCACCGCGATCAATCCGAACACGGTGGATGCGTTCTTCACGGCGACCACCTGGATCGGCGCGGTGCGGGATGCGAGCGACACCTGGTGGCAGTCCTGGAGCTGCGGCCTCGCGTCCGGCTCGACCTGCTGATCGTGAAGCGGGCGGCGGGAGAAATCCGCCGCCCCGTTTCCCTCCGCCCGCCCTTTCAAGGTTCCCGCAGATGAAACTCTTTCCGCTCACCTTTCAGAAGCTGCTGCTGCTCACCACGATGCTGGTGATGCCGACCGCGGCCTACGCGCAAGACGCGGCCGCGCCCGCGGCCACGCAGGAGGCGGCGCCGCCCGCCGATGTTCCGCCTGCGGACGATGACGCCGCGATCGACGCTTCCGGCGAAGTCACCGTGCTCGGGCGGTTCATCCCGCAGCCGATGCAGCAGACCTCCGAAGTCGCGACTTTCCTCTCCGCGGAGGATCTTTCGCGGCAGGGGGATGACAACGCGGCGCTGGCGCTGACCCGGCTCACCGGGCTTTCGGTGGTGCAGGGGCGGTTCGTCTATGTGCGGGGGCTTGGGGACCGCTATTCCTCGGCGCTGCTCAACGGCTCGCCGCTGCCGAGCCCCGAGCCGCTGCGGCGGCAAGTGCCGCTCGATCTCTTTCCGTCGAACATCCTCGACGGGGCGACGGTGCAGAAGACGTTCTCGCCGAATTATCCGGGCGAGTTCGGCGGCGGCATCATCGATCTGCGCACGCTCAGGCTGCCGAGCGCGCCGTTCCTGACGCTGAAAGTCGGAACGGACGGCAATACGGAGAGCACCGACAAGCGCGGCGTCTTCTATTATGGCGAAGACAGCGATTGGTCAGGCATCGCGGACGGCGCGCGCGACATCCCGGGGCCGCTGGCGGCGGCGATCGGCACAGGGCGGCGGATCAATTCGACGAACTTCACCGGCGCGCAGCTCGAGACGATCGGCGAGAGCCTGACCAATTCGCCGCTGACGGTGGTGCAGAGCGGCCCTCTCGATCCGGACTTCGAGGGCGAGGCGACGATGGGAACGTCGCTCGATCTCGACAACGGGGCCAATGTCGGCCTGGTCGGCGTCATCGGCTACGACAGCTCCTGGCGGACGCGGCGCGCGAAGCGGATCGGCGTTCAAGGGGATGCGCTGCAGACCGATTTCGATGCGGTGTCGAGCGCGTGGGACATCGTGTTCAACCTGTTCGGCAGCGCGAGCTATTCCACCGAGGATCACGAGATCGCGCTCACGGGGTTGCTGGTGCGCAGCTCGACCAAGGACACCGAGCTCGAGGACGGGTGCGATGTGGACGTCGATCCTGCTTGCGCGACCTCGATCCACAACGAAACGACGAGCTGGTACGAGAGGCAGCTCGCGTCGGTGCAATTGTCCGGCGAGCACACGTTCGGGGCGCTGGAAATCGATTGGCGCACGGCGTTCGCGCAATCAACGCGCGATGCGCCCTATGAGCGCGGGATCACATATTTCGTGGTCAATGGCGCGGCGTCGTATCCGGGCACGGCGGACGCCAACATCACGCGCTTCTCGGAGCTGACGGATGAAGTGCTCTCCGGGGGCGTGGACGGCGCCTACACGATCCCGCTCTCGGAGGAGCGCGACCTGGTGCTCTCAGCGGGCGCGGCGTATTCGAATTCGGTGCGGGACTATTCGCTGCTGTCGTTCGCGTTCCGCAACGCGATCACGCAGATCCCGAGCGACGTGCTGAAGGCGCGGCCCGACTTCCTCTTCTCGCCGGACAATATCGATCCGTTCCGGTTCGAGATCACGGAATTCACCGGGCGCGACGACGCCTACAAGGCGCGGCTGACGAACATGGCGGCCTATGTCGCGGCGGATATCGACATCCTGCCGCTGGTGCGCGCTTCCGTCGGCGTGCGCTACGAGGACGCCAGCCAGCTCGTGCGCACGGGGAATCGCTTCGGGGAGACGCCGTTCGCGGCGCCGGTGACGCTGGCCAACACCTATTGGCTGCCGGCGGCCACGCTCACCTGGAATTTCGCGGAGGACCTGCAGCTCCGGCTCGGCTATTCGCAGACCATCGCGCGCCCGCAATTCCGCGAGCTCGCGTTCACGCCCTATGTCGATCCGGAGACGGACCGCATCTATGAGGGCAATCCGTACCTCGTCGACAGCGAGTTCCAGAACTACGACGCGCGGCTCGAATGGTATTTCGGGCGCGGCCAGTTCATCACGGGCGGCGTGTTCTACAAGCAGATCGAGAATCCGATCGAGGAAGTGCTGATCAAGGCGGACCGGGTGAAGACCCGCTTCCTCAATGCGCCGGAGGCGGTGCTCTATGGCGCGGAGGCGGAGTACCGCACGACGTTCGCGATGCCGTTCGAGCTGCCGTTCCTCGGCGGCGCGGAATGGATCTTCGGGGTGAACTACACGTACACGTTCTCCGAAGTTCAGGCCGACGCGGGCGCGCTGGTGGTGAACCCCACGGTGCTGCCCAACCTCACCTTCGTGCCGGCGTCGCAATTCCAGCTCGACGGTTCGCAGCTGCAGGGCACGCCCAAGCACATCGGGAACGTGCAGTTCGGGTTCCAGACCGACGCGACGCAGATGACGCTGCTGGTCGGCTATGTCTCGGAGCGGATCTCGCGGCGGGGCCTCGGGGGGCTGCCGACGGTCTACGAGGATCCGGGCGTGAACGTCGATCTGACGTTCCGTCAGGATTTCGCGGTGGGCGGCTCGACGATCTCGCTGGGGCTCAGCGGGCGCAATCTCGCGGACATCGATCACAAGGAATACCAGCTGTCGCCCACGCTCGGAGAGACGGACTTCAACACCTACGCACGTGGACGGAGCTTCTCGGCGAGCCTGACTGCGAAGTTCTGAACTTCTTGTCACAAAGCCGCGTCGCCAAAAGCCTGTGGATGCACGCGAACGCGGCGCTTTCTGACGGTTCTGAAATGACAAGGGCAATTGTGGCGCGTAATGTTTTGGCTATAGAGGAAGTCGCCGCCGCGCGGGGTCTGGGCGGAAGGCGGCGATGGTGACGTTCATGAGCAAGCTGAAACGGGCTTTGGCGTCCGGCGCGCGCCTTCCGGAACGCGCGGACCTGCGCGAGCGGGCGCTTGGGGCGCTGCGCCCCGGCGTCGAGGCGCTGCTGCTTGCGGCGGTCGCGCTGGGAACTGCGCAGGCCGGCTGGAATGCGCTGACGCCGCACGTGTCCTATGCATCGCCGGAAACGCCGGGGCCGGATGTCGTCGCGATCGCCCCGCAGGCAGAAGCAGTCGGCTCGCCGTTCTCGCCGGCGCTCGATGGATCGACCTCGAATGCGGCCTCGGCGCTGTTGGCCAACGTCAAGCTGGCCGGCGTCCGAGTGGCGGACGATCCGGCGCGCAGCGGCTGCATCCTCACCCTGGAAGACGGCGCCCAGCACGCATTCCTGATCGGCCAGGAGATCATGGCCGGGGTGACGCTGGCCGAGGTGACGCCCGATTTCGTGCTGCTCGCACACGACGGCGGGCAGGCGCAGCTGACGCTGGAGGAGCGGCCGAGCTTCTCGTTCGCGCGGGCGCTGATGGGCGTCGATCAATTGGAATATTCCGACGCGCCTGCCGAGTACCAGGACGAGGAGGCCGAAGAGGCCGCGCCGCCGGCCGAGGCGCTTGACGGCGAGCCGGTCGGGCCGCCGGCGATCGCGGAGGTGGAAGAGATTGCCCCGGCGCCTGCCATGCGGGCCGCGGCGCGCGCGCCAGCAGCAGAGGCGCTTGAGGCCGAGCCGCAACAAACGACGTATTTCGAGCCGGTGGCGCCGACGGTGGTGACCCCGGAGAGCCTCGACTGGCTGCCGACGACCCTCGCGGTTCCGGTGAGCATCGATGGGCATGACGGCTGGTCGGTCGCGTCGCCGCCGGCGGCGGCCGAGACGGCCGGCGTCGCCAAGGGCGACTTCATCCTCGACGTGAACGGCGCCGGTCCCGACCAGCTGATGGACGCCATGCGCGCCGCGACGACCGGCGATGTGCAGCTTTCCGTCATGCGCGGGGGCGAGCGCGTGACGCTCAGGCTCGCCGCCGACGGGCCTGCATGAAACTCGCCCAGATGAAAAATGGCGGCATGAGCCGGACTCCACGCCGCACACGCTTGGCGCTGGCGCTTGCCTGCGGGCTTTCCGCGGCGGCGGTCTCCACGGCCTTCGCGCAGCAGGCGCCGCAGCCGCAGGGCGGACAGCGCGGCGGCGCGACCGCGATGCGCGAAGTCGATATCCGCGCGTTCATCGAGGACGTCTCCAACGCCACCGGGCGGACGTTCATCGTCGATCCGCGGGTCAGCGGCCGCGTCACGGTGATGGCGCACCAGGCGCTGTCGGAGAGCGAGCTTTTCGACGTCTTCCTCTCCACGCTCCGCGTGCACGGCTATGTCGCGGTGCCGACCGCGCAGGGCGCCTACCGCATCGTGCCGGACGAGGTGGCGGCGCGGGAGCCTTCGCCCGAAGGCGGTCCGAGCGCGGACCGCTATGTTTCGCAGGTTTTCCGGCTGAGGTTCGCCGACGCGGAGAGCGTCGCTTCGGCGCTGCGGCCCATGCTGTCGCAGCGCGGCCAGGTGACGGCGAACGCGCGCGGCAATTCAGTGGTGGTGGTCGATTACGGCTCGACGATCACGCGGCTGCGGCAGATCGTGTCGAACCTCGACCAGGACACGTCAAGCTATCGAACGCTCCGTCTACGGAACACTTCGGCGGCGGAAATGGCGCGGGTGGCGACCTCGCTGTCGCAGGCGTCCGGAGACGCGCAGGGACGGGCGCTCGTCACCGCGACACCGATCGCGTCTTCCAACACGCTCGTGCTGCGCGGAGACCGGCGCACGCTCGACCAGATCATCCCGCTGCTCACGCAGCTCGATTCCAACGCCGACATGCAGGCCGGCGTGAAGGTCATTCCGCTCAAGTACGCGGTGGCCGAAGACCTCGTCCCGATCCTGCAGCAGATCTCCAGCTCGATGACCGGGCCGGCGGAAGGCGCCGGGGGAGCGAACCGGCGGGCGAACATCGCGGCGCACCGGGCGACGAACGCGCTCATCATCAGCGCCGACCGCGAGACGCAGGAATCGCTGGCCAATGTCGTGCAATCGCTCGACATCCGGCGCCAGCAGGTGATGGTCGAGGCCATCATCGTGGAGGTGTCGGACACCGCCGCGAAGGAGCTCGGGCTGCAATTCATCGTCTCGGGCAACGAGGACAGCGCCGTCCCGTTCCTATCGACGAGCTTCGCCAACAGCGCGCCCAACCTGCTTGCCGTGACGGGCGCGCTGCTCGGCTCGACCAGCAACGGCAACAGGGACAATCCGGCGCTGCAGGACCTGCAGCGCGCGGCGGTCAGCTCGCTGGTCAATTACAATGGCGCGCTCGGCGGGGTCGCGGGGCAGAACGGCGACGGGACCATGTTCGGTCTCATCCTCAACGCGCTCGCCGAAGACCAGGAATCCAACGTCCTTTCGACGCCGAAGGTGATGACGCTCGACAACGAGACGGCGTCGATCCTGGTCGGGCAGCAGATTCCGGTCACGACCGGCGAGACGCTGTCGGATTCGAACACCAACCCGTTCCGCACCGTGCGGCGCGAGGATGTGGGCGTGCAGCTCGAAGTGCGCCCGCAGGTGAGCGAAGGCGGTGCGATCCGGCTGGCGATCAAGCAGGAAGTGTCGAGCATCTTCGGGCAGATCATCGACGATTCCACCGACCTCATCACCAATCGCCGGGCGATCGAGACGGTCGTGCAGGTGGACGCCGGCCAGATCATCGTGCTCGGCGGGCTCATCCAGGAGGATGTGCAGCGTTCGAATTCCGGCATTCCGGTGCTGCGCAAGCTTCCGCTTGTCGGGCGGCTGTTCAGCAGCGAAGGGCGGACGCGCAAGCGCACCAATCTCATGGTGTTCCTGCGGCCGAGCCTGGTGAACACGGCCGAGCAGGCCGGCGCGGTCACCGAGCGGCAATATGAATTGCTCCGCAATCGCGGGGGACTCGACCGCAGTATCGACACGCAGGTGCAGGAGATGATGCGGGCGCCGCAGGCGCCGCCCGCGCCGCTGCCGGAGCCGCGCGCGGAAGCGCCGCGTCCGCAACAGCGCTCGCAGGGGGAAGCCGCGCCGGTCCCGATCGCGCCGCCGCAGCCGCGGCGCGCGGACGCCGAGCCCTTCTGGCGCCCGGCCTCGACACCGCGCTCGGATTCGCCGCTCTGGACCCCGACGGCGGAATCGCAGCGGCGCGAGGCGGCGATGCTGGCCCGCGCGCCGGCCGTCCAGGAGGCGGCCTGGCGGCCGCAGGCGACGGCGGGCGAGGGCGGCGTCACGCATGCGGTCGCGACGATCGAAATCGCGCGTCCAGAGCGGCGGCCGCGGCAGCGGGTGGCGCCGCGACTGCCGCAGCCGCCGGCCGAAAGCGACGACGATCTCTCGCAATATGGCGGCTGGATGCCGACGACGGAGCAAATGCGAAGCGAGCCCAGAAGCGAACTTTGGGCGCCGACGAGACAAACCGCCAGCGCGGGGAGATAATCCGCGCTAGAAGCGCCTTCCCATGACAGAGCCAGTCGTTTCCGCCCGCAGTGCGCCGCCGAGCATCGAATACGCCTTCGCCAAGTCGAAGGGCGTGGTGCTGTTGACCGACGCCGCGCCGTGGCGCGTCGGGGTGCGGGCCGGCGCCGATCCGATGGCGCTGATGGAAGTGCGCCGCCTGCTCGGCGGGCCGTTCGAGGTGGTGGAGCTCAATGGGCAAGGCTTCGACGAGGCCCTGTCGCAGCGCTATGCGGTGAGCGGCGAGGCGGCGCGGTCGATCGCGCAGGAATTCCACGCCGAAGGCGCGCTCGATGCGCTGGCGGAAGGCGCGGGCGCAACCGCGGACCTGCTCGACACCGCAGACGACGCGCCGGTCATCCGGCTGATCAACGGGCTCATCTCTGAAGCGATCAGCCAGGGCGCATCGGACATCCATGTGGAGCCGTACGAGAACGCCGTGATCATCCGCCTGCGGATCGACGGCGTCTTGCGGGAGATCCTGCAGGTTCCGTCGCAGGCGAAAGCCAGGTTGGTGTCGCGGATCAAGGTGATGGCGCGGCTCGATATCGCCGAGAAGCGGCTGCCGCAGGACGGGCGGGTGTCGCTATCGCTCGGCGGACGGGGCGTCGATGTGCGGATCTCGACGCTGCCCTCACGGCACGGCGAGCGGGTGGTGATGCGGCTGCTCGACAAGGATCAGGGGCTCAGGCAGCTCGACGCCTTGGGCATGTCCAGCGACATCCACGAGAAGTTCAAGCAGGCGCTGGCCTATCCGAACGGCGTGATCCTCGTCACCGGGCCGACCGGATCGGGCAAGACGACGACGCTCTACGCCGCGCTCAATCTGCTGAACGACCGTACACGGAACATCCTCACGGTGGAGGATCCGATCGAGTACGCGGTGGAGGGGATCGGGCAGACCCAGGTCAATCCGAAGATCGGCATGACGTTCGCGGCGGGCCTCAGGGCGATCCTGCGGCAAGACCCGGACATCGTGATGGTCGGGGAAATCCGCGACGTGGAGACCGCGCAGATCGCGGTGCAGGCGAGCCTCACGGGGCACCTCGTCTTCTCCACGGTGCACACCAATGATGCGGTCTCGGCGATCACGCGGCTGAAGGACATGGGCGTGGCGCCTTATCTCCTTGCCTCGACGCTGCGCGCGATCGCGGCGCAGCGGCTGGCGCGGCGGCTCTGCAACGAATGCAAGCGACCGGCGGTGCTGGGCCCGGCGGAGACGCGGATGCTGGCGACGGTTGGCGCACACAATGCGCGGGTGTTCGAGGCGGTCGGGTGCTCGCGCTGCAGCAATTCGGGCTATGTCGGGCGCATCGGGCTCTACGAGTTCGTGACCATCGACGACGAGATCCGGCGGCTCATTCATGCGAACGCGACCGAGCAAGAGATGGCGGCGCACGCGTTCCGCGGCTCCGATCCGCTGCTGAAGAGCGGCCTGCGCTGCGCGGCGGCGGGCGTGACCTCGCTCAGCGACGTGCTCCGGCTCACCAGCGCCGAAGCGATGATCTGATGCCGCGCTACAATTATGTCGCGCTCGACACCGCGGGCAAGAAACGCAGCGGCGGGATCGACGCGGCGAGCGAGTTCGCCGCGCGCGAGGGCCTGCAGAAGCGCAATCTCCTGCCGGTGCAGATCGCAAGCGCGGGCGCGGCGGCGGTCGAAACGGCCGAGCCGAAGCGCGGCCGGGTGCGCGCCACGCTCACGCACAAGGAGCGGCTGCTGGTGACGCGGCAGCTCTCGACGCTGGTCGAGGCCGCGGTGCCGGTGGACGAAGCGCTCGGCATGATCGCAGCGCAACAGGAGACGCCGACCGCGAAGCGGGTGATGGCGGACGTGCAGGTCGCGGTGGTCGAAGGCGCGCGGCTCGCCGAAGCGCTGGGACGGCACCCGAAGAGCTTCCCGGGGCTTTATCGCAGCGCGGTCGCGGGCGGGGAGCGCTCCGGCCAGCTTGGGCCGGTGCTTGTGCGGATGGGCGATTACCTGGCGCGCGCGGAGGCGCTGCGCTCGAAGGTCACGACCGCGATGGTCTATCCCGCCGCGCTCAGCCTGGTGGCGATCACGGTCGTCACCTGCCTGATGATCTTCGTGGTGCCGAGCCTGGCGGAGCAGTTCAAGAGCTTCCAGGCGCGGCTGCCGCTGCTGACGCAGATCCTGATCGGCACATCCACCTTCCTGGCGACCTATTGGGCGATCCTGCTCGCGGCGCTGCTTGGGGGAGGATATTTCCTCCGTGTGCTCATGAAGCGGGAGCCGGTGCGCTTCGCGATCGACGCGTTCATGCTGCGCGCGCCGATCATCGGGCGGTGGACGGCGGCGGTGAACGCGAGCCGGTTTGCGCGCGCGGTCTCGACGCTGACGGCGTCGGGGCTCACGGTGCTCGACAGCGTGCGCCAGGGGCGCGAGGCGGTCGATAATCGGGTCGTGGCGAAGGCGATCGGCGAGATGGGCGCGCGGATCGAGGAGGGCGAGCCGTTGTCGGCAGCGATGCGCCGCAGCGGGCTCATTCCGCCGATGGTGGCGTACATGGCCGCTTCGGGCGAGAACGCGGGCGACCTCTCGGGCATGCTGGAGAAGGCCGCCGATTATCTCGACCAGGAATTCGAGGCGTTCACGAACTCAGCGCTGAGCTTGCTGGAGCCGGCGATCATCGTGTTCATGGGCGCGATCGTGGCGATGATCGTGCTGGCGATCATGCTGCCGGTGCTGCAGCTCAATCGATTGGCGACGGGTTAGGAGATGGCGATGCTGGCTGGCCTGCTGCGGCGCTTGAAGGCGAAGAAGGAGCGGTTCGACGCTGAAGCCGGCGTGACGCTGGTCGAGATGATGGTGGTGATCGTCATCATCGGCCTCGTCACCGCGATCGTGGTGATCAATGTGCTGCCGGCGCAGGACACGGCGCGGATGGAGAAGGCGAAGGCCGACATCCGCACGCTCGAACAGGCGCTCGAACTCTATCGGCTGGATCGGGCGCGCTATCCGTCGGGCGATGAGGGCCTCAACGCGCTGGTGCAGGCGCCGGCGCCGACGACCGGCGCGGGGGCGGCGGTTCCGCGCGAGTCCTATGTGCGCCGGCTGCCGAACGATCCCTGGGGGCAGCCCTATCGATATTCCGTACCCGGCAAGAACGGCGCGTACGACCTCTACTCGCTGGGCGCGGACGCCCAGGAGGGCGGAGAAGGCGCAAATGCCGACATCGGCAACTGGCAATAGTTTGTTTGACGCGCTTCCTAGCGGAAGACCGGTTCCCACTTTTCCGGGAAGCGCGCGGCGCCTCCGGTCCGACGCGGGCGTTACGCTCGTGGAGGCGATGGCGACGCTGATGATCATCGCGCTCGTCGCGGGCGCCGTCATGCTCATGGCGCCGCCGCAGGAGCGCGAGACGCGCGCGGCGGCGGAGCAATTGGCGCGGCGGCTCACGCTGGCGGCGGAGGAGAGCATCATCACCAACCGGCCCGTCGGCTTTGTCGCCACTGCGCAGGGCTACGGCTTCGCGCGCCTGGAGGAGAACGGCTGGACGCGGATCGAGAGCGAATCGCCGCTCATGTTCCACGTGTGGCCGGAGGGCGTGACGTACACGCTTGAGCAGGAGCGCGCGCGCGCGGACGAGGAGGCGCCGGCAGTGCGGTTCGATGCGCTGGGCGGCGCCACGCCCGCGCGCATCACGCTGCGGCGCGGCGGCGTGCGCTGGCGCGTGGACGTCGATGGGCAAGGTGAGAGCCATGTCGCGCGCGTGGAATAGACCCGCGCGGCTGCGCCCCCTTCGGTCGCTCCGCGACCACCTCCCCCGTAAACGGGGGAGGAAGGAGCCTCACCTTGCAAGGGTCTCGGATGGCGGCTTTTCGCTGGTAGAGGCGCTGGTGGCGCTCTTCGTGTTCGCGCTCGCCGGCGTTGCGCTGGTGCAGATGCAGACGTTCTCGCTCATGACGTTCGCGCGGGTGGAGACGCACGCGCTGGCGGGCATCGTCGCGCAGAACCGGCTGACGGAAGCGGTGGCGGCGACGGCGCCGCCGGATCTGGGAACAAGCGCGGGCGAGGAGACGATGGGCGGGCGCACGTGGCGCTGGCGGATGGTGGTGTCGCCGACGACAGAGGCGGAGGTGCGGCGTGTCGATGTCGAGGTGCGCGACGCCGCGGCGCCGGCGCAGGCGGTCAACGCACGCGGCTTTGTGACGGTCGAGGCCCCGTCATGAGCGAACGGAGGGATGCCGGCTTCACGCTGGTGGAGGCGCTCGTTTCGCTCTTCGTGTTCAGCCTCGTCGCCGGCGGCTGCGTGGTGATGCTCGGGCAGGCGGTGGAGAGCCAGCGGCGCATCGGCGTGAGCGAGGCGAGCCTCAGGCAATTGCAGACGGCGCGCGCTCTTCTGGAGAGCGACCTCATGCAGATCGTGCAGCGGCCGGTGCGGACGGCGGACAATGCGCGGACGCCGCCGTTCGTGGGCGGAGACGCATCGCTGCCGCTGGCGTTCGTGCGCGCGAGCGCGGAGCCGGATCCGACGCTGGGGGCAGTCAGCTCGCTCGTCTATGTCCGCTATTTCGTCCGGGACCGGCAGCTCATCCGCGCGAGCCGGTCCGAGCTCGACGCCACGGAGGCGACGCCGGAGAGCGAACGCGTGCTGCTCGATGCGCAGAACGTGCGCTTCGCGTTCTATGACGGCGCCAATTGGGTCGAGCAATGGTCGCCGGGCGGGCGGTTGCCGCGCGCGGTGGCGCTCACGGCCGAGCTGCCCCGCTACGGCGCGGTGCGCGTTGAGACGATCGTGGGAGCGACGCGATGAAGCGCGGCGCGAACTCGGAGGCCGGCGCGGCGCTGGTCACGGTGCTGGTGATGCTGGCGATCATGTCGGCGCTGGCGATCGTGATCACGGACGCGGCGCGCTTCAGCCTCAGGCGCACCGCGAACCAGGCGCAGATGGACCAGGCCCGCTGGTATCTGCTCGGGGCGGAGAATTACGCCGCGACGCGGATCACACGGATCACGCAGCAGCTCTCCACCGACCTTCCGATCGACCAGGAGCAATGGCAGGGACGCCCGTTCCTCTATCCGCTCGACGACGGGGACATGACGATCACGCTCTTCGACGGGGGCAATTGCTTCAACCTGAACAGTGTCGTGGAGCGGCCCCAAGCGGGCCCGTATGTGGCGAGCGCGCGGGGACAATTGCAGTTCGCGCGGCTGCTCGATCTGGTGGGCGTGCGCGTCGAGGGCGGGCTGGCGGCTTCGCTGGCGGACTGGATCGACAGCGATCAGCAGGCGGCGCTTGGCGGCGGCGAGGACGAGATCTATTCGCGCGGCGAGGCGCCCTACCGGACAGCGAACACGCTCATCGCGGACATCGGCGAGCTGCGCAGGGTGCGCGGCTTCGATGCCGAGACCGTCGCCAGGATCGCGCCCTTCGTGTGCGTGCGGCCGACCGAGGCGCCGAGCGTGCTCAACGTCAACGCGCTGACGAGCGAGCAGGCGCCGCTGCTGGCGATGGTGATCCCGGACCTCTCGATCGACGGCGCGCGCGAGGTGATCCGCTCGCGGCCGCGGGGGGGATGGCGCGACCTCAACGAATTCTTCCAGCAGCCGCGGCTGATTGGGCTTGAACTGAACGAGCCGACGCGGGCGCAGTTCGCGCTGACCTCGAGCTATTTCGTGATGCAGGCGCGGGTGGAGCGGGCGGAGTTTGCCGAACGCTCCGCGGCGCTCATCCGCATGGACGGCTCGCGCGGGCGCGTGGTGCGGCGGCTGTTCGGCGTCGGCGGCGCGGAGCGGGTGCTGTGAGCGAGCGGAAAGCGCCGGAGCAGGCGCGCGACAAGGATATCCTGGTGCTGATCGGCGCGGAGACGCCGGGGGCGATGGCCTGGATGCTGATCGATATCGACACCATGGAGGAGCGCGCGCACGGCGTCGCTGACGATGGCGCGCCGGCGCCGCGCGCGCCCACTGCGCACACCATGCTCGTGTTGCCGGGCGCGGATGCGCTGGTGAAGCGGGTCGAGCTCAATGCGCGAACGGAAGCGCAGGCGCGCGCTGCGGCGCCCTTCCTGTTCGAAGGCTCGCTGGCCGGCGGCGGCAGCCCGACGCATTACGCCATCGGCGCGGCGCAGGACGAGAGCGGCATGCGGCTCGTTGCGGCCATTTCGGCGGTGCGGCTGGCCGAGTGGATGGAGGCTGCGCGCGCGCTCGGCGCGACGCCGTCGTTCCTCTGGCTCGATTGCACCGTGTGGCCGACCGAACGCGGCGCGATCGACATCGTGGAGACGCCGCAACGCACGATCGTTGCGGCCGGCGCTTTTGGCGGATTTGGCATCGAGCCCGATCTGGCGCCGGCGCTTTTCGCGAGCTGGCGTTCGGGCGTGTTCGCGCCGATCGACCGTGTGCGGCTGATCGGCGGCGACGCGGAGATGTGGCGGCGGCAGCTCGGCGCGGAGGCGCGGCTGCTGGAGGTCGCGGAGGATCGCGATCCGCTGCTGACGCTGGTGCGCGGCGCGGCGGCGGCGCCGGAGCATGCGCCCAACCTGCTGCAGGGCATGTATGCGCAGAAGAAGACAGAGAAGCAGCCGCTTCGGCTTTGGCGGTTTGCTGCTGCGCTCGCGGTGCTGGCGGTGTTCCTGCAGGTGTTCTCGATGGTGGTGGCGGGCTGGCGCGATGCGCGCGAAGCGCGTGCGACGCTCGCCGTCGCGGCGCGGGAGTTCCGCGCGCTGCGCCCGGAGCTGGGAGAGACCGCGAACCTGCAGTCGCAGGTCGCGACGCTGGTGCGGACGATGAGCCAGGCGCAGGATCAGCCGGTGCTGAAGGTCAACGAGCCGGTGATCCGGGCGCTTCGCGCGCATCCGCTGGTGCGGCTTGACGAAGTGCGCCACGAGAGCCCGGAGCGCACCGTGCGCATGCGCTTCTCCTCGCTCGATCCGCAGGCGCTGGAGGCGCTCGGGGGGGAATTGCGCGGCCAGGGCCTGAGCTTCGACGTGCACAGCATCGCTCCGGTAGAGGGCCGCTATACGGTCGAGGCGGCGATCGAGAGCCCATGATCCAGTCCATCCTCGATTCCTGGACGGCGTTCTGGCGTGCGCGCACCGCGCGCGAGCAGCTGATCCTCAAGGGCGGCGCGGTGATCGTGTTCGGCGTGCTGCTGCCGTTCATGGCGTTCCAGAGCGCGTCGGCGTTCCGGGCGAAGGCGGGGAACGACCTCAAGAGCGCGCGCGAAGTGCAGGCCAATGTGCGGCGGCTGGCGGCGCAGGGGAGCGCGCCGACGGAGGCGGCGAGCGACGGCTCGCTGCGCGGGATCGCGTTCGCGCTCGCGCAGGCGAACGGGCTCACGGTGTCGCGGATCGAGACGGCGGGGCCCGACCGGATACGCATCGCGCTGGAGCCCGCAGATTCGCTCAAGGTGTATCGCTGGATCGATGCGCTCTCGCGGCGCGGCGCGGCGCTGGAGAAGACGGAGCTGCGGCGCATCGGAGCGCAGGGCGGCGTGGATCAGGTGGCCGCGGAGTTCGAGATCGCGCTGGAGAGGCGGCCGCGATGATGCACGCCTGGCGCATCTTCGTGTTTCTCACGGCGCTCGCGGTGTCGGCGGCGGCGTTGGCGCCGGCGGCGTTCGTGCTGCGGCAGCGGCCGGGCGTGTTCACCTATGCGTCGTCGGAAGGCAGCATCTGGAGCGCGCAGTTCCACGGCGTGCGGCTGGGGGCGTTGCAGGCGGGCGAGATGTCGTGGCGCTTCTCGCTGAAGGACCTCCTGCAGGGGAAGCTGATTGCGCGCATGGATTTTTCCGGCGGCGAGATCGAGGGCGATGCGACCCTGCTGGGCAATTGGCGCGGAGACCGGCGGCTGGTGGCGCACGCGCTGACGCTGCGCGGGGCGCCGGTGTCGCAGACGCTGAAGCTGCCGGGCGCCACGACGATCGGCAATCTCGACATCTTCTTCCGCGGCGGCCAGTGCGTGAATGCGCGGGGCAACCTCTTCTCCGATGTGCTGGTGCGCACGTCGGCCGCTTGGCGCTGGCAGGGGCCGCAGCTCAGGGGCGCGGCGATCTGCGCGGGCGAGGCGGCGCGGCTCGATCTCTCCGGGGCGAGCGACAGCGGCAGCGTGCGCGCCGGGCTCGATCTCAGTCCGGACGGGAGAGGCGTGTGGCGCGTGGAGGTGCAAGCGCGTAAACCGGAGCTGGCCGCCGCGCTCGGCGCGGCCGGCTTCGCGCAGGAAGCGGGGGGCTATCGGTTGAGCAAGGACCTCAGATGGTTGCCGTTTTGAAATCCGCGTTCTTCGGCGCCGTCCTGGCGGGCCTTGCGCTGGCCGCTGCGGCCTCCGGCACGGCCGCGGCCGCGCCGGATTCGCGTCAGACCGTGCAGGCCGGAGACGTGCGCTTCGAGGCGCTGCCGCCGCAGGAGCTGCGGCGCGGAGAGTGCGGCCTCTTCCTCTGGGCGCGGACGAATTCGCCGATGCTGCTGATGACGGTGATCGGCGCCGAGGATTCGGTGGCGCGGGTGCGGGCGGACGGCTCGCAGCGGACATTGCCGCGGACGGAGTTCGACGGCTCGCCGGTGCACGGGCAGTTCGAGCGGCAGGTGTTCTCCGATGGGCGGCTGACGCTGGAAGTGGACGTGCATTTCGACGCGAACCGGCAGATCCGCGACGGGGCGATCGTGCAGAGCGGCGTGGTGCGGGTGGTGAACCGGGCCGGTTGGAAGACGATCCTGCCGGTCGGCGGCATGGTGGCCTGCCAGACCTGAGATAGGGAGCGGCTGTTTGCGCCCCCTCCGGTCGCTTCGCGACCACCTCCCCCGTAAACGTGGGAGGAAAGAGCCTCTTTTTCAGAAGTAGAGCTCGACGATCCACATCGCGAAGACGCCCAGGCAGAGGTAGGGGCCGAAGGGCAGCTTGCGGGCGCCGTCGAAGGCGCGGCCGCGCAGGCGGTCGAGGCCGACATAGGCAAGGCCCAGGATCGAGGCTGTCAGAACCACGAAGGGCAGGGCATGCCAGCCCAGCCAGGCGCCGGCGCCGGCCAGAAGCTTGGCGTCCCCCAGGCCGAGGCCGTCCTTGCCGCGCACGGCGCGGAAGAGAAAATTCACAAGCCATAGCGCGGCATAGCCCGCCGCCACACCGATCAGGGCGGCGATGAGATCGCGGCCGAGCAGCCAGGTCGCGGCCAGCCCGGAGAGGATGATCAGCGCATTCAGCCAGTCGGGAATCCGGTAGGTGCGCACGTCGGCGACGGCGACGGCGGCAAGCAGGATGGCCAATCCGGCGGTGGCGAGATGGGGCGACACAGACGCGTGATAGAGGTCGCGCGGCGTCCGAGCGATAGAGGGACGCGTAAGGGCGTCACGGATGTGTCATAAAAGCTTCGCGCAGGCGACATGCGGTCCGGCTAGCAGGCGCTCGGGCGTTGGAGCAGTGCTGTGGATAAGATGGTCTTGAAGCGCGTCGCGCCGGCGTTCGCCGCGGCGCTGGCGTTGGCGTTCGCCGCTGGCGGCCTCTCAGCTTGTGGTCCGGGCGGGGGGCAGAAGGCGAAGTCGAGCGGCGTGCAGACGGTGCGCGTCGATGGCTCGTCCACGGTGTTCCCGCTTTCGGAAGCGGCGGCCGAGCAATTCATGGCGGAAAATTCCGGCCGCGTGCGCGTGACGGTGGGCGAATCCGGAACCGGCGGCGGGTTCGCGAAATTCTGCCGCGGCGAGACCGAAGTGCAGGACGCCTCGCGCCCGATCCTGGAAACGGAGATGGCGACATGCCGCGCCGCCGACATCCCTTATGTCGAGATTCCGATCGCGTTCGACGGGCTGACGGTGGTCGTGCATCCGTCGAACCCGCTGAATTCCGTGACGATCGCGCAGCTCAAGCGGGTGTGGGAGCCGCAGGCGGAAGGCCAGATCATGAATTGGCGGCAGGCAAATCCGGCATGGCCGAACATGCCGCTGCAATTGTTCGGCGCCGGTACGGCTTCGGGCACGTTCGATTTCTTCACCGAGGCGGTGGTCGGCACGGCGAAATCCTCGCGCACGGATTTCACGCCGACCGAGGACGATAACGTCACGGTGCAGGGCGTGGCGACAAATCCCGGCGCGATGGGCTTCTTCGGCATCGCCTATTACGAGCAGAACAAGCAGCGGCTGAAGGCGCTCGCGATCGATGCGGGCGCCGGGCCGATCGCGCCCAACGCCGACACCGTCGCCGCCGGGACGTATCCCCTGGCGCGGCCGATGTTCCTCTACGCGAACGCCAATGCGCTGCGGCGCCCGGCGGTGCAGCAATTCGTGCAATTCTATGTCGCCAACGCCGCGCGAATCGCGCCGCAAGTCGGCTACATTCCGCTTCCGGCGAGCGCGTACGAGACCTACGCGGCGCGCGTGCGCGATCGCACGGCGGGCACCGCTTTCGGCGGCCATCAGGACGTCGGGGCGAACATTGCCGAAGTGCTCGCGCGGCCGCTCGCCGAGGCCGGGGCGCCGCCGGCGCCGTAATTCGCAAAGCGGCTGGAGGGGCGCTTGGCCGAGAGTCTGGATCGGGATTTCACCAGGCGGCGCGCGCGCCCGCTGGAACGCGTCATGGAAGGCGTGCTCTTTCTGGCCGCGGCCGTCGCGATCGCGGTGCTCGTCGGCATCGTCTATGTGGTGCTTTCCGAATCGGTGAAGTTCTTCGCCGCGGTGCCGATCGGGGACTTCCTCACCGACACGCGCTGGACGCCGCTGTTCGAGGACGCGCATTACGGCATCGCGCCGCTGCTTTCGGGAACGTTCATGTCGACGCTGGTGGCGCTCGCGGTGGCGGTGCCGCTCGGTTTGCTGACGGCGATCTATCTCTCCGAGTTCGCCGACGCGCGCTCACGCGAGACGATCAAGCCGACGCTCGAGCTGCTCGCGGGCGTGCCGACGGTGGTCTACGGCTATTTCGCGCTGTTGATGGTGACGCCGCTGCTGCAGCGGCTGATCCCCGGGCTGCCGGGCTTCAATCTCTTGTCGGCCGGGATCGTCATGGGGCTGATGATCATTCCCTATATCGCGTCCTTGTCCGAAGATGCGCTGCGGGCCGTGCCGAACAATCTGCGCGACGGCTCCTATGCCATGGGCGCCACGAAGCTGGAAACCGCGTTCCGCGTGGTGCTGCCGGCGGCGGTGTCGGGCGTGGTGGGCGCGGTCGTGCTCGGCATGTCGCGCGCGGTCGGCGAGACGATGATCGTCGTCATCGCCGGCGGGCAGCAGCCGCAGATCGTGACCTCGCCGACGCAGCAAGGCGCGACGGTGACGGCGTTCATCGCGCAGGTGGCGCTCGGGGACCTGCCTTTCGGCACGCTCGAATACCAGAGCATCTTCGCGGCCGGCCTGGCGCTGCTGCTGCTCACGCTGGTGTTCAACCTCGTCGCATTCGCGCTGCACCGGCGCTACCGGGAGGCCTATTGATGGCGAACGTCGAAGCGCGCGATCTGACGGCGCGGCCGCCGGGCTTGCGGCGGCGGCGCTTCCTCGACGCCAGCTTCCTGGTTTGGGGCGCGGTGGCGACGCTGGTCGGGCTCGGCACGCTCGCGGCGCTGGTGCTCGGGCTTTGGGCGGACGGCGGCTCGCGGCTCAACGCGCAGTTCTTCTTCAGCTTCCCGTCGTCGAACCCGGCGATGGCGGGGATACTTTCGTCCTGGGTCGGATCATTGCTGGTGATCTTGACGACAGCGGCGATCGCCATTCCGCTCGGCGCGCTGGCGGGGATCTATCTGGAGGAGTACGCGCCGAAGAACCGGGTGACGAGCGCGATCGAGATCGCGGTGAACAATCTCGCCGGCGTGCCGTCGATCCTCTATGGCCTCCTGGCGCTCGGGCTTTTCGTGCAGGCGCTGGCGATGGGGCAGACGATCCTGGTGGCGGGGCTGACGCTCGCGCTGCTCATCCTGCCGGTGATCATCGTGGCGACTCGGGAGGCGGTGCGCGGGGTGCCGCACGACATCCGCCAGGCGGCGCTTGCGCTCGGCGCCACGAAATGGCGCACGACGCAGGATCACGTGCTGCCCTATGCGCTGCCGGGCATGGTGACGGGGGTCATCATCGGATTGTCGCGCGCGATCGGCGAGACCGCGCCGCTCATTCTGGTCGGCGGATTGACGTTCGTGGCGTTCCTGCCCGTGCATGCGCCGGGCGAACCGCTTTCCTACACGGTTGGGCGCGTCGACGAGTACGGCGCGGCGATCGATCCGGACGAGATGGTCGCGGTGCATCTCGCGCGCGGCGGCGCGGTGCATACGCCTGAAGGCGCCGAGCTTGCGGTCGCGCCGGGCGCGACGGTGGAGGCGCCGGCCGGCTCGCTCGTCGAGACGACCGCGACGTTCGCCGACGCGGCGCAGAGCTGGGCGCCGTGGCATTGGCTCGGCGAAGCGTTCACGGTGATGCCGATCCAGATGTTCAATTGGACCTCGCGGCCGGAAGAGGCGTTTCGCGATGCGGCGGCGGCGGCGGGGCTGGTGCTGCTGGCGATCACGCTGCTGATGAATGGGGTGGCGATCTGGCTGCGCGCAAGGCTGCGGCGGAAGATCCGCTGGTAGGTCCTGCTCATGGGGGACGGGGTTAAGCCGCGAGGGGCTTGCGGCGGCCGCGGCGGAGAAGCTGGATGCGCTGCCAGAAGCGCTTCTTCTCCGGCTTCGGCAAAGGCTCGAGGTTGCGGCGGAAGGCTTCGGCGCAGGCGCGCCAGGAATAGGTTTCCGCCACCGCTCGGGCGGTGTCGCGGCTGAGCTCGAGCGCTTCCAGGCACGCGGCGCGGAGATCGTCATTGCACACGCCAGCGCCGGTGCCGGGAAGAATGTCGATCGGCCCGGGCGCGGGAAAGGCCGCCACCGGCGTGCCGGTCGCCATCGCTTCCAAAAGCACCAGGCCGAAGGTGTCGGTGAACGAGGGAAAGACGAAGACGTCGGCGTCGGCGTAATGGCGGGCGAGCTCCTCGCCGTTCTTCACGCCGGGAAAGCGCGCTTCAGGATAGCGCTTCATCAGGTCGAGGCGCGCGGGACCGTCGCCGACCACCACCTTCGCGCCGGGCAGGTCGAGGGCGAGGAACGCCTCGATGTTCTTCTCCACCGCGACGCGGCCGACATAGGCGAACACGGGGCGCGGCAGGTCCTTATAGACGCCGTTCGCAACGTCGCGCTTGGCGGGATGGAAGAGCTCGGTATCGACGCCGCGGCTCCAGGCGGTGATGTTGTTGAACCCGTGCGCGCGCAGGCGCTCCATCATCGTCGGGGTCGCGACCATGATGCGGCCGGACGCGTCATGGAAGGCGTGCATGTAGCGATAGCCCGCCCAGAGAGGGACCCAGGAAAAGCGCGCGTGGACGTATTCGGGAAACTGCGTGTGGTAGCTCGTGGTGAAGGGAAACTTGTGCTTGAGGCAAATGGCGCGCGCGTCCCAGCCGAGCGTGCCCTCCGTGGCGATGTGCACTGCGTCCGGCGCGAAGGCGAAGAAGCGCTCCTCCACGTCGTCGCGCGCACCGATGGCGAGGCGGATCTCGGAATAGGTGATCAGCGGCATCGTGAAGTAGCCGTCGCCGGGAGCGACGATCTCGATCTCGCAGCCCATCTGGCGGAGCTCGGCGATGGTCTTGGCGAGCGTGCGCACCACGCCGTTCACCTGCGGCTCCCAGGCGTCGGTGACGATCATGATGCGCTGCGCGAGAGGCTCGGCGGCGATCTCGGCGGGCGCTTCAACGGAGGCTGAGGGGGTTTCGGTCACGGCGTCGGGCTTAAGGCAGCTTGGGGGAGCCGCTTTGGGGCAGCTTTGGGGGCGTATTTGTGGCGTCTGGGCGGAGGGCGCGCAAGGCCTTGCCGGAGGCGGGCGCACGCGCGCATATCCCGGCCAGGAGATATGCATGCCGGTGTCCACTTTGGGAGCCCCTGCCGTCGATTGGGACAATCTCGACGCGGCGAAATATCCCGATGAGAACCGCGAGATCGCCGCGCTCTTGGAGGCGCAGCCGCTTGACGTCGCGGCGCGCGCGGGGGCCGCGGCGGAGGCGCGGGCGCTGGTGGTGAAGGCGCGTGCGCTCAAGCGCCGCAAGGGCGTGATGGAGAGCTTCCTGGAGGAGTTCGGGCTCTCCAATGCGGAGGGTCTTGCGCTCATGTGCCTTGCCGAGGCGCTCTTGCGCGTGCCGGACGAGGAGACCGCCGACAAGCTCATCGCGGAGAAAATCTCGACCGGCCGCTGGGAGGAGCATCTCGGACGATCGGACCATTGGCTCGTCAATGCCGGCACCTGGGGGCTCATGCTCACCGGGCGGATCGTGGCGGCGCCGGACGAGATGGCGAGCGACGCGGAGAGCTTCATGCGGCGCTTCGTGGCGCGGGCGGGCGAACCTGTCGTGCGCGCCGGCGCGATGCAGGCGATGCGGATTCTCGGAGAGCAATTCGTCCTTGGGCGGACGATCGAGGCGGCGCTCCGGCGCGGCAAAGGCTTCGTGCGCGAGGGCGCGGCGAGCTCGTTCTCGTTCGACATGCTCGGCGAGGGCGCGCGCACGGCTGCGGACGCGGCGCGCTACACCAAGCTCTATGCCGAGGCCATCGATGCGGTGGGCAGGGATGCGGAAGGCGCCGGGCCGGTCCTCGGCAACGGCGTCTCGGTGAAGCTTTCGGCGCTCTTTCCGCGCTACGAGGCGCGCCAGGAAGCGCGGGTGATGGCGGAGCTCCTGCCGCGGACGCTGGAGCTTTGCGAGCGGGCGAAGGCGCATGGGATCGGGCTCACCCTGGATGCGGAAGAGGCCGACCGGCTGGCGCTTTCGCTGAAGCTGCTGGATGCGCTCTGCGCAGCGCCGTCCCTCGGCGGCTGGGACGGGCTCGGCCTTGCGCTGCAGGCCTACCAGAAGCGCGCGCGGCTGGTGGTGGACGCGGTCGCGACGCTGGCGCGCAGGCGCAAGCGGCGGCTCATGGTGCGGCTGGTGAAGGGCGCCTATTGGGATGGCGAGATCAAGCGCGCGCAGGTGATGGGGCGCAGCGATTTTCCGGTGTTCACGACCAAGGCCGCGACCGACGTCTCCTATCTGGCGTGCGCGAAGGCGATGCTGGCGGCGCCGGACGCGATCTATCCGCAATTCGCCACGCACAATGCGCACACGGTCGCGGCCGTGCGGCGGATGGCGGAAGCGGCGGGCGTTTCCGATTACGAGTTCCAGCGGCTGCACGGGATGGGCGAGGCGCTCTATGCGGCGCTGCAGGCTAGTCTGGGGCCGGTGGCGCGGGTGCGCGTCTATGCGCCGGTCGGCGGGCATGAAGACCTGCTGCCCTATCTGGTGCGGCGGCTGCTGGAGAACGGCGCCAACACCAGCTTCGTGCATTCGTTCCTCGATGACGATGTGTCGCCCGACCTTGTGGCGGCCGATCCGATCACGAAGGTGGAGGCAAGTCCGCATCGGCATCCGCGCGTGCCGGCGCCGCCGGCGCTCTATGGCGCGAGCCGGCGGAACTCGACGGGACGCGATCTTTCCATCGCGTCCGACCGCGCGGCGTTCGTGCAAGCGGTCGCGGACCTCGATCGGGAGGCGATCGAGACGGGGCCGCTGATCGGCGCGCCGGCGCGGGAGAGCGTCTTGAAGCGCAAGCGGCTGGAGATGCGTGCGCCGGCCGACCCGGAACGGATCGTCGGCATCGTTGCAGAGACGGTCACGGCGCAGGCTGAAGCTGCGGTGGCGACGGCGCTTGCGGCGCAAAAGGCGTGGAACGATTGGGGCGGCGTTGCGCGCGCTGCTGTGCTGCGGGCGATGGGCGATGCGCTGCAGGCGAATGCAGACCGGCTCGTTGCGCTCATCGCGCGCGAGGGCGGGCGCACGCTGCAGGACGGCGTCGATGAGGTGCGCGAGGCGGTGGATTTCTGCCGCTATTACGCGGCGGAGGCGGAGCGGCTGTTCGGAGGGGAGACCCCGCTGCCCTCGCCGGCTGGAGAGACGAATGCGCTCGAGCTGATGGGGCGCGGGGTTTTCGTGTGCATCTCGCCGTGGAATTTTCCGCTGGCGATCTTCACCGGGCAGATCGCGGCGGCGTTGGCGGCGGGGAACACGGTCGTCGCCAAGCCGGCGGAGCAGACGCCGCTCATCGCGCACGAGGCGGTGCAGCTCTTCCGCGCGGCGGGCCTGCCGGAGGATGTGCTGGCGCTCTGTCCCGGCGCGGGCGATGTCGGCGCGGCGCTGGTCGCCGATCCTCGCATCGCCGGCGTGTGCTTCACGGGCTCCACCGAAGTCGCGCAGGCGATCAATCGCAGCCTGGCGGCGCGCGAGGGACCGATCCCGGTGCTGATCGCGGAGACCGGGGGGCTCAACGGCATGTTCGTGGACACCACGGCGCTCGCCGAGCAGGTGGTCGATGATGCGGTGCTGTCGGCGTTCGGATCGGCGGGGCAGCGCTGCTCGGGCCTGCGCGTGCTCTTCCTGCCGAACGCGACGGCGGACCATATCATCCGTATGCTGACGGGCGCCATGCAGGAGCTCAAGATCGGCGACCCGGCCGATCCGGCGACCGATATCGGGCCGGTGATCGACGCCGACGCCAAGGCGGCGCTCGACGCACACATGGAACGCATGCGGCATGTCGCGAAGGTGCATGCGCAGTGCGATGTCGGCCGGCTTCCGGCCTTGGGATTGGCAGGCACGTTCTTCGGGCCGGCGATCGTAGAATTGCCGTCGCTCGATCTCATCGCGCGCGAAGTGTTCGGGCCGGTGCTGCACGTGGTGCGCTACGATCCGGCGGAGATCGCGGCTGTCGGCGGGGCGCTGGCGGCGAAGGGCTATGGGCTGACGCTGGGCGTGCATTCGCGGCTGGAGAGCTTCGCGGCGGCGGTCAAGGCTGCGGTTCCGGCCGGGAACCTCTATGTGAACCGCTCGATGATCGGAGCGGTGGTCGGGGTGCAGCCGTTCGGCGGCCTCGGACTTTCCGGGACCGGGCCGAAGGCTGGCGGTCCGCATTATGTCGCACGGTTCGCGGCGGAGCGGACGGTGAGCGTGAACATCGCGGCGCAGGGCGGGGATCCGGCGCTGTTCAATCTTTAGGCCCTACGCGAGTCAGGCCCTGCGCGCCCGGCGGCGTTTAGGGGTCGCAATTTTGGCGGCGCGGCGCATATTTGGGGGCGAGCATGGAAGACAACGTCACCCCCTTTCGGCCGCGCCGGCCGCAGCGGCCGGCGCCGAAGCGCACCGATCCGCTGAAAAGCCACCGCGGCAAGGTGATCATCGTTCATTCGCTCACGCTTGCGGCGTTCGCGATCTATCTCTTCACCGGACCGCCCATCACGTTCGTGGGGCTCGCGTTCGGCATCGCCGCGATCGCCATCGCTTCGTCCAACCGGCGCGAGGGCATGCCATGGGCGACCACGCATCATGAGCAGGCGCTGCGGACGATCGTGATCGGCGCGGCGGTGTGGACGCTGGGCTCGTTGCTGGCGTTCTTCCCGGGGATGAGCTCGGTCGCGTTCGGGATCTCGATCGTGGTGGCGATCTGGGTGCTCGTGCGCGCTGGCGTCGGGCTCGTGCTCGCGGCGCTGCGCAAGCCGGTGCTGAACGCGCGCGGGATGCTGCTTTAGGCCGCGCAGCGTTGACTTCGTGTACCTTATAAGTTACATTCCCTCGTGCCGGAGATTCGTCAGACTCATGCGTTTGCCGAATGGCTGACGGATCTGAAGGACGAGCGTGCGCGCGCCCGGATCAATGTTCGTATTCGGCGCCTCTCTTTGGGAAATCCGGGCGACGTGAAGACAGTTGGCGGCGGTGTGCTCGAGCTGCGGATCGATTACGGACCGGGCTATCGTCTGTATTTCGTACAGCGCGGCGACACTCTGGTGGTGCTCTTGTGCGGCGGCGACAAACGCACACAGGCGAAGGACATCAGGGCGGCGCAAAAGATGGCGCAGGAGTTGGAGACGTGAAGGTGAAGACCCGACCCTGGGACGCAGCGGAGCAGTTGGACACACCTGAGCGCATCGCTCGCTATCTGGAAGCGGCGTTCGAGGATGGCGATCCTGCGCTTATTGCGGCGGCGATCGGCGACGCAGCACGGGCACGCGGCATGACCGAAGTGGCGCGAGAGACCGGACTGGCGCGCGAGGCGCTTTATCGTGCGCTGAGCAAGGACGGCAATCCGGAGTTCGCGACGGTGCTGCGTGTGCTGAAGGCGCTAGGCGTCAGGCTTGCGGCCGTGGAAGAGACGGCATAGCGCTGTCTGAGGCTGTTGCGCGCCCTCCGGTCGTTTCGCGACCACCTGCCCCCTGTGAGATCGCGGAGCGATCTCGAAATCTTCAGCGGCCGGTGGCGGGGGAAGAAATCGGCGCTCTATTCTGCGATCACGAAGAGTGGGCGAAGATGTCCACTTCGTCCCAGCCGGCGAGGTCGAGGGCGGCGCGGCTGGGGAGGAAGTCGAAGCAGGCCTGCGCCAGCTCGGCGCGGCCTTCGCGGATGAGTATCTCGTCGAGCTTCGCCTTCAACGCATGCAGATGCAGCACGTCGGCGGCGGCGTAGGTGAGCTGCGCGTCGGTGAGATTTTCCGCGCCCCAATCGGAGCTCTGCTGCTCCTTGGAGATGTCGCGACCGAGGAGCTCCTTCAGGCAATCCTTCAGTCCGTGGCGATCGGTGTAGGTGCGGGCGAGCTTGGAGGCCGTCTTGGTGCAATAGACCGGCGCGCACCACACGCCGAGATCGCGCATGAACATCGCAAGATCGAAGCGCGCGAAGTGCAGAAGCTTGAGGATCGCGGTGTCGGAGAGCAGGCGCTTCAGGTTGGGCGCATCGCCGTCCTTGGCGATCTGGACGCAATGGGCCGCCTCGCCGCCGTCATAGAGCTGCACCAGGCAGAGCCGGTCGCGGACGAGGGAGAGGCCCATCGTCTCGCTGTCGATGGCGACGGCGCTGGAAAAGCCGATATTGTCGGGCAGGTCGCCCTTGTGCAGGTGGACGTGCACGTTGCGGCCGTCCGGCAGCGTCATGGAGAGGCGGCGAGTCATGGGGACTGGCTAGGCCCCGGGCGCGGCGGGGTCAACGCTTCAGGCAGGCTTCTTCCGCTTGGCGCCGTTGAGCGCGGCGGCGGCGCGGACGAGCGCCTGAAGCGCTTTGGCGTCGATCTTGTCGTTCTCGCCGATGTCAATGGCGCGGCGCACATTGCCCTCAAGGCTCGAATTGAACAGCCGCTTGGGATCGGCGAGCGCGGCGCCCTTGGCGAAGGTGAGCTTGACCACGGCCTTGTAGGTCTCGCCGGTGCAGATGATGCCGTCCTTCTCCCAGACCGGAACGCCGCGCCACTTCCATTCTTCGACCACGTCGGGGATCGCCGCCTTGATCAGTGTACGGACATGAGCGAGCGTTCGGCCGCGCCAATCGCCGAGTTCCTTGATGCGCGCGTCGATGAGCTTCGATGGGTTTTGGGTCGCCGGCCCGGCGGGGCTCTTCTTCGTCGCGGCGCGTGTCGTCTTCTTCATGGCGTCTCTCGCTTTGCGCGCCTCACATGCGTTCGCCGGGCAGCCTGCTGGCGGCTTTCACCCATTTGAGGAATTGCGCTTCGTCGAAACCGTCCTCGCGGATGTCGAGATAACGCACGTCCTCCTGCTTGGATGCGCCGGGCGGCGGCGGCTGCAGGCGCGCGCCGCGGAAGAACGCCACTTTCACGTACTTCGTGAAGCAATGAAAGCTCAGGAACCACGCGCCCTCCTCGACGCCGTAGAAAGGGGAGTTCCATTTCACGGCCTTCTTCACGCCGGGGACGGCGCGGACGATGAGCGCGTCGAGGCGGCGGGCGAGGTCCTGCTTCCAGTCCGGGATGGCGGCGATGTAGGCCTGGACGGGCGCGTCGCCGTAGCCCTTCGCGATCTGCGGATTGCCGCCGGAGAGAAGCCTCACCGCTTTCGCGGCGGGCTTCTTCGGTTGGGCGACCTTGCTCTTTCCCGGCGGCTTGGCGGGCATCGCGATCATTCCAGCGGCGGACCGCTGAAGATGATGGCGGCAGAATGCGGGGTCAATGTGAATGCGCCGCGCGCGGTTCAAGCGTTCAGGATGCGTCGGCGCTCAATTGGATGCGGCTGCTTTCGCGCACCCACAGGAGATTGATCACCATGCCGGCCGTCAGGACGGCGATCGCGTAGGCGAGGCCCCAATTGATGTCGCCATACGTCTTGGCGAGCCAGAGCGCGACGGCCGGCGAGAAGCCGCCGATCACGCCGCCGGTGGAGAAGGCGATCGCGGCCGAGGTGGTGCGCTGCGCGGCGGGAAAGGATTCCGTGATGGTCGCGAAGGCGGGGCCCACCACCAGGGATGAGGGAACCTGGAGCAGGATGATCAGCACATAGGCGAGAGCGGATGAAGATGCCGCCGCCGCCGGCAGATAGTGGAAGAGCGGGATGAACCCGATTGCGCCCAGCGCCATGCCGGTGATCTGCACCGGCTTGCGGCCGAGCTTGTCCGACAGCGCGCCGGCGAGAATGGTCATCGGCATCGCCGCGAGGCAACCGACCGCCAGCAGGAGCGTGGCGTGGCTCGGCTCCACGCCGCCGCTCGTCTGCATGTAGTAGAGCGCCAGCATCGACCCGATGAGGCCGGAGGTGATCTGCGGCGTGCACACGCCGAACGCCACGGCCATGATGCGGCCGAGCGCCTTGGGATCGGCGAGGACGTCGCGAAGCGGCGTCTTGGCGAGCCGCCCGCTCGCTGCGAGGCGCCGGAAGACCGGGGATTCGCGCAGCCGCGTGCGGATATAGAGCGCGATGAGCAGGAGCCCCGCCGCGTAGAGGAAGGGAAACCTCCAGCCCCAGGCCTGGAAGGCTTCCGGGGGGAGCGAACGTTGCGTGGCGACCACCGCCAGCAGCGCGAGCACGAGCGAGCCGCCGGTCATGCCGCCGAGCCAGCCGGTGTAGTAGCCGCGCTTGTGATCGGGCGAATGCTCGATGACGTAAGTCGATGCGGCCGCGTACTCGCCGCCGACCGCAAGCCCCTGGAGCACTCTGAGGCCGACGATGATGATCGGCGCGGCGACGCCGATCGTGGCGTAGTTCGGCGTCAGGCCCATCAGGATGGTGGCGCCGCTCATCACGAAGAGCGTCGTCATGAAGGTGAACTTGCGGCCGATCCGGTCGCTCATCATGCCGAAGAGCATGCCGCCGAGCGGGCGCACGACGAACGCGACGCCGGTGGAAGCGACCGCGAGCAGGACGCCGAGGCTGGGATCGTCCGGGGGGAAAAAGGCGTGGCCGAGCGCGACGGCGAGAACCGCATAGATGCCGAAATCATAATACTCGATCACCGTGCCCGCCGCGGCGCCGGCGACGACGCGGTTGAGCGGCGTCACCTCCTCGGTCGCCGCCTCGCCGGGCGCGGCGGCGTTCGCCGATGCAGACGCCGTCTCCATCCTCTAGGCCCGCCCGCGCATGAGGCTGACGAGGCTGCGGATGTCGCGCTCGCGCTCGATGGAGTCGATGCGTTCGGCGATCTGACGCGCGGTCTGCGGCGTGACGGCGTTTGAAAACGCGGCCTGGCCCATGAACTTCTCGAGAATCTCCGCGTCGGTGCTGGCGCGGATGGCGGGATTGCGCATCGGCGTGCCGGAATGGCGCTGGGTGAGCACGCGTCCGTCGCGCATCGCGACGTCGATCACGATTCCGGTTTCGCCCTCGCGCAGGGCGGCGAGCTTGAGCTTGCCGATGAGCGCGGCGATCTCCGGCGCGTTGATCGCCTCGGGCGCGTAATGCTCGAGGCGGATCGGGCCGCGCAGCAGGCCGGTGGCGGATTGATAGCGGATATTGAAGTTCGCCACGGTGTGCGGATCGCGGCCGGGCTCGAAGGCCTGCGCGAGCGCGGTGGAGAGGACGAAGCCGGGGATGCGCACCTCGACGCTGCGAATATCCTCCGGGGCAGGATGATGCGCCTCGCGCAGCTGGAAGGCGCATTCGTGCATCATGTGCGTGGCGGCGCAGGACGGATACGGCTTGAAATATTCCTCCCCGTAGAACTTGGCGCCGAGATCGGCGATGAGCGCGGGTGGATCGACGAGACCGGGCGTGAATTGTCCGTAGAGCGCGTAAGGGGCGCGCAGGGCGTCGCGGATGCCGGGCCATTCTCCGGTCTTGGCGAGCTGCGCGGCGAAGATTCCGTTGCGCGCGGAGGCGCCGCCGACGAATTTCCAGCCGGGCGCGCCGTCCCAGACGCTTTGGGTCGTGCCGCACACCATATCGACCGCAAGCCCGAGCGCGTCTTGCGCCTGCTCCTCTGTGGCGCCGACAAGGCGCGCGCCGATGGCGGCGGCGGCGATCGCGGTGAACACGGAGGAGGCGTCCCAGCCCATGCCGAGATCGAGCCCGGATGCGGCGAGCATGCGCGCGGCGATGTCGTCGCCGACAACGAGCGCGGTGAGGAAGTCGGCGCCGGAAAGGCGCGCGCGTTCCGCGAGGGCGAGCGCGGTGAAGCAGGTGGTCGGGGAATTGTGCGAGCCGATGAGCCGGTCGCCGACGACGACGGTCATCACTTCGTAATCGTAGGAGCGCGAGATGATGGCGTTGGCCATCGCCGCTTCGGCGGCGGGCAGCCTGGCGCGATAGCCGATGACGGACGCTTCCTGCGGTCCGCGCTGCGCCTGCAGCATGCGCACGAGCGCGGCATTGCCGGAGGCGTGGACGCCGCCGAGCGCGCAACCGAAGAGATCGAGGATCCTGCGCTTGGCTTTCTTGCGGGTCGCTTCGTCGAGGTCGGCGAATTGCACTTTCACTGCGTGCGCGGCGAAGGCGCGGGTTTCGAGCGGCATCGCCGGGCTCGGGGCGCCGCGGGTTTCCACATAGGAGAAGCGGGGCCTTGCTGGCGCAGCGGCCGGCGCCGCCGTCGGCGTCACGGTTTGCGCCGCTGCGGATTGCGCGAGCAGCGCCGGGCCCAGAAGCGCCGAGCCGCTCAGAAATGCCCGTCGACCGATCATGCGTTTCCTCCGCAGTGCGCCGTTCTCAGCGGTCCTGCACGACTGTTCTTACAAGTTGGCGCGGTTCGTTGCGCTCTTTGTATCGGCACGCGCGATGAAGGGTCGAGCGATCGTCCCAGACCACCAGGTCGCCCGGCGTCCAGGCATGACGATAGCGGAAGCGCGGCTGGGTGGCGTGCTCGCGCAGATAGAAGAGGAGCGAGCGACCTTCCGGCAGCGACATTCCTTCGATGTGCGAGCAGTGCGACGGGACGGAGAGGAAGCGGCGCCCGGAGCCGGGATGGGTTTCGACGAGCGGCCGGCGTTGAAGGCCGTAGGTCGATTGGAATCCGCCGCCGTCGGCCTGCAGGGCGCCGAGCGTCTCCATCACCGCGGTTGGACTGTGGACGCCGACGAGGCTTTCGATGTCCTCCTTGATGTCCGCCGGCAGCGCGTCATAGGCGCCGACGACGTCCGCGAACTCGGTGTCGCCGCCCGAGGCGGGCACTTTGACGGCCGAGAGAATGGTGTAGCGCGCGCGGACCGGGCGGAAGGTGCTGTCGGAGTGCCAGAGCTCGTTCGCGAACTGGTAGAGGCGGCGCATGTCGGCCAGCTCGAGCAGGTCGCCGCCGCGGACAAGATTGGACACTTCCGAGACCCGGCCGTCGGCGAATTCGTGCTCGCGGCGGAATTCCTGGTAGGTCGGGCTGCCTTCGTCGGAATTCTCCAGCGGACCGAGCAGCTCGCTGAAGGCGATCTGCTGCTGCATCGTCAGGTTCTGTCCGGGAAAGACCGCGACGCCATACCGGTCGAGCGCTTCGACGACGGCCGTGAGGTCCCGGGGCGCAAGCGGAAGCGCGAGATTCAGCCGGCTGATCTCGGCCGCGAAGGTTGGCGCCAATTGTCGGATGCCGAGCGTTCGAATTGCCATGCGCGCTTTCGTGCTCGCCGCCTGCCGCGCAGCGCCTCAGTCCCGCCGTGCTTGTCCCATTGTCGCGGAGGCGGGGGTAATACCCGTTGGCGATACGGGTATGCCGTCCGTCGATAAGTTTGGCCGCCCGGCGGCGATCTGGACGTTGCGCCAGGCGCCCGTCCTGATCTGATCCTCGATGACCTTCTTCATCTGCTGGGTCACGGCGCGGGCGGCGAGCGAGAGGGGCCGGTCCTTGGCGGTGCAGAGCGCGAGCGTGCGCCAGATCGGGGTGTTGCGGAGGCGCTTGAGCACGATGCGCCCGGCGGCGACCTCGGATTGGATCGTCGACAGGGTGAGGATGCAGCAGCCATGGCCGCCGGCGATGAGCGACTTGATGCCGTCGCCGTCGATCTCGGCGATGACGTTGAGCTCGATCCCCATCTCCTGCAGCTGGCCGACGATCACCGGCCCGCTGGCGTAGGTCCGCGCCGTCGGGAAGACGAACGGGAAACGCTTGAGGCGCTTGGGATCGATCACCGCCTCCTTGGGCAGGCCGGGCATATCGGGCGAGGCGGCGAGGAAGAACTCCTCCTGGATCTGCAGCTCGACCTCCAGGTGGGGCGCCTCTTCGTCCCACACGCAGAGGGCGACATCGAGGAGGCCATCGACCAGCGCCCGGTAGATCTCCAGGCTCTGGCCGCCGAGCACGGAAAGCCGCACGCGGGGAAATTCCTCGATGACGCGCACCGCCAGGGGAGCGCCGACCAGCGCGGTGAGGCTCTGCAGACATCCGATCCGCACATCGCCGACCGGATCGGATTCGGCGGCGTGCACGGCCTCGACCACCGAGGCCATGTCGCGCAACACACGCTGCGCGGCGCGATAGAGCATCCAGCCCTGCTCCGTGGGCTGAACGCCAGTATGGCCGCGATGCAGCAGCGGGGCGCCAAGATCGTATTCGAGCTGCCCGATGCGCTTGGACAGCGCCGGCTGGGCGATGTGGTGCAGCTTGGAGGCGCGGCTGATGCTGCCGGCGTCCACCACCGCAACAAAGTAGCGGAGCTGCTTCAGGTCGATGTTGGTGCGAAGGTCCATGTGAAGATGGAGGCCGAAATCCCAGGCAGGCTGTCCGTCGCGTCAAGGTGCCAGCCCGCACTGCGATTGCCAACAGGCAGAAGGCTATCGCGGGTGACTATATCCCCCGGTTGAAACGCTATTTCCGCGCCCTGCCGGCCGCATGGCATGCCTAGCTGGGATTGGGCGGAGCTGCGCGGAGAATGCCGGAAGAGGTGATCCTGGACGCTCCGGTCACGGGCCCGGCGGTCTGGATGCGCGACGACCTCCAAGCCAGCGACTGGGTTTGGCGGATCACGCCCGATGAGGCGGCCGACCTTGACGCGGCGCTCCGCGGCGTCGAGGCGCGGCGCCTCGGCGTCGGCGCGTTCGGCAAGGCGGATTTCCCGCTCCCGGTGTTCGGCCGCAAGCTGGCGGCCATCCGCAAGGCGCTCACCGGAGGCGTTCGCTTCGCGCTTCTGCGCAAGGTGGAGCTCGAGCGGTACGATCTGCGGCAAATCGAGCTCCTGTTCTGGGGCATCGGGGCGCATCTCGGCGTCGGGCTCGGGCAGAATGCGCAAGGCGCGCTGCTCACCCATGTGACGCATCACAATCTCGACCCGAACGATCCGCGCGTGCGCGGCTACCAGGATCGGCGCGAGCAGGGGCCGCACAACGACCTGGCGGACGTGGTGGGGCTGATGTGCGTGCGGAAGGCGCGGTCCGGCGGAGCGAGCTCGATCGTCAATTCGTACGCGCTCTACAACGAATTGCTGCGGCGGCGTCCGGACCTGCTGCCGCTCTGCTATCGTGGTTTCTATCTGGATTATCGCGGGGAAGGCGCCGATCCGAACGCGACCACCTCCTACCGCATCCCCATCTTCAGCTATTCCGACGGCAAACTCAGCTGCTTCTATGGCCGGCGCGGCATCGATGTGGCGATGAAGAAGCGTGGCGAGACGCCCAGCGCGGAAGAGAAGGACCTGTTCGCGCTGCTTGACGAGCTTGTCGCGCAGGAGAACCTGCGGCTCGACATGCAGCTTGAGACCGGCGATATCCAGCTCATCAACAATTATTCGGTGCTGCATGCGCGGACGGCGTACGAGGATCACGAGGACCCGAAGCTCTGGCGCCTGATGCTGCGCCTGTGGCTCAATCTGCCGGATCTCGAATTGCCGCCGCGGCTGGCGCGGTTTACGCGCGCGGGCTTTGCGGATGTCGCGACGGCGCAGGCCGAGGGCAGCAGGGCGCGTTGAGAAAGCATCATCCAATCCTCGGAGCGCAGGCTTGAAGCTCGCAGCGATTGGCGCGCCGGGGCGGGAAGCGCCGGGCCTCGTTCGCGGCGGCGAGGCGCTGTCCCTCGCGACGTTCGCAGACGGCGCGCGCGACGTGGGCGGCTTGATCGCGGCATGGCCGGCCATCGAAGGGCGGCTCACGGCGCATGGATTGGATGGGCTGGCGCGCGTGCGGCTCGAGGACGCGCGCCTCGCGGCCCCGCTCCTGCGGCCGGGCAAGATCATCGGCGTGGGGAGCAATTTCCGCTCTGCGGACGGCGCCGCGCCCGACCTTCCCCCCGCGCCGATCTTCTTCCTGAAGCCGAGCTCCAGCCTCATTGGTCCGGGCGACGCGATCGTGGCGCCGCGCGAGGCGAGGAGCGTGGTCGGCGAAGTGGAGATCGCCGTCATCATCGGCAAAGCGGGACGGCGCGTCGGTCCGGCCGCTGCCATGGACCATGTGTTCGGCTACACGATCGCGAACGATGTAACCGCGCCCGAGATCCTGCTGGGAGAAAGCGCGCGCAATCCGCTTTTCCTGCAGGCGGCGCGCGGCAAGGGCTTTCCGAGCTTCTGTCCGCTCGGGCCGTGGATCGTGACCAAGGACGAAATCGATCCCGCCGATATGCATCTGCAGCAGCTGGTGAACGGCGAGATCGAGGCGGAGGCCTCGGCGCGGCTCATGATCCACTCCGTCGCGGAGCTGGTGTCGGAAGCGAGCGACGCGTTCGGCCTCGAAGCAGGGGACGTCATCCTTTGCGGGTCGCCGCGGCCGACGGGGCGCAGGCGCGCACTGCAGGCGGGAGACATCCTCACGAGCCGGATTTCCGGCATCGGAGAGCTGGTCAACCCGATCCGATCCGAAGCGGCCGGCGATCCGGACGCCCGCCAGCCAGGCGCAGGCGGATATTGATTTGAACGCCGGGGGACGAGGCGCGCGCTTTGTGCGCATATGCGATCGTCGCCGGCCCGCGATTTGAGGAGACCTCGCATGGTGACGATCAGCGGAGAAGGCTTGAGCATCGACGACATCGCCGCGGTTGCGCGCGGCGCCAAGGTCGAGATCACCAAGGACCGCGCGGTGCTCGATCGAGTCGAGCGGTCGCGCCAGAAGATGGCCGACGCCATCGCGGCCGGGCAGCAGGTCTACGGCGTCACCACGCTCTACGGCGCTATGGCGGACAGGCGCGTTCCGCCGGAGCGGATGCGCGAGCTGCAGCGGATCGCGCTCTGGCACCACAAGGCCGCGACCGGGCCGCGGCTCACGGAAGAGGAAGTGCGCGCCGCGATGCTGCTCCGCGCCAACACGCTGCTGAAGGGCGCGTCTTCGGTGCGCGTGGAGCTCATCGAGCGCCTGGCGACGTTCCTCAACCAAGGCGCATCGCCGCACGTCTATCAGCGCGGCTCGATCGGCGCGAGCGGCGACCTGGGACAGCTTTCGTATATCGGCGCCTCGATCGTCGGGCTCGATCCGGCTTTCCTCGTCGATTACAAGGGCGAGACGCTTGATTGCGTGAGCGCGCTCAAGAAGCTCGGCCTGAAGCCGCTCGAACTGGAGCCGAAGGAGGGCCTCGCGCTCAACAACGGCACGGCCGCCTCCACCGCAGTGGCCGCGAACGCCATGGCGCGCGCCTATGACGTGTTCGCGCTCGGGCTGGCGCTGCATGCGCTCTTCGCCCAGACGCTGCTCGCGACCAGCCAATCCTTCGACGAGATCATCCATCGCTGGAAGCCGCATCCGGGGCAGATCTGGATCGCGGCGCAGATGCGCGGGCTGATCGCGGGATCGAAGCTCATCCGGTCCGAGGCCGCCGGCGATCGGGGGCACCGCGCGGGCGCGCTGGTGCAGGATCGCTACGCGCTCCGGTGCCTGCCGCAATATATGGGGCCGATCATCGACGGCATCGCCATGTCGGCGCGGCAGGTCGAGGTGGAGGCCAATTCGGCCAACGACAATCCGCTCAACGATCCGGACACGGGCGAAGTCTACCACACCGGCAATTTCCTCGCGCAATACACCGCCGTGGCGATGGATCAGCTGCGCTATCATCTCGGAATGCTGGTGAAGCACCTCGACGTGCAGATCGCGATGCTGGTGTCGCCGGAATTCAATCACGGCCTGCCGCCGTCGCTGGTCGGCAATCCCGACCATGGCCTCAATATCGGCCTCAAGTCCCTGCAGGTCGGCTGCAACGCGCTTGCGCCGCTCGTCGGGTTCTATGGCGGCTCGATGGCCGACCGGTATCCAACGCATGCGGAGCAATACAACCAGAACATCAACAGCCAGGCGATGAATTCGGCGAACATCGCGCGCGACTCGGTGGAGGCGTGCGAGCATTTCATGGCCAATGCGCTGCTCTTTGCGATCCAGGGCGCGGAGCTGCGCGCGAAGGCCGTGGCCGACACGCACGATCCAAGCCCGCTTCTGTCGGCGCAGACGCGGGGGCTCTATCAAGCGACGCGCACCGCCGCCGTCGGCCCACGCGCGGGCGACCGGCCGGTGATCTGGGACGACACCGACGGCTTCATCCAGCCGAAGGTGGAAGGCATCCTCTCCGATATCCGCAGCCGCGGCGCGATCCTCACATCGATCGAGCCGCTGCGCGGCGCGGTGCGGGCCTTCGCCGCGGAGGGCCGCTGATCCGATGCTGGAAAAGCTTCAGCCGCAGCCCATCGATCCCATTCTCTCGCTGGTCGATATCGTGCGCGCCGATGCGCGCGCGGAGAAAGTCGATCTCGGGGTGGGCGTCTATATCGATGAGAGCGGCCGCACGCCGATCATGGCGGCGGTGAAGGCGGCCGAGCGAGAGCTGCTCGAGACGCAGGAGTCGAAGGTGTATCTCGGCTCGTTCGGCGACGTGCGGAGCACGGAGCTGATCGTGCAGCTGGTGCTCGGCGAGGGCCTCTGCAGGACGCTGGGCGGACGCGTGCGCGGATTGCAGGCGGCCGGCGGCGTCGCGGCGCTGCGGCTCGGCGCGGAGCTCATCGCGCGTGCGGGCGCGCCGCCGATCGTGCTCGGGCGCCCGACCTGGGCGATCCACGACACGATCATGATGGCCGGCGGCGCGCAGGTGCGCTGGGTGGAGTATTTCGACCCGCGGCGCCAGGCGGTGGATTTCGACGCCACGGTCGATGCGCTGAAGAGCGCGCCGAGCGGCACGCCGTTTCTTGTGCATGCGAGCTGCCACAATCCGACCGGCGCGGATTCTTCCCCGGCGCAATGGCGCGAGCTGGCGGGCATCGTCTCGGCAAGAGGGCTCGTGCCTTTTGTCGATGCGGCCTATCTGGGGCTTGGCGATGGCATCGATGCGGATGCGGCGGGCCTGCGCCTGATGCTGGAGGCGGCGCCGGATGCGCTGGTGGCGGTGTCGGGCTCAAAATCCTTCGGGCTTTATCGCGAGCGCGTCGGCGCGCTCTTCATCCTCGGGCGCACCGCCGAAGTCACGAATGTGGCGATGACCAACGCGACCGCGATCGCACGCACGCTCTATTCGGTTCCGCCCGATCACGGCGCGGCGATCGTGCGGCTGGTGCTGGAGCGCGAGGATCTGCGCGCAAGCTGGCTTCGCGAGCTGGACGCCATGCGTCTGCGTTTGAACGCCATACGCGCCGATTTCGCCGCGCGCGCGGAGCGCGCTGGCCTGCCGCTTGCGCCCGTGCGCGACCATCGCGGCATGTTCAGCCTCCTGCCGCTGACGCCGGAGCAGGTGCGCGCGCTTCGCGCGGATCGGGCCATCTACATGCCGGAGAGCGGGCGGGTGAACCTCGCCGCGCTGCATCCGGAGCGCGCGCAATACGTGGTGGACGCGCTCGCGGCGGCGATGGGCGGAGGGAGGTGAGCATGGGCAGGTTGACGCGTCGCGCGCTCGGCGTTCTTGCGGCTGGGGCGGCGGCGGCCAGTGTCGGCGCCGCGCACGCCGCGCCGCGCCGCCGAAACCTCACCTTCGTGCTGGTGCACGGCGCCTGGCACGGCGGCTGGTGCTGGGAGCGCGTCGCGGCGCGGCTGCAGGCGCGCGGCCACCGCGTCTACGCGCCGACGCTGACCGGGCTCGGAGAGCGATCGCATCTCATCTCGCCGGCGATCAATCTCGACACCCACATTGCGGATGTCACGGGCGAGCTTCGCTGGAAAGACCTGCAGGGCGTCACGCTCGTGGGGCATTCGTACGGCGGCATGGTGATCACGGGCGTCGTGGAGCGCGCGCCGGAGCGGATCGCCTCCATCGTCTATCTCGACGCGTTCCTGCCGCAGAGCGGGCAATCGCTAAACGACATGGTCGGCTTCGTGAGCGGCGGCGGCGCCGATCCGGTCGCGCCGATCTTCTCGGCCGAGGCGACGATGGTGAACCTCGCGGACCGCGCCTGGGTCGATGCGCAGTTCACGCCGCAATCGGCCGCGAGTTTCTCGCAGAAGCTCACACACACGAACGCCTATGACCGCGTCGCCCGGAAGACTTATATCCGACCGATCGATTTTCCCTCGCCGTTCTCCGACGCGGTGTGCGCGCCGCTGCGCCAGGATCCGAGCTGGCGCGTGCATGACATTCGGGGCTGCGGGCACGACGTGATGATCGACAAGCCGGCGGAGCTCGCCCGCCTGCTGGAGGCCGCGTGAATCACCATCGCCCCGAACGATAGCCCCTTCACGAATGGCTATCCCTCCGCATTCGCGCCGACGTGCTATGCGCGATCCGCTGCGGCCGATGTCCGCCAGGGAAAGAAACTCCAGCTCCATGATCGACGCGACTGACGCAATCAAGCGGGAACCCGTCCGAGGGCCGGCGCTGTGGACTGCGGGCGACTTGGCGGAAAAGGACTGGGTGTGGCGGCTGGAAAGCGCAGAGCAGGAAGAGCTCGACCGGGCGCTGGAGGACGTGAAAGGGCGGGGCCTGCGGCTTGGCGAATTCGGACCCCGCGAGTTCGCGTTGCCGCGCCTTGCGCCGAAGCTTGCGGCGATCCGCAGCGACGTGGTCGATGGCAAGCGGTTCGCGCTGTTGCGCGGCGTCAAGGTCGAAGGCCTCAGCGTCCAGGACCTCGAGCTCGTCTATTGGGGGATCGGATCTTATCTGGGGGCGGGTCTGGGGCAGAACGCGCACGGCGATCTGCTCACGCATGTGACGTTCCATGATCTCGACCCGAGCAATCCCAACGTGCGGGGCTATCAGGATCGCCGCCACCAGGAGCCGCACAATGATCTCGCCGACATGGTTGGCCTCTTGTGCATCCGGAAAGCCAAGTCCGGCGGCGCGAGCTCGATCGTGAACATGGCGGCGGCGTACAACGCCTTTCTTGCGCGCCGACCCGATCTTCTCCCGATCATGTATCGCGGGTTCTATCGCGACTATCGCGGCGAGGGCGCCGATCCTTCCAGCACCACGCCCTACCGCGTGCCGATCTTCGCCCATGAAGAGGGGCGGCTCACCTGCTTCTACGGACGGCGGGGCATCGACGCGACCTTCAAGAAGAAGGGCGTCGCGCCGAGCCGGGAGGAGGAGGAGGCGCTGGCGCTGATGGACGAGCTCATCCTGGCGCCCGAGTTCCGGTTGGACATGGAGCTGCAGGCGGGCGACATTCAGCTGGTCAACAATTACGCGGTGCTGCACGCCCGCACGGCCTACGATGATTACGACGATCCGGGCCGCTGGCGGCTTCTGTTGCGCTTGTGGCTGAATCTCGCCGAGGCGAAGCCTCCGGAGTCGATCGCGCGGTTCACGCGTCGCGGCTTTGAGGACGTGGCGCGCGCCTGAACGTCACGCGTCTGAAAATGGAATGAACGCGCATGGATCTGCAGCTTGAAGGCAAGGGCGCCCTGATCACGGGCGGGGGAACCGGGATCGGGTTCGGCATCGCGCAGGCGCTGGCGGGCGAAGGCGTGCGCCTGGCGCTGCTGGGGCGGCGCGCCGACGTGCTTGAGGCGGCGGCCGACAAGCTGGCGGCGTCCGGCAAGCAGCGGCCGGCGATCATCGTGCATGATCTCACCGCGCCCGATGCGGGCAAGGCCATCGCGGCGGAAGCGATCGCGAAGCTCGGCGAGGTCGATATCCTGATCAACAATGCCGGCACGTCCGACGTGATGGGCATCGGCGGCGATGAAGCGCGCTGGCAGCACGCCTATGCGCTGCGCGTGGTTGCGCCGCGGCATCTGGCCGAAGCGCTGCTGCCCGGAATGCGGCAGCGCAAGTACGGCCGGATCATCAATATCGGCGGCACGTTCGAGGTGCAGGCGATCATCAATTCGGCCAGCGTCATGAACGCGGCGCGCACGGTCTATTCCAAGAGCCTGTCGCACGAGGTCGCGAAGGACGGGGTGACCGTCAACACGATCGGGCCGGGGGTCATCATCAGCGAGCAGATCGACAAGATCTTCCCGACGATGGAAGCGCGCGAGGACTATTGCCGCAAGAACATACCGGTCGGCTATTTCGGCCAGCCGGAAGACCTGGCCGTGCTCGTGGCCTTCCTCGTCTCGCCGCGAGCGCGCTACATCACGGGCGAGGTGATCTCCGTCGATGGCGGGAGCCACAAGTTCGCGTTCTGAGCGACGGGGGCGGGCGATGGCGGGCGCACACGAGGATCAGCAGGCTCAGATCGGCGCGATGCTGGATGCGCCGGGCGCATGGCGGCGGCGGGCGCTGGCGCCCGTTCTCCTTGGCGTGCTGATGCTGTTCGATTCCTGGGACAGCGTGATGATCGCCTTCATCATGCCGACGCTGTCGCGGGAATGGGGCCTGGAGCCCATCGCGATGGGCGCGCTCATGTCCAGCGGGTATGCGGGGCAGCTGGTGGGCGCGATCGCGCTCGGCGCGCTTGCCGAGCGCTGGGGGCGCAAGCCGGTCTACAGCGCAGCGATCGTCGTCATGTCGCTGCTCAGCGTGGCGTGCGCGGCGGCGCAGACGCCCGAGCAGCTCGGCGCGCTGCGCTTCGTGCAGGGGCTTGCGATCGGCGGCGCCGTGCCCGTGTGCGCGAGCTACATCAACGAGATTGCGCCCACCAAGACGCGCGGACGCTTCTTCTCGGTCTTCCAGTTCCTGATGGTCAGCGGCTACGCCGCCGCGGCGGTCACCAGCGCGCTCATCATCGAGCAGGTCGGGTGGCGGGTGATGTTCGTGCTTGGCGCGGCGCCGCTGCTGGTGCTGCCCTTCGCGATGGCGCTGCTGCCGGAATCGCCGCGCTGGCTGGCGCGGATCGGGCGTCCCGACGCGGCGCTGGCGGCGATCAGGAAGCTCGGCGGCGCGGCTGAAGCGGCGCTTGCGGCGACGCCGGCGGCGGCGAATGCGGCGGCGAGAACGCGGTTCGCCGATCTCTTCGCGCGCGACGTGCGCTGGACGGTGGCGACGCTGGTCGCGCTCTGGTTCCTGACGTCGCTGGTGAATTTCGGCCTGACCAATTGGGCGCCGTCGATCTATGTCAGCGTGTTCCATATCCCGGTGGCGGAAGCTTTGCGCTTCGCGAGCATCTCGGTGATCGTGATCCTCGTTGCGCCGATCGTGCTCGGGGCGCTGATGGACAAGGTGGGCCGCAGGCCGCTGGCCATCTTCGGCACGCTGGTCGGCGGCGCGGTGCTGCTCAGCCTGCTTGCGATGCCGCAGGGTGAAGTCGGCCTCATCGTCGCGGCGGTCGTGCTGGGGCATACCGGCATCGGGATCGGCACCATCATCCTGTGGCCCTTCTCGGCGGAGACCTTTCCGACACGCATCCGGGCGATGGCGCTCGGGCTCTGCAGCGCGGCGGCGCGCACCGCCTCGATGCTGACGCCGCTGCTCGTCGGCGGGCTCATCGCATCGACGGGATCGGTGCAGCCGGTGTTCGCCATCTTCGGCGTGCTCGGCCTCGGCGTCGCGGCGATCTGGGCCTTCGCGGCCAGGGAGACCAAGGGCGTGCGCGTGGACGAGGTCCGCGCGGGCGCCTCCGCTCAATAGGCGGAACCGGCGTCGGTGATGATGGTGCGCCGGCTGATCCGCCACTGGCCGTCGCGCTTCACAAGCTCATCGGTCTCGCGGCCGTGCTTGAGGATGCGGGCCGGCGCCTCGACGCGCTCGGAGAGGATGCCGGACCAGATCAAGCGCGCGGTCGCGGCGGCGCCCCGGACCTCGACCTGCAGATTGTTGAAGACCATGTGGAACGTGCCGATGTGCGTCGGGCTGCGCGCCGCGAGCGCCTGATGATAGGCGACGATGGCGTCGCGGCCGCGATAGACCGTCCCGTTCACCACGAACTCGGCGTCGTCGGTGTAGTAGTTGGGATAGGCGTTCGCGCCGCCGGCCTCGACGTCATTGTAATAGCTGGTGATCAGGTCCTCGATCTGGATACGGTCGAGCAAAGTCCGCTGCGTGATCTGCGCGGGCTGTGCGAAAGCGGCGGACGTCGCCGCCATCAGCAGCCCCGCGCACAGGGCTGCCGCGAGCATGGATATCCGCATTTGTCCTCTCCTCACCTCGCTCAATGGACGTCCTGCACGACCGAGCGGACGAGCTGGCGCGCCTCTTTGCGCTCCTGGAATCGGCATGCGCGATGCAGCGTGGAGCGATTGTCCCAGATGACGAAATCGCCCGGCGACCATTTGTGCCGGTAGCGGAACGCAGGCAGCGTCGCCTGCTCGCGCAGATAGGTGAGCAGCGCGCGGCCCTCGGGAATGGACATGCCCTCGATGTGGGAGCAATGCGACGGCACGTTCAGGACCTTGCGGCCGGAACCTGCATGCACCTCGACGATGGGGCGCCGTTGCGGGGTAAGCGTGCTCACGAAGCCGCCGCCGTCCGGGCCGGTGGCGCCCATCACGTCCATCACGTGGGTCGGGCTGTGGATGCCGACGAGGCCCTCGATGTCGGCCTTGTCGTCCGCGGACAGGGCGTCGTAGGCGCTGGCGGCGTCGGCGAACTCGGTGTCGCCGCCCGAGGCGGGCACCTTGACCGCGGTGAGCGAGGTGTAGCGGGCGCGGATCGGCCGGAACGTGCTGTCGGAATGCCAGAGCTGGTTGGCGACGAGAAAAAGCCGGCGCACGTCCTCCTTGTCGAGGATGCCTTCGCCCTGGGCGAGGTTCGAAATCTCCGAGAGCCGGGGATCCTTGAATTGCAGGTTGCGCCGAAGTTCCTTGAAGCTGGGGCTGCCGTCGTCGGAATTCTCCAGCGGGCCGAGGCTTTCGCAGAGCGCGATCTGCTGGGGCGGCGTCAGGCTCTGTTTCGGCAGAACAACGACGCCGAAGCGATCGAGGGCGCCGACCAGCGCAGCGGCGTCTCGCGCGGAGAGGCCGTTCGCGGTGTCGAGGCCGCGCAATTCGGCGGCGAACGTGGGGCCGACCTGGCGAATGTCCAGAGTTTCCGTGTCCATGTCTCACCCAAGACCAAGCTGCGCATCTGTCCCATCGGAGGCGGGAGGCGCGGTTATATTGGTTGGGGATGGCGACATTCCGGTATCCGATATTTGGCCGGTATCCGATATTGGCCGGTATCCGATGCTGGCTCCCGAATGTCCGCGAAGGACATGGGCCCCGGGCTATCGCGTGCAGTTATGCATGCCGCTTGAATGACGATACCCGCGCCTTTGGGGGCTCGTGGCATTCTCAACGGCAAGGATAAGCGCCCGGAACCACGGGCGCCGCCCACGGGAGGGCCTTTCAGACAGATCGTCAGGACACAGGCGCACAGCTCGCCGAGGCGAGGGGGGCAAGCGTCTGCGCGAAACTGTCGGTGAAGGAACGTCGTCCACGCGCGCCGCGGATGAGGGAGCTGGATGAGGAAGTTTGGCCCGTGGATCGCGATCGGCGCGGTTCTCCTTGTCGGTGCGATCCTCCTCCTGGCGCTGCGTCCGTGGGGCGGCCGCTCAGGGGGCCGCGATGCTGCGCAAGTGGACGCCGCGGCGATCGCCGACGAACGCGCCGGCGCCGACTGGCTGTCGCACGGCCGCACGTATTCAGAGCAGCGCTTCAGTCCGCTTGATGCGATCAACGCCAACAACATAAGCCGATTGGGCTTGGCTTGGTTCGCGGACATCGACGCGCCGGGCGAGATGGAATCGACGCCGCTCGTCGCCAACGGCATCCTCTACACGACCGGGACGTTCGGCGTCGTCTACGCCATCGACGGACGCACCGGGCGTCAGCTCTGGCGCTACGATCCGGGCGCCGCGCAGCGTAACGCCAACTTCCCGGTGTGGGGACGCAATCGCGGCGTCGCGCTGTGGCGCGGCAAGGTCTATGTCGGCGTCGCCGACGGCCGGCTCGTCGCGCTCAACGCGGCAAACGGCGCGCTGGTCTGGGAAACGCAGACCTTCGATCAGTCGCAGCCCTATTCGATCACCGGCGCGCCGCGCGTGTTCGACGGCCACGTGCTGATCGGACAAGGCGGCGGCGACAAGGCCACGCGCGGCTACGCCTCATCCTACAACGCCGAGACCGGCGCGCTGGAGTGGCGGTTCTGGGTCGCGCCGGGAAATCCCGCCGACGGATTCGCTTCCGACGCCGAGAGGCGCGCGGCCGAAACCTGGCATGGCGAATGGTGGAAGCACGGCGGCGGCGGCAATCCATGGAACGCGTTCGCCTATGATCCGGAGCTGCGCCTCGTCTATATCGGGACCGGCAATGGCGGCCCGTGGGGGCGCAATGCGCGCAGTCCCGGCGGCGGCGACAATCTCTACATCTCCAGCATCGTCGCGGTGAAGGTCGATACCGGCGAGTACGTATGGCACTACCAGACCACGCCCGGCGACCAATGGGACTACACCGCCACGCAGGACATGATCCTCGCGACCTTGCCGATCGGCGGACGCGAGCGGCGCGTGATCATGCAGGCGCCGAAGAACGGGTTCTTCTATGTGCTCGACCGCGCGACCGGAGAGCTTCTCTCGGCGGCGAATTATGTTCCGGTCACCTGGGCCGAGCGGATCGACATTGCGACCGGGCGGCCGGTGGAGAATCCGCGCGCACGCGGAAACCAGGGCGTGTTCGATCTCGCGCCGAGCTGGCTTGGGGGACATTCCTGGCAGCCGATGTCGTTCAGCCCACGGCTCAATATTGCGTTCATCCCGTTCATCGAAGCGAACATGAGCTACGAGGAGACGCCGATCGGGCAATGGCGCTTCGATCAGGGCCAAGGGATGGACACCTCCGTCCGCATCGGGTTGCCGGCGAACATGCGCGGCGGGCTCTTGGCCTGGGATACGGTCGCGCAGCGCGAAGTGTGGCGCCATTACGCGCCGGACGGCGTCGCTGGCGGGACGATGAGCACGGCCGGCGGGCTGGTGTTCCAGGGAACCGGCGAAGGAAACCTCATCGCCTATGATGCGCGCACCGGCGCGGAACGCTGGCGCGGCGCAGCGGGCAATGCGGTGATCGGCGGCCCGGTCTCGTACGAGGCCGGCGGAGAGCAATACGTCGCGGTGATGGCTGGGATGGGCGGCGCCTATGCGCTCATGGCGTCGAACGCGGCGCAACGCTATGGCTGGCGCTACGGCGAAGGGCGGCGCGTGCTCGCCTTCAAGCTCGGCGGCGCCGCGCAGCTGCCGGCGCGCGAGCCGGCGCTCGCCGCAGAAGCTTCGCCGCCCGATCCAATGAAGCCGTCGGGCGATGCGCGCATCGATCGCGGCTCGCTGCTCTACCACACCTATTGCGTGGAGTGTCACGGGCCCTCCGTGGTGGCGAACGGCGCCTATCCGGATTTGCGGCGGACGCAGACGCTCGGGGAGCTGGAGTCCATCGTGCTGGAGGGCGCGCTCGTTCCGCGCGGCATGCCCTCGTTCAGCCAACACTTGACGCGTGACGACGTCGCCTTGATCCGCGCGTACCTCACCGCGCGCCGCATCGGCGAGAATTGACGATGCAGATGCGGCGCCGCGAGACGAGATCCAGACCAGTTCAGCAGCGGAGAGCTGGTCGCGGCGCGCGCCGCGCACATACGGAGCGGAATCATGAGTCAATTCTTCGCGGTCGTCGTCCAGCGCGCCGCGGCCTGGGATCACAGCAAGCCCTCCTCGGAGCAGCCGGATTTCGCGCCGCACTCCGCGCATTGGCGCGGGCTGGAGGAGGCGCGGTTCGTGGCGATGGCGGGGCTGATGAAGGACAGCATGGACGTGCTCTTCATCGTGCGCGCGGAAAGCGCGGAGGAAGTGCGCGCGCGCATCGGGGGCGATCCCTGGCAGAAGGACGGCATCACGCGCATCGCGCGCGTGGAGCCGATCGACATCCGTTTCGGTCCTCCGGCGCCGTAGGCGGCGGGAGGCGAAATGCCGTCAGCTCGTCCAATCCGGTCGCGGGTTCGGCGGGCGCAACGGTCGAGAGTGAAGAACGATCAGCAAACGATAGGGGGAAGTGTGATGGCTTTTGAATCCTCGTTCATGAAGAGACTGGTCCCGAACTGCTCGTTCAAGGCTCTGTCGCTGGGCGTGGCGGCGTGGGCGGCCCTCGCTGCGCCGGCGGGCGCGCAGCAGCAGGAGGCGCAGCAGGGCGGGCAGGTCGGCGAGATCGTCGTCACCGCCCAGTTCCGCACACAAAGGCTGCAGGAGACGCCGATCGCGATCACCGCGATCACGTCCGATCAGATCGAGCAGCGCGCCTTCGGCGCAAGCTCGGATCTCGGCTACGCCGTGCCGAACGCGTCCCTGCGTCCCGCGCAAGGCGCCTTCGGCAACACCATGACCGCGTATATCCGCGGCATCGGGCAAAACGATTTCGACTTCGCGTTCGAGCCGGGCGTGGCGATCTATGTCGATGACATGTACCACCCGTTCACGCTGGGCTCGCAGACCCAGCTGATGGACGTGGAGCGCGTGGAAGTGCTGCGCGGCCCGCAGGGCACGCTGTTCGGCCGCGGCGCCATCGGCGGCGCCATCCGCTATATCAGCAAGCAGCCGCAGGGCGACGACACCGGTTCGATCAACGTCACCGTCGGCGATTATGACCGGGTCGATGTCCGCGCCAGCTACGACATCGGAATCTCCGACACGCTGGCGGCGCGGATCAGCGGCGCGGCCGCCACGCGGGCCGGCTATCAGGACGTCATCGATTTCACCTGCGCGTTCCCGAGCCTCTCGACGGGCTTGCCGGCGTTCCCCGTCAATCGCGCGACCGGCTGCAAGACCGGCACGCAGGGCGGCTCCGATTTCTATGGCGCGCGCGGCATGCTGCGCTGGCAGCCGGACGCCAGCCTGTCGATGTCCTTCACCGCCGACTATCAGCGGGAGGACGGCGAGCCGAAGGCGGACACCCTGGTGAATGTGGATCCGGGCTCGGGATTTGCGTTCTCCGGCGGTCCGTTCGGTTACCCGAACCCCGGGTACGATGCGCGCTTCCTGCCGCCCAATCCGTTCGTCACGTACGCAACGTATTCGGATCCGCGCAGCGGCCTCAGCTTCGAGCCGAAGACCGAGTTCGAATCCTGGAGCGCGACGGCGCGATCCGATTGGGAGATCTCGAGCAACCTGAACGCGGCGCTGATCCTGGCCTATGCGGACATCACGTCCTCGCTGGTCTCGGACGCGGATGCGTCGCCGGTCAACCTCAACCTGACGGCCGGCGTGCAGACGATCAACTATTACACCGCCGAGCTGCGGTTCAGCGGGCGGCTGTTCGACCGCACGGACTGGACGGTCGGCGGCTTCTATTATGATGGCGAGTCGGTCAACGATCAGATCGTCAGCATTCCGTTCCTGAGCTTCCTGCTCGACGGGGTTGCGTTCACCAATCCGAGCCGTCCGTTCGTCAACGCGCACAATGTGCACGAGAACCAGAACAAGTCGGTGTTCGTGCACACGGTGACCGACCTCACGGAGCAATTGTCGCTGACGGCGGGCCTGCGCTATTCGGAAGACGAGAAGCTCGTGCAGTTCGACAATACGCGGGTGAGGAACCCGAGCGTTGCGGTGCAGAGCGAACACACGGATTGGCGGGTCGGGCTCGACTACCAGCTGACGCCCGACTTGCTCGTCTATGGCAGCGCGGCGACCGGATACCGGCCGGGCAGCTACAATCCACGGCCGTTCCAGTGGACGCAGGTCGTCGCGGTCGATCCTGAAGAATCCACCGCGTACGAGCTGGGCGTGAAGGCCGACTGGTTCGACCATCGCCTGCGCACCAATCTCGCGGCGTTCTTCACCGACTGGAAAACCCGCATCCAGGAGCGCAGCGGCGTGGAGTGCGTCGTGATCTCTTCGGGGCCGCCGGCGGTCTATCTGGACCAGCGGCCGCCCGGCACGCCAGGCGCAGTGACCGACAGCCTCGGCAACACCTGCCTCACGACCGTCTCGCGCACGAACTACACCAACGCGCCCGGAGAGATCCAAGGCTTCGAGGCGGAGATCACCTGGGAGCCCGTGACTGGTCTCGTGATCAGCGGCGCCTATGGCTACACGAGCTGGGAATCGCCGGACATCCAGGGCGATCCCACCGTCATCAAGGATCTTCCGCGATATGTGCCGGAGCAGAATTGGGCGGTCAGCGTGTCCTACACGGCGGAGATGAGCAGCGGCGCGACGCTGACGCCGCGGGTGGACGTCTACGGCCAGACGGAGATCTGCTCGCAGACCGTCCGCACCACTTCGCTCTTCCCGGACTCGAGCTGCACGGCGCCCTACGAACTGGTGAACGCGCGGCTGCAATGGGAGAGCCCGGAGGAAACCTGGTCGGCGGCCGTGGGCGTGACGAACCTGGCGGACGAGGAATACTTCCTCAACAAGTTCGACCTGACGGCGTTCGGTCAGCCTTATTCGGAAGGCCAGCCCGGCCGTCCGCGTGAATGGTACGTCACGCTCGGACGGAAGTTCTGACGCATGGGGAATCGGCGTGGCGCGCCTGCGCCACGCCGAGCGCCTCAGAGATCGAGGAGGATTTGCGCGCGCATCTGCGCATTAAGCCGGAACAGGATCTCACGCAGCGTCGTGAGAGTGGTCGCATCGAGGCCGCGGAATGATTGCTTTCCAATGCGGGCGACGTCTTTCGATGCGTCGCGAAGCACGCGCTGGCCCTTCGTGGTCAGGAAGGTTTGAAGCACGCGGCGGCGCTTTGGATCGGCGACGCGCTTGACGAGGCCGCGCCGCTCGAGCCCCGACACGATCTCTCCCATCGTGGCGGGCGTCACGATGAAGCGGCGCGAAAGCTGCGCCGATGATTGTCCCTCCTGATAGGAGAGGATGTCGAGGATCGTGTACTGGATGCCCGTCAAGCTGAACTTCCGCAGCGCCTTTTCCAGGCGCGCGCGCGAAGCGTGGAACGCGTACGAGATGAGATAGAGGGTTCCGACCGAACGGCGGGAACGCGCGAGCATCTCCCACGCGTAGTCGGCTTCATCGGCCATGCGCTTCTTCACGGCGCTCACGTGCGATCGACTCCGCTCATGCGTATATTCCTACCACGGACGATGATCGTCTGCGACCACACAATTGCGTTGCATGTGACAACGACGCGAGCGCGCGCAGCGGGTGTGCGGCGAGATCGTGCATTCGATCTGAACGTGCGCCCGCTTGCACCGCTGCGGTCCGCATGAGGCTGGAGGCGAGACCCGGGGAGGCGTCCGCTGACAGTTTCGATAGAGAATCTTGACGATATCGGCCTATTCGGACGCTGAGCCTCGCCAGCACGGCCCTCAAGTCCATGGATCAGCCGCGCAATCCTGACGAAGACGCCCCGCGCCGGCGGCGCTCGCCGACGCACGCGACGGCCCTGGTGCTTGGCGTGGGCGCTGTGGCGCTCGGCGCCATCTGGCTCTTTCGCGCGCCGATCGCCGGGGCTGCGATGCGTCAGGCGCTCGCGGGCGCCGGCGTGGAGAGCGCATTCCGGGTCACGGAATTGGATTTCGGCGGCGTGGCGCTGGAAGATGTCCGGCTCGGCGCGGAAGGCGCGCCGGACGCGACGATGCGGCGCGCGCGGATGGATCTTTCCTGGGCGCCGCTGCCGCGCGTCGGCCGCATCCGGATGGAAGGGGCGATGCTGCGCGCGCGCCTCGACGAGCGGGGGTTCTCGCTCGGTTCGCTCGATCCGCTCCTGCGGCGCGGCGACGGCGGCGAGCGTGCGCTGCCGGACATCACGCTGGAGATCGTCGATGGTCGGGGCCTGGTGGAGACGCCGTTCGGGGCGTTGGCGCTGAGCGCGGAAACGCACGGAGCGCTGCGGCGCGATTTCGTCGGCGATGTGCGTCTGGCGCGGACATCGCTGCAGAAGGGCGAGAACGCGCTGGCGGACGCGGAGGGCGCGCTCGCCTTGCGGACCCGTGAGGGCGCGTTGCACGGCGTGCTGCAGGTCGCGGCGGGGGCCGCGCGTCTGCCGGGCGTCTCTGTGAGCAACGCGCGGATCGACGCGGAGTTCGCGACGGACCTCGCGCTGCGTGGGCGCGCAACAGGGAGAATAGCTGCAGCGTCGCTCTCGGCCGGCGCCATGACGCTCGATTCTCTGCGGGGCGAGGTTAGCCTGGCGAGCCTGCAGGACGGGAGCTGGGCGGGCGAAGGGAGCGTGCGCGCCGACGCCTCGGGCGATGGGCAGTGGAACGCTCCGGATACGGAGGTTCGCGCGACGCTCGCGCTGCGCGACGCGCCGGCGCTCAGCGGCGCGGTGCGCACGCCGCACTTCGCACTGACGCGCAGCGGGCGCGCGGCGCTGGCGGATGCATGGCCCAGCCTTGGGGCGTTTCCGTTCGGGCCCCTGCTCGCGGCTTCGCGGGACGCGACGATCGCAGCGCTGTCCGACGCCGCGCTGGACGCCCCGTTCGCCTTGGCGGCGCAAAGCCTGGCGGTCCCCTCGCTGGAGGTCGCGGGCGCGTCGGGCGGCCGGATTCGGCTGCAGCCGCGCCAGGGCGGCGCGCCTCTTCTGACGATCAATCTGCAGGACTTGCGCGCCACGGGCGCGGGCGTCATCGAAACGAGCGGCGGGGGGCTTCCGTCCGTCCGCATCGATGCGCCGACGTTCAGGCTCGAGCGCGGTGCGCTCACCGCGCGTGCGGACGTGTCGGTTCCGGATTATCGCGCCAACGGCGCAGCGCTGCAGGCGCCGGCTTTGGCCGTCACGCTCGATCATGCGAACGGGCGCGGCGCGGCGCGCCTTCGCGGCGAGGCGATCATGAGCGGGCCGATGGGCGGCGCGCATGTCGAGGGGCTCGTTGCGCCGCTCGATCTCGCCGTCGCTTGGGGCGATGGCCTGCGGATCGCGCCGCAAGAAGGGCGATGCCTCGCGCTGCGCTTCGCGTCGCTCGCGCTTCCGGCCCTGACGTTCGTGGACGGGGCCGCGCCGATTTGCCCCGAGGGCGGCGCTTTCTACGCGACGGATGGAGAGGGCGTCGTCACTGGAGGCTTCTCCATGGCGGCGACGACTTGGTCGGGGCGCATGGGCGAGGAGCATGCCGCGCAACTGAGGATGCAGGGCGTGCGCGGCGCGTTGAGCGGCGTGGGCGGGCGGCTCGAGCTCGGCGCGCTGGTGCAATCACCCACCCTCGACATTCGGTTCGGACCGGACCGTACGATGCGTGCGGAGGCGCCGCGGCTCGATGCGCATCTTGTCGCCACGGCGGACGGCTGGCGCGCGACCGGCGCTATCGCGGCGGGCGTGCTTGAAGACGCGACGCTGCCGGCGCGGGTGACGGAGATCGCCGGGCGGTGGAATGCCGCGCCGCACGGAGGGGGTGCCGTCGTGCGGTTCGAAGGCGGCGCAGCGCGGCTCACGAGCCGCGAGACGGTCAGCGCGACGGATTCCCGTCCGGCCTTCAATCCCATGCGTGTGGCGGGCGCCGCGGCCACGATCCAGGACGGACGCGTCGATGCGACCGGCGTGATCGCGCTGGAGGAGGGCGCGCGTCAGCTGGCGCGCTTCGAGGCGACGCACGCGTTCGAAAGCGGCGCGGGCGAGGCTACGATCCGAACCGACGATCTCGCGTTCGGCGCAAGGCTGCAGCCGTTCGAGATCACGGAACGCGCACGCGGCGTGGTGGAGAATGTGCGCGGCCCGGCGGCGGCGACGATCCATGCGCATTGGACGCCCGACGCGTTCGCGGCCGACGGATCGGTGCGGCTCGACAACATGTCGCTGGCGACATCGACGCTGCCGATCATCGAGGGCGTGTCGGGCGAGATCCGGTTCTCCGACCTCCTCAATCCGGAGACGCCGCCGTCGCAGCGGCTGACCGTGGCGCTGCTCAATCCGGGCGTCGCCGTGCGCGACGGCGTCATCGACTTTCAATTGCTCGATGCGGGGCGCGTGGTGATCGAGCGCGCCGAATGGCCGTTCGCGCAGGGCGTGCTCGCGGTGGCGCCGATCACGATCGCGCTCGGCGCCGAGGAAACGCGGTTCAGCCTGACGCTGGCGCATGTGGACGTGGAGACGCTGCTCGCCGAGCTCAAGGTTCCCGATCTGGCGGCGACCGGACGGGTCGGCGGCAGCTTTCCGCTGGTGCTGACGCCGGAAGCCGCGAAGGTGGAGAACGGAACGCTGCAGGCCGAGACCGGCGGCACGATCGCGTATGCGGGGCGGGCGGGGGAGGAGATGCGCGGCGCGGCGCGCCTGGCGTTCGATGCGCTGAAGCAGTTCCGGTATGACAATCTCTCGCTGGTGCTCAACGGCGATCTGGCCGGCGACCTCCTGACCGAGATCAGGTTCAGCGGCGCGAGCAGGGCGAGCGTCGATCTGCCGGGGGTGAGCCAGGGCCCGTTGCGCGCCGAGCTGGCGGGCGTTCCGTTCGTGTTCAACGTCTCGGTGCGCGCGCCCTTCCGGCGTCTGGGGGAGCTGGCCGCCGGCGCGTTCGATCCCAAGCGGGCGCTGCAGCAATCGCGCGAGGCCGAACAGGCGCCGTCCGATAGCGGTCAGGACATTGACCTCAACGCCCCCCCGACACGATAAGGAAGCAGTGGAGGCACCATGCGGCGACTATTCATATTGGCGGCGGCCGTGAGCGCTTGCGCCGCCGCGGGCTGCATCCGGGTGCAGGCGCCGGACAAGCCGATCGAGATCAATCTCAACGTCAATATCCGCCAGGAGGTGATCGTGCGGCTGGAGCGCGAAGCCGACGACCTGCTGCGCGACAATCCGGACTTGTTCTGAACAACGCCCTCAGGCGGCGTTCATCGCCGGGGGCGCAGGATCGATTTCAGGCTTTGAGGACGCCGAACATGGGACGCAAGGGATTTTGCATCGGGCTGGGGGCGCTGGCGGCGCTCGCGGCCGTCGCGTTCGCGGCGCCTGCGGCGGCGCAGGCCGACGCGGTGATCGAACAGGCGCGCGCACAAGGGATCGTCGGCGAGCAGGCGGACGGATATGTCGGCGTCGTCGCCGGCGCGGAGGCCTCCGCGGACATCCGGGCGCGGGTCGATCAGCTCAATATCCGGCGCCGGGGCGTCTATACGCAGCGCGCCGCGCAGAACGGCGCCACCGCGAGCGAGATGGCCGCGGCCGTCGCCTGCCAGATCTTCCGTGGACGGATCGCAGTCGGCGAGAAGTATCGCGATGAGGGCGGCACGTGGCGCACGAATACGGCGAGCACGCCGGTCGCGGTCCCGAGCTTCTGCACGAACTAGGCGCGACAGAGGCTATCGCGTCAGCAGGAGCTGGCAGCCCGCGGTGTTCGAGATCGGGATGTGGTAGTTGAGGAGGCGCTGCTGCACTGCGCCTCCCAGAACGCCGCGCATCGCGACCCACGAGAGCAGCTCCACGCCCTGCGTGCCGGATTTCTCGACCACCTCGTCGATCGTAAGGCGGGTCAGCACATCGGGCGCGCGGACAAGCTCATCGAGGAATTCGAGGTCGAACGCCTGATTCATGAACCCGGCCCGTTCGCCGTCCAATTGGTGCGAGAGGCCGCCCGAGGCGATCACCGCAATCCGTTCGGCGCCCTGCCACGAGGCGAGGCCCGCGCCGATGGCGCGCCCCAGCTTCAGGCAACGGCCGACGCTCGGCAGGGGATGCTGCACGGTGTTGATCGAGATCGGCACGGCTGGCGGCGCATCGCCATCGGGCCAAAGAAGCTGCAGCGGCAGGACGAAGGCGTGATCCACCTTCATGTTCTGGCACGTGGCGATGTCGAACTCGTGCTCGACCAGATGTTCGATCAGGCGCCAGGATAGAGCCGGCGCGCCGCGGAACGGCGCCGGCGCCGGCATTCCCCAACCTTCGTCGTCGTTGAGGTATTCCTGCGCCGCGCCGATTGCGAAGGTCGGCAAGTTGTCGAGAAAGAAATTGAGGCCATGATCGTTGTAGAACACGATCACGGCCTCAGGACGCGTCTCGGCCAGCCAGGCGCGCAAGGGAGGAATGCCGTCGAAGAACGGCTTCCAGTACGGATCCCGCTGCAGGCCTTTGGCGATCGCGCCGTAGATCGCGGGAACGTGCGACGTCGCGATGCCGCCAACTATCTCAGCCATGCCAAGCTCCGGCTCCTCGCGTCGTCGTCGTTTCGCGGCGATCGCTTCAGAGCGCGAATTCCGGCGCGAGCGGCACCTCCTCGCGCCAGCCCTTGCCCTTATCGACGACGCACTCGACGCCCTTCACATCGCCCCATGGGATGGCGGGATTGGCGAGCGCGGGCGGCAGCTTGCCGGTTTCGGCGAGCGTGCGCGCCGCCTTCATCAAGATCCGGCGCCAAGTGACGATCGCGACATCGGATTGTCCGAGATGCTCGTTCTCCCGATCGGTGATGACGCCCTGGGATTCGACCACGGCGTGATCTTCCATGACCACGCCGACGATGCCGGAGAAGTTCTTGGTCTTCATCCGCTCGCGGTCCTGGCCGTATTCCTCCTTCAGGCCGATCTTCTTGGTGTAGTCCGGGTTGAGCTGCAGGCCGCCCTCCTTGAGGCGGAATGCGACATCGATCGGGCGCGCCTGGTCGAAGAACCATTGCGTGTGCCAGGTCGTCGTGTCGTCGCGCGGGACGAAGGCGTTGACCAGGCGGCGATGCTTGCGGTCGGTCTGGGTTCCGTCGGGAGGAATGAACGTGAAGAACGGCAGCGTGACCTGCGTGATGCGGGTGTGGGTGCGGCCATCGGGGAGCGCGCGCAAGCCGGCATAGCGAAAGCCGTATTGCGTGGGCTCCACCTCGAGCTGGGCATAGAGCACCTGCTCGTGCGGCACGGTTCCCGGATCGTCCCAGCGCACGGAGCGGTGCAGCGCGCCGGCATGCACGGTGTCGATGGTGCCTTCCACGGCCTGCGCGTAATTGCACTCCTCCTGGATCTTGAACACCGCGCTGTGGCCCGGGGCCATGTTCAGGAACTCGTAGTCGGGGAAGACGGGACGCTGCTCAGGCGGACCCATATAGGCCCAGATCATTCCACCCTTCTCGACCGTCGGATACGCCTTCGCGCGCACGACTTCCTTGATCCTGGAATTCGGCGGTTCGCCGGGCGTATCGACGCACTTGCCATGCACGTCGAACTTCCAGCCGTGATAGAGGCAGCGCAGGCCGCACTTCTCGTTCGCGGCCAGCGCCATCGACGCGCGCCGATGCGGGCAGCGCGCGTCCAGCAATCCGACGCGGCCTTCGGTGTCGCGGAACGCCACCAGATCCTCGCCGAGCAGGCGCACCTTGACCGGCTTGCCGTCCGGCTCGGGGAGCTCCTCGCTCATCACGGCGGGCATCCAGAAGCGGCGCATCAGTTCGCCCATCGGCGTGCCGGGTCCGACGCGGCACAAGAGGTCGTTATCTTCCTTCGTCAGCATGCCGCTCTCCTTGTCATCGGGCGTTCATTTGGATTTCAGGGCGAAGGCGCTTGGCGAAGCGCCGACCATCGCGCGACCGGCGGCCTTCATCGCCGCGCCCCAGGTGAAGGCGAAATGCTGCGCGCCGGCGTTGGCGTCGCGCCAGAAACGCTGCAGCTGCGATGAATCGTACACCTGCGATCCGCCGGAGACCTCGAAGAGCGCATTGATCGCCTCCCGGGCGGACTGGACGGCGTAGGCCCAGTTGCGCGGAATGTTGGTGATCTCCGTTGCAGTGAGAGCCTCGCTCGGGCCCAAGGCATCGATGCGTGCGGCGGACGTGCGCACGAGCGCGATCGCGGCGTCGAGCTTGGCGGCGGACGATGCGAGGCGCGCGAGCGTGTCGCCGGCATCGGCGAGCTCCTCGGCGCCGACGCCGGCCAGGCGCGCTTTCATCATCTCGGCGAAACACTCGATGCCGCCGCGGGCGGCGCCGATCGGCGCGCCGACGATGGAGAACGGCGCCACGGAGGAGAACGGCAGGCGATAGAGCGGGCCGTCATGCGCTTTCGCGCCGGGGGAGGTTCCGGCGAGCATGTCGGAGAGGCGCACGGCGCGATGCTTGGGGATGAAGCAGTCGCGAACGGTCACGCTCTTGCTGCCGGTCGCGCGCATGCCGACCACGGACCAGTCGTCGATGATCTCGAAATCCGGCCGTGGAAGGATGAAGAAGTGCGGATCGGGAAGAGCGCCCTTGCGCTGCACGGCGTTGCCGACGATGAGCCACGAGGCGTGATCGACGCCGCTGGCGAAACGGCCGGAACCGCCGGTGAGCCGGTAGCCGCCCTCCACTTCGACGACGTCGCCGGCCAGGCGGAAGAGCGTGGCGCTGAGCGCGTTGGGATCGGCGAGGACCTCCTCTTGCGCTTCGAGCGGGAAAAGGTTCACCAGCCAGGAATGGCCGGCGACCACGCCGTACACCCAGCCGGTGGACGGGCACGCGGCGGCGATCTCGACGGTGACGTCGAAAAGCGCGCCGAAGCCAAGCTCGGCGCCGCCGAAGCGCTTCGGCGTGACGACGCCGAAGAGGCCGCTCTCGCGCAGCGCGTCGATGGATTCCTGCGGGACCATCGCCAGGCGCTCGGCCGCCGGCGCGCGCTTGGCGATCTCCGGAGCGAGCGCGCGCGCACGCGCGATCGCTTCCTGCCGCGTCGGAATGGCGGTGCGCGGACCGGTCGGCGCCTTGGCTTCCGCTGCGATCATGTTCATCGCTCCTTCCCAGCTCTCAGGACAGGGGGCTTCAGGCGGCGGTTTGCGACCAACGGCGCATGCGCGCTTCGACGGCGTGGCGTTCGCTTTCGCTGAGGAACCAGCGGTAATGGCCGGCCTTCGAGATCGGCGGCAGATCGTCGGCGATGAGCGTCCAGCTGTCGCAGGCGTTTTCGGAGATGAAGAGCTGTCCGGTGGCCGTGCCGACCAGATAGGTCGAGCCCGACGGGGTCGCGTAGCAGCCCATGGCCTCGATGTTGCCTTTCACCGGCGCGCCGAGATCGGCACCCTTGTCCACCCAGGTGTCGCCGCCGTCGTAGCTGACGAGAACGGTGGATTCGCTGTGCGCGGTCTTGCACCAGAGTTCGGGGCCGAGACGCGGGCCGCCGACGACCACCATTTTCTCATTGTGCGGATCAATGAACATCGCGTCGGGATAGCCGATGCGGCCGGGCCCGCGCGGCATGAGGTAGGTCCATGTCTCGCCGCCGTCGAAGCTGCGGCAGAGCCCGTCGCCGGTGGCGAAGAAGAGCAGATTTGGATTGCTGGGCGGAATGCAGATGCGATGGGCGTCGCGGTACATCTCCTGATGTCCGATGAGATAGCCCTTGAGCTCGGTGAAGCTCTTGCCCGCGTCCTTGGAGAGATAGAGGCCGCCCTGCTCGACCATGACGTAGATCCGGTCGGGATCGCTGTCGTGCCAGGCGAGGCCCTTTACGTGCCCGATGTTCGGCGGCGAGGGGAAGGTCCAGTTCTCATGCTCGGGCACGCGCTTCAACGCTTCGCACTCGGTCCATGTGTCGCCGAGATCGTCGCTGAAGAAGAGGCCGACCGGTTCGGTTCCGACCCAGAGGCGCACGCCTTGCTTCCGTTTCTGTGCTTGCACGGAATAGATGTGGGTCATCGGGAACGACAGGCGTTCCCAGGTTTCGCCGTCCTTGTTGCGCCAGAGGCCGCCGTCCGCATGAGCGCCGGCGAAAAGGGCGCCCGACGCCGGTTCGTAGAGCAGCGCGCCGACATGGATGCCCTGCAGCGACGCGGGACCGCGGCGCCATTGGGTCGCGCCAGGCTCGCGCTGGAACGTGTGCACGCCGTCGATCGTGGCGACCTTGATCGCGCCGAGGGGCTGGGGACCTGCGTATTCCACCCCGCCGTTCGGCGACACGCACACCAGCATGATTGCCCCTCCCACTTTGATTGGCCCGTTTCATTCCGCCGCCCCAGCCGCGGTTCGTCCTCCTATTTGTGCTAACAATAATGCCTGCAATTTGATCTAAATCAAATGTACGCAAACTCGCGGCGCGGCCGCGCGGCGGGGGTCGGTGCGGCGGCGCGCGATGCGGTCGGGAATGAAGGGGCGGGGGAGAAGGAGCGTTTCTTGGCGTGTCCGCTCGCGGGGGCGGACGGCGGCGCGTCCCGGGGTGAGGCGCAAACCCCGGAGAGCTTCAAGCCATTGATTTTAAAGTGGTGCCCAGAAGAGGACTCGAACCTCCACGGTGTTACCCGCTAGTACCTGAAACTAGTGCGTCTACCAATTCCGCCATCTGGGCACTGAGCGCTGCGATGTAGGGGAGCCCGCCTGGAGCGTCAATGTGTTCCACCCGAACCGCTCCCCGCTGCGGCGCGATAGCCCCGAGGGGGGCTTGGCGCTCAGGTCAGCAGCGGAAGCGCCAGGGCGAAGGCGGCGATCGCCGGGGCGGCGCCCAGGAGGAGGAGGAGCCCGTCGTGGGCTGTCATGCCCAGGCCGAAGAGCACGATCGCGATCCCCGGCGCGAGCGGCGCGAACGGGATGAAGCCGAGCGGGAACGTGATCAGCGCCGCCAGGATGCACAGCAGCGCCACCAGGATCACCAGCGGCGGCGCCGCCAGCGCGCGCAGGCGCGGCTTCAGGAAGCTGTCGATGCGCCGCGCCCAGGGGCGGAGCTTCTCCACGCCGCCCTTGACCTTGCCCGGCTCGAACGCCGCATCGAGCGCCTTGCGCGGCAGCCACACATGCTTGCGCCCCACCGCCATCTGGCCGGCGATGACGAGCGTCATCCCTGCTGAGAGCCAGGTCATGCCGGGCACGATCGTCGCGGGCGAGATCGAGAAGAGCCCGATGAACAGCAGCAGCGGACCGTAGGAACGGCGTCCGACATGGCCGAGGATCTCGCGGATCGAGATGCGGCCGTCGGCGGCGTCTTCCGGATCGTCGGCGCTGGCGGCGATGCGGTCGAGCAGCGCGGAGAGATTCTCCACCTTCGGGCCGTCCGTAGACGGAGCATCGATCGCCGCGCTCATGTCGTCACCCGTCAGGTTGCTTCAGCTTTGCGCGCTGGTCATCGCCACGAACACGTCCTCGAGGTCCGGCTCCTCGATGGAGAGGTCCTTGATGGCGACGCCGGCGCGGCGGACGCGATCGAGCAATTCCTCCACCGAATGCTGGCTCGTGCGATAGGTGACCGCGAGCGCTCCATTGGCGCGCAGCTGAGCCTGCACGTCCTCGAAGCCCGCCGGCGCGGCGGCAAGCTCGGATTGCGGCGCGACGACGAGCGTCTTCTGGTCCATGCGGCGCACCAGGGCCTTGGTGGGCTCGCAGGCGACGACCTGGCCGTGATTGATGATCGCGATGGTGTCGCAGAGCGCCTCGGCCTCTTCCAGATAGTGCGTGGTGAGCACGATCGTGACGCCGCTCTCGTGCAGGCGCTTCACATAGTCCCAGAGCTGGCGGCGGAGCTCCACATCGACGCCGGCGGTCGGTTCGTCGAGCACGAGCACGGGCGGAGAGTGCACGAGCGCCTTGGCGACGAGCAGGCGCCGCTTCATGCCGCCCGACAGCGTGCGGGCGTAGGCGTTGCGCTTGTCCCAGAGGCCGACGGCTTCGAGGATCTCCTTCGTCCGGCGCTCGCCGGCGGGGACGCCGTAGAAGCCGGCCTGCAGCTCCAGGCTCTCCATCGGCGAGAAGAACGGATCCATGTTGAGCTCTTGCGGCACGATGCCGATGGCGCCGCGGGCGTTGCGCGGTTCGGCATCGATGTCGAAGCCCCAGATGCTCGCCTGGCCGCCCGTCTTCACGACCAGGCCGCCGAGGATGTTGATAAAGGTCGACTTGCCCGCGCCGTTGGGGCCGAGGAGTCCGAAGAACGAACCGCGCGGGATCGCCAGATCGACGCCCTTCAGCGCGTTCACCGCCGGGGCCTTCTTGCGGGCCGCGTAGGTCTTGTCGAGGCCCCTGGCCTCGATGGCGAAGTCCGGCGCGTTCGTTGGGGGGTGCGGCGTATCGGCCATTCAGGCGCTCTTGAAGAGGAGTTGCGTCTTGGGAGGCGCCTTAGGTACGGATTGGCCGCGAACGAAGCAACCGGAGCGCCCATGGAAACCGATCAGACCACGCCCGGCGACGCCGACGCGCTGCCGGCGCCGGAGATCGTCAACGTGAAGACCCGGCGCGTGGCCTGCGACGGCGGCGGCGGGGCGCTCGGGCACCCGCGTGTGTTCTATGAGATCGGCGAAGAGAATTTCGTCGAATGCCTCTATTGCGACCGGCGATTCGTGCTGGAGGGCGGCGGGCACTAGGCGGCGTCGCGCGATAGGGTCCGATTTCGGCGGGCGCCCGGCGCCGTCGAGCGCTATAGAGCGCGCAAAGGAGACGCCCATGCCTGCTCGCCCGGAAGCTGCGCCGATTTTCCATCGCCTGCATGAAGGGCCGGACGTGCTCGTGCTGGCGAACGTCTGGGATGCGTTCTCCGCCAAGCTCGCGGCCGATGCCGGCGCCAAGGCGATCGCGACGTCGAGCGCCGCGGTCGCGTGGGCGCATGGTTACGGCGACGGGCACCATCTGCCGACGGCGAAGCTGATTGCGACGATCGAGGAGATCGCGCGCGTGGTGAGCATCCCGATTACGGCGGACGTGGAGGGCGGCTATTCGGACGATCCTGCGCAGGCCGGCGAGAACATCGCCGCGTTCATCGGCGCGGGCGCGGTGGGGATCAATCTGGAGGACGGGACGCTCGCGCCCGATGTGCTCTGCAGGAAGATCGAGGCGGCGCGCAAGGCGGGCGAACGCACGGGCGTGCAGCTCTTCATCAATGCGCGCACGGACGTCTATCTCAAGCAGCTCGCGACGGGCGAGGCGGCGCTGGCGGAAACGATCCGGCGCGGCAATCTCTATCGCGAAGCCGGCGCGAGCGGGTTCTTCGTGCCGGGGCCGACCGATGCGGGCCTGCTCGGGACGGTGGTGCGGGAAGCAGCGCTGCCGCTCAATGTGATGGCGCGCAAGGGCGCGCCGGCGCTGGCGGAGCTGAAGCAGATCGGCGTGCGGCGCTTGTCGGCGGCGACGGCGATCGGGCGGGCGGCGTATTCGGCCGCGCAGAAGGCCGCGGCCGCATTCCTGCAGAGCGGCGACGGGGATGCGCTGGCGGAGGCGGCGGGGCCAAGCGTCGACTACAACAAGCTCTTTCCGTGAGCGAAGATCTTCCGGTTTCGGAGGACGCGCGCGCGGACATCGTCGCGCGGCTCGACGCGCTCGCGCGCGAGAGGGGCGTGCGCATGCTGCTCGCGGTGGAGAGCGGCAGCCGGGCGTGGGGCTTTCATTCTCCGGATTCGGACTATGACGTGCGGTTCCTCTATGTGCACGCGGCGGACGCCTATTTGAGCCTCTTTCCGCCGCGCGACGTGATCGAGACGCCGATCGAGGGGCTGATCGATCTCAATGGCTGGGACCTGGGCAAAGCGCTCAAGCTCATGATCCGCGGCAACAGCGTCGTGCACGAATGGCTCGCCTCGCCGATCCGGTATTGCGCCGACGAGGCTTTCCTCGCCGCGCTCGCGCCCGTCGCGCGGGCGTGGCGGAGCACGTACGCGGACGCCTACCATTATTACGGGCTCCTGCAGTCGCAATGGGCGCGCTTCATCGAGGGGCGCGAGCGGGTGAAGCTGAAGAAGTATTTCTACGTGATCCGGCCGGCGATCGCGCTCGCATGGCTGCGCGAAAAGCCTGATGCTGCGCCGCCGATGGATTTGCCGGGATTGCTGAGGGGCGTCGCGCTGCCGCGTGAGACGTTCCAGGCGCTTGAAGCGCTGCGGGTCGCGAAACGCGACGCTTCGGAGATCGGCGAGGGCGCGCGCATTCCGGCGCTCGATGCTTATGTGCGCGCGCAGGCTGAATGGGGGCTTTCGGTGAAGGGCAAGGCGCCGAAGCCTGAGAAGCAGCTGCTGGAGGAGACCGACGCCTTCTTCCGGAAGGTGGTGCGGGGCTGACCGGACGGGCTGAAAGCCTTATGTAGGCCCTATGGCAGCTGCAGAATCGGCCAAGAAGGCGAAGGAGCAGGTCAGGCTCTTCCTGATCGACGGCTCGGGCTACATTTTCCGCGCGTACCACGCGCTGCCGCCGCTCTCGCGCGCGTCGGACGGGCTGCCGGTCGGGGCGGTCGCCGGCTTCTGCAACATGCTCTGGAAGTTCCTGGAGGACATGAAGGCGGGCGAGAAGCCGACGCACCTCGCGGTCGTGTTCGACGCCTCGGAAGACACGTTCCGCAAGGACCTCTATCCGCAATACAAGGCGCAGCGGCCGCCGGCGCCGGAAGACCTCGTGCCGCAATTTCCGCTCATCCGCGAGGCGACGCGCGCGTTCGGCGTGCCAGTGGTGGAGCTCGCGGGCTACGAGGCCGACGACATCATCGCCACCTATGCGCGCAACGCCGCGCGCGACGGCGCGATCGTGAAGATCGTTTCCTCGGACAAGGATCTCATGCAGCTCGTCTGCGACGGCGTGATCGAGCTCTACGATCCGATGAAGCAGCGGCCGCTCGGGCCCGATGCGGTGATGGAGAAGTTCGGCGTGCCGCCGGAGAAGGTGATCGACGTGCAGGCGCTCATGGGCGACAGCGTCGATAATGTGCCAGGCGCGCCGGGCATCGGGCAGAAGACCGCCGCCGAGCTGATCAACACCTACGGCACGCTCGAGGAATTGCTGGCGCGGGCCGGCGAGATCAAGCAGCCGAAGCGGCGCGAGACGCTCATTCAGTATGCGGATCAGATCCGCATCTCGAAGGAGCTCGTCACGCTCAAGGACGACGTGCCGGACATCGAGGAGTACGACACGTTCGCCGTGCGCGATCCCGATCCGGGCGAATTGCTGAAGTTCCTCGATGTGATGGAGTTCCGGACGCTCTCCAAGCGCGTGCGGGAGGAGTTCGCGAAGGAGGGCGCGACGGCTGCGCCGCTGCCGGTCGCGGCCAGCGCCGCGGCGGCCGTCGCGGAGGACCCGCCGATCGATTTCGACGCGTACAAGGCAGTGACGACGATCGAGGAGCTGGAGAGCTGGATCGCGCGGGCGCGCGCGCAAGGGCGCGTCGCGATCGAATGCCACACGGATCGGCCGGACGTGGCGATGGGCAGGCTCGTGGGGCTGTCGCTGGCGCTCGGGCCGAACCAGGCGTGCTACGTTCCGCTCCGGCACATCGATCCGCATGCCGAGAGCGGCGCCGACCTCTTCGGCGGAACGGCCAAGGCCGGGGCGGCGCCGTCGCAAATCGACGTGAAAGCGGCGATCGCGGCGCTGAAGCCGCTCATGGAAGACCGCGCGGTGCTCAAGATCGGCTTCAACGTGAAGGCGGCGGTGGAGACGCTGCTGCGCGAGGGCGTGCGCGTCGCTCCGATCGACGATGCGATGCTCGTGTCGTACGTGCTCGGCGGCGGGCTCCATGATCACGGCATGAGCGAGCTCTCCGAGAAGCATCTCGGGCACACGCCGATCGGGTTCAAGGACGTGGTGGGCTCCGGCAAGGGGCAGATCACCTTCGACCGCGTGGATGTGGCGGCGGCGGCGCGCTATTCGGCGGAGGATTCCGACATTGCGCTGCGGCTCTGGTCGCGGCTCAAGCCGCAGCTGGCGCGCGAGCGGCTTTTGTCCGTGTACGAAACATTGGAGCGGCCGCTGCCGGGCGTGCTCGCCGACATGGAGGCGGCCGGGATCAAGGTCGATCCGACGGTGCTGTCGCGGCTGTCGCTCGATTTCGCGCAGCGGATGAGCGCCTACGAGGCGGAGGCCTATGCGTTGGCCGGCAAGGAATTCAATATCGGCTCGCCAAAGCAGATCGGCGACATTCTCTTCGGCGAGATGGGGCTGCAGGGCGGTTCGAAGACGAAGACGGGCGCGTGGTCCACCGACGCCAACGTGCTGGAGGACCTTGCGGCGCAAGGAAACGCGCTGCCGCAGAAGGTGCTCGACTGGCGGCAATTGTCGAAGCTGCGCTCCACCTATACCGAGGCGCTCAAGGAGGCGATCAATCCGGAGACGGGGCGCGTGCATACGAGCTTCGCGCTTGCGGCGACGACGACGGGGCGGCTTTCCTCCTACGATCCCAACCTGCAGAACATCCCGGTACGGACGGATGAAGGGCGGCGCATCCGCGAGGCGTTCATCGCGGAGAAGGGCAATGTGCTCGTCACGGCCGACTATTCGCAGATCGAGCTACGCCTGCTGGCGCATGTCGCGAACATTCCGCAGCTGAAGAAGGCGTTCGCGGACGGTCTCGACATCCATGCGATGACCGCGTCGGAGATGTTCGGGGTGCCGGTGAAAGGCATGGACCCGGGCATCCGGCGGCAGGCGAAGGCGATCAATTTCGGGATCATCTACGGGATCTCGGCGTTTGGCCTCGCGCGCAATCTCGGCATCGAGCAGAGCGAGGCGTCGGCCTACATCAAGCAATATTTCGAGCGCTTCCCGGGCATCCGCGACTATATGGACGCGACCAAAGCGTTCGCGCGCGCCAACGGCTATGTGAAGACGATCTTCGGGCGGCGGTGCTGGATAGCCGGTATCAAGGCGAAGAACCCGCAGGAGCGCGCGTTTGCGGAACGCCAGGCGATCAACGCGCCGCTGCAGGGCGCGGCCGCCGACATCATCCGGCGCGCGATGGCGCGGCTGCCGGGCGAGGTCGCGAAGGCGGGCCTGAAGGGGCGGATGCTGCTGCAGGTGCACGACGAACTCATCTTCGAGGCGCCGGCCGGCGAAGCGGCGGCGCTTGGCGCGCTGGTGAAGCGTGTGATGATCGCCGCGCCCGAGCCGGCGGCGCCGCTCTCCGTGCCGCTCGAGGTGGAAGCCAAGAGCGGGCCGAGCTGGGCCGGCGCACATTAGGCGGGGCGCTTCCTTGGAACCCGGCTAAGGCGCTCGGCGTTGGCGAGGCGGAGGCCCTCATGCCGCTCGCGGAAGATCTCATGCGCCTGGAGCGCCTGTTCTGGACCGATGGCCAGGACGCCTATCTCCAGCACGCGGACCCGGAATGCCTCGTCGTCTTCGCCGAGATGGCGCAGGTCCTGAAGCGGGAAGACATCGCCAAGACCGCCGAGGCCGGGCGCTGGCGCGACGTCCTCATGCAGCGGAAGGGGCTCGTCACGCCGACAGGCGATTGCGCGGTCCTCAGCTACGAGGTGAAGGCCAAGCGCGCGGACGGCAAGGACCATCGCGCCCACGTCTCGAGCCTCTATGTCCGGCGCGACGAGGGCTGGAAGCTCGCATTCCATCAACAGACCGCGATCGAAGCGTGAGGGCTTGACGCGCGATTGGCGGCGAGGTTGGAGACGGGCGCGGGAGGGGCTATATCTAGCCGCAGTTCCGCCACTTTGGGCGCCCGTTCTTGGCGGCCCCTTCTCTCAGGACCCCATGCCTACAATCGCCCTAGTCGACGACGACGAGAACATCCTGGCTTCCTTGAAGATGTTCTTCGAGGCCGAAGGCTACACCGTGCGCGCCTATACGGACGGCGCGGCTGCGCTGACCGCGCTCTCGGAGGCGCCGCCGGACGTGGCGATTCTCGACATCAAGATGCCGCGCATGGACGGCGTGGAGGTGCTCCGACGCCTCCGGCAGAACTCCAACCTGCCGGTCATCTTCCTTACCTCGAAGGACGAGGAGATGGACGAGGTGGTCGGCTTCAATGTCGGCGCCGACGACTATATCAAGAAGCCGTTCTCGCAGCGCCTGCTCAATGAGCGGGTGAAGGCGCTGCTCCGGCGCACGCGCAGCGGCGCGGGCGCTGAAGGCAACGACAAGAAATCGATCGTGCGCGGCGCGCTGACGCTTGATCCCAACCGCCACGCCTGCACCTGGAAGGGCGACACGGTGCGCCTCACGGTGACCGAGTTCCTTATCCTGCAGGCGCTGGCGACGCGGCCCGGATACGTGAAAAGCCGCGATCAGCTCATGGACGCGGCCTATGACGATCAGGTCTATGTCGATGACCGCACCATCGACAGCCACATCAAGCGCCTGAGGAAGAAATTCCGCGAAAGAGACGACCAGTTCGACGCGATCGAAACGCTGTATGGCGTCGGCTATCGATATAACGAGGCCTGATCTGGGGCCTGATCCGCGCGTCTCGACAGGGGCGCGGCCGAGCGAGGACGCCGAGCCGCGCCGCGAAGAGGGCGCGCGGGGTCGCGGCCTCTTCGCGTCGCGCATCACGCGCCTCATCTTCGTCTGCAACTTCATCGGCCTCCTGGTGCTGCTGGTCGGCGCGCTGCTGCTTTCGGAGATGCGCACGCGGCTCACCCAGGCGCATTTCCAGAGCCTGACCTCGCAAGGCGAGCTCATCGCCAACGTGCTCATCGAGGCGGCCACCGCGCCGGGCGATACGGGTCCGGTCATCGACGATCTCACCGCGCGCGACGTGCTGCGGCGGCTGGTGCCGCCCAGGCGCGAGGGCCAGACGGAGCCGGCGCTCCGGGCCCGGATCTTCTCGCCGGAAGGGGCGGTGATCGCCGACACCGACGTGCTGCACGGGCGCGTCTATGAAAGCTCTCTGGCGCCGCTCGACACGCCGGTGGAGGGCTCGATCCGCGCCGTGGAGCAGGCCGCGCAGGGTGTGGAGCACATCCGCATCACGCCCTGGCGCGAGACGATCACGGTCGCGTCGGCGCGCGCGGCGGCGCTGCGGGGCGAAGTCGCGCAAGGCCAGCGGCTCGATGAAGCCGGGCAGCGCGTGGTGATGGTGTCGATCCCGATCCAGCGCGTGCACGCGGTGCTCGGGTTCCTGACGCTGGAAAGCGCCGATGTGGAGCGGATCCTGGTGGCCGAGCGCGTGGCGCTCTTGCCGTTCGTGATCGCCGCGACCGTGGTGACGTGCCTTGCCTCGACGCTGCTGGCGCTCTTCATCGCGCGGCCGCTGAAGCGGCTGGCGACGGCGGCCGATCGGGTGCGCGCCACTGGCGCGACGCGGCTGGCGCTGCCGGATGTCGCCGACCGCAACGACGAGATCGGCGATCTCGCCCAGGCGCTGGAGAAGATGACCGCCGCGCTTGCCGAGCGCATCGATCTCAACGAGCGCTTCGCGGCGGACGTCAGCCACGAGATCAAGAATCCGCTCGCCTCGATCCGCTCGGCGATCGACACGATGCGCGCGGTGAAGGATCCCGAGCAGCAGGCGAAGCTGTTCGCCATCGTGTCGGCCGACGTGAACCGGCTCGACCGCCTGATCACCGATATCGCGCGCGCCAGCCGAATCGATGCGGAGACGGCGCGTTCGGAATTCTCGGTGGTGGATCTGGCGCGTCTCGCGCGCGACGTCGCGGCCGCGTACGAGCATACCTCGCGGAACAACGTGTCGGTGCGTCTCGACGGCCCGTTGCCGGCCGACGCGATCGTCAAAGGACAGGCGGGCCCGCTCGGGCAGGTGCTGCGCAACCTCTTGGACAACGCCTGCTCGTTCAGTCCGCAAGGCGGGGTGGTGCGCGTGCGCGCGTCGAGCGCGCGCCGGCGCGATGGCGCCTTCGTGCGGCTCTCGGTGGAAGACGAGGGGCCGGGCATTCCGCCGGAGAATCTCGAGACGGTGTTCACGCGCTTCTACACGGATCGTCCGAAGGGCATGGCGTTCGGCTCGAACACCGGGCTCGGGTTGTCGATCGCTCGCCAGATCGTGGAGGCGCACGGCGGGAAGATCTGGGCGGAGAACGTGGTGGGGACGGGTGAAACGATCCGGGGGGCGCGGCTTATCGTGGAGCTGCCGGCCGGTGTCGGGGGATAGGGCCGCCCTTGGGGCAGCGCCTTGCTTAGGTCCCTAAGGGATGCACAGCTGCGAAATCCCACCCATTTTCATGTGGAAACCTCTGGCCGTTTGACATGGATCGGTTTTTAATATTGCACATGCGCTGTATGTTCGCAGATGCGAAATAGTCCGATGCCAAAGTCGGCGGCCTGGTCCAGCGGCAACCCCCGGGGGTAACGGCATGATCGGCATTGTGGTCGTATCCCACGGCCAGTTGGCCGAGGAATTCATCGCTGCGGCCGAGCATGTGCTCGGGCCACAGCGGCATATGCGGGCTGTCGCCATTGGTCCGGACGACGACATGGAAGGCCGCCGGCGCGAGATCCTGGACGCGGCGCGCCTGGTGGACGACGGCGACGGGGTCATCATCCTCACGGACATGTTCGGCGGCACGCCCTCGAACCTGGCGATCTCGGTGATCAATGAGGGCCGGATCGAGGTGATCGCCGGGGTGAACCTGCCGATGCTGGTCAAGCTGGCGGAGATTCGCGGCCGGGTTCCGCTGCACGAGGCGGCGGCCCAGGCCCAGGAAGCGGGACGGCACTACATCCGAATCGCCTCGGCGGAATTGGCCGGGGGCGTCTAGGACCTTTCCCGGCGCGCGTTCTTGGCGGAAAAGCGTTGCTCGTATCCGGGGAGCGCAATGGCCGTTCTGAGACGCATGGAGATCGTCAACCAGAAGGGCCTCCACGCGCGCGCCAGCCGCAAGCTGGCGGAGTTGGCGATCTGCTACGACGCGGAGATCCTGGTGCGGCGCGAGGATGAGGCGGCGGACGCCAAGTCGCTGATGGACCTGATGATGCTCGGGGCCGGTCTGGGGTGCGAGATCGAGGTGGAGGCGGACGGGCCGCAGGCCGCGGAGGCCGTGGAGGCGATCGCGGCGCTGGTGGCGGACCGGTTCGGGGAGCCCGAATAGGGCCCGCGCCCGCCGCGTGATTTCGCAGCAAATCCAAGCTTGTTGGGGATTGTGGGCGCCTGCGCGGCTAGGCGGGGGGAACGCTTCGACCTATAGGACGCGTCCACGAATCTCGCGCGCTCTTCGGGGACCTGGGGGGAGGGCGCGACGCCAGGGGTATGGGTATGCGGGGCGTCATGCTGGTGTGGGCGACGCGGACGCTGCCGGAGGCAGTGATCCGGGGGCTCATCCTCCTCACGCTTTTCGTGATCGTGGTGGTGCTGGAAATCGGGCTGAGCACGGGGCTGCTGGCGCTCGGGCTGAACAGCGCGGCGGCGTTCACGCTGGCGGGCGTCGTCGTGCTCACGGTCGTTCTGAGCCTCAACTGGTTCCTGCGCTCGATCAGGGTGGAGCGGGCGCGGGGGCGCGAGGCGGCCCGCAAGCGCAACGAGCTGCCGGACGGGCCCTGCTGCCTGGTTCTGGAAGGGCCGGACGAGCCGCCGCCGCTGCCGTGGGACCTGCGCAAGCCGATCCGGACCCGGTATCCGCCGCTCGCGCGCCGGCTCGGGGTCGAGGGGATTGCGGTGGCGGCGTTCGAGATCGGGGCGGATGGACGCGCCAAGGGCGTGCGGTGCGTGGAATCCTGGCCGTCGGACATGTTCTTCCGGGCGGCCTCCTCGGCGCTCAAAGGGGCCCGCTTCCGGCCGCCGCAAGGACGCAGCGCCCAGCTTTCGGCGACCTACCAGCTTCCGTTCGTGTTCCGTCTCGGGGGCCTGGGGGAACGCCACAGCGTCGTGCATCATCTGCCGGCCAGCTCGGCCCTCGCGCAGCGGCGCGCCGAGGCGATGATGCAGCAGCCGGCGGTGGAAATGCGCAGATCGGTCGGCGCTTCTTAACCGCGCTTCAACCGGCGTCCGTCTCGGGTGGGACGCACCTTACCGATATCTTTCGCCGGCGCGTTGCGGGACCATGCGCAACAGGGGTTGGCGATTCGAAAGGGCGTGCGTGGAAGGCAGTTTCGCAGCCTATCTGGCGGCGGCCGGCTCCGCTGCCATCGGCATCGCAGCGCTCCTGTGGGCGCTGCGGGTCACCGATGGCGCGCGCGGCGCGATGGCGCGGTTCAAGGATCGGGCGCACGAGCTTGAGGACAAGCTCGCGCGCGCGGACGCCATTTTCGGCGCGCATCCGGGCGTGGTGCTGATCTGGGAAGAGCCGCAAGGGCCGCGCGACGAAGGCGATTGGGGCGATCCCAGGCTCTATGGTTCGCCGCTGGCGCTGGCGAGCCTGTTGCGATTTTCCGATTCGGCGGTCGCGGCCGAGGCGCAGGTGCGCATCCTGCAGGGACTTTCCGGTTTCGAAGCGCAAGACGCGACGGGCGGATACACGCGGCTCGCAACGGCGGTTGCGCGCCTGCGGCGGGAAGGGGCGCCGTTCTCGCTGCGCATCTCCACGCCGGGCGGGGTGTTCATCGAGGTGGATGGACGCACGGCAGGCGCGCGCGCCGTCGTCTGGATTCTCGATGCGTCGGTGCGCGGCGTGGAAGAGAGCGGCGCGCGCGGGCGGCTTGAAGAAGCGCGGCAGGTGATCGCGCGCGACCCGGCCGCGTTCCTCGAAATGTTGTCGGCGGCGCCGTTCCTTGCCTGGCGGGTCAGCGGCGCGGGCAAGCTTGAGTGGGCGAACGCGGCTTATCTCGAAGCGCTGGAGGCGAAGTCGCTCGATCAGGCGATCGCGCGCAATCTCGCGCTCGACACGGCCTCGAACGAGCAGGCCCGGCGCGTGATCGATTCGGGCCAGACCAACGAAGAAGTGCGCTATTCGGTGATCCGCGGCGAACGACGCGCGCTGCGGATCGTGATGGCGCCGGTCGCGGGCGGCGCAGCCGGCGTCGCGATCGACGTCACCGAAGGCGAAACGGCGCGCGATGCGCTTTCGCGGCAAGCGACGGCGCACGATGAAACGCTCAATCACCTCGCCGAGGGCGTCGCCGTGTTCGGGCCGGACAAGCGGCTCGTCTTCCACAATCGCGCGTTCGCGGAGATCTGGGGACTGGAGCCCTCGTTCCTCGCCGATCGGCCTTCGCATGCGGCGCTGCTCGATCACCTGAAAGAGAAGCGGAAGCTGCCGGCGCACGCGAATTATGCGGAATGGCGCGCCGACGAGCTCGCGCTCTATCAGGAAGTCGCGGACCTGCCCGAAGCGCTCTGGGTGCTGCCGGAAGGGCGCACGCTCCGGATCGCGCGGCAGCGGCATCCGCTCGGGGGATTGCTGCTCGTCTTCAGCGACATCACCAACGAGCTTGCGCTGCGCACGCGCTACAATGCGCTGGTGGCCGTGCAGAAGGCCGCGATCGAGAACCTGCACGAGGCGGTCGCGGTGTTCGGCCTCGACGGCAAGCTCAAGCTCAGGAATTCCGCGTTCAAGGCGATGTGGGAGCTCGAGGACGAGCTGCCGGAAACGGACGTGCCGTTCGACCAATTGGTGGAGGCGTGCGAGAAGCTTTTCCACGACCGCACCGTCTGGGCGAAGATCCGTGCACGGATCACAGATCCTTCGCCGGAAGCGCGGCAGGAATATCGCGGCGACATGCGCCGCTCGGACGGGAGCCAGCTGACGTTCACGACGCGGCCGCTGCCGGACGGGCAGACGCTGGTGGCGTTCCTCGATGTGACCGCCGCCAAGCGGGTGGAGGGCGCGCTCCGCGACCGCGCCGAGGCGTTCGAAGCGGCCGACCGGCTCAAGACCGAGTTCGTGCAGAACGTCTCTTACCAGTTGCGCAATCCGCTGCACGGCGTGCTCTTCTCGGCGGAAATGCTGCAGGCGAAGCTGTTCGGGCCGCTCAATGACCGCCAGGACGAGCAGGTCGGCGCGATCCTGGAAGCGACGCGGGAGCTGGAGAAGCTCATCTCCAACATTCTCGATGTGGCGATGGTGGAGGCGGGGGAGGTGGAGCTCGAGCTCAGCGACGTCGATGTGTTCGCGGCGCTCACCGAAGCTGCGCAGTTCGCGCACTCGAAGGCCGGCGACAGCGAAGTGCGCGTCGTCGTGGAGGCCGATCCCTCGATCGGCGCGCTCTACGCGGACGAAAAGCGCGTGAAGCAGATCCTGTTCAACCTGGTGTCGAACGCGATGCGGCATTCTGAGCGCGGCGGGATCGTGACGCTGACGGGGGAAAGACTGGACGGGGTGATGCGGCTCAAGGTCTCCGACACCGGAGCGGGCATTCCCTATGACGAGCAGGCGCGGGCGTTCGACGCGTTCCGAACCGGCGATCATCACGGCGCGGGCCTCGGGCTCGCGCTGGTGCGCTCGTTCGTCGATCTGCACGGAGGATGGGTGGCGCTGGAATCGGAGCCGGGAAGGGGCACGGTGGTGACCGTGCATCTGCCGGTGCGCGCCGCGACGCCGAGCCTGCCAAGAGATCCGGGTCCGGAAAATTCGGGACCGGGAAGTCCGGGGACGGCAAAACGTCCGTGGACGGAAGAAGTGCGCGAGAAGAAGCCGGCGAGCGGCGGGCCGGGACGGTAGGCTTAGAGAATGTGCGCCGCTGGAAATTGAGGCGCTTCTCCCAAAGGGCAGGGTGTCGAGCGACCGAACTCAATGCTTGGCGATGCTCGCTGCGCGAGATGATGCAACATCGAGGCTACCCCCACACCCCAAACACCCACCACCCCAGGAGGGGGGGGGCACGGGGGCACCCCGAAAAACAAGACTAAAAAAAAAAAACACCCACGCCGGTGTTTTAGGG
>JAEUMQ010000011.1 GCA_016791425.1 Hyphomonadaceae bacterium | reverse complement strand
AGCCGGCGGGCCCGCGAGGATGCGGGGATGGCCGTTGAAGCCGCGCACGAGGCGCTTGAGGAGCCGCGCGGCGATGGCGTGGGCCGCATCGATCATGTCGCGCAGGCGAGCGATCCGTGTACGGAGATTGACGCCGCCCATGCGATTGAAGGTTCCGTGCAGCAGCAGGCGCAGATCGCTCTGGCGATAGCGCCGCAGCGCGAAGCCGGGATGCGGATGGCGGTGATGGCTGCGCTTCGCGTTGCGTGGCGGCATGCGCCGGAGCGCGAGCCCGAGGATGGCGATCTTCATGTCCCGCTCGGCGCTGCGCAGGCTCTTGCGCAGGATTGCGGCGACGTCGCGCGCGATGGGGCCGTTGCGGCCGAAGCGCTCGAGGAGGGCGGCGAGGACGTCCAGAACCCAAAGACGCAGCGAAGCGAGGATCGCTTCGATGGTTTGCAGGTCGGGGAGGTCGGCTTTCATGCGCGGCATCTTACACCCGTTTTGGGTCGGTCGGATTGGCGCCCGGATTTCCCCCGTTCTGGAAAGCGCGGGGACGCTGAAAACGTTGGAAAGGCGGGCCTGAAGGCCCGCGCGCGGATCTTGGGGCGGCGCGGCGCGCGTCGAGCGCGGTGGCGTTTGCGCCCAGTCTGGAAGTCCCCCACCCCAGGCCCCTCCCCCGTTGGCGCGGGGGAGGGGAGGTCCGGCGGCCTACATCGCGGCGGCGGTCATGGGGCGGGCGCAGAGGCGGCGCGTGCCGCCGGGCAGGCGCAGGCGCTGGCCGGGATAGATGAGATTGGGGTCTGCGACGCGGTCGGTGTTGAGGGCCGCGATCTCGAAGCCGCGCGAGCGGACGCCATAGGTGCGCTCGGCGATCTTCCAGAGCGTGTCGCCTTCCTCCACCTCGTACTCGCCGGGGCCTTCCCAGGCGACGCGGCGGCCGGCGCGGAAGAGCGAGGCGTCGGGCGAGACATAGCGGGTGACCCCGTCCTGGTCGTCGCGGGAGAGCGCGACGCGAGGGCCGTCGCTCCATTGCGCCACCGCCGTCTGGCGGTCGGAGGAATAGGTGACGCGCAGGTTGGAGCCGTCGGCGCAGGCAAAATCGACCTCCCGCGCCTCGTCGATCGCGATCGGGTCGGGCAGGCGGGAGGCGGGCGCGGCGGCCGGGGCGGGGGTGATCGCCGTCGCGGGGGCGTTCGGCGTCCCGACGAGCGCGGCGGGAGAGGACGCCGCGGGCGCGTAGCGCGCCAGGTCGGCGAAATAGTCCCTCTCGTCATAGCTCCAAAAGCTCGCGCATCCTGCGCACAGGAACGCCAGCGCAACGGCCAGTATTCCCCCAGCTGGGCCCCGCATGGCGCGCCCCTCCCCTTCTAGGTTAAAGAGCGTCCTAGCGCCTCCCGAGCGCGCGTGCCATAAGCGCCGCTTCGTTTTTTCCCCCAAACAAGCCTCAAAGAGCCGAATAATGGCGCACCAGCACCACGACTACGAAGACAACGAGCTTTCGCGCACCTATCGCGTCGTCATCCCGGCGGCGGAGCTCATGCAGGAGCTCGACGCCAAAATCGCCGAGGTGCAGCCGCAGATAAAGATCAACGGCTTCCGGCCCGGCAAGGTGCCCCCCGCGCACATCAAGAAGGTCTACGGACCCTCGATCATGCGCGAGGTGATCGAGAAGAAGGTGGAGGCCTCCACCAAGGCGCAGGTGGAGAAGGCCAACGCCAAGCCGGTGTCGGAGCCGCACCTGCATCTGGAAAGCGACCTGGAAGAGGTGGCGGCGGGCAAGGCCGACCTCGCGTTCGACGTGCATTTCGAGGTGATGCCGGACTTCGAGACGCCCGAGCCGTCGGCGATCGCGTTCACGCGGCCGATCGCGCCGGTGGAGGATGCGCAAGTTGAGGAGGCGCTGGAGCAGCTCCTGAAGGCCAACCGCACCTTCGAAGAGAAAGACGGCGCGGCCGCCGACGGCGACGCGGTGGTGATGGATTTCGAAGGCAAGGTGGACGGGGTCGCGTTCGAGGGCGGCAAGGCCGAAGGCGCGGAGGTGATCCTCGGTTCAGGAAGCCTCATCCCCGGATTCGAGAGCGGCCTCATCGGCGTCAAGAAGGGCGAGGAGCGCACGCTCAATGTGACGTTCCCGGACGATTACGGCGTGGAGACGCTGAAGGGCAAGGCGGCGGAATTCGCGGTGAAGGCGACCGCGGTGAAGGCGCCGAAGGAAGCGGTCGCGGACGACGCCTTCGCCAAGCAACTGGGCCTTGAGACGATCGGGGAAGTCCGCGACGCGCTCAGGCGGCGGATCGAGGCGGAGCACACCGCCCAATCGCGCGCCAAGGCCAAGCGCGCGCTCTTCGACCAGCTCGACAAGATGTACGATTTCGCCCTGCCGCCGGGCATGCTCGATGCGGAGTTCCGCCAGATCTGGAGCCAGATCGAGGCGGACAAAAAGGCCGATCGTCTGGACCCGGAGGATGCCGGCAAGGACGAGGAGACGCTGAAGAGCGAATACAAGCGCATCGCGGAACGGCGCGTGCGGCTTGGGCTGGTGCTGGCCGAAGTGGGCTCGCGCAACAAGGTGGCGATCTCCGACCAGGAGGTCGGGCAGGCGATCCTCGACATGGCGCGCCGCTTCCCCGGGCAGGAGCGGCAGGTGTTCGAGGCCTACCAGAAGAACCCGCAGCTGCAGGCGCAGATTCGCGCCCCGCTCTATGAGGACAAGGTGGTCGATTTCCTGCTGGAGCTGGCGAAAGTCACCAACCAGACCGTGACGCGCGAAGAATTGTTCACCGAGGACGGGGCCCCGGGGGAGGCCGCGGAGAGCGAAGCGAAGCCGAAACGGTCCAAGAAGGCCAAGGGCGAGAGCGCCGCGGAGCCGGCCGAGGGCTAAGCGCGGGAAAGGTTAAAACAGGGCCGGGAAAGGGAGGCGCCTTGCGGCGGGGCGCAGTCGGGCAAATATGAGGGCCCGTCCTCCCGATTCCCGCGAGCTCTCCACCCATGCGCGACTACGAACGAAACCACGAGCGTACCTGGGCCAACCTCGTCCCGATGGTGATCGAGCAGACGAGCCGCGGGGAACGCGCGTTCGACATCTTCTCGCGGCTCCTCAAGGAGCGGATCATCTTCGTGACCGGGGGCGTGGAGGACACGCTGGCGGCGCTGGTGACCTCGCAGCTTCTGTTCCTGGAATCGGAGAACCCGAAGCGCGAAATCGCCATGTATATCAACAGCCCCGGCGGGATCGTGACGTCCGGGCTCGCGATCTACGACACCATGCAATACATCCGCAGCCCGGTCTCGACCGTGTGCATCGGGCAGGCCGCGTCGATGGGCTCGCTGCTCTTGGCGGCGGGGGCGCCTGGCCTGCGCGTGTGCCTGCCGAACGCGCGGGTGATGGTGCACCAGCCTTCGGGCGGCTTCCGCGGCCAGGCTTCCGACATCGAGCGGCACGCGGAGGACATCATCGCCACCAAGCGGCGGCTCAACGAGATTTATGTCAAGCACACTGGACAACCCTATGAGGTGGTCGAGCGCACGCTCGACCGCGACCATTTCATGACCGCGGAGGAGGCCAAGGCTTTCGGCATCGTCGATAAGGTCTACGAGAAGCGGGACTTGGCGGAATCGCCTGCCAGGTGAGATCGGCGGGGGACCGGCGGCGAGGCTTCGGAGCGTCGCTGCGCAAGCCTGGGTTCAAGCGGCGGCGGAAGCTTGCCGGATCGGCAAGCCTATGGTCCGATGGGCCGAAATGAACATTTTTGAAAGGGATGTCGTATTAAGGATCGGGGGCGGCGAAGGCTCTCGATCCGCACCAGGGTCCCTCTTTCCCCGAGGGTGCGTCAACCGGGGGGCGAGGCGCCCGCTGAGGAGCGTCCATGAGTAAGGCCACGTCCGGCGGCGAGTCCAAGAACACGCTCTATTGCTCGTTCTGCGGCAAGAGCCAGCACGAAGTCCGCAAGCTGATTGCGGGCCCGACCGTGTTCATCTGCGATGAATGCGTCGAGCTGTGCATGGACATCATCCGCGAGGAGCACAAATCCTCGCTCGTGAAGTCGAAGGAGGGGGTGCCCTCTCCGCGCGAGATCAAGGACGTGCTCGACGATTACGTCATCGGGCAGGACCACGCCAAGCGCGTGCTCTCGGTGGCGGTGCACAACCATTACAAGCGGCTGAACCACGCCGCGAAGAACAACGATGTCGAGCTCGCCAAGTCGAACATCCTGCTCATTGGGCCGACCGGCTGCGGCAAGACCCTGCTCGCCCAGACGCTGGCGCGGATCATCGACGTGCCGTTCACGATGGCCGACGCGACGACGCTGACCGAAGCGGGCTATGTCGGCGAGGACGTCGAGAACATCATCCTCAAGCTGCTGCAATCGGCGGATTACAATGTCGAGCGGGCGCAGCGCGGCATCGTCTATATCGACGAAGTCGACAAGATCAGCCGCAAGTCGGACAATCCTTCAATCACGCGCGATGTGTCGGGCGAGGGCGTGCAGCAGGCGCTCTTGAAGATCATGGAAGGCACCGTCGCGTCGGTGCCGCCGCAGGGCGGCCGCAAGCATCCGCAGCAGGAATTCCTGCAGGTCGACACCACGAATATCCTCTTCATCTGCGGCGGCGCGTTCGCCGGCCTGGAAAAGATCATCTCCCAGCGCGGCAAGGGCTCGGCGATCGGGTTCAACGCCGCCGTGCGGGATCCGGACGACCGGCGCTCGGGCGACGTGCTCAGGGAGGTGGAGCCGGATGACCTCCTGAAGTTCGGGCTGATCCCGGAATTCGTCGGCCGGCTGCCGGTGCTGGCGACGCTGGAGGACCTCGACGAAGAGGCGCTGATCCAGATCCTCACCGAGCCGAAGAACGCGCTGGTGAAGCAGTACCAGCGCATGTTCGAGATGGAGAACGTGAAGCTCAACTTCCCGGAAGAGGCGCTGCGCGGCATTGCGCGCAAGGCCATCGCCCGGAAGACCGGCGCGCGGGGCCTCCGCTCGATCATGGAAGGCATCCTCCTCGATACGATGTTCGAGCTGCCGCACATGCGCGGGGTGGAGGAGGCGGTGGTGTCGGCCGAGGTGGTCGAGGGCCGGGCGCAGCCGCTGCTGATCTATTCCGAGCGCCGCAACGGCCAGGAAAGCGCAGGCTGAGTTCGCGCGCGGGCCCTAAGGGGCCATGCTTTCTAGACCGAAGAGGCGGACCGGAAGTCTGCGCTCCCACTCACCTCCGTCGCGAAGATGAACGGCGGCTGAACGGAGCGCGCTTGCGCGCGGGGAACTGGCGCTGCCTGTTTCGCTGTCCAGAGACACACGCGGGGTGTGGCCTTGAAGCCGCACTTCGGCAGCGCCAAGTTTGCTATCCTTGCCCGTCTCGCTCGAAAGGAGGAGCGGGCCAGGGCCTGAAGCGAATTCGCGCCAGGGCGATCTTCAAGCCGAGGTCTGGATCAAGGTCTGGATAGAAGCGGCCGCGAACGGCGCTCCTTTTCTCTTTGGTTCACGAATCTTCGCATGCTCCGAAATACTCGGAGCCGGGAGTTGGGTATGGCTGAAACGCGCGTCCTTCCTGTGTTGCCGCTGCGGGACATCGTGGTGTTCCCGCACATGGCGGCGCCGCTGTTCGTGGGCCGTGAGAAATCCGTCCGCGCGCTCGACGAAGTGATGAAGACCGACAAGCAGATCCTGCTCGTCGCGCAAATCGATGCGTCGGAAGATGATCCGGCGCCGGATCGAATCTATCCAATCGGCACCGTCGCCTCGATCGTGCAGCTCCTGAAGCTGCCGGATGGCACGGTGCGCGTGCTGGTGGAAGGCGCCCACCGCGCCCGCGTGGTGCGCTACACCCGCGCCGACAATTATTTCGAAGCCGAGATCGAGACGGTTCCGGAGACCAACGACGAGAGCTCCGAGGCGCGGGCGACCGCGCGCGCCGTGGCCGAGCAGTTCGAGGGGCTGATCAAGCAGTCGCGCAAGACGCCGCCCGAAGTGCTGCAATCGATCTCGCAGATCACGCATCCGGGCCGGCTGGCCGACACGGTCGCCGCGCATCTCTCGATCAAGATCGCCGACAAGCAGATGCTGCTTGAGCTCTCCGACGTGCCGGCGCGCCTGGAAAAGGTGCTGTCGCTGATCGAAGGCGAGATCGGCATGCTGCAGGTGGAGCGGAAGATCCGCAACCGCGTGAAGCGGCAGATGGAGAAGACGCAGCGCGAGTATTATCTCAACGAGCAGATGAAGGCGATCCAGCGCGAGCTGGGGGAAGGCGATGAAGGCCGCGACGACATCGCCGAGCTCGAGCTGCGGATCAAGAAGACCAAGCTCTCGAAGGAAGCGCGCACGAAGGCCGAGGCCGAGCTGAAGAAGCTCCGGCAGATGAGCCCGATGAGCGCGGAATCCACGGTCGTGCGCAATTATCTCGACTGGCTGCTCTCGCTGCCGTGGGGCGCGCGCAAGAAGATCAAGAAGGACATCGAGGGCGCCGAGAAGATCCTCAACGAGGATCATTACGGCCTGGAGAAGGTGAAGGAGCGGATCCTCGAATATCTGGCGGTGCAATCGCGCACGCAGAAGGTTCGCGGGCCGATCCTCTGCCTCGTGGGCCCGCCCGGCGTCGGCAAGACCTCGCTCGGCAAGTCGATCGCGAAGGCGACGGGGCGCGACTTCGTGCGCGTGTCGCTCGGCGGCGTGCGGGACGAAGCGGAAATCCGCGGCCACCGGCGCACGTATATCGGCTCCATGCCGGGCCGGATCATCCAGTCGATGAAGAAGGCGAAATCGTCGAACCCGCTTTTCCTGTTGGACGAGATCGACAAGCTCGGCTTCGATTATCGCGGCGATCCTTCCGCCGCGCTGCTCGAAGTGCTCGATCCGGAGCAGAACACGACGTTCAACGACCATTATCTGGAGGTCGATTACGATCTGTCGGACGTGCTTTTCATCACGACGGCCAACAGCCTCAACATGCCTCAGCCGCTCCTCGACCGGATGGAGATCATCCGCATCCCGGGGTACACGGAGGATGAGAAGCTGGAGATCGCCAAGCGCCACCTGCTGGAGAAGCAGCTGGAGATGAACGGCCTGAAGAAGGGCGAGTTCTCGGTGTCGGACGACGCGATCCGCGACCTCATCCGGCGGTACACGCGCGAGGCCGGCGTGCGCAATCTCGAGCGCGAGCTTGCCAACCTGGCGCGCAAGTCCGTGCGTGAGATCGAGACGAAGAAGAAATCGAAGGCGGACATCACGCCTGCGAACCTTCCGGACTATGCCGGCGTGTGGAAGTACCGTTACGGCGAAGCCGACCAGGACGACCAGGTCGGCGTCGTGACCGGCCTCGCGTGGACCGAGACCGGCGGCGACATCCTCACGATCGAGGCGGTGCAGATGCCGGGCAAGGGCGCGATGACCGTGACCGGCAATCTGAAGGACGTGATGAAGGAATCGATCTCGGCGGCCAATTCGTATGTTCGCTCGCGGGCGATCACGTTTGGCATCAAGCCGCCGCTCTTCCGCATGCGGGACATCCACGTCCACGTGCCGGAAGGCGCCACGCCCAAGGACGGACCGTCTGCAGGCGTCGCGATGGCGACGGCGATCGTCTCGGTGCTCACCGGCGCGCCCGTGCGGCGCGACGTGGCGATGACCGGGGAGATCACGCTCCGGGGCCGCGTGCTGCCGATCGGGGGGCTCAAGGAAAAGCTCCTGGCGGCGCTGCGCGGCGGCATCAAGGTCGTGCTCATCCCGAAGGACAACGAGAAGGATCTCGCCGACATCCCCGACAATGTGAAGAAGGGGATGGAGATCGTCGCGGTGTCGACGGTGGATGAGGCGCTCAAGCGGGCGCTGGCGCGGCCGCTGACGCCGATCGAATGGACCGAAGAGGACGAAGAGGCCGAGACGCGCAGAACCGAAGCCGAACGGGCGTCGGGCGAGGGCGTCAGGCCGCACTAATTCGTTGATTCGGCTTGTCAACGCGACAATGGCGGAGCCCGGACGGGTTCCGCCATTTGCGTCTTTCGGCTTTGACAACGCGGCCCGGCTTAGCCCTTATGGCGCGTTTTTTCGTTGAGAGGGGCATCCCCGTGAACAAAGCCGAATTCGTCAACGCCGTCGCCGACGCCACCAATGAACCCCGCGCGCGGGCCGCGGAGCTCGTGGACGCCGTGTTCGATTGCATCACCGTCGCGCTGAAGAAGGGCGACGATGTGCGGCTGCCGGCGTTCGGCGTGTTCGTGGTGGCCAACGCCGCGGCGCGCACGGCGCGCAATCCCAAGACCGGGGAAGAGATCAACGTTCCGGCCAGCCGCAAGGCGAAGTTCCGCCCCGGCAAGGCGCTGAAGGAAGCATTGGACAGCTGAGGAGGCATGCTGGCGCGCATCTACCGGCCGGCGAAGACGGCGATGCAATCGGGGCAGGCGAACGCCAAGCTCTGGGTGCTGGAGTTCGAGCTCAATTCGCCGCTCGCGCCGGAAAGCCTGATGGGGTGGTCCAGCTCGGCCGATCCTGACGGGCAGGTGCGCCTCACGTTCGAGACGCGTGAGCAGGCGATCGCGTTCGCGCGCAGACACGGGCTGCCGCACGAGGCGAGCGAGCCGGCCGAGCCCAAACGCGTGCTCAAGGCCTATGGCGACAATTTTGCGTTTCGGCGCAAGGAACCGTGGTCGCATTGAAGGAGCGAATAGGGAGTAGCGAATAGCGAATAGGGGAGTCTCGCGAGGCCGTTCGGACTGCGCCCCTATTCGCTACTCCCTCGTTCGGCCCCGTAGCTCAACTGGATAGAGCACCCGCCTTCTAAGCGGGATGTTGCGTGTTCGAGTCACGCCGGGGTCGCCAGTTCGGGTCAGCGCACCTTTTCGACCAGCCAGTCAGCGATGAAGGCGGCGACCTCGTCGCTGTTCTTCTCGCCCATCATCGAATGGCCGTTGCCGTGGATGCCGACGCTTTCGAGGCGCACATATTCGTTGGGGACGCCGGCGCGGGTGAGGAAGCGCGACGTGCACTGATCATATTGCGCGTGGTACGAGGCCTCGCCCGAGACGATCAGGATCGGGATGTTGCGCAGGTTCGGCAGCGTGCGGCGCCGTCCGCCCATGTCCCAGCAGCCGACCAGGCCAGGGCCTTCGGAGCGCTGCTGGCGCGTGGGCGCGATGTCGGCGGCGGAGGCGGGCGCGGGATCGAAGTTGAGGCGGGCGTAGGTGAGGCCCCAGGGACGGGCGGTCTCGGTCTGGGGCGGGGCGCCGGGAAGATTGTTGTAATAGGGCGGGCCGTTGGGCTCCACCGCGACGACGCCTTTCACCAGGTTCGGGCGCGCATCGGGAATGAGCCAGCTATAGGTGCCCGAACGCGAGTGGGTGACGATGATCGCGGGACCGATGCGATCGAGCAGGGCGGAGGCGGCGGCCTGGACGATCTCGTCCGTACGCTGAACGATCGGGAGCGGGGGCGGGATGGTGCCGCCGCGCACGGCTTCGACGCCGGGCAGGATGTAGGCGGCCATGGCGTCGCGCACGGGATCGTCGGCGCCGCCGGTCGCGGGCGATTGGGTGTGCTTGACCTCCTGGGGCCAGCGCGGCGCGGCGCCGGGCGCGGGCGGGGGCTGGGGTATGTTGGGGACGATCGTCTGGGCGCCGTCGACGAGGGAATTGTAGCCGGAGCGGCCGATCATCGGGGCGTCGACGATGTAGACGGCGAAGCCGCGGCGCAGGAAATAGTCGCGCCAGCCGGGACGGCCGTCGGGGGTCATGGTCCAGACCACGCCGGAGGGGCCGCCGCCGTGGAAGAAGACGAGCGGATAAGGCTGCGTCTGCTGCGCGGGGATCTGGAACTCGACATACATGCGGTCGGCGATGACGGGGCCGGCCTCGGTCTCGTGGCGTTTGCCGCCGACATAGAAGAAGCCCTGGCGCGCGATGCTCAGCGGCGCGGAGGCTTGCGCGGCTTCGGCGACGGGGCCTGCGGGCTGCGCGAGCGCGGACGGCGCGGCGAGGGCCAGCGCCGCGACAAGCGCCGCGGACGGAATGATGCGCAGCATGCTGCCTCCCCCTTTTATCGTCTTGGTCCGCGCGTGCGCGCGGCTGGAGGTGTCCTAGCCGATTGGAATACTGAATTGTAGAGCAATATTGCCGCGTTGGCGGGGCTGCGGCCGCCAGCGCGTCCCATCGTTCTGCGTTGGGACGGCGATGGGTTTGCTTCCGACTTTCTACGCGGCGAGACGGAGCTGGGCTGCGGCGAGGTCGCGCGGGGCGGCGAGGAGCGCGGCGCGCGCGGCGGCGCGGAGAGCAGCGCGCTGCGGCTCGTCGAGATATTCGAGCGGGGACTTGCCATCGACGCGCGCCAGCGCGAGCGCGGGCAGGAGATCGGCGGCGCGCGCTTCGAGCGCTGCGCGCGGCTCCCAATCGACGTGGGCGAGATAAGCGCGCGCGAGCGCGGCGAAGCTGTCTGCGAGCGCGCCGGCGGCGGTCGCTGCGACGCGGCGCTTGATGGCGAGATGGTTGAGACAGAAAGCGAGGTCGAACGCGGGATCGCCGAACCAGGCGCATTCGGCGTCGAGCAGAACGGGCCCGTGCGGGCCAAGGAGGATGTTCTTCGGGCTCACATCCCCATGCACGAGCGCATGCTTCGCAGCGGCGGTGTGCGCAGCGATGGCTTCGATGCGCGGCGCGAGATCGGGATGCACGCGCGCGGTCGCGAGCAGATAGGCGTCGATACGCAGGGCATGGAAGCTTGCGTCGGTGGCGAAACGCGCGGGCAGGCTCGGATCGCGCGCAGTTGCGGCATGGATGCGGCCGAGAAGATCGCCGACGCGTGCGGCGGCGCCGACATCGACGCGGCCCGCGAGCAGCTCGGATTTCCAAAGACGATAGGTTTCCGGCGCGAGCCATTGCATCGCGAAGAGGCCGTTGGCGGGATCGTGCGCGAGGAGGCGGGGGATCGCGTCGGGCGCGATGGCGCCGGCGACGCGCATGTACTCCCATTCATAGGCGTTGCGCTCGACCGGCGCCTCCCAGTCGGCGGCGACGCGCAGCTTCGGGAGCGCGCGCTTGACGCAGAACGTGGCGGCTGTCGTCGTGACGCGCCAGATGTCGGAGGAGACGCCGCCGGCGAGCGGCGTCCACGTGCTTTCCTCTCCCGGCGCCGCGAGCTTCGTGTCGAGAAGAAACGCGGCGAGGGCGGGAGAGGGGGCGCTCATGCGCGAAGCGGCGCCAGGCCGCGCGCGCCGGACCAGCGCAGGCCCGCCTCTTCCAGGCGCAGGAGCTGATTATACTTCGCCAGCCGCTCGGAATTGCGCACCGAGCCGATCTTGATCTGGCCGCCATCGATACCGGCGGCGAAGTCGGCGAGGAAATCGTCTTCGGTTTCGCCTGAACGGGCGGAGATGATGGTGGCGTAGCCGCCGTCGCGCGCGGTGCGCACCGCCTCGAGCGCGCCGGAGAAGGTTCCGTTCTGGTTCACCTTGATGAGCGCGGCGTTGGCGATTCCAGCGGCGACGCCGCGCTCGATGCGCGCGGGCTGGGTGGCGAAGAGATCGTCGCCGACGAGCTGGATGTGGGCGAGTTTTTCGGTGAGCGCGGGCCAACTCGCCCAATCGTCCTCGCCGAGGCCATCCTCGATGGAAACGATGGGGTAGGCGCTCGTCCAGCGCGTGAGCGTGTCGATGAGATCGGCGGAGGAGAGACGCTTTCCGCTGCGGACAAAGTTGTAGGCCTCGCCATCGACAAGCGAGGAGGCGGCGATATCGAGCGCGATGGCGGCGTCGCGTCCGGGCTGGAGGCCCGCTGCTTGGAAGGCTGCGACCATGAGATCGAGCGCCTGCTCGCTTGTTTCGAAGCCGGGCGCAAGACCGCCCTCGTCGGCGAGAAGCGTGGTGATGTCGCGCGCGGCGCACAGGTCCGCGGCGCTGGCGCGCACGCGCCAGACCCATTCGAAGGCTTCGCTGTACGAGCGGGCGCCGAGCGGGATCATCAGGAAGTCCTGCACGTCCATGCCGCGGCGCGCGTGCAGTCCGCCGGAGAGGATGTTGACCATCGGCATCGGCAGGCTGGGCGTGGTTCCGGCGAGCGCGGCGATGCGCTCATGCAGCGGAAGGTTAAGCGCCACGGTGCTGGTGCGGAGCGCGGCGAGGCTGACGGCGAGGATGGCGTTGCCGCCGAGGCGAGAAAGATTGTCCGTTCCGTCGGCGGCGCGCAGGCGCGAGTCGAGGCCGGGCTGATCGACGACGTCGAAGCCGGCGAGCAGGGCGGCGATCTCGCCTTTGATATTGGCTACGGCTTTGGCGACGCCCTTGCCGCCCCACGCTGCGCCGCCGTCGCGCAATTCGTGCGCCTCGGCTTTTCCCGTGGAGGCGCCGGAGGGCGCTTGCGCGCGGGCGCTCACGCCGTTGGCGAGCGTGATTTCCGCTTCGACGGTCGGGCGGCCGCGGGAATCGAACACCTGGCGCGCATGCACGCGGGCGATGGAAGTCTGGCTCATTTCGGCTCGTTGCAGGGATGGTGCGGGGCTTCGCCGGCGAGGACGCGGACGACTTCCTCGGCCGCGCGGCGGCGCAACTCGGCGAGGGAGGCTTCGGAGGAGAAGGCGATGTGCGGCGTGACGATCACGTCGGGACGCTCCACAAGCGCGCGCGGCGGATCCGGCTCGCCGTCGATGACGTCAAGGCCGGCGCCGGAGAGATGGCCGCGTTCGAGCGCGGCCAGAAGCGCGTCGTTATCAACGAGCGGCCCGCGGCTCACATTGATGAGGAAGGCGCCGCGCTTCATGCGCGCGATGCGCGCGGCGTCGATGAGGTTGCGGGTCGCGGGCGTCAGCGGCGCGTGCAGGATCACGACGTCGCTCTGCGCGAGGAGATCGTCGAGCGGCGCGAGGGGGACGCGCGCGTCCTTGCCGCTACGCGTGTGCGCGATGACATTGCAGCCCATCGCGCGAAGCTTTGCGGCCGTGTCGGCGCCGATGCGCCCAAGGCCGACGATGCCGATTGTGAGGTCCGCGACGCGCCTGAGGCGCGCGCTCGAAGGATTCCAGGCGCCCGCCTTTACGTCGCGATCGAACGCGGCGACGCCGCGCGCCCAGGAAAGCATGAGCGCGACGGCGTGGTCGGCGACTTCGCCGACGCAATAGTCCGGGACGTTCGCCACCCAGGCGCCGCGCGCGGTGGCCGCGGGGACGGCGATGTTGTCGAGCCCGACGCCGATGCGCTGCACGATGCGAAGCGCGCTCGGGGCGTTCACCGCGGCTTCCGAGACGATCGCCCAGCAGGTCATGACGGCGGCGGGATCGTGCGTGCGCACGAGCGCTTCGATCTCGGCGGCGGGCGCCGGCACGGGCGGGCCGCAGACGAAGGAATGGCCGGCGGCTTCGATCACCGCGCGTTCGATCGCGTCGTCGGGCCAGGCCCGATCGGTCTGCAGCACAACGGCCATGCTTAGATATCTATACGATGGCCGCGCGGCGGGGAAAGCCCGAAGCGGGCGCCTAGGGCGCGGGGCGGGTCCAGGAGACCGCGCCGCGATCGGCGAAGCGCTGCTCGGCGTCGTTGCTGACCAGGGCGCCGATCGCGAAGGTCAGGCCGTAGAGCACGGCGACCAGGACGAACGGCCAAAGCGGCTGGCGCGCGCGCAGCTGGGCGAGCTGGGCAAGTTGGGGGGCTTGTGGGCGCATGTGTCTGTCTCTCACGCGCTATCTAGTTCGCTCCGGGGGCCGGAGAATCGAATACTTCTCGGCGCCGATTTAGTTCCCCTAAGGCGGCTCGCCAAGCCCCGAGATTTCGCGGCCAGGCAGCCGCGGCCCGCGTTGACCATCCTTGGATGGCCGCGTCAGGAGGCGACGGAGAAGGCGTAGATCGTGCGGGTGGCGTAGGTCTGGCCGGGGCGCAGCACGGTGGAGGGAAAATCCGGCCGGTTCGGGCTGTTCGGGTAGTGCTGGGTCTCCAGGCAGAGGCCGCTGCGCAGGGCGTAGCGGCGGCCGGCTTTTCCGACGATCGATCCGTCGAGGAAATTGCCGGAATAGAATTGCAGGCCGGGCTCGGTGGTGGCGACCTCCATGACGCGGCCGGTGGCGGGGTCCTCCAGCCGGGCGACCGCGCGCGGCGCCTGGGTCATGCCGCCGTCGAGAGCCCAATTGTGGTCGTAGCCGCGGCCGCGCCGGAGCTGCTCGTTGTCGGCGTCGATGCGGGCGCCGATGGCGACGGGCGTGCGGAAGTCGAACGGCGTGCCCGCGACGGGCGCCAGCGGGCCTTCGGGGATGAGGCCTGCGTCCACGGGCGTATAGCGTTCTGCGGCGATGGTGAGTTTGTGGCCGAGGATGTCGCCGGCGCCGGCGAGATTGAAATAGGCGTGGTTGGTGAGGTTGACGTGGGTCGGCTTGGTGGTCGTCGCGCGGTACTCGATGGCGAGCGCGCCCGAATTGTCGAGCGTGTAGACCACCTCCACGGAAAGCGCGCCGGGAAAGCCTTCCTCGCCGTCGGCGCTGTCGTAGGTGAGCGCGAGGCGCGCGGCGCCGGCGTCGCTGGAAGCTTGGGCGCGCCAGAGGCGCTTGTGGAAGCCGGTCGGGCCGCCATGCAGGGAATTGGCGCCGTTGTTGGCGGCGAGCCGGTATTCGGCGCCGTCGAGGCTGAAGCGGGCGGCGCCGATGCGGTTGCCATAGCGGCCGATGATGGCGCCGAGATAGGCGGTGTCGGTCTCGTAGCCGGCGGCGTTGTCGTAACCGAGCAGGATGTCGTCGATGGCGCCGGCGCGGTCGGGGACGCGGAGCGAGACGAGGGCGGCGCCGTAATTGGTGATCTTGGCTTCCACGCCATGGGCGTTGCGGAGCGTGTAGAGGGAGACCGGCGTACCGTTGGAGAGGGCGCCGAAGGCGGCTTCAGCGACGCTCGGGGCCGATGCGGCGCGGGGCGTGGCGCAGCCGAGCGGCAGGACGAGGGCCGCGCCCAGAGCAAGTGTGCGGCGGGCGAATGTGCGGCGTGTGACGATCATCGGACGCTTCCCCCATACGCGGGCGTCGAGGGCGCCCGTATTACTTAGACAAATCCTCTAGGCGCGGCGGGGGACGGGATCAAGGCGGGGCGCCGCGGCGACGCTGGCGGGATGCGCTTTTGGTCCCGGCTGGGGGGCTTGGTTGCGCACGGCGCGCGGGAGACATATCTGGCCTCTCCGCGGGATGGGTGGCCGAGTGGTTGAAGGCACCGGTCTTGAAAACCGGCGTGGGCGCAGGCTCACCGTGGGTTCGAATCCCACCCCATCCGCCAATTCCCTCTCCGTTCTAATTCGCCGCTCTTCGCGTCTCTTCGCTTAATCCACGGAAAAATAAGAATTTTGACGCGCTCGCCTCTTCGGCGTACTTCGTGGCGCTTCCCCGCACGCCGTGATCTGATCGTGGGTATTCCGTGGGTTGATGATCCCAGAATGTCCCATGGCGGGTGACTTGCAGGGCGTGGTGTATGGCGAGGCAGGCGCACAAACTGACCCCGACGACGGTGAAGGCCGCGAAGCGGCCGGGAAACTATCCGGACGGCGCGGGCTTGTTCCTACAGGTCAGCGTGGGCCGTGATGCTGCGCCGCGCCGATCGTGGGTGGTCCGCTACACGCTGGCCGGCAAGCGGCGGGAGATGGGCCTTGGACCGGCGGCAGAGGTCGATCTGGATACGGCTCGTGAGCTAGCCCGCGACGTGCGCAAGGCCGCTCGTGCCAACCGCGACCCGATCAACGAGCGCCGTGACCGAAAGACCACCGCCTTGGCCGCCGCAGCCCGCGCCACCGCCGCAGCGGCTCAAGCGGAGGCTCGCAACGCTAAGCCGGGCTTTATGACGTTCAAGGACTGCGCCGAGGCGTACATGGCCGCCCACGAGGCCGGCTGGCGGAACGACAAACACGCCGCCCAGTGGCGCAGCACGCTCAAGACCTACGCTTACCCCGTGCTGGGCGCGCAGCCTGTCGCAGAGGTGGATCAAGCGGCGGTCATGGCTGTGCTCGACCCCATCTGGACAGCGAAGACCGAGACTGCGAGCCGTGTCCGGGGCCGGATCGAGACCGTTTTGGACTACGCCAAGGCTCGCCTCTACCGAAGCGGAGAGAACCCAGCGCGCTGGAAAGGCAACCTCGAATACGCTCTCCCCGCCCGCGCCAAGGTCGCGCCGGTCCAACATCACCGCGCTGTTCCGGTGGCCGACATGCCCGACGCGTTCGCCTCCATCGCGTCCAGGACGGGCAGCGGCGCGGACTGCCTGCGGTTCCTGATCCTGACTGCCGCGCGGTTTGGCGAGGCGGCCGGCGCAACCTGGGGCGAGATCGACGTACAGGGCGGCGTGTGGACCGTTCCCGCCAAGCGGATGAAGGGAGGCCGGCTCCACCGCGTACCGCTCTCCACGGCCGCCCTTGGCGTTCTAAAGGCCCGTTTCGCGACGGCAGGCGCTGCGGAGCCTGACAAGCTGATCTTTGAGAGCGACATGCGGCGTGGCCGGACGATCTCGCAGGCCACCTTGGGCGAAGTCTTGCGCCGGGCGGGCCGGACAGAGACCGTCCACGGCTTCCGCTCCACGTTCCGCGATTGGGCAGCGGAGCGCACAAACTTCCCCCGTGAGGTCGCTGAAGCTGCGCTTGCACACGCGGTGGGCGACAAGGTGGAGGCGGCGTACCGGCGTGGCGACCTGTTCGAGAAGCGACGGAAGCTCATGGACGCTTGGGGCTCTTACTGCGTGAGCACCGCGAGGAAGCATAGCACATGAGCGGGCGCGACCTTATCGAGTTGCTTGAAGCGGAAAGCGGCACCGAAAATCCCGCCGTCTGGGGCACGGTGGATGAACGTCTTGCCGGGCTGTCGAACTACGCGGGGCGGTTCCGACGCATGCCCCAACTGCTCTTTGAACAAGCGGTGACGGCGTTGCGCGACTGCGGTCTAAGGATTGCCGAAGCCAAGGTTCAAGCCGTCACTCGCCACGGCGACACCGAGGCGCTGCGCGAAATTGCTAATAGGGCGTTGGCTTTCAGTCGCAAGACGGCCGATCAAGGACGGCCCACGGACGGCCCGGCTGCCGACCTTCTTTGCGCACTCGCTGCGTATGTTGTTACGGATCGCGAGAAGGCCCCGCCCACGCCTGAAGCTTACGAAGCGTGGATGAGCCGTCGCGACGCGGCCTTGTATACGTTGGCCGCTGCTGAGGTGCTCTTTAGTCGCGCCAATCTCGGCATTTTCAGCGCGGCTGGCGAGCGTCTCAGTATACGGAGCAAGCAGCGCGCGGGAGGGAAGACGCGCGTGAAGCAGCGGCAGGACGCAGCCGAACCATACCGCAAGCGCGCAATAGCGGATTTCAGCGTGGAGAGATCGCGCGATCAGAAGCTGACCGTCCACCACTGGGCGTACAAAAACGCCCACAAGGAGAAGTACGGCGGCAAGAGCGACCGTGCGCTCACACGCTGGCTCCGCGCCGCCAAGGTCTGACACAAGCTTCCTAGCGGTAAAACAAGGCATAGAGGCCCGGTTATTCTTCGCACGGATGGGGGCGACTGGCTCGCCCTTACTGCGGAGAATGACGAATGTCCCCTGACGCAAATGCGACGCTGCGGAAGCGCCTCTACACTCACCAAGAGATCAAACACATCACCGGCCTTGGCGATACGAAGCTCTTTGAGCTGTACAAGAACAAGAAGCTTGAGCGCACGAAGATCGGCGCTGCAACGCGGATCACTGCCGAAAGCCTCGAACGCTGGCTGGCGTCTCTGCCGCGTGGCGAGGCCGCCTGATGACCGCCAGCATTCACGTGCTCGATCGAGTTGCACTTCTCCGCACCACGCTGCCGTCGTTTCGGCGCGGCGCTGCCGAGTTTTTCGCCAACGCCGGCGTGAGCGCAGACGACAAGACTGCCTTGCGCGCCGAACTCGCAGAGGTACGCCAGCACCTCAGAGCCGACTACGCTGCGCGCTGTGAGGCCCTGCCTTTCTTCTACAGCCCGCCCGAGTTGATCCGGTCGATCATCGCACGCGTCCTTGCGGATCAACCGGAACTGAACGCACACGGCTTCGGCAGGTATCGCCCTACGGATAAGCTGCAAGCCATGCGCGACGCGACGTTGACGGACGAGCACTGCAGGGAATGTGAGCGTGCCCTTGAATGGCTGATGCTGTTCACGCCGACGCCGACGTTTAACCGCACCGCTGACTCTTATACGTTCAAGCACGAAGCGGAGCGGTGGCTGCGCGCTAGCTTCGACTGCGACGCGTACATATCCAACGGGATGCTCATCATCGCCGCGCTGCATCTTGGGCTGAGAGTGAAGCGCGTCGAACACAACGGGCGCGGCACGCCAAACGCTTATCTCAATCTGCCCAACAGGCGGCCGGGGCAAATCAACATTCAGGCGCGGCGAACGGGCCGTGTTCCGCGCAGATAAATGAAAACCCGCCGTTGGCGCGGCGGGCTTCCGAGGGGCGTCACATGACACGAAAGACTTATCACGATGACGACCGGCAATGTAGTGCATATTCCTCCCGCCATCAACATCACGCGATGGGGCGCGTGCTCTGCTGACGGCGAACGCGGCGAGTGCAGCAGCTCCACGCTGATGGCCGCGCAGGCGGACTTGGCCCGTAGCGGCCTCACGCTCGACGACGCGCGGGCGAACGGAATGTACTTCACGGATGACGCCAGTGTTGCGCATCCCGACTTCGCGGCGCATCCCGCGACCATCATCCCGTACACGCGCATGGACGGCTCGCAGGTGACCTACAAGGTCGATGGCGTGCATGTCCCCTATGTGCGCTGCCGCTACCTTCCGGTTCTCGGCAAATCGCTGCCCAAGGACGCCCGCAGATACGACGCGCCGCGCGGCAGTGGCTCTCAAATTTACGTGCCGCAAGCGCTGGCGACTTCGGTTCTGCCGGACGGCGCGCTGTGCATTGGGGAAGGCGAGAAGAAAGCGGCTGCCCTCTCGGCGGCCGGCATCCCCTGCGTCGCGATTGGCGGCGTGGACAGTGTGCGCGAGAGCAAGGCCGTTCCGCACGCGCTGCATCCTGATCTCGTTGCCGCCGTGACGCAGTTCTCTGACGTTTGCATCATCTTCGACAGCGACATCGCGACCAACCCCAACGTGGGGCGCTCCGAACAACGTCTTGCGACGCTGCTAGCGCTCCTCGGTCTCCGTGTGCGTTGCGTCCGCCTTCCCGCATCCGGTCAAACCGACGAACACGGAAAGCCTATCAAGGTTGGTGCTGACGATTTCCTTGCTGCGAACGGAGCGGAGGCGCTTCGCGACTTGATCGTCGCCACGCCCGCGCTGGGGGAGCGTCCCTCTCGCCCCCTTGAGACGATCCCGACTTTCGACCTGCTTGGGCGCGACGTGCATCCGGTGGAGGAGCTGGTTCCTGGCCTCATTCAGAAAGGAGTCGTCAACTTCATTGCTGCGCCGGGTGGCAGCCACAAAAGCCGCCTTGCAATGCAAATGACGATGGCGCTGAACGTCGGCGCGAACGTGTTTGGGAAGTACGGCGAACAGGCCGGATGTGGCACGCCGTCCGGCGCTCGCGCGACGATGGTTCTTGTTGCGGCCGAAGATGACGAGAACGAGTTGGCTCGCCGCGCCCAAGCCATAGCGGAAGTATTGGAGCTGCCTCCGCCGGCTCGGCCGACGCCGGACAACCCGCACGCCGGGGGTGTCTTCCTCCCGATGCAAGGGAAGGACAGCGCGCTCGTAGTCATGGGCGAGAGCGCCGAATGTTTGCTTCGGCCGTTTTATCACGACCTACTGATAAAGTTGCAGAGCATCCCCGGCCACAAAGTCGTCGTGCTGGACAGCGCGTACGATGTTCTGCGCTTCAAAAACCACGGTAAGATCGACGAGGACAGTGTGAACTTCGCGATCAAGGTCGTACTGCAAGGCATCTGCGACAGCGCGGACTGCACCATCATCATGCCGTGGCATCCGTCGCAGGCGGGAAGCGGCCGGCAAGAGATGGATGGATTTTCGGTCGCATGGCACAACAGCCCGCGCGTCCGCCTTGTGATCGAGCCCACCGACAAGGAGGATGAGTACGAGTTGCGCGTCGCTAAACGCAATCATGGCCCCAAGGGCGTTCCCATCAAACTTCGCTTCTATCGCGGCGCGCTGCTGCCGACCGAGGTTCTGCCGCAGGCCGCACAAGATGCAGGCGCGCTACGCGAAGCGGTTGTGCGCGCGGCGCTTGGTGCCGCTGAGCTTGGTACGCCCTTCAACAAGCGAGACACGATCCCCGAGTGGGCCATGAAGGAAGTCGATAAGGCGACTGGCCGCCGCCCGACGCAACGTGCGTTCCGGGAGGAAGTCCAGGCCGCTTCGCGTGACGGTCAGTTGATGTTCCTTCCTGCGACGCGGCACCGCTCGGCGGGCTTCTATCCGCCGAACCATGAGCAAGCCTCGGCACTTGCGCGCGACGCCAAAAAGGTCGGGGAGAGCTAATGCAGTTGGTCTTGGGTTCCAATCGATCGACGCTCTCGAAGGTACATTTTTGGGTTCATTTTTGGGTGCGGCACAGGGTGCGGAAGACGGTGCGGTTTGGGTTCATTTTAGGTGCGGTTTTAGGTGTGTGCAGACACCCCCGTACCCCCTATGCGCTTGCGGCGCTTGAGAAGCGCGCCCGCAGCGCATTTAGAATCGAGTGTTACTATTCTTCTCCCGAATCTTAGAAGAGACCACCGCCAGCAATCGCGCAGCCTCTGTCACGCGTTTCGCGCGCCGCGCCCTAGCGTTTCGACTCGTGCCGTGCGCCGCCGTGGCGAACATGCTACTCTGTCGCCGTTCTAGCCAATGATCGCGCCCGTCATGCCCCGCACGCTTACCGATCCCCGCACGCAGCACGCTGCGTTTCTCGCGCACTACCTGGAGCTTGGCGGCCGTCCTGAAGATGGCCCCGAAGCCGCGAAGCGCGCAGGGCTCGCAACGAACGATGAGGACGCGAAGCGCTCGGCCGCCATCCTGCTCGGCTCGGATCGCATTCAGAAGCGTTTGAAGGAAGAGATACAGGCGCGCTTTGTCTCCGCCAGCAACATCGCCTTCAAGACCATCATCGACCTTGCGCAGAACGCTCGCAACGAGAGCACGCGCCTCGCGGCGGCGAAGGAATGCTTGGAGAAGGGCGGCATCGTGACGATCTCGCGAAGTGCGATGGACTTGCGCATTGATAACAGTGCGGAAGCGCTGCTCGAAGCGCTCGAACGAAAGAAGCGTGGCGAAGCCATCGAGTACGCTGATGAACCCGACGCTATCGACGCGGAGTTTGTCGAGGTCCCGCGCTCGTCGCTCTGCTCGCCGCGCGTGATGGCGCAGGCGGTCAAATAAATGATGCCTACGCACGCGCCGTGAAGGTCGCATCATCACGCGCGCATCCACGTGCCAGGCGGACACGTCATCCGCCATCGGTTGAGGCGTTCTTCCGGTGAAATGCGCTTGAGAACCTTTTACCCACGCTGCTACCCACGTGAGGACCGTAGTGTCCGCGCTCGTCTTCGCCGCGCGCTTTTGTGGTTCGCTTCCGACGCCGTGTCGTTTCGAGCGAGGGTCCTAAAACGGGAAAGCTGCGAGAGATGGCGCTACACGTGTTTGGCGGGCCCTTGGGCCATCAGCCCCAGTTGCGATGGCGAACGCCGTCACGGGCCACGCAAGGGCCGTTCGCTGCACGATCTAATAAGCGCGGCGAAAGTGGCCAGGGTACCGGGGGGATGGTTCGGTTTTCGGACGCGTTTCTCTGAGCAGCTTCGCCCGCGAACTGGAAATCAAAATTTGCAAAAAAGCCGAGCGCCTCACCGAACACTCACCCAGCCGCACAGTTCACCGACAGCGACATATACGCGTCATCCAAGACTTCGATTTGTGGACCTGGACATGACAACGGCCTGCGGGGCAAAAGGCACTAGGCGTGCACTAGCTCATTGAGTACGCCATACATTCTTTGCCAAAAAGGGCGTTTGGTCGGTACGAGCGCCGCCACGCTTGCGCGGAGGTGCGTCAAATCTGCTCCGGTGGGCGGGCGCTCCGCGGGCTCAACGCTACTTCTAAGACTCCTTGTTCACGCGCAGCTCGCTTTCACGCGGTCACAGCGAGTCCAACGGCAACTCCAGCTGATCCGGGTCGCGGCTTAGCGAGAGTTCAATACGATCGTTCTTGAGCTTCACCATGAGCCGGAGGCCAAACTCTGGGAAGTTGAAACTGCGCGGCGCGTCAATATCAGCGAACCCAAAAAACGAAAACGGAATCTCTAGGTTGCCTTCGTGGTCTCTGCGCCCGAGAACGGGGATTTGTTCGACTTCGCGAGCGTCACGATCACGGTCAAGGGGGACTGACGGTAACACATTCTGCTCGACATCGCCGGATTCGCGCTCTCGCGCAGCGATTCCGGTCTGAAGTAGAACGAGCCCCTTCTCAAAGCCGCCTGCCTTCTCTCGCTTTGCCGCCGCCGCCGCGATGACATCCTCCAGCGCAAACCCGGACAGCTGTGCGAGAGCGCGCACGATCTCCAAGACATCAGCTAGTTCCGTTTTGCGATCCGCGCTCGTGGAAGCCAGTCGAACCTCAAGCGCTTCCTCGATAAGTTTGGCCGTGAGGAAGCCGGGCTGCAGAGAGGGCGGAACCTCCTGCGTTACGCCGGCCTCGTGGCGACTAGCGATCCGATCCGGAATTTTGTCGCGCACCAATTTTCCAAACGTTGTGCTGCGGCGTAGGCGAGTATGGTCTTTTTCGCCTGTCGAAATAACTGCTGCGTCCGTCTTGCGAAGAACAAAGTACGCATGGGCAAGCGTTGAGCCCGCCAAGATCACAGGAACCTTCGCATCGACCGCCGCCTCTCCGACGTTGCGAATGAACTCATTGTCCCGCATCAAGTCCAACGATGTTGGTCGTAGCTCAAGTGCCATGCGTTTCGAGGCGGGCGGTGAGGCTTTAAAGGCCGCTAGCTGCGTGGGATCGGAGATCACCACAACGTCGTATGCCGTTCGGTCGATGTTTCGCTCAGCTGCGTGAGCCTCCGTCCAATACCACGGTACGTTGAACGCTCCTCCGTCCGGACGCACGCAACCGACAAACCACATGACGTGAACCGCCTTGTTAAGTCGATTTGCCACCTCCTGCGTGCGCGTCGCGAGGTCTAGCGCCTCCTTTCGACCGACGCATAGGCTTCGAGCCACCTCGTTCTTCACCCGCACGTATTCCCAGCTTCCACCAGCCGCTGACATCAGCATGTTGGATTTGTAGTCAGGATAAGCCCAGGTGGTGCGCGTAGGCAGATGCACGTCCCAAATGTCGTAGGGGCAAAATTGCAGCGCGTCTGGAAGGCCCCAAAGTGCGTTGATCTCCACCGTCGCGCCGCGGGGCTCCGCTCGCGCCCAGGCGCTCGCATGCGCAGCGATGAATCGGTGGGCGACAAACGCAAGGGCTTCCGGTTGATATCCTCGCGCAATCAACTGTTCCCGACTTGCGAGACACCAAGCTGCTGCGGCCGCCGGCGTCAGACACTCTGTACGCGGAAGATTTGGCTCTTTCTCCGTGCCCGCGCGAACGCTGGTGCGTACGATTATTCCGTCCGGACCGATCAAATTTGAAAAGTCGGCCTCAATCCCTGCGGTGTCTTGAGACGTTAACGCTTCGAACGGCGCGTAGAAGAGCATGGGCTTGTCAGCCGTCTCCTCCCGCCAAAGCTCGTTGAGTACGGTTAGCTTGTCCCACGTTGACCGAGCGTCAGCGCCTGCGGCGCGGAAATAGCGCCCATCACTCCCTTGCGGGGAATACGCTGCCTCAATGTTGATCTGGTCAGGATTCGTGCCCGAGAAGTCTTCGTCCTCGTCGTCTATCTGAACGATGAAAACGTTCTGATTGTCTGTAACCCACTCGCAACTAACCCGCTGCGAGTGGCCACGCAGCAACTCATTGTTGAGCCAGGCCGCCAAGGACGCGAAGAGACGCTCCCGGGACACACCTGATTGAATTCGGATCGGTACATCTTCGCGCGCGGCACGGTCGCGCTGAGCATTAAATCGCGTGCGTGCGGACAGTCCTTCTGCGCTCGTCGCACTGAGTTCCCAATGATCGCGTGTCTTAGATACGCGCAGCAGATTGCCGAATTCGCCTCGGCTCTTGGGTTCGACATAGCTTTGAAGAACAATCGCTACTTTCTCTCCGACCGCCGACTGGCAAACACGCTGAACGGCATCCAGTACGGACTTCTTCTTGAACGCCTCGCCACCTTTCAAAACCACAGTGTCATAGGTCCCGCGATCCCAAATTGTTTCTCCTATGACGCTTGAGCGCACGGCGATCTGTCCGGTCTCCGACGCTAGCTCTGAGAGCTTGTCCCAATCGTCTGCAATGACGCTCTGAATGCTTTTTTTGCTGCGTGTCGCCGAAGCCGGAACGAGTAAAAAAGGGGGCGTCCAGCGGCGGGGAAGAGCTAGTAGGCGCGCGCCTTTCGGGCCATAGACAGCCTCTAAGGGTTTGACGGCGGCCCACGTCAAGCGCGCCACGTCCGTCGAGAAGCGCGCGTGATCGCTCATTTCTTTTCAAGTGTACCGAACACTGCCCCGGCGATGTTCGAGAGGAGTCCGCTCACTCCATCCGAGAAGTATCCCACGAGAAATGCCAACGCCGCGCTTGTCGGCAGTGGGGGCGACGCTGGATGTCCGCCGACCAGACCGGCGTCCATAAGCGCGAGAACCACGCACGCGTAGACACCTCCAAGGAGCGGCACAAATAGACGCCAATATCGGCGATCCAGGTGCCATTTGCACTTAGCCACCGAATGAATGAGCCACTTGATTGAGAACGTCACGCCGCCGAGCGATCCAAGAAAGAAGATCGCCAACAGGCGAAAATCCACTGCAAACGGCACGCCCAACAGTGTCGTGCGCCAGGTGTGGTTGGCGCATGCCAACGAGACACTGCAAGACACCAGGACCGCCACGCAGATCAGTGCGAGAAATCTGGCCTCTCTGTTTATTTCCTTTCGGGCGTCGGCTTCATATTTGCTCCGCCAGACACCTGGCGGCCGTCCGTCCGTGTAGTCGTCCCCAAGTGGCTTCGCGAATTCCTGCCGGACGTTGTCGACGCCGTGTTTCGGTTCGGTGTCGCTCACGGTGGTCAAGCATCCACGTGATAGCGTTCAAGCGTCGAACGAACGTTTTCTAACATCGGATAGCGCCGATAATCCCACTCGTCGGGCCGGTTCACCAGACGAGCTATTGCGCGGCGGAAAAACTGCGATCCTGCCGCTTCGACTCCTGTGGCGAGCGACGCTCGGCCGCTGCCGCGGTCGCCAACGAGCAAATAAGGAGCGTCCGTTGGCGCTCGTTCATACGCGGTCACAGACGTCTCGCGTTGCCAACCGAAATCGAACGTCGATACCTCCGCAACTAGGTCATCAAATCCAAACGGGGCATCGATGAGCAAATGCAGGTGCGCGTGATCGACGCCACAGCCGATGGAAGCTCCCGTCGCCACGGACCCGTGCTCGAACCACAGCGAGTTGGAAGTCCGCCCAAGCTTGCGCACTGCCTGCTCCACCACATCCAGTGGATTGACACCGGACTGCTCGCGCCAGGCCGCAAACGTCGGCGCGAACTTCCTTGGGATGATAAGAAACCAGCCCGGAACAATCGAGCCAAGTGTCGGCGCGACAACAAAGTCTTGTGTCTCCAAAATGATTGAGTCCGCTATTTCGGCGCTGCTCGCTTCCAAGAGCCTAGCAAAGCGATTACTGCCGGGGCGCATTGTCCGATCCTGTTCTGTTCACGGGGCTATGTAGCGCGCCCGGGGGCCTTGTTGAAGGTGGCACGATTCCTTTGTTGGCTCCCACACAGGGCGTTCGGCGTCCCGCTGCCGTGTCGGAGCCAGTCGCACTGTCCGCCGAGAGCGAACGCGGCGTTGGGCCCGAGTCCCCTGGATCGCGCCCGGCGTCTCGCACACCCGCGACGACCCCATCTCGGCCGCCTCCGCGTTCGCCGCTCCCCAGCAGTGGACGCGGACAGCGTGCCGATGTCATGTCGCCCGCTGGCCCTCGCGGCATGCCTTCGCCGCTGCCGCGCTTCACCCGTCGGGGCCCCTTGGAAGAGGGCCGTGTCTCATGATCCTTCGACGTTAGCGGAGCGACCGTGGGTAGGAGCGTGGGTACAGCCTCGCCGCCGGAACCCAACCCTTGTGTGCAAGGGCGCGCTGGAGGACACCCCATCCGCCAGGTCACGCTTTGCGATGGCGCGCGGCGTGGGGGCGCCCGCGCGGCGACGAAACGCGCACTTGAGCGCGGGCCGCGCCCGGCTAAAGGTCGATGCACATGGAACGGGGCGACAAGGCGGTTCGGCCTGACCGCGCAAAGGGGCGTTGGGCGCCGTTGGACTGGGCGCGCGCGTTCTCGCGCTGGTTCGCGGCGCGGCCGCTCGGGGAGCGTGGGGGTTTTGTCGCTTGCGTCGCGGCGGCGTGCCTGGCGTTCACGCTCGCGGGCGGCGCGATGGCGCATATCGCGGACAGATACGATCTCTTCTCCAAGGCGCGGGCCCGGCTTGCGCTGCTGTTCGATCGGGCGCCGCCCAACTCCGACCAGATCGTCGCCTGGCGGAGCATCGAGACAAGCCTGGAGGAATTGCAGCTGGCGTGGGTGGAGATTTCTCCGCACGGGGCGCCGGCACTCGCCGCGATCGCCGAAGTCGGCGACGATATCGTGTTCACATCGCGGCTCGGGCGGTTCGGATACGAGACGGCGGACAACCACATCCGCCCGCTCGACCTGCACCTGCCGATGAACCTGGACAGGCTGCGCGCCAGCGGGCTCGAGGATGATCCGTATTTCGAGATCATGACATTTCGCGTCACCGACTTGTTGTCGGTGGAGACGGGGCCGGGGCGGTACGATCTCTATGCCGCGTACCAGCGTTTCGGCGAGGATTGCGTCAAGGTGGTGGTGAGCCGCATCGCGCTGGAGGCGCGGGACGGGGGCCTGCACCGGTCCGGCGCATGGAGCGACGTCTATGTCGCGCATCCGTGCGTGCCGATCGACCACAACGCGGCGCCGCGGATCGCCGGCTATCAGGGCGGGGGCAGGCTGGCTCTGCTTGACCGCGACACCTTGCTGCTGTCGGTCGGAGACTTCGCCTTCGACGGCTACACCAAGCCCGCCGCCGTCAGCATGGATCCCGAGAGCGACCTCGGCAAACTCCTCGCGATCTCGCTCTCGACCGGACGGGCGCGACACTTCGCGAGCGGGCTGCGCAATCCGGAGGGTCTGCTCGTGGCGCATGACGGACGCATCTGGGAGACCGAGCATGGGCCGCAGGGCGGCGACGAGCTGAACCTCATGCGCGACGGCGCCAATTATGGCTGGCCGATCGTCACGTACGGCACGCAATACACGCATCCGCCGCTGCAATGGCCGGCCAATCCGACGCCCGGCGCGCACGACGGCTATGTCCGCCCGCGCTTTGCGTTCGTGCCGTCGATCGCGATCTCCAATCTCGTGGAGCCGGACGTGCGCGAGTTTCCGAACTGGGGCCGCCGTCTGCTCGTGGGATCGCTCAGCCAGCAGAAGCTCTTCGTGCTGGCGATGGACGGGGACGAGGTGGTCTATGCCGAGCCGATCGAGATCGGCGCGCGCATCCGCGACATGATTTCCCTGCATGACGGGCGCATCGCACTCATCACCGACAACGGCTTTCTGGTCTTCCTGCGCCGCGATGGCGGAGACGCCGCGCCGCTGCACGTCGATGGGCTGTCGAGCCTCTCCGCGCCAGTCCCGGAAGAACGAGAGCCGACGACGACCGCGCTCGCGAGCGTGGGCTCGGACGCCTATGTGGCGCATTGCCAGGCGTGCCACAGTCTGCACGGGGTTGCGCGCGTCGGGCCGCCGCTCAACGGCCTCATCGGCCGGCGCATCGGCGCGGCGCCGGGATTCAGCTATTCGCGCGCGCTGGCGGAAAAGCGCGAGGTGTGGACGCCGGAGCTGCTGTCTTCGTTCCTGCAAGATCCGCAAGACCGCTTTCCCGGCACGATCATGCCGCCGCCGCACCTGACCTCGCATGAAACGCACCAGATCATCGATTATCTCCGCGCGGGCCAAGCCCAGCCGCAGCACGAGCAGCAGGCCGTCCATTAGGACCGAGCGCGGGTATGAACGGCGGGTTGGTGAATGGTCGCGAAACCGTAAATCCTAACGGCGTTTCAACGGCGGCCCCCGTACAAGGGCGGCATGCGGCTTTCTCTCATGCGGTGGGCGCTCCTGGCGGGCGTGCTCGGGCTCATAGCGGCGAGCGACGTCTCGGCCGAGGCGCCGGCCTATGGCTATGGCGACGCGCGTTCGGCGCGGCCCACGTTCGACCTGCGCCGGTCATCCTCGGGGGACCGGGCCGCGCTGGTCGATGACGAGGACGCCGACGAGGCGGACCTCGACGCGGACGAGGCGGAGCAGCCTGCCCGCACGGCCGAAGCCCAGACGCCCGCACGGACGCCGGCCGCCTCGGACCGGGAGACGCTGCGGGCGGTGCGCGATCCTTCGCTCAACGGGCTTTCGGGCGCGCATGCCTCCTTGCCGATTCCGAGCGTGGTGGATGTGTCCGCCAATGGCCGCTTCGCGCTGGTGCGGATCGAGCGCCGCGGCGGGCGCGACGGCGAGATCGCGCTCTCCCCCAGGGCCGCCGAGACGCTCGGGATCGGGCAGGGCGGGCGCGTCGAGGTTCGCTATGTCGGGGCGGCGCCGGGCGGGGGAACCGCGCTGGCGCAGAACGCCGAAACCGGCGGCCCGGCGAGCCTGCTGCCGCCAGGGACGACGCCCGTTGAGCGCACTACGCCGATGCCGGTTGCGGCGGCGCCCCCGCCGCGGGCCGCGCCGACCCAGGTCTGGGGCGCGCCGCAGGCCTATGAGGCGCCGCGCGCCTATGCGGGAGGCGGCTACATGGTGCAGCTCGGGGCGTTCGCGGATCCGGCCAACGCCGAGCGGGTGCGCGCGCAGGTGCGGTCGCACGGCGAGGTGGTGGTGGAGCCGCGCCGGGTGGGCGCGAGCGAGCTCTACCGGGTGCGGCTCGGGCCGTGGCCGGACCGGGCGCGCGCGGAGCTGGCGCGCCGGCAGGTTGCAGCGCTGGGGTTCGGGGACGCCATCATCGCGCCGCGTTGAGGGGCGATGCCCGCGCCTCTTCGTTGACCTTCGGGGGCGCGGGGGTTTCACTCCGCCGCGAATCTCTCAGGCAGAATCGGGCAGACAGAATCGGGGGTCGGCATGCGCATAGCGCGATGGATCTCGCGAACGGCGGCAGCCCTGGCGGCGGCTGCGTTCGCGTTCGGGGGCGTGAGCCACGCGCAGGGCGGCTTCAGCACGACCGCCACAAGCGCCATCATCATGGATGCGGGAACCGGCATCACGCTCTTCTGCGAAAATTGCCGCGAGCCGATGCCGCCGGCCTCGATGTCGAAGCTGATGACGATCCTCCTGGTGGCGGAGGCCATCGAGGCTGGGCGCATCAACGAGAACACGCGCTTCCGGGTGAGCGAGAATGCGTGGCGCCACGGGGCGATGAGCGACGGCTCGCACATGTTCCTGGCGATCAATTCGGAAGTGCGCGTCGGCGATCTCTTGCGCGGCCTCTCGATCGTGTCGGCGAACGATGCGTGCATCGTGCTCGCGGAGGGCCTTGCAGGCGGGGAGGCGCAGTTCGTCGATCAGATGAACCGGCGCGCGGTCGAGCTCGGGCTGACGACGGCGCGGTTCCGCAACGCGACGGGGCTGCCCGATCCCGATCACGTCATCAGCCCGTACGATCTGGCGCGGCTGACGCGGATGATCATCACGCGCTTCCCGGCGATCTACCGGCTCGATGCGGAGCGGAGCTTCACCTACAACAACCGCACGCAGGAGAACCGCAATCCCCTGCTGGGGCTCTTCCCCGGCGCGGACGGCGTGAAGACGGGACACACCAACGCGTCGGGCTACGGCATGGTCGGCTCGGCGGTGCTCAACGGCCAGCGGCGGATCATCGTCTTCAACGGCATGCCCTCGATGGCGGCGCGGCGCTCGGAAGCCGAGCGCATGATGCGCGCGGCGTTCTATGATTTCCGGGTGACGGCGATGTATCCGGAGAACGCCACCGTCGGGGAGGCCGAGGTGTGGCTCGGATCGAAGAAGACCGTTCCGCTCGTCACCAAGAACGCGATCGCGATCGGCATGGCGAACGCCGCGCGCGGGGGCGCGCGGGCCGCGATCGTCTATCAGGGGCCGGTGCCTGCGCCGATCAGCGAAGGCCAGGAGATCGCCAAGCTGGTGGTGGAAGGACCGGCCTTCCCGCGGCGGGAATTCCCGCTCTATGCGGGACGCCGCGTGGGGCGTGCGAACTGGTTCGCGCGCGCATGGACGGGGCTCGGCAGCCTCGGAAAGTAGGACGTGAGCGAAGCGCAGCGCCCCGCGGACACCTATTCATTCGTCGGCCACGAGGCGGCGGAGGCCGCGATCGCGGACGCGCTCAAGGGCGGGCGCATGCATCATGCGTGGCTGATCGCGGGGCCGAAGGGGCTCGGCAAGGCGACGCTGGCGTTCCGGGCGGCGCGCGCGGCGCTCGGCGCGCGCGTGACGGGGCCGCGGCCGCTCGATGTGGCGCCGGACGATCCGGTCGCGCGGCGGATCGCGGCGAACGCGCACGCGGATTTCTTCCTGCTCGAGCGCGGGCTCAATGAACGCGGCAAGTTGCGACGCGACATCAGCGCGGAGGATGCGCGCAAGGCGTCGGGGTTCTTCTCGCTGTCGTCGGCCGAAGGCGGGCGGCGGGTGGTGATCGTCGATGCGGTGGACGAACTCAATCGGTTTGGCGCGAACGCGCTTCTGAAGACGCTGGAGGAGCCGCCGCCGCAGGCGCTGCTCTTTCTCGTTTGCCATGCGCCGGGCGCGGCGCTGGCGACGATCCGCTCGCGCTGCAGGCGGCTCGATCTGCGCCCGCTCGGCGAAGAAGAAATGAAGCGCGCGGTGGAGGCGGATTCGCAGACGCTGCAGCTCGCGGGCGGCAGGCCGGGACGCGCGCGGGCGCTGATGGCGGCTGGAAAAGGCGGGGCGCCGCTCAGCCACGAGATCGCGCTGGCGCTGTCGCGGCTGGAGAAGGAGGGCGGGCGCGCGCTGCTGGACATGGCCGTCGCGCGCGGGGGGGAGGATCGGCTGCCGCTGACGCTCGACGCGGTGGAGGACTGGATCCGCGCGCATGCGACGCGCATCGAAGGCCCACAGGCCGTGCGCTGGGCGAGCGCCTATTCCGAGCTTGAGGCGCTGCGCGCGGAAGCGGACGATCTCGACATGGATCCCGCCCAAGGGCTCGCGCAAGCGGCGCTCATCCTTGACCGGGCCGCCGCAAGACGCGCATGAGCTGGCCATGCTGATCGACAGCCATGTGAACCTGCACGCGGGCCAGTTCGATGAAGACCGCGCGGCGGTGATCGCGCGGGCGCGCGAAGCGGGCGTGCGCACGATGGTGACGATCTGCGACAAGGTCGTGAACTTTCCCGAGGTCGTCGCGATCGCGGACGCGCATGGCGACATCTGGGCCAGCGTCGGGGCGCATCCGCACTACGCGAAGGATCATCGCGGCCTTTCCGCAGGCGCGCTGATCGAGCTGGCCAGGGCCAATCCGCGCGTGGTGGGGATCGGCGAGACCGGGCTCGACCTGCATTACAACCACAGTCCGTTCGCCGATCAGGTCGCGTGCTTCCGCGCGCACATCGAAGCGGCGCGGGCGCTTGATCTGCCGCTGATCGTGCATACGCGGGAGGCGGACGATCAGACCGCGGACATATTGGAGGAGGAGATGGGGAGGGGCGCCTTCCGCCTGCTCATGCATTGCTACACGAGCGGGCAGGGGCTGGCGCAGCGGGCGCTGAAGCTGGGGGCGACGATCTCGTTCTCCGGCATCCTCACGTTCAAGAACGCGCGCGATGTGCGGGCGATCGCGACGGAGACGCCGCTCGAGCGGGTGATCCTGGAGACGGATTGCCCCTATCTGGCGCCCATCCCGCATCGCGGACGGCGCTGCGAGCCGTTCATGGTGGGAGACGTCTACCGCTTCTTCTGCGCGGAGAGGGGGCTCGAAATGGAGGAGGGCGCCGCGATCATCGCGGACAATTTCTTCCGGCTGTTCGACGCGGTGAAGCGCCCGGCGACGGCGCCCGCATGAGCGATTTCGTGCGCATCACGATCCTCGGCTGCGGCTCCTCCGGGGGGGTGCCGCGGATCAACGGCGATTGGGGCGCGTGCGACCCGAACGAGCCGAGGAACATGCGCTCCCGCTGCGGCCTCCTGGTGCAGGGCTGGAAAGGCGAAGGGAGGGACGAAGCGGCGGCCACCAACGTGCTCATCGACACCTCCCCCGATCTGCGGATGCAGGTGCTGCGGGCGGGGATCAAGCACGTGGACGCGGTGATCTTCACCCACGACCATGCCGATCAGGTGCACGGCATCGACGATCTTCGCGCCTTCGCGCTCGCCATGCAGCGCAAGGCGCCGGTCCATATGGATGCGCCGACGCGGGCCACGCTGATGGCGCGGTTCGGCTATTGCTTCCAGCCGACGCGGTTCTATCCGCCGATCTTGGAGGATGCGTCGGAAATCGTACCGTTCCGCCCACTGACGATCACGGGCGAAGGTGGGGACATCGCGTTCCTGCCGCTGCCGCAGGACCATGGTGGGCGGCCCTCGCTCGGGTTCCGGATGGGGCCGGTGGGCTATTGCAACGACCTGGTGGCGCTGCCGGAAGAAAGCTTCGCGGCGCTGGAGGGCGTCGACACCTTCATCGTCGATGCGCTGCGCTACACGCCGCATCCGACGCACGCGCACCTGGCGCTGGCGCTGGAGTGGATCGCGCGCTTGCGGCCGCGCCGATCGATTCTCACCAATCTCCACATCGATCTCGATTATCGCCGGCTGTCGGAGGAGCTGCCGCCCGGCGTGGAGCCCGCGTTTGACGGGATGACCGTCGAGATCGGCTGATCACCCGAGTTGGGCGCCGAAAAGCTGCAATTATCAAGAGCTCGTCGGGCTTTATGTTCGTTTCGAACAAACCGTAACGGCGATTCGGCTTAAGCGCGAGTGTGGATTCTGCGCGGCAGCCGGCGGCAATGGCTTCGTCCTTCGGCGGTCCGGGGGAACCGAAGCGCGGGTCGCGGTTTGTTACGAGGACGAGGTCGCCGAACTGATGTGTGTGCTGCAAAACGATCCGCAGGGCGGCCGGTTCTTCGGCCGCAAAGTGCTCGTGACCGGCGCCAGCGGATTTATCGGATCGCATTTGTGCGCGCGGCTGATCGCCAGCGGCGCGGACGTGCACGCGGTGTCGCGCTATCCGCATGAAGCGGGCGAGCTGACCTGGCATCGCGCAGACCTGACCGACATCGCGGCGGTCCGCGCGATCGTCGCCAAGGTGAAGCCGGACATCGTCTATCATCTGGCCAGTCACGTCTCAGGATCGCGGGCGCTGGAAGCGGTGCAGCTGTGCGCGAGCGGCAACCTCTTCAGCACGATCAATGTGCTCACTGCAGTCACCGAGGCCGGGTGCGAGCGGGTTATCCTCGCGGGATCGCTGGAGGAGCCGCAGAGCGGGGATGAGACGCCGTCGTCGCCTTATGCGGTCGCCAAGGGCGCGAGCACAGCTTACGCCCGCATGTTCCACGCGCTCTACAGGACGCCGGTGGTGATGGCGCGGCTGTTCATGGTCTACGGGCCGGGGCAGTACGACCTGAAGAAGCTCGTGCCCTATGTGACGGTGTCGCTGCTGCGGAACACGGCGCCGGCGCTGACCGCAGGCGGCCGCGATGTGGACTGGATCTATGTGGAGGACGTCGTCTCCGGGCTGGTTGCCTCCGCGCACGCGCAGGGCGTGGTCGGCGAGAGGGTGGACCTCGGTTCGGGCAAACTCGTGAAGGTGCGTGATGTCGCGCTGCAGCTCGCGCGCGAGATCGGGTCGCAGGCGCAGCCGCAATTCGGGGCGGCGCCGGAGCGCGCGATGGAACAGATCCGCGTGGCGGATCCCGCGGACGCGTTTGCGAAGCTGTCGTGGCGGCCGTCGGTCGGGCTGCAGGACGGGCTCAAGCGCACCGTAGCCTGGTACGCGGGACGGCTGGAGGCCGGGACGCTGCAGCCGGCGTCCACGGGCGCTCTGGTCGCCCAGCTCGCCCAGTAGCATTCTATCGGCGGATTGAGCCGATTCGCGTTTCCCATAATCTATCTTATGCGAATGGCCCATAGGGTGCGAGGCGGGCCATGAAAGCTCAGGAAAATCAGTCCCCTACGCGTGCAAACGCCCGTGACGCGCACGCTGACGGCGTTGAGACGCCGCGCGCGGGAAGCGAACGAAATGCGTCCGCGGGGGGCTCGGACGCGACGTTGGCGGAAGCGGTGGCGGGAGTGATCGCGCTCATGGTCCGGCTGCGCGATCCGGAGCGCGGCTGTCCCTGGGACCAGCAACAGACCTTCGCGAGCATCGCGCCGTTCACGATCGAGGAAGCCTACGAGGTGGCCGAGGCGATCAATCGCGGCGACATGCCGGCGCTCAAGGAGGAGCTCGGGGACCTCCTCTTCCAGGTGGTCTTCCATGCGCGGCTCGGGGAGGAAGCGGGGCAGTTCGACTTCGCCGGGATCGCGTCGGCGCTGACTGCGAAGATGCAGGAGCGGCATCCGCACGTGTTCGGCGGCGCCGAGATGCGCGACGCGCAGGCGCAGACCGAGGCATGGGAAACGCAGAAGGCGGCCAAGCGCGCGGCGAAGGGCGCCAGCCTGCTCGACGACGTTCCCCTCGCCCTGCCCGCGCTCATGCGCGCGGAGAAGCTCACCAAGCGCGCGACGCGGATCGGGTTCGATTGGCCGGACACGGACAGCGTCTACGACAAGCTCGACGAGGAGATCGGCGAGCTCAAGGAAGCGCAGGCGAGCGGCGACAAGGCCGCGATCCAGGACGAGTTCGGAGACGTGCTCTTCGTGATGGCCAATCTGGCGCGCAAGCTGGGGCTCGATCCGGAAGAGGCGCTCAGGCAGGCGAACGCGAAGTTTACGCGGCGCTTCGGGCATATCGAAGGCGCCCTCGCCCGCGCCGGCAAGAGCGGGCGCCAGGAGCTGGAGGCGCTGGAGGCGCTCTGGATCGAAGCGAAGGCGCTGGAGAAGAAGGGCTGAGGCGCTGCGCCCGCTACTGCGCGGGCGGGCTCGTCGCAGTGGGCGCGGGCGGCGACGGCGGAGATGGCGGTGCGAGTTTTACGGTCACGATGCCGGACGTTGCGCTGTAATTGAACGTGAGTTCGGTGTAGGCGGCGGCCGTGCGCAAGTCGGACAACAACGCGTGTCGGTATGCTTGTTGACGCTGGGCCATCGCCAAATCTCCGGCGACCTTGTCGAGATCAATGAGGATCGCGGCGACCAACTCGCCCCTTCGCTGATTTTCTTCAGTTCGCCTTACGCCCAAACGCGCTCGCGCGGCAGCCGAGGCCGGCGCAGTTGGTGTTAGCTGACCGGGGAGCTGAGGAAGATTGATTGGCTGGAGATCAAGTTTCATGGCCTCGAACGTAACGGCGGAGCGAAGCTTGTCGACCGCGGCCTTCGCGCCGTCGCCTGTCAGGAATGCGTCGAGCGTGCGCAGTGGACTCACTACGATGTTGCTGATCGTCTCGAAGGGCGTGAAGCGGAGATCTCGGCTGCGTGCAATGATCAGCTGGTCGAGTGCGAGGATGTCGGTGGCGTAGCGTTGGGTGGAGAGGTCGCCGAGCGCCCTCGCCGACTGAACGAGAAGGTTCGTCTCCCGAACGGTTTGAGTGAGCTTCTGGCAGTCGGCGAGCAGGCGCTGCGCCTCTGGCAGCAACGCGTCGCGATCGTCGTCCTTCGTCCAGCTTGTGAGCGTTGCGACATGGACTTCGACCCGTGCACAGCCAGGGGGCTCCACAGGTGCTGCGGCGCCGGCAGTTGCATCGACGGTCTGTGCCAGCGCCTGCACCTGTTCATACCGCGTGGTAACGAGCTGAAATGCGCTCGCGCCGGCGTGGTAGAGATCGCGGATCGGCTCATGTGCGGAATAGTCCAGCACCAAGACAGGGAGCAACGCTCCGCCCAGCCAAATGTGTTGTGTATTGACCCCCGCAGGCCCGCTGAGTCCTGCGCCCAGCGCGCCCACAAATGTTACCCCGGAGCCGTGATCGATCCGCCTTTGCCGGCGTTCCGCCTGACGCTGATAGCTCGCTTGAAGCCGCAGCGCGCAGCCGCGCACCTGCCCGAAGGCGATCGCTCCCCAACTTGAGCGATGCTGCTGCAACGCGGCGCGCACCCGAGCGCCTTCGTGGCGGTCCCGTGCAGTCGGCGAGGGGCAGATCGGGGCGACTTCCCCACTCGCTTCGCCCGTCTGGGCCACCGCGTTTGACCAGAATAGCACGGCGCTCGCCAAACCGGCGGCGAGGCCCAGTGTGGACGATGTTCGCATGCTCGCCCTCCCATCCCTGGCGGCTGTATTGCATGCGGGGGTTGTGGATAGAAGTCCCTCGCGCGGAAATAGGGTGGTGTGTTCCACGTTTGCAACGCTGGCGGGCGCCCTGCCCCCGGGATTGAGCGGTTCGGCCCGCCAAAGGCCCTTCTCTGCGGGGGCCGGCTTGCCCTGCCCTGGTCCTTTGGCGCCCTTTGGGGGCCGGAAAAGCGCGTCACACTTTTCCGCGAAACGGGCTAGAAACGCGCATGCTCTCGCACAGCCTGCCCGCGTGGCTCTATCACTCGCCTGCGTTCTTCGAGATCGAACGGGAGAAGGTGTTCGCGCAGGCGTGGCATCTCGTCGGGCACATCAACGACGCGCCGACGCCCGGCGATTACGTCACGCTCGAAGTGCTCGGAGAGCGCGTCGTTTCGGTGCGCGACGAGCACCAGGTGATCCGCAGCTTCCACAATGTGTGCCGGCACCGCGCGTCGCGGCTGGTGTCGGAGGCGCGCGGCTCGTGCGGGAAGCGGCTCGTTTGCCCCTATCACGCCTGGTCCTATTCGCTCGACGGGAGCTTGAAGAGCGTGCCGAAATGGCAGGGCTTCAAGGGGCTCGATGCGTCGCAGTACGGGCTCGTTCCGGTCGAGCAGGAGATCTGGCAGGGCTTCATCTTCGTGCGGTTCGAGAAGGGCTTGCCTTCGGTCTCGGAGATGATGGCGCCCTACGCGGACGAGATCGCCGCGTTCGACCTTGAGAAGCTCGTGCCGAACGGGCGCGTGACGCTGCGGCCGCGCAGCGTGAACTGGAAGAACGTGGCGGACAATTATTCCGACGGCATGCACATCCCGGTCGCGCATCCAGGCCTGGCGCGGATTTTCGGCGGCACCTACAAAATCGAAGCGCAGGAATGGGTGGACAAGATGTCCGGCGTGATCGACGAGAAGCGGTCGAACACGTGGTCGGAGCGCGCCTACCAGAAGCTGATCGACGGCATGACCAACGTGCCGGAGAGCCGGCGGCGGCTCTGGGTGTATTACAAGCTCTGGCCGAACGTGGCGTTCGACATCTATCCCGACCAGGTCGATTTCATGCAATTCATCCCGGTGTCGGCGACCGAGACGCTGATCCGCGAGATCGCCTACGTGCATCCCGATTCAATGCATCCGGGCGCCAGCCGCGAGATGAAGGCCGCACGCTATCTCAATTGGCGGATCAACCGGCAGGTCAATGCGGAAGACACCACGCTCATCGAAGGCGTGCAGGCGGGCATGCGCTCGAGCGCGTACAGCTCCGGGCCGCTCTCGCCGAACGAGGTGTGCCTTGCGTCATTCTCCAAACGCATGCGCGCGCTTATCCCGGAAGCGCGGATGGAGCGTCCGCCGGGAAGGAATTGAATCGGCATGGGCAAGAAGCGGAACCAGCCGCCGCCGGCGGAGGCGTCGCCCGGCCCGATCATCGCGCCGCCGCCGCGCTATTGGGACTGGCTCGCGTTCACGTTCGACAAGCCGGAATCGCAGGATGGATGGTTCTTCGACCCGAGATACCGGGACGAGGAGTTCGCGGCGGATTCCGTCGAGCTCGTCGCCCTCTTCACGGCGGTGATGCAGCGAAGCGGAGAGGACCTGAAGCTCTTCACCGACACGCAGGTGAAGCACGGGCTTTCCTACCATCTGAACAATATGTGCGGGAACGTCGTCTTCGCGCTGCAGGACAAGAGCGTGCCGGAGCATTTGCGGGACGAGGCGATCCTCGCGCTGATGATGCTCTATGCGGATTGCTTCGCGGTGCGGTGCGCGCCGGTGATGTGCGGGACGCCGGCGAACAACGGCCATTATTGGGAATATCCGCTGAACGGCTTCTGCTACATGCTTTGGGACGTCTCGCCGCTCCTGTCGGCGAGCCCGCGCCTCATCCTGCCGGTGCTGAAGAGCGCGCTCTACAACAAGAACGTCGCGTGCCAGGAAAGCGCGCTGCACGGGCTCGGGCACCTGGCGTACAGGGTTCCGGAAGCAGGCGTCATCGTGGATGAATACATCCGCGCGCAGAGCCCGAGCGGCCATCTCCGCAAATATGCGGAGGCGGCCGCCGCGGGCATGGTGCAGTAGTCAGCGAAGGCGCGCGCTCAGCTTGCCTTGAACACGACCCGCGCGTGATGGATGCAATAGCCGCGATGGCACGCGGTGCGGCCGCAGAACGCGAAGCTGTCCTCGCTCGGATCGCCGATCGGGAACTTGCACATCGCGGTGGTGAGCGTGAGCACGGTGGCGACCTTGCCGCCGGCGAACACGCGCGGATTGAGGTGCGCGATCGGCGCCTCGAGTTCTTCAGCAGACAAGACCGGCAGGCGCGGCGCAAGGCGCTGCACAGGCGCGCTGCGGCGCGCCGGCGTGCGCGCAGGGCGCGCGACCGGGCGATGCGTCGTCGTACGCGGGCCGAGTTTCAGGCGGTGCACCTTGCCCATCACAGAATTTCTGGTGGCGCCGCCGAGCGTCTGCGCGATCTGCGCGGCAGATTTTCCATCCAGCCAAAGCTCGCGCAAAAGCGCGACGCGGTCTTCGGACCATTTCATGTGCAGCCCCCCCGGGCGATATGAAAGACGAGGGAGGACTCGCGTTAATCTTGGTTAAAACGCAACAGGCTTCTGACAAACTGACGAAGGTTTCATGTAGAAAACATTTCAGCTGCAACGTCGGCCTTTATTCGGCCGCGAGTCGCTCCGGCGCGGCAATCAAAGCGGGATCGAGGCGCGCGGCGTCTTCGCCAGATAATTCAACGGTGAGCGCCATGCGGCCGTCCGCATCGAGGCGCTCTTCCAGGATTTTTCCACGCGCTGCAATCCAGGCGCGCGTGCGGCCGTCGGCGGGATCGAGGCGCAGCGCGACGAGGCGCTGGGCGGCGAATGCGGCCTGATCCACGGCGGCGAGGAGGGCCTCGGCGCCCTCCCCGGTGAGCGCGGAAATCGGAACCGGGGGCTTGGCTTCGGTTGCGAGCGCGCGCGCGAGACGCGCAGCGCGGCGCTCGGCATCGAGGAGATCGATCTTGTTCCAGGCTTCGACGATCGGCGGCAGCGGACGCGATTTATCGAGCTCAGCGAGGACGGCCATCACGTCGGCCTTCTGCGATTCGGTTTCGGGGTGCGCGATGTCGCGCACATGCACGAGCAGATCGGCCTCCGACACGGCTTCGAGCGTGGCGCGAAAAGCGGCGATGAGCTCGGTCGGCAGATCGGTGATGAAGCCCACCGTGTCGGAGAAGATCGCGGAGCGGCCGCTCGGCAGGCGCACGAGGCGCGAGGTGGGATCGAGGGTCGCGAACGGCATGTCCTTGGCGAACACGCCGGCGCGCGTGAGCCGGTTGAAGAGCGAGGACTTGCCGGCGTTGGTGTAGCCGACGAGCACGACGGAGGGATAACCGGCGCGCGATCTGGCGCGACGTGCGAGCGCGCGCGTGCGGCGCACGTCTTCAAGCTCGCGCTTCAGACGCACGATGCGGTCGGCGATCTGGCGGCGATCCAGCTCGATCTGGGTTTCGCCGGGGCCGCCGGTCTTGCCCAGGCCGCCGCGCTGGCGCTCCAGGTGCGTCCAGGTGCGCACGAGGCGCGAGCGTTCATAGGCGAGGCGCGCGAGCTCGACCTGGAGGCGCCCTTCGTGCGTGCGCGCGCGGCGGGCGAAAATCTCCAGGATAAGTCCCGTGCGGTCGATGACCTTGGCGTTCCAGGCCTTTTCCAGATTGCGCTGCTGCACGGGCGAGAGCGCGGCGTCGAGAACGACGACGGTGATCGCCTGCGCCTCGATCGTCTGTTTCAGCGTCTCGACGCGACCGGTTCCGAGATACGTGGCGGGCACGATCTTGCGGAGGCGGACGCTGGAGGCTTCGGCGACATCGAAATCGAGCGCGTGCGCCAATCCGGCCGCTTCGGCCAGGCGATGCTCGATCTCGGAGTCTCCGCGGGATTCGGCGCGACCTTCCGGAACCGGATGAAGGACGAGCGCGCGCTCGCGGGGCGCGGCGGTGCTGACACCGTCGTGCGCGCCTGGAGCACGCGTCATTGCTTGAGGACTTGGCGCGCCGGTCTCACGACGCGCGGCGCCCGTCAGTCGTCACCCTCATCCTGCCCCTTGTCGGCTTCGAAGAGCTGCACGGGCGCGCCCGGCATCACGGTGGAGATGGCGTGCTTGTAGACAAGCTGGACCTGGCCGTCGCGCCGAAGCAGGACGCAGAAATTGTCGAACCAGGTGATGACCCCCTGCAACTTGACGCCGTTGACGAGGAAAATGGTGAGCGGCGTCTTGGCCTTGCGCACGGCGTTGAGGAAGGAGTCCTGAAGGTTGGCCCGCTTGTCCGCGGGCGTTTGTTTCTTGTCCATGACGGATCTTTTCTCTGTTCTTGTCGACGTGGCCATTCTTGTTGCAGCGCGTCCCGCGCGACCACCCGCAGAACGCAATGCGAGCGTATACCGGTTCGCAAAAAGATGCGCCAGCGCATCGGCGTTACGGCAACGTCAGTCGCTGGAGGCGCCGAAATAAGCGTCGCTCAGGGTCCGTGCGAGGGGACCGGGACGCCCCTCGCCGATCGTGCGCCCATCAATCGCCACAATCGGGAGCGCCGCGTTGGAGGCGGAGGACAGGAAAGCTTCCCTTGCGGCATACGCCTCCTCCAGCGTGAAGGGACGTTCATCCACGGCGATCTGGCGCTCTTCGGCGAGGCGGATGAGCGCGTCGCGGGTGATCCCATGCAGGATGTTCATGGTCTTGGGGGCGGTGCGCAGCCTCCCGGACGCATCGACGATCCAGGCGTTGCTGGCGGACCCTTCGGTGACGAGGCCGTCGGCGTTGACGAGCCAGACCTCGAAGGCGCCTTTCTGCTTGGCGTCCTCCTTGGCGAGGATGTTGGGGAGGAGGTTGACCGTCTTGATGTCGCAGCGGCCCCAGCGGATGTCTGGCGCGCTGATCACCGCTACGCCCTTCTCGCGGCGGGCGGCGGCGGCGCGCGGATCGGCGGCGCGCGCGGTGACGACGATGGTTGGGCGCACAGGTGGATCGGGGAAGGCGTGGTCGCGACGCGCGGCCCCGCGGCTCACCTGCAGATAGACGATGCCGTCCTTCACGCGATTGCGGCGCACGGTTTCGGCCAGAACGATGCGAAGCGCGCGTTCGCCCATCGGTTCGGCGATGCGCAATTCGCCGAGCGAGCGGCGCAGGCGCGTGAAATGCCCTTCCGCGTCGAGCAGCTCGCCGCCGCGCACGGCCCAGACCTCATAGACGGCGTCGCCGAACTGGAAGCCGCGATCTTCCACCGAGACGTGCGCGGCGGAAAGCGGCCCGTAGGCGCCATCGACATAAGCGATACGGCTCATGGGGCGATCCGACTCATCGCTCTATTCTATATCAGAGGGCCCGCGGCCGGGCGCATCGACGCCGAGCGATTTGAGCTTCCGGTGCAGCGCGGAGCGCTCCATGCCGATGAAGGCGGCGGTGCGCGAGATGTTGCCGCCGAAGCGGGTGATCTGGACGTTGAGATATTCGCGCTCGAAGCGTTCGCGTGCGTCGCGCAGCGACATGCCGATCACCTCCTGCAGGCCCGAATGCTTGGAGAAGCCGGCCGAGGGCCAGGCTTCCGGCGGCAGCGCATCCACGGTGACAGGCGTTTGCGCATCGCCCGGCGCGAGGATGAGGATGCGCTCCACGACATTGCGAAGCTGGCGGACATTGCCGGGCCAATCGGCGGCCTGCAGCGCGCCCATCGCGTCCTCGGCGATGACGCGCGGGGCGAGCCCGGACATGTCGGCGAGGCGCGCGACGTAATAAGCGGCGAGCTCGGGGATGTCTTCCCGGCGCTCGGCGAGCGAGGGGACTCGCAGGGGCACCACGTTGAGGCGATGGAAGAGGTCCTCGCGGAAGCGACCGATCTCGATGTCGCCGCGCAGATCGCGCGAGGTGGAGGAGACGACGCGCACGTTCACCTGCACGTCGGCGCCGCCATTGAGGCGGCGGAAGCGCTGATCGACAAGCACGCGCAGGATCTTCGACTGCGTCTCCAGCGGCATGTCGCCGACTTCGTCGAGGAAGAGGGTGCCGGCGTGGGCCTGCTCGAAGACGCCGATCTTGCGCGGCGAGCCGTCAGGCCCCTCCTCGCCGAAGATCTCGCTCTCCATGCGCTCGGGCGCGATGGAGGCGGCGTTGATGGCGATGAAGGGGCCGGGCTCGCGATCGGAGCGCTCGTGCAGAAGGCGCGCGACAAGCTCCTTGCCGGCGCCGGCGGGACCGGAAATGAGGACGCGGGAATTGGTCTGCGCCACGCGTTCGATGGCGGCGCGCAATTGGGCGATCACGGGCGAGGAGCCGACGAGCTCAGCGGAGGAATTGGAGCGCGCGCGCAGCGCGGCGTTCTCGCGCCGCAGACGCGCGTGCTCCAGCGCGCGCTCGATGACGACAAGCAGGCGCTCGGAGGTGAAAGGCTTCTCGATGAAGTCATAGGCGCCGTTGCGGATCGCGGTGACCGCCGCTTCGATCTTGCCGTGGCCGGAGATCATCACCACCGGCAGGTCGGGATCGATCTCCTTGAGGAGCGTCAGCAGGTCGAGCCCGTCGATGCGCGAGCCCTGCAGCCAGACATCGAGGATGACGAGCGCAGGGCGGCGGCGAGAGATCGCGGCAAGCGCCTCGTCGCCGTCGCGTGCGTCGCGCACCTGATGGCCCTCGTCCTGGAGGATGCCGCTCACCAACTCGCGGATGTCGGCTTCGTCGTCGATGACGAGAATGTCGGCGGGCATTTTCAAATCACTCCCTGATTGATTTGGCCTTGCCCCATCTGGGCGACGGTTCCGGCGTGGCTTTCGTGTTGCGGGTCAGGCTCGCTGCGCTTGGGCAATACGAAGCGGACGAGCGCGCCCTTCGGCGTTCCGGGGGGCGCATTGGGCTGGGCGGGCGCGTCGTCGAGCTCGATGAGGCCGCCATGGTCCTCGATGATGCGCGCGACGATGGCGAGGCCGAGGCCGGCGCCCTTGGCGCGCGTGGTGACGTAAGGCTCGATCAGCTTCTCGCGGTCCTGGGCGGGGAAGCCGACGCCATTGTCGATCACCTCGAACTGGACGCCGGTGTCGAGATCGCGCAGGCGCAGGATCACCCAGCCGTCCTTGGGCTCGCCATCGCGTGCGCGGCGCGCGGCGACGCTCTCGGCGGCGTTCTTGAGCAGATTGGTGAGGCATTGGCCGATCAGCCGCTCGTCGCACACGAGCGCGATCGGATGATCGATGCCTTCGGCTTCGAAGCGCACGTCGGCGTGGGAAAGCCGCTGGGCGAACACGGCGGCGCGCGCGATCTCGCTCATGTCGGCGAAGGCCATGCGCGGGGCTGGCATGCGCGCGAAGGCGTTGAACTCATCGACCATGCGGCCGATGTCGGTCACCTGGCGGAGGATGGTGTCGGTGCAGCGCAGATAGGTTTCGCGGTCGGAGGTGATCTCCTCGGCGAAGCGCTTGCGCAGGCGCTCGGCGGACAATTGGATCGGCGTCAGCGGGTTCTTGATCTCGTGGGCGATGCGGCGCGCGACGTCCTTCCACGCCTCCTGCCTTTGCGCGGCGATCGCCTTGGTCACGTCATCGAAGGTGAGGACGAAGCCGCCGGTCTCGGGATCGGGGCTCATGCGCACCGAGAGATGCGCGGCGCCCTGCTCGCGCGGCAGCTCGACGCGATGAGGCGGGGTGACGCCTTGCGGCGTGGGGCGGTTCAGGAGCTCGGCGAATTCAGGCGCCACGTCGAGCATGCGGCGGCCGACGAGATTGGTTTCCTCCAGCAGCAATCCGGCGGAGCGGTTGGCGGCGGTGATGCGGCCGTCGCGATCGAGCCCGACGACGCCGGCGCTGACGCCGGTCAGCACTGCTTCGATGAAGCGGGAGCGGGCCTCGGCCTCGTGCTGGGCATCGACGAGCTCGCGGCGCTGGCGGTCGAGCTGGGCGGTCATCTGGTTGAACGCGACGCCCAGCGCATCGACCTCGTCGCGGTCGGCGCTCACGGTGACGCGCGCGCCCAGATCACCCGATGCGACGCGGCGCGCGGCGTTGGCGAGGCGTCCGATCGGATCGGCCATGCGGGTGGCGAAGGAGAGGCCGAGCCACACTGCGCCCAGAAGCACGAGGATGGCGGTGGAGAGATAAGAGAGCGCGAAGAGGGTCTGGATCTGGTTGCGTCTTCGCTCGGCCTCGCGATAGGCGGCCACGCCGTCGTCGAAGACGCGGATGCGCTGCAGCAGCAAGGGATCGATCGGGCGGACGACATAGAGGTAGGCGTCGCCATAGGCGCGCAGGCGCACAAGCACGCGCACCATGCTGGTGGTCTCGAAGATGCGGTCGGAGATCTCGCCGCGGTCGGCCTCGGCGAAGGCGTCGGGGGCGGGCTGGCGGTAGGCGGGCGCGCGGTCGGACTCGGCGCGGGCCAGCACCTCGCCGTTGCGGGAAATGACGTAGGCCGCGCTCATCAGCCGGCGCTCGGCCTGCTGGGCGAGGTAGCGGCCATAGGTGTCGGGCGCGCTGCGCAGGCCGGGGGCGGCCTGGTTCAGGTCGCTCGCCATCAGCGCCACTTCCTCGCGGATGGTGGTGCGCACGGTATCGACGAGATAGCGGCCGACATCGGCGCCGCTCTCCACCACCGTGCGGACGCGGGTGGAGAACCACGCCTCGAGACCTTGGGAGAGGGCCGCGCCCATGAAGCCGGCCACGACCACGGCAGGCGCGAGCGCCGCCAGGCTGAACAGCGACACGAACTTGAGGTGCAGACGGGGACCGGCGATGCCGGTGAAATGGCCGCGCGCGATGCGCATGACGCGGTGAGCGACGATGCCGGCGAGGCCCGCGCTGATGGCCAGGCTGGCGGCCAGCATCCAGAGCAGAATGGGGCTGCCCGGCTCTGCCACGCCGGCGCCGGAAACCGCAAAGATGGTTGCAAGGGCGGTCAAGGCCGCCGCCAGCGTCATGCCGACGACGAAGCCTATGGCGCCTCTGCTGCGGCGCTGCGCGCCGCCTTCAATACCCCCAGCCGCACTTGGGGCGGATTTCTCCGCCGCCGCGGACACTGCCATCCTGCTCGTCCGGTTGTTGCACGACGGTCACAGGTGTGGCGCCCTTATCCAAACCCGTCAATCAGCGTCGCCAATACGGACCCCGAGGACCTGTATTTTCTTGCGGAGCGTATTGCGGTTGATGCCCAGCATCGCGGCGGCGCGGATCTGGTTGCCCTTGGTCGCCTTCAAGGCGAGCTGGATCAGCGGACGCTCCACTTCGGCGAGCACGCGGTCATAGAGGCCGGCCGGAGGCAGATCGGGCGCTGCGGCGGCGAAGACCCGCTGCAGGCGCCGCTTCAGGGTCTGCTCGAAATTCTCCGCCTCCTCTCCCTCGGCGACGACGCGGCCCGCGGCGAGCTCGCGATCGACGTCCTTCACGGTGATGATCTGGGCCGGCGAGAGCGCCGCAATGCGGCGAAGGAAGTTCTCCAGCTCGCGCACGTTGCCGGGCCAATCGTGCGTCTTCAGGAGCTCGATAGCGTCGGCCTCCAGGACCTTCTCGGCGAGGCCCTCGCGGCGAGCGCGGACGAGGAAGGCGCGAGCGAGGTCGCCGATGTCGTCGAGGCGGTCGCGAAGCGGCGGCAGGCGGATGGTGACGACGCTCAGGCGGTAGAAGAGGTCCTGGCGGAACGCGCCAGCGCGCATCGCCGCAGAGAGGCTGCGCTGGGCGGCGGCGAGCAGGCGCACCTTCGGGGGCCCGTCGCGTTCGCCGGTCTGCAGCATGCTGACAAGGCGGGCCTGGGCTTCGCGCGGCAATTCGTCGACGTCCTCCAGGAAAAGCGCGCCGCCGGCGGCCTGAGCGAGCTTGCCGCCCTCGCCGAACAATTCCTCTTCCAGCCGCGCGCCGGTGACGCCGGCGAGGCTGAGGGAGAGGAAGGCGCCGTGCGCGCGCTTGGAATGCTCATGGATGGCGCGCGCCACGCGCTCCTTGCCGGCGCCGGTCTCGCCTTCGATGAGCACGGGAAGATCGGTCGCGGCGACGCGGGCCATCGTGCGGTAGACTTCCTGCATCGCCGGGGCGCGGCCGATGAGGGGAAGCTTCTCTTCTTTCTCCGCCTTGCTTGCCTGCGCGCGCGCCTTTGCGTCAGGGCCCTTGGCGAGCGCGCGTTTCACGGCGGCGACGAGATCGTCGAGATCGAAGGGCTTCGGCAGATAATCGAACGCGCCGGTGTTCGCCGCAGAGAGCGCCGTGCTCACCGTGGACTGGCCGCTCATCACGATCACGGGCAGGCCGGGGCGCGCGGCGCGCAGGCCCGGCAGCGCGTCGAACACGTTCTCGTCGCCCATGTAGACGTCGGAGAGGACGACATCGCCCTCGCCGTCCTTCACCCATTTCTCGAGTGTGGCGACGTTCCCGGTGGCGCGCACCTGGAAGCCCTCTTTCGTGAGCGCTTGGGAAAGGACGAAACGCAGCGAGGCGTCGTCGTCGGCGAGCAGGATGCTGGCGTTCATGGCGCGTCGTTCTCCGGGTCGAGCGGCAAGAGCACGCGGAACGTCGTCGCTCCGGGCGCGCTTTCCACTTCAATGCGGCCGTCGTGACGGCCGATGATGTCGGCGGCGACCGTGAGCCCGAGGCCCATGCCGTTGGACTTGGTGGTCGCGAAGGGAAGGAAGAGGCGGTCCATGATGGCCGGGTCGAGGCCGGGACCGTTGTCGATGACGAGCGCCTCAAGCTGCGGGCGCGCGGCGCCGGTGGCGGCGGCGCGGATCTTGAGGCCGGGACGGAAGCGGGTGACGAAGACGATCTCGGGCGCCAGCTCTGCGGCGCCGTCGCTGCGTTGCTTGGGCTTCTTCTTTGGATCGCTCCCGCTCAGGGCGGCCTCGGCGGCGTTCTTGGCGATGTTGAGGAAGGCCTGGATGAGCTGATCGAGGTCGCCGCGCAGGTCCGGCAGCGAAGGATCGTAGCGCTCCGAGATCTTCACGTTCGGATAGGTGGGCGCAAGGACGAGGCGCACGCGCTCGAGCGCTTCGTGGATGTTCACGCGGGCGCGCTTGGGCGCCTGGTGCTGCACGGGGTCCAGGCGTTCAGTGAGGCGGCGGATGCGGTCCACCTCCTCGCAGATGAGGAGGCCGAGCTGGCGCAGCTCGGGATCGTCGTCGCGGGCCACAAGCTGCGCAGCGGCGCGGATGCCGGCCAAGGGATTGCGGACCTCGTGGGCGAGGGTGCGGGCGGCGGAATTTCCGCCCGGGGGACCGGCGGCGCGGGCGCGGGCGCGCAGCTGCAGGACAAGCGCCAGGAACCCCTCCCCTACGGGCGCGGCTGCAACCGAAGCGCGGCCCAGCGAGAAGCCGGGCCCGGAGAGGGTGAGCTCGGTCTCGGCGATGGTCTGCTGGGCGGCGAGGGCGCGCCGCGCGAGCAGCGTCAGGGGCGCCTCGGCCCCAAAAATCTCGCTCAATCGACGGCCCAGTATGCCGCGGCCGAAGCCGGCCAGAAGCTCGGCGGCGGCGGCGTTGGCGAAGCGCACGCGCTCGCCCGCATCGACCCCGAGCACCGGCGCCGGCAGGGCCTCCAGCCAGTGCTCGGCGTCGGGCGGCGGCGAACGGACCGCTTGAGTCATGATCATCCTTCGACGTCTTTCATCGCCTGTTCGTTGGGCGCCGACGCGGGCGAGGCGTGGTTAGCGGGACGAAATAGCGTACACTGCACAAATAGTAGGCGCCGGCGCCTAAAGAATGACATTGGACCGCGAGCGCGGATCAGAGCTAGAGCCGCCGGCGATGAAGACAGCAGCACTCGTGATGGCCGCCGGGCGCGGCGAGCGCGCCGGAGCGGAGAGTCCGAAGCAATACCGGGCGCTCATCGGGCGGCCGGTATTGCGCTGGTCGCTCGCGGCGCTGGCAGGGCGGATCGATCGGGTCGTGGCGGTGATCGACCCGGAATGGCGGGCGGCGGCCGGGGCGGCGGCGGAGGGGCTGGCGGTGGAGCTGGTCGCCGGGGGAGACACCCGCACGGCCTCGGTGCGGGCAGGATTGGAAGCGCTGGCGGCCGATGCGCCGGACGTGGTGCTCATCCATGACGCGGCGCGGCCGGGGCTGACGGGGACGACGATCGCGGCGCTGCTGGCGGCCCTGGAGGGCGCGCCGGCGGCGGCCCCTGCCCTCCGCGTGGACGATGCGCTGAAGCGGGTGGACGGGCAGGGCGCGGTGGTCGGGGAGGCGCAACGCGACGGGGTGCGGCGGGTGCAGACGCCGCAGGCGTTCCGCTATGCGGCGATCAAGGCGGCGTACGAGGCGTTGCCGGAGGATGCGACGTACGAGGACGATCTGGCGGTGGCGCGCGCGGCGGGGCACGCGATCGCGCTCGTACCCGGCGATCTCAAGCTGATGAAACTGACGCATGCGGAGGATTTCGCGATCATGGAGCAGCTGATGGCGGGCGTCGCGTGCGTCGGCAGCGGATTTGACGCGCACCGATTCGGGCCGGGCGATCACGTGACGCTGTGCGGGGTGAAGATCGCGCACACGAAGGGCGTCGTCGGGCATTCGGATGCGGATGTGGGTTGGCACGCGCTGACCGACGCGATCCTCGGGGCGATCGGCGCGGGCGATATCGGCGCGCACTTCCCGCCGTCGGATGCGCGGTGGAAGGGCGCGGCGTCGGAGATCTTTCTCGCGCATGCGCGCGACCTGGTGAGCGAAGCCGGCGGGCGCATCGTGCATGTGGATCTGACGCTCGTGTGCGAGGCGCCGAAGATCGCGCCGCACCGCGAGGCGATGCGCGCGAAGACCGCTGAAGTGCTGGGTTTGCCGATGGCGCGCGTCAGCGTGAAGGCGACGACGACGGAGAAAATGGGTTTTGCTGGACGTGAGGAAGGGCTCGCGGCGCAAGCTGTCGCGACGGTGGAAATGCCGCGCTGACGCCCTCCCCGGCTCAAAGGAGGAGGATGCGGAAGAGGGGCCTCAGTCCCTGCCCGCCCAGCTGTCCCAGAGCGCGCGGGGGAGGTTGATGTAATCGTCGGTCCACGGACGACCGGGCGGCGTCGGCGCCGGCGCCCATGAAGTGCGCAGCGGCAGCTCATCAAGGATGCGCTGGTTGGCGGCAAGGATCATCGAGCTTGCGGGCAGGCCGCCATAGGGGCCGGCGGGGCTGTTTTCGACGCGGTCGGAAACGCGCCAGAGGTTCGGCAGGTTGAGCGAATGGGCGACGCGCGCGGCTTCCTCCACCAGCGCCAGATTGCGGTTGGAGAGGTGCAGCACGAGGATGCCGCGGGGGCTCAGCTTGCGGATGTACATCGCGACGGCTTCGCGGGTGAGCAGGTGCGCCGGGATGGCGTCGGAAGAGAACGCGTCGAGGACGATCACGTCGTAGCTTCCGTTCGGCGCCTCCGCGAGGCGCAGGCGCGCGTCGCCGAGCTCGATGTGCGCATTGGGCTGGCATTGCGAGATGTAGGTGAAGACGGCGCCGTGCGGGCCGGACATGCGCACGACCGTGGGGTCGATCTCGTAGACGGTCATGGTGTCGCGCGGGCGGGTGAGGCAGGCGGTGGAGCCCGCGCCCATGCCGACGAGCGCGATGTTGCTGGAGACGCCGCCCGACAGACCCGCGAGCGTGGCTTCGCCGAGCGAGGTGTCGGGGTGATAATAGGTGAGCGGCTGGCGCGAGACGCCCGCGCCGGTCAGCTGCGCGCCGTGGATCGTGGTGCCGTGCATGAGGATGCGCAGCGGGCTGACGGGCAGGCGCATCTCCTCCACGCGCAGCACGCCGAAGAACGAGCGCTGCTGGGTGACGACCTTGGTGCCGCGCACCTCGTCCATGAAGACCATGGCGAAGAGCGCGAGGATGATTCCGGCGAAGAGCTTCGGGCGGTTGCGGCAGACGAAAAGCGCGATGGTGGCGAAGCCGAGCCCGGTATTGAGGATGCCGCGCGCGTCGAGCAGGGTCTCGTTGGCGGAGAAGATGATCGCCATCAGCAACAGCGGCGTCGCCACGCCGAGCAGGATGTTGGCGTAGGGCTGGGGATTTTCCGGATCCTCGTCCTGGAGCGCGGTGTGGATGACGAACGCGAAGGTGAGGAAGCCGAAGATAAGCGCGCCGAGCTTGAGGATGCGCTGCAGGGTTTGATCCTGTGCGGCGACGTCGGCGAGGAAATGCTCGGGGCGCACGGCGACATAGGTCATGATCGCGGCGAAGACGAGCGCGGCGGCGATGAAGCCGACGCGGTAGAAGAGCGAGCCGGTCGGGCGCTGCGGCAGCGCGGCGGCGGCGAGCGCGGCCGAAGCGCCGAGGCCGCCGCCGAAGAGAACGACGACATGCGGCTCGCGCAGCAGCGTCACCATCACGACCGCCACCATCGTGATGGCGGCGCAGGCGAGCACGGTGGAGAGGCGCGGCAGCGCGGTCTGCCCAAGCGGGCGGAAGAGCGCGATGGCTGCGAGCGCCAAGGGATATTCGTAGACGCCATTGAAGATCATCGGCGCGACGAGCGCGGTGGCGGCGCCGCCGACGACGCCGCCGAGCGAGACCCAGAGATAGAATTCGGTGAGCCGATCGGAGGCGGGCCGCGTGCGCGCGAGCGCGAGATGGCAGACGAGCGCGCTCATCAGGAAGGCGACGAGGTGCGCGGTGAGCGAGATCGGCCAGGCGTTGCCGAGGATCTGCGTGATCGCCAGCGCGACGATGGCGAGGGGATGCAGGATGAGCACGAAGGGCGTGACCTTCTCGCCGCCGCGCATGAAGGCGACGATGAACGTCACAAGATAGAGCGCGAGCGGCGCCACCCAGAGGAAAGGCGCGGAGGCGACGTCGGTGGTGATGTGCTGGGTGACGCCAAGCAGGAGGCTGGAGGGCAGCGCGGCCGCGGTGAGCCAGAAGAGGCGCTGGCGCCAGCTTGGCGCCTCGGAGGTCGCGCGCTCCTCGGCGGCGATGCGCGCGGCGGGATTGGAGACGAACGTCATGAAGCCGCACAGCACGATGAGCGCGGCGGCGACGACATAGAGGTTCGTCCAGACGAGGCTCTGCGCGCCGGAGCCGAGCAGCGGCTCCACGACGATCGGGTAAAGCAGAAGGCCTGCGAAGCTGCCGGCGTTGCTGGCGGCGTAGAGATAATAGGGATCGTGCGCGTCGGGCCGGCCGGAGCGCGAATACCAGGCCTGCAGCAAGGGCGCGGTGGCGGCCGCGGCGGCGAAGGGCGCGCCGATGGAGAGCGTGAGCACGCCCAAGAGCCAGGCGGCTGGATGGTTCGAGCTCGGCTCGCCCAGAAGCGTGGTCACGCTCACCGGCAGCACGAGCAGGCCGCCGATCAGCACCAGCGCGTGGATCGCGCCCTGGTCGCGCATGTCGCGCACGCGCTGCAGGAGGTGGGCGTAGAAATAGCCGGCCAGCAGCGCGGCCTGGAAGAACACCATCGAGGTGTTCCAGACCGAGGGCGAGCCGCCGAGCAGCGGCGTCACCAGGCGCGCGAACATCGGCTGCAGGGCGAAGAGGAGCGCGGCGCTGAGGAACATCGAGGCCGCGAACGTGGCGGGCACCGCACGGCGCGCCTGCGCGGCGAGACCGCCGCCCTGCCCGCCATCCGGCCCTGCGCGCTTGGGCGTCTCGCCGAGGGCCGCGTCTTCCGCCATATGGAGCCTCCTCCGGCCTTGTGTCGCCTGGACCTCGCCCGGTTCGAGGCTGAGGTCCAGGGGACATTTGTTCTCATCAAGGCAGCGTGCGAGGAACCAATGTTCAGCGACGACGACCGGGAGGCGGCCCGACGATTGCTCGCCGATTTCGCGATCCGGAAGCTCAAGATCGCGACCGCGGAGAGCTGCACGGGGGGCCTCGTCGCGGCGCTGCTCACCGAGATCCCAGGCTCTTCGGCGACGCTGGAGCGCGGCTTCGTGACCTATTCCAACGAGGCGAAGAGCGAGATGCTGGGCGTGCCGCCCGAGCTCATCGCCGCACACGGGGCGGTGAGCGAGCCGGTGGCGCGGGCGATGGCGGAAGGCGCGCTCACGGCGAGCCGCGCCGACGTGGCGGTGTCGATCACGGGCGTGGCGGGGCCGGACGGGGGCACGGAGGCCAAGCCGGTCGGGCTCGTCCATTTCGCCGCGGCCCGGCGCGGGCGCCCGTCGGTGCATGTGGAGAAGCGGTTCGGCGATCCAGGGCGGCGCGAAATCCGCCTCCACAGCGTGGCGACCGCGCTCGAGCTTCTGCGGCGCATGCTGGATTAGCGGGCTGCGTTTCATACTGAACGTTCACACGCCGCAAGGGCGAGAGGGGTGGCCCTCCTCACGGGCGTTCGATAACGTCACGCCGAGTCACGGCGCGCTGCGCGGGGATTATCCGATTTCGAGGGGATTATGACGTCACGCATCACTGACACCATGGCGCTTGCGGCGATCGTGGCCGGCGCCACGGGCTTGGGCGCGACAGCAGCGCACGCAATCGAGGGCGCCTACGGCCGCGTCGATGGCGGCTATTCCTGGGAAGGCCAGCTCAACGAGAATTCCGGCGCCACCAATCTCAACCTCAACGAGGATTGGGTCGAGAGCCTGGGCATGGGCTACGCCTTCGGCAGCGGCCTCAGGATCGAGGGCGAGTTCGCGCACCGCTACCACGAGGTCGAGCCGGAACTTGGTTTCGTCACCGAAGGCGACACGCACGCCTGGTCGGCGATGGGCAACGTCTATTACGACTTCAACAAGCAGGGCGCGGTGCAGCCCTATGTCGGCGTCGGCGTCGGCGTGGCGCGGGTGAATTTCAGCGCCACCGATCCGGGCACGCTCACCAGCTACCGGGACAGCGACACGGCGGTCGCGTATCAGGGCCTGATCGGCGTCGGCTTCCGGGCCACCGAGAACCTCTCGTTCGACGTCGGCTACCGCTATTTCAACGCGCAGAGCGCCAAGTTCAGCGGCGTCGAAGGCGGCTTCCCCGCCACATTCGGCGCCGATTATTCCGATCAGGCGGCCACGGTGGGCCTCAGGTGGCAGTTCGGCGAGGCGCCGCAGGCCGCGCCTCCGCCGCCTCCCCCGGCGCCGCCGCCGACCGCGTATGTCCCGCCGCCGCCCGCGCCGCCGCCGATGGCATGCCCGGCGATGGAGTTCGTGGTCTATTTCGAGTGGGACCGCTCGAACGTGAACGACGCGGCGTTCGACGCGATCGACGCGGCGGTGAACCGCGCGCGGGAGTGCAATCTCGCCGGCGTCTCGGTGGTCGGGCACACCGACACTTCGGGCTCGCCGGACTATAATCGCGGGCTCTCGGAGCGCCGCGCCTCGTCCGTCCGGGACGCGCTCGTGGCGCGCGGCCTCAACGCCTACGCGATCCGCACCGAAGGCCGCGGCGAGGCGGACCTGCAGCGCCCGACGCGCGACGGCGTGCGCGAGCCGCTCAACCGGCGCTCCACGGTGACGCTGAACTTCCAATAGGCTCGGCGACCAGGCCGAGTGAATGCGCTGGGCCCCGCTCGTGCGGGGCCTAGTTGCTTTGGGGAGTCAGCCTTCTCTTCGCCTCGTCCTCGAAGGCGCGCATGACACGCGCGGCGGCGTGCGCGCGCTGGAAGGTGAGCAGGCGCTGCAGCACCGGGTTCTTGAACTCGTAAGCGACCCAGAATTTCACCAGCGCGCCCTTGGGGGCGCCTTCGGGCGCCTCCTCGAAGCGCCAGCGGTTCGCCAGGCTCTTGAACGGGCCTTTCACGAGAGAGACATCGACGGCGCCCTCCTCCGGGCTGCAGCGCACACGCGTGGAGAAGCGCTCGGTGATCGCCTTCCAGCCGACCGTGGCTTCGGCGACGCCCTCCCAGCCGCCGTCGCCAAGCGGCTTCTGCTCGAGGATGCGGAGCGCCTTCAGCCAGGGGATGAAGCGCGGATAGGATTTCACGTCGCCGACGAGCTTGCAGAGGTCACGCGCTGAGTAAGGCAGCGTCCTTTCCGCTTCGATGGTCGCGACGCTCATGCGGCGTTCGCAGGATGGAGCGCTCCCCCTCCCCTTCGAGGGGAGGGGGGAGGGGGTGGGGTGTCGCTCGCCCGGGGTTGGAGGGGCGTTTTCAGCTCACGACCGGCGCGCACGGCGGCAGCGGAGTCCAGTGCGGAACGCTCGACGCCGTGGCACACCCCGCCCCCGGCCCCCTCCCCTCGAAGGGGAGGGGGGGAGGGTGTGCATGCTCCGCTAGAGGAGGGGGCTCCCTCCCTACCCGGCCTCGCGTGTGAAGAGGGCGCGCCGTTCAAGCTTTGAGCTGGGCGTCGCGGGCGGCGCGGAGGCGGGCGAAATCCTCGCCGGCATGGTGCGAAGAGCGGGTGAGGGGCGAGGCCGACACCATCAGGAAGCCCTTGGCATAGGCGATCGTCTCCAGCGCCTTGAATTCGTCCGGCGTCCAGAAGCGGTCGATGGCGGCGTGCTTGCGGGTCGGCTGCAAGTATTGGCCGATGGTGAGGAAATCGACGTCGGCGCTCCTCAGATCGTCCATGACCTGCATGACCTCTTCCCTGGTCTCTCCCAAGCCCACCATGAGGCCGGACTTGGTGAATTGCTTGGGGTCGCGCTCCTTCACGCGGGCCAGCAATTGCAGCGAGGCGAAGTAGCGGGCGCCCGGGCGGATCGAGAGATAGAGGCGCGGGACGGTTTCGAGATTGTGGTTGAAGACGTCGGGGCGGGCGTCGATCACGCGCGCGGCCGCGCCCGCCTTGCGGAGGAAGTCGGGCGTCAGGATCTCGATGGTGGTTTGCGGCGCGTGGCGGCGGATGGCCTCGATGGTGCGCACGAAGTGCTCGGCGCCGCCGTCCTCCAGGTCGTCGCGATCGACGCTGGTGACCACCACGTGCTTGAGGCCCATCTTGGCGGTGGCGAGCGCGACGTTCTCCGGCTCGTCCGGATCGAGAGGATTGGGCTTGCCGGTGGCGACGTTGCAGAAGCTGCAGGCGCGCGTGCAGGTCTCGCCCATGATCATGAAGGTGGCGTGCTTGACCGACCAGCATTCGCCGATGTTCGGGCAGGCGGCCTCCTCGCAGACGGTCACGAGCTTGTGCGCGCGCACCAGCTCCTTGGTTTCCCTATATTCGGCGCTCACCGGCGCCTTGACGCGAATCCAGTCCGGCTTTTTCACCAGCGGCGCATCGGGCCGCTCCCGTTTCTCGGGGTGGCGGAACCGGGCCTTCCCGGAAGCGTCGATCAATGTCGCCATGGCTGAAAAATGGTCCGAACCGGTCTTGGCTTCAACGCGTGTTGGCGGCCCATTCGGGCAGGTCTGCCCCTCTTTGGGGAGCGGCTTGCCAAAATGCGCCCATTGAGTAGGCTTATTACAGCCGTGAAACAATAATCACGGGTTCCAATAACAACAGGCTAAGGCGCGGGGCGCGGAGGTTATTGGATGGGGCGCAGGCCTTTTCAGCTGGCGCGGACGCGTCTGACCTTGTTCGACGCCCTGTTGCGGGCGAAAGCCGCTTTTGGCGGCCGGACCAAGGTGCTGGAGGATCCGGAGCGCAAGCTTCTCTCCTACACCGACATCGTGCGCGCCTCGTTCGCGCTCGGGGGGCGGCTCAAGGGGCTGACCGCGAAGGGCGAGGCGGTGGGCGTGCTGCTGCCGTCGAGCGCGGGGTGCGCGGTGACGATCCTGGCGCTACACGCGATCGGGCGGGTCCCGGCGATGCTCAATTTCACCGCCGGGGCGCTCAACCTCAAAAGCGCGTGCGAGAGCGCCCAGGTGCGCCGGGTGCTGACGTCGCGGAAGTTCGTGGAGCTGGGCAAGCTCGAGCATCTCATCGCCGAGATCGAGAAGTTCGCCGAGATCACCTATCTCGACGACATCAAGGCGCGCATTGGGTTCGGCGAAAAGATGGGCGCGCTCATCAAGGGCGCGTTCGCCAAATCGTTCGCCGCCAAGGGCGACCCGGACGACACGGCCGTCATTCTCTTCACGTCCGGCAGCTTCGGCAGCCCGCGCGGCGTCGCGCTCACGCACGCGAACATCATCGCGAACGTGGAGCAGGCCTATGCGCACGTCGATTTCGATCCCGAATGGGTGTTCTTCAATCCGCTGCCGATGTTCCATTGCTTCGGGCTGACGGGGGGAACGCTGCTGCCCCTGCTCTGCGGGCATCGGGCGTTCCATTATCCCTCGCCGCTGCACTTCAAGGAGATCCCGAAGCTGCTGCGGGAGGTGGGCGCCAATGTGCTTCTGGCCACCGACACGTTCGCGATGCAGTACGCCCGCATGTCGCGGAAGGGCGAGCTTGATTGCCTGAAGCTCATCGTGCTCGGCGCGGAGCGGGTGAAGCCGGAGACGCGCGACATCTACATGGAGAAGTTCGGCGTCGAGCTGCTGGAAGGCTATGGCGCGACGGAGGCCTCGCCGGTGGTGGCGGTGAACCAGCCGGGCGCGGGCAATCGGCACGGCTCGGTCGGGCGCATTCTGCCGGGCATGGAATACAAGCTGGAGGAAGTGCCGGGCATCACCGAAGGCAAGAAGCTGCTGCTGAAGGGCCCGAACATCATGAAGGGCTATATCGATCCCTCGAAGCCCTCGGGCATCGATGCGCCTGTGGATGGCTGGCACGACACCGGCGACGTGGTGGAGATCGACGCAGAAGGCTTCGTGAAGATTCGCGGGCGCGTGAAGCGGTTCGCGAAGATCGGCGGCGAAACCGTGTCGCTGGCGGCAGTGGAGAATTACGCCCAGCAGGTGTGGCCGGAGCATAACCATGCTGCGGTCTCGATCCCGGACGCGCGCAAGGGCGAGAAGATCATCCTCTTCAGCGATTACGCGAACGCGGAGCCGGGGCCGCTGATCGAATGGGCGCACAAGCAGGGCGCGCCGGAGATCGCGGTGCCGAAGAAGATCGTGAAGCTCTCGGAGATCCCGGTGCTGGGGACGGGCAAGACCGATTACGTCGCGCTCATCCGCATGGCCGAGCAGAGCGACCACGCCGAAGCGGCATAGGCGTTATATAACTTTAAGTTGCGCCCGCACGCCTGCCCGCTACCTAGTCTAGGAAGCGGGAGGGCGTTGCGTGTACACGTTCACGAACGAGCGCTATTTTGCGAAGTTGGTGCTGCCGGATCGGAGCAAGGTCCGCGTGGCGTTCGGCCCAGGCGACGTCGCGTTCGACGACGACACGGGCGTAGTAAACTCGATCCACATCCGCTTTCGAGACGGGAGCGCGCAGGACTTGATGTTGTTGCCTGCGGGTAGATCGCAGCAGCAAGTCATCGATCTCGTTGCAGACGTACTCGCAAAATTGGGCGCAGAGCTTCTCTACTCTCAGGTTCGGGTGGGCAATGTCGTCTTCGACAAGATCACCGAGGCGATCATCGACCACATGATCAACGAGGACCTGGGCAGACTGAAGCGGCACTTTCATCAGATGGCGGGCGCCTATTACGACATCCGCACGGGCGAGCTCGTCGCTACGAACCCGCTCCAGGTCTACGACTTCGATTTTGACTGAAAGCTGACTTAGGCGGCGGCGGGCGTAGGGGCGTCACGGCGCGCCCCGATGACGAGCAGGCCGAGGCCGAGCCACATGGCGACGAGCGCAACGGCCCCGCCCACCCAAGGCACGAGCGCCAGGGCGCCGAAGATCACAAGCCCAAGCGCCAGCGCGCCGATGCGCGCGCCGCCATGGCGTCCGCGCACCAGAAGCGCGGCGAACGCGGCGGCGCCCAGCGCGTAGCCAGCGGCGAGGAAGATCGGATACGCGAACAACGTGAAGAGCCCGAGCGGGATGCCGATCAGCGTCGCCATCAGGACGATGGCGAGCGCGAGCGGCGCGAACAGCATGAGGAGGCCCCAGCCGAGCGCCGGCAGCGGCCGAGCGCGCAGCCCGGCGATCGCGCGATCGTAATAATCCGGCGCGGCGAGCGCGATCACCATGCCGATCAGAAACGCGGTCAGCGCCCACATGAGCGCAAAGCCGACGCGCGCGGCGTCGCCGAAGGCGCGCATGGCGCCGGGGGAAACCTCGATGCGCTTGTCGCGCCAGTCGCCGACTTCGCCCTCGGTTCCGCCGCGCACCTGGGCTGCGGGATCCATGCGCGGCGATTCCGCAGCGCGCCACTCGAAGCGGCCTGTGATGTCGGCGTTTGGCCCCAGCGTTATACGGCGCGCGCGCACGGAGAGATCGCCGGCGATCGCGGCGTCGATGAGCACCGTCTCGGCGGCGGCGGTGACATCGCCGGCGAAGCGGCCGCGCGCCTCGACATCCTGGCCGGCCAGCCGCGCCTTGCCGCCGACGCGGGCGCTCTCGTTGACGCGCACCGATTGGCCGGCGGCGTGCAGCTCGCGCTCGACCGCGCCATTGACCTCAAGGTCCTGGCCGGCGAGCGAGGCGTCGCCGCGCACCTGGCCGTTCAGCAGCACGCGCTCGCCCATGGCGCGGAGATCGCCGTCCACCGCGCCAGCGATGGAGATTTCGCGGCCGGCGGCGAAGACGTCGCCACCGACGCGGCCGGGGATCGTGATCTCCTCGGCCATCGCGGCGACCGCGCCGTCGCGGTCGGTGATCTCGATGCGCTGGCCCATGAGCGCGCCGAGGCCGAGCACGCTCGTCTCGCGGACGGCGCGGGGCGGGCCCATGTGCATCTCGAAGTCGCCGCGGCGCTCAGGGAGCGGTTCCAGCGGCTTGTCCGCGGGCGCCTGCGGCGCGGGCGCTTCAGGGACGGCCTGGGCCGCGACGGGCGGAGCGGGCTCACCCGGTTTGGGCGGCGCCACCTCCTCGGTCTTTGGCGGCGGCGCCTCAGGCGTTTGGGCTGAGGCGGGCGGGATCAGGCCAATTGCGACGGCCACGAACACGCAACGGACCAGCGAAGACTTGAATGGTTGGAGCATCACCCCACCCCCTCCTTCGTCCCTTGGCCCCTCCCCTCACGAGGAGGGGGACGCGAACCTTCGCGGGTTCTAGCACGTCTCAGACGTGCAGCACGCGGCCGTAAGCGTCGAGAACGGCCTCGTGCATCATTTCCGAGAGGGTCGGGTGGGGGAAGACGTTCTCGATCAGCTCGGCCTCGGTGAGCTCGCCGGTCATGGCGATGGCGTAGCCCTGGATGAGCTCGGTGACTTCGGCGCCGACCATGTGGGCGCCGAGGAGCTCGCCGGTCTTGGCGTCGAAGATCGTCTTCACCAGGCCCTGGTCCTCGCCGAGCGCGATGGCCTTGCCGTTGCCGACGAACGGGAAGCGGCCGACCTTCAGCTCGCGGCCGGTCTTCTTGGCGGCCTCTTCGGTGAGGCCGATGCTGGCGATCTGCGGATGCGAATAGGTGCAGCCGGGGATGCGCTCCTTGATCATCGGGTGCGGCTTCTGGCCGGCGATGGCCTCCACGCAGATGATGCCTTCGTGGCTCGCTTTGTGCGCGAGCCAGGGCGGGCCGGCGACGTCGCCGATGGCGTAGACGCCCTGCACGTTGGTCCGGCCGTAGCCGTCGATGACGATGTGGCCTCGCTCGGTCTTTACGCCGAGCGCTTCGAGCCCGAGATCTTCGGTGTTCGCCGCGATGCCGACGGCGACAATGGCGTGCGAGGCTTGCAGCGTTTCAGCTTTGCCTTTCACGACCACCTGCGCCTCGACGCCGCTGGCGGTGGCTTTCAGCGATTTCGCTTCGGCGCTCGTCTTCAGGACGATGCCTTCCTTCTCGAAACGCTTGTGCGCGAACTTGGAGATCTCGGCGTCTTCGACGGGCAGGATGCGATCGACCATCTCGACTACCGTCACCGGCACGCCGAAGGCGGCGTAGAAGCTCGCGAACTCGATGCCGATGGCGCCGGAGCCGAACACCAGGAGCGAAGCTGGCCATTCGGGCGGCGTCATCGCCTCGCGATAGGTCCAGATGCGCTTGCCGTCGCCTTTTAGGCCGGCAGCGGGGATCTCGCGGGCGCGCGCGCCGGTGGCGATGAGCGTGTGCTTCGCGGAATAGGTTCCCGCGCTTTTGCCGGTGATGGCGACCTTGCCGCCTTTCTCCAGCTTGGCGGTTCCTTCGAGCACGTCGATCTTGTGCTTCTTCATCAGGAACTGGACGCCGTTGGAGAGGCGTTGCGCCACTTTGCGCGAGCGCTGCACGATGCCGGGCGCATCGAAGCTGAGGCCCTCGACCTTGAGGCCGTATTCCTTGGCGTGGAGGATGTTGCGGTAGACGTCGGCGGAGCGGAGCAGCGCCTTGGTTGGGATGCAGCCCCAGTTGAGGCAGATGCCGCCAAGCTTGTCGCGTTCGGCGATGGCGGTCTTCAGGCCAAGCTGGGCGGCGCGGATCGCGGCCACGTAGCCGCCGGGGCCCGAGCCGATGACGATGAGGTCGTAGGAATCAGCCATCCGGGCTGTTTAGGGGGCTCCCCTCCCCCGCGCCAGCGTCTGGAGGAGGGGGCTGGTCTGCGGTTCAGCCCAGGGCGAAGGCGCCGCGGATCCCATCGACGACGAATTGCGCCGCCAGCGCGCAGAGGAGGATGCCGAAGATCCGGGAGAGGACGTTGGCCATCGTCGCGCCCATGAGCTTGGAGAGCTGGGCGGCGAACAGGAAGGCGATCAGGCACAAGAGGATGTTCGCGCCGGCGCCGGCGAGCACGGCGAGGCGCCCCAGCGCGTCCTGATGCTCGGTGAAGAAGAGCATGATCGAGGCGATCGCGCCGGGGCCGGTGATGAGCGGGATCGCCAGCGGAAAGACGGAAATGTCGGCGCCGGGATGCGCGTGCTGCTCGGCGGTGACCTTCTCGGTGCGCTCGTCGCGGCGCTCGGCGCGCTTCTCGAAGAGCATGTCCACGCCGATGAGAAACAGGAGCAGGCCGCCGGCGATGCGGAAGGCGTCGAGGCTCACCTTGAGCTGCGCCAAGATCCAGGCGCCGCCAAACGCGAAGACAAGCAGGATCGCCGTCGCGATCGCGGTCGCCTTGAACGCCATGTGGCGGCGCCACTCGGGACGGGCGCCGTCGGTCATGGTGGCGAACATCGGCCCGAGCGCGGGCGGGTCGATCACCACGAAGAACGTGACGAAGCTGGCGAGGAAGAGCTGGAGCATCACTTCCCCTCCCCTGCGTTAGCGGGGGAGGGGTTAGGGGAGGGGGACTTGGAGAATGCGCGTTGCCCTGCAACTCCCCCACCCCCGGCCCCTCCCCCGCTGGCGCGGGAGAGGGGGGAGATCAAGCGGCGCGCTTCAGGGACGGGCGGAAGGCGGCCTCGGTCTTGGCTTCGATCTCGGGCAGGGTGACGCCGTCGGCCAGCTCGATGAGGCGCATCGGCGCATCGCCCATCTTGTCGATCTCGAAGACGCCGAGATCGGTGATGACGAGATCGACCACGCGCACGCCGGTCAGCGGCAGCGTGCATTTCTTGAGCAGCTTGGGAGAGCCGTCCTTGGCGGTGTGCTCCATCACCACGACGACGCGCTTCACGCCGGCGACGAGATCCATCGCGCCGCCCATGCCCTTCACGAGCTTGCCGGGCACCATCCAGTTCGCGAGATCGCCGCGCTCGGAGACTTCCATCGCGCCGAGGATGGCGAGATCGATGTGCCCGCCGCGGATCATCCCGAAGGAGTCGGCGGAGGAGAAATACGACGTCTTCGGCAGCGCGGTGACCGTCTGCTTGCCGGCGTTGATGAGATCGGGATCGATCTCGTCCTCGGTCGGGAACGGGCCCATGCCGAGCATGCCGTTCTCGCTCTGCAGGGTCACGTCCACGCCTTCGGGAATGTAGTTCGAGACGAGCGTCGGAATGCCGATGCCGAGATTGACGTAGAAGCCGTCCTTGAGCTCGCGCGCGGCGCGCTGGGCCAGCTGATTGCGGTTCCAGGGCATGTCAGGCGGCTCCCTTGGCGAGGCCAAGCTCGGTGAAGACGTGGTTGGCGGCGGTGAGCGCGTTCACGGCGGCAGGGAAACCGGCGAAGGCGCTCACCTGGATGATCACCTCGGTGATCTCGACGGGCGTGGCGCCGGCGTCCAGCGCAGCGGCGATGTGCTCGCGCAATTGGCGCGCATGGCCGAGCGCTGCGAGGCTGGAGATCGCGGAGAGCTCACGCGCTTTGAGGTCGAGGCCGGGGCGGGAGAAGACGTCGCCGTAGACGTATTCGACGAGATAGCGCGCGAGGTCGGGCGAGGCTTCGCGCACCGCTTCGAGCATGCGCTCATGCTCGGGGCTTTCGGTCTCGGCGAGGCGCGCGAGGCCGCGCTTGTAGCGATCGGGCGCGGCGCCCTCGCCTCCTTCGCGCGGGCGCACGGTGCGCTGCTCGATGCGCTTCTCGAATTTTCCTTTGACGACGCGATCGACGAAGATGCCGGGCGTGTGGATGTGGTCGGGATCGAGTTGGCCGGCGGGCACGAGCTCCTCGACCTCCGCGACCGTGACCTTGCCGGCGGTCGCCATCATCGGATTGAAGTTCCGCGCGGTCTTGCGGAAGATCAGGTTGCCTTCGGTGTCGCCCTTCCAGGCCTTCACAAGCGCGAGATCGGCGCGCAGGCCGGTTTCGAGCACGTAGGTCTCGTCGTCGAAATCGGCGAGCTCCTTGCCGTCGGCGACGACCGTGCCGACGCCGGTCTTGGTGTAGAAGCCCGCGATGCCGGCCCCGCCGGCGCGGATGCGCTCGGCCAGCGTGCCCTGCGGGTTAAATTCCAGCTCCAGCTCGCCGGCGAGGTATTGCCGCTCGAACTCCTTGTTCTCTCCCACATAGGAAGAGACCATCTTCTTGATCTGCTTTGTCTTCAGCAGCTGGCCGAGGCCGAAATCATCCACCCCGGCATTGTTGGAGATGACCGTGATCGATTTCACGCGGCTGTCCCGCAGCGCGGTGATGAGGTTTTCCGGGATGCCGCAGAGGCCGAAGCCGCCGCTCATCACCACCATGCCGTCAAAGGTGAGGCCCTGCAGCGCAGAATGCGCGTCGGGATAGGTTTTCTCGATCATGGCGGCGGGTTTAGGCGGGCTTTTGCCGCAACGCAACAAGAACAAAGTTAACGGGTGGGCCGATTGTGCGGGAGCCCAAAACGACTGCGCCGGCCGCGAGTGGCGGCCGGCGCCTGCCGGATGTCCGGACAGTCCGGAACGACGCGCGAGCGAGGGACAGAGAATTCACGCGCCGTCCATGGCGGGAATAAAAGCAGGTCGCGCTTGAACCGCGTCTGAATCGAAAACTCAGTCCGAAATTCTTTGGATCAAAGCCCCCACCCCCGGCCCCTCCCCCGCTAGCGCGGGAGAGGAGGGATGTTCCAATCGCGAAGCACTTCGTCGGTGTGGGCGCCCACCTCCGGCGCGGGGCCCTGAACTTCGCCCGGCGTGCCGAGGAAGCGCGGCGCGACGTTGGGCTGCACGACGCCTTCAACGCTGACGAAGGTTTCGCGCGCGGCATTGTGCGGATGGGCGGGCGCCTCAGCCCAGGTGAGCACCGGCGCGAAGCAGACGTCGCTGCCCTCAAGCAGAGCGCACCATTCGGCGCGCGGCTTCGCCTTGAAGATCGCGGCGAGCTTCGCCTTCAGCGCCGGCCATTGCGTGCGATCGTGCTGGGCGTTGAAGGCGGCGTCGTCGTTGAGGCCGAGCTTGTCGCGCATGAGCGCGTAGAATTGCGGCTCGATCGGGCCGATCGAAATGAAGGCGCCGTCGGCGCATTCGTACGCGCCGTAATAGTGCGCGCCGCCGTCGAGCATGTTGGCGTCCCGCGCATCGGTCCAGACGCCGGCCGCGCGCATGCCGTAGAACATCGAGGCCAGGGAGCTGGCGCCGTCGGTCATCGCGCAATCGATCACCTGGCCCTTGCCGGAGCGCCCCGCCTCGACAAGCGCGGCGCAGATTCCCATCGCGAGATAGAGCGCGCCGCCGCCGAAATCGCCGATCAGATTGAGCGGCGGCGGCGGGGGCGCATCCTTGGCGCCCATCGCGTGATAGGCGCCGGTGAGGGAGATGTAATTGATGTCGTGGCCGGCGGCGTTGGCGAGCGGCCCGGTCTGGCCCCAGCCGGTCATGCGGCCATAGACGAGCTTGGGGTTGCGCTGCAGCGCCTGGTCCGGTCCGAGCCCAAGCCGCTCCATGACGCCGGGGCGGTAGCCTTCGACCAGCGCCTCGGCCTTCTCAATCAGCCTCAGCGCGGTCTCGACATCCTCGGGCTGCTTCAGGTCGAGCGCCACCGAGCGGCGCCCGCGCGAGGTCACGTCGAACCGCGCCGCGCCTTTGGGCACGCCGCCGCGGGCGCCCGCCGTGCGGTCGATGCGGACCACGTCCGCGCCCATGTCGGAGAGCAGCATCGCGCAGAACGGACCCGGTCCGATGCCGGCGAATTCCACAACCTTGACGCCGGCCAGCGGTCCCTTGCGCATCGGCGCTCCCATGTTTCCTTAACGGCTTTTGGACGCGATACTGCAAAGCCAGAGTCGGCCGGCAAGCCGAAAAGAGGTGCGCAGGTGCGGATCGTCATTCGTTCGCCGACGGCCGAGGGCGCCCGCGCGGCGCGGGACAAGCTTCATTCCGCAGGCGTGCAGGGCGCGGTGTTCGGGGTCGATCCGTTCAGCGCGCCGGATGGGGAAGAGATTTCGCTGATCGACGCGACAGGCGCCGCCCGCGGCGCTGCGCACGAGATCGCGCGCGCGCTCGCGGAGGCGCCGAACCGGCCCTCCTCCATCGTTGCAGGGGTGGAATGGACGCGGCCTCCGGTCGCGGGTCTCGCGCGCGGCTATGGCCTCGATGCGTGGATTCCCCTCGATGCGCCGCCGGCGCTGCTGGCGCGGCACCTCAGCGCCATCGAGCGCGCCTCCATCGCCCAGGAGGAGCGCGCGCGCCGGCGCGCGACGGCCGAGACGCTCGGGCTTGAGGTTCCCGAGCGGCGCGATCGGGCGTTGCTGAAGTGCCTCTATATCGGCGCGCCGTCGCGCTTCTTCCTGGCGCTCGAGCGCACGTTCGCAGCGCACAGGGGGCTCGTCACGGCCGCGTTCACCTCGTTCACCGGCTTCGATCATCTGCATGACGAAGCGTTCGAGGCGGTGGTGATCAACGGGGTTGAGGACACCTCGACGGCGATCGCGCTCTGCGCGGCGCTCCGGCGCAATGCGGGCCTGCACCATCTGCCGACGCTGGTCGTGACGCGGCCCGGCGATGCGGCCACCGAGGCGGCCGCGATCGATCGCGGCGCCGCAGCGGTCGCGACGGAGGACGCTGCGCCGGAGATCGGGCTCGCCTGGCTCTTTGAAGCGATCCGGCGCGAGCGCGAACGGCGCGGCGTGGAGCGCGATCTGGCGAGCCTGCGCGAACGGCTCGGCGACGGCGGCACCGGGCTTTGGAGCACGCCGCATTTCGAGGCGCATCTGAGGCGGCTCACGCACGATCATCACGCCACGGGCCGCGATCTGTCGCTGGTGGCGCTCAAGGTATTGCCGGCGCACGGCGCGCGCGAACCGACTCAATCGGTGTGGCGGCGGACTTTCCGCGAGGCGGCGACGCTCGCGGGGCGGCTTATCCGCGACGCCGACAGCGCCGCCGCGTTCGGACGCGATCTCATACTTGTTGCGCTGCCGGCGACGGCGCTTTCGGGCGCGCGGCGGACATCGGAGCGGATGGCGGCGGTCGGGGAATGCACGGCGTTCGCCGGCGGCGAGGGCGGCGCGCCGCTCGTCTTCGAACAGAGCTCGGTTGAATTGCAGGACGGCGAGAGCGCCGCGGCGCTGATGGCGCGCGCGATCGCGCCCTTCATGCCGCGAGGAGCCATGGCATGAGCAAGGCGCAGGTGGATTTCTTCGCGGATGTCTCTTGTCCGTGGTGCTATGTCGGATGGGAGGCGCTGAAGCGTGCAGCCGAAGCGCGGCCGGAGGTGAAGCTCTCGGTGGCGTGGCGCACGTTCCTGCTGCAGCCGGACATGCCGGCGGACGGCTACGACCGCAAAGAGTATTTCAAGGAGCGGTTCGGGGAGAATTCGGAGCGCTTCGCGGCGTCGCGCATTGCGCTGGAAAAACTTGCGGGCGAGGCGCAGGCGCCGATCAATCTCGACGCGGCGACGCGCGTGCCGAGCACGCTCAATGCGCACCGGCTGATCCATTGGGCCGCCAATGACGGCGCCGCGGAAGGCGTGATCGATATGATCTTCGCGGCGTATTTCGTGCACGGGCGCGATATCGGCGATGTGGAGACGCTCGTGGACGTGGCGGGCAAGTGCGGGCTCAAGGGCGACCATATCCGCGTGCTGCTGGCGGGGAACACCGACCGCGAGCTCGTGCTCTCGCTGCACGTCGCGGCCGCGAAGGTCGGCATCACCGGCGTGCCGGTGGCGGTGTTCAACCGCAAGTCCGCGCTCGTCGGCGCGCAGAGCCCGAGCGTCTATGGGCAGGCGCTGGACGGCACGCTTTCGACCACAGCGCATTAGGGGCGCATTGAAATGATCGCCAATCGCTCGATGCCGCGGGCGAGCGTCATTCCGGTGCTCGCGTATGCGGATTGCCTCGCGGCGGCGGACTGGCTCTGCGCGGCGTTCGGCTTCACCATTCGGATCAAGATCGCGGATCATCGCGTGCAGCTCAATGTCGGCGAAGGCGCGGTGGTGGCGACGAACGGACCCTCGCGGCCTGCATCGCTCATGGTGCGCGTAGACGACCTCGATGCGCATCATGCGCGCGCGGTCGCACACGGCGTGGAGATCGCCGATCCGCCGACGACCTACCCTTACGGCGAGCGGCAATACACCGCGATCGATTTCGCGGGACATGCCTGGAAGTTCTCGCAATCGGTCGGCGACGTCGCGCCGGAGGATTGGGGCGGGACGAGCGGGACGCTTTGACACTTCTCACGTCCACGCCGTCATCCCGGGAGCTTGAGCCGGGATCCAAGAAGTTCAGCATGCGGCCTCTGGGTCCCGGGTCTCGCTACGCTCGCCCGGGATGACGCAGCTCAAATGTGGAGGTCAAATTCCTGGACGGCGTGAACCCTAGGCGGCTTGGCGCGCGGCGATGGTGGCGAGGCCTTCGAGCGCGCCGCGGAGCGCTTTGAGGCGCGCGGGGGCGTCGGGCCAATCGCCCTGCACCACGAGCTTGCCGTCGGGGCGCATCTTGAAGTCGCGCGGGCGGTTCTGGACGTAGCGCACGAGCGAAGCGGGATCGGGGAAGCCGGTCTCGCGGAAGGTGAGCACGGCGCCCTTGGGGCCGGCGTCGAGCTTGGAGATCGAGGCCTGGCGGCAGAGCGCTTTCAGCGCAGCCACCGCGATGAGCTGATCGGCCTCCATCGGCAGCGGGCCGAAGCGATCGATCAATTCGGCGGCGAAGGCTTCGCGCTCGGCGTTGGTGGCGAGGTCGGCGAGGCGGCGATAGAGCGCCAGGCGCAGCGTGAGATCGGGGACGTAATCTTCGGGGATGAGGACGGAGGCGCCGACATTGATCTGCGGCGACCAGGAGCGCTCGGAGATCTCTTCGCGGCCGGCGTTGAGGGAGTTCACCGCCTCCTCCAGCATGGATTGATAAAGCTCGACGCCGACTTCCCGGATATGGCCGGTCTGCTCTTCGCCCAGGAGATTGCCGCCGCCGCGCATGTCGAGGTCGTGGCTGGCGAGCGTGAAGCCGGCGCCCAATGAATCGAGCGATGCGAGGATGCGCAGCCGCTTCTCGGCGCCGTCGGATAGCTGCTGCTCGGCGGGCGTGGTGAGGTAGGCGTAGGCGCGCACGCGCGAGCGCCCCACCCGGCCGCGCAATTGATAGAGCTGCGCGAGGCCGAAGCGATCGGCGCGATGCACGATGAGGGTGTTGGCGCGCGGGATGTCGAGGCCGCTTTCGACGATGTTGGTGGAGACGAGCACATCGAACGCGCCGTCATAGAAGGCGCCGATGATCTCCTCCAGCTTGGAGGCCGGCATCTGTCCGTGCGCCACCGCGAAGGTGACTTCCGGCATCTGGGTGCGGAGGAATTGCTCGGCGTCGGCGAGGTCGGTGATGCGCGGGCAGACATAGAAGCTCTGGCCGCCGCGATAGCGCTCGCGCAGCAGCGCTTCGCGCACGGTGATGGCGTCGAACGGCGTGACGTACGTGCGCACGGCCATGCGGTCGATCGGGGGCGTGGCGATGATGCTCATCTCGCGGATGCCGGCGAGGGCAAGCTGCAGCGTGCGCGGGATCGGCGTGGCGGAAAGCGTGAGCACGTGCACATCGGCGCGCAGTTCCTTCAGGCGCTCCTTGTGCTTGACGCCGAAATGCTGCTCCTCGTCCACGACGATGAGGCCGAGCTCGCGGAAATCGACGCCCTTGGCCAGCACGGCGTGGGTGCCGACGAGGATGTCCACCTCCCCTGCCGCCAAATCCTTCTTGATCTGCGTCGCTTCCTTTGCGGTGACCAGGCGCGAGAGCTGGGCGACTTTCACAGGCAGGCCGCGGAAGCGCTCGGTGAAGGTCTTGTAGTGCTGGCGGCAGAGCAGCGTCGTGGGGCAGACGATCGCAACCTGGCGGCCGCTCATGGCGACGAGGAAGGCGGCGCGCAGCGCGACCTCGGTCTTGCCGAAGCCGACATCGCCGCAGATGAGCCGATCCATCGGGCGCCCGGCGCCGAGGTCGTTCATCACGTCCTCGATGGCGTGGAGCTGGTCGTCGGTCTCTTCGTATGGGAAGCGAGCGCAGAACTCATCGTACGCGCCTTCGGGCGGGGTCACTGCGTCGGCCGTCTTTGCAGCGCGCGCGGCGGCGATGCGGATGAGCTCCTCGGCCATCTCGCGCAGGCGCTGCTTGGCCCTGGCCTTGCGGCTCTGCCAGGCGACGCCGCCGAGCTTGTCGAGCTGGGCTTCGGCGTCCTCGCTGCCATAGCGGGAGACGAGCTCGATGTTCTCCACCGGCAGATAGAGCTTGTCGCCGCCGGCATAGGCGAGATCCAAGCAATCGTGCGGCGCGCCCTGCACTTCCAGCGTCTTCAGCCCTTCATAGCGCGCGATCCCGTGATCCTGGTGGACGATGAGATCGCCCGGCGACAATGCGGCGGCTTCGGCGATGAGGTGCGAGGCTTTGCGGCGACGGCGCGGACGCGCGAGGCGTTCGCCGAGCATGTCCTGCTCGGAGACGATGGCGAGCGCTTCGTTCTCCACGCCGCGCTCGAGCGGCAGGATGGCAAGCGCGACCTTCTTGGGGCCCAGCTTCTGGGCATCGGCCCAGGTCTCGATCTTCGTCGTTTCGAGGCCGTGATCGGCGAGCACGCCGGCGAGGCGTTCGGCGGAGCCTTCAGACCAGGCGGCGACGATGACGCGCTTGCCCTTCGCCACCAGCGCATCGACGTGCGCGCGGGCGGCGTCGAAGATGTTGGCGCCCGGCTGCGCGCGCTCGGGCGCGAAATCGCGGCCGAGCTTGGCGCCGAGATCGATCGCGAGCGGATCGGGCGTGTCGAAATGGGTGAGCCGCCGCAGCGGACGGGCCCCGATCGCGTCGATCAGCGCGTCATGGTCGAGGTAGAGCGCGTGCGGCTCGGGCGCGCGGAAGGGCGGCGCACCGCGCGGAACGGGCGCGGCTTTGCGCGTCTCGTAGTGATCGATCGCGGTCTTCACGCGCTCGGCGGCGGCGTCTTCCGCCAACGGATCGAATGCGACCAGCGCTTCGGGGCCGGCATATTCGAACACCGTTTCGAGCTTGGCGTAGAAGAAGGGCAGGAATTGCTCGATGCCCTGGCGGCGGATGCGGGCGCTGACGGAATCGTAGATCGGATCGGTGACCGCCCCAAACGCTTGGGCGAAATGCGTGCGGAAGGCCGGCACGCTTTCATCGTCGAGCAGCACTTCGCTGACGGGCGTGAGCGTCGCCTCCTTCAGCTGCTGCACGGAGCGCTGGGTCTCGGGGTCGAAGGCGCGGATGCTCTCCAGGGTGTCGCCGAAGAAGTCGAAGCGGATCGGCAGGGCTTCGGCAGGCGGAAACACATCGGCGACGCCGCCGCGCAGCGCGAACTCGCCGGGTGCGCGGACGGTGCTCGCGCGCGAGAAGCCGTTGGAGACGAAGTATTGTTCAAGCTCATCGAGCGAAGCGACCTCGCCGGGACGAGCCTGGAAGGCGGCGTGCAGCATGCGCTCGCGCGGCGGCACGCGCTGGGCGCATGCGGCGGCGGTGCTGATCACGACCAGCGGGGGATCGGCGCGTTTGCGGGCGGCAAGCTTGGCGAGCGCTGCACAACGCTGCGCAGCGACGGAGGGCGCGGGCGAGATGCGGTCATAGGGCAGCGAATCCCAGGCCGGGAGGCGCAGACTTTCCAGGCTGGGATGGAAGAATTTGAGCGCGGCGTCGAAGGCCTGCGCGCGGCCCTCGTCGCGCGCGATGTAGAGCGTCACGCCGCCGCGTTTGAGCGCCGCCTGACCGAGCGCGAGCGCGTCGACGCCTTCGGGCGCGCCAGAAGTCGCCAGAGCGCCCGACGCCTTGGCGAATTGCTCGACGGCTTTCTCGGGGAGGGGGTTCATCGCCACGGGCGGTTCTGACCTTCGGGAGTTTGCGCCTCCCCTCCCCCTTGCGGGGAGGGGGTAGGGGGTGGGGGGCGATCAGAAAGAGGTTCAGCGTCGAGGCGAGCTGCACGCCCCCCCTCCTTCCCCTCCCCCGCAAGGGGGGAGGGGGCGCTTTGACTTGCGAACGCACGCAGCTCGGCAAGAAGCGCGTTGTCGTGTTCGGGCGGCGGGGGCGCCTGGCCGGTGATCCAGTCGTAGGCGGGATTATCGGGCGCGTGCATCAGCGCTTCGAACGCGTCGAGGCCCGCCTCGTCGAGATCGGCGAGGCGCGCATCGGCGAAGCGGCCGAGGATCAGGTCGATTTCACGGAAGCCGCGCCGCCAAGCCCGGAAGCGCAGCTTCTTGCGACGGTCATCGTCCAAGATTTGGTCCCATTGGGGCGGCGGGTCTTACAGCAAAGCCGCGGGCTTCGCCACTCAAGCGACCAGCTTGAGCTCCTCGTCCGGCAAGGGCTGCTGGAGCGCCAAAGCCTCCTCCTCCGAGCCGGTAAGCCATTGATCCCATTGGTTTGCATCGAGCAGCACGGGCATCGCCTTGGGGTGGATCGGGCGGACGATGGCGTTGGGGGCGGTGGTGAGGAATGCGAAAACGCGGTGCTCGCCGTCGATCGGCTTCGACTTCGGGCCCCGCGCCCCGGTCCAGGGCCGCCAGATGCCGGCGAAGCAGAACGGGCGCTCGTCGGCGCGCACGAACCAGCGCTCGATCTTCTTCACCCCCGGCTCCCATTCCGAGAACGCGGTCGCCGGCACGAGGCAGCGCCAATCGGGCTTGAGCCAGCCCTTCCAGAACTGGCTCTTCACGTTGCGGACATTGGTGACGAGCGATTTCTCGGCGGGGGGAAAGCCCCAGCGCATCACGTCGGGGACGAGGTTTCCCAGCCGGTCGAGGCGCGCGACCAGGGCCTCGCGGTCGGGGAAGACCTCCTCGTCGAGATGCGGGAAGCGGATCTTGATCCGGGTCTCAGAGAATTCCTCGTGGCCGTATTCCTCGAACTCGGCGCCGGTCTTGCGGATCTCGTTGCGGTAATGGTTGCACATCGCCTCAGGACGCCCGTTTGGCGTCGGCGACGGTGAAAAGGTTGATCTGGGCGGCGAGCGCCTTCTTGAATGCGGGGCGATCGGTGATGCGCGCCACGTAGGCCTCGCTTGCCGGCCGATCGCCAAAGGCGCGCACTTTCTCGACGCGCAGCACATCGGCCATCAGCAGGTCCGCGACCGTGAAGCGGCCGGCGGCCAGCCATTCCCGTTCCTGCAGCACGCGCTCGATATGGCCGAGGCGGCTTTGCATCCAGCCGGTCAGGCTGTTCTCCTTCGCGCCGGTCACCTCCAGGAACCACCACGGCACGGAGACCATCTCGACGGAGTTGAGCGCGGCGATCGTCCATTGCAGCGTCTCGGCTTCGCCGACGGGATCGCGCGGCATCAGCTTCTCGCTCTTGCGCGCCAGGTGCAGCAGGCCGGCGCCGCTCTCGAAGATCTGCACCTGGCCGTCATCCAGGTAAGGCGCCTGCCCAAACGGCTGGCGGTCGAGATGGTTGATCGCGCGGTCCTCGAACGGAAACGTGCGGATCGCGTAGGCGAGCCCGGCCTCTTCACAGGCCCAGCGCAGCCGGAGATCGCGCACGAAGCCGCGGGGGCCTTCGGGGACCCAGTCCAGCGTCCAGATGGTCAGCTCGGTCATTTGTCGCTCTCTCCTGGCCCTCCCCCTGGACGGGGACGGGGATGCTACACAAGCGGTCTTCTGAGTCTCATGCCCACACAGGACAACCCCATCGCCGCGCTGATGGCGCCATTCCGGCCGCCCAAGGGGGCGCGCCGGGAAATCCTGGAGCTCATCCAGAAGGTGGCGGGCGGGCCGCTCAACCGCGATCTCCTCTTCCTTGCGCCGCATGGGGCGATCGACCGGCGCAAGCGCGTGACCATCGCCGAGACGGTTCCCGGCGACATCGCAACGATCGAGGCGGAGGTCGATAAGCACTTTCCGAGCTTCAAGAGCTCGCCCTATCGGATTCGTCTGCGCGACGAGACGGGGTTTCTTACGGTCGCGTACTTCCGCGGAAGACCGGACATGATGCAGCGGCTCTGGCCAGTCGGGCAGAAGCGGCTCGTGAGCGGCAAGGTCGAGCTCTACAAGAATTCCGAGCGGCAGATGCTGCATCCCGATCATGTCGTCGATCCGGCGACGGGCGAGGCGCCGCCTTCGGTGGAGCCGGTCTATCCGCTGACCGCGAACCTGCCGCTCAGGACGCTGCAGCGCGCGGTGAAGGGCGCGCTGGAGGTCACCCACGAGCTGCCGGAATGGCTCGATCCAACGACGCCGAAGGGGCATGGCTGGCCGACGTTTCGGGCCGCGCTGCAGAAGCTGCACGTTCCGGACGAGCCGGAGGACATCAAGCCGGCGTCGCCTGGGCGGATGCGGCTCGCGTATGACGAGCTCTTCGCGCGGCAATGCGCGCTGCGTTTGCGGCGGGCGCTCAGGCAGGACGAGAAGGGCCGCGCGATCGTCGGCGACGGCGCCCTCATCAAGCGGATCCTGGCGAGCCTCCCCTATCAGCCGACGCGCGCGCAGCAACGCGCGTTCGAGGAGATCGCCAAGGACATGGCTCGGCCCTCGCCCATGCTGCGGCTGCTGCAGGGCGATGTGGGCTCGGGCAAGACGCTGGTTGCGGCGCTGACCATGGCGCGCGCGGCGGAAGCGGGCCTGCAATGCGCGCTCATGGCGCCGACCGACATTCTGGCGCGGCAGCACGGCGCGAACCTCATTCCCTTGTTGGCGGCCGCGGGATTGAAGGCCGCCGTGCTGTCCGGGCGCGACAAAGGCAAGGAACGCGCGGCCATTGTCGCGGGGCTCGCGGATGGAAGCATCCACGCGGTGATCGGCACGCATGCGCTGTTCCAGGAGAGCGTGGCGTTCCGCGATCTTGGGCTCATTGTGATCGACGAGCAGCATCGGTTCGGCGTCTCCGACCGCGCGAAGCTGGTGGAGAAGGGCTTTGCGCCGCACGTGCTCGTCATGAGCGCGACGCCGATCCCGCGCACGCTTGCGCTTTCCATTCATGGCGACATGGACCTCTCGGTGCTCGACGAGAAGCCGCCGGGGCGCCAGCCGGTCGTGACGCGGGCGATGCCGATCGCGCGGGCGGACGAGCTGATCGAGTCCATCGCGGAGGCGGCCGCGCGCGGCGAGCGCGCGTACTGGGTGTGTCCGCTGATCGAGGAAAGCGACGAGGTCGATCTCACGGCGGTGAACGACCGCTACGAGACGCTGCGCGAACGGTTCGGCGACGGCGTGGAGATCATGCACGGGCGGATGAGCGCCACATCGCGCGAGACGGCGATGGAACGCTTTCGCTCGGGCGAGGCGTTTCTCTTGGTCGCCACCACCGTGATCGAGGTCGGGGTCGATGTGCCGGAGGCGTCGATCATGGTGATCGAGGACGCCGACCGCTTCGGGCTGGCGCAATTGCACCAGCTGCGCGGGCGCGTCGGGCGTGGCGGACGCAAAGGCTATTGCGTTCTGCTATGGCGCGCGCCGCTTGGGCCGACGGCGAAGGAGCGGCTGGATTCGCTGCGGCGCAACGAAGACGGCTTCGTGATCGCGGAGATCGATTACAAGCTGCGCGGCGCGGGCGATGTGCTCGGCACGCAGCAGAGCGGGCTGCCGCCGTTTCGCCTGGTCGATCCCGAAGCGCACGGCGATCTGCTCGGGCCGGCGGACAAAGAAGCGCGCCTGGCCATCGACCGCGATCCTGTGCTGCAAACCTCGCGCGGCCGCGCCATCGCCATGGCGCTTACGCTGTTTGGCTATGACGAAGCTGCGCTGCTGAAGCGCTCGGGCTGACTCCCCTCCCCCGCTGGCGCGGGGAGGGGAGTCAGAGCCGGCCCTCAAGCGCGGCAACGACCCAATCGAGAAGGATGAGGTCTTCGCCGCGCAGCCCGTTCGCGTGCGCCTCCTCCACGTCCTTCTTCGCGCGTGCGAGCGCCTGATCGCCGTGCTCGTCCCTAAGCCATTGCGCGCGGTTTTGCGCGGCGAGGATGCGGTAATAGTCCGCGACCTCAGACATGCGGCGGCTCACACATGAGGGTCGTCGGTGGAGAGGTAGTTGAGCGCGTAGTCGGCGACGCCCTGTTCGATGGGGGTGAACTGGCGCTCGTAGCCCAAGGAGCGCAGGCGGCTCATGTCGGCTTGCGTGAAGTATTGGTACTTCGCGCGGATCTCTTCGGGGGTATCGACGAAATCGACCGCGTGCGGTCCGTGCAGCGCTGCGAAAAGCGCCTCGGCGAGTTCGAGGAACGTGCGCGCCTGGCCGGTGCCGACATTGATGATGCCCGCCTGCACGTCCGTTTCCAGCAGCCATTCCACGATGTCGGCGCAATCGCGGACGGCGACGAAGTCGCGCTTCTGGCCGCCGTCGGGATAGGCGGGATTGTGCGAGCGGAAGAGGCGCACGCGCTCACCGGCCGCGACGCGCGGGAACATGTGCGCGACGACGCTCATCTGGGCGCCCTTGTGCTGCTCGTTGGGGCCATAGACGTTGAAGAAGCGCAGGCCCGCCCAGCGCGGGGGGCAACGCCCGGCCGCCGCTTCGCGCAGCGCGTAGAGGTCAAAAACCTTCTTCGACCAGCCGTAGGCATTGAGCGGGCGCAAAGACAGGGTCGCGGCGTAGTCGTTCGAATCCTCGAAGCCGCGATCGCCGTCGCCGTACGTGGCGGCGGAAGACGCGTAAACGAGGCGCTTCCGGTGATGCGCGCACCAGTCCCACAGACGCTGCGACAGGCGCACGTTCGTGTCGTAGATGAGATCGACGTCGGTCTCGGTGGTGGCGGAGATCGCGCCCATGTGAACGATGGCGGCGAGATCGGCGCCCTTGTCGGCGAGGAAGGCGTCCAGGCCCTCCGGCGCCACGATGCCCGCAAAATCGTGCTTGGCGAGGTTCTTCCATTTGGCGTCGCCGGCATCGCCCAGCCGATCGCAGACATAGACCGGCCCCTTGGGGGCCAGGCGCGCAACGATGTTCGAGCCGATGAAGCCCGCACCGCCGGTGACGAGGACGGCGGCTATTGCTCCGCTCCCGGAGGGCTTGGAACGCCGCGCCTGGGGCTCGCGTTGATCTGGGTGGAAGCCGGCATCGTAGACTTATGGCCTCCGCCTGCCTGCGCCGGCAAGCGAGCGGATTGTTTCTTCCCCGGAGAAAGGGAGTAAAAAGAGCCATGGACGCCCCGCCCCAAAGGCTTGCGGCCGCCAGCGCCGCCCTGATCGCGGGCCTCTCAGCGCCCGCCAGCTTCAAGGCGCTCGCCCTGGCGATGCGTGCGGTCCAGGGCGGCAGGGTCATCGTGCGGATGCCGGACGGGCTGACGCTGCCGCTCGGCGACGGCGCGGGGCCCGAGGTCGAGATCATCGTGCACGACCCGCTGTTCGCGCGGCGCGTGGTGACCAATGGCGACATCGGGTTCGCCGAGGGGTTCATGGCCGGAGAATGGGATTCGCCCGACCTGGCCGCCCTCCTCACTCTGCTTTCGGCCAACGCCGACCGCCTGATGCGCATGTTCAAGGGCAATTGGCTGGCGCAGGCGGCGCACCTGGCCGCGCACATGACGCGCGCCAACACGCGCGCGGGGGCGCGCAAGAACATCCATGCGCATTACGATCTCGGGAACCGGTTCTATTCGGCGTGGCTCGATTCCACGATGACGTATTCGTCGGCGCGCTACGATGCGGCGGGGCAGGACCTCTCCCAGGCGCAGCTCAACAAGTATCATGCGCTCGCCGAGCATCTGGAGCTCAAGCCGGGCGACAAGGTGCTGGAGATCGGCTGCGGCTGGGGCGGCTTCGCCGAAGTGGCGGCGCGGGAATACGACGCGCAGGTGACCGCGCTGACGATCAGCGAAGCGCAGCGGGACTTTGCGCGCGCGCGCATCGAGAAGGCGGGCCTGAAGGACAAGGTCGAGATCCGGCTGCAGGATTATCGCGACGTTGAGGGGCCGTTCGACAAGGTGGCGTCGATCGAGATGTTCGAGGCGGTCGGCGAGCGCTATTGGCACGCCTATTTCGGCAAGATCGCGGAAGTGCTGAAGCCGGGCGGCAAGGCGGCGCTGCAGATCATCACCATCCGGGACGATCTCTTCGAGAGCTATCGGCGGCGGGCCGATTTCATCCAGCGCTACATCTTCCCGGGCGGCATGCTGCCTTCCCTGGAGCGGCTGCATGCGGAGGTCGATCGCGCAGGCCTCGCCTGGAAGCAGATCGAGGCGTTCGGGCAATCCTACGCCGATACGCTGGCGGAATGGCGCAGGCGCTTCACCGCCAAATGGGACGAGATCCGCACGCTCGGCTTCGACGAGCAGTTCAAGCAGCTCTGGGCCTTCTATCTTTCCTATTGCGAGGCCGGCTTCCGCTCCGGGCGCACCGACGTGGTGCAGCTGTCGCTGGCGAAGCCGTAGCGCCTCCCCTCCCCCACCCCTGCCCCCTCCCCGCTGGCGCAAGAGAGGGGAACGCGCTAGCCCATCCCGATGGCAGACCAAGCTGATCCCCTGGTTTCCGTCGACTGGCTCGCAGAGCGGCTCTACGCGCCCGACATCCGCATTCTCGACGCCACCGCCTATCTCCCGGGCGATCCGCGCGACGCGCGCGCGATTTACGCGGAGAAGCGCATCCCGGGCGCCATCTTCTTCGATATCGACGACATCGCCGACACCGCTTCACACCTGCCGCACATGCTGCCCTCGCCGGAGAAGTTCGCCGCCCGCGTGCGGCGGCTCGGCGTCGGCGATGGCGCGCGCGTCGTCGTCTACGACCAGCAGGGGCTCTTTTCCGCCGCGCGGGTGTGGTGGACGTTCCGGGTGATGGGCCACGAGGACGTCGTGGTGCTCGACGGCGGGTTGCCCGCCTGGGAAGCGGCGGGCCAGGAACTCGAGGATGGTCCCCCCGAGCCGCGCGGAGAGCGCCATTTCACCGCGCGCTTCCGCGCCGATCTCGTGCGCGATCTCGCCGACATGCGCTGGACGGTGGAGAAGGGCCGCGCGCTCGTCCTTGATGCGCGGCCGGCGGGCCGGTTTTCGGGAACGGATCCCGAGCCGCGGCCGGGGCTCAAGTCGGGGCACATGCCCGGCGCGCTCAATGTGCCGACGGGCATGCTCCTGAAGGACGGCCACATGCGGCCGCGCGAGGAGCTGGAGAAGCTCTTCGCCGACATCGGCGTGGCGCCGCGAACGCGTTTGGTGTGCTCGTGCGGATCTGGCGTGACCGCCGCGATCATCGCGCTGGCGCTGGCGCGCACCGGGCGCTGGGATGCGCCGGTCTATGACGGCTCGTGGGCCGAATGGGGCGGCCTCCCCGACACGCCGATCGCGACCGGCTGAGCTTGCGCACGCCGCGGCGCGACAGCTACGTGCACAAAACCCGGGGGGAAGCATGATACGACGCTTGTTGCTGACCGGCGCCCTCTTGTGCGCATCGATGGCTGTGAGCGCGCCGGTGACCGCGCAGCCGAACCGCCCCGAGGCCGACGCGCCGCTTTCGCCCGAGGTCATGGAGGACGTGCTGGAGGCCGCCGAACGCAGCGGTCAATACAACGCGGTGGTGATGACGGCCGAGCACGCCTACGCCACCCTGCCCGCGGATGGAGACCGCTTCGGCGCGGCGCAGCGCATGCTCGTGCTCTACAAGTACGACGCCAACGCCAAGATGCGCGAAGCCAGCGAGATGGCGCGGCGCAACCGCGTTGTAGACCGCATCTATGGGGAAGGCGCGCGCGCGGCGCCGGCCAACCGCAAGTTCGAGCTCGATTATTACTACGCCACGTATCTCAACGCCTCGCACCAAGTGGGCCGCTCGATGCCCCTCTTCCGCTCGGTGCTGGCGGACGCGAACTCGGCGTCCGATCCCTCGATCCGTTTCCGCGCCTTCGTGCAATACGCCTCGAACTATCTCGACATGGGCCAGCCGCTGCCGGCCGGAGTCATCCTGGGACGCGCGCGCGACTATATCGCGACGCTGCCGGCGCCGGCGATGCATCAGGCGCGTCTGCAGATGATGACGATGGAGATGAGCCAACGGCTCGCGGTCGGCGACGAGGACGGCGTGCGCGCGCTCTGGCGCGAGGAAGCAGCCGTGCTTGCCGGCGCCGACATCGACGACGCGACGCGCGTGCGCGCGGGCCTGGCGGCGATCCATTATCTCAACCGGGTGGGCGATGGCGCCGGGGCGCAGGCGGCGCAGCAGGTCGTGGCGCGCGCGCGGCCGCGCAGCGGTCAGGCGCGGCGCGAGATCGATTATGCGCTCGCGTGCATGCCGATCGTCGATCCGGGCGATCCGACCGCGTTCGCGGCCGACCCCACGTATGAAGAGAAGTTCGACGGCTGCGACGAGCTCAATTCGGTCGCGGCGCTGCAGGGGCAGATGCGCTACGCGCCCGGCTACGTGTTCGAGCTGCAGGGAAAGGACCAGCGCGCCGCCGCACTCTACCAGACTGCCGTCGACGCCGCCGAGCGCGCGCGCGACAGCTTCCCCGTCGAGCAGCGCGGGGAATTCTTCGCCGGACGCTGGCAGCCGGCCTATGGCGGCTTGCTGCGCGTGAGCGCGCGCGCGGCCGAGCGGCGCGCCGGCGGCGACCTCGTCAATTTCTACGACGCGCTCATCGCCTCGGAGCGCGCCCGAGCCCGCCAGTTCGGCGACCAGCAGGGCGAGACGGCCGATTTCGGCACGACGATCGCGTGGGCGCGGTTCATGGACCAGATGGCGCCCGGGCACGTCATCGTCGTCATCGCGAGCCAGGAGCGGCATCTGGTCGTGCTCGGCTTCAACAAGACCCGGCAGCGCGCGGTCGTGAAGCCGCTCGGCGCAACAATGCTCAACGCGCGCGCCGAATGGCTGCATCGCATGCTCAAGGACAAGAGCTCCGATCCGGCCGTCCTTGCGCGCGAGCTCGACGCGTTCTCGCGCGATACGCTCGGCGAGGTGCGGGAGCTGCTGGCCGGCGCGCAGCGGGTCACGATCATTGCCGACGGGGCGATGACGCGCATCCCGTTCGGGCTCTTCACCGCGGCGGACGGCGGGCCGCCGCTGATCGCCGGCGCGGAGGTGAGCTCGGCGCTTTCGCTGCGCTCGCTGCGGGCGGCGCCGGCCGCCGCCTCCGGGGCCGGCCTCTTCGGCGTCGGCGATCCGGTGTTTCCACTGCCGCCGGCGCCGGTGGACTATCCGCAGGACCGGCTCCTGGAGGACGCGCGCGGCTCGCGCACGTTCGGCGTGCGCGACGGGCTGCTCTTCCTGGAGCCGCTGCCGTTCAGCCGGCGCGAGGCTGTCGATGTGGCCGCCGCGTTCGAGCCGGCCGCGCGCGCGTCGCTGGCCAACGCCGACGCGCTGCAGCGGCC
>JAEUMQ010000016.1 GCA_016791425.1 Hyphomonadaceae bacterium | reverse complement strand
GATCGAGGGCGTGAAATAGCCGCGCGCGCCGGCGCCGCGGCGGCTCGGCGGCGGCAGCAGCTTGAAGGCGACGCGCCAGGTCTCGGATTTGGGGCTTCTGCACGTCTCGCGGCCGAACGGCGCGCGGCGGCCGCGCCGCGGAACGGGGATCGCGCGCGGCTTGAGCTTAAGCTCGGCGGCTTCGGCGAAGAGGAGCAGGCGCGCGAGGCGCTCGCAGGGACGCAGCCATGAGGCCATGTCGGCGCGGAAGGAGTCGGAGATGCCGCCGAGCAGCGTGAGCTCGCCGGGCGTTCCGAACAGCGATTGGATGATGGCGATGAGGTGGCGCAGATAGTCCCAGGCGGCGGGGCGGTCGGGGAAGGCGTGGTCGGGGGGCGTTGGAGGTTCGGAGCAAAACGGCATGCGTGCAGTGTACGCGCGCTTTCGGCGCGGTCGGTTTGAATGTTTTTGCGCTCGTATTTTCGAGGACGGATGGCTTGCGGGGCAAGGGTTTTTGGACGTCTGTACTCGGTTGCGCGCGTCGAGATCGCGCCGAGCCGTCCCCGCCAGCGCGGGAAATATCCGTAGGCGGAGGAGGCGATCGCGCGGAGGGTTGGATGATCATTCTTGAGGACGGAGGCTCACCCCCTGCCCGCCGCTCGCTGGGCTCGCGGCCTCCTACGCGGCAATCGATCCACTCGGATCGATTGCTGATCGCTACGGAGCCCCTCAAGGGCAGGGGGGCGTCCCTTCTGCAAAGTCCCGGCCGAGCGAAGCGAGAGCCTGCGGCCCGCCGCGCAGCCTAGCCCGGGGATGACGCACCTTCCCTCGCCTTGGGCCCCGGATCGCCGCTGCGCGGCGTCCGGGGAGCGTGGAGAGATCGTCCGTATACAGATGCTAAAGCGTCGTGCAGGGAACTGCGAGACCAGTGATCGGCTCCTCACGCCGGCGCTCGCCCCCACAACGGGAGAGGGCCGGAATGAGTCTTTGCTCAAGGCGAAGAGGAGGGCGAGCGGAGGTTGGCGGCGATGCGGCGATAGAGGTGCGCGCGCTGCAGGGGGCCGATGTTCTCGGCGTTCATGGTGTAGAGGCCGCTCAGATAGGCGATATCGACTTCGCTCAGAGTCTGCGGCGGCGCGCGGCCCGGACAGTCGTCGGAGAGAAGATCCATGATGCTGGCGAGCGTCTCGCAGGCGCCGCCCTGGTCGCGCATCTGCGAGAGCGAGAGCATGGCGAGATAATCTGCGATCGGGCCGACTTCGCGGTCGGCGATCTCGCGGGAATCCATCACGATGAGGATGTGGAGGAAAACGGTCTGGAGTCCGGTCGTCAGCCGGCTGCCAAGCGTCCCGTTCGGCGGGCGCGACATAGGGTGATCGATGATCGTCTCAAGGCCGTTGCTGGTGGCGGTGGCGTACCAGGCCTGAACGGGCATCGTGACGGTCGCGAGCGCGGGGCGGCGGTGGATGAAATGGTAGCCGAGCAGGTGCGGGGCGTCGGCGCGCACGCGGTCGAGGAGCGCCTGCGGCTCCGGCGTGAAGACGATGCGGATGTTCGGCGTGCAATTCTCGTCGTTGCTGGCAGGCGCATCGACGGCGCGCGCGACGGCCTTGATGCGGTTGGCGATGTAGCGGTTGAAGGCGGGCGGGAGGTTCTCGACACGCGGGCAGATCGGCTCGCGCCAGCGGCCGATCTGATCGATGCGCGACATTGTTCCGTGGCGCTCGACGAAGCGGGAGACGGTGGTTTCGAAGCGCTGCGGCGGCGGACGCTCGCCGTGGACGTCGATCGGGTCTTCGGTCGTCTGCGCAGCGGCGAACGGAGTTGCGCACGCGAGCACGGCGATCGTGAAAAGCCTAGCGATCCAATTACGGCTCGACATGGAGAACCTTGTTGGCGGCGGCGCGGCCCCCTCACCCAAACGTCAGTGCTGGGATTTCGGCATGCGGACGATGAGGCCGTCGAGTTCGGGCGTCACCTTGATCTGGCAGGAGAGGCGGGAATTGTCTTCAACGCCCTCGGCGAAATCAAGCATGGACATCTCCATGCTGGAGGGATCGCCGGTTTTCTCCTTCCAGGCCGGATCGACATAGACATGGCAGGTTGCGCAGGCGCAGGCGCCGCCGCAATCGGCGTCGATGCCGGGCACGGCGTTCTTCACGGCGCCTTCCATGACCGAGAGGCCGGAGGCGACTTCCAGCACATGCTCTTTGCCGTCGTGCTCGATGTAGGTGATCTTGGGCATCGTGTTCCTTTTGCTGGGCCGGCTCTTTCCGAAAACCGCTACACCCTTTTCGGGAGCCGGCCTCCTACGAGCCAGCGTTCGCGACGATGGTCTTCATCGGAACGGAATTATCGGCGAGGGTTTCGGGAGAGACCTTGAGATCCTTCTCGATCAGGCGCTTGGCGCCGAGATACTCGCCCGGCTTGTTGACGGCGTCGACCGCGATGAGCCGCTCGCCGGCGAAATAGAAATGCGCGAAGGCGCGGTCCTTCAGCTCGCCGCGGCGGACGATGCGGTCATAGCCGGAGAAGAGGCCGGCGATCTGCAGCTTGAGATCGTATTGATCGGACCAGAACCAAGGCGCCTCCTCGTGCGGAGGCTCCTGGCCGAGAATGGTGGCGGCGACGACCTTGGCGCCTTCGATGGCGTTGTGCACGCTTTCCAGGCGGCAGAGGCGGTCGCGGTAATGGTGGACGGGGCGCTTGGCGCAATCGCCGATGGCGTAGATGGCGTGGTCGGAGGTGCGCGCGGCGCGATCGACAATGATGCCGTCATCGACGTGCAGGCCGGCGTGCTGGGCGAGGGATGTTTCGGGCGTGATGCCGATGCCGGCGATGACGATGTCGGCGGCGATCTCGGCGCCGTCGCTCATGCCCACAGCGCGGACGCGCTCGGCGCCCTTGATGATCACGGGCATGGCCGAGAGCGCGAAGCGGACGCCGTGAGCGGCGTGCTCGTCGAGATAGAAGCCGGCCGTCTCGGGAGAGACCACGCGGGCGAGCGGGCGGGCGGCGGCCTCGATGACGGTGACGTCGAGGCCCATCTTGCGGCCGATGGCGGCGGCCTCCAAGCCGATGAAGCCGGCGCCGATGACGGCGAGCTTCGCACCGGGCTGGAATTGCTTCTGGATGGCGTCGACGTCGGCGATCGTGCGCAGGACGAACACGCCGCCGAGATCGGCGCCGGCGACGGGGAGCTTTCGGGCGCGGGCGCCGGTGGCGAGGATGAGCGCGTCGTAGGGGAGCTCGCGGCCGCCTTCGAGGCGGACGCGGCGGGTGGTGCGATCGACCCAGACGGCGCGGACGCCCTTCAGGACGGCGATGTTCTCCTCTTCGTAGAGGGCGGGCGGGCGGAGCAGCAGGTGCTCGAGGTCCATCTCGCCGGAGAGGTATTTCTTGGAGAGCGGCGGGCGCTGATAGGGCGGGTAAGGCTCCTCGCCGATCAGGGTGAGCTCGCCCTTGAAGCCGCCGGTGCGCAGGCGCTGGGCGGCCTCGCCCCCTGCCTGGCCGGCGCCCAGGATCACGATGCGTGCAATATCCGACACTTCTGGCCCTCTCCCGGCGCAGCTCTGATTTGCGGCGGCCGGCGGCGCAAGGCAAGCGGGGGCAAAGCGGCCTTGAAGCCGCGCCCCCCGTAAGCCAGCATCCGCCATGATCGGGGCGCCGCAGCCTGATTCTCCCCCGCTGGAGCTGGCGCTGGCCAACCCGGCGGCGACGGAGGCGCTCGGGACGCGGCTCGGGGCGGCGCTCAGGGCCGGCGACACGGTGTTCCTGATCGGGCCAATGGGGGCGGGCAAGACGAGTCTGGCGCGCGCGGCGATCGCGGCCTGGATGGGCCAGGGCGACGCGCGAGAGGCGGAGGCGCCCAGTCCGACCTACACGCTGGCGCAGACCTATGAGGGGCCGCGCGGCGTGCTGCAGCACCTTGATCTCTTTCGACTGCGGTCGCCGGAGGAAGCCGAGGAATTGGGGCTCTACGACGTGTTCGACGACATGGTGCGGCTGATCGAGTGGCCGGAGATTCTCGGCGCGGGGCCGGAGGACCGGCTGGAAGTGCATTTGTCCTTCGACGGCGCGGGCGAGGCGGCGGGGCGGCGCGCGCGCGTGCTGGGCTTCGGGCGGCAGCGGGAGCGCATGGATGGATTCTGAGACGGAACGCGAAGCGGCGCTGAAGCGGCTCCTGGTGGAGACGGGGTTCGAGCGCGCGGAGCGCATCGCGCTGCCGATGGACGCCTCGACGCGGCGCTATGAAAGGCTCGTGCTGCCGAAGCGCACAGCCATCCTGATGGACGCGCCGCCGCGCAGCGAAGGAGGCCCATGTCCGCCCGGCGCGTCGCGCGGGCAGCGGCTGGAGATGGGCTGGAACGCGATCTCGCGGCTCGCGGCCTCGCGGGTGGAGGCGTTCGCGGCGGTGGCGCAGCAATTGTCCGCATGGGGATTATCGGCGCCGCAGATCCACGGCGTCGATGTGGCGGCGGGCTATGCGGTGCTGGAGGATCTCGGGGAGGATCTCTATGCGCGGGTGATCGAGACGGGCGCGGACGAGGTCGCGCTCTATGCGGCGGCGGCGGAGGTGCTGGCGCGCGTGCACGCCGCGCCAATTCCGGAGCGGCTGGCGTGGCCGGGCGGGGAATGGCCGATCCTCGAATATGACGGGCTGGCGCTCGAAGCGAACATGGACCTCTTCTATGAATGGGCGCCGCGCGCGGAGGGCATCCACATTCCCGATGCGTATCGGGCGCGGTGGGAGCGGGCGCGCGATGCGCTGATCGCGGAGACGGCGAGCTTCCCGCGCGCGTTCACGATCCGGGATTATCACGCGGAGAATTTGCTCTGGATGCCGCAGCGGGCTGGCTTGCGGCGCGTGGGGCTGCTCGACTTCCAGGATGCGGTGCGCGGCTGGCGGGCGTGGGATTTCGCGATGCTGCTGCACGATGCGCGGCGCGATGTTTCGCACGAGGCGTCCGAAGCGGCGATCAGGGCGTATCTGGAAGCGACGGGCGCGACGGACGCCGCATTCCGGCGCGAGCTTGCGGTGCTGGGCGTGATCAATGCGCTGCGGATCGTCGGGATCTTCCATCGGCTGGTCTATCGCGACGGCAAGCCGAAATACCTTGCGTTCCTGCCGCGCGAATGGGCGCATCTGTCGCGCGCGCTGCAGCATCCGAGCGTCGGGGAGATGGCGGACTTCGTGGATGAAGTGGCTGGACGCTATGTGAGGGCGGCGTGACCACGACGGCAAAGATAAGCACCGCGATGATTTTGGCCGCGGGCATGGGAACCCGCATGCGGCCGCTGACGAACGAGCGGCCGAAGGCGCTGGTCGAGGTGGGCGGACGCGCGCTCATCGATCATGTGCTCGACCGGATGATTGGGGCGGGCGTGACGCGCGCGGTGGTGAACGTGCATCATTTTGCAGACATGCTCGAAGCGCATGTGCGGGCGCGGCGCGACATCGAGATCGTGATCTCGGACGAGCGGGCGCTCTTGATGGAGACGGGCGGGGGCGTGCGGCAAGCGCGGCCGCTGCTCGGGGATGCGCCGATCGTGGTGGCGAACATCGATTCGGTCTGGGAGGAGCCGCCAAGCGACGTCCATGGCGGCTCGGCGATCGCGCGGCTGATCGCGGGCTTCGATCCTGGCCGAATGGATGCGCGGCTGATGCTGGCGCGGATGGATCAGTGCCTTGGCTATGACACGCCTGGAGATTTTCATCTGCGTACGGACGGAACGGTGGATTTCCGAGATGAGGACCCGAAATCGGACTGGGCCTATATGGGCGTGCAGGTGATCAATCCTTCGATCGTCGATGGGGAGCCGCTGGAGCCCTTCTCGTTCCGGCGGGTGTGGCGGCGGCTGAAGGACAAGGGGCGGCTCCATGGCGCGCCGCTCGGCGGGTTCTGGATGCATGTGGGCGATCCTGGTGCGCGGGCTGCGGCCGAGGCGCGCATCTTGGGCGGGCGTTCGTGAGCTCGTCCGCACGCGGACTGTTTGACACGTCGCTGTTCGGCGGGCCGGCGCCGCGTGTGCGGGCGACGCTTTCGTCCGCGTCGTTCCTTGACGTGCTGGTGCGGGCGATGGGCGCGGAATTGCGCGGGGATCCATTCGCCCTGGCCGACGCGCTGGTGCTGCTGCCGAACCGGCGCGCGACGCAGGGACTCATCGATGCGTTTGCGGACAAGCTCGGCGGCGCGGCGCTGCTGCCGAGCATCCGGCCGTTGGGGGACCTCGAAGACGATCCGGACGTCTGGGGCGCGGCCCCGATGGCGATCGATCCGCCGCCGGCGATCGAGCCGTTGCGGCGGAAACTGGAGCTCGCCTCGCTCATTCGCGCGCGGGATGCGGCGGAGGGCGGGGCGTCCGATCCGGTGCGGGCGCTGGCGTTCGCGGACGAGCTTTGCGCTCTGCTCGACCAGGCCGCGTCGGTCGATGCAGTGGATTGGTCGAAGCTCGGGACGCTGGTGGAGGAGCGCGCGTTCGCGGAGCATTGGCAGCGCAGCGCGCAATTCCTGCAGATCGTGGCGACGTACTGGCCGCAAAGGCTGGCGGCGGACGGACTGATCGATGCTGCGGACCGGCGCTCGCGGCTCATTTTGGCGCTGGCGGCGGAATGGGAGCGCGAACCGCCGCAGACGCCCGTGGTGATCGCGGGCTCGACGGGATCTGTCGCGGCGACGCGCGTGCTGATGAAGGTGGTGGCGTCGCTGCCGCGCGGGGCGGTGCTGCTGCCAGGGCTCGATGTCGATCTCGACGACAGCGCCTGGGAGAAGATCGATCCGCAGCATCCGCAATATGCGCTGAAGCAGACGCTGGCGACGCTCAGGGTCGCGCGCGCGGACGCGGCTCTGCTCGATGCGGGATCGGAGCGGGCGCAGGCGCGCGCGCGGCGGGTGCTTATCCGCGAAGCGCTGGCGCCGGCGGACGCGACCGCCGACTGGCTGACGAGGCTCAAGGCGGCGGGCGGGGCGATGCTGGCGGCGGACGGCGCGGCGGGATTGTCGCTCTATGAAGCGGACACCGAGGAGGAGGAGGCGAGTCTCATCGCATTGCTGCTCCGCGAGGCGCTGGAGAAAGAAGGGCGGACCGCGGCGCTGGCGACGCCGGACGCCAATCTGGCGCGGCGCGTGGCGGCGAAGCTGGCGCGCTGGAATATCCGTCCACTGATGAGCTTGGGCGGGCGGCTGGAGGCGAGCCCGCCTGGCGTGCTCATGATGCTGCTCTGCGAGCTCGCGCTGGACGACGGCGACCCGGTGGCGCTGGCGGGATTGCTGGCGCATCCGCTGGCGAGGATTGCCGATGCGCAGGCCATCCGCGCGCTGGAGCGGGGCGGCCAGGAGAACGAAGAGCAGCGCGCGGGCCTGCGTGGGCCGCGCCGGCATGGGTCGCTGCAGGATCTGCGCGCGAAGGCGCTGTCCAGATGCCATGCGCTGATCGACGAGACAGCGCAGGCGCTGGCGCCGCTGCGGTTCGCCGGCGAGGGCGTTACGCTGTCGGCGTTCGCGGAGGGGATCGCGGCGGCGGCGGAGAATGCAGCGGGGCGGCGCGTGTGGGCAGGCGGAGACGGTGCGGCGTGCGCGCGGTTCATCCGTGAGCTGATCGATCACGGCGCGGAGCTCGGGGCGCTTTCCGCGCGCGAGGCGGCGCGGGCGTTCCGCCAGGCGCTTTCGCGCGAAGAGACGCCGCCCGAGCGCGACGGCGATCCGCGCGTGGCGATCCTGGGGCCGCTCGAAGCGCGGCTGCAGCGGCGCGACCTCGTCATCCTCGGCAGCCTGAACGACGGGATTTGGCCGGCGCCGCCGCGGGAGGATCCGTTCTTGTCGCGGCCGATGCGGGAGGCGCTCGGCCTGCCGTCGCCGGACGCGCGGCTGGGGCTTGCGGCGCATGATTTCGCGCAGCTTGCGAACGCGCGCGAGGCGGTGCTGACGCGCTCGCTGAAGCGGGAGGGCGCGCCGACGGTGGCGTCGCGCTGGGTGTGGCGGCTGAAGACGCTGCTGCGCGGCGCGGCGGGCGCGCATCTGATCGAGCCGGCGCCGGCGCGCGATGCGCGGGGCTGGGCGAAGGCGCTCGATGCGCCGCGGACGAAGCCGCCGCCGCTGAAGGCGCCGCGGCCGGCGCTGCCCGCGGGCGCGCGGCTGAAGCAGCTTTCGGTCACGGACGTGGAGACGCTGATCCGCGATCCCTATGCGATCTATGCGCGGCGGGTGCTGGGCTTGCGCGTGCTCGATCCGATCGGCGCGAAGGCGGATGCGCGCAAGCGCGGAACGGCCGTGCACAAGGCGATCGAGCGGCTGGAGGCGCTTGCGGCGCCGGACGCGGCGATGCTGGCGGATTTCATCGACGAGGAATTGCTGCGCGAGGGGTTCTCCCGCGAGCAGGCGCTGGCGGACCGCGCGCGGCTTGCCGGCGCGGCGGAGACTTTCGTGACGTGGCTCGGCGAACGGCGCGCGATGGAGGCGCGGGTCTTTCTGGAGAAGGAGGGGCGGATCACGCTGCCGCGCGTCGATGTAGAGCTGCGCGCGCGCGCCGACCGGATCGAGATCCTGCCGAACGGGCGCGCGGTGGTGACCGACTACAAGACGGGCGATCCGCCCTCGGACAATCAGGTGCAGTCGGGCCTTGCGCCGCAATTGCTGCTGGAGGCGGCGATGCTGGCGCGGCAGGGCTTCAGGGATGTTCCGCAGGCGCGCGCGGAGGCGCTGATCTATTGGAAGTTCGCGCGGACGGCGTTCGAGCCGCGCACGGTAGGGCTCGAGGGAAGCGCGGCGGATGCGGCGGAGGAGGCGCTGGAGAATCTCTGTGTTCTGCTCGGCGCCTATCTGGAGGAACGGCAGCCGTTCCTGTGCAAGCCGCGGGTGCAGTTCATCAAGCCCTATGAGGATTACGACCTCCTCGCGCGGCGCAAGGAATGGGTGGACGCGGAGGACGTGCTCGAATGGTGAGCGATGCCTATGGGCGGGCCGTCGCGAGCCAGCGGGCGGCGGCCGATCCGGATTTCTCGGTGTTCGTCACGGCGAATGCGGGTTCGGGGAAGACGAAGGTGCTGGTGGACCGGATCGCGCGGCTGCTGCTGGCGGGCTCGGCGCCGTCTTCGTTCGTGTGCATCACCTATACGAAGGCTGCGGCGGCGGAGATGCAGCGGCGGCTTTATGAGCGGCTCGGCGCGTGGTGCGTGGCGGGGGACGATCAGCTCACGGAGGATCTGCAGGCGCTGATCGGAGAGGCGCGGGCGTTCGAGCCGGAGATGCTGGCGCGGGCGCGGGCGCTCTTTGCGCGGGCGCTGGAATCGCCGGGGGGCCTCAAGATCCAGACGATCCATGCGTTCTGCGAGCGGCTCTTAGGGCGGTTTCCGCTGGAGGCGGGCGTGCCGCCGGGATTCGAGATCGCCGACGATATGCGCGCCGCAGAGATGCGCGCCGAGGCGATGCGCCATGCGGTCGATGGCGCGGAGGAGCGGGCGGCGTTCGGGGTCATGGCGGCGCGGCTGCACGAAGACCGGTTGCAGAAGGCGCTGGCGCGGATCCTGGAGGATCGCGTGGAGATGCGCGCGTTCGTGGAGGCGCGGCAGGGCTCGGAAGCGGCGCGGCGCTTCATCGCCGATCGGCACGGAGCGCGGGAAAGCGCGGAGATGCTGATCGCGGCGTGCGTGCGTGCGATCGATTGGGGGGCGGTGCGGCGCGCGATCGTGGTGCTGGGGGAGAGCTCGCCCAACGACGTGAAGCTGGCGGAGAAGCTGGAGGCGGCGCTGGGGCTGAAGGATGGTCCGCGGGCGCTGGAGGCGCTGTGCGAGGCGTTCGTGAAGGAGAACGGCGAGGCGAAGGCGCCGACGAACAAGGTGTGCAAGGCCGAGCCGTGGATCGGGGAGCTGTTCGCGGACGCGGGCGCGCGCGTGTTCGCGGCGCGAGACGGCGTGCGGCGCTGGGAGCGCGCGCAGGAAGCGGCGGCGGCTTTGACATTGGGATTGAAGCTCGATGGGGCGTACGCGGAGGCCAAGGCGCGGACCGGGGCGCTGGATTTTGCGGATTTGATCGAGCGGGCGCATGCGCTGCTGACGCGCTCCAGCGCGGCGGCGTGGGTGCTGCACAAGCTCGACGGCGGGGTCGATCACATCCTCATCGACGAAGGGCAGGACACGAGCCCGAAGCAATGGGAGCTCCTGGCGCCGCTGCAGGAAGAGTTCTTCGCCGGCGCGGGGGCGCGGACGCTCATCCGCACGGTGTTCGCGGTCGGCGACCACAAGCAGAGCATCTATTCGTTCCAGGGCGCGGATCCCGAAGGCTTCCTGGCGCAGGCGCAGAGACTTTCGATCAAGGCGAGCGCGGCGGAGATGGGGTTCGCGGCGCATAATCTGGAGATGTCGTTCCGTTCGACGCCGGGGGTGCTGGCGGCGGTGGACAAGACGTTCGAGGGCAAGCCGCTGGGCGGCGACGCGGCGGGCATGCACGACGTGCTCGTGCACACGGCCAAGCGCGCGGAGGAGCAGGGGCGCGTCGAGTGGTGGCCGCTGGCGCCGCGGGCGGCGAAGCGCGAGGCGCGGCCGTGGGATGCGCCGCTCGACATGGAGGGCGAAGAGACCGCGCCGGTGAAGCTTGCGAAAGAGATCGCGGCGCGGACGAAGGCGTGGATCGAGGAAGGGCAAGGCGTCTGGGACAAGGACGCGCAAGGCAGGAGCGGGCTGCGGGCGATGCACGCGGGCGACGTGCTGGTGCTGGTGCGGTCGCGCGGGCCGCTCTTCCGGCAGGTGCTGAAGGCGTTCAAGCGCGCGGGGCTGCCGGTGGCGGGTGCGGACCGTATGATCCTCAAGGACGAGCTTGCGGTCGAGGATTGCCTCACGCTGCTGCGCGTGGCGGCCGATCCGGGCGACGATCTTTCGCTGGCGTGCCTCATCAAGGGGCCGTGGATCGGGCTCACCGACGACAACGAGGACATCCTGCCGCTGGCGCAGGGACGCGAGAAGCAGTCGCTGCTGGAGCGGCTGATGGCGCGCACGGACGGGAAATACGCGCAGGCGCGGGATTTCGTTCGTCAGCTTACGGAGGATCACAGGGGCGATGGGCCGCATGCGCTTGTCTCATGGGCGCTGGAGAGCCTCGATGGTGAGGGGCGCTCGGGCTGGGAGCGCCTGTTCGCACGGCTCGGAGAAGAGGCGCGCGATCCGGTGGAGGAATTGCTGGCGCGGGCGCTCGATGCGCATCGGCGCGGGGCCGCCACGCTGCGCGGGTTCCTGGCGCAGATCGATGCGGAGGAGGTCGAGGTCAAGCGCGAGATGGAGGAGGCGGGGAACGCCGTGCGCGTGATGACGGTGCATGGCGCGAAGGGGCTCGAGGCGCCGGTGGTGTTCCTGCCCGACACGACCGGGCCGGCGGTGGGGCGGATCGACGATTGCGTGTTCATGACCGATGAGGGGCCCGTCGTTTCGGTGACCAAGCGCGATGACGATGTCGTGAGCGCCGCCGCGCGGGCGGAGGCGGTGCGGCGCACGGAACAGGAGCATCTGCGGCTGCTTTATGTGGCGATGACGCGGGCGCGCGATCGGCTCATCGTGTGCGGCTATGACGATGGGCGCTACAAAACCGGCGCGGCGCCGGATGCGTGGCACCCGCTGGTGGGAGAGGCCCTGCGCGCGCTCGGGAGCGAGATCGAGACGCCGTGGGGCAAGGGCTCTGCGTTCGGAGAGGCGCTGCGGGCGGAGACGCGCGCGCCGCGGGGCGATGCGTCGGTCGCGATTCCGGCATGGGCGCGCACGGCGCTTGCGCCCAAGGCGCGCGCGGATGGCGTCGCGCCGTCGAAGCTGAAGGATCCGTCGCCGGCCTTTTCGCCGCTGCGCAAGGATGCAGCGCGCTATCGGCGCGGACTTTTCATCCATGGGCTGATGCAGCGTTTGCCGGCTCTGCCGCAAGCCGATCGGGCCGGCGCGGCGGAAGCGTGGCTGACGCGGCAGGGCGCTGCGGGCGATGAGATCGCGCCGCTGGTGAAGGAGACTCTCGGCATCGTGAACGACCCGGCGTTCGCGGCGCTGTTCGGGCGCGACAGCAGGCCCGAGGCGCCGATCGTCGGGATGGTGCGCGGGCGGCGCGTGCGCGGCATCGTCGATCGCCTCGTGGTGCGGCCGGACGGCGTGGAGATCCTCGATTTCAAGTCGGACCGGCCGGCGCCGATCGATCCGGCCGATGCGCCGGACGCGTATGTGCTGCAGATGGCGCTCTATCGCGAAGTGCTGGCGCAGATCTTCCCGAAGCGGACGATCAGCTGTGCGCTTCTCTGGACCGAGAGGCCGGCGCTCACTAGGCTGCCGCCTGCGCGGCTCAAGGCGGCGCTTGACGAATTCTTTGCTGGCGACGTTGCATGAAAGGCTGTTGAAGGCGCATCGGGGAGGCCCCACATCTGGGGGCCTTGTTCGCATCGGCCTTAGGTCGGCATGCGACTTTGGGTCGGCATAAGTTTATTAGGCTTGGAAGGTCAGGAGTATCGCATGACCACGCAAAAGGTCACGGACGACAGTTTCGAAGGGGACGTGCTCAAGGCGAGCGGCCCCGTGCTGGTCGATTTCTGGGCCGAATGGTGCGGGCCGTGCAAGCAGATCGGACCGGCGCTCGAAGAGATCGCGGGCGAAATGAACGGCCGCGTGACGATCGCCAAGCTCAATATCGACGACAATCCCACGACCCCGCAACGCTACGGCGTGCGCGGCATCCCGACGCTCATGGTGTTCAAGGACGGGAAGGTCGCGGCGACGAAGGTCGGCGCGATGCCAAAGTCGAAGATCGTGGAATGGCTGAACGAGACGGTGTGAGCGCAAGGGACTTCTTCGTCCGGAAGCGGATCATTCCCTTAGGCTGGACGTGAGGAGGGGTTGTGGCGGCGCCCCTCTTCAGCAGCGCTTCGGTATGTAACATCGCCCCCCCCCCGCAAGGAGGGAGAGCGCGTCGTGCTTCAAGGTTGGAGTTGCAGCGCTTCGGCGGCGAGGGCGAGAGAGCCGCAGATGACGATGCGGGCGCCGTGAGCCTGAGCGATCGCTTCCTGCAAGGATGAAGCCGTGCGCGCGGCGTAGCCGAGCGAGGCTGCGATGTGCGCGAGGTCGCTCTGGGCGACGTGTTGTTCGTTCCGGATTGGAATGGCGATGAGATCGCCGGCGGCGTCACGCAGCGCGGCGAGGATGCCGGGCGCGTCCTTGCGGGCAAGAATGCCGACGATGAGGATCGTGGGGCGCGGCGCGCGGGCGTCGAGCTCCTTGAGCGCGGCGGCGAGCGCGTGCGCGCCGGCGGGATTGTGGGCGCCGTCGAGCCAGGTCTCGTCGCGCAAGCGCTGCAGGCGCGCGGGCAGGAAGGCGCTTTGGACGCCGGCCGCGATGGCGTCGTCGGTGATGCGGGGATCGCCGCTCAATGCATGGCCGGGCGCGCGCAGCGCCATGATCGCGGCGCCGGCGTTTTCGATCTGGTGGCGCCCGAGCAGCGCAGGAAGCGGCAGATCCAGCAACGCGTCGGCGGTCTGGAAGACCATGCGTCCGTTGGCGGCGAACGCGTCCCATTCGAGGCCGAGGCTGTAGGTCGGCGCGTCGAGCGCCTCGGCGCGATGCTCGATGACGTTCAGCGCGTCGGGCTTCTGGCGCGCGACGATGACGGGCGCGCCCGGCTTGACGATGCCGGCCTTGTGCGCGGCGATCTCGGCGAGGGTCGCGCCCAGCGCGGCGGTGTGATCGATATCGACCGGCGTGATGATGGCGGCGGCGGGACGCGCGATGACGTTGGTGGCGTCGAGGGTTCCGCCCATGCCGGTCTCGAGGATGAGCGCGTCGGCGGGGGTCTCGGCGAACATCAGGAAGGCGGCGGCAAGCTGGGCCTCGAAATGTCGCAGCGGCATGGCGAGCGCGGCGACGCGGTCGATCGCGGCGAGGAAGAGCTCGTCCGTAACCGGAGCATTGGCGAGGCGGACGCGCTCGCGGGTGTAGAGAAGGTGCGGCTTGGTGAAGGCGTGCGCGCGCAGGCCGGCGGCCTCGCAGATCGCGGCGAGGAAGGCGCAGGTGGAGCCTTTGCCGTTGGTGCCGGCGACGTGGAAGGTCGGGGGCAGGCGCGCATGCGGATCGCCGAGGCGCGCGAGCGCGGCGCGGAGGGGCTGAAGATCGAAGTCGCCGCCGCGCCCGGCATAAGGCGCGAATTCCGGCCCGAAGTCAGCGTCCAGACGGTCCTGAACGGGGTCCAATCTAGCGGGCCAATGTCATTCGGCGGCTTTGGCGCGGGGCTTGGGCTGCGGCTTGGCGCGCGCGGCGGCGGCGGGCAGGCGCGGCGCCTCCACCTCCGGCGCGAACGCTTCCTGGGCGACGGGCTTCGGCAGCGGACGGGCGATCGCGGCGCGCTTGGACATCAGGATGTTGAGCAGCACGGCCAGCGTGTCGCGGATCTGGCGGCGGTCGAGCACCATATCGACCATGCCCTTGGAGAGGAGATATTCGGCGCGCTGGAAGCCTTCCGGGAGCTTCTGGCGGATGGTCTGCTCGATGACGCGGGGGCCCGCGAAGCCGATGAGCGCGCCGGGCTCGGCGATGTGGACGTCGCCGAGCATCGCATAGGAGGCGGTGACGCCGCCGGTGGTTGGGTCGGTGAGCACGACGATGTAGGGGAGGCCCGCGTCGTTGAGCTCCTGCACGGCGGACGTGGTGCGCGCCATCTGCATGAGCGAGAGGATGCCCTCCTGCATGCGCGCGCCGCCTGAGGCGGTGAAGCAGACAAGCGCGGCGTCGCGCTCAACGGCGGCGTGCGCGGCGGAGATGAAGGCTTCGCCGGCGGCCATGCCGAGCGAGCCGCCCATGAAGTCGAAATCCTGCACGAGCACGACGGCCGGGCGGGCGCCGATCTCGCCGGCGGCGGCGGTCATGCAATCTTCCGCCTTCGGAGATTTCGCCTTCGCGGCCTTCAGGCGATCGACGTATTTCTTGTCGTCCTTGAACTTGATCGGATCGAGCGGGACTTTCGGCGCCGGCAGCAACGTCCAGCGCTGGTCGTCAAAGAGCTGCTTGAAGCGCGGCTCGGCGCCGATGCGCATGTGGAAGCCGGCGGGCGTCACCCAGTGGGCGGCCTCAAGATCGCTGCGGAAGACGAGCTCGCCGGAGACGGGGCACTTGATCCAGAGATTGTCCGGGGTCTCGCGCTTGTCCTCGACGACCTCGACCTTCTTCTCCTTCTTCACGCCGGGGCGCGCGAAATTGGAAAGCCAATTCATGCCTCGACTCCGATGCGGGCGCTGCGGACAGCTTCGCTCAATTCCCTGACCTTGGCGGCGACGCGGGCGGGCGCTTCGTGCGGCTTGCCGGCGTCGATCGCGGCGGCGACCTCGTCCACGATCGCGGAGCCGACGACGACCGCGTCGGCGACCCTGGCGATGGCGGCGGCGGCCGTAGGCTCACGCACGCCGAAGCCGACGGCGATGGGCAAATCGGTTGCGCGCCGCAGACGCGTCATGGCCGCTTTCACCTCGTCGGCGGCGACGCTCCGGGCGCCGGTCACGCCGGTGAGGGAAACATAGTAGAGAAAGCCGGCGGCGCCATCCGTGATCTTCTGCAGGCGCGCTGCATCGCTGGTGGGCGTGGCGAGCCGGATGAGGGGGAGGCCTTCGCTCGCGAGGGCTGTGCGGACCTCGCGATCCTCTTCGGGCGGGGCATCGACGATGATCGCGCCGTCCACGCCGGCCTGGCGGGCGGCGGCGGCGAAGGTCGCGTAGCCCATCTGCTCCACCGGATTGAGATAGCCCATGAGAATGAGGGGCGTCGTCGCATTCGCTTCGCGGAAGCGCGCGACGAGGGCGAGCGTATTGCTGAGCGAGCCGCCGGCTTCGAGCGCGCGGCGGCCGGCGCGCTGGATGGAGGGGCCGTCGGCCATCGGATCGGTGAAGGGAAAGCCGAGCTCGATGATGTCGGCGCCGGCGTTCGGGAGCGCGCGGAGGATCTCGGAGCAATGCTCCGCATCCGGATCATGCGCCATGACGTAAGCGACGAGGCCGGCGCGGCCTTCCTGCTTGAGGCGCGCGAAGGTCGACTCCAGACGGCTCATCGCGTCGCACCCCCACCGTCGCGAGCGATGCTCGCGACACCTCCCCCGTGAACGGGGGAGGAAGGCGCCAGGTCCTGCAAGGTCACAGCTTCGTTCCGAGAGCGTCGGCGACGGTGAAGACGTCCTTGTCGCCGCGGCCGCACATGTTCATGACGATGAGGCCATTGGGGCCGAGGTCCTTGGCGATGTCGCCGACGCGGGCGAGCGCGTGGGCGGGCTCGAGCGCGGGGAGAATCCCTTCTAGCTTCGCGCAGAGCTGGAAGGCATCGAGCGCTTCGGCATCAGTTGCGGAGAGGTATTTCGCGCGGCCGGCATCCTTCAGATAGGAATGCTCGGGGCCGACGCCGGGATAGTCGAGGCCGGCTGAGATCGAGTGCGCCTCGGTGATCTGGCCGTCCTCGTTCTGCAGGAGATAGGTGCGGTTGCCGTGCAGGATTCCGGGCTTGCCGCCGGTGAGCGCCGCTGCGTGCTGGCCGGTTTCCACGCCGTGGCCCGCCGCTTCGACGCCGTAGAGCGCGACGGAGGCATCGTCCAGGAACGGATGAAAGAGGCCGATGGCGTTCGAGCCGCCGCCGACGCAGGCGACAACGGCGTCCGGCAAGCGGCCTTCGGCCGCGAGGATCTGCTCCTTCGCTTCAATGCCGATGACGCTCTGGAAGTCGCGGACAAGCTCCGGGTACGGATGAGGGCCCGCGGCCGTGCCGATGATGTAATAGGTATCGGCCACGTTGGTCACCCAATCGCGCAACGCCTCGTTCATGGCGTCTTTCAATGTCGCGGCGCCGGACGTCACTGGTCTCACCTCGGCGCCCAACAAGCGCATGCGGAACACGTTCGGCTTCTGCCGCTCGATATCGACCGCGCCCATGAACACGACGCATGGAAGACCGAAACGCGCAGCCACCGTCGCCGATGCGACGCCGTGCTGGCCGGCGCCGGTCTCGGCGATGATGCGCGTCTTGCCCATGCGCCGCGCGAGCAATATTTGTCCTATGCAATTATTAATTTTATGCGCGCCCGTGTGGTTAAGCTCGTCGCGCTTGAAGTAGATCTTGGCGCCGCCAAAGTGGTTCGTCAGTCGTTCAGCATAATAGAGCGGGCTCGGGCGGCCGACATAGTGCGTCAGATAGCCGTTCAACTCGGCCTTGAAGGCGGGATCGGCCTTCGCTTCGTAATAGGCGCGCTCCAGATCGAGCACGAGCGGCATCAGAGTCTCGGCGACATAGCGGCCGCCATAGATACCAAAGCGACCGTCCGGGTCCGGAAGATCGGGAAAGTTGCGGCGCGCGTCGGCCATTACGCGCGCTCCATCGCGGGCTGCTGCACGGCCTGGAGGAAAGCGGCGATGCGGGCGGGGTCCTTCACGCCGGGCGCGCTTTCGAGGCCGGAGGAGGCATCGACGAGCTCGGCGCCGGAGACGCGGATCGCTTCAGCGACATTGTCGGGGGTGAGGCCGCCGGCGAGGAACCAGGGGCGGGCGAAGCGGCGGCCCTGGAGGATGCGCCAGTCGAAGGCGGCGCCGTAGCCGCCGGGGCGGCTCGCGCCCGCCGGCGGCTTGGCGTCGAAGAGCAGCATGTCGGCGACCGCCTCGAAATCGCGGGCGGCGGCGAGGTCGGCGCCGTCGGCGACGGCGAGAGCGCGGATCACGCCCTTTTTCGCGAAGGCGCGGGCCTCGGCGACGCGGGCTGGGGGCTCGGCGCCGTGGAGCTGGATCCAGTCGGGCGCGAGGGCGGCGGCGACGCGCTCGAGCTCGGCGTCGGTGGGGTCGGCGAAGACGGCGGCTATGTCGGCGCGGCCGCGGGCGGGGGCGGCGAGGTCGGCGGCGATTTCAGGGCGCACGTATCTGGGACTCTTGGGAAAAAACACAAAGCCTAGGTAGCGCGCGCCGCCGGCGAGGGCCGCGTCGCGGGCAATTTGGGCGGTCAAACCGCAGATCTTGGCCGCCGGCATGGGGGCGAAATCTAAGGCGGATGCTGCGCGTGCACAATTGTTTCGGAGGCGATTGCGCAACGGGAGTGTGGTCGCGCCCCCTCCGGTCGCTTCGCGACCACCTCCCCCGTAAACGGGGGAGGAAGCCGCCCCATCCTGCGGTCTAGGAGCGGGACTTGAGCAGGTCGCGGATCTCGGTCAGGAGGACCTGGTCGGGGGTCGGGCCGGGCGGAACGGGATCGGGCTGGGCGGCCTGCTGCTTGCGGAGCTGGTTCATGCCCTTCACCAGCATGAAGATCACCCAGGCCACGATCAGGAAGCTGATCACTGCATTGATGAACTTGCCGTAGGAGATCTGGACCGGCGGGGCGCCCGGCGGCGTGATCGGCGTCGCGGGCAGGGTGATGGCGAGGCTGGAGAAGTCGATGCCGCCGGTGAGCCAGCCGATCGGGGGCATGATCACGTCGCTGACCAGCGAGTTCACAATGCCGTTGAAGGCGGCGCCGATGATGATGCCGACGGCCAGATCGACGACGCTGCCGCGCAGCGCGAAATCGCGGAATTCCTTGAGCATGACGTCCTCGGATTAGGGGTTCACGGCCTTGAGCCTGTCGCGCGATTCGCGGAAGTCTCCGCGTTTCGCGCACATGGATTCAGGCCGGCGGCTCCCGCTCCTGCTTTGCGGCGGAAACGCCGCTGATCTTCAGGAGCGGGAAGAGGCTGCCTTTGCAACGGCCTTTGGCGGACTTTTCTGCGGCGCAGGCGCTGGGGGAGCGGCGTCTTCCGCGCCGTCATTGACCTTGCTCCGCAATTCCTTGCCCGGCTTGAAAAACGGAACGCGCTTGGCCGCGACTGACACCGTCTCGCCGGTGCGGGGGTTGCGGCCGACGCGCGGATCGCGCTCACGAACGGAGAAGGCGCCGAAGCCGCGCAGCTCGATGCGGCGGCCGTCGATCAGCGCGGCGCTGACCGCGTCGAGAAGCGCATCAACAGCCGCCTCCACCTCGCTCGCGCGGAGATGGCGCAACTCGGACTGCATGCGGAGCACAAGCTCGGACCTCAGCATGGAGGGCACTCCGATACCGGGGCGAGATCATGCCCTGCGTTGTCGGCGGACGCCAAGGAAATCGACCGAATCCGGACCGAAAAACGCCCGGACCCGGCCGACGCCTGGGAAACGCGCCGCGGTCGGGCCTTAGGATTTCTGGCCGCCGCCGCCCTTTTCGCGCAGCGCGGCGCCCAGAATATCGCCCAGCGAGGCGCCGGAATCGGAGGAGCCGAACTTCGCGATCGCTTCCTTGTCCTCGGCCATCTCCATCGCCTTGATCGAGAGCGACACGCGGCGCGAGGCCTTGTCGAAGGTCGTGACCATGGCGTCGATCCGGTCGCCGACCGCGAAGCGGTCGGGGCGCTGTTCGGAGCGGTCCCGGGAGAGATCGCTCTTGCGGATGAAGGTGCGCAGCGCGTTGCCCTCGCCGAAGGCGACGTCGATGCCGCCGGTGGAGACCTCGACAACCTCGACGGTGAGGACCTGGCCGCGGCGGAATTCGGCGCCGGCGACCGGATCGCCGGTGGCCTGCTTCATGCCGAGGCTGATGCGTTCCTTCTCGACATCGACGTCGAGCACGCGGGCCTTCACCACATCGCCCTTGTTGAAGCGCTGGAGCGCGGCTTCGCCGGCGTCGTCCCAGGAGATGTCGGAGAGATGCACCATGCCGTCGAGCTCCGGCGTCAAGCCGATGAAGAGCCCGAACTCGGTGATGTTCTTCACCTCGCCTTCGATGTCGGAGCCGACCGGGTGCTCGGCGAGGAAGGCGTCCCAGGGATTGGCCATGACCTGCTTAATGCCGAGCGAGATGCGGCGCTTCTCGCCGTCCACGTCGAGCACGAGCACATCGACTTCCTGGCTGGTGGAGAGGATCTTCGAGGGGTGCGCGTTCTTCTTCGTCCAGCTCATCTCGGAGACGTGGACGAGGCCTTCGACGCCCGGCTCGAGCTCAACGAACGCGCCGTAATCGGTGATGTTGGTGACGCGGCCCTGGAACCTGCCGTCGACCGGGTACTTGGCTTCCACGCCATCCCAGGGATCGGACATGAGCTGCTTCATGCCGAGCGAAATGCGCTGGGTTTCCGGGTTGATCTTGATGATCTGGACATCGACCTCGTCGCCGACGTTCAGCACCTGCGAGGGATGCGACACGCGCTTCCAGCTCATGTCGGTGACGTGGAGGAGGCCGTCGATGCCGCCCAGATCGACGAACGCGCCGTAATCGGTGATGTTCTTGACGACGCCGCGGCGCTTTTCGCCTTCCTGCAGCTGGCCGACGATCTCGGCGCGTTCGGAGGCGCGGCTTTCTTCCAGCACAGCGCGGCGGGAGACGACGATGTTGCCGCGCGCGCGATCCATCTTGAGGATGGCGAAGGGCTGGTTGATGTTCATCAGCGGGCCGACGTCGCGCACGGGGCGGATGTCGACTTGCGAACCGGGAAGGAAGGCGTTGGCGCCGCCGAGATCGACGGTGAAGCCGCCCTTCACGCGGCCGACGATGGCGCCCATGACCGCTTCGTTGGCGGCGAAGTTCTTCTCGAGGCGCGTCCAGGCTTCCTCGCGGCGGGCCTTCTCGCGGCTGACGACGGCGTCGCCCAGCGCGTTCTCGATGCGGTCGAGATAGACCTCGACGATGTCGCCGACCTTCGGGACGCCGCTGCCGTCGTCATTGATGAATTCGCGGACCGGGATGCGGCCTTCGGTCTTGAGGCCGATATCGACGACCACGAAGTCGTGCTCCATGGCCATGACGGTCGCCGGGATGACCCGGCCCTCCAACGCCCCTCGCGCCCCAAGGCTCTCTTCCAGAAGGGCGGCGAACTCGTCGCGCGAGGGGTTCAAGGCGGTCTGAATCAAGCGTCGTGCTCCGTTTGCGATGTCGGACAACCCGCGCGGAGGCCGCTTCGGGTCCTGGAGAATTTCGAATGCGGCGGCGGATGAGGCCTTCCCTCCGCCCACATGCCCCATCAGGCGATCAGGCCGGCCGGGGTTTGTAAGGCTTCAGGGATGCGAGCCAGAGACCGCCGCATCAATGATGCGCCGAGCCGCTGCTGCGGCCTCGTCTATAGAGAGGCCGGTCGTATCGAGCAAGTGCGCGTCGGGGGCCTGGACGAGGGGCGCCTCGGGGCGCTCGGCGTCGCGCTTGTCGCGGGCGGCGATCAGCGCGGTGAGAGCGACGAGATCGGTGGGCTGGCCGAGCTTTTCAAGCTCGGCCCAGCGGCGGCGGGCGCGCTCCGTCAGCGAGGCGGTCACGAAGAGCTTCACGTCGGCGTCGGGGCAGATCACCGTCGCGATGTCGCGGCCGTCGAGGACGGCGCCCTGCGGGGCCTGGGCGAACCGGCGCTGGAGGTCGAAGAGCGCGGCGCGGACGGGCGGCATCTGGGCGACGATGGAAGCGGCGTCGCCGACCTCGACGGTGCGGATGCGGCCTTCGTCGATCGCATCGGGATCGAGGGCGCGGGCGGCGGCCTCGGCGGCGGCGACGTCCTTTGGGTCCTGGCCGGCGTCAAGCAGCGCGAGCGCGACGCCGCGATAGAGCGCGCCGGTGTCGAGGCGGGCGAGCCCGTAATGGGCGGCGATGCGCTTGGCCACGGTGCCCTTGCCCGAGGCGGTCGGTCCGTCGATGGCGATGATCATGCGCAGGCGACTAGCAGATCGAACGCGGGCTGACGATTGGACCCCGCGCGCGCTTAGCGGCGCTGCGCTTCGATGGCGGCGACGGCGTCGGCGACGGGGCCCTCGAACGTGACCAGCGTGAAGGGCTTGCCTTCCTTCGGGGTGATCACGAGCTTCTCGGAGCGCAGAAACTTCGCCGCCTCGGCGCCGGCGACATCGCCGATCGGCAGCTCGGCGCCGATCTTGGTGTGGCGGGTGCGCGACATGCCCACGACCGACGCCACGCCGCCGGCGCCTTGCCAGAACGGCTGCACCGCGATCACGACGCGCGCATTGGTGACGTAAAGGCGCGCGAAGCGTCCGCTCATGCCGCGCATCCAGGTGCAGGCGGCCTCGTAGGCCAGTTTCTCGTCCGGATTCAGCGCGAAGTTCTTTTGGGAAAATTTCTGCGCCATGTCGCATACCTCCCAAGTTGTCGGCGGGGCGCCGATGCAACCTCACCAAGGCCGAAAACCCGGGCGCCGCAAGCAGTCTTTTGGTCTGGGACGAGGGCGATGGCGCAGGCGCTGGGAAGGCTGGACGGTCCAACTGGGGGCCCGTATTGCCTCGCTCATTCTCGTGGTTGGGGGAGCGCCATGGTTGACGTGCAGGCGATCGATCGGGCGGCGGGGGGATTCATCAGGCATCGGTTCGTGCGCGCGCTGTGCGCGTCGTGGGCCGTGCTCGCGGTGTTCCTGATCCTGGCGTTGTCTGTCGGCGGGACGGTGCACACCGTGCAGCAGCCGGGGCAGCAGGCGTGGGCGGCGCCGGTGGCGCTGCCGTTCCTTGTCGCGCTCTTCCTTGCGCCTGTCGTGCTCGGGGTGGCGCTGGCGGGCGCGCTCATTGAGCTGGTGCATCGGCGGCTCGTAGCGCTCGCCGTGCTGATCGTTGCGGCGCTGGCGCTGGCGTTCAGCGCGGCGGCGGCGCTGACGGGGCCGATGGCGCTCTTTCGGGCGATCCCGTCGTCGAACAGCGTGCCGCCCGCGGTGTTCGGCGGAGCGATGATCGCGCTTGGCGTGTTCGGTGCGCTCATCTCTTACGAGTGTCTGCGGCAGGCGTGGTGGCAATTGACGGTGGACGCCGATGCATTCCGCGCGGCGCGCGGATGGCGGCCCTCGCCGTGGCGGCTCTTCACGACATTCCGGCGGCATCTGGGGCTGCCGAGCTTCATCGCGCAGATCGGACGCGGACGGATCGGGCTGACGCTGCTCTATTTCGCCGTCGCCGTCCTCAATGTGGGGCTGGTGGCGATGCTGCTCCTGCCGCTCTTCATGATGTCCGGCGAGCGCGACGGCGCCCCCAATCCGATGGCGCTTCCATCGATCGTCGCGCTGGCGATTCTGCTGGGGCTCAATGTGCTCGGCGCCGGCGCGCTCTTTGCGCGGCTCGCGGACGGGCGCGCGACGAAGATCTATCAGGGCGTGCGCGAATGGGACGGACGGCCGCCCGTCGTGTTCCTGCGCACATTCGATCAGGACGACGAGCGCGTGAAGGCCGCGATCCGGGATCCGTTCGCGAAATGGCCGGCGGGCGTGGGGCGTCCCAGGACGCTCGACGAAATCCTTTTGGAGCATGCATCGCCGTATGGGCCGGTGATCGCGATCGGCGATCCGCGCGATCCGACCCCGCCGCTCGGCGCCGCGCGGGTGTTCGTTCCCGGCGAGGGCAATGGCTGGCGGGATGTGGTGAGCGGGCTGGTGGGCGCTTCGAAGGCCGTCGTGATGTGTCCGAACGACACCGAAGGCGTGAAGTGGGAGCTCGATCTCATCGCGCAGGCGCAAGGCCGCGTGCAGGCGATCTTCCTCGCCAATCCGGAATTGCCGCGCGAGCGCACAGCGGCGTTGTTCGCCGCGCTGGCGCCGGCGGGGACCGCGCCCGAGATCGGCGCGGACGCGTTTCCGATCGCGGCGTTCGCCGATCCCAAGCGAGGATGGCGCGTGCTCACGGCCAAGCGGCTGGGGCTGGAATCCTACACGGCCGCGCTCAACACCGCACTGCAGGCGCTGTTCGGCGCAGGCGGCACGCCGATTGTGCGGCCAAAGCGCGATCCTCGCGGACCGTCACAAATCGGCAACGCCTAGCTCATCGGCGGACGCAAAAAATCGGCGTTCTTTCAATGGACTGATATTCCCGGCATGGAGGACGCCGGGCTGCTTCTGGTCCCTGGCGCCTGTGGAAATCGCGGACGCGGTCCTTATTATCGCGGCCGCGGGAACGTGACGCCATCGGGGATTCATGGCCGACATCGTGATCATCCATCACAGTCTCGACGTGAATTCCGCGCGTCTGCTGGCCAGGGCGCTGGCGAAGCTCGGGTTCGATGCGCCGTCGCTGTGCGACGAACGCTCGCACGCAGGCTTCGCGCCGGCGCTGGCGAAAGGACGCGCCGCGATCGCGATCTGGACCGGCGCGGCGTCGGGCTCGGCCGGCTTCATCGGCCTTGCGACCATCGCGGAGACGGCGGGCAAGCTTTTCTCGCTGCGCGGGCCGGATGGAAACGCGCCGGCGCAATTCGGTAAGTCGTTCATGCTCGCGGGGTGGGACGGGTCGGATCTCAAGCATCCGGGCCTCACCGAAATGTCGCGGGCGCTCACCGCACGGTTCAAGGCGCGACGCTCGCGCGAGGCGGCGCGGGTGGCGCCGGTCGATTCATTCGGCAGCTCGTTCGGGGCGGAGCCGCCGCTCAATCCGGGACCTGCGATGGCGCGCGTGCGTCCGCGCCGCGCGGCGCCGGCGCCGTCGCTGGCAAGCGCCGCCGTCGCGGCGTTGCGCGAGGACGGCGATCTGGCGGTGCTCGCGCGGCCGCGGCCCGCTCTGAATCCGGCGGCGCCCGCTCCGCATCGGCGCGCAGCGCCCGCGCCAAGGTTCGCGCCGGCGCCCGTGCGCGCAGCGCCGCAGCGGCAGAAGCGGCGCGGGGCTGCAGCGTGGATTTCGGTGATCGCCGGCAGCATCGCGTGCGGGGCGCTCTGCGGCGCGGTTGCGGCGCTGGCGGTGGGGCAGATGGCGTTCGCCACGAATGCCGCGCCGGCCGCGGCTGTCGCGATGAGCGCGCCGGCGCAGGAAATCGTGGCCGCCGATGCGGCGCCGATTGCGCTGACGCCGATCGCGTTCACGCCCGCGCCGGCGGTCAATGCTGCGCCGGAGGCGGTCGCGATGCTGAGGAATATCGAGATCTATCACGCGCCGGCGTCGTTCGAGCCGCTGGAAGCGTTCGAGATCGCGGCGTTGGCGGACGAGGCGCCGCCGTCGGCGGTGAGCTGGCGCGTGGTGGCGCGGCAGACCGTCGAATAGACCGCAAACTTTGCGGGTGTGACGGGGCCAACTTCCTATCGCCGGCAGCCAAGCTGAAGCTTGGGCCCCGGCTCTCGCGCTGACGCGCTCGGCCGGGGAGCGTGCGGTGGGGCTCGCGTTTACGTTCGGGGCGGAGAGCGAGATTTCAGGAAATATCGGCGCCCAGAGCGCGCATGAAGGCCGGGAAGGCGGGGAAGCTCGTCTCGATCATGCCGGCTTCGTCGATGCGCACCGGCTCTTTCGCAGCAAGGCCCAGCACAAGATGGGACATGGCGATGCGGTGATCGCCGCCGGTGGCGATCTGCGCGCCGCCGCGCGGAGGCGCGCCGGTTCCGTGCACGATGAGCGCGTCCTTCTCCTCCTCGACGCTTGCGCCGCACGCCGTGAGCCCCTTGGCCATGAGCGCGATGCGGTCGCTTTCCTTGACGCGCAATTCCGCGATGCCGCGCATGATCGTGTCGCCCTCGGCGCAGGCGGCGGCGACGGCGAGGATCGGGTATTCGTCGATCATCGAGGGCGCGCGCTCGGGCGGCACGACGATGCCGCGCAGGCTGGAATGACGCGCGACGATGTCGCCCACTTCCTCGCCGCTGGCGTCGCGGCGATTCTCGATCGAAAGGTCCGCGCCCATGTCGATCAGCGTCTGGAAGAGGCCGGTGCGAGTTGGGTTGAGCAGCACGTTCTCGGCGCGAAGCTCCGAACCCGGAACGATGAGCGCGGCGACGATCGCGAAGGCGGCGGAGGAGGGATCGCTTGGCACGCGCACGCTGGATGCGTGCAGGCGCTGGCCGCCGGCGATGCGAATGGCGCGGCCTTCAATCTGCAATGCGGCGCCGAAGCCCTTGAGCATGCGCTCGGTGTGGTCGCGGGTGGGCTCGGGCTCGAGGATCTGCGTGACGCCCTCGGCGTTGAGGCCGGCGAGCAGGATCGCGGACTTCACCTGCGCGGAGGCGACCGGCAGCGTGTAGGAGATCGCGCGCAATGGTCCGCCGTTTGGGGCGCCGCCGTGCAGCGTGAGCGGCAGGCGCCCGCCCTCGGCGGCGTCGAAGCGCGCGCCCATGAGCTCGAGCGGCGTGAGGATGCGCAGCATCGGGCGGCGGCGGAGAGAGTCGTCGCCGGTGAAGGTCGCGGCAAGCGGATAGCCGGCCGCGGCGCCGATGATGAGGCGAACGCCGGTGCCGGAATTGCCGCAATCGATGGTCGCGTCGGGCGCGGCGAGGCGGCCGCGGCCCAGGATGCGCCAGGCGCCTTCGCCGACGCGTTCGGGCGCGGCGCCGAGCGCGCGCATGGCGCCGGCGGTGTGAAGCACGTCGGCGCCTTCGAGCAGGCCCGCGATCTGGGTTTCGCCCTCGGCCAGGGCGCCCAAAATCAGCGCGCGATGGGAGATGGATTTGTCGCCCGGCGGGACGCAGGCCCCACGGAGCGGACCGGACGGGCGCGCCTCAAGCTGCATACTCAAAGGAATCCGGGACCTTCGTTGGGGCTTGTCGGCGTGGTCCGGGCGCGGCCGACTGAGTCGGGGCCGGCACAGGCACTTGAAATCAGCGACAAAGCTTTTGACATCTCCGGCCGGCGCGTGGCAAGCGAGCGCCCCGAATTGGTGGGGCGTTCGGGGCGGTCGTCTCTCGCGACGTCGCGGACCCCAGGAGGCGCATGTGGGCAAGCAGGCCTTGGGCGAAAAGCAGGTCTGCCCGAGTTGCGGGGCGAAGTTCTACGACCTTGGTCGGCGGCCCGCGATCTGCCCGAAATGCCAGACCTCGTTCGATCCCAGCGATGAGACCCTGCGTCTGAAGCGGACGCGCACGCGCGCGACCGTCTACGAGGCGGAGGAGGAGGAGGAAGTCCGGGCGGACGATGCCGACGACGAGGCCGAAGAGGAGGTGGAGGAAGCCGCCGAGATCGACGCCGAGGCGGTCGAGGAGCCGCCGGTGATGACCGACGAGGAAGAGGACGAGGCGGCGCCCGTCGAGGGCGAGATTCCGCCCGGCTTCGCCGAGGACGACGGCGAGCTGGCCGAGGCCGGCGACGACGACGAGGGCGTGCCGCTCCTGGAGGACGAGGAGGAATTCCCGGACGAGGAGCTCGGCGACCTCGCGGAAGGCGAGGAGGAGCCGGACCGATAGGCCGCGCGCGCCGGGGGCTTGCGCCTGCTGAAGGGCGTGGCGCGGCGACGGCGGCTTGCGGGGCGGGCTGGGGCTTGGTTCGGGCAAGAGGCCGAGGCGGCTTGAACCGAGGCGGCTTGAACCGAGGCGGCTTGAACCGAGTCTGGGTGCAGCGTATCTCAGTCACCCGCCCGCGCCCCAACGCAGGCGGTCAAGGATGGGGCCATAGCTCAGTTGGGAGAGCGCTTGAATGGCATTCAAGAGGTCAGGGGTTCGACTCCCCTTGGCTCCACCAACTCTTCGCTCACGGCGTGCTCGCCCTGATCAAGTCCGGCCGCGCAACAGCTGGCGCCTAGATCGAGCACAGTCAGATCACCGTTCGCAGGGTTTCGTCGCTGCGATCGCGCGCATCGGACGCGATGGCGCGCGCGGATGCAGCCGCTCAACCGACGCGTATGCGGCGCTAGCGGAGGTTGTGCAAAGCGTCTTGCCAGCGGAAAGGCTCTAATGGCATAGCTTTGTCGCGCCCCATGGCGGCAAGAGCTGCGCGAGGAAGATGTGCAAGGTTCGGCGAACGCCGCTGCCGCAACCGCGCAGGCTGAGGAGCCCGATGCGGAGGCGGTGCTTCGCTTCGAGGCCGTCTCGCGCCGCTTCACCGGGTTCGCCGCGGTCGATGAGATCACGCTGTCGCTGCGCCGCAACGAGATCCTGACGCTGCTTGGACCTTCCGGGTGCGGAAAGACGACGACGTTGCGCATGGCCATCGGGCTCGAACGCTGCACGAGCGGGCGCATTGTCCATCGCGGCGTGGTCGTGGATGAGCCCAAGAAGCGCATCTACGCGCCCCCGGAAGCGCGCGACATGGGCATCGTGTTCCAGTCCTATGCGATCTGGCCGCACATGACCGTGTTCGATAACGTCGCGTTCCCGCTTCGGGTGCGCAAGCTCGAAAAGAGCGAAGTCCGCGCCAAGGTGGATGCAGCGCTTGAGATGGTCGGGCTTGGCGGCCTTGCCGAGCGGCTCGGCACGCAGCTCTCGGGCGGCCAGCAGCAGCGGGTGGCGATCGCGCGCGGACTGGTGTTCAATCCCGACGTCCTGCTGCTCGACGAGCCGTTCAGCAATCTCGATGCGAAATTGCGCGAACAAGTGCGCGTCGATCTCAGGATCCTGCAGCGCGAGTTGCAGCTTGCGATCCTGTTCGTCACCCACGATCAAACCGAAGCGCTCGCGCTGTCCGATCGTCTGGCGATTATGCGCGAAGGCAGGATCGAGCAAATCGGCGCCCCGATCGACCTATATTTGCGTCCCGCGACGCCCTTTGTGCGCGATTTCCTGGGCCATTGGGTGAAGCTGAGCGGCGTCGTGCAGGGGCAGGCGGAGGGAATGACGCGAGTCCGGCTGGCCGACGGGGAGGAATTGGCCGCGTCGGAGGGCGCCCTTGCGCCCGGCGCGGACGTTGTCGCGGCGGTCCGGCCCGAAGAGATCGAGTTCTCTGCGGCGCAGGGAGCCAAGCCTCGCAACGTCATCGCCGGTACGATCAAGACGCTGCTCTTCTTGGGGCCGCACTATGAGGCGCGGATCGCGATCTCGAACGGCGATACCGTGCTTGTTCACCTTCCGCGTACGGAGGAATGGCGCGAGGGACAGCAGCTTTGGCTGCGGATCGCGCCGACATCCGTGCGGCTCTGGCCGGCGGCGAGCGCCGCATGACGAGTGTGGCCTCCGACAGAGGAGCGGCGAGCGGCCGGCTCTTCATCGGGGCGGGAATCGTTCGCTTGTACGTGCTCGTCCTGGCGGCAGGCTTCCTGCTTCTCACACCGGTCGTCACGCTGATCGTGACGAGCTTCAATGTCGCGCCGTTCGGCGAGGCATTCCAGCTGGGGACGGCGAACTGGCGCGCGGCCTTGACGCAGCCCGACATGATCGTCGCGCTCTTGAACACGGTGAGCCTGGGCGTCGCGCGCCAAGCGTTGGCGCTGGCGCTCGGGGCGGTGCTGGCCTGGCTCCTCGCGCGGACCGACCTGCCCGGGCGGCGCTGGCTGGAGGTGGGCTTCTGGGTCGCGCTGTTCATGCCGCCGCTGCCGGCGGCGCTCGCCTGGGTGCTGCTGCTGGGGGGCAGCAGCGGGCTCGTCAACAGCGCGCTTTACGCGCTGCCGTTCGTCGATGCGCCGGTGTTCAAGATCTATTCCTGGTGGGGGATCATCTGGGTGCACATGATGGGGGCGACCCTCGCGGTGAAGGTGTTCCTTCTGACGCCGGCCTTCCGCGCGATGGACGGTTCGCTGGAAGAGGCCGCACGGGCCAGCGGCGCCTCTCTCATTCGGACGTTCGTCCAAATCGTCGTGCCGATCATGGCGCCCGTGCTCGTGGTCACCTCGCTCATCGGCCTTGTCCATTCGATGCAGGCCTTCGAGGTGGAGCTGATCCTGGGCGCGCCGGCGGGGATCGACGTCTACAGCACCGTGATCTATCGCGCGATGACGCAGGAGCCGCCGCTGCATGGGCTCGGCAGCGCGCTCTCCGTCGCCTTCCTGCTGGCGCTGGCGCCGCTCGTGGTGCTGCAACAATGGTACACGCGCCGCCACGCGCATGGCGTCCTCACTGGCAAGGCCCGCAGTCGGCCGCAGGCGCTTGGACGATACAAATGGATCGCGTTCGCCGGCGTCGCCACGCTTGTGTGCCTGATGGCGGTCGTGCCGCTCTGCTTCCTGCTGATGAGCACCTTCATGCGGCTGTTCGGCATCTTCGACATGCCCGATCCCTGGACGTTGGACAATTGGATCCATGCGCTCGGTCGCGGCGATACGCTGCGCAGCCTCGGAAACACGCTGCAGCTCGGCGTCATGGCGGCGCTGTGGGCGATGATCGTGTTCACCGGGCTCGCCTACGTGACCGTGCGGTCGCGCTCCAACGCCGCGCGCGCGCTCGATTTCATGACTTGGCTGCCGGCGCTGATCCCGGGCGTCGTGCTCAGCCTGGGCCTGTTGCAGATGTTCTCCAGCGTTGCTCTCTTCCGCCCGCTCTACGGCACGGCGGCGAGCCTAGTCGTGGCGGTGCTGCTGGGCACGGTGACGGTCGGCGTGCAATTCCTGAAGACGAGCATGCGCCAGCTTGGGCGCGAGCTTGAGGAGGCAGGCTGGGCCTGCGGCGGCGGGCGCTTCACCGTGTTGGCCAAAATCGTAGTCCCGCTCATCGCGCCCTCCATCGCGGTGGTGGGATTGGAGACCTTCGCCGCCGCCAATGCCGCCGTCGGGGTTGTCTCGCTCCTCGGCGCTGGGGACAACCAGCCGCTCTCCATCCTGCAGCTCAACCTCCTGACCTCTGGGCAATTGGAATCAGCTTCCGTCGTTGGCTTCGTGATCATGACTCTCACGGTGGGCTCGGCGCTCGCCGCGCGTCGGGTCGCCGACAAGGCGCGCCTGGAGGCGGCGGCATGATCGGCGTTTGTGCGCGGAGCGCCCTCGTGGCTGCAGGTCTCGCGCTCTGCTGCGCGAGCGCGGCGGCGGAGGATCTGCAGAGCCTCGCGCGCGACGCCGAAGGCGACACCCTGGCGCTGATCGTGCATGGCGTGGAAGGCCACGAGGCGACGGTGCGGGAGTTCCAGCGCCGCTATCCGAAGCTCGATGTGCAAGTGCTGGTGCAAAACCCTTCCACGATGGCGCCGCGCATCATCATCGAGCAGCAGAACGGCATCTATGCCTGGGACAGCTGGTGGGCGGGCACCGCGGCGCTCGAGCACATGGTGCGGCCCGCGGGCGGGTTCGCGCCGATCACGGACTATGTCGTGCTGCCTGACATTCTCGATCCCGGGACCTGGCGGGCGCCGGCTTATCGCTACACGTCGCAAGAACCCTACGTGTTCGTTCACTCGATGAGCGTTGAAGAGACGCTGTTCTTCAACACGGACGTTGTGAAGGGGCTGCAGATCCGCCGCGCGCAGGATCTGCTCGATCCGCGGCTCGAGGGCCGTATCGCCATTCGCGATCCCACCGCCGGCTCGGCCGCGCACAACGGGACCTACACTGTGGCCGAGCTTGTTCGGGAGGAGGGGCCCGACTTCGTCCGCCGGCTGCTCGTTGATCAGCGGGCGGCGCTCATCGAGAACAATCGCCAGCTCACCGACGGCGCGCTGCGCGGCGATTACGCCGTGGTGATCGGCGGCAACAGCGAGATCCTGGCGCAGTGCCAGAATTGGGGCGGCTGCCGCTCCGTTGAGCGGCTGCCGTTCGGCACGCCGGTCTCGACCCGCGGGGTCGCGGTGATGAGGAATCCACCGCATCCGAAAGCGGTGAAGCTTTGGATCAATTGGCTGCTTAGCCGTGAAGGCCAGGAAGTGTATGTTCGCGAATGGGCCAAGGATCAGAGCGCCGGCGCGTCCAGCATGCGCCGGGATGTTGCGCCCGATCCGCAGCAGGCCCGCTTTGATCCGGACTACGACCATCTGGAGCGCTACGGCCTCTACGGCATGGAAGTCGGCAAGGAAGAGCTCGCCCGCACGCTGCGGCTGGTGGAGGAGGTCAAGCGGGGCATGCCCCGGCACGCGCCCGCCAGCACCCTTGTCGTGCTTATCCTGGCGCTTGCGCTGGTAATCTTCATGCTCGTGCGCGCATTCACGCGCGGTGCGATGCGGCCTCAGTCTCCAGCCCTTGCGGGGAGCGCGCCTGACCGATGAAGAAGGATGGCGTACGCCTGAGCCGACGATCGCTGCTCTCCACTGCAGCAGCGACTGCCGCCGCGGGGGCCGCCGCGCCGGCCATGGGTCAGGAAGCTCCTGGGCAAGCGCAAGCCCAAGCACCGCCGCCGCGCGGCGTGACGCCGCCTTCGGCCGAGCAGCGCGCCGCTGAGACTGCGCCGCCGCGTGAGGCGCGCGTCGTCGGCAGGACCGGCTCCGACTACATGGTCGATGTCATCAAGTCGCTCGATCTGGACTACATCACGACCAATCCCGGCTCGAGTTTCCGGGCGATCCATGAATCGCTGATCAATTACGGCGGCAACCGGCAGCCCGAGCTGTTGACGTGCCTGCATGAGGAGATCGCGGTGGCGATGTGCCACGGCTACGCGAAGGCGGCCGGCAAGCCGATGGGCGCGTTGCTGCACGGCGTCGTCGGGCTCACGCATGGATCGATGGCGATCTACAACGCCTGGTGCGACCGCACGCCGATCGTGATGATCTCCGGCAATACGATCGACGCGATGGCGCGGCATGGCGCGACGGAGTGGAACCATTCCACGCAAACCGACGGGGCGATCGTCCGCGACATCACGAAATGGTCCGACCAGCCCGTGTCGCTGCGGGGCTTCGGCGAATCTCTCGTCCGCGCCTACGGGCTTGCCGTCACGCCGCCGTGCGCGCCGGTGCTGGTTACCGCCGACAAGAGCATGCAAGAGGCGCCTGCGCCGGACGGGTTGCCGCCCGTGCGTGTCACGCGGCCGCGTCCGCCCGCCGCTGACCTCGGCGCGCTCCGCGAGGCTGCACGCCTGCTGGCGCGCGCGGAGCGCCCGCTCATCATCGCGGACCAATTGGTGCGCGATCAGGCCGGGATGGATGCGCTGGTCGCGCTCGCCGAGACCTTGCAGGCGCCGGTCATCGATCGGCTGGGCCGGCTCAACATGCCGAACACGCATCCGCTGTGCGTGTCGGTGCTGTACAACCAAAGCCCGCGCGCGACGCAGCTTGCCCGCGAAGCCGACGTTATCCTGGGCCTTGAGGTGTGGGACATGTGGGGTTCGCTCTACAGCGAAGGCGGTGCGGAGCGCGCGATCACCGCCCCTGGCGTCAAGATCATCACGATCTCCACGAACGACCTCCACGTGACGCCGAACGTGCAGGACTTCCAGCGCTACAATTACGCCGACCTTGCAATCACCGCGGATGCGCAGACGTGCCTTCCTCAGCTTGTCGAGGAAGTGCGCCGCGCCGGCGGATCGGCGTCGGGCCGCGCCGCGCGCGCGCGCGCGCTGGCTGAAGCGAACCGCCTGGAACGCGCAGCGTCGCGTCGGGACGCCTCGTATGGCTGGGACGCCAGCCCGATCTCCGTGGCGCGGCTCGCAGCCGAGCTTTGGGCCAAGGTGAAGGATGCCGATTGGGTGATGGCGTCGGACACGCTCTTCAAGAGCCGCTGGCCGCAACGGCTTTGGCGCTTCGAGAAGCAGCACCAATATCTCGGCGGATCCGGGGGGCAGGGGATCGGCTATGGCGGCCCGGCCGCGATCGGCGCCGCGCTGGCGCACCGCGCGCAGGGGCGCCTCGTGATCGGCTTCGTCGGCGACGGCGATCTGCTCTATTGTCCGCAGGCGCTCTGGACCGCTGCGCACCACAGGATTCCGTTGCTGATGGTCGTGCACAATAATCGCGCCTACCACCAGGAGGTCATGCACATCCAGCGCATGGCGAACCGTCATGCGCGCGGGATCGATCGCGCCCATATCGGCACGACGATCGACAATCCCGCCATCGACTTCGCAAAGGTGGCCGCCGGCATGGGCGTGTGGGCGGAAGGTCCCATCGCCGATCCCGCCGCGCTTGGCCCGGCCATCGGCAGGGCGCTGGAGGTCGTTCGTCGCGGGGAGCCCGCGCTTCTCGATGTCGTGTGTGAGCCGCGATGACCCGGGTCGTTCTCCTTGTCGCGCTCGCCCTTTCACTCGCTGCGCCGGTGCGCGCGCAAACCGCCGAGGATGCGGGCGCATCCGCGGCCGAGCGGGGCCGCGCGCTTTATGTCCGGGTGGGGTGCTATGCGTGTCATGGTTATGCCGGCGCTGGAGGGCTCTCGGGTCCGCGCATTGCGCCCGATCCGCTGCCGGCGCCGATCATCATCCACTACCTTCGCAATCCAGCAGGCGCGATGCCCGCCTATCCGGCAAGCGTTCTGGAGGACGCGGCGGTCACCGACATTCGCGCCTATCTCGCGACTTTGCCGCGGCCGCAGCCGGCCGATGCGATCCCGCTGCTGCGCGAATGATCTGAGAGAGGGAGCCGGCGTGACATCTGTCTCGATGCGAGTGAACGGCGCGGACGTGCGCGCCGACGTCGAGGATCGCACCTTGCTCGTGCATTTCCTGCGCGAGCATTTGCGGCTGACTGGAACGCATGTCGGCTGCGACACGAGTCAGTGCGGCGCGTGCACGATTCACCTGAACGGCGAGGCCGTAAAATCATGCACGATGTTCGCCGCGCAGGCGGACGGGGACGAGATCGTCACGATCGAAGGCGTCGGCGAGCCTGGGAGGCTGCACTCGATGCAGGCGGCGTTCCAGCAGCATCACGCGCTGCAATGCGGCTTCTGCACGCCCGGCATGATCATGGCCGGCATCGACATCCTGCGCAGGCACAAGAGCCCCGACGAAGAAACGATCCGCGAGGAGCTCGAAGGCAACCTCTGTCGCTGCACCGGCTACGTGAACATCGTGAAGGCCATCAAGGCGGCGGCGGAAAGCTGAAATGTATCCCGCGTCTTTCACCTATGTGCGTCCCGCCGATCTCGCCGCGGCGGAAGCGGCCTTTCGCGAGGCGGACGATCCGCGGTACCTCGCCGGCGGCATGACGCTGATCCCAACGATGAAGCAGCGGCTGGCCGCGCCCTCGACGCTCATCGATATCGCGCGCGTGCCGGGGCTCTCCTTCATCAGACGCGAGAAGGACACGCTGGTGATCGGCGCCTGCACGCGCCACGCGACGGTGGCCGCCGCACCTGAGGTGCGCGCCGCGATCCCGGCGCTGGCGGCGCTTGCCGGCGGCATCGGCGACCCGGCGGTGCGCAACCGCGGCACCATCGGCGGCTCGCTCGCCAACAACGATCCGGCCGCCGACTATCCCAGCGCCGTGCTGGGGCTCGGGGCAGTCATCAGGACAACGCGGCGGACGATCGCGGCGGACGCGTTCTTCACCGGGATGTTCTCGACCGCGCTCGAGCCGGGCGAGATCATCACGGAAGTGGCATTCCCGGGGCCCAGGCGCGCGGGCTACGCCAAGGTCCGCAATCCCGCGTCCGGCTATGCGATGGCGGGCGTCTTCGTCGCCGAAACCGGCAAGGACGTGCGCGTCGCGGTGACCGGCGCGGGCGCGTGCGTTTTCCGCGCCGCAGAGATGGAGCAGGCGCTGGCGCGCAGCTTCACGCCTGACGCCCTGGCCGACGTGCGCGTGGCGGCCGCCGATCTCAATGCAGACATTCACGGCTCGGCAGCGTACCGCGCGCAGCTCGTTCGTGTCATGGCCGCGCGCGCCGCGGCGGCAGCGCTTTCGGGCGCGTAAGCGGCGGAGATCGAGAGATGGATGAATTCGGAATCGGCGCGCCGTTGCCCCGCTTGGAAGACGTGCGTTTCATCACCGGGCGCGGCCGCTACACAGACGATATTCCGATGTCCGGCCTCGCCTTCATGGAGGTCGTGCGCTCGCCCTATGCCTCGGCGCGCATCAAGGGATTCGACATCTCCGCGGCGCAGGCGGCGCCCGGCGTGCTGCTCGTTCTGACAGGCGAAGACGCAAGAGCGGAGGGCTTCGGCGGCTATACCTCGAAAATGCGCAAGACCAATCGGCAGGGCGAGCCGAATTTCGAGCCGCCGTTCCGCATTCTGGAGGCGGAGCGCGTGCGGTTCGTCGGCGATCCCGTGGCGATCGTGGTGGCGACGAGCGCCGAGGCGGCGCGCGATGGCGCCGACCTGGTGCTGGTGGACTACGAGGAGCTGCCGGCGATCAGCGACATTAAGGCCGCGCTGGCGAAAGGGGCGCCGCTGGTGTGGGATGAAGTTCCCAACAACGAATGCGTCTTTGTGGAGCTGGGCGACCGCAAGGCGACGGCGGCGGCGTTCGCGCAGGCCGCGCACGTGGCGAAGGGCGAGTTCGCGATCAGCCGCGTGGCGCATGCGTCCATTGAGCCACGCGTCGGGATCGGCCTCTACGACCCCGTCGAGGATCGATACACGCTGCATGCCGCCGTGCAGGCGCCGCACACGACGCGCAACGAGATCGCGACGCGCATCTTCCGCATTCCGGAGAACAAGCTGCGTGTCATTTCTCCCGATGTCGGCGGCGCGTTTGGCGGGAAAGGCTATTCGCATCCGGAGCTTGCGCTCGTGCTGTGGGCGGCGCGGAAATGCGACCGGCCGGTGAAGTGGGTGTGCACGCGAAGCGAGGCTTTCCTCGCGGATTTTCAAGCGCGGGACAATCTCGCCCAGGTGGAGCTCGCCCTCGACGCGAATGGAAAGTTCCTCGGTGTCAAGGTCAAGAACGTCCTCAATCTCGGCGCCTATCTCACCAATGCGGGCCTGCAATGCGGCTTTCATCATGTCGGAAGCATCTGCGGCGTCTACACGAATCGCAACGTCGATTGGGAGGTGTCGGCCGTCTTTACGAACACGACGCCGATCATCGCCATGCGGGGCGCCGGACGGCCGGAAACGACGTTCATGATCGAACGCATCATCGACATTGCTGCGGCTGAGATGAGCATCGATCCGGCCGAGCTGCGGCGGCGCAACCTCATCCCGACCGCGGCCATCCCGTATGACACGGGCTTCGTCCACACCTATGACAGCGGCGATTTCGAGAAGGGCTTCGACACGGCCATGAGAATGGCCGACTGGGCCGGCTTTCCCGAGCGGCGCGCGCGGTCGCAGGCGCGCGGCAAATTGCGCGGCATCGGCATGGCCTACGCGATCGAATCGGCGGCCGGCGTACGCGACGAAACCGCCGAGATCCGCTTCGACACGAGCGGCGCGGTCACCATCGTGGTCGGCACGCACAGTCACGGCCAAAGCCACGAGACGACCTTCAGGCAAGTCGTGGCCTCCATGCTTGGCATCGCGCCGAAGGACATGCGGATGATCTATGGCGACACCGACCTGACGCCTTTCGGGCGCGGCACCGGGGCTTCCCGGTCAATGACGGTAGCCGGCTCGGCGCTGGTCTGCGCGGCGGAGCGCATCATCGCGAGAGGAAAGCAAATCGCGGCGCACATGCTGGAAGTCGAGGAAAGCGACATCGCCTTCGACGCCGGCGTCTTTACAACGCGCGCCACGAACCGCTCGGTCGATCTCGCCGGGATCGCGCGCTTCGCGCACGACTTCCGCCAGATGCCCGCGCATCTCGGCGTCGGCTTCGCCGAGCGGGTGGCGTTCGTGTCCGACGGCATCAATTTTCCGAACGGCTGCCACGTCTGCGAAGTGGAGATCGATCCTGCAACCGGCGAGACGAGCATCGTCGGCTATTGGCTGAGCGAGGATGTCGGCGTGGTGATCAATCCGCTGGTGGTCAAAGGGCAGGCGGTGGGCGGCATCGCGCAGGGGATCGGCCAGGCGCTTTGCGAGAAAATCGTGTTCGACGGCGAGAGCGCGCAGTTGTTGACGGGCTCGTTCATGGATTATTGCATGCCGCGCGCCAAGGACCTGCCGGCGATCGAGATCAAGAGCCAGGAAGTCCCGGCGCCGAACAATCCGCTGGGCGTGAAGGGCGCGGGGGAGAGCGCGCTGGTGGGCGCGCTGCCCGCGGTGATCAACGCGATCTGCGACGCATTGCGGCCCCTTGGCGTGAAGCACATCGAGATGCCGGCGACGCCGGCGCGGATCTGGGAGGCGATCGAGCAGGCGCGGCGCGCGAAAGCGGCATAGGCGCTCAGCGCAGCGCGAGCGCCAGAACGACAAGAAGCGCGGCGACGGCCGCCGCCGCAATCCAGATCCATGATGGGGCTGCGGCTTTCGCCGGCGTGGACGCCGGCGGCCCTGCAACAGGCGCGCTACCGACATGCGCGGCGAACTTGGAGAAGAAGTCGTCGGCCTGCGATTTGGCGACGGAATCAACCAGGCGCTGGCCGACCTGCGCGAGCTTTCCGCCGATCGTCGCCTTCGCTTCATAGGTGAGAACGGCGCGCGCGCCTTCCTGCTTGAGCAGCACCCGCGCCTCTCCGCGCGCAAATCCCGCGGCGCCGCCCTGGCCTTCTCCCTTCAGCGTGCCGGCATAGGCGTAGCCCTCGGGCGGCTGCTCATCGAGCCAATCGACCTTGCCGTCGAAGCGCGCCTGCACCGGCCCGATCTTCAAGGCGACGCGCGCGGCATACGCGGTCGGCGACACGCGCGTGACTGTCTCGGCGCCGGTGATGCATTCTTTCAGCACGTCGGCATCATGCAGCGCCTCCCAGACCGCTTGCGGCGATCCGGCGATTTCATAGCGTCCCTTGAAATCCATGCTCGTTCCCTTGCAGATGGGCGCGTCTCAGTTGGGGATCAGGGGACGGCGGCTGGCCCAGGATCTATCGGACGCCCTCTCCGCCATCATCACGTTGGCGAGCACACGGCTTGCCGATCCGGCCCCGACGATGATGAAATCGGACCTGTCGCGTCTCATCGGGCGCCCCGCCAAAATACCACCCGACGAACGCCGACACGCTGCGCGACCTTGGAACTCAAGCGCTCCCACCGCCCGCGCTTGACGTGTATTGCTATCAGACTATAGCATTTTGCTCGAACGACGCGCAAGCGTGGTCGCGGCCGATGAGCGGGATCGATATGAAGCCGCGTCCTTGCCGAGCGAGGAGACCCGCCTTTGCTGTCAGTTGAGGACAACGAACGTCTGACGCGCGTGGGACCGGGAACGCCGGGCGGCGCGTTCCTGCGGCGCTATTGGCAGCCGGCGTGCCTGTCGCAAGAATTGCCGGAGCACGATGGTCCGCCGGTGCGCGTGCGCTTGCTCGGCGAAGATCTCCTCGCCTTTCGCAACACGGCCGGGGCGGTGGGACTGGTGGACGCGTATTGTCCGCACCGGCGCGCGCCGCTCTTTTTCGGGCGCAACGAGGAATGCGGGCTCCGCTGCGTCTATCACGGCTGGAAATTCGACACGAAGGGCGATTGCGTCGACATGCCCTCGGAGCCGGCCGACACGCGCCTCCAAGCCAAGGTGAAGCTCAAGGCCTATCCGACGGTGGAGCGCGGCGGAGTGGTGTGGGCCTATCTCGGGCCGCCGGAGAAGCAGCCTGCTCCGCCCAATTATGAATGGCTGCGCGCGGCGCCCACGCATCGCTACGTGTCCAAGACCTTCCAGCACAGCAACTATCTTCAGGCGCTGGAAGGCGGGTTGGACATGTCGCATTCCTCCTTTCTTCACAACGAGCGCCTGGGCGACACCACCGAAACACGCAACCGCGATCGCACGCCGCGCGCAGAGCTTGAGGCGACCGATTACGGCTATTGGTACGCGACCGTCCGGCGCATCGACCCGGAGCGGAACTATGTGCGCTTCAATCATTTCATCATGCCGCACGGCAATGTCTTCGGCGCGTTCACGAGCCCGACCGGCGAGCGGCTCAACGCGGCCAGGGTGGACGGCAAGTTCTGGGCGCCGATCGATGACGAGCACACTCACGTCTACAATTGGAGCTGCGCCTACGACGCGCACACGGCGCTGACGCCCGAGGACTGGGAAGCGTGCGAGGCTTTCTGCGGCCGGGGGACGGACGACTTGGTCGACGGCACGTTCCGCCTGAAGAAGAACCTCGCCAACGACTACCTCATCGACAGGCAAAGGCAGAAGGCGCGGAGCTTTACCGGCATCGAGGGCCTCAACACGCAGGATTTCGCGCTGCAGGAAGGGATGGGGCCGATCGTCGATCGCTCGCAGGAGCATCTCGGCACATCCGACCGGGCGATCGTTCTCATGCGCCGGCTGCTGCGCGACAACATCGCCGCCGTGGAGCGCGGCGAGGATCCCGTCGGCGTCGATCCCGAAGCGAGCGCCCGGATCCGCGCCTGCGACGCCATCCTGCCGGCGAACGTCGCGTGGCGCGTCGCGCTCGCCGATGAGATGAGCGCCAAATGGTGACGCCGTTGCGCGTATAGTCTGAAGCAGGAGGGGAGCATGGGCCCGGTAGGTATGGTGCGCGCCGTCTTGTCGAGCGAGCCGTTCGCCAATCTCCTTCTGCTTGTCGCGCGCCTGCTGCTCGCCACGCCGTTCCTCGTCTTCGGGACCATGAAGTATCTCAACCAGGCCAAGATGATGGCCGTCGTCGAGCGCGCCAACATTCCGGGCGAGGTGCTTTACTTCGTCATCCCGTATCAGATTCTGTGCGGACTCGCGGTTGCGCTGGGCTTCATGACGCGCTGGGCGGCGTTCCTGCTGGGCGGCTTTTGCATCGTCGCGCCGCTTCTTTATCACATGGATTGGACGCGCGGCGGCGAGCTCGGCGCCTTCACCAAGGATTTCGCGACCGCCGGCGGCTTCGCGGTTCTGTGGCTGCACGGGCCCGGGAAGTATTCGCTCGACGCTTTGCGCGCAGGTCGTCGGTCCGCAGGCTCGCCGAAGGCCGCCAGCGCCTGACAAGGTTGCGCCAAAAATCCCGCTTCGCGGCGTGATCCTCGGCGCTTCCTCCTAGAAGGTCTTGCGCAGCACCAGCGTGTAGTTTCGGCCGATCGGATCATAGAGCGACAGGTCGGTGTTGTCCGCGCGGGTGCCGAGAATATACGGCTCCTTGTCCGCAACGTTCTGGATGCCGAGCCGGATACTGGCGCTGTCGGTCACATCCCATTTGAACCCGAGATCGAAGAGATCGTAGTGCGGGGTGGGCTGGAAGGTTGGATTGCCGGTGGGATTCGCCACGAGGATGATGTCCTGCACGCTGCTGGCGTAGCGCCAGCGCAACGTCGTCTCGAACGCACCGATCCTGTGCGTCAGCGTCGTCAGGGTCTTCCATTTCGGGAACGCCCGTGGGCGCCCGCCGTAGCCGGCATATTCGAGCACGCGGGCGTTCGGCAGGTCCTGGATCTTGAACGATTCAAGATAGGTGGAGACCACGTTGAGGCCGAGGTCGCCGATGTTCCAGCCGAGGTCCGCGGTGTCGAGCGACCAATCGAACTGCAGATCGATGCCGCTCGTCTCGTACTTCGCGAGATTGAGCGTCCTGGAGGTCACCTTGCCGATGAAGCCCGTCGCCGGCTCGCGTTGGAAGAAGCTGCAATTGACGTTCTGCGGGTCATAGTTCGGGTTGCTTATGCCGTCGAGGTTGAAGCAACGCGTGAGCGCGGTCGCCAGGGGCAGCTGGCCGATGCCGTCGGTGATCTGGATGTTGTAATAATCCGCCGAGAACCGCATCCGCGAGATCAGCGGATCGGTGAACGGCGAGTTCAGAATGAGTCCGATCGTGTGAGTATCGGCGGACTCCGGAATGAGGTCGGGGTTGCCCGACGCGTCGCCGAAGATGCTCTGCCGATCGGCCGTGAACGTATCCACCGCGGGCACGCCCAAATCGATGCAGAATTGGCGAATCTGGGCGCGGTTCGGATTGCTGATCCGGAAGCTGGTGCGTACGTCGCAGGGGTCTCCGCCCGATGTCGTCGCGCTCGGCGCCCCGAGATTGATGGAGACGGGCACTGCGGATGCGAAGAGGTCCACCAGGGTGGGCGCGCGGATGGCGCGCGAGTATCCGGCGCGCAGCGTGATCGGCTCGATCGGACTCCAGTTGAAGCTGCCGGTATAGGATTCGACGCCTCCGCCAGGGTCATACTCCGAATAGCGATAGCCGAGATTGAGCTCGAGGCGGTGCGCGAGCGGGACCTCGGACAGCAGCGGGACGAGGAGCTCGCCGTACACTTCCTTGACGTCGCGATCGCCGGTGAACGAGGGCGCCAGAGTGAGGCCGGGAATTTCGCCGCGAACGCCTTCTTCGGGGTTTTGCTCCCTGTAATTCTCGTTGCGCCAGCTGGCGCCGAGCGCAAAGCTCACCTCGCCCGCGGGCAGGGCGAAAAGCGAACCGGAGAGATTGCCTTCGACCACCGACTGCTTGAATTGCGCGACGTTGGTCGGCGCAGCCGCGACATAGTCGAGGCAAGCAGTGGACGCGTTCGACGGCGGGCCAAAGATATTGAAGCCGCCGGCGCAGATCGACGCGCCGCCATCCGCCGCGTTCATCAATGTCTGGAACCGCGCGATGTTGAATGACTTGAAGGTGGAGGTCACCTCCGAGCTGCCGTGCGAAATGTGCGCGTCCCACGTCCAGTCGCGATACCCGAGGTCCCCTTCGAGGCCGGTGACCAATTGGTAGGTCGTCGTATCGGCGAGGTTCTCTTGCCTGCCCCATTGCGTGAACGTGTAGTTGAACGGCACCGCCGCGGTGGGACTGGATCGCGACGCGAGCAGCGTCTTGAGGGCCGCCGGAATGAAGGGATTCGTCACCGGCAGGCTCGCCGTGCTCCCTGCCGTGCCGACTTGCGATTGACTGACCGAATTGAGATTCTGGTAGGTCAGGAACATCGCCTGGCCGAACCATTCGATGTTGTCGCCGATCGAATGAGTGACGCGCCCGAAGGAGCTGAAGCGCTGGATCGGGCTGATCATGTCATACAGGATGCCCGCATTGTTGATCAGCTGGTTGTTGGCGGCGCCCTCGAGGATCACCTGGGGCGTGAGTTCGCCCCTGAAATTGATGATCTGGCGCGTTCCGCCCGGATTGGGCGTGAACAGGGTCAGATCATTGTTCACGCCGATGGTCGTTGTGCGAAGCACGGCGCCAGGCGCCGCGCCATACTGGGCGAAGACCGAATCCGTGACCGCTTGGCTCGGCGCGTTCGCCGCAACGTTGAACAGCGGATACGGGATCCGCGTGTTCGTGGTGGATGGATTGAACCACTCCCGCTCCGAGCGGCGCAAATCGTTGCGGTCCGCGTAGGAGAGGACAAGCATGGCGTTGCCGGAATCATTGGCGAATTCGTCGCCAAGGACCAGATTGTATTCCTGCGAGCCGCCGCCGCCGTGCTCGGTGGCGTTGAAGTTGGCTTCGGCCAGAACGCCGGAGAAATTCTGCCGCAGGCGGAAATTGACGACGCCGGCCATCGCGTCCGAGCCGTAGGCCGCAGAGGCGCCGCCGGTGATGATCTCGACCGACTCGATCATGATGCTCGGTATGGAGGTGAGGTCCACGGTCGGCGTCGCGTTGCCGACGCCGGGCGCGGTGATGGGCATGAGGCGGCGCCCGTCAAGCAGCACGAGCGAGCGTGCCTCGCCTAGACCACGCAGATCGAGGCTCACATGGCCCGTGCGGTTCTGGATGGTCGATGAGGTCGTGCCGGTGACCATCTGGGGCAGGGCGTTCAGCCCGAACTCGATGGTCGGCTGGCCGCTTTCGGAGACCTGTTCAGCGCTCAGGGTCACGATCGGAGAGACGGCCGTGAAGTCGCGCCGGGGAATGCGCGAGCCAGTGACCACGATGCCTTCGGACTCGGGCGCCGCCGCGGCGCCGGTTTGAGCGAACGCGTCGCAAATCGGAGCTGCGACGACCGCGAGCGCCGTAGAGGCGCAGAAATAAGCTAATTTACGCACGATCCCCTCCCTCGGCGCTCTACGACGCCTTCCAACATTGGCATAAGGGCATTGTAATAGGGCATTTGTCAACGAAAAGGGGCCCGTCGCCGGGCGCCCCCGGGGCGGCAGCGCTCAGAGGCCCAGATCGTCCGTGCGATGGGGCCGCCGCGGGAGCGGGAGCGTCGGATCCATCATCGCGCCAGATGGCGCGCCGTTTGGCGCGGTCTCCTTAGGTCAAGCTTGTCAGATCAAGCGCGTTCGACCGCTCCGCCGATGTTTCCGCTCCGTTCGCGGAATTGTTCGTCCGGATGCGCGGTGTTTCGGCGGCTCTGAAGGACGGCCGTTCGCATGGCTGAGTCCGCGCGCATCCAGGCGCTCGCATCCGATGTCGCTCCACTACGCCTGCGGCGGCGACGCGACGCGCGATGCGCGACCATTCACTGATCCCGCTGAGCGCTACCAGTACGAAGGCGCGTTGCCGCGCGAAGGCGGCCGTGTGCGCAACAGCGATTTCGGTAAAGCGCGAGATTGATGCGCGCAGGCCTTTTGTCGGCGAGGTCGCTGCAAAAACCGCGCTGTCTCCAGCTTGCTGAATGCCTCGTCCTCTAGAGCAAACAATATCGCGTGCACACGACCCAGATTGTTGTCGCACGCGCAGGGGCGCGGCGGCGCGCTGGCGCAGCGCCTCGCATGCTGGCGGCGACCGCATTTGAGCAGCCGCCAAGGACGGGCTTTCGCAAGCGAAGCAGGCGGGCGCCTGAGCTTCGGCGCCTCGATGAAAGGCCTTGCGCTCCTCGCTGCGCAATTTCGCGGGCGTCGGCTGCCGGGGGCGGCCAATGGACAGAATGCTATAGGTATATATTATACGAAACGAACCGCCGGGAGTCCTCCGTTCCAAGCCGATGACGCACACAGGCCAAAACGCGGGCTCATCGAGGGCCGGTCGCGCGAGCAAGCGTAGAAGGAGCTCTCCCGACGCAGTTCGGATAGGGGCGCTTGAGCGCACGGCGCGGATCGTTATCGCGGTGGCGGGCGGCTGGCTGCTCTGCAGCCTGATCGTCAGTTGGGCGTGGGCGGCGTTCGTCGCGCTGGGGATCGAGCGGCGCGAGGCCGTCATCCTGACGCCGCTGCTGGCGATCCTGCTCTATCTCGTCGTGCTGACCTGGGCGTTCGGCGAGAGCAGTTTCACGCGGCTGTGCGCGGCGATGGCCCTTGGGATCGCGGTCAGCTTCGGGATACAGCACGGATTGGCAAGTCATCTCGGCCTGAGGAGCTGAGATGGCGGGGCGCTTTCGTGAATCCATGCTGTGGGTGCACACCTGGGTGGGCGTGGTCCTGGGCGGGTTCCTGTTTTTCATCTTCTGGATGGGAACGCTGGCGGTTTTCGACCAGGAGATCGATCGGTGGATGATGCCGATGACGCGCCTGTCGCCCGCCCAGGCGCACTACTCCGCAGACGAGGCGTGGCGACAAACGTGGGGCGCGGCCTCGAAGGACTGGCAAATCTATCCGCCGACTGAGCGTACGCCCGTCGCCATTGTCGAGGTGGCGCGGGAGGAGATCCGCCGCGAAGGCTTGCTTCCGGGCCAGGCGGAGTCGAACGCGATAAAGGAATTCCACTATATCGATCCCAGCACAGGCGCCCAGTTGCCGGATCCTGGTACGCTCGGAGGGCAGGGGTTCTTTTTCCCGCTGCACTGGAACCTGCTGATCACCACCAACGACGCCGGCATCTGGATCGTGGGGGCCGCCGGCATGGCCATGCTGCTGCTGATTGTGAGCGGCGTGTTCGTGCACCGACAGATATTCGCGAACTTCTTCACCCTGCGGGCGCACAAAAAATCGGGGCGCGTTCTGCTCGATCTGCACAACGTGCTTGGCGTTCTGGGGCTTCCCTTCCACTTCGTGATCACGTTCTCGGGCCTCGCCATCTGGTTTTACCTCTATTTTCCGGCGGCGTGGCAGATGGCGTACGGAGGAAGCCATTCGGCCTTCTATGAGGAAACGCGTGCGCGTTTCCGCCGCCCCGCCATTGAGGCCCCCGGCGAGATCGCTTCCCTGGACGCGATGATCGCCAAGGCTGAAGAGACGTGGGGCGCCGGCAAGGCCGAATTCGTTCACGTCTGGCATCCGGCCGATGCGAACGCTTTTGTGGAGATCTACCGCTCCTACGCGACCGACATCCCGCTCGACCCCAGAGTGATCTATTTCGACGGCGCCACGGGCGAGATTCTGCACTACGATTTCGTTCGCCCGATCGCCAAGGTGCAGCGCTTCATCGCCGGGCTCCACTTCATCCGGTTCAGGCATTGGACGCTGCGTTGGATCTACTTCGTGCTGGGCTTGACCGGATGCGCGCTCATCGCGACCGGGGCGCTCTTCTGGCTGGAATCGCGGCGCAAGCTCCACGCGGGGGGAAGCTCGCCGTCGATCCGCGTCGTGGAGGGCCTCACCATCGGCGCCGTCACCGGCGTCGTGCTCGCCACTGCGGCGTTCCTGATCGCAAACCGGGTGTTGCCATTGCACGTCGAGAACCGCGCGCGGATCGAAGTCTGGGCGTTCTTCCTGGTGTGGGCCGCGACATTCCTTCACGCTTGGCTCAGGCCTTCGCGCGCCTGGAGCGAACAATGCTGGGCGATCGCCGTGGCGGGTGCGACCGCATTTGTGTTGAACTGGATCACGACGGGAGATCACCTTGTGCGAACGGTCTCGGAGGCGAACTGGCCTGTTGCGGGAGTCGATTGCGCGTTGTTGACCGGATCGGCGGTCGCCATCTGGACGGCGCTGGCGCTCGGAAGATCGCCGGCCGGTCGGCGGATCGACCGCGAACCGCATGAATCTGCCGCCAGGGGGGCGTGAGCGATGCGCGATCTGGCGCTGTTCCTGGTTGGATTCGCCGCGACGTACGCCGGATTTGTGCTGCTGGCGCTCGCGATGAGCCGGCATTGGCGCGGCGTCCTTGGCCGCGAAGGGGCGCCTGCAACGCCGCGGAGTGGAGCGGCGCTTGCGCTGCGTGCGATGGCCGTAGCGTTGCTGGGCGGCTGCCTTTGGCTTGTCGTGCATGCCGACGGCCCGAGCTTTGGCGCGACGCTGTGGGTCGTGCTGCTGACCTTGGGCGCCTTGGCGACGGTTGCAACATTGACTTGGCGGCCGGCTTGGGTGCGTCCACTCGCGCGGATGCTTCACGGCGCGCGCACGGACGTACCTCAGGCGCGCGAATTGGACGAACACGGAGCATAAAAATCTAGCGCCGGTCGCAGCCGGCTATAAGATGCGGGAGGCGGTGATGCGCGGCGGCGGACGGCACAGGTCTATGCGTACGAGAATGTCCAAAGGATACGACGCGTCATGAAACCGGCTGAGAATTACATCGTGCAAGCGATCCGAGTGTTCCTCGGCGCGTTCTATCTGACGTCCGGTCTCAATTATTTCCTGCTTTTCTTCCCGCAGCCTCGGGGGCGCGGACTGACCGCGGAATACGTCGATGTCGTCACGCGCATGCACGTGTTCCCCGTCATCAAGGCGCTCGATATCGTCACCGGCGTGTGCCTGATCATGAACTGGTTCACGCCGCTGATGCTCGTCCTGCTCTTTCCGGTGACGTTCCAGATATTCTATCTCACGTTCTTCAACGATCGCCTGATGGCGAAATGGAATCACACGCGCAACCTGGTGTTCCACTGCATTCTGTTCGTCGTGTATTTTCGCCACTTCGCACGCCTGTTCGACCTGCGGCCGGTGCGAGAGCCGCTGAAGGACGTCGGGCGTGCGTGGCGGGATCGCCGTGAGGAGGCCAGAGATGTCGCGATTTGAAGCGACGGCCATTGTGGTCACGATCGTGGTCGTCGGGATCACGATGCTGCGCGATTACTTGGCCTCACGCAGTGGAAAGAAGTAGCAGCGCTTCGCCGGGGGCGCCGGTTCGGCGGGGCCAGCGTAGCTGGATGGGGAATGGGTTTGCAGACGCTCGAAGCCTACATCATTCTGACGATCCGGGTGTTTCTCGGATCATATTGTCTCGTATCCGGCCTCAACTTCTTTCTGCGTTTCTTCCCGCAGCCGATGGGCGTGGGCGTCAACGCGGAATTCATCGAGGTCATCATGCGGATGCACCTCTTTGAGTTCGTGAAGGTGGTCGAGCTCGTCGCAGGCGCCTGCCTGATCCTCAACCGCTTCACGCCGCTCATGCTGATCGTGCTCTTTCCGGTCACGGTGCAGATCGTCATCTACGACTTCTTCACGCCCAACCTGTTCGGGCTCTGGACCGGCGGCCGCAACTTCGTCTTTCACTGCGTACTCTTCCTTGCGTATTTCCGCTACTATACGCCGCTGTTCGACGTCCATCCGCGGCGGACGCCCGCGAAGGCCCTGGGGAGCGTTTGGCGCAACCGTTTGAACTGGAGGAGCGATGACGCCGCGCCTTGACAGGATTGTACTGACGCTCGTCGCCGTGTTCGGCGTGGGGGTGACGGCCTACAATCTTCTGACGCTTCGCCGGTTTGAAATAATCGCGTTCACGGCCACCGTGGTGATCGGCGGCGCCGTGTTGCTCCGCGACTATTTGAAGTCGCGCCGGGCAGGGAAAGACGACGCGAGGCGGTAGAGGATGGGCATCGGCGGCGCTGCGGCCATTTGATCGCGATCAAGGCTCGCTTGCATTCCGGCGTTAGCGTTGGAGCCAGGCGAGGTTCGACATGAGCTTCAAGGATATCCTGGCGATCGTGGTCTCCGGCCGAGACGTCGGCGCGTTGAACACGGCAGAGGCGTTGGCTGCGCAGCAGGGAGGCGCCGCAACGGCGGTGCTGCTCGAGGTGCAGCCCGATCCGGTTTCGGGCTTTGACGTCTATGTCATGAGCGAAGTCTGGGCGGAGGCGGTGAAGCGCGCGCGCGAAGGCTACGCGAAGGAAAAGGCCAAGCTGGCGGCGCGTCTGAACCAGTCGGCGCAGCCGATGCGCCTGCGCAGCGTGGAAATCCCGCAAGCGCTGGCGGGCCCGCGCGCAGCGGTGGAGGCGCGCTACGCCGATCTCGCCATCATGGATGGTCCGGACGATGCGTTGCGCCGGACGGTGTTTGAGGCCGTGCTATTCGGCGCGGGGCGCCCGGTGCTGCTTGCGCCAGCCGAATGGCCGGGCGCGTGCGGACGCAATGTCGTGATCGGCTGGAACGCGAGCCGGGAAGCCGCGCGCGCGGTTGCGGACGCCGAGCCGTTCCTCGATCGCGCCGAGAGGATCACGATCGTGACCGTGGACGCCAAGCCGAGCTGGTCGGGCCATGGCGAGGCGCCGGGCGCGGACATTGCGGCGCATCTGGCGCGTCGCGGGCTCAAGGTCGAGGTGCGCAATGTCGACGGCATGGGGCGCGACGACGGCTCGGCGCTTCTGGAGGAATGCGCGGCGATCGACGCGGATCTGCTGGTGGTGGGCGGCTATGGGCGGCCGCGCCTGCAGGAGACGATCTTCGGCGGCGTGACGCAGCGCGTGGCCGCGGGCGCACATCTTCCCGTCTTTCTGTCGCATTGATCTGGAGGCGAGCGATGACCACCGGTCTGGCGGTGTTCGACGCCACGGTCCAAGAAACCAATCTCTGGCTCAAGGACATCGCGGCGCATCTCGGCGGCAGCGAACGTCAGGAGGCTTACGCGGCGCTGCGCGCGGTGCTGCATGCGCTGCGCGATCGGCTGCCGGCGCAGTCGGCGGTGAGTTTCGCAGCGCAATTGCCGATGCTGATCCGCGGGATCTATTTCGAAGGCTGGACGCTGCCGGAAAAGCCGATGCGCGCGCGCACCGTGCAGGAATTCGCGGATGAAGTGCGCATGTCGCTGCCGCCGCGCTTCCAGTTCGATCCGGCGCTGTGCTCGCGCGCGGTGTTCGCGGCGGCGACGAAATTCACCAGCGGCGATGAAGCGCACAAAGTGATGGCGTCGCTGCCCGAGCCATTGCGGGAGCTGTGGCCGCGACCGGCCTGAAGGCTGCGGAGGCCCTGGCGCTATTTCGCGCGGCGGAAGAGGCCTATCAGCAGGAGAAGCACGACCGCGCCGATCGTGGCGTAGACGATCGAAGTGACGAGCGGATTGACGACGCTGAAGCTCACGCCAAGCGTCGGCAGCAGCCAGCCGGCAAGCAGCGCGCCGATGATCCCGACGATCAGGTTGCCGACAAGGCCGAGGCCGTAACCTTTGACGATCACGCCGGCGAGGAAGCCCGCGACGACCCCGACCACGACCCAAATAATCAATGATTCAAGCGACATGGCTTCCTCCCTGCTTTCTTGCTTGAAGTGAAATTAGTCCGTGCTGGGAGGAGTGTCCATAAAGCTTCCCGCCGGGCGCAAGGATCGCGGCGGGGCGTGTATGCAGCAGGAGCGGGGAACGCTAAGCTGCGGGCGTTCGGAGGGTAACGTCCATGCGCTCATACGTCTTTGCTTCGTTCGCGATCGTTCTTGCTGCGTGTTCGCCGCCCGCCTCAAGCACCGGCGACAGCAGCTCCACCAATGCGGCGCAGGCGCCAGCGGGCGCCCAGTCCGCTGCACTTGCGCCGCAAATGCGCCTGGGGCGGTGGAACAAGGTCATCACCGCCATGGGTCAGCAGACCAGGGAAGCGGAATGCGTGACGAACACCGACCTCAACCAGATGGCCACAGAGCCGAACTCCCATTGCGTGTCGGCCAACGGCTTCCAGCGCACGGCCGAAGGGTTGGTCTATGAGGCCGAGTGCACCGGAGAAGACGGCGGCGGGCACATCCGCACGGTCATGAGCGGGGACATGCAGAACCGTTATGTCGCGGACATGACGATGACGGGCGCAGGCATGTCCGGCGGGATGCAGATACGCGTCGAAGGGACGTATGAGGGGCCATGCCGCGGCGACGAATGACGCGGCGCGCGCCGCGCCGACCCTAGTAAGAGAAGCGGAACGGCAGCGCCGTCTGCAGGTAATAATCCGGCGCGTCGTCGGTGAGGCCGAGACCGAGCTCGAAATCCACGAGCGTTCGCCGGGACAGCGCGCCGGCGGCGCCGAAGACGAAGGTGCTGATCAGTTGATCGGCGCCGGCGGAGGGTACGCCGCCGAACTCGGGGCGGGTGGCGTAGGTCTGCTCGAGGCCGAAGCGCAGGGACATGGTCGGGCTGACCGCAAGCACGGCGCGCAGGTCGAGGCCGTATTGATCGCTCGGCTGCACGCCGTCGCGCTCGAGCGCGCGCTGGTACGACCCCGATGCGATGAGCACCAGCGGATCCACGCGCTTCACCGCGGTCAGGGCAAGGCCGAGCTCGTGAAAGCCGCTGCCGAACGCGAAGGCGCCTTCGTCGTCGCCGGTGGCGCTGTCATAGATGAAGGCGACGAAGAGATCGGGCCGGGCGCCCTCTTCATGCAGCACGGTCTTGGTGAGGCTGAGGACGACGTCGCCCAGACCTGCGCCATCGTCATCGTCTTCGGCGAGGGGTGCGCCGCTGAAGGCGGTCACGGTGCGCACGCGGGCGGCGCTCAGCGGGACGGCGAGCTCGGCCTGTGCGTCGAACGGCAGGCCGAGGCGCAGACCGACGATCGCATCGGCGGCGTCGCGCTCCTGGCGCGCCTCGACGATGATCGGGGCGCCGGGCGCGCCGATATTGGCCGGAGCAGTGCGCTCGATGCGGGTGAAACGCAGCAGGGATTCCATCTCGACAGCGCCGGGCGGCAGCAGCAAGGCGCCGGCGCGCACCAGCGTTCGCTCCAGCGCGCGCTCCGCAGCGGCCGTCTCGTCCACCTGCAACGCGCCGTCATACGCGGAGGCCGGCGTGGACGACGGCGCGGACAGCGTCGGGGCGTGCTGCGCGGCGGCCAGGGCGACGGCGCCGTCGCGGCCGCGCAGGCCGTCCTGCGCGTGCGCCGGCGTTGTGCACAGCGCCGAGCCGGCGAGCGCTCCGAGCAGAAGCGCGCGCATCAGTAGCGGCGTCCCTGCGCGCGCAGCATCGCGCCGTCGGGCGCCAGCGGCGCGGGGATGGATGGCGGCGGCGCAGCGACGCCCGGGCGGCGCACGATGAAGGCGACGCGGCCCATGCGCGGTGAGTCGATCCAGGCGCGCTCGAACGCCGCGATGGCGAGGTCGCGATTGCCGAAGGCGGGATCGGCGATCATCACGCGGCCGTCGCGGACGCCGATGACGACGACGAAATGGTTGTAGCCGTTGATCGAGAGCGGCGCGATGAACGGCGCGCGCCCGGCGATGTCGGCCATCGACAGCCGGCCAAGGCCGACGCCTTCATAGCCGCGCGCCTGCACGAAGCGCTTGAGATCGAGCAGGGAGAATCCTTCGCGCACGCGCACGAGATCGGGATCGGCGAGGTAGGCGTCGCGCCGCATGAGCGCGAGGGCGATCTCACGCTCGCTGACGGCGTCGTTGTGCTGGATGGAGAGAAGAGTGGCGAGCGCCGCAGCGCCGCAACTCAGATCCCATTGCTGCAGAACAACGCGGTCGTGGCGCATCTCAAGCATCGAGCGCACGCTGCGGAGCGGCGCCGGCCGATCCGGCTCGCGGCGCGCGGGCTCGGCGTGCGCTACGGCGAGCGTCGCGGCCGCGGCGGAAAATGCGAAGAGTACAAAATTACCGGCAGGCATGGCGTTTCGTGCATCCGACTGCTCGGCGCCATTTGTCCGTCGCGCGCGTTGCGTCCCGGTTAATGCGAAACGCAACGCGCTCGCCTGCGTAGGGGGAGGAGCTGCAGGCGGACGGAACTTGCGACCGATCAGTCGTGACGGCCGGCCGCGATCACGCCGGTGTTGCCGGTGCGGATGCCTTGCGTCGTCGCTTGGCTCGACTTCTGGCTGCCCTTGGAGAGCAGGGAGATGTTCGAGACGTTGATCGGAACCGCGACGTTCGAGTTCACGAGGCCGCTGTTGCTGCTCAGGAAGCCGTTGAGCACGCTCAGCAGGCCGCCGGTGGCGGTGTCGAGCTGCGCGTCGTCGAGCACGACGACTTGCTGCGCGGCGCGTTCGGCGGTGGCGGCTTCGTCGGCGAAGGCCGCGCCGGAGAAGGCGCAGATGGCGGCGGCGATGCAAAGTACCTTGTTCATCGTTCTCTCCTTGGTTGCTTTCGCACGCGCCGTCCTGCGGCGCGGCTTCCGTGAAGAGAACCGGGGTGTGGGCTTGATTGCAAAGCTGTAATTGCGTGGCGCGCATCGGCGTCCGCGCAGGCTTCTCGTTGCGCGATAGTTATAAGAACGCGCAATTATCTTGAAGTTCGCACTTTGCGTTCGAATTCTTCGGACTTTGCCTGTGCGCGAACGGGCCGGACCGGGTGCGCCACGTGCTTAGCGTCGGATAGGAATGGCGGCGCGGGCGCGCGCTGGGGCCCGCGGCTGGGCCGGGCGGCGCAGTTTTTCGGTGACGTCCGGCGCGGGCGACGCTACCGGGTGCGGAAGGGGGATTTCATGCCACAGGCGCCGGCCGGCCGCGCTCTTCCGGAGCGCAAGCCGTTCAAGAAACCGATCCATGGGCAGCTCTATGTCCAGGTGCTCGTGGCGATCGGGCTGGGGGCGATCGTCGGGCATTATTGGCCGGCGTTCGGCGAGAGCCTGAAGCCGCTCGGGGACGCGTTCATCAAGCTTGTGAAGATGATCATCGCGCCGGTGATCTTCCTCACCATCGTCACCGGCATTGCGGGGATGCGCGATCTCGGCAGCTTCGGGCGGGTGGCGGCGAAGGCGTTCGGATATTTCCTGTTCTTCTCCACGCTGGCGCTGATCATCGGCCTCATCGTCGCGAACGTGGTGCGGCCGGGGCACGGGCTCAATATCGATCCGGCGACGCTCGATGCAGGCGCGGTGGCGCGCTACGCGGACCAGGCGCACGAGACGACCGTCGTCGGGTTCCTGATGAACATCATTCCGAACACGATCTTCAGCGCGTTCGCGGACGGCAACATTCTGCAGGTGCTGTTCGTGTCGATCCTGTTCGGGAGCGCGCTCGCTGTGGTCGGGGAGGCCGGCAGGCCGGTGCTATCCTTTCTGGAGGCGGTGAGCGCGGCGTTCTTCAAGCTGGTGGCGATCGTGATGAAGGCCGCGCCGATCGGCGCGTTCGGGGCGTTTGCATTCACAATCGGCGCGTACGGCATCGGCGCGATCGCCAATCTCGCGGCGCTGGTGGCGACGTTCTATCTGACCTCGGCGCTGTTCATCGGGATTGTTCTTGGGGCGGTCGCATGGGCGAACGGGTTCAGCATCCTCAAGCTCGTCCGCTATCTCAGGGAGGAGCTGCTGCTGGTGCTCGGCACGTCCTCGTCGGAAGCGGCGCTGCCGAGCCTGATCCAGAAGCTGGAGCAGGCGGGCGCGTCGCGGTCGGTGGTCGGGCTCGTCGTGCCGACGGGCTATTCGTTCAATCTGGACGGCACGAACATCTATATGACGATGGCGGCGCTGTTCATCGCGCAGGCGCTCAATATCGATCTCAGTCTGCAGGACCAGATCGTGCTGCTGCTGGTGGCGATGCTGAGCTCGAAGGGCGCGGCGGGGATCACGGGCGCGGGGTTCATCACGCTCGCGGCGACGCTGTCGGTCGTGCCATCGGTGCCGATCGCGGGGATGGCGCTGATCCTCGGGATCGACCGCTTCATGAGCGAGTGCCGGGCGCTGACGAATTTCATCGGCAATGCGACGGCGGCGATCGTGGTGGCGCGCTGGGAAGGGCAGCTCGATCGCGAGGCGCTGAAGGCGGCGCTCGATGGACCGGCCGCGCCGATCGCGGCGCAGCCAGATCCGGCGGCGGGGCCGGGCGACAGGGAAGCGGTGACGCGGGATTGAAATCGTGGATGCCGATCGACTTGTCGGGGCAGTGCACAAGCGGCAAATGCGGAGGATCACCTCACCCCCTGCCCCTCCCCTCGAAGGGGAGGGGGGCGTCCCTATCCGCCGCGCCGCGCCAAAACGCTACCATGCCCTCCGGGCTCGGACGAATGGGCTTTAGCCGGCGAAGGAATGGGCGGGGAGGCCGCGCACGCCGGGGAATAGTTCGAACAAGGCGCCGGCGAGCTCCTCGTGTTCGCGGCCGATGGCGGCGGTGGTGACGAACATGCGATCAAGCGCGGGGCCGGCGAAGACGCAGGAGGTGACGCGCGAGACGGGCAGCGCGATGATGCGGTCGAGCGATCCGTCGGGGCGGAAGCGGCTGACGCGCGCGCCTTCCCAGTGCGCGACCCAGAGGCCGCCTTCGGCATCGACCGTCATGCCGTCGGGATAACCCCAGTCGCGATCCTCGAAGCGGATGAACGGGCGCTTGTTGGCGAGCGCGCCGGCGGCGTCGATATCGAAGGCGTAGATCGTGCGGGCGGCGGAATCAGTGTGGTAGAGCACGGCGCCGTCGGCGCTGAAGGCCGGGCCGTTGGCGACGCCGTAGGCGTCATCGACGCGCGTGCAGGTTCGATCCGGGTCGAAGCGATAGAGCGCTCCGGATTTGATCTTCTCTTCGTCGTCCATGGAGCCGGCCCAGATGCGGCCGCGGGAATCGCACTTGGCGTCATTGAGGCGGTTGGTGCGGCGATCGGGTTCGGGCGCGTGGAGGGGCGTGATCGCGAAGGGATCGAGCGTGAGCTCGGCGATGCCGGACTTGAAGCCGGCGATGAAGCCCGGCGCGCGCGCGCGCGGAATGACCCAGCAGATCGGCTCGGGCATGGGCCAGGCCTCACGCGCGGCGCCGGCGAGGTCGCAGCGGTTCAGCATGCGGCCCTTGATATCGACGAAGTAGATGAGGCCGTCGCGCGGGTCCCAGAGCGGCCCCTCGCCCAGCTGCGCACGCGCAGGCCAGACGCAGCGCGCGTCCATCTATTGCAGCGCGACGACCGCGACGGATTTCGCGGGCAGGCGGAAGACGAGCGCGTCGCCCTCAACGACGCCGGAGAAGGCCGTCGGCTGGATGGCGTTGGGCGCGTCGAAGCTGTTGTGCGCATCCATCGCGGAAGCGGTGAGGACGCGGCCGACGGCGGATGAAGCGGCGGCGCCGGTGATCCGGGTGCGGACGAGCGCCTCGCGGTTCGGGTCGAGATTGACGAGCGCGAGCTGGATGCGGCCTTCGGTGTCGCGGGCGGCGCTGACGCTGACGGCGGGCGCCTGGTAGGCGCCGAGCCGGTAGCGTGGCGCACGGGTTTCAGTCGGCAGATAGGTCGCGCCCTGGAACGGGCGATAGAGATGGAAGGCGTGATAGGTCGGCGTGAGGATCATGCGCGGCCCGTCGGTGAGGATCATCGCCTGCAGGACGTTGACCATCTGGGCGATGTTGGTCATCTGCACGCGCTTGGCGTGGCGGTGGAAGATGTTGAAGTTGAGGCCGGCGACGACGGCGTCGCGCAGCGAGTTCTGCTGCCAGAGGAAGCCAGGCTCGCGGCCGGGCGTCGGGCTGTACCACATGCCCCATTCGTCGAGATAAAGGCCGATGCGGCCCTGCGGGTCGTGGCGATCGAGCACGCGCTCATTGGATGTAAGGTAATCATCGATGCGCATCGTGTGCACGAGGGAGGAGATCCATTCGCCTTCCGAGAACCCGAGAGCGTTGCCCTTGTGCTCCCATACACCGCTCGGCGTCGTGTAATAATGGTGCGAGATGGCGTCGAGATCGTGTCCGCCGCGACTGGCGAGAACATCGACCCATTCGGTGTGCTCATCGTTGCCGCCCGAGGCGACGATCTTCGGGCGCCGCTCGGGCGGGGTGCGCAGCTTGATGTAGGTGGCGTACTGGCGGAAGAGATCGGCGTAGAATTCGGGGCGCATGTTGCCGCCGCAGCCCCAAGTCTCGTTGCCGACGCCGAAATAGTCGATGGTCCAGGGCGCGGCGCGACCATTGGCGCGACGCTCGTTGGCGAGTGCGGATTGGGTGTCGGAGGTCAGGTATTCGAGCCAGTCGCCCATCTCCTGCACGCTGCCGGAGCCGACATTGCCGCTGATATAGACCTTGGCGCCGATCATCTCGGCGAAGGCCATGAATTCGTGCGTGCCGAAGGCGTTGGTTTCCGGCACGCGGCCCCAATGCGCGTTGACGCGCACCGGGCGGCGATCGCGCGGGCCGATGCCTTCGCGCCAGTGATAATCGTCGGCGAAGCAGCCGCCAGGCCAGCGCACGAGCGGGACTTTCAGATCCCGCAAGGCGGCGACGACGTCGTTGCGGAAGCCGTGGGTGTTCGGAATGCTGGAGCCTTCGCCGACCCAGACGCCTTCATAGATGCCGGCGCCGAGATGCTCGGCGAACTGGGCGTAGACGTTCGGGTTGATGACGGGGCCGGGACGGTCGGCGCGGATGGTGACCTGCACGTCCGCGGCAGGACTTTGCGCGGCGGCGTGGGGCGAGGCGCCAAGCCAGACAGAAAGCGCCAGCGCCAGGCCGGCGATCATGGTCCGCATCATGTTCCCTCCCGAGGCGGCCGAATTGTCCTCTGCGGGACATCGCGGCGCCGACGTCGCCATTACTTAGACAAATCCAAAGCGGTCTCGCAAGCCATGGTCAAAAGTGGAAGGGCGGGGCCGCGCTGCGGGCGCCGAGCATGAAAGCGTCGGCGACGTGGCGCAGCGGGGCGAGATCGACGCCGCTTTCGCCGGCGGCGATGAGGCGCGCGAACTCGGCATAGACGCCGCCGTACTCGCCGCGGAGGAGGTCGTGCGAGGGCGGCGGCGTGGCGTCGGCGCCGCCGATGCGGAGGCGTGCGCCGCCTTGCTGCAGTGCAAGCGGCCCTGCGTCGGTCTCGACGCGGATGTCCCAGGTCTGCGGACCCTGCTGCAGGAAGTCGAAGTCGGCGTGGATCGCGCTGCCGTCGGCGCCGGCGAGATCGAGCGCGGCGACGATCGGCGCCTGGCGGTTTTCCGGGAAGCCGAGCGTGGCGCGCTGCAGCGCGAACGGCGCAGGCAGGATGTGGGTGACAATGGAGAGCGCGTTGATGCCGGGATCGAAGACGCCGAAGCCGCCGGCTGCAAAAATCCAATCCTGGCCGGGATGCCAGTGGCGCACGTCCTCGCGCCACTCGATGGCGACGGAACGGATCGTCTTGTCGGCGAGCCAGGCCCTCGCGGCAGCGACGCCGGGCGCGTGGCGGGAATGCCAGGAGGCGTTGAGCGTGATGCGATGCCGGGCGGCGAGCGCGATGAGTTCCTCCACTTCGCTCAGTGTGGCGCCGGGCGGCTTTTCAAGAAGCACATGCTTGCCGGCTTGCAGCGCGCGGCGCGCATCTGGCGTGCGCGCGGCAGGCGGGGTGCAGAGCGAGACGGCTTCGATCTCGGGCGAGCCTGCAAGCATTTCGGCGAGAGTGGCATAGGAGCGCACGCCTTCGACGGTCGCGTTGCGGCTGGCGATGGCGACGAGGTCGAAGTCCTCGCTCACTGCGAGCACCGGCAGGTGCTGGGCCTTCGCGATGACGCCGACGCCGACCAGACCGAGCTTCAGCGCCATCAGAGGCTCCGGACCGTCACGGCCTGCGGGGGCGCCTCTTGCAGCGCGTTGGAGAGCGGCAAGAGGAAGGGCGCTGCTTCGATCTCGAACACGTCGCCGGGCTTCGTGCGCACATCGTCGCTGAAGGAGAGCGTGGCCGTGCCGAAGAAGTGCACGTGCGCGTCGCCCGGGCGGCGGAATTGCGCGTACTTGAAATGGTGATGCTCGAGATTGGCGATGGAGTGGCACATATTGTCCTCGCCGGAGAGGAAAGGCTTCTCCCAGATCACTTCGGCGCCGCGGCGGATGCGTGAGGTTCCGCGGATATCGGCGGGCGGCGCGTCGAGCAGGAGCTCGGGCCCGAAGGCGCAGCGGCGGAGCTTCGAGTGCGCGAGATAGAGGTAGTTCTGCCGCTCGGTGACGTGGTCGGAGAATTCATTGCCGAGCGCGAAGCCGAGGCGCCAGGGCGCACCATCGGGGCCGATGAGGTAGATGCCGACGAGCTCCGGCTCCTCGCCGCCGTCGAGCGCGAAGGCGGGGGATTGAAGGGCGGCGCCGGGCGCGGTCACGCTGTCGCCGTCGCCCTTGTAGAACCATTCGGGCTGCGCGCCGATCGCACCGGGCGCCGGCTTGCCGCCATCGAGGCCGAGGCGGAACATCTTCATGGAATCGGTGAGCGCGGCGGCGTCGGCGAGATCGCGGTGCATCTTGTCGCGGCCTTCGGCGGAACCGAGGTGGGTGAGGCCGGTGCCGGTGACGAGCAGATGCGCGGGATCCGGATGATCGATGGGGGCGAGGACGCGGCCCTCGGCCAGGGCGGCGCGGATATCGATCGGGTCGCCGGGGGCGATGGTTTCGCGCAGCGCGCGGCCTTTCGCGATCGCATGGAGAGCCAACGGATAGACGGCGGTGAAGCCTTCGACGAGGCGCGCGGCGCCGTCATCGTCCATGACCGCGACCTGGCGTTCGCCGTCGCGTGATGTGAGCTGGAGCAGTCGTGTGGGCATCGGGCCGCCTTCGGATCGGGGCTCTCACTGGCATAAGTCAGACAAATCGGCAAACGGCGCCCGCGGCGGTGCGTCGCGGCCGGGAATTGATCTCGATCAGTCGCCGCGTCGGGCGGCGCGGTCTGATGGCGGTTCAGGAGTCGCTCATGCTCGAGGTTCACAGGATACCCGGCACCACGATCTTCGACGGGACGCAGGCCATGCGCGGCTATGCGCTCAATCGGATGTGCTTTTCGTTCAACCAGGCGGAAAACCGGAAGGACTTCCTCAAGGACGAGGAGGCCTACATGGAGAGGTACGGCCTCGATGAAGAGCAGAAGGCGGCGGTGCGGGCGCGCAAGGTGCTCGATCTCATCGCGGCCGGGGGAAACATCTATTACCTCGCAAAGTTCGCGGGGATTTTCGGTCTCACCGTGCAGGACATCGGCGCGCAGCAGACCGGGATGAGCGTCGAGGCCTTCCGCCAGATGCTGCGCAGCCAGGGAGATTGAGCATGGCCCGCATCGTCGGCGGATTGACGACGTCGCACATCCCGGCCATCGGCGGGGCGATCGCCAAGAAATTGTTCGAGGACCCGTACTGGAAGCCGTTCTTCGACGCCTATCCGAAGGCGCGCAACTGGCTCGACGCGGTGAAGCCGGACGCGGCGATCGTGATCTACAATGATCACGGGCTCAATTTCTTCCTGGACAAGATGCCGACCTTCGCGATCGGCGCGGCGGACCAGTACCGCAACGAGGACGAAGGCTGGGGCATTCCCAAGCTGCCGCCGTTCAAGGGCGATGCGAAGCTCTCCTGGCACATCATCGAGAGCCTGGTGGCGGAGGAATTCGACATCTGCCATTGCCAGGACATGCTGGTGGATCACGGGTTCGCGGTGCCGATGCAGCTTTTCTGGCCGCAGGATCCGACGGCGATCCCGACCGTGCCGGTGTGCATCAACACCGTGCAGCATCCGATGCCGTCGCCGATGCGCTGCTTCAAGCTGGGGCGCGCGATCGGGCGCGCGATCGAGAGCTATCCGGAAGACCTCAAGGTGGTGGTTGTCGGCACGGGGGGCATGTCGCACCAGCTCGACGGCACGCGCGCCGGGTTCATCAACAAGGCGTTCGATCTCATGTGTCTCGACAAGATCGTGGACGAGCCGGAGACGTTGGCGAAGATGTCGAGCCTTGATCTGGTGCGCGAGGCGGGCGCGCAGGGCGCAGAGTTCATCCTGTGGCTGGCGATGCGCGGCGCGCTGACGGGCAGGGTGCGCAAAGTGCACTCGAATTACCACATCCCGATCTCGAACACCGGGGCGGGCATGCTGGTGCTGGAGAACGCGGCCTAGCTGGGGCGCCGCAGGAGCGGCATGAGCGCGAAGAGGATGAGCGCGGCGGCGTAGATCCATCCCGGCGGCGTGGTGAAGTGGGCGAGCGTAGTTTGCAGCGTGGCGCCGCGCAGCGCGACGCCAAGCGCGAAGTCCGCAGCCTGCTGAAGCACCAGCGCCAGCAATCCGATCGCGAGGAATTTCGGCCAGGGTCCGGCGACGCGCGTCCAGCGCCGCGCGCGCTCGGCGGCAAAGACCATCGCCAACACCAGAAAGGGCGCTTCGCACGCAGTTGCGAGGGTTTCGCCCATGCGCGGCTCGAGCCAGAGCACGCGGATCGGGCCCAGGAGCAGCCCCGCGGCGAACACGAGCGCGAAATAGATCGCTGCAGCGGCCGCGACGCGCATCAGTGCGACATCAGGACCGGAATGGGCGACGTCTCCAGCATGCCGCGCGTCGCGCCGCCGAGAATGAATTCGCGCAGGCGGGAATGGCCATAGCCGCCCATCACGATGAGATCGGCGTCCATGGCGCGCGCTTCGGCAAGGATCGCGACCTCCGCCGGGCGACCGGCCCCGTCGATCTGGCGCAGCTCCACGTCGAGCTCGTGGCGCGCCAGGTGGGTGGCGATGGCGACGCCGGGCAGCGCCGCATCATCGATCACGGGCGCGGCGTCCACGGTGACGACGCTGACGTGCTCGGCCTCGCTGAGGAAGATCTGCGCGTCGGCGAGCGCACGGGCGGCTTCGCGCTTCGGCGTCCAGGCGACGAGGATGCGCTTGCCGATCGGGCCGCCGCGCCAGTCGGGCGGGATGACGAGGATCGGCCGGCCCGACTTGAAGAGCGCGCCTTCGAGCGCGGCGATGTCGATCTCGCGCACCGGCCGCGCGACGATCGTGAGGTCGGCGTGGAGAGCGTGGAAGGCCGCGACGCGTTCGGCGGCGCCGGCGGGAATCTCGGCGCTGCGCGCCTCGCCGGTGCGCTCGAACAGATCGAGCCGGCGGAGGATCTTCTCATGCTCGGCGGCGGCGGTCTGGCGCATCTTCGCGACGACGTCGGCCCAAAGCTCGGCGGTGAAGGCGGCTTCGCCGCCCGCGAGGGTCGGGAATTCGGTGAGCTGAAGGATGGCGGCGTGCGCGCGCCAGCGGTCGGACAGCGCCTGGGCGGCGGCGAACACGTTCTCCGCACTTGCGTCCGGGACAATGGCGAGAAGGTCTTTGGGCGGCATGGGTCTCTCTCCTTGGCCAGGGAAGTCGGAAGCGCGGGCGCCCGCCTTGATCAAGCTCAAGTGCTCGATGCGGCTCATCGCCAGACTAACGCTTCCGCGGGGCAGGAGTTTCGATGCACAAGGTTCTGGTTATCGACGGGCATCCCGATCGCGGACCGGCCCTGTGCCACGCGCTCGCCGACGCGTATGTCGAGGGCGCACGCGAAGGCGGGCGGCAGACGCGCCTCATCCGGCTCGCGGAAGCATCGTTCCCGGTGCTGCGTTCGGCGGCCGCGTTCGCTGCGGCGCCGAACGAGCCGGACATCGTGAAGGCGCGCGAGGATGTCATGTGGGCGGACCATCTGGTCTTCGTGTTTCCGCTGTGGCTCGGATCGGCGCCGGCCTATGTGCGCGCGTTCCTGGAGCAGATCGCGCGCGGCGGATTCGTGGCGGATATCGGGCCGAGAGGTTGGAGGCCGGGCCTCAAGGGCAAGTCGGCGCGGCTGATCGTGACGATGGGAATGCCGGCGCTGGCCTATCGGCTGATGTTCGGGGCGCACGGCGTGAAGAGCCTGGAAGCGAGCGTGCTCGGATTTGCGGGGGTGCGGCCCGTGCGGGCGAGCCTTCTCGGCATGATCGAGGGGGCTCCGGAAATGCAGCGCAGGCGGATCGCGCGCGTGCGCGCGCTCGGCGCGGCGGGGCGCTAAGCCTGAAGCGCAACGAGGCGCCGGACGGCGCAGGCGAGCGCATCGCCGAGGAGCGGCTTCTCGAGGATTTCAACGCCGCGCTCGCCGACGCAGCGCCGCGGACGGCGCGGTGGTGATCAGGATCGCCGGCGCGGCGACGCCGTCACGGCGCAGAGAGTCCACGAGATCGAGGCCCGAGAGGCCGGGGAGCTTCTCATCGACGATGACGCACGCGACCTGCCGCGGACGCGCGGCGAGCGCAGCTTCGGCGTTCGCGAAACCGGCGACGTCGAGCCCGTCGGTGGCCAGGGCGAAGGCGATCGCGCTCAGGACGGCGCGGTCGTCATCGACGAGCAGGATGGTCGGCTGGGCGGCGGTGGGGCTGCGAGCCATGGCGCGTGAGGAAGCATGCGCGCCGCGGGCGGCGCATTGATCGCTCTCAACGGCTCAAGGCTTCTCCTCGCAGCGCAGCGCCATGCGGACGAGCTCCGACAGGCTGCCGGCGTGCATCTTGGCCATCACGTTGGCGCGGTAGATTTCCACCGTGCGGGGGGAGATGCCGAGACGCTGGGCGGCGACCTTGTTGGAATCGCCGGCGACAATGGCGTCGAACACGTCGCGCTCGCGCGCGGTGAGCAGGGCGCGGCGGGCGAGAAGCTCCTCGCGCTCGGCGCCGCGGACCGCGGCGGCGCCGCTCAGGGAAAGCGCCGCGTTCACCGCCTGCAGCAGCGCGTCGTCGGTGAAGGGCTTCTCCAGGAATTCCAGCACGCCGAGCTTCATCGCCTCGACGGCGAGCGGCACGTCGGCGTGTCCGGTGAGGACGATGACGGGGTGGGGAACGGCGAGCGCGTTCAGGCGGCGGACGAGGTCGAGGCCGTCCATGCCGGGCATGCGGACATCGGTGACGATGCAGCCGGGCTCGAGCTCATCGACGCGCGCGAGGAGGGCAGTTGCGGATTCATAGGTGCGCGAGTCCAGCTGCGCGGAGGCAAGCAGGAATTGCAGGGATTCCCGCATCGCCTCGTCGTCGTCGATGATGTGGATCACCGCTCGTCCTTTCCGTTCTCGGCTTCGCCGACGCCGTTGGCGAGGCGCATCGTAAAGCGGAAGATGGCGCCGCCTTCGGGATTGCGCTCGTGCCAGATCTGCCCGCCGTGGGCCTCCACGATGGTCTTGGAGATGGACAGCCCGACGCCCATGCCTTGCGCCTTGGTGGTCACGAAGGGCTGGAAGAGGCGGGCGGCGGCGTCGGGATCGAGGCCGGGGCCGGTGTCGGCGACGCTGACGCGGGCCATGGAATCGGCGGCCTGCTCGGTGGAGACAACAAGCTCGCGGCGGCCGGGCTGGCCGCGCATCGCGTCGAGGGCGTTGCGCACCAGATTGAGCAGCACCTGTTGGATCTGCACGCGATCGACGATCACGCGCTCGACGCGCGGATCGAGCCGATACTGGACGCGCACGCCGTATTCCTTGGCGCCCACGAGCGCGAGCGTGCACGCCTCCTGCACCAGGCGTGTGAGAGATTCCACGCTGCGCTCGCTTTCGCCGCGGGCGATGAAGTCGCGCAGGCGCCGGATGATATCGCCGGCGCGAATGGCCTGCTCGGCGGCCTTGCCAATCGCTTCGGTGGAGCGGGAGTCGGCGTTGGGCGTCTGCTCCAGCAGCCGGCGGGCGCCGGAGAGGTAGTTGGAAATGGCGCTCAGCGGCTGATTGAGCTCATGAGCGAGGGCGGAGGCCATCTCGCCCATCGCGGAGAGGCGCGAGATGTGGACGAGCTCGGATTGCAGCTCCTGCAGGCGCGCCTCGGTCTCCTGGCGCTCGGTGAGGTCGCGCACGAAGCCGGTGAAGAAGCGGCCGTGGGGGGAGCGGACCTCGCCGACATTGAGCTCCATCGGGAAGGTGGAGCCGTCCTTGCGCTCGCCGGCGACGATGCGGCCGATGCCGATGATGCGTCGCTCGCTCGTGCTCAGATAGCGGTGCAGGTAGCCGTCATGCTCCTGGCGGAAGGGCGCGGGCATGAGGGTGGAGACGTTGCGGCCGAGGATCTCCACTGCGCTCCAGCCGAACATGCGCTGCGCGGCGGCACTGTAGGATTGGACGATGCCCTTCTCGTCGATGACGATCATTGCATCGGGCGCGGAATCGAAGATCGAGCGCAGCAGCGCTTCGCGCTCCAGCAGCGTCTGGCTGGCGCGCTCGTCGCGCAGGCGCCGACGGACGACCCACTCGCCGCCGACGGAAGACAAGATCCCGGCGGCGAGAAACATGATAAGGGCGGCCGGCGCCGCCGACCCGTCCGGCGCGCCGAGCACGAGGATCGCGGCGAGGCTCAAGGCGGTCGCCAGTACGCCGGGGCCGGCGCCCTCCAGCATGGCGACGACGACCACCAGCAGCATGAAGAGCGCCAGGACCGGCGTCTGCGGCGCGAGCGCGCGCAGGGCGGCGACGACCGCGAACGTCATGACCCAGGCGGCCAGCGTGGCGCCGAGCGCGACGAAGCCGCGGTCCGACAGGAGGCGGCGCACGCCATCGGTGGCCGGGGCGATGAAGACGGGCTCCTGGGCGGGCATGGACGTGCCAGACTTAGCCGAACCGCGCGGGAGCGGCCAAGCGGCTGCGCCGGCAGCTAGGTAGTTTCCCCTAAGCGTTCGTCCCGAATTTTCTCGGGCGCCCGCCCGCCGATAGGGTTTGGGCGTCAGGGAGAGCGCCATGAGCGAAGCCACGCACATCGAGTTCCGGAACGCCCAGCCCAGCCGCGTCGCCAACGCGTCGGGGACGATCGATTTCGGCATGCTGAAAATGCAAGGCGTTCGCGTCCGCTATGGCCGCAATGAAGAGGTCTTCGGCGAAGGCGAGCCGGCGGACTATGTCTATGGCGTCGTGTCGGGGACGGTCCGCACCATGCGCTTCACCAGCGACGGGCGGCGCCAGATCCTCGGGTTCCACATGGCCGGCGACGTGTTCGGGCTCGATCTGGGGGGCCCGCATTCCTGTTCGGCGGAGGCGGTGACGGCGTGCGAGATCGTGCTCGTGCGGCGCTCGGCGGTGGAGAAGGCGGCGCGCGAGGATGTCGCTGCGGCCGGCGCGCTCCTGACGTTCGCCAGCAACCAGCTGCACGAAGCGCAGGAGCACGCGATCGTGCTCGGGCGCAAGGGCGCGGGCGAGCGGGTGGCGGCGTTCCTGCTGCGCTTCGCGGACCGCTTCTCGGGCCGCAGGGAACTGGATCTGCCGATGTCGCGCGCCGACATCGCAGACTATCTCGCGCTGACGATCGAGACGGTGTCGCGCGCCTTCACGCAGATGGAGCGGGACCATGCGATCGCGCTGCCGAGCTCGCGGCGCGTGGTGATGTGCAGCCGCTCGGCGCTGGAGGAATTGCAGGCGGCCTAGAAGCGGAGACGCAAGCGCAGCGCTTCGGCAGCGGCGCCCGCAAATCGTGCAGGCAGCTCTCCGCGCTTGCGTTGAAGACGCTTCTACCATAGTGCGCGAAGCGGATGGTGAAGCGATGAAGCGTTGGCGTTGCAGGGCGGTCGCGTTCGCGTCGGTGGGCGCCGTGGGCGTCATCGGGTGCTATTCGCAAACGCCGGATGAGGCGGTCGAGCGCGTCGAGATGCGGCGCAACGGCTATGCGTCCGTGGACGTCTGCAAGCAGGATTATCCGGCGGAGCCCTGCGCGGTGGAAGCGGACTTCGCGGTGCTCGACGATTGCCTGCTGCAGAAGGACCTTTCGGTATGCCATGCGGAGGCGCTGGCGGCGGGAACGGCCTATGCGTGGGGGCCGTGGCACGCGGCCGGCCACAGCGTCGCGCCGCCGGGCGATCCGGGCGCGGGGGCGAACGCGATCAACGGCGTCTCGCCGCTGGCGGCGACCACCGACACCACGATCCGAGGCGGCTTCGGGGAAGGGGCGACCAAGAGTTCCGGCATGAGCTGCAGCGGCGGATGAGCCGCGGCTCTCCTGCGCATCGGATCAGCGCGTGAAGGTCGTGCTCGTCACCGGCGGGACGGGGCTGCTCGGCGGCGCGATGATCGCGCATCTGGCGGCGAGGCGGGATTGCCGCGTGCTGGCGCTCGTGCGCGGCGATGCGGAGGCGCGGCTCGCGCGCTCGCTGGCGCGCTTCGGCGCTTCTTCTCAAGGCGTCGAGATCATCCATGGCGATCTCGCGCACTTCGAGGATCCCAGGCTCGACGATGCGACGCATGTGGCGCATGCGGCGGCCAACACCTCGTTCAAGGATGCGCCAGGCGTGCGGGAGGTGAATGTCGATGGCGCGCTGGCGTTGGCGCGGCGCATGGCGCGTGCGCCGCGGCTGGAGCGCTACGTGCATGTCGGCACCGCGTTCGCGTGCGGGATCGGGCCGGGGGGCGGCGTGCGTGGGGCGCTGCTTGGGGAGGACGATTATCCGCGCGCCGACGCCGATCACGTCGTGGCGTACACGCGATCCAAGGCCGAGGCGGAGCTCCGGCTTCGCGAGATCGACCTGCCGCTGGTGATCGCACGCCCGTCGGTGATCGTGGGGCATTCGACGCTCGGCTGCGGGCCGTCGGCGAGCCTCTTCTGGTTCTATCGCGCGCTCGATCGCCTGAAGCGCGTTCCCTGGCCATTGGAGTCGCGCGAGGACATCGTGCCGGTGGATTTCGCCGCGGAGGCGATCGTGGCGCTCTTGTTCAAGCCGGAGCTGAAGCATGCGCGCTATCACATCTCGGCGGGGGAGACTTCGTGCTGCACGTGGCGCGAGATCGCGGCGGCGTTCGGCGGCGCGGAGGCCTACCGGGTCATGGGTGAGATCGCGGAGGATCGAGACTGGGCGGCTGAGCAATTCGGTGAGCACGCGCGGCGCATCCTGCGGGCGATCGAGCTCTATTGCCGGTTCCCGAGCGTGCTCTTCGACAATAGCCGTTTGATGGGCGAAGGCGTGCGTGCGCCGCCGCGCTTCACGGACTATCTGCAGCTTTGCCTGGCTACCGACGATCGCGGCATCAACGAGCAGATGAACGACGATTCCTGATCAGCCGCGGCTAGTCCTTGATCCAGGGCGCGCCCTTCTGATAGGCGGCCTCGAGCACCGCCTTATCGCGCAACGTGTCCATGGCTTCCCAGAAGCCGTTGTGGCGGTAGCAGGCGAGTTCGCCCTTCTCCACCAGGCGGCGCATGGGCGCCTGCTCCCAGACCGTGTCGTCGGCGTCCACGACGTCGAAAACGCCGGACTCGCACACGAAGAAGCCGCCATTGATGACGCCGACGTCGAGGCTGTCCTTCTCGCGGAAATGGGTGACTTCATCGCCGTCGCTGGAGAGCCCCATGACGCCGAAGCGGCCGGGCGGCTGCACGGCGGTGACGGTGCAGGTCTTGCCCATCTTCTTGTGGAAGGCGAGCAGCTCGCCGACGTCCACGTCGGCGACGCCGTCGCCATAGGTGAGGAAGAACGTGCCCTTGCCGATGATGTCGCGCGCGCGCTTCAGGCGCCCGCCGGTCATGGTCTCAAGGCCGGTGTCGAGCACGGTGACCTTCCAGGGCTCGGCCTGCGTGCGCTGCCAGACGATGCCGCCGGATGCGAGATCGACGGTGAAGTCGCTGGAGAGGCGCGAATAGTTCAGCAGCCAGGAGCGGATGGTGTCGACCTTGTATCCGCCGAGCACGATGAAATCGGTGTGCCCGTAGGCGGCGAAGATCTTCATGATGTGCCAGAGGATCGGCTTGCCGCCGATCTCGACCATCGGCTTGGGGCGGATGGCGGTCTCCTCGGAGAGGCGCGTGCCCAATCCGCCGGCGAAGATGACGACTTTCATTCAAGAGGCTCCGGAAGCCAGCTAAGCGCTCTCGCGCAATGACCGCAAATGCGGTCGCGCCGAACGCGAAGTTTTGAAGCACATCCGGGCGCGCTTTCGCCAGCCTGCGCCGGACCTTGGGTCAGTCCTCGATGACCGGGACCGGGATGGGGACGATGAACTTGCAGCCCCATTCGCGCGCGGCGGCCATCTGCGCCTTCACCTCTTCCTTGAGGTTCCAGGGCAGGATGAGGATGTAGTCCGGCTTCTCGGCGAAAATTCTGTCCGGCGAGAGGATCGGCACGCGCACGCCGGGCATCAGGCGGCCCTGCTTGGAGGGCGCGCGGTCGGCGATGAAGTCGAGGAAATCTCCGCCGACGCCGCAATAATTGAGCAGCGTCACGCCCTTGGCCGCCGCGCCGTAGCCTGCGATGCGCTTGCCGGCGCGCTTCAGCGGGATGAGCACGTCCAGGAGGCGGCGCTTGGTCTCGGCCACGCCCTCGCACCATTCGATGTAGCGCGCGTCGCCGTCGAGGCCGTAGGCGCGTTCCTCGTCCAGGGTGCGGGCGATGTTCGGCGTTTCCTTGTGCGCGGCGTCATTGCGGCAGGCGAAGAAGCGGATCGAGCCGCCGTGGGTGGTGAGATCCTCGACATCGAAGATGCGCAGGCCGGCCTTGGCGAAGATGCGCTGGCCGGCGATCAGCGAGAGATACGAGAAGTGCTCGTGATAGATCGTGTCGAAGTGGTTGCGCTCCATGACGCGCAGGAGGTGAGGGAATTCGAAGGTCGCGACGCCTTCGGGCTTCAGGAGCTTCGCCACGCCGCCGAGGAAGTCGTTGATGTCCGGCACGTGGGCGAGGACGTTGTTGGCGGTGATGAGGTCGGCGGCGTAGCCGTCGGCAAGGAGCTTCTCGGCGAGCTCGACGCCGAAGAAGGCGACCAGGGTCTCGATGCCTTTATCCCGCGCGGCGGCGGCGACGGACTCGCACGGCTCGACGCCGAGGCAGCGCATGCCGGCGGCCTGCACGAATTGCAGGAGGTAGCCGTCATTGGAGGCGATCTCGACGATCGTGGATTTCTTGCCGAGCTTGAAGCGCTTGCTCATCGCCTCGACATAGCGGCGGGCGTGCTCCACCCAGCTCGCGGAGATCGAGGAGAAATAGGCGTAGTCCTCGCGGAAGATGGAGTCGGCGCGCACCACGTCGCGCGTCTGGGCGAGGCGGCAGGAGCGGCAGACGCGCACTTCCAGCGGGTAGATAGGCTCGGCCGCGAGATGGCGGCGCGGATCGAGATAGTCGTTGGCGATCGGGCTCGTGCCCAGATCGGCCATCACGAGAGTCAGCTCCTCGCCGCAATGGCGGCAATGCGGATTGGCCAGGATGGATGCCGCGACCGCCGCGCCGTCCGGCGCGCTGTCGAGAACCCCGCTCATACCCTCGTTCATCAACTTCTCCACCTGGCCCTATGCTGGACCTTGGTCTTCGTCCTTCGGGCGTTCACTCCGCGGCGCGCTAATCGCGGGAAAATCGCAATCGGCGCATGTCTTTGAGGTCCCGCGTCGTCTGCGACTATCCTTATCAGCTCAAGCCTCGAATGCAATTAGCGCGGGCGGGGCAACGCAGCGCCGAGGCGCGTTTCAGCGCTCCGTGCTCGGCTCGTAAATCTTCACGCCGTCGCTTGCGCCTTCGTCATAGAGGGAGGCGAGCTCGTCCGGCACGCGGGCGAGATCGCGCATGCGCAGGAAGTCGCGCAGCGCAGTGCCGGTGCAACGGGAGTCCACGTTGATGGCGCCGCGTTTGGAGGCGACGTCATCGACATTCACGGTGCGGAAATCGATGGAGAAGCGCGTGCGGCCGGAGGTGTTGGGGACGCTGGCGTGCAGCTGGGCGGCGGAGAAGGCCGTCACGGCGCCCGGCGGGGCGACGATGCGGATCTGCGGGTCAAGCTCGACCTGCTCCTGCGGCTTGGGCTGCACGCGGGTGTCGCTCTTGACGTGGCTGGCGGCGCTGGCGCGGGATTCCTGGTTCCAACGATAATAGTCGTAGACCTCGGAATTGTTCTTCACGCCGTTCTTAAAATAGTGCGGGTGGAAGGACATGCCGTTGTCGGACTGGATCGGGAAGATCGGCAGCCACCAATTGATCTGGCACGGCGGCGCGGAATACCAGGTGTCGCGGTGGGGATGGAAAACGTAGGCGATGCCGGTGGTGAGGTAATTGTCCGAGGTGGACGTGCGCATGCGCGGCACGTCGAAATGGGTCTTGTCCGGATCGCAGCCCAATTGCTCGAGCATCTCGATGATGCAGGCCTTCGACGTCGGGTGATGGATGAAGGCGGGCTTCAGCTTGGCCAGGGTGGCGGCGTATTCCTCGACCGGCATGTCGAACTGCGCATATTCGGGATCGAGGTTGGGAAACGCCGCGTCGATCATGTCGCGCGCGTGCTCGACCAGCTTCAGCGCGCCCTTGTTCGCCGAATAGACAAACAGGTCGCCGCCATAGATGGCGCCGCGCCGTTCGGCGTCCGGCAAAAACTGATCGAAATAGATGTTCGTCACGCGTCGTCCCCGCACCACCCGGCGCGCACCCCAAGCGCCTGCAAATGAGGTGTGTTTCTTACATTGCAGGGCGAAATTGTCGAGCGCCTGAGTCGGGCGTGTCAATAGGTATCTGCCATTTCAACAGCCCGCTGCAGGCGCGCCTTCCGAGGGCCGATCGCCGCGTTCGAAGCGGACGGCCTTCCCTTGCCGGCGGGCCTTGGGCAAAAGCCTTCCCGATCTGCGGGAGTTGCGGCGATGAAGCTGGTGCGGTTTGGCGATAAGGGCCGGGAGCGGCCGGGGATTCTCGACCGGGAAGGGCGCGTTCGCGACCTCTCGGGTCACGTCGAGGACATCAATGGCGCGGCGCTGAGCGAGGCCGGCCTCGCCAAGCTGCGCGGCGTCGATCCGGGCGCGCTGCCGCTGGCGCCGGAAGGCGTGCGGCTGGGCGCCTGTGTGGGCGCGGTCGGCAAGATGGTCTGCATCGGCAAGAACTACGCGGAGCACGCCCGCGAAGGCGGCTCGGCGCCGCCGCCGGAGCCGATCATCTTCCTCAAAGCGACGAGCGCCTTTGCGGGCCCGAACGATGCGGTGCGGATTCCGCGCGGCTCAGTAAAGACCGACTGGGAGGTCGAGCTCGGCGTGGTGATCGGCAAGGCTGCGAAGTACGTCGCAAAGGAAGCCGCGCTCGATCACGTGGCCGGCTATTGCGTCGTGAACGACGTCTCGGAACGCACCTTCCAGCAGGAAGGCACCGGGCAGTGGACCAAGGGCAAGAGCTGCGACGGGTTCGGGCCAATGGGGCCGTGGCTGGTCACGAAGGACGAGATCCCCGATCCGCAGAAGCTCCGGCTCTGGACCGAGGTCGAGGGCAAGCGGATGCAGGACGGCACGACCGCCGACATGGTCTTTGACGTGCGCCACCTCATTGCCTATGCGAGCGGCTTCTTCACGCTCCAACCGGGCGACGTGATCGCCACCGGCACGCCGGCCGGCGTCGGGTTCGGGCAGAAGCCGCCGCGCTTCCTCAAAGCGGGCGAGCGGGTGCGGCTCGGCATCGAAGGCCTCGGCGAGCAGGAGCAGCTCTTCATCGCGGACGACTGAGCGCGCCGAGCGCCGCGAAGAGATCCTCAGGCGGCAGGAAGGCGAGGCAGTGCGCCAGCAGCTGGCGCGGCGGGCGTGCGGCGATGAGGGCGCGGACGCGTGGATCGTCCGCATCCGGCGTGTCGCCCAGCGCACGCGCCAGATCGAGGCGGGCGCATTGCAGCTCGGGGTCGGCGGCGAGGGCGGCGGTCCAGCTCTTGTCGAGGCAGGCGGCGGCCGTGTCGCAGAGGCGGGTCTCGACGCCGGCGCGCCTGAGCTCGGCGAGGCGAAGCCAGCCGGCGGGCTGAACGGGCGCCTGTGCGATGGCAAGCTCGGTCGTGGCGGCGCTTTGGGGCAGGCGACCGCGCAAGGCTTGCGTCCAGGCCAGCGCTTCGATGGCGCCGGCGTGCCAGCGCGTCGGCTGCGACCAACGCGCCTGGAGATCGCGCTCGGCGCGGAGGAACATGGCGTCGCGGGCCTCGGGGTTCGCCTGGGGGCGCGCTTCGAGCGCCGCGCGGTCAAGGTCCATTGCGGCGCGGGCGGCGCTGGCGGCATCGAAGAGCGCAGCGGACAGCGCCAGGAGCGCGGCGAAGATCGCGAGCAGGGCGGCCTTCGCCACAGCCCTCACTCGGCCACAGGAACGCGGGCCACGGCGCCCCCGATGGCGATGGCCATCTGCGGGAAGGATTTCACGAAGTCCTCGCCGAACGAGGGATCATAGGCCCAGTCCGGAACGATGGAGGCCACGCGCACCTTGCGGATCCTCGCGGCCGTCGGGCGGGTGCGCTGGGCCATCTCCTGGATGAAGGGCAGCGATGAGCCGCCGCCGGCGAGCAGGATGTCGATCGTGTCGTGGCCGCTGGCGGCGGCGCGCCGGCTCACGAACTCGAGACACTCCGTGTACGAAGCTTCGATGGCGGCGCGGAAGGCCTTGAAGCGCGGATTGGCGGCCACGTCCTTGTAGCGGAGGATGATCTGGTTGCCCTCGAACTGCAGCTCGACGGCCTTCTCGGTGAACAGCACCTCCTTCGCCGCGCGCATGGCGGGCGAAAGCGCGTACCAGAGACGCCGGCGGCTGGCGGAATCCTTCGCGAACTTCGCCTTGTCCACGACCATGTTGAGCAGGATGAGATCGACCTCGTCGCACGCCAGCGAGAGCGTGCGGCGGCTTTCGTCGATCTCGGTCATGGAGGCGTCGGCGGAGCGGATGCCGCCCGACTCGAACGCGGTGAGGTCGGTGGTGCCGGCGCCCATGTCGAAGATGAGGATCGGGTGGGGATTGTGGCTGGTGAAGGAGAAATGCGCGGCCGCCGCGGCGTGGGCCTCGAAGATCGCGGCCTGCATGCGGCCGAAGGAGGGCGCGTTGCGCGCTTCGCGCAATGCGGCGTGCAGCATCACGTGCGGAATTGAGTCCGGATCGGGGAAGTGGATGGCCAGACGCTCGCGGATGAAGGCGGCCTCGTCGAACAGGCGCGCGACGACCGCGGTGGAGGCAAGGCCGCGGCGCCACATCGGGTGCGCGAAGCGGAGCGGGGTCTTGCCGGCTTCCGCGGCGAGATCGGGATCGGCCTGCGCGGTGCGATCGACGATGTCGAGCAGGTAGGCGAGGTACATCAGGATCGCGTCGCGATGCGTGTACGTGGCCGTCGGATCGGCGGAGCGGCGCAGCTTGAGCGCCAGCGCCTCGTCGAGGTCCCCGGCGGCGAGGAAGGTCTTGAACGAGCGCAGGAGGTCGGCCTTGCCGCCGAGCTCGCGGGCGCGCTTGATCGCGGCGGGGCCGAACCACACGCTGCCCTTGTCGATGAGCAGAGCTGAATCGAGCAGGAAGGGCTTGGAGCCGCCGGCCATGGCGCCGAGCGGAAGCGGCTTCAGGTAATCGGCGGTGGGCGAGGGATGCGTGCGCCAGGCGCTCGCCTTCGAGGTCGCGGTGCCGAAATCGATGCAGATGCGCCAGCGCGTCTGCGGCTTCGACCACAGGGCCACGCCGCCGGCGCCGATGCCGGACTGCGGAGCGCGCACCTGTTGATCTTCGCCCATTCGGTCCCCGAATTCGTGGCGACCGCCGAACGCGCGGCGATCACCTTGTCCCTGGCGACCGCCAGGGGGCTGGCGGTCCCTGACTCTTCGGCTCTTTTCAAACCTATCCAAGACAGAAGCCCAATTCTAGGCGCTTGCCCATCAGCGGTTCGGCGCCAAACGAACCGGGGCTGGAGGGGGCAAGAGCGGGGCTCGTCGCGGGAGCGGACCGAAACCTGCGGTTTGTTAACGTTCTGGGGGCAGTGCTCGGCGCGATCGGCGGCGAGCCATGACGATCGTTCGGACATTGCTGGCGGGGCTTTTGGCGTCCGGGTGCGCGAGCCTGGATCATTTCGATTCGGGGCCGGACGGCGCGCGTCTCATGGCGCTGAGCGCCGCCCCCGCGCCGGCGGGCGCGCAGGCGCTTTGCGCACGGGCGCCGCGTGAATGTGCAGCCGAGACGCCCGCCGAGGCGCCCGATCCGCTCGCGCTCTTCCGGTCCCTGGCCCAGCATGAGGCCGCCCCTGCAATCGCCGCGCCGCGGCAGCCGGCGCGCGCCCGCCTCGATGGGGCCCGCGCCCGCCTGCTCGGCGAGGTGAACCGCATGGTGAATGCGCGGATCGATCCGGCCTCGGACGAAGAGGTCTATGGACAGCCGGATTACTGGACGGCGCCGACGCTCCGGGCCGGCGACTCGTCCCAGGAAGGCGCGAAGGGAGCGGTGCGCGGCGATTGCGAGGATTATGCGCTCGCCAAGCGCGCCATCCTGATTGCGCAGGGCTGGCCGGTGGAGGCGCTGTCGATCGCGGTGGCGATGGGCGCGCGCGGTCTGCACGTCGCGCTCGTGGCGCACACCGACAGCGGCGATCTCGTGCTCGACAGCGAAGCGGCTCGGCCGCTCAGGCTGCAGGAGACGCGCTACACCTGGCTCATGATGCAGACCGGCGCCGATCTCGGCGCGTGGCGCACCGTGCGGGTGCAAAGACAATCCGTAGTCTGATGAAATTGCTTTAAGTTGTATAAGTCCATATTGCTACTTGGGGCTTTATTGACGCGCCGCGACTTCTCGCTACGGGTGAGCGCCTTCAAGCGCGGGGGTGGCAATGGGCGTGCACGTGCGTCCCACCGAGACAGCGTATGCTACGCAGTTGCATCGCGGCGGTTGGCGCAAGCGCGCGTTCGATGTCGCGATCGCCGCGCTCGGACTCTTGGTGCTTGCGCCGCTCTTCCTGGTGATCGCAGCGCTCATCAAACTGCAGGACGGCGGGCCGGTGGTGTTCGGGCATTGGCGCGTCGGCTTTCGCGGGCGCGCCTTTCGTTGCTGGAAATTCAGGTCGATGCGGCCTGATGCTGAAGGGCGCCTTGAAGATGTGCTGGCCGCCGATCCGCGCGCCGCTGCGGAATGGGGCGCGCGCCGCAAGCTGAGCGCCGATCCGCGCGTCACGCGCGTGGGCAAATGGATGCGACGGCTCAGCCTCGATGAGCTTCCGCAATTGTGGAACGTGCTCGCGGGCGAGATGAGCCTGGTGGGGCCGCGTCCGGTGACGGTGGAAGAACTCGCCCGTTTCGGCGAGGCGCAGTACGCCTATCTCAATCTGCGGCCTGGGATTTCCGGGCTGTGGCAAGTGAGTGGGCGCAGCGACGTCAGCTACGAGAAGCGCGTGCTCATCGAGCTGAGCTATTGGCAAGGCGGCTGGCGGCTGAGCGGCGATCTGGTGATCCTGCTGAAGACCATTCCGCTCGTTCTGAGCGGCCGGGGCGCCTATTAGCGCTCCGGCGTGCGTGTGGTGAAGGCGCCCAGGCAGAAGCTGAAATACGCCGCGAGCGCAGGCGCCTGCAGGCTGAAATCGACCAGGCCATGGGCGAAGGCGAGCAAGGCCGCGGCGCACATCGCGGCGGCCCACACCGAACCGCGCACCGCTCGCGCCAGGGCGCGCGAAAGCGGCGGCGTCAGCATGAGGGCGAACAGCAGCGCGCCGAAAAGGCCCGTTTCTTCCAGGGCTTGCACGAAGATGTTGTGCGCGGCGCCCATCCCGGCGAGCGCGGGCAGATTTTCCGGCGTCGCGGCGTGGGCGTTCAGCTCGTGGAACGTGTTGAGGCCGTGTCCGAAGAGCGGGCGCTCCAGAAACGCGCGCCAATGCGTCTCGATGAGCACGGCGCGGCTCGCGGCGCTGCTGTCGAGGTGTTCGAGCCGCGCGAGCGCGAAGTGGCCGCCGGCCAGGAAGAGAAGCGCGGCGAAGGCGGCGAGCCAGGGAAGCATGGCCGGCGTCTGCGTGCGGTCGCGCATGCGGCCGCCGACGAGGAGCAGAATCGCAAATGCGATCAGCGCGATAAGCGTCAGAAGGATGCCGGCCCGCGAGGCAGTGAGCATCAGGCAGGCGAGCGAGAGGAGCAGGGTTGCGGCCGCGAGAGGCGGGGCGGCCAGCGCGGCCAGGCCTTTGCGGCCGCGCGCGGCGCGAAACGCCGCGGCAGCCGCGAAGATCGCGCTCATGCCGAAGAGCGTTGCGGCCACATTGGCGCTGCCAAAATTAACCATGAGTCGTTGGGCGCCGGCCGCGTGGACGACGAGGGCGTAGAGGGCGACGCCGAGCCCGCAGAGCACCACGAGGCGGCCGAGCGACCGGCGATCCTCGCGGTCGCGCACGGCCAATGACGCGAGCGCGAAAGCCGAAAGCGCGGAGAGAAAAGAGACCAGGCCCTCCAGCGTCCGGTAGGGCGAGATCGAGACCGCGCCGTCTGCGATCCCAAGCGCGCGCCAAAGCGGGTCGGCGGGCCCTGCGCCCTTGATCGCGGTCGCGGTCGTCCAGAGCACGAACGCGGCCGCCGCGGCGGTGGAAAGCGCATGCGCCCGCAGCCATTGCGCGATCGTTCGGCGCGGGGCGGCGAGGACGGCGAGCAGCGTCAGCGCCAGCAGCGCGCAGGAAAGGAGCGCGGCCAGTTCCGACGTGTTGGCGCCGCCGGCGGCGAGGCCGACCATGATCGCGCCCAGCGCCGTCGCCGGCGCGGCCATACGCACGATGCGCGCTTGCCGCATGGTTCCCCCTTGGCGACGGTCTAGCCTGTTTGCGCGCTCCGATCGCGTTGGACTTGCAAGGCGCGGCTTCTATAAAGGCCGCGGGCCGGGGGGCGCTTCCGGGATTGGGGAGGTCTGGGTGCGATTGCTCTGGTTGAGCACACTCGTGTGCACGCTTCTCATTCACAGCGCCGCCCTGAGCCCCGGCCTGGCGGCCACGCCCGGCGCGACGCGCGCCAGCGAGCCGCCGACGATCGCGTCGGAGCCGGTGATCGCGTCGGCGCAGCGGATCAAGGCGGCGCTTATCAGTCTGCAGCCGTGTCCGAGCGCGGATGTTGCGCGCTACGCGATCGGCATCGCGGCGGAGGGCGTCAAGCTCGAGATCCTGCTGCTGGCGCTGGAGCTCTCAAAGAACGACGAGGCGCTTTGCCGCGGCGCGCGGCGCGGCATAGCGCGCGCGATCGACGACGCGCGTCTCGCGCTCGCGGCGCTGGGCCCGACGGGCGCGACCAGCGGCGAGACAGCCGCGCCGGCGCCGGGCGCGGCGAACGCAGGCCCATCGACGCCAGGACGAAGCGTTGGCTTCGGGAGGTCGCTGGGCGGCCTGCCGGGCGGTGCGGGCGGCTCCGGCTATCGGCCGGGGGTCTAGCGCGCTTGCGAGGATCACCAAGCCATGAAGCGTAATTGCCGTGCGCGCAGCTTCACGCTTCTGCTGAACGCGGGCCGGGGCATGCGGGGCGGGCGGTGAACGTCATGACCGATGGACCGCGTCCCGAGCGCGCCGACGCTTCGCGCGACCCGTTCGGCTTGTGGGCGCTGGTGCGCATGCTCTATCGGCGCTGGGGGCTCATCTTCGGCGTCGGGGCGGCGTTCGCGGCGGCGGCGTTTGCAGCGACGATGGTGGCGCCGCGCGATTACCGCGCGACTTCGCTCGTGATGGTGAACGCGCGGCAGGAGCGCGTGGTGGCGGCGTCGGAGGACGTGCTCTCTCCGGCGGCGCCGGATTCGGCGGTGGTGGATTCCGAGATCGAGGTGATCAAATCGCCGGAGCTCATCGCGCGGCTCGTCGATGCACTGTCGCTCACGGAAGATCCGGCCTGGAACGACCGGCTGCGCGCGAAAGGTCCGCTCGCCCAAATCCTCGATCCGATCAAGGCGGCGCTCAAGCCGCCTGCGCCGGGCCAGAGCGCGCGCGACGATGTCGCCGACAAGCTGGCCGAGGCGATCGAGGCGCGGCGGCGCGGGCTTTCCTACGTGATCGAGATCACGGCGCGCGCGGGCACGGCGCTCGAGGCGCAGAAGATCGCGAACACGATGGCCGATCTTTATCTGCAGTCGCAGGTGGAGGCGCGCGAAGAAACAGCGCGGCGGGCCAATTCGTGGCTGACCGATCGGCTCGATACGCTGCGCGAGGAGGTGCAGCAGAAGGACGCCGCGGTGCAGGCCTATCGGGCCGAGACGGGCCTGCTCTCGTCGGAAGGACAATCCCTCACCGAGCAGCAGATTTCCAACGTGCAGAATTCAGTGCTGCAGGCGCAGGCCGATCTGGCCGAGAAGGAAGCGCGGTATCGCCAGCTGCAGCAGCTGATCCGCGCCGGCAGCTCGCCCGCTTCGATCGCCGATGCGCTCAATTCCAGCGTGATCCGCGACTTGCGCACGCGTGAGGCCGACATCGCGCGCAGGCAATCGGACGTGGAGAGCCGTTATCTCGGCAATCACCCTTCGGTGCTGAGCATCCGGTCCGAGCGCGCCGACATCCAGCGCCAGATCCAGGAGGAGATCCAGCGGATCTCCACCAATCTCGGCAATGAAGTGGGCGTGGCGCGCGCGCGGCTTGAGACGATGCGCGGGTCGCTGACGAATGCGCGCGGCGAGCTGGCCGGCGCCAACAGCGCCGAAGTGCGGCTGCGCGAGCTCGAACGCGAAGCGGCGGCGGCGCGCGGGGTCTATGAAGGCTATCTGCAGCGCCTGCAGCAGATCGCCGATCAGGAGCGCCTGCATACGACGGTGTCGCGGCTCATCTCGCATGCGCGGGCGCCGGAGACGCCGTTCTTTCCGAACATGCGCATCGCGCTCGCGATCGCGGCGGCGGCGGGGCTGCTGTTCGGGTTTGGCGCGGGGCTCATCGCGGAGGCGCTCGATCACACGATCAACACCACGGATGATCTGGAGCAACGGGTGGGGATGCCGGCGATCGCGTCCATCCCGGCGCTGCGCGAGGGGGCGCTGCGCTCGCTGCCGCCGATGGACCGCAATCCGGCGCGCTATCTGGTGGAGAAGCCGATGTCGGCGTTCGCGGAATCAATCCGCGTGCTCAGAACTGCGGTGGTCTATTCCCAGCTCGACCGCGACAAGAGAGTGGTGGCGATCACCTCGGCGTTGCCGGCGGAGGGCAAGACGACGATGTCGATCTGCCTGGCGCGGATCGCGGCGATGTCGGGGCAGAGCGTCATCGTGGTGGATTGCGACCTGCGCCGGCGCTCGCTGAACGCCTTCCTGGAGCGCGAGCCGCGGCAGGGATTGCTGCAGGTGCTGTCGCGCGAAGCGTCCTGGCGGGACGTCGTCACGCAGGATCCGCAATCGCACGCCGACGTGCTGCCGCTGGCGGCGGCGGCGTTCAATCCGCGCGACGTGTTCGGCCTTCAGGAGACGCGCGATCTCGTGCAGGAGCTCGCGGAGGTCTATGATCTGGTGATCCTCGATTGCCCGCCGATGCTCGCGGTGGCCGAGACGCGCGTCGTCGTCACGCTGGCGGATTTCGTCGTCGTCGTCGCGCAATGGGGCAAGTCGGCGACGCATGCGGTGCGCACCACCATCGAGCAGACGCTGCAGGCGGGCGCGCCCGTGCTCGGGGTGGCCTTGAACCGCGTCGACACCAACGCGCCGGGAAGGAGCTCCTATTCGGACACGCTCTATTATTACCAGGCGCAGAAGCATTATTACTCGTCCTGACGCGTGATCGCGTATTTCGCCCACGAGCTTGCCGATCCTGCCGTGCAGCGGCGCGTGCGCATGCTGAAGGCGGCGGGCGAGACGGTGACGCTGATCGGGTTCGAGCGGCGCGCCTATCCGGAGCAGGCGGGGGCGGAGGCGCCGAGGCACGTGCTGGGGCGCACGCAGAGCGGACGGCTCGGGGCGCGCCTTCTCTCGATCATGGGCGCGGTCCCGCGCGCATTCATGCTGCGCCGGCATTGGGCGCGCGCGGATGCGATCCTGGCGCGGAACCTGGAGATGCTGGCAGCGGCGCTTGGCGCCTCAATGCTGGCGGGGGGCAAGCGGCGGATCGTCTATGAGTGCCTCGACATCCATCGGCTGATGCACGGCGACGGCGTCGCTTCTCGCCTGCTGCGGATGATCGAGCGGCTGCTGCTTCGGTCCGTCGATCTGATTGTCGTTTCATCGCCGGCGTATGCGGAGCGGTATTTTCGGACCGTGCAGAATTATCCAGGCGAGATCCTGCTGGCGGAGAACAAGCCGCTCGGCGCCGCGAGCGTCGCTCGGCAGGCGCGGGACGGGCCGCCGTGGCGCGTGCTCTGGTGCGGAAACCTGCGATGCAGGAAAAGCCTCGGGCTGCTCGAGGCGCTGGCGGGCGCGGGGCGCGCGGAGGTGGAGCTGCGCGGCGTGGCGGCGGCGGACCAGTTGCCGGATCTGCAGGCGGTTGTCGCGCGCAGCGAGCGCATTGCGCTTTTCGGCGCCTATCGCGCAGAGGAGCTGCCGGCGTTCGTCGCGGACGCGGATTTCATTTGGACGGTTGATTATTTCAACGCACACGGGGATGCGGGCTGGTCATTGTCCAATCGTCTGTATGACGGCCTGCGGCATGGCGCGATTCCCATTGCATCCGCCGCCAACGCCGAGACGGCGCGGTGGATGGAAGACCGGAATGTCGGCGTGGTTCTTCAGGAACCCCTGGCGGAGACGCTGCCGGCGTTCTTCGCGTCGCTCACGGCCGAGCGTGTGGAGGAATTGCGGGCGGCGGTGAGGGCGGTTCCACGCTCGGATGTGGAGATGGATGCGGCGGAAGCGCGCGCGATCACGGCGCGCATACTCGGCGCCGCGGCGCCGATGCCGCGAGCGAAGGTGCTCGTCGTCATTCCGTGTTTGAACGAGGCGGCGCATCTGCCGCGACTGCTCGGCGACCTGCTTGGCGAGTCCGATGGGACGGCGGTGCGGATCGTGGTCGCCGACGGCGGCAGCACGGACGGGGGCCGCGAGATCGTCGCGGAGATCGCGCGGGCGCATCCGAACGTGACGCTGCTCGACAATCCCAAGCGCGTGCAGAGCGCGGGGGTGAACCTGGCGGTGGCGCGGCATGGCGCGGAGGCGGATTTCATCCTGCGCATGGACGCGCATGCGCTCTATCCGCGCGACTTCATCGGCAAGCTCCTGGCGGCGCAGGCCGAGAGCGGCGCCGATGCGGTGGCGGTGTCGATGCGCACGGTCGCGGCGGGCGGGGGATGCTTCCAGCGCGCGGTCGCGGCGGCGCAGAACAGCGTGCTGGGAACCGGGGGCTCGGCGCATCGCAGCCACGGAAGGCGGCGCTTCGTCGATCACGGCCATCACGCGCTCATCCGCCGGGACGCGTTCGTTGCGGCTGGCGGCTACGATGAGGGGTTCGCGCAGAACCAGGATGCCGAGTTCGATGCGCGACTCGGCAAGCGCGGCGGGCGCATCCTGCTCGCGGCCGACATCGTCATCGATTATGTCCCGCGGGCGACGCCGGGCGCGCTCTTCCGGCAATACTTCAATTACGGAACGTGGCGCATGCGGACGATGCGCAGGCATGGCGCGGCGTTCAAGCTGCGGCAGCTGGCCCCAATGCTCGTCGCGCCGGCTGTGCTCGCCGCCCTTTCGGCGCCGATCGCGCTGCTTGCTGCGCTGCCGGCGGCGGCATGGCTCGGCGGCTGCCTGATCTACGGGCTCATCCTCGGCGTGCGGGCCGGAAGCGTCTGTGCGTGCGGCGCCGGCGTCGCGGCGGCGCTCATGCATTTGGCCTGGTCGCTGGGCGCGTGGACATCAACGGCGCAGGAAGGTCGGCGCGCCGAGGCTTTTCGCGACGACGCCAACATGAAGCGCGCCGCGAATGACATTGCGGCGCCAGCCGACGGATGAGGGAAGCGCGGCGAGCGTCGCGACGGCGCAATAGAGCGCCTTGGCGCCGGCGGACGCGACCATGCGGGCGCGGCTTCTGCCCTCGTCGCGCCAGATGAGGCTGCGCACCTGACCGGAGACGTAGGCGCGCACGATGCGCCAGCGCAGGCTCGCACGTTCAGGCGGAACAGGCTCGGACACGAAGGCTTCGGCGCAGAAAGTGGGCTTGGCGCCCTGGCGGAAGAGCGCAGCGAAGAAGGGGCCATCCTCGGCGCCGGTGCGGCCGAGCGCGGGATCAAAGCGCAGGGCCGCGAGTGCGCTGGCGCGAACCAGGGTGTTGGAGGTGTAGCCGGTTTCGACGACGTTGCGACGCATGACCGGGCGCGCTGAGTGAAAATCTCCCTCGACCATCCAGGACGGCGCGTCGGGCGGATAAATTGCCCGCACCGGTCCGAACACGATATCGGCGTCGCCAAGCGCCGAACACAGACGCTCCAGCCAATCGGGAGGGGCTTCCTCGTCGTCGTCGATGAACGCGATCAGCGGCGCGCTTGCGGCGTCGAGGCAGGCGTTGCGCGCGACGGAGATGTTCTGCGCCGGGGCGTGGAGATAGGCGATATCGAGGCCAAGCTCGGCGCGTGCTGCGGCGACGCGGTCCTGCGCGCTGGGCTCGACGTCATTGTCGGCGACGATGACGCGCATGCGCGCGCGCCGCGTCTGCGCCGCCAGCGAGGCAAGGGTTGCGCGCAAGGACGGGCGGCGGAACGTGCACACGCACACGTCGATCGCTTCGCCCGGCGTCGCTGCGTCCGGCGTCCGCGCCGCTTCCCCCATCAATGTGGGCGTTTCCTGGCGGCGGGCTTGGCGGGGGGCAACTGCGAGTCGAGATAGAGGCGCGCGACCGCCTTGATCTGACGTGCGGCGGAGCGGTTGCCTTCGCAGGACGTCACGATCGAGCCCTTCATCATGACATGCCAGACGTCGGCGAAAGTCTTCGGATCCTTGATCCCGGCCTGACGCGCGAGCGGGATGAGGATGCCGCGGATGTTGGCGAGGTGCTGGCTTGCGGCGCGGTGGGTGGGATGGCCGGGCGGGTGCTCGAGCAGAATGTTGATGAACGAGCAGCCGTCGAAACCGGCCGTCCGGAACCAGCTGTCGAAGGCGTCGAAGATCGCGAGCAGGCGCTCGGCGGGGTCGTCGGCGCGGCGATGGATTTCGGCCTTCAGCCAGTCCAGCGACCAAAGCTGTTCGCGGCGGTGCATGAAGGCGGCGACGAGCCGTTCCTTCGACTTGAAGTGACGGTAGAGCGTCATCTTCGAGACGCCCGAACGCTGCACGATCGCATCCACGCCGACGGCGCGCGCACCATGCAGGCGGAAGAGATCGTAGGCGGCGGCAAGGATGCGCTCATGCGCCTCCGTGTCCCGCGGCCGTCCGCGTGTCGCAGGCATTAGCCCTCCACGTCTTGTGGGATAAACTGTGCAATTCCGCAAATGTCAAACGAGCCACATCCGATTTGGGGTGCTGCCAAAATCCGTTTGCGGGACATGCACAAGCGCACGCGCGCAGGCACTTGCGGGAACCGCGCGAACCGGCGCACACCCGGATTGCGGCGGCGGCGAAGAAGCCCGCGGAGACGGCGGACATGTGGGATTCGCTCTGGATCGAGGCGCACCTGGCCACGATGAAGGCGGGGGCGTATGGGGCGATCCGGGACGGCGCACTTGGGGTGAAGGACGGGCGCATCGCCTGGGTCGGCGCGCGGGCGGACCTGCCCGGCGCGCCGGACACGCTTAGCCGCGAAGTCATGAGCTGCGGCCATGCGTGGATCACGCCGGGCCTCGTCGATTGCCACACGCACGTCGTGTTCGCGGGCAACCGCGCCGGCGAATTCGAGCGACGGCTCAGTGGCGCGACTTACGAGGAGATCGCGCGGGCCGGCGGCGGCATCGCGTCCACGGTGCAGGCGACGCGCGCGGCCTCGGAGGAGGCGCTGCTGGAGGCGGCGGCGGGGCGGGTGTGGGCGCTGGTGGAGAACGGCGTGACGACGCTGGAGGTGAAGTCCGGCTACGGACTCGATCTCGACACCGAACTCAAGATGCTGCGCACGGCGCGGGCGCTGGAGGCGCGCTTCGATGTCCGTATACGGACGAGCCTGCTCGGGCTCCACGCGCTGCCGCCAGAGTTCAAGAACGACCGCGCCGGCTATGTGCGGCTCGTGTGTGAGGAAATGATCCCGGCAGTCGCGCGCGAGGGGCTCGCGGACGCCGTGGACGGCTTCTGCGAGGGGATCGGGTTCACGCCGGCGGAAACGGAGCTGGTGTTCAAGGCGGCGCGAGCCCACGGGCTCGATGTGAAGCTGCACGCCGAGCAATTGAGCGATCAGGGCGGAGCGGAGCTGGCGGCGCGCTACAAGGCCCTGTCGGCCGATCATCTGGAGCACGTATCGGATGCAGGCATCGCGGCGATGGCGCGCAGCGGAACCGTCGCAGTGCTGCTGCCGGGCGCATTTTATTGCCTGCGCGAAACGCGGGCCCCGCCGATCGACAAGCTGCGCGCCGCGTGCGTGCCGATGGCGGTGGCGACCGATTGCAATCCGGGCACTTCGCCGGTGGCGTCGCCGCTCATGGCAATGAACATGGCTTGCACGCTCTTCCGGCTGACGCCGGAGGAGGCGTTGGCGGGGGTTACCTGTCACGGCGCGCGCGCGCTCGGGCTCGGGGGCGAGATCGGGACGCTGGAGGTCGGCAAGGCTGCGGATTTTGCGCTCTGGCGCATCGACGAACCGGCGGAGCTCGCCTATTGGATCGGCGCGGACCTCATGCAGGAGCGCGTGCGCGGCGGACGCGTCGCGCTTGCGTAAGGAGGCGGTCATGGCTCTGGAAGGCGGCTGTGCGTGCGGGGCGGTGCGGTATCGGCTGGCGTCCGGTCCGATGTTCACCAATTGCTGCCATTGCCGGGATTGCCAGCGGCAGACCGGCAGCGCGTTCGTGATCAATGCGCTTTACGAGACCGACCGCATCGAGCTGCTGAACGGTGAGCCGAAGCCCTATCGCATGCCGACGGATTCGGGGCGGCCGCACGACATCTATCGCTGCGCGGCGTGCGGGGCAGCGGTGTGGAGCGATTATGGCGGGCGGCCTTATCTAAGATTCGTGCGGGTCGGCACGCTCGACGATCCGACGGCGATTGCGCCGGACGCCCACATCTTTACGCGCACAAAGCTGCCGTGGGTCGTGCTGCCGGAAGGGGCGCCCGCGTTCGAGATCTTCTACGAGATGGACAAGCAATGGTCGCCCGAAGGGCTTGCACGCCGCAAGGCCGCCTCGGAGAAGGCGAAGTGAGCGATCGGTTCAATGAGCGGGTGGTGCGGTCGCCGCGGGGGACGGAGATCAGCGCGAAGAGCTGGCTGACGGAAGCTCCGCTCCGTATGCTGATGAACAATCTCGATCCGGAGGTCGCCGAGCATCCGCAGGAGCTCGTGGTCTATGGCGGCATCGGGCGGGCGGCGCGCAATTGGGCGTGTTTCGACAAGATCGTGGAGACGTTGCGCCGGCTTGAAGCCGACGAGACGCTGCTCGTTCAATCGGGCAAGCCGGTGGGCGTGTTCAAGACGCATGCCGACGCGCCGCGCGTGCTCATCGCCAATTCCAATCTTGTGCCGCATTGGGCGAATTGGGAGCATTTCAACGAGCTCGATCAGAAAGGCCTCATGATGTACGGCCAGATGACGGCCGGCTCGTGGATCTATATCGGCTCGCAGGGCATCGTTCAGGGCACGTACGAGACGTTCGTCGAGATGGGGCGGCGGCATTTCGGCGGCGATCTGTCCGGGAAATGGATCCTGACGGCGGGCTTGGGCGGCATGGGCGGCGCGCAGCCGCTCGCGGCGGTGATGGCCGGCGCCTCTTGCCTCGCCATCGAATGCCAGCAGGACCGGATCGAGAAGCGGCTCGCGTCGCGTTATCTCGACCGGCAGGCGGCCAATCTGCACGAGGCGCTCAATCTGATACAGGACGCGTGCCTCGCAAAGAAGCCGATCTCGGTCGGGTTGCTTGGCAACGCCGCGGAGATTCTGCCCGGTCTCGTGAAGCGCGGGGTGCGCCCCGATGCGGTCACGGATCAAACCTCCGCGCACGATCCCGCCAACGGCTATCTGCCGATCGGCTGGAGCATCGAGGAATGGCGCGCCAAGCGCGAGAGCGCGCCAGGTGAAGTCGCGAAAGCCGCGCGTGCGTCAATCGCGACGCATGTGCGCGCGATGCTCGACTTCCACAAGCAAGGCATTCCGGTCGTCGATTACGGCAACAATATCCGCCAGGTCGCGAAGGAAGAGGGCGTGGCGAGCGCGTTCGATTTCCCGGGTTTCGTGCCGGCTTATGTGCGGCCTCTGTTTTGCCGCGGCGTCGGGCCGTTCCGCTGGGTGGCGCTTAGCGGCGAACCGGAGGACATCGCGCGCACGGACGCGAAGGTGAAAGAGCTCATTCCGGATGATCCGCATCTGCATAATTGGCTCGACATGGCCAAGGCGCGGATCGCGTTCCAGGGCCTGCCGGCGCGGATCTGCTGGGTGGGGTTGGGGCAACGCCATCGCCTCGGCCTCGCGTTCAACGAAATGGTGGCGAAGGGCGAGTTGAAGGCGCCGATCGTGATCGGGCGCGATCATCTGGATTCTGGCTCCGTGGCTTCGCCCAACCGCGAGACCGAAGCGATGCGCGACGGCTCGGACGCGGTATCGGATTGGCCGCTCCTGAATGCGCTGCTCAACACCGCCTCAGGCGCGACCTGGGTGTCGCTGCACCATGGCGGCGGCGTCGGCATGGGATTCTCGCAGCATGCCGGCATGGTGATCGTGTGCGACGGCAGCGAGGATGCGGCGCGGCGCATCGGCCGCGTGCTCTGGAACGATCCGGGCACGGGCGTGATGCGGCACGCGGACGCGGGCTATGAAGAGGCCGTCGCTTGCGCGCGCGAGCAGGGCCTCGATCTGCCGATGCTGCGATGAGGCATTATCCGCTCACGGAGCTTCAGGCGCTGCAGCAAGGCGGCGCGCTTGATCTCGGCGCCGCCGATTGGGCGCGGATCGATGCGTCCGCGGACGCAGTCGCGCGCGTGCTCAAGGCGGGCAGGCCGGTCTATGGCGTGAATACGGGGTTTGGGCTTCTGGCGAACACCCACATCGAGGATTCCAAGCTCGCCGAGCTGCAGCGCAACCTCGTGCTTTCGCATGCCGCTGGCGTAGGCGCAGACCTTGCCGACGACGTCGTGCGGCTGACGCTGGCCCTCAAGGCGATCTCGCTGGCGCGCGGCTGTTCGGGCGTGCGGCGCGAGGTCGTGGAGCGCTTGCTGGCGCTCATCAGGCAAGACGCGCTGCCGTGCATTCCCGCGCAAGGTTCGGTCGGCGCGTCGGGCGATCTGGCGCCGCTGGCGCATCTCGCGGCGGCTGCGTTCCTCGGCGAAGGGCGGATGCGCGTCGGCGGCGAAGCGATGCCGGCGGGCGCGGCGCTGCAAACGCTCGGCCTGGCGCCGATGGAGCTTGGACCCAAGGAAGGCCTGGCGCTGCTCAACGGCACGCAGGTTTCCACCGCGCTGGCGCTCGACGCGCATTTCCTCGCGGAGAACGTGTTCGCCTCGGCGCTCGTGGCGGGGGCGCTCAGCGTCGACGCGCTCAAGGGGTCGGATGCGCCGTTCGATCCGCGCATCCACGAAGCGCGCGGGCAGAAGGGGCAGATCGAGGTCGCGGCGCTGCTGCGCGGCCTGATGGAGGGCAGCGAGATCCGGCATTCGCATGTGGATTGCCCCCGCGTGCAGGACCCATATTCGCTGCGGTGCCAGCCGCAGGTGTTGGGCGCGTGCCTCGACGTCTTGCGCCATGCGGCCGAGACGCTGCGGATCGAGGCGAACGCGGCCACGGACAATCCGCTGGTGTTCGCGGAGGAGGGCGACATCCTCTCGGGGGGAAACTTTCATGCCGAGCCCGTGGCTTTCGCCGCCGACATGATGGCGATGGCGCTCACGGAAGTCGCCTCGATCAGCGAGCGCCGGCTGTCGCTGCTCGTCGATCCGAAGATGAGCGGGCTGCCGGCGTTCCTGGTGCGGGAGAGCGGGCTCAATTCCGGGTTCATGATCGCGCAGGTGACGGCGGCGGCGCTGGTCAGCGAGATGAAGACGCTGGCGCATCCGGCGAGCGTCGATTCCATTCCGACATCGGCCAATCAGGAGGATCATGTCTCGATGGCGACGTTCGCGGCGCGGAAGGCCGGGGATGTCGCGCGCAACGCTGCGCACGTGATCGCGATCGAATTGCTCGCCGCCGCGCAGGGGATCGATTTCCACGCGCCGCTCAAGACGTCCGCGCCGTTGCAGAGGGCGCATGCGCAGGTGCGCGCGCGCGCCGGTTTCTACGAGAGGGACCGCTATTTCGCGACCGACATCGATGCGGTGGGCGGCGATCTGCGCGCGGGCGCGTTCGCGCAAGTGCTCGACTGGCGCATCGCATGAATTTCCGGTCGGACAATACGGCCGGCGCGCATCCCGCGATCCTGGAGGCGCTTGCGAAGGCCAATGAGGGGCACGCGCTTTCCTATGGGGACGACGACTGGACCAGGCGTCTCGAGGGCGCTTTCCGCGACCTCTTCGGGCAGAAGGTTGCGGTCTTTCTTACTGCGACGGGCACGGCTGCGAATGCGATTTCGCTCGCGGCGATGGCTCCGCCCTGGGGTGCGATCTTCTGCCACCGGGAGGCGCATGTCGAAACCGACGAGGCGGGCGCGCCGGAATTCTTCTCCGGCGGCGCCAAGCTCGTGCTGATCGACGGGGCGCACGCGAAGATCACGCCGGAGGGTTTGGAGGAGGCGCTGACGCGCAATCTGCGCGGGGTGCATTCGGTGAAGGCGGCGGCGCTTACGCTTACGCAATGCACGGAGCGCGGGGCGTCGTACACGGCGGAGGAGATCGCGCGGCTGGCGGATGTCGCGCATCGCGAAAACATCGGCGTGCACGTGGACGGCGCACGCTTCGCCAATGCGGTCGCCTATCTCGGCGCCACGCCGCGTTCGCTGACGATAGACGCGGGAGTGGACGTGATGAGCTTCGGCGCCACCAAGAATGGCGCGCTCGCTGCGGAGGCTATTCTCGTGTTTGAGCCGAAGCGGGTTGACGAGATCGCGCGGCGGCGCAAGCGGGGCGGGCATCTTCTCTCCAAGCATCGGTTTGTCGCGGCGCAGATGCTGGCCTATCTGGAGAACGGGCTTTGGCTTCACAATGCGGCGCGCGCCAACGGGCTGGCGCAACGCATCGCGCAGGCGGCAGGCGATTGGGTGAGCGCGCCGGCGGAGTCCAACCACGTGTTCCTCAAGGCGGGCGTCGATGCGCTGGCGAAGCTGCGTGCGGCGGGCGCGGAATTCTACGATTGGGGCGCGCCGGGATCGGGCGAAGCGCGGCTGGTGGTCGCCTGGAACCAGAGTGAGGCGGACGTCGATTCGTTTTGCGCCCTGGTGCGCGCGCTGCGTTCGCAAGGTTGAGCGCGCATCTTCGAATGCCTGAGGGCGCGACGCGCAAGATCATGCGGCAATCGGGGAATGGGAGCCTTCTCCTGTTCGGTGTATGAAGGTCTGATGGTTCAGGCGCGCAAGCAGGCGACGGAGCGCGGGGATGCGATCGCACGCGCGCTCGACGCTGCGTTCGATGCGGCGCCGAGCCTGGCGGCGATGCTCGCGTTCACGTTCGGCGCAATGGCGCTCATCGTGACGGCGACGCCGGCGACGCCGCACATCCCGGCGCTCTCGGCCATCGAGCGCGTCGTGGAGGAGCTGCCGGAATTCACGCTGAGCGTGGCGGGCGTCGGGCTGGCGATCCTCGCGGTGGGCCTGCAACGCCGGCTCGATGCGGCGTGGGCGGCGAGCGCGGGCCTGCTCGCGTTCGTGACGCTGGAGGCGTTCCTTCGGCACGGCCACCTGATCGCCGGAACGCTTTGTGCGAGTGCGCTCGCGCTGCTGCTGATCGGGCGCCGCGCATTCTATCGGCGATCGGGCCTGGCGGGCCTGCTGCGGTCGCGCGATTGGCATCTGCCGCTGGCGGCGGCGCTCGGGATGGCGATCGTCGCGGCGCTTCTGTGGGCTTCGGCGCACCCAGCTTTCATCCAGGCGCCGTGGTGGTCGCTGTTCACCGATCCGCACCTGGGCAGGCCCGGGCGCGCGCTGTTCATCGCATGTGCGGCGGGGGCGGCCATCGCGTTCTGGAGCACGCTCGCGGCGCCGGCGCGAGAGCCGCCGCATGTCGGGGATTCCGCCGAGATCGCCAAGGCGCGCGCGCTGATGGCGCAGGCGCAAGCCGCGCGGCCGGAAATGCATCTCGCGCTCACCGGCGACAAGAGCTTCATCTTCGTGGAGTCGGCGTTCGTGATGTGCGCGCATTCCGGCGGCAGCCTCGTCGCGATGGGCGGGCCGGTGGGCGCGCGGGCGTCGTGGCGCGCGGCGCTGGAGAAGTTCCGCGATGAGGCTGCAGCGCGCGCGCTGCGGCCGGTGGTCTATGCCGCGCCGGTCGACCTTCTGCCGGAGCTGCTCGATCTTGGCTTCCAGGCGCAGAAGGTCGGTGAGAACGCGATCATCGACCTGCAACGCTTCACGCTCGAGGGAGCGCGCCGGCAGCCGCTGCGCAATGCGCGCAACCGCGTCGCGGAGCGGGAAGGCGGCACGTTCGAGGTGCACGCGCCGCCGCAGAAGGCGCATCTGCTGGACGAGCTGCAGCCGGTCTCGGATGCGTGGCTCGCGGCGCACAAGGGTGGGGAGAAGGGCTTCTCGCTCGGCTGGTTCGATCGCGATTATCTCACCGACCAGACCGTTGCGCTCGTGCGGGTGCGCGGCCGCGTGGTCGCGTTCGCGAATGTCTGGACGACGCCGGACCACGCATGGGCGGCGATCGATCTGATGCGCTACGAGCCGGCGCACGCGCCGCCGCGGACGATGGAGTTCCTGTTTGCGGAGCTGTTCCTGTGGGCGAAGCAGGAAGGCTACCGGAAGTTTGATCTCGGCATGGCGCCGCTCTCCGGGCTTGCGGAAGAGCGCCACGCGCCGGCGTTCGCGCGGCTTGGGCGCCTCGTCTATGAGCGCGGGGCGGCGTTCTACGATTTCCGGGGGCTTCGCACGTTCAAGGAGAAGTTCGATCCGGACTGGGAGCCGCGTTATCTGGCGGCGCCGGGCGCGTGGTCGCTGCCGATCGTGCTGGCGGAGGCAGCGCTGCTCACTGCGAGCGCGCCGGCGCAGCGGGCTTGAGGCCCCTTATGTCTGGCGCTTCTGGCGATGGGACACGCCGTGCTCGGTCTTGGCCCAATGATGCGGGCGCACAATGAGCTCGATCAGCGCGCGCAGCGCCGCAATGGTGGAGAGCGGCCAGTAGAGCGGCATGGTCAACGCTGCGCCGGCGAGACTCAGGTCGCGCGTAGCCGCCGCTGCGGCGAGCGCGCCGTAGATCGCGGTGCAATAGCCGGCCACCGCGAGCGCGAGGTCATACGGGGAGAGCAGCGCCTCGGGTGAGAGGAGGGCGGCGAGAAGCGCGATGGCCAGGGGGCCGTGGGCGAACGCCGCCACGATGCCGGCGAGAAGCACGAACTGGATCGACAGGAACGGCGCGAGCCCCATCTGGCGCGCAGTGCGGAACGGCGTGCGCATCAGGACGAGCCAAGTCTGCATGTGGCCCTTGATCCAGCGCGTGCGCTGCTTGAGCCACGCGCCGATCGACACCGGCGCTTCCTCCCAGGTCGGCGGCGCGATCATGCCGGTGCGCCAGCCTTCGCGCGCCAGGCGATAACCGAGATCGGCGTCTTCGGTGACGTTGAAGGGATCCCATGCGCCGAGGCGCCGGAGAACGTCCGTCCGGAAATGATTGCTCGTGCCGCCCAGCGGGACGGGGAGGCCGATGCGCGTGAGGAGCGGCAGGATGGCGTCGAACTGGATGGCGTATTCGGCCGCGAACTGGCTCGAGATCCAGCGCGCGCGGGCGTTGTCGATGCGCAGCGGCGCCTGCACGCAGGCGAGCGAGGGATCGGCGGCGAAGGCGTCGAGCGCGGCCCAGAGCTGGTTCGGATCGGGCGCGTCCTCGGCGTCGTAGACGACGATGAACTCGCCCCGCGCCTTGGAGAGCGCATAGTTGAGCGCCTTGGGCTTGGTCTGCGGCTTCGCGCTCGGCACGATGCAGAGCGAGAACGGCGGCGGCAGACCCATGCGCATGATGGCGGCGATGGTCTCGGTGTCGTCCTCTTCCAGGACGAGCTTCACGTCGAGGCGATCGTGCGGATAATCGAGCGCGGAGAGCGAAGCGACGAGGGCTTCAGCGACGCGCGCTTCTTTGAACAGCGGGCAGAGGATCGTGTAGATCGGCGCTGCGCCGGTCCAGCGCATCGGAGCGTGGCGCGGGGGCGCAAGGCTTGCGGCGGCGGCGAACACGCGGATCAGGATCACCAGCGCGAACATCCCGACGCCCACGAAATATGCGGTCTGGCGGACGAGCGCCGGCGCTGCCCATGTCGCCCAGCCCAACGCGGCAACCAACAGGGCGCCGGCAATGAGCTGAGGCCAGGTGATCGTGCGGCGCGCGGAGAGGTCGGGCTCGCGTTCGGCGAGGCTGAAGCGCGCTTCATGCAGCGCCTGGGCGGCGTTGCCGGGACGGCGCGGACGCGGGCGTTGCGGTGGAGGCGCGGGCGCTTCTGCTTGGTCGAGAATGGCGCGGCCGAACAAGGATTGCGGCGTCCGCTCCTCGAAGCGCACGCCGAACAGGCCATCCTCGATGGAGCGCCCCCCGTTCCGCATGGCGGTCCCGAAACACCGCATCCTGCGGTTGCGCCAGCACGGGTAAGTTGTGGACATGCAACCTATGGAGGAAAGGCGAGTGGAATCAATCTTCCCGCAAGCGGCCCCAGCCGAGCAGATTCGGGCCGGGCGCTTCGAACGTCTCGCCCGTGAGCTCGAACGCGGCGAAGCCGGAGGTCGGGAGGTGCTCCATGAGGGCGAGCGCGCCCTTGGAGCGGGCGTGCGATTGCTGGATCAGGTGGGCGACGAGCTCGCCGAGGCCGGGATTGTGGCCGACGACGATCACGCCTTCGGCGCCGGTCGCCTCGGCGAGGTCCCAAATGTCCTCGGGGCCGGCGCTGTAGAGGCCTTCGGAGACGATCGCCTTCGGCTGCCAGGGCATGGCCGCGCTGGCGAGCTTCCAGGTTTCGCGGGTGCGGAGGGAGGGGGAGATGAGGCCGGCGCTCGGCGTCAGGCCGAGGGCGGCGATCGCGGCCCCGGCCTCACCCGCTTCGCGGCGGCCGCGGGCGGTCAATCCGCGCGAGAGGTCGTCAGGCGCCTCGTGGTGACGCACGGCCTTGGAATGCCGGAGGAGGATGAGGTGCTGCATCGGGCGCGTTGTGCCTCACGGGCGGCGAAAATGAAATCATGCCTCGACAGTGTGGCGCGCAAACGTGAAGCGCCTTAAGCGAGGCGCATGGACATGGACACGACCTCCGCCCTCATGAACGCAGAGTTGGCAAACCTCGCCGCCGCCGCGAAGGCTTGGCCGTTCGAGCAGGCGCGACTTGTCGTGGAGCGCCTGAAGAAGAGGCCCAAGGACGGGCCGGTGATCTTCGAGACAGGCTATGGCCCATCGGGCCTGCCGCATATCGGCACGTTCGGCGAGGTGGCGCGCACGTCCATGGTGCGGTTCGCGTTCCGCGCGCTCACCGAAGACAAGATCCCGACGCGGCTCGTCGCGTTCTCCGACGACATGGACGGTTTGCGGAAAGTTCCTGACAACGTGCCGAACAAGGAGAAGCTGCAGGCCGCGCTGGGGCTGCCGCTGACCAGCGTGCCGGACCCGTTCGAGCAATATCCGAGCTTCGCGCACCACAACAACGCGATGCTGCGCCGGTTCCTCGACGGGTTCGGCTTCGAGTACGAGTTCCTGTCGTCCACGGAGCAATACAAGTCCGGCGCGTTCGACGCGACGCTGCTCAAGATGCTCGACCGCTACGACGCGATCATGGCGATCATGCTGCCGACGCTCGGCGAAGATCGGCGCGCGACCTATTCGCCGTTCCTGCCGATCAGCCCGAAGACGGGCAAGGTGCTGCAGGTCCCGACGCTGGCGCGCAATTTCGAGCGCGGCACGATCGTCTTCCAGGACGAGGACGGCGAGAAGATCGAGACGCCGGTTACGGGCGGCCACGTGAAGATCCAATGGAAGCCGGACTGGGCGCTGCGCTGGACCGCGCTCGGCGTCGATTACGAGATGGCCGGCAAGGATCTCATCGACAGCGTGCAGCAGAGCTCGAAGATCTGCCGCGCGCTCGGCGGCAATCCGCCGGAGGGCTTCAACTATGAGCTCTTCCTCGACGAGAAGGGCGAGAAGATCTCGAAGTCGAAGGGCAACGGCATCAGCGTCGATGAATGGCTGCGCTATGCAGCGCCGGAAAGCCTCTCGCTCTACAATTTCCAGAAGCCGAAGACGGCGAAGAAGCTCTATTTCGACGTCATCCCGAAGGCGGTGGACGAGTACATCTCGTTCGTCGATGCGTTCCGCGACCAGGCGCCGGCGGAACGGCTGGAGAATCCGGTCTGGCACGTTCATTCCGGCAAGCCGCCGCGCGAGGCCTCGCCGATCTCGTTCGCGCTGCTGCTGAACCTGGTTTCCGCGTCGCACGCCTCGAACAAGGAGCAGCTCTGGCAATTCATCGCCAAGTATGCGCCGGGGGTGTCGGCGGAGACGCATCCCTTCCTCGATCGGCTCTGCGGCTACGCGCTCGCCTATTACGAGGACTTCGTCGCGCCGACGAAGAAGTTCCGTCCGCCGACGGACAAGGAGCGCGCGGCGTTCCTCGATCTCATCGCTGCGTTCGAGAAGATTCCCGCCGATTGCACGGACGGCGAGACGATCCAGTTCCAGGTCTACGAAGTGGGCAAGGCGCACGGCTTTGACCCGCTGAGGGACTGGTTCAGGGCGCTCTACGAAGTGCTGTTCGGGCAGGAGCAGGGGCCGCGCTTCGGCTCGTTCGCCGCGATCTTCGGCGTGCGCGAAACGATCGCGCTCATCCGCAAGGCGCTGGGCTAAGCTGGTCGCGCGCGGCGTCTATTCGACGCTGACATGCTCATGATGGCCGGGCGCGTGGCGCCCGTGCCGACGCTTGCTGATGCGCGCGGGAATGACGTGCAGGTGCGCATGTTTGACGCCGCGCTGCGATGACACCGCGTCAGCGAACTCCTGCACCGCGGGATAGCGACCGCGCATCAGCGCGACTTCGAGGCAGGTCTCGTGGTCGAGATGGACGTGCATCGTGGAGATCATCAGCTCGTGATGGTCATGCTGCGCGTGGGTCAGGCGGTTGGCCAGATCGCGCACGTGATGGTCGTAGGCGTAGGTGAACGCCGCCACGCAATCGCCGCGCGAGCCGGCAGGCTGGTCGCGGGTGATCGTCTCGCGCACGAGGTCGCGGATCGCTTCGGACCGGCTGGAATAGCCGCGCTCGCGCGCGCGAGAGTCGATGGTCTCCAGCAGCTCGTCCTCGAGCGTGATGGTGATGCGTTGCATGGGCTGCTCCTGCGTCAGAACGCCACTTTCGATGGATATTGCCATCAAAGGGTATGAAGATATAGCAAATAGATCATACCACAGAAGGGGGCTCCGATGCGACAGAACACGGCATATCTCGTCCTGGCCGCAGGATTGGCGTGTCTCCTTCCGGGCGCCGCTTCGGCCGAGCCGGCGCATACGCTCGACGCGCCGATCACCGTCTGGGGCGCGCGCGACCGCGAGATCGGCCGCGCCTACTCGGCGTCCGAAGGCGAAGTGCATTTCGGGCGCTTCGCGGACCGTCCGCTGCTGCGCGTCGGCGAGATCGCCGAAGTCGTCCCGGGCCTCGCGGCCACGCAGCATTCCGGCACGGGCAAGGCGAACCAGTATTTCCTGCGCGGGTTCAACCTCGATCACGGCACCGACTTTTCGATCGCGCTCGACGGCATGCCGCTCAATCTGCGCACGCATGCGCACGGCCAAGGCTATCTCGACATCAATGGCCTCGTGCCGGAGATCGTGGAATCCATCCGCTACACCAAGGGGCCCTACGCGGCCGAGACCGGCGATTTCTCCACTGCAGGGCATGCCGGCTTCCGCACCTTCCCGGCGGCGCCGGAAAGCTTCGCGCAGCTGGAGATCGGGGAGGACAACTGGCTGCGGGGGCTCGGCGTCGCGTCTTTCGGCGAGCGCGGCTACGCGGCGCTCGACCTCACCAGCGACGACGGCCCTTGGGTGCACGCGGAGAATCTGGAGAAGATAAGCGCGTTCGCGCGGCTCAATGCCGGTCCGCTGAGCTTCACCTTCGGCGCCTATGACGCCTCCTGGGACGCCACCGATCAGGCTCCGTTGCGCGCCATCGCTGATGGAAGCATCTCGCGCCTGGATTCCATCGACGACACGGTCGGGGGGAAGACCGAGCGCTTCTTCGCCAATGTTCTTTATGCGGATGAAGGCGGCCTCGCGGGCAATCTCTATGTCCAGCGCTACAAGCTCAATCTGTGGTCCAATTTCACGTATTTCCTCGACGATCCGGTGAACGGGGACCAGTTCGAGCAGGCCGAAGAGCGCTGGATCTATGGCGGGACGGCGACCAAGGCGTTCACCGCCCGCGGCGCCTGGACGCCGCGGCTCGGCGGCGAGTTCCGCTATGACGATATCGGGACGGTCGGCCTCTATCACACGCTCGCCCGGACGCGCCTGCAGACCGTGCGCGAGGACGCGGTCGAGCAGCTCTCCGGAGCGCTCTGGGCCGAGCTCGACGGCGATTTCGGGCGCACACGGATCAGTCTGGGGCTGCGGGGCGACGCGATGTCGGTCGATATCGCCTCCGACAACCCGGCCAATTCCGGAGACGCGGACGATGCGATCCTGTCGCCGAAGGCGTCGGTCTCATTTCTTCTGGCGGACAATCTTGAAGCCTATGCGAGCCTGGCCAGCGGCTTCCATTCCAATGACGCGCGCGGCGCCACGATCTCGGTGGATCCAGCCACCGGCGATCCGGCGGATCGTGTGCCGCTGCTGGTGCGCGCCGACGGCGCCGAGCTCGGGCTCCGCTTCGAGCGCACGGGCTTCACCGCGTCGGCTTCACTTTGGGGCCTCGATCTCGACAGCGAGCTTGTCTATGTCGGCGACGCCGGCGCTACGGAAGCCTCCGATGCGTCGCGCCGCTACGGGCTTGAAGTGCTCGCGACCTGGTCGCCGAGCGACTGGCTGACGCTCGACGGGGCCGCGGCCTGGACGCATGCGCGCTTCCGCGGCGTAGCGTCTGGCCTCGATCACATCCCGCTGGCGCCCGAATACACGCTCTCGGGCGGCGCCACGCTGCGCTTCGCCGACGCCTGGACGTCCACGCTGACGCTGCGCCGCATCGGGCCGGCGCCGCTGATCGAGGATTCAAGCGTCAAGAGCGAGCCCTCGACGGTGGTCAACGGACGCGTCGCCTACAGCGTCGGGCGCATCACGCTGGCGCTTGAGGGCCTCAACCTCTTCGACAGCGAGGACGCCGACATCACCTATTTCTACGCCTCGCGGCTGCCCGGCGAGCCCGCCGACGGCGTGGAGGACATCCATCTCCACCCGCTGCCGCCGCGTTCGTTTCGGGCGCAGGCGCGCGTGCGGTTCTGACCGCGTCGCTCCCTGCTTGACCCTTGCGCTCGCGATGGACCAAGCTGAGTGGGGGGACGGGAGAGCGGAATGCGACCTTGGATCGTCGGCGCTGCGGCGCTGATCTTCGCGGCGGTGAGCCATGGGTCGCTTGCGCACGCGGAAACGGCGCCCGGCGTGCGCATTCCGCCCGCCAACGCGCCGCAGACCGAAGCGCAGCGCAGGGCGTTCGCGGCGGACGACCGGTCGCCGCTCGCGGTCGTGAACGCGTTCAACCAGATGGCCTTCTTCGATCGCGATCCGGTCGGCGCGATGAAGCGGTATCTCTCAGATGATTTCATCGAGCGGTATCCGGATTTCGCGACGGACGGGCCGGAGACCGACAAGGAAGCGACGATCCGCTTCTTCGAAACGCGCGGCTGGCGGCCGGGCGAGGCGATGAAGGACACCGTCTATCAGGTGCTCGCCGATGGCGATCGCGTGGTCGTCTTCCACCATGTCAGCCGGCGACCGGGCGATCTCGGCATTGCGTTCGTCGATATCTTCCGCGTCGAGAACGGGCTCATCGTGGAACATTGGGCGGTGGGGCAGCCGGTGTCGCCGAAGGTTGCGCCGCGGCACAGCATGTTCTGAAGCGGGTCCGACGCCGTTGGATCATTGCGACGCCCAGACGATGCGGGCGATCCAGTCGAGCTCGTCGCTGCGCAGCGTGTGCACCGGATCGGCTTGGTTGAGCGCGGCGAGCTCGACGATCTCCTCGCTGCGCCGGATGAGGATCTTCGCCATTATTTCCCCTGCGCGAGTGCGTGCGACAACGCGGTCGCCCCTGCGGATCGGGGCGCCGGGCTGCACGATCAGCACATCGCCCTCGCGATAGAGCGGCGCCATGGACTCGCCGGCGATCTCGAGCGCGTAGACGGGCTCGTCGCCGAGACCCGGGAAGCGCAGCGTCTCTTGCGCCGCGAGGGGAAAGCCTTTGGCGTCGAAGAGGCCGCCGGCGCGGGCCTTCGCCAGGCTCACGATGGGGATCGCGCGTCCGGCGGCGGCGTCCTTGCCGCTGGCGAGGGCGGCGAATTCCTCGAAGGTTGCGCCCGCGGCCGCGAGCATGCGCGAGAGGCTCTCGGTGGAGGGCCAGCGGGGCTTCCCGTCGGGCCCCAGGCGCTTGGACTTGTTGAAGGCGGTCGGATCAAGACCGGCCGCGCGCGCCAGCCCAGAGGGCGTAAGCCCCTTGCGCTCGGCGATGAGATCGATCGCGCGCCAGATGCCGCTATGCTGCATCGAATCCCCAGGCTCTCTTCCTATGCTGCTGCATAGGAATTCAGATACAGAATAGGAATGATATCTCAATAATGCGTGAGCTGGTGTTCAAGATCTTGCGGAAGGATGAGTGGCCGTTGGCGGCGGAGGTCTTTGAGGGCTCTGCGGACGATCGGCGCGACGGCTTCATTCATCTTTCCACGGGCGCGCAGGTCGCGGGCACGCTCAAGGCGCATTTCCGCGGCGAGAACGACCTCCTGCTCCTGGAGATCGATGCCGCCAGCCTCGGGCCGGCGCTCAAATGGGAGCCGTCGCGGGGCGGGGCGCTCTTTCCGCATCTTTACGGCGCGCTGCCGCTTTCCGCGGTGCGGTCCGTGACCGCGATCAATTCGGGCGGCGCGTTCGCCGATACGCTGGGCGCATGAGGAGCCTCGCGCGATGAGCCTTCCGCACGATTGGGCGACGCGGGCGCTGCGCGCCGCCGATCCGGAGACGGCGCATGATGCGGCGCTAAGAGCGCTTGAGCTGGGCCTGGGGCCGAGGCTCCGCAACGACCGCTGGCCGCAATTGCGCACGAGCCTTGCGGGGCTCGATCTGCCCAACCCGATCGGCCTGGCGGCCGGGTTCGACAAGAACGCGCGGGCGCCCGATGCGATGCTCGCGGCGGGGTTCGGCTTCGTCGAATGCGGCACGGTCACGCCGCTGGCGCAGACGGGCAATCCGAAACCGCGCCTCTTCCGGCTTGCGGCGGATCGCGGCGTGATCAACCGCATGGGCTTCAACAATGCGGGCCTGCAGGCGTTCGTCATGCGGCTGCAGGCGCGCGCAGGGCGCGGCGGCGTGGTCGGCGCCAATGTCGGCGCCAACAAGGACAGCGCGAACCGCGTCGCGGACTACGTGACGGGCCTCATCGCCGTTTATCCGTATGCGTCCTATGTGACGGCGAACATCTCCTCGCCGAACACGCCGGGCCTGCGGGGGCTGCAGGAAAAGGGCGCGCTGGAGGAATTGCTGGGGCATCTGCGCGAGGTCAAGAAGGGGCTCGAGCGCGAGCACGGCGCGAAGCCGCTCTTCCTCAAGGTGGCGCCGGATCTCGACGACCAGGCGATCCTGGATATCGTCGAGCTATCCATCCAGTATTCGCTCGATGCGCTGATCGTCTCGAACACGACCGTGCAGCGGTTCGGCATCATGAAGAGCCGCCATCGCAACGAAACTGGCGGCCTTTCGGGGCGGCCGCTCTTCATTCCGTCTACGGACGTCTTGCGCCGCTTCGCGCGCGCGCTCGACGGGCGGATACCGCTGATCGGGGTCGGCGGCGTGGTGGACGGGGCGACCGCGCTCGGCAAGATCAAGGCGGGCGCGAGCGCGGTGCAGCTCTATACGGCGCTGGCGCTCGAAGGGCCGGGGCTGCTGCGGCGCCTGCTGCGCAATCTCGCCGCGCGGCTGGAGGCCGAAGGGTTCAAGCGCGTATCCGAAGCGGTCGGCGCCGATCTCCGCTAACGCCTTCCCTCCCCTGAAAGGGGAGGGTGTCGTCGCGCAGCGATGACGGGTGGGGTGATGGCGCAAACGTCGCGCGATCCCCACCCGTCGCTCACTTGCGTTGCAAGTTCGCGACACCCTCCCCGCCAGCGGGGAGGGAAGGCGCTCGAGCTTTCGAGGAAGAGCTTATGAGCGCGCGCGGATGCGCTGGCGCATCTCGGCGGTGGTCTGGCGCACCGAGGCGATGAGCGCGCGGATGTCGCCGCGGTTGCGGTCAAGCTGGGAGAGGAAATCGCGCTGCTGCTGCTGGGCGAGCCAGATCTCGTTGCCGTCGAGCACGAGCGAGACGTCGAGCACCTTCCACTCAGCGCCCGATTTCAGGATGCGCCAGCGGACGGGCAGCGGGCGCGAGGCGCCGCGCGGGGTCACCTCGGTGTGCACGATGACGTCCGATCCGGCGGTGCGCTCGGTGGAGCCGGTGACCCGGATCTCGTTGCCGCGATAGCGGTCGAGCTGGTCTTCGTAGACGGCGTTGGAATAATCCAGGAACGCGGCCATCCAGTCGCGGCGCAGGGCCGCGTCGGCGCGCAGCTGCGTGGAATAGCGGCCGAGCACGAAGGTGGCGATGCGCGGCACGTCGGCGAAGCGGTTCATCAGCACGCTGAAGGCCTGCTGGCGCGCATCGGCCGAGTTGCGGTTCGACAGCGCCTGAAGCGCCCCGTTGGCGTGAATGTTGACGTAGGCTTCGGCTTCCTGGTTGCGCGCCGCCGACGCCGTCGGCGCGGTCAGCGCAAGCGCGGCGGCCGCGAACGCGGCGACAAACCCAGCGCGGGTGAGCTGCATGGCGATCCCCATTCTTGGCCGCATTCAGGGCCCCATTACCTCGTTCGACCGGCCTAATTCGACCGGCCTAGTTCGACCGGGCCGTCTCCGGCTCGAGACGCAATTCCGTCATCGGCGTCGGCGCCGGCGTCACTTCGGTCGGCGCCGCGGACGGATCCGACGAAGGGGCGGCCGCCGGAGCGTCCTCATAAGTTGGTATGTCCTCGAAATCCGGCAAGTCTTGGACATCGTCGAGACCATTTCGGATCGAGCTTTCACGCAGCAATCCGTAGGTGGAGCGGATGGTCACGTAGGGATCGATCGAGCTCTGGCGGACATTGTCCACCGCCTCGATCACCGACTCGCGGGCGGCAAGCGCGGTCATGCCGGTGCGGAAGACCATGAACTCGTCGTCGCCGCGGAAATCCATCCAGGTGAAGGGATCGAGCGCGAAATTGGCGATCGCGCCGGCGCCGTCGCGGACACTGGTGGGGCCGAGCACGGGAATGAAGACATAGGGGCCGGACGGCACGCCCCACACGGCGAGCGTCTGCCCGAAATCCTCGCTGTGGCGCTCGATGCCCATTTGCGCGGCAGGGTCGAACACGCCGGCGACGCCGAGCGTCGAGTTGATGGTGAAGCGGGCGGCGGTCGCGCCGGCGCGCTTGAACTCTCCCTGCAGCAGGTCGTTGGCGAAGATCTGCGGTCCGCGCAGGTTCCTCAGAAAATTCGAAACGCCGCTGCGCACCGGCGTGGGCGTGACGCGGCGATATTCCCGCGCGGTCGGGCCAAGCGCGGCCTTATCGACGGCTTCATGGACCGCAAAAAGCTTGCGGTTGGTCCGTTCCCAGGGGTCGTAGTCGCGGTTCTGCGCATAGGCCGGCGCGCAGAGCGCGGTCGCCGCCACGAGCGGCGCCAGCGCGCGCGTCGCCAAGGCAAGCCACTTCTTGGCTTGGGCAGACCCCTGGACCTTGTTCGACATGCAATCCCCTCAACCGGCCAGATATGTGCCGAAACGCTGTTAATCAATCGTGCCGGCGGTCACTGCAGAATGACAGATGCAGTCAGGCAGCCGCGTCGCGGCGATGGCTGACGGGAGGGTCGGCGCCGAGGACGTGGCGTGTGGGACGCTAGTGGGATTCCTCATGCCCACACCACATTGGGGCATTGCCCAATGGCAGGGTTTGTGCATATATAAGGATATGTTTATATCCGCAGACGCGGGCCCACTTTCGTCGGGCCGGGCCGCCGCGGCGCTCAGCGCCGCCGGGGAGCTCACGCGGTTGCGGGTCATCGCGTTGCTTTCCAAGGGAGAAATGGCCGTCGGCGAGCTTGCCCTGGCATTGGGGCAGAGCCAGCCGCGGGTCAGCCGGCACCTGAAGCTCCTCACCGAGGCTGGGCTTATTGAACGGCTGCCTGAGGGGGCGTGGGTCTTCTATCGGCTCGCGGGGGAGGGCAAGCCGGAGCGGGCGCTGGTGGATGCGGCGCTCGGGGCGCTCGATCCTCTGGACGCCTCCATCGCCCGCGATGCGGCCCGGCTGGCGGACATCCGGGCGGCTCGCGATGCAGCCGCCTCTGCCTATTTCGCGCGCAACGCCGCCGACTGGGACCGGGTGCGGGCGCTGCATCTTCCGGATGCGGACATTGAGGCCGCGATGCTCAAGGCGGCCGGACCGGGGCCGTTCGGGCTCATGATCGATGTCGGCGTCGGCGCGGGGCGGATGATCGAGCTCTTCGCGCCGCGCGTGCGGCGCGCGGAAGGCTTCGACACCAGCCGGCAGATGCTGGCGGTGGCGCGCTCCAAGCTGTGCGATCTGCCGGAGGGCAAGGCCGCCGTGCGGATCGGGGACGCCTATGCGCCGCCGACGCAAGGCGGGAGCGCCGACCTCGTCACCATGCATCACCTGCTGCACTATCTGGCGGATCCCGGCCGGGCGATCGGCGAAGCGGCCCGTTTGCTGAAGCCGGGCGGGCGGCTCGTGATCGCGGATTTCGCGCCGCACCGCCTCGAGTTCCTGCGCAACGAGCATGCGCATCGCCGGCTCGGCTTCTCCGACGCCGAGATCAAGGCCTGGTGCGCGGCCGCCGGCGTGGACGGCGTGACGACCGTCACCCTCGCGCCGAAGAGCGCGGGACCACATGACGGCAAGGACAAGCTCATCGTGAAGATCTGGGCGGGAAACCGCACACAAAAAGCTGCGGAGGCGGCGGCATGAGTGAAGCATATGCAGTGCAGGGCTTCATCGCCGAAGCCGCAGGCCGGAAGAGCGTTTCGCGTCCGCGCGTCTCGTTCGAGTTCTTTCCGCCGAAGACGGAGAAGCTCGAAGAGCAGCTCTGGGAAGCCATCCGCAAGCTCGAGCCGCTCTCGCCCAGCTTCGTCTCGGTCACCTATGGCGCGGGCGGCTCCACGCGGGATCGCACGCACCGCACGGTCAGCCGGATCGTCAAGGAGACGCCGCTCAAGCCGGCGGCGCACCTCACCTGCGTCGGGGCGAGCCGCGGCGAGGTGGACGATGTGCTGCGCGCCTATTGGGACTCGGGCGTGCGCGCGATCGTGGCGCTCAGGGGCGACCCGCCGGGCGGGGTGAACACGCCTTATGTTCCGCATCCGGAGGGTTACGCCAACGCCGCGGACCTGGTGGCGGGCGCGCGCGCGATCGCGCCGTTCGAGATCTCGGTTGCGGTGCATCCGGAAGGGCATCCTGCGACGCTCTGCTGGAAGGCGGAGATCGAGAACTTCAAGCGCAAGCTCGACAACGGCGCGGTGCGCGGGGTGACGCAATTCTTCTTCGAGGCGGACGTGTTCCTGCGTTTCCGCGACCGGCTGCAGCGGGCGGGCGTCAATGCGCCGATCGTGCCGGGGATCATGCCGGTGGCGAACGTCGAGGGGCTGAAGAAGATGGCGGCCGGATGCGGCGCCACCGTGCCGGCGTGGCTTGAGCGGCTGTTCGACGGGCTCGATGACGATCCGGAGACGCGCAAGATGCTGTCGGCGGCGCTGGTCGGGGAGCTCTGCGCGCGGCTCGCCGCGGAGGGCGTCGAGGATTTCCATTTCTACACCCTCAATCGCGCCGAGCTGACGCTTGCGATCTGCCGGATCATCGGCGTGCGCGCGCCGCTCAAGGAACAAGCGGCCTGAGGGCCGCAAACAGGAGAGCCGAGAGCCATGAACGGGGCCATGAACCGCAAGCAGCGCCTCGCGCGCATTGCACAAGCGATGAAAGAGCGCGTGCTCGTGCTCGACGGCGCGTGGGGCGTCTATCTGCAGGGGCGGGGGCTCGACGAAGCGGGCTATCGCGGCCAGCGCTTCGCCGACCATGGGCGGCCGCTCAAGGGCAATCACGACATCCTCTGCGTCACGCAGCCGAAAGTCGTGCGCGAAATCCATGACGAATATCTCGCGGCCGGCGCCGACATCACGTCCACCAATACGTTCTCCAGCACGATCATCGCGCAGGCGGATTACGGCCTGCAGAGCATCATCCGCGAGCTGAACGAAACGGCCGCCGGACTGGCGCGCGAAGCCTGCGACGCGGTCGAGGCGAAGGACGGGCGGCCGCGGCTGGTGGCGGGCGCGCTCGGGCCGACGAACAAGACGCTGTCGCTCTCGCCGGACGTGAACGATCCCGCGCGCCGCGACGCCACGTTCGAGGAGATGGCCGAGGCCTACAAGGATCAGGTGCTCGGCCTCATATCCGGCGGCGCCGATCTCCTGCTGATCGAGACGATCTTCGATACGCTGAACGCCAAGGCGGCGCTCTGGGGCGCATGGGAGGCGTTCGACGCCACCGGCGAGGAGCTGCCGCTGTGGATCTCCGGCACGATCACGGACCGCTCGGGGCGCACGCTCTCGGGGCAGACGGTGGAAGCGTTCTGGAATTCGGTGCGGCACGCGAAGCCCTGGGCGGTCGGGTTCAATTGCGCGCTCGGGCCGGCCGAGATGCGGCCGTTTCTGGCCGAGCTGGCGCGCACGGCGGATTGTCCGGTCTCGGCCTATCCGAACGCCGGGCTGCCGAACGCGATGGGCGGGTATGACGAGACGCCGTGCTCGATGGAGGCGCATTTCGCGGAATGGGCGCGGGGCGGGCTCGTCAACATCATCGGGGGATGCTGCGGCACCACGCCGGAGCACACCGAGCACATGGTGATCGCGACCGAGGGTGTCGCGCCCCGCGGCATTCCGTCCACGGAACGTCGCCTGCGGCTGTCGGGCCTCGAGCCGTTCACCGCTTCGGCCTGAGCCGGTGGCGCCTGTCAGACTTGCGCCTCCTTCCCGCCGAGGGAAGGGGGTTGGGGGCAGGGTGAACCCTTGCCTTCCGACGATCGCGATTGTGTCTAGCCGCGCGGCGCGACTCCCGATGCGTTGCGGAACACCCCACCCCCTGCCTCCTCCCCTCGACGGGGAGGGGAGCGGTAGAGCCTCATGACAAACGCAAACGCGAACTTCTCGAGCTTCATCCTGGTCGGCGAGCGGACGAACGTCACCGGCTCGGCGAAGTTCCGCAAGCTCATCGAGGCGGATGATTATGCCGGCGGGCTCGCGGTCGCGCGCCAGCAGGTGGAAGCGGGCGCCAACGTGCTCGACGTCAACATGGACGCGGCGCTCATCGACGGGCCGAAGGCGATGACGCGGTTCATGAACCTGCTTTCCGGGGAGCCTGACATCGCGCGCATTCCGCTGATGATCGATTCCTCCAAGTGGGAGGTGATCGAGGCGGGGCTGCGCTGCGTGCAGGGCAAGGCGATCGTCAACTCGATCTCGATGAAGGAAGGCGAGGAGGCGTTCCTGGCGGCCGCCAAGCGCGTGAAGCGCTACGGCGCGGCCGTCGTGGTGATGGCGTTCGACGAAGCGGGCCAGGCTGACCGCGCCGACCGCAAGTTCCAGATCTGCCAGCGGGCCTATCGTCTCTTGACGGACAAGCTCGATTTCCCGCCGGAAGACATCATCTTCGACCCGAACGTGTTCGCGGTCGCGACCGGGATCGAGGAGCATGCCGATTACGGCATCGCGTTCATCCAGGCGACGGCCGAGATCCGCGACAAGCTGCCGTATGCGCACGTCTCGGGCGGCATCTCGAACGTTTCTTTCGCGTTCAGGGGCAACGAGCCGGTGCGCGAGGCGATGCATTCGGTGTTCCTGCGCCACGCGATGCATGCAGGCCTCGACATGGCGATCGTCAATGCCGGCGCGTTGCCGGTCTATGACGACATCGATCCGGAATTGCGCGAGCTCGTGGAGGACGTGATCCTCAATCGCCGCGCGGATTCCACCGAGCGCCTCCTGGAGGCCGCGCAGCGCTACAAGACCGGGGAGAAGAAACGCGACACGGTGCGGGATCTCTCGTGGCGCGAGCTGCCGGTCGCCAAGCGGCTGGAGCACGCGCTCGTCCACGGGCTCAACGAGTTCATCGTTCAGGATACGGAAGAAGCGCGGCTGGAGGCCGAGCGTCCGCTGCACATCATCGAAGGCCCGCTGATGGCGGGCATGAACGTGGTCGGCGACCTCTTCGGCGCGGGCAAGATGTTCCTGCCGCAGGTGGTGAAGTCGGCGCGGGTGATGAAACAGGCGGTGGCGCACCTCATTCCGTTCATGGAGGAGGAGAAGGAGCGCACGGGGCTGGCCGGCAAGTCGAACGGCAAGATCCTGATGGCGACCGTCAAGGGCGACGTGCACGATATCGGCAAGAACATCGTCGGGGTCGTCCTGCAGTGCAACGGCTACGACGTGATCGATCTCGGCGTGATGGTTCCGTGCGAGAGGATCCTCGACACCGCCAAGAAAGAGGGCGTCGATATGATCGGGCTCTCGGGCCTCATTACGCCTTCGCTCGACGAGATGTGCTTCGTCGCGGCGGAGATGGAGCGCACGGGCGTCAACCTGCCGCTGCTGATCGGCGGCGCCACGACCAGCCGCACGCACACGGCGGTGAAGATCGCGCCGAATTATTCGGGGCCGACGCTTTATGTGACGGACGCCTCGCGCGCCGTGCCGGTGGTGCAGAAGCTGCTCTCCGGCGACAAAGACGGGCTGGTCGCGGACGCGCGGAAGGATCAGGAGGAGGCGCGCGCGGCGTTCCTCGCGGGCCAGGACAAGCGCCCGCGCCTGCCGATCGCGACGGCGCGCAAGCGCGCGCCGCAGCTGGCGTTCGATGGCGTCGTCAAGCCGAGCTTCCTCGGCGTGCGGGCGTTCAGGGACTTTCCGCTCGCCGAGCTTGTTCCCTACATCGATTGGACGCCGTTCTTCGCGTCCTGGGAATTGATCGGGCGCTATCCGCTCATCCTGGAGGATGATGTGGTTGGGGAGGCGGCGCGGACGCTCTTCGCCGACGCCAAGGCGATGCTCGCGCGCATGGTGGAGGAGAAATGGGTGCAGGCGAACGGCGTCTGCGGCTTCTTCCCGGCCAATCGCGACGGCGACGACATCGTTCTTTATACGGACGAGACGCGCTCGGAAGAGCGCGCACGGCTCTTCACGCTCCGCCAGCAGATGGAGAAGTCCGGGGCGAATTTCGCGCTGGCGGATTTCATCGCGCCGGCGGGAACGCCGGACTATGTCGGGGCGTTCGCGGTGACGGCGGGGCTCGGGGAAGATGAAGTCGCGATGCGGTTCAAACGCAGCAACGACGATTATTCCGCGATCATGGTGAAGGCGCTGGCCGATCGCCTGGCGGAGGCGTTCGCCGAGCGCCTGCATGCGAAGGTCCGGCGCGAGCTCTGGGGCTACGCCGCGGACGAGGGGCTTTCGAACGAGGAGATCATCGCGGAGAAGTACCGCGGCATCCGCCCGGCGCCCGGTTATCCCGCGCAGCCGGACCACACCGAGAAGCGGACGCTGTTCGAACTCCTCGATGCGCCCGGCAATGCGGGCATGGAGCTGACGGAGGGGCTGGCGATGACGCCGCCCGCGTCGGTGAGCGGGCTCTATTTTGCGCACCCGAAGGCGGAATATTTCGGCGTGGGGCGGATCGACCGCGACCAGGTGGAGGATTACGCGGCGCGGAAAGGCTGGGCGCTCAAGGAGGCGGAGCGGTGGCTCGCGCCGATCCTGGCCTACGACCCGCTGGTGCGGTCCAACGCGGCGTAGCATTTCGGACTCAGCAGCGCGGAATTGCGCTTGCGTTTTGGGTGGACGTGCGCAAGCGCGCGCGACTCACTTTATGTAGCGCGCATGCGGGTGCTGCTGACGGCGCTGGCGCTCATGGCGTTTGCGTTCGTTCTCAATCTGATGGGCGATTTCTCCGCCGCTTCATCGACCGGGCCGATCCTGCGCGGCGCGACGAGCGTGCGCGTCGCGATCGAGCCCGCGCCTGCTCCAGCGCCGACGCCGACAGTCCGTAGCGCGCAGCCGGCGAAGGAGATTTCCTTCGTCGCGCCGGTGAGGCGGGTCGCTGTGGCGGAGAAGCCGCGCAAGGCCGGGTTGGTGAAATCGACCGTCGTTGCGGCGCGGCCCGTGCCGGAGGCAGCGAAGTTCGCGGCAGGCCCGGCCAAGACGATGACGGCCAAGAGGTCGGGGTTCGAGGATTTCGCGCGGGCCTGAGGCTGGCGCTGGCTTTACTGCCTTCGTTCATCGCGCGTTTGCTGGTTTGCGGGCATGAAGCCTTGTCATGGCTCGCTTTTTCCTGAGAGCGACTTCGGCGGCGGCGATGCTTGCGGGTCTGGCCGCCTGCGCGCCGACGATGTATTCGGCCGCGCCCTCGCCGGCGCCGCGGTCGCCGCACGCCTATCCCGGACAGGGACCGGCGATCCTGCCCGGCGACCGGTTCCTGCAATGCGTGCCCTATGCGCGGGCGCTGTCGGGCATCTGGCTGCAAGGGGACGCCCATACCTGGTGGGGGCAGGCGGAGGGGCTTTACGCCCGGTCGAGCCGGCCGGAGATCGGGGCGGTGCTGGTGCTGCGGGGATATAACGACCCCAACCGGGGGCATCTGGCGGTGGTGACGGCGATCCTTTCGGAGCGGGAGATCCTGGTCGATCAGGCCAATTGGCTGAACCAGGGCGAGATCAGCGTCCGCGTGCCGGTGGTCGATGTCTCGCCGGACGGCGATTGGCGGCAGGTGCGGGTCTGGCACATCCCCTCGGGAAGCCTCGGCGTGCGCACGTACGAGGCCGAAGGCTTCATCTTGCCGGGGCCGTCGGCCTAAAGGTTAACGGGCGCGCGTTAACCATATTCGGGACCGAAAGAGCCGCTTTATTTACGACCCTGAAGAAACCTTAAGGTTAAATCGGGGCATTAACCATGATTTGTTTCGGTTTGGCGCCGTTTCGGCGTTCCGTTTTAGGGCTTTCTTAAGGGTAAAGACGCTTTCTAGTCCGACGAGCGCAGAAACCTTTTGGACGACTATGACGAAACGTGCGATGTTTATCGCGGCGAGCGCCATCGCGGTCGTCGCCTCGGGCGGAACGGCGCATGCGCTGACCCCGTTGTCGATTGATCCGTCGGGCGCCTCGGAGCGTTCCCCTGACCGCATGTCGGAGCCGTCGCGCTATGCGGCGTCGGCGCCGAGTGGGTTCAGGGCTCCCGAAATCATCTATGAACCCCGGCCCTCGCTGAACCGGCAGGCGCGGCTGCAATGCGTCCCCTTCGCCCGCCGCGAGGCCGGCGTGGAAATCTATGGCGACGCCGGCACCTGGTGGGGGCAGGCGCAGAGGCAAAACCGCTACGAGATCGATTACGAGCCGCAGGACGGGGCCGTGATCGTGATGCGCGGCTACCAGGACGCCAATCGCGGTCATGTGGGCGTCGTGCGGGAAGTCATCTCGGACCGCGTCATCCTGGTCGATCACGCCAATTGGCTGAACAAGGGCGAGATCACGCGCGGGGTTCCGGTGCGGGACGTCTCGCCGCGCGGGGACTGGAGCGCGATCCAGGTCTGGCACGTGCCGGGCGGGCATTGGGGCGGGCGCACCTACCAGGTCCGCGGCTTCATCCTGCCGGGCGAGACCGGCGACGTGCGCGTGGCCGATAGCGGCCGGGCTGCTCACGCGGCGTCCTGAACGTTCCTTTCGCCGCGAGAATTCTCTAAGAGTCGCGCCCCGGGATAGAGGGCGACGATCATGGGGAACGCAAAGGCGAACGCCGCGCCGGCGGCCGGCCAACAGCGCGCGAAGGTTGAGAGGCGGGGCGGGATCCGCTGGATCGCGTGGCTGACCGAGAGCAGCGTCTTTCAGGTCTTCATCCTGCTCTGCATCGTCGCGAACGCGGCCGCGCTCGGGATCGATGCGCATTTCGGCGAGAACAATCCCTGGCACATGTACATCGAGGAGGCCGACACGGTCTTCCTTGGGGTATTCACGGTCGAGCTCATTCTGGAATTCCTCGCGCAGGGACCGCGGCGGTATTTCAGGAACGGCTGGAACATCTTCGACGTCATCGTCGTCGGGATCTGCTATGTCGCGGTCAATCCGGCGATCTCGGCGTTGCGGACGCTACGCGTGGTCCGCGTCTTCCGGCTGATCAGCGCCGTGCCGCAGATGCGGCGCGTGGTGGAGGCGCTGTTCGGCGCCATGCCCGGCATCCTCGCCACCTTCGCGATCCTGATCGTGGTCTTCTATATCGGCGCGGTGATGGCGACCACGCTCTTCCGCGGCGAAGACGGCTTCCACGACCTCGGCCAGTCGGCGCTGACGCTCTTCCAGCTCACGCAGTTCGACGGCTGGGGCGACACGATCGCACGGCTGCAGCCAAAGTATCCATGGGCGTGGGCGTTCATCATGACGTTCACGATCATCGGCGCGTTCGCGGTGCTCAACCTCTTCATCGGCGTGATCGTGGAAGCGGTGCAGGAAGCGCCGCGCGAGGAGATCAAGGCGGAGATGGACGAAGTGCAGGAAGGCGTTCACGAAGTGCACATCTCGCAGGAAGACGCCGAGATCGTGCAGCGCCGCATCCTTTCCGAGATCGTGGCGCTGCGGGCCGAAATCGCGGCGCTGCGCACCGATTCCGGCGGACCGACCCAATAGGAGACACCATGAAACTGGATTCCTCGATTGCCGCGGTGGTGACGGGCGGCGCATCGGGCCTCGGGCTCGCGTGCGTGGAGCGCCTGCGTCAGGCAGGCGTCAAAGTCGCGATTTTCGACCTCAACGCGGAGAAGGGCGAAGCGCTGGCGAAGGAGCTTGGCGCGACCTTCGTGAAGGTGGACGTCGCCAACGAGGAGAGCGTCGCGCAGGGCTTTGCGAAGGCGCGCGCCGCGCAAGGCCAGGAGCGGATCCTAATCAATTGCGCGGGCGTCGGCCCCGCGATCAAGACCGCGAGCCGCGACAAGCAAACCGGCGCGGTGAAACATCATCCGCTCGATGTGTTCGAGCGCACGCTTTCGATCAATCTCATCGGCACGTTCCGCTGCGTGGCGCATTCGGCGGCGGGGATGATGACGCTCGAGCCGCTGGCGGACGGCGATCGCGGCGCGATGATCATGACCGCGTCGGTGGCGGCGAAGGACGGGCAGATCGGACAGGCGGCGTATGCGGCCTCGAAGGGCGGCGTGGTGGGGATGACGCTGCCGATCGCGCGCGATCTTTCCAGCGAGGGCATCCGGGTGAACACGATCCTGCCGGGGATCTTCCACACGCCGCTGCTCGCGTCGCTGCCGCAGAACGTGCAGGATAGCCTCGGCGCGTCGGTGCCGTTTCCGAAGCGGCTTGGCCAGCCTGCGGAATATGCGTCGCTGGCGCTGGAGATGATCACGAACGGCTACTTCAACGGCGAGCACGTGCGCCTCGATGGGGCGATCCGGATGGCGCCTCGCTAAGTCGCGGCGTTACCTCAGTCCTGCCAGTCGCGGGGGAGGAAGCCGGCGGCGAGGGCGAGAAGGATCGCGGCGATCACGTAGAAACCGGCGCCGGCGAGGATGGAATAGCGCAGCGACTCTTCGGCGAAGCGCGCCGTGAGCTCGTCGGAGATGAGGCCGATGAGCGTGGAGCCTAGGCCGAGGCCGATCAGGTTATTGATGAAGAGAAAGAGCGCGGAGGCCGTGGAGCGCGCCTGCGCCGGCGCCAGGTGCTGCACGGCGGCGATGACGGGGCCGAGCCAGGCGAGGCCGAACGCGGTCGGCAGAAGCAAGAGGAAGAAGGCGGCGATCGGCGAGGGCGAGAGGAGCGCCAGCGCATAGCACGGCGCGGCGATGGCGAAGCCGATCGCGGGGACGGCGGCGAAGGCGGCGCGGTTGCGGGCGCCGAGCTTGTCGGCGAGCAAGCCGCCTAGCCAGACGCCGAGCACGCCGCCGATGAGCAGGATCGCGGCGTAGAAGAGCGAGGCTTCGCGGAGCGAGAGATCGTAGGAGCGGACGAGGAAGCTCGGCAGCCAGAAGAAGGCCCCGTAGCTCATGATCGAGGATGACGCCGCGCCGAGCGAGACGAGCCAGAAGGACGGCTTCGCCGTCAGCATGCGGATGATGCTCGACAACGAGATGGGCGCGGCGGCCTCGGTCGGGCTGGCGTCCAGCTGGCCGCGCCGCGGCTCGCGCACGAGAAAGCGAAAGACGGGCGCCACAAGAACGCCCGCGAGGCCGACGGCGATGAAGGCGGCGCGCCAATCGACGAGGCTTGCGACAAGTCCGCCGAGGGCGATGCCGGCGGCGCTGCCGACGGGAATGCCGAGCGAATAGATGGCCAGCGCGCGGGCGCGTTCGCGCGGCGGGAAATAGTCCGAGATCAGGGAATAGGCGGGCGCGACGCCGCCGGCTTCACCGACCCCGACGCCGACGCGGCCGAGAAAGAGCTGCAGGTAATTGCCGGCAAGGCCGCAGAGCGCGGTGCAGCCGCTCCAGACCGCGAGCGCGATGGTCATCACCCAAGTGCGGCTCCAGCGGTCCGCAAGCCAGGCGATCGGCACGCCGAGGGAAGTGTAGAAGATCGCGAAGGCGAAGCCGCCGAGCAGGCCGAGCTGGGTGTCGGTGAGACCGAGGTCGGCCTTGATCGGCGTGGCGAGGATGCCGACGATCTGACGATCGATGAAATTGAACGTGTAGACGACGAAGAGGAGCGCCAGCACCGTGAAGCGGCTGGGGGCTTTCGCTTCGCTCATGAAAGGCCGCCGATGTTAGGTCCGTGCGCGGACCGGTTAGGTCGTTCCCCGGACGCCAGCGGCGATCTGGGGGCCAAGGCGACAGCAGGCGCCGAGGCGTCGGAGGCACGCTGGGCGCTGGGCCCCGGCTCTCGCCCCCGGATCAAGTCCGGGGGCTCGGCCGGGGAGCGGATCAGAAGCGGACCTGGAAGCTGCCGGTGACGGTGCGCGGCGGGCCCCAGAAGGCGATGATCGAGTTGCCGAAGAGCGCGCCTGGGAAGTTGTAGCCGCCGACAACGTATTCCTCGTCGCTCAGATTGAGGCCGTGCAAGCCGATGCGGAAGCGATCGCTGGCGGAGGTCCAGGTGAGCGAGGCGTTGTAGAGCGTGTACGCATCGGGATCGAGCAGCGGCGTGGCGAGCTCGAAGAGGCGCGCGGCGCCGCGGTACGAAGCCTGCGGCGTGAACACGAAGCGGCCGTTCTCGCCCAGATCGATCGTGTAATTGAACGTGAGCGAGGCGGTCCATTCGGGCGTGTTCTGGATGTCCGCGAGGGCCGAGAGATCGACCGGCACGACAATCGTTGCGGGCGGCGGCGCAGGATTAGTGACGACCGTGTTGGAGAGGTACTCGTCGAACTTGGTATCGACATAGCCGACGGTGAAGACCGAGTTGAGAGTGTCGGTCAGGAAGACCGTGCCCTCAAGCTCGGCGCCCTTGATGGTGGCGGCGGCGGCGTTATCGACGAAGCTCGCCACCGCGCCGGTGACGGTCGGCTCCTGACGGGTGATCTGCACGTCCTTGTAGTCGGAGAAGAACACGTCGCCGGAGATGCGGGCGCGGCCGTCGAAGAAGTTGGAGTGGAAGCCCACTTCGTATGCATCGACGAATTCGGGGTCGTAGCCGTTCACGGTGTTCGGCGTCAGCACGACGTCGCCGCGCATGTCGAAGCCGCCGGACTTGTAGCCGCGGCCGTAGGAGGCATAGAGCGTCAGCGCGTCGATGGGCTCGTAGGTGAGCGCGACCCGCGGGGTGACTTCTTCGAAGGTGGCGGAGTTGGTGTAGTTGGAGCGGACGAGGCCGGGCACGGCGGCAGCGTTGCCGAAGAAGGGGCTCCGCACGCCGGTGAAGTTCTGGCGGTTCACCGTGCCGGTGCGCTCGTCGTGCGTCCAGCGGGCGCCGACCGAGAGGGCGAGCTCATCGGTGAGATCGTAGCTCACGTCGAAGAACGCGGCGTACGATTCGGTCGTGACCTTGCCCTTGGTGAAGATCGTCAGCGGGCCGCCGAGACCGAGGACGGTATCGAAGGCGCCGGATGCGCTGGCGTCGAGATAGTAGAGGCCGGCGACGCCCTGCAGGCGGTCATAGGCGAAGAGCGCCTGGAATTCCTGCGAGAATTGGCGGTCGCGGTAGAAGGCCGGGATGTCGAGCACGGGGCCGGGCGTGTTGTCGAAGTCGATCGTGCCGTCGGTCTGGCCGGTGCGGTAGGCGGTGATGGATTTGAACGTCCAGACGTCGTTGGCCTGCCATTGGCCGAGCAGCGAGGCGCCGTCGGTCTCGACATTATTGAAGTCGCCGGAGCCGGCGCGGGTGTCGTAGATATTGGCCAGCGGCGCGAAGACCGGATCGGCGCCGTTGCCGGCGACGCGGTAGCCGTGCTTCGGGTTCGAGGTGTCATCGACGCTGTCGGCGGAGAGCCGGAAGAAGAGATCGTCCGTGGGCGTCCATTCGGCGGAGACGCGGAAGGCGCGAACGTCCTTGTTGTAGTGCTCGGCGCCGGTGTTGAGGTTTTGCCCGTAGCCGTCGCGGACATAGGCCGCTGCGGCGCCGCCGACGACGAGGGTGTCTGAAAGCGGAAGCGAGCCGGTGAGGATGAGGTCGGTCTGGTTATACTCGCCGAGATTGAGGCGCGCGGTGAGGTGCGGCTCGTCGGCGTCGAGGCGCCGGGTGACGTACTTGATGGCGCCGCCAATGGTGTTGCGGCCGTAGAGCGTGCCTTGCGGCCCGCGCAGCACTTCGATGCGCTCGATGTCGAAGATGTCGAGCACGGCGCCCTGCGGGCGGGCGACGTAGACGTCATCGACGTAGAGGCCGACGCCGGGCTCGAAGCCCCAGAGCGGATCCTGCTGGCCGACGCCGCGGATGAAGCCGATCAGCGTGGAGTTCGAACCGCGGGCGACCTGGATGGTGGCGTTCGGCGTAACCTGCTGCAGGACCGTGATGTTTTCCGCGCCGGACTGATCGAGCGTGCTGGCGTTCAAGACCGAGATGGAGAGCGGGACGTCCTGCAGGCTTTCCTCGCGCCGGCGGGCCGTGACGACGACCTCTTCGCTGGAGACGCTTGCCTCGTCGCCGGCCGTGCTTTGGGCGAAGGCGGGAACCGCCGCGGCGCCGATCAGCAGCGAAAGGCCGCTCATGCCGGCAAGCAGGGTCGAACGGTAGATGGACTTCATCGCGGTCTCCTCACCATCCCGCCGCGGGCATTAATTATGCGGCTGATTAAATTTCCTGGACGCTCCTCTCGGCTTGTGGCCTTGTCAAGCGCAACGTCGGTGTGACACCGCAGTCAGGGGCGCTTCAGACGCTCGGTGTTGATCGGCTGCAACAAGAAGTGTTGCGGCGATGGGAGGTCCAATGGGAGCGAGCGCCGGTTCGGCGAAGACCGGACGGTCTGCGAAGGTCGGCAGGCCTGCAAAGGACAGCCGTGAGAAGGACGCGCGTGAAGCGATCCTTGACGTAGCGGAAGAGCGGTTCGCGAAGCATGGCTTCCATGGCGTGACGGTGCGCGAGGTGGCGTCGGCCGCGCACGTGAACACCGCGCTCATCCATTATTACTTCAACTCGAAGAAGGAGCTGTTCGACGCCGTGTTCATGCGGCGGGCGGAGACGATCAATCGCGATCGGTTGGACTCGATGGATGCGTATGAGGCGCGGCTCGGGGACCGGGTGTCGGTGGAGGGCGCGATCGAGGCGTTCCTGCATCCGGTGCTGAAGCGGCTGCACGAAGGCGGCGAGGGATGGCGAAACTATTTCGCGCTGGTCGGCCTGGTGAACTCGACGACGGCGTGGGGCGGGGAAGTGATGACGCGCTATTTCGATCCGGTGATCCACCGGCTGATCGATCTCATCGCGCGCGCGCTGCCGGGGGCGAGCAAGCAGGACCTCTATTGGAGCTACAATTTCCTGTCCGGGTCGCTGACGCTGTCGCTGGCGGAGACCGGTCGGATCGATCGGCTGAGCGAGGGCGTGTGCCGGAGCGATGATATCCCGGCGCTGGAGCCGCGGATGATCGCGTATGCGGCGGCGGGATTTCGGAGCGTGTGCGTGCGTTCAGCGTGATCGTGCGCGCTGGGCGGAACGGACGGCCCCGAGGCGTCCCCCGGGCCGTACGTCCGACTGTCGATCACGCGCAGGCGCAGGCGTCGCTGCAGCGGCGCGCCGCGTTGCACTGGCAGGGCTCGCCGCAGCGGCACGAGGGGCCGCAGGAGCCTTCGGCGGCGCTGGTCAGCAACAGCGTCGGCTTCGGGTCTTGGGTCATTTGCGTTCTCCGTGGTCTGGATGCCGTCCGGGGTGGACGAGCGAATGTTTAAATCCACGGAGCGCAGGCGGCTTGAACGAAACAGCTACGAGATTTCGAGCGCCGCGGCGGGCAAGCCGAACATGCGCTTGAAGGTCCGGCTGAAATGCGCGGAATCGGCGAAGCCGGCTTCTTGGGCGGCTTGGGTGAGGGTGAGGCCGCCAGTGTGCGCATCCACGGCGCGGACCAGGCGCAGCCACAGCACGTAGGTGCGGAAGGGCAGGCCGGTCTCCTCAACGAAGAGATGGCTGGCGCGGCCGGGGGAAAGATCGACGCGGTCAGCGGCGGCGTTGATGCCCGGCGTTTCGTCCAGATTGTCGCTGGCCCATTTGATCATCTGGCGCACACGGCGATCGGGCTCTGTCGCGCGGGTGTGGCCGGCGATGCGATTGGCGATGAAGACGCCGGTTTCGCGCAGCGCGTCCTTGGGGCTCTCGTGCTCGTAGGCGCGCTTGATCAAGTCGGGCGCGTCGCGTGCCTGCTCGGGGCTGATCGGAGCGGCGGGCCGGCCCTCGATCAATTGGGTGAGCGAGCGTCCCGCGCGGCTCTCCGGTTCGATGAAGAGCAGCGCGACGAGGCCGCGCGCCTCGAAGGCGTGTGGCGCGTCCGGCGCGACGATCGCGTGCGGGCCGGGGACGACGCGATCCTCGAGGTGAAGGTTGAAGCGGCCGCCCAAGGAGAATGTCAGCTGAAACGCGTGATGTGCGTGCATGGCGTTGCGATCGGGCGCGCCGGGCGCGTCGGGAATGTCGAAGACCCAGAGGCTGCCGCCTTCCCAGAAGGCGAGGCGGCCGGAAGCGATCGTGCTCATGGGCGCGACCATAGGGCGGCTTCCGCCTTCGCAGAAGCGCCTCCCGCCAGCGCTACGGCGCGAGCGTGCGAACCTCGATGCGCGTCACCATGCGGGCGGAGCGGGCGGGACGGAGATCGCCCTCGACGATGAGGCGGAAAGGGCCGTCCTCGGCGGAGATGGGGGCGCCGTCCATCGTGTCGGCGAGAATGACGCCTGTGGTCCGGATGCCGGCATCGGTTTCGGCGAGCGAGAGCGCGACGCGGTAATCGTCGCGCGAGGTGACGAGCACGACGCTTGCGAGCGCGGGGCCGCGCAGGGATTGGCCGGAGGGCGCGCCGACGCGGGCGAGGATGTCGGTGAGGGCGACGCCCTCGAAGACGTGGTCGGCGCCGTGGATGCTCATGCGGATGGTCTTGCGCGGCATGGTCGCCAGATCGGCGCGGGTGAGGTTGGATTGGCCGGAGGGGCCGACGAGGAGGACGGAATCGTTGGCGGGCGTGGTTGCGGCGGCGTGCTCGTGCGCTGGCGGCGCCGGTTGCACGGTTGCGCAGGCGGCGCTGAGCGCGAGGGCGGCGGCGAGGATCAGTGTGCGGAGCATGGCCGTGCTCTTAGCGGATCCGCGACGCGGGTGCGCCCCTCAGTGTGGCCTTCGGCGGCGGGAGGATGCGATCGGAGGAGCCCGCCGTCCAGGGAAGACGGCGGGCTCCGGTCCGGCTGGCGGTCAGTTACCGGCCGCGAGGATGACGCTCATGATGAGGCCGGTGGCGACCGCGGCGAGCACGAAGTCGCCGGTATTGGTGCGGCGCCATTCATAACCGCGCGGCGGCGCCTGGAGGCGATAGGCGCGGTAGTCGGCGACGCGGGAGTAATGGCCGCGCTCCCAGGTATTCAGCCGTTCGCCGCGCCGCCATTGGCGGTAATCGTAGCGGAAGTCGCGGGCGCTGCGCTGGGCGCGGGTGGGCTCGCCGCGATAGAAGCGGCCGCCAGCCCAATAGCCGTTCTGGCGTTGCTGGCGGGCGTCCGGCCGGCCGCGATAGTCGCCGCGGTGGTTGTCGATGCGCTGATAGCCGGGGGCGGCAAGAGCGGATGTGGCCGTGACCGGCGCCAGCGCCGTGATGGCCGCGATGGTCGCGATGGCAATCTTCTTCATGGTGTTCTCCTTCGTTTGTTCCGACGGGGGGCGGGAATTCACCGTCGATACGAAGGAAGGTAGGGATCGGCTCCTGAACTGGAGCTGAAATCTTAGCTCAGACTGCAGCGAATGCTTCGGCTCTCCTATTCGTGATCTTCTGGTGCCTATTTTATTACTGCGCGCAACCCTGCTGATACTTTAAACGAGCGACGATGACGATTCCGTCGCGGCGTGGGGTCGCAATCCAGGGGCGACTTCGCCACATTCTCCGTCAGGGGCGGATCAGGGTAACACGCGCGCATCGTGACAACGCAGACCATGACCACCCTTACCCTGACCCCGGAAGTCAGGACGGCGCCGGCCGCGCCGACGCAGCCTGCGCCCAGCGTGCGGCGCGCCGACATCGACTGGGTGCGCATCGCCGCGTTCGGGCTGCTCATCGTCTACCACGTGGGCCTCGTCTACGCGCCGTGGGACTGGCACGTGAACAGCTCGCACCGGGTGGAGGAGCTCAAGTACGCGGCGCTGATCATGAACCCGTGGCGGCTCACGCTGCTCTTCTTCATCTCGGGCGTGGCGTTCCGGCTGATGAGCCGCAACGCGGCGCCGGAGCAGGCGATCTGGCAGCGGCTGACGCGGCTCGCGCCGCCGTTCCTGTTCGGCGTGCTCGTGCTGGTGCCGCCGCAGGCGTGGCTGGAGGCGACGGCGAAGGGCACGTTCCATGAAGGGTTCGTCGCGTGGTGGCTCGCGGCGTTCAGCCCGGAGGGCATCGCCGACGGCGTGCCGATCAATCATCTCTGGTTCGTGCTTTATATCGGCGTCTACACGCTGATCGCGGCGCCGCTGCTGGGCAAGCCGCAGCTCGTCGCCAAGTTGGAGGCGGCGCTGGAGCGCACGCTTTCGGGATGGCGGCTCATCGTGGCGCCGATGCTCTATCTCATCGTCGTGCGGCAGATGATGCTCGGCTGGTTCGGGGTGACGAACCATCTGCAGAACGACTGGTACAATCACGCGGCGTCGTTCGCGACGTTCCTGCTCGGGTTCCTGATCGCCAAGCGGGAAGGCGTGTGGCGCGATTTCGAGCGGCTGCGGTGGGTGTTCCTGGCGTGCGCGCTCGCGGCGCTGCCGCTCCTGATGGCGATGACCGGGCGGACGGGCGTGGTGGACTTCTATGTGCGCCAGGCCGCGTTCGGGATCGTGCAATGGGGCGCGATCGGAGCTGCGCTCGGGTTCGCGCGCAACCTCCTGAAGGACGCGCGCGGGCCGGCGCTCACCTATCTCTCGCGTGCGATATTCCCGTGCTACCTGGCGCACCAGACGGTGATCGTGATGGCGGCGTATGCGCTGAAGCCCGCGGGGCTGCCGCTGGCGCTGGAGGCCGGGCTGCTGCTCTTCGCCACGCTGGCGGGCACGCTTCTCGTCTATGAGATCGTGCGGCGCGTCCCGGCGCTGGGCCCGCTCTGGGGCCTCAACAACAAGGCCCGCTCCTAAGCGCAGCTGCCGCAACGCCGCTCCCCGGCCGGGCGCTGAGCGCGAGAGCCGGGGGCCAAGGGTTGGCTTGGCAAGTCTTCTGTCGCGATTGAATTTCGCTGGGGCCCGGATCGCGACTATCGCGTCTGGGGAGCGTTATCCCATATACTTGACTTAGTCATCTAAATGCGCGATGGGTGCGGCATGAGCGGCAAGAAGGCGGCGGAGGAAGAGATTGCGGCCGTGCGGCGTTTCAACCGCTTCTACACGCGCGAGCTCGGCATTCTCAGGCGCACGTTCTTCGATACGCCCTGGACGCTGGGGGAGGTGCGGGTGCTCTACGAGATCAAGCACGGCGCCTCCACCGCGCGCGACATCGCGCGGGCGCTCAATGTGGATGCGGCGTATCTGTCGCGGCTGTTGAGCAAGCTGGTGAAGGAAGGGCTGGTGGCCCGCAAGGCGTCGGCGCACGACGGACGGCAATACGAGCTGTCGCTGACTGCGCGCGGGCGGGCCGCGTATGACCGCGCCGATGAACGGCAGGCGGCGCAGACGCAAAGCGTGCTGGCGCGGATGCCGGCCGGCGCGCGCAAGGAGCTCGTCGATGCGATGGCGCGGATCGAAACGCTGATGCGGACGCGCGGGGAGGAAAAGCGGTGAGCCATCCGGCGCGACATCCGCTCGACAAGGCGATCTGGACGGCGCTCCATTCGCGACAGGCGCATTTCGCGGAAGGCGGCGCGCTGGCGAAGCGCTTTCCTGCCGACGTGAGCCCGTTCGTGGCGGCGAAGAACGATACGCCGGAGGCGGCGGCGGCCCTGGCGGGGCTTGTCGTTGCGGGAGACGATGCGTCCCTGCTTGAAGCGGCGCCGCCGCAACCGCCGGCCGGGATCGTCAGCACAGAGAAGATGTGCGTGCAGCTCGTCGCGACGGCGCTGGCGAAGAGCGGGGCGCGCGCGCCTGCAAGCGCGATCGAGCCGCTGAGCGATGCGGATGCGGCCGAGATGCTGGCGCTCGCGACGCTGACGCGGCCGGGGCCGTTCCGCACGCGCACGCACACACTTGGGCGGTTCATCGGCATCCGCGATGGCGGGCGGCTCGTGGCGATGGGCGGCGAGCGGCTCGCGGTGGAGGGCTTCACCGAGGTGAGCGCGCTTTGCACGCATCCGGAGCATCGTGGGCGTGGGTACGGCGAGGCGCTGCTGCGCGCGGTTGCGGATCGAATCCTCGGGGAAGGGCGGACGCCGTTTCTTCATTCGTATGCGGACAATGCCGGCGCGCTGGCGCTTTACGAAAAGCTGGGCTTCACATTTCGCGCGGACATCGTGCACGCGGTGTGGCGGCGGAGCTGACCGCCCGTCATTGCTTCGCGATGACGGACTCCCCTGGAAGGGCAGGGAAGTCCGCCCCCATCCCGTGATGTTCAGGCTGCATCGTGGAAGATGAGCCCCAGAGTGAAGCGGCGGCCCGAGCGAATGCGGCTGACGCCGTGGCGCATGGTCACGCGATAATCGCCGCGTGTTCCGCGCACCGGGCGCATGTTCACGGCGAACGCGACGGCGTCGCCCTTGCACAGCGGAACGACCTCGGTGCGCGACTGCATGCGCGGGCGCTGCTCGGTGAGGACGAATTCGCCGCCGGCGAAGTCCGCGTCCGGCTCTGAAAGCAGGATCGCGATCTGGATGGGGAAGACGTGCGGGCCGTAGAGGTCCTGGTGCAGGCAGTTGAAGTCGCCGGCTTCGTATTTGAGCAGGAGCGGCGTAGGGCGGGCCTGGCCGGCCGCGTGGCAGCGTTGCAGGTAAGCCTCGTGGGTTGGGGGGAAACGCGCGTCGAGGCCGAGGCGTGCGTGCCAGTCGTTCGCGATCGGCGCGAGGCGCGGATAGAGCGCAGTGCGCAGCGTTTGCACCAGCGGGGGCAGCGGATAGGCGAAGTAGCGATATTCGCCGCGGCCGAAGCCGTGGCGCTGCATCGTGATCGTGCTGCGGAAGCGGGCGTCGTTCGGGTAGAGCGCGGAGAGCGCGTCGCACGCGTCGTGTTGCAGGAGGCGCGGCAGGCGCGCGGCGCCGAACGCGTCGAGATCGGCCGCGAGGCCTGCCCAGTCGAGGTCCATGCGCGGCTGATAAGCGGCGGGCGCTCGCGGCGCTGGCCGTTTCCGGACATTTGGCTGCGAGGGTTTCCCACAGCCCGGGGACCCAAGGCGGCGACCGCCAGTTTACATGACAGTGGAGTGATAGTTTTATGACAGTCAGATGACACATGAATGACGGCAGGCGTCGGCGAAGGCCGTCGCACCTCGCCGCAGGGAGGCTGCCCATGAAGCGTTTCGCCCTTTCGGTCGCCGCGGTGATCGCGCTGGGCGCGGCATCGCCGCCGGCGCAGGCTGAAATCGCCCCGCTCGCGGTTCGGGCCGTACAGGTGCAGACGGCGGATTTCGACCTGGCCAAGCAGGGCGATGTTGCGGCGCTGCTGTCCCGGATCGGCCTGGCGGCGACGCGGGCCTGCGAGGCGGACGCCTCCTACTGGCCGAGCACTGTGGAGCGGCGCGCGGTGCGCACCTGCCGGGAAGAGGCGGTGGCGCGGACGGTGACGGAGATCAACGCGCCGGCGTTGACGCAGATGTACCTGGAGCGGCGCGTCGCGGAGTCGAGCCAGATCGCGAGCCGCTAGGGCTCTCCGCTTTTTGAAGGCGGGTCGCCGCCGGTCAGGGTCAGTTGAAGCTTAGCTTGCCGGCGGGCTTGTCGCACGGCGCTGTGCGTTCGCGCTGACCGCGCTCGGCGTTCCAGACCAGGCGTTGAGAGTTGATCGGGAAGGGCGCATCAGGCGCGTCGCCGATGCGCGCGCCGTGCGTCCAATCCTCCGGGCAGACGGCGGTGAAGGAAGCGAGGCCGCCCGTGCCGCCACGGAAGCGCGGAAAGCCGATGGCGATGAGCGCGCCGGCGGCGGGAACCTGATCGAGATTGGCGACGCCCTCGGCCTGCATATAGCCGTTGTTCAAGAGCCAATCCTCACCGACGAGCGTCGGGGTGGCGTCGGTGTCGAGCGGCTCATGTCCGTGCAGGAGGATGCGGCGTTCAAGGTGCAGGAATTGCAGCGCGGCGAGCGAGACGCCGGGGAATTTTCCGTCGGCGGGCTGGAAGCGCGCATTGTCGGGCCAGCGCTTGGACCAGTCGGAACGCACCATGACGACCGATCCTTCAGGAATGGCGCCATGCGCGCGTTCCCACGCGGCAAGATCGTCCGTAGACAGAGCATAGGCCGGATCGGCCGCGACCTTCTCGGCGATCGAGACCACCACGAGCTTGCGCAATGCGAGCGTGGGCGGCAACTCGTCGATGGCGGGATAGCATTGGTGCCAGTGCGCGGGCGGATCGAGCTGGGCGCCGAACTGATCGCTGGCGAGATTGTAGGCGGTGGCTTCAAGGCCCGGCGATTCATAGGTGAGGGTCGCCGTCGGCGCGCCTGGCGCGAGGCGGGCCTCCGCCCGGGTGAATCTCGTCGTGCGCGGGAAGCCCGACCAAAGCGGAGAGTCCTGGGAAAGGATGTGGCTGAGCGAAATGAACTTCGCGCGCGCGAAGGCGGCGTCGAAGGCGCTCCAGAGGCCGGGGCCCGCCGGTCGCGCTTGCGGCGCGCAGGCAGGGAGCGCGGCGGCTGCGCCGATGGCGGTAAGCTTGAGAAGTCGGCGACGATCCATGCGAGGCTCCCTGGGAGGCGTGGCCGCCACCCCTCTCCGGAGGGGAGAGGGGCGCCGAAATCCCGCTGCGCAATGCGGCTTACGATGCGCGGGGCGGAGTGCGGGATTCCTCGCGCAGCACGAAGTGGGCGCGGCGGTTCGGGAAATCGACTGAAACGCGCTCGAACATCTGCAGCGCGTCCATGCCGAGCAGGAGCGCAGGTTTGCGCGTCATGCGCATGCGCTGGAAGAAGTGCGCGTTAGCGAAGGCGATCGGCATGCCGATGAGCTGGGCGTTGCCGATGACGAGCTTGTCGGCGCGGGCATAGTCGGCGGCGAAGGTCTCGCCGGTGACGCTGAAGAGCGTGATCGGCGTGAAAGCGTTGCGGCGCAGCGCCATCAGGCGGCGCAGCGCGTCGTTGCCGACCGAGACCTGCGAGCCGGAATCGACGATCACATCGACCTCCTCGCCGTCGATGCTGAGATCGACGAGCACGAGCTGTCCAAGACGGCGGCGGCCGCGCACGACGATCTCGTCGGCGGCGGCGCGCTGGGTGCGCGGCGGCGCCGGGCCGACGCTCAAGGTGTTGGCCGCGAAATCAAGCACGACGCGCTGGCCGCGCAGCGCGTCGATCCCAAGGATGCCCGAGGCGCCGACATGATCGCCGTTCAGCGTGAAGGCCTGCAGATCGTGCGAGCGGCCCGGGATGAAGGAGACGTCGGGGACCTCCACCTTCATCACGTCGCGCGAGCTGGTCATGGAGAGCATGCGCGAGCGGCCGATCTGGCGAAGCTGCAGCTGCTCGGCGAGCTGGCGAGCGATGACGGTGCGTTCGGCGGCGGTATCGACGATGAACGGGTAGGGGCCGGCGTTCGCGATCGTCACGGAGACGAGCATGCGGTCGGTCTCGTTGATGGTCGCGCCGACCGATTGCTCGATCGGGGGGAAGGGATCGAGCGCGTCGCCCTGGGCTTCCTGGGAAAAAGCGGGCGTGGCGAGCGCGGCGGACAGGAGCGCGGCGGCGATGATCCGGTGCATGTTTCCTCCTTTTTGTCGTTGAGGCGGAGAATGCTGCGATTGTGGGCGCGAAACTAGAGGTTCGGCGCCGAGAATTGTTCACTTTGCGTCAGATGACGGTGGTCATGGGTCCCGGGCTCGCTCTCCGACATCGCTGCGCGATGTCGGAGAGCGAGCCCGGGAATGGTGGTTTTTCTTGCGGCGTCACTTTGCGTCGAAGCGAAAGGCGGTAGGACAGGATGCACTAGACACCCTCGTCTTTAGGCGGCGTTGGAATTGCGGCTTCGATCATTGCGCGCGTCCGCCCGCTGTAGATCAGTCCCGCGAGCGACAGGATGACTCCGCACGCCACGACGCCGACGACTAAGTATCGGTTCAAATCGGTCTTGCTGAGAAAGATCCCGAGAACGAGCGCAGCAGGCAGCAGAAGGCCTGATCCCCAGTTGAGCAATCTAGCCCGCAAGTAGCTTGCGCGCGTTCTTCGGTCTGAGGCGAGGTGTTGGGCAAGCATCCGCTGCGAGCTGCGATGCTGTTTCCAAAGGAATGCGCCTGCCCAAACGCTCAAGGCCGAAAGCGGAAACCACACTATACTTTCGAGGGCGTGGTGGGGCCAGTCCGAAGCGGCGTACAACGCCCAGATCGCGCAGCCCGCGATCCCACCAAGCAAAGGAACCAGCCACATCGCCTAGTCGATGGCGAGGCGATAGCCGATGCCGCGCACGGTCTGGAGATAGACCGGCGCGCGGGGATCGACCTCGATCTTGCGGCGCAGGCGGGTGACCAGAACATCGACGCTGCGCTCGAGGCCGGCCTTGGCTCGTTTGGCCAATTCCTCCCGCGTGATCGGATCGCCGCCGCGCGCGGCGAGCACGCGCAGCATGGTCGCTTCGGATTCGGTGAGACGCACGGGCGCGGTCTCGCGCAGGAGCTCGCCGCGGGAGGCGTTGAAGGTGAACGGGCCGAAGCGGACGCTCTCGGGCGGCTCGGCGATGCGCTGGGCGGCGCGGCGCAGGATGGCGTTGATGCGCAGCGCGAGCTCTTCCGGCTCGAAGGGCTTCGGCACGTAATCGTCGGCGCCGAGCGCGAGGCCCTTGATGCGGTCTTCGGGCATGCCGCGCGCAGTCAAGAGAATGATCGGCACGGACGAGGTGCGGCGCACGCTCTCGGCGAGGGAGAAGCCGTCCTCCTGCGGCATCATCACGTCGAGGATGAGAAGGTCGAAATCGAACGCGGCCATGAGCTTGCGCGCGCTCTGCGCTTCGGCGGCGGCCGACACGCGCGCGCCGCCGTTGGCGAGGTAGCGCTTCAGCAGCGTGCGGATGCGGTCGTCGTCATCGACGATGAGGATGTGCGGGGGGCGGGAAAGCGCGTCGAGCGCGGGTGCGTTCATGGAAGGGGCGAATAGGGAGTAGGGAATAGGGAGTAGGGGCGCTGATCGTCCGGACGCGGATAAATTCTCGGTGTCTGGCCCCCTCCCCTCAAGGGGAGGGGGGCGGTCTGTCCTGCGGGGCTCAAGGCTTTTCCTCGGTGAGGGCTTCGAGGAGAGCGAGGGCGCCGGGGACGGACTGATCGCCGATCGTGCGGAAAGCTTGCGCCAAGCGCTCGCGCAGCGCGGCGGAGGCGTCGCGCTCGGCGATGCGGCCGGCTTCGGTGAGGACGAGCTTGCGCTGGCGGGCGTCGCGCGCGTCGGCGTGCTTGGCCACCAGCCCGGCCCGCTCCAGGCCGTCCAGAACGCGGGCGAGGCTCTGCTTGCGCACGCCCAGCCGTTCGCGGAGCTGGGTGACGCTGGGGGGCGGCTCCATGCGGCGGATGGCGGCGAGCGCGCGATAATGGGCGGGCCCCAGATTGCGGGCGGTGAGCGCGTTCTCGGCCGTGCGCCAGAAGCGCCTGGAAGCGAGGAAAAAGAGATCGACCGCCTGGTCGAGCTCCTCCTCGCGGAGATAGAGGAGCCGCTCGGGCCCAATCGTGCGCAGGGATTTCGCGGGCATGCGAACCGGCACTCTCCTCCCGCATTGGTCGCGAAACAAGGCCGCATCGGCGCGAAGTTTGGGGACCGGCTGGAGACAAGCAAAGCCAAACCGGCTAAAGTGCGGCCGCCCGCAAGGAGTTTCTAATGGCTGAGGCGCCTTTCCACGATCGTGACGGTTTTATCTGGATGAACGGCACGTTTCGTCCCTGGCGGGAGGCGAACCTGCATGTGCTCACCCATGGGCTGCACTATGCATCGTCGGTATTCGAGGGCGAGCGGGCCTATGACGGGGCGATCTTCAAGTCGCGCGAACACAGCCAGCGCCTGCACCTCTCGGCGAAGCTGATGGGCTTCGAGATCCCGTACTCGGTGGAGGAGCTCGACCGCGCCAAGCAGGAGACCGTCAACAAGAACGGCAATCCCTCGTCCTATGTGCGGGCGATCGCTTGGCGAGGATCGGACAAGCTCGGGGTGTCGACGCCGCAGAGCACGATCAATGTGGCGATCGCGGCTTGGCCGTGGGGCGATTATTTCGCGGACAAGATGAAGGGCATCAAGCTCTGCATCGCGCCGTGGCGGCGGCCCTCGCCCGACACCGCGCCCTGCAACGCCAAAGCGGCGGGGCTCTACATGATCTGCACGCTCTCCAAGAATGCGGCGGAGGCGAACGGCTTCCAGGATGCGCTCATGATGGACTGGCGCGGGCAGGTGGCCGAAGCAACAGGCGCAAACATCTTCTTCGTGCGCGACGGCGTGCTGCACACGCCCTATCCGGATGCGTTCCTCAACGGGCTCACGCGCCAGACCGTCATCGCGCTCGCCAAGCAGCGGAAGATGGAGGTGCAGGAGCGCGCGATCTGGCCAACCGAGCTCGGCACGTTCGAGGAATGCTTCCTCACCGGCAGCGCGGCGGAGATCACGCCGGTCGCGGAGATCGCGGGCATCAAGTACAAGCCCGGCCGCGTGACCGAGCAGCTGATGGCGGATTTCAGCGCGCTCGTGCGGCGGAAGAATGCGCCTTCCACCGTCGCTGCGCCCGCGCGCGTGGCGAAGAAAGCCGCAAGCGCGAAACGGAAGTAGCGGCGCATGCGCGGCGTGCGCTTTTCGGGTGAGGGGGTGTTCTGGCTGCTCGTCGTGCTCGCGATCGGCGCAGGGCTCTATCTCTTCACAGTGCGGCATCCGCCGAAGCCGCCGGCGCGCTTCTATGACAAAGGGCATGTCGAGAAGCACGCGTCGTCGGGCCCCGACATCCTGCGGGGATAGGCATGGATGCGTCGCTGCTGACGTGGCTGGCGCTTTGTCTCCTGGTGACGATCACGCCGGGGCCGGACACGCTCTTGGTCGTCGGGCACGCGATGCGATCGCTGCGCGCGGGGCTGGCGGCGACGGCGGGGATCGCCAGCGGGTTTGTGTGGTACGCGGGGCTTGCAGGCTTCGGGTTCATGGCGGTGCTGGCGGCGATCCCGGCGCTCTATGTGGGCGTGAAGATCGCGGGCGCTGCCTATCTGGCGTGGATCGGCGTTGGCATGCTGGTCAAAGCCCTTTGGGGCGCCATTCGTCCGAAGCCGGATGATGCGGACGCGCCGCCGACGACTTTTGCGGCTCTTGGGGGCGCGCCCTATCGGCAAGGTCTGCTGACGAACGCGTTCAATCCGAAGATCGCGCTGTTTTACCTGGCGGCGCTGCCGCAATTCGTGCCGGCGGGGCCGAGCGCGCCGGCGCACGCGGCGGCGCTGATCGGGGCGCATTATCTGATGGGCGCGGTGTGGCTGGCGGGCGTGGCGTTCGCGGCGGCGCGCGCGGGGCGGGCGATGAAGGCGTCGCCGGTGATGCGTTGGGTGGAAGGCGCGATCGGAGCGATGCTGTTAGGGCTCGGGGTGCGGTTGTTGTTGGATCGCAGAGTCTAGCGCGCGTTATCGTCCGAGGACGGAGGATCACCCCACCCCTACCCCCTCCCCTCAAGGGGAGGGGGGCGCCAATTGGAACCGTCCTCGCCTTTGCGCCGTTGCTTGCGGAAACGCAGGAGCAATCATGGCAAAGGGCCTCATCCTTTGGCTGGTCGGCATTCCGCTGCCGATCATCCTCATTCTGTGGCTGATGGGCGTGCTGCATTAGGCTGGTTGGCGGATGTTGCGCCCCCTCCGTCGTCGCTACGCGACGCCACCTCCCCCGTGAACGGGGAAGGAAAGAGCTTCCCTTGCAAGGCCGAGCTCAGCGCTTGGGGGCGCGGGGCGTTTCTTCTTCGAGGCGGCCGATCTTGTAATAGCGGTCGCGGCGCTCGCGGCGGAGCGTGGGGGCGTCCTTGCCGTCGAGGCCGTCCAGGGCTTGCGCGACCGCGGCGCCGACGGCGGCGACGGCCTTCTCCGGCTGGCGGTGGGCGCCGCCCATCGGCTCGGGGATGATGCCGTCGATGATGCCGAGCGCGAAGAGATCCTGGGCGGTGATCTTCATCGCGGTCGCGGCGTCCTTGGCGCGTCCGGAATCCTTCCAAAGGATTGAGGCGGCGCCTTCCGGGCTGATCACCGAATAGATCGCGTGCTCGAGCATGAGCACCTTGTTCCCCGCCGCGATGGCGAGCGCGCCGCCTGAGCCGCCTTCGCCGACAATGACCGCCACCATCGGCGTGCCGAGCGACATGCAGCGCTCGATGGAGCGGGCGATGGCTTCGCCCTGGCCGCGCTCCTCGGCGCCGAGGCCGGGATAGGCGCCGGTGGTGTCCACGAAGGAGACGACCGGGAGCTTGAACTTCTCGGCGAGGTCCATGAGGCGGACGGCTTTGCGGTAGCCCTCGGGGCGGGCCATGCCGAAATTATGGGTGAGGCGCTCCTGGGTGGTGCGACCCTTCTCGTGGCCCATCACCAGGGTGGGGCGGCCGAGGAAGCGCCCGAGGCCGCCAAGGACGGCGGGGTCCTCGGCGAAGTTGCGGTCCCCTGAAAGCTCGGTGAAGTCGGTGACCAGGGCGGCGACGTAGTCGCGGAAGCGGGGGCGCTCAGGGTGGCGGGCGACCTGGGTCTTCTGCCAGGGATCGAGCTTCCCGTAGAGTTCTTCCAATTGTTTCTGAGACTTGGTCTTGAGGCGGGAAAGCTCAATTCCCATCGCCTCGGCGCCGGAGGATTCCGCCAGGGCCGACAATTCCTCGATCTTGGTCTCGATCTCGGCAATGGATTTTTCGAAGTCGAGATACGTGCGCAAAGGCTTGCCCCATCGGCCTTCGAGGGGGCCGTGGCGGCAACATTAGCCGTCGGACGCCTTCCTTCAAGGTTAAGCATCCCGGTTGCGGCGATCCGCGGCGCGGATCATGCTGCGAGTGCGAAGGGGTTTCAGGGCCCCCGTACTCTTTACCCCCCTCCCTCGGCGAGGCCGCGCATGAAAACTCCGAGAGCCTTCTATGCTCCACTCGCCACCGGCGCGCCGACGCCGCTCCGGGAGCTGCCCGTGGCGCTGGAGCGGATGATCCATTTCGTGCCGCCGCATCTGGAGAAGGTGCGGGCGAAGGTCCCCGAGATCGCGACCACGACCGACGTGATCCTCGCCAATCTCGAAGACGCCATTCCCGCGGACGCGAAAGAGGCGGCGCGGGCGGGCGCGATCGAGATGGGCAAGAAGGTTCCGTTCCGGGCGATGGGCGTCGGGTTCTGGTCGCGGGTGAACGCGCTCAACAGCCCATGGCATCTCGATGACGTGACGCAATTGGTCGGCGAAGTCGGCGATGCGCTCGACGTGCTGATGATCCCGAAGGTCGAGGGGCCGTGGGACATCCATTACATGGATCAGCTGCTGGCGAACCTCGAAGCGAAGCACGGGCTGAAGAAGCCGATCCTGCTGCACGCGATCCTGGAGACGCCGGAGGGCGTGATCAATGTGGAGGCGATCGCGCAGGCTTCGCCGCGCATGCATGGGATTTCGCTCGGGCCGGCGGACCTTGCGGCGAGCCGCAAGATGAAGACGACGCGGGTCGGCGGCGGGCATCCTGGGTACAAGGTGCTGGAAGATCCGCGTACGGACGGGGCGCCGCGATCGGCCGTGCAGCAGGACCTCTGGCATTACACGTTCGCGAAGATGGTGGATGCCTGCGCGGCGGCCGGGATCAAGCCGTTCTATGGGCCGTTCGGCGCGATCGAGGACGGGGAGGCGTGCGAGCAGCAATTCCGCAACGCGTTCCTGATGGGGTGCGTGGGCGCCTGGTCCTTGCATCCCTCGCAGGTGGCGATCGCGAAGAAGGTGTTCACGCCGCCGGCGGACGAGGTGAAGTTCGCCCTGCGCATCCTGGAGGCCATGCCGGACGGATCGGGCGTCGCGATGCTCGACGGCAAGATGCAGGACGACGCGACCTGGAAGCAGGCGAAGGTGATCGTCGATCTGGCGCGCGTCGTTGCGGCGAAAGAGCCGGAGATGAAGGCCGCTTATGGACTCTAGGTTCGTTTAGCGCTTGCTTTCCCCATCTGGGTCCCGGGGCTCGCTCCGCGAACCCGGGATGACGGTCGTGCTTAAGGGGATGTCGGCGTGAAACTGGCTACGTTTGGAATGGCGAGCGCCTTCGTGTTGGCGATGGCGGCCCAGGCGGGTGCGCAGGAGATGAGCGCGCAGGAGCGGGCGCATGTGATGCGGCTCTTGCGGCAGACGCCGCTGATCGATGGGCACAACGATCTGCCGTGGACGATCCGCAGCGATCACGGGAACGATCTCGGAGCGCTCGATCTCATGAGCGACACGCGGCGGCTGGACAAGCCGATGCACACCGATCTGCCGCGCATGCGCGAAGGCGGTGTCGGCGGGCAGTTCTGGTCGGTCTATGTGCCGGCGGCGCTGCAGGGGCTTGAATCGCACAAGACGGTGCTGGAGCAGATCGATCTCGTGCGGCGGATGGTTGGGCGGTATCCGGACCGGCTGGAGATGGCGGTGACTGCCGACGACGTCGTGCGCATCCACCGGCAAGGCAAGATCGCGTCCCTGCTCGGCATCGAGGGCGGCGAGGCGATCGCAGGCAATCTTGCGCTGCTGCGGGAGTTCCGCGCGTCGGGCGTCGGGTACATGACGCTGACACATTCGAAGAACAATGCGTGGGTGGATAGCGCGACCGACGCGCCGCAGCATGGCGGGCTCTCGCCGTTCGGCGAGGATGTCGTGCGCGAGATGAACAAGGTCGGCATGCTGGTCGATCTTTCGCACGTGTCGGCCGAAGCGATGCGCGATGCGATCCGGGTGTCGCGCGCGCCGGTGATCTTCTCGCATTCCTCGGCGCTGGCGATCGATCCGCATCCGCGCAACGTGCCGGACGATGTGCTGCGGCTGCTGCCGGCGAATGGCGGCGTGGTGATGGTGAACTTCTATTCGACCTTCGTGTCGCCGGATTATCTGCAATGGGCGTCGCGCAGGAAGGGCGAGGAGGAGCGGCTGAAGTTCCTCAATCCGGGCGATCCGGAGGCGGTGAAGACCGCGCTCGCGACATGGGTCAGCGCGAATCCGGCGCCGGTGGTGCCGCTGTCGATCGTCGCGGATCATATCGACCACATCAGGCAGGTCGCGGGCGTCGATCATGTCGGGATCGGCTCGGATTATGACGGCGTCGATGCGCTGCCGGTCGGGCTCGACGGGGTGGAGGATTATCCGGCGTTGCTGGCGGAGCTCATCCGGCGCGGCTGGAGCGACCGGGACATCCGCAAGCTTGCGGGCGAGAACGTGCTGCGCGCGATGCGGCGTGCGGAGGAAGTTGCGCGACGTTCCTAACATCACGCTCCCCGGACGACGCGAAGCGGCGATCCGGGGCCTAACAATGAGCGACGATGCGGTTGAGATTTGGGGCCCGGCTCTTCGCGTGCTGCGCACGCTCGGCCGGGGAGCGTAGCTTGGTGCGGAAACCATGAGGGGGGTCGGGCGTTCTCCGTCAAAAGGGAGTTCCGCGATGCACCCTGTCGTGCGCGCCGTGCCGCTGCTCGTGCTGCCGGCGATCCTCTATGCGCTCGTCGCGTTCACGATGGGCGATGCAAGCTTTCGGCAATGGCTCGCCGATGTGGCGATCGCCGTGCGCCTGCCGTCGGGCGCGGAATGGCTCGTCACATACGGACACCTGATCACGATGTTCGCGGCCGGGCTCTTCTTCCTGGAGATCGTGAAATCGACGCGGCCGACGAGCCCGGCGATCATCGAGAACTCGCTGGCGATGATCATTTTCGCGGTGTGCCTGGCGCTCTTCCTGCTCGTGCCGGAATTCGGGACGATGGAATTCTTCCTGATCATGTCGATGCTGCTGCTCGATTTCATGGCCGGCGCCATCGTGATGATCTTCGTGGCGCGGCGCGACGTGGCTTGGGGGACGTAAGGCGTTTCCCTCCCCGCTTGCGGGGAGGGTGTCGCCGACCTCGTCGGCGACGGGTGGGGGACAATTTTCAAACGCTTGGGGCTCACACCCCACCCGTCATCGCTGCGCGATGACACCCTCCCCTTGCAGGGGAGGGAAGGAGCTAATCCTTGCGGCGGCGCGCCAAGGGGTGGGCGCTTTCGACGATCTGCTTGAGGCGCTCTTCGGCGACGTGGGTGTAGACCTGCGTGGTTGAGATGTCGGCGTGGCCGAGAAGGGTTTGCACGGTGCGCAGATCGGCGCCGCCCTCGACGAGGTGCGTGGCGAACGCGTGGCGAAGGACGTGCGGGGAGACCTTGCGCGCGTCGAGCCCGGCGGTGCGCGCGGCGTGCGCCAAGATTTGCGCGACGCGGCGCCGGGTGAGCTTCCCTGCTTTGGCGGTAGGCGAAGGGAAGAGCCAGCGCTCGGCGCGCTCGCGCTTCAAAGTCAGCTTCGGCAGGAAGGATTCGCGGACCGCCATATAGGCGCGCAGCGCATCGAGGGCGGGCTCGCCGAGCACGACCATGCGTTCGCGGCCGCCCTTGCCGACCACGATGAGATGATCATGGCCGGGCTTCGGCGCGGTGTTGAGCGGCAGCGACACCAGCTCGCTGACGCGGAAGCCGCCGCCATAAAGGAGCTCGACGAGCGCCCGGTCGCGGAGGCTCGTTGCGTCGTTCTGGCCGCCGGCGGCTTCGATCAGGCGCGCGACGGTCTCGGAGGACAGCGTCTTGGGGAGCGCGCGCGAGCGCTTGGGCGGCCTGATGCGCGCCATCGGATCGTCGGCGCGATCGCCCTCCTGCAGGAGGAAGCGGAAGAACTGGCGCAGCGCGGAGATGCGGCGGCGCACCGTGGCGGCGGTCAGGCCGCGGCGGGAGAGCTCGGCGACGTAGCGCTCGACCTCGTCGGGCGCCGCCTGGGTCAGCGCGGCGCCGATCTCGTGGGCGGCGTCGGCGAGGTCGCGGCGATAGGCGTCGATCGTGTTCGGGCGCGCGGCGCGCTCGGCGGAGAGCATCTCCAGGAAGGCCTCGACGCGATTGTTCATGGCGCGCATTTCATGTTGCGGGGCTCATGTTGCGGGGGGTGGGCCGACGAGGGCTTCGACGGCGATGGCGCGGGCGTCGTCGTCGAGGCCGACAGTCCTCAGTGCACGGATGATCACGGCGAGGGTTTCGGCGTCGAGGGTGTGGGCGCCGGGCGCGGCGAGGAGGCTTGCGAGGATCGCGGTCTCGCCGACGGCGCGGCGATTGGCGGCGGCCTGCAGCGCGGCGAGCAGGGCGCCGTCGCCGCGGACGCCGCCGACGGGGGGATGGGAGGCGAGAAAGGCGCGGCCGTCGGCGTTCAGGGCCTGGTGTTCGGCGAGGATGGCCGCGTCGCGGCCGACGCTCGGGCCGCCGGCGGCGATGCGGTCGGAGAGCGCGCCGGGATCGTCGAGTGCGATGGCGGCGCGGACCCGCGCAACGCCGACCGGGTCGGCGTTGGCCTGCTGGGCGGAATAAGCGAGGCGCGCGGCGAGCGGCGTGTCGCCGATGGCGGCGGCGGCGCGGGCGAGGAGCAGTGTGGCGGGCGGATCGGGCGCCTGGCTCAAGCGGGCGATGTCCTCCTGGAAGAGCCGCGCGGCGGCGACGAAATCTCCGTAAGCGGACGATTGCTTGAGCGCGCGGTCGATCGCGGTGGCGGCGATGAGCGTGCCGGGCTGGGCCTCCACGTCTCGAACGGCGCCGATGAAGCCGGGCGCAGGCGCGGGCGGAGCGGCGATCGCGGCGCGGATCGCCTCGCGCGCCTCGGCTTTGCTCAACACGCCGCGGCGGAAGGCGGCGGCGGCGGCGTTGGCGCGGAGGAGCGGCGTCGGGGCGTCCCGCGAGCGCGCGATCGCGAGCAGCGCCAGCGGCGTGGAAGACGCGATGGAATTGCCGGCGGCGGGCGCCAGACCGGCGGCGAGCGACACGGCGGCGTTGAGCGGGGTGTCGTAGCGGGCCGCGGGCGGGCGCGCGGGGCGCGAGATCAGTGCGCCGATCGCGGTGCGGAACCAGGCATCCTCGGCGTTGGCGCTGCGCGCCACTTCGAGCGCGAGGTCGGTCATGGCCGCATCGCCCTGCGCGGCGGCGCAATAGGCGCGCATGCGGAGGATGAAGGGCGGCGGCGCATCGCCGACAGCGGCGCGGACGCGGACGCAGGCTTCGCCGCGGCGGTTGCGCGCGAGCTCGGACTGGGCGGCGAACTGGGCGATGTTCGGCTCGGTGAAGGCGGCGCTGGCGGCGGTCGCCATCGCGGCGACGTCGTCGGCGAAGCCCATGCGGGCGAGCGCGGAGACGCGCTTGCGGCCGGCATCGGCGGCTGCGCCGCCGGGCGCTTCGCCGGCGGAGGCGAGCGCCCGGCGCGCGAGGGTGCGGGCGGCGGGGGAATCGATGCTGGCCGGCAGGCGATCGAAGAGCGCGCCGAGGGCGGCGGCGTCGCTGCCGGCCCAGAGCGAGTTCGGGAGGCCGCCGTCGGTCCGCGGGAGGACGCCCACGGACCAGACGTCCAATTGCTGGATGTCGCCCATCTCGACAGGAGCAGGCAGTCGGGAGGCTCCAGTCGCCTGCTGCGGCTCAACGGCAGGCGGGGGTTCTGGCGGCGCCGGCGGCGCGCCGGCCAGGGGCGCGTCCGAATCAGGCGCAGGCGGCCGAGAGCCGCCGAGGATGAGCGGCGCGCCGACCGAAGACCCGGCTGTCGGGCCTGCGACCAGCGGCGCGCCCGCCTGGCCGAGGGCGGGCGGCGCGGAGGCCGCAAGCGTCAGCGCCAGAAGCGCTGCGCCGGATGCGAGAGCACGCCCGTGCAAGGCTCAATCCTTCAGCGCATCAGGCAATTCGACGCGGATCTGATGCTGTTCCGGCGCGGCGCGGTCGGCCACGCCGATCAGCGCGATGAAGGCCCCGATGACCAGAACGCCGGCGGCGCCTGCGATGATCGCCCAGGCGCGTGCGCCGAGCTGCGGACCGCCTCCCCTGCGTCTGCGTCGTCTCACGCTTCGCCCCTTGATATTGCGAGGGCCGGAGATTGACCCCAAAATGCGGCTACTTTCCAGTCACGACGGCTCGTGCGTGGTTAACAGCAATCGTTAACCCTTGGGGCCCGGAGGCATTTCTTTTGACGCGGCCAAGCGCCGAGGGGGGCGATTCCCACCTCAAGGAAGAGGAGACCGCGGCGCTTGCAGCGCTGGCGGGGGGGCTCAAGGCGCCCAAGACCATCGCGCTCATCGGCCTTATGGGGGCCGGCAAAACCACCGTGGGACGCAAGCTCGCGGCGGCGCTGGAGCTGCCGTTCCGCGACGCGGACAGCGAGATCGAGAAGGCGGCCGGCCTCACCATCCCGGAAATCTTCGAGCTGCACGGAGAAGCGGATTTCCGCGGCGGCGAGCGGCGGGTGATCAAGCGGCTGGTGTGCTGCGAGCCGGTGCACGTGCTCGCCACCGGCGGCGGCGCGTTCATGGATGGCGAGACGCGCGCGCTCCTGAAGGAGCGGGCGATCACGGTGTGGCTGAGGGCCGACATCGACGTGCTGACGAAGCGCGTGGGGCGGCGCGAGACGCGGCCGCTCTTGAAGAACGGCGATCCGCGCGTGGTGATGGAGCGGCTGATGGCGGAGCGCTATCCGGTCTATGCAGAGGCGGACCTGGTGATCGACTCGGGCCACGGTCCGCATGCGAACGCGACCGCGGCGGTGATCGCGGCGCTGAAGACGCATCTGCAGCAGACGGTCCAATGAGCAGTGTGGAAACGATCCCGGTCGCGTTAGGCGCGGACGCCTACGACGTGGTCGTCGGCGCGGGGCTGCTGGCGGAGGCGGGCGCGCGGATCGCGCCCTACGCCAAGTCGAAGCGCGTGTTCGTGGCGACGGACGAGAATGTCGCGCGGCTGCACCTCGACGCGCTCGAGGCTGCGCTCGGCGGGCTTGAAGCGCAGACGATCGTCCTGCCGCCGGGCGAGGCGCAGAAAAGCTTCGACGGGCTTGAACGCATCTGCACGGCGCTGATCGAAGGGGGCGTGCACCGCAACGATCTCGTCATCGCGTTCGGCGGCGGCGTGATCGGCGATCTCGCCGGCCTTGCGGCGGGGCTCGTGCTGCGCGGCGTCGATTTCGTGCAGATCCCGACGACGCTGCTGGCGCAGGTGGATTCCAGCGTCGGCGGCAAGACCGCGATCGATCTGCCGGCGGGGAAGAATCTCGTTGGACTTTTCCATCAGCCGCGGTTGGTGCTGATCGACGTGGATCTCTTGCAGACGCTGCCGCCGCGCGAGCTGCGCGCGGGGTTCGCGGAGGTGGCGAAATACGGCCTCATCGACAATCCCGAGTTCTTCTCCTGGTGCGAAAGGAACGCCCGCGCGCTGCTCGCCGGCGACGCCGGCGTGCTGAAGCACGCGATCGGCGTCTCGGTGCGGGAGAAGGCGCGGATCGTTGCGGCCGACGAGAAGGAGCATGGCGCCCGCGCCCTGCTCAATCTCGGGCACACGTTCGCTCATGCCTTGGAGGCGTCGGCGGGCTATGACGGGGCGCTGCTGCACGGCGAGGCGGTGGGCGCGGGCATGGCGCTGGCGTTCAAGCTCTCCGCCGATCTTGGCCTCTGCCCGAAGCAGGAAGCGGCCGGCGTCGTCGCCAGCCTCTCCGACATGGGCCTTGATCTTGATCTGAAGAAGCTTCCCGGCGGGCCTTTCGACGCAGTGCGCATGCTTGCTGCGATGGCCCACGACAAGAAGGCCGAAGCGGGGAAGCTCAACCTCATCCTGGCGCGCGGGATCGGACGCGCCTTTGTCCAGAAGGACGCGCCGGAGGACGCGGTTCGCGCGCTCCTGCAGCGCGAGCTCGCATGATGACCACCTCGCTCCTGATCGCCGCCGGCGTGATCGCGGCGCTCATATTGCTCAACGCGTTCTTCTCCGCGGCGGAGACCGCGCTCACCGGGGCCTCGCGCGCGCGGATGGCGACGCTGGAGCGCGAAGGCGACAAGCTCGCGGCGCGGGTGAACAAGCTCAACGAGAACCGCGAGCGGATGATCGGTGCGGTGCTCCTCGGCGCGAACGTCGTGCAGATCGGGGCCTCGGCGCTCTCGACCAGCATCTTCAGCGGCCTCTATGGCGACCTTGCGCCGCTCATCACCACGATCGTGCTGACGCCGCTTCTGCTGGTGTTCGGCGAAGTGGGGCCGAAAACCTACGCGATCACCGCGGCGGACAAGATCGCGCGGTTCGTCGCCCTGCCGGTGCAATGGATGGTGCGGTTCCTGGCGCCGATCGTGGCGGCGGTGCAGTGGATCGTGAACAATGGGCTCAAGCTCTTCGGCGTGCGCGTGGACGAGAGCGTGGACGTGCTTTCGGCGGCGCGGGCGGAAATCCTGGGCGCGGTGGAGATGCACGCGGAAGAGGGCGCGGTGGAGACCGATGTGCGGGATCGCCTGCGCGGCGCGCTCGACCTTTCCGAGCTCACGGTCGCCGACGTGATGCTGCACCGCAAGGCGATGAAGATGCTCGATGTCGATCTGCCGCCGCGGGAGATCCTGGCGCAGGCGATGGCGAGCCCGCACACGCGGCTGCCGCTCTACAAGGACGAGCAGGAGAACATCGTCGGCGTGCTGCATGCGCGGGACCTGTTGCGCGCGGTGTCCGAGAAGGGGCGCGACGGGATCGAGGTGAAGGAGATCGCGCGGACGCCGTGGTTCGTGCCGGAAACGACGAGCGCGGAGGATCAGCTCGCGGAATTCCTGCGGCGGCGCGAGCATTTCGCGCTGGTGGTGGACGAGTACGGCGCGCTGATGGGGCTCGTGACGCTCGAGGATATCCTCGAGGAGATCGTCGGCGACATCAAGGACGAGCACGACATCGCGGTGAAGGGCGTGCGCAAACAGCCGGACGGCGCGGTGAATGTCGATGGCACGGTGCCGATCCGGGATCTCAACCGGATGATGGATTGGGATCTGCCGGACGAAGAGGCGGTGACGGTCGCAGGGCTGGTGATCCACGAGGCGCAGACGATCCCGGAGCCGGGGCAGCGCTACGCGTTTCACGGCTATCGCTTTCAGGTGCTGCGCAAGAGCCGCAACCAGATCACCGCGCTCAGGATCGAGAAAGAGCCGCAGGTGGAAGAGGACGCGGCTTAGGGTTACACCCTCTGCAAAACAGAGTTCCGTCATCCCGGACGCGCGCAGCGCGATCCGGGACCCAGAGGGTTCAGCTTGTCGCTTCTGGATCCCGGCTCAAGCTCCGCTTGGCCGGGATGACGGCTCAGGTTGTTATTTCCGGCGCGTTTCCAAGCACGCGGAGAGCGCGGCCGCGGCGGCCGGGCCGAACTGGGCGTTGGCCAAAGCAAAGGCGGCGGTGGCGGTGAGGTAGCCGATCTTGTCGCCGCAATCGTAGGAGCGGCCGTCGTATTCGAGCGCGTGGAACTTCTGTTCCTTCATCAGGCGCGCCATTGAATCGGTGAGCTGGATCTCGCCGCCGGCGCCTTTGTCCTGGCTGGCGAGGAAGCCGAAGATCTCGGGCTGCAGAATGTAGCGGCCGGTGATGAAGAGGTTCGAGGGCGCCTCTTCGCGCTTCGGCTTCTCGACCATGCCGACCATTTCCATGATGCGGCCGTCGCGCCGGCCCGGCGCGACAATTCCGTAGGCGGAGGGATTGTCGGTGGGCTCCACGGCGATGACGTTGCCGCCGCCGACCTTCTCATACGCCTCGACCATCTGCTGCAGGCAGGGAGACGAGCCCATCGTCAGCATGTCCGGCAGGAGCACCGCGAAGGGCTCGTCGCCGACGACGTCGCGCGCGCACCAGACGGCGTGGCCGAGCCCCAGCGCCTCCTGCTGGCGCACGAAGCTCATGGAGCCGGCGGTGGGCGTGAACGCCGCAAGCTCCCTGAGGAGGTCGGTCTTCTGCTTCTCGCGGAGGCTGCTCTCCAGCTCGTAGGCGCGGTCGAAATAATCCTCGATGGCGGCCTTGTTGCGGCCGGTCACGAAGACGATGTGCTCGATCCCCGCGGCGCGGGCCTCATCGACGACGTACTGGATGGCCGGGCGGTCGAAGACCGGCAGCATCTCCTTCGGAATGGCCTTGGTCGCCGGGAGCACGCGGGTCCCGAGGCCGGCCACGGGAAGGATCGCCTTGCGGATCTTGCGCGCGCTCAAATGCGGCCTCCTTCGTGCTTGGTCAATTCTGGCGTACTTGGTTAATTCTGGCTGATACGCCTATTAGGCGCCCGGACCCCGTGCAATTCCCCTGACGAGCGCCCGTTGGTGCGGTGCCTCGTATCTATTCGTATTCGCCTTACGCAACATCCATCTTCAAAATCTTTCACCGTTAACTTGTTTGCTGTATAGCCCGAGCTAAATAGAGGCAGTCATGGGCGGTTCAGCTAAATCTCGCACCCAGGCGGCGTCCAGCCGCCATGTCCCTGCCTCGGCGCGGTCGCACTGGCCTGTCGTGGTCGGAAGCTTCCTGACCGGCGTCGCCGCCATGACCCTGATGGGCGTCGTGGCCCCGACCATCGCCAACGCCCGTTCCGGACAGGAACAGGCGATCACGGATTCGGTCACCCGCGCCATGAATTCTTCGCCCGAGGCGCTCATCGAGATGACCGAGGCCGAGCAGCGGCAGATCGAGGCCAGCCTCGATGCGGCGGAGCAATCGCTCGACGCGGCCCGCGGCGCGTCCGACGCGGCGATGAGCCGGCTGAAGCGCCTCTCCAACTGATTCGCGGACAAGCGGAATTCAGGCCTCGCGCGGCGTCCTACCGGCGCCGCGCGTTCGCATTTTGTGTATTTTCGCGGCCGCCGAGCCGAATCCCCGATCCTCATCCAATTGTTAACGCTCGCGTTTCGGCTGTGAGTAGCGTGCTCGTTTTTGATGCGCCGGAGGGGCGAGTCATACATTCTTAACCCCGGCTGCTGGGGGTAAGTATGAGTGTCGCTATTATTGCGCACGTCGCGGAAGACCGCGCCTATGTCGAGACGCTGACAAAGGCGCTGCCCGCGGTTCGGTTCATCGTTTGCGAGCTCGATCCGGTCGGGCCGCCGCTGGCGTTCGACGCGCGGCTGCCGCTGGTCCTGGTCTGGTCGGAGCGGGCGGCGCGGGCCCGCGCGACGCGGGCGTTCGCGGCGCTGATGCGCACCCATGGCGGCGAAACGATCCTGTGCGCCATGGACCGGCATCAGCCGCCGAAGGAATTCGAGCGGCTGAATTGCGCGCGGGTCGATGGGGCGCCGGGGTCGGCCTTCTTCCCGGGCGGGCTCGGCGCGGCGATCTTCGCCGCCGACCAGCGGGCCAAGGCGGTGGAGTATGACGCGCCGCAAGGCGGCATCTCGGCCGGGGGCCTGGTCGGTTCGTTCGGAGGCGGGCTGGCGCGCGGGATCGCCGGCGGGGCGGCGCTGTTCGGGGCGGCTGCCGGCGTCCCGCTGGTGATGGACGCGATCGCGGTGCAGCAATCGGCGCGACCGGTCGATGAATCCTTCTCGGTGATGGACATGCACGCCGCGGTCGATGAGCGCGTCGCCCCGTTCGACACGGCGTCGGAAGCGGATCCCTACCCGACCGGGTTCGCGTCCGGCGAGCCGCCGGAGGAGCTGGTGCGGCTGGCGCAGCGGGTGCTCAACGAGGCGGATGTGCCGCTGGCGTCCTCCGCGCGGGCCGAGCAGGTGGCGCGCAGGGTGCACCAGGCTTTCGGCGAGCGGCAGCTCACGGCGCTGAACACCGTCAACGATGTCCACGAAATCAACGATATCTGGGCGCCCGATCCGTTCGTGACGGAGCCCCTGGAGAACCTGGCGGATGCGCCCGTGCTCGAGCTCACCGACGAGGTCGGAGACGACGAGCTGCAATGGGACGCCCCGATCACGACGTCCGCGGCCGGCTCGGCGCGCGTGCTGACCTGACGCCGTGGCGGAACACGCGATGGTCAATGCGGTCATCCTGCACAGTCCGGGCGATGAAGGGACCGCCCGCATGATCGCCGGGGCGTGGCGCGGCGGTCGTGCGACGCTGTGCAAGATGAGCCCCGAGCGGCAGCGGGTCGCGATCGGGGCGCATTCGGTGATGATCGGGCTCTGGTCGGCGAAGTCCGGGGCCGACGATAGCGGGCGTTGCCTGGCCGCGGCGCTGGGCGCTGCGCCGGAGAGATCTTTGCTCGTGGTGTGGGACGGGCGACCGCCCCTGGCCCAGGCGGCGGCGGACGGGGTGTCGGTGATCGTCGCGCCGGAGGCGGCGGGCGCCTTGATGGAGCGGCTGCATACGGCCGCCGAGCGGCTCGAGGATGGGCGGAGCGCGCTCGGGACCGAGCGGTCTGTCGATGGAACCGCGAAGACCATCGGGGTTGTGCTTGGGCTTTGTCTGGGGGCGCTCGCGGTGGCCGCCCTGACCGGCGCGATCCCGCTCCGATAGCCTGCTTGCCGGCTGTCCCTTTTGGCCAAAAGCTGCGCCGCGCTTGGCGAAGCGGCCGTCTTGGGCCACACCCGCGCGCGATTTCCGGAGATTCCCATGAGTGACCGCGAGAAGCTCGCCGCCAATGCGCTCCGCGCGCTCGCCATCGACGCGGTGGAGGCGGCCAAGAGCGGCCATCCTGGCATGCCGATGGGCATGGCCGACGTGGCGACGGCGCTCTTCGCGCGGCATCTGAAGTTCGAGGCGGCATCGCCGGATTGGTTCGACCGCGACCGCTTCGTGCTCTCGGCGGGACACGGCTCGATGCTGCTCTACGGGCTGCTGCATCTTTGCGGCTATCCGGACATGACGCTCGACGAGCTGAAGCGCTTCCGGCAGCTCAATTCGCGCACGGCGGGGCATCCCGAATACGGCCATGCGCCGGGGATCGAGACGACGACGGGGCCGCTCGGGCAGGGCTTGGCGAACGCGGTCGGGATGGCGATGGCCGAGGCGCATCTGGCGGCGCGGTTCGGCGCCGAACTTTGCGACCACCGCACCTGGGTGATCGCGGGGGATGGCTGCTTGATGGAGGGCGTGTCGCACGAGGCGATCGCGCTCGCCGGGGCGCTCAAGCTCAAGAAGCTCATCGTGCTCTGGGACGACAATTCGATCTCGATCGACGGGCCGGTGTCGCTCGCGGACCGCACGGACCAGAAGAAGCGGTTCGAGGCAGCGGGCTGGCGCGTGCTTGCCTGCGACGGGCATGATGCGGCCTCGATCGAGGCGGCGCTCACGGACGCGAAGACGTCGGACCGGCCGGTGATGATCGCGTGCAAGACGATCATCGGGTTCGGCGCGCCGAAGAAGGCGGGGACAAAGTCCGCACACGGAGAACCGCTCGGACCGGAGGAAGCGGCGGCGGCGAAGGCGGCGCTCGGCTGGACCGCCGGGCCGTTCGAGATTCCGGAAGATGTGCGCGCTTTCTGGAGCGAGGTCGGCAAGCGCGGCCTCAGCGAGCGCAAGGCGTGGGAGCAGCGGCTCGCGTCAGCCGGCGGCGAGACGCAGCGCGCGTTCCTGGAGGCGGTGGAGGGCGATGTGCCGGAGGCGGCGCAGGAAGCGCTCGCGGCGCACACGCGCAAGATGGCCGAGACGAAGCCGGCGATGGCGACACGCGCATCTTCGGGCGCCGCGCTGGAGGCGATCTTCGCAGCCTATCCCGCGCTCATCGGCGGCTCGGCCGATCTCACCGGTTCGGTCAACACGCTCGTCAAAGGCACGCCTGTCTATTCGGCGGAGGACTATGGTGGGCGCTACGTGCATTTTGGCGTGCGCGAGCACGGCATGGCCGCGGCGATGAACGGGCTCGCGCTGCACGGGGGCGTGGTTCCCTATGGCGGGACGTTCCTGGTGTTTTCGGATTATTCGCGGCCGTCCATCCGGCTCGCCGCGCTGATGGGCATCCGCGTCGTGCATGTTCTGACGCATGACTCGATCGGGCTTGGCGAGGATGGGCCGACGCACCAGCCGGTGGAGCATCTGGCCGCGCTGCGGGCGATCCCGAACTTGCACGTGTTCCGGCCGTGCGACGCAGTGGAGGCGGCGGAGTGCTGGGCGCTGGCGCTGGCGCGGCGCGACGGGCCGTCCGCGCTCGCGCTCTCGCGGCAGGCGACGCCGGGCCTCCGGGGCGAAGCAAAGGATAATCTCTCCGCACGCGGAGCATATGAGCTCTTGCCGGCGACGGGCGGGGAGGCGCGGGTGTCGCTCTTCTCCACCGGGACGGAAGTGGCGATCGCCGTTGCGGCGCGGGATCTGTTGCAGAAGGAAGGCCTGCCGACACGCGTCGTTTCCGCGCCCTGCTTCGCGCTCTTCGAGGAGCAGGACGAGGATTATGTCGCCTCGGTGATCGGGGAGGCGGAGTCGATCGTGGCGGTGGAGGCCGGCGTCTCGCAGGGCTGGGCCGATCTTATTGGGCCGTGCGGCTTTGTCGGCATGTGGAGCTTTGGCGCGAGCGCGCCTGCGAAGGATGCGTATCGGCACTTCGGGATAACGGCCGAGGATGTCGCAGCGGCGGCGAAAGAGCTGTTGTGAGCGAATAGCAAATGGCGAATAGCGAGTAGGGCGCGTCGAGTACGTCCCCCGCGACCTCCCTATTCGCTATTCGCCATTCGCTATTCGCCCTCTTGTTGGGGCACGGGCGCGTTGAGGCGGCGCTCGGGCGCGCCGCGCGAGGCGCCTTCAAGGAAGCGGGCGCGCTCTTCGTCGGTCATCTCGCCGGCGATGCCGGGCCTGAGGCAGACATGGTCGCCGTTGGCGTAGTTGAGGCCTTCGATGTCGGGGCCGATTGCGCGGAAGGACCAGTCGCGCAATTGCGCGAACGCCGCGACGTCGCAATCCATCAGCACGGGCGTGCCGGCCGGCGCCGATTGCAGCGCCACGAAAGCGGGCTCGCCGATTGGCATCAGGCGCGCGTCGGTGCGGGTTTCGAAGACGAGGCTCGTCTCTAGGAAGCCGATAACGAGCGGCGCGCGCTCCAGGAGGTTCGCGCGCTCCAGCGCGCCGGCGGCTTCGGCGCTGACGAACAGCGTGCGCGCCTGCGGCAAGATCCCATCGCGGAGCGTCCAGGTCGCGACAAGCGCCAAGCCGATCGCGATGGCTGCGCGGGCCGGGGCGGATCGGAACATGAGCAGCGCGAGAAGCGCTCCCAGCGCCACGGCGGCGCCGATCGAAGCGACGAGGATCATGCGGGCATGCGCGCCGGCTGCATCGCCCGGCAGGAACATCGAGACGTAGGCGATGAGTCCGACGAAGGCCGCGGCGCCCACCGCGAAGAGGAGGACCGAAAGCATCGGCGTGACGCGCCAGCGGCGCTCATCGGCGACGACGAGGCCCGCGCCGGCCAGGAGCGCAAGCGCGGGAAAGACCGGCAGCACGTAGTGCGGCAGCTTGGTGCCGACGAATTCGAAGACGAGCCAGGTTGGGAGCGCCCAGGCGATCAGGAAGCGGATTCCGGCTTGCGCGCCGTCGCGGCCGGGCGTGCGCAGGCCGTCCCAGGCGAGCGCAAGGCCGGGGACGAGGCCGATGGTGGCGGGGAAGAAGCTGAGCGCGAGCAGCGCGAGGTGGTAGCCGGGCAAGCCGCCATGGCCTTCCGCGGCGGTCGCCACCTTCGGCGAGATGTCGCCGAAAAAGGCGTCGTGGGCGAAGCCGCCGGCGGTGATGATTTCGATGGCGATGAACCAGGGCAGCACGATGAGCGCGGCGAGCGCGGGGCCGGTCCAGTGGAAGAGCGGGCGCATCCATCTGGCGTGAACGCCGCTCGGGGCGCGCTCCCAGATCAGCAGGACGCCGGTCGCCAGCGTCACGACCATCGGAGCGACCGGGCCCTTGACCAGCGCCCCCAGTCCGAGCGCGACCCAGAACACCAGCGCGAGGCCGCGGCCGGCGTTCATGCGCTCGCGCAGGCGGGCGAGGGCGGCCATCGCCAAGGCGATCAGCCCACAGAGCATCGCATCGGTCTTGGCGGTCATCGCCTCGGTGGAGAGGAGAAGGACTGGCGCAAGCAGGCAGGCGCCGAGGAAGGCCGCCCGCCGCCCGACAAGCGCGATTCCGCCCCAGAAGGTCGCCAGCACGGCGAGGATCGCGCCGAACACTGAGGGCAAGCGGTAAGCCCAGATCGCATCCAAGCCGCCGGCGACGGATTCGGTCGCAGCGACGGCGGCGGCCTGCATCCAGTAGATGCCGATCGGCTTCTTGTTGCGCGCCTCGTTCTGGACCCGGATCTCGATGAAATCCCCGGTTTCCAGCATCTGGCGCGTGGCCTGCGCGTAGCGGGCCTCGTCGCGGTCGAGCACGGGAATGCGCGTGAGGCCGGGGGCCGCGCTGGCGAGCGCGAGCGCTATCAAAACCACCCAGGCCCGCCATCCGCGGGCCAAGCGATCAAGCCAGTTGGCGCCGTCCATCGGGAGAGTGATAGCGGGGCGGAACTCGCGTGAGGAGGGGGGCGCGGCTTCGGGCTTGACCCCGGTCACGAGGAGCGGTCCGGGGAGGGCGTGCGGCGCCTGTGGCAGAAAACCTTCGGCGAGGAGCTTCCCTCGGCGATGCTATCGTGCGGGTATGCGACCCGATATGGAAGCGCTCCAAACCCTGCAGCGGCAGACCCATCGCGTGCAAGAAGCGATCGAGTTCAGCGTCGTCGTCCCCGTCTATGACGAGGCCGGGAACGCCGCGGCGCTGGCGCGCGAGATCGCGCAGGCGATGGCGGGGCGCTCGTACGAGGCGATCTTCGTCGATGACGCCAGCCGCGACGACACGCGCGCCGAGCTCGCGGCGGTGCGGGCGGACATGCCCGCCCTGCGGATCATCGGCCACCGGCGGCGGTCGGGGCAGAGCCGGGCGGTGCGCACAGGCGTCCTGGCGGCGCGGGCGCCGATCGTCGGGACCCTGGACGGCGATGGGCAGAACGATCCGGCCGACCTGCCGCGGCTCTACGCCAAGCTCACCCGGCCGGATGCGCCGGCCAACCTGGCCATGGTGATCGGCCGGCGGACGGCGCGGCGCGACAGCTGGGCCAAGCGCGCGGGCTCGCAGCTCGCCAATGCGGTCCGCAAGCGGCTTCTGCGGGACGGGGCGGACGATTCCGGCTCAGGCGTGAAGGTCTTCCGGCGGGAAGCTTTTTTGCGGCTTCCCTATTTCGACCATATGCATCGGTACATGCCTGCGCTTATGCTGCGGGAAGGGTTTGGTATAGAGTTCCTGGATGTGAACCACCGCCCGCGGGGAGCGGGCCGTTCCAAATACACTAACCTTGGCCGACTGGCGGCCACGACCACGGACCTCTTCGGAGTGATGTGGCTGGGGAGCCGGGCGTCCAATCCGGGGGGATCGGACGAGCTATGAGCCACGATACTGGCGGGCCGACCGGGACTGATTATGCCGCCATGCGGATGGCGCGGGGCCGCTTCGTCGGCCGCAGAGCATCGAGGGAGCAGACAGGCATGGGGGCCATATTCAACGTCTTTCCGCTGATCCTGATCCCGGTGTTGATGTACAACATCTGGGCCTTCGGGCGCACCGCGACGGGAACCACTGCGGCCGACGTACGGGGGCTGCTCGAGCGCAAGATGTTCGGCGTGCCGATGGCTTCCTCGGAAGTCAGCGTGGCGACCGGCACGTCGGTGCCGGTGGAGTGGGCGGTCACGGGGGGCGACTTCCTGGTGCTCGTCTCGCTCCTGCTGCTTTTCGTGGAATTGCTGAAGTCCACGAGCACGGGCACGGCGGCGATCTTCAACCACGCGCTCTCGATGCTGGTGTTCATCATCTGCCTGGTGGAATTCCTGCTGCACCCGGCGTTCGCGACGAGCGTCTTCTTCATGATCCTGATCATGAGCCTGCTCGACGTGCTGGCGGGCGTCGTCGTCACCATTGTATCGGCGAGGCGCGACGTGGAGTTCGATCGCGGGGGCTGAAGCTTTCTTCTTTTTCGCGCCTGCGCCGTGATGCAGGCCTCGTCGTCGCGGCGCGAAGAATGCCGGAGCCGGCCTTCAATCCGGAACGCTTGGACCCCGCTCCCGGCGTGGCGGAGAACCAGGGTTGGCGAGTTCGCCTAGTTCTCAGAGATACCAGAGGCCGAGCGCGACGGCGGTCAGGAAGTCGAGCCAGCGCGCCGCGGGCCAGTTCAAGACGACGGTCTTGAAGGCGCCCCTGCGGCGCAGCACGAGATAGGCCACGGCGAACATCGCTCCGTGTACTGCATGTTCCGGGCCGCGTGGTTTCAAGAAAAGGCGCGTCCGCCTTCTCCCGCGCCAGTGGGGGAAGGGCCGGGGATGGGGACTTGCAGAAGCGGGCGCTGGATCCGCTGCGCATTTGCCGGGGCTGGAGGATTACTTCTCCAACTCCCCCAGTCCTGACCCTCCCCCGCTGGCGCGGGAGAGGGGAATGAGGCTCAAGCTCGCAGGTTGGTGAGGATGCCGGGGCGGATGGGGGCGGGGTCGGCGCGGTAGGGAAGCGTGGGGACGATGTCGTCGGCGGGATGAATCTGGTTCAGCAGCGTCGCGCAGAACAGCGGATCGACCTTGCGGCGCGGCCCGCGGCGGTCGGTTGCGCGACGGTCGGCGTCCCGGCGGCATGATCCCGAGTTCGGGCCGCGCTCGTCGGATTCCCGTTTTGGGGTAAACGCAAGCCAGTCGGAGGCGCGACGTCCGGTCATGCCCGGCACGATGCAAACGCCTTGCCGGGGAAAATTAAGGTTTGCGGCCGGTTCCGCTGATCTGGTCGAGCTGCTTCTGCATCGCCTCCATCTGGCGGCGGAGCTCGGCGACGGCGTCGTCGTCCTTGCCGTCGTCCTCGGCGCCGGCCTCGGTGCGCGGCGGCACGCCGGCGAACGGCGTCCACATCTTCAGCGCCTGCTGGAACATCGCCATGTTGCGCTGGGCCTGCTCCTCGAAGGCCACCATCGGCGTGCGGCCGCCGAAGGCCCGGGCCATCTGCTCGCGCATCTGCTCCTGGCCCTTGGTGAAGCTCTCCATGCTCATCTCGAGATAGTGCGGCAGGAAGCCCTGGAGCTGGTCGCCGTAGAAGCGGATGAGACGGCGCAGGAATTGGACGGGCAGCAGGTTCTGGCCGCGGCTCTCCTGCTCGAAGATGATCTGGGTGAGCACCGAGCGGGTCAGGTCCTCGCCGGTCTTGGCGTCCTGGACGACGAAATCAGTCCCTTCGCGCACCATCTCGGACAAATGTTCGAGCGTCACGTACGAGCTGGAGTCCGTGTTGTAGAGCCGGCGATTAGCGTATTTCTTGATGACGATCGGTTCGGACGTATCGCCCTCGGCCGGTCGTCCGGCGGTGGATGCCAAACCTGATCTCCCTCGGTATCTTTTGTGCGCCGCAGCCTATTTTTGCTGCGCCGCAAGGATGCAGCAAATTCGCCCTTCCAGGGGGGGAATGCAAGCGAATGGTCGGTCTTGCTGGCGCGTTAACCATCTTCGTGAAGGCTGCGACGTGGGGCGAGCCCCCGGCTCGCTTGGAAAAGCGCAGCCGGCGTGCGAGGGAAGCGTCAAATCGGGAAGAATCTGGAGACCCACATGGCCGCAAACGACATCGTCATCGCAGCCGCGGCGCGCACGCCGGTCGGATCGTTCAACGGTTCGCTCTCCAGCATCCCGGCCCATGAGCTCGGGAAGACCGTGATCATGGCCGCGCTGCAGCGGGCGGGCGTCGACGCCAAGCACGTGTCGGAAGTGGTCTTGGGGCAGGTCCTCTCGTCGAACCAAGGGATGAACCCGGCGCGGCAGGCCTCGCGCGCGGCCGGCATCCCCGACGAAAGCCCGGCCTGGGGATTGAACCAGGTGTGCGGCTCGGGGTTGCGCGCGGTCGTGGTCGGCTACCAGCAGATCAAGGCGGGCGACGCGCAAATCGTGGTCTCGGGCGGGCAGGAGAACATGAGCCTCGCGCCGCACGTCGCGCATCTGCGCAACGGCCAGAAGATGGGCGGGCTCGAGTTCAACGATTCCATGATCAAGGACGGACTGACGGACGTCTTCTACGGCTACCACATGGGCATCACCGCGGAGAACGTCGCGGAGAAGTGGCAGATCACCCGCCAGGCGCAGGACGAGTTCGCGCTGGCTTCGCAGACGAAAGCCTCCGCCGCGGACAAGGCCGGCAAGTTCATCGATGAGATCGCGCGCGTCACCTACAAGACGCGCAAGGGCGATGTGACGGTCGATCGCGACGAATACATCCGCCACGACGCCACGATGGAATCCATGGCCAAGCTGCGGGCCGCGTTCAAGTCGGACGGCACGGTGACGGCGGCCAACGCATCGGGGATCAATGACGGCGCCGCGGCAGTCGTCCTGATGACCGAGGCGGAAGCCGCCAAGCGCAAGATCGAGCCCTTGGCGCGGATCGCGTCATGGGCCTCGCGCGGGGTGGAGCCGTCGGTGATGGGCACGGGGCCGATCCCGGCCTCGAAGGCGGCGCTGGAGCGGGCCGGCTGGAAGGCGTCCGACCTCGATCTTGTGGAGGCGAACGAGGCGTTCGCCGCGCAGGCGATCGCGGTCAATCGCGACATGGGCTGGGACCCGGAGAAGGTGAACGTGAATGGCGGCGCGATCGCCATTGGGCACCCGATCGGAGGATCGGGCGCGCGCGTGCTCACTACGCTGCTCTATGAAATGCGGCGGCGCAGCGCGAAGAAGGGCCTCGCCACATTGTGCATCGGCGGCGGCATGGGCATCTCGCTCTGCGTGGAGCGGGCCTAACCGATCCTATTTGGGCGGCGCGAGGTAGGGCGCGCTGAGCTTCTTCGGGACGATCGTGGTCCAGGCCTCGGCGACGAGCTGCTTGGCCTCGTCCCGGGAGAGGGCGGCGACATCGACATACGCCCATAGGAGCGCGCCAGCGCGGTAGGGCGCGAACGTCTCGGGCCGGACCTCGAAGAGGAAGTCCTGGCGGGCTTTCGGGAGCTTGAAGATCCAACGCGCGTCGCTGGCGCGCTGCAGGATGAATGTTTTCTTCCCGACATTGAACCAGAGGCCGTGGCGATCCTCGATCTCGATCGCTTCGGGCAGCGCCAGTGCGGCGCGGCGGATGTCGGCGGGCGTGGCCATGCGCAAGACTAGCCCAAAAGGGCGCGCCGCGGACGCCTAGGCCTTCCCGACGTGCGCAGCCTGGCGGTCCAGGCACTCGGCCCAGCCGCCGATATGGGAGTCGCGATCGGCCTCGGACCGGAACGGGGTCTGGCGAAACGTCTGAAGCGTGCGCTCTCCGTCGGGCGCCAGCGTTACGACGATCTGCGAATACACGCCCGGCTTGCCGTAACCGTCCTCCCAGGCGAGCGAGAAGGCGATGCGCTTGTCCGGCTCGATCTCACTGAAGATGCCGCTCATCCAGCTTTCGCCGTAGCGGTCGGAGGAGATGCAGGCGCGCCAGGCGCCCCCCGGGCGGAAGTCCTGCTCGTAATGGGTGCAGTCGAAATCCTTCGGCCCCCACCAATGCTTGCGCTCTTCGGCGTCGGCCCAAAGCCGGAAGACGCTCGCGGCCGGGGCGTCGAAGGTTCGGACGATTTCCAGCGCGATCGGCGCGTCGGTCATGCGGCGTCTCCATAGCCCTCAGCCCAGGGGCCCCAAAATGGTTCTGGCGGGAGTCGGCGAGGACTCCATCGGGCTTCTCGCTCCGTGGCCTGTTCTCAGGCTCCGGGGTCGAACTTGCTTGGACCAAGGTGTTGGACTAAGTTGGACCAATGGCTGTGAAGATGAATGTCGCTGAGGCGAAGGCGAAGCTTTCCGAGCTCATCAAGCGCGCGGAAGCGGGCGAGGAGGTCATCATCGCGCGCGACGGCGTGCCGGCGGTGGTGCTGAAGGCGGCGGCGCCGAAGGTGCGCCGCCTCGGGCTGCTCGAGCACCTTGGTCCAGTTTGGGAAGCGCCAGACGCCTGGGAGCCTGACAATGAAGCGGCGGACTTCCTTGAGCAAAGCTGGGAGGAGGACTTCGCCGAGGGAAAAACCGACGGCGCCAAGAAAGAAGCTGAAACTTGAGGGCGCTGCTCGACAGTCAGGCCGTGCTTTGGGCGATGACTAGATCGCCTCGACTATCTGCAAGTGCGCGGAACGCGATTGCAGATCCGGCGAACGAGATCCTGGTGAGTTCTGTGTCGCCCTACGAACTTGAGTGGAAAAAGGCGAACGGGCGACTTCAGTTTCCGGACATTGCGGATTGGGAGGAAGCTCTGGCGCAGGCAGGATATCGCGAGCTGCCCTTGCGGTTGTCACATGCCGTCCGGGCAGCCACTCTACCCAAGCATCATCGTGATCCCTGGGATCGCATGCTCGTTGCTCAAGCGTTGGAGGAGGGACTCATGCTCCTCAGCAGCGATCGAAAGCTCTCATCGTACGGTGTAACGACGCTTTGGTAAGCGCGGGGGGCACCTTTGGGCGCCGGCGCGCCTAGCCAGTGGGCGCCATCCCGTCTAGAAGCTCGCCTCAAAGAAGAATTCCGCGCCGCTGCTTGTCGGCCGGGATGAATCAGGGACGGAAACGTTAACCATCGCTGCGCGATCGAGAACGCGTTTCTCGACGACTCGGCATCCATTCAGGGAGGCAACATGGCGCGCGTCGCATTGGTCACCGGCGGCACTCGCGGCATCGGCAAAGCGATCTCGGAGAAGCTGGCCAAGTCCGGCTACAAGGTCGCGGCCAATTACGCCGGCAACGACAAGGCCGCCAACGAGCTCGCCAAGTCGGTCAAGATCGACGTGTTCAAGTGGGACGTCGGCGATTGGGAAGCCTGCCAGGCCGGCATCCGGCGCGTGGAGGACGAGGTCGGGCCGATCGACGTGCTCGTCAACAATGCCGGCATCACGCGCGACGCGGTGTTCCATCGGATGAACGTCGATCAATGGCGCGAAGTGATCCGGGTCGATCTCGATTCGCTCTTCTACGTCACGCGGCCGGTGATCGAAGGCATGCGCACGCGCGGCTTCGGACGGATCATCAATATCAGCTCGATCAACGGCCAGAAGGGCCAGTCCGGGCAGGCGAACTATTCGGCAGCGAAGGCGGGCATGATCGGCTTCACCAAGGCGCTGGCGCAGGAGAACGCCAACAAGGGCATCACCGTGAACTGCATCGCGCCGGGCTACATCGACACCGAGATGGTGCAGGCGGTGCCGGAGCAAGTGCTGAACAAGATCATCTCGACGATCCCGACGGGGCGGCTCGGCAAGGCGACCGAGATCGCCGACGCCGTGGCGTTCCTGGCGGCGGACAGCTCGGCCTTCATCACCGGCTCGACGCTGACCGTGAACGGGGCCCAATACATCTCGGGCTGAAGCGCCTTCACCGAAAATTGGGGCCGTCGCGCGATCCTGAGGTCGCGCGGCGGCCTCGCGCGTTTCGGGGCCGGCTTGTCCGGTAGGTGGCCATCCGTGTCCGACCTTGTCGATAGAGGGCCGATGTGTGGCGGCGGCGCCACAGGCGTGTCCTCAAGGGTCAAAAATCGGTCACGGTTGTCGGGCGTATTCCGAGGATGAGCCAGGGCGGCGTCATCTCTCGTCCCAATACCTTCAGCGCCGCGCATTTCACCGGCGCGTTGGCCGCCGCCTTGGCTCTCGGGGCGGGGCCGGCGTCGGCGCAGCAGATGGTCCCGCTCATGCAGCGGAACGATGTCCGCACCGGACCGTCTGCGAGCTACGCGACATCCGATGGGCAGTTGCGCTTCGTGTTCGATCGTTCGGGCCGCCGGGCGGCGCTGCTGCGCTTCGAAGGCGATCCGGAAGTGCACGTGCTGCGGCCGTTTGCGGCCGCCGGCGGCGACGAGCTCTATCGCGACGAGACCGGCGATGTGGCGCTCAGGATCACGCCGCATGGCGGCATCGTCGTCTATACCCGCAATCGGCGCACGGGCGCGGCGGTGGCCGAAGTCGGCGCCGTGGCGCCGATCTCGCCGCAGGCGCTGGCGATCGCGGAATATCAGAACCGGATGCGGCAGCTGCAGGCGGCGTCGGCGCGGGTGATCGGGCGGCCGGTGCTGTTCGTTGCGCCGTCGGCGATGCAGCCGGGACCGGGCGCGGGCCTCGTGCTCGACGCGGCGTCGCTCGCGGCGCAGAGCATCGCCAACCAGCCGGGCGTGCAGGTGGCGCGCGTCGTGATCCGGATCGGACCGGCGCCGGCGGCGCGGATCGAAGGCGATGCGCTCGATATCCAGGTCGCGCCGCAGATGGGTTATGCCGGGCGGCCCTCGACGACGGCGATCCGCGCGGCGCTGTCGAGCGGACCTGCCGGGCCCGAACGCTAAGGCGCTTCAGGTCGCGAGCACGCGGCGGATCTCGTCCGCCCAAAGGTCGTAACCCCGATCACTGAAGTGCAGGCCGTCGGTCGTGAACTCGGGCGCGAGCACGCCGGCGGGCGCAAGCAGCGGATTCAGATCGACGATGCGGGCGCCGCGCTGCTCGGCGAGTTGGCGCACATGGACGTTGGCCTCCGCGATGCTTGCGTTGAGCGCGCGCTCGGACGTGTAGGGGATCAGCGTCACGACGAGCGTGGCGTTCGGCGGGCAGCGGCGCAGGAGAGCTTCGTAGTCCTGCCGAATCCTCGCGGCCGACCGACCGAATTGGACGATGTCGTTGGTTCCCGCCGCGACAAGGACCACCGGCGCGCGATAGGCGCCAACGGCGGCGGCCTGGCGGGCGATCATGTCGATGGTCGCGCCCGCGACCGCGAGATTGACGACGGCGGCGCCGCCGAGGCGCGGTCCCCAATCGGTCCAGGCGGTGAGACTGTCGCCGATGAAGGCGTATTGCGGCGGCGCGCCGCTGTGGCGCTGCTGCGAAGGCGCGAAGCTGGTCATGACGAACGCGGCCAAGGCGAAGAGCGCGGCGAGGCCGAGGAGCCAGGCAAGCCCCTTGGACAAGCGCGGCGCTGTCAACGCGGCGCCTCCGGCGCCCAACCGGGCGGGGCGAGTTCGAAGCCGGCGAAGTCGAAGCCTGGCGCGACGACGCAGGAGACCAGGGTCCAGTCGCCGAGGCTGCGCGCGGCCTGCCATTCGCGCGGGTTGAGGATGATCTGCGGGCGCTGCGTCGCGAGATCGGGGCCAAGGATGAGCTCGCGGCGCGTCTTGCCGTCCATCGATAGTTCGAGCGCGAGCGGCGCGCCGGCGTGCCAGAGCCACATCTCCACGACGTCGACGCGGTGCCAGTGCGAGCGCTCGCCGGCGCGCAGGAGGAAATAGATGGCTGTGGAGCGCGCGCGGCCGTCGGGGCCGGGCGCGTCGCGGAAGGTCTCGACATAATGGCCGCCCTCGGGATGCGGGCGCATGTTCAGTATGCGGATGATATCTTCTGGAATCATGCAAGAACCAATGAGTTCGAAACCGGCGCTGTTGCGCTAAGTTCGCTTGTGGACACACCATAGCGGCGTGGCGTCGAGGGCGCCTTCACCCCGAAGCTCGAACCCGTTGTTGTAGTAGAATTGGAGGCTGCTCGGATTGGCGGTGTCGAGGTAGACGCCGTTGGATTTGGGATCCGCGCGCGAGCGCGCGCAAAAAGCGTCGAGCAGGGCCTTGCCGGCGCCCTTGCCCTGAAGCGACGGATGCACGCCGATGACGCCGAGATAATAATGATCTTCGGTAGGCTGGTGCGCTGCGCAGATTGCGTCGTAGGCGGCGAGGCGAGCGGCTAGGCCTGGCGCGTCGCTCTCAAACCGACGCCATTCCTCGACAAGCGAAGCCGGCCAAGCCGGGCGTGACGTATCGTATCCCATCGCGGCGCCGAGCACGTCGCCGTCTTGCTGCAGGACATACGCCGGCATTTGGAGCGCAAGTCTCGCCCTGAGCAGGATCGAGAAGAAGGCCATGGCGCCGGCGCGGACGCCGTCGGGGTATTCGCGGAAGAAACACGACATCAGCGGGTCTTGAGCGAAGGCTTCGCCCAGCGCGGCGACAGCTCCGCCAACGTCTCGAGGTTCCGCACTTCTGACTTTGAACATGGCGTGAGGCCGTTTCAGGCGCTTCCTGAGGCGCTGCAAGCTGCAATCAGCGGAAATTGTCCTTGCGCTTGCGGATCTCGCCGAAGGCCTCGTAGTCCGGCGCGGTCGGCATGCCGATGGCGGCCTTGAGCAAGGGGGCGCGGAGGAAGGGGTTCGTCGCCTTTTCCGCAGCGAGCTTCATCGGCACGGTGGGCTTGTTGTCGCTGCGCAGGCGCGTGATCTCGTCGTTGCGGGCGCGCAGCGCGGCATTGTCGGGATCGACGGAGAGCGCGAAGCGCGCGTTGGAGGCGGTGTATTCGTGCGCGCAATAGAGCGTGGTGTCGTCGGGCAGGGCCGCGATGCGGGAGAGTGAGTTCCACATCTGCTCGGCGGTGCCCTCGAACAGGCGGCCGCAGCCGAGCGCGAAGATGGAATCGCCGACGAACGCGACCTTCTCGGCGGGCAGCGAATAGGCGATGTGGCCGAGCGTGTGCCCGCCGACATCGATCACGTTGGCGGTGAAGGCGCCGAGCTTCACCGTATCACCATGCTTCACGACGCGATCGGGCGCCTGTCCGATGCGTTCAACTTCCTGTGGGCCGGACACAATGCAGCCGGTCCTGGCTTTGATCTCGGAATTGCCGCCGGCATGATCGGGGTGCCAGTGCGTGTTCCAGATCTGGGTGATGCGCCAGCCCTTGCGATCGGCCTCGGCGAGGATCGCGGCGGCGTCGGGCGTGTCGATGCAGGTGGTCTCGCCGCTCGCGTCGTCGTGGACGAGAAAGGCGTAATTGTCCTCAAGGACGGGGAATTGGTGAATTTGGAGCATGGCGCACCTTATCTGATGAGGGCCGCGGGAAACCAGACCTTCGTTTCGGGCCGCTTCTCGTCAGGGGGCCCCCGAAGGGCCGCTTCGCCCAGGCGAGAAACCGCGTAACACTTTTCGGGAAGCGGTCTCATGCGTATCGACGTGCATTCTCTCAAGAGCTTCTACGCCTCGCCGCTGGGCGAGGCCGCCGCGCGCATGATGGAGCGCCGGCTGAAGACGCTCTGGCCGGATTGCGAAGGCCGCGACGTGCTCGGGATCGGCTATCCGATGCCGCTGCTGGAGCGTTACCGGGCCGGCGCGCGGCGAGTGGCGGCGCTCGCGCCGGCGGCGCAGGGCGCGCAGGCGTGGGCGCCCGGCGGGGCGAGCCTTTCGGCGCTCGGGGACGAGACGCGGCTGCCGTTCATGGATTCCGTGTTCGATCGGGTGCTGCTGGTGCATGCCTTGGAGGAGGCGGAGAACACGCGGGCCTTCCTGCGCGAGGTCTGGCGAGTGACGGCCCCGGAAGGGCGGCTCCTCGTGGTCGCGGCCAATCGGCTCGGGCTTTGGGCGCGGGGGGACGCGACGCCGTTCGGGCATGGGCGGCCGTTCACGCGGCTGCAGCTCGGGCGGCTGCTGTCGGGGAGCCTCTTTGAGCCGACCGTTTCGGCGCGGGCGCTCTTTGCACCGCCGTTTCCCTGGTGCGCGCGATTCGCCACGCCGTTCGAGCGGGTGGGGGAAAAGCTCTGGCCGGCGTTCGGGGGGCTCGTCCTGATGGAGGCGGTGAAAAGGCTCTATGTCGAGCCGGACGCTGCGGCGCCTGCGAAAACGCGCGTGGCGCGAGCGGCGGCCCCAGCGCAAAACTTGCCGGCAGAAGCCGCTTGAGCGTATGAAGCTTTTGTTGTTCGCAGGTGCAGCATGAAGCTCATCACCGCCATCATCAAGCCGAGCCGGCTCGATCCCGTGCTGGAGGCGCTCAAGGAGGCCGGGGCCAACGGGATGACCGTGACCGAGGTCCGCGGCTTTGGGCGCCAGAAGGGCAAGACCGAGGTCTATCGGGGCGCGGAATACGAGGTGAAGCTGCTGCCCAAAGTGAAGGTCGAGATCGTGGCGGCGGAGGATTCGGTGGAGCGGATCGCGACAGCGCTCGCCGACGCGGCGAACACCGGCAAGATCGGCGACGGCAAGATCTGGGTCAGCGAGCTCGATTCGGTGCTGCGCATCCGCACCGGCGAGCGCGACGCCCAGGCGATCGAGGGCTAGTAACTTGCGGCCTCCGTCGGTTCCGATGTCGCACAAGTTTACCTTGGAGGAGCGGGCGATGCTCGCGCCGGGCTCGGTCGCTCGTCTTTCCGAGCTTGGCCTACCTGACTAGCGGGCGCAGTCTCCCTCTGCGGGAGGACGTCATGAGACTGGTTTGGGCGACGCTGCTGGGCGGGCTTTTCGCAGGCGCGCTCGACATCATCTTCGCGTTCGTCTTTTACGGGCTGACGCTCGGCGCGAGCGAGATGCAGATCCTGCAATCGGTGGCGGCGGGCCTCATCGGGCGCGAGGAAGCGCGCGCCGGCGGATGGGGCAGCGCGCTTATCGGGCTTGGCTGCCATTTCTTCATTGCGACGGCGATGGCGGCAGTCTTCGTGGTCGCCGCGCGGCTCGTTCCGTTGCTTGTGAAGCGGGCCTGGATCTTCGGGATCCTCTACGGCTTCGCGCTTTACGCGGTGATGACTTATGTCGTGGTCCCGGCATCGGCGCTCGGGCCGCGGCCGGCGCCGGAAGGGCTGCAGCTCTGGGGCGCGCTCTTCACGCACGTGTTCTTCGTGGGTGTGCCGATCGCGCTCGTTGCGCGGCGCTTTAGCGCTTAGGCCTTGTCGCGCGACAACAGGAAGATCGCTTCTTCGGCAAACCAGTTCGCGCGCCACAGCGTCTCGGCGAACGGCGCGCCGGCGCGGCCGCCGGCGATGGGCGTCGCTCGCTCCACGACAAGGCCAAGCTCGCGCGCCAGCTCCGCGAAATCGCGCACCGTGCAGAAGTGGAGGTTCTCCGTCTCGCACCAGCGGGTGGGCAGCACGTCGGTATCGGGCATGCGGCCCTGGGTGAGCAATTGCCAGCGCACGGTCCAATGGCCGAAGTTCGGAAACGAGACAATGGCGCGCGTCGAGATGCGCGCGAGCTCCTGCAGGACTTTGCGCGGGAAGCGCACCTGCTGGATCGTGTCGGAAAGGATCACATAGTCGAACGCGTCGGCGGGGTAGTGCGCGAGGTCGCTGTCGGCGTCGCCCTGCACGACCGCGAGGCCCTTGGCGACGCAGGAATTGACGCCCTGCTGGGAAAGCTCGAGGCCGCGGCCGCGCACGCCCTTGCGCGCGGCGAGCAGCTCAAGCAGCGCGCCGTCGCCGCAGCCGACGTCGAGCACGCGCGCGCCGGGGCTGACCATGTCGGCGATGATCTCGTGCTCGAGGCGCACGCTTTGGCGGCGGCGCGCTTCGCGCGGGACGGGCTTTTCATCTTCGATGCGGGCGAGCGCCATGGCCGCTATCTGGCGCGTTTCGCGCGCCCGCGCAACGCGGCGCTATTCCGCCGGCGGCAGGTGGCGCTCCTCTTCCTCGATCTTCTTGTCGAGGTAAGCGCCGTAGGCGAGGAGCGCAGCGGCCAACGCCATTACCGGAACGACTGCGATGGCGGCGGCAAGCCACCATTGTGGCGAATCCATCTCATCAGTCCTTCTGCATCCAAGCCAATATAAGGGAAATTCCGAGGAGCACCAATCCGAACGCAACAGCTGCGATCACCCGCACTATTGAAATGGAGTGGGAAGGGTTGATCAGCGGGTCAACTAAGGGCGCTGCTACGAACAGCAGGCCAAAGTTGCGGGCGAAATCAGACAGGCCGGCATAGACCTTGTTGAGGCGCAGCCGTGTCTGGCGCGTCATGCGCCTGGGCGGTTGCGGCGGAGGCGCCCGGCGAGCCATCAGCCGCCGGCGGCGAGGGACAATCCGCGGGCCGCGGCGGCGGCGTCGATGAAGCCGGTAAGCGCGCTTTCGAAATGCGGCTCCTCGACAAGGAAGGCGTCGTGGCCCTTGTCGGTGTCGATCTCGACGTAAGAGGCCTCCGCGCCCGCCGCGATGAGCGCGCGCGCGATCTCCTTGTTGCCGGCGGCGGGATAGTGCCAGTCGCTGGAGAAACCGAACACGCAGAAGCGCGTGGCGGCGTCCTTGAAGGCTTGCGCCAAGCCGCCGCCGAAATCCGCGGCGAGATCGAAATAGTCGATGGCGCGGGTGATGTAGAGATAGGAATTGGCGTCGAAGCGATCGACGAAGCTCGTGCCCTGGTGGCGGAGATAGGATTCGACCTGGAAGTCCGCGTCGAAGCCGAACGAGACGGCGGTGCGATCCTGCAGCGCCCGATCGAACTTCCGGCGCAGCGCCTGTTCTGAGAGATACGTGATGTGCGCGGCCATCCGCGCGACGGCCAGCCCTTTGGACGGGCGCACGCCGGCCTGCAGGTAATCGCCGGCGCGCCAGTCGGGATCGGCCATGATCGCTTGGCGGCCGACTTCGTAGAAGGCGATGTTCTGCGCGGAATGCCGCGCGGCGGTGGCGATCGGCGCGCAGGCGAAGACGCGCTTGGGATAGGCCGCCGCCCATTGCAGCGCCTGCATGCCGCCCAGCGAGCCGCCGATGACGCAGAAGAGCGTGTCGATGCCAAGCGCCTCGATCAGCATCGCCTGCGCGCGGACCATGTCGGCGACGGTGACGCCGGGAAAGCGCAGGCCATAAGGCTGGCCGTCGGGCGCGGCGGAGGCTGGCCCCGTGGTGCCCATGCAGCCGCCCAGCACGTTCGAGCAGATGACGAAGAAGCGGTTGGTGTCGATCGGCTTGCCGGGGCCGACGATGCGCGGCCACCAGGCGGGTCGGCCAGTGAGCGGATTGGGGGCGGCGAGGAATTGGTCCCCCGTCAGCGCATGGCAGACGAGGACAGCGTTGCTGCGATCGGCGTTGAGCTCGCCATAGGTCTCGTAGGCGATGGTCAGGGGCGAGAGCCGCTGGCCGGAAGAGAGCAGGAGCGGCTGATCGGCGCCGAAGGTGATCGTGCGCAGGCGGTCGAAAGCGGTTCGCAGATTGGGCGCAAGAGCCGGAATCATAAACCTATCTTACTCTATCGTCGGGAGGCCCGTATCCCTCCTGATCTGGCTGCGCGCCAGCGTCGGGGTTTCGGGGGCGCGCGCTTCTCTAGCCCACCCGGTCGCCGATTGGGCAGAAATCGCACGGGCTATCCCACGGAGATAAGGCGAAGTTTGGCGCTGTCGCGCAATCGACATAAGGTGCGACATGGACTCAGGCGGGCCGCAGAACACCAGTGGGTACGGCGCTGGCGGGCAGGGCGCAGATGCGCTTGCGAACCTGCGCGCGGAGATCGACCGGATCGACGGGGAGCTGGTGAACCTCGTCGGCGAGCGGCTGAAGATCGCCGAGGGGATCGCGGCGGCGAAGACGGGTTCAGGTTTGCCGGTGCGGCCGGCGCGGGAAGTGCAATTGCTGCGGCGGCTCGTCGCGCAGGCGGAAGGAAAGGTGGAGCCCGATCTCGTGGTCGAGATCTGGCGTGCGCTAATCTCCGCCAACGTCCGTCGCCAGGGGCCCGTGGACGTGGTGGTCGGGGCCGGAGGAGGCGCCGATCCGCTGCGGCATTTCGATCTGGCGCGGCGGCATTTCGGGGCGCGGACGCGGATCTCCCGGGTCGATGCGCCGCGCGAGGCGCTGACGCGCGCGGCGGAGACGCCGAACCTCGTGGCGGTGGTGCCGTGGCCGAACAAGACCGGCGCCGGGATGTGGTGGCACATCCTGACGGAGTCCCGGTACCATAAGCTCTTCATCATCGCGGCGCTGCCGATGCAGGGGCCGCCCGGATCGGAGCCGGAGGCGGCGGTGGTGGCCGCCAACACGGTTCTGGAGCCGGCGGGCGAGGACTTCACCATCGCGCTCGCGTTCGACCGCCACTACAAGACGGCGCGCGCGCTGCAGGAAGCCAATCTCAAGGGCGCCGAGATCGCGCGGGCCGATACAAGAGTGCTCGTCCGGCTGGATGAGTTCATGGCGCCGGAAGACCCGCGCGCGGGCCTGCTCATCCGTGCGGGGCTTGACCAATTCAAAGTCGTGGGGTCCTTCGCGCGGGTATAATCCAGATTGCCCGCATGCCCCTCCTTCCGCTCAAGACCGTCCTCGACATCGATCCCTACAAGGGCGGTGAATCAACGCTTCCCGGCGTCGCCAAGCCGATCAAGCTGGCGTCGAACGAGAACCCGTTCGGGGCGAGCCCCAAGGCCAAGGAAGCCGCGATCGCGGCCATGGCGAACACGGGACTCTATCCGGAAGGAAGCGCGGCCGTGCTGCGCAACGCGCTCGCCACACGCTACGGGCTCGATCCGGGGCGGATCGTGTGCGGGGCCGGATCGGATGAGATCTTCCAGCTGCTCTTGCGCGCCTATCTCGGCCCCGGCGACGAGATCGTCCAATCCGAGCACGCATTCCTCATGTACCGGATCTTCGCCCGGCCGATGGGCGGGGTGGTGAAGACGGCGAAGAACGAGGGCAAGCGCGCGAACGTCGATTCCATGCTCGATTGCGTGACGGAGAAGACGCGCATCGTCTTCCTCGACAATCCGAACAATCCGACGGGCACGTACCTGCCGTTCTCCGAGGTGCGGCGGCTGCATGCGGAGCTGCCGGACAATGTGATGCTCGTGATCGATGCAGCGTATGCGGAATATGTGAACCGCAACGATTACTCGGCCGGGATCGAGCTTGCGGGCGAGGCGGAGAACGTCGTGATGACGCGGACGTTCTCGAAGATCCACGGCCTTGCCGCGATGCGGGTCGGCTGGATGTACGGGCCGGCCTCGGTGGTCGATGCGCTCAATCGCGTGCGGCTGCCGTTCAATGTCGCGACGCCGGCGCAGGCGGCGGCGGCGGCGGCGATCGCCGACGGCGCCTTCATGGAGATGAGCGCGCGCCACAACGAGAAGGAGCTCGAGCGGGTGTCCGGCGCGATTGCGGCCATGGGCTTCGAGGTGATTCCGAGCGTTGGGAACTTCGTGCTCGCCGCGTTCCCGATTGAGAAGGGGCGTACGGCGGGCGATGCGGACAAGCATCTGCGGTCGCGTGGGATCATCGTGCGCGGCGTGGCGGCGTACGGGCTGCCGGACGCGCTCAGAATCTCCATCGGCTCGGAGGCGCAGAACGACGCGTTCCTCAAGGCGCTCGGCGAGTTCGCGGGCAAATGACCGGCCCGGTCTACGAGCGGATCGCCATCATCGGCGTCGGGCTGATCGGGGCGTCGCTGGCGCACGCGGCGCGCGAGGCCGGCGCGGCGGGCGATATCAAGCTTTACGATGCGGACATGAACGTGCGCGCGCGGGCGGTGGCGCTCGGGCTCGGCGATGTGTGCGCCGATGCGGCGGCGGCGGTGAAGGACGCCGACCTCGTCATCCTGGCGACGCCGGTCGGGGCGATGCGGGCGGCGATGGAGGCGTGCCGGGATGCGCTGAAGCCGGGCGCGACATTGACGGATGTCGGCTCGGTGAAGAAGGCGGTGGTCGATGCGATCGCGCCGCTCACGCCCGGGAACGTCTATTTCGTGCCGGGGCATCCGCTCGCCGGGACGGAGCGCTCGGGCCCGGACGCGGGCTTCGCGACGCTCTTCCAGGGCCGCTGGCACATCCTCACGCCGCTCGATGATCCGCGTCCGGAATATGCGCCGGCGGCAGACAAGCTGGCGGATTTCTGGCGCGCGCTCGGGGCCAATGTCGAGCGCATGGACCTGGCGCGGCACGACGTGGTGCTCGCGGCGGTGAGCCATCTGCCGCACCTCATCGCGTTCACGATCGTGTTCATGGCCGAGCACCTGGAGACGGTGACCGAGAGCGAGGTGGTGAAGTATTCGGCGTCGGGCTTCCGCGACTTCACGCGCATCGCGGCCTCGGACCCGACGATGTGGCGCGACGTCTTCCTGGCGAACCGCGAGGCGGTGCTGCACGTGCTGGGCGCGTTCTCCGAGGAGCTCGCGGCGCTGCAGAAGGCGATCCGCTGGGGCGAGGGGGACAAGCTCTTCGACACCTTCACCGCCGCGCGGCGCGTGCGGCGCGAGGTGATCGAGGCGGGACAGGATTCGCCGGCGCCGAACTGGGGGCGCGACAAACCGCCCGCGTAGCGCTTCATCGGCTGCATTTGCGGCGCCTGTCCCCAGGTGCAAAAGCTGGCGCGATCGGTCGGCAAGGCTTAATTCTCCGGCCGAGAAGAGAGGACTTCATGGCGCTGCCGCCGACCCGTCTGCAGGTTCCGAAATGGGCGTTCTATCAGGGCGAGGTGCGCCCGTACCTGGACGCGAAATTCCACATCGCGAGCGAAGCGGTCGTCCGCGGGCTGAACGTCTTTGAAGGCCTCAAGGGCTTCTGGCAACCGGACGGAAGCTTCGGGCTTCTGGCGCTGCCGCGGCACTGGAAGCGGATGCGGCAGTCGGCGAAGCTGCTGCACATCCCGTTCGAGATGTCGCTCGAGGAATGGATCGACGCGAACCATGCGATCGTCGAGGCGCTCTATGAGCCGGAGCGTAACATGTGGATTCGCGCGACGCTCTACGTGACCGAGGGGCATTGGGGCGAGAACACGGTCTCGGACCTCGTGCTGACGGCGTTCCATTATCCGAAGGGCGCGCCGCAGCCGATCCATACGGGCGTCAGCACGTGGCAGCGCGCGACCGATCAGACCGTGCCCTATCGCATCAAGACGAGCACGAACTACCAGGTCGCGCGGCTCGCCAAGATCGAAGGGCGCGAGCGCGGCTATCCGGAGATGCTGCTGCTCAACCAGCACGGCCGACTGTCGGAATCGATCGGCAGCGCGGTGCTGGTGGTGCGCGACGGAACGATCCTGACGCCGCCCTATTGGGAAGGCGCGATCGAGAGCATCACGGTCGATATCCTGGAGGCTCTGGCGCAGGACCTCGGCATTCCATTCCAGCGCCGGCCGATCGACCGCACCGAGCTCATCATCGCGGACGAGATGGCGGTGACCGGCACGATGAACGACATCATTCCGATCGCGTCGCTCGATGGGATGGCGTTCGGGCCGCAGAGCGTGCTGAAGCGGCTGTCGGATCGCTATTTCGCGGCGTGCGAAGGGCGCGCGCCGCATCCGGCGGCGGATCTCTCGATCAGGCCGCGCGTGGTGCGGAAGGATTAGGTTCGCATTTGCTGCCGCGAGCATCGACAGTTAGCCCCCCCTCCTCTTGAGGGGAGGGGGCAGGGGGCGGGGTGAACCTCGACCTCGAAAGATGTCCGCCTTCGCGCCTCGCCAAGAATGGCATGCGCGGCGGAACACCCCACCCCCTACCCCCTCCCCTCAAGGGGAGGGGGCGCGTTGCTCCGTTTACGGAGCATCAGTGTCTACGCGGTCTGGACTGCGGGCGCCGCGGCGCGCTTCTTCGTCGGGCGCGCGGGCGGGAGCGCGTCGGTGGCCGTCTCGATCGCGGTCTGCATCGCGTGCATGAATTCTTCGCGCGGCAAGCCCGGCGGTATCGGGGGCAGAAAGCGGATCGTGACCAGGCCCGGCGTGCGCGTGACGCCGTGCGCGGGCCAGCAATAGCCGGTGTTGAGCGCGACCGGCGTGCAGGGAACGCCAAGCTCGCGATAGAGCAGCGCGATGCCGGGCTTGTAGGCCGGCGGCTTGGCCGCAACGGGGCGGCGGGTGCCTTCGGGAAAGATCACGAGCTGGCGGCCGGTGGCGACCTCGGCGTTGGCGCGGCGGGCCATGTCCTTCAGGGCGCGGATGTGGGCGCCGCGATCGACGGGAATGAGCTTCGCCCAGCGGATGTACCAGCCGACGAAGGGCAGGCGCGTGAGCTCGTATTTCGCGACGACCGTCGGATCGTCGAGCAGCTTGAAAGGCACGATCGTGTCGAGCATCGATTGATGCTTCACCGCGACGAGCGCCGGGCCGGTCGGGATGTATTCCGTGCCTTCAACGACGATGCGAATGCCGCAGATCCAGCGCGCGCCAAAGATCTCGATCTCGGCCCAGATGCGCGCGACGCGGCGCGCGGCCTGGCGGGAGAAGATCGCGAACGGGGCGCCGGCGCACGCGACGATGACGATGAAGAGGTACAGATAGAGCATGTAGACGAGCGAGCGCGCCGTGTAGAAGAGGCGGAGAAGCGGGTTCATCCGCGCCTCGCGCCAGCGTTGTCGGGGGCGGCGTTCGTGCGGGCGGCGGTCTTGCGCGCCTTGCTCCCTTCAGACGAGGTGGCGACGACGCCCTCGCGCATGCGGATGAGCAGGTATTTCACATATTCCGCGCCGAGGCGGGCGGCGGCGCGCGGATCGTTGTTCCAGCGGCCGGGCTGGGTCCAGCGCGTGGGGACCGGATAAGGGACGATCTTCACGCCGGGCAGCGCGAGCTTCAGCTCGGCGGCGGAGCGCGGCATGTGAAAATCGTCCGTGACCAGAATGATCCGGTCGTAATCATGGCTGCGCGCCCAGTCGGCGGTCTCCGAGGCGTTGCCGAGCGTGTCGGCGGCGGCGCGCCCGATGTCGATGCGGGCGGCGAGATCGGCATCGACGTGAAGCACCTCGTAGAGCTCGGCGTCGCGCACTTCGGGGTTGACGCCAGAGATGAACAGGCGCTGGCCGCGGTCCTCGCGCAGCAGACGCACGGCCGTCTCAAGCCTTCCCCGCGCGCCGGTGAGCGCGACGATGGCGTCGGCGGCGGGCGCCGGATCGGGCGCCGCGGCCCGCACGACGTTGGTGAATTGCAGGAAGCCGACGCCGAACGCGATGATCGCCGCGGTCGCCAGCGCGAGCAGCGCGCCGCGGAGCCAGTTCATGCAAGCCTCGCTGCGCGCGCGTGGAGCGCGCCGGCGGCGCCGCGGGCGCCCAGCATCGCTGCAAGCGCCGCCACGGCCGGCGTGGCGAGAACGGGCGCGACGTCGAACAGCGTCAGGCTGCGCAGGATCTCCATCGGGCCGGAGGTCGGCGAGAACCAATAGACGAGGCCGAAGCCGCCCAGTGCGGCGACCGCGGCGCCGATGATCCCGGCATAGAGGCCGGCGGCGGCGGCCTCGTCGCCGACCGCGCTCTCGGCCTTGCCGCGTCCGGCGCCGACATCGGCCATGGCGGCGATGAGATCGCCGCGGCGCTGCGCGTAGGAGCGGGCGGAGAAGGCGACGATGAGCGCCATGATCAGGCAGAGGAAGACGGCGCCGGCGGCGGCGGAGAGACGCAGGACCTGCGCCGACCGCGTCGCTTCGCTGGCGACGCCGCGCGGGGTGACCACTTGCGCGGCGAGGCCCGCCGCGGCGAGGCGGCGCTCGAGCCGGCGGGGCGCATCGGGCGGCGCGCGCAGCGCGAAATCCACTTCGAGCAGGCGCAGCGGCGGCAGGTCGGACGGACGCACGTCGGTGCCGCCCCATTCGGCCAGCATCGCGGCGGCGCGGTTGGCGGTGATGATCTCGGCGTCGGCGACCTCCGGCGCGGCCTCGATGACGCGCTCGGCGACGGCGAGCGTGTCGGGGGCGTCGCTGGCGAAAATGCGGACGACGGCGATGCCGGTCGATTCATGCGCCCAGCGATCGGCCATGTTGCTCACCACGCGCGCGAAGATGCCGGCGGCGGCGGCGGCGAAGCACGCAGCCGCGATGGTCCAGAAGACCATCCGCACGCCGCTCACCGACTTCACGAATAATGCTCCGCGCCGACATAGGTGGCGCCGTCCTGTTCGACGCGGCCCTCGGCGATGCGCCAATGGGTGGCTTCAAGGCCATCGGCGAGGTGCTCGCTCTGGGTGGCGATCACGACGGCCGCCCCGATGCGGCGCATCTCGGCGAGGAGGCGAAAGGTGCGGTGCGCGGCTTCGGGGCCGAGGCCGGCGGCCGGCTCGTCCACCAGAATGAGATCGGGCTTGGACGCCAGCGCACGCGCGATCGCCACGCGGCGGCGCTCGGCGAAAGACAGCCGCTTCACGATCTCGCCCGCGGATTCGGACAGGCCGACGAATTCCAGAAGCTCGTGCACGTCGTGCGCGTAATCGGCGGCCTTGCGTCGCGCAAGCCTCAGAGGGAGTGCGACGTTGTAGGCGACGTCATGGTCCTCGGCGAACACCGGCTCCTCGGCGACATAGCCGACGCGGCGCTTCAGGCGCGCACGGCGCGCCTCGGTCAGCTGGGCGATATCCTCGCCCAAAACGAGCGCGCTGCCGGCGCGCGGGGGCAGCGCCAGGCGCAATGTGTGGAGCAAAGTCGTCTTGCCGGCCGCGGTCGGCCCCGAAACGATCGCCACTTCGCCGGCCGCAACCTCGAAATCGACGTCCTGGAGGACGTCGGGGCCTTCATAGCCGGCCCACACGCCTTCGAAACGGACGATTAACCCGCTTCGGAGCACATCTTCTGTCACCGGATCTGGTGTGGGCATTTTCTGGACAATCGAACGAGAATCACCGCACCGAGGGTCGTTTAGAGGATTGGTTCAACAAAACTCTTACCATGATCCTGACCTGCGCGTCTTGCCTCACCCGCTATTATGCGGACGACACGGCCATCGGCTCAACCGGCCGATCGGTGCGTTGTGCAGCCTGCGGCCACACGTGGTTCGCGGAGCCATCCCTGGTCCTCGATGACGGCCCTTCCGTGACCGCCGCGGCCCCTGCAGACCCGGAAATGACCCGGACCGAGGTGGAGCGGATGCGTCGCGCCGCGGCCGCCGCCCAGGCGCAGCCGCCGCAATCGGCGGCCGCGCGCTATCGGGCGCAGCAAAGCGAGCGGGCGCGGGCCGCCAAGACGCGGGCGCTGGCCACCGCTTGGGCCGGGACCGGCGCGGCCTTGGCGGCATCGGCCGCGGGCGCGGTGCTTTTCCGTCAGGACGTTGCGGAGATCTGGCCGAAGACTGCGAGCGCGTTCGCGGCGGTCGGGCTCGACGTGAACATCTACGGCCTCGACGTCGCGGATTTGGCTGTGGAAAAAGTCGTCGAAGGCGCGACGCCCGTCCTGCTGGTGAGCGGGGAAGTGCGCAATATCGGCCGCGAGGAGAAGGCGGCGCCGCCGATCCGGCTCACGCTGCGCGACGCGCATTCGAGCGAGCTCTTCGAGATTGTCTATGCGATCGGCGGGCGTGCAATCGCACCGGGCGGCGCGCAGCCGTTCCAGCTGCGGGTTGAGAACCCGCCTGGCGAAGCAGTGGATCTGGAAGCGGCGTTCGCCAGCGCCGCGGAGGCGCAGACCGCCGTGAGGGCGCCGGAACCGGGCGCTCCTGCGTTCGCGGACGGGGTGCTGGATCTGGGACCGGAAGCGGCGGAGGCGGCGCGCAATATGGGCGGGCCGGATGGGGAAAGCGCTGCGGAAGCGGCGCCCTCGGATGCGCCGCGGTTGCGTCTGAGCACGTCCTCGGCCAGTGAGGAGCATGGCTGAGGCCGAGCTCCGGATCGTCTTTACCGAAATTGAGATCGCGGCGCGGGTGGACGCGCTGGCGGAAACGCTGGCCGCGAAGATTGATTCCGATTGGCATGCCGTGGCGCTGCTGCAAGGCGCGATGCCGTTCGCGGTGGACCTGATGCGCGCGCTGGCGCGGCGCGGCCGTCACCCCATCCTCGATTGCCTGTGGCTGGAATCCTATCGCGACGCTCGGGAATCTTCCGGGCGCGTCGTGGTGCGCGCGGACATCAGCCGGTCGGTGGAAGGCCGGCGCGTGCTCATCCTCGACGACGTGTTCGACAGCGGCCGCACCATCGCGTTCGCGCGGGCGCATCTGGCGGCGAAGGGCGCGGTAGAGACTTTCGCGTGCGCGTTCATCCGCAAGCCCTCGGCGCTCAATGAGCCGATCGATCTCTTCGGGCTCGATGCGCCGGACGACTTCCTGGTCGGCTACGGCATGGACGAAGCAGGCCGCTTTCGCGGCTTGCCGCATATCGCTGCGCTTTGACCTACACACCGAGGCTTCGGCCTCGGCAGTCCCACCCCTCTACCAGTTTCGAGATCGGATCGCCGCGTCGATATGGCGTTCCGCGCGCTCGACCTGCTCCTGGCGTTCCCGGTCAAGCGAGGTTTCGGCTTGCGACATGAGACGTTCGATCTCGCTTTGGCTGAAGCCGGTGAGCGCCTGGATCGCCGCGATCATGGTGATCGCGCCTTCCGCAACGCGTTTGGCAAGGGAGTTCACGTCGCTCATGAATGGCTCCTCCAGTTCAACGGCGATCGAGCCTGTTGGCGATGTCGCGGAGCAGAGACTTCATGTCGTCGAGGCGAGAGACGATCTTCTCCAGATTGTCGCTGGCGCGCGACACTCCGAAGCTCGTCTTGAGGGATTCGGCGACCTGCTCCATCTGGCGGGTGAGCCGCTCCAAATGCTGGCCAGTACTGTCGGAGTACGGGCCGGCGGTGAGCTGCTGGTTTAGGCGTTCCAGTGAGCGCTCGATGTCGCGAAGATCGGAGCGCGAAAAGTCAGACATGCGCGACCTCCCTGTCGAGCACGTTCGTGGACCGGCGATGGGTCGGGGCTACTGAAGAAGGCCGGCGCGGATCGAGATCACGCTGATGATGTTCGACGCCAGCTGATCGGGAATCTGCAGCGTGTTCTGGAGATATCCGATCACCGTGCGTTCGCTGTCGGTGACGGTTTCGTCCGAGAGGACGAGCTCGATCGCCAGCGCGAACACCGTCGGGCGCAGCTCGGCGGGAATGTTGGCCGACCATCGCGCCAACACCTCGCGCCAGGGCTCGTTGTCGAGCGAGGCGCGAACGCGCTCCATCATCGGATTGAACGTGTCGGGCGGCTGACGACGGAAGATCGGATGGCGATAGATGATCGCCTTCCAAGTTTGGACTTCCTCGTCCTGGAACTCTCCGTCGGCACGGATGACGGCAAGCAGCACGCCAGCGGCGGCCTCTTCCAGACGGTTCGGATCTCCCGAAGAACGGAAACGATCAAGCGCGCCCATGCGGGACCTCCCTTGCTCTTATTGTGGATAAGTAGCATGCGGGGTTTCGCGTGTCGCGTGCATTTTGTAAGTCACTCGCGCGACACAGAAATCCGCGTTGGAGGCAGTTGCGAACGTATCGAGCAGGCCCGTGTCCAGGCCTGCTCGATGTCTTGCGCGCTCAAAAAAGCGGAGAAGCGCTCCGCCGCCTCAGGTAAATAGGCGACGCAGGAAGGAACGCTTTTCATTTCCGGCGCTTGCGAGGGTGGGCGCGGCGCGGCGCGAGGCAAAGAGCGTCGTCGTCGCGACCGCGGGGGCGCCGCGCGCGCCGGTCGCGAACTGGATCGACAATTGCGTCACCGTCGGCGCCGGCCCGTCGAAGAGGCCGCAATCGACGTCGCTGCCAATGTCGGCGCCCTTGGCGTTTGTTGCGAACGCAATCGAGAGCGCGCCGACGTTCGTGCAGCCGACGACGTCGATCGCGCACTTCTGGACGGGCGCCGCGGAAAGCGACGGCGATTGCGCGAGGTCGAACGTCCTGGCCGCGGCCTGCGGCGCGGAAACACCCATCAGAACAAGGCCAAAGAGCGCGGCCAGCAGCATGCGCATGGTGAACCTCCGTTGCGGTCAAGAGCGAAGATCAAGCGCGCCATTGCACGAGAGCCCGCCCCGCAAGAGCGCACTAGCGGCGCTGAACTTGCCGCAGCAAGGAAAATCCGTGTGCGGATCACTTCGTGCGTGACCGGCGTCACGTCGCGCCGCGGACGTGCGCAGGGGGACGCTGAAGAAACGCGCAGCTGCTCAATTTCAGATCAGGAAATATGACGCCTTCGGACGGTTCCTTCGGCCGGATGGAAGGCCCTCGCTCTACCGCGCCGGCGCTTCAGGAGCCGGTGAAACGGTCCAGCAGGCGGCGGAGGTAATCGCGCTCGGTTTCGGGACGGCGCGGATCCTGAGCGCGGCGGCGGAGCTCGTCGAGGATCTCGCGCGAGCGGGCGCGCTGCATCTCGGAGGGCACTTGCGTCTCGCCGGTGTCGCCGACCCCGCCGCGCACGCGGCCCAGAGGATCGCGGCCGGCGCTGTCGCTTTCGCGCTCGCCGTTCTCGGCCTGGCTGCGGCGCTCGATCTCTTCAGCGAGGCTGGCGGCGCCTTCACGCAGATTGCGCATGGCTTCCTCCTGCGCCATGCGGGCGGCTTCGAAATCGCCCTGGCGCAGCGCCTGTTCGGCCTGACGCATGGCGTTGTCCGCCTTGCCGAGCGCCTGTTCCTGGCCGGAGCCGGCGCGCTCGGCGGCGCGGCGCGCGCGCTCCAGGCCTTCGCGCAATTCGCTCTGGCGCTCGGCGAGCCCTTGGGCCTGTTGCTGACCGCCGCCCTCATCGCCCTGCCGCTGCGTGTCGTCGCTGAGCTGGCGCTGCTGGCCCATCGTCTCGGACAGGTCCTGCATGTTCTGTTCAAGATCGCTCGGCTCGCCCTGCTCCTGGCCTTGCGCGCTCTGCTGGCCGTTCTGGCCCTGCTGCAGGCGGATATCGAGGTTCTGCAGGAGGTTGGCGAGCTGCTGCAGCATGGCCTGGGCGGCCTCGGTCTGGCCTTCGCGGTTGAGGCGCTCGATCTCCTTGAGCACGTCGTCAAGGTCGCGCTGCGAGAATTCGGTCTGCTCCTGGGTGTCCTCTTGCGTCTGCTGCTGGCCGGAGCGCATCGCTTCCTGCACCAGCGCCTGCAGGTAATTGTTCATCGCGCGGCGCAGCGCCTGGGTGAGCTGTTCGATGCGGTCCTGCGAGGCGCCGCTCTGCAGCGCATCGTTGAGCGCGCGTTGCGCTTCCTCCAGCGCGCGGCGCGCGTCGGCGGCGCCGCCATATTCGGCGCGCAAGGCGGTGAGCCAAAGGATCTCCGCCGCGCCGTCGGTGTCGATGATCTCGCGCGCGGCGGCGAGCGCGCTGCGCGAGAGCTGAAAGCCGAGGAAGACGGCGAAGTCGGCGAAATAGCCGTCGCGCGGCGAGGATGTGAGCGCGTCGATCCAGCGGACCGCGCGGCGGATTCCGATCGGCGCGCGCTCCAGGCGCGGATCCTGATCGTCGGTGCGGATGACGATGCGCTCGGTTCCGGTGAGGATGTCGCCGGCGGCCATTGTTGCGGGCCCGCCGGGCGCGGCGCGCATGCGGCGGTAGGCGCGGCGCTCGAAAAGCACCATGCGGCGGATTTCGATCGCGGCCTGGGCGAGCGGCTGGAGGAAGACCTTCTCCGGCAGCTTCACGCGCATCGGCGCGGAGACGCCTTCCTGGCCGAGCGCGTCGCGGGCGACGAGCCGGGCCTCGACTTCCATGCCGGCATAGGGATGGTCGGCGAGCGTGACGGTGGCGTCGTCCTCGGTCTTGCGCGGATCGCCAGCCGGACTCTCGATCGGGGTATCGACCGGCGCGGCGCCGACCAGCCCCTCCGGCGGGTGCACGGGCGTGACGCGCAGCGCAAGCTCGCGGACGCCGTAATCGTCGGTCGCGGTCCAGGCGAGGGTGGCGCGCTCTTCGGCGCGGAAGGCGATCGGCGCGGTGAAGTCGATGCGCGGCGGCGCATCTCGCGCCGGCTCGATGCGCCAATGAGCCTTGGTGTGGAAGCGGACGATCTTCAGCGTGCCGGCGCGCGGAATGCGGAGGCGCGCTTCGTAGGCGCCGTCGGCCGCGCGCGTGAAGAGCGCCTCTTCGCGGCGGCCGCTCGACTCGAAGATCAGGCGCGGCGCGCCCCGGGGGCCGGCGACGCGGACATTGGCCTCCACCGAAGGCGGCGAGGCGATGCGTTCGCCGATGCGGTCGGAGAGGGAGACGGGGGCGGCGTCGGTATAGTCGGCGGGCGCCAGCCAGGCCTCGATGACCATCGGCTGGTCGCCGACCAGCGGGCCGGGATCGGGGAGCAGCGCGCGGGCGAGGCGGTCCGGCAGCGCCGGGCCGGCGACGAAGGCCGCGCTGACCAGCGCGATGGCCAGGACGAAGCGGAGCTTCCAAGGGTCGGCGCGGTCGAGGCCGGGGCGGGGCGGGCGGGCCTGGGCGCGGGCGGCGCGCTCGGCGGCGCGGCCGATCTCGGCTTTCCAGAGCTCGAGGGAGAACGCGTCGAGGCGGCTGGGGCGGTCCTCCAGGGCGTCGAAGGCGGCCGGGTCGAGGGCGGAATCGGAGGCGAGGCGGGCGCGGGCCTCGGCGTCGGTGGGCGCGCGCCAGGCGACAAAGGCGCGGAGGCAAAGCCAAAGGACGCCCAGCAGGGCGGCGATCCCGATGAGCGTCTGGGCCAGCGGCGGGAGGAGCTCGGGGAGCCCGGAGAGGGAGATCGCGATCCAGAGGCCGAAAGCGCCCAGCGGCAGCAGGATCGCGCGGGCCAGCCGTTCCAGGAACAGCGCCCGCCGGGCCCGCGCGGTTTCGCGCGCCAGGAGCTCGAGGGCGTCAGAATGCTGCATCCGGCCGCAAACCTAGCAGGGGCTTTCCAGCCAAACCATGACCAGACGCCCTTCGCGCGCAGCCGGAGGCTCAAAGCGTTGAAGCGCGTTCACCTCCGCTAACGATTGATCTCGATGAGCAGCACCCAGGCGTTCAGAGCGGCGATGAGAAAACCGATCAGGGTCGCCGGCACGAGGCCGTAGGTCGCAAGCCAATCGTTGCGCACAAGAAATCCCACGGCGCTGGCGAGGATCATCCACAGCGCGGCCTGTCCAACCGACGTGGCGAGCCACGCATACCAGCGATAAGCCGGCTGGATGGTCCGGTGCTCCCTCACCTGCGAGATCGTGAGGGTCACGAAATGCACGAGCGAGACGCCGAGCAATTCGCCGCCGACGGCGCGAGGCGATTGATGCGGCACGAGCATGATCGCGCTGACGCAGAAGATCAGGAACAGCATCCAGAGCGATTGGATGCCGCGCTCGGGCGCGGACTGCTGGGAGAGAATGTGGGCCTGGTTCACCGAGAGGCTCACGAAGAGGAGCCCGGCGAAAGCCGCGGCGGCGCCGAGCTCGCCCAAGAACAACGCTTCCCAGGATTCCAGCATTCGCCCCTCTTGTGATCGCGGGTGGTCAAGAACCGATGGCGGTCTTACGCGCGGCGACAAGTTCCTTGAAGCGCGGGTGGTCGCGGATCGGGTCGAGGTCGCTGTCGCGCTCGATCCAATGCAGCGTGGAGTGCGCGGCGGATTCCAGCACGTCCTTGAGGAGCCCCAGCGCCGTCTCGGTTTCGCCCAGGCGGATCATGCCGCACATGAGATTGTAGCGGAGGTTGGTGTTGTCCGGATCGAGGAGGAGCGCGCGCTCGGTCCAGTCGCGTGCGCGCTCGGGCTCGTTCAAGGTGGCGAGCGCGGAGGCGCCGAAGCCCATCGCGGTGCCGTGGTCGGGCTCGGCGGCGATGATCTTCTCCACGCGCTCAAGCAGGCGGCGCGCGGCGCACTCGGCGCCGGCTTCGTCGCCCTTGGTTTCGTAGCATTGCAGCACCATGCCGGAGCAATAGAACTCGGTTTCGATGGCGGCGGCGCCGGCCTCGTAATAGCGGATGGCGGCGTCGAAGCGGCGCAGCGCGAGCGCGGCGAAGCCGGCGAGGCGCATCGCCTCGTAGCAATTGGGATCGAGCGCGAGCGCGCGCTCGCACGCGGCGAGCTCCTCTTCGAAGCGGCCGTGATTGTGATGCACGGCGGCCATTGCGGCGTGCGCTTCGGCGAGATTGGGATCGAGCGCGAGGGCGCGTTCAGCCGCTTCGCTGCCGTCATCGACGGTGATGCTGCGGCGGTTCAGGTCCCAGATGGAGAGCGTCATCAGCGCCCAGGCGCGGGCGTAATTGGGATCGATCTCGACCGCGCGGCGGCAGAGGCGAAGCACGATCGGATAGTGGCGCTCGTTGGCCATGAAGGCGTACTGGCGCGCCATCAGATAGAGCTTGTAGGCCTCAGGATTGGTGGTGGAGCGCTGCTCGATGGCTTGTTTCTCGGCCGGCGCCAGACGGAGCTTCAGGGCCGCGACGATGGCTTCGGAGATCTCCGCCTGCAGCGCGAAGATGTCGGTGAGATCGCGGTCGTAGCGCTCGGCCCAGATGTGGGAATCGGCGGCCGCATCGACGAGCTGGGCGGTGATGCGGACGCGCGCGCCGGCCTTGCGGACGCTGCCCTCCAGCACGTGCGTGACGCGGAGCGCGCGGGCGATCTGGGAGACGTCGGTCGGCTTGCCCTTGAAGGTGAAGGCGGTGTTGCGGGAGATGACCGAAAGAGCGGACACCTTGGAGAGGTCGGTGGTGATGTCCTCGGTGACGCCGTCGGAGAAGTATTCCTGCTCGGGGTCGCCGCTCATGTTGACGAAGGGCAGCACACAGATGCAGACGCGCGTGGACTTGGCTTTCGGCGTCGCCCCTTCGCCGTCGCCGATGAGGAAGACGTGCACGGGGCGGGCGATGTTCTTCATCGCATGCTCGCCGATGTCCGCGAACTGGACGCCGATCTTGCCGAGCGCCTGGTCGCGCACGGCGCCGGAGAGCGCGACGCCGCCGGGAGGGGCAAGCGTCTGCAGGCGCGCGGCGACATTGACGCCGTCGCCATAGATGTCTTCGCCCTCGACGATGACGTCGCCCAGATTGATGCCGATGCGCCAGCGGATGCGGTCGCCCTCGGGGAGGTCGGGCTCGGCTTCGTCCATCGCCTCCTGGATCTCGTGCGCGCAGGCGATGGCGGAGACGGCGCTGGAGAATTCCACAAGCGCGCCGTCGCCCATGAGCTTGACGAGGCGCCCGCCGTGCGCGGCGACCCGCGGATCGAAGATCGCGCGGCGGTTCGCCTTCAGGCGCTCGAGCGTGCCGGCCTCGTCCCGCTCCATCATGGCGGAATAGCCGACGACGTCGGCGGAGAAGATGACGGTGAGTTTGCGCTGCACGGGAGTCGCCTCGGCCGCACTCTATATGGGGCGGCGCATTCGCCTAGGAAGTTCCGGACCTAAGAGGGAATTGTTTCGAGCGCCATCTGGTCCTCCACCGTGAAGCGGCGGCGGACGAGGTGGAATTTGTCGCCGCGGACAAGAACTTCGGCGGGCAGCGGGCGGGCGTTGTAGGTGGACGACATGACTGCGCCGTAGGCGCCGGCGGTCATGAAGGCGGCGAAGTCGCCGGGCGCGAGGGGCGCCAGAACGCGGCCGCGTGCGAAGGTGTCGCCGGTCTCGCAGATCGGGCCGACGAGATCGAAGGCCTCGCGCTCGGTCTCGCGCGAGGGCTGGCGCACCGGGCGGAGCTCGTGGAAGGCGTCGTAGATGGCCGGGCGGATGAGATCGTTCATGCCCGCGTCGAGGACGATGATGCGGCGGTTCGGGCGCTCCTGGATGCGAATGACGCGCGTGAGAAGGACGCCGGCGTTGCCGGCGATCAGGCGGCCGGGCTCGATCGCGAGCGAGACGCTCAGTCCACGGAAGACGTCCTTGGCCATCGCGGCGTAGTCGGCGGGGCTCGGGGGATCGGGCTCGTGGAAATAAGGGACGCCCAGGCCGCCGCCGAGATCGACGCGCTCGACGCTCGCGCCCTGCGCGCGGGCGTCCTCGGTTAGTTTGCGGAGTACGAGGAAGGCGGCGCGCAGCGGATCGAGGTTGCGGATTTGGCTGCCGATGTGGACGGCGAAGCCTTTGGCGTCGAGGTTCGGATGCTTCGCTGCGCGCAGATAGAGCGCGAGCGCGTCGGCGGCGCCGACGCCGAACTTGGAATCGCTCTTGCCGGTGGAGATCTTGTCGTGGCCGCCGGCGCCGACATCGGGATTGACGCGGATGGCGATCGCAGCGCGCCTGTTCGCCCTGGTCGCGAGCGCCTCCAGGAGATCGAGCTCGGCGCGGGATTCCACATTGATCTGATGCAGGCCGATCTCGAGCGCGAAGGCGAGCTCTTCCTCAGTCTTGCCGATGCCGGAGAAGATGATGCGGTTCGGCGGTATGCCGGCCTTGAGCGCGCGCTTGATCTCGCCCATGGAGACCGTGTCGGCGCCGGCGCCCTTCTTCGCGAGGGTCGCCAGCACGGCAAGGTTGGCGTTGGCCTTCACCGCGAAGGCGACAAGCACGGGCCCTGGCAACGCAGGTTCTGGCGCGAAGGCCTCGCGGAAGACGTCGAGATGGCGCTCGAAGGTGGCGGAGGAATAGACGTAGGCCGGCGTGCCGACCTCCGCGGCGATGCGCTCCAGCGGCACGCCTTCGCAATGAAGGGCGCCATCGACGTATTCGAAATGGTTCATCTGTAGGCGGACGAAGCGCTATTGCGGCTGCGGCGCCGGAGGCGTCGAGGCGGGGGGCGCCGCATTGTCCAGCGGGGAGCTGGCCGGAGGCGCGGTCTGCGCCTGCGCTGCGGCGGCGCGCTCAGCCTCCTGGCGCTGGCGCGCAGCTTCTGCGGCGGCGGCCTGCTCGGCCTTCCATTGCTCGCGGGCGTCGCCCCACATCGGGGCGGGGCGCTCCAGAGACGTGCGATGGCCGCAGGCGGCGAGCGCGGCGAGAGCCGCGAGCGCGGCGAGTGTTGCGATGCGGCTCATCGGAGCAATTCCTTCCAACGTGCGATCTGTTCCCGTACACGCGCCGGAGCGGTTCCGCCATAGGAGGCGCGGGCTTCGAGCGCGCGCTCCACAGCGAGGCCGGCGCGGGCCGCTTCGGTGATGCGCGGCTCGAGCTTTTGGAATTCTTCGAGCGGCGCCTGGGCGAGGTCGGAGAGGCCGAGCTCCTCGGCGCGCTTCACGGCCGCGCCGGCGACATGGTGGGCGTCGCGGAAGGGCATCTTCAGCTCACGGACGAGCCAGTCGGCGAGCTCGGTGGCGGTGGCATAGCCGGCGCCGGCGGCGGCGGCGAGCGCTTCTCGGTTGAACGTGATGGTGTCGATCATGCCCTTCATCGCCACCGTGCAGAGCTCGAAGGCGTCGAACGCGGAGAAGGTGATCGCCTTGTCGTCCTGAAGGTCCTTGGCGTAGGCGAGCGGCAGCTTCTGCATGATGGAGAGGAGCGCGGCGAAATCGGCGCCGATGCGCGCGGCCTTGGCGCGGATGAGCTCGGCGGCGTCGGGATTGCGCTTCTGCGGCATGATCGAGGAGCCGGTCGACCATTGGTCGGAGAGACGCGCGAAGCGGAATTGCGGGCTCGTCCAGAGCACGATCTCCTCGGCGAGACGCGACAGATGCATTGCGGAGATGGAGAGCGCGGAGAGCGCTTCGAGCGCAAAATCGCGCGCGGAGACCGCGTCGAGCGAGTTCGCGGCCGGCGCGGTGAAATCGAGCATCGCGGCGGTGCGCTCGCGGTCGATCGGAAATCCGGTGCCGGCGAGCGCGGCCGCGCCGAGCGGGCAATCGCTCATCGCGCCCGATTGCGCAGAGAGAAGGCGCGTGCGGTCGCGCTCCAGCATCTCGACATAGGCCATGAGATGATGGCCGAGCGTGATGGGCTGCGCCGTTTGAAGATGCGTGAAGCCGGGCATGGCCCAATCCGCGTGCTTGTCGGCCTGCGCAAGCAGCGCGCGCTGCAGCGCTTCGACATGGCCGAGCGCGGCGTCGAGCGCGGCGCGGACCCACAAGCGGAAATCGGTGGCGACCTGATCGTTGCGCGAGCGGGCGGTGTGCAGGCGCCGGCCGGCCTCGCCGATCATCTCGGTGAGGCGGGCTTCGATATTGAGGTGGATGTCCTCCAGCTCGCGCGACATCGGCAGCTTGCCCGCCGCTATGTCTGCGGCGATCTGGTCGAGGCCGGCTTGTATCTTCTCCTCGTCCTCGGCCGTAAGAATTCCTTGCGCGGCCAGCATCGCGGCGTGCGCCTTGTTGACCTCGATGTCCTGGCGCCAGAGACGCTGGTCGATCTCGATGGAGGAATTGATCGCCTGCATGGCGTCGGCGGGCTTGGCGGCGAAGCGGCCGCCCCACATTGCCTGGCCTTGCTGGGCCTGTTGGGCCTGACCTTGTCGGGCTTGACCGGGCACAGCCTTGGCGTCGGGTTTGGAGGAATCAGAGGGCATGGCTGAAGAGGCGTTGAAGGTGAAGAAGGGCGGATTTGCGGTCTGGATTGGCGCTGCAGCCGCCTTGGCGGCCGCGGCGGCTCTTTACGGGCTTTTCGCGCTTTCTTCAAAGCCCCCGGCAAACGGCAGCTATGCACGGTTCGCGACGGGCGCGATCGCCAAGCTGCAAGTGAAGACGCCGGCGCCGGAACAGCCGACGCAAGCCTTCACCGATGCGGGCGGGCGGGCGATGAGCCTGGCGGATTTCCGCGGCGAGGTGGTGCTCTTGAACGTGTGGGCGACGTGGTGCGGACCATGCGTGACGGAGCTGCCGGCGCTGGCGGGGCTGCAGCGGCGCTTCGAAGGGCGGCTCAAGGTCGTGCCGGTGAGCGTGGATTCGGAAGGCAAGCGCGCGGACGCGCAGGCGATGCTCGCGGAACGCGGCGGCGGGGCGCTCGGATTCTATATCGATCCGACGCGCGGCATGGCGTTCGCGGTGTCCTCGCCGGGGCTGCCGACGACGATCCTCTATGACCGCGAAGGGCGCGAGCTTGCGCGGCTCGCGGGCGGGGCGGATTGGGACAGCCCTGAAGCGGCGGCGCTGATCGAGGCGGCGCTCGCTTCGTGAGATCAGCCGACCGAGAGGATGGTCGCGACGCCTGCGCGGCCATCATTGGTGGTGTAGCGCGTGGAATAGCCCTGCTCGAAGCGGACGTCGTCGGCGAACGTCATGGTGAGGTTGACGTCGCCCTTGATCTCCATGGTGCGCGAGCCTTCGGGACGGGAATAGGTCCCCTTCTGGCCGTCCTGGGTGGAGACCGTGCCGGCGTCGCGATCGAACGTGGCGACGACTTCGTTGCCGTTGTCGTTCTTGAACCTGACCTGGATCTTCATCGGCCGTCTCTCCCTTCGTCGTCTCCGCGACGTTGGGTTGCTCTACGCTAAAGCGGCCGGCGCGATAAGGGCGTCAATCGAGGAAGCCGGAGAGGGCGAGCTTGGCGCGCGAGGCCTGGGCGAGCACGTCGCGATTGGGCGTGGGCGCTTCCGGCGCGGTCGGCTGCGGCCAGAGCGCGACGAAGCGGTTGAGTTCACCCAACGCTTCGTCGTAGCGGGCGGCGTCGCGGGCGCGCAGCGCACCAGCGCCGCTGACCAGCGCATCGCGGGCGGAGAGCGCGGCGCCGAGGCTGTGCTGATACTCGATCGGATCGACGAAATCGGTCTTGACCACGTTGCCGTAAAGGCCGGTGGAAAGATCGATCATGCGGACGGCGAGATCGGCGGGGTTGGCGTGGAGCGGGGCCTGGGCGGCGGAGATGGCGCGGACGGCGGCGTCGAGCTTGGCGGCGAGCTCGCGCTTGGGCTTGGCGTCCATGCCGGCGGCTTCGGCGGCCTGGACCGGCGCGGCGTTGAAGCCGCCGAACTGGTCCTGGGCCGGGGTGTAGACCTCGAGCAGGCCCTGGCCGACGAGGGCGCCGGCCTCTTCCTGTGTGCCGACTTCTGCGACCTGGCGCGCGACGAGGACGAAGCCCTTCAAGTGCTGAAGGCCAAGGGCCGTGCGGGCGGGACCTTCGAGGCCGGCATAGGCGGTCGCGACCCCGGCCTCGCCGTGCTCGCCGCCGCTTTCGCCGGAAGCGGCTTCGCCGGCCTCGCCGGCGGCTTCGGGCGCTGGGGCTGCAGTTTCCGCCTTCTCCGCCACCGGGGTGCAGGCCACGCTGGCGCCAAGCAGGGCGGCTGCGCCGACCGTGCGCCAGAGCTTGAACTGGATCATGAAGGGGCTCCGCCGAAGTTCGCGGCGGCAAACTGGACTAAGTGCAACTCATTCGCAATAAGCTGACGCTGTGGCATCTTGGGCGACATGCTGATCGTACTTCCTGAGGTCCTCCTGGCGGAGGACGTGGCGCGGGCGCTGCGTGAGCTCGACGGCGCGGTCTGGCGGGACGGCAAGGCCACGGCCGGGCCGGCCGCGCGGGCGTCGAAGGACAATCTGCAGGCCCGCGGCATGGAGGCGCTGGGGGCGTTCGTGCGGGATGCGCTCGAGCGGCATCCGCTGTTTCTGGGCGCGGCGCGGGCGCGGCGGATTTCGCCGATCATGTTCTCCAAATACGAGCCCGGCATGCGCTATGGTTCGCATACGGACGATGCGCTGATGGGGGCGCCCGAAGCGCGGCTGCGCACCGATCTTGCCTTCACCCTCTTTCTCTCCGACCCGGCGTCTTACGAGGGCGGCGAACTGACGATCGAGGGGCCTTCCGGCGAGCAGGCCGTGAAACTGCCGGCCGGCGATGCAGTGCTCTATCCGGCCGGTTCGATCCATCATGTCGCGCCGCTGCAGTCCGGCGCGCGGCTGGCGGCGGTGGGATGGGTGGAATCCTATGTGCGCGACGCGGGGCAGAGAGAGATCCTGTTCGATCTCTCCCAGGCGCGGTCGCGGCTGGCGGCGGCGGGCGCCGCGCAAAGCGAGATGCTGCGGTTGGACAAGGCCATCTCCAACCTGCTGCGGATGTGGGCTGAGACCTGAGGGGCGCCATCGGGGCCGCCTCGCAGAGCCGCTCTGCATGCGGCGCCACGTCCGGCTCGCGCGGCAAAGCGGCTTTGGGTAGGGAATCCGCGTTGAGTCGGAGGGAGCATGGCCCTGTTTGCGAAGATGCGCCGGCACGACAGCGCGCGCGGGTATGTGCACGATTGGCTCGAGCCGGACGAGTACGGGCCGTTCAATTATCTGAGCGCGCTCATCGTGCTGCTGGTGGTGATCAGCCTGGGCTCGCTGGCGCTGGAGACGGAGGCGGCGCGGGCCGACACGGGCCTCGATCCGGGCCTGCTGCCGGTGGTGGCGAAGATCAACGAATGGGTCGTCTACATCTTCGCGTTCGAGTTCGCGGTGCGGTTCTGGGCGGAGGGGGAGAATCCGCATCATCGCGGACTTGTCGGGCGGCTGCGGTTCCTGGCGCAACCCCTCACGATTGCGGACCTGCTGGCGTTCCTGCCCGAGCTCATCATCATGATGTACGTGCCGCACGCCTCGGGGCCGTGGCTTGCGGCGCTGCGGGCGCTGCGGCTGTTCCGGCTGTTCAAGCTGGCGCGCTACGTGCCGGCCTTCGCGATCGTGGGCGGGGCGTTCCGGCGCGCGGGCGGGCCGCTCATCGCCTCGCTCTGCGTGGCTGCGGCGCAGGTCTATGTCGCGGCGCTGCTGCTCTATTTCATCGAAGGAGACACCAAGCCGGAGCAATTCGGCTCGATCATGCGCGCGCTCTGGTGGGCGATCGTGACGCTGACCACGGTGGGGTATGGCGACGTCTATCCGGAGACGCCGTGGGGAAGGGTGGCCGCGGGGCTGGTGGCGGTCGCCGGCATCGGCATCGTGGCGATGCCGACCGGCATTCTGGCGTCGGCGTTCAACGACGAATTCCGCGCCCGCGACGAGAAGCGCCTCGCGCGCGCGCTCGAAGAGGCTTCAAAGCAGAAATCAGAAGGGGAGGAACCGCCGCTGGCGTGAATAGGCGAGGTAGCCGATATTGGCGCCGAGGCGGAAGCCGACGCCGGCGCGCATCGGGGCCAGGGTGATTTCGTCCGCGCGCTGATAATTCACGCCGATGCCGCCGATGAAATAGGCCGAGCCCTCGACGCCGGGGAAGCGCTGGAACAGCTCGCTCGCGTGCGTGACGCCGTAGACGAGGGTGAAGCACTTGGCGGCGTTGGCGCCGGTGTCGAAGCCGACAGAGGGCCCGCGCCAGAAGACCTTCGTCGTTTGCGGCGCGCGGTTGAGATAGAGCCGGCCCTCGCCGTAGCGCAGGCCGACGCCGATGGCGGCGGAGCCCTCGCTGCCTTCAACGAAGCCGACCGGACGACCGAGGTCGCGGAAGATGCGGCGCACGACGGCCGCGACGGTCTCGGCGCCCATGCCGAAGAAGCGGCTGGTGGAGTTGATGATCTCTTCTTCTGTGTAGGCGCCTTGCGCCGGCGGGGGCGCTTCCTCGCGCCGCTCCGGCGGCGCGGCGAGATCCACTTGAGCGAAGGCGGGGCGCGCGAAGGCGGGCGCGGCGAGGCCGGCGGCGGCGAGCCCGAGGGCGATCGTGCGACGATTGGATTCCATGATGCGCTCCTGGGCGTGCTCCTGGCCTCGGCGGGCGCCATGTAGAGGGGCGATTGCGGCGTCCTCAAGGGTTTTTGTCGCCGCGCGTGCGCCGGCGGACGGCGATCCGCGGCGGGCTGCGTTCGGGGGGTGCTTTCAGGGGTGCTTTCGGGGGCGGCGCATCGGCGTCAGGAGGTGTCGGCGGGCGCCGGCGCCCGAACGGGCGCGAGCGCCGGGGCGTGTGCGCGCGGCGGCGCGGCAAGAATGCGATGGGCGCCGTTGAAGCCGCGCACGAGGCGCTTGAGGAGACGCGCGGTCCAGAATTCGATGTCGTCGAGGATGGCGCGCAGACGCGCCAGTCGCGCCTGGAGATCGCGCGGCATGCGATTGAAGGTTCCGTGCGTGACGAAGCGCAGCGCGCTTGGGCGGAAGCGGCGCAGCGCGTAGCCTGGAGCGGGGTGATGGCGCCTGGCGGTCGCGGGCTCGGCCATGCGCGCGAAGGCGCGCAGGAGGATCGCGCGCTTCAGGTCGTATTCGAAGGTGCGCAGGTAGGCGCGCAGGTCTCGCTTGTCGTCGCGGCCGAGGCGGAGGAAGCCGGCGAGGACCGCGATCGCATGGAGGAGCCAGGCGACGAGCGAAGCAATGGCGGCTTCGATGGGGTCCTCTGATCTTTCCTCTTCGCTTGGCATGGGCGGGATCATACCGCGGGTTGGAGGTCGGTCGGATAAGTCGATGGTAATTGCCGCTTTCGTTAAGTATTTTCGGCGGCGGAAACGCTGATCCGGCGGGCTTTTGAGGCCATGCGGGCGAAGCGACGGGGGCGGGGACGGAGGGGCGTTCGTCCCCCGTATTTTGGCGACCGCGGCGGCACCCCACCCCTTGATCCCCTCCCCTCATAGGGGAGGGGGGAGCCTATCGGCGCAACAAGAAGGGGCGCTCCCCCTCGGAAGCGCCCCTTCTCTCCCCTCAAAGTGCGCGGCGAGCAGCGCGCGCCCCTCGTCTTGTCCGAGCGGTTTAGAACCGGGCTCGCAGCGTCACCCCCCAGGTGCGCGGTTCACTCGGATAGACAACGTAGGTGCCGTCCTGCAGCGGCGGCTGGAAGGCGCCGACATAGTAGAACTCGTCGGTGATGTTGCGGCCCCAGACCTCGATGGCCCAATGGTCGTCGATGTTGCCGATGCCGGCGCGCATGTTGAAGAGCGCGAAGCCGTCCTGGTCGGTGGCGCCGGAGGGTTCGCGGTTCAGCGTCTGCGTGCGGTATTCGCTGTTGTAGCGGCCATCGACATAGAAGAGCGCCTTCAAGGATTCCGAGACCGGGACCTCGAAGGTGGCGGCGCTCGTCACCGTCCATTCCGGCGCGAAGGTGAGCGGATCGCCGGCGAAGATGGTGTTGGCCGCCGGGCTCAGCGGATTGAAGACGACCGTGCTGTCGTAATAGGCGTCGTTGTAGACGACGCCGCCCTGCAGCGTGACCCAATCGTGCGGGCGAGTGAGCAGGTCGAGCTCGACGCCCTTGGAGATCAGCTTCGGCACGTTCGCGGTGATGAAGTTGAAGCCGTTGAAGTTGTTGGACTGATAGTCCGAGATCTCCTCGTAGAAGATCGACAGGTTGAGGTTGGTGGAGCCGCCGATGAGCGTGGACTTGAAGCCGAGCTCGTAGGCGTCGACGAATTCCGGCTCGAAATCGAGGCCGGCCATGGTCAGGTTGGCGTTCGAGAGGGTGGCCGGCGTCAGGCCGCCGAAGCCGGAGCGATCGACGTTGAAGCCGCCCGCCTTATAGCCGCGCGAATAGCCGCCATAGACCATGAGGTCTTCGTTGACGTGGTAGGCGAGCGAGGCGGTGCCGGACCATTCGTTCTCTTCGCGGTCGCCGGTATAGGCGCCGTTGGCGATCGAGTTCACCGCCGGATTGCAGGCGATGTTCATCAGCGTGGCGCCGCCGGGGACGTTCTGCTGGGTCGCGGCGACGATGCCGCCCGGGCCATAGACGGCCTGGGTGGCGGTGGCGATGGCGCGAAGGCTCTCGCACGAGGTGCCGGTCGAGGTGAGGTTCGCGCCGATGTCCTTGGTCTCGCTGTTGTAGCGGACGCCGAGGGTGAGGATGAGCTGCTCGGTGAGCGAGATCTCGTTGTGGGTGAAGAGCGACATGCTCTCGGTCTGCACCTGCCAGCGGTCGGATTGCTGGCCCCCGCCATTGGCGTTCGGGATCAGGTAGCCGCCGTTGGCGCCGGGCGCGGTCGCGATGGCGAGGGCCATGGCGTTGCGCGCCGCGGTGCTTTGCGCGTCGGCGCCGGGGATGAGCGCCTGGTTGAGGCACTGGAAGAGCGAGGGCTGGCCGCCGCCGAAATTGTAGTACGCGCAGCCGCCGGGGACGAGCGAGGTGGTGTTCCCGATGGCCACGGCCTGGGCGAAGAAGTTGGCGTGGGCGCCGAAGCGGATGACATCGCGCTGATTGAGCTTCTCATCGCCGTAGAAGGCGCCGACGAGCCAATCGACCGGGCCGGCCTGGCCTTGCAGGCGGACTTCCTGGGTGAAGGTCTCGAACGCGATGGAGAGGCCGTCGCGATAGGCGATGTCGATGAAGTTGAAATCGACGTCCTGGCTGCGCAGGGAATCCCAATCACGATAGGCGGTGATCGAGGTCAGGTTGACGTTGCCGAAATCCCAATCGAGCTGGCCGGAGGCGCCCCATTCCTTGACGGACTCGCTGTAGGAGCGGCCCGGCGAGACGGTCATGTTGCGCGCTTCAAGGAGCGTGTTGAGGTTGCCGACGCGGCCGGGCGGGGTGGCCGCGGCGCCGACCACCGACGCGTTCGCGGTCTGGGCCGGGCCGTAGAGCAACGGCGTGACGCCGCAGCAATTCTCGTCGGTCTCGCCGCCGTCGACGATGATGCGGAGCGAGGCGTTCGGGGTGATGTCCCACAACGCCTGGCCGCGGGCGCTCCAGCGATTCTGGTCGTTGATGTCCAGGGCGTCGCCGCCGTTGAGGCCGTTGACGTAGCCATCGCGCTTGCGGATCGAGGCGTCGAAGCGGGTGGTCAGGACGTCGGTGACGATCGGGAGGTTGACGCCGGCCTTGGCGTTGGTGGTGTTGAGGTCACCGAACGTGCCCTCCATCCACATCGAGTTGTAGTAATCGGGCGCCTGGGTGACGATCGAGATCGCGCCGGCGGAGGTGTTGCGGCCGAAGAGCGTGCCCTGCGGCCCGCGCAGGACTTCGATACGCTCCACTTCGGGAAGGTCGGAGATGGCGATGCCGGCGCGCGAGCGGTAGACGCCGTCGATGAACACGCCGACCGCGGATTCGAAGCCGGGGTTGTCGCCGCCGGTGCCGATGCCGCGGATGCGGGCGATGGTGCCGGAGGTCGTGGACTGGCCGGTCTCGATCCGGAAGGCGGGCGCCAGCTGCTGGAGGTCGAGCAGGTTCTCGAAGCCGGCGTTCTGGAGCGTCTCGCCGCTGATGGCGGTGACCGCGAGGGGGACGTCCTGCACGGCGGCCTGGCGGCCGGTGGCGGTGACGACGATCTCGTCGGACACGGCCGCCTGCTGCTGCTGGACTTCCTGCGCATAGGCGGCATGGGCGCCGAGCGCGGCCAAGGATGCGCCCGAGGCGAGAATCCGACTGAAGACCTTGTTCATTATTCCCCTCCCGAAGGCGCCGGCGTCGCCATTCAAGTCTAAACTAAAAGCTGAAGCGCGGAGGGCGTGAAAGGCGGCTCCCGAAGCAGGGCCCCAGGAACGCCTCAATACGCCATCTACGCGCCGTGAGCTTGCCCCATATGAGCCGGGCGAAAGCGGGTCATGTCAATGACGCGCTGACGTAGGTGTCAACATCAATGACGGTTCGCGGCGGGGAGGCCACACCTTTCCCTTCCGTCATGTCGTCTCGCGCGCGAGCCACGCCAGGAAATTCGCGTGCGAGAGATCGGAATCGATGCGCAGAACCGTCACGCACGGCAGCTCGTATGGATGAACTTTTAGGATCAGATCGCGTGCGGCCTCGGCGCGCGCGGCGGTGGTCTTGGCGAGCATGACGCACTCGCGAGACGCCTCCACCGCACCCTGCCACCGGTAGACCGAAAGGGCGCTGGGAAGCAGCGTCGCGCACGCGGCGGCGTGCTCGTTTATCAGCGTTTCGGCGCAGGCGCGGGCCTGCACATCGTCCGGCCACGTCGAATAGATGAGCACGGCTTCCATCGCGTCCTCCGAGGGGGAAGGGTATAAGCGCGCATGACCAAGACAAGCACCCACAAGGGGGCGATGCGCGGCGGCGCGCTCGTGCTCTTTTCGGCGGGGCAGGATTCGGCGACGTGCCTGGCGTGGGCGCTCACGCGCTTCGCCCGCGTGGAGACGATCGGGTTCGATTACGGGCAGCGGCATCGCATCGAGCTTTCGCAGCGGCCGCTGTTGCGTGAACGCATTGCTGGCCTGCGCCCGAATGGCGAACCCTGGGGAGGGGAAATGGGCGCGGACGCGGTGGTCGATCTGCGCGGGTACGGAGCGCTGGCGGAAAGCGCGCTCACCGCCGACCGCGCGATCGAGATGGCGGAGAGCGGGTTGCCGACGACGTTCGTGCCGGGGCGCAATCTGGTGTTCCTCAGCGTGGCGGCGGCGCACGCCTATCGGCGCGGCCTCGACACGCTGGTCGGGGGCATGTGCGAGACGGATTATTCCGGCTATCCCGATTGCCGGGCCGCCACGATCGACGCGATGCAGCGGGCGCTCAGTCTCGGGCTCGACCGCGAGATCGCGGTGGAGACGCCGCTCATGCGCCGCTCGAAGGCCGAGACATGGGCGCTGGCGCGCGAGATCGGCGGGGACGCGCTCGTCGCGCTCATCCAGGAGCACAGCCACACCTGCTACGAAGGCGTGCGCGCCGAGCTGCACGAATGGGGCTATGGGTGCGGGAGCTGTCCGGCGTGTGAGCTGCGCGCCAAGGGCTACGCGGCGTGGAGAAGCGCGGCGTGAGCTATTCGGTCAAGGAGATGTTCCACACGCTGCAGGGCGAAGGCGCGCGCACGGGGCGGGCGTCGGTGTTCGTGCGGTTCGCGGGCTGCAATCTGTGGAGCGGCCGCGAGGAGGATCGCGCGAAGGCGGTGTGCCAGTTCTGCGACACCGATTTTGTCGGCATGGACGGCGACGGCGGGGGACGCTTCGACAGCGCGGAAGCGCTGGCGCAGGCGGCGGCGCGGCTGTGGCCCAAGAGCGAGCGCGGGGAGAGCGGGCGCTATGTGGTGTGCACGGGCGGGGAGCCGCTGCTGCAGCTCGATGCGCCGCTGATCGACGCGCTGCATGCGCAGGGCTTCGAGATCGCGGTGGAGACCAACGGCACGATCGAAGCGCCGCCGGGCATCGACTGGATCTGCGTCAGCCCGAAAGCCGATGCGGCGCTGAAGCAAACGCACGGGGATGAGCTGAAGCTCGTCTATCCGCAGGCGCTGGCGCAGCCGGAGCAGTTCGAAACGCTCGATTTCAAGCACTTCTTCCTGCAGCCGATGGACGGACCGACGCGCGAAGCGAACACGTCAGGCGCCATCGCGTATTGCCTGGCGAATCCGCGGTGGCGCTTGAGCGTGCAGACGCACAAGGTGCTCGGGATACGTTAAGCCTCGCGGTGGAGCGGCTGCGCCCCCTCCGTCGCGCTGCGCGCGACACCTCCCCCGTAAACGGGGGAGGAAAGAGCGCTGCCTTGCCAGGTCAGTGCGGGACGCGGGCGTATTCGTTCGCGACCTTGCGGGCGAAGCCCTGGATGGCGCGTTCGGCGTCGTGCCATGTCGTGTTCGCGTACACGTAGCGGATGTCGTAGCTGTAATAGCGATGGGTGACCTCGCCGACCGGCGCGCCGGCGGCGTCGCGCAACACGGCGGTCAGCTCCGCGCCGCCGGTGCCGAACGAGCGCATGTAGTCGAGGCCGGGCGTGTCGGAGAGCTGGCGGAACGTCGGACGATTGGGGCGGGCCGCGACGATCGTGGTCTCGATGCGGAACGGCGCCCCGGCGGTCGGCTCGCCGCCGACGCGGGCGAGCGCCTGGCCGAGCGCGCGGTCGATGCGGGCGCGCAGATAATCGGCTTCACGCTGGCCGTATTCCTTCGTGAGCTTGGTTTGCAGGTCGGGCGACAGGGCCGCGGGCGCGATCGCGACCGGCGTTGCGAATGCCGATCCGGCGAGCGCGACGAGCGCGATCCCAGCGGCCGCAAGGGTGTGAAACAGTCTCATGGACGCCTCCATTCCAGACGCGTCACCTAGATCGGCGCCGCCGCGGGGGAACGCCAGTCACAATCCCGAGAAAGCCACGACTTTTCGAGCAATGGACTAATCGTCCTTGTCCTCGTCGTCGTCGTCATCGCCGGGCGTCACCGCATCGACGCCGGCGCCGATGACCGTGCCGGTCGTCTTGGCGGCCGTGCCGACGACCGCGCCGGCGGCGCCGACAGCCGCCGCGGCAAGGCAGCCGCTCAGGCAGGACGCGGCAATCATCAGCAGCAGCAATCGGACCATGTGACTTTCCTCCACGCCGGCGCAGCATGGCGCTCCCGGCGACGGGCGCAAGGGCGCGCCGCATTCCAGGCTTGTCAGCCCGCGTCGAGCAGCAGGGCGTCCTGCTCCTTGTCGGTCTCGCGGCGGAACGGGCCCATGTAAGAGACAACGGGGGCGTGGCGGCGGTCGGGGCCGAAATAGCTCGCGGAGCGCACGAACGGGCGGTTGTCGTTCAGCGCCGCGGAGATCCGATCGAAGACGAGCCGGGCGCTGATCGGCTTTACCAGAAAGCCGTTGACGCCCGCGTCGCGGGCGCCTTCGACGCGCGAGCGCTCGGAGTGGGCGGAGATCATCACGATCGAAACATAAGGGTTGGGACTGTCCGGGCTGCGGCGGAGGCGGTTGGCCAAGGCGATGCCGTCGACAGGCTGCATGCACCAATCGACGGTGACGATGTCGATCTCGTGGACGCGCATCAGGGCGATGGCGGCGTCGGCGGTCGGGGCGTCGTAGATGAAGCGGACGCCGCCGGCGCGCAGCAGCTCCTTCAAAAGGAAGCGCATCTGCGCGTTGTCATCGACAACCAGAACTTGCAGCTCAGCCAAGCTCTTCATGGCAGCGCCGACCCCCACGGGCATTCACGGCCAGAAAGGGAAATTGTTCGTAAACTTCGGGGTTTACAGCGCCGGTGCGCGTTCTGCGGGCGCCCAAAACGGGCGCCATCAGAACCGGCGGACCGGCCTCAGGGCGCGTCGACCAGGACGATTTCGGCGTCCTCGGCGGCGCGGACGATGATCTCGCGCTCGTCCCTGATGGCGGCGCCGTCGCGGGCGGCGAGCGCGACGCCGTTGATGTCCGCGGCGCCGGCCGCGAGCCCAAGATAGAGGTTGCGGCCCGGCGCGGGCTCGTAGCGTACCGCGCCGCCGGCGGGGATTGTTGCGGCAAGGACCCTTGCGTCCTGGCGGATGGGCAGGGCCCCCGCTTCCTGATCGTGGGCGAAGCCCGAAGCGACCGGGACGAGCAATCCCCCGCGGTCGCTCTTGGGGAATTTGGACGCGCCCCAATAGGGTTTTCCGCCGCGTTCCTTCGGGATGATCCAGATCTGGTAGAGGCGGGTTTCCTCGCCTTCCAGATTGTACTCGGCGTGGGTCACGCCCGAGCCGGCGGACATGACCTGCACATCGCCGGCTTCGGTGCGGCCGCGATTGCCGAGGCTGTCCTCATGGGTGATCGCGCCCTGCCGGACATAGGTGATGATCTCCATGTCGGCGTGGCTGTGCGGCGGGAAGCCGGTCTGGGGGCGAATCTCGTCGTCGTTCCAGACCCGGAGCACGCCCCAGTTGACGCGGTCGGGCGCGTGATAGCCGGAAAAGGCGAAGTGATAGCGGGCGTTCAGCCAGTCGTTTTTGAACCGGCCGAGCTTGGCGAAGGGGCGATGGTCGATCATGGCGTGAATGTAGCAATTGCAACAATCAGTTCAAGGGGGCGGTTGTTCGCGGCTTCTTCGCCGCCGCTTTCCGCCCTCAGGTTGCTCCGGGTTTGACAGGGGGAGGCGGTGCGCGCCTTTGAGCGTGTGGCCGGCGTCGATCGGCGAGCAAGGATGGGGAGGTTCACATGAGACAGGCGCTTATCGGGGCGGCGCTCAGCCTGGCGCTGCTTGGCGCGGCGTGCGGCCAAAGCCAGCCGGCAAAAGAAACCGCGCCCGAGGAGGCCGCTCCGGTCGCCGAGGCGACCAACCTGAAGGATCGGGCGGCGCAGCTGGGGCCGGCGGAGCTCGCGCTCTTGGTGCGGGACCAGGTGAAGGCGGCGCCGGGCGGCCATGGCTGCGACCGGATCTGGGAAACCGGCGACATGGGCGAGGTTCCGGCCGACGCGCTGACCGGCAGCGCGTTCGCGGCGCATGCGGGGGCGCGGGCGTACGCGATCCATTGCAACGCGACCGGCGAGGCGATGGCGCGCGACGGCAGCGGGCAATGGCTGGTGTTCCTGCCCGGGGATTCCATGAATGCGGTGGTGGTCGCGTGCCAGCCTTCGCCGACGGCGCCGAACGTCTGCTTCAAGGCGATCCCGCGCAATCCAGCCTAGACCAGATGCCGTTTTGATTGACGCAAATCAAAACGGGTGAAAACCGCGCAACACTTTTCGGGACATGGTCTAGAGCGCAGGGCGGCGATCAGAGGGCGCGTCCGGCAAGGCCGGGCGCGCTTTCGCTTTGGGGTGCGCGCACGGAGAGCGCGCAGGCCATGTAGAAGGCGAGCGCGCAGATGTGGAACGGCGCGCTGAGAAAATATTCGGCCGACGCGAGCGCGAGAAACGCGACGATCATCGCGGCGAGCGTGGATATGCTCATGTCGCGCGAGAGCACGGCCTTGGTCAGCAGGCCCCAGACGCAAATGAGCGCGGTGAGCGCGAAGAGGATCATTCCGACGAGGCCGAGGCCGATCCAGAGCTCGAGGAACTCGCTGTGCAGGTGCGCGGCGCGCATCGTGTCGGGGGCGTAGGCGAAGGCGCGGAAGCCGTGGCCGAGAATGGGGCGCTCGGCGATGAGCGGCGCGGCGCGGTCCCAGATCAGCGTGCGGCGGGTGAGCGTGCGCTCGCGGCCGAGCGATTCCAGGCCGGCGTCGGCGAGCCGATCGACAACGCCCGCCGGCGCGGCAAACCAGGAGAGCGGCGCGGCGAGCAGCATGATCACGAGCGCGGCGCCGCGGAGCGCGCGCGGCAGAAGGGCGAAGACGCCGATGGCGGCCAGCGAGGCGATCCCGACGAGCGTCATCACGAGCGAGCCGGCGGATCGGCTCAAGGCGAGCACCGGGACCGCTGCCAGAAGTGCGAGGATGGCGCCGAGGCGCGCAGGGCTCGGCTGACGCGCGTCGAGGAGGACGCCGAACGCGGCCAGGATGGTGAGCGCGGCGCGTCCGGCGATGAGGTTGTGGTTGCCCATGCCGCCGGTGAAGCGGGCGCCGGCGACGATCTCGTCGAGGCCGAATGCGAGCGCGACGCCGAGCGTGGCGAAACCGGCGAAGACGAGCGCGGCGAGCAGGGTGCGAAGCGGGATCGTGCGCGCAAGGACGAGACCGATGAGCGCGGTCGCAGCCAGTTGCGCGGCGTTGTAGAGGCTGAGCGACCAGGCCTCGGACCAGAGCGCGGAGAAGAGCGCCCAGAGCGGCAGCGCAAGGAAGGGCAGCGCCGACGCGATCTCGCGCGCCACGATGCGGCGCACGCGGAGGATGTGCAGGCAGGTCGCGACGAGCGCGGCCGCCATCGCGGCGCCCTGCAGCAGCGGCACGAGGAAGACCGCGAAGAAGACGGCGAACGCGGCGAGGAAGCCGCCGGGGGCTTCCGGGGCGCGCGTCACACCGGGTCGTAGGGGAAGACGGCCGCAGTGGCGGCGAGGTCGGCGTAGCTCGCCTTCAGCGCGGGCAGCGCCTGATCGAGGAGGGTCGCGGGCGTCCAGCCGTCGGTGCGGCCGAGCGCGCGGACCGGGCGCGGCTGGTTGAAGAGGAAGACCTCGTTGCCGCGCACCGCGAAGACCTGGCCGGACGTTTCCTGCGCAGCGTCGGCGCAGAGCGCGACGGCGAGCTGGGCGACCTGATCGGCGCGCATGTGATCGCGCATTCGCGCGACGCGCTGGGCGCTGGCTTCGTCCTTCACCGGGATGGAGGCGATCATGCGCGTCCAGGCGAAGGGCGCGATGATGTTGGAGCGCACGTTCTTGGCGGCGCCTTCCATGGCGAGGATGCGCGAGAGGCCCATCACGCCGAGCTTGGCGGCGGCGTAATTGGCCTGGCCGATATTGCCGATGAGCCCGGAGGTGGAGGTGAAGAGCACGTAGGCGCCGGATTGCTGCTCGCGGAAATGCTCGACCGAGGCGCGGCAGACATTGAACGCGCCGTGCAGATGCACGTCGATGACGGCTTTCCAATCGGCGGGGCTCATCTTGTGGAACATGCCGTCGCGCAGGATGCCCGCGGGGTTGATGATGGCGTGCAGGCCGCCGAATTCCTTCTTCGCCTGCGCAACCATTCCGGCGACCGCGTCGTAGTCGGCGACGCTGTCGGAATTGGAGGCGGCCTTGCCGCCGGCGGCGCGGATCTCGGCGGCGACCGTCTCGGCGGGGCCGGCGGAGCCTTCATCGCCGCCCGTCAGGCCGCCGCCGAGGTCGTTGACGAGAACGCTCGCGCCTTCCTTCGCGGCAAGCAGGGCGCATTCGCGGCCGATGCCGTTGCCGCCGCCGGTGACGAGTACGACCTTTCCCTCAAGCACGCCCATCGATGGCTTCTCCCGCTGGCAGTCGGGCGCAGGCTTAAGGCGCGGCGCCGGCGCAGGCAATGATGCGGCTTATTCCAGCCGGTCGGTCTTGCGGAGCTCGGGGAAGAGCTTGGCCCAGAGCGCGGTCACGGCAACGGCGCCGACGCCGCCGAAGAGCGCGGCGCCGATGGGGCCCAGGAAGCGCGCGACGACGCCGCTTTCGAACTCGCCCAGCTCGTTGGAGGCGCCGATGAAGAGCGTCGATACCGCCGCGACGCGGCCGCGCATGTGGTCGGGCGTCACGATCTGCACCAGCGTCTGGCGCACGAAGACGGAAAGCATGTCGGCGCCGCCGAGCGTCGCGAGCGCGCCGATCGCGACGGCGAACGGAAACCAAAGAAAGGAGGAGAGGCCGAACACGATGGTGGCGAAGCCGAACACGGCGACGCCCCAGAACATGATGGGGCCGGCGTGGCGGCGGATCGGGTTGGCGGCGAGATAGAGCGCCACAAGGCTTGCGCCGACGGCTGGCGCGGCGCGCAGGATGCCGAAGCCCTCGGGGCCGACATGCAGCACATCGCGCGCGAAGACGGGCAGGAGCGCGGTGGCGCCGCCCAGCAGCACCGCGAAAAGATCGAGCGAGATCGCCCCGAAGACGATCTTGTTGCGCCACGTATAGGCGAGGCCTTCGCGGATGAGATGCAGGCGTCCGCCCGCCTGCGCGACGGGCTTCGTCGGCTTGCGGATGAAACTGAAGCCGGCGATCGAAGCAATGTAGAGCGCGAGCGCAGCGGCGTAGGCGATCGCGGGGGAGGCGCTCACGAGCAGGCCGCCGATCGCGGGGCCGGCGATGGCGGCGGTCTGCCAGGCGAGCGAGTTCCACGCGATCGCGCGCGGCAGAAGCTCGCGCGGGACCAGCATCGGCGCCAGCGCGGTGGCGGCGGGCGAGAGAAAGGCGCGCGCGGCGCCGAAGGCGAGCGCTGCGGCGAGCAGGAAGGGAATGGACGCAGAGTGGGTCGCGGCGGCCCAAAGCAGCGCGGCCGCGGTCAGGGCTTCGGCGCCATTGCAGGCGATGAGAATGTTCCTGCGGTTGCGACGGTCGGCGATCTCGCCTGCCGGCAGCGCCAGGACGAAGAGCGGGATGAAGGTGCAAAGTCCGATGAAGCCGACCTGCAGCGCCGCTTCGGCGATCGGCATCGTGCGGCGGGCGATCTCGTACATCTGCCAGCCGATGGTGACGGACTGGATCTGGACCCCGATGCTCGCGGCGGAGCGCGACGCCCAATAGATCACGTAGTCGCGCTCGCGCAGGAGCGCGCCGGTGCTGGACGGGGCTGGCGGCATCGGGCGCAAACTGCGCTGCGCCGGGCCCGTCGGCAAGAAGCCGCGGGGCGGTTTGACCGGCAGGGCGGCGCGCCGTATAGCCGCGCGCCGTTTCCGGGGAAGTCCTTGGCCGCTCCTTCGCCACCCGCGCCCGCAACCTCGACGCTCCCGCCGGCGCCTGCGGGGGAGTATCGCATCGTGGAGGAGACCGCCGCGCACGCAGCGGCGCTCGAAGGGGTGCTCGACCGCGCGTTCGGGCCCGGGCGGTTCGCCAAGACGAGCGAGCGCGTGCGCGAGCGCGGCGCGGCGCACCGGCTCAACCTGTCGCGCGTGGCGCTGTTCGAGGGCGCGGCAGTCGGCGTGTGCCGGATGTCGGACATCTCCGTAGGCGGACGAAGCGCTCTCTTCCTGGGGCCGCTGGCGGTCGATCCGCCGCACCAGCACGCGCGGCTCGGCGGGCGGCTGGTCGCTGCGGCGCTGGAGGCGGTGAAGGGCGAAGGCAAGCCGGTGCTGGTGGTCGGGGCGGCGAGCTTCTTTCAGCCGTTCGGGTTTGCACGGATCCCCGACGGTCGCGTCGCGATGCCGGGGCCGGTGGATCCGTCGCGCTTCCTATGGCTCTCGCAGACGCACGGCGGGCTGGAGGGATTGGGCGGGATGGTCGGGCCGGCGCTGGCGGCTTGATCGCGGCGTCAAAGTTTGCCGTTGCGTAAGATTTGCGCTTAGGTTGTGCCATCGATCGCGGGGGATCGGATGGGTGATTGGGCGCGCGTCTGGGCTCTCCTAAGCCAGCTCAGAGGGCTTTGGGATGAGATTGCTTGGCTTGTAACCGGCGCCGCAATTGTACTTGGTTTGGCGTTTCAGGCCGGTAGGTTCTGGGAACGCCTTGCGCAGCGTCGAGAGCGAACTGAGGTCAAGGAACTTGCCGAGGCGGAGGTGAAGCAGCTCAACGATGCATTGACTGCGTTCCGCCGGTCTGACGGAAAAATTTGGAGAGGTCAGCAAGGCGCGTTCCCTGAGTATCGCGATTGGCTTCAGCGTGTCTCCATACCCATAATTGCTGTGGCAAACCTGAAGGGCGGAGTGTCCAAGACAACCACGGCTCTCAATCTCGCAGCGATGTACGCCAAGTCGGGCAAAGCGACTCTGCTGATAGACTTGGACTGGCAAGGGTCAGCAAGCGAAGTGTTCGGACGCAAGCTCGAACTCGAAGCCACGTCGGACGTGGACTTCTTGTTCGCGCCGTCGGCGACCGGAGTCGAGCTGCTTGCGCGTCGAACGTCCGCTGCGCGACTGGCGCGCGGCCTTCGGGACTTTGACGTTGTGCGCGCCTACAAGTCACTGCTCGAAGTGGAAAATCGCGTCATGATAGATTGGCTGGCCGGGAGGCTGCCCTTTGACGCTCACTACTTGCTCGCGCGGTCTGTGCTCGACCCAATCGTGACGAGTAAGTACCAAGTTATCATACTCGATACGCCACCGCGGCTTACGACCGCGCTGGTGAATGCATTATGCGCTTCAACGACGGTGCTCATACCCACCACAATGGACGAGCTTTCGATCGAAGCGGCAGTGACATTTCAAAAGACCTGCCGTGACTATCGGCATGAGTTCAACCCACGGCTTGAGGTGGGAGGCGTGGTTGGTGCGCTTAGTGTTGGGATTCAGGCAGAAGAGCTTGCAGTGGAGGCCTACAGAAAGCAGGTCCAAAAGGCGGATCCGCCATTGCCTGATCTGTGGATGGAAGCGCGAATTCCAAGGCGCGCTGATTTCTCCAACGTTGCAGGCAAAGACATTGCTTACTTGCGATCTCAAAACATTAGGAGAATATTCATCAGGCTGGCGGACGAGCTAGAGAAGCGGAGAATGTCAGAATGACATTGAGCAAAATGTCCGCAATCGTCGCTGCCTATGCGGCAACATTTGAGGCAGCGGGGGATGTGGAAGCGGCGCAGCAGCTCAACTTGCTGGCGGGGGCGCTGAAGAAGCGAGGTAGAATGGACATGGTCATCCTGTCGCGAATTTTAGGAAAGCGGAGCTGACTGAGATGCGTGGTCGCCTGCACTCGATGCTTGCGGCGCTGGCTAAGCTTCAGAGCGCGTCTGGCGCATCAGCCGCTGCAAAGGATACCGCGCTGCTCGCTAAGTTGGCTCAGGCAGGAAACCTGGTATCCCGGATCGAGCAAGTTGACGTCATTGGCCATTTTGTCGGGGAGCTGAAGGCTTCTCATGGCGACAAGGCTAGATTTGATCAGACTCTGAATGAGATGAGGAAGCCGGGGCTTTTGACGGACGTCGAGGTCAAGGCGATTGCGCGCCACTATCTAGAGACCAAGGCGACGTTCAAGACGAAAGCGGCTGCAATCGAAGCGATCCGCGACGCACGGGCCAGAGACGATCGCTTGCCTGGCAAATTGGCCGCTTCGTAGCCGACCGCCGATCAACGCGCCTCGCGGCGCCAGCCGAGCATGAAGAGGAGGAGGCCGAAGGCGGCCCAGGCGATGCCGGGGCCGAGCGGCTGGGCGGCCGCCGAGCGCACGACGTAGGCGCCGTTGCGGCGGAAGCCCATCCAGTCGCCGCCCGAGGCGTCGGCGCCCTTCTCAACGCGGCGCACCTGGGGAAGCTGCTGGCCATTCTCGCCGGCGAAGTAGAGGCCGCCGCCGGTCGCATTCGTCAGTGGGCGGATCAAATCGCCGGTGGCGGAGAGCGCGGCGGCTTCGCGCGGATTGAGCGGGCCGACGGCGGCGAAGGCGCGCAGGCTGCCGGAGCGCGCTTCGTAGAGGCCTTGGGCGGGGGCGGGCGTCTCGGCGCGCCAGACACCGGGCTCGGCGGCTGCAAGCTCGACGCGGGAGACTGCGCCGGAAGGATCGATGAGGTCGATGGGCGCGGGCGCTGGCCCCAGCGTCGCGCGCTCGATGCGCAGGCCGCCGGAATCGGGCGTGAGCGACAAGCGCTCTTCCTCAAGCTCCGGCTCCTGCATGAGCCAGTGCGCGAGGCGGCGGAGCAATTCGCCGTGCGGACCCCCGCCCTGATAGCCGCGCGCCCAAAGCCAGGCCTGATCGGACCAGAGTTGCGCGATGCGGCCCTGGCCGGCGCGGTCGAGCACGAGCAGCGGACGGCCCATGCCGGAGAGCACGGTCTGGCCGCCGGAGGCCTGCGCCTCGACGAGGCGCGTCCAGCGGCCCCAGCCGGCGGGGTTGGGAAGGCCGCGCACGACGGGATGGCGAAGGCCGAGCGCGGTCGGTTCGGGGCGATAGGCGCGCTGGATGATCTGGCCGGTGGGGCGAGAGGGCAGGATCGCGGCGAGCGGCGTCGGGTAGAGGCTGTCATAGGTGGCGTCCCAGGGGCCGGCGGCGATGAGCAGCGCGCCGCCCGCTTCGACGCGGCGGGCGATGTTGTCGAAATAGATCGGCTGAAGAATGTCCCTGCGGCGATAGCGGTCGAAGATGATGAGATCGAATTCGCCGAGGCGATCCTGGAATAGTTCTCTTGTCGGGAAAGGAATGAGCGCGAGCTCGTCGAGCGGGGTGAAGTCGAGCTTCTCGGGGGGGCGAAGAATCGTGAAGTGGACGAGATCCACGGCGGGATCGGATTTCAGAAGATTGCGCCAGACGCGCGCGCCGGCGTGCGGCTCGCCGGTGATGAGCAGCACGCGGAGGCGATCGCGGACGCCGGCGAGGGAGAAGGCGGCGCGGTTGTTGGCTTGCGATATCTCTTGCGGGCCGGACTCCGCCTCGAGCACGACCATGTTCGGCCCGCGCTTGGGGGTGACGATCTGGAAGCTGAAGGCGCGGTTGGCCTGCGCGGGAATGCGGCGCTCCAGCTTGCCGTCGATGGAGACGCGCACGGCGACGGTGGCGTTCTGATTGGGATCATCGACGCGGGCTTCGATGGTGATCGGCTCGCCGACAATGCCGAAGGCCGGCGCGGAGATGAGCTCGAGGCGGCGATCGCCGCGGGCCGGATCGCCGATGATGATCGCGTGGGTTGGCGGCAAACGGCGAAGGTGTTCGATGCGGTCGGCGTCGGCGATCTGGCCGTCGGTGACGAGCACGGCGCTGGACAGGCGCGTGCGGTCGATGTCGGCGAGGGAATCCTCCAGCGCGCCCATGAGCAGCGTGCCGTCGCCCGCGCCGCGGACTTCGCGGACGCGCACTTCGAGCGAGGGCTGGCGGGAGAGCTGGGCGGCGATGGCCTGGCCGGCGCGGCGCGCGGCTTCGTTGCGGCCGGCGAGGGAAAGGCTCTCGCTCTGGTCGATGAGGACGAGGGCGATGTCGGCGGCGCTTTCGCGGGTCTCGCGCACCCACATCGGCTGCAGCAGCCCGACGATGATGAAGAGAAGGCCGAGGCCGCGGGTGATCGGCGCGCCGCCCTTGCGCCAGATGTAAACGCCGAGCCCGACGAGCGCGAACGCGGCGAGCGCGACGATCCAGGGGATCGGCAGCGTCGGATCGAAGCCTAAGCGGCTGGCGGGGATCATCGCTCGCGTCCGAGGCGCTCAAGGAGCGCGGGCAGGTGCACCTGGTCGGCCTTATAGTTGCCGGTGAGCGCAACCATCACGAGGTTGACGCCGAAGCGCAGCGAGAGCTCATGCTGGCGCATGCCGCCGGGGAGGCCCTCGCCGCTTTCGGCAGCCCAAGCGGCGGCCCAGTCGCCGTCGCCGACGAAGAGCGAGGCGACGCCGTCGCGCGCGGCGGCGGCGCTGGCGGTCTCGGCCCAGAGCTTGGGCGCGTTGGCGCGGCCGGGAAAGGCGCGGAGGATGTAGAAGGCGCGTGCGAGCACATGCTCTTGCGTCACCTGCTCCAGCGGCGGCGCATCGAGGCCGGAGAGCAGGATGGCGGCGGGGCCGCGGCCGGCGGGGGCGTTGCGGCCGGCGTCGCGGGTGTCGAGCAGCAGGCAGCCGCCGAGGCGCAGATAGCGGTCGAGATTGGTGATCGCGGCGTCGTTGAGGCGCAGCGGCGAGGCGGGCGCGGCCCAATAGATGAAGGGATAGACGGAGAGATCGTCGCTGGCGAAATCGATGGCGACGGGCTCGCCGGGCTCGACCGATGTCCGCATGCGGAGCGTTTCGGAGAGTGCGGCGAGGCCGGCCTGGGAGGTGCGGTCGGTGCGCGCGTCGCCGGTGCGGACATAGGCGAGGTGCAGGACGTAGGTCGGATCGTCGGGCGATTGCGCGCGCGCGGCGGGGACAAGAAGGACAAGAGCCAGGAGCGCGGCGGTGGTCGATGTCGCGGCGCGGGAGAAGCGCGGGAGGCGCGGCAGGCGGCCGGCGAGGTAGAGCGAGAGCAGGAGATCAAGCGCGAGCAACGCGACGGCGAGCGCGAGGAAGAGGCCGGTGAGCGGCTGCGTGCGCGGGCCGGTGATGCCGAGGCGGGCGATGCCGCGCGGCAGTTCGAGCGGGACGAGGCGCTCGTCGCTGCGGACGGTGTCGATCACGGCGGGGATGCCGGCGCGCTCGTAGATGCCGGGAGCGGAGTCCGGGCCGGCGCGCGCGGACGCAAACTGGTCGGCGGGAATGGCGTTGGCGTCGGCGTCGGCGGGGCCGAGGTCGCCGAAGCCGTCGAGCAAGCGTTGCGGGACGTAAGGGCCGGCAGCCTGGGGACGATCGGCGGCTTCGCCGGCGCGGCCGGCGAAGGCCAACGTGCGGCGGAGCAGATCGACATAGAGGCCGGAGAGCGGCACGTCGGACCATTCGGGGCCGGCGCTGACGTGGAAGAGCACGATGAGGCCGCGGCCGCGCGGGGCGGCGGTGATGAGCGGGGCGCCGTCGGCGAGGCGGGCCCAGACGCGGCTTTCGGTTTCGGCGCTCGGTTCGGCGAGCACCTGGCGGCGGACGAGCACATCTCCGGGTACGGACAATCCGGCGTAAGGCGAGCTGGCGTCGAAGGCGCGCAGGCCTTGCGGGCGCTCCCAGGCGAGCGCGCCGCCGAGCGTGCGGGCGCCGGGGCGCAGGCGCACGGGGAGAAGATCGTCGGCGTCGTTGGCGAGGCGCGGGCCGGCGAAGCGGATGAGGAGGCCGCCGCGCTCGATCCAGCGATCGATCTGCGCGCGGTCGGCGGGCGCCAGACGGCTGGCGTCGGGGAGCACCATCGCTTGCACGCGGCGCTGGGAAAGATCAGAGGCCGAGCCGCGCTGCAGCGTCGCGTAAGGCTGCAGCGCGCGCTCGACATAGAAGAGCTCGGAGAGAAGCGGCTGGCCTTCGGCGCCGGGATCGATGAGGCCGACCACGGGGCGCGATGCGCCGCCGGCGATGAGGCGCACGGCGCCGGCGCTCTGCTCGCCGACGATGCGCACGCGCGCGGTGCGGCCGGCGATCTCGGGCGGGAGGTCGATGCGGGCGCGGGCGCTTTCTCCGGAGAAGGCGAGGTTGGCGGCGCCGAGCGAGCGGCCTTCCACTGTTTCTGCGGCCACGGCGCCGCCGGGCGCGCCGGAAATGGCGCGCGCGACGTCAATGGTGACGCCGTCGGGGCCGATATCCACGTGGGAGACGGCGCGGGCGGTTTGCGCGGGGAGCCGCGCGGAGACGGGTCCGCGGGCCTGCAGCGCGGCGGCGAGCGCGGGGGCGCCCTCGTCGGCGAGGCCGTCGGTGATCCAGACGATGCGGTCAAATCGTCCCGGTGCGGAGCGTATGCGCTCGGCGGCCTTGGCGCGGTCGGGACGCCACGGCTTCGGCTGGGCGCGGGAGAGCAGGCCGCGCGCTTCGGCCGGCGGGAGGGCGGCGGCAGGATCGTGCGCGCGCCGGGCGGGCGCGGTGAAGAGAACGAAGGTCTGCGCCTGCTGGCGCTCGGCGCGGGCGACTTCCTCGAGCGCGGCGTTCTTCGCCTCGGTCCAGAACGGGGCGGCGGTCCAGCCATCGTCGAGGACGATGAGCGTGCGGCCGCCGGCGCCGATCTCGGCCTGCGCCTCGGGCGCCAGGCTGGGGCGGGCGAAGCCGATGATCGCGAGCGCGGCGATGAAGGCGCGCAGGAGCACGAGCCAAAGCGGCGCGCGCTGGAGGGATTGCTCGTCGGTCTTGAGGCCGAGGAGAAGGCGCAAGGGCGGAAAGGCGGCGCGCTGCGGCGCGGGCGGGGTGGCGCGCAGGATGAGGAAGAGCGCAGGCAGCGCGGCGAGCGCCCAAAGCGCCATCGGCGCGCCGAAGAGGAGCGGGCCGATGTTCATTGGGATTGCTCAGTGTGCGGAGGAAGGGCGCAGCCCCCTCCCCCTTGCGGGGAGGGGGTAGGGGGTGGGGGGCGATCAGGAGAATGCTCGACGTTGCGGCAAGCGGAACGCCCCCCCTCCCTACCCTCCCCCGCAAGGGGGGAGGGGGCGATCTTTCTTGCAGCCCTCAAAGCCCCTGCTCCGAGAGGGAGGCGGCGAGGAGGGCGAAGGCGGGCGCGGCGGGCTTGTCAGTGCGGTGGAGGATGGTGAGGAAGCCGAGCGCACGCGCCATCTCGCGCAAGGTGCGGCGATGCGTTTCCAGGCGCTCGGCGAATTGCGCGCGCGCGGTCTCGGCGCGGCCGAGCAACACTTCGCTGCGCCCGGAACCGACTTCATGGAAAAGAGTGCGGCCTTCGAATGGGAAATCTTCCTCGGCGGGATCGCAGATCATCAGCAGCGCGCCGGATGAGCCGTTGGCGGACATGCGCGCGAGGCGCGTACGCCATGTCTCGACGGGCGCGTAGAAATCGCTGGCGAGCACGAAGCAGGCGCGATTGATCGGGGGATGCGGATCGGGCGCTTGGGGGTGAACGAGATCCATGGCGAGGAGATCGACGGCGCGTTGGCCGGCGCGCGTCGTGGCGCCTAGCGCGCCGACGCGCTCGCCGCCGCGATTGAGGAGGGTAGCGAGCGCAAGGGAGAGGACAAGGGCGCGGCGGCGTTTGCTCGGGAGGCTGGGACCGCTTCTCCAGTCGAAGCCGGGCGAAGGATCGAGCCAGAAGAGAGCGGTTTGCGCCGCTTCGCGCTCGCGCTCGCGGACATAGAGGCGCTCGCCGCGCGCGGAGCGGCGCCAGTCGACGAGCTTGGCGCCGTCCTCGGGACGATGGTCGCGGTATTGCCAGAAGGCTTCGCCCTGGCCGGCGCGGCGGCGTCCGTGCGCGCCCGGCGCGGCGGCGGCGAGGCGGCGCGCTTCGAGAAGAATGCCGGGGAGCTCGCCGGCGAGCGCGGCCGCTTCGGTGCGGGAGGAATCAACCGGAGACACAAGTGCTCCGTATGCGGATGAAGCGCTTGAAAGAAGGGAGGGTGCGGGCGAAGCAGATTCTGAGGTCGGGGCTCTTTCTTGAAGGCCCCCCCTCCCTACCCTCCCCCGCAAGGGGGGCGGGGGCGCATATTCTCATCGGTCTCGGCAAGTCACGCCGCCTTCGCGGCGAGATCGTCGATGAGGCTGTCGATGTCGAGGCCGTCGGCGCGGGCGCCGAAGGAAAGCGACATGCGATGCACGAGCGCGGGACGCGCGAGGGCGGCGACGTCGTCGATGGCGGGGGCGAGACGGCCGCGCAGCAGAGCGCGGGCGCGGCAGGCGAGCATGAGCGCCTGGCCGGCGCGGGGTCCGGGGCCCCAGGCGACGTGCTGGTTGACGCGCGGATCGGGGGAGGCGCCGGGACGGGCGGCGCGCACGAGCGCAAGGATTGCGGCGAGCACCTTCTCGCCGACCGGCATGCGGCGCACGAGGTTCTGCAGCGCCATGAGCGAATTGCCGTCAAGCACGCGCTGCGGCGCCTGTTCGCCGAGGCCCGTCGTCTCGACGAGAATGCGACGCTCGGTTTCGCTGTCGGGATAGGGCACGTCGATCTGGAGGAGAAAGCGATCGAGCTGCGCTTCGGGCAGCGGGTAGGCGCCTTCGTGCTCGAGCGGGTTCTGGGTGGCGAGCACATGGAAGGGCTGGGGCACGTCGTAGGCGACGCCCGCCACGGTGACCTGGCGCTCCTGCATGGCCTGGAGGAGCGCGGACTGCGTGCGCGGGCTGGCGCGGTTGATCTCGTCGGCCATCAGCAATTGGGTGAAGACCGGGCCTTTCACGAAACGGAAGTGGCGCTTGCCGGCGGGATCGGTGTCGAGGACCTCGGAGCCGAGGATGTCGGCGGGCATAAGGTCGGGCGTGAACTGGACGCGCGCCCAGTCGAGGCCGAGCACCGTGGCCATGGCGGCGACGAGGCGGGTCTTGGCGAGGCCGGGCGCGCCGACGAGCAGCGCGTGGCCGCCGGCGAGCACGCAGGCGAGCGCGAGCTCGATGACGCGGTCCTGGCCGAAGACGGCCTTGCCGATCTCGGTACGGACCTGGGAAAGCGCGGCGCCGGCGCGTTCGGCCTGCTCGCCGAGCACGCGCGGGTCGAGGGCTTCTTGTGTCATCGGGCCAAGCTCCGCCGATTGGGGGCGAAAATAGGGCGCGCATCGCGACGCGCGCCGAACCCATCGCCCAGATCCTGATTCAGGCCTGATTCTTCAGGACCTGATTTGGCGCGTCACAGCGCCCTTTCGCCATCCCAACCGAAGCGGCCTATGGTCAAGCCCATGCACGCCGCGACGTCTCTGTTCGAGGACGATCTCGCCGTTCGGCTGATGGACCGGCTCATCCCGCTCGACGGGCTGGGCGAGGGGGCTGTCGGCCGGGCGGAGTTTGGCTCGGCGTATTTTGGGCGGACGGTTTCCGAGCGGACGGATTTCGATCTGGGGCCGCTGCCGCAAGGGGACATGCCCGACATGCTCAAGCCGGCGGCCGTGCTGGCGACGATCGTGCGGCGTCCGGCGGGGTGGACCATGCTGTTCACGGAGCGGGCGGCGGACCTTCCGCATCATCCGGGCCAGGTGTCGTTTCCCGGGGGGCGGGTGCAGGGGGAGGACGCCGGGCCGGTCGCGACGGCGCTGCGCGAGGCGGAGGAAGAGCTCGGCGTCGCGCGCGGGCTCTTCGCGCCGATCGGGGGGCTGGAGCCCTATGTCACCGGCACCGGGTTCCGGATCATGCCGGTGGTGGCGTACCTGGAGCCGGGGTTCACTCTGCAGCCGGACCCGCGCGAGGTGGCGCGGGTGTTCGAGGCGCCGATGTCGTTCCTGATGGATCCCGCGCGGCATGAAGTGCGCGAGGCGGAGTGGCGCGGCGCGAAGCGACGGTTCTACGCGATGCCGTACGAGGGACATTTCATCTGGGGCGCGACGGCCGGCATGGTCCGGGCGCTCTATGAGCGGCTCTACTCGTGATCTCGATCGCCCATGCGGATTGGCTGAAGGCGTCGGCGACGCGCGCGGTGATCGGCGCGCTGGAGGCGGCGCGGCCGGGCGGCAACCGGTTCGTCGGCGGATGCGTGCGCAATGCGGTGATGGGACGGGCGGCGGACGATATCGATATCGCGACGCAGCTGACGCCGGATGAGGCGACCAAGGCGGCGGAGGCGGCGGGGTTCGTCGCGGTTCCCACCGGCGTCGAGCACGGCACGGTGACGATCGTGGCCGCGCATACGCCGTTCGAGGTGACGACGCTGCGGCGCGACGTTGAGACGGATGGGCGGCGCGCGGTCGTGGCGTTCACCGAGGACTGGGCCGAAGACGCGATGCGGCGCGATTTCCGCTTGAATGCGCTCTATGCGGCGCCGGACGGGAGTGTGTTCGATCCCACCGGCGGCGGGATCGACGATGCAAAGGCGGGGCGAGTGATCTTCATCGGCGACGCCGATGAGCGCATCCGCGAGGATTATCTGCGCATCCTGCGGTTCTTTCGCTTCAACGCCTGGTACGGGCGCGGCGCGCTCGATGCGGCGGGGCTTGATGCGTGTGCGCGCATGCTCGCCGGTCTCGACGGCTTGAGCGTCGAGCGCGTGTGGAAGGAAACGAAGAAGCTGCTGGCGGCGGAGGATCCGCGCGCCGCGCTCGAGGCGATGGAGGCAACGGGCGCGCGCGGCAAGGCGTTGCCGGAACTTGCGCGCGGAGATCGGCTGTTGCGGCTGATCGGGCTGGAGACGGATTATTTTCTGGCGCATGACGCGGTGCGGCGGCTGGCGGCGGGCGTCGCCGATCAAGCGGCGGCCGCGGCGCTCGCGAAGCGGCTCAAGCTCGCCAACGAGGAGCGGGATCGACTGATCGATGCGCTGGGAGCGCAGGAGCGGATCGTGTCGTTCCTGTCGCCGCGAGAGATGCGACGGGCGGTCTATCGCGCCGGGCTCCAGGCGTTCGAGGATCGGGCGATGATCGCCTGGGCGGAAAGCGGAAGCGCGGGGGCGGCGTCGCAATGGCGGGCGCTGCTGGAGATGGCGCGGACGTGGCCGCGGCCGAAATTCCCGCTGACCGGCGACGAGGTGATGGCGGCGGGCGCAGCGGCCGGGCCGAAGGTCGGGGCGGTGCTGCGGGAGGTGGAGGCCTGGTGGGTCGATGCCGACTTTCCCGACGATAAGCTGGCCATCGTGGAGCGGCTGAAGGCGGTGGTGCAGGGAATGGCTTGAGGCGTTATAACATTTGTGGTAACGGAGGGGGATGGTGAAGAAAGTCATCCCCCCGGAGAAGCAAAAAGGCGTGGCGGACGCTGGCGGCGTTCACTTCGAAGCGGATGCGGCCAAGGCGGTTGTGAAACCGCCGGCCGGGACGACGCTCAAGGTGCGCCGGGTCGGCAATTCGCTGGGCGTCGTGCTGCCTAAGGAGGTGCTCGCCAAGCTCCGGGTTGGAGAGGGCGAATTGCTCAGCGTAAGCGAAGTGGAGGGCGGAGTGGCGCTGCGTCCGTTTAACGATCGACTGCAGGAGCAGATCGAGGCGGGGCGGCGTGCGATGAAACGCTATCGCAACGCGCTGCGTGAGCTTGCAAAGTGAGCGAGCCGGTCTGGCTCGATTTGGAAGCAATCCTGGTTCTGCATGACGAGCAAATCGCTGAGCACGGCGGCGCGTCCGGATTGCGCGATCGCGGATTGCTGGAGTCGGCGCTGGCGCGGCCGCGCAACGCGTGGAGCTACGTCGAGGGCGATCTCATCGCGCTCGCCGCGATCTACGCGGGCGCGATCATGCGCAACCATCCGTTCGTTGACGGCAACAAACGCGCAGGTTTCCTCGCGGCATATGCGTTTCTGTACGTGAACGGGCTCGAGCTCGTGGCCGATGAAGGCGAGGTTGTCGTGCATTGCTTGGCGCTAGCGGCGAGCCAGATCGACGAGGCGGCGTTCGCAACGTGGCTGCGCGATCACGTCAGCAGCCGAGCTTGATGAGCAGCGCGGCGAGCTGGAGGGCTTCGTCCTCGGTGAGCGCGGCGAGCGCGTCCTTCATGGCGGGGCCGTAAACCGCCCAGATCCGCTGGCGCAGCGCGAGGCCCGCTTCGGTGACGTGGACGACCTGGCCGCGCGCGTCCTCGGGGCATTCGCGCCGCTCGACGAGGCCGTCGGCCTCCATGCGGTCGATCAGCCGTGAGATCGAGTAGCGGGCGATGAGCATGTTGGCGGCAAGGTCGCGCTGGCGGAGCGGACCCTCGCGCTCCAGCGCCCAGAGCACATCGTACCATTCAAGGGCGGGCAGGCCGGCGTCCTTCAGCCTCGCCTCGACCCTTTCCAGCAGCGCGGGGCCCATGCGTTGGATGGCCACCCAGGCGCGCTGGATGGGGTCGGCGGGATATTTCAGCCCCTGAAGGCGGTCGGCTTGTTGCATTTGCATCTATATAGACCTATGTTGCGTTTGCAACAAATGCCGCGATCGGCGCGGCGGCCGGAATTTCCGATTGGATCGGGCCGGCGGGTTTCATTCAACGGGAGCGGACCATGAGCCGCAAGATCGCTGTCCTGGTCGGGAGCCTGCGCAAGGGCTCTCTCAACCGCAAAGTGGCCGAGGCCGTGGCGCTGGCCGCGCCGGGGGGGCTCGAGTTTTCGTTCGTCGAGATCGGCGATCTGCCGTTCTTCGACCAGGACCTGGAGGGCGCGCCGCCGGCGCAATGGGTGCGCTTTCGCGACCAGATCCGGGCGGCGGACGCGGTGTTGTTCGTGACGCCGGAATATAACCGCTCCGTGCCCGGCGTGCTGAAGAACGCGATCGATGTCGGCTCGCGGCCGTATGGGCAAAGCGTGTTCAACGGCAAGCCGGCGGCGGTGATCTCCGCGTCGATGGGCGCGATCGGCGGGTTCGGCGCGAACCATCATCTGCGGCAGAGCCTGGCGTTCCTGAACATGCCGACGCTGCCGTCGCCGGAGACGTATATCGGCGTCGCGCACGAGCTCTTCGATGAAGCGGGCGCGCTCAAGAACGAGCAGACGCGCGCGTTCCTGACGCAGTTCGCTGGCGCGTTCGCGGGCTGGACCGAGACGCAGCTTGGGAAGAGCGAAGCGCGGATCGCGGCTTAGTCAGATCTGCGGCGCCTCTCCCGAAACGGGAGGGGCGTTGCGCGCGCCGATCAATTGCTTCTGCGCCACGACGATTGGCGCGAAGACACGCCACATGAGCGCGTAGGCGATGACGCTCAGGATTGATCCGACGATATCGATCTGGACAGCGCTTTCATACATGTCCCCTGAGTCTTTCGTGTAGGCTTCGGACGCGGTCGATTGCGCGATGATCACAACGAGCCCGGACAGGAGCCAAAGCAGCCACCACCAACCGACGAGCCAGCGGCTTCCTTCATTCGATCGGGCGAGCATCAAGGTGCGGCGGCGGATCATGCCTGTAATGCGCATGGGCATGTAGAGGTTGGCGATCGGTGCGAAATGCCAGCCGATTGCCTCCATCGGCGTTACCGCGATGCGCGTCGGCGAGAGAGTGTGCAGATTCCGCGTGAGGCGCGCAGTCAGCCACAACAGGATGAGCAGGGAAAACGGGAGCGCCAGCGCGGTGACCCAGCTCACGGCGGCGGAGGAATAGGCGAGGATTGCGCCGGCAAGGCTCAGATCGTTTTCGCTCGTCCAGATGACGATTTCGAGAACTCGGGTCGCGACGCTCAGCGCGCAGAAGAACAGCATCGTGAGGATGCCGAACTGCATCAGCCGCCAGAGAAGCGTGGGGTCGCGCGGCGCTCCGTAAACGGATGTTTCGCTGTCCTTCGTCACGAGCGCGCTCCAACCCAAGGTTTATCTAAGGGCGGCGTGCGGCCAACGTCAACGCGGATGAATCATCATCCGCAGGATTGGCGCGAGCCCGCCCCCTTCGTCGCGCTGCGCGCGACACTTCCCCCGTATACGGGGGAAGAAAGAGCCTCATTCTCTTATGCTGAGGCTCAGGGCCATTTCACTTCGGGGGGCATGGAGGAGAGGATGGCGTCCACGTTGCCGCCGGTCTTGAGGCCGAAGAGGGTGCCGCGATCGTAGAGGAGATTGAACTCGACATAGCGGCCGCGGCGGACGAGCTGCTCGTCGCGCTCCACAGGCGTCCAGGGCGTGGCCATGTGGCGGCGGAGAATCTTCGGATAGATGTCGAGGAAGGCGCGCCCGACGTCCTGCACGAAGGCGAAATCCTTCTCCCAGTCGCCGGAATTGTGGTGGTCGAAGAAGATGCCGCCGATGCCGCGCGGCTCGTCGCGATGCTTCAGGAAGAAATAGTCGTCGCACCATTTCCTGTAGATCGCGTGGTAATCCGCGCCGTGCGGGTCGCAGACCTCTTTCCAGACGGCGTGGAAATCGCGGGCGTCGAGGAATTTTTCCGTGCGCTGATAGTCCAGCATGGGTGTGAGGTCGCCGCCGCCGCCAAACCAGCTTTCGTTGGTGACGAGGAAGCGGGTGTTCATGTGGCCGGTCGGGCAATGGGGATTGCGCGGGTGGCAGATGAGGGAAATGCCGGAAGCCCAGAAGCGACGGTCCGGCCCCGCGCCGCGGACGCTCGGCGCGAATTCGGCGCTGAGCTGGCCGGAGACCGTGCTCACGTGCACGCCGGCCTTCTCGAAGAAGCGGCCCCTAAGGAGGCCGGCGACGCCGCCGCCATCGTCGCCGTCGCCGCGCGTCCAGGGCGTGCGCTCGAAGCGTCCGGGGGGGCCGGGATAAAGCGCGGGGTCGCAATCGTCCTCCAGCGCCTCGAAGGCGGCGCAGAGGTCATCGCGCAGCTCCTCGAACCAGGCGCGCGCACGTTCCTGGCGTTCGGGCAGGTCGGTCATCTTGCTTCCTTGGCGGCGCGCTCACGCACGCGCTGTCTGGCCTGGCGGAGGGCCTGCCGGAGGCGCGCCAGCACGATCCCTGCCCGGACACGCGCGACAAATTGGCGATCCCGGACGCGGTCGGTCGCTGCCGGTCGCGGGGAGGCGGCGGTGGATGAAGTCATGCCTCAAGCCTGCTCAGGCCCCCTGTCTGGCGCAAGGCTTCGGCAAGCGCCACCGCCGCCGCGACCGCCACGTTGAGCGACCGCGCCCCTCTTGCCATGGGAATGCGGACGGAGGCTTGAGCCGCCTCAAGGACCTCGTCGGCGACGCCGGCGCTCTCGCGGCCGAGGATCAGCGTGTCGCCGGGGCGGAAGACGAATCGGTCGAGCGTGACGATCGCGTCGGTCTCGACCAGGACGAGCCGGCCCGCCTGGCGCGGCGGGGCGGCCAGGAAGTCCTTGAAGCCGGCGCGGCGCTCGACCTGGGCCAGCGCGCCATAATCGAGCGCGGCGCGCTTCAGGGCCTTGTCCGTCAAGGGGAAGCCGCACGGCTCAATGATCTCGAGCCCGACGCCGAAACAGGCCGCCACGCGGATCGCGGCCCCCAAGTTCTGCGGGATGTCCGGTTGATAGAGGGCGAGGCGCAGTTTAAGGGCTCCGACGCTCAAGTGCGACGCTTGGCGGCGCGCGGCCATCCTATGGGGGCGCGCGGTCCATCGCCAAGCGACGGTCCAAGCTAGGGCGCGCGACCGCCTGCGGCGCTACGCCGCTCGCGTGCGCGCACGGGCTGGCATAGCTTCCGCGCGCCTCAAAGCGGCGGCGAAAGAGGAGAGGGACGTGGCCGAGACAACGGCGAACGAAACGGCGGCTCCCGCGGCGAGCGCGGGTGAAACACGGCGCGACTTCATCTTCATCGCGGCGGGCGCGGTCGGCGCGGTCGGCGCGGCGCTCACCGCGTGGCCGTTCATCGACCAGATGAATCCGGCCGCCGACACGCGCGCGATGGCGACCACCGAAGTCGATCTGGCCAGCCTGCAGGCGGGCCAGCAGATCGTCATCACTTGGCAGGGCAAGCCGGTGTTCGTTCGTCATCGCACGCCGGCGGAGATCGAGGCGGCGCAGCGCGACGATTATGCGGCGCTCAAAGATCCCGCGACCGACGCCTCGCGGCTCGTGCAGGCGAACGGCGCGGCGGGCAAGCCGGCCTTCCTCATCGTGCAGGCGGCGTGCACGCACTTGGGGTGCATCCCGACCTTCGCGGCGGGCGACTACAAGGGCTGGATGTGCGCGTGCCACGGGTCGCAATACGACACCTCGGGACGCATTCGCCGGGGGCCCGCGCCGCTCAACCTGGCGCTCGCGCCCTATACCTATTTGACCGACACTTCGATTCGGATTGGGTGAGGCGATGGCCGGACCTTCCACGTACCAGCCGGCTTCCGGGTTCACGCGCTGGCTCGACACGCGCCTGCCGATCCTGAGGCTCGCGCACGACAGCTTCGTGGCGTATCCGACGCCGCGGAACCTCAATTATTGGTGGACCTTCGGGGCCGTCCTCTCGATGTGCCTCGTGGTGCAGATCGTGACGGGCATCGTGCTCGCCATGCATTATGCGCCCTCGATCCACGACGCGTTCGCGAGCGTGCAGCGCATCCGGCGCGACGTGCCGTGGGGCTGGCTCATCCAGCCGATCCATGCGGTCGGCGCCTCGATGTTCTTCCTCGCGGTCTACATCCACATGTTCCGCGGGCTCTATTACGGCTCCTACAAGGCGCCGCGCGAAGTGCTGTGGATCCTCGGGTGCGTGATCTACCTCCTGATGGTGGCGACCGCGTTCCTCGGCTATTCGCTGCCGTGGGGGCAGATGAGCTTCTGGGCCGCGACCGTCATCACCAACCTGCTCGGGGCGGTGCCGGTGGTGGGGACGGCGATCCGCGACTGGCTGATGGGCGGCTTCGCGATCGACAATCCGACGCTGAACCGCTTCTTCTCGCTGCATTATCTGCTGCCCTTCCTGATCGTGGGCGTCGTGGTGCTGCACGTCTGGGCGCTGCACGAGGCGGGGCAGAACAATCCGGCCGGCGTCGATCCGAAGGAGAAGGGCGACACCGTGCCCTTCACGCCGCACGCGACGATGAAGGACCTCTTCATCACCGTGGTGTTCCTGCTGCTGTTCGGGCTCTTCGTGTTCTACATGCCCGACGCCTTGGGGCATCCGGACAATTACATCCCGGCCGATCCGCTGGTGACGCCGACGCACATCGTGCCGGAATGGTATCTGCTGCCGTTCTACGCGATCCTGCGCGCGATCGATTTCAATGTCGGGCCGATCGATTCCAAGCTCGGCGGCGTGATCCTGATGTTCGGGGCGATCGCAGTGCTCTTCGTGCTGCCGTGGCTCGACACCTCGCGGGTGCGCTCGATGCGGTATCGGCCGATCGCGCAGCAATTCTTCCTCATCTTCGTGGTGGTGTGCATCGCTCTCGGCTGGTGCGGCGCGCAGCAGCCGGCGGCGCCGGTCATCCCGCATCCGGCGTTCAAGGCGGACCTGCGATGGGTCGAGGGCGGAACGAGCGCGACGCGCACGGTGACCGCGACGAGCGAGCGCGATGCAGTCGCCGGCTTCGAGGCGGCGGCGCAGGAGATGCGGCAGGCGGGCGCGCAGCTCGTGCTCGTCAATCGCACGTCGCCGACCCAGGCGACGCTCACCGGCGTGAGCGGCGGGACCGAGCAGCGCGCGACGGTGCAGGGCCGCGACCTCGATGCGCTGGAAGCGGAGATCGGCAAGCGCAAGGCGAGCCTCGGCGCGGCCAGCGTGCCGTTCGTCGAAGTGGACCGCAAAGAGCCGTTCGTGTTCACCGTGACGCGCTTCTCGCAGATCCTGACGGCGTATTATTTCCTCTTCTTCCTCGGCATCCTGCCCTTGCTCGGCCTGCGGGAAACCGCGTCGCGCGTGCCGGATACGATCGCCAAATCCATCCGCGGGGGGGCTCATTGATGCGGGCGCATTGTTTGGCCGCGCTGGCGGCGGCGCTTGCGTTGTTCGCGACGCCGCAGGCGCACGCGGAAACGCAGCAGGCGCATCCGCATGCGGAGAAGTGGAGCTTCTCAGGACCGTTCGGCACGTATGATCGCGCCTCGGTGCAGCGCGGGTTCCTGGTCTATGAGACCGTCTGCGCGGCGTGCCACAGCCTGCGGCATCTCTCGTACCGCAATCTCGGCGAAGAGGGCGGGCCGTTCGCGGCCTATCGCGTCTTCAACGAAGAGACCGGGCAGCACGAAACGACGCTCGGGCTGCACGGCGGGCATGAGGGCAAGCTCGTCGAGATCCAGGACAATCCCTATGTCGCGGCCATCGCGGCGGCGGTGATGATCCCGGACATCGACCGCGACACCGGCGAAGCGACCGAGCGGGCGGGGCGTCCGTCCGACCGCTTCCGCTCGCCCTATCCGAACCCGATCGCGGCGCGCGCTGCGAACGGGGGCGCGCTGCCGCCGGATCTCTCGGTCATCACGCTCGCGCGCCATGACGGGGCGAACTACGTTCATTCGCTGCTGACCGGCTATTCCGATCCGCCGGCCGGCGTCGATGTGGTGCAGGGCAAGTACTACAATCGCTATTTCGCCGGCGGCTGGATCGCGATGCCGCCTCCGCTCGCGAGCGCGGACATGGTGACGTACTCGGACGGCACGGCGGCGACGCCGGAGCAGATGGCGCGCGACGTCACGCACTTCCTGGCTTGGGCGTCGGACCCGAAGATGGAAATGCGCAAGAGCCTCGGGCTGCAGTCCATGGCGTTCCTCCTGGTGCTGACGTTCCTGGTCTATCTGGCGTACAAGCAGGTGTGGCGCGGCACGAAGCACTAGGAATGCTGCGTTCCCCATTCCTCCGCATACGGAGTGAAGGCTCGCTCCTCCCCTTGAGGGGAAGGGGCCGGGGGCGGGGTGAGCCTCGACATCGAGCGCTTAGGCTCGGGCCTGCAACTCCAAGAATTTCGAACGCCTCGCGACACCCCACCCCTTTATCCCCTCCCCTCAAGGGGAGGGGGCGCCTGATGCTGCACGCGCAGCCCTCAGCGGCGAGAGTTCGTGCATGACCAAGTGGGTTCTTGGGATCATCGGCGGCTCGGGGCTCTACGACATTCCCGGCGTTGAGGGAGATTGGGAGACCGTCGAGACGCCGTGGGGCGCGCCGTCGGACCAGCTTTTCCGGGGCGCGCTCGAAGGCGTCGACGTGGTGTTCCTGCCGCGGCACGGGGCGGGGCACTGGATCTCGCCGACGCGCATCAATTACCGCGCCAATATCGACGCGCTGAAGCGGGCCGGGTGCACGGACATCATTTCATTGTCCGCGTGCGGATCGTTCCGGGAGGAGCTGCCGCCGGGGACGTTCGTGATCGTCGATCAGTACATCGATCGCACGTTCGCGCGGGAGAAGAGCTTTTTCGGCGACGGGGTCGTGGCGCACGTGTCGATGGCGCATCCGGTGTGTCCGCGGCTGTCGAAGCTTGCCGCGGATGCGGCGCGCGAGACGGGCGCGCCAGTGGTGGAAGGCGGGACGTATCTGGCGATGGAGGGCCCGCAATTCTCCACGCTGGCGGAATCGAAGCTCTACCGGAGCTGGGGCTGCGACGTGATCGGCATGACGGCGATGCCGGAGGCGAAGCTCGCGCGCGAGGCGGAGCTGCCGTATGCGAACGTTGCGATGGTGACGGATTTCGATTGCTGGCGCGAGGAAGTGGCGCACGTGACGGTCACGAACGTGCTCGACGTGCTGCACGCGAACGCGGAGAAGGCGAAGGGGCTGGTTGCGCATCTGGCGCGGGCGCTGAGCGGCGTGGAGCGGACGGCGTCGCCGATCGATACGTGTCTCGATCATGCACTGATCACGGCCCCGGACGCGCGCGAGGCGGAGCTCGTTGCGAAGCTCGACGCGGTGGCCGGGCGCGTGCTGCGGAAATAGGTTTGGCCCCCCACCCGTCGCCGCTGCGCGGCGACACCCTCCCCGCAAGTGGGAGGGAGGGCGCCTCATCCTGACGCGCTATCGTCAGGCGAAGGTGCGGACCGGATCGGCGCCGTCCCAGCCGATGGAGGCGGCGTAGAAGCGCGAGAAGACCTCTTCCATGAACGGGCCGAGCTCGATGAGCTCGACGAAGCCGGGCAGCGCGCCCTGGGTGTCGAGATAGGCGACGCGGCCGCCGGTGGGCACCTCGCATTCGAAGGCGGGCTCCCAGCCTTGCGCTTGGAAGCGCTTCAGGTCGGCGTCGAAATGGCGCGCGGCGAGGCCCCAATGGTGGAAGCCGTGGCCCGTCGCGTCGATGGTCTCTCTGTATACGGACGGATGGTCGTCGGCCGGCTGGATGAGCTCGATCTGCATGTGGCCGGCGAAGCCCATGGCGAGCTTGACGCTCGCGCGGCTGGGCTTGCCGCGATAGCGCGGGTTCACGCCGGCGAAGCCCTCGATGAGGAAGAACGGGCCGACCTTGAGGTGCTCGCTCCAGTGGCGCATGGCGGCGCGGATGTCGGGGACGACATAGGCCATCTGGATCACGCCGTCGTCGGGCTGGCCGAAATTGAGCTGCATCGCACGCCTCCCTTGTTGGGAGGGCGCTAGCACATGCGTGGTCGTGCAATCGCGATGATGCGGGAAGCGTTACCCCACCCGCCTTCGCGTGGACAAAGCCACGCCTCGGCGTGGGAAGGCCCGTCGCGCGAAGCCGCGACACCCTCCCCGCAAGCGGGGAGGGATAAGGTCGCGCTACATCTCGCGGGCGCTGGCGACGATCTTGCCGACCAGGCCGTATTCGACGGCTTCCTGAGGCTGCATCCAGTAGTCGCGGTCGGTGTCCTTGCGGATGCGCTCCACCGGCTGGCCGGTGGCGGCGGAGAAGATCTTGGTCAGACGCTCGCGCATGCGCAGGATCTCGCGCGCCTGGATCTCCACGTCCGAAGCCATGCCGCCGACGCCGCCGCGCGGCTCGTGCAGCAGGAAGCGGGTGTTGGGCAGGCAGAAGCGCTGCTCCTTCGGCACGGCGCAATAGATGAGCGCGCCGGCGCTCGCGACCCAGCCGGAGCCGAGCATGCGGACCTTCGGGCGGATGAAGCGGACGACGTCGTGGATCATGTCGCCGGATTCGACGTGCCCGCCGGGCGAGGAGATGACGAAGGTGATCGGATCGTCGCTCTCGCCGGCCATGGCGAAGAGCCGCTCGGTGCAGCGGCGCGCCTGCAAGTCATTGACTTCGCCCGTGAGCATCACGATGCGCGTCTTGAAAAGGGCTTTCTCCACAATCGGCGAGGGGGTCGGGCCCTCGGTGGCGGCTTCGTCTTCCTTGTCGAGGCGGATCATGCGCAAACTCCGGTTCGCCGCCTGAGTTAAGGGCGTTCGCCCGGATTTCCTAGGCCCCGATGCGGCGGCGAATCACATGGGCGGCCGAGGGCGCCCAGGGTTGGGGCAAGGGACAGGGTGGTCCCAAGTTGGGGGAAACGCCCGTTCACTCCGTTCGGCGCGTCGCTTATCGAGGACACATGAATCTCGCAGACTCGATCCGCACGATCCCGGACTATCCCAAGCCGGGCATCCTTTTCCGCGACATCACGACGTTGCTCGGGGATGCGCGGGCGTTTCGGCGCGCGGTGGATGAACTGGTGCAGCCGTTCGCGGGGCGGCGGATCGCGAAGGTGGCCGGGATCGAGGCGCGCGGCTTCATCCTCGGCGGGGCGGTGGCGCACCAGCTCTCGGCCGCGTTCACGCCGGTGCGCAAGAAGGGCAAGTTGCCAGCCGAGACGCTGCGGCAAACCTACGCGCTCGAATACGGCACGGACGAGGTGGAGATCCACAAGGACGCGATCACGCCCGGAGAAGCCGTGCTCGTGGTGGATGATCTCATCGCCACCGGCGGCACGGCGGAGGCGGCGATCCAGCTGCTGCGGCGCGCGGGCGCGGACATCGTCGGGGCCGCCTTCGTGATCGACCTGCCGGATCTCGGGGGCGCGGCGCGGATCGAGAAGATGGGCGTGCCGGTGCAGGCGCTGGTGCAGTTCCCGGGGCATTGAGGCGCGGAACGTCGCGGCGCAGTCAGCGCGCGCAGGCGGCCAAATGCTCCGAATGCGGAATGTCGTTGAATGCCGGAATATCCCGCGATGTCGAGGTTCACCCCACCCCCTGCCCCCTCCCCTCGAGGGGAGGGGGGCGCTTGGCGGGCCCCTTTAGGGAAACCCAAACGCGTTCGGAGGCTGGAGGAGATTTTGTCCGTGCGCTGATCGTTGCCTAAACGCTGGGCTGCGTCTTGCGCCGCGCGCGATCAAAGAATAGGCATGTGCACAAGAATCGCCCGGCAAGGGCGAAGGGGAGGGCGCATGTCGGGTCGGCTGCGGGCCGCGCTTTCGTGCGCGGCGTTCTTGGCGATTTCGTTGTTTCCCGGCGCAAGCTTCGCGCAGGAGGCCGTCGCCAACGGGGCGGACACGGCCTGGACGCTGACGGCGTCGGCGCTGGTGCTCTTCATGACGTTGCCGGGGCTCGCGCTCTTCTATGGCGGCCTCGTCCAGCAGAAGAACGTGCTCTCGGTGATGATGCAGTGCGTGGCGATCGCGTGCGTGGGGTCGCTCCTGTGGCTCGCGATCGGCTACACGCTGGCGTTCGGGCCGAGCCTCGGCGTTATCGGCGGGCTCGACAAGGCGTTCTTCCCGACGGCGCTGCGCGGCGCGCTCGTCGCGACGATCCCCGAGCCGGTGTTCTTCGTCTTTCAGATGACGTTCGCGGTGATCACGCCAGCGCTGATCGTGGGGGCGTATGTGGAGCGGATCCGGTTTTCCGCGGTGGTGCTGTTCAGCGCGCTCTGGCTGCTCGTGGTCTATGCGCCGGTCGCGCATTGGCTGTGGGGCGGGGGCTGGCTGGCGAAGATGGGCGGGCTCGATTTCGCCGGCGGCCTGGTGGTGCATGCGACCGCGGGGGCCTCGGCGCTGGTCGTTGCGAAAATGCTTGGCGCACGCGACCGGTTTCCGAGCGAGCTGCATCCGCCGCACGCGCCGGGGCTGACGATGGTCGGCGCGGCGATGCTCTGGGTGGGGTGGTACGGTTTCAATGGCGGCAGCGCGCTGACGGCCAGCGCCGACGCCGGCATGGCGATCATGGCGACGCACATCTCGGCGTGCGCGGCGGGCGTGGTGTGGGCCGGCATCGAATGGGCGAAGTTCGGCCGGCCGAGCATGGTCGGCGCGGTCACGGGCGTCATCGCGGGGCTGGCGACGGTGACGCCGGCGTCCGGATTCGTCGGGCCGATCGGCGGGCTCATCCTCGGCGCGGCGGGCGCGGCGGTGTGCTTCTATGCGGTGCAGTTCGTGAAGCAGGTGTGGAAGGTCGATGATTCGCTCGATGTGTTCGCGGTGCACGGCGTCGGCGGCGTGCTCGGAACGCTGCTGCTCGCGGTGCTGATGAGCGATGCGTTCGGCGGCAAGGGCTATGCGGAAGGCGCCACGATGGGCTCGCAGCTCGGCGTGCAGGCGCTGGGCGTGGTTGCGGTCGTGGCGTGGTCGGCGGCGGCGAGTTTCGCGCTCGTGCACATCACCAAGGCGCTGGTGGGCCTGCGCGCGAAGGACGAGCATGTCCGCGAGGGGCTCGATCTTTCAGCGCACGGCGAGCGCGCGCAGCCGGACTAGGGCGCGCGCCGCTAAGCACCCTCATCCTGATCGCGACCTGCTCTAGAAGCCGTGATTGACGGCTTCGAGCTTGTTGCCGTCGTGGTCGCGGACGAAGGCGCCGTAATAGCCGGGATGATATTCGGTGCGCAGGCCGGGCGCGCCGTCCTCCACAGCGCCATTGGCGAGCGCGGCGAGGTAGAAGCCATCGACCGCTTCGCGCGTGGGCGCGGTGAAGGCGACATGCACGCCGTTGCCGGCGGTCGAGGGCTGATGGTTGATCGGAAACTGGATCCAGAAGCTCGGCTTCTGGCCCTGGCCGTAGCCGACGCCCACGAGCGTCCCGTTGATCTCCACCGGGAAGATCGGCGCCAGGCCGAGCGGCGCCAGCATCGCATCGTAGAGGCGCTTGGCGCGGGTCATGTCGCTCACGCCGACGGACACATGATCGATCGCCATCGTCTTACTCCCTAGTTCGCGTGCTGGTCGAAGAGATCGAACGTGCGCTGAAGCGCAAGGTCGCGGCTCGGAGCGTCGAAATCGCGGCTGCCTTCGCGGCAGAAGCCGTGGCCGGCGTCGTAGAGATGGATCGGCGCATCGGGATAGGCGGCGCGGATCTTATCGACTTCGGTGAGCGGGATGCCCGCATCCTTGCTGCCGAAGTGAAGGATGATCGGGACCTGCGGGGGGGAAGCGAGCAGCGCGGTGATGAAGCGGCCATAGAAGCCGCTGGCGGCGGAGAGACCGCTGCAACGCTGGGCGGCGAGCCAGGCGACCGCGCCGCCATAGCAGAAGCCGGTGATCATCACGGGCGGCGCGAGCGCGTCGATGGCGGCCTGCACGTCGCCGGCCACTTCGTCCCAATTCACGTTCTGGATCGCGCCGCGGGCCTTCTGCATGCCGGCCTCGTCCATGCCGGCCTGGAAGCCGCGCTCGATGCGGTCGAACAGGGAAGGCGCCAGCGCTTCGTAGCCGCGCGCGGCGAAGGCGTCGCACATGGCGCGGATGTGGGGGCTGATCCCGAAGATTTCCTGGATGACGACGACTCCGCCCTTGCGCGCCCCCTTGGCCGCAACCCGATGGGTGGAAAGGGAGAATCCGTCGTGAAGGCTCTTGATGTCGGTCATGTGGACTTGTTTGGCGCAAGCACGGCGGGGACGAAAGCGATAATCTTGCGGCCGGCGACATGGACGGGACGCGCGCGTGAGGGGTAGCATCGGCGCGTGTCGATTTGGGCAGACCTGCGCGAGCGCGCGCTCGCCCTCGTGCTCGCGCCGGCCCTGCTTTTCCTCGGGGCCGGGGCGCCGTTGGACGCGCCTACGGGGTCGCCGCCGGAACCGGTGACGATGCCAGTGGCGCTCGATGTCGCGGGGCGCGTCACCGCCGAGGTGATGGTCGATGGGCAAGGACCGTTCAAGTTCCTGATCGACACCGGCGCGAACCGGTCGGGCATTTCGCGCGGGCTGGCTGATCGGCTCGCCATGCCGCTGCTGCCGGACGAGATCGTGCACACGTTCACGGGGCCGGTCGCTTCGCCGATCACGCGCATCGGTTTGCTGCGCGTCGGCGAGGTGGACGGGGTGCGCAACGCGCTCGTGCCCGTGCTCGACGGCGCGGTGCTGGCAGGGGCGGACGGAATCCTCGGCGCGGATTCGCTGCGCAACCGGCGGCTGGTGATGGACATGGAAGCGGGCTCGGTGCGCCTGGAAGAGGCGTCGCGCCGGCTGCTCGGGCGCGGGTGGGTGGCGCTGCCGGCGCGGTTTCAGCGCGGCAATCTCGTCATCGCGGACGGCGAGATCGACGGGGTGAAGGCGCACGTGATCATCGACACCGGCGCGCAGACGAGCTTCGTCAACATGGCGCTGGTGCAGGCGCTCGATCGGCCGACGCGGCGCATTGCGCCGCTTCTGGGGACGCGGCTCGTCAGCGCCGGGCGGCCGATGCGGATCGATAATTTCCTCTTCGTGCCGAAGGTGGATGTCGGCGATCTCGATGTGCACAATGTCGCGGCCTATGCGGCGGACGTGCACATCTTCGACATTTGGGGAGTCACCCGCGAGCCGGCGATCGTGATCGGCATGGATGTGTGGGGGCGCGTCGAGGGGCTGGCGATCGATTATCAGCGCGGCAAAGTTTACGTGCGGCCGTGATCCTCAGGCGTTGAAGCGGAAATGCATGACGTCGCCTTCGCGGACGACGTAGTCCTTGCCTTCGAGGCGCATCTTGCCGGCGTCCTTCGCCGCCTGTTCGCCGCCGAGCTTGACGAAATCCTCGTAGGCGATCGTCTCGGCGCGGATGAAGCCCTTCTCGAAATCGGTATGGATGACGCCCGCGGCCTGCGGCGCGGTCCAGCCCTTGTGGATGGTCCAGGCGCGCGCCTCTTTCGGGCCGACGGTGAAATAGGTCTGCAGGCCCAAGAGATCGTAGCCGGCGTGGATGAGTTTCACGAGGCCGGGCTCCTGGAGGCCGGCGGCGGCGAGATATTCGGTCTGCTCTTCGTCATTGAGCGCGGCGAGCTCGGCCTCCATCTGCGCGCAGATGACGACGCAAGCGGCGCTCTCCGCCTTCGCGCGGGCCTCGACGCGTTTGGAGTGCTCATTGCCGGCGGCGGCGTGCTGTTCATCGACGTTGCAGACGTACAGCACCGGCAGGGCGGTGAGGAGCTGCAGCATCTGGAAGGCCTTCTCTTCCTCGGGCGCGTGCTTCACGAGGCGCGCGGGCTTGCCGTCTTCCAGGAGCGCCTTGGCGCGCAGGCAAAGCTCGAGGCTCTGCTTGGCTTCCTTGTCGCCTCCCTTGGCCTTCTTCTCGAGATTGAGGAGGCGCTTCTCCAGGCTCTCAAGATCGGCGAGCATGAGCTCGGTCTCGACCGTTTCCAGGTCGGCCACGGGATCGATGCGGTTCTCGACGTGGGTGATGTCGTCGTTCTCAAAACAACGCAGAACGTAGGCGATGGCGTCGCATTCGCGGATGTTGGCGAGGAACTGGTTGCCGAGGCCTTCGCCCTTGGAGGCGCCGCGGACGAGGCCGGCGATGTCCACGAAGTTCATCCGTGTGGGGATGATCTCCTTCGACTTGGCGATCGCGGCCAGCTTCTCGAGGCGCGGCTCCGGCATCGCCACCTCGCCGACATTCGGCTCGATGGTGCAGAAGGGGTAGTTCGCCGCCTGCGCCGCAGCAGTGCGCGTGAGGGCGTTAAAGAGCGTGGACTTGCCGACGTTCGGCAGTCCGACGATGCCGCACTTGAAACCCATGTGATCCTCTATGGCGCGCGGAGAATGTCTTCCGGCGCGGCTTGAAACGGATTGAGTATCCGCACTCCTGCGATCTCAGGCGCCGACTGAGTGTCTTCGGTCAGGAAATGCGTACATCGCGCGGCGGCGGCCGAAGCCAGAAGGATGGCGTCCCACCACGAGGTCTTCCAGCGCGTTTCGATGGCGACCGCCGCCCGAACCTCATTCGGCCCGAGCGGCGCTGTGCACCATGGCAGAAGCGCCACGGCCGCGGCCTGCGCCCGCTCGCGCGGCAGCTTAAGTTTTCTTTCGGCCGCGCTTCTGGTTTCGTTGCAGACCTGCGGACTGACAGCCATCGAATTCGCCGCTGTCAGCGCGCTCAGCCACGCGGCGCAGCGCGCCTGCTTCAGGGGCGCTGCGCGATCCAGGCTGTAGAGCACCACGTTGGTGTCCACCAGGATAAGGACGGTCATAGATCTCTTCCCGGTCGAACTTCCAGTCGGGGCGGTCAAGGGGCACGTGGTCGGCGAGCGCGAGGAAGGCGTCCATCGCGGCGACGCGCTCAGCCTTGAGCCGCGCGTCCTCCGCCTCGATCAGATCGGCGAGGTAACGCGACAGGCTCTTGCCGGCGCGATCCGCTTCGGCGCGCGCACGGACGAGGACCTTATCCTCCAGGGTGACGGTCACGTTTGCCACAGTGGGCACTGATATCGTGTATCCGTGTATCCGTGTCAAGGGCCTGGCGGCGGCGCTAGGCGTCCGCAGGAGACTTGCGGGGATCGGCTTTGCCGGCGGGCGCCAGGCGCATCACTTCGGTCTGGTATTTCTCGTCCTCGCCTTTGACGAGGAGCGGCGCGGCTTTGGCCGTCGCGTCGAGGAGGGCGGCGACCCAATCGGAATCGGCTTTGTGGAAGTCGGAGAGCACGTAGCCGTGGACGAGCTCGGCCTGGCCGGGGTGGCCCACGCCCAGGCGCGCGCGGCGGAAGTCGGCGCCGATTGCGGAGGCGGCGATGGAGCGGATGCCGTTATGGCCGGCGGCGCCGCCGCCTTTCTTCATGCGGAAGCGGCCGGGCGCGAGATCGATCTCGTCATAGAAGACCACGACGTCCGCTGGCGTGAGCTTGAAGAAGCGCGCAGCCTCGCCGACGGCGGCGCCGGAATTGTTCATGTAGGTTTGCGGCTTCAGCGCGAGGCATTTGGCGCCGTCGATGTCGCCTTCGGCGGCTTCGCCCTGGAAGCGTTTGCGCCACGGGCCGAAATTGTAGCGGCGCGCGATCGCCTCGACGGCCATGAAGCCGATGTTGTGGCGGTTGCCAGCGTGCTTGGCGCCGGGATTGCCGAGGCCGACTAGGAGAAGCATTGCGGCGCTTTGTTTTGAAAGGGCGGCGCGTAGGCGCTCCAGCGAGCTGTCGGAGGACGAGGCTCACCCCACCCCCTAGCCCCTCCCCTTGAAGGGGAGGGGGGCGCCTCACATTGCGGACGTGAGGTTGATTTGAAACGTTGGTGAAGCAACACCCGCTCCGTCGCGCGGAAGCGTAGCGCCGCGAAAGAGGCGAAGCCTACTTCTTTTCCGGCTCTTTCTTCGCGGCGTCGGCGGCTGGGGCGGCGCCTTCGGCCGGTGCGGCCGCGGCGGCGGTGGTTTCTTCCGCTTCGGCTTGGCGGCCGGCGATGGTGGCGATCGTGAAATCGCCCGCCAGCGCGGGCTTGGCGCCGTACGGCAGATCGACCGCCGAGATGTGCAGCACGTATCCGATATCGGCGCCGGTGAGGTCGATCACGATCTCTTCGGGAATGGCGTTGGCCTTCACGCGCAGCGGGATGGTGTGGCGCACGATATTGAGCGCGCCGCCGCGCTTGATGCCCGGGGAGGCTTCCTGGTTCTTGAAGTGGACCGGCACGTCGATCGTGACGACCGTGTTTTCTTCGACGCGGAAGAGGTCGATGTGGATGGGGCGCTCGGAAACCGGGTGATACTGGATCGCGCGCGGGATCACCGGCTGGCGCTCGCCCTTGTGGTCGATCTCGACAAGGTGGGAGACGAACTTGCCGCTGCGGAGCGCGGTGAGCACTTCGGTTAGCTTAAGCTCGATCGGCACGGAGCCGCGCTCGCCGCCATAGAGGACGCCCGGCAGGAGTTCGCCCCGGCGCGTGGCTCGGGCATTGCCCGTTCCGGTCTTCTCACGCCGCTCCACGTTCAACACGATGCCCGCCATCGGGGGCGCTCCTTATAGATTCCGCCGCAAAGGGAAGCGGGCCTTCTAGCGGACGGTCATTGCGGGGGCAAGGCGGCGTGGAGCCGTGCAGCGCGATTTGACAAACGCGGAGACCAATCGTATTGAACCGACGAGTTACTTAACCGATTGGTACATTACGATGAGCCAGGATGCCCTCAGCGCCAAGTTCGCCGCGCTCGCGGATCCGACCCGGCGGGCGATCCTGGCGCGGCTGGCGCTGGGGGAAACCTCGGTGAGCGAGCTGGCCGAGCCTTTCGACATGAGCCTGCCGGCGGTCTCCAAGCATCTCAAGGTGCTGCAGCGCGCCGGGCTCATCGCGCGCGGGAAGGAGGCGCAATGGCGTCCGTGCCGGCTGGAGGCGACCGCGTTGAAGGAGGTCGATGACTGGCTCGGGCGCTATCGCGCGCTCTGGGAAGCGCGGTTCGACCGGCTCGACGCCTATCTGCAAGATCTGCAGGGCAAGGCGAAGAAGCCTGCGCGCAAGACTCGTCCGGATACGGATGAATAAGATGGGGAGCAAGATGGCGGCCACTGATCTCGACGCACGATCCATGATCATCACGCGGGTGATCGATGCGCCGCGGGCGCTGGTGTTCGAGGCGTGGACAGACCCGCGGCATCTGGCGGAATGGTGGGGGCCGGACGGGTTCACCACGACGACGCACAGCTTCGACATGCGGAAGGGCGGCGTGTGGCGGTTCACGATGCACGGGCCCGACGGACGCGATTACGAGAACCGCATCACGTTTGATGAGATCGTGCGGCCGGAGCGGATTTCCTATCGCCATGACGGGGCGGAGGACAGCGACGCGGTGGAGGACGTGCAGTTCCACACTGTTGTGACTTTCGAGGAGGGGCAGGGAAGGACACGGGTGACGCTGCGCGCGGTTTTCGCGACCGCGGAGATGCGCGACCGGGTCATGCGCGAAGTCGGCGCCGAAGAGGGCGGACATCAGACGGTTGGGCGCCTTGCAGCTTATGTGGAGAAGCAGGCGCGCGGCGAGGATGCGCACACGCTCATCATCACGCGCGTGTTCGATGCGCCGCGCGAATTGGTGTGGCGGATGTGGACGGAGCAGGAGCATGCGCTCAAATGGGCGGGGCCGCGCGATCATCCGCTGGTCAAGTCGGATCACGACGTCCGGCCGGGCGGAAAGTGGCGCTCTTGCCTGCAGTCCGTCGCGGATGGGCGGGATCTTTGGCAGGGCGGAACCTATCGCGAGGTGATTGCGCCGGAGCGGCTCGTGTTCACGATGAAGTGGGACGGCGAGGACGATGATATGCTGATCACGGTCGATTTCGAAGAGGTGGGCGATTTCGCGGATGAAGGCGCAAAGACGCGGATGAGTTTCCGGCAGGACTTCCTGCCGTCGGCGGCGTCGCGCGATGGACATGCGGGCGGCTGGGCCTCGACGTTCGACCGGCTGGCGGAGCACCTCGCGGCGCAACGCTGATGGCGCAGAAAAGTTCATAGGACATGTCGGACGGCGAGTTGCTCGCGCGTCCTTGATGCGACGCGATGGGAGAATTCACATGAAACGATTGCCGATCAGCGCGGCGCTTCTGGCGCTGGCCGCTTGCGCGCAGCCGGCGGCGCCGAAAGGGGAGGCGCCCGCCGCGCCGGCGGGGCCGGTCCAGCCGGTCGCGACGGATGTTCCGGCCGGGCGCTATACGCTCGACAAGGCGCATGCGAGCCTCGTCTTTCGCGTCGATCATATCGGCTTCTCGCAATACACCGGCCGTTTCGAGACATGGGACGCGACGCTTGACCTTGATCCGGCAAATCCGTCCGCGTCGCGTGTCAGCGCGACGATCGATCCGCGGTCGCTGGGCATTCCTGCGCCGCCGGCGGGCTTTCTGAACGACCTCAAGGGGCCGCAATGGCTTGATACGGCGCAGTTCCCGCAGATGAGCTTCCGTTCCACCTCGGTGGAGATGATTGCGGCGAACGCGGCGCACATCACGGGCGAGCTCACGTTTCGCGGCGTGACCAAGCCGGTGACGCTGGAGGCCACGTTCAATGGCGGCTATGCGGGGCATCCGATGGATCCGAATGCGCGGATCGGATTTTCCGCCCACGGAGCGCTGAAGCGATCGGAGTTCGGGCTCTCGCTCGGCGTGCCGCCGCCGGGTTCGACGATGGGCGTCGGCGACGAGGTTGCGTTCGCCATCGAGGCGGAGTTCAACGGGCCGGCCTGGACGCCGCCGCCGGCAACGCAGGAGCAGAAATGAGTCTGACGCTCTATTATCATCCGCTGTCGTCGTTCTGCTGGAAGGCGCTTATCGCGCTCTACGAGACGGGCGTCGCGTTCACGCCGAAGCTCGTCAATCTCGGCGACGCCAAGGATCGTGCGGACTTCCTCGCGCTCTGGCCGGTCGGGAAGTTCCCGGTGCTGAAGGACGAGGCGCGCGATTGGATCGTGCCGGAATCCAGCATCATCATCGAGTATCTGGCGCAGCACCATCCGGGGAAGACGGCGCTCATCCCGGCCGATCCAGATCTCGCGCGGCAGATGCGGATGCGCGACCGGTTCTTCGATCTCTACATCCATGAGCGGATGCAGAAGATGGTGAGCGAATACATTCGGCCCGAGGGAAGCAGGGATCCGTATGGCGCGGAGCAGGCGCGCGCGGGCATGGAGACGGCGTACGATCTGGTCGAGCGCGATATGGCTTCGAAGACGTGGGTAATGGGCGAGGCGTTCACGATGGCCGATTGCGCCGCTGCGCCGGCGCTGCATTACGGGCGGAAGGTTGTGCCCTTCGGAGAGAAGCGGCCAAACTTGGCGCGGTATCTGGAGCGGCTGGAAGCGCGGCCGTCCTTTGCACGCGTGCTGGAAGAGGCGAAGCCCTACGCGCACATGTTCCCCGTGAAGTGACCCCACCCGTCGCCTGCGGCGACACCCTCCCCTGGAAGGGGAGGGAGGGCGCCTTGGCTTGCGATGTCAGGGCGTTGGTTGCGCGGTGAGATGGGCTTCGGGCGGCCGCGCGGGGGCGCGCTGCTCGGCTTCGGCGATCGCCTCCTCCAATGAGGCAAGCACGGCATCGACGCAGCAGGCGTTGAGGAAGTGGTCGCCGTTGGGCACATCGATGAGCGTGTGATCGTATTGCGCGGCGATGCGGCGCGAGGCGGCGAGAGGGACGAACGTGTCGTTGTCGCCGTGGATGAAGACGACCGGGATCGTCAGGCTACGGAGCGCTTCCCAGACGCGCGGCAGCTGCGGGCCCTGGGCGGATACCTCGGTGATGGAGTTCTTCAGATCGCGGGGGAGGAGCGGGCGCACGAGGCGGCCGACGCCGAAGAGACGGCGCGCGGTGGGGCCGCGATCGCCGAAATAGGACGAGGCGAGGACGAGGGCGTCGACCTTGCCCGGATGGGCGGCGGCGAGCAGCGTCGCGACCGGGCTGCCGAAGCTCTGGCCCAAGACGACGACGCGCTGGCCGGGATGGCCGTCGAGAAGGGGGGAAATGGCCTGGGCCTGTTTGGCGATGTCGGTGACGGCGTCCTGCGGCTGGCTGGCGCTGAAGCCGGGGCGATCGACGACGATCATCTCGCGCGTGGGCGGGAGCTTCGCGATGGTGGGGGCCCAGAACTCGCTCCAGGACGGCGTGCCGGTGACGATGATGATGCGCCAGGGCGCGTCAAGACGCTCGGGCGTGCGTAGGGTGTGGAGGCGCCATTGCTCCGGGACGGCGGCGGTGAAGGTGGTCTCTTCCATCACGCCGGGCGGGTAATCGCTGGGGACGGGGAAGCGCTTTTCCTTGGCCGCCTTGTCCTCGCCGTGGGCGACGCAGCCGACGAGGAGGAACGCGGCGAGCAATCCGATCAGCGTTTTCATCAGGTCCCCCCAAGGCGCCCGCGAACATATAGGCGGCACGGCGCAGGAAGGGACCCCCTCCCGACCTCCCCCTTTCAGGGGGAGGGGGCGTTCATTCGAAGAGGACGGAGACGGAGATCTCGTTGGCGATGCGGTAGATGGCGTCGGCCATCAGCGGCGCGACGGAGACGACGCGCACCTTCTTGGATTTGCCCTTGCGGCGCTCGGGATCGATGGAATCGGTCATGACGAGCTCCTTCAGGCTCGATTTGTCGATCCGCGCATCGGCGCCGTTGGAGAGGACGCCGTGCGTGACGTAGGCGCAGACTGAGGCCGCGCCCTGCTCCATGAGCGCGTCGGCGCCGTTGCAGAGCGTGCCGGCGCTGTCGACGATGTCGTCGATCATGATGCAGTTGCGTCCCTTGACGTCGCCGATGATGTTCATGACCTCCGACACGTCTTCGCGCGGACGGCGCTTATCGACGACGGCGAGATCGGCGCCGAAGCGGTTGGCGAGCGCGCGGGCGCGCACCACGCCGCCGACGTCGGGCGACACGATCATCAGATCGGAGACGTCCTTGTAATGGGCGCGGATGTCGGCTTCGAGCACGGGCGTGGAGAAGAGATTATCCGTGGGGATGTCGAAGAAGCCCTGGATCTGGCCGGCGTGCAGTTCGAGCGTCAGGACGCGATGGGCGCCGGCCGCGACGATCAGGTTGGCGACGAGCTTGGCGGAGATCGGCGTGCGGCCGCCGACCTTCCGATCCTGACGCGCGTAGCCGTAATAGGGGATGACGGCGGTGATGCGACGGGCGGACGCGCGGCGCAGCGCGTCGATGCCGATCAGCAGCTCCATCAGATGGTCGTTCGCCGGGTGCGAGGTCGATTGCAGGATGAAGACGTCCTCGCCGCGGACGTTCTCGTTGATCCGCACGAAGATCTCGTTGTCGTTGAAGTTCTTGAACTCGGCCCCGGCCAGAGCGAATTTGGGGTCCTCAAGCGGCTCGCGCAGGCAGCGGGCGATCTCGGCCGCAAGCGACCGGTTGGCGTTGCCGCTCACCAATTTCATTGTGGCTCTCTCGGACTGCGTTCGCGCTGCGTTCGCGTGGAAATATCGCAAACCGCGATTCCCGCAACACTCTTATGACAGCAATGATCAGCTGCGGTTTTTCGACCACACATAAGGGGCTCACTTAGAGGGCAGCGCGATCGCGGCGCAGTTGCGGCCGTAGCCTTTCTCGCCCGCGTGCACGGCGCGGCGGTTGGAGAACCAGTCGTCGGCGAGGGCGTAGGTGTCGAAGGCGAGCACATCGACATCCTCGATGCCGGCGGCGGCCAGCCGGGCGGCGCAAAAGCCGGGTAGATCGAAGCGGCGCTTGCCCGTTCCTGTGAAGAAGGGCGCGCTCGAGGGATCCTCGCGCAGGAACCGTTCCTCGAATTCGGGGCCGATCTCGTAGCTCGCCTGCGCGATGGTCGGGCCGATCGCCGCGGCGATGCGCCGCGCGCCGGCCTCACGCATGGCGGCGACGGTCGCTTCAAGGACGCCGGAGAGGGCGCCGCGCCAGCCGGCGTGGGCGGCGCCGATCACGCCGGCTTCGCGGTCGGCGAAGAGGATTGGCGCGCAATCGGCGGTGAGGACGCCCAAGGCCAGGCCGGGCGTGGTGGTGACCATCGCGTCGCCTTGCGGGCGTTCGCCGGCGAAGGGCCCGTGCACGCGAACGACGTTCGGGGAGTGAATCTGATAGAGGCTCAGAAGGCAGTCGACGCCGAGGTTCGCGGCGATGCGGCGGCGGTTCTCCGCGACGTTGTCCGGCGCGTCGTCGGAGCCGGGGCCCGCGTTCAGCGAAGAATAGATGCCGGCGGAGACGCCGCCCTTGCGGCCGAAGAAGCCGTGCGGCGCGCCCGCCAGCCCTTGCGCGCGGAGCGGCGCCAGAAGCTCGGCGTTCAAAATCCGACTGAGGCCGGCAGATCGGGACTCGATAGACATAGCGTCTTGAATAGCACGCCCATCGCGTCGGGATGGGTGAGGCGATGCATTTCGCGCTCGATCCGCTCCCAGAGCGCGGGGTGGGCGCGGGCGAGGGCGGCGGCGCGGGCCTCGATGCCGAGGGCGCGGAGGAAGTCGCCCTGGGCGGAGGGGCCGTCGATGCGCAGGCCTTCGGCCCATTGCGCGAGCGCGCGGAAATCGACATGGGCGGTGAGGTCGCTGTCGCCGGGCGCCGCGGTGGGGGCGAGCTTCTGGTGGGCCTTGAGGGCCTGGAGCGTGTCGCCGGTTCCGTCGCCGGCATAGTCGATGATGAGCGCGCGCGAAGGCGCGGCGCGGAGATGCTCCGCAAGCTGATCGATGAAGGGGCGCAAGGACGGGGCTTCCTCGCGGATCGCGCCGATCTCGGCTTCAGGGCCGCCGGGAAGCGCGGGCGCGAGACCGAAGGCGAGATCGCCGTCTGCGCCGAGGCCGACCTGGCGTTCGCGCCAGCCTTCCTGCGTCCGCACGAACTGGCGAATGGGGAAGCAATCGAGGAATTCGTTGAGAATGAAGAGGGCGGGAACGCCGGGTTGGGGCAATTCATCCGTCCACGTTGCATCGATCGAGAGCGGGGCGAGGGCTGCTTTCTGCCTTTCGCGGAGCGTCGGGCTTACTTCGATGAGGTGAAGCTGGAGCGCGGCGAGGAAATCGGGCGCGAGGCGGGCGGCGCGCAGGGCGTCGGCGATGAGCGCGCCGGAGCCGGGGCCGAGCTCCACGAGGCGGAAGGGCGTTGGGGCGCCTATCGCGCGCCATTCGTGCACGCACCAGAGGCCGATGAGCTCGCCGAACATCTGCGAGCTTTCCGGCGCAGTGATGAAGTCGCGGCCGATGGCGTCGGCGCGGGTGTAGTAGCCGTGCTCGGGATCATAGAGCGCCGCCTGCATGTAGTGCGCGACGCTGATCGGACCCGTCTGGCTGATCTGCCTGATCAGCCGTGTTTTCAGGCTGGGGCGCTTCCCCTCCCCTTCGGGGGGAGGGGGTAGGGGGCGGGGTGTCGCGGGGGCGGTTGGATGTTCCGTAGACGGAGCCTTCTTGGAGCGTGGCGGGAGCTTTCGGGCGGCGCGGGTGCGGCGGAGGTTGGGCGCTGCATTGTGATCGTTCGGAGATTCACCCCACCCCCTGCCCCCTCCCCCCGAAGGGGAGGGGGGCGCCTTTCCTGCGATCGTCGCGGCAGCGGCGCGGACGGCGTCGAGGACGTGGTCGGATGGAGTGAGGTGTGGGAAGCGAAGGACGGTCCAGCCTTTGTCCTCAATGTAGCTTTGGCGGGCAGCTTCGCGCTCGGCGTTCTGCGGCCAGGAATGGAACGGGCCGTCCATTGCGATGGCGATCCGTGAGCGGAGGATTGCGAAATCGATGACGTAGCGGCCGATCGGATGTTGACGACGGACGTGTGTTCCTTCGGCGCGCAGTTTTCGGAGCGCGGACCAGATTTGTCGTTCGGACGCGGAGATTGGAGGCATTACGCCGAGGCGGGCGGCGGCAGGCGCAAGGCGCGGCGGATGAGCCAGGCGCCGCCGAGGATCATCGGCAGGGAAAGCAGCAGGCCCATGGTGACATAGCCGCGCAGCGCTTCAGGCATGTGCGCGTCGGGCTCGCGGACCTGCTCCAGGCTTGCGCGCACCAGGCCGTAGCCGACGAGGAAGATGCCCGCGGTGAGCCCCGGGCGCTTCAGGCTGTCGAAGGAGTGGGTGGCGATGCGAAGCACGATGAACAGCACGAGGCCTTCCAGCAGGCTCTCATAGAGCTGGCTCGGATGGCGCGGCGCGGGGCCGGCGCCGGGGAAGATCACGCCCCAGGGCGCGGTCGTGGGGCGGCCCCAGAGCTCGCCATTGATGAAGTTCGCGATGCGCCCGAAGCAGAGTCCGATGGGCGTGGCGGCGGCGGCGACGTCGAACACGGTGAGCAGGGGCGTCTTGCGCGTGCGCGAGAACCACAGGAGGGCGAGGCCGACGCCGATCAGGCCGCCGTGGAAGCTCATGCCGCCGCGCCAGAGCGCAGGCACTTCGAGCGGGCTCAGCCAGAGCATGTCGGGCTTGTAGAACAGCACGTAGCCGAGCCGGCCGCCGATGATGACGCCGAGCGTGGCCCAGAAGAGAAGGTCGTCAGCGTCCTGCGCGCTCATGGGCGCTTTGGCAGGGGCCCAGAGCCGTTCGGTGCGGAGCAGGGACACGATGTACCGCCAGCCAAGCAGCAGGCCGGCGATATAAGCCAGCGCATACCAGCGAAGCTGGAAGGGCCCCAAAGTGAGCGTCCCCAGCTCGACCGGCCCGAGGCTCAGGGCCACTGGGTCAAGGTTGGGAAACTGGATCGCCGCCTCAAACATGCGTTTCTCTCGCCCCCCGGCCGACGGCCGGCGCTCCAGCCCGGCATCGCGGGCCTCGCGCCGGCTTTCTAGAGCCTTTCGCGACCCGATCAAATCGGGTCCTCGGCCCCCAGATTCTTGAGGCCGTTGCACATTCTATCGTCCCGGCGGTCTCCACTTGAGCGGAAATCGCTCTATGTAGTCGGGAGGCAGGCGACCAATGCAGACTGACAATACGGTGTTCGACGATCTGGCCCGGCTGATGACCGGGGCGATGGGCATGGCCCAGGGCGCGCGGGACGAGGCCCGGAGCTTCATCCGCTCGCAGGCGGACCGTTTTGTCGCCGATATGGACCTCGTGAGCCGGGCCGAGTTCGAGGCGGTGAAGCAGATGGCGGCGGAGGCCCGCGAGGAGGCCGATACGCTCAGGGCGCGCCTGGAGGCGCTCGAAGCACAAATGGCGGGCAAGTAGCCCTACCCCGCTTTTAACCGGCGCGATTAACCGGCCTGCAAGACAAACGGGATTCGAATGGGCGTCATTGTTCCGCCCGGGCGCGCCGCATGCCATAAGCGTGGGGCCTTGGATGCGCGCAGAGGCCTCCGGTGGAACGTCAAGGCGACCTCCCGGTGGTCGTCCACCCGGCGGTCCCCTAAGCGTGGGAGGGGCGCGATGGACCTTTATCTCGACGACGAAGCCGAAGAGGCCGTTGATCCGCTCGATATCGTGGAATCGGTCATCGATTCCGACGAGCGGTTCAGCGTCGAGCGCGGTGATGAAGGCGATCTGCACTTCGCGCTGACGAGCGCGTGGTCGCGCGCAGCGGGCTATTTCTCTTACCGCGAGGAATTGCCGGCGCTGCTCTTCACGCTCGGCTTCGATCTCAACGCGCCGACGGAGCGGCTCGGCGACGCGGCGAAGCTCGCTGCGCTGATCAACGAACATCTCTGGCTCGGGCATTTCGACGTGTGGAGCGACGACGGCACGATCGTCTTCCGCCATGCGCTGCCGATGATCGGGCGCGAGGAGATCTCGCAGGGCGAAGTGCAGGCGCTGCTGGCGGCCGCGCTCGACGCCGCCGACCGGTTCCATCCGGCGTTCCAGTTCCTGCTGCAGGGCTCGTGCTCGCCGGAGGATGCGGCGCGCGCGGCGATGTTCGAGATCGCCGGCGAAGCGTGAGCAAGCTTGATGCGCCCACCGTCGCGCTCGTCGGCGCAGGACAGATGGGCGGCGCGCTCGTGCGCGGCTGGATCGAGGCGGTGCGCAAGGGCGGGGGGCTGACGCTCACCGTGCTGGAGCCGCATTTCGACAAGGCCCTGGAGCGGGCGCTGGAGAATGTCGGGGCGGTGCTCAATCCGCCGCAGAAGAAGCCGGTCGACATCGTCGTGCTCGCGGTGAAGCCGCAGATGTTCAAGGAGGCGGCGGAAAGCGCGCGGGCGTTCGTCGGGCCCGACACGCTGGTGCTTTCGGTGATGGCGGGGATCACGCTCGACTCCCTGACGCGGCTCATGGGCGCGGGGCGGGTCGTGCGCGCGATGCCGAACACGCCGGGCGCCATCGGGCGCGGGATCACGGCCTACGTCATGTCGTCCGTGTGCGGAACGAACGACCGGGCGCTGGTGGAGCAATTGCTTTCGCCGCTTGGGGCGGTTGAGCCGATCGCGAGCGAGCGGCTGATGGACGTGGTGACGGCGGTGTCCGGATCGGGACCGGCCTATGTGTTCCTGCTGGCCGAAGTGCTGGCGATCGCGGGCGAGCAGGAGGGGCTCGACAAGGAGACCGCTGCGCGGCTGGCGACGCTGACGGTCGCGGGCGCGGGGGCGCTGCTGCTGGATGGGGGCGAGCCGCCCGCGACGCTGCGCAAGCAGGTGACGTCGCCGGGGGGCACGACGCAGGCGGCGCTCGATGTGCTGCAGTCGGCGGAGGGCATGGCGCCGGTGCTGCGACGCGCTGTCGCCGCCGCCGTGCGCCGGGCGCGCGAGCTGGGGCAGGAGAACCGCTAGGGCCTGTTCGGTCTCTGCGCTATTGTTGCTGGCATGAAGCTCCTGAAACGCCCCCGAGGCTCTCTCCTGCGCCGTTCAGGCATTCGCCGGCATTCGTCCGGGTGCGGAGCGTTGGCATGAGCGCGTCCCTCAGTCCCGAGATGCGAAAGGCGCTGGCGCGGGCGGCGCTGGCGGTGGCGGCGGCGAAGAGCTGGCGTGCGGCGACGATCGATGATCTGGCGCATGCGGCTGGCGTGTCGGCGGCGGATCTCTATCCGGCCGGGCTCGCGGATGCGGTGGAGTGCGTGGAGGAAGGCTTCGATCGGGCGATGGCCGGGCGCTCCGGGCAGGCGAACGAAACCGTCCGGGATCGGCTGTTCGACATCCTGATGCGGCGCTTCGAGGCGATGGAGCCGGTGCGCAAGGCCGTGCTGGCGATGGAGGAAGGGCAGGACCGCGATCCGACGCTGATGGCGGCGATGCATCAGCGGCATGTGCGCGCGGCGCGGTGGGCGCTGACGTTGGCCGGGCTCGACGCGGACGGCATGAGCGGCGGTGCGCGCGCACAGGGGCTGGCGATCATCATCGGGCAGGCGCGCGCGGCGTGGCGCGGGGATGACGCGGGCGACTTCGCGAAGACGATGGCCTCGCTCGACAAGAATCTGCGGCGCGCGGAGGAGATGTTCGGGCGCTGGGCCGGGTTCGAGACGAAGGCGATCGGCGCCGACTAGCGCACCCTCAGCGGATGAGGTGGGTGTATTTGAGACCGTTGCCGGTGAGGAAGAGGACGACGCGCTCGTTCGGCTTGATCCATCGGCTTTCCACGAGACGGCGAAGCGCGGCGATGGTCGCGCCGCATTCGGGCGCGGCGAAGATGCCTTCCAGGCGGCCCAGCTCGAGCACGCTGCTGAGGATCGACTCATCGGAGACGGCGAGGGCGGTTCCGTTGCTGGCGCGCACGGCGTCGAGGATGAGGAAGTCGCCGACCGCGACGGGGACGCGCAGGCCGTCGGCGATGGTGGCGGCGTTCGCCCAGGCTTCGGCGGTGCGCTCGCCTTTGTCGTAAGCGCGGACGATCGGGGCGCAGCCGTCGCTCTGTACACTGACCATGCGCGGGCGCTTGGGTCCGATCCAGCCGAGCTTCTCCATCTCGTCGAAGGCTTTCCACATGCCGACGATGCCGGTGCCGCCGCCGGTTGGATAGATGACGACGTCGGGCAGCTCCCAGCCGAATTGCTCGGCGAGCTCATAGCCCATCGTCTTCTTGCCCTCGGCGCGATAGGGCTCCTTCAAGGTGGAGAGATCGAACCAGCGCCCTTGCTCGACGCCTTCGCGTACGTACTTGGCGCAATCGTTGATGAGGCCGTCGATGAGCGTCACTTCGGCGCCAAGCGCCTTCATCTCGGCGAGGAAGGGCATGGGCATGTCGCGCGGCGCGTAGACGTAAGCAGGCAGGCCGGCGAGCGCGGCGTAGGCGGCCATCGCGCTGCCGGCGTTGCCGGCGGTGGGGATGGCGAGGGCTTTGGCGCCAAGCTCGGCGGCGCGGGCGACGGCCATCACAAGTCCGCGCGCCTTGAAGGAGCCGGTCGGGTTCTGGCCCTCGTCCTTGGCGGTGAGGTTGGCGAGGCCGAGCGCGGCGCCAAGGCGCTTCAAGCGCAGGAGCGGGGTGAAGCCTTCGCCCAAGGTGAAGCGGAAGGCTTCGTCCTGGACGGGAAGCATCTCGGCGTAGCGCCAGAGATTCGGCTCGCGGCCCAGCAGCGCTTCGCGCGGGAAGGCTTTCCGCGCTGCGTCGATGTCGTAGCGGGCGAGCAGCGGGCGCTGCGCGGCGGGGCTCAGATTCATGAGCTGGTTCGCGGGATAGATCTCGCCCGACCAGCCGCATTCGAGATGCGCGAGATAGGATTTCACGAGACGCCCTGCAGCTTGGCGCCGACGTCGAACAAGCCGCGGCCGGGGATGTGATTGATCTCGAGGCGGATGCCGTCGGGATCCTCGAAGAGGATCGAGTAATATCCGGGCGCCCATGGATCGTCGCGCGGGCCGTGGACGATCTGTGCGCCCATGTCGCTCAAGAGGGCGAAGGCCGCATCGACATCGGCGCGCTCGCGGGCGCGGAAGCAGAGATGGTGGAGGCCGACCATGCCCTGGTCGAAGCGTTTGCCTTCGTGATCGGCGCTGGCGCGCTGGATGCCGAGGCCGGTGCGGCCGCCGATGCAATAATAACGGTCGTCCGTATCCATGACGGGCGTCAGGCCGAGGAAGGGAAGCAGCTTCGCGTAGAACGCCTTCGCGCGGGGAAAATCGCCGACCGTCAGAAAGACGTGCGCGACGCCGTTGATCTCCATGCGAGGCTCCTTCAGGCGGGAACGGGGAGGCGCAGGGTGGCCCGGAGGCCGCCGAGCGGGCTCTTGGCGAGCACGACATCGCCGCCGTGCGAGCGGGCGACATCGCGCGCGATGGCGAGGCCGAGGCCGACGCCTTTCGGGTTCTTGGTGCGCGTCTCGTCGAGGCGCGAGAAGGGGCGGAAGGCGTCCTCGTAAAGCGCTTCGGGGATGCCGGGGCCGTCGTCGTCGACGTCGATGAGAAGCGCTCCGGCCTCGCGCTTGGCGGCGACGCGGACGCGCTCGCCGTGGGCGATGGCGTTGTCGATGAGATTGACGAGGCAGCGGCGGAGGGCGTTGCCGCGCACCGGCGCGGCGAGCTGCGACATTTCTGCGGCCGGGCGCTCCATGGCGATGTCGGCGCCGCTCCGGGCGGCGCTCTCCACGATCTCGGCGGCGATCACGCCGACGTCGGTTTCCTGAACGTCCTCCGACCAATTGCCGCGCGAGAAGGCGAGATATTCGGCGATGGTGTTCTCCATGTCGTCGAGGTCGCGCTTGGCGTCCTCCACCTCGGGAGACGGCGCCATCATCGCGAATTGCAGCTTCAGGCGGGTGATCGGGGTGCGCAGATCGTGGCTGACGCCGGCAAGCAATTGCGCGCGCTGGTCGATGTGGCGGCGGATGCGCGCACGCATGTCGAAGAAGGCGTGCGCGGCGGCGCGGACCTCGCGCGCGCCGCGCGGCTTGAAGAGGCCCCGTTCCTCGTCGCCGCGGCCGAAGCGCTCCATGGCGGCGGAGAGCATCTCGATGGGGCGCACCTGGTTGCGGATGAAGATGATCGAGACGGCGCAGAGCACGGCGGTTGCGCCGAAGATCCAGAAGACGAAGAGGGGGCCCGAGCGGGCCTGGGCGCGATCGCGGTAGGCGCGCACGGTGAGCACGCCTTCGCGCATCGGCACGCGGATCTTCACGAACGGGCCGGGGCAGGTGGAATCGTACCAGACGGGCCGCGCGAGCTCGTCGCGGAGGGTCTCGGTGAGGTAGCGATCGACGATGGAGCCGTCCGGGCGGCAGGGCCGCTCCGCCAGCGGCGCGTCCACTTCGATGGCGACGTCGAGATGCAGCGGCGAACGCGCGTATGATTGCAGCGCGGAGAAATTCTCCGGCGTGGGATCGCGCTCATAGAGCTGGATGATGAGGGCGACGTCGGCGGCGACGCCCTGGCCCATGCGCTTGGAGGTCGCGCGCCAATGGTCGTCGAGGAAGACGATGGTGACGATCAGCTGCAGGATCGCGGCCGGCGCCACGATGATCAGCAGCGTCCGCCAATAGAGCCCCTTGGGCAGGAAATCGCGGAACCGGCGCATGGGCGCAGCCTAGACCAAAGCCGGCCCCGCGAGGAGGGCCTCTCACTCCATGCGGACAATGCCGACGAAGCTCGCGATCACGGCAAGGCGCCCGGAGGAGACGGCCCTCTCCTTTTCTGCAAGCAGCGCGGCGAGCCCACGCGCCGTACGGAGCGGAACGCCCGCCTCGGAAAGTCCTTCGGCGGTGCGCAAAGGCTCGCCGCCGCAGAGGATCACCGACCAGCGACCGTCCCGTTTGAAGAGAAGCGCGCGGCCGCCGCGCGGACCTTGAGTCCAATCGGCGACGGCATTCGCTCCAAGGACGGCGATGGGGCCGGTTTCGAGCGAGGCTTCGGGGCGATCCCAGGCGGCGCGCATGAGCGCGGCGATGGCTTGCTCGTCTGCGGCGGTCGATGGCGCGCCGCAGGCGGACAGGACGACCGCGGCGCCAAGGACCGCGCGCCTAGTGGCGATGATCATGCGACGTCTCCGGCGCGGCGCCCTGCGGGGCCGCGAGCGTGAGCACGGGCGCGGGACTCTCCACAGAGCCCCAGGGCTGGCCTTCGGCGGGGACCTGGCTCCAGCTGCGCTCGCCGCGGGCGCAGGTCTGCGTCACGAAGAAATAGAGCGGGCCGGCCTGCGCAGGCAGCTTCATCATCACGCCGAACTGGTCGAACTGATCGGCCGGCAGGCGGCCGCGCCAGGTGATCGATACGACGCGCTCGGTGATTGATCCGCCTTCGGAGGGTATCGGCTCGGCCAGCGGCTCGCGCGCGACGGAGAGGCGCCAGCCGGGCTTGGGCTGCGGGCGCGCCATCAGCACGCCCGGGGGAATGTCCACGCGGACGGAGATCGTGGGGGAGGTTCCGCACCCGTGGCTGACGCGCAGGAAGCCGGCGTAATAGGCGCCGCCCTGCGCCTGCGGCTCGGCGAAGACGACGTGCGCGGCGGCGCTCGCCGCGTGCGCAAGAAGCGCAGCGGCGAGGCCGAGAGCGAGGAGGGCTCGTTGCATCATGATCTCCTTCAGAAGCGGTAGGCTGCGCCGGCATAGAATGTGCGGCCTTCGCCGGGATAGAACACGGCGGTGTTGGCGCCGGGCGCCGCCGCGTTCGTCACTGCGCCGAACTCGGGGACGTATGTCTCGTCAGCGAGGTTGCGCGCGTCGAGGAAGAGCGAGACGCCGTTGTCGAAATCGAAGCCGGCGTTGAGCGACAGGATCGTGTAGCCGGGCGCCTTCAGCGTGTTCGCGTAATCTACGAAGACGTCGCTGGGGCGCCATTCGAGGCTTGGCGCGACGAAGAAGCCGCTCGGATGATCGTAGCGGAGCGTCGCGCGATACTGATGCTCCGGGGCGACGGCGAGGCGGTTGCCGCCGTAGACGGCGTCGCCGGCGAACCTGAAATCCGAATAGGCGTAGGACTGGCGAAGGAGCCAGCCCTCGGCGAAACGCCAGTCGAGCGCGGCTTCCACGCCCTGGTGGATCGTATCTCCGGCATTGAAGAAGGCGGCGGGAATGCCGATGCCCGGACTGAAGCTCAGCAGTTCGTGCTGCAGCTCCGCGCGGTAGAGCGTCACGTCCCAAATGAATCCGCCCGTGCGGCCGCGAGCGCCCAGTTCGCCTGTCCACGCCTCCTGGGGTACGACTGGCACGAAGCCGGGCACGGGCGATTGCACGAGCGCGCCATAGTGCGGCGGCTCAACGGAGCGCGTGATGTTGGCGTAGATCTGCGCGCCGTCCTGGTTTTCCCAGATGAGGCCGACGCGCGGAGCGAACCAGTCGAAATCCTTCTCGCGGTCGTTCGTGGGATCGAGATGGTCGGTGAAGTCGCGCGTGGCGCGGCCGTAGGAGCCGCCCGCGACGATCGCGAGGCGATCGGTGGCGAACCACCGGCCTTCAGCGAACAGATCGAGGCCGCTTGCCTTTTGCAGATTGTCGCCGGCCACGGGGAAGAAGACCGGCGCCAGGCGCTGGTTGTTCTTGCCCTGGCGATAGGAAACGCCCGCGAAGAGATCGGCGCGATGGCCGGCGAGCTCGCCCTGCCAGTCGATGCGGCCGAAGGCGCCTTGCGTCTGAACCTGCTGCTGGATGAGCAGCGCGATGGGGTGGTGCAGATCGGTTGCGGCGGCGTAGACGCCGCCTTCGAACAGCGTCGAAGGGGAAAGCCGCCAGCGCGTTTGCAGGCTGGTGCGCCAGACGGACAGGTCGCGCTGCCAGTTCGTGGCCACGACCCCGCCGCCAGCCGCGCGCGGATTGGTCAGCGCCTGCGCGAGCGTGAGCGCGCCGGGGACTTCCTGCTCGATGTCGGCGCCATAGACGAGGAGGCGGAGCTCGCGATCCTCGCCGAAGGAGCGGCCGAGATTGAGCGTGGCGCGCGTCTGTTCCTGCTGGGAGTGGGCGCGCCAGCCGCCTGCGGAGAGCGCGGTGATCGCGGCGAAGGCGTCCCAGTCGCCGGCGGCGCGGGCGATCTGCGCGGCGCCGCGGACGAACTCATCGGCGCCGCCCTCGAGGCGGAGCAGGTTGTCCGATTCGGCGGTGCGGCCGGTCGGGGTCACAAGATTGATCGCGCCGCCCAATTGGGCGCCGCCGAAGCGGAGCGCGTTGCCGCCGCGATAGACCTCGACATAGCGGGCGGTGAGAGGATCGATCTTCTGGAAATCGGCGAAGCCGTCGGCGTCGGCGAAGGGCACGCCGTCCTGCGCGAAGAGGACGCCGCGCTGGTGGTAGGACTGGTCGAGGCCCGAGCCGCGGATCGAGAGGCGGGATTCCTCGCCGTAGCGCTTCTGGGCGAGCACGCCTGGCGCGTCGCGGAGCATGTCGGAGAAGCCCTGCGCGGCGCGGGATTCGAAGGCCTCGTTGGAGACGACGGAGACAGCGCCCGGCGTGCGCGAGAGGCGCTCGCGCGCCTCAGCGACGACGGGCGGATCCTCCGGGTTGGGACGAGCGGTGACGATGATCGTGTCGGTGGTCTGGGCAAGGGCCTGGCTTGCGGCGAGCGCCATCGCGCCGCCGATCAGGGCGTGGAAGAATCGCATGGGATGTGGCCTGTCGCCCGCGCACGCGGGCGATGAGAGTGCAAGGGCGCCGACCTTTCGGCGCAGCTCAGGTTTTCAGGCCAGGATTGGGGGGCCGCGCGCCGGCAACGGCGGGCCGGCGATTTCGAGCGCGCCTGTTTCAGGCGCACGCGCGGCAGGCGCCCACGCGAAGGCGACGCCGGCGGGGGCTGGAATATCCGTGTGCGGCGCATCGAGCGCCGGCGCGGCCGCTACGGCGAACGGGCAATGCGCCTGTTTCGGATCGTCGCGGCGCTGATCGCCCTTGTCATGGACGATCTCGCCGGTTTCGAGATCGAGGTACGCTTCGCTCGTTGCGCCGACCGGATTGCAGAAGACGATCGCGAGGCGTTGGCCTTGAGCCTTGTCCAGCATGTAGCCGGCCGGCAGCAGGGCCTTGAACGCGAACGCGAGGAGCGCGAGCCAAAGGCTCGCCGCGCGAATGCGTTGAAGGAAGGCGCCCCGTTTCGCCATGAGGCCTGCTTAGATCAAACGCGGCGCCATTGCGAGCGGCAGGGCGCCGCAGCCGCGACCGTCAGCGCGCGCCGCTGCTCAGCGTCTCGGCGACGCGCACGACGTCGTCATAGGCGAGGCTTTGAGGATGGCGGACGGGCAGCGGCGTCTGGGCGCGGATGGCGTCGGGCACGCGGCTGTCGCGGCAGACGATGCCGGCGAGGCGTGGGCGGTATTGGAGATATTGCTCGCAGGCGGCGGCGAGCTGCTCGAAGACGCGGCGGCCCTTGATGCGGTTCTCGGCCATGTTGACGACGACATGGGGCGGGGCGGTCACGCCTTCGCGCTTCAGGAGCTTGGCGAAGGCGTAGGCGTCGGTGAGCGCGGTCGGCTCCTCCGTGGTGACGATGACGACGGAATCGGCCTTCGCGGCGAAGCGTATGACGCCTGGATCGATGCCGGCGGCGAGATCGAGCACGATGGTGTCGTAGCGGGGCGCCAGCTTGCGCACGGCGTCGCTGATCGCATCGGCGTCGGAGGGCTTGAAGGTCTGTAACGCTCCGGAGCCGGAATGACCGGCGACGAGGTCGAAGCCGCGGCCGGCGCCGCCGAGCACGGGCGTGATGGCGGCGTCGAAATCGGTCCAGCCGCGCAGGGCGGCGTGAAGGTCGTGCACGGGGCGGACGCCGAGCTGCACGTCGATGTTGGCGAGGCCGAGATCGCAATCGACCACGAGCGCGCGGCGGCCGGCGCGGCCCCAGGCGCACGCGAGCGTCACCGAGAGCCAGGTCTTGCCGACGCCGCCCTTGCCGGACGCGATCGCCATGATCGTCGCGGGGCGCACGCGCGGCTGCGGGACGGGGGAGGGATTGGCCATGGCTCTCGCCGCGAAAGCATGGCGCAAGAAGTATTGAGGCTGCGTTAGCGCGGCCGATCGGGTATGCTGAAGCCATGACGAAGCTCTACGAGGCGGATTTCTACACCTGGGCGCTCACCCAGGCCGACGCCGCGCGCCGCCGTTCGGCCAACGAGATCGACTGGGACAATGTCGCGGAGGAGCTGGAGAGCTTGGGCAAATCCGAAGCGCGCGAGCTGAGCTCGCGGTATCTGGTGCTGCTGACGCACCTGCTGAAATGGATTTACCAGCCGGACAAGCGGAGCAAGTCGTGGCGGGCGACGATCCAGCTGCAGCGAAAGCAGATCGGCGACCATCTCAAGGAAAATCCGGGGCTCAAGTCTCGGGAGCGGAAGATTTTCGCCTCCGCATATGCCGGGGCGCGGATCGCTGCTTCAGGTGAGACGGAACAGGACGAAGAGGTGTTTCCGGAGGCCGCGCCTTTCACGATGAAGCAGGCGAAGGATGCCGCCTGGCTGCCTTGAAGAGCGTTTGGGCCGAGCGCATCGGCGCGCGGCGGGCCGCGGCCCAGGGTTCACGTTCCGCACGTTCGGTTGGAAATCCGCCTAGACCATCCCCATCGCCTTGAGGCGGATCTTGGGGTGGACTTCGGCTTGACTGAGAACGGCGGTGAGCGGGCGGAAGCGTTCGATGAGCGAGCGCACATAAGGCCGGATGATCGGCGAGGTGAGGAGCACCGGCGTTTCGCCGCTCTGCGCGGCGCGCTCGTAGGCGGTGCGGATGTCGGAGACGAAATCGTGCAGCTTGGAGGGCGCAAGCGCGAGGCGGCGCTCGTTCTTTTCGCCGACGAGGCTGTCGGTGAAGGTCTGCTCCCAATTCGGCGACAGCGTGAGGATGGGCAGCGAGCCATCGCCGTTGCGGTGCTGGTGGCAGATCTGGCGGGCGAGACGGGCGCGGACGTGCTCGGTGACGCCCATGAGGTCGTGCATGCCTGGCGCGGATTCGGCGATCGCCTCGACGATGGTGGAAAGATCGCGGATCGAGATGCGTTCGGCGAGCAGGTTCTGCAGCACGCGCTGCACGCCCGACCAGGAGATGTGCGTCGGCGCGGTCTCTTCCAGGAGGGTCTGCGTCTCCTTCGGCAGGTCCTTCAGCAGCTTCTTCACTTCGGCGAAGGAGAGGAGGTTGGCCATATGCTCCTTCACGATCTCGGTGAGATGCGTGGAAAGGACCGTGGCGGGATCGACGACGGTGTAGCCGCGGAAGGTGGCTTCCTCGCGCGCGCGCTCGTCGATCCAGGAGGCGTCGAGGCCGAAGGCGGGCTCCTTCACCGCTTCGCCGGGAATGGAAATGCCGCGGCCGGTGGGATCCATGGCGAGTAATGCGCCGAGCTTGAGGCGGCCTGAGCCCGCCTCCATTTCGCGGATGCGCACGGAATAATGGTCGGGCGGGAGCTGCACGTTGTCGAGGATGCGCACGGCGGGCATCACGAAGCCGAGCTCCTGCGCCATCGTCTTGCGCAGCGCCTTGATCTGATCGGTGAGGCGGCGGCCCTGCACATCGTTGGTCAGCGGCAGGAGGCCGAAGCCGAGCTCGATGCGGACGTCGTCCATGGTGAGCGCGGCCTGCGGGGTATCTTCAACGGGCGGCGTTTCGGGCGGCGCGGCGGCCGCTTCGGCCTGCTTCTGACGCTGGTTCTGCACCAATCGCCACGCAAGCAATCCTGTCGCGGCGGCGAGGATCCAGAACGGGAGGATCGGCATGCCGGGAAGCAGCCCGGCGCCGAACGCGCACGCGGCGACGATGCCGAGCGCCTGCGGGTAGCCGGTCAATTGCCGCGACAGCGCCTGGTCGGCCGCGCCGTCGAGGCCGGCTTTCGAGACGAGGAGGCCTGCGGCGACTGAGATGATGAGCGCGGGGATCTGGGTGACGAGGCCGTCGCCGACGGAGAGGCGGACGTACGTGTCGCCCGCCGCGCCGATGTCCATGCCGTGCGAGAGCACGCCGATGACGATGCCGCCGACGATATTGATCGCAACGATGAGCAGGCCGGCGATCGCATCGCCGCGGACGAATTTCGATGCGCCGTCCATGGCGCCGAAGAAGCTGCTTTCGTCCTCCAGCGCCTTGCGGCGTGCGCGCGCATCGGTCTCGTTGATGAGACCGGCGGAAAGATCGGCGTCGATCGCCATCTGCTTGCCGGGCATGGCGTCCAAGGTGAAGCGTGCGGCGACCTCGGCGATGCGGGTCGAGCCCTTGGTGATGACGATGAAGTTCACGATCACGAGGATCGCAAACACGATGACGCCGATCACGAAATTGCCGCCCATCACGAAATCGGCGAAGGCGGCGATCACGTCGCCGGCCGCATGCTGGCCGGACTGGCCGTGACTGAGGATGAGGCGCGTGGAGGCGATGTTGAGCGCGAGGCGGAAGAGGGTCGTCAGCAGCAGGATCGAAGGGAAAGTGGTGAATTCGAGCGGCTTCTTGATCATCAGGGCGGTGATCAGGATGAGGATCGAGCTCGTCATCGACAGGGCGAGCAGGAGATCGAGCATCAGCGGCGGCAGCGGCATCAGCATGATCGCGAGGATGCCGAGCACGCCGGCGGCGAGCGCGACATCGCCGCGCATCACGCCGGACCGTAGGACGTCGAAATTAAAGCCCGTATTGGCCGGGCGGCCGTGATCCTGCGGAACGTCTACCATTGGGCCTGCTCCGCTTGGTGATCAGCGTGCGAACTAGGGCGCGCCTCCTGCCTTTCAGGGGAGGGGGATGGGGCGTTGCGCGCGTTCTGGGGCGTTCGCGGCGAACTCGTTCGCAAATGATCCGAGGGCGGAGGATCACCCCACCCCCTCCCCCCTCCCCTGAAGAGGGGAGGGGGGCGATTACCTTGCCGCGTCAAAGCGTTTCGCACGATCAGGCGGCCTGGCCGGCGGCCGGCGGCGGCACCTCGACGCCGGCGTCGGTGTAGAGCTTGAGCTTGTTGCGCAGCGTGCGGATGGAGATGCCGAGGATGTGCGCGGCGTGCGTGCGGTTGCCGAGGCAGTGCGTCAGCGTCTCCAGGATGAGATCCTGCTCCACTTCCGACACGGTGCGTCCGACGAGCGAGCGGGTCGCGACATTGGCGGCTTCGGCGGCGCGGGCGGCCGCGTCGCGGCGGGCGCCGACCGGGGCGCCGTCGGGAGCGCGGATGGCGTCCTCGGCGATCTCCTCGCCGGAAGAGAGCAGGATCGCGCGGTGCATCGCGTTCTCCAGCTCGCGCACATTGCCTGGCCAGGAATGCTTCAGCACCGCTTCGCGCGCGCCGGCGGAGAGGCGGCGAGCGGCGCGATCGTTGGCCTTGGCGTATTTCTCGATGAAGAAGTCGGCGAGGGCGACGAGATCGGCCCGGCGCTCGCGCAGCGGCGGGACGCGCAGGTTCACCACGTTCAGGCGATAGAGCAGATCCTCGCGGAACTCGCCCTCGCGCACGGATTGGGCGAGGTCGCGGTTGGAGGTGGCGAGAATGCGGATGTTCACGCGCACCGGCTTCTGGCCGCCGACGCGGTCGATGACGCGCTCCTGGATCGCGCGCAGGAGCTTCGCTTGCAGGCGAAGGTCCATCTCGGAGATTTCGTCGAGCAGCAGCGTGCCGCCGTCGGCCTCCTCGAACTTGCCGATGCGGCGCGCGACCGCGCCGGTGAAGGCGCCCTTCTCGTGGCCGAACAATTCGCTTTCCAGCAATTGCTCGGGGATGGCGGCGCAGTTCACGGCGATGAAGGGGGCTTCGGCGCGGTTCGACTTCTGGTGTACGCGGCGGGCGATGACTTCCTTGCCGACGCCGCTTTCGCCGGTGATCAGGATCGAAGCGTCGGAGGCCGCCACCTGATCGCAGAGCGCGATCACCTGCTTCATCGCGACGTCTTCCACGATCACGGGGCGCTCGTCGTCGCAGACGGCGGCGAGGATCGCGGCGATGAGCTCGGCGTCGGGGGGCAGCGAGATGTATTCCTTCGCGCCCTGGCGAATGGCGCGCGCGGCGATGTCGGGATGGACGCCGACGCCGGCCGCGACGATCGGCGCGACGATGTGCTCGGCCTCGTTCGCGGCGATGAGCGCGGCGATGTCCAGGCTGGCGTCGACCATCAGGAGATCGGCGCCCTTGCCGGCGCGCATCGCGCCCGTCGCCTGCTCGATGGTGTCGACATGGCTCACCTTCGCGCCATGTCGCATGGCGATCTTGGTGGCGGCGGAAATCTGGCCGGCGAGCGGCCCGACGATCAATAGTCGCATAGCTCAGCCCGCATCCTTGTCCTTGATGATTTCCGTCATCGTCACGCCCAGTCGGTCCTCGACGACGACGACTTCGCCGCGCGCCACGAGGCGGTTGTTGACGAACACGTCGATGGCCTCGCCGACCTTTCGGTCGAGCTCGATCACCGAGCCGCGCCCGAGGCGGAGCAGGGTGGAGACATCGACGTGCGTCTTGCCGAGGACCGCCTGGATGATCACCGGCACGTCGTAGATCGGCGACAGCACCGCGGCGCTGACGTTGTCGTCGTCTGCGGCGGCGACGCCGAAATCCTGCGGGGCGGGAAACTCGTCGAGATTGAGTTCTTTTTCGCCGCTCATAATCCGCTCCAATCACTCGCCTGTTTCTCGGCCGAAGCGGCGAGCGCGGCGGCGACGAGCGCCTCCACGCGCGCTTCGATATCGCCCCGCTCGCACACGAGCGCGCCTTCACTCCACTCGATCTCGACGTCGCCCTTGGCGAGCTTCGGCTCCGGGCGGACGAGGAGCGCGCCTTCGAAGGCTCGCGCTTTCGCCGCCGTCTCCAGCCGTGCGCGCAGCGTCGCTTCCAGGGTCGGGGCGATGCGCACGAGCAGGCGCGGGCCGGCGGGGAGGGCGTCCATCGCCGCCTCGACGGCTGCGATCGCGCGCTCTTCGCCGAACTGGTCGAGCGCCTCGCCGGCGATCTTGCGCGCCGCGGCGAGGGCGATCTCGGCGCCCTGCACGCGCAGCGACTGGACGGTCGCCTCCAGGCGCGCGAGCTCAGTCTTCATGTCGTTGGCGAGCTTCTCGAGCGCGGCGGCGGACGCGCGCTCGGCCTCCACGAGCGCGTCGGCCTTGCCCTTGTCGTAGGCGGTCGCGCGCAGGGCATCGACTTCCTTCGCCTCGAAGCGCTTGAACTCGTTGCGCGCGGGATCGCGCAGCACCGTGCCGTCGGCGGCGAACTCGGTTTCGAAGAGGTATTTGCGTGGGTTGTTCAAGCTGTCCTCAAGTTGGCCGGCCTCAATAGATAAGCTCGTCGTCGGACTTGCCGTCGGAGAGCACGATCTCGCCCTTGGCGGCGAGATCCTTGGCGTAAGCGACGAGACGCGCCTGGGCGGCATCGACGTCGCGCAGGCGCACCGGGCCCATGCCGGTCATCTCTTCGCGCAGGAGCTTCGCGCCGCGCTCGCTCATGTTGGAGAGGAAGAGGTTGCGGATGGCGTCGGAAGCCCCCTTGAGGCCCAGCGCGAGATCGGTCTTGTCGACGCCGCGCAGCAGCGTTTGGACGCCGCCAGAATCGAGCTTGCCGAGGTCCTCGAAGGTGAACATGAGCGCGCGGATGCGGTCGGCGCTTTCGCGCGAGCGGCCCTCGAGCGCAGAGATGAAGCGGCCCTCGGTCTGACGATCGAAGCTGTTGAAGATCTCGGCCATCAGCTCGTGCGGGTCGCGCTTGGAGGTGCGCGCGACGTTGGACATGAATTCCGTCCGCAGCGTCTTTTCGATCTTCTCCAGGATGTCGCGCTGCACCGGATCCATCGACAGCATGCGCGTGATGCACTCGGCGGCGAAGTCCTCCGGCAGGTGGGCGAGCACTTTCGCGGCGTGCTCGGGGCGCACCTTGGAGAGCACGACCGCGACGGTCTGGGGATATTCGTTGCGCAGATAGGCGGCGAGCACTTCTTCGCTCACGTTGCCGAGCTTGTCCCAGATCGAGCGGCCCGCGGGGCCGCGGATGTCCTCCATGATGCCATCGACCTTGTCGCCGGGCAGGAGGGAGGCAAGGATGCGCTGGGTCTGATCGACGTTGCCGGTGATGGAGCCGGCGGTCGACATCTTGGCGATGAATTCAGTGACCAAGGATTCGACGACATAGGAAGGCACGTGGCCGATCGTGGCCATCGCCTGCGACAATTCCTTGATCTCGTCGTCGGCGAGCAGCGACCATACGGATTTCGCGTTCTCCCCGAGCGCCAGCATCATGATCGCGGCCTTCTCCAGGCCGCGATAGCTCGTATCGACGGCGGGCAGGTTCGCCTTCGGCTTGTCCTCCTCGTCGTCGCCGGGGCTTGGGAGTGCGAGCGCCACGCTTTGCTATGCCGCGTTGTTGAGCCAGCCGCGGATGATCTCCGCGGACTCGTCAGGGTGGCGCTCGACAAGCTCGGCGACCTTCTTGACCGATGAAGCGCGCGCTTCGCCCTGCAGGTGCGCGGTGGCGATCTGCGCGTCGTAGGCGCCGGCGACCGGCCCCGAGGGCAGGGCGCTCGCCGATCCTCCGACCGCGGACGGTCCGGTCAGCGCAGGCGCGCCGGGGGCGCCTTCGATCGCGTCGGGACCGCCGCCGCCGGGGCGCCCGCCGCGCAGCAAGCCGCCGATCAGCGGCCGCAGGACGAAGAAGATCGTCGCCAGCGCCGCGATCAGCATGGCGCCGATCTCGGCGAGACGCATCGGCTCGAGGCGCGAGAGATCGAACGGGCCGGCGGGGCCGCTGGCTTCGGCGGCGCCTTCGGGCCGCGCGAATTGCAGGTTCACGACCTCGACGCGGTCGCCGCGCTCCTCGTTGAAGCCGACCGCGGAGCGCACGAGGGCCGTGATGCGCTGCAATTCCTCCTCGCTGCGCGGGGTGTAGGTGGGCGCAGCGCCGTTCTCGCCAGGCGTCATGGCGCCATCGACGGCCACCGCGACGGACAGCTTGGTGACGCGGCCGCCTTCGCTCACCGACGTGCGCGTCGTCTTGGAGATCTCGTAATTGGTGGTTTCCTCGGTGCGCGAGGAATTGTTCTCGCCGCCGCCCGACGAGGCGCCGCCGGCGCCGCCGGGCAGGTTGGCGCTGGCGCTGGCGGGCGCGCCGCCGGAGCGGCCGGGCTCGGTGGAGGTTTCCTCGCTGGTGGAGGTGGAGCGCACGACGCGGCCTTCGGGATCGAAGCGCTCGGAGCTTTCGGTCACGCGGTTGAAGTCCATCTCCGCGCTTACTTGAACGCGCGCCTTGCCGGCGCCGACGATGCCTTCGACGATGTCGGTGACGGTGCGGCGGATGCGCTCCTCGGTGGAGGCCTGGCGGGCGTCGACGCCGTCGCCGACGACGCCCTGACCGTCTTCATCCTGGGCGGCGGCGAGGAGGTCGCCGCGCTCGTCGAGGATGGTGACGCGGTTGGCGCGCAGGCCCGGCACGGCGCCGGCGACGAGATTGCGCACAGCGCGCACCTGGCCGCTGGTCAATTCGTCGCGGCGCAGCGTGAGCACGATCGAGGCGGTGGGCTGGGCGGTGTCGCGCTGGAACAATTGGCGCTCGGGCAGCACCAGGTGCACGCGCGCGCTGGCGACGCCGTCGAGCGAAGCGATCGTGCGCGCGAGCTCGCCTTCCAGCGCGCGCAAGCGGTTAATGTTTTGTTGAAACTGGGTCTGGCCGAGCGTCTCGGGCTGGTCGAAGATCTCGTAGCCGACCGAGCCGCGCGAGGGCAGGCCGTCGGCGGAGAGCATCATGCGCGCCTGCAGCACCTGCGAGCGCGGCACGAAGATGGCGCCGCCGTCGGGCGTCATCTCGTACTCGATGCTCGCGGCGTCGAGCTTCTCCACGATCTCGCCCGCTTCACGCAGCGAGACGCCGGAGAAGAGCAGGGCCTTCTGCTCCCCGCCCATGCGGAAGAAGAGCGCGAAGAGGCCCGCAGCGACGATCGCAGTGACGCCGAGCGCCGCGAACAATCGCGTCGGCCCGGCCTTCATCAGAAGGTTGGCTAGTCCGTTCACGCCTCTACCCACGCCGAGGCGGGGACGATATGTCCCGCTTCGGTAGGCAGTTTTTTCCTGGCGTCGGTGAAGGGAGCGTTAAGGCGCCAACCAGGCCGATCCCCGCGTCGATCTCTGCAGATCAAGCGGAGGCGGCCTTGCGATCACACGCCTTGCACAGGCCCGCCGCGATAGTGCTGGATGCGGGTCGTGCGCAGCCCTTGCAGCCCGTGCTTCTCGATCGATGCACGCCACGCTTCAAATTCCTCTTGCGAGAGATTGTAGCGGGCGCAGGCCTCCTCGAGCGTCAACAGGCCGCCGCGGACTGCGGCGACTACTTCGGCTTTCCGACGAATGACCCAGCGGGTCGTGTTCGGCGGCGGCAGGTCGTCCAGGGTCAACGGATTGCCGTCGGGCCCCATCACCATCCCATCATATCTGCGCTGTTTTTGCATAGCGCTTGAACTCCTCGGTTCTCACGCCTTTATGGCACGATCGCCTGAAGAATGCGCTAAACTCGAAGGCTAATTGCAGGTAAGGACTTGCCTCAAATCAGTACAGAGCAGAGGCTGCTTACTTCTCTACTGACGAAACCTTACCTGTTTATCTCTTGATGCGCAGCAGCTCCTCCAGCATTTCGTCCGCGGTCGTGATGATGCGCGATGAGGCGGAATAGGCGCGCTGAGTGGTGATGAGCGACGTGAATTCCGCGGCAAGATCCACGTTGGAGCCCTCCAGAACGCCGGATTGAATGCGCCCCGCGCCGCCGGCGTTGGCCGAGTTGATATTGTAGAGGCCGGAGGCGAGGGTGGTGCGGAAGGCGCCGCCGACATCGGCCTGCAGACCGTTGGGGTTAAGAAACGTCGCGATCGGAATCTGGTAGAGCGCGCGCGAGCGGCCGTTGGAGAATTGCGCGGTCAGGAGGCCGTCGCCCTCGAGCACGAGGCCGATGAGGTCGCCAGGCGGCACGCCGTTGGCGGTCACGCTGGTGACGCCGAAATTGTTGGCGAACTGGGTGAGGCCCGCGTCGAGATTGATCGTGATGGGCTGCGTGGCGGCGCCGGTCAGCGACGACCACGGGATCGTGAACTGGCCGCCGACGCTGGGAATGGTGGAGGGCGAGCCGGGCGCAGCGATCGTGTTCACCGTGCCGTCGGTGTTGAAGGTGATCTGGCCGGCGGCGAGGAGGCCGCCTTCGACGGCATTGCCGCTGGTGGTGCCGTTGGTGATGTTCGACGCCGGGCGTGCATACACCTCGACCTGCCAGGTGTTCGGCGCGGTCTTCAGGAACGCGTAGGCAATCGTGCGCGCCGCGCCGAGGCTGTCGAACACCTCCATCGAGGTCTCGAAGTGCGGCGTGATCACGCCGCGCGCCATCTGCCCGGGGGCGGTGGAGGTGTAGGCGGGCGTGCCCGCGTAGTCGGCCTGCCCGGAATTGACGTTGGCGTTGAGGCTCACGTTCGATGTCGGTTCGGCGAGGCCGCCGACCCCGGCGATGTTGACGGGCTCGATGGCCGAGAGGCTGGTCGGGCTCGAGGTCACGCTGCCGTCGGAATTGACCGGCCATGCCTGCAGGTAGAGCCCCTGCGCGTTCTTCATGTAGCCGGAGGCATCGATCGTGAACGAGCCCGCCCGAGTGAAGAGCACGGTGCCGCCGTTGGTGAGCTGCTGGGAGGATTGGGAGACGACGAAGAAGCCGTCGCCGGAGATCGCGAAGTCGGTCGGGGAGCGCGATTGCTCCAGCGACCCCTGCAGGCTCACCTGCTGGCGCGTGTTCGGCAAGACGCCGCCGGCGTTGTAGGTGGTCTGCGAGTTCTGGGCGTTGACCAGCGCGGAGAAGTCCACCGTGCCGCGCTTGTAGCCGACCGTGTTCACGTTCGCGATGTTGTCGGAAATCACCGCAAGCGAGCTGGAATTGGCCGCCAGGCCGGACACGCCGGCGCGCAGGGCGGTATAGATACTCATTGTCGCGCTCCCAAAGTGCGATCATGACGCCTTGCGGCGCCGGAATGGTTCTGCTTGGGGCGCTTCTGCGCTTGGGCCGCACGCGTTCAGCGTGCGGCGTTTTCGTGTCAGGCGTAGACGCCGATGATCTCCGCCAGATCGTGGAGGCCGCTTGCGGTCAGCACGCGCGGCGCGGCGCCGCTCATATCGACGCCGGTGATCTTCTCCACGACATGGATCGTGGCGGCGATCGCCTTGTCCTCGGAGTCGCGAGCGGAAATGCTCAGCGTGTAGGTTCCAGGCGGCGCATCGGCGGCGCCGTTGATGTCGCCGTCCCAAGTGAAGGCATGCGAGCCGGCCGCGCGGTCGCCGGTTGCGGTGTGCACGATGCGGCCGCTGGCGTCCTTGATGGTCAATGTCACGCGATCGGCGGCGGTGGGCAGGGTGTAGGTCCAGCGCGCCGGAGAGTCCTCCGCGAGGTTGGCTTTCGGCGACTGCACGACGGCGCTGTGCCCCAGATAGCTCAACGGCAGCGCGGCGGCGGAGGCCTGGTTCTGCGCGAGGATCGAACCCAGCGTGTCGTTGGTCTCGATCTGCTGCTCGACCTGGCTGAACTGCACGAGCTGCTGGGTGAATTGCGTGGAATCCATCGGCGAGAGCGGATCCTGGTTCTGCAGCTGCGCCGTCAGCATGGTGAGAAAGGTGTCGAAATTGCCGGCGAGCGTCTGGCGCGCGGCGTTGCTCGCGGTCGTTGCGCCATTGGCGACGGGATCAACGGTCATGGCGTCCTCACGCTGTCATGTCTACGCGCGCGCCGCGCCAACGCTCGAGCATGAGCGCGCGCGCCGGCGCCGCGACAGTTTCGTCCGTAGTCGGATCGGTTGCTGTGGTCATCGGCGCTGCGTCGCGCGCGCCGGCCTGGGATGCGCCGCGGTCGGCGAGATCGAAGGACAGGCCGTTCTGCGTCAGCTCAAGGCCGGCCGATTGCAAGGCGCTCTCGATCTCGCGCGCGCTCCTGACGAGGTGCTGCAGCGCGCTCGCGTCGTCGGCGACGATATGGGCGACGACGCGGTGATCGCGGCTCATCTCGAGGCGGACCTCGACGCGGCCGAGCTCCGGGGGATCGAGGCGGAGATCGAAGGTGGTGGCGCCGTTCTCCACGCGACGCACGATCTGCTGGGCGACCTGGGCGGCGGGGCTGGCGGTGCGCAGGGAGGGAGCGGCGGCGGCCGGCGCGGTCTGCGCGCGCGCGGACTCGGCCGATGCGACGCTCGCAGCAGGCTGCGCGGCGGCAGGGTCGATCGCGGGGGCGGGCGCCTGGGCTTGCTGCGGCGTCGGCGCCGCTTCGCGCGGCGCGGCTTGGTTCGGTCCCTGTTGCGGCGCAGGTGCGGTCTGGGCCTGCTGCTGCTCTGCGCCGGAGGGCGGCGTCAAATGCTGAGGTTTTGTCGGCGCCTCACGATCGGCGCGCAGCGGCGTGATCTCTTCGGTTGTCGCTGCATCGGGTCTGGCGGGCTGCGGCGTCGTCTGACGCGCCGCCGGCGGCGGCGGCGTGAAAGCTGCGAGGGTGGGCGGCGCCTGCGCCGACGCGGGCGTGTCAACTTCGCTCGGAGCTGAGGGCGAGGCGGATGCTTCGCTGTCTGCGTCTTGCGTCGCTTGGGTCTGCGACGCCTTCGGCGCCTGGGCCGCGGCGGTTTCCAGCTGCGCCGGCGCGGCGTCCGTCACATCGACCGCGGCGATCTCCTGCCTAGCCGGGGCGGCGTTCGTCTCGGTACGGATGGACGGATCGCCCTGCAATTGAGCCGTCGCGCGAAGTGGCTCTGCAGGCGCGGATGGCTCGGGCGTCGCCGCGACGACGCCAGGCTGCTCTGTTGCGCCCGCCATCGGCGCGGTCACGATCTCGGGGGCGACCTGTGCGGGCGTCGGCTCAGGCGTCGGCGCGCATGGCGCGAGCGTTTCGGCCGGCGCGGCTAGTGTCTGCGGCGCGGGCGCATTCGCCGGCTCGGCCGCGGGAATGAGGGCGGCCCAGTTCACCAGCGCTTCCGGCGTCTGCTGCTTTTGCGCAGGGGCGCGCGGCGCCTCGTCTTCGTCGGGCTGGCGCTCGTCCGCGAGGCGCTCGGCGAAGCTGGCGTCCGCCGCCTCAGGGGCGCGGGCGGCGACGGGCGGCGCTTCGGGGCCGACAGGAGGCAAAGGAGCGAGCGTCATCAGCGTTAATCCCAGCAAGCCGCTTGCCAACCAAGAAAATCATATAAAATCAGATAGATATTGTTGGCGGCGGGCCAAGCGACAGGCGCGGACTCGGCAAACGGCGCCGGTTCCCCGCGGCAGTTTCTGCCGGATGAAGTCCGGTTCGGCCGCTGCGCATCCGGGTGGCCTTAACCTTGCGACGCTCCGGCCATCGACGCTCCTCCGCCGCGCCGGCGGTGCGTCGCCCTGGATGCGGAAAAGGCTGATGTTTCAGTTGGTTATGCCGGGTCTGCGCGCTCCCAAGGGGGGTGTGAGAAGTGGGCAAGTTCCGCCCACCGCCCGGCGCCGCTTGCCCACCTGCGCGCGGATGAGGGGCCTTTCATGAGCTCGAGCCTCACCGCGATCATGAACACGGGCCTGTCGGCGCTGCGCGCCAGCCAGGCCGGCCTCGGGGTGGCCGCGCAGAACATCTCGAACGCCAACACGCCCGGCTATGTGCGCGCCGAGATCCAGTTCACGCCGATGACGGAGGTGGGGCTCGGAGGCGGCGTCCGCGTCGGCGAGATCCTGCGCGCAGCGGATCGCTTCCTCGCCGCGGCGGGCCTCTCGGCGGAAGCCACGCGCGGGGCGACGACGGCGCGCACCACGATCCTGGCGCGCGCGCAGGCGGCGTTCGGCGATCCTACCACCGACACCTCGCTCTTCGCCGCGCTCGACCGGGTGTGGGCGGCGTTCACCGAGACGAGCGTCGATCCGTCCTCGACGCTGGGGCGCGACGCGGCGATCAATTCACTCAACGGTTTCTATGCCGAGGTGCGGCGCGCAGCGACCGAAGTGCAGTCGCTTATCGCGGAGGCGGACGAGCGGATCGGCAGCGCGGTCGCGCAGGCGCAGGATTATCTCAGCCGGATCGCGGAATATAACCAGCAGGTGCGCATGACCGTCGCGTCCGGTGGAGAAAAAGCCGCCGTGCAGAACGCGCAATCGGTGGTGATCGACCAGCTCGCGCAGATGCTCGACATTCGCGTCTATCCGATGACCGACGGCACCGTGCAGATCCGCACCAGCGGCGGCGCGCTGCTGGTGGGAGAGACGGCGACGGAGCTCAGCTACACTTCCACATCGGCGCAGTTCGCCACGCACGGCGTGATCACCTACGATTCCTCCGCCGGCTCGGCGACGAACCTTGAACCCTATTTCACCAGCGGTGAGATCAAGGGGCTCATCGAGGTGCGCGACAAGGACCTCAAGGGCCTTGCAGAAGCGCTCGGCGGCCTGGCCGCGTCGGTGGGCGATGCGCTCAACGCCGCCCACAACGAGAACGCCTCGTTCCCCGCCGTCAGCTCGCTCACCGGACGCCAGACCGGCCTGCTCGCCACCGACGCGCTCAATTTCGACGGCAAGGCCATTATCGGCATCACCGATTCCGACGGCATCCTCAGGCAGCGGCTGCAGATCGACTTCGATGCGGGGACGATCACCGGGGAGTCGCCGCCGGGCACATTCACATTCGCCGGATCGACGATCGGCGACATGGTCGCGAGCCTCAACGCGGCGCTGCAGGCGGCGACGCCGTCGGGCCAGGCGAGCTTCACCAATGGGCGCCTGAGCGTCAGCGCCAATGGCGGCGCCGGCGTGGTGATCCAGCAGGATCCGACAACGCCGAGCGATCGGGCGGGGCGCGGCTTCTCGCACTTCTTCGGGCTCAACGACCTGGTGCAGCGGGAAACGCCGCTCTTCTTCGAAACCGGCGGCTCCGCCGGCGATACGCACGGGCTCACCGGCAATCTCTCGTTCCAGGTGCGCGACAACAACGGCAATCTCGCCGGCAACGTCACGTTCGCGGCCACCGGCACGTCGTGGAGCGACCTCGTCACTGCGCTCAACGATGTCTCGACCGGGCTCGGGCGCTACGCCACCTTTGCGTACAACGCCACGACCGGCCAGATCGGGTGGACGCCCAACAATGGCTTCTCGCAGGTCGCGCTTACCGGCGACACCACGCAACGCGGCGGCACGGGGGTGTCGTTCTCGTCGCTGTTCGGCGTGGGGAATTATGCGGGGGCGGCGCGCGCGATCGAGACCGACGTCGCCACCGCGATCCTCAACGATCCGAGCCGGCTGGCGGTCGGGCGGCCGAACCTGCAGGCAGCGATCGGCCAGCCGATCGTGGAGGCGGGCGATAATCGCGGCGTCAACGCGCTGGTGGCGGCGCGCGATCAGGTGCGCAGCTTCTCCGCGGCGGGGCCGATGACGCCGCAGACGACTTCGCTCGCGACCTATGCCGCGCGCCTCGCCGGCGTCGTGGGGCGGATGGCTTCGGATGCGCAGCGCGCGCAGGAAGGCGCCGATGCGCTGGCCAAGGCGGCCGCCGACCGGCGCGCGCAGGTGGAGGGGGTCAGCATCGACGACGAGCTCGTGCGCATGACAACCTACCAGAACGCCTATGCGGCGGCCTCGCGGCTCATCCAGGCGGCCAGCGAGATGCTGCGCGTGCTGCTGCAGATCGGGACCACGACAGGCTGATGGCGATTGAGACATGACCAGCGCGCTCACCCTTCGTTTCAACGCGCAGATGCAGCTCGATCTGCAGCGCATCACGCGCGAGCTCGGCGATCTGCAGCGACAGCTGGCGTCCGGCGCCAAGGCCAACGACCTGATGGGCTACGGGTCGGGGGTTGCGCAGCTCATCAACGCCAGGGGGCTCCTGGCGCAGACCGATGCACGCGCCACCGCCGCGGCGCAGCTCGGCGCCCGCTTCGACTTGCAGGCGTCGGCGCTGTCGCGCGCGGCGCAAGGGGGGACCGATCTCGCCAAGGCGATGCACGATGCGGTGGCGACCAACTCGGCGTCTTCGCTCGGCGTCAATCTCAATCTCGCCTTTTCGATGATTACGTCGGCGTTCAACGAACAATGGAACGGCCAGCCGCTGTTCGCCGGCGAGCGCGTGGGCGATGGGCCGGTCACGATCAATTCGCTCGATCAATTGGCGACGGCGATCATTCCATCGGGAGTGTTCGCCGAGGCGGACCGCCACCAGATCCTCGAGCTGGAATCGGGCGCCAAGATCACGCTTGCGGAGAAGGCCTCGGAAATCGGCCGCGACCTCTACGAGGCGATGCGGGACATCAAGCAATTGATCGATTCCCACGGCGGCGCGCTGCCTGATCCGATGCCCGAAGCGGTGCGCGACCAGGTGCAGGCGCTGGCGTCGCGGGTGGAGAACGCGTCGCGCGTGGTGACCGCGGCGGAGGGGCGCTCGGGGCAGACGCAGCGGCGCATCACCGACGAGCGCGAGCATCTCACGGCGCGCTCCAATCTCCTGACCAAGGAGATCGGCGACCGGGCTGACGCGGATGTGCCCGCCATCGCGCTCAAGCTCTCGCAGCTGGAGGCGCAATACCAGGCGACCGCCAAGGTGTTCGGGGACCTCTCGCGGCTGTCGCTGCTGGAATACCTGTAGCGTTCTACACCAGAGGGAAAGCCCGTAGCCAAGACCGACGTTCCCCGGCCGAGCGCAGCGAGAGCCGGGGCCCAAGGTGTAGATTCACGAGCGTGTGTCCGGCCCACCGCGCGGTTGGACCCCGGATCGCCGCTGCGCGGCGTCCGGGGAGCGCGATGCGCGGTGCTGGCCTTGCTCAGCAGTCCTATATAGAGAGCACCTTGTTTCGCCTTGGGCCTTGACCCCAAGGGGAGGAGTTCGATGTCGGCGGCAGCGCCTACCGGAGCGTCACCCATCACGTCTTCGGGGCGGCTCAACAGCTTGGGGTTCGCAAAGCCCGCGGCGCAGACGCGCGTCGTGGCGGCGATGTCGGGCGGGGTGGATTCCAGCGTCGTGGCGGCGATGCTGGCGCGCGAGGGCTACGACGTCGTCGGCATCACGCTGCAGCTCTATGATCATGGCGCGGCGGTGAACAAGCCGGGCGCGTGCTGCGCGGGGCAGGACATCCACGACGCGCGCCGCGCCGCCGACGGGCTCGGCATTCCGCACTACGTGCTCGATTACGAAAGCCGCTTCCGGCAGGCGGTCATGGAGGAGTTCGCGGATTCCTATCTGGCCGGCGAGACGCCGATCCCCTGCGTGCGGTGCAACCAGACGGTCAAGTTCGCGGACCTCATGCGCATGGCGAAGGAACTGGGGGCAGATTGCCTGGCGACGGGACATTACGTGCAGCGGATGGAGGGCGCGCGCGGGGCCGAGCTCTGGCGCGGCAATGATCCGAACCGGGACCAATCCTATTTCCTGTTCGCCACGACGCGCGAACAGCTGGACTTCCTGCGCTTTCCGCTCGGAGGCATGGAGAAGCCGGCGGTGCGGGCGCTGGCGGCCGAGTTTGGGCTCAAGGCCGCCGACAAGCCCGACAGCCAGGACATCTGCTTCGTGCCGGACGGCAAATACCAAGCCATCGTGGAGAAGCTGCGCCCCGGTGCGATCGAGCCCGGCGAGATCGTGCACGTCGATGGGCGCGTGATGGGCGAACATAAGGGCGTCATCAATTTCACGATCGGGCAACGGCGCGGGCTTGGGGTCGCGACCGGCGAGCCGCTCTTCGTGGTGAAGCTCGATGCGGAGGCGAAGCGCGTGATCGTGGGGCCGCGCGAGGCGCTGCGCGTCAAGCACATCACCCTGAAGGAGGTGAACTGGATCGGCGAGCCCGTGCGCGAGGAAGACGCGCTCGACGGGCGCGAGATCCTGGTGCGGGTGCGCTCCACGCGGGCGCCGGTTCCGGGGCGCCTGCGCATCGGCGCGGGCTGGGCGGTCGAGCTCGATGACGCCGAAGAAGGAGTGGCGCCGGGGCAGGCGGCCGTGTTCTATGAGCGCGCCAGTCCGCGCGTGCTTGGCGGCGGCTGGATCGCGAGGACGGCATGAGCGCGAGCGATCCCGAAGTCGAGGAATTCCTGGCGGTGATGAGCGCGCCGCCGCGGCGACGCGCGGTTCCGCGTCTGGCTGAGCCGCTGCGCGATGCGGAGATGCGGAAGATTTCCGGGCCGCAGGGCGCGATCGCGGCGTGGCGGGTCGGGGAAGGGCCGGCGGCGCTGCTGGTGCACGGCTACGAAGACGACAATTCGATCTGGACGGCGATGATCGATGCGCTCACGCAAAGCGCGCGCGCGGTGGTCGCGCTCGATCTTCCGGCGCATGGATTCTCCGAAGGCGCCGCGTGCTTTCCCTCGGACGCCGCGGATGTGCTGGCGCCGGTCGCGGCGGCGCTGGGGCCGATCCAGTCGGTCGTCGCGCACTCGATGGGCTGTGTGGCGGCCGCCATGGCGATCGACAAGGGCCTGAAGGCGGAGCGCTTCGCCGTCATCGCGTCGCCGACGCGCATCAACGGGCGCTGGCGGCGAATGGCCGAAGCCATGGGCGTTCCCGACGACGTTGCGGAGAAAGCGCGCACGCTCTATCAGGCGCGGGTCGGACCGGCGCGGACCGACCTCGATCCGGCGCAAGTCTTCCGGCGCCTGCGGACGAAAATGCTGTTCGTGCATTCGATCGACGACGAGCGGACGCCGTTCGCGGGCGTGCAGGACGTTGCGGACGCGTGCCGGGACGCGCAGGTGCTCGCCGTCGCCGGGCACGATCATCGCGGGGTGGCGATGGACAAGGATGTGGTCGCGCGCATCGCGGAGTTCGTGGGTTGACGCCGAAACCGATGTCGCGCGAGGACTTGCTCGCCCTTTCGGGGCTTGAGGCGATGCGCGGCATCGCCGAAGGGCGCTTCGCGCCGCCGCCGATCTCGCAGACGATGGGGTTCTTCCTGCGCAAGGTGGAGGACGGCTACGCGCTTTTCGAGGGGACGCTTTCGGAGAAGCTGCTCAATCCGCTCGGCATCGTTCATGGCGGCGTCGCGCTGACGCTGATCGATTCGTGCTGCGGCTGCTCGGCGCACACCACGCTGCCGGCGGGCGTGGGCTACACCACGGTGGAGACGAAGGTGAATTTCGTGCGCGCGATCACGCCCGATGTGGGCGTGGTCTGCGCTGAGGGGCGAGTGGTCGCGCGAGGCCGGACCATCATCACGGCCGAGGGCAAGCTCGTCGATCGAGCGGGAAAACTCTACGCACACGGAACATCGACGCTGCTCGTGTTCCAACCCAAAGGAGAATGATTCATGGCAGATGATCCGATCGTCGTCGTCGGCATGGCGCGCACGCCGATGGGCGGGCTCCTGGGCGAGCTTTCGGGGCTGGCGGCCGCCGATCTGGGCGCCGCGGCGATCAAGGCGGCGGTGGCCGACGCGAAGATCAAGCCGGAGGACGTCGAGCAGGTGCTGATGGGCAACGTGCTGCAGGCGGGCCAAGGGCAGGCGCCGGCGCGTCAGGCCGCGCTCGGGGCGGGGCTGCCGAAGAGCGTGGAAGCGGTGACGCTCAACAAGATGTGCGGGTCGGGGCTGCAAGCGATCGTCGCAGGGGCGAACGCGATCGCGGTCGGCGATGCGAGCGTCATCGTCGCGGGCGGCATGGAGAGCATGTCGAACGCGCCGTTCCTGATGGCCAAGCACCGCACCGGGCAGAAGTACGGGCATGACAAGCTGCTCGACCACATGGCGCTCGATGGGCTGGAGGACGCCTATGAGCACCAGGCGATGGGCGTCTATGCCGACCAGGTGGCGAAGGAATACCAGTTCACGCGCGAGATGCAGGACGCGTATGCGCTCGAGACGCTGGCGCGCGCGCAGGCGGCGACGAAGGAAGGCCGGTTCAAGCGCGAGATCGCGCCGGTGGTCGCGGACAGGAAATCAGGCGCGACGGTCGATACGGACGAACTGCCGCGCAAGGCGAAGCCCGAGAAGATTCCGCAACTGAAGCCGGCGTTCACTCAAGGCGGCACGGTGACGGCGGCGAACGCCTCGGCGATCTCGGACGGTGCGGCGGCGGTCGTGCTGATGCGCGAGAGCGAAGCGAAGAAGCGGGGCTTGAAGGTGCTGGCGCGGATCGTTTCCTCCGCCGCGCACGCGCACGAGCCGGCGTACTTCACCACCGCGCCGGTGCCGGCGGTCAAGAAAGCGCTCGCGCGCGCGGACTGGCAGGCGGGCGACGTCGATCTCTGGGAAGTGAACGAGGCGTTCGCGGTCGTGCCGATGATCGCGATGACGGAGCTCGGGATCACGCAGGACAAGATCAACGTCAATGGCGGGGCGTGTGCGCTGGGGCACCCGATCGGCGCGTCGGGCGCGCGGGTCCTGGTGACGCTTATCGCGGCGCTTGAAGCGCACGGGAAGAAGCGCGGCGTCGCGACGCTGTGCATCGGCGGCGGCGAAGGCATCGCGATGGCGGTGGAGCGGGGGTGAGCTCGCTCGTCTCTCCCGACTGGGGCGAGACGCTCGCGGAACACTTTCGCGCGCAGGCGGCGTGGGGCGAGCGATTGGGCTCGCCCTTCACCGCGGCGCTGCTTGAAGGCGCGGCCGCGAACATCGATGCGAGTGGATGGGTGGCGCGCGTCATGGGCGGGCGAGACTGGGTTGCTGCGGACGCCGCGCCGCTCAGGTTCGCCGGCGCGCTGCATGCGGCGGCGCTGCAGAAGCGCGACGCGGCGTTGGTCGGCGCCTATACGCGTTTCGATGCGGCGTGCGCACTGGAGGCGGGCGAGACGTTCGCGGCGCGCGATCCGGATTTCTTCGCATCCTTCCTGGACTACGCACCGCAAACGAACGAGACGCGTCGCGCGATCGGCCTGCTGCCGGCGTTCCTCGCGGTGGGCGCCGACGGCGCGCCGATGCACATGCTGGAGCTGGGCGCGAGCGCTGGGCTCAATCTCAACTGGGACAAATTCCAGTACCGCACGCAGTCATGGCGCTGGCGCGATGAGGGGCCGCAGATCGAAACGGACTGGCGCGGGGCAGCTCCGACGCTGGCGCCGCTCACGGTCGCGTCGCGCGCGGGATGCGACATCCATCCGCTCGACATCTTCCGCCCGGAGGAGGCGTTGCGGTTGCGGGCGTACATTTGGGCGGACCAGAGGGAGCGGCTGGCGCGGTTCGATGCAGCGCTCGCGCTGGCGCAATCGGAGCGGACGCGCGTGGAGCAGGCGGATGCGGCCGCTTGGCTGGAGCGCCGGCTCGGCGGGGAGCTGCAGGAAGGCGCGACCGTGCTTTATCATTCCATCGTGTGGCAGTACTTCCCGAAGGACATCCGCGCCCGCTGCCGCGCGGCGATCGAGGCGGGCGCAGCGCGAGCGACGCCGCAGCGGCGCCTCGCGTGGGTGCGGTTCGAGCACGACCGGGTGCTCAAGCAAGACGGGGACGGATATTCCGTGGACCTACAGACATGGCCTGGCGGAGAGCGTAAGCTTGTCGCCAGGGTCGATCCGCACGTGAGGTGGGTCGAAGCCGGGTGAGCATTCAAGCTTGGGGGCGGGCAGCAATGGAATCTTCTGTGCAAGGGACGCGGCGCGCGTTTCTCGTCGTGGGCATCGTGCATGTCGCGCTGCTGACGGGCGGCTTTTTTGCGCTGGCGGCGTCGTTCGGCTTTCCCGACATCCTGCGCGCGCCGGCGGCGGAGCGGCTGGCGGCGTTCCACGCCAACCAAGGCGCGATCGTGGCGGCCTATTATGCGATGGCGCTGACGGGGATCACGCAGATCGCGCTTGCAGGGCTTGGCTATCGCGCGGTTGATGCGCGCGGCTCCACGCTTGCGGTGCTGGCGCTGGTGTTCGGCGTGCTCGGCGGCGCTTGGCAGGCGATGGGCTTCATTCGCTGGGCGATCACGATCCCCTATCTGGCCGATGCGAGCGCGGCGGGCGCCGATCCGGCGACGATCACGCTGATGGAGGGATTGCTCAACCGCTATGCCGGCATGGCGGTCGGGGAGCATCTTGGCTTCGTCGGGCAGGGCTTGTGGACGCTGCTCATCTCGTTTGCCGGGCTTGCGGCGGCGACGGCGCCGCGCGGACTCTCGTACATCGGCATTGCGTTCGGCGTGGGCTTGCTCGTCGCCAGCCTCGAGCAATTGGGCGGGCCGTTCGAGGCGCTTGGGCCGATCGCGACGTCGATCACGGCGGCGTGGTTCGGCTGGCTGCTGATGCTGGGCGTGAGTTTCGCACGCGGGAAGGCCGATGCGCGGGCGCCGTTCGGGATCGTGTCGTGGATTGCGCTTGCGGCGCTGGCCGCGCTGTTCGGCGGCGCGACGCTCATGTGAGCGGACTCACGTGGCCGGTGTCGGCGCCGATGTCCGCTTGAAGAAATCGTCCCAGGCGGCGTCCAACCGATCGAAGGATTGATCGATGGGCAGCGCGCGCAGCGCCTCGCCTTCGCGCGTCACGATCCCCATCCGCTCGATCTTGGCGAGCGCGTCGCCGATCTCGAAATCGACGTCGAGCCTGAACTTGCGGCGCAGGAATTCCTCCGCCGCCTTGTCGATCTCCTGCTTGGCCAGCGGGCGGTTGGCGACGAGCAGCGCCCAATAGGCGAGCAGGGCTTCCTTGGAATCCTGCTCCTCGCCGGCGCCGATCAGCGCATCGAGCACGCCGGCATTGTTCGCGACGTTGCGGAAATAGACCGTCTCGGCGAGCTCCTTCTGGTACCAGAGGCTCTGGCGCTCGAACTTCATCTTCTGGCGGAGCACGAAGCCGCCGACGGCCACGAGCGCGCTCATCGAAGCGATCGCCTGCTTCAGCCGATCGCCGTCGATGGCGCCCTGGGCGCCGAGATAGGCGGCGATCACCGCGAAGAGCACCGGCACCGCGGCGCCCAATTGCACCAGCACGGGCACCCCCAGCGCCACCGCCGGCACGCCGAGCATCAGCTGATCGGTGCGTTTCATCGTCGGGCGGGCGCCGGGATGCAGGGTGATGAGCTCGGCGCGCGCGACATGGCGGAAGTGCTTCACGATCACCGCGCCGGGGCGCATGCCGCCGCGCACCCGCTCGAAGGCGCGGCGCTCGCGGCGGGCGATCTCGTTCTCGTCCTTGAAGGCGACGAAGACGACGACGTCCTCGACGATGTCGGCGTCGACCGATTTGCGGATGAGACCGAAGAGGTTCTTGATCGTCACCGGCTCACGGTGCACGCCGCGCGCGAAGTACCTGATGCGCTTGATGCCGTCATTGGAAGCGACGAGGTGAAGGTCGGCAGTCAGCTTGGTGCGGCCGCGCCGCTCGTCGCCGGTCTCGATCTCGGCGAAGTTGGCGCGCACGAGGGCCTTGGTGAGGGCCGCCTCGAAGGCGTCGAGCGCGGCGTCGTTGTCGGCGGCGCTGGCGGGCGTGTCGGGATCGAGCGGGGCGTAAAGCGTCTTGAGGCGCTCCAGCGCTTCGTGGGCTTCGTGGTGCAGGAGCGCGGCCACGATGCGCGCGAGGTCCTGGAACCCCGCCCCCTGGGGCGTTCCTGCGCCCATCTCCGCGCCAAGGGCTGCGATCAATTCGGCGCGCCGCGCCGGGATATAGCCGTCGGTCCGCTGCATAAGTTCCCTCTGCCCGGCAAAGGGATAGCGGAGCACGAGGCGGCGCGCCATGGCGAGGACTGACGCGGTCCTGCAGCCGCGGCCGATCCTGATGGGGGCGCCCGTCTTGAAGCGCGCGCGCGGGCGGGCAATGGTCCCGGCGGAAGGACAAAAGCATGCGCTTATCCACAATCGCGGCCCGCGTTGCGTTCCTGGCGGCGGCGCTCCTGCTGACCGCCGCGCCGATGGGCAGCGCCCAACAGGCGCAGCAGCAGCGCGATCCGCTGAACGGCCAGTTCGGGGCGATCGAGGTCGCGCCCGGCCCGCGGGAAGCGGCGCAGCAGGAGCGGCTCTTCCAGGAGCAGGTTGCGCGGCTGCAGCCGGGACGGCCGGGGCAGCCGGACGTCTATCTGCTGACGGCGGCGTTCTGGAGCGATCCGGTGTTCGAGCGCGAGGCGAGCCAGGGGGCGGAGATCCTTTCCAAGCGGCTTGGCGCGGAGGGGCGCACGATGACGCTGACGCTCGGCGTCGGCTCCGGCGAGCGCACCTTTCCGCCTGCCTCGCCCTTCTTCCTCAACGCGGCGCTGGGGCGGATCGGGCAGCTGATCAATCCCGACGAGGATCTCGTCGTCCTCTTCCTCACCTCGCACGGCAATCCCGACGGCTCGATCGCGATCCGCGAGCACAACCGCATGGGCGGCGCGCTGCGGCCCGCCAATCTGCGTCAGGCGCTCGATGACGCCGGCATCCGCAACCGCGTGGTGATCGTGTCGGCGTGCTTCTCGGGCGCATTCATCGCGCCGCTGATGAACCCCAACACCATCATCCTCACCGCCTCCTCGCCGTCGCGGACTTCGTTCGGCTGTCAGCCCAATCGCGAGTGGACCTATTTCGGGGACGCGTTCCTGGCGCATTCGGTGCAGGGCGGCGCAGGGCTCGTGCAGGGCTTCGATTCGGCGACGCGGCTCATCGCGCAATGGGAGCGCGAGCAGCGCCTAGAGCCGTCGCAGCCGCAGAAATCGGTTGGTCCGCGCGTCGCGGAGATACTCGCCCGCGTGGAGCGCAGCGCGAGCGCGGCCAATGTCGGCAGCAACTAGCCGCAGCGCACCGGCTTATCGCGCGGGGACGTATTGGCAGACGAGGCCGAGGGGCGCGGCGGTCGTGCGCTTGGCGATGCGCATCACGATGCGGGACTGGACGTCGCTGACCAGGCCGAGCATCAGGATCTTGTCGCGCAAGAGATCGTCGTAGGCGTGCATGTCGGTCGTGATGATGCGCAGCATGTAATCGACCGCGCCGGTGACCGTGCAGCAATCGACCACCTCGGGCCATTTCGCCACCGCCGTCTCGAATTTCTCCAGGTTGTCGCGGGTGGGGAGCTGCAGCTTCACGCTGGCGATCACCTCGAAATTGAGCCCCAGCTTCTCGCGGTCGAGCAGGGTGACCTGGCCGGTGATGATCCCAACCTTCTTCAGGCGCTCGATCCGCCGCCAGCAGGGCGAAGAGGAGAGGCCCACCTTTTCGGCGATGTCGGCAATGGAAAGGCTGGCGTCCTGCTGCAGGAGGTCGAGGATTTTGGCGTCAATCGCGTCCAGCTCTTCGGACAAGGATTTTCCTCCCAAAGGGATTATTGTTGCCTGGTTGAAGCCATCTATCGTTGCGGTGCGCAGCGGTGCAAGCGCAAAACGGGCGTTTCGGGCAAGTTCTACCGGCGGGCGGCCTGCGTGGCGTGGTTGTGACGGCGCCGGAGAGCAATCGGGCGGCGCGCCGGCGCGGCGCCGGGCGGCAAGGCGCTCCGTCTCGCTTGCACGGACGACCGCGGACGCTCCCGTTTTGCTTGCGTGGGCGCCTGGGGGCGCTTATGTCTCGCGCCCTTCGGTGGCGTAGCTCAGTTGGTTAGAGCGTGGGATTCATAACCCCAAGGTCGGTGGTTCAATTCCACCCGCCACCACCACTTAATCACTGCAATTAATGTATTTCGTTAGAAGCGCAGGCCAAGGCGCGCGCCGAACACCCGCGGGGGGCGCAGCTGGTTGTAGATGACGCCGCTCTTCACAGGGCTCTGGAACGAGTTGGAGAACACAAGCTCGTTTTCGATATTGTTCACGAAGCCCGTGATCGAGACTTGGCCGGGTTCGTTCTCCCAGGTCACGCGGAGGTTGGACATCATGTAGCTGTCCTGCGTGCCTTGGGGCAGGTAATCGATCGAGAGGAAGCGCTCGGCCTCCACGCGCGTATCAACCGCAGCAATAATCCGTCCGCCGGCGCCGAGATCGAACGTGTGCTCGTAGCCCGCATTGAGCACCCATTCGGGCGCGTTCGTGAGCGGCTGGCCGGTGCAATCGACATTGAAGATGCGCGCTGTCGGGCTCGCGCCGGTTAGTGTGGTCGGCGTCACCGCGCACCCGATCACCGGCGTGGCGCCGGAGGTCGAGTAGGCCTGATAGCGGAAGCTGTCGTACTCGCTGTTGAGGTATTGCACATTCGCGGAGAGAAGGCCGTGCGGGCCTACCCGCCACAGGAGCTCGATCTCCGTCCCGTAGACGGTCGCGGCGCCGGCGTTTTCGGTCAGGAAGACGGGGCCGTAGATTGGACCGCCCGGCGTCTGCGCCACCTGCACAGGCCCCAGGTGCGAGACCTGCTGGTCCTTGTAGTCCCAATAGAAGGCCTCGACATTGAGTTGCAGGTTGTTGTCCAGGAAGCGGTTCTTCGAGCCGATGGTGTAGGCGGTCAGCTCTTCGGGATTGGAATAGTTCCGCCCGGTCGAGGCGTAGAGGATGCCCGACTTGAAGCCCGTGGCGACTGAAGCGTAGAGCAGCGATTGCGGCCCGATGTCGTACTCGATGCCGGCTTTCCAGGTCGTCTTCTCGAAATCGACATCGCTTGTGGATGTCGCGGGGATGACGAGGATGATCGGCGTGAAATTGGTCGGCGGCGCCACGAAGCCGACGAACGGCCGCGTCTCGGTGTAGGTGCTCTGCCGCTTGTTGTCCGAGGTCCAGCGCACGCCGCCGGTGATCCGAAAGGCGTCCGTTAGGGAGAGCGTGGCCTGGCCGAAGACGGCCGTGCTTTCGGTGTTGAGGTCCGAGAGGATGAGCGTGGCGTTGCTGGCCTGATTGAAGAACTGGTTGGCGTCGACGGTCTCGTCGAAATAGTAGGCGCCAAGCACCCAGTTGAGACGGTCGCCGTTATTGGAGAGGCGCGCCTCAAACGAGCTCTGCTCGGAGAGCTCGGCGACGTCGATGAGAAAGCTCGATGCATAGCCGAGGAAATCGAGATCGGTGCGCCGCCAGGCGGGAATAAGCGTCAGCTTGGCGAATCCGAGATCGGTCTCGACATCGGCCTGAACACCGAAGAATTCGTTGTCCTGATAGCCGTCGTCGCGCGCGACGATCTGCGGCACGGGCGCCGTCGGCGGGCGGCCGAGATAGGCGGCGGCGACCGCTGGATCGCTGGGGCCGAGGCGATCGTCGCCGTCGCCGAAGAGCAGCGGCATGATCGTGCCGCCGGAGCCCTGGCCGCCGACATGGGCGTAATCGGCGCCGATCGTGATGTCCCAGGCATCGTTCGGCTGCAGCCGGAACTGTCCGCGCACGGCTTGCGTGTCTTCGTCGTCATAGCCGTCGTTGAAGTAGCCGTCGTGCTGGGCGGTCTGCGCCGAGAGACGGAAGGCGGCGGCCTCGCCAAGCGGAATGTTCAAGGCGCCCGACGCCTTGAGGGTTTCGTAGTCGCCGTACTCCGCCGTGAGGCTCGCGCCGAACTCGCCGACGTCCGGCGCGGCGGGAATGACGTTGAGCGCGCCGCCCGTTGCGTTGCGGCCATAGAGCGTGCCTTGCGGGCCTTTCAGCACCTCAAGACGCTCCAGATCGTAGAACAGTCCCGCCGGCGCCGCAGGCCGCGAGAGGTACACGCCGCCATAATTGAACGCGACGCCTTGTTCGGCCCAGGCGTTGGCGCCGAACGTGCCGACTCCGCGCAGGTAGATCTGCGTGAACGACGATGCCGGCGCAACTTGGAGGGCCGGCACGAGGCGCGTGAGGTCGGTCGCCTGCGTGACGCTCTGGGCCTCGATCGAAGCGCCGGTCACGGCGCTCACCGCGATCGCCGCGCGCTGAAGGATCTCCTCACGCCGTTGCGCCGTCACGACGATGTCTGCGAGGCCGACCTCATCGCTGGGCGCGACATCCTGCGCGCGCGCCGCGAGCGGCATCTGCCAGGCAACCAGAGCCGCTCCGGCCAGCAAGAGATTGCGCATGTTCCTCCCCCAATGCGTGTCGTTGAGCGCGCGGAAGGGCGGCGCTGATTTTCCGCAAGGGTAGGGTGCGCCTCGACATTCGGGAAATTTTTTGTTTCAATCGGCGTCAATTGATTTTTTGGATGGGTGAGCGTGCGGTTCAAGGGGCTGGATCTCAACCTGTTGGTGGCGTTCGATGCGCTCCTGGAGACCAAGAGCGTGTCGCGGGCGGCGGAGCGGCTCAATCTCTCCCAGCCTGCCATGAGCGCCGCGCTTGCGCGGCTGCGCGAATATTTCGGCGACGAGATCCTGGTTGCAGACGGCAAGCGGATGCATCCAACCGCGCACGCCGAGAGCCTGCTTCCCCAGGTGCGCGAATTGCTGACCGGGGCGGACATGCTCATCGCCACGTCCACCGCATTCGACCCGGGGACCTCGCAACGCGCGTTCCGCGTCATCGCCTCCGACTATATTACGGCCGCCCTCTTGGCGCCGCTGATCCGCCGTCTGTCGGCCGTCGCGCCGCAGGTGCGCATCGAGATCGTGGCGCCGGACGCGCAATCCGACACGCTGCTGGATCGCGGTCAGGTCGATGTGATCATCACGCCGGCGGAGTTCATCGAGAGCGACCACCCGGCGGAAGTTCTCTTCGAGGAAGAGCACGTGGTGGCCTGTTGCGCCGCCAATCCGGCGCTAAAGAGGGGGCGCATCGCGGAAGCGGACTTCATGGGCGCCGGCCATGTCGGCGTCAGCATGGGCAGCACGCGCACGATGACTTTCGGCGACCGTCAGCTTGAGACGATGGGCCGGCGGCGGCGCATCGAGATCGTCGCGTCGTCGTTTACAGTGGTGCCGTGGCTGCTGATCGGCACGGCGCGACTCGCGGTCATGCATGCGCGGCTGGCGCAGGCGATGAAGGGATATTTTCCGATCGCGCACGCGCCACTGCCGTTCGATTTTCCGGTGATGCGCGAGATGATCCAGGTGCATCGCGCGCGCGTCGGCGACGGCGGCCTCGCCTGGCTGCGGCAGCAGCTCAGGGCCGCGGCGCAAGGCAAATCGATCCATCGAAGCAATGGAAGAGCATAACCACAATTAGTTTTACAGATTGGTTTCGCTTCTCCAAGTTGGCGCTGGAGAAGCGGCCAGCTTGGCGGTCGCCCGATTGGGAGAGCGAAATGCCAAAGGTTTTCCGCCCGCGCGTCGGGCGGGGCGGCGCCGCAGCGTGAGCGGCGTTCTGGTCGTCGGCGGCGGCATTGGCGGACTCACCGCCGCAATCGCGCTGCGTCAGCGCGGTTTCGACGTCGATCTCATCGAACGCGAGCCGGAATGGACGGTCTATGGCGTGGGCATCATCCAGCAGGCGAACGTCATCCGCGCGATGGCCCAGCTCGGCGTCGTCGATGATTACATCCACGCCGGGTTCGGATTCTCGACCGTGGAGATCTATGCGCCGGACGGGCGGCGGCTCGCCGTGGTGCCGACGCCGCGCCTGGTGGAGGGCTATCCGTCCAATGTCGGCATAGGACGCAAGGCTCTGCAGAAGGTGCTGAGCGATCGGGCCTTCGGCGCAGGCGCGCGCATTCGCCTGGGCGTGACGGTCGCGGCGCTGGAGGATGACGGGGCAGGAGTCAGCGTCGGCTTCTCGGACGGCGGCTCGGGCCGCTACGATCTCCTCATTGGCGCGGACGGTCTCAATTCGCAGATGCGCACGACCCTGTTTCCCGAGGCGCAGCCGCCGGTATTCGAAAATCAGGGCGTCTGGCGCTACAATCTTCCACGCCCGGCGGACGTGGTGAGCCTGCACGCATTCGAAGGTCCGCGCGGCATCGGTCTGGTGCCGCTCTCCGAGACGGTCATGTACATGTACCTGACGACGCCGGAGCCAGGTAATCCGCGCTATCAGCCCGAGAAGCTGGCGCAAACCATGCGCGACAAGCTCGCCGGCGCGGCCCCGCGCATCCTCGCATTGTCCGAATTGATCACGGACGACGACGCGGTCGTCTACAAGCCCTTGGAAAGCGTTCTGCTCGAGGGACCGTGGCACAAGGGGCGCTGCGTGCTGATCGGCGACGCCGCGCACGCCACCACGCCCCATCTCGGGCAGGGCGCGGGCATGGCGATTGAAGATTCGCTCGTCCTGGCCGAGGAATTGTCCCGCGGCGGGGGCACGACCGATGCGCTTGCGCGCTTCCAGGAGCGGCGCTTTGCGCGTTGCCGCTACATCGTGGAGGCGTCGCGCGCAATTTGTCGGGCGCAGGTGGCTGGAGAGCCCGTCGATCAGGCCAAAGCCACCGCAGACATGTTCAAGCGCGTGGCCGAACCAATTTAGGAGGCGTCGAAATGGCGCGCGTAAGCGACATCAGATATGTGGGCTATGCCGTGCCGGACCTGGCGGCGGAAGCGGCGTTCTATCGCGACCTCTGGGGGCTGAAGGACGCCGGCGAGCAGGACGGCATGCTGCATTTCGCAGCTCAGGGGCATGACGGGCTCTATGTCGTGCGCCTGCGCCACGCGGAAGCGAAGCGCATCGACGTGATCGCTTTGGCCGCGACGACCCGGGCCGATGTCGATGCGTTGCATGTGCGCGTCGCGGACGCCGGATGCAGGATCATCTTCCGGCCGCGCGAGCTTTCAACGCTCGGCGGGGGCTACGGCTTCCGCTTCTTCAGCAAGGACGGCCTCACCTTCGAAATCTCGTCAGATGTCGCGCGCGGCCCGTCTCGCGCGCTCGCGCGCTGGGAAGGCGTGCCGCAGAAGATCAGCCACATTGTTCTGCACTCGGCGGACCACAAGGGCGCGGCGCAATTCTTCGTGGATGTGCTCGGGTTCAAGGTGAGCGACTGGCTCGGCGACTTCATGTGCTTCCTGCGCTGCAACAGCGCGCATCATCGCATCGCCTTGTTGCCGGGTCCGCCGTGCCTCAACCATGTCGCGTACGACGTGCCGAGCGTGGACGACATGATGCGGGGCGCGCATCGGCTCAAGCAGAAGGGCGTGAACATCGTGTGGGGGCCCGGGCGGCATACGGCGGGCAACAACACATTCAGCTATTTCACGACGCCGAACGGCTTTGCCGTGGAGTACACATCCGAGCTTGAGGATGTCGATGACGCGACGTGGCAGGCCAAGGTGCATTCGCCCAGCGCGCTCGTGATGGACCAGTGGCAGATCGGCGTCGGCGGACCGCAGACGATGCCGCATCCCGAGCCGGACAAAGGGCTCTTCATCGCTGCGGAGGCGTGAGCCGGTGGCGCTTTTCGATTACTTCCCAAACTATGTCTGGAATCTGAGCGTCGCGATCGCGGTGGAAAGCGGCGGTCAGCTCGGGGAGATCATCGACATGTGCCGGCCGCTGCGGGAGGCGGCGGAAAAGGGCGAGGACGTCGGTACGGCGGCCTTCCTGGCGCAATGGGTGAAGGTGGCGGACGCCTTGGTCGAACTGGCCGCGGAAGACGAGGTCAAAGGGCGACTTCTCTCTGCAGGGGCCAAGCTCAAGCGCGCGTCGCTTTATTACCAGGTCGCGGAGCGCATGCAGGGGCAGGGGCGCCCCGGCCGGGAGCTGACCTACGCGAAAGCGCTGCGATCCTTCACGCGCGGAACGGAGTTTGCGAAGGACGGGGTGAGCCGCGTCGAGATTCCTTTTGAAGGAAGGACGCTCTCGGCGCTGTGGTGTGCGGCGCCCGGCGAGGGGGCGCGGCCGGCGGTGATCTACTGCAACGGCCTCGACAGCACGAAGGAGATGCTGTGGTTTTCCTGGCTGCCGCGTGAGCTTGCGGCGCGCGGCGTCTCCACGCTCTGTGTCGATCAGCCTGGGACCGGCGAAGCGTTGCGTCTGCAAGGCTTGGCAGCCACGCCCGAAAGCGAGCGCTGGGCGAGCGCTTGGGTGGATTGGCTGGAGAAGCGGGCTGATGTCGACGCCAAGCGGATCGGCATGACCGGCATTTCGCTCGGCGGCCATTATGCGCCGCGCGCCGTTGCGTTCGAGCCGCGCTTCGCTTCCGGCGCGGTCTGGGGGGCGAACCACAATTGGGCCGAGGTTCAGCAAAAGCGCTTGAAGCGTGAGGGCGAGAATCCTGTGCCGCACTATTGGGCGCACGTCATGTGGGTATTCGGCGCCAAGGACTTGGACGATTTCCTCGCCAAGTCGGGCGGCATGCACCTGAACGGCGTGATGGAGCGGATCAAGGTTCCGTTCCTCGTCACCCATGGCGCCAAGGACCGGCAGATCGGCGTCGAATATGCGCATCAAAGCTACGATCAGCTCGTGAACTCTCCGCGGCGCGAGCTCAAGCTTTTCACCGAGCGGGAAGGCGGCGTGGAGCATGTGGGCGCCGACAATATGAGCTTCGGGCGCGACTACATCGCCGACTGGTTCGCCGAGACGCTGGGCGGCCGTACGAGCTGAGGCGTGGAGCCTGCCCAACGGCGCCGCCGTTATTGCAGAGGAGTGCACGTCATGAGCGCAGCCCCGTTTCGGCGCATCGTCACCGGGCACAACGCCAAGGGCGCGGCCATCATCCAGGAGGATGCGCCGCCGCCTCGCGTTCGGCGCATCGGCGGCGAGCGCGGGCCGGTCTTCTACGAAGTGTGGAACACGCGCGAGACGCCGGCGCGCATCGATGCTGCGTCGGGAGAGCCTCCGGAAGAGGGCATCGTCCTCGCGCCGCCGAAGAACGGTACGCGGATCCGCGTGCTGGATATTCCTCCGGAGGACGGCAGCCTCGAACAGATCAGCGCCGAGGAGGCGCGCGCGCATTTCGCGGAAGTCGGGGCCGCGGGCGCCTCCAGCCATTCCGGTACGGGAAGCCGGCACGCCTACATGCACCGCACCGAGACGATCGATTACGGCATCGTGCTGCAAGGCGAGATCACGCTCATCATGGACGAGGGCGAGACGGTCGTACGCGCAGGCGACATCGTCGTGCAGCGAGGCACAAATCACGGCTGGGCCAACCGCTCGGGCAAGAATTGCCGCATCGCCTTCATCCTGATCGACGGCGCATTCGAGCCGGAGCTCCGGTGAGCGCATGAGGGTGGTGGTTACGGGAGCGGGCGGGTTTCTCGGCCGCCGCTTGCTGCCTCTGCTCAGCGCACATGAAATCGTGGCGATGGACCGTTCGCTTGGGCCATCGCGCGAGCACGCGGCCCTGGCCATCGAGGGCGACCTGGGCGATCCGGCGTGCGTCAGGGCGGCGTTTGCAACGCGGTGCGACGCGCTCATCCATCTCGCCACGATCCCCGGGGGCGCCTCGGAGGTGGATCCGCGCCTCGCGAAAGCCGTCAACATCGATGCAAGCATGGCGCTCCTCGACGCCGCGATCGGCGCCGGGGACGCGCCGCGGGTGATCTATGCGAGCAGCATCGCGGTCTTCGATCACCCCCTGGCGCCGCTGGTCGATGATGCGACGCCGCTCGCGCCGCGAATGCTCTACGGCGCGCACAAGGCGATGATGGAGCAATGGGTGGAGACATTGACGCGGCGCGGCGCGATCTCAGGGTGGTCGTTGCGCTTCGCCGGCCTGGTGGCGCGCCCTGCCGACGGGGTCGGTGTTAAATCGGCCTATCTCAGCAATCTCTTCCACGCCATGCGCGCGCGCCGGGCGATCTCGCTGCCGGTCGGCGCCGAAGCCACGTCCTGGCTGATGAGCGTCGATGTCGCCGCCCAGGCCGTCGCGCACGCCCTGACTCTCGATGCGCCGCCGCGATCGTTGACGCTGCCGGCGTTGCGTGTTCGCATGGCTGATCTCGTCGCGGAGATTGCTTCGCAAACCGGCGCCGATCCGCGCATTGTCAGCTTTGATCCGGATCCAGATATCGAGCGCACGTTTGGGCGCTATCCGGAGTTGCGCACGCCAGCCGCGGAAGCCGTCGGCTTCGTGCACGATGGTTCGCTGCGGGAACTTGTGCGTCGCGTGCTCGCGACAATCGAAAAGGAGCCGAGCGTATGAGACTTGCGACATTGGCCGAGGGCGGGCGCGACGGCACTCTCGTGGTCGTCTCCGCGGATGGCGCCCGTTTCCTCCCTGCGCGCAACCTTGCGGCGACGCTGCAGGCGGCGCTCGACGATTGGCCGCGGGCGGAGCCGGGGCTGCGCGCGTTCTCGCGGCGTCTCGAAGCGGGAGAAGGCGAGACCCTGGCGGGACGTGCGTTCGCGGCGCCGCTGCCGCGGGCATGGCAATGGCTCGACGGATCGGTGTTCCCAACGCACGGCGAACTGATGGCGCGCCTGTTCGGCATCGAGGCGAAAGTCCCCGGCAAGCCGCTGATGTATCAGGGGCTGTCGCATCAGTTCCTGGGCCCTGCGGACGAAGTTCCGCTGCCGCGGGAGAGCGACGGCATCGACTTTGAAGGCGAATTTGGCGTGATCACGGACGCCGTGCCGATGGGTGTCTCCGCGGCGGAGGCGGCTTCGCACATCAAGCTTGTGCTGCTCATCAATGATTGGTCGCTGCGCGCGCTGGCGGGGCCGGAGATGCAGACGGGCTTCGGCTGGATCCAGGCCAAGCCGGCTTGTTCGATGGCGCCCTTCGCCGTCACGCCGGACGTCCTCGCCGAGGAATGGAAAGACGGCCGCGTGCAGATGCGACTGCGCGTCGAACGCAATGGCGTCTGGTTCGGGGAGCCGCACGGGGGCGCCATGAGTTTCTCCTTTCCAGAGCTCGTGGCGCACGCGGCCGGCACACGCGCGCTCTGCGCGGGAACCATCGTCGGCTCCGGGACGGTGTCCAACGCCGACTACAAGACCTCCGGCTCCACCTGCATCGCAGAGCGCCGCGCGATCGAGACGCTGGAAGAGGGCGGCGTGAAGACGCCATTCCTGTCGTTCGGCGAGCGCGTGCGGATGCAGGCGGTCGATAGGGCAGGCCGCTCGCCGTTCGGCGCCATCGATCAGCGCGTGGTTCAACATTCCAGGGAGGCGCAGGCATGACGCACGTGCATTTCGTCGGCAGCATCGGCTTTGACACCGCCGAGGAGGTCTTTCGCGAAGTCGGCAAATCGGTCGGCGCGCATCTGAAGCGATGCCCGGACGGCGAGGTCGGCGGCCGTCGGCTCTGGGTGAGCTGGCAATATCCGCTGCTGCGCTCCAGCCCCTATCTCAAGGTCGTGCTGGATCGCATGCCGGCCGGGCTCGGCATGTGCCTGATGCGGGTCGCGCCCGGCGTGAAACCCAAGGAGATCCATTTCGGCGAGTTGGGCTATGCGCGCGAGGCCTGGGCCTCCTACCAGGACTTTCTCGTCGCGCGCCAGCGCGGGGATCTGCCGAAGGATGTCCGCTTCCAGGTCTGCCTGCCGACGCCGTTCGCGATCATCGGCGCGTTCGTCGCGCCTGAGGACGTTCCGGTCGTGCTGCCCGCGTACGAAGCCGCGATGATCCGCGAGGTCGAGCGCATCGTCGCGCGCATTCCGCCGGGCGATCTCGCGATCCAATGGGACGTTTGCATCGAGATGATCATGTGGGACGGCCGGTTTGCGCAAATGCCCGGCTTTCCAGGCATGGAGCAAGTCTTCCGCGCCGCCTTCCAGCGGATCTCCGCGGCGGTCCCGAGCGAGGCGGAACTCGGGGTGCATCTCTGCTACGGCGATCTCGACGCGGCGCACTTCATCGAACCGATCGACACGGGCAAAGCGGTTGAACTTGCCAACCTGATCGCGGAAGCGACAGAGCATCCGCTGGCCTGGGTGCACCTTCCGGTCCCGGCCGATCGCAGCGACGATGCCTATTTCGCGCCGTTGAAGGGTTTGAGTCTCGATCCGGGATGCGAGCTCTTCCTTGGGCTCGTGCACGCAGCGGATGGCGCAGAGGGTACGCGCCGGCGCATCGAGGCGGCGCGGCGGGCGGCGCCGAGCTTTGGCATCGCGACCGAGTGCGGCATCGCGCGGTCGCGGACGGTGGAGACGGTGCGGGAAATCCTCGCCGCTCACGCGCAAGCGGCTCAATAGCGGGGGCGCTTCCCCGCACGCGCCGGCCACGGCCGACGTTGGAGCTGGCGTGTGCCCGGCGCCTGAAGTGGCCCCCGGGGCATGGGCTCAGCGATTGCGGGCCTGGTCGGCGAAGGCCTGCACGGCGCCGCGCTGCGCTTGCAGCATGGCGCTGCTCATGTCGAATGCGGCCTTGCCGACGGCGGCGAAGGGCGCGAGCTGGTCTGTGTCGGCGGAGGACGATGCGGCCTCAATCTGTTCGCGCCAGGCCCTCAGCGTCGCGTCCTGCTGTTGGCGCAGCACCTCGCGCGAGACGTCGATCACGTGCCGGGACGCCTGCAGCATCGTCTCCGCCAGGTGGACGTTCCATGCGGCGGCGCGGTACATCTTGGCAAGGACAAGCGACATCCCAGCGGGGTCCGCGCCGGGAAGCGCGGCCAGCCAGTCCGCCGCTGCTTCGATCGATTCCAGCTTCCTTCTCGGGTGTGCCTGCGACATCGCTTCACCTCCTCGCGAACGACTGAGCCGCAACAGGCAAAGATGGCGTTGATCCTGATCAACCAGCGGCGCTCAATGCGAGAGGAAGAGCGGCACGGGCGCATGGGCGAGCAGCTCGCGCGTGACGCCGCCGAACAAGGTCTCCTCTGCGCGCGAGCGGCCGTAGGCGCCCATCACGATCATGTCGGCGCCGATAGCGGCGGCTTCGTCGAGCAGCGCGCGGCCCTCGGTTCGCAGACCGGCGTCGATATTGCGGACGCTGGCGGCGACATCGTGGCGCGCGAGCTGCGCGGCGAGGTCTTCGCCGTGGCCGACCGCATTCACCGTGACGACGACGACCTTCCGCGCGCTCTGCAGGAACGGCATGGCGTCGTTGAGAGCGCGGACCGCTTCGCGCCGCGGCTTCCAGCCGATCACGATGGACTCGCCAAGGGGCTTGCGGCCCCAATCGCGCGGCGCCAGCAGGAGGGGGCGGCCCGAATGGAAGAGGAGCCCCTCCAGAAGAAGGCGATGGGCGCGGCGCGTGGCCGTCGCGCGCGTCATGATAAGGAGATCGGCGAGCTGGGCGTGCGCCGCCGCCTTGCGATCGGTGAGGGCCGCATATGCGGAGAGGTGCGAGAGCTTGAACGCGATGCCTGCATCCTGAAGCCAGGCGGCGATGCGCTTGCGCTCCTCGTCCTCTCCCCGCGCCAACTGATTCAGAACATCGGACAGCGAGGCCTCGTCGGCCGCGTATTCGGAGCCGGGCGGGATATCGATGACGAGCGCGGTCGCTTCGGCGGCGAAGCGTTCGGCGAGGCCGGCTGCGACGCGGAGGGCGCCTTCGTCTTCCTGAAGCGAGAAAGCCGGGACGAGAAGGTGTTTGAACATCATGCGCGACACACCCGTGCATGCCTTCTACCGGTGGGGGCGGCGGCTGGGTTTGATCCGCGTCAAGAGACGCGCATCGGCGCTCATTCCATGAGGACGTAATCGCCGGGCGCATCGCTGAGCGCATCCGCCGGGGGCCAGGGCGGCATGACCGGGGCGCCGGATCTGGCGGCGAGCCATTCGAGCCAGGCCGGCCACCAGGAGCCCTGGGCCGCGGCGGCGCGGCGCAGCCATTGTTCGGGCTCCTGCTGGCGCGCGTCCGGTGCGCGGGTCATCATGCGGTAGGCGCGCCAGGGATCGCGCGGATCGGAGACGATGCCGGCATTGTGCCCGCCATTGGTGAGCAGGAACGTGAGCTCGCCGCGGGTGAGCTGATGCAGCTTGTAGACGGAGCGCCAAGGCGAGACATGGTCGGTCTCGGTGGCGACGGCGAAGATCGGCGCAGCGATGTCGGAAAGGGCGATTGTGCGATCGCCTACCCGGTAGCGACCCTCGCTGAGATCGTTCCCGAGGAAGAGGCGCTTCAGATATTCGGAATGCATCTTGTAGGGCAGGCGCGTGCCGTCTGCGTTCCATGCGGTGAGATCGGACACCGGCGTGCGCTCGCCCATCAGGTATTCGCGCACCATGCGCGACCAGACGAGGTCGTTCGAGCGCAGGAGCTGGAAGGCGCCGGCCATCTGCCGGGAATCGAGGAAACCCTGCTCCCACATGAGATCGTCGAGGAAGGCGATCTGCTTCTCGTTGGTGAAGAGCATGAGCTCGCCGGCCTCCTCGAAGTCTACCTGCGCGGCGAGGAGCGTCAGCGATTGCATACGCGCGTCGCGGTCGCGCGCCATGGAGGCGGCGGCGATGGCGAGCAAGGCGCCGCCGAGACAATAGCCGACGGCGTGGACCTTGCGGTCCGGCGCGATCTCGCCGATGCGGTCGAGCGCGGCCATCGGTCCGAGGCGGCGATAATCGTCCATGCCGAGATCGCGATCGTCGGGACCTGGATTCTTCCACGAGATCATGAAGACCGTGAAGCCCTCATCCACGAGGCGCCTGACCAGAGAGTTCTCGGGCGAAAGATCGAGGATGTAATACTTCATGATCCATGCCGGGATGATCAGGATCGGCTCGGGACGCGCTTGGGCGGTCGAGGGCGCGTACTGAATGAGCTCCATGAGCTCGTTTCGGTAGACGACCTTGCCCGGCGTCGCCGCGATATTCTCGCCGATCTTGAAGCTTTCCGCGCCGGCCGGAGCGTCGCCGGCAATGGCGATGTGCAGGTCCTCCATCGCGTGCAGCCAGCCGCGATAGAGGTTCGCGCCGCCCTGGCGGAGGGTCGCCTCGAGCACGACGGGATTGGTCCAGAGGAAGTTCGAGGGCGAGAAGATGTCGAGCCATTGCCGGGCGGCGAACTCCACGGCGCGCTCGTGCTGGGGCGTCACGCCGGAAACGCCCGTAGTGGCGTTGTGCCACCATTGCTGGGTCAGCAGGAACGCCTGCGACATGAAGCAGAACGGCGCCTGGCGCCATGCTTCGTCGGCGAAGCGTTTATCCTGCGGCAGCGGCTCGATGCAGGCGCTGTCCGAGGGCTCGGAGAGCCGATGCTGCACAAAGGATGCGAAGCGGCTCCACTTGCGCTCCGCTTTGTGCACGAGCTGCGCCTGCTTGCCGGGCGAGAAGAGGAGACCTGCGGCCCAGTCGCTGTAGGCGCTCATAAGCGCGCGCGGCGAGAGGCCCAGCGTCAGGCGCGCGACGCTCGCATGCAGGGCGCGGTCGAGCGTGGCGAACGTGGCCAGATACCCCGCCGGATCGGGCTCCCAGGGCTCCGGCGCGCTTGAGGGCGCGTGCGACGGCGCGTCGGGATGCAAGGCGCGAATGTCGTCCGGCATCGGCTTCTCCCGGCGCTGATCGCGCGCGGGCCTCAATACTTGTTCTTGAGCATCATGATCTCGGCGACACGCTGCACGTCCTCGCGCGCAAGCTCCAAGTAGGCGACGAGCTGGTTCAGATAGCTGGCCTCGGCAGGCTTCAGCTCTCCGTCGGCCAGGATCAGGTCGAGCGCCTGGGCGAACGCGGGGAGGCGCATGTCCGTGGGCAGCGCGGCGCAGGCGGCGGCCATGCCATTGTCTTCGTTCTGAAGCCGCTCCACCACCGCGGCGTTGATGGCGGCCTGCTCCTGGGCGGTGAGGCTCTTGAGCGCGCGGGAGCGATGGACGAGCGCGAGCAAGGTCTCGTGCTCGGCGGGGGCGAGTTCGCCGTCGCACGTCGCGGCCGTGAAGAGGAGAGCGAAATAAGCCTCGGGCACGGACCAGCTTGCAGAGGCCTTCTGCTGAGCGGCCTCCCTGGCCATGCGCGCCCAGTCCATGAAGACGCTTTCGTTGTTCGGCCGCGTGCGCGGCTCGGCAAGGGCGGCGGAGAAGAATTGCGACATGTCGTGCGCTCCTTGGCGCATAGTCCGGGTTTGCGGCGACGGGACATTGAGACAAGTCAAGCTTCCGGGCGACTGCGTCGGGCACGGACATTGGCATGACGGATGAGCGGTTCGACGCGCGGGGCCTGAGCGAAGCGGCCGCCAGAGCCCTGCTGCACGCTGAGGGCGCGAACGAGCTGCCCCGCGGGCGCGCGCGCACGTTCGGCGACATCGCCCTGGAGAATGCACGCGAGCCGATGTTCCTGCTGATGCTGGGCGCGGCGGCGCTCTATCTGGTCGTTGGCGATCTCGGGGAAGGGGCGTTCCTGGTCGCCGCAGCGGGCGCGGCGATGGGGCTGGTCATCGCGCAGGAGACGCGCAGCGAGACCGCGCTGGCGGCGCTGCGGGAGCTGGCGCAGCCGACCGCGCGGGTGGTGCGCGACGGGGTGGAGCGGTCCATTCCCACGCGCGAGCTTGCAGCAGGGGATCTCATGCTCGTCGGCGAGGGTGAGCGGATGGCGGCCGACGCGCTGCTGGTCTCCGGCGACGCGCTGATGGTGGATGAGTCGGCGCTGACGGGAGAATCCGCGCCGGTGGGCAAGCGCCATGCGCGCGCCGGGGAGGTCTTCTCGAGCGAGACGAGCCCCGGGCCGGAAGCAAGCCCGTTCCTGTTTGCGGGGACGCTGATCACACGGGGCCAAGGCGTTGCTGTCGTCGGACGGACAGGCGCGCGATCAGCGCTCGGCCAGATCGGCAAGGCGCTCGGCGACATCCGCCAGGAGCCGACGCCGCTGCAGAAAGGCGCGGGGCGCATCGTCGCGCTGCTCGGCGCGGTGGCGCTGGGCTTCTGCGCGCTGGTCGCGCTTGCGTACGGATACTTTCGCGGGGATTGGGTCGGCGGGGCGCTCGCCGGCATCACGGTTGCGATCTCGCTCATCCCGGAAGAGTTTCCGATGGTGCTCGGGGTCTTCCTGGCGCTCGGCGCATGGCGGCTGGCCGCGCATCGCGTGCTCGTGCGGCGCAATGCGGTGATTGAAGCGCTCGGCGCCGCGACGCTGCTGTGCGTCGACAAGACGGGCACGCTCACCGAGAACCGAATGCGCGTCGCGAGGGTGTGGACCGGCGCCGATGTCGCGATCGACGGGGTCGGGCCCGGCGAAGGCGCCGCAGCGGGCCTGCTGCAGAGCGCGCGGCTTGCTTCGGCGGTGCGCCCTGTCGATCCGATGGACAAGGCGATTGATGCGCTTGTGGGACCGCCGCAGGCGGACGGGCTGCGCCATGACCGCTCGTGGCCGTTGACCTCCGATAGGATGGCGTTCGTGCAGGCGTGGCGCGGATCAGGCTTGCGTCTGGCGGCGAAGGGCGCGCCGGAGGCGGTGTTCGCGCTATGCCGGCTCGGCGAGGCCGAGCGGGCGCGGCTTCAGGATGTCGTGGTTCGCTTCGCGCGCGATGGGTTGCGCGTGCTCGGCGTGGCTTCGGCCGATTGTGCGCACCCGATCGACGCGCCGGAGGAGGCAGCGTGGCGTTTCGACGGTTTCATCGGGTTCGTCGATCCGCTGCGCGCGGATGTGCGCGCAGCGTTGGAGGAGGCGAAGCAGGCCGGCGTCAAGGTGGCGATGATCACCGGCGACCATCCGGAAACCGCGCTGGCAATCGGCGAGGCCGCGGGCATCGACACCAAGGCGGGCGTCCTGCTGGGAGCGGAGGCCGCCGAGCTGCCGTTCCCGACCTTGTGCGAGCGGCTGCGCGAAATCCGCGTCTTCGCGCGCGTCACGCCGGCGCAGAAGCTCCTGCTGGTGGAGGCCTTCAAGACCGATGGCGAGATCGTCGCCATGACCGGAGACGGCGTCAACGATGCGCCTGCGCTGGAGGCGGCGCATATCGGCATCGCCATGGGCAAGCGCGGAACCGATGTCGCGCGCGAAGCGGCTGATCTCGTGCTGCTCGACGACAGCTTCGCGTCCATCGTCGGGGGCGTGCGGCTGGGCCGACGGATCTTCGCCAATCTGCGCAACGCGCTCATCTATATCACGGCCATCCATGTCCCGATCGCGGGCGTCGCGCTGGCGCCCATCGTCTTGGGGCTCCCGCCGCTGCTCTTTCCGATGCATGTCGTGCTGCTCGAACTGGCGATCGATCCCACCTGTGCGCTCGTGTTCGAGGCTGAGCGCAGCGATGCGCGCGCCATGCTTCAGCCGCCGCGGGGGCGCGACGAGACGCTGTTCGGGACGCGCGAGCTTGCAACCGCGATCGCCCAGGGGGCCGGGCTCCTTGTGGGCGTTCTGGCGCTCTATGCCTGGGGGCTGCAGAGCTTGCCGGAAGCGCAGGCCCGGGGAGCGGCGTTCCTTGCGCTTGTCGTCGGCAATCTTGTCCTGGCGCTTGCGGATTCAATGGCGTCGGGCGACCTCTTCGCGCGGCATCGGCGCATCTATTGGCTGATCGTGTCGGCGGTCGCGGGCGCGCTGGTGCTTGTGTTCGCAGCTCGGCCGCTTGCGGACATGTTCGGGATCGCGTCTGCGCCCTTGGCCTGGATGACGGGCTCAGTCGCGCTGGCGGCGGCGACGGGCGTTTGGGCTGCGTTGGTCAAGAGGCGCAACATGGGGCGAGCCCGGCCCTGAGGTCTGCGGTGGAATGCTAGATGCAGCGCTGCTGGCGGGCGCCGCCGCTGCGGCGAAGAAGAACGCAACGCGCATCGATCCGGGTGACGGTCCAATCGCCGACGCGGTCGCGCACGCGCACGCGCCAGGCGCGCTGGTCGGCCTCGTCGCGAAGCAGGGCGATGCGCTCGCGATCGCGGGCGACGATCCCCACCAGAGCGAAAGACACGCCGGGGCGGTCCGCCGCGCCGCCGGTCGCGCTGATCGGCCGGAAGAGCGAGGGCGCGCCTTCAATGACGGCCGATCGCTGCGGCGGCGCTTGGGTCTGCTGTGCGGCGCCCGTCTTCGCGCGCGCGGCGGAGACGATTGGTTCGCCGGCCGCGCCCCTCAGCTCGGCGCCGGTCCATGCAAGCGCGGCGGCCATGAGCAGCAGAGCGAGCGCGAGCTTCATCGGGCGTCTCCGGCCGTGAGAGTCTGCAGGCGTACCAGCGCTTCGACGTCCTCGGCGTCTTCGGAGCGCTCGAATGTCAGCGTATCGATCGCGAGGCCGGGTTCTTGCGCCATAAGCCCGTAGAGGACGCCCGGCGTGCTTCCGCGCGGCTCACGCCATCGGGTCGCCAGCGTCACAAGCGTCATGCCGCCGCCGATCGGCGCGACGCTGGCGTCCAGCGCAGGGCTCTCGGCGCCCAGCGCGAAGAGATCGGCTTGCACGCGTTGAGAGACGGCCGCGGATGGCTCAACGCCGGGCGCGGCCGTCCTGAAGGTTCCGAACCGGTGAAGCCGCAAGGTCTCCTCGGCCAAGGTCTGCCGCATGTCCCGCGCACGCGCATCGAGGCTGACCATCGTGGCGCGATGGGCGCCGAGTGCGGCCGCCATCGCCGTTTCGCGGGCGCCCTCGTCATAGAGCGCCAGCGCACCTTCGAGCAGCGCCCACAGCACCGCGCCGCGCAGCGCCCAGGCGGCGGCCGCTTGCGTCAGGGTCATCGCGGCCTCCATGCGATCTGCGCTTCGAACTGGTCGGGCGGTCCGTGCGCCGTGGTTTCGAAGGCGATGTCGGCGCCGGCGAACAGCCGCCGGAGCTCAAGCTCCATGTCGCGCGGCGCATAGGAGGCGCCGGCGAGCGCGAGGCCGCGCGCGGACCATTCGACGCGGCGCAATTCCGTGTGCGCGGGCAGTCGCCGCGCGAGGGCTGCGAGCTGTTCGCCCACGCGCCCCACGGGCTGGGTCGCGGCGAGCGCCCGGAGCGCGGCGCGAGCGTCGGCGAGACGGCGCGCATCGCGTCGGATCGCGCGCTGGGCATGCATCTGCTCGCTCTCGGCGCGCGCGACGGCCGTCTCCAGGCGCGTGCGCCATGCGTCGAACGCGTCAGCGCCTGACCAGGCGAACGCGGCGAGCGCCACGGCGAGCACGCCGCGGCGGATGCGGCGGCGGCGGTCGCCGGCCTCATCGCGGAAGACGAAGGCGGCGCCAGGCGCTTCGGGCGGCTCGTAGACGAAGCCTTCGATGCGGTGCGCCTGCTTGGCGTCTCTTGCGCGCAGATCCTCCAGCGTTGCACAGCGGGCCACGCCAAGCAGAAAGTCCTGCTCCGCACGCAGGCGCGGCGCATCGCCGGCAGGGAGCGGGCCGGCTACGTCAAAGAGCGCGGCGGATTCCGGCAGCGGGAGCCGGCGCGCAGCGTCGAGCCGGATGATGCGGCGCGCCTGGGCGGCGTCCTCGGCGTTGATCGCGATGGTCTGCACGAGCACGTCATCGGGGGAGAGACGGGCCCAGCGGGCGCCGCGATAGTCGTGCGCATCGGGGCTGAATGCGCCGCGCACCAGCACCCGCCAGAGCGCGGCGGCGGCGTCGAAGAGCGCGTCGATCGCGTCGAGTGCGCGGGCGAGGGCAAGGCGCGCGACCGGAATCATCGGCATTCTCCGGCGTCAAAATCGAACGTGCACGCGCGCGGCGCATTTGCGCCGATCGGCGCCACCAACACGGGCGTCCAACCTCGCTTCAGCTCGGCCTCCACGACGATGGCGCGGTCGGCGCCGAGCGGCCTCAGTCGAAGCGGCGGACCGCCGGCGAGCAGGATCGTCTCGCGCTCGCGCAGGCGCGGCCAGCGAAGCAGCAGCGTGTCGTGCGCGTCGCCCACGATCGTGAGCTCGGCGGGGATGAGCTCCGGCGCAAGGCGCGGCGCGGCGGTGAGAAAGCGCAAGCCCGCGCCGCGGGACGCAGGGTCGCGCGCGGCGAGCGCAAGCTCGGAAAGGGTGGTTTGGCTCGCGGCCACATCGCGCCAGAAGCCAGCTTCGCGCTCCACCTGCCGGCTCTGGCCGAGCCAGGGGGCAAGCGAAGGCATCGCGACGCTCAGCATCAGCGCAAGGACGCTCAACGCCACGAGCGCCTCCATCAGGGTCATCGCGGGGCGGACCGCGCGGCCCAGGCGCTCGACAGGCGCACATGGACGCCGCGCGCGCCTACTTCCGCTGTGCAGCGGCGCAGCGTCAGGCGCGGGCTCTGCATGATCGCGCGCGGCTCGCAACGCAGCGTCCAGGCGTGCCCGGAGCGCGCGCCAGACCAGACCGCATTCGGCCAACGCGCCTGGGCCTGCTGGAGCACGTCGGCGGCGATCGCCAGCGCGATCGTCCGGTCCTGCGCCTGGGCCAGATTGTATCGGGCGCCGGTGACGACGCTGAGAAAAAGCGCGATGGCGACGGCGAGGATCGAGGCGGCGACGAGAGTCTCGATAAGCGCCATCGCCGGGCGGGTAGGCGGCGGCTGGCTGCGGGCGGCCGGTGACGGCGCTGATCGTGAAGGCATTCTCGACCTTTCCAATGATGAGGCGCAGCGCGCCCGGCTCGAGACGGCCGGCTGGGTCAAGCGTCAGGCGCGCGCTCGACATGTCGAGCTTGCCGCCGCGCGGAAGCGTGCGCGCTGCGAGCACGCGGCCGTCGATGATCAGGCGATAGCCGCGCCCATCGGCGTTGCGCTCGATGGCCCCAAAGGCGGCTTCGCGGCGGGCTGCGGCGGCGAGCATCTCGATGTCGGCGGTGAGTCGCGCGCGCGACTGGCGGAGCGCGGCGGCGTCGAACATCGCGGGGGCGCCCGCGGCGACGATCCCGATCGTGAGCGCCATGACCGCCAGGACGACCAGCATCTCGGTCAGCGTGAATGCGGAGGCGCGATCCTCTTTCATGTGCTCGCCAGATCCGAGAGCGCGAGGAGGCCGAGGAAAAGCGAAACGACGACGCTTGCGACCAGACCGCCGAGGCACAGCGTGATGAGCGGGCCGGCGACCGCCCCGGCGCGCTGCAGGCGCTGCTCGGCTTCCGCGCTCATCAGCTCGGCGGCGTGCTTGAGCGCGGTCGCGAGCGCGCCGGTTTCCTCGCCGACCTGCATCAACCGCACGAGAGCGCGCGGGGCTTGGGCGATGCGCGCGATGGCGATCGACGGGCGCTCGCCGGAACGGACCGCGGCGACCGCCTCGCTGAGCCGCGCGCGCAGCTGGGCGCTTCGCAGTCCGGCCGCGGCGGCGTCGAACGCCGGCGCGCTCGGCACGCCGGCGTCGAGAGAGAGCGAGGCGAGGCCCGCGAAGGCGGAGAATTCAAGGCGCGGCAGCACGCCGAAGCCCGCCGCCGAGTTGAGGACGCGCTCGATGGCGGTTGCAGCGGCATGGCGGACTGGCGCGCTTCGCCAGCAGAGCGCCACGATCGCGAGGAGGACGAGGAGGAGGTAGAGTCCGTTGGACTGAAGCCATGCGCTCAAGGCGAGAAGATCGCGCGTCGATTGTGGAAGGACCGCCTCGGCGCCTTCGAAGGCGCCGGCAAGGGTGGGCACGACGAGCAGCATGAACGAAGCGAGGGTCGCAAGCGTCGCCAGGATGACGAAGGCCGGATAGATGAGCGCCGTCATGAAGCGCGCGCGCAAGTCTGCCGCGCGGGCGAACGAGGCGGCCGCCATATCGAGCGCCTCGGGCAGGCGCCCGCTGGTCTCTCCTGCGAGAATGACGCCGCCCAGGAGCTTCGCCTGCGCGCCGGCGAAATTGTGCAACGCGCGCGAGGGCTGCTCGCCGCGCTCGGCCGCCTCGCGCAGATGCATCGCGGCGGCGGCGGCGCGGCCGTCAAGCTCTTCGCCGGCAAGACGCAGCGCCTGCGCGAAGGAAAGGCCGGACCGAAGCAATTGCGAGAGCGTCCGCGAAAGGTCGCGGGCGGCGCGATCGTCGAGGCTTGCGGGCGCGGCTGCGCGCCGATCCTCCTCAAGCGCGAGCGGCGTGAGCTGGCGGCCGCGCAGGCGCGCGACAGCGTCGGCGGAAGAGGCCGCCTCCACCGCGCCGCGCTCGCTGCGGCCGGACGGTCCGCGCGCCTCGTAGCGGAACAGCGTCATGCGAGGCTCAACGCTTTGAGATCGGGGATGCTCGCCTCGCCTTGCGCGACGCGTGCTGCTGCGGCGGCGAGGAGCGGCGTGAAGCCGGCTTGCGCGAGCGCGGTCGCGAATGCGCCGGGGTCATGCGCCACGGCGCGCAGCGGCTCGTTCGCGAAGAAGCCCTCCGCGACGGCCGTGCGTCCGCGATAGCCGGCGCCGCGGCATGCTGGGCATCCGATGGGATCATGGACGGGGCCCTCGAAACCGGCGAGCCCGCATTCGGCGAGGAGAGCGCGTTCGATCGGCGCGGCCGCGCGCGGCTTGCGACAGCGGTCGCACAGGCGACGCATCAGGCGCTGCGACACGACGCCGGCGAGAGTCGCGCCGATGAGGTAGCGATCGACGCCCATGTCGGCGAGCCGCGTGAGCGCGCCGGGCGCGTCGATCGTGTGCAGCGTCGCGAGCACAAGATGGCCGGTGAGCGCGGCCTGCACGGCGATGCGCGCGGTGTCGGTGTCGCGGATCTCGCCGACGAGGATGATGTCGGGATCCTGGCGGAGGAAGGAGCGCAGAGCCGAAGCGAAGGTGAGGCCGGCGTCCTCGTTGACCTGCACCTGGGTGATATCGCTGAAGAAGTACTCGACCGGATCCTCGATGGAGAGGATCTTGAGGGCGGCGCCGCGCAGGCGCTCCAGCATGGCGTAGAGAGTCGTCGTCTTGCCGCTGCCGGTGGGGCCAGTGACGAGGAAGAGACCACGCCGAAGCGCAAGGACTTGCGTGAAGAGATCGAGCAGAGGCTGGGAGAACCCGAGCGCGCGCAGGTCGAGCAGAGCCGCGTCGCGGCGCAGAAGGCGCAGCGCGACCGTCTCGCCGTAGCTCGACGGGACCGTGGAGATGCGGACATCGACCGGGCGGCCCTTTGCGGCGAGGCTCGTGCGGCCGTCCTGCGGCCGGCGGCGGTCCGTCACGTCCATGTCGGCGAGGATCTTCACGCGCGCGGCGATGGGCGCGGCCATGTGGGGGGGCTCTTCGCGCGCCGTCGTGAGCTCGCCGTCAAGGCGGTAGCGGACGCGCACGCGATCGGGCAGCGGCTCGATGTGGATGTCGGAGGCGTTGCTTTCCAGCGCGGCCTCGAGGATCGCATCGACTAGGCGCACGGCGGGCGCGGCGTCCGCCTGGTCGCGCACGCGGGCGGCATCGTCGGCCCAGATCGCGGTGGGGGGATGCTCGACGGCGTCTTCCTCGTCGGCGCCGTAAAGCGCATCGAAAGCGCCGCGCCAATCGGAATACGCCATGATGCGCGCTTCGGCGGCGCAGCCGGCGGCGAACGCGATCGCGGCGAGACCCTGGGCGCGCGTGGGATCGACAATGCCGACGACGAGGCGTTCATCGGACCAGCCGAGCGGCAGCGCGCGATGCTGACGGAGGAAGGCGGCGCTCACGGCGCCGCTCGCCACCGGCGCGGCTGGGGCGTCGGCGCGCGTCGCCATGCGCAAGCCGAATTGGCGCGCGAGCGCATCGGCGACGACGGCGTCGTCGGCAAGCGCCAATTGATGGAGCACCGCGACAAGCGCCTCGCCGGTCGCGCTCGCGGTTTGCGCGGCGCGGCGTGCGGAGGCGGCGTCGAGGGCGCCGGCGCCGACCAGCGTCTCCACGAGCGCGGCCTCGGCGGTCTTGACATCGTCCGTCATGAGACCCCCGCGCAGGACTGGAGCACAGGGGCGTTGGCGCGCGCGATCTCGGCGCGAGCGCGGTGGACGAGAGCCGGGCGCGCGGGGTCTCCGGTGAGCCGCACCCAGCGCATGAGACGGTAGACGGCGCGATCGGAGATCGGCGCCTCCGCCGTGATCAGAACCACCTGGCCGATCGGCGCGCCGATGGAAGCGACCGGCGCACCGTGGGTGGCATGAAGGAAGGCGTTGCGGATCGGCGGCGGGGAATGCGCGATATCGACATAGGACCAGCTGGCGTCGACCGTGAGATAGGGCGCCAGGCAATCGGCGAGCTGCTGCGACACGCCGAGCACGCGCGCGATCTCGATCTCCAATTCGAACGGGCGATTGGCCGGCGGCCATAGATCGGCGGCGAGATAATCGGCCTCTTCGGCGCCGTGCAGACGCTTGAGGTCGTCGGTGTCGCGCCAGTCGGCAATGCGATCGGCCAGGGCCTCTGCGCGCTCGCGCGCGACGCCCAGGGCGACAAAGAGCGCGGACAAGCGATCGGGCGGCGCGGTGTTGAGATCGACGAGACCGCTTGCTTCCTGAAGGCGCACGGCGCCGGCGCCGACCTGTTGCGGCAAGGCGAGGGCGCCGCCGTCGAGCGCCAGGGCTTCGCCGGAATCGAGCGCCACCAGCGCCGCTTCGGAGAGCGCCATGGCCTGCATTCGCGACGCTTCAAGCCGGCCGCCTTCGCCCGTCGCGGCGCGCACGCCGCGCGCCTGGTCGATAAGGATCGCGGCGGCGGTCGCGAGCAGCGCCGCAATCAGGGTCGCAAGAAGGAGCGCGGCGCCCGGCTTAACGGCGGGCGGCGCCCTGGATGAACCGCGAGGCACGCAGGCGCTCCAGACGTTGTTGCAGGTCGTTGGTGACGGACGCGGCGTCGGCGCTCGTGCGCACGATCCGCGGGGTGAGAAAGACGATGAGCTCGGTGCGGCGGGTGGCGCGCGTGCTGTTGCGGAAGGCGGCGCCGAGGACGGGCACGTCGGCGAGCAACGGGACGCCGGAATTCGTGCGGGTGCGGTTGGCGCGGATCAGCCCGCCGAGAGCGACGGTCTGGCCGTCGGCGACGGAGACGGTGCTCTGGAAGCGTCGCTGCTGGATGGTGGGGGAATCGATGCCGGACGTCGTGGTCGAGGCGACCTCGCTGGCTTCCTGCGTGACTTCGAGCGTGATCGCTCCGGTGGAGGAGATGCGCGGCTTCACCTTGAGGAGGATGCCGGTCTCGCGATATTGCACGCTGTTGATGATCGGCGCGTCCGGGGTGACGACGCTCACCGCCGATTGGGTGACGATCGGCACTTCGTCGCCGACCTGCAGCGTCGCTTCCTGGTTGTCGAGCGTGACCACGACCGGGGAGGAGATCACCTCCACGTTCGTGCGCGAGGAAAGGGCGTTCAGCGCGGCCTGGACGTAATTGCCGCCGTAGGAATAGGAGAGCCCCGGAAAGCGGGCGACGACGGCGCCTGAACTCGCCTCGGAGAGCGTCGCCTGGCCGCCGTCGCGCGTATCGAAGCTCCATTGGACACCGAAGCGCATGTCGTTGTTGAGCGTAACCTCCGCGATCGTCGTTTCGATCATCACCTGCTCGACCGGCGCGTCCAATTGCTCGACGAGCGCGGCGATGTCCTGCAGCTGAGCGGGATCGGACTGAACGATGAGCGCGTTGCGGCCGGCGTCGGCGGTGATGCGCACATTCTCCGCGCCTTCGAAGAGCCCGGACAGGGTTTCGGCGACACGCGCGGCGTCGGCGTTCGCGAGGGGGAGGAAATGCACGCGACCGCCGCCGCGACGGACCGGCTTGTCGAGCTGCGCGATCCAGTTGAGCGCCTGGTCGAGCCGCTCGGGGCGCTTAGCGAGGACGAGCACCGCGCGCCGCGACGGCATCGGCACGAACTCCACCATGGTTCCGATCGGTCCGCCGGCGCCGCCGAAGAGCGTGCGCACCTCCTCGATGAGCGCGGCGGGTTCGGTGTATTCGAGCGGCGCCAGCGCGAAGGAGACGCCGTCCAGCCAATCGACGTCGAGCAGCTCAATCGTCTGGACGAGGTTCTGCACCTGGTCTGGCGGCCCGGAGAGGATGAGCAGCTCGCGCGACGTCTCCGGCTGCACGGTGACGCCATTGCGCGCGAAGGGCTGCAAGAGGCGCGTCATTTCCGTCGCGGAGACGAAGCGAAGGCCGACGATGACCACGCCGGCGCGGGTGAGGCCGCCCGCGCGATGCACGACCGGAGAGCCGCCGGATTGCGATGCGGCCGGGCGCACCAGATAGGCGCCCGGGCTCGTTTCGACGAGCTCGACATCGATCGCCGCGAGGCTTCGGCGCAGAAAGTCCGGAAGCTCGGCGGCAGTGAGCTGGCCGTGCGAGTGGATGGTGATTTCGCCCGACACGCGCGGATCGACGATGACATTCCCCCCGGCCATGTCGGCAAGCAGAGATTCGGCGACCTGCGCCACCGGCGCGCGGTCGAACACGATATCGAGCTTGCGCGGATCGGCGCCGGCGGATGCGGTCGGCGCCATCTCGCGCGGCGGCGCGACAAAGGCGCCCGTCCCGCGATGCTTGAGCGCGGGCGGTTGCGCCGCTTCGGGCGGTTGCGCAGCATCCAGCGTTTGCGCACGGACGGGCGTTGCAAGAAGAGCGGTAGCGGCGATCAAGACGAGGAATTTCGCGCAAGCGGACGGCGGCGCGCGTGCGCACTCGCGCGCTGCGCGACAATGATCGGATGCTGGAGGCGCCGGAAGGATATTGTCCCCCTACAGATGATTTAGCTTAATGACGGCGCTGGACGCCCGCAATGTAATACCCGGATGCGGGAATGAGCCTCGCCTTTGATGCGCAATTGCTCGCGGCGATGAGCGCTCCGCTTGGCGCGCTGGTCGCCGTCAGGCGCGCCTATGCGTTCACGCTCGCGGGGGATGGGGCGCCGGATTCGCCTGATGCGCGCCTGATCCTGGTCTTGGGGACCTGCATCGCGTTCGGCGCGCTCGCTGCGGAGACGCCGGTCGAGGCGCTCGCGCGGGTGGCGCTGCTCTGCGGGCTGGCCCACCTCGCGATGATCGACTGGCGGCTGATGGTGATCCCGGTGCGCTTGTGCCTCATGCTGATCGCGGGGGGGCTGGCGTTCGGGTACTTTCAGCAAGGCGGCGTGCACGCACTCGTCTGCGCCGCAGCGGCAGGCGCGGGCTGGACGACGTGCCGGACGCTCGAGCGGCTTCATGTCGCGGTGCGCGGACGATCCGGCCTCGGGGAGGGTGATGCGCTGATCGCAGCTGTGCTCGGCGCCTGGCTGTCGGTCGATGGGCTTGCGCTCAGCGTCGCGATCGGAGGCGTGCTGACGATTCTCGCGATGCGCCTGCTGCGGCGTTCGGCCGGGCCGTTTCCGTTCGCGCCCGGCCTCGCACTCGGCGCGTTGATTGTGCTATTGGTTAAACAATGGACCTGAAGGGGAAGCAGCGCGCGGCAGAGGGTCGTAAAGGCTCGCTGGCCTTTACGTTGACCGAGATGCTCGTGGTGCTGGCCATCCTGGGGCTCATCGCGGCGATCGTCGGTCCGCGGCTTTTCAATCGCCTGGACGACGCCAAGCGCCGCACGGCGCGGCTGCAGATTTCCAACCTGGCGGCGTCGGTGGATCTCTTCCGGATCGACGTAGGGCGGCTTCCAACCGACGAGGAAGGGCTGACCGCGCTCGTCGAGGCGCCGGACGATGGGGCGGAATGGCTGGGGCCCTATCTCGCCAAGGACCGCCTCCCGCTCGATCCGTGGGGGCGGGCCTATGCGTTCCGGCGGAGCGGCGAGGCCTTCGAGATCCTGTCCTACGGCGCGGACGGACGCCCCGGCGGGGAGGGCGCAGGGCGCGATATCGTCTCGGGCGGCGGCGAGGCGGCGGCGCGGCCGCCGAGCTAAGTCATCCGGACACAGATATTCGCTCAATTGGGGAATGATCCGGGGCCGGACGTATTCTCCTTGATGTAGGGCGGGCTGTCGGCGTAATCGCTGGCGCTCGGCGATGCGGGGCCGTTCGGGCCAGCGCAGGTGCGTCCGTCGCAGTGAGAGCTTCCCATGCGCGTTTTAAGGACGGCGGAACGCCTTCTGCTCGCTTGTCTCCTGGGGCTTTGGGCGGCCACGTCCGCCTTCGCGGCGCCGGACCCGGCCAACCTGGCGGCGCATTGGGCGATCGATGAGGGCGCGGGCGGGACGACAGCCAACGCGGCATCGGCCAGCTATGGGGGAACGCTGACCGGCACCCCGACCTGGACGGCCGGCCGGCTCGGGGGGGCGCTCGCGTTCGACGGCACGGACTATGTGCAGGTCGGCAACATCGCCCCCATCAATGGCGTGCAGAAAGTCACGTTGGCGGCGTGGGTGCGGCGCAATGCGGCCGGGGCCGTCGTCGTGCTCGGGAAGCAGAATTCGGGCGCCAATGTCGGGATCTATGCGCACTCCAACGGGTCGATCCGCTTCTATGTCAGCGGCGGTTCGAATGCGTACGGAGCGTTCACGCTCAATGACACGGCCTGGCACCATGTCGCCCTCGTGTTCGACGGCGCGCTGACCGGCAACGCCAACCGCCTCAAGGGATATGTCGATGGCGCGCAGCGCACCTTGAGCTTCAGCGGCACGGTGGGAGCGACCACCACAACCGATACGACCGCTTTCAGGCTTGGGCGCTGGGGCAACACGTATTCCAACGGCGCGATCGACGATGTGTGGCTCTATACGCGCGTCCTGTCGCTCGCGGAAATCCGGGACCTGGCGCAATTCGTTCCCGATACGGAGCCGCCCGGCGTCCCGACCGCGCTGACCGCGGGATTGGTGACCGCCGTCAGTGCGGCCTTCTCCTGGACCGCGGCGACCGACAATGTCGCGGTGACCGGCTACGAAGTGTTCCGCAACGGCGCGCTGGTCGGCACGGTCACGACAACCTCGTTCTCCGACAGCAGCCTCGCGCCGACGACCGCGTACACCTATACGGTGAAGGCGGTCGATGGCGCCGGACTGAGGAGCAATGAAAGCGCGCCGCTTATCCTCACGACGAACGCGATCGTGCCCGGCGCGGCGTTCCCGCTGCGCCTGAGCGCCGACAAGCGCTATCTGGAAGACGCCAACGGCAATCCGTTCATTATGCGCGGGGACTCGCCATGGTCGCTCATCGTGGGGCCGAACGATGCGGGGCTGGCGCAATATCTCGACGACCGCAAGGCGCGCGGCGTGAACGCCGTCCTGGTGGAGCTCATCGAGCCCTATTTCACCGGTCCGGCCGACGCGTTCGGCAATGTGCCGTTCTCGAACCCGCACGATTTCACCACGCCGAACGAGGCCTATTTCGCGCACGCCGACCGCGTCATCCGCGAGGCCGAACAGCGGGGCATCCTGGTGCTGCTCTTTCCGGCCTATCTCGGCTGGCAGGGCGGCTCGGAAGGCTATTACCAGGAGCTTCTGAGCCAAGGCGTCGACAAGATGCGCCAGTACGGGCGCTATGTCGGCAACCGCTACCGCAACTTCACGAACATCCTTTGGGTGCTCGGCGGGGATCACGGCGCCCACCAAGCGATCGAAGAGATCCGCGCCATGGTGGAGGGCATCGAGGAGACGTTCGGGCCGAACGGCATCTACACGGTGCACAGCGGCCAGGGCTCGTCCTTCGATGACGGCTACACGCGCTCGATCGACACGTGGGTGGATCTCGACAACCTCTATTATTATTCCGATTGTCGGGTGCACGTGTCGCAGATGCAGGCGATGTACAACCGGACCCCGACGTTCGGATTCTTCTTCATCGAGGGCCATTACGAGGGCGAGTCGTCCACCGCGCTGTGCCGGCGCGAGCAGGAATACTGGCCGCCGCTGCTCGGCGGGACCGGCTATTTCTACGGCAACCGACCCGTCTGGCTGTTCGATTCCGGATGGCAATCGGCGCTGAACAGTTCGGGCGCGCAGGACCTGCGCCGCGCCAACATGCTGTTCGCATCGCGGCCCTATTATTTCACGCCTGCACAAAATGCACTCACCGCCGGCGCCGCCACCGGCGCCAATTTCGTCGCGGTGGGCCGCTCCGCCAATGGCGAGACGCTGATCGCCTACACGCCGGACCAGCACGCGCTCACCATCGACATGACCAAGGTCGGGGGAACGACCGCGCAAGCCTGGTGGTACAATCCGCGCGCGGACGGCGCGCCGACCAATCTGGGGACGTTCCCGACGACGGGAACGCGCAGCTTCACGCCGCCGAGCGCAGGAGATTGGGCGCTCGTGCTCGACAATTCCGCGCTCGGATTGTCGCCGCCGGGAACAGTGGCGGCGCCGGCCCCGGACACCCAGGCGCCGACGCAGCCAGGCGCGCCCGTGATCGGCGCGACCACGGCGACAAGCATCGCGCTGACCTGGGCCCCAGCGACCGACAATGTCGCGGTGACGCGTTACAAGGTCTTCCGCGACGATGTGGAGGTCGGGACGGCGCCTTCGGCGGCCTTCACCGACACGCAGCTGTCGCCCGGAACAACCTATTCGTACAAGGTTCAGGCTTTCGACGCCGCCAACCTCGCGAGCCCGTTCTCCGGCGCCACGCCTGGGGCGACGGCGGCCGCGCAATGCAGCGACGGCGCCGACAATGACGGCGACCAGCTCATCGATTTCCCCGCCGATCCGGGGTGCGCCTCGGCCGCGGACAACGACGAGTCGAATCCGGACATCATTTCTCCGACCGCGCCCGGCGCTCTGCAGACGAGCACCGTCACGAGCACGTCGATCACGGTCACGTGGACCGCATCCACCGACAATATCGGCGTCACCGGCTATTTCGCCTCCGGCGGAACGAACAGCGTTCCGGTCGCGACGACCGGGTTGAGCTTCACCTTCAACGGCCTTGCGCCCAGCACGACCTATCAGCTCACCATCGAAGCGCGCGACGCGGCGGGAAATGCCGCGAGCAGCAGCATCAACGCCCAGACGCTTGCGCCGCCGCCGGCGCAATGTGGCGACGGCATCGACAATGACGGCGATCAGCTGATCGATTTCCCCGCCGATCCGGGCTGTACGTCGCTCTCCGATGCAGACGAGACGGACGTGGATGGCGCGGCGCCGTCCGTGCCGAACGGGCTCGCCGCCCAGGCCGTCACCGCGACGTCCCTGACGCTCACCTGGAACGCATCGACCGACAATGTCGGGGTCGCGAAGTACCGGGTCTATCGCAACGGCGCGCTGTTGAGCCCGCAGCCGACGGGAACGAGCTTCAACGACAGCGGCCTCAGCGGCGGGGTCAGCTATTCGTACACGGTGGACGCGGTGGACGCGGCCGGCAATGCGAGCGCGCCGAGCATCGCGCTCATCGTCACGACGCTGGATGGCTCGGCCCCCTCGATCCCAGCCGGGCTCGCGGCCAGCAATGTCACGCAGACGTCGCTGACGCTCAGCTGGACCGCATCGACGGACAATGTCGGGGTGGCGAAATATCTCGTCTATCGCAACGGCGTGCTCTTGAGCCCGCAGCCGACGACGACCTCTTTCAGCGACAGCGGCCTCACCCAGGGCACGGCGTACGCCTATCGGGTCGCGGCGGCGGACGCGGCCGGCAACACGAGCCAGCAGAGCAGCGTGCTCAACGTCACGACGGTCGATGGCGCGGCGCCCTCAGTCCCAGGCGGATTGGCGGCCAGCAATGTCACGCAAACGACGCTGACGCTGACCTGGACGGCCTCGACCGACAATATCGGCGTGGCGCGCTACCGGGTCTACCGCAATGGGACGCTGCTCAGCCCGCAGCCGACTGCCGCCTCGTTCAGCGACAGCGGCCTCACGGCATCCACCACATATTCCTACACCGTCGATGCGCAGGACGCGGCGGGCAATACGAGCGCGCAGAGCAGCCCGGCGTTCAGCGTCACGACGGCGGCGCAGGGGAGCACGCCGGTCGGGCTCGTCGCCGCCTACAGCCTCAACGAGAACGCGGGAAGCACCGCGCGCAATTCCGCGTCGGCGAGCTATAACGGAACCTTCGCGGGCACGCCGACTTGGTCGGCGGCGGGCAAGTACGGCGCCGCGCTCGTCTTCGACGGGACGGATTCGGTCGAGATCGGCAACATCACGCAGATCAACGGCGCGCAGCAGGTGACGGTCGAGGCCTGGATGAAGCGGGGGGCCTCCGGCTCGCGCGTGCTCATCGGCAAGCAAACCAGCAATCACGACGTGGCGTTGGAGTTCTGGACTGGTGGAACGCTCGATGCCGGTTTGAGCAACGGATCGTGGGCCTATGGGCGGATCACGCTCAATGACAGCGCCTGGCACCATGTCGCCACGGTGTTCAACGGAACGCTCTCGGGCAATGCGAACCGGCTCAAGGTCTATGTCGATGGCGTGCAGCGGACGCTGACATTCTCGGGCACGATCCCCGCGACGACGACGACCAACACCACGCCCTTCCGGCTGGGCCGCATGCAGGACGATTACAGCAACGGCATGATCGACGAGGTGCGGGTCTATAATCGCGCGCTCTCGCAAGCCGAGGTGCAGGCTGATATGAACACGCCTCTGCCGTAACGCGCGCGGCGCTGAGGCCCGCCTGCGGTCGTGCGCCAAGGATTGCATGCCGATGCGCCACCGCCTGATGGCTTTTCTCGCCGCGCTTGGGCTGACTGCGGCCGCGGCGGCGTGCGTCAGCTCGCTCGCGGCGCGCCCGTCCGGTCCTGATCCGCTCGCCGCCACCGGACAATGGAGCGCGAACCAGGCGGGGCAAGCTCCGACGCCGCCGATGGGATGGAACACCTGGAACGCCTTCTATTATAACATCGACGAGCAGAAGGTGATGGCCTCCGTGCAGATCATCGTCGATTCAGGTCTTGCCGCCGCCGGCTATCGGAACGTGAATCTCGACGACGGTTGGTGGCTGCGGCGCCGCCAACCCGATGGGCGCATGATCATCAACGCGCAGCGCTTTCCGAGCGCGGCGACCGCGGATGGGGAAACGAGCTTTCGTCCGCTGACAGACCGGCTGCACGCGATGGGCCTCAGGGCCGGCATCTATTCCGACATCGGACGCAATACGTGCGGACAAGCCTATGGGCCGGACACGTCTAACCAGCCGCAGGGCTCGATGGGCGAACGCGAAGTGGGGCTCTACGACCACATCGATCAGGATATCGCGCTCTATTTCGAGGAATGGGGTTTTGACTACATCAAGGTGGACGGCTGCGGCATCCGCGCCTTCGGCGCCGCAGCGCCGCGCGTGCGGAACGGGACCTATCGCGAGCTTGCGCCGCTGATCGACATGCACGCAGTCTCCCGCACGGACATCGCGGCGGTGCGGGGGCTGTTCGGCGAGGTGGCGCGTTCGCTGGCGCGGCACAATCGCGACGGCGACTACACGTACTCGATCTGCCTCTGGGGCTCGGCCAATGTGCGCGCCTGGGGCAAGGACGTCGGCAACCTTTCGCGCACCAGCGACGACATTTCCGCCAGCTGGCCGCGCATGCTGACGAATTTCGACACCACCGTCACACGAGCGCTTTATGCGCAACCGGGCGCTTGGAACGATCCGGACATGCTGTTCATCGGCTCGGGAGATTTCGACGCCGATCACATGGTCGAGGCGCGGTCGCATTTCGGCCTTTGGGCGATCGTCAACGCGCCGCTGCTGATCGGCTTCGACTTGCGCCGGGCGACGGGGGAGCAGCTTGCGCTCCTCGGCAATCGCGACATCATTGCGCTCAATCAGGATCCGGCCGGCCATCAGGCCGTTCCGGCGTATCTGTCGGAAGACGTGCAGATCCTGGTCAAGACGCTCGCGGACGGCGACAAAGGCGTCGCGATCTTCAATCGCGGGATGGCGCCGATCGAGGCGGTGCTGACGGCGGCGCATCTGAAGATGGATCCAAGCGCGCCGATCGCGTTGAGCGACCTCTGGACCGGCGCGCGGACGACGTTCGAGAAGGAGCGCGTCTTCGCGGTCGCGCCGCGCCAGACATTGATGTTCCGGGCGCGCGGAGCGCGGGCGCTGGCGAACGGCGTCTACCTTTCGGAAGTTCCCGGCGACATCAATGTCGCGGCCGACGGCATTGTTGCGCCGACGGCGGATCCGACGATTCACCGCTCGGTCACGCCATGGACGAGAACCCGCGGGCCTGGCGAAATGCCGAGCTATGCCGGCTGGGGCGGGGCGCAGGCCGACCGGTCTCCTTTCAGCGAGCCCTTGCGGATGGCGGGGCGGATCCACGAAATCGGCATCGGCGTGCTGGCGAACTCGCGGCTGGAAGCGCGCAATCGCGGCTTCCGGCATTTCTCCGCGTCGGTCGGCATCGACGACGCCGCCGCGCTGCGCGACCGCCCGGCGACGTTCGCCGTCTATGGCGACGGGCGTCTCATCGCGCAGTCAAGGGCGGTCCGCGCGGACGAAGGTCCGGTGGAGATCGAAGCGGATATCGAGGGCGTCGCGATTCTCGAGCTCGTCACCCGCGCGGCTGGAGAGACCGGGCTTGGATTGCCGGTGGTGTGGGGCGAGGCGCGCCTATTGCGCTGACGGCGCCGCCGCATGCGGCCAATATCCCGCTGATCTCATTCAATAAAGTGCGCCGGCCCCGGGACGCTGAGCGCCCGGTTCGGCTAGGCCGCCTGCTCCCTCCGCGGGCGCGGAGAAACGGCGCTCGACAAACGAGGCTCGCTGCGTGCTTCATCGCCTGTGCTGCGCTGCGGCGACGAGCGAGTGAGGGAGCCCGGTGTCGGAACGCCGCGACGTGTTGCACAGCTGGTGCGTGCAGGCCGACTGGGACGCTCCGACGGTGGTCGGCGGCGCCGGCGCCCGGTTCTTCCTGGAAGACGGCCGGGCGATCCTTGACCTTTCGAGCCAGGCTGAGTGCTGCAATCTCGGGCACCAGCATCCGCGCGTGACGGCGGCGATCCGCGCGCAGGCCGAGGCGCTCTGCTATATCGCGAACGCCTGGGGCGCAGGATCGCGCGCCGCGCTCGCGCGCCGGCTGCTCGAGGTTTCGGGTTTCGAAGGCGGGCGCGTCTTCTTCACGCTCGGCGGCGCCGACGCGAACGAGAACGCGGTCAAGATCGCGCGCCAAGCCGCCGGCAAGCCGCACGGGCTCATCGTCGCGCGCGAGCGCTCCTATCACGGCGCGAGCTTCATGGGCATGGCGCTCTCCGGAGATGCGCGCACGCAGGCGCAGGTCGACGCCGAAGCGTTCGGCGTGCGCCGCGTTCCCGCGCCGTACGCCTATCGCTGCCCGTTCGGCGGCGCGACCGAGGAAGAGAGCGGACGGCTCGCGGCGGAGGCCGTCGGCGCGTGCATCGACGCTGCAGGCGGACGCGCGGCGGGGGTCATCATGGAGCCCGATGCGGGCACCAACGGAATCGTGGCGCCGGATTCCTATTGGCCGACCCTGCGGGCCGTCACGCGCCAGCGCGGGGCGCTGCTCATCGCCGACGAGGTGATGAGCGGGTTCGGGCGCTGCGGGGAATGGTTCGCCTGGCAAAGATATGGCGAAGCGGGCCGGCCCGATCTGATGACGCTTGCGAAGGGGCTGACCGGCGCGGCGATCCCGCTCGGCGCGGTGGTGCTGTCGGCGGAGGTGAGCGCAAGGCTCGAGCACGAGATGCTGCAGACGGGGCTCACCTATTGCGGCCATCCGCTGGCGTGCGCAGCAGGCATCGCAGCTCTCGCCGCGTACGAGGAGGAAGGGCTGATCGAGCGCTCGCGCCGCATGGGCGGCGATCTTCTCGCCGCGCTCAGGCGCATGCAGGCGCGTCACGCCGTGATCGGCGACGTGCGCGGCGGGCGCGGGCTTTTCGCGGTGATCGAGCTCGTCGCCGATCGCGCATCGCGCATGCCCCTGGCGTCCTGGCCGCGGCAGCCGCCCGGACTCAAGGCGCTGGCGGAGGCGGCGTTCGCCGAGGAAGGCATCTCCCTGGCGACGCGCGGCAACCTGATCATCCTGGCGCCGCCGCTGGTGATCGGCGAGCGCGAGCTCGCCGACGCGCTCGACGCGCTCGATCGGCTGATGGGACGCTTCTTTCCCCCGCAGGAGGATTCACCCGCATGAGCTTCCGGCTGACTTACGCCACCATGTACGATCCGCCCGAGGCGATGCATGCGGGCTTCGAGGCGGCGCTGGCGAAGGTGCGCGCGGAGCTTGGCGCGCGCCACATGCTCTTCATCGACGGCGCCGATCGGCCGGCCGAGCGCTCCACGCCGGCCTTGAGCCCGATCGACACGGACATGATGCTCGGTGAGTTTGCGCGCGCGAGCGAGCGCGACGTGGACCTCGCCATGGCGGCGGCGCACGCGGCCTGGCCGCAATGGCGCAGAACGCCGGGGCCCGAGCGCGTCCGCCTGCTGCGGAGAATCGCCGACGTCATGGAAGCGCGGGTTTACGAGATCGCGGCCGCAGTCGCGCTCGAAGTCGGCAAGAACCGCATGGAGGCGCTCGGCGAAACGCAGGAGACGGTCGATTTTTTCCGTCTCTATGCGGACGATTTCGAGAGCGCCGGATATTACGACCGTCCGCTGCCCGACGACCCGCTCGAAGGGGTCGCTTCGCACAATCGCAGCACGATGCGCCCGTACGGGGTGTGGGCGGTGATCGCGCCGTTCAACTTCCCGCTGGCGCTTGCCGGGGGGCCGGTTGCGGCGGCGTTGGTGGCGGGCAACACCGTCGTGGTGAAGGGCGCGACCGACACGCCCTGGTCGGGGCGCCTGCTTGCCGATTGCGTCCGCGACGCGGGCGCGCCGCCGGGCGTGTTCAACTATCTCTCCGGATCCGGGAGCGAGATCGGCGCGGCGATGGCCGTGCATCCGGACACGGCCGGCCTCACCTTCACCGGCTCCGCCGCCGTGGGCATGGGGCTCGTCAGGCAATTGGCCGGCGGCGCCTATCCGAGGCCCTGCATCGCCGAGATGGGCGGCAAGAATTCCTGCATCGTCACGGCGGCCGGCGATCTCGATCGCGCCGCGGCCGGAATTGTGCGCTCCGCCTACGGAATGAGTGGTCAGAAATGCTCGGCCCTGTCGCGGCTCTATGTCGATGCGACGGTGGCCGATGGTCTTATCGAGCGTTTGCAGACGCAGATCGGGGCGATCCGCATCGGCGATCCCACCCAGCGCGCGAACTGGCTCGGGCCTGTGGTGAACAAGTCGGCGTACGAGAGATACGGGCGCTGCCTCAGGCAGCTCAGGGAAGGCGGCGCCGAGATCCTCTGCGGCGGGCGCCAGCTCAAGGACGGCGCGCTCGCGCGCGGTTTTTATGTCGAGCCCGTGCTGGCGGAGGCGCCGCTCGGGCACGCGCTGTGGCGGGAAGAGATGTTCCTGCCGGTGCTGATGCTGCATCGCGTGTCGGACCGTGAGGAGGCGATGCGGCTGGCGAACGCCTCCGATGTGGGCCTTACGGCAGGCGTCTACGGGTCAGCCGACGACGTCGCCTGGTTCCATGAGACGATCGAGGCGGGCGTCACCTACGCCAACCGCGCCCAGGGCGCGACGACAGGCGCCTGGCCCGGCTACCAGCCGTTCGCGGGCTGGAAGGGATCGAGCTCCACCGGCAAGGCGATCGCATCCTTCTACTACCTCGCCCAGTACATGCGTGAACAATCGCGGACCGTCGTCGAATGAACGAGCATATCAAGACCGAGCTTCCTGGGCCGAAGGCGCGCGCCATGATCGCGCGCGACGTGGAGGTCGTGTCGCCGTCCTATCCGCGCGACTATCCTTTCGTGATGTCGCATGGAAGGGGCGCGGAAGCGTGGGACGTCGATGGCAATCGTTTTCTCGATTTCGCGGCGGGCATCGCGGTGTGCGCCACCGGGCACGCGCATCCGGAAGTGGTGAAGGCCGTGCGCGAGGCGGCGGGAGAGTTCCTGCACATCTCGAGTGATTACTGGCATGAGCGCATGGTTGCGCTGGCGGAGCGGCTCGTGCGACTGGCGCCGATGGGCGAGCCGGCGATGGCGTTCTTCTGCCAGTCGGGAACCGAGGCGGTCGAAGGCGCGATCAAGCTGGCGCGTTATGTCACGGGGCGGCCGCGCTTCATCGGGTTTCTCGGCGGGTTCCACGGCCGCACGATGGGCTCGCTGGCGTTCACATCGAGCAAATACACCCAGCAAAAGGGGTTTGCGCCGACGATGCCGGGCGTCGTCCACGTTCCTTATCCGAACCAATACCGCCCGATCTTCGCAGGCGCCGATCAGGGCCGCGCGGCGCTCGATTACATCCGCATGCTGTTCGAGCGCAGCGTGCCGGCGTCGGAAGTCGCCGCCATTGTCGTGGAGCCGATCCAGGGCGAAGGCGGCTATATCGTTCCGCCGCCGGGTTTTCTCGCGGGCCTGCGCGCGCTTTGCGACGAGCACGGGATTCTTCTGGTGTTCGACGAAGTGCAATCGGGGGTGGGACGCACGGGTCGGATGTTCGCGTGCGAGCACGAGGGCGTCGCGCCCGACATCATGACGCTCGCCAAGGGGCTCGGCTCTGGCCTGCCGATCGGCGCGGTCGTCGCGAAGAAGCGGATCATGCAGCAATGGAAGCGGGGCGCGCACGGCAACACCTATGGCGGCAACCCGATTACCTGCGCGGCGGCCATCGCGACGCTGGATCTCGTCGAGCGCGACTACGCGGCCAACGCGGCCGCGATTGGCGACTATTTCCTGAGCCGCCTGCGCGAGCTGGCGGGCGACTATCCCTGCATCGGAGAGGTTCGCGGGCGCGGCCTGATGATCGGCGTTGAGCTGATCGAAGCCGACGGCTCGCCCGCGGCGAAGCTCTGCGATGCGCTTATCACCCGCGCCTTCCACAACGGATTCCTGCTGCTGTCGTGCGGCGTCAGCACGGTGCGCTTCATGCCGCCGCTCAGCATCGGCCGCGCGGATGTCGATGAGGCGATGACGCTCTTGAAAGGCGCGCTCGATGAGGCGCTGAAGGAAACGCGGGCCGGGGCTGCGTCATGATGCGCGCCCTCTTTCTTGCGCTGGCGCTGATCGCGCTTCCAGGCGCCGCCACAGCCGAGCGGGCGGCGGTGCTGCGGCAGGTCGATGTCCCGCACTCGTATTATTGGCGCGAGCTTTATCTGCCGCAGCTCACGAACGGGCCTTCGTCCGTTGCGTTCATGCCGGACGGGATGTCGCTCATCTACAGCATGGCCGGATCGCTCTGGCGCCAGCGCATCGGCGCAGACGAGGCGATCGAGCTTACGCATCCGCGCGGCGCCTACGATTACCAGCCCGACGTCGCGCGAGACGGCCGCAGCGTCGTCTTCACGCGCTATGACGGCGCGGCGATGGAGCTCTGGCGCCTCGATCTGCGCAGCGGACGCGAGCAGAAGCTGACCACGGGCGGCGCGGTGAATGTCGAGCCGCGGCTTTCGCCGGACGGCGCACGCATCGTCTGGGTATCGACGCAAGGGAGCGGGACGCAAGGGGCCGGGACGCAAGGAATTGGGCGCTTCAATCTCTTCATCGCCGAGATTGGCCCGCGCGGCCTCAGCAATCCGCGTCTGCTGATCGCGGAGCGGCGGAGCGAAATCCCACGCTATTATTATTCGCCCTTCGACCACGCCATCAATCCGTCCTGGTCGCCGGACGGTGCGCGCGTCTTCTATGTCGGCAACCGGGAAGTCGCATGGGGGACCGGCGACATCTGGTCGGTCGCTGTCGCCGATCCGTCCGATCGCCGCCGGGTGCTCAGCGAGGAGACGTCATGGAGCGCGCGGCCGGAACCAGCGCCGGACGGACGGCGGCTGCTCTATTCGAGCTATCACGGCCGGCAATGGCGGCAATTGTGGCTGACGACGGCGGACGGCGCCGCGCCGCTGCCGCTGTCGTTCGGCGACTTCGACCGTTCCGCCGCGCGCTGGTCGCCGGACGGCGAGCGGATCGCGTATGTCAGCAACGAGCACGGCGACACCTCGCTGGTCGTGCGCGAAACGGTCGGCGGCGAGGAAATACCCATCGTCGCGCGGACGCGGCGCACCAAATCCCCGCTGGCGCGCCTCACGCTCGACATTCGCGATGAAGCGGGCCGCAGCGTGCCCGCGCGCGTGTCTGTGCTTGCCGCGGACGGCCGCGCGGTCGCGCCCGAGGGCGCATGGATGCACGCCGACGACGGTTTCGACCGCGAGAGGCAAGCGACCGAGACACACTATTTTCATTGCGCCTCGCCCTGCACGCTCGAGGCGCCGGCGGGCGCGGCCGCGATCTGGGTGCAGCGTGGGATGCGTTATGCGCCCTGGCGCCGGTCCGTGACGCTGTCCCGCAATCGTCCTGCGAATGTGCGGGTCGATCTGCAGCGCGCCGAGCTTCCCGCTTCGTTCGGAAGCTTCGTCAGCGCCGATCTGCATGTGCACATGAATTATGGCGGCGCTTATCGCAACACGCCGGAGAACCTCGCCCGCCAGATGCGGGCCGAAGATCTCGACATCGTCTACAACACCATCGTCAACAAGGAAGAGCGCATTCCCGATATCGGCTACTTTCGACCTGATCCCGATCCGGCGAGCGGGGAGGGCGCGCTCATTCTGCAAGCGCAGGAATATCACACGAGCCTTTGGGGCCATCTGGGCCTCCTTCACCTCTCGGATCACTTTCTGACGCCCGATTTCTCCTCCTATCGCGAGACTGCGCTCTCCTCGCCCTATCCGCACAATGGCGCGGTCGCGGACCTCGCGCATCGCCAAGGCGGACTCGTCGGGTACGTGCATCCGTTCGATTGGGTGATCGATCCGCCGAACGAGGCATCGCTCACCAACATGCTGCCGGCCGATGTCGCGGCCGGAAAGGTGGATTATATCGAGATCGTCGGGTTCGCGGATCACAAGGCGACGGCGGCGGTCTGGTATCGCCTGCTCAATCTCGGCTTTCGCATCCCCACCGGCGCCGGCACCGATGCGATGGCGAATTACGCCTCGCTGCGCGGGCCGGTCGGGATGAACCGCGTCTTCCTTGACACGCAGGGCGCGCGCACGCCAGGAGCGCTGCGCGATGCGCTCAAGGCGGGGCGCACCTTCGCCACCAACGGTCCGCTCCTTGGCTTCGAGCTTGGCGGCGCGCATCCGGGCGACGTTGTGCGGCGCGATGCGGCGGGCGCGATCCCGTATCGCGTTGCGTTTCGCTCACCGGTTCCTGTCGATCATCTGGAGCTCGTCCATAATGGGCGTGTGGTGCGCAGCTTCAGCCTCACCGGCGATCGGCGAATGCTTGATGCGGAGGGGAGCATCGCGATCGACGCAGGGGGCTGGATGCTGCTGCGGGCCTGGAATGACGGCGCGGATCCCGGCGTGCTCGATCTTTATCCCTACGCGACGACAAGCCCGATCTATCTTGAGCTCCCGGGCGGGCCGGCGTCGGCGCGCGAGGATGCCGCGTATTTCGCGGCATGGATGGAGCGCGTGCTTGCTGCCGCGACGGCGCGCGACGATTACAATTCCGCGCGCGAACGCGACGCGACGCTCGCCTATCTGCGGCAGGCGCTTGAGCGCTATCGCGCGCTCGCGCGCGGCTCGTAGCGGCGATAGCGGCGCAGCAATCGCACGAGATCCCGGTGCGGCAGCGCCTTTGCGGAATGGCCCTCGGTTCCGGTCATGTCGCGCGCGGCGACCATCGCATTGACGATGGCCTCCTCGGTGGCTTGGACGGTCGCCTCGAAGAGCGAATTGAGCGTCTCGTTGTTGAGGAATTCCGCCCGCGCGACCGCGGCGCCGGTCAGGGCGTCGCGATTGGCGGTGGAGAAGGCGATGAAGATGTCGCCCGAGCCGTTGCCGGCGTATGAGCCCAACCGCGCGAGGCCCATGCCGGCGCGCCGCGCGACGCGCTTGAGCTGGGTGGGCAGAAGCGGGGCGTCGGTGGCGATGACGATGATGATCGAGCCGGAATCGTCCGCGGGCGAATGCGCAACAGGCAGATGCGCCCCTACCGGAACGCCGGCGATGCGGAGCGTCGAGCGGACGCCGTAATTGGCCTGCACCAGCGCGCCCACCACGAACGGCCGCTCGTTGACCTGCACGACGCGCGAGGCCGTGCCGATGCCGCACTTGAACTCGTGGCAGATCATGCCCGTGCCGCCGCCGACATTGCCTTCCGCCACCGGTCCGCCCTTGGCCTCGTCGAGCGCGCGCCAGACGTGCTCGGGCCGGACATGGAAGCCGTTGATGTCGTTCAAGTCGCCGTCCCAGGTCTCGGCGACCACGGGCAGCGACCACCAATAGCCGCTGGGGTCAGGCGGGCCGGCGCGGACGCGCCAGGCGATGATCGCGTCGCGCACGATGCCGACGCTATGCGTGTTGGTCAGCGCGATCGGGCCTTCCACCTGCCCAGATTCCTCGATCCAGTGCGCGCCGGTCATCTCGCCATTGCCGTTGAGCGCGAAGTAGGCGCCGAAGACGGGCAGGTTCAGCGTATCGCGTCCGCGCGGCAGGATCGCGGTGATCCCGGTGCGGACCTTTCGCTGCGGATCGGCGGGCGCGTCCTCGATGAGGGTGACTTGCCCGACCGTGACGCCCGCCACGTCGGTGATCGCGTTCAGGGGGCCCGGCGTTCCTTCGAACGGGACGCCAAGATCGCGCGCGCGGGGCTGGGCGTCCGCCTGCCCGGCAAGAAGCGCGACGGCGGCCGCCAGGATCGCGAGGAATGCTCTCATGGGCGGAAGCTTACAGAGGCCGGATGAAGTTGCCAAAGCGATGCGCCCAGGCCATGACCGCCTTGAATCGCGGCCGCGTCGGGGAGAGTGTGGCGCGGTGAGCGGAGAGCCCATGATAGCCGCCCAGGATGCCACCTCCGCGTCGGGCCCGCCCGCGCCCGCGCTCATCGGGTTCTGGACGTGCACGGCGCTCGTCATCGGCAACATGATCGGCATGGGCATCTTCATGATGCCGGCCGTGCTTGCGCCCTTCGGCTTCAACGCGCTCATCGGCTGGGGCGTGACGGTGGCGGGAAGCCTGGCGCTCGCGGCCGTCTACGCCAGCCTGGCGCGCGACTTCCCGAACCCGGACGGTCCCTACGGGTACATTCGCGCCACCCAAGGCGAGATCGCCGCCTTCGTCGCGGCGTGGTGCTATTGGCTGTCGTGCTGGATCACCAACGCCACGCTGGCGGTGGCGGTGACGGCCTATCTGCAGGCCGTGGCGCCGGAGCTGTTCACCGGCATCCCGCCGGCCTTGGCGGCGCTCGCCTTCATCTGGATCTTCGTCGGGATCAATCTCCTCGGCGTGCCGGCGAGCGGGCCCGTGCAGATCATAACGACGACGCTGAAGCTCGTGCCGATGATCGCCATCATCCTGCTCGGCGTCTGGCTGCTGTTCAGCGAGCCCGGGGCCTACACTCGGTCCTCGCCGACGACGCCGATCGCGCTGCCGCAGATCATGGCCGCCTCCACGATCGCGCTTTTCGCCATGCTGGGCATGGAATCGGCGTCCATTCCTGCGGGCCGCGTGAAGGACGCCAAGCGCACGATCCCGATCGCAACCCTGGTCGGCACGCTGGCGACGGCGCTGATCTATGTCGCGATCTCGGTCATCCCGATGCTGCTCATTCCGCAGGCGGAGCTTGCCGCCTCGCAGGCGCCGTTCGTCGATCTGCTCAACCGCATGCTGGGCGACAATGTCGGCCGCTGGATCGCGCTGTTCGTCGTGATCAGCGGGCTCGGCTGCCTCAATGGCTGGACGCTGCTCTGCAGCGAGCTGACCCGCACGATGGCGCGCAACGCAGTGCTTCCCTCCGTGCTCGGCCGCGACAACGCCCGCGGCGCCGCTTCGGCGGCGCTCATCGTCATCGGCGTGTTGGCGAGCGGGATGGTGCTGATGAACTACAGCCGCTCCCTCGTTCAGGGGTTCGCGTTCCTGAGCACGGTCGTCACGGCGGCGAACCTGCCGCTTTATCTGCTGTCCTCGTTGGCGCTGGGGCTCTTCGTGTTCCGCGGCGTGAAGGCCTCGCCCAAGCTTTTGGTCATCGGCGTTCTTGGATTGGCGTATTCAATCTTCGCGTTCGTCGGCGTCGGGCGCGAGCCGTTCCTCTGGGCGCTTGGTCTCGGCGCGGTCGGTCTGCCGATCTATGCGGCGATGCGGTTCACGCGCGCCCGCGCGCGCGCGGCGGCCACAGCGCCCTGACATGCCGAGCGCAGCATGAGCCGCGATCCGCGCTACGATTGCCTGTTCGAGCCGATCCGCCTTGGACCGGTGACCGGGCGCAATCGGTTCTTCCAGGTTCCGCACTGCAACGGCATGGGCTACGCGATGCCCGAGGCGCACGCCGCGATGCGCGGGATGAAGGCCGAGGGCGGTTGGGCGGTCGTCAGCACCGAAGAGTGCGAGATCCATCCGTCGGGGGACGTCAGCCCCTATATCGAGGCGCGGCTCTGGGACGAGAGCGACATTCCGGCGCTCGCGCTCATGTGCGAGGCGGTGCATGCGCACGGCGCGCTCGCCGCGATCGAGCTGGCGCACAATGGCGCCTCGGCCTCGAACCTCTATTCGCGCGCGACGCCATTGGCGCCGTCGCACCAGCCGGTGAAGCACGGGCATCCGCACCAGGCGCGCGCGATGAGCAGGCGCGACATCGCCGATTATCGGCGCTGGCACCGCACGGCGGCGCTGCGGGCCAAGCGCGCCGGCTTCGATGTCGTTTATGTCTACGCCGCGCACGATCTCTCGCTGGCGATGCATTTCCTGCAGCGGCGCCGCAATCAGCGGACGGACGAGTATGGCGGCTCGCTGGAAAATCGCGCGCGGCTCCTGCGCGAGCTCATCGAGGACGCCAAGGACGCGGTGGGCGATACCTGCGCCGTGGCCGTGCGCTTTGCGGTCGAGGAATTCCAGGGCGCGGCAGGCGTCACGGAGGAGGAGGCGCGCGAGATCGTGCACCTGCTCGGGGAGCTGCCCGACCTCTGGGACGTCAATGCGGGCGCGTGGTCCGCAGATTCGGCGCCGTCGCGTTTCGCCGAGGAAGGCGCGCAGGAGCCGTTCATCGATTGGGTGAAGAAGGCCACAAGCAAGCCCGTCGTCGGCGTGGGGCGCTTCACGTCGCCGGACGCGATGGCGAGCCAGCTCAAGCGCGGCGTGCTCGACATGATCGGCGCCGCGCGGCCGTCGATCGCCGATCCCTTCCTGCCGCGCAAGATCGAAGAGGGCCGCATCGACGACATCCGCGAATGCATCGGCTGCAATATCTGCGTCAGCGGCGATTCCACGATGACGCCGATCCGCTGCACGCAGAACCCGACCATGGGCGAGGAATGGCGCCGCGGCTGGCATCCTGAGCGGATCGCTGGCCGGCACGCGGCCGAACGCGTGCTGATCGTGGGCGCCGGGCCGGCGGGCCTGGAAGCTGCGCGTGCACTCGGGCAGCGGGGCTACGAGGTGCACCTGGCGGAAGCTTCCCGCGAGCTCGGCGGACGCGTCAGCCGCGAAGCGCGCCTGCCGGGCCTCGCGGCCTGGGCGCGGGTGCGCGATTGGCGCGTCGGGCAGATCGAGCGCATGCCCAACGTGTCGGTCTATCGCGAAAGCCGCATGCAGTCGGATGATGTGCGCGCCTTCGGCGCCGACCATGTCGTGATCGCTGCGGGCGCCACATGGCGGCGCGACGGCTTCGGGCGTTCCAATGTCTCGATCGCCGGTTTCGACGCGCACGGCGTGTTCACGCCGGACGATATCATGGACGGCGCCGCTTTGCCGGGGCCGGTGCTGCTCTTCGACGATGACGGGTTCTATTATGGCAGCGTGCTCGCCGAGGCGCTGCGCGCCGCGGGGCGGGAGGTCGTGTTCGTCACGCCGGCCTCGGCGCCGGCGCCTTGGACCGCGAACACGCTGGAGTTCCCGCACATCCAGAAGCGCCTGCGCGAGCTTGGCGTGAGGATCGTCGCCGATCACAACCTCGTTTCCTTCGAGGGCGCCGGCGCCGCGCTTCGGGATGTGTGGACGGGAAAGCCGATGGAGGTCGCCTGCGCGAGCGTTCTTGCGGTCACCGCGCGGCTGCCGAACGACGGGCTCTTTCAAGAGCTATGCGCGCAGGACGCGGCGCAATCGATCCGCTGCATCGGCGACGCCGCGGCGCCGGGCGCCATCGTGCATGCGGTCTATGACGGACACCGCGCTGCGCGTTCGCTTGGGGATCCGGGCGCGGAAGATGTCTTCCGGCGCGCTGGACGCTAGACTCGCGGACGCTGGAGGCTTGAACGGCAAACGCCGCGCCGTTGCCGGCGCGGCGTCGTTGCAGTTCTAACGCGAGGCGATCAGAAACTGCGCCGTAGCGTGACCGCCCAGGTGCGCGGCTTGCCGGGGGAACCAAACACGTGGCCGGTGGAGGCCGCATCGTTCACCTTGGTGGTGAGATAGTATTCGTCGAACAGGTTCTTCACTTCGAAGGCGAGGCCCCAGCCGCCTTCGTCGGACTCCCACGCGACGCGCGCATTGGCCAAGGTGTAGCCCTCGATCAGATTATCGACGAGCAGGTTCGGGATCGGACCGCCGCCGCCCGGATTGCCGATCGGCGCAACGGCTGCGGTCGTGCTGGAGATGATCTGGCGCCGCACATTGGCGGCTTCGGTGAACATCTCCGACTGGTAGGAGGCGTCGATCCGGAAGATCATGTCGCCGCCGACGACGTCGTTGACGTTATATTGCACGCCGATGCTGTACTTCATTTCCGGCGTGTACGGGGTGATGTCGCTCAGCGAGGTTCCGGTCCCGGCGGTGGCGTCGACTTCGGTATATTCGAAGTCGAGATTGCTGGCGGAGAGATCGATGCTGAAATTGTCCGTCGGGTAGAAGTACGCCTCGAGCTCGACGCCCTGCACTTCGGCCGAGCCGACATTGGTCGGACGCAGGCACGGCGCCTGCTGGCCGACCGGCAGGTCCGCGCAGAAGGTCGAGTTCAGCACGATGTCGTTATAGTCGAAATAGAACACCGCGCCGTTCAGGCGAAGCTTGTCGCCGAACAGGTCGGTCTTCACGCCGACCTCGTAGGAGGTGATCGTTTCGGGGACGTGCGGCGTGGCTTGGCTCGGGAAGAACGGCCGGGCGTTGAAGCCGCCGGCGCGATAGCCGGTCGCGACCTGCGTGTAGACCATGAGGTCTTCCGTGAAGCGGTAGTCGAGCGCCACGCGCCAGTCGAGGCGGTCGTTCGTGAACTTCGCCTTCGTGCCGTTGACGCCGAAGAGGAGGCAGTTCGGCTGGTTGCCGATGCCGACCGGGCCGGCGACCGGCGCGCCGAGGAAGAAGTTGCACGGCCCCTGCACCGGCGTGAGGTCCGGATTGCGGCGGATGTACTGGTATTCCTTCTCGTCCCAGGATTGGCGGACGCCGCCGGTCAAGTGCAGGGCGTCGGTGAAGTTGATGGTCGCGTTCGCAAACACGGCCTTGTTGTTCGACGGCGTCGGATCGGGCCCGTGGATGAAGTCGAGCTCCGCGTACGGAATATCGACCCGCGCGGTGTAGAAGCTCTCGGCGTCGAAATAGAAGCCGCCGACGGTGAAGTCGATCAGGTCGTTGAACAGCTGGCCGTTCAGCCGGATTTCCTGGCTGATCTGTCGGTTGGTCTGGTTCTGATTGAGGAGATCGACGGTGTGCGGCGCGCCGTCATAATCGTAGGACCAGTCGGCTTCGTATTCGCGATAGGCCGTGATCGAGGTCAGCGAGAGATTTTCCGTCAGGGCGGCCTCGACGGTCAGCGCAACGCCGTAATTGTCGAGGTTCCGGTGCGGATCGAGGACCAGGGGCTTGTACGGCGATTGCGAATCCCCGGGATAGGTGTCGGCGAACCACGAATAGGAGATGTAGCGCCCGTCATGTCCGGTCTGGGTGTCGCAGGCGTTGGGGCCGGATGACACGAAGTTGCAATTGTATGGGACCAACGCGCCGTTCGTGCCCCTGAGCCAGGGCCGACTGGGGTCGTTGTTGTAGGCGCCCAGCGCATTTGCGTAGAGCAGCGTGGCGGGGCCCGGCTCGTTGCGCTCGCGCGTGTAGTCGGCGGAGAGCAGCACGTTGACCCGGTCGCTCGGCTCCCACAGAAGCGCGACCTTGCCGGCGGCGATGGCGACGCCGCCGAGCGTTCCAAGCACCGGATCTTGTCCGTGCGCCATCGTCGGGACGTTGGTTCCCGGATGGGTCAGCGCATAGTCGAGACGCGTGATGTAGCCCGTCTCGTTCTTGCTGACGCCCGACACGCGCATGGAGAGGTTGTCGGCCAGGCGGACATCGTAGATGCCGCGCAGATCGAGCCGGTCGTACGAGCCGTAGGTGACCTGGAAGGAGCCCGAATTGTCGCCGCGGGGGCGCACCGAATACATCTTGAGCGCGCCGCCGATCGAGTTGCGGCCGGCGAGCGTGCCTTGCGGCCCGCGCAGCACTTCCACGCGCTCGACGTCCATGAGGTCAAGCAGCGAGCCGGTCAAGGTCGGCAGGTAGACGTCATCGATATAGACGCCGACGCCGGGCTCGACCGAGAAGTTCGGATCGTTCTGGCCGATGCCGCGGATGTAGGCGATGAGGCCGGAGGCGTATTCCTGGTTCTGTTCGGCCAGCGTCACGCTCGGCGCCTGGCGCGCGATCTCGGAAATGTCCGACTGGCTGCGGCGCTCGAGCATGTCCCCGGTGATGGCGGTGATCGCCAGGGGCGTGTCCTGCAGGTTCTGTGCGCGGAACTGCGCGGTGACGACGATCTCGCCGACGCCCGTTGCTCGTTCGGGGCTTTCCTCTTCCTGCGCGAAGGCGGCGCCGGAAGCGACCGTCGCCGCGGCCAGCGCGGTCGACCACAACAACGCCGCGGGCTTCAGGCGACGCGAAACGATTCCCTTCTTCATATGTCCCTCCCTTTTCTCCCGACTGAGATTCCCTCGATGACGCCGCCGCTAGCGGCGCGCGTCATGGACCCGATTTCGTCGATGCCTTCTTCCTGGAGCGCCGCGCTTCGACGTCGCGGACCACCTTCTCCAGGAGGACGATGAGCGTCCGGCGCTCGTCATCGGTCAGGCAGCCGAAGATGAGGCGCTCGTTGGCCGCGGTCTGCTCGACGATCTTCTCAAGCACCGACGCGCCGTGCGCGGTGAGATAAAGCGCGTTGGTGCGCGCATTGGGCCCGCTTCGCCGCTCGATGATGCGGGCTTCTTCGAGCTGATTGGTCATCATCATGGCGCTGGCGCGCGAAAGCCCGGTCCAGCCGGCGAGCTCGCTCTGGCTGCAGCCGGGATGCGCCTTGATGTGGAAGAGCGCGAGAATGCGGCTCGGCGAGGAAAGCCCGAGGCGCTCCATCCGCGGCGCAAGATCGGCGTACGCGGCGAGATAGGCGAACGTGATGCGCTGGCCGACGCGCTCGGGCGCTTCGCCCAGCGCCTCCGCGGGCGGCATCTGACGGAGATTGGATTTCGTCCCCAAATCGCATGCGCCCTTATGTTAGGGGGGCTTACATTCGATGTCAGGGTACCTGCTGTCCCGCAGCGTGTAAATGCCCTGCGCGCGCGGGGTGCGCTCCTGCGCCTGAGGTAATTCCGCGAGGGAAACGCAGCGGCTTGGCGTCAGGCCGCCGCCATGGCGCCAGCGGGCGATTTGCCGAGGATGAGGTCGGACGCCTTTTCCGCGATCATGATCGTCGGCGCGTTGGTGTTGCCGGAAACGATGCGCGGCATGATCGAGGCGTCGACGACGCGCAGGCTTTCCACGCCATGCACCCGAAGCTCTGGATCGACGACGCATTCGGGCCCGTGCCCCATCTTGCATGCGCCTGCCGCGTGATAGAGCGTCGCGCCGGCCATGCGCGCATAGGCGAGCATCTCCTCGTCGTTGGTTCCGAACGGATCGCCGGGCGCCGCGAGGTAAGGCGCAAGCGCCGGCTGCTGCGAGATCTTGCGCGCCCATTTCAGGCTCGCCACCGCAACCTCCCGGTCGATGGGATCGGCGAGATAATTGGGGATGATCGTCGGGTAGACGAGCGCGTCCGGCGACTTGATGTGGACGCTGCCGCGCGATTCGGGCCGCACCTGACACGGCGTGATGGTCATGCCGGGCGCCTTCTCCAGCTGCAGCCCTTGCGTCATGGCCAGCACTTCAAGGTCCATGCTCGCGGCCATCATGTGGAACTGGATGTCCGGATGGGCGAGCTCGGGCCGCGATTTGCAGAACGCCACCGTGTGCGCGACCGCGAAGCTCAAGAGGCCCTTGCCGGTCAGCGCATATTTGAGCACTTCGCCGACGAGGCGCGCGCCGTGCGAAAGCTCGTTGACGGTGAGGCAGCCGGGTTTCAGCCGCCACTGGCAGCCGATCATGTAATGGTCCTGCAGGTTCTCACCGACGCCGCGCAGCTCGTGCACGACCGGGATCGCGTGCTTCTGCAGCAGCGCGCCCTGGCCTATGCCCGAGCATTCGAGAAGCTGCGGCGAAGCGACCGCGCCGGCGGCGAGGATGACCTCCCTCTTCGCCTTCGCGCTCCAGCGCCCGCCGTGCTGAAGGAATTCGACGCCGATCGCGCGCTTGCCTTCGAACAGGACCTTCGCCGCGTGCGCGTCGGTTTCGACCTTGAGATTGCGCCGGTGCATCACCGGATGCAGATAGCCCACGGCCGTCGAATGGCGCCGCCCGTTCTTGATCGTGAGCTGGAACCAGGTCACGCCTTCCTGCTCACCGCCATTGATATCGTCCGAGCGCGGAATGCCGGCCTCAACCGCCGCGTCGAGCTGCGCGGCCGAGATCGGGTTCTGTTCGGTGATGTCCGATACATTAAGCGGCCCGCCGACGCCGTGGAATTCGGACGCGCCGCGCTCCTGATGCTCGGCGCGCTTGAAGTAGGACTTTACGTCGTCATAGCCCCAGCCCTCGCAGCCCATCTGGCGCCAGCCGTCATAATCCGCATGCTGGCCGCGTATGTACAAGAGCCCGTTGATCGAGGAGGAGCCGCCGAGCACCTTGCCTTTCGGCCATTTGTGCCGGCGACCGCCGCTGCCGGGATCTTCCTCGGTCTCGTACATCCAGTTGACGTTCGTGTCGTTGAGCGTGCGCCCGAACCCGATCGGCGTGTGGATCATCAGGTTCGAGCCGAACTTGCCGAGGTTGCGGCTTGGGCGGTCGTCGCCGCCGGCCTCGAGCAGCAGCACGCGATTGCGCGGATCGGCCGAGAGGCGGTTGGCGATAACGCAGCCGGCGCTGCCGGCGCCGACGATGATGTAGTCGTAGGTTCCCGTCGCCGTCGCCATGGCGCGCCTCCTCTGGACTAGCGAGCGTCGCCTTTGCCAGAGCGCGGGGCGCCATTCGCCACTCACCGCGCGCTTCTTCGCGCCGCCTGAGGGAAGCGGGCTTCGAAAGGCGTGCTTCTCAGCGGAGGGCGCGCGCGGCGAGGGCGCAGAAGCGCTCGATGTCCGCGGGGTCGTGATAGAGCCCGAAGCCGATGCGCAGGACATCGTCGCGGCAATCGACGATCACGTCGGCGGCGTCGAGCGCGGCCTTCCACTCTCCCGCGCGGGGATGACGGAAGGCGGTGAAGCGCGCGGGCGCGTCCGCGTTCAGAACTTCGGCGTCTCTCAGGGCGCCGCACTTTCCGGCCGCGACCGCCTCATGAAGCATGGCGCGCAGAGCCTGCGCTCGCTTGGCGATGTCGCCAGTGGCCAGCCCCTCCCGGCGCAGCAGAGCGCACACGGCGTTGAGGCGATAGAGCGCAGAGGGATCGAACGTCGCGCCCAGGAAGCGCCGCGCGTCGTTCGCGTAGGCCACGCCGCGCGCGCCTGTCTCCAGCGCGCCGAACGCGGCGTACCAGCCGGTCACGACGGGACGCGCGCCGTAGCCCGGCGGCGCATGCAGGAACGCGGCGCCTTCGCCGGTCATGGCGTATTTGTAGCCGCCGCCGACATAGAAGATGCGCTCCGACACGGCAGCGAGATCGGTCGGCAGCGCCATGAACGCGTGGTAGCCGTCGATGACGACCCAAGGCCCCTCGGGCTTGGCAATGCGCGCGAGCTCGAAGGCGCGTGCGAATGCGCGTCCGGTCTTGAAGAAGAGGTGGCTGACGAACACAAGATCGTGCGCGCCGGTCGCGGCCGCTTCAAGGAAACGCGTCTCGAAATCCGCGAAAGGCTCGGTCGGCACGATCTCCAGCGTCGCCAGGCCCGCTTCGGCCCAGCGCGCGGATTGGCGCGCGAAGGAATGAAATTCGCAATCGCTCGTCAGGATGCGCACGGGGCGCATGGAGAGCGCGGAGAAGAGCCGCACGATGAGCTCATGCGTGTTCGGCGCGAAGACGACCGTGTCGGGCGAGGGGAGGTTCAATTCGCGCGCCACGTTGGCCTGCGCCTGCGGCAGGATCTCGCCGAACACCTTCGCCCATTTGCGGTCGGCGAGCGCGGCGGCGTCGTCCCAGGCCGCGAGCTGCGCGTCGCGCGAAGCGTCCGGCCACAGATGATGTGAATGGGCTGCGAGGTGCAGCCGGCTGGGCGCCGCGGCGAAGGCGCGCGTGAAGAGATGCTTGTACGATTTCAAGGCCGCATCCCTAGAGCCGCGTCCGCAGCGACCAGAGCTCCGGGAAGCAGCGTTTGCCCAGGGTCGCGCGCAGATAGCTCACGCCATCGGTGCCGCCGGTGCCGCGCTTGCCGCCGATGATGCGCTCCACCGTGAGCGCGTGCTTGTGCCGCCAGGTGGCGAGGGCGTCGTCCAGATCGACCAGCTTCTCGGCGAGCTGATAGAGCTCCCAATGGCGCGTGGTGTCGCGATAGACCTCGAGCCAGGCGTCCTCGACCTCCTGCGAGGGCACGTAGGGCTCGCGAACATCGCGTTCGAGCGCCGCCTTCGGGACCGGCGCCGCGCGCGCGAGCTGGGCCAACGCATCGTCATAGAGCGTCGGCGCGGCGAGCGCGGCCTCGAGGCGCGCACGGGCCGCGGGGCGGTCATCCTGGTAGCGCAGGAAGGCGCTGTCCTTCAGCCCGAGGCGGTATTCCAGCGCGCGGAACTGATCGGACTGGAAGCCGGAGCTCATGCCGAGCCGGTCGCGGAAGCTGGTATAATCGGCCGGCGTCATGGTCGCGAGCACGTCCCAGGAGAGGGTCATCACCGACTGGATGCGCGAGACGCGCGCCAGGCTCTTGTAGGCGGGCGTCAGCTCGCCGCGGCGGATGAGCGCCTGGGCGAGGTCGAGCTCGCGCAAGATCTGCTTCAGCCAGAGCTCTTTGGTCTGGTGGATGATGATGAACAAGGTCTCGTCATGCTCCTCGCTCAGCGGGCGCTGGCAGGCCAGCAATTCGTCGAGCGCGAGATAGCTCGCATAGGTGGGACTCATGCCTCACCATAGCGCTTTTGCAGGGAAAACACGCGGTTTCGCGCAGCCGCGGGCGGCCGAAAATAGGGGGATAAGTCGCCGCCAATCCGACCGACCCCGGACCCGTGCGAGAATGGCCGCCAGGAGCACTTCATGTCGGACCAATCGAGCAATCTCGGCCTTCCTTTCCTCATGCCCGCGCAGGCGCAGAAGCACGTCACCGTCAACGAAAGCCTCATCAGGCTCGATGCGCTGGTGCAGCTCGCGGTGGTTTCGGCCACGACGGGCGCGGAGCCGGGCGGTCCCACGGACGGGCAATGCTACATTCTTCCTTCGGGCAAGACCGGCGACGCATGGGGCGCGATGGCGGAGGGCGCGATCGCGTATTATCGCGACGGCGCCTGGGAAGAGCTTAGCCCCCGCGAAGGCTGGTACGCGTTCGTGAAGGATGCGGATTCCACGCTCGTGCATGACGGCGCGGCCTGGATCGCCGAGCCGGTCGCGCTTGTGGATGATCAGGTCACCTTCGCGAAGCTGCAGAACGCCACGCAGCGCGCGCTGATCGGCGCCTCGGGCGTCGGCGATTTCGGCGAGGTCGCCATCTCCGCGAACGTGCTCTCGCTGCTCGGCGCGGCCGACTATGCCGCGATGCGCGGCCAGCTCGACCTTGAGGCCGGCGTGGATTTCTATTCGATCGCAGCCGCCGACGCCGCCATCGCGGCGGTTATCTCCGATGCCGCCTACAACGCGACGAGCTGGGACGGGGTCACCGCGATCGCGCCCTCCAAGAACGCCGTGCGCGACAAGTTCGAAGCGCTCGGCGCGCTCGCGGCCCTCAACACGGTGGGCGCAAGCCAGATCGACAACGATGCGGTCAGCTACGCCAAGCTGCAGAATGTGAGCGCGACGGACCGCCTGGTCGGACGCGACACGGCGGGCGCAGGGGACGCTGAAGAGCTTACCGTGTCCGGCGGCATCGAATTCACCGGCTCGGGAGGCATCCAGACGAGCGCGTTCACCGGGGACGTGACGAAGAGCGCCGGCGGGACGGCCACGACGATCGCGAACGACGCGGTCACCACCGGCAAGATCCTCGACGACGCGGTGACGTTCGCCAAGCTCCTGAACGCGACGCAGGCCTGTTATGTCGGCGCCACGGCTGCGGGCAATTTCGCCGAGCGCACGTTCGCGCAGGCGCTCAGCGACATCGCGGCCATGCCGCTCGCGGGCGGGACCTTCACCGGAGCGGTTGCGGGCGTCACGCTCGCGCTCGCGCAGGGCACGATCACCGATCCGGCCAATGCGCTTTCCATCACCTCGACCTGGAACGATGCGTCCGACACCTTCGACGCGATCAATCTCGACGTGACGAACACGAACTCCAATTCGGCGTCGCGGCTCATCAATCTCAAGGTCGGCGGCACGAGCCAGTTCTCCGTCACCCGCGGCGGGCAGGTGGCGTTCACCGGCAGCATCTTCCCGGCCGGCAGCTGCCAGATCGGCGGCTCGGGAACGTACGGATTCTTCAATCGCGGGACGATCCGGGCGCCGGCGGATGGGGAGATCAATTTCCGCAACAACGCCGACAGCGCCTATTCGATCACGCGGCATTCGCACATCGAGATCGCCGACGGCAAGACGGCGCCTTCAGCAACATCGGGGCTGGCGAAGATCTATGTCGATACGGCCGACGGCGATCTCAAAGTCATCTTCGGCGACGGCACGATCAAGACGATCGTGGTGGATACTTGAGCCTATGCCTCTGATTGCTCCCTATGCGGAGCATGGCGCCCCCTCCCCTCGAGGGGAGGGGCGCGCTTCGTTTGGCAAGCCGCGCTAGGCGGGGGCCGGGGCGCGGCGCGTTGGCGCGATCACGCCGCGCTTTGCTGCAAGCGCCGCTTCCCAGGCCTGCGCCACTGTACGCGCGACGATCTCCTCGGTGTAGCCTGAGCGGGCTTTGACATACGCGGCTTCGGCGAGGCGGCTGCGCAGCGCCGCATCATCCGCGAGGCGGGCGATGGCGTCGGCAAGCGCCGCGGGATCGCTGCGCGGCGCGAGCAGTCCCGTCGCCTCGTGCTCGACAAAATCGCGGCAGCCGGGCGCATCGGTGGCGACGATGGCGCGGCGCAGGGCGGCCGCCTCCAGCATGCTTTTGGGAAGGCCTTCGCCGCCGCGCGAGGGGAAGACGCCGATGTGCGCGTCGGCCCAGAAGCGGCTGATGTCGCTCGTCCAGCCCCTGCAGGCGACGCCCGGCAACGCGTTCCAGCGCGCCATGTCCGCTTCGGAGTAGGACGCCGGATTGTCCGGGTCCGGAGCGCCGGCGATGGCGAGCTCGATCGGGGATCCGCGCGCCCGGAGAATTTGCACGGCCTCGATGGCGTCCTCGATGCCCTTGGAGCGCAAGAGCCGCGCCGCAAGCCCGACGCGGATCGGCGGGGCGGATGGCGGCTCGCTCAGCGTCAGCCGCGCGGGATCGATGCCGGCGCCGGGCAGGATCGCGGTCATCTCGCGGCGCACGCCGCGCTTCTCGAACTTGCGGCGGTCGTGGTCGTTCTCCAGCACCATGATCGCGGAGCGTCGCTGCGCGGCGTCGGCGATGAATTGCAGCGCCGCGGCGCGCGCCAGGCGCATGCGCAGATCGCGCGCGGAGAGATAGCCCATGCCGGTGATCGCGAACGCAATCCCGGCGTCGGGCGCGGCGCCCATCGCCAGCGAGACGACGAAGCAGGGCTTCAGCGCGATCGCGTGGATGAGATCGGGGCGCTCTTCCTTCAGGACGCGGCGCATCTCCGCCGCTTCGGCCAGCACCGCGCCTGGAGAAAGGCGGCCGCGCACGCCGGACAGCGGCGCCACGCGTGCGCCAGCAGCCTCCAGGTCTTTCGCGGCGTCCCCTACGCGGGCTGCGACGACCGTCTCCCAGCCATCCGCCTTGGCGCGCGCGACCATCGGCAGGAAATGCGAGCGGACGAACCAATCCTCCGTCGCCACGAAGAGGAGCTTCCTCATCGGGCGCGCCTGGCCTCGGCGTAGGCGCGTGCGGTGGCTTTCAGGGCGGCGTTGGAATCGGCGCCGTTGAAGCCGTACGCGCGGCGGAAGCGCGTGTCGTCGATCTCGAGCGACTCGGTCAGCATGCGCACCTGCTTGAGGCCCAGGAGCGGCCGCAGGATACCCGGTCGCACGAGGCGCTTGGGGCGATCAAGGCCCGCGCGCAGGTTGGCGACGATCCGGGCGGTGGAGAGGGTCGGGGCGTCCGCGACATGGAATATGCCGGGGGGGCCGTCCTTGAAGACGGCCAGCGCGAAGGCCTCCACCGCCGAGGGCAGCGACAGCAGGCTGCGGCTGTTCTTCAGCGCGTCGAACGGGAGGGGCAGCCCGGTGTCGGCCAGGCGCAGCAGCGCGCCGAAATTCGCCTTGGCGTTGGGCCCATGCACCAGCGGCGGGCGCAGCGCCACCCAGTCCAGGCCCTCGATCTGCGCCAGTCCCTGTTCGGCGGCGAGCTTCGATCGTCCGTAGGCGGAAAGCGGCTCGGCGCGCGTCGTCTCGGAGAAGCGCGTGCCGAAGGTCTGTTCGCCGACCGCCTTGATCGAGCTGGCGAACACGAAGCGTCTGGCGCCGGCGTCGCGTGCGCGCCGCGCCAGGGCCAGCGTGAGGTCGGTGTTCGCGGCGCGGTGCTGCGCCTCGGTGGCGCGCGCGTGGGCGAGGCCCGCGAGATGAACGATCACGTCGTCCGCTGCGATCGGGCAGGTCGGGATATCGTCGCGCAGAACGGCGATGATCTGGGCGCCTTGCGCCTGCAGCGCGGGCGCAAGTGCGCCGCCGATGAAGCCGCCGGCGCCGGTCACGAGCACGCGCATCAGGTCTCCTGGGTCTCTTTCAGCGCCGCAACCGAGGCGGCGAGCACGAACGCCGTGGCGATCCACCATTCCTGCCACACGCCGAGGCTCAGGAAAGCGTGGGCGGCGAATGCGCACGCTCCGGCCGCCGCCGCGGTCGCCGCGTCGCCCGAAAGCGCGCGTGCGATTCCGCGCCCGCCGAAGAAGAGCGCGGCCGCGGCGAGCGCTGCGCCCACGGCGCCGAGCTCCAGCCAGATGTGCAGTCCCGCATTGTGCGGATGCAGCGAGATGAAATGATATTCCACGCCGCCGATGTCCTGCGCGGCCTTCATCAGGCGGACGGCGTCGAGCCCGTGTCCGAAGAGCGGCGCCTGGGCGGTCCGCGCCGCGGACGAGCGCCACATCTCGATGCGCTCCAACCAGGAATAGGGCAGCGGCAGCGCGTCCGCGTGCGGCAAGAGCGACGCCCAGAGCGGCGCCAGGAGCACCAGCGCGGCGAAAAAGGCGCCCAGCGCCGTCAGCGTCGCGCGCGGCCAGCGCGCGGCCAGCAGCGCCGCGGCGCCGCCGGCCAGGAAGGCGACGATGTTGGTGTGGTTCTCGAACCGGGTGCAGGCGAAAGCCGCCAGCGCCAGCGCGGCGAGCGCGACGGGCAGCCGCAATCGTCCGTGAACGGATAAAATCGCCGGCCAGACGAGGACCGCGAGGATGCTCCCGCCGTGGCCCGGATTGATCGCCACCACCCAGTCCACCGGATCGGGCTGGGCCAGGCGGTTGAACGGCATGGCGAAGAGCGCCTCGATGGTGAGAAGCGCGCCCAGCATCAGGGCGCCCGCGGCGGCGGCGGCGCGCACGAGGCTGCGCCCGTCGCGACCGGCGAGAAGGACGCCGCCGAGCAGGCCGAGGCCGGTCGCGACCCCGCCCGCGAGCTTCGCGGCCGCTTCCCACCGCGTCGGCGCGGCGGACCAGAACGCGCTCGCCATCGCCCAGAGCACGAAGAGGCCAAGCAACAGCAGGGGCAAGCCGCCGGCGCGCAACAGACGCGCCGCGCTGCGGTAGGGCGCGCCCGCCAGCCCGGCCGCGGCGGCCAGCGGGGCCATCGCCAGCCCTCCGCCGACCGCGATCGGCGGCGTCAGTCCAAGCGCGAGCGCCGCGGCCCAGCCGCCGCGACGCGCGCCCGGCGCGCGGGCGGCTTGCGATGAGGGTTCCTGCGGGCCGGGCATCGGCAGGGTTCATAGGGTGCGCCGCGGCGGGCCAGCAAGGCGGATGCATGCGCGTCCGCGGCCAGCGATTTCAATCCGCACCAGAGCGGCTATGGTGGCGGTATCTGGGGGCAGCGCGGGAACGGTCGATGCGGCGGAATGAACTTGTCCGGAGCGCGCTCCGCGCGGCCGCGCTGTGTGCGGGAGTGCTTGCGGCGGGCTGCGCCACGCCGTGCCCCGATGCTCCGCCGGAGGCCGCGCAGCAGCGTTTCCGGTGCGAGGACGGCTCGCGGCTCGATGTGACGTTCGACCGCGCGGCCGGCCGGGCGCTGGTCTCGGAGGACGGCGGCGCGCCCCTGGTGCTGCTCGTCCAGATCACCGGGGTCGGCTATCATTACGAGGGCGCGGGGGCCGATCTGCGCGCCGGGCGCGATCCGACCGAGGCCACCTGGCGGCCGCCGGCCAGCCTCACGGTGGCGCTGGAGGAAGACGAGCAGCCCAAGGGCGCCCCGGTCACCTGCCGGCTGGCCGGCTAGGCCTCGGCCGCAAAGCGCCCCAGGATCGCCATCAGCGTGCGCTATCGGGCGGCCTGGTTCGCTTGACGCGCGATTGCGGCGATCCGCCCGGGGGACGAAATTCCGGTTCGCGCGTTGATCCGTCGAGGAGAAATGCCCATGCGTTTTCGTTTCGTTGCTCTCGCGCTCGCGGGCGCGCTCGCCTTGAGCGCCTGCGAGACCACCGGCGGCTATGGTTCCGGCTATGGAGGCGGGAGCGGCTATGGCGGCACCCAGCTCTCGCAATGCATGCGCAACGCGCTGGTCGGCGCGGGCATCGGCGCGGTGCTCGGCGCGGCCACGGCCCCGCGCGGCAATCGCGGCGAGAACGCCGCGCTCGGCGCAGCCGCGGGCGGGCTTGGCACCTATGGCGTCTGCCGCTGGATGACGGCGCGCGACCAGGCCAACATCGAGCGCGGCTATCAGCAAGCGCTGGCGGAGAACCGCGCGGTCGATACCAGCTGGCAGTCCGACCAGGGCGCGAGCCGCACCGTGTCAGTGGCGCCGCCGCAAGCGGTTTCGGGACCCGGCGGCGAATGCCGGCGCATCACCGCGACCGTGACAGATCCGCAATACGGCAACGAGCGGCTGCCGCCGGAAACCTATTGCCGCAACGCGTCGGGGCAGTGGGTTCCGGCCTGAAGCATCTCGAAGACTGCGTGCGACGCGCTCCCCGCTCCCAAGCGAGGAGCGCGTTTCGCGTTCAGCCCTTCTCGTATTTGAAGCTGACAGCCAGCCGCGTGCGGTAGGCCTCGATCTCGCCGGTCTCGGTGAGTGCGAGATCCATCTTCACGACTTCGGCGACGCGCAGATCGCGGAGGCTTTCGCCGGCCTGCGCCATGGCCTGGCGCGCAGCGTCGTCCCAGCCCTTCTTGCTCGTGCCGATGATCTCGATGACCTTGTAGACGCTCATGAGCATCCTCCCTTGATGTCAGCGTGATCCAGGTGAAGTGGAAACCGGTTCGCCGTGAAAGATCACGCCAGAAGAGCGTTGAGCGCGCGAACGCCGCCGACGTCAAGGCGGACGTCGGCGGCGCCGGTGGTCAGTTCGGTCACGACGGCTCTCTCTGCGCTCTCGCTTTCGGGCTTACGCCATCAAGCTCGGAGGCAGGGCCGCAGCCGTGACCCCGATGAACAGAACGCTCGCGAGCAGAGCCGCGATCGCGCAAGTCCAGGGCTTACGGCGGGCGAACATCTGATCCTCCTTCAAGGGAACGGACCCGCGGATGTCCTCGGGCCCGGCGCCGCGACCACCGCGACTACCCAACTTTGGGATGGGCCAAACTTAAGGTGGGATTCAGCTTGCGCCGGTGACGGCCGTCACGGGATCCCATTTGCTCCGATTTCGGCGTTTAAATCACAGGTTGTGGATGTGGGCGCGGTATGTTAATTCCGCGGACGGGTATTGGGAGGGCTTTCATGCGAGCATATCTGATCGCGCTTGGCCTCTTGCTGGGCACCGCGCCGGCGCCGGCCCTCGCTCAATTCGGCGGGGCGCAGAGAATCTATGTCGATCAGGCGGTCAACGCGCCTCGCTGCATCATGCCCGGGCAGCTGGTCAGTCTCACCGCGATTGCAGCACGGGTGAACAAGCGCGACGGCTTCTTCCGCTCGGATGAGCGTGCCATCCTCACCTTCGAGACCCAGTTCGCTCCGCCGACATCCGCGCCCGCGGAAATCGCCGCAGTCGGAAACGTAACGCTGACCAGCACGTCAGAGCACCCGGTGGCGGACTTTTCGGACGGTCCGGGCAGTCTCGCGATCGCGCATTCGATCCTGTCGGGTCATGCCACATCGGGCCCCAAGGCGACCTTCAGCACCATTCACATTCGTACGATCATGGTGACCGAGGCGAAGCTCGGGAAAGGCGGCAAAATTATTGCCGACATCTTGCGCTTCGCCGGTAGCGGAGACATGCCCAAAACCCCATACGCAGCAGGCTTTCAGCTCGTCTCGAAGATCTACACGAGCGTCGCGCAGCCGATCATCAACGGCGTGATCGGCAATCGAGGCGCGATGGTCGGAGATCTTCTGCTGCGCGTGACGCCATCGAGCGCCGATTGCAATCCCGCCGCAGACGGCAAGGTGGGCACCGTCGCGTTCCTGTTCCGAACAGAACGCGATCCTCGCAATACCCCCGGATACATCAGCGATTTCTCCAATTTGGAGGCGAGGCTTTGCTTCATGGTCGCGGGCTCTGGCAACGAGCTTGTTCAGGCGCCGCGGAGCGCCGGCGGATGTCCATCAGACGTCGCTGCGTATCAGGGGGTCGCGAACAGCTATGTGGTTCTGATGGCGACGGCGAGCCCTGATCCGAATGCTCCGGCCACTGCGCCGCCGCAACCAATCACCGTAGAGCAGCTGGCGCTCTTGCCGCCGATCTCGGCTGCGGTCGCGCAAGCCGCGGCAGCGCGCGCCGGCTTCGCCGATGCGACGCTGCGGCAAAATCTGATAGGGTTGTCCGATGCGTTGCGCGCCTGGCGGCAACTGGGCTCTGTCCTGACGCCCGCCGATCAAAGTCGCATGGGCAACCTCGCGACCGGACCGATCGCAGAGGTCTATCGCAATGCCGCCCTGTGCGCGCGCTACGGTTTGCCGGTCGATCGATGCGTGGCCAGTCCCGCCGCGGATTGACGGCTCCTGATGTAGGCAGCCGCGCAGCCTGATGCGCTGCAGGCGTGGACCCGGTTCGACGTAGACGAGGGGCGGCGCTAGCCAGCGCCGCCAAGCGTCGCTATATCCCGCGCCTCTCCTGATTTCCGGCATTCCGAGGCGCGACCCATGGCCGAACCGGCCCAGTACATCTTCACCATGCAGGGCCTCACCAAGGCCTATCCCGGCGGCAAGAAGGTGTTCGAGAACATCTGGCTGTCGTTCTACCCGGACGCGAAGATCGGCGTGGTCGGCGTCAACGGCTCGGGCAAATCCACGCTCCTGAAGATCATGTCCGGCCTCGACAAGGACTTCACCGGCGAGGCCTTCCCGATGGCCGGCGTGAAGATGGGCTATCTGGAGCAGGAGCCGCAGCTCGACGATGCGCTCAATGTGCGCGCCAACGCCGAGGCCTGGTGCGAGGAGAAGAAGCTCCTCGATCGCTTCAACGAAGTGAGCGCCAAGCTCGGCGAGGATTATTCCGACGATCTCATGAGCGAGATGACGTCCCTGCAGGAGCGCATCGATGCGGCCGACGCGTGGGACATCGATTCCAAGATCGAGATGGCGATGGACGCGCTGCGGTGCCCGCCCGACGACTGGATGGTGGACAACCTCTCCGGCGGCGAGCGGCGGCGCGTGGCGCTCTGCCGGCTGCTGCTTTCGAAGCCCGACATGCTGCTGCTCGACGAACCGACGAACCATCTCGACGCGGAGAGCGTCGCGTGGCTGCAGCATCACCTGGAGAACTTCGCCGGCTGCGTCATCCTCGTTACGCACGACCGCTACTTCCTCGATCAGGTGACGAAGTGGACGCTCGAATTGGATCGCGGCAAGGGCATTCCCTACGAGGGCAATTATTCCGCGTGGCTCGAGGCGAAGGCCAAGCGCGTCGCGCAGGAGCAAAGCGAAAGCGATGCGCGCAAGAAGACGCTGGCGCGGGAACTGGAATGGGTGCGCCAGACGCCGCGCGCGCGGCAGGCCAAGGGCAAGGCGCGTCTCGCGCGCTATGACGAGCTGGTCGCCGCGGCCGAGCGCGAGAAGCAGACCTACGCCACGATCCAGATTCCGCCGGGGCCGCGGCTTGGCCAGAACGTCATCGAGGTCAGCGGCCTGAAGAAGGCCTATGGCGAGAAGCTGCTCATCGACGGGCTCTCGTTCCGGCTGCCGCCGGCCGGGATCGTTGGGATCATCGGGCCGAACGGGGCGGGCAAGTCCACGCTCTTCCGTATGCTGACGGACCAGGAGAAGCCGGACGCGGGCAGCGTGAAGATCGCGGAGAGCGTGAAGCTCGGCTATGTGGACCAGTCGCGCGACGCGCTCGATCCGCAGAAGACCGTGTGGCAGGAGATTTCCGGCGGCCTCGACGTGATCGAGGTCGGCGGCCGCGAAGTGCCGACGCGCGCCTATGTCTCCTCGTTCAATTTCAAGGGCGGCGACCAGCAGAAGAAAGTCGGGCTGCTTTCGGGGGGCGAGCGCAACCGCGTGCACCTCGCCAAGACGCTGCGGCTCGGCGCCAATGTGCTCTTACTCGACGAGCCGACCAACGATCTCGACGTGGAAACGCTGCAATCGCTGGAATCGGCGCTGGAGGATTTTCCCGGCTGCGCGGTCGTCATCAGCCACGACCGCTGGTTCCTCGACCGGCTCGCCACGCACATCCTCGCCTTCGAGGGCGACAGCCATGTGGAATGGTTCGAGGGCAATTTCGAGAGCTACGAGGAGGACAAGATGCGTCGCCTCGGGACCGACAGCATCATCCCGCACCGGATCAAGTTCCAGAAGTTCGCGCGCTAGCTGTGGAGTCTAAGGGCGGAGAGGGTCATCTTTGCGCCAATATGCGACGCCAGCTATTGCGCATCCGGGGAGGATCGGATGCGCCTCATGCTTCTCACGTTTTTCGCGACGCTTTTCCTGACCAGCTGCCAGAGCCTATACGACAACGCCGCGCGCGACGAATGCGACCAGGTCCCCACGTCGCACCGCTCCGATTGCTACGACGCGGTGGAGAAAAACGCGCGGGAGCACGGGGATTGAGGCGAGAGTTAGCGGAGCGCCTAGGGCCGTGGCGATCTGGGGTTGCGTTGGAGGGGGCTTGGTTGCATGCTGACCCGGGGCGGTGGCAATGCAGATTGCGCAAGAGCTTCGGTCGCTTGGCGTTCAGATCAGCGACACAAGCATGTCTTACCGCGGCAAGTCGTATCCCCTGCGTGATGTCGAGAGCGTTGTCTACACTGCGACCAAGACCAGTCACTCGGTAAACTTCATTCCCACGGGAAGCAGTTTTGATGCGAAGTGCCGTGTGTTCATGGATCACGGCCAGAGCGTTACAATAACCTCTGGATCAGGGCGTGTGTTCGCCGGGGACGGGAGCAAGGCCATTGCACCGGTCTGGCTGTTTTCGGAAGTGGTTTCAGAACTCACGTTTGAGCAGCGACTGGATCGCTACGAGCGCAGCTTTGAAGAGCGCAACTACATCGAGATCGGCTCTTTTCAAATTCATAAGGATGGAACAGTGTTTTGTCGAGCCAGACGAATTGGTTCGTTGGTGGGGGATGCAAGAGAGCTGGGTCTAAGTGCGTTTTCATTGAGCCTTAAGTCCGGTCCATTCTCGCGCGCTGAGATACCGATCGATGTTGATCGCGATTGCGTTCTCAGCCTCCTCAGGAGCCGCTTTCGCCTTGTCTGGGATGGTCAGAAGATTCGAGAACGACGAACGGACCAACGTCGTCGGTTTTTCGAAGGCGTCATCACACTAGGTGCAAAAATCTCGAAGGCCGACGGTGCTGTTTCCCCCGAAGAGGTTCGTGAGTTTAAGCACTACTTTAGACCAGAAGAATTTCCGGTGAGCGATGTCGCCGCCTTGTTTAAGGCTGCGCTCTCCGATCAACGTTCGATATATGACTGCGCTGTTCAGGTTGCTGCATCGATCAAGGATGAGACACTGCTCGATCACGTCATAGTCGGTCTGGTCGCAATCGCTGCTGTCGACGGCGTGATACACGAAGGCGAGCGGCGCGCTATCTTTGAGATTGGAAGGGCATTTGGGTTGGGCGAGGCTGCCGTCCAACAATTGCTGCATGTTCACAGCTCTCGGGCGAATTCGGAGGGCCGGGGGAAGCGACACCAATCTCGCTCGGAGAGGGCCGAAGATGCTGTAAAGCACTTAAGAGTGCTTGGGCTATCGCCCGGGGCCACTGTAGCAGAAGTCAAGGCGGCCTATCGCAAACTCACGTTGGCGTTCCATCCGGACCTGCTGCGCAGCAAAGGCGTGCCGGATGAGCTTGTCAAAGTGGCGGAAGGCTCTCTGACACAACTGAACCTTTCGTATCATTGGCTCAAAGAGAACGGATACGGTTCAGTATAGGGGGAGCAGAGTTAGAACTCGGACGCGGAAATCGGATCGACGTCTAGATTGCCGCCCGCCCGCATGAATAGCTCCACTGTGTAGCCCGCGACTTGGTCGCCTTGGATCTCAAAGTTGAAAGGCGTATCGGCGCGTGAGTATGAGGTTCTTGGCCCAAATAGGAACTCTTCTCCGTACCACACCTCACCCGATGCGTATCTCAGTTCGTAGATTCCTAGAGGCATCGTGATCTCAAGGGTGTCGCCCCCATGAATATATGCAACGAGTTCTTCCTTGCCGGTAGCGTCACTCACCAATTTCACAAAGTAGTCTGCCCCTTCTCGCGTGACGATGCTCAATGGAGCTAATCTTTCGTATGGGCCAAGATAGCGGAGCTCACCTGTGCTTATCGCGACTGGGGGGGCGCTAAATTCTGGAGTCGTCGGGGCCCCGGCGACTGGCGGCTGCTTGGTCACATAGGACGGCTGATAACTTCGATACGACGGCGTGGAATAGTTGTAGTCGCGGTTGTCTGATCCGAGCAGGTAGAGCGCACCGCATCCAAGCGCCACGGCGCCCATCCATTTCCAGCCGGATCGGTTTGCACCTTGAGTGAAGGATCTTGTTCGGCCGAGGGTGCCTCGGCGTAGCGCTGTATTGCAGTTTCTGCACCGAGCCCCGAGCAGGGTCGCTCCAGTGTAGTTTTGACGGCCACAGTGCAAGCAAAGGGTGTTGGGGACTGCTGGCATGGTCGTCGTCCGATATACGTTGGCGGTCCAAACGCGCAACGTCTTGTCAGGCGAGCTAGTGGCTCCTCGACCGCTCGCCCCCCTCCCTCCGAGGCGAATTATATCTAGAATCAACCACTTATTTCTCCCTCCCGAAAACTTATCCCCGCCCGCAAAACCTGTCGTACAATGCCTCCCATCCCGGCGCGACGGAGGTTGTCGCGGATCCAGACCCAAAGGCAGCGCCGGGAGGCGAAGCGAGCGTGACGTGAAGCGCTCCTGCTCCGGAACCAAACGCTGATCGTCCCACGCGCTTTGCGGCGCATGCGGCGAGAGGCGCGCAAGTTCGGGAAGCGCGCGAGGCCAAGGCGGCGACGCGGCGAAAGCCGCATCGATCGCGGAGGTCGGCGCGATGCGGCGCAAACCGCATCGAGGCCGTCGATCGCAAGATTCGGCGCGTGCGCACAAAGCGGGAGGTCCTTCGCGGGCGTGCAGGTCCGGCAGCCCCGGCTTGCAGACGTCCCGCGACCCTGCGTGCGACGCGGGGAAGAGGATCGCGCCTCACGGAAAGCCGACGGGGCATGAAACCGTCGGGCCAGAAATGGCAAATCCGGCGCCCGGTCGCGATGCACCCCTGTCGCCTTCGGGCGAAAGCGCGTGTCGCGACACTGGCGGGGCCGCACGTCGTCTGCATCCGGCGCCGGAGCGAACAGCTCCCCTCGACGCCGGGCAGGCGCAAAAACGCATCGCCGGGGACGCGGGGTTTCGCGTCAGGTCGGCGCCGACGAGAGCACCAGCTCGAAGCGACGCCTTAAATTCGGCGCGGATCTCCGCGTCCCCACCCTCCGTATACGGAGGTTTTCTCAAGGAACCGCAGAGCATCCGCCTGCGAAGGAGCAGCCATGAGCTCAAGACGCCGCGGCCGCGAGAAGCGCCGCAAGCTCGATCCCATCGAGGCCGCGTTCGCGCAGGCGACGGGCGCGGCGGCGCGGCGGGACCTCGCGGGCGCGCTCGCCTGGGCCAAGGTCGCGCGGGCGCTGGAGGAGGCTGAGAAGCGTTGCGGCCTGCATCGGCGCGCGGAGGAGCGTCTCGCCGCGCAGCACGCGCGCAATATGGCGCGGGTCGCGGAGGCGCAGGCGGCGCTGGCGCGGCGGCAGGCGGCGGTCGATCGGTCGCAGGACGAGGTCAATCGCCTCGCCGCGGAGCTGCGCCGCATGCGGGCGCAGCTCCTGCGGCGGGCCGCGAAGACGTGAGCGCCAATTGCGCCCCGCTAGGGACGCTTGGGCGGCTCCAGGTCGGTGACGCCGCGCGCCTCGAGGTCGGGGTTCGCCTCATGACCCTTCACGACGATCCCCTTGCCGAGCTTGGAGTTCCACATGCCGTACGCGAAGTAGAGGATGAGGCCGCCAATGAGATAGACGAGGAAGAAGTTCCGCGTCGGCTCGTGCGCCATCAGGCTCATCAGGAGGAAGAGGCACATGAAGGCGCCGAGGATCGGCGTGGCGGGGAAGAGCGGGGTCTTGAAGGGGCGCTTCATGTCAGGGCGCGCATAACGGAGATAGACCACCGTCAGGCAGACGATGCCGAACGCGGCCAGCGTGCCGACGTTCGTGAGGTTGGCGAGCGCGTCGAGGCTCATGAAGCCGGCGAAGCCGCACGCGAGGATGCCGACGAGGATCGTGTTGATCCACGGCGTCTTGAACTTCGGGTGCACGTTGGCGAAGGCCGGCGGGATGAGGCCGTCGCGGGCCATCGTGTAGAAGATGCGCGTCTGGCCGTAGAGCAGGACGAGCATCACGCTGGAGAGGCCGGCGATCGCGCCGATCTTCACCAGGGCGGCGAACCACGGAAGGCCGATATGGTTCACGGCCTTGGCGATCGGGGCGGGATCGTTGAGCTCCGTGTACGGAACGATGCCGACGAGGACCGCGGAGGTGAGGATGTAGAGGATCGTGCAGATGACGAGCGAGCCCAGGATGCCGATCGGCATGTCGCGTGCGGGGTTCTTCGATTCGGCGCCGGCGGTGGAGACCGCCTCGAAGCCGATGTACGCGAAGAAGATCGTGGCGGCGCCGGCGATGAGGCCGCCGATGCCGTACTGGCCGGTGTTCTGCGCGGTCATCACGTTCCACGCGGCTGCGCCGATCTGTCCCCACAGGCTGGTGTCGCTGCCGGGCGGCGGCGGGGGCTGCTGCGGGGGAATGAGCGGGTTCCACAGCTCGGGATTCACATAGAAGGCGCCGATGCAGATGAACGCGATCACCACGCCGACCTTGATGAAGACGACGATGTTGTTGACCAGCGCGGATTCGGAAATGCCGACCACGAGCAGCGTCGTCACCGCGACGAGGGCGAGCACGGCGGGAAGGTTCATCACGCCTATCCCGATCACTTCGCCCGAGCCGTGCGCGGTTACGGGCACGCCCGGCGCCGCCTGCAAGGCCACCGGCACGTGAACGCCGAGGTCGTTGAGGAAGCTCACCATGTAGCCGGACCAGCCGACCGCCACGGTGGAGGCGGCAAGCCCGTATTCGAGCACGAGCAGCAGGCCCATGATCCAGGCCGTCAGCTCGCCCATCGAGGCATAGGAATAGGAATAGGCGGAGCCCGAAACGGGAATGGCGGAGGCGAGCTCGGCGTAGGAGAGCGCCACGAGCGCGCAGAGCGTGCCCGTGATGATGAAGGAGATCATGATGCCGGGGCCGGCGAACTCGGCCGCCGCGCGGCCGGTCAGCACGAAGATGCCGGTGCCGATGATGCAGCCGATGCCGAGGAGCACGAGGTTCAATGGGCCGAGCGTCTTCTTGAGCTCGGTCGTCTCGTGCTCGGCGTGCATCTGTTCGACGGTCTTGCGCAGGAAGAGGCGCGAGAGCCCGCGGGCGGGCGGCCCGGCGTTGGTCGTGTCGGTCACGTGATTCTCCCCTGCGCTCTTGGCCTCGCGGGCCATTGCTTCGCGGTAAGGGAAGCTAGCCCCCGGAGTCGGGGGCGCCAAGGCGGAACGTCACGGCCGGGCTCAGCCCAGGGCGGCGGGGACCTCCCAGCCGCGGCGGGCGCATGCGGCGAGCACCGTGTTGCGCAAAAGGCAGGCGATGGTCATCGGCCCAACCCCGCCGGGGACCGGGGTGATGGCGCCGGCCACCTCCTTGGCCTCGGCATAAGCGACGTCGCCGACGAGCTTGGTCTTTCCCGGCGTCGAGGCCGGGACGCGGTTGATGCCGACATCGATCACCATCCCGCCGGGCTTCACCCAATCGCCCTTGATCATCTCTGGGCGGCCGATCGCGGCGACGAGGATGTCGGCGCTGCGGCAGAGGCCGGGGAGGTCCTTCGTCTTCGAATGCGCCAGCGTCACCGTACAATTTTCCGCGAGGAAAAGGAGCGCGGCGGGTTTGCCGACGAGAATCGAGCGGCCGACGACGACGCAATGTGCGCCCGCGAGGTCGGGCGTCGTGCGCTTGGCGAGGATCACGCTTCCGGCGGGCGTGCACGGACGCAGGCCCGGCTTGCCGAGCACGAGGCGCCCGGCGCTCACTTCGGTCAATCCGTCCACGTCCTTGTCAGGATCGAGCGCGGCGAGCACGGCCTGTTCGTCGATATGCTTCGGCAATGGCAATTGCACGAGGATGCCGTCAACGTTCTTGTCGGCGGAGAGCGCGCGCACCTTCTCGATGACCTGCGCCTGCGTGGCGTCGGCGGGCAGCGTCAGATGATGCGAGCGCATGCCCGCTTCTTCGGTCTGCTTCACTTTCGAGCGCACATAGACCTGGCTTGCGGGATCCTCGCCGACGAGCAGCACGGCAAGCTCGGGGGCCGCGCCGTGCTTGGCTTTCAGCGCGCTCGCGGCGGCGGCCACGGACTTTCGCACGTCCGCGGCGATCATGGCGCCGTCGATGATAGAAGCGCTCATTCTTCCTCCCCGTTCTTGGCCCAATTCTCTTATCTGATAAGCGCTTTCAGCGATGCGGCGTCGAGGCCCGCAATGTCTACCATTTTCACGCGCGCGGTCGCGCCTTTCGCCACATGCACACGGCTGCGCGGCACACCGAGGCGCTTTGCAAGGAGCGCTTCGACCGCTGCGTTGGCGGCGCCGTTCTCGGGCGCGGCGCGCACGCGCAGCTGCAAGTGGGGCGCGCCCGAGGCATCCTGCGCGGCGCCGTCGATGCGGTCTTCGCTGGCCTTGGGCGTGACGCGCACGCGAAGGCGGACGCCGTCCCTGGTGCGCGCGGCGAAGCCCGGAAGCTCCGCGCTTGCGCTCATCTCACCACGCCTCAATCACCAAGCTTGGCCGAGCAGGAGCACGGGCAGGAGGCGGCTGATCGCGTAGATGAGAAGGATGAGCACCATCGGCGAAAGATCGACCCCGGCGACGGGCGGGATCACGCGGCGGATCGGGCGCAGCATCGGGTCGGTGAGCGCCGTGGTGAAGCGCCAGAGCGTATCGACGATCGGCGTTCGCCGCGAGGCGATGTCGAACGCGATCAGCCAGGAGAGCACCGCCTGCACGATCAGCACGACGATGATCAGGTTGAGGACGATCTGGATGAGTTCAACGAGGAGAGGGATCATGGGGGTCTTGGGCCGCCGCGTTGGAGCCTCTGGCTCGGGGAAGGGGCTGGGTCTAGCCCGCGCCGGCGGCCGGGGGCAAGGGCGCGGCTTGGGGGCAAGGGCGCCCTCCGGGCGGGGGCTGGTCCCCGGGGCGGCTTTCCTGCGGCATTCCTCAAGGCTGCCGTTTCGGCGGATGCGCCCCCGGCCCGAGCGCAAAGCGTCCGGGGACGCCGGTCGCATCTCGACGTCGCGTGCGGGCGCTCGCGCCGGCCCTTTTCCCGCCTCGCGGTCGCCTTGACGCTGTCTCCGGCGCAGCCCTATATCCGGCGCGGTGCGCCCGGGAATTGGCCGGGCCGTGGAAGGGCCTGTAGCTCAGCTGGGAGAGCGCTGCGTTCGCAATGCAGAGGTCAGGGGTTCGACTCCCCTCAGGTCCACCACTCTTTCGCTCACGGCGAATTCGCTTCGCTCATCGCCTCCGCGAGGGCGGCCTGACCGGCCGGCGCGCAGTCGCGCTTGCGAACCCTTCGGGTTCGATGTTCCTCCCGCACGGTCCGTCATCTTTTCGCTGGGTTCATCACCGCCGCAAGGCGGCTTCGTCAGCCATCCCAAATCAGAGGCTAAGCGTCGCGCACGACGGCGCCCTGCCGGCGCAACAGAGCCTGCAGTTCGCGCACGTCGATCGCGCGCGGCGCGACGGAGCGGTTGGCTGCGATCGCGGCGGCTGCGCCCGCGGCGTGCCCGGTGAGCCAGCATTGCGGAATCTCCCGCATGAAGCCGTGCGAATTGGCGTCGCACGACATGTGTCGCCCGGCCGCGAGGAGCCCGTCGAGCGCGCGCGGCACGAGCGATCCGTACGGAACGGACACGACCGGGAATTTCGGCGACACCGAAGGACTGATTCCGACTTCATCGGGGGCGATGACGCCGGCGGGCCAATCCTTGCGCTCGATCCGCGCCGCGCCGCCGAGGCGGCGGGTGTGGCGCACGCCAAGCTGCGAGGCGCTCTGCAGCATGTAGCACGCCGCGAAGCCCGGCGCGTGCAGGCGGAAGAAATCGCAATGCGTCTGCATGAAGCGGTGAGAGCGGATCTCCACTTCGGTCTGATCGTCCACGTCGAGCGCGGAGAGCCCCGACTGGCGCGGCCCTAGAAACAGCGCGATGTCGTTCCGCCAGGAGACGTAAGGCGTCTGGAAGAATCCCATCGCCTCGCGTCCGCGCGCCGTGAACGCGCTGAATTCGGCGGGCTTCTCGCGCCGGAAGGCGAGCCACGTCTCCATATCGACGCCGCCGAGCACGAACGCGGTGTTCATGCTGTGATGGACATCGCCTTCCTCGATGTCGGTATCGTAGCCGGCGCCGGCGCGCGCGAACACGTCGCCGTCGCCGGTGGCGTCGATGACCACCTTCGCGAGCAGGGCCTGGCGGCCCATCTTGCTTTCGAAGATCACGCCGGCGACGCGGTCAGCCTCCATCACCGGCCGTGCGGACCAGGCGTGAAACACAAGGCGCACGCCCGCTTCCAGCAGCATTTCCTGGGCGACGAGCTTCATGCGCTCGGGGTCCAACGTCGGCGCCCAGCACACCGTGCCGTGAAACGCCGAGGTGCGCTGCCCCCAATGCGCCGCCTTCGCCGGATCCTTCGAGCCCCAGTCTTCGCGGGCCGGCCCCGCGACGCCTTCGGGCGGCATGCGATCGATGAAGTGCTCGGCAAAGCCGCGGATCACGTGGGCGCCCGACCAATCGGTCATCCGATCGATCCAGATGACCAGTCCGCCGGTCGAGAGCCCGCCGAGGCAATTGTAGCGCTCGAGGAGCACGACATCGGCGCCCGCTTGCGCCGCCGCCCACGCCGCGGCGCAGCCCGCCGGTCCGCCGCCGATCACGGCCACGTCGCAGGAATGATAGATCGCGATGTCGCGCGCTTCCTCGCGGATGGCGCCTGCCCCGTTGCGCGGCCTCAGCGCACGGCGCTGGCTCTCGAACACGTCCGAGCCGAGGAAGCGATCCTCGCTTTGGCGCACTTCGCGGATCGTGGGCTGATCGCTCATGCGCGCATCCTAGGCCAAGGTCGTGGCGCTTACGAGCGGAGTGCGCGCACGGCGCTCAGCGCCGCTGCGGCGCCTTCTCCGACCGCCGCAGCGAGGAGCGCGGCCGCGCCGCTGCGGATATCGCCCGCCGCGAAGAGCCGCGGCAGCGAGCTTTGATACGCCGCGTCGGTGACGATCGCGCCAGCAGCGTCGAGCTTCACAAGATCGCCGAGAAAAGCCGTGTTCGGGTCAAGTCCGACATTCACGAAGACGCCCGCGCACGCCAGCCGCTCGGTTCCGCTTGGCGTTGTCAGCGTCACCGCCTCGACGCCATCGTCGCCTTCGATGGCGCTGATCTCGCTCTGCGCGCGGATGGCGACGTTCATGAGCGTGCGCATGCGCACGATCGCGGAGGCGCGGGCGGTCGGCGACGCGCCGCGATGGGCGATGGTGACGCGGCCGGCGTGCTCGGCCAAGGCTTCCGCTTCATCGAACGCGGAATCGCCGCCGCCGGCGACCACGACGGATTGGCCCTTGAAGAGCGGGCCGTCGCAGGACGCGCAGTGCGACACGCCGCGACCTTCCAGCGCTTCCTCGTTGGGGAGCCCGAGCATGCGCCGGCGCGAGCCCGCGGCGACGATCACGGCCCGAGCGTGCACCGGTTCGGACTGGCCATGCAGGATGAACTCATCCCCGTCCGGCGCGATCCGCGTCACGTCGTCGAACAGGAAGCGCGCGCCGCTCGCCTCGGCCTGCTGCTGCAGGAGAGGGCCCAGATCGTAGCCCGCGATCCCGTCGGGAAAGCCGGGAAAATTGCGGATGCGCTCGATGGTGGCGACCTGTCCGCCGGGGGCGAGGCGCTCGATAACGAGCGTTTCAACACCCAGGCTCGCGGCGATGGCGCCCGCCGTCAGGCCCGCGGCGCCGGCGCCGATGATGACGATGTCGGTCTGGTCCACCCTCAGCGCCAGTCGTCGATCGCGACGGAGGTGCGATGCTTCGCGCCCATGATCTGCCAATAGCCGTTCGTCTCGCCGCCGACGACGACCACGTTGATGTCCTTCTTGTTGAACATGTGAATGAGCTCTTCCGGCTGCGCCTTCAGCTGCGACGCGCGCGGTTCGGCGCCGCGGGTGGCCTCCGGATAGATATAGTTCTGGACGAGTTGCATGTCCCAATAGCGCGCAGCCGGCATCTTGGCGGTTTCGTAGATGAACTCGATCACCTTCTCCTTGGTGTCGAAGCCGCCGCGATCGATGAATTGCCGGGCGGTGATGGGATCGAGCATCAGGGTCGGCGCGCTTACCGTATCGACGGCGAGCAGCATGTCGCGCACGTGCTCGCGCCAGGATTCCTTGCGCAGGCCGAGGCCGAACGAGGTGGAGCGGCAGCCATGGAAGATGCTCACGACGTCAGCGTCGCTCTTGAAGCCCTTCTGGACGTGGAAAGGCGTCCAGGGCGAGCGCTCTTCGTTTTCGGCAAAGGTCAGGTTGCTGTAGGTGTAGCCGTTGCCGAGCGAGCCCATATAGGTCTCGCCGGGAATCGAGCCGCCCTGCAGGTTCTGCGACAGGAGGCCGTAGGCGCGGCCGATGGCGGCGTTGGCGTGGTTGTAAGGCCCGAGCGCGCCGATGCCCGAATTCATGCCGATTTCCTTGCGGATCGGCCCGTTGACGAGCGCCATAGCGGACGCCGAGCTCGACGTGCTCGACCTTGCGGACACGCCGGAAGAGGCAAGCGCGAGGATGACGGGGAAGTATTCCGGGCGCGCGCCGGCCATCACCGCGTTGACCGCGACCTTCTCGACATCGAACTGCCAAAGGCCGCGATTGGCCGTCGGCTGGAGGCGTCCGACGATCTCGTCGGGCTTGCGTTTCGTGCCGGCCAGCATCGCCGCCACGCGCTCCTCGGTTGGAAGAACAATCGGGAGCTTGTCGGTCCAGTTGTTGCGCAGAAAAAGCGCGTGCAGGTCGTCTTCGCCGGCCGGCTCCACGAAGCGTGGGGTCGCACGGTCGTAGGAGGGGGAGTCGTTGGTGTTGGCGGGCTGCAGGGTGAGCGCTTGGAGGATCTCGCGCATCACCGGCGCGCCGGTGATCGGATCGGCGCCGTCGATATAGGCGCGCAGCTCGGCCGCGCTCTTGCCCATCACGGGCTGGGGGACGAACACACACGGGGCCGCGGGCAGGCCGGCCATGCGGGTGACCGAACGGACGACGCGGTCGAACTTGTAGGTATGCACGGCCGCGGTCGGTACGCCGTACTTGGTCTCCAGCGTGATCGCGTGCGTTGATACGGCGGGCGCGCAGGTGCTGCAATGTCCCACGCCGAGGATCGCGGCGTGGCCCTTGGCGCGAATCTCCTCCCAAAGCTCGGGATCGTCGCGCTTGTAATTGCCGGCGAGCGAAACGAGCTTCGTTTGCACCGAGGGCATGTTGTCGGCGAACCAGGCGACGATCTGCTTCAGGAGCTCGGCTGAATCATCGAAACGTGAATCGACCAGGTAGACCGTCTTGCCTTCCAGGCTCGACGGCCGCGGCGCGAGCTGCTTGGCCGAAACTTTCGGCGGGAAGCCGACGGGATTGTAGACGTTGAGCAGCCCGCTTGTCGGCCGGACCGCCAGTGGTGCGTTTAGGGGCGCGTTCATTGTTCGAACCTCATGTCATGCCGAGGCTGCAGCGCGGCCGGCAGCCATCGCCGCGCGCTCCTCGCCGTATTCATTGATCGTGGTCCGCCGCAAATCGCGCTTGAGCGTGAGCGTGCCGGCGAAGGGCGCCGCGCGATGCAAGGTGCAGCGATTGTCCCAGATGACGAGATCGCCCTTCGACCATTCATGCCGGTAGACGAATTGCGGCTGCGTGGCGAATTCGACGAGCTCCTGCAGCAGGGCGCGGCCTTCATCGATGTCCATGCCGACGATGTGGTCGGCGTGCGCGCCGAGATAGAGCGTCGGGCGACCCGAGGCGCTGCGGCGCACCAGTGCGTGGCGCACGGGCGCGATGGCGTCCTTGAGCGGCTCATCGCCCTTATAGCCGGCGCGCGAGCGCGAGATCAGAATGTTGTGTTCGGCAACAAGGCCGGCGATGCGGTCCCGCATCGTTTGCGGCAGAGCCTCGTACGCCGCGCGGCAATCGGCGAACTCGGTTTCGCCGCCGCCGGAGGTGACGACGTGGCCGAGCAGCAGCGACCACTTCGTGGGCATGTCATGAAACGAGCTGTCGGTGTGGAAGATCTCGTTGCGCTTGGCGCGCTGCCTGGCGCGGGCGTCGGGCGCGAGGATGTCGCCGTTGGCATCGAGGTTCGAGGCGTCGAAGAGTTCCTCGCGGAAACGTTTCGCTGGCCCGCCGCCGCCGCCGCGCGAGGGCAGCTCAAGCGGCCCGAACGCGCGGCTGAAGCGGATGTGCTCATCGTCCCCGATATGCGCCTGCCCGCGGATCACCAGGACGGCGTGTTCGGCCATCGCCTCCTCGACGAGGCTGACAAGGGCGCTGTCGGGCGGTTGAGCAAGGTCCGCGCCGATCAGCTCGGCGGCGAAAAGCGGATGCAGCCGCGCGATCTCCAACCCTTATTCCTCCCGATAAGCGCTTTCCTTAAATGATATACTAATAGGGCTTATTCGGGTCAATACTTCTGAAGGTGCGGGGAGTCCGCCATCCATTCGCGGTGCGCCTCGACATTGATGCGCTCCTTGCGATCGCCGACCTGGTGAACGGCCACCATCTGCGCGATCTCGAGATCCTCGTCGCCCACCTTGTTGAACTTGTAGCGCGCGCCGCCGGGCATCAGGATGCCCTCCATCGCGCCGATCTCGCCGTAGACCTTTTCGTCGGGGCCGTAGAAGCGCGCGCGGCCGCGAAGCACGAACCACGCGGTTTCCGAGTTGGTATGATAGTGCAGATTGTTCTCGCCGCCGTCGCGCACGCACTGAATGACGAACGACATGTGCGGGCGACGCACGAGCCACGTGTTCTGCTTCGGGCGCTTGGTCGCCTCCGGCTTGGTGTAGCCGAACATGAAAATCTCGGCCTCGGCGGCCTCGTGGTAAGCAGTGCGATCTGCATCGCTCATGTCGCGCGGATTGATGTCGCTCACCGGGGGGCTCCCTGCTTCGCCGAGGGCTAGGCGGAAATGCTATGAAGATGGTATCAATATGTCAAGTTTGGAGGAGCGGAGACGATGTCGAGCGAGGGCGCAATCGAAGGTCCGCACGTGGCGTGTCGCGGCGAAGTCGTCGTGGCGGCGAACGTCGCGGGGATAGAGGCAGGCGGGCGGGCGCCGGCCGACGCGCAGGCGGAGTTCGATCTGGCGTTCGCCAATCTGATCGAAGTCGCAGCCGCGGAAGGCGTCAAGCCGGAAGCGATCGGCCTCGTCAATGTCTGGATCGCGGAGCGCGCGCTACGCGCGCACATCGACCCGGCGTGGCTGAGATGCTTTCCAGGCCCGGCGCGGCCGGCGCGCAAGACCAACGAGGCGCCGCTGGACGGCGGCGCGCGCGTGCTGCTGCAGGCCTATGCGCGCAGAGGCGCGGCGGCGACGGCGATCGAGATCCCCGAGATGGCGCATCGCTCGCCGCTGCCGCCGGCTGCGCGCCTTGGATCATGGATATTCTCCTCGGTGATCGGTGGAGAGAATCCTCAGGACAAGTCGCTCTCGGCTGACCCCGAGGCGCAGATCGCGCAAGCCTTCGACAATGTGCGGTTCCTCATGGAGGCGGCCGGCGGCGATGTGCGCGGGGTGGCGCACATGTGGGTGTTCCTGTCGGACATGAAGCTGAACGGCGCGATGCTCGAATCGTATCTGCGCATGTTCGCGACGGAGGGAGACCGGCCGGCGCGCAAGACCGTGCCCTATGCGCTGCCGGCGGGGGCGCACATCCAGATCCAGATCGCGGGCGATGTCAGCGGCCGGCGCGGAAATTTCGAGGTTCCCGGCGTTGGGCACCACGATCCCATTCCGATGGGCGCGGCCGCTGGGGGATTGCTGTTTTCGTCCGGCGTCTACGGCATCGATCCGAAGACGTCCGAGATGGTCGTGGGCGGGGTGGAGGCGGAGATCGATGCGACGCTGGCCAATGTCGAGAGCCTGATGCGCGTCGCGGGCGGCTCGGTTGCGGATATCGCGGGCCTGACCTGGCTCGTGCGCGATTATGCGCTGGTTCCGACACTGCGCGCGAAGATGGCGGCGCTGTTCGGCGCGGAGCTTCCGGCGCTGCATTTCGCGAACTACCAGCTGCCGAGCGCCTTGCGCGTGCAGGCGCACGTCGTGGCCGCGCTTCCCTAATTTCGATCCTCGCTTCAGGTCGGCTTGCCGAGGCGCGAGTCGGCGGGGAACACCAAGGACTTGATCACCACCGGCGCGGCGCCGGAGGATTCCAGCATCTCGCCGATATCGATGTAGTCGAGCGGCTTCAGGTCCAGCCCGTCCAGGGATGCGATCGGGCCCTGGTGCTTGAGCTCCTGCTTGATGTGGATGCCGATCAGCCCGCCGACATCGGCGTCGCCGACGAGAATGATCGGGCGCGGATCGTCCGGCGCGGGCGACAGGGCGTCGAGGAGGCCGCGGGTGAATGCGTCGAGCCGCGCGAACGAGGCGCTGCCGCGCCAGCGCACGAACACGGCCACCGGCTCCTTCGTCTGGTCGAGCTCCATATAGCGGAGCGCTTCCTTGATCGCTTCGGCGACCGCGCCGCGATCTATCTCCTCCTCGTCGAGCGGAAGCGAGGGAGCGATGACGGGTGCGTTGCGCAGGGGAAGCATGTCCAGCGGCGAAACGAAGATCGTGCCGCCGCTGACCTGGGCGGTGTATTGCGCCGCGCCGATCACGGTGGCGCGGATGCCTTGGTCCGGCTGCTGAATCTCGAAGCCGTGCGCCTGAAGCTCGATCGAGAATGCGCGGGCGAGCAGGGGGCCGAGGTCGCCGAAACGGGCGGTCGCGGCATCGGCGTAGACGTATTCGGACACCCCGCCGGACATGGTGACGGCTGCGATCTCGTGCTTGCCGAGCGGATCGAGGCGCAACAGCGGGTCGCCGGCCGGCGCCTGCCCGCGCACGGCGCCGAGCAGGCGCACGGCCATCTCATGGGCCATGCTTTCGGCGGTGGCTTCGGAAAGAACGTCCCCGACCTTGGGATCCAGCCCGAGCTCGCGCAGGAAATACTTGCCCGCTTCCTCAAGGCGCGTGATGCGGCGAGCGTCGTCGAAAGCGACGATGCGCGCGCCGATATCGACAGCGGTGCGGTCGATCACCTCGCCATCGGCGCAGACGGCGATCTTGGAGGTGCCCCCGCCGATATCGACGTTCACGATCGTCCGGCGTTCGCGGATCGAGCGGGCGACGGCGCCGGACCCATAGGCGGACATGATGGTCTCGAGGCTGTCGCCGGCGCTGACGGCGACGAGCTTGCCAGCCTCGCGGGCGAAGACGTCGGCGATGGAGCGCGCATTGGCGCGGCGGACCGCGACGCCGGTGAGCACGAGCGCGCCGGTGTCGATGCTCGCCGGCGACAGCTGCGCGCGCTCATATTGCGCGTCCACGAACCGCCGCAGCGTTCCATCGTCGATCGTCTCATCGTCGAGATACGGCGTCAGCAGGATGTCGGACTCGTAGAGCACTTTGCGCTCGCTCACGACATAGCGGGAGTCCAGTCGCTCGAGCGTGATCTGCGAGAACACGAGATGGGACGTGGACGAGCCGATATCGACGCCGACGCTGGTCAGCGTGATCTCGTCGTCCATCACCAGGCGGCGGCCGCGCGTGGAGAAGAAGATCCGGCCGCCTTCCTCCTCGCTCATCAGGTGTTGCCGGCCGATTCCGTCTTGACGCCGGGCTCGTACCAATGCGGGTCCATCGCCGTCACAAGGCCGTTGGCCTTGAGCTTGGCCTCGAACTCGGCGCGCACGTGGGGGTCTTCCATGGAATAGGGGATCGCGCATCCGCCTTCGTCGATGTCGATGGCGCCGCGGTCGGTGAGCTTCTCGCCAGGCACGCCGGCGGTGCGGCCGGGTGCGTGCGGACCGTACCATGCCATCAGCCGCAGCGGCTCCCTGGAGACGCCGAAATGCTGGTGGAACCATTCATTGCCGCCCGGCGCGGCCGTGACCATGCCGACGGGCTCGTACTCGATGCGCTTGACGGTGTCGGCCTTGCCGTTCTTCCAGGGATTGATGGAGGCTTCGGTGGGCCAGGTGTGGGTGTAGCCCTTGCCCTTGATGCAGATCAGCACCGCCGCCGAGCCGTGCCCATGGGCCTTGGAATAGCGCCCGTTCACATATTGCCCGACCCAGAGATAGAAGGCGTTCTTGGTCATGAACGGCTCGATCCGGCGCGCGCCAGGAGAGCGGCGGTTGTCGAGCGGCAGGTCGCAATTGGCGACGTCGGGGATGAAGTTGGTGCGGCGCATCGCGAGGCCGCGCACCGGGTCCGGCTCGATCTCATCCTTGTACTGATAAAAATCGTCGGCGCCGCTGAAGCGGTCGTGGAAGACGAAATCGTTCTCGAAGATGGCGCGCCGGTTGTTGATGAGGTTGAGCACCGGCGGGCAGGTGTTGCCGCCGAGCAGGAGCGCGGGGCTCGAGCTTGCGTTCACGATCCGGAACCAGGCGTTCATCGGAATGGAGAAAAGAGATCCGGCCTGCCATTCGAAGATGTGGCGCTTGGAATCCCCCTCGATCCAAACCTCGGTCGTGCCGCGCCCTTCGACGACGTAATAGATCTCCTCGAAGATGTGGCGCTCCGGATTGAGCGCGCCGGCGCCGGGCACCTCAACGACGAAGCAGCCCCACTTTCCTTCCGTGCCGTGGAGCTGGATGAACGTGCCGGCGCCGCCCTTGCGCTCCCAGCGCGCGCGGGGGAGATCCTGGACCTTGGAGCAGCCGATGCCGCGGAAGCAGGGAATGCCTTCCTCTTCCATGAAGATGTCGTACGGCATCTTCACCCGGCCGAACTTGCCGAGGCCGGCGCGCTGGCCGGGCTTGGGTTCATGCCAATGCACTACGCCGGGGGCGTCATGAGCCATGCGGAATTCTCCTTGCGATGCTGTCGGGGCGGGCGGTGCTCATAGCGAAATGAGGCCGGGATAGAGGTCCACGTCGAGCAGAATTTCGAACAGCGTGTAGGCGCACGCCGCGAAGATGAGCGCGACGAACGCGGCGGTGCGGAACTTGTAGCCGCCGAGCACGCGCATGGAGGCTGTGATGTAGACCGCCACCGCGGGAAGGACGCCGATCAGGATGAACAGGACGATGAACAGCCCCATCATCGAGAGCGCGAGCCATTGCTTGTTGGCGGGCGGAGCGTCGTCCTCGTCGGGCGCGCTGGGGGCGGCGGCGGGATCGATGCGGCGCAGCAGGCGTCCGGCCTTGGTCTCGGAGATCGCAACGAGATCGATCGAGGTGAGCACGATGAGGGGCACGCCGACGAGCAGCGGCACTGCGCCTGCTTCCGGTGTGAAACCGAGCGCCACGAGCGTGTAGAAGACCGAAGCTGCCCAGAGGAACGCCATGAAGGCGTAGTCGCCGATGGGCCGGCCGAAGAGGTGCATGGCAGGCGTCCTATGAAACAGCCGCGGGCTTGCCCGCTCGGGGCGCTCGAAGTCCGCGCAGGTTCATCAGCACCACCGCGGCGATGAGAGCGAGAATGATCGTCAGGCACACGGGGCGCGTCAGGAAGATGAGGGGGCCGTCATGGCTCATCATCATCGATTGATGGAAGTTCCGTTCGGCGATGTTGCCAAGCAGCACCGCGATCAGGAACGAGATGCGCTGCATCTTGTGCTTGATCAGCAGATAGCCGAACAGCCCGAACGCGGCGGCGACCACGACATTCATGATCTCGAGGTCGATGGCGTAGGCGCCGATCACCGCGATCGCCGTGATGATCGGGGCGAGCAGCTGCACGTTGACGCGCGCGAGGCTGGCGATCGGACGGGCGATCGCGATGCCCACGATCGAGGTCAGCACGCACGAAGCGGTGATGGCCCAGGCGAGGCTGTAGATCTCGACGCTGTGATTGAGGAGCATGAGCGGCCCGGGCTGGATGCCGTGCAGCACCAGGATGCCCATGAAGATCGCCATCTCGGCGCCGCCAGGAATGCCGAAGGCGAGCGTCGGGATGAGCATGCCACCGTCCTTCGCCGTCATCGCTGCTTCCGGCGCGATGACGCCCTTGACGTTGCCCTTGCCGTACGAGGAGGGATCTTTGTCGGCCTGCTGCGTGGAAGTGTAGGAAAGCAGCGCCGCGACGGCGCCGCCGATCCCCGGCAGCACGCCGACGATGGTGCCGATGATGGAGCCGCGCACGACCGCGCCCCAATACTTGAAGCTGGCCATGATGCCGTCCCACAGGCCGGTCATCGCGCGCGGCGCATCCGCCTTGGCCACGGTGCCGCCCTTCACGGTCAGATGCGCCATCTCCGCCAGCGCGTAGAGACCGATGACGATCACCGGCAGCTTCATGCCCTCCCAGAGATATTCGCTGCCGAAGACGTAGCGCTCGGCGCCGGTGACATCGCTGTAGCCGATGGTGCCGACCGCGGCGCCGGCGCACGTCATGATGAGGGCGCGCACCAGATTGCCGCGCGCGGTCAAGGCGACAAAGACGAGACCGACGACGGCAAGGGCGAAGAATTCCGGAGGCCCGAAAGCCAGGATCATCGAGCTGGAGATCGGGATCAGCACGAGCACGGAGACCATGCCGAGCAAGCCGCCGAGCGCGTTCGAGCTGGCAGCGGCGCCGATGGCGTATCCCGCCTTGCCCTGTTGCGCGAGTGGATAGCCGTCGAGGCACGTTATCGCGTTCGATGTAGTGCCAGGCGTGTTGAGCAGGATCGCGGTAATCGCCCCGCCGATCGTGTTGGAGCCGAACAAGCCGCCGGCAAGGGCGAGCGCCTCGCTGGGCTCCAGCGCGAGCGTGATGGGCATGAGCAGGATCAGCGCCGTGGAGCCGCCAACGCCGGGAAGCACGCCCATGGCGAGGCCGACCGCCATCCCCACGCAGAGAAAGAACACCTCCTCCCACCCGAGGAGGCTCATGAAGCCTTCGATCCAGTCGTTCAGCATGGGGCGGGTTTCTTCACGAGGCTGCTTCCCTTCAGTCGACGTCGCCGAGATTGGCCATCATGTCGCGCCGATTGCGCACGAGGGCGGCGGTCTCTTCGGGCGAGCGAATTTCGACGATGCTGTCGTTCTGCTCGGCCCACACGCGCACGGTGCGATCGCGCCCGGCCGCCGTCAGCGCGTGATTGAGCACGGCGACGGCTTCGGGCGGCGTTCCGGGCGGCGCGGCGACCGCGCGCAGGCCCTTGAGGTCGGCGAGCTCGGGATGGCCCAGATCGACCGCGCTGGGGACGCCCGGACGATCGCTGGTCGCCTCGAGCGATGCGATGACGCGCAGACCGTCGGGCAGGCGGTCGAGGGTGCCGAGCGCTGCGATCACAGCGTCGGTGTCGCCGCGCATTGCGCCGACGGAATAGTCGGTCGAGCTCCGGTAGCCGCTCACGATGCGCGCGCGGATGCCAAGGGCGCGGGTGGCGATCTTGGTGGCGAGGTGCGAGCTGCCTTCAGGGCCGGTCGCGGCGAACGTCACGGGCCGGCGGCGCGACAGCGCGACGAGATCGTCGAAGGTGCGGATCGAGGACTTGCTGCGCACCGCGATGCCGTAGCCGTTTCCGAGCGTGACCGTTCCGATCCAGGCGAGATCGCTGAAATCGTAGGGCAGCCGGCGGATGCGCTGGAGCACGAAGATGCCGGGGATGTTGACAATCCCGACCGTGTAGCCGTCCGGCGCGGCCCGGTAGAGCATGTTGGCGCCCTTGCCGCCGCCGCCCGAAGCCACGTTGAACGGCACCACGTTCACGCGGCGCGGAAGATCCGGCTCCATGGCGTTGCCGATGAAGCGGGAAAGGATGTCGAAGCCGCCGCCGGCCGCGACAGGAATGATGAAGGTGATGTCGCGCGCAGGATATGATGCGCCGCCTTCGCTGGCGGCGGGGCCGCGCTGGCAGGATGCGGCCATGAAGGGAAGCGCAAGCGCCGAGGCGGCCGCGCGCCTAGTAATTCTCATGGGCGTTTTCCCACCGTATCGTGCCTGGGCGTCTGGCTGTGCGCCCGCGCGGCAGCTGGCCGCAATGGCAAAATACAGCATAAAGATATATCCAATGGATACAAGTGGAGTTGCATGGGCTGCGTGCGAGAGACCGCTTCGGCGTTGAAGGAACCATGCTTGCTGGCGCTCTTGAATAGATATAGCGCCAGGGCATTTGACGTTGCACAAAATGCACCATGCCGCGGGCCGCAGCAGCGCGTCGAGGCATGAGCGTCGGGGAGGGCAAGCGAGCGCAGCGCGATCTCACGCCGTTCATCATCGGCGGCGCGATCTTCATGCAGACGCTGGATTCGCAGACGCTGACGACGATCCTGCCGGCGATTTCGCGATCGCTCGAGGTCTCGCCGCTCGAACTCAATCTGGCGATCACGATCTATTATGTTGGCGCGGCCGCCTGCCTGCCGATCAGCGGCTGGTGCGCGGACCGGTTCGGCACGCGCCGCGTCTTCCAGACGGCGATCATTGCGTTCGCGGTGTGCTCGTTGTTCTGCGCGCTCGCGCAGGAGCCGCTGCACCTTGCCTTGGCGCGCGGAGCGATGGGGGCGGCGACCGCGGGGCTCATGCCGGTGGGGCGGCTGCTGCTGATCCGCACGTCGGAGCGCACGGAGCTGGTGCGCCGGCTGGCCTATCTGACGATTCCTTCCACGATCGGCCCGTTGCTCGGGCCTCTCGTCGGCGGGGCTTTCGCGACCTATGGCTCGTGGCGCTGGATGTTCCTGCTGAACATCCCCGTTGGGATTGTGGGGCTTGTGCTCGTCACATGCCTGGTTCCGGACATCCGCGAGGAGGCGAAGCGGCGGCTCGACATCGCGGGGGCGGTGCTTGCGGGCGCAGGCCTGTCGGCGGGGCTGTTCTGGATTGATCGGGTCGGGCGCGGCGGCGGCTTCGGCGCCATCGAGATTGCGGCGGCGGCGCTGATGGTCGTGTGCGGCGTTGTTTATTTTCTGCACGCGCGGCGCACCGAGCACCCGGTGCTCGATTTCGCGCTGCTGCGCATCGGCACGTTCCGTGCGGGCGTGGTCGGGGGCTTCTTCTTCCGGCTCGCGGTGGGGTGCCAGCCGTTCCTGCTTTCGCTCTTGTTCCAGCTTGGCTTCGGGATGACGGCGTTCGCGTCGGGCGGCCTGGTGGTGTTCACCGCGGCGGGCGCGCTGCTGGTGCGCTGGCTCACCGCGACGATCGTGCGGCAGCTCGGGTTCAAGCGGGTGCTGCTCGTCAATGGCGCGCTCAGCATGGCGCTGGGCATCGCGCCGCTGCTGCTGACCGAGGCGACGCCGTTCCTGTTGGTGGCGGCGCTGCTCTTCGTGCGCGGCTTCTTCCGTTCGCTGCAGCTCACCACGCTCAACGTGGTGAGCTATGTCGATGTGCCGCGCGAGAGCATGAGCGGCGCGAGCAGCTTCGCGGCGACCACGCAGCAATTGACGCATGCGCTCTCGATCGCGTTCGCGGTGGGAGTGATGGCGGCGTGGTCGGGCGGAACGGCGATCACGGTCGGCGCGATCAGCGCGGGCTTCATCGCGGCCAGCGCGATCGGGCTCCTGGCGCTTGCGAGCTTCGCAGGGATGGCGCGCGACGCGGGCGCCGATGTGAGCGGAAAGAGCAGCTAGCATCTTGGGCGCCGGCCGCCGCGCTTCCTGATGATCAGGAGTGTCGCGGCGGCCAACCCGATTCAAGGGCCGCTCGGCAGGCTTTAGAAGGCCTTCCGGAGCGCCAAGTAGTAGGTCCTGCCGATCACGTCGTAGGACTGGTTGTCGGTGTTGCCGACCACGCCGTTGAGCAAGAGCGGCTCCACGTCGCCCAGATTGTTCACGCCGAAGCGGAGGTTGGTCTTCTCGGTCAAATCCCAGCCCAGCGAGGCGTCGAACGAGTTGTAGGCGTCTGCGCCCGGCGTCGTGCTGTTGGGGTTGCTGATCGTGGAGACATCGTCCACCTGGCCGACATAGCGCCAGCGCAGCGAGGCGTCGATCGGTCCGACGGTGTACGAGAAGGTCGTAACCGACTTCCAGTGCGGCAGCACGCTGGCGCGGCCGTTCGGATCGATCGGACTGTCGGATGTGCCGACATAGTCGAGCGACGGCGTGGTGGAGAGCTGCTGGATCTCAAACGAGTTCAGGTACGTGCCGACCATGTTGATGCCGAACGTGCCGACGCCGAAGCCGAGATCGGCCAATTCGACCTGCCAATCGACCTGCACATCGACGCCGGTCGTCTGGTAGCGGGCGAGGTTGAGCACCGGCACCCGCAGGTTCGCCATCTGGCCGGTCACGTCGCGCGGGAAGAAGGCGCAGGCCTCCGCCGCGGCGCTATAGGTCGGATTGCTGACGCCATCGAGATTGTAGCAGCGGGCGAGCGCCGAGGTGAGCGGGATCTGGCCGATCGCGTCGTTGATCTCGATGTCGAAGTAATCGATGCTCGCGCGCAGATGCGACAGCAGCGGCGTGTCGAACGGCGATTCCAGGATGATGCCGGCGGTGTAGGTGTCGGCCCATTCCGGATCGAGATTCAGGTTGCCGCTGGTCTGACCGAAGATGGTCTGGGCGTTCGAGGTGAACGAGTCGATCGCGGGCGCGGGGACGCCGACATCGAGGCAGAGCTGGCGCAGCTTGGCGCCATTCGCGCCCAGCCGGAAGCTCGAGCGCACGTCGCAGGGATCGCCGCCCGTGGTCGTTGCGCTCGGCGTGCCCAGACGCAATTGGGTTTGTGAGCCGGTCGAGTAGAGGTCGTTCAAGCTCGGCGCGCGGATGGCGCGGGAATAGCCGCCGCGAACCGTCACGAAGTCGCTGATCGCCCAGGTGAGGTTGCTGGAATAGGATTCCACCGACCCCGACGTGGAGTAGTCCGACAGGCGATAGCCGAGGTCGAGCTCCAGCCGGTCGATAAGCGGCGCATCGGTGATCAGCGGGATGGCCAATTCGCCGAAGAGCTCGGTCACGTCGCGCTCGCCGGAGGTGCTCGGGCCGCTGAGGTCGCCGGGCAGGTTGCCGCCGGAGGCTTCGGGATCGACGTTGTCGTTGTAGCCTTCGCGCCGGTAGCTCAGGCCCGCCGCAAAGCGCACGTCGCCGGCCCAGATGTCGAACAGGCTGCCCTGCAGCACCGCTTCGGCCGCGGTCTGGTTGATCTCGATCTCGCTGGTCTGGCGATAATAAATGTAGTCGAGGCATTGCTGCGACATCGCGGCGTCAGGCCCGAAGATGTCGAGGCCGCCGGCGCAGCGCGATGCGCCGCCGTCGAGGGCGTTGATCAGGTCGTAGAGCTTGCGGACGTTGACCTGGTTGCCGCGCGCCATCTGCGTGGTGGCGCCGTGCGAGAGGTAGGCCGACCAGCTCCAATCCTTGAGACCGAGCTCGCCGTCGAGGCCGGTGGTCATCTGGTAGACGTTGGTGCGGGAATCGTAGCCGCCCATCGGCAACCGCTCGAACGCGATGACGCCGCTGAAAGTCCCGTTCGGGTTCTGGCGCGAGTTCAGCAGGGTGCGGAAATCGGCCGGAATGAAGGGATTGGTGACCGGGATATTGATGGTGGAGCCTGCGGTGCCGATCGAGGGCGGCGCCGTGCTCGTGGAATTGGTGTAGGTGGTGAAAAGCCCCTCGACGAACCAGTTGATGTTTTCGCCGATCTTGTGCTCGGCATGCGCGAATATGCTGTAGCGCTCGAACGGGTTCACCAGGGAGTACGTGTAGCCCTGATTGTACTGGATCGCGTTGTTCAGAAGAATGGTCTGATTGTCGAACCCGTGCCGGTAGTTGATGATCTGGCGGCCAGTTCCGGGCGCCGGGGTGAACATCGTCTTGTCGTCGTTGAAGCTGATCGTCGTCGTGCGGTTCACCGCGCCCGGCGCCGCGCCATACTGGCCGAACACCTGATCGATCGCCTGCTGGCTCGGCGGATTCGCCGAATTGTTCACGATCAGGCGCCCGAAGCGCGAATTGATCGTCGAGACCTCGAAGAAATCGCGCTGACGGCGGCCGAGGAACGACCGCTCGCCATACGAGAGCACCATGAAGGCGCGGCCGTCGCCGCCGTCGAACTCGTCGCCGATCGCGAGGTTGTATTCCTGCGACTGGCCGCCGGGATGCTCGGGCAGGTTATATTGGCCGGTGGCCAGCACGCCGTCGAAATTCTTCTTCAGGCGCAGGTTCACCACGCCGGCCATGGCGTCGGAGCCGTAGGCGGCGGAGGCGCCGCCCGTGATCGTCTCGACCGATTGGACGAGGATGCCGGGGATGACCGTGAGATCGACCGCGCCGCCGGGTTCGCCGGGCTGAATGCGGCGGCCGTCGAGCAGAACGAGCGAGCGCGGCTCACCAAGACCGCGCAGGTTGAGGCTGGCGCGGCCTGTGCGGTTCTGAATCGTGGAGGCGCCGGTGCCGACGCCCATCTGCGGCAGAAGATTGAGCGTGCCTTCAATGGTGAGCTGGCTGCTGCGCTCGATCTGGTCTTCGCCTAGCGTGACGATCGGAGACACCGCGTTGAAATCGCGGCGCGCGATACGCGATCCGGTGACGACGATGCCCTCGCCCTCGTCCGCGGCGGGCGTTGACTCTGCTGTCTGCGCAAAGGCTGGACCACCGCAAAGCAAAGCCGCGGCCGACACGCACTGGAGCGCGTTAAGGATACGTCGCATTCGTTCATTCCCTCCCGGAGAGCGCGCCGTTCGTTCAGCGACGGACGCCGCCTCGCGGAGGAAAATCCCGCGAGCTGGCCACGCATTCGAAATTAATGGTCTGGCATTATAGCATTTGTCAATGCGCTTATGGATATAGCTTTTCAGGGCGACGGCGAGGTGTTGCGGGAATGCAGCGCTTTCGCGCCGTTGGCGGCCTTCGTCGGCGTTCGACGCATCACGCAATGCCGCCATGCCGGCGCGCGTTCGACCATAAAGTGGAGGCGTCTTCTCCGCGCGCCGGGAATACGGGCATATATTCCATTCGAATATTGTGTGTTTAAAGGGTCTTTGGCGCGCTTCCGTCCGTGTACGGATCATGGACGCCTGGTGCGCAGACGTTGAGGCGCGGTGCGACGCCGTGCTGATTAGCGATCTTGCACGCCTGCGCCGACCGCCGTTCGGCTCCTCAAGCAATGGAGCATCGGCGGCTGAAATGACACCCGGCTAGGGCCGGCATTGGTCATCCGGGCGCAGCCTCGCGCGAGCTGTTACAGTCCATTCCAACTTGACCGAGAGTGCATTTCATATAGGTATATAGCATTAACTATCGCTCGGCCGTGCGAGCGTTGGCCACACTGCAAAAGATTCGGGGCGTGCGTGGTATCGGCGATGGAAAACGAGCGCCTCGTGCGCGTTGGTCCAGGAACGCCATGCGGCGCCCTGATGCGTCGGTATTGGCAGCCGGCGCTGCTGTCGGCGGAGCTTCCTGAAAAGGACGGCGCTCCGGTGCGGGTGCGTCTGCTCGGCGAGGATCTGCTGGCGTTCCGCGCGACGGACGGCGTCGTCGGCCTGGTTGAGGCCTTCTGTCCGCACCGGCGTGCGCCGCTGTTTTTCGGGCGCAACGAGGAATGCGGGATCCGCTGCGTCTATCACGGCTGGAAGTTCGACGTGAAAGGCGATTGTGTCGACATGCCTTCGGAGCCGGAGGGGACGGCGCTGCAGCGCAAGGTGAAACTGCGGGCCTATCCGACGGCCGAACGCGGCGGCGTGGTGTGGGCCTATATGGGGCCTCCGGAGCATCAGCCAGAGCCGCCGAACTTCGAGTGGCTGCGCGCGCCCGCCACGCATCGGCACGTCTCCAAGACGCACGAGCACTGCAATTATCTGCAGGCGCTGGAGGGCGGGCTCGACACCGCGCACTCGTCCTTCGCGCACAACAACCGCCTCGGCGACACCAGCGAGGTGCGCAATCGCGACCGGGCGCCGCGCATCGACATCGAGCGGACGGATTACGGCTATTGGTACAGCTCCACGCGTACGGTGGACGCCGAGCGCGTGTACGTGCGGGTCTATCATTTCCTCATGCCGCACGGACAATTGCGCGGCGGCTTCACCAAGGCCAGCGGCGAGCGCGCGGCGCTGCCGAAGCTTGACGGCCACATCTGGGTTCCGATCGACGACGAGAACACCCACGTCTATAATTGGGCGTGCAGCTACGACGACTCGGCTCCGATCTCGCAGGAACAATGGGAAGCGGTCGAGGCCTATTGCGGACGCGGCCGCGACGATCTCATCCCTGGCTCATTCGCTCTCAAGCGCAATCTGGCGAACGACTTCCTCATCGATCGGCAAGTGCAGAAGGCGAAGACCTTCACCGGGATCGACGGACTCAATACGCAGGACTTCGCGCTGCAGGAGGGCATGGGACCGATCTCGGACCGGTCGAAGGAATTCCTCGGCACGTCGGACCGCGCCATCATCTTCATGCGGCGGCTGCTGCTGGAGAACATCGCCGCGGTCGAGACGGGAGAGGCGCCGCTGGGGGCCGACCCCGCGACGAGCGCCGGCGTCCGGGCGTGCGACGGCATCCTGCCGGCGGACGTCAGCTGGAAAACCGCGTTCGCGAAGGAATTGAAGGCCAAATGGTGAGCCGGTCTCGCCTTGACGCCCGCATACAGCATAGCATTATATCATTTTAGAGGTGAACATGGGCGAGGCACTGGCGGCCGTGGCGGTGCGTCCGCGCGAGACCGAACTGCAAACGATCGCGCTGCCGGACATCGCGCCGGACGCGGGGCTGCTGCGCGTGGAGGCCACCGGCGTCTGCGGCAGCGATTGGCCGATGTACAATTCGGAACGCGGCGGCGCGCGGGTGCTTGGCCACGAGATGGTCGGCGTCATCGAGAAGGCGGGCGCGCTTGCAGCCGATCGCTGGGGGTTCAAGGAAGGCGATCGCGTCGCGCTGGAGGAATATCTTCCGTGCGGCCATTGCGAGTATTGCCGCTCCGGCGAGTTTCGCTCGTGCATGTCCACGGACAGCCGCATCCCGGGCGCCATTCGCTACGGCTCCACCAGCGTCGCGCTGGGCTCGGGGCTCTGGGGCGGCTTCGCGCGCTATCTGCATCTGCATCCGCGCACGGTGATGCATCGCGTTCCAGACGGCGTGCCAGGCCACATCGCGGCGATGGCCATTCCGCTCGGCAACGGCTTTCAGTGGGCCTATCTCGACGGCGCCGCAGGGCCCGGGAAGACGGTGGTCGTGCAGGGGCCGGGGCAGACCGGCCTCGCCTGCGCGCTTGCCGCAAAAGCGGCGGGCGCGGACCTTGTGATCATGGCGGGCCTCAAACGGGACGCGCGGCGCCTCGAAGTGGCGCGAAAGCTCGGCGCCGATCTCACGGTTGCGGTCGATGAGCTCGATCTGGTGGATGAAGTGTCGAAGGCGACTGGCGGGCAGATGGCCGACCTCGTCATCGAGGCCTCGAGCGCCGGGCCTGAGATCCTCAACACTTCGATCAAGCTCCTGCGCAAGCGCAGCATGCTCATTCTCGCCACCCGCAAGGGCGCGATACCCAACCTCGATCTCGATCAGCTGCTCGGCATGCAGGCGACCGTGAAGGGCGTGCGCGGCCACAGCTTCCATTCCGTCGAGCTCGCGCTGCGGGCGATGGCGAGCGGCCGCTATCCGCTCGAGCTCTTGTCGACGCACGTGGTCGGCCTCGGCGATGTCGATACGGCGCTGCGCGCAGTCGGCGGCCAAACCAAGATGGACATCATCCACATCACGGTCGAGCCGTGGAAAAGCGAGCAGCGGGACCCGACTTTCGCATGATCGAGATCAGCATCGCCCTGTCCAACAACACCCGCTCGCGTCCGATCATCGACGGGCGCGTTGAGGTCGAGGGCGTCAAGGCGGCGAAGACGGTCGTGCATCCGTCCGAAATGTTCTGGCGCCAGCTGCATTATGGCGACTTCGACGTCTCCGAGATGTCGCTCTCGTCGCTGCTCATCGCCGCCAGCCGCGGCGAGACCGACTGGGCCGCCATACCCGTATTCACAATGCGGAGCTTCTTCCACACCGGCATCATGGCGCGGCGGGGCGCGGGGATCCGAACGCCGAAGGACCTCATCGGGCGCAAGATGGGCGTGCCGGAATACCAGCAGACGGCGGCGGTGTGGAACCGCGGCGTGCTGGAGGATTTCTTCGGCGTCAAGGCGTCCGACATCGAATGGTTCATGGAGCGGGGACCCGACCGCAGCCACGGCGCCGCGACCGGCTTCGCGCCGCCGCCCGGCGTACGGCTCAACCAGATCCCGCCCGACAAGGACATCGGCACGATGCTCGCCAGCGGCGAGCTCGACGCCACGCTGCTCTATCTCTCCGAGCCCAATCTCGTCGATCGCGCGCGCACGCCGCTCAAGGACATCGCCGACCCGGTGTTCCCGGACAAGATCGCGGAATCGCGCCGCTTCTACGCCGAGACGAAGATCTTTCCGATCAACCACACGCTCGTGGTCCGCCGCTCGCTGCTGGGACGGCATCCGTGGATCGCGCTCAATCTCTACCACGCGTATTGCAAGGCGCGCGACCTGGTGCGCGCGGACGCGTCGTTCATCCTGCAGGAGGCGGTGGCGACCGGACGGGTGGCGGAAGACACCGCCGCGAGCTTCGCCGATGATCCCGCGCCGTACGGTTTTGCCGCAGCGCGCCACGTGATGGAGCGGCTCGCAGATTACGTGCACCGCCAGGGGCTGACGCAGCAGCGCATCGAGCTGGAGCGGATTTTCGCGCCGAGCACGCTCGATCTGTAACGCGCGCCAGAAGAACAGGGAGCCGGACCGTGGCAGAGATCGTGCTGGGCATCGGGACGTCGCATGGGCCCATGCTGACGACGCCGGCGGACAAGTGGAACCTGCGCGTGCCGGACGATCTGCGCTCGCAGCACCATTTCCGCAGCAAGGTGTGGTCGTTCGACGAGCTCGTCGCGGAGCGGCGCGAGGAGAATTTCGGCGCCCAGGCGCAGCCCGACGTGTGGCGGGAGCGCCATGCCGCGTGCCACCGCGCGATCGGCCGGCTTGCCGACATCTTCGCCGAAGCGCGCATCGATGTCGCGGTCATCGTCGGCAACGACCAGAACGAGATCTTCAACGATCAGCTCATGCCCACCTTGAGCGTTTTCGTCGGCGAGGAGATCCAGAGCACGTTCCCCTCGCAGGAACGGCTGGCGCGCATGCCGCCGGGCATCGCCATCTCGATCCCCGGCTACACGCCCGATCCGGGCGCGACGTATCCCGCCCAGCCGGAGCTCGGCATGCGCATCCTGGAGACGTGCGTGGGGCGCGGCTATGATCCGGTCGCGTTGCGAACGATGCCGCGCAACGTCACGCCGCACGCGTTCGGCTTCGTCTACCGCCAGATCATGCGCGACAAGCCGCCGCCGAGCGTGCCGGTGATCATCAACACGTTCTATCCGCCGAACCAGCCGTCGGCGAAGCGCTGCCTCGAGCTCGGCGGCGTACTGGTGGACGCCATCCGCTCCTGGGACAGCCCAGCGCGCGTGGCGCTCATCGCGTCCGGCGGCCTCACGCACTTCGTCATCGACGAGGACGTCGATAAGGCGTTCATCGACGCCATCCGCGACAAGCGTGCGAGCGATGCGGCGAACATCGACGAGAGCGTCCTGCAGGACGGCACTTCGGAGATGAAGAACTGGATCCCGGTCGTCGGCGCGATGGCGCAGTTGCGTTTCGAGCCGGAGGTCCTGGACTACGTCCCGTGCTATCGCTCCGAGGCGGGCACCGGCAATGCAATGGGCTTCATCTGCTGGAAGCCGGCCTGAGCGCGATATCGTCCGAACGAGACGGTCTGGCGCCCGCGCCCCGCCTGCGGGTCACCATCGCGCTCAGTCTCGCGACCGCGATGACGGTGGTGGCGCAGCATATCGTCAATGCCGGGCTGCCGCAGATCGCGATCGACTTCGCCGCTTCGAACGCCGAGGCGGTGGCGATCGTCACGTCCTATCAGCTGACGCTCGCGGTGCTCGTGCTGCCGCTGGCCAAGCTCGGCGAACGCGTGGGCTTTCGCGCGATCTTTCTCGGCGGCGTCGCGGTGCTGGTCGGCGCCTCGATCGGCTGCGCGCTCGCGCGAGACCTGCTGACGCTCGTCGTCCTGCGCGGCGTGCAAGGCGCCGGCGCCGCCGGCGTTCTGGGCGTGACGGCGGCGCTCTATCGGCTCACCTTTCCTTCGGCGCGGTTCGGGGAAGGACTTGCTGTGCATGCCGCGACGGTCGCGGTGTCGCAAGTGCTCGGGCCCGGTCTCGCGGGCGGCGTGCTGGCGCTGGCGGGGTGGCCCTGGCTCTTCCTCATCTTCGTTCCGCTCGGGCTCGCAGCGGTGCTCGTCGGCGCGCGCGACCTGCCGCACAACGCAGAAGGCGCGGCCGCGTCGTTGCCGAGCGCGCTGCTCTTCGGGCTGGCGTGGTGTCTCTTCCTCATCGCCTTCGTCAGCATCTCGCACGGCGAGAGTCCGGTCATCGTGGCGGCGCAGGCGCTGGGGGCGATCGCGCTCGGGTGGATCTATCTGCGCCGCGACGGCGGGCGCGGCGACGGCGCCTTCCTGCCGCTCGGCCTCTTCCGGCGCTGCGAATTCAGCGCGCCGATGCTCGCCTCGGCGCTCAATTTCATCGCGCAGATGATGGTGATCGTCGGCGCGCCGTTCCTGCTCCGCGACGTCTACGCGCTGGCGCCAGCGAGCATCGCGCTCGCCATGCTCGGCTGGGCGCTGGCCAGCCTGGCGGCGGTTCCGGTGGTGCAGACGGTGGGGCGGGGGTTGCCGCTCGCGCCGTTCAGCGCGGCCGGCGTGGCGATCGCGACGGTCGCCATCGGGCTCATGGGCGCCGCGGCCTGGCCGCTGGAGGCGGTGGTGGGGTTGCTGTGCGCGTGCGGATTTGGGCTTTCGATGTTTCATATTCCGAACAACCGGATGATCATGATGAGCGCGCCTGACGCGCAGATCGGCGCCGCCTCAGGGCTCATCGGGGCCGTCCGCCTCGGCGGGCAGACCATCGGCGCGGCGTTCGCGGCGCTCTGCTTCGCGAGCGGGGCCTCGCCGCGGACCGCGATCCTCATCGCCGCCGCGTTCTGCGCGCTCGCGGTGGTCGCGAGCCTGATTTGCCGGCGCGGCGCCGCTCCGGGCTGAGCGCCGCGCGTCGGTGTTGCGGATCGGGCAAGAACCGTATGGACGGCCGACTCTTGATGGCTATATAGCTATATCAATAGGTGGGAGACGCCTGCCGGCGGCATCTACCGTCGCTTTGGAGGCAGGCCGGACCGGCTTGCCCGGGGTTTTTGCATGATCATCGATTGTCACGGCCATGTCAGCGCGCCCACGGAATTGTGGGCGTACAAGGCGAACCTGCTCGCGCACCGCGGCAGCCACGGGCGGCGGATGCCGAGCGTCAGCGATGAAGACATTCTCCGCCACGCCAACAAGATCGAGATGGCGCCGGCGGGGCATATCGACATGCTCAACCGGGTTGGAACGCAGCTGCAGATGCTGTCGCCGCGGCCGTTCCAGATGATGCACAGCGCGAAGCCTGCGCGCCTGGTGCACTGGTTCACCGAAGAGACGAACAACATCATCGCGCGGACGGTGAAGCTCATTCCGGATCGCTTTCTCGGCGTGTGCGGGCTGCCGCAGGTCGCGGGAGAGCCGATCGAAAGCGTGCTCCCCGAGCTGGAGCGTTGCGTGAAAATGGGCTTTCGCGGCTGCCTCCTCAATCCCGATCCCTACGAGAACGGGGCCGAAGAGGCGCCGCCGCTCGGGGACCGCTACTGGTACCCGCTCTATGAGAAGCTCTGCGAGCTCGACGCGCCGGCCCACATCCACGCCACCGGCTCGCACTCCGAGCGGACGCCGTACACGCTGCACTTCATCAACGAGGAGACGATCGCCGTCTACGGACTGGTGAACTCCACCGTGTTCGAGGATTTCCCAGATCTGAAGATCATCGTCTCGCATGGCGGCGGCGCAATCCCCTACCAGATCGGACGCTTCGAATCGGGGGGCAATCGCCAGGGCTTCAGCTTCCTGGAGCGGATGCGCCACCTTTATTACGATACGGTTCTGTACTCACCGGATGCGCTGCAGCTGCTCGTCAAGACGGTGGGCGCGGACCGCTGTCTGTTCGGCTCGGAGTGCCCAGGCGTCGGATCGTCGATCGACAAGGCCACCGGGCGGACATTCGACGAGATCAAGCCGCATTTCGACCGGTTCGACTGGCTCTCGGACGCGGACAAGCATGCCATTTTCGAAGGCAACGCCCGGCGCCTGTTCAAGATCGCCTAGGCCGCGGGCGCCAGATGCTATGGCATTGAGGGCGGGCCTCTAGCGCATTTCCCGAGAAGCGGCCATATTCAGCGTTCCGTGCGCGCCCTAGGCGCGTGGGCGATGGAGTATGCCGTGGCGAAGCGGACGAGCAAGGCGACCGGGCCGACCGAGCCGGAGACGGGGCCGCAACAACCTGTCGTGCTGAGCACGCAGAACAGGGCGCCGCTCTACCACCAGATCTACCTCATCCTCCGCGCCAAGATCCTGGACGGCGAGTATGGGCCGCAGGACTTCCTCCCCGGCGAACGCGATCTTGAAGCCCATTTTGGGGTCTCGCGGATCACCGCCGTGCGGGCCCTGAACGAGTTGGCGTCCGAGGGCCTCGTTGTGCGCGAGCGCGGCCGCGGCACCCGGGTGCAATTCGTTTCGCGCGGGATCGTCGCACGCGGTCCGACCCGAACGGCGGAGAATGCGCCGGTCATGCGCGGCAGCTCGCGCGAGGTTTTCGATGCGCTCTACCACCGGGGCTCCGCCGCGGTGACCGTGTATGACTTCAATTACGTGACCGCCCCCGAGGACGTCGCTGAAGCGCTGCAGCTCAAGGAAGGCGATCTCGTCCAGCACGCGGTGCGCGTCTGGCGTTTCGACGGCGCGCCGTTCAACCACATCATCACCTATGTGCCGCAGGACCTGGGCCAGCTCTGGAGCAAGCGCGAGCTGCAGACGGTTCCGCTGGGGACGCTGTTCGAGCGCAACGGAGTGAATATCACGGTGGTGCAGGAGCAGGTGACGGCGACGCTGGCGGACATGGTCATCTCGCAGCGTCTGGAAGTGGCGGCGGGCTCGCCGATCCTCAAGATACGTCGGATCGCGTTCAACGAGAGCGGCCGGCCGGTGGAATACCTCATCGGCTGCTACGCGCCCGACCGCTATCAGTACGAGGTGACGTTGCCGCGGAAGGTGGGGACGCTGCGCAAACAGAAATAGCGCGCCGGATAGCCTCGGCGGCCTAGGGCGACTCGCCGCTCAGCCTGCGATAATGCTCCTCGAAGGCAGCGTCGCGCACGACCGGGGCGAAGGTCTCGCCCAGCGAGTAGGTCAGCGTGCGGTCGGTCGTGCCTACCGCTTGCGGGCTTGCGCCGAGCGGCGTGAAGCGGCGGAAGTCGGCGGCGATGAACGGCGCATAGAACGGATACATGTGCGCGACGAGCACGCGCGCGCCGTCCTCCACACGCATGGGATCGGCTGCGTCCGCGGGGTTCTCCGGCGCCGCATGCAGCCGCCAGGCGCGCACCGGGGGAACGTCGGCGCGATCGCGCCAATAATAGGCAAGCTCAAAATACGCCGCGCGATGATCGACCAGTACGGCGGTGTAGTGCTCGCCCGCAGTGCGGTCGGCGATCTCAGCGGCGACCTCCTGCCAACCGCGCATGCGTTTGAGCGCGGCGCCGACGCCCGCACGGTCGGCGAGCGATGGCGTGGTCAATACGGCGATGACGAGAGCGCCGACGGCGACATGCGTCGCGGCCGCCGCCCAGAGCAAGCGACTTCCGGAAGCAGGGCGCGCGAGGCGTCCGACCACGAGCACGATCGCCGCGGGATAAGCGACCGCGGCCCAATTCGCGTGTGCGCGCGAGAGCAGCGCCTGCGTCGCAATCGCGATGAGCGGCAAGAGCGCGAACGCGATCAACACGCGCTCCTGCTCGCTCAGCGTCCTTGGCGCGCGCGCCGCCGCCACCAAGCGCCAGGCCAGGCAAACGAAGAGCACCGGACCGATCACTCCGGCCTGCGCAAGCACAAACTCGAGGAGCGCCTCGGGGTGAAATATCCCGGCCGAAAGGTTCGCGTTCGCCGCGGTGTGCGCGACGGTCTGAAAGCGATGCGCGGCGTTCCAGGCCAGGTTGGGCGCGAACACGCTTGCCGCAACAAGTGCGGCGAACGCGCCGTAGCGTGACGCCAGCGCGCGCCGCAGAGCAGGCGAGAGCAGCGCCGCCAACACCGCGCAGGGCGCGAAGAAGAGCATGGCGTACTTAGCCAGCGCGCCAAGGCCAATCGCAAAGCCAAGCAGCGCCGCAAGGCTCCAGGACGGCCGCTCGGTCAGCCGCAAGAGGACATATAAAGCAGCGGCCCAGAGCGGCAGCAGGAGCGCATCGGTCGCGATGACGAAGGATGAGAGCCAGAGCGCCGGCAGCGTGACCCAGAGCAGACCCGCCCAGGCGCCCGGCCCAGCCCCGTAGATACGCTGCGCCGCCAGGAAGACCATCCAGGCCCCGGCCGCGTGCGCCAGAGGCGCGGCGAGCCGCACCGCCCATTCGGCGTCGCCGAACACCGCGGTCGTGGCCCTGATCGCCCAGGCGACCAAAGGCGGCTTGGAATAATAGCCCCAGTCCAGCGTGCGCGACCAAGTCCAGTACTGCGCTTCATCGAAGTGCAGATCGAGCGGCGAGATCAGCAGCGCCGCCACACGCACAGCGAGCACCGCCGTGAGGACGAGCGCGAAGAGATGCTCTGGGGAAAGCCGTCCGAATACAGATGATCGCGCCGCCACGCTGCGGGTATATCGCAGCGAAGCGCCGGCGGCCAATCGTGTGCGTGTGCGCGTCGGGCGGGAAAGCTTTATGCCGTTCTTATTTCGTCATTATGGCGACCTTATTCGACCGATCAGGGCGTTCGATTGCGCGCGATAGGCGGCGGCGCGCGTTGTGAGTGCGTGACGATCATGTTAGCAAACGGCTGGGTGTGGTTCACGACATGGTCAAACTTTCCGCATTTGTTTGCGCGCATAATGAAGAGGCGCGCCTGAGGGAGTGTCTCGTTCGGCTGCGGTTCGCCGACGAGATCGTCGTGCTTCTCGATCGCTGCACGGACGGCTCCGAGCGCATCGCGCGCGCGCATGCCGACAAGGTGCTCACTGGGGCGTTCCTGCTGGAAGGTCCTCGCCGTACGGCCGCGCTCGAAGCGTGCAGCGGCGATTGGATCCTAGAAGTCGATGCGGACGAGGACGTGACGCAGGAGCTCGCGGCCGAGATTCGCGCCTTCATCGAAACCGACACCGATACGGCGTGGCGCAGGATCCCGGTTGAGAATCTCGTGCAGGGCCGGCTTATCCGGCACGGCTGGGGCGGCACGTTCGGCGTCGACGCCGTGCAGCGTCTCTATCGCCGGGGCGTTAAGTCCTGGAGGCGCGGACGCGTACATCCGCCGGTGCAATTGGTCGGGCGCGGGGGACCGCCGCTTCGCCATGCGCTGCGGCACTGGGTGGATACGGACGTCTCCGACATGATCGCCCGCCTGGATCGTTACACCAGGCTGCGCGCACAGGACCTGGCCGAGACTGGCGGCGATATCGGGCTGTGGTCGAACGCATTCCGGGGCGTGCGCCGGTTCTGGAAGAGCTATGTGTCGCGCAGGGGCTACCGCGAAGGCGCTTGGGGCGTGCTCATCGCCACGATGGCCGGACTCTATCCTTTTCTTTCCGCCGTGCGTGCGCGCATCGAGACCGGGCCCTATCCTGCGAGCGCGGAGGACGAAGAGGCCGCGCGCGTGCTGGAAGTCGCGCCGCCGCGCATGAGCGCCTGAGCGGATCGCCCGTCATGCCCTATGCGCGGTCGCGACGCCTCATCGAATTGCTCGCCATCGACCAGCCTTGGGTTGGGGAATTGTTCGTCCGGCGCGCACGCAAGCGCAACGGCCATGCGCGGGACGAGGCGCACTGGGACCAGCTCTATGCGGAAGGCGAGTACGACCGCCTGTGGCGCAACGACCAGCGCTATCATCAGCGGCTGCTGGCGTCGCTGATCTCGGCGCGCCGGCCGCATCCGGCTCTGCTCGACATTGGATGCGGCGAAGGCGCCTTCTACGACTCGCTGCGGCAGCACGCGCCGTCGAGCTATCTCGGCGTCGATATCTCGAACCGCGCGATCGAGCGAGCGAAGGCGCGGTTTGGGGACGCGGCGGCGCCGGGCCCCGTGCGCTTCGAGCAGGGCGATGCGGCGCGCTTCGCGGTGACTGAGACGTTCGATGCGATCGTGTTCTCCGAGTGCGTCGAATATTTCGACGACATCGAAAGCGTGGTCGCACACTATCGCCGCAGCTTGCGGCCGGGAGGGATCATCGGTCTCACAAGCTGGCTCGCGGTGCGCCAGCTGCGCATCTGGCGCAAGCTCAAGACGATCGCGACGGTCGAGGATGAATCGGTCGTGTTCTCGCAATGGGGCGGCGCCTGGATCGTCGCCGTGCTGTCGCCGAAATGACGCCGCTCATCCGCCTCGGACTGGAGCACGAGCTCGCGCTATGGCGCCGCGCGGGACACACGCCGGTGTTGTGGTGGCGCGACGACGACGCACGAGAACGCACGCCGGCGCTCGAGCGGCTTTGCGCGCTGAGCGACGCGCACGCTCTGCCGCTGACGCTGGCGGTCGTGCCCGCAGGGCGCCCTGAAGAGATGGCCGCGTTGGCGGGGGAGCATCCGCTGATCTCGCTTGCCCAACACGGCGTCGCACACGCCAATCGCGCACCGAACGGAGAACCGCCGAGCGAAATAACGGCGACGGATGACGTCGAGTCCGCCGCCGCCATGATCGGCGCCGCGCGCGCGCGCATGCAGGACGCGGGCGCGGCGCCGATCTTTTTCGCCCCGCCCTGGAACCGCACCGAGGCGCCTCTCGAGGCCGCGCTCGCCGCGATCGGCATGCGACGGCTTTCCGGCTTCGGGGGTTACGCCAGTCGATCGGGCGCGGTGCAGCGCGTGGACGTGCATCTGGACGTGCTGCGGTGGGGCGGGGGGCCGCGCTTTCGCGGCGAGGCGCGCTTCCTCGCCCGGTTGCGGCGATTGCTGGCGGACCGCCGTGCGAGCGGGGGCTGGGACGAACCCATCGGCCTGCTGACTCATCATCTCGATCACGATGGTCCGACCTGGGACTTTCTCGATCGGTTTCTCGCCTGGGGGAAGCGCACGTGCGTCGTGCGCAGCGCCGCACAGGTGTTCGGCGGCGAAGCGGCGCTGCCGCACGCGGCGTCGGCTTAGGAGGAAGTCCGTTGGATCAGCGCTTCGTCGGTCGCCTCTATCGCCGGGTGGTTCACAAATACTTTGCGAACGATCTCATGCTCGAGCTGAAGCTGCGCTCGCGCCGCGAAGCGTGCGACTACATCCAGAGCCATCTGAAGACCGCGCTCCTGTTCGAGGACAGGTACGAGCAATTGAGCTATGCGCTCGCGAAAGGACGCGCCGCGATCCCGGGCGGACTGGTGTGCGAGTTCGGCGTCGCGGGGGGACGATCCATCCGGCACATCGCGCGCGAGCATGGCGGGCTGGTGCATGGCTTCGACACCTTCACCGGCCTGCCGCAGGACTGGACGGGCACCAACGAACAGGCCGGCGCGTTCGCCAAGCGCAAGCCGCCGCGTGTCCCGCACAATGTCGTGCTGCACGAGGGCTCGTTCAGCGAAAGCATCCCGGCGTTCCTGGAAACCTACAAGGAGCCCGCCGCGTTCCTGCATCTCGACGCCGATCTCTACGAATCGACGAAGACCGTGCTAACCTTGCTGCGGCGAAGGATCGTACCCGGCACGGTGCTGGTGTTTGACGAGTATCACAATTATCCGAGCTGGCGGGAGCATGAGTACAAGGCCTTTCAGGAATTTGTTAGCGAGAACGGCCACAATTACAATTATATCGGCTTCTCGACCCTGCGCGGGGAGGTGGCTGCGCAGATCGCGTGAGGGTGTGTGTCGGCTTTGCCCTCGGTATGGATGAAGGCTTAAGCTGGCGGACCCGATAGAAGGGCTCCTCATGCGTCTGGCTTGGCCGCCCCAGATCGCCGTCGGCGAATTCAAGTTCGGAGCGCTGCCCGAGGGGGCGCTTGCGAGCACTGTCGTCCGTGTGCTCCTGACCCTCGCGATCGTCGCCGCCGGCGCTGCCGCGGCGGCGTTGCTCTATGAGCTCGGGGTGTCGCGTCGGGCGGTCTTCTATATGGCGGCGGTCATCTTCGCCGGGGCGACGTTCGGGGCGCGCTATGGTCTCCTCGCGGCGCTGGTTTCCCTTCTCCTGTTCGACTTCTTCGTCGATGAGCCCCTTTACGCCATCACGCTTGGATCCAAGCAGAATCTCGTCAACGCAGTCCTGTTCGGCGCAGGGGCGCTGCTGAGCGGGGCCTACGCCGACCGCTATCGGCGCCAGCAGGCGGTGACCCGTGCGCTGCTTGATGCAACGAAATCGTTTCCCGGAGCAGCCGTCGATCACCCCGCCTGGCGCACGCTGGCGGCGGCGCAGCCGGACGGTTCGGCCGGGGTCGCCAAAGAGGCGCTCGGGATCGCCGGGGGCTTGGTGATTGTCGCCGCAGCGGCGTTGCTGGCGTATCTCGCGCGCAAGTGGCTGGGCGTCGATGTGATCACCGGCGCGTTCGTCGCGGCGACCGTCGCAGCGGCGGTGATCGTCGGCGCGCGCGCGGCGCTCGTTGCGGCGCTGGCAGGCGTGGTTGCGTCCAACGTCCTTTTCGAGGCGCCGTTCGGGCTATCGCTCGGCGCCCCGCAGGATGCGGCCAATCTGCTGCTGTTCGCCGGGGTCGCGTGGATCGCCGGGGGCGCCATGGAGCGCATTCGCGAGGAGCGGCGCATGAGCCGCACCGCGCTGGAGGCGAGCCTGCAGCTCACGACCATCGACCAGGAATCCCAATTGCGCGCGACGCTGCACAAGGCGATCCGCCTGCTGAGCGGCATCGATTCCGCATGGGTCCTCGACGAAAGCGGCGCCAGCGCGGAGGGCTCACCGCCCTTGCCCGCGGAGCTGGCGGCGGTGCGGGCCGCGGCGTCCGGGCCCGGCACGCACGAACGCCAGTTCTGGCGCATCCGTCCGCTGCAGGCCGGGGGACGCGATCTGGGGGCGATCATCTGGCTTTCGCCCGACGTGGAAGGAGGCGAGGGCGCGGACCAGCAGCGCACCATCGAGATGCTCGGCGATCTCGCCGCGGCGGCCATCCTGCGCGTTCGGCTGAACCTGGAGAAGACCGAAAGGGAGCTGGCGGAGCAGACCGAACGGCTTCGCTCCGCGATGCTCTCTTCCATGTCGCATGATTTCCGCACGCCGCTGGCCGGAATTCTCGGGTCCGCGACAAGCCTGCTTGAGCTCGGCGACAAGTACGACGCCGCGCAGCGGACCGACCTGCTGCTCAATGTCCGAGACCAGGCGCTGCGGCTCAACCGCTATGTCGATAACCTGCTCAGCCTCACGCGGCTTGAGGCCGGCGTCCTCAGGGTCGTTCCCTGCGCCAGCGACATCGAGCCGATCGTCTATGATGCGTGGGAGGCGCTCGGCGATGCGGGCGGCGCGCGGCGCATCCTCGACGCGCGCATTCCGCGCGACGCCAAGGCGAATTTCGATCCGGTGCTCTTTCATCAGGCTCTGACCAACGTCCTGGAGAACGCCCTCAAATACAGCCCGCCGGATTCCACCGTGCGGATCGAGGCGTTCTGCGAGCGCGACCGGTTCGTGCTGGAAGTGCTCGATGAAGGTCATGGGGCGGCGGCCGACGAGTTGGAGTCGATCTTCGAGCGGTTCTATCGCGGCCGCGGCGCGAACGCCCCTGGAACCGGGCTCGGGCTCTATATTGCGCGCTGCCTGCTTGAGACGATGGATGGGCTCATATCCGCGCGTCAGCGTTCCGGAGGCGGCTTGATCGTTTCAATGTCCCTGCCTGCGCACGAACCTGCCCTGACGGAGGCGACATGACCTCTCGCCACGCCATTCTCATTGTCGATGACGAAGAGCAAATCCAGCGGATGCTGCGGCCTACGCTGCTGGCGCAGGACTATGACGTCTTCGCCGCCGCCGATGGCGGGGAGGCGCTGAGCCTTCTGCAGCAGCATCCGATCAGCGCGCTCATCCTCGACCTGGGACTGCCGGACCGGGACGGCAAGGAAATCATCGCGCATGTGCGCAAGACGAGCTCTGTGCCGATCATCGTGCTCTCGGCGCGGGGCTCGGTGGACGAGAAGGTTCTTTGCCTCGACCTCGGCGCCAACGATTATGTCGCGAAGCCGTTTCCCGTCGGCGAGTTGCTGGCGCGCTTGCGCGTGGCGCTGCGCGGCCGGGGCGCTCCCTCGCTCGATCAGTTCAGCCAGGGCGCGCTCTCGATCGACTTCGCCAAGCGGCGGTTGGCGCTGCATGGTCGCCAGTTCCGGCTTTCCGCGCGCGAATGCGACCTGCTCAAAGTGCTGCTGCGCGCGAACGGCGAGATCGTCGGGCACCAACAGATCATCGCCGCGGTCTGGCCCGACAATGCCGGCGCCGATGCGCAATATGTCCGCGTGCTCGTCAACCAGCTGCGCCAGAAACTGGAGACAAGCCTTCCCGGCGCGGACTTCCCCGGCGCCAATTTCCTCGTCACCGAGCCCGGCTTCGGCTACCGGGCCGCGCTCGACGTGCTCTGAGGCGTGGCGCCGCGGGACGATGCGGCCGCAGCGACAATTGTTCACAGGCCTTTGTTGTTCACAGGCCTCTGTTCACGGGCTGGGGAGCCGCCGAAAAGCGAAGCTTCAGGTTGCCGCGAAAGTATGCATATTATGCGTAACCGGACGGAGGTCGGGCTGTTTCGTGGACATTCAATGGTTCGCGCGCGAGGCTCTTCCCCCGGTCCGGGGGCCGCTGGCGGTGAAGAAAGGACACGTGGATGACGTCGCCGGCGATGCTTGCCGACCTCGACGGGCTCAGCGTCGCGACCGCGCCCGCCGAGCTCAAGCGCAAGAGCCGGGACTTCTACTGGTTCAGCCCGACGCTGAAACGCGAGCTGGAGGATGCACGCGCCGACCTCGTGGTGTCGCCGCGGGACGAGGCGGAGGTCATCGCGGTCGCGGCGGCGTGCTATCGCCACGGCGTCCCGCTGACGGCGCGCGGCGGGGGTTCGGGCAATTACGGCCAGTGCATGCCGCTCAGGGGCGGGGTCGTGCTCGACATGACGGGGCTCGATCGGCTGCTCTGGGTGAAGCACGGCGCAGTGCGGGTGCAGGCGGGCAAGAAGCTGATCGATCTTGACGCCGAGCTCGCGGGGCATGGCGGCGAGATCCGGCTGTTTCCTTCCACGCGCGCAATCGCGACGGTTGGGGGCTTCATCGCGGGCGGCTCGGGGGGCGTTGGATCGATCAATTGGGGCATGCTGCGCGAGCGCGGCAACATCCTCGGCGGGCGCCTCGTCACGCTTGAGCCGGAACCGCGGGTGCTTGAGCTGCGCGGCGACGACATCCCCAAGTTCAACCATTCGTATGGGGTCACTGGCATCCTCACCGAGCTTGAGCTGCCCGTGGCGCCCACGCAGGATTGGATCGACGCCATTGCGACGTTCGACAATTTCATGGCGGCAGCCCACTTCGGGCAGGCTTTCGCCGAAGCGCCGGGGATCGTGAAGAAGCAGTGCGCAGTGATGGCCGCGCCGATTCCGCATCTCTATCTGCGGCCAATCGCGTCGCACGTCGGCGCGGGCCAGGCATGTGCGCTCGTGATGGTCGCGAAGCAATCCTTCGAGGCCTTGGAGGCGCTCGCCGAAGAGCACGGCGGCGGCGTCACCTACGCGCGATCATTGGAAGAGGTGGAACATGCGCGCGCCGTGCCGCTCTACGAGCTTTGCTGGAACCATACGACGCTCTGGGCGCTGAAGCGCGACGCTGGACTGACCTATCTGCAGAGCTTCTTTCCGCCCGGCGGGCATTTGGAGCTGGTGGAGAAGGTGAGCGGGATGTTCGGCGACGAAGTGATGATGCACCTGGAATTCACGCGCAGCGGCGGGGGGTATGCCTGTTCTGCATTGCAGATCGTGCGCTATACGACGGAGGAACGCCTGCAGGAGATCATGGCGCTGCAGGAAAGGGCGGGTTGCCGCCAGTTCAATCCGCACGTCTTCACGCTGGAGGAAGGCGGCATGAAGCAGGTGAACACCACCCAACTTGCGTTCAAGCGCGAGGTCGATCCCAAAGGGCTGCTCAATCCGGGCAAGATGCTCGCGTGGGAGAATAGCGGCTGGAAGCCGGCGGATTAGGAGAAGAGCATGGCCCTGTCGGCGCAGGAGAACGAGACGCTCACGCGCGTCGGGCCGGGCACGCCGATGGGCGAGCTCATGCGCCAATATTGGCTGCCGGCGTGCAAGTCCTCGGAGATCGCGGCCGGCGGTGCGCCGCTGCGGCTCATGCTGCTTGGCGAGAAGCTGATCGCGTTCCGCGACCATGAGGGGCGCGTCGGGGTGATGGACCATCGCTGTCCGCACCGGTGCGCGTCGCTGTTTTTCGCGAGGAACGAAGAGGGCGGGCTGCGCTGCGTCTATCACGGATGGAAGTTCGACGTGACGGGCAAGTGCCTGGACATGCCGAACGTGCCGGCCGACCGGGCCTTTGCGGACCGCGTTCGCGCAAAGGCCTATCCCGCGTTCGAGCGGGCCGGCATCGTGTGGACCTATATGGGCGCCCGTGAGAGCGCGCCGCCGCCGCCGGCGATCGAGGCGACGCTGCTGCCGGAGGCGGAGCTGCGCGTGACGCTGACGATGCGCGAATGCAATTGGCTTCAGGCGCTCGAAGGCGATATCGACACCGGGCATTTCGGCTTCCTGCACATGGGCAGCGTCGATCCCGCAGAGCTCGACGCCAGCAACATGCACGCTGCGTCGGTGATCGATCGCGCGCCGTCGTTCAAGGTGGAGGATACGGCCTGGGGCGCGATGGCCGGCGCCTGTCGGCCGGCGGGAGAACCGGGCTCGATCTATTGGCGCGTCTGCCATTTCCTGTTTCCGTTCTGGGCGCTCTTTCCGGACGGCACGTTCGAGGACAATGTCAGCGCCAACGCGTGGGTTCCGATGGACGACACGCACACGATGGTCTTCAATTTCGCGTGGATGAAGCGCACGCCGCCGCTGCGGACGACGAAGGACGGCGTGACGATCCCGGGCCTCGAGTTCCGGCACGATTACCTGCCACAGACGAGCGATTGGTTTGGACGCTGGAAACTCGCGCAGAACGCATCGAACGATTACGGCGTTGATCGCGACGCGCAGCGCACGCTGAGCTATACGGGCATCACGGGCATCACGCTGCAGGACCAGTACGTCACCGAAAGCATGGGCGACATCGTCGATCGGACGTTCGAGCACCTGACGCCGGGCGATGCGATGATCGTGCGGACGCGCAAGCGTCTATTGGGCGCGGCCCGCGCCTTCAGCGAGGACGGCGTTGCGCCGCCGGGCGTGGACGATCCGGAGATCAGTCTTGGCGCGCGGGGCGGCGCTTTCGTTGCGCCTGAAGGCAAGGACTGGCGTGAAGCCTATCGTGAGCGCCTGGCTCACGCGGTGGGACCGGCGCCGCGCGTGGCGGCGGAATAGGCGCCGGCCGCTTCGATCACGTTGCGCAAGAGCATCGCGCGCGTCAGCGGCCCGACCGAGCCGTGGCGCGGGGTGAGGAAGCCTGCGACGGATGCGACGTCGTCGGCGATATCGGAGATCATCTCGCCGTTGCGATAGGTGATGCCGACGCCTACGGCGCACGCGCCCGGTTTCAGCATGTCGGCGCGCACCAGATCGGGAACGCCGGCGGCCGCGATCACGGCGTCGCTCTCGCGCGTGACGGCCGCGAGATCGGGCGCGCCGCGATGCAGCAGCGTGGGGATGGCGTCGATCGCGGGATCCGCCAGCATGATCGCAAGCGTCCGGCCGACCAGCAGGCCGCGTCCGATCACGGCGACGCGCCGTCCGGCGAGGGGCACGCGATACGCCTGGAGAAGCCCGAGGATTGCGCTCGGCGTGCAGGGACGCAGACGCCGCTGGCCGAGGACGAGCGCGCCGAGATTGAGCGGGTGGAGGCCATCGACATCCTTCTCCGGCGCGACGGCGAGCTGGATGCTCGCCGCGTCGATGTGCGCTGGCAGCGGCAATTGTACGAGGACGCCGTGCAGAGTCGGCTCGGCGTTCAGTTCGCGCACGTGGCCGAGCAATTCGTCCTGGCGCACCGTCTCAGGCAGGCGGATGTCGCGGGAGAGGATGCCCGTCTCTGCGCAATCCTGGTGCTTGCGCGAGACATAGTGAGCGCTCGCCTCGTCGCCGCCGACCAGGATGGTGGCGAGGCCCGGCGTGATTCCGGCCTGGGTGAGCCGCGCCGCATCGCGCTTGATCTCGTCGCGCCAGGTTGCGGCTAGCGCGTCGCCGTCGAGCAGCACGGCCATCAGCGGAGGCCTATCGCGGGATCGATGAAGCGGTTGGTCACGACGTCCTCGGCGCGCACGCCGGGTTTGGCGCGGATATCCAGATCGGAGCGCAGCCGTTCCAGCAGCGCTGCGACGCGCGGCATGTCGAAATCGCCGAGCGTGGCGTTCGGCCCGTTGCCGACGATGCCGTTGGCGAGCTGCACCTCGACCGCGTTGTCGAGCAGCGCGCGCGAGGTCCGCCACCAGGGCGCGCCCATGCCAGCCTGGTTGAAGCGGAAGAGGAGATCGTTCACCTCGGCGGGATTGCGCACATAGTCGATCTGGGCGCGCTGCAGAAGCGGTACGAGCCGCTGCAGGCAGGGCGCAAGCGCGGGAAGCCGATCGGCTGCGACGGAGAGCATGCCGGGATAGATCGTATAGCCGAGGTCGGAGAGGAGTAGGTAGTCGATCGGCCGGGCCCAATTGCGGCCGTGGCTGAACTGATAGACTTCGTTTGAGACGACGCCCTGATTGAGCCAGGCGCCGTTGTTGATGACGAAGTTTTCGCCGTCGCCGCGATAACCTTCGATGAAGACGTTGCGCGGCACGCCGCGCACCACGAGGTAACGTCCGAACGTGCGGCGGATGGTGGAGACGTAGATCTTGCCGCGCCCCGAGCGTGCGAATGCGGCGAGATCGGCGATGGAATGAAAGCCGCGCGGATAGGTGGCGCGATCCCAGAAGAGCACGGACGGGGACTTGTCCAGCATGGAGACGACGCCGATTGCGGGAAAGCGCCGCGAATAGATGAAGGCGTTGTCGAGATCGTGCATCACGAGGTGCGGACGCAGCCGCGCGCGCGAATTTCCCATGTAGAGCGCGGAATAGGCGGTCTCGCCGTCGCCGAGCCCCAGGCCGCTGCCGCCTTCGAGGATGGTGAGGGTGATCCCGGTCGCGCCGAGCGGGCCGTCGTAGCGGCCCTGGCTCATGCGGCCGCGGGCGCCGATCAATTGATAGAGGCCGCCGTGCTCCGATTGCGCGAGCCAGTCCTTCTGAATGATGAACGGATCGGGGCACACGCCTGCGAGCGGCGTGCGATAGGCGGCCTGCGCGAACTGGCCTGCGGGTTGGCTCCAGGCCGGCGGCGCAAGCAGCGTCAGAAACAGTGCGGCGAGAGCGGCGAGGCGCGTCACGCTTCGCCCGCGTCGTGCCATGAAGAGAAGAGCCGCCGTCCCAGCCAACTGAAGAAGAGGTAGACGCCGATCGACATCGCCGAGGAGACGATGAGCGCGGCGTACATCTGCTCGTACTGGAAATCGATCTTCGTGTTGATGAGCATTTGCCCGAGGCCGCCGTCGCCGGACACGAAGAAGAGCTCCGACACGATCGCGCCGATCACGGCCAACCCAGCCGAGATGCGCAAGCCCGCGAAGAGCGCGGGCAGGGATGCGGGAAGCCCGGCCTTGAGCAGGGTCGTGCGCCAGCTTGCGCCTTGCAGACGGAAGAGATCGATGATGCCGGGATCGAGGCTCTTGAGGCCGAGCAGCAGCGTGGTGGGGATCGCGAAAAAGGTGAAGAGCGCGACGATCAGCACCTTCGGCACGAAGCCGAAGCCGAGCAGCGATTGAATGAGCGGGATGATGGCGAGGATCGGGATGGATTGCAGCGCCACGAGATAAGGGAAGGCCGCGCGCTCCGCAAAGCGCCAGCGGAACATGAGCACGCCGAGGAGCATGCCGATCGGAATCGTGATGGCGAGGCCGGTGAGCGCGATCTGCGCGGTGACGCCGGCCGCGCGGAAGAGCTCAGCGCGCACCGGCTCGGAAGCGAAGGCGCCCGTCCAGAGGTCGCTCCAGCCCGGCATGAGGAAACGGCGATGCTCCTCAAGGCCGGAGCGCGCCCACGCATAGAGGGCCGCGAGCGCGGCGCCGAGCAGGACCGGCGGGCCGACGTTCAAGGCGATCTCGATTGCGGCGAGCGGCCGCTGCTTCGCCGGGCGCGGGGGATAAAACGCGGTCATGTCGCTGATGCGGCGCGCAACGCTGCGGAGACTTCGCCGGAGAGCCTCGCGAAGTCGGCGCTGTAGCGGATCTCGTCGCGGCGTGGATAGGGAAAGGGCGCGGCGAACTCCGCCACGATACGCCCCGGCCGCGCCGACATCACGACGACGCGGCTCGAGAGATAGGCGGCCTCGGCGATGGAATGGGTCACGAAGAGCGCGGTGAAGCCCTGCCGGGCGTAGAGAGCGAGCAATTCGTCATTGAGCCGCTCGCGCGTGACCTCGTCGAGCGCGCCGAACGGCTCGTCGAAGAGGAAGATCTTTGGATCAAGGGTCAGGGAGCGGGCCAGCGACGCGCGCATCTTCATGCCGCCGGACAGCTGCTTGGGGTGATGCTCCTCGAAGCCGGAGAGCCCGACGAGCGCGATCTTTTCCTGGGCGATGCGACGGCGCTCGGCGGGCGGCGCGCCGCGCAGCTCGAGGAGGAGCTCGACATTGCGCCGCACCGTGCGCCAGGGAAGCAGCGTGGCGTCCTGGAAGGTGAAGCCCAGGTGCGCGCGGTCCACGTTGAGCGCGCCGGCGGAATAATCGACCAGGCCGGCGGCGACGCGCAGCAGGGTGGACTTGCCGCAGCCGGAGGGGCCGAGGATGCTGACGAACTCACCGGGCCGCACTGCGAGATTGATGCCGGCGAGGGCGTGGGTTCCGTCGGCGAAGGTGAGCGACAGATCCGCGAACGAGAGCGCCGGCGCCGCGGCGTCTGCGGCTGGCGGCGGGGCTGTCGCCTGCTCGCTCATTTCAGAAGGCCAGCATTTCGCGTTGCACGCGGTCGAGGAAGCTCGTCACCCGCTTCGGCGTGACGGTGTTGATGCCATAGAGCGCCAGATAGCGCGTACGCGCGCCCGGCGCGCACACGACGCGGAGGAAGCGCGTGGCGTTGGCGCGCGGGGGATCGCCGAGCACCAGCGCGCGCAGACGATCGACGCCATAGGTCGTGACGGTGGTGAGCTTGCGGATGTTGGTCAGGCCCGGCTTGAGCTTGCCGTCGCACATGGTGAACGAGACATCCGGCAGGAACACGCGGTCGAAATAGCCCTTCAGCATGGCTGGCCAGCCGAAATTCCACACCGGATGGCAGAGCACAAGCCCTTCGGCGGCCTGCAGGCGCTCCACATACGGCTTGATGCGGCGCTGGTTGACCGAGACGTCGTGATAGATCGCACGGTCCTCCGCCGACAAGACCGGGTCGAACCCCTCCGCGTAGAGATCGAGGTCGTCCACTTCGTGGCCGGCGCGCTTGAGGCAGTCCACGACGGTTCGGTGGATCTGCGGGGCGAGCCCGTCCGCGAGCGGGTAGGCGTAAAGGACGTGCACCTTCATCGCGCGGCGGCCCCGCTTGCTGCGCGCGAAGCGCTTGGCGCGTTCGTCTCCAGGCTGGACCCCATGTCGGCGAGTTTATGCAGAAGTCTCTTACTAGCGCCAGGGCGGCGGCGGTCAAGGGCGCGGGGAGCGCAGCGGCGCCCATTCCGAGATCACCGGTCCACGAGCGCGGCGAGCGGATAGTCGCTGACTTCGCGGAGAAGCTCGATAAGCCGGTCGGCCATGTGGTCGATCAGCAGCGCGCCGCGCCGCGCATCGGCGTCGAGCGCGTCGCCGACCGCGCCGGAGGGGTTGAGATCCTGGGTCTGCCAGCCGAAACCCACCCCCGCGCCCTCGAAGCGCAGGTGCTTGTATCTCGCCTCGAGCGCGATCGAGGCCGGCGTGAAGGCCGCGCGCTCTTCCTCGCGGACAAGGTCGGGGCGGATGTGGAGCATAATGGATGTCTCCACGCCGCCGCCGTGGATGCCGTGTCGTTCTTCGGCTTCGCTGAAGAGGCCTTGGGGCAGGCCTGCGCTCCAGAGGCTGGCGGCGACGACGAACATCTTCTCGCGCACGCGCAGATCGCGGGCGACGATGTCCATCGCCTGAACCTGTCCGCCATGGCTGTTGAGCAGCACGAGCTTCCTTACGCCGGCGCGCGCGACGCATTCGCCGATCTCGGTCCAGAGGCGGATGAGCGTCTCGGCGCCGAGCGACAGCGTGCCCGGGAAGGCGAGATGCTCGTTTGACTTTCCCACCGCCATCAGCGGCAGGAACGTGATCGGCAGATCGTTCGGCGCGCGCGCGACGATCCGATCGATCGCGGCCTGGCAAATCGCGGCGTCGACCGACACGGGGAGGTGGGGGCCGTGCTGCTCGATCGCGGCGACCGGAAGGATCGCGACCGTGCGCTGCGGATCGATCGCGGTTGCGAAATCCTTGGTGGTCATGTCCGACCAGAGGCGGCGGAGCTTGGCGTTCATGAGAGGCGCTTCTGCATGAGGTGATCGAGCTCCGCGTAATCGGGCAGGTCGGCGGCGACGAAGGCGCCGTCGCGTACGAGGAGGCGATCGGCTTGTGGACGCGCCAGCAATTCGTTGAAGGAGCGGGCGCGCAGGAGGACGAGATCGGCGGGCTCCTCCGCAGCGATGCCCTGGGCCTTGGCGATGAGGGCGCCCGGCGTCGTCGTCACCGCGCGCGGCCAATCGCCGATCGGATGCTCCAGATGCGCGATGCGCACCGCGTCGCGGAAGACCTCCAGCATGTCGAAATCGCCAAAGGGGTGGAAGGGATCGCGGCAATTGTCGCCGCCGAAGGAGACTGGGATGCCGCGCGCGCGCATCTCCTTGAGCAGCGTGATCCCGCGCCAGCGGGGCGTGCGGCCCTGCCGCCGATCCTGGAGATAGAGATTGCAAGAGGGGAGAGTCACGATGTGGATGCTTGCCTCGGCGACGAGGTCGAGCGTCTCGTCGATGAGCGCTTCGTCCTGCATGGCGAGGCTGCACGCGTGTCCGACCTGGATCGGGCTCGCGAAGCGCCGCCCCTTGGCCAGGCGAGCGATTGCGAGGAGGCCTTGCGAAGCGGGCGCGGCAGTTTCGTCGGCGTGGAAGTCAAGGGCGAGGTCGTGGCGCTCTGCGGCGTCGAAGATGCGGGCGAGCTGGGCTTCGATGTTTCCGCCCATTGGGGCGAAGGCGCCGAGCACGCCATCGCTCTTGCGCACGACCTCAAGGATGCGGGCGAGCGCAGCGTCGTCGTCCAGCGCTTCCGTGGAGATGAGAGGAGCCGCCTGCAGGGCGATGCGGCCGGCCCAGGCGTCGCGAAGGTCGCGGAAAATCTCCCAGCGCTGTTCGATCTGCGCGTTCTGCGAGCCGATGTGTGTGCGCATCGCGCGCACGCCGTGGGCGTAGGCGCAACGCAGGCCGAAATCCATACGCGCGCGCATGTCTTCCGCCGTCCAATGGCTCTCGCGATCGGCGATGATCGCGGCCGCGCCTGAGTCGAACGCGCCGTCGGGATTGGGCGAACGGGGCCATATCTGCGTCGTGTCGAGATGCGTGTGCGCTTCGACGAAGCAGGGCCAAACCATCGCGCCCGCCATCTCCGCCTCATGCCAGTCGCACGGCGTTTGCGCTTCGGCCAGCGCGACGAAGCGGAGGCGGCCGTCGGCCACGCCGATATCGACGCGCAGGATTTCCTCGCGGCTCGGCATGCCGGCGAGCGCGGCCGGGATCGTCGCGTTGCGGAGCACGAACGGGGCGCCGGGCGGAGGTGGGGCGCGCCAGGGGTTCACGGCGCGAACTCGGCGATCGGGAGATCGAGGCGGCTGGCCGCGTGCGTGAGCGTGATGGTGATGACGCGCGCGACTTCAAGCGCGGCGTGGGTTGGGCGCGAGCCGTCGCCGGGATTGACGGGATGGTTTGGGAACGACGCGGCGGCAATGGAAAGCCGGAGGCGCTCGCCCGCCTGCAGCGTGACGCAGGCGGCCCGCAGCGGGATCGTCGCGACGCCGTTCGGCGTCTCCGTGAAGCAGCGATAGCCTTCGGTGAGATGCATCGCGCGTCCTTCCGCATCCACGCGGGACAGGATGCAGGAAAGGTCCATGCTCGGCGCATCGGCGGAAATGTGCAACTCGGCGCGGGGCGCACCCGCCAGCGTAAGCGGCGCGGCGAGGGGCGGCGTGGTGAAGGTCAGCACATCCGGGCGCGCGTCCAGATCGATGCGAGCCACCGGCCCGGCCGGCGCGGCGAACGCTCCGCCGCGACTTGGCGCGGGCCGCCAGGGATCGTGAACGAGACGATCCTGCGCGAGGCGATCGGAAGCCGATCCATCCGCAGGCTGAAGGACGCCATCGCGCTCGTCGAGGGCGGCGCGTCCGCTGCTCGTCAAGCGCCAGCTTTGGGAGCCTTGCGGCCAATGCGCGAAGTCGCGCCAGGCGCGCGCTCCCATATCAAAGAGGCGTACCGGCGCGCCGTGCATCGGCGGCTCGCCTTCGCCCTTGAGCCAGTGATCGAACCAACGGACCTGCAATTGATCGATGGCGCCGATGGCGGCGTCGCCGAAATCCATATCGCCAAGTCGGCGGCCCCACGGAAAGTGCGCCCATGGCCCGATGACGAGCCGAGCCTCGGCGCCGCGCGCCTCCTCGTAGGCGCGATAGCCGCTGACCGTCCCAGGCAGATGCGTGTCGTACCAGCCGCCGATGAAGAGCGCAGGCGGGCCGGCCGTGAGCGCTTGCGCCGAAGCGGCGGGCGAGATGCGCGCCCAATAGGGATCGTCCGCGGTCTTCTCCAGCCAGTCGAAATAATGCGGCGCGTACCGGCGATACCGTTCCATCACCGCCGGAAGCGTCGAGACGCGCGCATCGACGGGCGTTGCGCGCGACGCCGCATGGAGGGCGTGAAACGCCTCGAAGTCGCCGGCGCGCTTGGCCTCCTCCGCGCCGAGCTGGATCGCCCAGCTCAGGTTCGCCGCGAGGCAGAAGGCGTCGTTCTCGTAGGCCCAGTCGTTGCGCAGGTCCCAGCCGATCATCGCTGGCGCGATCGCCTTGAGCGCCGGCGGGCGCTGTGCGGCGGCCAGCAATTGCGTGTCGCCCTGGTAGGAGAAGCCGTACATGCCGACCGCGCCGGTCGAGCCCGGCAGCGCGGCGGCCCAGGCGACCGCGTCTGCGCCGTCCGCCGCTTCGTTCTCGAACAGCGCGAAGGCGCCTTCGGAGCCGCCGCGACCGCGCACGTCCTGGACGATGACGATGTATCCGTGTGCGGAGTACCAACTCGGATGGGCATAGCACACGGTCGATGCGATGCGGCGCCCGTAGGGCTGGCGCATGAGAAGGACAGGAAAGTCGCCCTGGGTTGCGGGCCGGTAGATGTCCGACGCCAAGCGTGCGCCGTCGCGGGCGCGCATGTGCAGCGTTTCGGGCGGACGCACGTCCAGCATGGTCACGCGGCGCGGCCCGTCGCCTGGATCACGGCCCAGTCCTCCTCGTCGATCGCCGCGGGCTCGCCCGCGCGGATGAGCTCGGCGAAGCCGTCGTTCGGCGTCATCATGGTGAGGCAATAGAGCTTGCCGGCGCCGGTGTTCTCGACTTCGTGCCAACATCCGGGCGGCACCAGCATGGAATCGCCGGCGCGGATGTCGAAGCTCCTGCCGTCGCTATGGGCGCGCCCTTCGCCCTTGAGCACGTAAAACATCTCCTGGCCGACCTCGTGCTTGTTCGGCGGCGTGCGACCGCCGACGTCGAAAATCTCCACCACGCAGACGAAGTTCGCCTCATCGCCGGCCGGATCGAAGAGGAGCACCATCTTGTTGGTGTCCTGCGGCGAGATCCTGAACGCCCTGTAGTCCTCGCGCGGCTTGACGATCATGGCGGATCCTTCAGGCCCTGGCTCAGCGCTTCGGAGGAGGCCACGAAACCGAAGCATTGCTTGACGTTGTAGCGGGTCGCGTCGGCGCAGAATTGCGGCGAGGTGGTCGCGGCGCAATCGTCGAGCAGGATGCAATCATAGCCCAGGAAGTTGGCGTCCTGCAGCGTGCAAAGCACGCATTGGTCGGAATTGACGCCGGCGAAGAGCAGGGTGGAGACGCCGAGATTGCGAAGGATGCTGTCGAGAGGCGTATCCCAGAATCCGCTCATCCGATACTTGTCGATGAAAATGTCGGTTTCGGGGGGCGCGAGATCATCGACGATGGCGGCGCCCCAGCTGCCTTTCTCCAGTACTTTAGCGCCGGTTGCCGGCGTTGGCGCGCCCAGGCCGACGCCGTCGCCGGAGGGATCGTAAACGTGATGCAGCGAGGGACTGAGGTTGAGCCGGTCCGCGCGGTTGCCCCAGTTCACCCATACGATCGGGACGCCGCGCTCGCGCAGCGCCGGAAGGACACGCTTCAGCGGCTCGATCGGCGTCCGCGCGGGTGCGATATCGACGCCGATATGCGCGAGCCAGCCGCCGGGGGCGCAGAAATCGTTCTGCATGTCGATGACGATGCAGGCCGTGCGCGACAGGTCAATGCGGAGGTCCTGCGGCTCGGCCTTGAACACGATCGGGCGCGGCGCGAGGGGGACGCGCACAAGGTCGGCCTGGTCGGCGGAGACCCCCCAGCGATTGGCCGGCGCAGAGCCCAGCGGATTGAGGAGCATGCGAAATCCTTGACGGAAGCGAAGCGCCGCATGAGACCCCAGGAGCCGGGCCAAAGCCAAGCCCCCGGTCCGACTGATTGAATAAGTGAGCAGATTATGCGTATAAATCGGGCGCGCCTCCGCTCTCTTCCGGAAAGTCGCGACGCGCCGCTTGCGCGCCGGGCCGGTTCCTGGCGCAAACTGGTCCGGGGGAGTGGTCGCGCGGGAAGATGAGGCGAACGATGGAAGAGGACGAGGTCGGCGCCTATGTCGACGCCGTGTCGCGGGTCGTCGATCTGCCAATCCCGGCCGCCTACCGTCAGGGCGTCATCGACAATCTGCAGGCGATCCTTCGCCAGACCGCCGGCCTGATGGCCGTCGAACTCGACCCCGCGGAGGAATCCGCGCCGATCTTCCACCCATGAGCGACGTTTCCAGGATGAGCGCGGTCGCGCTGGCGGAGGCCGTGCGCGCGCGCCGGTTGAGCGCCACGGCCGCGACACGCGACGCGCTCGAGCGCATCGAGACGCTCGATCCGCAACTCAATTGCTGCACAGCGGTGCTCGGCGAGTCGGCGCTCAAGGCGGCCGCGGAGATCGATGCGCGAATCGCGCGGGGCGAGGATGCGGGCGCGCTGGCGGGCGTGCCGGTGGTGGTGAAGAACCTTTTCGACGTGGAAGGCGTGGTGACGCTGGCGGGCGCGAAGATCCGCCGCGACGACCATCCGGCGCGCGCAGACGCGGCGGCGGTGCGACGTCTGCGCGAGGCCGGCGTGGTCATCGTCGCGGCGACCAACATGGACGAGTTCGCCTACGGCTTCACGACCGAGAACGAGTTCTTCGGCGCCACGCGCAATCCGCGCGATCCGCTGCGTGTGGCGGGAGGCTCCTCGGGCGGGTCGGCGGCGGCGGTGGCGGCCGGCATGGCGCATATCGGGCTCGGCTCCGACACCAACGGATCGATTCGCGTTCCGGCCTCGTTTTCCGGGGTTTTTGGGCTGAAGCCAACGTTCGGGCGGCTGTCGCGCGCCGGCGCCGCGCCGTTCGTGGCGAGCCTCGACCACGTCGGCCCAATGGCGCGCGGGGTAGAGGATCTCGCTCTCGCCTACGACGTCATGCAGGGGCCCGATCCGAGCGATCCGACGTGCACGAAGCGCGCGCCCGAGCACGTGCGCGGGGCGCTCGGCGAGCGCCGGAAGCTGCGCGTCGGGGTGCTCGACGGCTGGTTCCGCTGGGCGGCGGAGCCGGAGGCGTTGGCGGCGGTCGATGAAGCGGCCGCATGCCTCGGGGCGAAGGCGCGTGTGGAATTGCCGGAGTCGGACATCGCGCGGGCCGCCGCGTTCGTCATCACGGCCGCCGAGGCGGCCAACATGCATCGCGACAATCTGCGCCGGCAGCCGGGCGCCTTCGATCCGGCGACGCGCGATCGTCTGCTGGCGGGCGCGCTTCTGCCGTCGGACTATGTGATCCAGGCGCAGCGCTTCCGCCGGCGTTTCCAGCGGGCGGCGCAGGCGGTGTTCGCCAGCTACGATATCCTGCTCGCGCCGGCCACGCCGTGCGCGGCGCTCACCGTCGGGCAGCGGACGCTCAATCTCGGCGGCGTGGAAATGTTGGCGCGGGCGCATATCGGCATCTACACCCAGCCCCTGAGCTTCATCGGCCTGCCGATCATCGCCGCGCCGATGGCGCGTCCTGGCGCGCTGCCGATCGGCGTGCAGATCGTCGGCGCGCCGTGGCGGGAGGAGCTGGTGTTCCAAGCCGCGATGCGATTGGAGCAGGCGGGCCTCGCCGCGGCGCCGGTTGCGGCATGAAGGGCGCGGGCGGGATCGTCAACGCGCCGAAACCGCTGGCGGAGCTGCAGGCCGTCTTCGCGGCGTACGAGGCCGCGCTCATGGCCAACGACGTGGACACGCTTGATCGCCTCTTCTGGCGCTCGGAGCACACGCTGCGCTACGGCGTCGGGGAGAACCTCTACGGTTTCGATGCGATCGCGGCGTTCCGGCTGGCGCGGCCAGGCGGTTCTCCGCAACGCCTGCTTACCAGAACGGTGATCACCACTTTCGGCGACGATTTCGGCACGGCGAACACGGAGTTCCTGCGCGAAGGTTCAGCGAAGGTCGGGCGCCAAAGCCAGACCTGGGTGCGGTTCGCCGAAGGCTGGCGCATCGTGGCGGCGCACGTCTCGCTGATGGCCGAGACGTCCTGATCTAGGCGCTGCCGCGCTTGCGCGACGTCTGGCTCTCCGGCCGCAGATAGGCGGCGACCATGTCGTGCGCGTGGCGGCGACGCTCGGTCTTCCACTTCTCGCTATGCAGGTTGGTGCGGAAGATGGCTGAGAGCGTGTAGGCGTTCGACAGGTGGAAATAGCTCAGCGCGACCATCGAGACATAGAGCTGCAGCGGATCGACGCCCGAACGGAAGACCTTGTCGCGCTCGCCGCGCTTCAGCGTCTCGTCGATGGCCGCGAGCAGCGGAGAGGTGAGCGTGGCGGCGCGCAGGGATTGCGAGAGATATTGGCCCTTCTGAAGGTTCTCCCCGGTCCAGAGTGAAATGACGTGGGGATTGGCGGCGAAGTGCGAGAACGTGAAGTCGAACAGCTTCATCATCGCTTCGAACGGCTCGAGGTTCGACAGCTTGAGAGCCTGCTCCTTCAGGCGCAGGTCTTCGTATACGTGCTCCAGCACGAAGAGGTAGAGGTCCTCCTTGCTGCCGTAATAATGGTAGAGCATGCGCATGTTCGCGCCGGAGCGCTGCGCAATCGAATCGATCCGCGCGCCGCTGAGGCCGCGCTCCGCGAATTCCGCGATCGCAGCCCTGAGGATCTTCTCTTTCGTGCCAGCTGCGTCACGCTGGCGGCGCACGGGCCGGTCCGGCGTCGTGGGCGCTGCTTTTGCCTTGGCCTTCTGCATGCCTCACATTTCCGCCGTCTGAGAGGGAATGTGCGGCGTTCCCCGGGGCCGGCCTTTCTTCGTTCCTCGTTTGCATAACGTATTCGCGGCGCGGTGTGTAGCGCCTGCGCGCCAGGGGCGGTGGGCTGCGCGGCTTGCCCCAGCGGCGCACATCGCGGCGGCGAGGCGAAGGCCGCCCGCGCGAATGGGGGCGCTTCAGGGGCGCGCGAGGCGCAAGATACGGCTGGCTTAAGTAAGCAAACTATGCATAACATGGCGGCGCCGAAGGGGTGGGCTGGCTCCGAATCGCGCAAAAGTCGGCCTGCGGCGAGGGGATCGGCAGTCGCCCGGTTGACGAAGCATGGCCGGGCGGCGTGCGATGCGCTCGTGGGATGTTTTGCTCAAGGAGCGGTGCATGTTTGTCTCGGGGGGACGTAAGTTTCGGCTCTACAGCCGTGGATTGACGGTGTTCGTGGCGGCGTCCGCTGCGGCGTCGCTGGCGGCGGCGCAGGAACCGCGGACGGCGACCGCGGAGGAAATCCTGGTCACGGCGCAGAAGCGCGAGCAGCGCGCGTTCGATGTGCCAATCAGCTTGAGCGTGATCAGCGGCCAGCAGGCGCTCGAGTCAGGCGTGTCGAGCACGCTTGATCTCGCGCGGCTGACGCCCGGCCTCTCCATCGGGCAGAATTCCGGCGAGGGCGACTTTCCGTTCATCTCGCTGCGCGGCGTCGCGATGCGCGATTTCGCGGACACCAACGAAAGCCCGTCAGCCGTCTACATCAACGAGTTCTACAAGGCCAACCTCATGGGCCTCGACTCGCAGATGTTCGACATCCAGCGCGTCGAAGTGCTGCGCGGGCCGCAGGGCACGCTCTATGGCCGCAACGCCACGGGCGGGCTCATCCATTTCATCGCTGCGGCGCCGACAGATTACCTGTCCGGCTACGTCTCCGCGATGGCGGGCGAGCGTTCGCGCTACAAGTTCGAGGCGGCAGTCGGCGGACCGATCGCGGGCGCACTCAGCGGACGGCTGAGCGTCTACCACCACGAGTTCGACGGCTACATCAAGAACACCTTCCCCGGCGGCCAGGACGGCAACGCGCTCAACGCCAGCGCCGTGCGCGGCCAGCTGCAGTATGATTTCAGCGACGACGCGCGCGCCTCGCTGCTGCTGCAATACTACCGGAACGACAACGACGCCGGGAACATGTTCACGCACATCGCCGTGACGCAGAATCCCGTCACCGGGCTTTCGACGCGCAATCCCGGCGGGCTCGACGCGTTCGGCTTCGGCGACAGCGCGCCGATGGAAACCAATTCCAACCGCGACATCTTCCTCCTTTCGGAGCAGTTCACCGCGATCGGCAAGATCGAGTTGTCGCTCGGCGCCGTCGATCTCGTTTCGATCACCGGCTACGAGTCCGGCTTCAAGGACGCGACCTTCGACAGTGATTCCACGCCCGGCCCGCGCGGCACCGAGGTGCACCCCGACGCCGAGCAATTCTCGCAGGAAGTGCGGCTTTCCGGTCAGGCTGGCGCGGCGACCTGGGTGGCGGGCGTCTATTATTTCGATTACGGCGTCGATGGCTTCCAGCGCCGCATCACCAGCGCGGCGGTTGGGCCGCGGGCGCCCGTCTTCTACGATCTGCAGAGCGAGAGCTGGGCGGTGTTCGCGAATGTGGACTTCGCGCTCAGCGACACGCTCACCGCCACGGGCGGCCTTCGGTACACGGATGAAGAGAAGGAATATTCGCTCCGGAACACGGACACCGGCCCGATCTTCACGCCGGCCACTGTGGGCGATCTGGCGCGGCGCGACGACGCCAACACGAGCTTTACGGCGCGCCTGAGCTGGGAGCCGACGCCGCAGCAATTGTTCTATGCGGGCGTCGCGCGCAGCTACAAGGCCGGAACGTTCAACGTCGGCTATACGCCGATCCCGACCGCAGCAATCTCAGTGAAGCCCGAGGAGCTGACGAGCTACGAGATCGGGGCGAAACTCTCCAGCGCCGACAATCGCCTCAGCGTGAGCGGCGCTATCTTCTATTACGATTACAAGGACAGCCAGGCCTTCCAGTTCGATGGTCAGACGCTCTCGTCCACCACGTTCAATCGCGACGCCGAGATCACCGGTCTCGAGGTCGAGCTCGTGGCGCGGCCGGTGGACGGCCTCAGCTTCACCGGCTCGCTCACTTATCTCGATGCGACCTTGCTCGATGTGCAATTGCCCGGGCTCGCCAATAACGGTCCGATCGTCGATACCGAGATGCCGCTCGCGCCCGAATGGTCGGCCAATCTCACCGGGCGGTACAATTGGGCTGCGCCTTGGGGCGGCACGTTCGGCCTGCAGGGCGACGTGAGCTACAAGGGCGAGCAATATTTCGACGCGTTCAACAGTCCGAGCCAGCTCGAAGGCGCCTACACGCTGACGAACGTGCGCGCTTCCTGGACGGATGAGACTGATTCCCTCACGCTTGCGGTCTTCGCGGAAAATGTCGCGGACGTGGAATATCGCACCGCGGCGTTCGATCTGGCCTTCCTCGGGCTGGCGACGGAAGTGTGGGGGAAACCTCGTTGGGTCGGCGTGAGCCTCAGCTACAATTTCGGACAATAGGCTGCGGCGCGATCGCTCCGGTCCCTGGACTTTGGTCCTTGATCGGGGCGATCAGCGCCGTTGCGCCGCCCGCACGACGTTGGCCATCAGATGGGCGGTGGTGAGCGGGCCCACGCCGTCCGGCGCGGCGGATATGGCGCTTGCGACCTGTTCCACGGAAGCGACATCGACATCGCCGACGATGCGCTTTCCGCCGGCGCCGTCGTCCAGCACATTGATGCCGATATCGATCACGACCGCGCCCGCCTTCACGTGCTCGGCGCGGATGAGTCCGGGCTTGCCGACCGCCACAAAGAGCAGATCGGCGCCGCGGCAGGCCTTGGCGAGGTCGCGCGTCGCGACATGAGCGATCGTCACGGTGGCTTCGCGTTGGAGCAGCATTTGCGCCAGGGGTCGTCCGACGCCGATGGATGCCCCGACGACCGTGACGTCCAGCCCGCGCAGCTCGCCGACGACCGAAGCGGCCAGCATGATCGCGGCTTGCGGCGTGCAGGGCGCGAGCGCGTCGAGACCGACGGCGAGGCGTCCCGCGTTGAACGGGTTCAAGCCGTCCACGTCCTTGGCGGGAGCGATCGCCTGCGCCAGCGCGAGCGGATCGATGTGCGGCGGCAGCGGGAAGAGCGGCAGAATGCCGTCGATGGCCGCGTCCGCGTTCAGCGCGGCGACGAGCGCGAGCGCATCCTCATCGGCCTTCACGCGACGCAACTCGGCGACAATGCCGGCGCGCGCCGCGAACTCGGCTTGACGCTCGGCATAGGCGAGAGCGCCTGGATCCTCGCGCAGCAGCAGGATGACAAGGCGCGGGCGCCGCCCGATCGCGGCCGCGACCGCATCCGCCTTTGCGCGCGTCTCGGCGAGCATGCGGTCGGCGAGGGCGTGGCCTTCGAGGATGGTTGCGGTCATAGTGAGCTTTCGGCGGGGCGGAGGAAGCGATGCTGAAGGGTTTAATCGGCGCGGCGGCGTGCGCAATCGTTCTTGGCGCATGCGCGACCGTCCCGGCCGCCGCGACAGGGGCCGGGCAGCCGCGGCCCAACGTGACGTATGCCGGTCCGCTGGAGGCTTCAGGCGAGCGTGCGTTGTACCAGGGCCTCATCCTCGACCTCGCTTCGGTATGGGCCAATTGCGACGCGGACCTCATGCGGCGCACGCTGAGCGAGGACGTGGACTTCTCCTACCCCACGAACCACATCATCGGCATCGATCGCGCGCTCGGCGATCTGGCGTCATTCTGTGCGGTCGCGGTCGAGCGCAGCATCTATTTCCCCGCCGACGCCTTCTACATCGACACGCAGAACAATCGGGTGGCGGCCGAGGTGCAATTCCGCGTGACGCAGGAGGGCAAGCGGCAGGTCGTCAACGACGTCTGGATCGCGACGGTCCGCGATGGGCGCATCGCGATCATCAAGGAATATCTCGACGGCCGCGTGAAGCAATTGCAGGCGGAAGGGGTGCTGACCTATGGCGAGGACGCGCCCTTCCTCACGCCGTGGCCGCCGCGCGCGGCGGCGCCTCCTGCGGCCTCCGGGCAGTAGCGATGCGGCGCCATCTTGCAGCTGCGCCGGACACCGTGCGGTTCGGCATGTTCGATGCGGCGTTTCCAGCAGTGCTGACTGTGCGCTCCGGCGACACCGTGACGGTCGCGTGCGTGTCGGGCGGACCAGAGGTGATGCCCGCGCAGGGATCGCCGCTGACGATTCCGGCGGCGCTGCGCGCCATCCATGAGGCGCGGCTGGAGCGCATCGGTCCGCACATCCTCACCGGCCCGATCGCGATCGAAGGCGCCGCGCCTGGCGATTTGCTCGAAGTGCGCATCGATGCGATCGAGCCCAACAACGATTGGGGCTATTGCGCGGTGCGGCCGCTTGCGGGCGCACTGCCGGAGGAGTTTGCCGAGTTCTCCGTGAGCCACATCGCGGTGGATCGCGGGCGCGGCGTGTGCAAGCCCGATTGGGGGCCTGAGCTGCCGCTGGCACCGTTCTTCGGCACGATGGGCGTGGCGCCGCCCGCGCGGTACGGGCGGATATCCAGCCGCGAGCCGCGCGAGCACGGCGGCAACATCGACAACAAGGAGCTCACGGCCGGAGCGCGGCTCTTTCTCCCGGTGTGGGTGGATGGGGCCAACTTCTCCGTCGGCGACGGCCATGGGCGGCAGGGCGATGGCGAGGTCTGCGTCAACGCGCTGGAGATGGGGCTGACCGGCACGTTCACGTTCGTCCTGCACAAGCAGGCGGGCGAAGTGTTTCCGCGCGCGGAAACGCCAAGCCATCACATCACCATGGGCTTTCACGAAACGCTCGATGGCGCCATGCGCGGCGCGCTGCGGCGGATGATCGATTTCATCGTCGTAAGGAGCGGCCTTTCACGGCTGCACGCCTACCAGTTCTCTTCGCTTGCGGTCGATTTCCGCATCACGCAATGCGTGAACGGTGAAAAGGGCGTGCACGCGATGCTGGAAAAACGGCTGCTGGCCTAAGTCAGGCGCATCGACGGCTCGTGAGGCCGCGCTACAGGGGGCTTGCCGCCTCAAGGGCCTCAATGCGCTGCGGCGCATCCGCGTCGGGGTACATGGTCCGCATCGGCGCATCGTCGGCGAAGACGGTCATGGCGGCGCCAAAGCCGTTGAAGCGCGAGGCAAGCGCCGCGCAATAGGCGCCCGTCATGCCGATCTCGACATAATCGCCCTCGCGAACGTCCGCCGGCAAGAAGAACGGCCCGCGCATGTGATCGATGCTGTCGCAGGTCGGGCCGTAGAATTCATAAGGCCGCAGCTCATCGGGCGCCGCGCCCGGATTGCGCACGAGGCGCACGGGATAGCGTATGCCGCAATGGGCTGCGTCGAAGAGGGCGCCGTAGCTGCCCTCGTTGATGTAGAGGCGATCGCCCTTGCGCAGCTCGACCTTCACCAGATGCGAGCTGGCCTCCGCAACGAGCGCACGACCCGGTTCACACCACAGATCGGCGTCCTTGAGCACCGGCATGTCGGCGAACGCGTCGGTGATCGCATCGACATAAAGCTGCATCGCCGGGGGCTGCGGCGCCGCATAGGGCGAGGGAAAGCCGCCGCCGACATCGACGATGTCGATGGTGACCGCCGCCTGGCGGATGATGCCGGCCACAGCGTCCATGGCGACGCCGAACGCATCGGGGCGCAGGCATTGCGAGCCGACATGGAAGGCGACGCCGAGCGTGTTCGCGCTTGCGCGGGCGGACCGTAGAAGCGCGGCGGCCTCCGCGCCTTGGACGCCGAACTTGCGGTCGAGCCGGTGATGGGCGCTTTCGCCCGGGACCGCGATGCGCACGAGAAGCTCAAGATCGGCGGCGCCGCCGGTCTCATCCAGGATCTTGTCGAGCTCGACCGCGGTATCCAGCGCGAAAATGCGGACACCGTGCTCGGCGTAAGCGCGGCGGATGGCGCCGCGTCCTTTCACGGGATGGGTGAACGCGAGGCGGGCGCCGGGGTAGCGCTCACGCACCTGGCGCACCTCGTGTTCCGAGGCGACGTCGAACGCGCGCACGCCGGCGTCCCAGAGCGCGTCGAGCACCCAATCGGCGGGATTGGCCTTCACCGCGTAGAATACAGCGCCGGGAAAGCGGCGCGCAAACCAGCGTGCTGCCAGCGCGACGCGATGCGGGCGCGCCACGATCACCGGCTCCTCAGGCGCGAGCGTGCGCACGAGTTCCTGAGTGGAAAAGACAGAGTCCATTCCGCGCCCCCGCTGCACGCCCGCGATCAGACGGAATAGGTGACCCAGACGTTCGGTTCTTCGTAGCGCCCCGTCTGGCTCTCGACATCGATCGCGACAGGCGCGAGGCCGCCGTCCACGGCGTACTCGCCGGATTGATCGAAGCGTCGCTTCGACCAGGTTTCCCAGAACGGGATGGGCTCATCGACGACCATCGACTTGCGGCACGGCCCGGCGAGCTTGCCGCCGCATGACAGGTGGCTGCGCAGCCAAGGGTCGAACACGCGGCCTTTCTCGTCGGTCCAGGTGATGTATTCCTCGATCGGAACGAAGGGGTGCTTGGCCTTGGCGGATGGGCGCACGGGCGCAACGAGCCCGTTCAGCTTGCGCTCGGCGGCAAGCTTCAGGAGCGCGTGGATCATACGCCGCGCATAGCCCTGCGAGCGATGCACTTCGGGCACCGAGATCGCCAGCGCGCCAAGCATGTTGCGGGGCTTGTCATCGTTGCGCGCTGCGGTCTCGACCACCCAATCCCAGCCCTCCGGCGGCAGAGGATGGTCTCCGTCATACGCGAGCGGCACGCAGTTCGCCGCCGCGACCGGATACCCGAGCTCGGGATCGAGCAGGCAAAGCTGGTAGTCCGGGAAGCGGGCGAGGAGGTCGGAATAAAACTCGTAGTGGGCCCTCGTATAATTGAGGAAGCCCAACGAGGACCACGCTGCGGCCTCGATGGAGGCGGCTGCTTTCCAAAGCTCGGGGCTTTCCGCCCGAGAGCGGATCAAAAGATCCTGCGCCATAGCTGTGTTTCTCTCAGCCTCTGAGCAGCAAGCCGCTCAAGATTACGCTCCCTGGGCGAGCGCAATTCCCTAATAGAGAGTAAATAAACGTTTGGCAAGCTAAATTTACGAACGAAGCGTTAACAGTATTCATCCGTTATGGTTAACATAGTTAATCGCGAGTACTGTATTAGTTAAGTTACGTGGTTAACGGATGGGAACTACAATTCCGCTTCGGGTGAGTCGTGATAATTTTTTCTGACATCTTCCGTCTTGTAAGAAGATTTTGAAGGAGCCGTGCGTACTCTTCCCATTGGGTAGGGAACGGGCGTCCGATGCCGCTGGCAAATACTTACCGGCAATTAATGGAACGCTTGACCGGCCGTGGCGACATCCACAGGCTGATGATGTTCGTCGCCGCGACGTTGTCGCTGTTCGGCTTCCTCATCCTGGCGGTGATCGCCTTCGCCGGCTGGTCATCGAACGAGACCGCAACGCAGCGAGAGCGCACGCTGGTCGAGAACGCGCTCAACCGCGCGATCCTGCGCACCCTCGACGAGCAAAAGAGCGTCGCCTGGTGGGACGATTCCATCACCAACATCCGCGAGGGCGCCATCAATCTCGATTTCGTCGATGCGAATTTCGGGATCTTCCTGACCGAGACCTATTCCCACGACGAAGTTTACATCCTCAACAGCTCGGACTCGCCGATCTACGCCTATTCCGCCGGCGAGCGGCTGGAGCCGAGCCGGTTCGAGGACCGGCGCACGGCCATCGCGCCGGTGCTGGCGCTGGCGCGCGGCGCGAACGCCACGGGGTTGAAGGAGCGTCCGGACCTCTTCCGCGAACGGCAGACGAGCTATCGCCAGCTGGCTGCGCCGACGCGCGTCGCGCGCTGGGCGGGGCGATTGCTGACCGTGCAAGGGCGGCCCGCGGTCGTGGCTGCGATGTCCATTGTGCCGAATGTCGATATGTCGCTGACGCCTGCCACGCCGAAACTGCTCGTGTCGGTGCGCTATATCGATGCCGGCTTCGTGTCGGACATGGGCCGCTCGCTGCTGCTGCCCGATCTGGAGATCGTTGCGCACAACAGCGCGCCGGCCGGCATGGTGGACGAGCCCTTCGTCACCGACGATGGCGCACAGGCGGGCGACCTCGTCTGGACGACGAAGAAGCCCGGCCGCGCGCTGCTCGAGTTCATCCTGCCGATGGCCGCGATCGGCGTGTTCCTGACCGGCCTCTTTTTCCACGGCATGTTCCGCAGCCTGAAGAAATCGTCGAGCGAGCTCGCGGAGCGGGAGGCGCAGGCCCGCCATGAGGCCAAGCATGATGCGCTCTCGGGCCTTCCGAACCGGGTCTTTTTCGTCGAGCGCCTGCAGGAATTCCTGACGCGGAGCGCGGGCGGCGGCCGCAGCAAGGCGATTGCGGCCTATCTCGACGTCGATCGCTTCAAGGACGTGAACGACACGCTCGGCCATCGCGCCGGCGACGACCTCGTCCGCGCCATCGCGCGGCGGCTCAAGGGGCGTCTGCGCCCGGAGGATTTCCTGGCGCGGTTCGGCGGCGACGAATTCGCCATCCTCTGCGAGGTCGATTCCGTTGAGGGCATCGAGCCGCTGCGCGAGCGGATCAAAGGGGCTTTCCAGAAGCCGTTCGCGATCGAGGGGCAGAACATCCTGGTCACCGCGTCGGTGGGCCTCGCGCTCGCGCCGGATGACGGCGACGAGGTCGATGAGCTCATGCGCAACGCTGATATCGCGCTCTATCGCGCGAAGGCCGAAGGGCGCGACCGGGCCGTGCTCTTCTGCGCCGAAATGGCGCGCGAGGTGCAGGAACGGCGCATGACGGAGCTCGATCTGCGCAACGCGCTCAAGGCCGACGAACTCGAGCTGCATTATCAGCCGATCATCTCCTGCGGTACGCAGCAGGTCATCGGCGTGGAGGCGCTGCTGCGCTGGAACCATCCCGATCGCGGCAATATCAGCCCCGGGCATTTCATTCCGATCGCGGAAGACGCCGGGCTCATGCCGGAGCTTGGGCACTGGATCATGAGCCAGGCGATGCGCGACGCGGCGCGCTGGCCGGGCTTGGAGGTGGCGGTGAACCTGTCGCCGGTTCAGGTCCGCCACGTGGACCTGGTGAACATGCTGACGCGGCTCGTTTCGCGCCACGGCATCGATCCGGCCCGGTTCATCCTGGAGATCACCGAGGGCGTTCTGCTCGATCATAGCGAGCACAGCCTCAGGACGTTGGCGCAAATCCGCGAGCTTGGCTTCAAGACCTCGCTCGATGATTTCGGCACGGGCTTCTCGAGCCTCTCCTATCTCTGCAATTTCCAGTTCGACAAGATCAAGATCGACCGCTCGTTCGTCACCGGCAAGGCGCAGTCCCACACCGCGCGCACGATCGTCCAGGCCGTCGCGACGCTGGGCCGCGGCCTCAACATGACGGTGGTGGCCGAGGGCGTGGAGACTGAAGTGGATGCGCTGCTGATGAAGCAGCTGGGCTGCACGGAGATGCAGGGCTTCCACTTCGCCCGGCCGGCCAATGCGCGGCTGACGGAGCAGGCGATCGCGCGCCTCAACGCGCCGGCGCAGGACGCGCCCGTTCTGGCGCCGCCCGCCGGCCAAGTGTCGCGCCTCTTCGGCGCGTAAGGTTCCCTCAATGCGAATCGCGCTGGGTGAGGCCTCGTTCGAGGCTTCAGGAACGCGCCGTGGCGAATGCTTCACCTGCGACGGGGAACGCCGATTTCTCCTGGGACCGTTTCGATTCCGAATCTTATTTCCAGCACTATTACGGCGATCCCCATCCGGACGACGACAACGTCATCAGGCTTGCCGTGGCCGCGCTGGGCGCGGCCGCGAAAGAGGGGCCGCTCGATATCGTCGATGTCGGCACCGGCCCGAACTTCATCCCCCTGTTCGCTGCGTTGCCGGTGGCTGATCGTGTGACGGTGTGGGAATACGCGCGCAGCAATTGCGACTGGCTCGCCGCGGAACTGGAGAAACCCGAGATGCGTCCGCAATGGAAGCATTTCTGGCGCGTTGCGCGCGAGGCCTACATGTCCACGCCGACGCCCATCGATCCGATCCCGCCGCTGCGGGCCAAGACCACGATCACACAAGGCTCGATCTACGACCTTCCGGCGCGGCGCTGGACGGCGGCGACGATGTTCTTCTGCGCGGAATCCATCACCGGGCGGATGGACGAGTTCGAACAAGGCTGCGCCGCCTATGCGCGCTGCGTGAAGCCGGGCGGGATCCTGGCGGCGGCGTTCCTGGTGCGCTCCGGCGGCTATATCGTCGGAGATCGTCCGTTCCCGGTGCTGTCGCTGACCCCTGAGGCGATCGAGGATGTCTTCTCGCGGCATGCGCGCGATGTCGTGCTGCAGCGGATCGGCATCGTCGAGCGCGAGATCCGGAGCGGCTATTCCGGATTCGTGTTCCTGACCGGGCGCGCGATCTAGCGAGGCGCCTGCGGCGCCGGCGGCGGCGTTACTGCGCACACGCGCGGCGGGATGATCCGCGAGCGGCGTCCCGGCGGCTTCCGGCTTGCGATGCAAGACTGGCCGAGCGCGGCCCATTGCGGCCGCGGCTGTTCCTTCGCTGCGGCCACGCCGCCTGCGGAAAGGAAGCCGGCCGCAAGGACGGCCATCAAGGGGATCTGCAAATTCATGACGAACGCACGCTATGACGGACCTGCAGGCCCATCAAGCAAGAACCGGGCCGGGGTTCAGAAGGCGCGTGTGGCCGAGAACACGAGGGCGCCGTCGCCGATCGGATCGTCGAGGTCCGTGCCGGTGTAGGTGGCGCCGAGCTCGACGATGCCGTCGATCGCCATCGCGAGGCCGAGAGACCAATCGAGCTTCTCGCCCTCGATCGCCAGCACGCCGTCCTCGTAGCCGAATGCGCCGTTGAGCGTGAGCGGCAGGCCGACGAGCGTCTGCAGCGGCAAGGCGCCGTTGACGTAGACGTAGAGATTGTCTTCGTCGCCGAGGTTATCCTGGCTCCAGGCATAATTAACGCCGAGCGTCGCATCGACCGGGCCAAGGGTGCGCGCTGCGCTGGCCTGGAGCTCGCCGAAATTGAAATCCTCTCCGTCAGGGTAGACGAAGGCCGTGGCGCCCAGCGAGAACTCGGTGTCCGCAACCGTTAACGAATAAGCGGCGTAGAGATCGAGCTCGAGCGTCGCGCCGGCAAGCGGCTCGATGCTGGAGGCCCACACACCGGCGCTGAAGCCGGACTGATGGGCAACGTCGAAGCCGCCTTGGAGCGCGAAATCCTCGCCGCTCAGCGAGACGCCGCGATAGCGGAAGTCCGAGACGAAGGCGACGTTGGCCGAGAGCTCGAATGGGCCAGTCGGCTCTTCGGAGCACCCGCCCGTCATCATCGCAGCAGCAGCCGCCATGGCGGCTAGTTCAATCGGCATCGTTCTCGCCCGCGTTGACCTGCTAGTGTGCCTGTGGACAAGCTTGAAAAGCATTAACGCTGGCGGCGCTCGCGAGGCGGACGTTCGCATCAGGTGAGAATATGGCGACGCCCCTGTTTGGTTTGGTGGAAGCCGGCGGCACGAAGGTCGCGCTTGGGATCGCGTCGGGGCCGGACGCGATCCTGGAAGAAGGACGCATCGAGACAACGACGCCGGATGAGACGCTGGCGCGGTCGGTCGATTGGGTGCGCGCGGCGGCGGCGCGGCATGGCGCGATCAAGGCCGTCGGCGTCGCGAGCTTCGGGCCGATCGAGCTGGATCGCGCTTCACCGGCTTGGGGCGCCTTGCGCGCGACGCCCAAGCCGGGTTGGAGCGGGGCCGACATGGTCGCGCCGTTCAGGGAGGCTTTCCGGGCGCCGGTTGGGTTCGATACCGACGTGAATGCGGCGGCGCTGGCCGAGCAGCGATGGGGCGCGGGGCGCGATGTGCGCCTTGCAGTGTACGTGACGGTCGGCACTGGCATCGGGGGCGGCGCGGTGGTCGATGGGCGTACGCTGGTTGGCTTGAGCCACCCGGAGATGGGCCACATCCCCGTCGCGCGGCATCCGCGCGACCAGGATTTCGCGGGCTCATGCCGCTTTCACGGCGTATGCCTGGAGGGCTTGGCGTCCGGACCTGCGATCAGCGCGCGCTGGGGCGCCACGTTGTCCGAGCTGCCCACGGACCATGTCGCGCACGAGATCGTCGCCCACTACGTTGCGCAGATGTGCACGGCGCTGCAGGCGATGATGGAGCCGGGGCGGATCCTGCTTGGCGGCGGCGTGATGGAGACGCCAGGTCTGCTGGGGCGCGTGCGCGAGAGCGCGCGCACCTTGCAGAACGGCTATTTCCGCGGCGATCCCGACACGGTGATCGCAGCGCCCGCGCTTGCGCCGCGATCGGGGCTGCTCGGAGCGCTCGCGCTTGCACAGGATGCGCTGGCCGCCGAGGCGCGCTGAAGATCCTACGCCGTTCCCAGGCGCTTCTGGATGTCTTCGAGCGGCAATCCCTTGGTCTCCACGACCATGATCCGCACCCAGATGAGTTGCAGCACCATCATGCCGGCGAAGAAGAGGAACACGTAGCCGGGCGCGAAGGCGGTGACGAGCTGCGGGAAGAAGCTGGTGAGAAGCGCCGCGAACAGCCAGTGGGTGAAGCTGCCGAGCGCCTGGCCCTCGGCGCGATGGCGGTTCGGGAAGATCTCGGAGATGTAAACCCAGATCACCGCGCCTTGGCCGATGGCGTGCGAGGCGATGAACGCGAAGATGCACGCGGGCACGATCGCATAGTGCCCGGTGAAGAAGGCCCACGCAGTCAGCCCGAGAGAGATGATGTAGCCGAAAGAGCCGATATAGAGCAGCGTGCGCCGGCCGAGCTTGTCGATGAGCCACAGGCCGACGAAAGTGAAGATGAGGTTGGTGATCCCGATGCCGACCGATTGCAGGAGCGCGGCTTCCTCGCCGAGGCCGGTCATCTCGAAGATGCGCGGCGCGAAGTAGAGGATCGCGTTGATGCCGGAGAGCTGATTGAAGAACGCGATCAGGAAGGCGAGCAAGATGGGGGCGCTGAGCGCGCGGGTGAAGAAGCGCGATGATTGCGTTGCGGCGGCGGCGATGATCTCGTCGGCCTTGGTCTCCAATTCGGCGGCGGTCGCCTTCGGCTCGATGAGCCTCAGGACGGCGAGCCCCCCGGCGCGATCCTGTTTGCGGGACAGAAGCCAGCGCGGGCTTTCCGGCAGCATCAAACTGAGCGCCGCATAGATCAAGGATGGAAGCGCCGCGACCCCGAGCATCCATCGCCAAGCGTTCTCGCCGGCGGCGCCCAGCGCGGCGTTGGAGAGATAAGCGACGAGAATTCCGAAGACGATATTGAACTGAAAGAGGCCCGCCAGCCGGCCGCGATGCGAAGGCGGCGCGATCTCCGAGATGTAGAGCGGCGCAGCGACCGTGGAGAGGCCGATGCCGAGCCCGCCCAGTGCGCGCGCTGCGATGAAGGAATGGACGTCGGTCGCGAGCGCCGACCAGATCGCGCCCACCAGATAGAGCACGCCGATGAATTGCAGCGTCGCCTTGCGGCCGAAGCGATCGGTCGGCCAGCCGCCGAGCAGCGCACCGATCACGGTGCCGTAGAGCGCCGAGGCCATCGCTATGCCGTGCATGCCCGGATCGAGCGACCAGAGCGCCTGGATCGTCTGCTCGGCGCCGGAGATCACCACGGTGTCGAAGCCGAACAGGAAGCCGGCCAGCGCCGAGGTCACCGACCAGAGAAAAACGTTCATGGCGCCCTCAGCCCCCCGACCAAGTTGTTTGGGATGGAATGCAGCCTCAGGCGGGCGATGTCGAGCGGCGCTCGCCTGAAAGCGCGGCGAGGACGCGCGCAGGCGAGAAGGGGGCGCGGCGCAGACGGACGCCGGTCGCGTCGAAGATCGCATTGGCGAGCGCGGCGGCGACGGGACGGGTGGCGGGCTCGCCCGCGCCGCCAGGGGGAAGCTCCGGGCGATCGAGCGTCACGATGTCGATCGCTTCGGGCGCATCGGGCATTTCGAGGATGGGATAGGTCGCCCAATCGACGCTCGTGACGGCGTTCCGGTCGAACGTCACTTCCTCGAAGAGCGCGCGGCTCGCCGCCTGCACGACATTGCCCTCGATGCAGAGCGCGAGGCCGCTTGGATTGATGATCTGCCCGCACTCGTGCGCGACGGTGAAGCGGCGCGGCCAGACGCGTCCGGTTCGGGCATCCACTTCGACGTCCGCGATGATCGCGACGATCGCGCCGTGGCCGCGGGAGTAGGCGAAGCCTCGGCCCGCCAAGGTCCCGCCGCTCGCGCGTCGGTAAGGGCGCCGACGCGGCGTCCAGCGGGCGCGTTCGGCCGCGGCGCGGAGCACCGCCATGTGGCGTTCGTCGGTCATGTGCGCGAGACGGAAGGCGATCGGATCGGCGCCGGCGGCGAGGGCGACTTCGTCGAAGAAGGACTCGCTGGCGAAATTGTTGTTCGGTCCGCAGGGATCGCGCAGGTGCGCGGTGCGCAGAGGCGAGGCGCGATCGAGCAGCGGGGCGATCGTCGCCCAGGCCAGCTCCATGTTCGGGAACGCGTATTCCTCGTCCTGCACGCTGAAGGCGGGCGCGGCCAGGAGCGGCAGGCCCATCAGCTGGCCGGCGAGCGAGTGCTCAAGCTTCGCCTCGTTGAATTCGATGTCGCGGCGCGAGAAGCCCTTGTTGAGGATCTGATATGCGATGATGCGATTGTTGCGGTCGAGCGCGGCGCGCGCGGTGTGAACCGACGCCGGCCCTTTGGGGTCCCAGCCATGGCCTTCGTGGCGCATGCCCTGCACGCGCACGGGCTTGCCGACGGCCTTGGCGAGAAACGCCGCGTCGATCGCCGCGTCGCCGGAATCGTTGCGCCCGTACGAGCCCGGCCCCAGCGCCCAGATCGCCCGCACCTTGTCGAGCGGCATTTCCAGCGCGGCGGCGACGCCCTCGGCGGCGAAGTGCGGCTTTTGCGTGCCGGTCCATACCGTCGCACGGCCGTTCTTGATCTCGACGACGGCGCATGCCGGCCCCATGCAAGCATGCGACTGGAACGGCCATTCATAGCGTGCTTCGACCACGCGCGCTGCGCGGGAAAATGCGGCAGCGACGTCGCCAACGGATTTCTCGACCGTGCGTTCAACGTCGGGCGCGGCGGCGATGTGATCGTAAAGCGTGTCGTACGGCGGAAACGGCGACTCGACGTTGGACCAGGACACTTTGAGCTCGCGCGACGCGCGGATCGCGTCCCACTCGCGCTCGGCGACCACGCCAAGGAAGCCTTCGCGTCTCACTATCCGCGCGGAGGAAAGGTGCGCGATGGACGCTTCGTCCACGCTCGTCGGAACCGCGCCGGCCACCGGCGGGCGGATCATCCGCCCGTGCAGCATGCCGGGAACTTTGACGTCCGTGACGTACTGGAAATCGCCGACAACGCGCGGCGCGAGGTCGTCGCGCGGCGCGGACCTGCCGACGATCCTGTATTCGCTTGGCGATTTCGGCGTCGCCTGGCCCTTTGATTGCAAGCGGCGGCCGATCTCGCCGTTCCATTCGAGCTTGGAATTGAAATATCCTTCGCCGACGAGGTCGCCGTAGGCCACGGATCGCTTGCCGGCAGACACGATTGCGTCCGCAACAGTGAGATCGCCGACGGCGACGGAGAAGCGCGCCGCGGCACGCTCGAGGAGCAGGCGTCGGGCTTCGGCCGCGATGCTGCGCAGCACCATGCCGCAGCTTTGGACGCCGCCCGAGCCGCTGGCGCCGCCTTGGTTGACCGTGCGTGCGGTGTCGCCCATCACGACGGCGACGCGCGCGAGGGGCGCATCGAGTTCTTCGGCGACGATCTGGCGCAGCGCGAGGGTGAGGCCGTGGCCGACATCCATCACGCCTGCGAAGGCGGTGACCGCGCCGCTGCGGTCGATGGCGATGAAGGAATCGAGCTCGTCCGGCACCAGCGGCGGTCTTTGCCCGGCGCTCAGCATGGACACCAGCTGCGGGCCGGCCAGCGCGCCCACCGAGACGACGAGGAGCCCGCCGCCGACCAGCAGCGCGCGGCGCGACAGGCGCGGAGATTTGGGGGCGTCGCTCATGGCGCAAGCCCCGCGGCGCGCTTCACGGCGCGCATGATCGCCATGTGCGTGCCGCACCGGCATTTCAATCCCGCGAAGGCCTCGCGGATGTCGTTGTCGGTTGGGCGCGGAATCTCCTTGAGCAGCGCCACGGCCCTCAGCATCCAGCCGCTGATGCAATAGCCGCACTGCGGCGTCGCTTCGTCGATATAGGCCTGTTGGATCGGGTGAAGAGCGCCGGGCTCACCGATGCCGGCGATGGTGGTGATCGGGCCGCTCACATCGGCGAGGGGCGTAACGCACGAGAATGTCGGGACGCCGCCGATCAGCACCATGCACGCGCCGCATTGGGCGACGCCACAGCCGAACTTCGGGTTGTTGAGGCCCAGATCGTCGCGCAGCGCATAGAGCAGCGGCATGTCAGGGGCTGCGTCCAGCGTATGGTCAGCGCCGTCCACATTGATCACTTTTGCCGCCATCCCGACGCCTCGTTTGTCTTCCGCCCTGACGCATTGTCGCCAGCGCCGGGACCTGGCGTCAATGGCGCGTACTCCGGTCTATCGGCCTCTCATGCCTTGAGGGGGACGCGAGCGACCGAGCCGACATCTTCGCCCGGAGGGTGCTGCAGCTCTTCCTCCACGAGGCGGGCGATGTCCTGCAGCATCTTGAGTTGCGCGGCGCTCAGGCTGCGGGGCTTGTGGTCGGCGATGCAGAAGGCGCCGACCGCGGCGCCGTCCGGCGCGCGCAACGGGATGCCGGCATAGAAGCGAACATGGGGATCGCCGATGACCGCGGGGTTCTCCGCGAAGCGGTCGTCGCTCAGCGCGTCCGACACGACCATCGGCGCCCCTTCCAGGATCGCGTGCGAGCAGAAGCCGATGTCGCGCGGCGTTTCGCTGAAGGCGAAGCCGAGATGCGATTTGAACCATTGGCGATCGCGATCGACGAGGGTGACGAGCGCGATCGGCGCGTCGAGGGCGGCGGCGGCGATGCGGGCGTGGCGATCGAAGCGCTCTTCCGGTTCGGTGTCGAGGAGCGCGAGGCGATGGACCGATTGCAGGCGCTCCTCCTCGTTGGCCGGCAACGCGGCCTGGCGCCAGCGCAGCATCGAACGCATGAGCCAGGCGCGCATGCGCGAACGCGCATACTGGATGCTGAAGGGGCGCGTAAGCCAGTCGGTCACGGAGGACGCCTCGCCGCGTGCGGCGACCGCTCGGGCCTGGTCGGCGACGACGATGATCGGGATGTCCTTGCCGCGTTCGGCGGACGCCTCTCGCACCGTTCGCGCGATGGCGTCGGCGCCGACGGCGTCGCCCAGGAAAACCAGCGACGGCTCGCAGGCGCGCACCTTTTCCTCAAGGCCATCGACGCTGGGGCTGGAGACGAGCTCGAGGCCGTCGGCCTCGGCGGCGGCGGCCAGTATCTCCAGATCGCCGGCGGGCGCGCCGATGACGAGCACCCGCTCGCGAGAAAGATCGCCGACCGGCTGGACGAGGCTCGAGGGAAGATACGGGGCGAACTTTGCGGCGTTGGCCAGACGGCGCAATTCGATCGTGCTCCCCTCGGCGGCGCCGGAAACCTCGAGCGGGGCGCCGGCCTCGGCGGCGCGCCGTTGCGCCTGCGCCACGAGCGCATCGACCGCTTCGTCGGTACGCGTCGGATCATGGTGATACAGCACCACGCGGCGGACGTTCGCGGCATGCGCGACATCGATGACGTACTCGATGGTGCTGTGCCCCCAGCCGATCTTGGAAGGGTATTCCGCGGCGGTGTATTGCGCATCGTGAATGACGAGATCGGCCTCGCGCAGAAACTCGATATGCGCGGCGTCGCCCTTCTCGGGCGTGTTCGGATGGCCGTGGCCGGCCTCGGCGCAATGCGGCTCGTGATCGGACGCGTAGACGAGCGTCGCGCCATCCGCCTCGATGCGGTAGCCGACGGTGAGCGCGGGGTGGTTGAGATAATGGGTGGCGACACGCACGTCGCCGATCATGAAGGCGCCTTCGACGACTTCATGATATTCGACTTTTGCGGCGAAGGCGTTGAGCGCCACGGGAAAATACGCGTACTCCATCTGCCCGGCCAACACTTCCTGCAAGGATTGGCCAAGACCGCGCGGTCCATAGATGGCCCACTCGTTTCCCTCCTCGAACAGGGGCGCGAAGAAGGGCAGGCCCTGGATGTGGTCCCAGTGCGTGTGCGAGATGAGGATGTGGCCCGAGCACGGCTTCGGTCCGGCCTGAAGGGCCTGGCCCAGCGCGTGCGCGCCGGTGCCGCAATCTATTAGAATGATCGTTCCGGAGTCCGAGCGGACCTCGACACAGGATGTGTTGCCGCCGTAGCGGAGCGTGGCGGGGCCCGGCGTGGCGATCGAGCCCCGCGTGCCCCAAAAGCGAACGCGCATCCGGTCCTCCCGGGCAAAGCGCGTCGCTATTGTGGTGTTCCTGCAGAAATGCGCAAGCGTGTCGCAACGAATGCCGCTTGGCTTATGGGTTGGTCGGCTTTCGGCGGCGCGATTGGCGCGGCGGCTGCACGTCGGCGATCGCCAGACGCAGCAGCTCCAGCATTGCTTGTCGCGCCGCTTCGGGATCCCGCGCCGCAATGCCTTCGAAGACGTTCTCGTGCTCCGGCGTCGGATCCCGTTCGAGCGGCTTGCGCCGTTGCTTGTAGCGATTGAGCGCGGTGATCGCCGCGGTGACGCTGTTGGCCATGGACAGCATGAAGGGGTTGTGGGTGGCGTCGAGCAGCGCGGCGTGGAATTGCTGGTCGGCGAGGATGCCTTCTTCGGACTGCAGCGTGTGGCGCCGCATCCGGTCGAGTCCGCTCTGCATCATCTCCAACTGCGCCGGGGTTCGGCGCGCCGCGGCCAAAGCCGCAGCGGCCGGCTCGACGATCGCGCGGAGCTCGAAGAGCGCGCGCAGCATCGCAGCGTCGGGATCGCCGGTGAAGATCCAGCCGATCAGGTCGGGATCCAGGAGGCGCCATTCGCTGCGCGGGCTGACCTGAGTGCCTACCTTGGTGCGGCTCGATACAAGACCCTTGGCGGCGAGGATGCGAACCGCCTCGCGATAGACCGTGCGCGAGACCTTGCGGCGCTGACTGGCCTCGACCTCTCCCTGCAGGATGTCGCCCGGGCGATGGGCGCCCGAAACGATGGCGATGCCAAGTTCGCGCGCAATGGCGAGGTGGAGGCGCATGCCCCCGCGTTTTTCCTCCGCGGCGGCCGGGTGCGCGGGCGTTCGCTTCGGCCGGGGGCGCTCCATCAGCTCAACCTCGAAGGGACCTCGTGCTTGTCCCCCGCCCTGGAGAAGGCGTCAACGGGATGGCGCGTCGCGGCGGCGGCAAGCTTCGCTGGTCCGCAGGATTGTCTGAGCTTTTAGTCATTCATGATAATATTCAATATTTGACGCTCCCGCCCACCGGCTCTAGAGTCTCGGAAAATCAAGGGCGGCGCGCCTGGGACTCACGTCCGGTTGCGTTGGAGGGACCTCAAAATGTCCGAGGCTGCTGGCGCGGCGCCGAAGCGCGGTGCGTTTTCCACATTCGCCCATGCCTGCCAGTTCTTCTTCGGCGGGTGGTTCCTCTTCCATGGCTTGAACTACTGGCTCGCGTTTTATGCCGACACGACGATTCTGCCGGGGCCCGGCCTCATCCCCGCGCTCGTCGCATCGGGCGTGATGACGGTGGTGAAGGTCCTGGAGATCGTTATTGGTCTGGCGCTGCTGGCCGACCTCTGCGCGCCGCTGGCGATCGTCGCGGCCTGGCCGATCACGCTCATGATCGCGTGGGTGAATGCTTCGCACCTCAGGCCCTTCGGCGTCTCGGTGGCGTTGATCATCATCTTCCTGAACGCGATCATGTCGTTCGGTCATCTTGACCGCTATCGCGCCATGCTGGCGATCAGCGCCGGACCGCCGAACCTTCACGGTTTTCGCGGCGGCGGGGCCAAGAGCACGGCGCGGCTCGCGCTCTTGCCGCACCTCATCGCGGCTGTGGCGGGCATCGCCGCGGCGACAGGCGTGACGTTCTGGTCGCTGATGCGCTAGGGGCGATCCACTCTCGAATGGACGAGTGAAGCGTCAATGCCTGCATAAGGAGCGCTTTGCCGTCCACGCTTGCGACACGCAGGAGAATTGGAATGAGCAAGTCTGGGCCCTTTCGGGCTGATCACGTCGGCAGCCTGCTGCGGCCAGCGGCGCTCCTGGAGGCGCGCGCGAAGCACAACGGCGGCGAACTCGACGCCAACGCGCTCACCGCGCTGGAGGACGCGGCGATCCGCCGTGTCGTCGAACGGCAGGAAGAGGTCGGCTTGCATGGCGTGACCGACGGCGAATTCCGGCGTGAAAGCTGGGTGCTCGACTTCATCTCGCATCTGGGTGGCGTCAACATCGTGCAGGCGCCCGCTCCCCCGGCGGCGCCCGGCGAGAAGCCCGGCGCCATCCGCAAATACGCGAAGGTCGCGGGCAGGGTGCATTTCGCCGGCCATCCGATGATCGAGCATTTCCGTTTCCTGAAGAGCGTCACGCGGCAGACCGCCAAGCTGACAATCCCGGCGCCGACGATGCTCGTCTCGGCGTCGCGCGACTGGCGCGGCATGGTGGAGGCGCAGGCCTATACCGACGTGGAGGCGCTGCTGGAGGATCTTGGCGAGGCCTACAAGGCGTTCGTGCGGGCGGCGTACGACGCGGGCTGCCGCTATCTCCAGCTCGACGACGTCAACATGTCCTATCTGTGCGACGCGGACATGCGCGAGAAGATCAAGGCGCGCGGCGACGATCCGGAGGCGCTGCTCGCCGGATGGATCAAGACGCTCAACAGCGTGCTTGCTTCGCGGCCCGCCGACATGACGATGACGACGCATGTCTGCCGCGGTAATTTCAGGTCCGCCTGGTTCGCTTCGGGCGGCTATGAGCCGATCGCGGACGCGATCTTCAACCAGCTCGATTATGACGGCTATTTCCTGGAATACGACAGCGAGCGCGCCGGAGGCTTCGAGCCGCTACGCTTCCTGCCGAAGGGAAAGAAGCGCGTGGTGCTCGGGCTGATGACTACGAAGACCGGCGAGCTCGAGCCGCGCGACCTCATCAAGACGCGCGTGGAAGCCGCTTCGAAGTTCGCCGATGCGAGCCAGCTTTGCCTAAGCCCGCAATGCGGGTTCGCCAGCCACGAGGACGGCAATCTGCTGTCGGATGAGGCGCAGTGGACGAAGCTGCGGCAAGTCGTCGAGCTCGCGAAGGAAATTTGGCCCGATGCGTGACGCGCTTCAGCTCGCGAAGGTTCGCGCCCGCTCCAGGCTCTCGGCGTAAGGGCGCAGCACGTACCAGCTGCAGAAGATCGCAAAGGGGCCGAGAAGGCCCACGGCGAGCGCCATCGAGAAGCGCAGATGGCTGTCGCCGCCGAACAGATAATCGGTGAAGAGCGCAACGACGATCGGGCCCAGCCCCGCGCCGACGACGCCGACGAAAACGTGCAGCAGGGCGCGCACCTGGCTGCGCATCTCGTTGGGCGTGATGAGCTGCATCGCCGCCGCGCTCGGCGCTGAGTGGAGCGCGCCCATGAACATCGAGAGGCCGAGCACCGACAGAGCCACGTTAGGATTGTTGAGCAGAGGGAAAAGGATCGACAGCGGCACAAGGCCGGCGAAGCCGATCAGGGCGGCGCGCAATTCGGCGTCGCGGCAGCCGCGGCGGCGCAGGAATTCGCTGAGCAGGCTGCCGCCGAAGAGGCCAAGCGGAAAGGTGACGAGCGTGACGATGCCGACGGCGAAGGCCGCCTGCGGCATGCTCCAGCCATAGGTGCGGATGAAGAGCGTCGGCACCCAGGCGCCGACGCCGGCGCTGATCAACGTAGCGGTCGCGTTGGCGGCGAAGAGCGGGGCGAAGGTGCGCCGCTCCTTGTAGAGGAAGCCGGCGATCTCCTTCGGCGGGATCGCGCGTCTGGCGCCGCTTCCATCGGCGGTGCTGATGCGGCCGCGGCGCGTGGGCTCCTGGACCGTCGCCATCAATGCAGCCACGATGAGGCCCGGCAGGCCGACCGTGACGAGCACGGCCTGCCAGGCGCGCACCTCGCCGAGCAGCGGCAGCGTGATGGGGGAGATGCGTTCGAAGAACGCAATGACGCCGGCGCCGAAGAGGAGCGCGAAGCCGGCTCCGAAGCTCAAGCCTAGATGCAGTGTCGCGATCGCGCGCGACAGCTTCTCCTTGGGAAAGGAGTCGGCGAGAATTGCGTACGAGGCCGGCGCGAAGGCGGACTCGCCGATGCCGACCGCGGCGCGCGCGGCGAACAATTGCCAGAAGCTCGAGGCCATGCCGCCGGCGGCCGTCGCCAAGCTCCAGAAGGCGATGCTCAAGCCGATGACCGCGCGGCGGCTATAGGTGTCCGCGAGGCGCGCGATCGGGATCGCGGCGATCGCGTAGAAGATCATGAACGCCGCGCCGAGGATCAGGCTCATCTGCGTGTCGGTGAGGCGGAGATCGGCTTTGATCGGCTCGACCAGCAGCGTAAGGATGTTGCGGTCGATGAAGCAGATCGTGAGGCCGATCATCAGGACGATCACGCCCCACCAGGCGCGCGCCGGATGCGGCCACGCAGCTGCGTCTGTTTCAGCGGCTGCCGCCGGGGGCGCCTGCATGTCGCTTTCGGCTACGCTCACGCGCCTTGCTCCTCGTGTGGTCTGATCAGGACGTCGCGGCGGCTCTCACGCCCAGCGGGTCGTCGTTCTCCTCGCCGTATTCCATGTTCGTGGTGCGGCGCATGTCGCGCTTGTGCGCGAGGCTCTCATAGCCTCCGGCGCGATGCATCGTGCAGCGGTTGTCCCAGACTACGAGGTCACCGATTTCCCAGGAATGCCCGTAGATGAAGCGTTCCTGGGTGGCGAAGGCGTATAGCTCGTCCAGCAAGGCGCGGCCCTGCTCGATCGGCCAGCCGACGATGTGCGAGGCGTGGGCGCCGATATAGAGCGACTTGCGGCCGTCGGCGGCGATGCGCACCAGGGGCTGCTCCGCAGGCGGAGAGACGCGCCGCTGCGTCTCGCTGACATCGCCGAACCCGGCGCGCCGGCGCGAATGCCAGATGTCGTGCTCGGCGACGAGATCTTCGATGCGCTCCTGCATGGCGGGGGAAAGCGCGGCGTAGACGGCGCGCATGTCGATGAATTCGGTGTCGCCGCCGTCGGGGGGAACGATCACGCCGCGCAGGAGGGACCATTTGGTCGGCAGGGGTTTGTACGAGCTGTCGGTGTGCCAGAGCTCGTTGCCCTTCGAGAATTGGCGGAAGGGGTCGTCGGGCGCGAGGATCTCGCCCGCAGCGTTCAGGTTCGACGCGTCATAGAGCTCCGCGCGAAGGCGGCGGCCGGATAAGGTCGCCTTGCTGGGCGGCAGCTCCAGCGGGCCGAAGAGGCGGCTGAAGCGGATGTGGTCTTCGTCGCTGATCGGCTGGCCTCGGATCGCGACCACCGCGTGCTCGGTCATGGCCGCATCGACGAGGCGGACCTCGTCGTCGGTCAGCGGCCTTGTGAGGTCGAGGCCGCGAATGTCGGCGAAGAAATGCGGGTGCCTACGAACGACCGAGATCGCCATGCTTCCTCCTCTCGCCAGCCTCTCTTGGGCATTGGCTGAGAAGGTACTCGGACGGCATCGGTATGGATAGGCATAATTGCTATATCAAACAGGATAATCCGTGCAGACGCCGGAGTATCCGAGGGGCCATGCAACCGGGAGTGCAGCCAAAAGCGCCGCGGCGCGGCGATGGACTAGAGCGGAAGGCGCGTATGCACGATGCTCGCCATTTCCGGGTCGCGTTCCAGAGCGCCGCCGAGCTCGCGGACGAAGTCGAGCATGTTGTGGTTCTCGGCGAGGACGTCGCCGGTCAGCGCGCGCGCGCCGCGTGTGCGCGCATAAGACATGAGCGCGCCAACGAGGCGGCGGCCGATCCCGCGGCCCTGCATGTCGGTCCGCACCAGGATGGCGTATTCCCCGGTTTCGAAATTGGGATCGAAGGCGAGGCGGGCGACGCCGACGATCGCGTCCGCCTCGAACGCGGCCAGCGCCATCTCGCGGTCATAGTCGAGTTGACTCAAGCGCGCAGCGATGTCGTGCGAGAGCGCGCGCGCCACGCCATGGAATCGCAAGCGGATGTCCTCGGGAGAGGTGGCGGCCGCGAACGCCACGAGCGCCGGCTCGTCCTCTGGGCGCAGCGGGCGCACGCGCAGGCGGAGGCCCCCGTCGGGCGCGTCCAGATCGCGCTCGAGCTCGGCCGGGTACGGACGGATCGCGAGTCGCGCCTCGGCGAGCCGTTGCTCCGCGCGTACGACCACGCGCGCGTCCAGCGCGAGCACGCCGTCGGCGTCCGCCAGCAGGGGATTGATGTCGAGCTCGGCGATCTCGGGGCATTCGCAGGCCATGTCGGAGAGCGCCAGCAGCACGCCGACGATGGCGTTCATGTCCGCGGGCGGGACGTCGCGGTAGCCGCGCAGCAGCTTTGCGATGCGCGTCTGCGAGACAAGGGCGTCGGCGAGCGCGGAGTTGAGCGGCGGCAAGGCGAGCGCGCGATCGGCGATCACCTCCACCGCCGTTCCGCCCTGGCCGAACATCAGGACCGGGCCGAATGTCGGATCGGAGCTTACGCCCAGCAGCAATTCCTTGGCGCCCGGTCGCGAGATCATGGCCTGGACGGTGAAGCCGTCGATCCGCGCCGCCGGGGCGACCGCTTTCACGCGCGCGAGCATGTCGGAGGCGGCTGTGCGCACCGCCGCGCCGTCGCGCAGATTCAAGCGAACGCCGCCGACATCGGACTTGTGGGTAATGTCGGGCGACAAGATCTTGAGAGCGGCGGGCTGGCCGATCTCGTCGGCGCGCGCGGCGGCTTCCTCGGGCGTCGCAGCAATGAAGGTCGCGACTGTGGGAACGCCATAAGCGGCGAGGAGCGCCTTCGCTTCCGGCTCGGTGAGAAGCGTACGGCCGCTCTGCAGCACCGCTGCGATGATGGCGCGGGCCTTGCCTGGCGCGTCGGACGGTCGTTGCGGGACGCGCCTTGGCGTCTCCATGAGCGCGGCCTGGTTCTTGGCGTAGTCCACAAGCCGCGTGAACGCGCGTACGGCTTCGTCTGGCGTGTCATAAGTGGGGATGTGCGCCTCGGAGAAGGCGCGGCGCGCAACTTTCGCCGTCGCTTCACCCATCCAGCAGGTGAGCAGGGGCGTTGCCGACGCCGACCTGCGTGCGATGACCGCGCGGGCCGCGTCCATGCTGTCGGCGATGCCGGTTGGGCAATTCATCACCAGGATCGCGTCCTGCTCCCTGCTTTGTGTGAGGGCTGCGAGCGCGGCGTCATAGCGGGGCCCGTCGGCGTCGCCGATGATGTCGATGGGGTTGCCGTGCGACCAGGTGCGCGGCAGCGCCTTATCAAGCGCGGCGATGGTTTGCGGAGAAAGCGCCGCAAGACGTCCGCCTGATTCCTCGAGCGCGTCTGCGGCGAGCACGCCGAGGCCGCCGCCATTGGTGAGGATGGCGAGGCGATCGCCGTTGACGCGCATTCCGGCGGCAAGGGTCTCTGCGGCGTCGAAGAGATCGCGCACTTCCTTCACGCGCAACATGCCGGCGCGGCGGATGGCGGCGTCATAGACCGCGTCGGCGCCCGCGAGGGCGCCTGTGTGCGAGGCTGCGGCGCGTGCGCCGGATGCGCTGCGGCCGGCCTTGATGGCGATCACGGGCTTGATGCGCGCCGCGATCCGGGCCGCCGACATAAATTTGCGCGCTTGGGTGATGCTCTCGATGTAGAGCAGGATCGAGTCCGTGGCGTGGTCGAGGGCCAGGAAGTCGAGAGCGTCGCCGAAATCGATGTCGCTCATGTCGCCGAGCGACAGGATGTGCGAGAAGCCGATGCCGCGCTCGACCGCCCAATCGAGCATGGCCGTGAGCACTGCTCCCGATTGGGAAAGGAGCGCCACCTTCCCCGCCTTTGGGGTCAGGTGGGAAAAGCTCGCGTTGATTCCGCGAGCGGGAGACAGAAAGCCGAGGCTGTTGGGGCCAAGCAGGCGCATGAGATTGGGGCGCGCTGCGGCGAGCATGCGCTGGCGAAGGTCGCCGTCGCTGAAGCCGGCGCTGATGACGACCGCCGCGCGACAGCCTCGCGCGGCCAATTGCGCGACGAGGTCCGGGATCGTCGGCGCCGGCGTGGCGATGATGGCAAGATCCGGCGCGTCCGGGAGATCGGCGATGGAGCGGCAGCTCGGCCGTCCGAGGATCGTCTCTTCGCGCGGGTTGACGGTCGCGATGGAGCCCTCGAACCCACCGCCGAAAAGGTTGCGTGCGATGACGGCGCCAACGGACCCGGGCCGGTTGCTCGCGCCAATGAGCGCAAGGCTGCGTGCGGCGAAGAGGGCGTCGAAATTGCGCGTCGTCATCGGCGTGTCCGTGAACGTGTTCCCTTGCGGGGACCGCTTCGCTAGAAGAGTGTGGCGGCGTCGAATAATATCCGCTCCGCCGACTGGAGCGCCACAAGAGATGGGGGAGAAGCGCGATGGGTGGGACGGGGAGCTGGAACAGGCCGATCGGCATGCTGGGATTGCGGCTCGTGATCGGGCTCCTCTCGGCGCAGATCGCGATGCACAAGATCTTCCTCGACGGTCTGGAATCGCAGATGCGCTGGTTCCAGGACCTCGCTGTCTATTTCCCCGACTGGTTCCTGCGCGCGACCAACATCTATTGCGCCGTGGTGGAGCTCGTCGCCGGCGTCATGCTCATCCTCGGGCTGAAGCGGGATTGGGCGCTCTACGCGATCCTCAGCGTGCTGGTGATCGTGACGTTCGGCCATGGGATGGAGCGGGCGGTGTGGGACATCCAGCAGATGGTCGCCAGGCTTGCGATGGTCGTGACCCTGCTGCTGCTGCCAGCGGATTGGGACGTCCTTCGGCTCGACTGGCTCATGCGCAAGAAGTCCTAGACCATTTCCCGAAAAGTGTTACGCGGTTTTCGGACGAGAAATGGTCTAGATGCAGCGTGTAGACCAGATTCGCCCGTTTTGATTTGCGTTAATCAAAACGGATCTGGTCTAGCGCCGCAGGTCGCGGATGATCGCGACGATCACCACCAGCGTGGCGAAAAGGAGGGGCAGGTATTGGTGCGGCAGCATCAGGCGCCTCCTCCGCCGCCGGCCTTGCGATCCCATATGGGGCTATATCGCGCCCGCCACGCGAAGAGTGGGAGGAAATAGTCGGCATAGGCCGCCAGCAACACGCTATTGAAGAAGACCTCGCGCGCGCCGCTGAACATGATGTTCGGCGAGCGATCGACGACAAAGCAGAGATAGGCGATGGCGATGGTGATGGGCATCTCGATGAGCGCCATCAGCGGCACCAGCCGGTTGGCCAGCAGGAAGGCGCCGACGACCATCTCGATGGCCTTGATCAAACCGTACATGCCGATGTCGGTCATGGCGCTCTGGAACTCGCCGATCGGCGAGGGGCCCGGGCCGCCGCTCAGAGCGAAGAGCGGCACGAAGTAATTCAGGCCGGAAATGAAGGCGTGCAGGCCAAACGCCATGCGGCACCATAGGACGAAATACACCGTCCAATGCTTGAGCTTGCCGGCGCGCGGCGCTTCGGCGGCGAGGCTCATCCCCAGATCCTCCGCGCGGCTTCGGCGACCAATTCGAGCTTCTTCCGCTCCTCGTCCTCGGTCAGCAGATTGCCGAGATGAGTGGAGGCGAAGCCGCATTGCGTGCCGATCGCGAGGTTGTCGAAGGGGACGAATTTTGCGGCTTCATCGACGCGCCGGCGCAGCGCGTCGATGGTCTCAAGCTGCGGGGATTTGGTCGTCACCAGCCCGAGGACCACGACCTTGCCCTTGGGCATGAAGCGAAGCGGCTCGAAGCCGCCGGACCGCTCGTCGTCGTATTCCAGCAGGAAGCGATCGGCATCGACCTCCGCAAACAGCTTCTCCGCGACGCTGTCGTAGCTGCCCTTCACGGTCCAGGAGCTGCGGTGATTGCCGCGGCAGAGGTGCACGCCGCGCGTGACGCCATCGCGCCTGGCGCTCGCCAGCACGCGATTGTCGGCGGCGATCAGCGCATCGAGCGTGCGAGCGGCTTCTGTGGGATCGAGCGCGCCCTTGTCCGCCGCATCGATGACATTGATGTAGCGAAGCGAGTCGAGCTGGATGTAGGGGACCTCGAGCTTATGCAGGCGATCGATCTCGGCGGTGCAGATCTGGACAAGATCCTCCAGCACGTCCTCGCTGCTGGCATAGGCGGGCTCGCTCAGCCCCGGCGTGAAGAGGTGATGGAACATCGTCGGGCTGGGGATGGTGATCTTGAACGGCGCGCCGGCGTGCGCCTTGAGGAAGGACGCTTCTCCGGACGCGAAGGGTTCGCGCGCCCGGAGCTTTCCAGTGACGATCTTTTGCTTCGGCAGCGTTGCGGAGGCGACCTCGGCGTGGGCGCCTTTCCAGGCGCGCCCGGCGGCGCGGCCGCGCGGGTCCTCGCCCAATCCCTCCAAAGCATCGAGGAAGCCGCCGCCCCAATTGGAGCGCCGGAATTCGCCGTCGCTCAGGACCGAGACGCCGGTTTGCCGCTGCATCTCCAGGGCGTCGAGGATGGCGTGATCCTCGATCTCCTTCAGCGCGGACGCCTGCATGCGCCCGGCCTCCCAGGCCTCGCGCGCTTCGATCAGGGCTGTTGGACGCAGGAGGCTGCCGACATGCTCGGCGCGATAAGGGATCGCCATGGTGTGCTCCAGGAGAGTTTGCGTAGGGCGTCAGCCCTGCCCGTGGACATAGTTCGCGACCGCCGCGGACGTGAGGCTCACGCGCTTGAAGCGCCAGGCCTCGCCGATGCGTACGTATTCGAGATCGAGCGACACCAGCAGCAGCGGCGCGAGCGATGCAGCGTTTTGCGGATCGTTTGGATTGTAGCGGTACATGGTGACGAAAGCGGTTCCGGCGGCGTGGTCGCGATCGAGCACGTTGGTGCGAATGTTGGAGACGACATGGCGACCGACCGTTGGGCGTCGCGCGCTGAACACCTCGGCCCACAATGCGTGCAGCGCATCGGCGCCTTCACGCCGGATGCGTCCGTCCGCTTCCCACACCGCGTCGGGCGCGAAGAGCGTGTTCATCAGCGCGGCGTCGGATGCATCAAGGGCGTGGGCGTAGGACAGCACAAGGCTCGCGCATTCGTCGCGGATGAGAAGCGCTTCGATCCGGCTCACGCCGCGGCGGGCATGCGCCTCGCCCGGCGCCAAAGCCAGCGCAAGGGCGCCAAGGCCAAGCGTGCGCCTGCTGCAATCCTTCATCGCTTTCCTCCCACGCCCTGAGCTCTGATCCCCTCGCCAGGAAGGTCCGGCCCGATTGGCAACCGGTTTGGTATAACGATCTTGCATTTTATCCAATAGTTTCTCAGAGTCGCGCCTGGAAATAGGGAAGCCTTCGCGCGGCGGTGGGCGGGGCTCCATTGTCCGCGAGCCGGGAGGATTGGATGGCCAGACTGAAGGGCAAGGTCGCCCTCATCACCGGCGTTGCGGGCGGGCAGGGGCGCGCCGCGGCGCTTGCGTTCGCACGCGAGGGCGCAAAGGTCGTCGGCTGCGACCTGAAGAAGGAGGCCGCCGAGCGCACGGTGCAGATGGTGCGCGAGGCCGGCGGCGAGATGGTCGCGATGGCGCCGGTGGATCTCTCGTCGGAGGCCGAGACAATCGCGTGGGTGGACGAGGCCGCGCGGGTCTTTGGCGGCATCGACATTCTCTACAACAATGCCTCAACGGGGCGCGTCGGACCGCTGATGGGGATGCCGAACGCCACCTGGCAATTCGTGCTGCGCAACGAGCTCGATCTCGTGTTCTACGCCGCCAAGGCCGCGTGGCCGCATCTGGTGGCGCGCGGCGGCGGTTCGATCATCAATACGGGCTCGATCATCGCGGGACGCGGCAGCGACATGCCGATGGCGGCGCACGGCGCAGCCAAGGCGGGCGTCATCGGGCTCACGCGGCACATGGCGCTCGAAGGCGGCACGCTTGGCATCCGCGCCAACTCGATCTCGCCGGGCCTGACCAACAACGAGATGTTCGAGCAGTTTCTGCGCGACCCGAACGACAGCGCGTACAAGCAGATCCGCACCTCCCCGCTGGGACGGATCGGGCAGCCGGAGGACGTCGCGCCGCTCGCGGTTTTCCTGGCTTCGGACGAGTCCGCCTACATCACCGGCGTCGATATCGTCGTGGACGGCGGCCAATCGCTCGGGATCGGCATGTCGTTCGGGGATGAGCCCGTCGCGCCGATGTTCTCGGCGCCGGAGGCGCCGACGCCGGAAGGGCAGAAGCTCGAAATCAAGACGGCCGACGGAACGTGCCAAGCGTGGCTTTTCAAGCCTGAAAAGGCGAGCGGCGATCTGCCGGGCGTGGTGCTGCTCACCGACATCATGGGCGTGCGGCCGCTGTTCAAGCGCATGGCGCAGCGGATCGCGGATACCGGCTTCGCCGTGCTCCTGCCCAATCTCTTCTACCGCTCCGGGCCGCCGCGCGATCCGCCGCTGTCGGTGAAGAAGTCCGCGGAGTTCGGGCAATTGCTCGCGCTGGCCGGCACGCTTTCGCGCGAAGGGGTCACGCGGGACGCAGGCGCCTGGCTGGAGGCGCTCGGCAAGCAGAAGGGCGTTGCGTCAGCGGCGCCGGTCACGTGCGTCGGCTATTGCATGAGCGGGCCGATGGCGGTTTGGATCGCGGCGGCGCATCCGGACCGCGTGGGCGCGGTCGCTTCCTTCCATGGCGGGCATCTGGTGTCGGGGAAGGAAGACAGCCCGCACCGCCTGCTGCGCGGCAATGCGCGCTATTATTTCGGATGCGCGGAGACGGACGCGTTCATGACGGCGCAGAACATCGAGGACCTGAAACAGGCGCTGAAATCCGCGGGCGCCAGGCACGAGGTGGAAGTGTACCCGGGCGCCTATCACGGATTCGCCATCGAGGACGCATCCTACCACCCGCCATCGGGCGCGCGGCATTGGGAGCGTCTGCTCGCGTTCGTGAAGGGAGCCGCGTAATGGGCAACAAGCTGAAGCTCGGAACCTTCGCCACCAATCTCGACGGCGGCTTCACGGCGACGACCGCGGAAGAGCGCCACCGGCTGAGCTGGGAGAGCGTGCGGCGCGTGGCCAAGCTCGCGGACGCCGCGGGTTTCGAGATGCAGGTTCCGCTCGCGCGCTGGCGCAGCCTCGGCGGTGTCACGGACTTCTGCGGCGTGAACTATGAGGGTCTCGCCTGGGCGGCGGGCGTCAGCGGCGTCACGGAGCATTCGCACGTCTACGCCACCGTGCACGTGCCGGTGATTCACCCGATCGTCGCGGCCAAGCAGATGACGACGATCGACCACATCTCAGGCGGGCGGTTCGGCGTCAATGTGGTGTGCGGATGGTTTCCCGCCGAGTTCGAGATGTTCGGCGCGACGTTCCTCGATCACGACGCGCGCTATCGCTATGCGGGAGAGTGGATCGAGATCGTTCGCAAGCTCTGGACGATGGAAGAGGAGTTCGACTACGAGGGCGAGTTCTTCAAGATCATCAAAGGCCAGTCGCAGCCGAAGCCGCTCAGGAAGCCGCATCCGCCGATCATGCAGGCGGGGCAATCGGGAACCGGGCTCAAGTTCGCGGCGAAATATGCCGACATCGCGTTCCGCGCGATCAATCCGGACGAGACGAACGCCGACGTGAAGCGGCATTTCGACGAGCTCAGGCGCATGGGCCGCGAAGAGTACAATCGCAGCTTCGACATCTGGACGCAGGCCTGGATCATCTGCAAGCCGACCGAGCGCGAGGCGAACGAGTACATGGATTACGTGCTCGGCGAGAAGGGCGATATCGGCGTACTCGACGGTCTGCCGCCCAACCTGGTGCCGCGCGAAGGGCCGCCGGAAGTGCTGCGCAAGGCGCAGTATCGCACGCTCGCGGGGTTCGGCGGCGGGCAGATCGTCGGCACGCCGGAGATGGTCGCCGAGCGGCTGCAGCAGATCTCGAACGCCGGCGCCGATGGGGTGCTGCTCTGCTGGGTGAATTACGAGGACGGCCTGCGCGATTGGGTGCAGAACGTGCAGCCGCTGCTCGAGCAGGCGGGCTTGCGCGAACCTGTGCGTTGAGAGCTATCGCCGGCTCGTGTTCGCCGCGCGCTTGGCCGCGTAGTACGTCTCGAACACCTGGATCTGCGCCAGGTTCGGCGTGGGAACCGCGCGTGGATTGTCGTCCAGCTGCATCATGCGCTGATCGCTTTCGGTGAACGCCGGCCAAAGCGGAAGTCCGGGGCCGTTGGGATCGCCGGTGCGTGCGAAGTTCACCCAATAGGACATGAAGAGGTTGGAGAGCGCGCGGTCCGTGTCGGTCAGCGCCCAGTTCGGATCGAGCGTGCCGAAGACGTAAGGGATGTCGGCGGCATGGATGGCGCCTTCGCCGCCATGGAAGCGGGAGGAAGGCGGCGCCGGCAGCGTGTGATCGAAATAATAAGCGTAGACCTTGCCCTGGCCGGTGCGCGATTGCAGGCGCGCCCAGGCCCAGGTCGGCCAGCCGAAGAACCCGTCGCGGCGTATGTCCTTCGCGGCGCGGAAAGCATCAGCGGCGTCGGCGTGCGGGTAGGCGGCGAGGAAAGCGGCGGCGTAGTCGCCATAGCCGCCGCGCACATAGCGTTCGAATTCGGCAGGGCTCACCGGCGTGCGCAGCATCAGCGCGCCTTCGTCGGAATTGGAGCCGATCAGAACGGGCGTGTCGTTCTGGCGGCCGGCCGTGTAGAGCTCGTACTGGTCGCCAGGCAATATGTAGCCGTCGAAGTTCGGCCAGAAGAGATTGAAGTTCTTCCAGTAGCGCAGGCGCGCCTCCACCACTTGGCTCGCCGGCAGCGCGCGCGCGGCAGCCAAGTCGGCGACGCCGAGATCGGCGAAGACCTGCTCGCCCGCGCGCTCGGCATCGGTGAGCAGGCTCATGTTCACGTCCTGCTCGTCGGACGTGCGGCGCGCCGGACCCATCGAGGCGCCGCTTTGAGAGATCGCGCGATGGAAGAGGCCGCGCGCCGGAGGCGAGGCGGCGAGCATCCCCACCGCGATTGCGCCGGCGGATTCGCCGAAGATCGTGACGTTGGCGGGATCGCCGCCGAATGCCGTGATGTTGTCGCGGACCCAGTGCAGCGCGGCGATCATGTCTTCGAGGCCGTAATTGCCCGAGCCGTGGCCGGACTCGCGGCTAAGCTTCGGGTGCGCGAGGAAGCCAAGCGCGCCCAGCCGGTAGGCGATGCTCACCACGATGACGCCGCGGTGCGCGAGATGTTCGCCATTATAGGTCGGGACCGAGGCGGCGCCGTATTCGAAGCCGCCGCCGTGAATCCACACCATCACCGGCAGCGGCGCATCCGGCGCGTGCGCCGGCGCCCAGATGTTGAGATAGAGGCAGTCTTCGCTCATCGGCGGTTGGCCCGCCGGCAAGGGCACGCCGGAGCGCAAGGTCTGGATGCAAGGCGGCGCGAACGCGCGCGCGTCGCGGGCGCCGGTCCAGGAGGGCGCAGGTTGAGGTGCGCGCCAGCGCAGATCGCCGACGGGCGGCGCGGCGAAGGGAATGCCCTTGTAGACGGCGAGATCGCCGTCAATCACGCCGCGCACCGCGCCGCCGCTCACCTCCACCAAGCCAGGCTCCTGCGGCGGCGCGCTCGTCGCGCAGGCGGAGACGGCGAACAGGGCCGCGAGGCCTGCTGCGCGGACCGCGCGCGTGCAATTCAGCATCGATGTTCTCCCAATCCTCGGGGCGGTCTTGTTCGACGCGGATCAGCGCCTACAATATTCTTCATGTCTGATACGCAGTGCGCCGGCGGTTCGCGTCCATGAGCGAGGAGGCGCAGGAAACCTTCACAGTCGTGCTGGCGAAATCCGGGCTCGAGCTCGAGGTTGGACGTCGCGAGTCGATCATGGAAGTCATACGCCGGGCGGGCGTCGATGTTATTTCCTCATGCGAGCAGGGTATTTGCGGGGCCTGCGAGACGCGCGTGCTGGAAGGCGTCCCCGACCATTTCGACGCGGTGCTTTCGCGCGAGGATCGGGCGTCCGGCAAGACGATGATGATCTGCTGCTCTGGGAGCAAGACGAAGCGCCTCGTGCTCGATCTTTGAGGATCAGCGCCGGCGCATGTAGCCCGCCTCGCGATAATAGCGCGCGGCGCCCGGGTGCAGGGGCACCGAATCATTCTTCCAGACCGTGCGCGGATCGATCGCATAGGGACGCACGAACCAGCGAAGGTTGGCGCGGTTCAGGTCGATCGCACGTGCGACGGCGTAGGCGTCCGCGTTCGAGACGTCGGCGTGGGCGAAGATGGACTCGCCCGAGCGCCCGACGGTCGAAATCGGGTGATCCACGCCGCGCAGCAAACCCCAGCGCATGGTTACGCGCTCGTAGCCCTCTTCGGCCACCAGCTTGGCGATGAGCGCCTCGGGAAGATCGAGGAAGCGGAGGTCGCGCCGGTGGGTGGCCATGGGCCAATAGACCGATTCCGGATTGTTCGCGTTGCTGCCGAGCTCGCTGATCATGATGTCGAAGTTTTCAGCCGCGGCGCGCTCGAACGGCATCTCGCCCTCGATGCGTCCCCCGATCGCTGCGACCGCTTCGCGCGTCAGGCCGTAATGGGCAAGCACCTTCTGCGCAGTGGGGCCGCTCGCGAAAATGTGAATTGGCCTGCGGCGCTCGAGCACCTGACTGAGATCGGTGATGCCGCTCTCCGGGCTCACTGCGACAACAAGGTAGAAGGGGTCCTCGATCTTGGCGATCAGGCGCAGGTTCCGCATCGGCCCGTCGGAGGCATAGATGGCATGTCCTTCGTAGGCGTTGGTGAGGAAGTGGCTGGCGGTGGCGCCGAATTCAGCCACTGCGTCGAAACGCGTTACAGTGCCGACACGGGCCTCGTCTGGGCGCAGGGGCGGGGGCATGCGCCGGCCGGAGACGATCCGCGGGCCTTCAGCGCGATTGCAGTTCTGGCAGACAACGACGTCGTAGCCCGCGGGGGCCATGGCTTCCTTCACGAAGTCGCCCAATTCGCCCCAGGGGCATGCGTTCGGGCAGGCGCCGGCGAAGACCGGCCGTTTGATCGCGAACCCGGTTGGGCCGATGTCGATCGTGCCGGTCGCCGCTTGCGCCCGGGCCTCGTTCATGCCGCTAAGCGCCAGACACACACCCAACGCGAAGAGCCAGGACAAAGCCCTCATTCTCATCCCATCCTCCCCTACGGGCCTCTACAGGCTCTCGTCGTTGCATCACCTACCACATCTGAATACATAATTGTCCAACAACATCAAAGGCGCTGCGCATGGAACCGCGCGAGGCGCTCCAAGCCAAAGGGAGGGCCGAATGAGCGCAACTGAGGGTCGCGACCCGGTCAATGTTTCTGACTTCATCGACGCGGGGCCATGGAGCCTGACGCAGAAGCTGATGCTCGTGCTGGCCGCGATGGCGTTCGCCGCGGACGGGCTGGCCAATCAGGTCCTGGGCGTGGCGATGCCGCAGATCATCTCCCAGTGGGGCGTCGAGCGCTCGGACATGGCGCCGGTGGCGGCCATTGGACTGCTCGGCGTGGCGATCGGCGCCATCATCGGGGGCATCGTCGGAGACCGGTTCGGACGCCGCGTGGGGCTCATCGGATCGGTGCTGTTGTTCGGCGCCATGACGGTGCTCGCCTCTCAGGTGAGCGATCCGCACACGCTTGCCGGCGTGCGCTTCGTCGATGGTCTCGGCATCGGCGCGGCCATCCCGAACGGCGCGGCGCTGCTTACGGAGACCACGCCGCAGCGGCGTCGCGCGCTGGCGCTCGCGGTCGGCATGCTTTTCATCGCCAGCGGAGGGCTCTTGTCGGGGCTGCTCGGCGCGGCTCTGCTGCCGACGGTCGGATGGCAGGGACTCTTTCTTTTCGTCGGGGTCGGCGCCATCGCGCTCGCGCTGATCTTCGCCGCAGTCCTGCCTGAGAGCCCGAACTTCCTCGCCCAGCGCCCGGAACGTCAGCGGGAGCTGGAGAAGCTGCTGCGCCGGTATAATCGCGACCTGCCGGCAGGCGCGACGTTCACAGACCGGCCGTCCCAGCCGGGCGATCGGCGCTGGACGGCGCTCATCGGGCCGAACCTGCGCGCGCAGACGCTCGGCATCTGGTTCGGCTTCTTCGGCTGCCTGCTCGCGACCTACACGCTGTTCAGCTGGTTGCCGACGATGCTGCACGGGTACGGCTTCGCGCTGACCCAGACGAGCACGATCATGAGCGCCTTCAATGGCGGCGCCATGTTCGGTGGGCTCCTCAGCGGCTTCATCATGCAGAAATGGGGCGCCCGCCTGCCGAGCATGGCGATCGCCTCGGCGGCAGTGCTGGTGGCGCTGAGCCTCGCTTTCATCCCGGTGCACCCCGACGAGTTCACACTCATGCTCGTGGTCTATTGCGTGCTCGGCTTGCTGCTCGCGGGGCTGCACAACGGCTTCTACACGCTTGCAGCGATCAGCTACCCGCCGGTGATGCGCGCCAGCAGCGTCGGCTCGGCAGCGGCGTTCGGGCGGCTGGGCGCGATCCTCTCTTCCTTCACCGGCGTGATCACGATGCAGCTCGAAGGGACCTGGGGCTTCTTCGTGTTCATGAGCATCGTGCTCGCCGTCACGTGCTGGTGCATCAGCTTCGCGCGGCCGGGTGAGCCCGGCGCAAAGGTGGCGCAGCACGCTTAGCCACCCAGCTCCCCGTCCCGTTGAGGGGACGGGGAGCTACGGCTCAGCTCATCACGACGGGTACGGACGAAACGGCGACCGCGTCGGCGCCGGTGCGCGAAAGGCGGACGTGCTTGGCGCCCCAGGCCTCGTCCATGTCGGGGAAGTCGGTCCGGCCGTGGCCGCTGCGCGTCTCTTCGCGCGCCAGCTTGGCCTGCGCGACCAGTTCGGCGGTGAGAGCCAGGCTGCGCGCCTCCTCCGCGGCGCCGACGTCACCCAGGTCGAGGCTGTCGCGCGCGGTCTTGCGCAGCGCCTGCAGCTTCTGGATCGCGTCGGTCAGCAGCGCGCGGTTGGAGACAACGCCGGCCTGCTCCCACATGAGGTTGCGCACGGTCTCGACGAGTTCGGCCGGATCCTTGTCGCCGCGGCCGGACGCCAAGCGCTGGCGCTCGGCTTCGATCACGCTGGCGTCGATCGGCGTGAGCGCGCTCGCCTTGGCGAGGGCGGCGGCGTTGCGTCCAGCGATGCCGCCGAAGACCTGCGTCTCGAGAAAGCCGCAGCCCTGCATGCGGTCGCCGCCGAGCGCGCCGCCGGAGGATTCGCCTGCGGCGAAGAGACCGGGCACGCCGGTCTGGGCGTTCTCATCGATGTGCGGGCCGCCGGTGAGGCGCTGGAACATGAGCACGATCTCGACGATGTCGCCGGGCTTGTAGTCCGCTTCGCCGACCGGCGCGCGCGAACGGGCGATCTGGTCCTTCTCGACATGCCAGACGACCGGACCGCGGCCTTCGAGATTTTCCCAGTAGACCGCACGCGCCATCATGTAACGGGGGGCCGTCTCAAGCGCGACGGGATCGTATTTCTCCATGATGCGCTCGCCGAGCCGGTTCATGTAGTGCGCGCCGTAGATCGGGCCAGCGGGCGGGGAGTCGCGGAATTGGACGAACTCCATATCGACGAACGGGGCGCCGGCGTGGAAGGCGAGGCTGTAGGAATCACCCATCGTGCGCTTGTAGTGCTCCACGACTTCGGAGCAGAGCTTCGAATAGATCCGGTTGGCGCCGCCCGCCGCGAGCACGACGGCCTTGGCGTTGAACACGATCGGTTCGCCGGCTTCGTCCAGGGCATAGGCGCCAACGACGCGATCGCCCGACTTCAGAAGCCGGGTGACCATCGTGTTCTCCAGCAGGTTCACGCCCTGCTTCTCGACTTCGGCGCGCAGCGGCGCCATGGCGTTTGAGTGCTTGCCTCCGCCAAGCCCCTTCACCATCAGCGTGCGGCGGGCGGAATGGCCGGCGCGCTTGGAGATGAACCATGTGCCGTCGGCGTTGGAGATGAACTCGACGCCGATCTTCTGGACGTCCTCGGCGACGGTGCGGCCGTTGCGGAAAATCTGCCGCACGAGATTGCGGTCGCAGACGCCGCCGGAGGCGCTGATCCAGTCCCTGAAGAAGAGTTCCTCGGAATCCGCGTCGTCGAGCATGGGCACGCTGAAACCGACGAGCGCGTGCGGGCTGGAGCCGCTTTCGCTCGGGCGGCCCTTGTCGACGAGAGTCGTCTGGGCGCCGGCCCGAGCCGCGTCGATGGCGGCGCGGGTCGCGGCCGAGCCGCCGCCGATCACCAGGACATCGGTGGTGACTTGTCGCATGTGAGCCCTTTCAGTCGCGTGGTTTTGCACGGCGCCCGAAATCCCTCGCGGCGGCCATGGTTTTGTCTGTCATTTGTGTAGTCAATATCGACTACTCTTCGCAAAAAGGCCAGCCCACGGGCAGGTTGCGGCTAGGCGCCAGGCCGCGTGTCGTCCTCGTCGTCGATGAGGATGCGGTGTGCGGCGCCGTCAAGATCCTCGTATTGGCCGGATCGCAGCGACCAGACGAAGGCGGCGACGCCCGCCCCGCCCAACAGGATCGAGGCGGGGATGAGGTAGATCATGATGTCCATGCGCGGCCCCGGACGCGAAGCGCGTTGAGCGTCACGATCAGCGAGGAGCCCGACATCGCGAGGGCGGCGATCAGCGGAGTCACGAGGCCCGCGACGGCGATCGGGATCGCGGCGAGATTGTAGAGTGCGGAGAAGGCGAGGTTCTCGTGAACGCGGGCGCGGGCGACGCGGGCGACCTCAAGCATCGCCAGCACGGGCGCCAGGGACGCGCCTTCGAACACCACGTCGGCCGCGGACTGGCTGACATCGATCGCCGATCCGGGGGAGGCGGAGGCGTGCGCGGCCGCAAGCGCGGCCGCATCGTTCAGGCCATCGCCGAGCATGAGGGGGCGATGGCCCTGCGCCTTCAGCTCCACCAGGCGGGCGATCTTCTCTTGCGGCGTTGCGGCGGCGCGCCAACGCGTGATCCCCGCCGCTCGCGCCGCTGTTTCCACGGCGGCGGGGCGATCGCCGGAGAGGAGCTCCACTGCAAGACCGCGCGCTTTAAGCGCGGCGATGGTCTCGATGGCGTCGGGGCGCAATGCGTCCTCGAACGCAAAGCGGACCGGCGCTTCGCCCGCGCGCGCGAACCACATCTCGGCCAGGCCGTCATCGCTTGAAGGGATGTTCGGCGCCGCGAAGTTCTGGCGCCCCAGCCTCGCTTCGGCGGTGGCGAGACCTTGGCCGGCCAGTTCGTAGACGTCGCGCGCGGGCGCGCCGGGGCCGGCCGCTTCGACGAGCGCGCGCGCCAAAGGATGCCGCGATGCGCGAGCGAGCGCGGCGGCAGCTTGAAGGGTTGTGGCGTCATGAGCCGTGACCAGGCGTGGGCGACCGAGCGTCAAGGTGCCGGTCTTGTCCATGACGACGCAATCGATCTGGGCGAGACGCTCCAGCGCGTCGCCGGATTTCACGAGCACGCCCGCCTTGAAGAGGCGACCGGTCGCCACGACCTGCACCGCAGGCACGGCAAGGCCAAGCGCGCAGGGACAGGTGATGATCAACACCGCCACCGCATTCATGAGCGCGCCGCGCACGCCGATGTCCGGCGCGCCGGGGAAGAGGATCGGGACCAACAGCCAGCCGATGAAGGTGGCGGCCGCGAGCGTGTGGACGACCGGCACATAGAGCGCGGCGGCCTGGTCGGCGATGCGGACGAAACGCGCGCGGCCTTGCTCGCTGACTTCAATCAGGCGCGCGAGATCGGCCACGAGCGAGTCTTCGGCGCGGTCCACGGCGCGGATGACGAGCGGGGTCATGAGATTGACGGCGCCGGCATGGATCTTCTCGCCCGCGCGGATGACCGCCGGGGCGGTCTCGCCAGTGAGCAGTGAGAGGTCGAGCTCGGAGACGCCTTCCTCGACGACGCCATTGACCGGCGCGCGCTCGCCCGGCGCCAGGAGCAGGCGGTCGCCGATCTCGACGTCGCGCGCGGAGACCGCGCGGACCATGCCGGCGGCGTCGAAGCGGGAGGCCGTCACGGCCTGCAGAGCCAGCAGATCCTTGGCGGCCGTACGCGCCTTCTCGCGGAGGGTGTGGTCGAGATAGCGCCCGATCAGCAGCAGGAAGAGCAGCATCACGGCGCCGTCGAAGTATGCGACGCCGCCTTCATGCATGGTCTCGTAAAGGCTCATGCCGAGCGTGAGCAGGACAGCGAGCGAGATCGGCACATCCATGTTCGCGCGACCATGACGCAATGCGCGCCAAGCCGAGATGAAGAAGGGCTGGCCGGCATAAAGCGCCGCCGGGATCGCAACGAGGGCGGAGAACCAGTGGAGCAGCGTCCGCACGCCTGCATCCATCTCGCCGGCGGCCGACCACACCGGCACGGAGAACGTCATGACGTTCATGGCCGCGAACCCCGCGACGGCGAGGCAGATCAGGAGGCGCCGGCCTTCGCGGTCGGTGGTCCGCTGGCTGGCGAGCGGGTCGAACGCGGCGGCGTCGTAGCCGAGCGACGCCAGCTTCTCGATGATCGCCTGCGGCTTGAGCGCGCCGGACGCCCAGGAAACCGTCAGGCGGCTAGTGGAGAGATTGAGCCTGGCGTTATGGACGCCTGGCGTCGCAAGCAGGCCGCCTTCGATCTTGCGGATGCAGCCGGCGCACTTGGCGCCGCGCACCATGAGCTCGAGCGCATCCTCGCCGTCGGCGCTGTGGCGAACGAAAGCGGTCGGATCGACGCGCGACGCTTCTCGCGCGACGGACGGCGCGAGACCGGACGGGCATCCGCCTTCGGCGTCTAAGGCAAGCGCCATTGGAGGCTCCGCTCGAGATCAAATCTTTCGCCGTTGCGTCGCCGCGCCTGGGCGCGCAGGCGCCATTGACCGGGCGCAAGCGAAGGCGCCGGCGCGATGTAGAGACCGTCGCCCAGAGCCACGAACGCCAGCTGCGCGTCCGCGTTGGCGGTTGCGGGGCGCCTGAGGACGCCGGACAGTTCGAGATCGGAAAGCGGCGCCCCATCGCGATCGCGGATGCGAACCTCGACCAACGGGCCGGAGGCGCCGGTCGATAGGATCGCTGATGCGCGCCAGCCCAGCTTCGCCTGGGCGCGGCGATCCGCAAGGGTCTCGTTGTAGTGCAGCCCCTGCAGGTAGGAGCGGCGGACGTCCTCGCCGGGAAAGGTGCGCAGGGCGAGCGTGATGAAGGTCGCATTGACGGCGATCACCAGCAGGAAGAATGCGGCGAGGGCGCTCCAGACATGCACGCCGCGCAAGGGGCCGGGACCGCTTCGTGCGCTCATGGCGCTTCTCCTGCAAGGAAGGCCGACGCGCTGGCGACATGCTCGCCGGTGCGGACGTCGCGCGCGTCGAAGCTGATCCTGTGCGAGCCGGCGGCGATCCCGGCCGGCGCGGTGACGTGGACGCGCGCGTTGACGACGCCGTCCGGCCGGGCGGTGACCAGCAGGGCGCCGTCGCCGGACCGGCCATGGAGGCTGTGGTGGTGGTGGTGGCTGGAGAGGAGCGCGTTCGGGAGGCCGCTCACGCTCACTTCGATCGTGCGCGTCTCGGGCGCGCGGTTGATGATCTTGAGGGCGTAATCGTTGCGCAGCGAGCCGTCGGCGAGGCGCACGAAGGGGGGGCTGCGGTCGCGGATGACGTTGAGATCGAGGGTCGCGCGGTTGGCAAGCTCCATGAGCATGAGGGCGCCGACGCCAAGGAAGATGAGGGCGTAGAGGATCGTCCGTGGCCGAATGAAGCGATAGTGCGCCTGCTCTCCCGCCGCGCGGCGCTTGACGTTGATCGTGGTGTCGTAGGCGATGAGCCCGCTCGGCCTGCTCACCTTGGCCATCACCGCGTCGCAGGCGTCGATGCACAGCGCGCAATTGATGCATTCAAGCTGATCGCCGTCGCGGATGTCGATGCCCTGCGGGCAGGCGGCGACGCATTGGTTGCAATCCACGCAGTCGCCGCGGCCTTCCCAGCTCGCGCCCTTCTTGTGCGCGCCGCGCGGTTCGCCGCGATCGGCGCGATAGGTGACATTGAGGGACTCGGCGTCGGTCATGGCCGCCTGGATGCGCGGCCATGGGCACATATAGGTGCACACCTGCTCGCGCATCGTTCCGGCGAGCGTGTAGGTGGCGAACGTCAGCCCGCCGACGAAGAGATAGGAAGCGACCGACGCGGTTCCGGTGAACAGGTCGCGGAAGAGCGTGGGCGCGTCGGCGAAGTAGAACACCCAGGCCCCGCCGGTCGCGGCGGCGATGGCGATCCAAAGCGCGTGCTTGGCGATCTTCCTGGCGCCCTTGGAGATGCTCCAGGGCGCCTTGTCGAGGCGCATGCGCGCATTGCGGTCGCCTTCGATCAGCCGCTCGACATAGATATAGAGGTCGGTCCACACGGTCTGGGGGCAGGCGTATCCGCACCAGACGCGGCCGAAAAGGGCGGTGGCGAGGAAGAGCGCCATCGACGCCACGATCAGCAGGCCGGTGATGTAGTAGACTTCCTGCGGCCAGAGCTCGATGAAGAAGAAATAGAAGCGGCGGCCCTCGAAATCGATCAGCACGGCCTGATCGGGACGATGCGGGCCGCGGTCCCAACGGATCCAGGGCGTGATGTAGTAGATGCCGAGCAGCACGACCATCGCCGCCCATTTCAGTGCGCGGAAGCGGCCGTGCACGAGCTTGGGATAGATCTGCTCGCGCTTCTTATAGAGTGCGCGATAGGCCTTGGAGCCGACGGCCTTCGCGTCGATGCCGTGCTCGTTGTCACCTTGCAGCGATGATCCGGAGCCGAACATCACGCGACTCGATGGAGGAAGGGACGCTGCCCCTCCCCTTGAGGGGAGGGGATCAAGGGGCCGGGTCTTGCAGCGCGTTCCAAGGTGGAGCGCATTGAAGCGTTAGACTGGAGATGCGGAGGCCCACCCCACCCCCTGCCCCCTCTCCTCAAAGGGGAGGGGAGCGTCTTACTCAGATTACGGATGATCTGCTGCGACGTCATTGCGGCGCAGCCATCGGGGTTGCAGCGGGCGCTTCCGCCGGCGCGGGCGGCGGATCTGGTTCGCCGCCTCCCATCTCGTAGACATAGACGGCGAGCGCGCGCCGCGTCGCGGGGTCGAAGCGGCTTTCCCAAGCGGGCATCACGCCGCCGCGCCCGAGCTCGATCTGGCGACGGATCTCGGCCCGCGAGCCGCCATAAAGCCACAGATCGTCATCGAGGCTCGGCGCGCCCTGCGCGCGGTCGCCTGCGCCGGTCGGGCCGTGGCAGAGCGCGCATTGCTCCTGGTAGGTCGTCGCTCCGCGGCGTGCGGCCCCCATGTTAGGCGCCAAGCGCGTGCGCGCGGCGGAGATGGAGATGACGTATTCAGTGACATCGCCGATCTGCTGCGGCGCAAGAAGCGCGTCGCGGCCGAAGGCGGGCATTTGCGAGAGGTGCGCGCTCGGGTGGCCCGAGCGAATGCCGTAGGCGATGGTGCGTTCGATGTCGGCGAGCGTTCCGCCCCAGATCCACACGTCGTCGGCGAGGACGGGGTAGCCGGGCGCGCCCGCGCCGCCGGCGCCATGGCATGTGCGGCAATAATCTCCGAACACGGATTCTCCTGCGGCGCGGGCGAATTCGCGCAGGTCCGCGTCGGCGGCGATCTCGGCGTAGCTCGCCCTCTCCAGCCGCGCAAAATCCGCCGCGCGGGCGCTGCGCAGCGCGCTCAGGTCCGAGGCGACGTTGGCGCGGTCGGACCAGCCGAGCACGCCCTTGGTGTAGCCGTTGACCAGCGGCCAGGCGGGCATCAGCACCCAATAGACGATCGCTGCGAGAATGCTGGCGTAGAAGATGTAGAGCCACCAACGCGGCAGCGGCGTGTCGAGCTCCTTGACGCCGTCCCATTCGTGGCCCGTCGTCTGAGTGCCGCTGACGTCGTCGATCTCGGTCTTTTCGGCCATCGCTTAATCCTTGCCGTTGTCGGCGTTGTCGTCGTCGAGCGGCGTGCGCGCGGCGTGCTCGAACTTCTTCCGGTTTCCGGGCCACAAGGCGTAGAGGAGCACCGCGGCGAAGAGCGCGATCAGCAAAGCGAGGCCGAAGGTCTGCGCGAAGTGGGAGGCGGCGGCGAAATCCATGCCGCTCACCTCAGATTGGCCGGATCCTCGGCCTGGTAGGTCGAGAAATCGACCTCCGTGCCGAGCATCTGCAGGTAGGCGATCAGCGCGTCCATTTCGGTGACGCGCGAAGGATCGCCGTCATAGTCGCGCGAAGCGAGGCCGGGATAGCGCTTCTCGAAATCGTAGGCGCCGTCGCCAGTCGGCTCGGCCTGGGCGCGCGCGTCGGCGTTGGCGTTGGCGAGCTGGGCTTGCGTGTAAGGAACGCGCAACAGGCGGTTGGCGGTGAGATGCGCGCGCATATGCGAGACGTCGAGCTCCTTCGCTTCGAGGAACGCGTAGGGCGGCATCACGGATTCCGGCACGACGGAGCGCGGATCCACCAGGTGTGCGCGGTGCCATTCGTCGGAATAGCGCCCGCCGACGCGCGCAAGATCGGGGCCGGTGCGTTTGGATCCCCACTGGAACGGGTGGTCGTACATGCTCTCGGCCGCGAGCGAGTAATGGCCGTAGCGCTCCACTTCGTCGCGGAGCGGACGGATCATCTGCGAGTGACAGACATAGCAGCCCTCGCGGATGTAGATTTGCCGGCCGGCGAGCTCGAGCGGCGTATAAGGGCGCACGCCCTGCACGCGCTCGATCGTGGATTCGATGAAGAAGAGCGGCGTGATCTGCACCAGTCCGCCGATCGAGACGACGACGAGAATGCCGATCAGCAGAATGAGCGAGTGACGCTCGAACCAGCGGTGAAACTTCCACATGTCGCGCCCCCTATTCCGCGGCCAGCGTTGCGGCGCTTTGGGCGGCGGCAGGAATGTCAGCGGCGCGCTCCTTCGCGGGCGCGTCGCCGCGCGCCGTGCGCCAGAGATTGTAGACCATGAGGAGCGCGCCCAAGAGATAGAGCCCGCCGCCGAGCGCGCGGATGATGTAATAAGGATGCATCGCCTCGACGGTCTCGACGAAGGAATATTCTAAGAAGCCGAGCTCGTTATAGGCGCGCCACATCAGCCCCTGCATGATACCCGCCACCCACATCGAGGTGATGTAGAGCACGATGCCGATCGTGGAGATCCAGAAGTGCCATTCGACGAGCGCGTTCGAGTAGAGGCGCTCGCGCTTCCAGAGCCACGGCGTGAGGCAATAGAGCGCGCCGAAGGAGACGTAGCCGACCCAGCCGAGCGCGCCGGAGTGCACGTGGCCGATCGTCCAGTCGGTGTAGTGCGACAGCGAGTTGACGGCGCGGATCGACATCACCGGGCCCTCGAACGTCGACATGCCATAGAAAGCGACGGACACGACGAGCATGCGTAGCACCGGATCGGTGCGCAGCTTGTCCCATGCGCCGGAGAGCGTCATCAGGCCGTTGATCATACCGCCCCAACTCGGCATCCACAGCATGATCGAGAAGGTCATGCCCAGCGTTTGCGCCCATTGCGGCAGCGCCGTGTAGTGCAGATGGTGCGGACCCGCCCAGATGTAGAGGAAGATCAGAGCCCAGAAGTGGATGATCGAGAGCCGGTACGAATAGACCGGGCGCTCAGCCTGCTTCGGGATGAAGTAGTACATGATCGCGAGGAAGCCGGCGGTCAGGAAGAAGCCGACGGCGTTGTGCCCGTACCACCATTGCGTCAGCGCATCCTGCACGCCCGCGAACAGCGAATAGCTCTGCGATCCGGTGAAGCTCGCCGGTACAGCGAGGTTGTTCACGATGTGCAGCATTGCGATCGTCACGATGAACGCGAGATAGAACCAGTTCGCGACGTAGATGTGCGGCTCTTTGCGCTTCCACAGCGTTGCGAGAAACACGAGCAGGTACACGACCCATACGAGCGTCAGCCAAAGATCGGCATACCAAGGCGGCTCGGCGTATTCGCGCCCCTCGGTGATGCCCATCAGATAGCCCGTGCCGGCGAGCAGGATAAAAAGCTGGTAGCCCCAGAACACGAACCAGGGCCAGGCGCCGCCCGCGAGCCGCGCGCGGCAGGTGCGCTGCACGACATAGAAGCTCGTCGCGATCAGCACGTTGCCGCCGAACGCGAAGATCACCGCAGAGGTGTGCAACGGACGCAGCCGGCCAAAGTTCGTCCAACCAAGGTCCGGGAAGTAGAAGATGTTCGGAAACGACAGCTGCGCCGCGATGATCACGCCGACGAGCAATCCCGCCACGCCCCAGAACATCGCGGCGATCACGCCCGCTTTGACGACGCCGTCTTCGTAGCGCCCACGCGAGAAGCACGCCGGATCGTCCGCGCACACCAGCACGAGCCCGCCTAGGCCGAGCGTGCATGCGGCAAGCAGCGTGTACATCTGCGTCTGAAATGGCGCATCGACCGCCCAGGCGGCGCCGAAGATCGCGAGCACGACGCCGAGCGCGAGAATCGCGCCCACGCCCGCCACGTCCAGCCCCGCGCTTTGTCTCACTTGTATGTCGGCCATCGAGCGCCCCGTTCGCGAATGTGCGCTCTCGCTCTCACGCGCCAGCGCCCGCGCCCTTGATCTGGCGCAAGGTGCGGCGCCGCCCGCCGCGTAAACCTCGGGGCCGTTAAGGAGTGCGCAATGAGCGTAGGGGCGAAGGCGCAGGCATGGACCGCGCCGTTCATGGAAGCGGCGGTTGGGTGGGGCGCGGCGAGCATCGCGTTCACCGCGACATCGCGTCTCGTGATGCAAGCGGCGCAAAGCGCGTGGTGCGGCGATCCGGCGCTGGCGCCCGGCGCAATCGTCTTTCTTGGGCATTGCCTGCCGTGCTGGACGAACGGTTTTGCCGCCGGCCTTGTCGCGTGGACGCTCGCACGCCT
>JAEUMQ010000015.1 GCA_016791425.1 Hyphomonadaceae bacterium | reverse complement strand
GTACTTCTTCGCCGTCGCCCCGCCCGACTTCGCAAGCACCATCGTGATCGCAGCCGTCAGCGTCGTCTTCCCGTGGTCCACGTGACCGATCGTGCCGATATTGCAGTGCGGCTTGTTCCGCTCGAACTTTTCCTTGGCCATGATCGTCCTCTTGGGCGCGCGCGAACTGGTGGAAGCGCTGAATTGGGGGCGTCTTAGCCCCGTTGCACTGCCCGTCAAGCGTCACGTCATGCGTCACTCTTCGCGGGTCTGGATTTCCTCCGGCGGCCGCAAGCCCCGGCGCAGGCCGCTCGGCACCTCTTCCCAGGCCGAATGGACCGCGCCGACCGCCTCGTCCCAGGCCTGCAGCGCCGCGCCGATCTCGGCCCCGGACGGCCAATCCTTCAGCGCCCGCTCGACCTCCTCCGCATCCGGCTCCTCCCCGTCCTCGTCCACGCCCTCGCGAACGGCCGTTGCGCGCCGCACAACGCCGACCACCCCCGAGAGCGCCGCGATCCGGGCGCTGGCGCGCTCGAACTTGGCGACCGCTTCGAGATAGGCATCGGCCGGGCTCATGCGCGAACTCTGCGATCAGGGAAGGGCTGGAGCGGGTAGAGGGAATCGAACCCTCGTCTTCAGCTTGGAAGGCTGCGGCTCTACCATTGAGCTATACCCGCCCGCGCGAGCGACGCATCTAATGCCTTTTCGCTCCGAACGCACGCCCCGTTCGCGATTTCCGCGCGCCTGCGTGGTTTCTTGGGCGCCCGACTTGAGCCCGACTTGCGCGCCGACTTGAGCCCCCGGGGCGAGCTGGCTATATGACCCGCTCCCCGAAAGGGGCCGCCGCTTCTGGAAGGGTGGCCGAGTGGTTAATGGCAGCAGACTGTAAATCTGCCCGCGAGAGCGTACGCTGGTTCGAATCCAGCCCCTTCCACCAGCCTTCGCTCGCTGCGCGAGCTTCGGCTAGGCAAGCCAGGCGCCCACTTTTGGGCGCAGCGAGCGAAGGCTGGTGTCTCGCCGAAGCCCCGCAGGGGCGAAGGCGGACCGCCCGCAAATGAAGTACGTCTATGTCCTCGAAAGCGTCGAAAGCACGCGCTTCTACGTCGGGATCACCGAGGATTGTGAGACTAGACTGGCGAAGCACAATGCAGGCGAAGTCGCCCATACTTCAAAGTTCCGGCCGTGGCGTCTTAGGACCTACGTCGCGTTTTCCGACGAGCGACGCGCCCTGGCATTCGAGAAATACCTCAAGTCGGGTTCCGGCCGAGCATTCTCGAGCAAACGGTTCTAACTGCGCGCCAGAGGCTGACAATGCGCGCTAACGCCGATCCGAACGGCCCGATGTGGCTCTGGGGCACGCACGCCGCGCTGGCCGCGCTCGCCAATCCCGCGCGCCGGATCGATCGCGTGCTCGCCACGCGCAACGCCGCGACGCACCTGCCGCCCGGCATCGCGGATCAAAAGGCGTTTCAGCTCCTCCAGCCCGACGCGATCGATTCCGCGCTGCCCCCGGGCGCTGTGCATCAGGGCCTCGCGGTGCGCGCCTGGCCGCTGGAGCCCAAGGCGCTCGACGAAGCGTGCGCGCCGGCCGATACGCGCCCCGTCGTGGTGCTCGACGGCGTCACCGATCCGCAGAATGTCGGCGCGATCTTCCGAAGCGCCGCAGCGTTTCACGCCCGCGCGCTCGTCATGCAGGATCGCAAATCGCCCCCGCTCACCGGCGCGCTCGCCAAGGCCGCGGCCGGCGCCGTCGAGCTGGTGCCTGAAGTCCGCGTCGTGAACGTCTCGCGCGCGCTCAACGAATTGAGCGAGATGGGCTATCTCACCGTCGGCCTCGTCGGCGACGCCGATCTCACGCTTGCGCACGAGCTTGCCGATGCGCGCCCCGCCGCGATCGCGCTCGGCGCCGAAGGCAAGGGCTTGCGTGACGGCGTGCGCGCGGCGTGCGAGCGCGTCGCGCGCATCCTCATCAATCCCGCGATGGAAAGCTTGAACGTCTCGAACGCGGCGGCGATCGCGCTCTACGAGGCGAGCCGTTCGAAAGCCTGACCTATGCGAAGGCGTTCAGCCCTTCGCGGCCTTTTTGCCGAAAAGCACGCTCTTCACCGCGAAGAACATCGCGATGATGATCAGGAGGCCGACATAGCGCGCCGCCAGCGTCTGCCAGAAAGCCACGTCGGTCACGTTGGGCAGGCGCAGCGCACTGTTGTTCTGCAGGATCGGAATGAAGTGATCCACCAGCGCGTAGACGATCGCGGCCACCAGGGTAATGACCCAGAGCTGTCCCCACCGCTGCATCACGAAGACGGTGATGAGCGCAATGATGAGCCCCGCGGGCGCGTTCACCTCGGCGAAGCCATTCTGCAGGAACTGAAGGATCGGATTGAAATACCCGCCGAGCGTGTCGAGCCCGTGCTGCGCCTTGTCCATCGCCTGTCCCCCAACCGATGGCATTTCCTACCATTTGGTGAGCGTTTGTCCACAATCGGACGCCTCGGTCAGACCCTGGCGAGGCACATCAGAATGTCGTCGCAGCGCCGCCCGCCCTGATCGAGGCCGCCTGGAATCCGCCCCGCCTGCTTGAAGCCGAGCCGCTCGTAGAACGCCCGCGCCGCGGCGTTCTCGGCGCTGACCCAGAGGCTGAACACGGAGGCGCCGTCCTGTGCAGCTGCAGCAATCGCGCCCTCCACCAGCAGCGCGGCCGCGCCCGATCCGCGCGCCTCCCGCGCCACGTAAAGCGCATGCACCCAGCGCGTATGCGCGAGCGTCGCATAAGGCAGCGTGTCGATCGTCAGCTTGCCGACCAGCGCGCCCTCGATGAAGACGCCCCAGCCTTCGCCGCGCGCCAGCATGGCCTCGATCTCGCCGTCCGGCCGCTTCGCATCATCCGCCGTCGCTTCCACGAACGCGGTCGGACTCTCCTCCAGCCCCATCCGATGCAACGCGCGGTACGCCGCAAGATCACCGACCGTGAGCCGCCTCACCTCCATCATGAGCCGGCGCCGAACCGCGCAGCCCATTCGCCGACCTGCGCGTCTTCGACTTTCTTGAAGAGCACGTCCGGCGGCGTGAGCTTGAGCCCCCGCGGCAGCGCATCGAGCAGCCGCTCACCCGCCCCGCTCGGCCACTTTCGGTTCTCGTTCGGCACACCGATCGCGTCGAGGATCTTGCCGGCGGCGTCCGGAATGAAGGGCTGCGCGACGATTGCAAAGAGCGCGCACAAATTGAGCCCAACCCGCACGCCCACGGCCGCGCGATCGCGATCGGTCTTGATCGCGGTCCAAGGCGCCGCGACCTGCAGATACTCGTTCCCCAGCACCCAGAGCGCGCGCGTCTCCGCCGCCGCCTTGCGGAACTCCATCGCCGCATGGTGCGCGCTGAGCGCCTGCAGCTTCGCGGAGATATCGTCCTCCAGCTTCTTCTCCAGCTCGCCGAATTCGCCGCCGTCCGGTACAGCGCTTTCGAAGCGCGTCTCCGCGAACCGCGTGATGCGGTTGACGAAATTGCCGAACACGTTGGCGAGATCGGCGTTCACCGTCTGCTGGAAATGCTCCAGCGTGAACGGCGCGTCGGCCGTCTCGGGCGCATTGGCCATCAGATACCAGCGCCAATAATCCGACGGCAGAAGATCGAGCGCGACGTCCATGAAGATGCCACGCTGCTCGCTGGTCGAGAACTTGCCGCCATACCACGTGACCCAGTTGAACGCCTTCAACCGATCCACGAGTTTCCACGGCTCGCCCGATCCCATGATCGTGACGGGGAAGCTCACCGTATGGAAGGCGACGTTGTCCTTCCCCATGAACTCGACATAGGTGACGTCCTTGGCGCCCTTGTCTTCGCGCCACCAGCGCTCCCAATTCCCGCCGGTCGCCTCGCTCCATTCCACCGTCGAAGCGATGTACTCGATCGGCGCGTCGAACCAGACATAGAACACCTTGCTCTCGAAGCCGGGCCGGGGCTTGCCGTCCTTGGTGACCTTCACGCCCCATGAAAGATCGCGCGTGATCGAGCGGTCGATCAGCCCCTCGTCGAGCCATTTATAGGCGATCGAGCGCGCCAGGTGCGGCCAGTCCGTGGACTGATCGACCCAGGCGCGAACCCGGTCCTGCATCTTCGGCTGCAGCAGGAAGAGGTGCGCCGTGTCGCGCGGCTCAAGATTGGTCGAGCCGGATATCTTCGATCGCGGGTTCTTCAGCTGGATGGGATCGAGCAGCGTCTGGCAATTGTCGCACTGGTCGCCGCGCGCGCGCTCGAAGCCGCACACCGGGCACGTGCCTTCCACATAGCGGTCCGGCAGGAAGCGCCCGTCGTCGATCGAGTAGATCTGTTTGGTGACGCGCTCTTCGATGAGGCCGTTCTTCTCCAGCTGCTCGCAGAAATGCTGCGTCAGGCGATGGTTCGGCGGATTGGACGATCGCCCGAACCAGTCGAACGAGAGATTGAACCCCTCGCTGACGCGCTTCTGGATGAGGTGCTGCTCGTCGCAATAGGCGCGCACGTCCTGCCCGGCCTCGGCCGCGGCAAGCTCCGCCGGCGTGCCGTGCTCGTCCGTGGCGCAGATGAACAGCACCTCGTGCCCCTCAAGGCGGCGATAGCGCGCGTGCACGTCCGCCGGAAGCTGCGAGCCGGCGAGGTTGCCGAGGTGCTTGACGCCGTTGATGTACGGCAGCGCGGACGTGATGAGGTATCGGGCCATGAGCGGCGGGATGTAGGAGCGCCCAGGGGCCTCGCGCAAGCGGGATCGGCTACCTGCCGACCGCCGAGATTTCGACCAGCGGCTCCCCGTCCCTCAAAAGGGCGATCGCCGCGCCGAGGCGATGGGAGAAAATTCTCTTCAGTTCGTCGTTCGATGTATTTCCGAAGGTGAGCCAGAGAATCTGCGGCGGCGGCCCCAACCGCTCCAGAAGGACCACAAAATCCGCGTCCTTGGTGGCAATGACCACCCCCTCCAAACCAGCGCGACTGAACACCTCAACGTCTAGCTCGCTCGCCATTCCCAAATCGCGGATCGAAACCGCCTCGATGCCGAAAGTCACCGACAGCCACGGACACAGTGTCGGCGACAGGTGGTTATCGAGCCAAAGCTTCATGCCGCGACGGTTGGATGGTCGATCCTCTTTGCCGCGTACGCCAGCGCCGCCTTGATGTCCTCAAGCTCCAAGTCCGGCAACTCGGAAACGATTTGGTCGTGAGTGAGCCCCGCAGCCAGCAGATCGAGCACGTCCGTCACGCGAATGCGCAGGCCTCTGATGCAGGGCCGCCCCCCCATCTTCCCGGCCTCAGAAGTGATGCGCGTCAAAAGTTCGGACATTCCACCCTTATCGCACGAATCCGGCCCTCTCGCCATCGCGAGCCGCGATCTAGCGCCGCGGGACCTTCTTGAGGCGCTTCTTGAACGCCGTCACCTCCTCATCGAGCCAGGAATCGCCCTCATTCCAGAACTCGGCCAGCGCTGCGTTGTTCAGCCTCACCCAGGCGACAACCTGCGGCGCGCGCAGCGCAACGACGCGTTCAGGCAAGCTGCTGACCACGACTTCCGGCGCCTCATCGATCGACACCGAGAAACTCGGCTGATCGCGTCCAGCCCTCTCGAAATACTTCACACGCGCGCCCTGGCGCGTGGAAATGCAGACGACGCCAGGAATGCCCGTCTTCGCCTCAGACAGGTTGGCCATTTCGAACACTTCATCGAGGAGCGACGCGTCATCCATCGTCGCCCTTATCGCACGAATCCGGCCCTCACGCCATCGCGCCGCCGGCCTTCAGCCGGTCATAGGCCTGCTGCATCTTCGTGTGATAGCCGGTCTGCTCGTATGCCGGCCCGTTATAGCCGCGCGCGAACCCGCGCCAGTCGAGCCGCTGCAGCTCGTCCGCGAGATTGTTGCCGCGCACGAAGTTCTCGAACGCCGCAAGCTGCCGCGCTTCCGATTGCGCCATGTCCGCGACGAACGCGCGCGCGTTCGGGAATCCGCACACGGCGTGGTTCTGCCCCAGGATCTGGAACTTGCCGTAGCTCGCGGCCTTGAGCGCCGCCTCTTCGTTGAGCGCGAACGCCTCGGCAAGCTGCGCCCAGCGCTCGCCTTGCGTGCGCGGATAGGGCCGCGTGCCGAAGCGCGGATAGGAGACTGTCGGGTTCGAGGCGTCGAACTGGCTGTTCGTCAGCCGCGAGAAGATGTGCGGCTCGAAGAGGATGATCATCCGCCCGTCGGGGCCGAACGCGCCGAGCGCGCCTGATTCCACCTGCGCCACGGCGCCGACCGCTTCCCATTCGCAATTGAATCGCGCCGCGACGGCTTGGAAGTCGGCCCGGCCGATCGGATCGCGCGTTTGCGCCCGCAAACCGTCGAGAAAACCTGTCGCCGGCGGCGGCGGCGCGACTGGAGGCGCCGGCGGCGGCGCGATTGGAGGCGCCGGCGGCGGCGCAGTCGGAGGCGCCGGCGGCGGCGCAGTCGGAGGCGCCGGCGGCGGCGCAGTTGGAGGCGCCGGCGGCGTTGGCCGCGGCGGCGGCGGAGGAGGAGACCGTGGCGGCGGCGGCGGCGGAGGGGCTTGCTGCCGCCCGAAGAGAACGCGGAAGATCGTGTCGAGGATACTCATCAATCCACGTCCTTTCAGACGACTTAGCTGGTCGCCGCGATCCGGGTGTACGCCTCGCGCAGGAGTCGCCCATAGCGCTCCACCTGCCCGGGCCCGTTATAGACCCGCGCGAAGCCCTCCCAATCCTTGCGCTGCAATTCGTCCACCAGGTTGGAGGAACGCACGAACGCCTCGAAAGCGTTCAGCTGGCTCACAAGCGATTTCGAGATCTCAGCCACGAATGCGGTCGCGGTGGGAAAGCCGCAGCGCGCATGGTTCATGCCCATGATCTGGAAGAGCCCCCAGCTCGCCGAGGCGACCGCCGCCTCCGGATCGAGGCCGAACGCTTCGCGCAGCTGCGCCCACCGCCCGGCCTGGTCGCGCGGATATTTCGTCCGGTCCCAAGTCGGATAGGAGACGTTCGGATTGGTCGCGTCGAACCGCCGCCCGGTCAGCCGCGAGAAGATGTGCGGCTCGAAGAGGATGATCGGCCGCCCGTCCGAGCCATAGGCCGACGCGCCGCTCTCCACCGTGACCACCGCCTGCACGGTCGCCGGCTCGCACCCGAGCCGCCCCGCCGACGCCGCATAATCGCTCGCGCCGAGCGGCGCGCGGCTTTCCGCCACGAGGCTGTCGAGAAAGCTTGAGCCTCCCGCGCGCGCGAGCCGCCCATACGCGGCCGCGAGCGCCGTAGCGTATTGCCCCGCGCCGCCCTCGCCTTCGTACGCGCGCGCAAACCCCTCCCAATCCTTGCGCTGCAACTCATCCACCAGGCCATTGGCGCGCAGATAGCGCTCGAACGCCGCCAGCTGCTTGGCTTCCGATTGCGCAAGATCGAGCGCCAGCTCGTGCACGCTGCCATAGCCCGCCTGGGCGAAATACCGCCCCGGCATCTGGAACGCGCCCCAGCTCGTGGCGCCCAGCGCTTCGGCGGGAGCAAGCGCGAACGCCTCGATCAGCTTCGCCCAGCGCTGCTCCTGAGTTCCGCCAAGATCGGAGCGCCGGATTGTCGGCTGCGAGACGCCCGGATTGGATTGGTCGAACCGTCCTCCCGTCGCGCGCGAGAACCAGAACGGCTCGAAGAGAATGAGCGGCTTGCCGTCGCCGCCAAAACCGGCGCCCGCGCTTTCCACCTGCACGACGGCGCGAAGCGCGGCCGCCTCCACGCCCATGCTCGCGGCCACGGCGTCGATCTGCGCGTTGCTGAGCTTGCCGGCATCCGCCGCGCGCAGCGCATCGAGCCCAAATCCGACGGTCGCATCAAGCTGCGGCGCCTGCGGCGGAGGCGGCACCGGCGTGAGCGACGGCGGCGCCTGGTTTGTCGGCCCACCGCCGATCGGCGAAGGCGCGGGCGGCACCGGCGTCGGCCGGAACGGCGGCTCCGGCGCGGAAGGCGGCGAGGGCGGAGCGGCGGTCGGCGGCGGCCGCGGCGCGGCCGGAGGCGGCGGCGCCGGCGCGCGCGGCGGAGCCGGAGGGACGGTCCGCGGCGCCGGCTGAGCAGCCTCCCCGCGACTCCCGAACAGCACTTTGAACACGCCGTCCCAGAAGCTCATCCGGTGTCCCCCACATTGTATCTTGGAGCCCGGGACGGACCGCCCCCGGTCGGGGCGACCTTAACCGAGCCTGACGCGAAGCGCGAGCGCGGGACCCTGGGCGATTTCCGCTCGGCTGGGAACCCGCCGAAATCCGCCCAGGCCAAATCGCGCCAAAGCCAACCAAGACGGCAAGGCTCAAGGCTTCCGGAAGCGCGCCATCGCCTCCAGCCGCGAGCGCGGCGCGGCTTTTGGCCCATCGAACCAGGGCGGGTCGAATCGCGCCGGAAAGATCTCCCGCCGCCAGTCCCGCTCGCCTGCGGCCGCGCCCCCGAGCGTGGTCCCGAGCGTCGTCCGCCCCGCGCACCGCCCGATCTCGTAGAGCTGCGAGAGCAGGTTCGGGTCGTCGGTGGCGAGCTCCATCATCCGCAGGATCTCGCCCTGCGAGCAATTGATCGCCAGCCTCTGCATCTCGGAATCGTCATCGAGCCGCACGTCGAAGCGCTGGAAGAGGAGCAGCGGGATCGGCGAGATCGCATCCCCCTGCATGTCCAGGATCTCGCTGTTGATCCGCCACGGCCGCGGCGTTTGCGAAAGCCCTTGCATCGTCACCAGCGTGCTCAAGCTCGCATCGTGGATCATCGCTTTCAGCGCCTCGATCGCCTTCGCCGCCGCCGGCGCCAGGTGATAGAGCGGCAATTGCTCCATCTGCGTTTGCGTGATCGCCGGGCGCCAATAGCCGGTGCCGACCGACACCATCATCAGCCGCTCCGGGCTTGCCTGCCAGGAGAAGCCGTAGGAGCCCATGGTCGCGACCTTCAAGAGCTGCAGCGACGGATCGTTAAGCCCCGCCACGCCGCCGTCGACGAACTCGCCCACCACACGCTGCGGCGCATCGCGCGGCGACAGATCGATCTTGCGCTCCTCGAAGAAGGTCGGCGCCGCCGCGCTCGCGAGCACCAGATTGCGCAGCAGGAATTGCCGGTTCGGCAACCCGCCGCCGAATTCGTTTCCCGGCGGCCCGTTCCAGTGCCGCGCGCGCGGATTGTTGGTCAGCGTCCAGGCCGATCCGGTGTCGAGCCGCTTGGCGAACACCGCAAACCCGGTGCGCAGCGCCGGCGATCCCAGCTCATGGTCGCCGAACTCGCGGAAGAGCGCGTTTTCCAGCTTGGCGGCGTCGAAGCGCGGCTTGCGCAGGCCGGCGTTGGCCTCGTCCATGCGAAACACGCGCGGCGCCATCTCGGCATAGAGATGCGTGATCTCGTCGACGGTTTTGCCCATCGCCAGACCCGCCGCGATGATCGAGCCCGTCGAGGTCCCCCCGATCAGGTCGAAATAGTCGCAGAGCCGGAAATCCGCGCGCCCGCTGCGCTGCCGCAGCGTGTCCTCGATTTCCTTGAGCAGGCCGGTCGCCAGGATGCCGCGCGTCCCCCCGCCGTCGAGCGAAAGGATGCGCTTGGGTCCCCCTGCCGCCAAACGCGCCGCAAGCGGCGCGACTCTCGCATTCGACATGGCCCAGCCCGGCGTCGTTGAAGGTCGCTCATGCCCTTAGCAAAGACGCCGCCCGAGCGGAACGGCGGCGGCGCCTGAATGCGACGCTCGCCTCATAGGTGTGTCGCGAACGCAGCTAGTGGTCCGATTCTGACATTTGCATCCCAGCCCTGCATTCCGCGTCCGCAAATGTCAGAATCTTCAGGACCACTAGGAATCTCGAGTCCCTAGTGGAGCTTTTGAACCTGACATTCGCTCGGGCGGGGTCGCGCAAAGCGTGAAGCGAATGTCAGGTTCGCTCCACTAGCGCGTGATGTCGTCGATCGCGCCCACCGCGCCGCCGACGATCGCGCCGGTCTTGGCGCCTTCCTTGGCGTCGCCGTCGCCGGTGTTGTTGCCGATCGCCGCGCCTGCCGCGGCGCCGACGCCGGCGCCGGCCACTGTCGAGCAGGCGCTCGCCAGCGCCAGAACGGCCGCGGCGCAAATCAATTTCAGCTTGGTCATGGCTTGCTCCCGATCATGGTCGTTATGAAAACGCCCGACGCGGGAGGCAGGTTCCTGCGTTCAAGCCGCCAGTATCAAGCCGCCAGCCTGGCCAGCGCGCGCAGCAGGTCCGATTCCGGATAGGGCTTCACCAGCACCTGCGCCTCGGGGAACCGTCGCGTCAGCGCCGAGGTGCTCTCGCCTGTCGTCGAGAAGAGAAGCTTGGCGCCGCCCGCACGCGCCGTCTCCGCCAGCGGCCAGCGCGCGCCGCCATCCATCTCCGCATTGAGGATGAGGATGTCGCACGATGCGTTCAACGCGTCAGCGAACGCCGCCCGCGCTTCCTCCGTGACCACGTACGTCCCCAGCACGCGCGCGCCTTCGCCCTCGAGCAGATTCGCCAGATCGAGCGCCACCACGGGCGATTCCTCCACGATCACAATCCGCTTGCCCGCCAGCTTCGGTCCGCCGTTCGCCTCGATCCCGGCGCGCGCATGCGCCGCCTCCGCCAGCCGCGACGCCGGCCCGCGGAAGTGCGCCGTCAGTCCCTCGCGCGCGTACTCCACCGTCGCATTCGCGCCGAGATCGCCCTCCGCCAGGTTGCGCACGAGCGTCGATCCGAAGCCGAGCTCGCTCGGCGCGGTCACCGCCGGCCCGCCCGCTTCGCGCCAGTCGAACGCGAAGTCGCCGTTCGCGATCTGCCAGCGCACGCTCACCCGTCCGTCCGGGTTGGAAAGCGCGCCGTGCTTGGCCGCATTGGTCCCCAGCTCGTAAGCGATGAGCGCGAACGCCATCGCCGCCTTCGGCGAGAGCTGCACTTCGGGCCCCTCGATCGTGATGCGGTCGGATCCCAGCGCGCCGAGCTGCTCGACGAGCACGCCGCGCAGATCGTAGCCCGTCCATTGCGACAGCGACAATTGCGAGATCGACGCCGCCATCGCCGCAATGCGACCGTTGAGCGACGCCACCAGCGCCTCCTTCGACGGCGCGCGCTTCGCCGACCGCGAGACGAGCGCCTGCACGATCGCCAGGATGTTCTTCACCCGGTGCGTGAGCTCCGCGGACAACAGCGCCTGGCGCTCCTGCATCTCCACAAGCTCGCTCACGTCGATCGCCGAGACCGCAAGATGCGTCACCTGCCCGCCGCCCCCGCGCATCGGCGCGACCTGCGCGATCACGGTGAGGAAGCGTTCTTCCCCGACCCTGATCTTTTCCTGGTAGCGCTGCGCGCCGCCCTCGCGCCGCGCGGCGCTCGCCGCATTCTTCAGCCGCGCCTGCGCCTCCTCGCTCCAGCTCCACCAATAGGTCTCCGCCAGCGGCGCGCCGATCACCGCCGTCGGCGCGAGATTGGCGGCCTTCAGCGCCGCCGCATTGGCTTCGATAAGGATGCCCTGCGCATCGAGCACGAACGTCATCGCCGGCAGCGCGTCGAGCACATGGCGCAGATGCCCTTCAAGCTCAGGCTGCGCCTTGCCGGCGCCCTGCGCCGCGCGCGCAAACTCCTCCGTGTCCATGCTCCCTCGCCTGGCTCGAGCGAACGCACGCTACCCCAGATGCACGCTCGATTATACGACCGGCTCGCCCCAGCGCATTTCCGCCGGCGCATCGGCGGGCTCCATGCCCGGATCGCGCGGCGCCGCTTCGAGGATGCGGCCGTGCTGATCGATTGAATAGGCCGCCACCTCGCCGAGCGCGGCCTCATCGGCCGTGATCTCGGTTCTGTAGGCGGGCCGCATCTCGCGCTGCGGCTCGCTCGTCTCGTAGGCGAACGTGAAGTCGACGTGCTCGGCTTGCGCCAGCGCGAGCGGCGGAGCGCTCGCTTGCTGCGGCGGCTCTCCCGTGCAGGCCGCGGCGAGCAGCCCCGCGGCGACGCCAGTGGCGATGATCGCGATGCGTTTCATGACGCAAATACGGAAACATGCGCCCGCCGGTTCCACGCCATAACCTCGGTCACACCCGAACGCGAACGCAATGGCGCCGCCCGCCAGGCGTTCGCCGCGCTTCGCCCGGAACGATCCGCCGCGCGCATCGTTCATGCTGCAAGACATTTTGGAGACGATGATGCGCGCACGAACGATCTTGCAGAATGCGGCGCTTGCCGGCATCGCCCTTTTGGCGGCTGGATGCGCCAGCGACACCGGCTCCGGCGCCCTGAGCGGCGCCGCGCTCGGCGCCGCGGCCGGCGCCGCGATCGGCAACAATTCCGGCAGCGGCGACGCTGAGACCGGCGCGCTCATCGGCGGCGCGGTCGGCGCGGTGGCCGGCGGCTATGTCGGGTGCCGCAATGAGGGCCGCTGCGGCGCGGTCGATAACCGCCGCGAGCGCTACGACAACCGCTCGGGCCGCTACTATTTCTACGACCCCCAATCGGGCCGCTACTTCTACGAGAACGGAGAGCCCTATCGCTGATCCGCTCTCGCAACCGCTCGGCTGACGTCGCCAAAACGCGTCAGCCGCGTGCGGGCGCGCGTGACCCTCCCCCCGCCCAATCGCGCGCCCGCACGCATTTTCATCCGTCCACGGCCGATCGCCGCTGGGCTAAGTATCTGACAAGATTACCCCTACTGCCTGGCGTCGGAATTTTGGAACCAAAGTGCGGAAGCGGACGTTGTTGCAGCGCCCCAAACCCGCCTAGTTTGGGCGGGAACTAACGGGGCCGTAATCCGGGAGGGCGTCATAACCAGCTTGTCCGTCAGCCAACTCAATAAGGAGTTGCGCCTTGAGGATCGTGGCGAGAGCGACGGCCGCAAGGAATTTCCCGGCTCCGACGCGACGCAAGTGACCGAAGCGGAGGCCTCCGTGGTCAGTCGAGTGCACACCGAGCTTTCTTCCGAATCCCGCCGTTTGCTGGGGGATCGCAGCGCGGAGGATTTCACCTCCCTGCCGCAGGAGCTGGAGACGCTGGCGGCCGAGCCGCAGACCGTCCTCACCTCCTGGCGCGGTAAGCGCGCCCGCGCCCAGAGCACGGTCCAGGCCCAGCTCGACCACGCCTATACCGACTTCCAGCGCGCCTATCAGGCCTACCGCTCCTTCCGCCGCAATCACGGCCTGCAGGAAACCGAGCCGCGCTACGACACGATCTTCTGGCGCAAGATCTTCTGGCTCACGCTGCTCTTCGTGATCGAAGTGGCGGCCAACGGCTGGGTGATCGGCCAGGCGAGCCCCGGCGGCCTCATCCAGGGCTGGACGACCGCGCTCATGATCTCGGTGCTCGTGGTGCTCACCGGCACGCTGATCGGCATGGGCCCGTGGCGCTACCTCAATTACCGCGGCGAGAACGGCAAGGGCCGCGTCCATCTTCTGTGGGCGCTGCCGGCGGTGCTCGTCGGGGTCGGCGCGCTGCTGCTCTTCGCGTTCTACGTCGCGCACTATCGCAGCCAGCTCGCCGCGTCCTCGATCGACTCTCCGGCGCCGAACTACATCCTCACCGCCATTCGCACGACGCCGTTCGCGCCCTTCGAGCAGCTTGAATCGGTTGTGCTCTTCGTCGTCGCGCTGCTCATCGGCTTCCTGTCGATCATGCGCGGCGCCAACTGGGATGATCCTTATCCTTCCTATGGCGCGCTGCACCGGCGCATGATGGAGGAGCGCGACCGCACTCAGGGCGTGGCCGAAGGCCTTGCCGCGCAGGTCGACGCCGCGCGCGAGGAAGCCTCCACCGCCCTGCGCGATGTCGGCGAGCGCGCGCAAACGGCGATGGGGGCGCTCCGCGATGCGCTTGCGCGCGCCCGCCAGGGCGCCGGCGAATGGGATCGCACGGTCGATTCCGTCATCGCCAACGGCGATGAGGCGATCGCGACCTACCGCTCGGCCAACCGCCGCACGCGCCAGACGCCCGAGCCTCGCTATTTCGACGAGGATCCGTTCGCCGGCCTCAACATCGTGTCGAGCCAGCAGATCGTCTCGGCGCTCGATCGCGCCGTCGCTCAGGCGGTGACCAATTACACCAACGTCCGAAGCCAATTGGCCGGCGCCCAGGCGCAGCTCGAAACCGAGTACAAGGCCTTCTATTCCGACGAGCTCGCCCCTTTCTTGCGCGGCGTCTCGGACGAGGCGGCGACGAAAGTGAAGGAGGAGCACGCCGACGGCCGCCAGACTCTGCAGACGCCGCAACCGGGCCCCTCGCCGAGTGATCCCCAGCAGCAGCAGGCGCAATTGCCGCCGCCCGAAGAACAGAAGGTCCTTCGTCCGCGTCGCTTCAGGGGGAATTGATGGACGCCCGCAGAAGCGCCAATCGGCGCTACGCGGCGGGCACCGTGACGGTGCTCGGCGCAGTGCTGGCCTTGAGCGTGCTCGCCTGGGCCTTTCGTCCGCCGGTTCCTGATCCCGAGACCCTGTGTCCGACCGCGCGTCCGATCCGCGCGCACACGCTGGTGATCGTCGATCGCACCGACCGCTGGGACCCCGCCGTCGGCCAGACCATCACCGAGCTCATCGAGCACGCCCAGCGCTCCACCGCGCAATACGAGAAATTCTCGGTCGTCTCGCTCGACGAGAACATGTCGACGCGCCCGGTGTTCTCCGTCTGCAATCCCGGCGAGCCCAACTTCGTCTCCGACCTCTACAAGGGCCGCCGTTACACCAAGCGTGATTTCGAGGAGCGCTTCGTCGGCGCCTCCGACGCGGTGCTGGCGCAATTGCAGCGTCCCTCCGCCGCGCCCCAGAGCCCGATCGTGGAATATGTCCATCGCTGGCTCGGCCGCGACGATTTCAACGCGTCGATCCCGAACCGCCGGCTCATCCTGGTCTCCGACATGCGCCAGAACTCGCCCGAGCATAACATGTACGTGCAGGGCCAGACCGGGCTGCCCGAGCTCGTGCAGCGCGAGTTCGGAGAATCCGGCGCCGGCGTCGCGTACGACATCTATTTCGTGCACCACGGCGGCGACAGCCGGCTGAGCGAACAGGACGTGCGCAACGCCTGGGACGCCGCCTTCCGCCGGATCTCCGCCACCTACGCCTGGAAGCAATTGTAGGCCGGTCTTCCGCAGCATTGAGCCGAGCGGCGGGCGCGAAGCGTCCGCCGTTTTCGCATGCGCGGCCCAACCCGGGTTCCTGCGCCGGGAACTTGCGCGTTTTCGTCGCGTTCTAAGGCCAAGCTTCAACCAAAGGAGATTCAACATGCTTGGCTGGGCCGTCGGCTTCTTCTTGGCCTCGATCGTGGCGGCGGTGTTCGGTTTCGGCGGCGTGGCGTCCGCCTTCGCCGGCATCGCGCAAATCCTCTTCTTCGTCTTTGTCGTGCTTTTCGTTCTGTCGCTGATCGTGAGCCTGTTCACCGGCGGCGCCCACGGCGGCCCGGCCCTGAGCGGAACCGGCCGCACGATCGGCCTTGTCGCAGTGCTCGCGCTCGTCGCGGTCGGCGTCTATGCGTGGGTGGACAACGACTGGTCGGCCGAACGCCTCGGCCGCGCGATCGATCGCCACACCGTCGAGGCGCGCAGCGAAGCCACCGACGCCGTGCGCGATGTCGGCGACCGCACCGGCCGCTTCGTCGAGCGCACCGGCGACGACCTGCAGCGCAACACCCAGGATCTCACCGACGACGACCGCTCGTGACCGCTGCCGGGATGGAACGCGCGCGCCGCTCCATCCGTTCATTCCCCACGTCAATCGAACAAAGGAGCATTCAATGAACTGGACGCAACTCTCCGGCAAATGGGACCAGGTCCGCGGTCAGGTGCAGCAGCAATGGGGCAAGCTGACCGACGACGACATCGCCATCGCCAAGGGCAGCCGCGACGAGCTCGTCGGCCGCATCAAGGAGCGTTACGGCATCGCCAAGGAGGACGCCCAGGCCCAGGTCGATCAATGGCTTGAGCGCATCTGACGCCAGCCGCGAAAGGGAGAGTGCGCAATGAACCTGATGCACTTCGTGTTCGGCGCCTCTCCCAGGCGCACGCCGCCGCCTTCGCTGCCGGTGATCTCGCGCGCGCCGCCCGGCGCGATCTGGCGCAACGTGCGCGCCCGCCCCGGGCGGCCCGTGCGCGCCCGGCTCGCCGAAAGCGACGGCGTTCTTGAGCGCGCGCGCGGTCCGCTGCGCTATCGCGGCGGCGATGATTATATCGTCGAGTACGGCCCCGATGATGCGGCGATCGTGAAGCGCAGCGTCTTCCAGCGCACATACGCGCGCCGCGACGACGGCCTCCACGAGAAGCGCACCGACATCGTCTATCGCTGCTTCACGCTGTCCTATCCGGTCGCCGTGCGCACGCTGGAGGGGCTGCAGCACGCCGCGCCGGGCGATTGGATCATGGAAGGCGTCGATGGCGAGCTCTGGCCTGTCCGCGTCGCGGACGCCCGCAACAAATACGAGCCGGCCTAATAATGCGACAGCTTGCGGGAACCGCGCGGCGCGTGCGGCGTTACCCCATCGATCCGGCGCGGGCAGCACCGCCCATTCATTGCCTGCGCGGGATGTAAGGGCCGAACGCGAGTTCGGCCCTTTTTTCATCTGCATCTGGCTTGGGGCCCAAGGCCGCGCAGCGGAACCGCCGCCGCCAAGCCGCGTTCCAATCACACGATATGGAGAAGCAGACATGCTGGCCCAACGCCGCGACACGGAGGGACGTAAACCGGCGCAAAGCGCCGCCGCTCTCGCCGCCGCCTGGGCCACGATCGCGGCGTTGCTTCTCGGCGCGGCCGCCATCGTGACCGCCTACGCCCTGCAGACGCAGGACGCGCGCGAGTTCGCCATCGAGCACACCGCAGCGCCGGATTTCGCCAGCATCGCCGCCCCGCCGGGCCGTTGAGCCGGACCTCGGCGCCGCCGCCGGAACGAGAGGACGAGACTGGGGCCTGCGACGCGCGGTTCCAGTTGTTTGGAAAGGAACGCCCATGGGTCCGGTCCTTTTGGGCAGACCGGCTTTCAAAAGGCCATTGCTGCGGACGGTTACCCCTGATGCCCCGCTCCCGGCGCGAGGCGTGCTGCTGCTCGCTTTGCTCGTGGCCGGATGCGGACCCGGCGCCGAGACGCCGCCGCAACCGCCGGCCGAGCTTGCGACGCCAGCGGCCATCGCCGAGTCCGCGCCGACGCGCGCCTCCTCGACCGAAGCCTTCGTGGCCCGCCTGACCATGACGCACCGCCTCGAAACCGACGCCAGCAGGCTCGCCCGCGCGCGCGCCCGCCACACGCTCGTGCGCGCCTTCGCCGCGACCACGCTGCGCGAAGCGGAAGCCTCAGGGGAGACGCTGGCGCGTCTCGCCGCGGCCGGCGGGGCCCCGGCGCCTTCGGCGCTCGACGGGCCCGCGCGCGCGGCGCTCGACACGATCCGCGCCGCCGACGCCAAGAGCTTCGACGCCCGCTATCTCGATGAGATCATCGAAGCGCGCGAGGCCGCCATCGACGAACTCGAGCGCTACGCCGCCACCGGCGCCGACGACAGTCTTCGCGTTTGGGCCGCCGATGCGCTGCCGATGCAGCGCGCGCGGCTGCAGGAAGCCGACACGCTCCGCCAAAGCGTCAATCTCGATAGGCCGGGGTGAAGAGGCGGTCTGCGCCGCCAAGCTCAAGCCGCCGCCGCGCGCCGACGATGGAAGAAGAGCGCCTGCCCGATCGTCGCCTTCAGCGCCAGCCGGTCGAACGGCTTGGTGATGAGATAGGCCGGCTCCGGCCGATCGCCGGTGAGCAGCCGCTCCGGATAGGCCGTGACGAAGATCACCGGCGCGTCGAAGTCCTTCAGGATGTCCTTCACCGCGTCGATGCCCGAGCTTGCATCCGCAAGCTGGATGTCCGCCAGCACGAGGCCGGGGCGCTTCTGGCGCGCCTGCGCCACCGCCTCCGCGCGCGTGCGCGCGATCGAGGTCACCCGGTGGCCGAGCTCCTCGGTGAGCTCCTGGATGTCGAGCGCGATCATCGCCTCGTCCTCGATCACCAGGACGTCTGTCGCGAGCTCGCGGTCGATCTCCTCCTGCGCCTCGCCCGAGAGCCGCTCCGCCTCCGCGGCGGTCACGCCCAGCACCGCGCCGATGTCGCGGAACGAGAAGCCTTCGAGTGCATTGAGCAGGAGAGCCTGGCGCGCCTTCGGCGACAGCCCCTGGATCCGCTCCTCCGGGGAGCTTCCCTCCGCGAGGCCGCCCGGCGTCTGCGGCGCCAGCTGCTCGCCGACGCTGGACCAGACCGTGTGCAGCAGCTTGTGCAGCGCCACACGCGGCGGCAGCGCCTCATCAAGCGCCGCCCCTCCCGCGATCAGCGCCTCCAGGGCGGCCCGTACATAGGCGTCGCCGCTCGCCTGCGAGCCCGTCAGGGCCCGCGCATAGCGCCTGAGAAAGGGAAGATGAGCCGCAATCCGGTCCTTGAGCGCCATGAAAACCCTCCACACTGCCCGCAGCCTTGGCGCACTGCATGTGTAGGAACAACACGGCTGGCCGCTTATGGTTCCATGGGATGGAACCGATCCGCGCAGTCGGCGTTGTGCCCTCAAAGGACGAAGGCCCCCAAAGCGACGGCGCTGGGGGTGGACCAGGCGCCGAGAATCGGCGTCCGGCCAGGACCGGGCGGTGCGAGACATGAGTGCAGCGGACGAGCCGCCGGGCGGCGACCCCGACAAGACCAAGAAACAGGCCGAAGCGATCCTCCGCCAACGGGCGCTGGGCCGCGAGCTGCGCGCCATTTTCAACCAATACGCGGACGAGCCCGTGCCGCCCACGTTCGACGATCTCCTTGATCGGCTCGAGAAGGACGAGGCCGGCCCCGCGAACGGCGAGCAGACCCCTCCCGGCGCATCGCCTTCCGGGAAGTCGGCGGCCGGAAGGTCCGAACCGTGATGGCGGTCGCATCCTCCGCGCCCCCCGCGCTGCAAGCCAAACCCGCGCCCCCGCCCTTCCGCGAGGAGCTCGTTGAGCGCCTGCCTCAGCTGCGCGCCTTCTGCCGCTTCCTTTGCCGCGGCGATGCGGCCGCCGCCGACGACCTCGCGCAGGAGACGGTCACCCGCGCCTGGGCCGCGCGCGCCTCCTTCACCCCCGGCACCACCATGCGCGCCTGGCTCTTCGTGATTGCGCGCAATCTCCATTATTCCGAGAAGCGCCGGGCGCGCTTCGTCGGCGCCTACGACCCCAACCAGGCCGAACTCGCCCTGAAGACCGATCCGGCCCAGGACGACGTGCTGGCCCTCGACGAGGTCCGTCGCGCGCTCGATCTGTTGCCGAACGAACAGCGCGACGCGCTTGTGCTCGTCACCGCCGGCGGCCTCTCATCGGAAGAGGCGGCGCAGATTTGCGGCTGCGCGGTGGGCACCATCAAGAGCCGCGTCAGCCGCGCGCGCGCGGCGCTGACCGAGATCATGAAACGCAAGTCGGGTCTGCCGAAGGCCGATACGCCGGCCGGGGCGGCGCTCGACCTCCTCATTGAGAATGCCCAGCGGCTCGCAGAAGACCGATGAAAGCGCCCTTCGCCGGTTCATCGGGGCGCCTCCCTTGAAGACGCGCCTGGCGGGGGTCCTGTTTCTCGCCAGCCTGCCGGGCGTCGTGCTCGGCGGGCTGGAGGCGCATCGCGCCTATGTCTCCGCGGCCCAGATCGAACGCCGCGACGTCGCCCAATTCGCCGAGCAGACCGCCAACCGCATCGAGGAGGTCATCTCCGGCGCGCGCATCCTGACCGAATCCCTCGCCCAGGCGCCGATGGTCCGCATCGGCAGCGCCAGCTGCAACGCCGTGCTCGCCAACGCCGCGGCCCAGTCGAGCCGCTTCGAGGTGATCTCCCGCCTCGACCGCAGCGGCCGCGTCATCTGTTCCTCCGACGCCTCCTCCGTCGGCAACGTCACGCAATATCCCGAATGGTTCGAGCGCGTGCTGGCCAGCAACCGTCCGACCATCGCGCCGGCGCGCATGCGGGCGGCCACCAATCAGCAGATCCTTCCCCTCGCCGCCCCGATCCTCGACCGCGACCGCACCACCGGCGTCGTCGTGCTCGGGCTGCGCGCCGTCTGGCTCATCTCCCAGGCCGCGCGCGACGTCAGCGACGACCAGGTCTCGGTCGTGCTCTTCGACAGCGCCGGCATCCCCTTTGCGGTCGCCGCGCGCGGACTTTCCCAGGACGACGCCGTCGCCGCCGCCCGCGACGCTCTCTCGGGCGAGCAGCGCGCCTTCGCCTCCGTCGAGAGCGCGACCGCCTCCATCGCCGGCGAGGGCCTGCGCATCGTCGTGGTCAAGCCCACCCAGTCCACCGCGATCGGCTTCCGCGCCGCTCTGGTCGCCGCCGCGCCGCTGATCGCTGTCGCGCTCGCCATGGCCGCGGTCTGGATCGCGCTGCACTGGTGGGTGATCCGATGGATCGATGGTCTGGTGGAAAGCGCCCAATCCGTCGCCGCCGGACGCTACGCCCCGGTCGATGTGAGCGGCGCGCCGCGCGAGCTGCGCGTTCTGGGCGAGGCCTTCGACCGCGCCGTCACCCAGGCCGAGGCCCGCGCCAGCGAATTGCAGCAGCAGCTGGCCGCCAATCTCGCGCTCACCCGCGAAGTGCACCACCGCGTGAAGAACAATCTGCAGGTCCTCACCAGCGCCCTGTCGCGCCAGCTCCGCCGCACCGAGGAGCCTACGGCGCGCTACGCGCTCTCCGAGGCGCGCGCGCGGCTGCTGCCGATCTCGCTCGCCTATCGCTACACTTCCCAGCCGGAGGACGTGACGCGCGTCGATCTCGGCGCCTATCTCACCGAGCTTGCGCGCCAGATCCACGACACCCTGGACGGCCTGGCGCGCGGCGTGGAGCTGCGCATCGTATCGGTCACCGTGCACGTCTCGATCGAGACCGCGACCGCGCTAGGAACCATCGTCGGCGAATGCCTGACCAGCGCCTATCTCTCCAGCATCGGCATGTCGAGCGCGCCGATGATCATGAAGCTCGCGCGCGGCGCGGACGGCTTCGTCACGCTTGATTGCGGCGTCGAGCGCATCAATCCCTCGCATGACGGCGCGCGCTTCGACGAGCCGCTGGTGCGCCAGCTTGCCCGCCAGGTCGGCGCCGAGCTCACCGCGCATACCGGCCCGCGCATCACTCTCACGTGGAAGGCGACGCAGGAAGACGAGCCAGCCGTTCCAGCGCCGCCCGCCGATGCCGCGCCGCCGGCCGCTGCCGCCCCGCCGGCGCCGTCCGGCGCGCCGCCGTCGCTCGCACAACCGGAACCGCAGCTCTCCACCCAATTCGTGGCGCACACGCCCGGCCGCCCTACCCAGCTCTGAGCCGCTCCATCGCCGCACGCGCGCGCGCCGCGATCGGGCCTTTCGCGACATGCCGTCCCGCCTCGACGAGCTTGCGCCCGCCGCGCCACACGCAATCGATCGGCGCGCGCGCGAAGATCCACGCATCGAGGATGGCGTCGCCTTCCGCCGCGACATCGAGGCTGACGATGTCGGCGCTCGCCCCGATCGCGATCCCGCCGGTCTCGCCGCCCTCCAGCGCGAGGTCGAACAAGCGCCGCCCCGTCGAACCGCCGGGCATGGCCAGCACGTTGCGCGTGCGCGTCGCAAGCCGCTGCCCGTATTCGAGCGTGCGCAACTCCTCCGCCGCATCGATCCGCACATTGGAATCCGATCCGATCGCAATCCGTCCGCCCGCGTCGAGATAAGGCTTGGCCGGGAAGAGGCCGTCGCCGAGATTGGCCTCCGTGATCGGACAAAGCGCCGCCGCCGCGCCGGTTTGGGCAAGCCGCGCGGTCTCTTGCGCATCCATGTGCGTCGCGTGCACCAGCCGCCAGCTGCGATCCACCGGCGCATTGTCGAGCAGCAGCGCCACCGGCCGCGCGCCGAGCGCCGCGATGCAATCGTCCACTTCCTTCGTCTGCTCCGCGACATGGATGTGCATCGGCGCGCCCATGGCCGCCACCGCCCGCACGTCCTCAAGCGTCGCCGCGCGCAGCGAATGCGCCGCCACGCCTGTCGCGCCATACGCCCGCGCCGCATCGACCAGCCGCGCATAGCTCTCCAGATCGTTGAGGAAGCGCGCCTGCCGCGCACTGGGCGGCTGCGGCCCGAACCCGCCGTGCGCGTAAAACACCGGCACGAGCGTCACGCCGATCCCCGCAGCCCCGCCCGCTGCGAAGATCCGCGCGCTCATCTCCGCAACATTGTCGTATCGCGCGCCATCCGGCGCATGGTGCAGGTAGTGGAATTCCTCCACATGCGTGAACCCGCCCTCCAGCATCTCCGCGAACGCCAGCGCCGCGATCGCCTCCATGTCGTCCGGCGTGAGCTTGAGCCCGAACCGGTACATGCCCTCGCGCCAGGTCCAGAACGTGTCCGCTCCATTGTCCCGGCTCGCCGGCCCCGCGACCTCCGTCCGGCCCGCCATCCCCCGCTGGAACGCATGCGAATGCACATTCCCCAGCCCTGGCAGCGCAATTGCGTGACGCTCGCCCTCCGGCGCCGCATCCGCAACGACGCTTGCGATCACGCCGTCGGCGATCTCGACGCGCACATTGCGCGCCCATCCCCCGGGCAACAGCGCCTCGCCGAAGAAGAGCTTGGTCATGGCGATTCCATACGCGAACGCGCTACAAGCCGCCATGCATCCTGATTGGCTTCACATCGTCCGCGGGCAGGCGCCCCTCATCGTCAGCGTCCCGCATGCCGGAACCGATCTCGCCGCCCTTGAGCCCAAAGACAGTCCCCGCCTCGTCTCGCCCTGGCTCGCCCGCAAGGACGCCGATTGGTGGGTCGATCGCCTCTACGCCTTCGCCGCCGACATGGGCGCCACGCTCATCGCCACGCGCATCTCGCGCACCGTGATCGACGTGAACCGCGATCCCTCCGGCGCCTCGCTCTATCCGGGCCAAATCACCACGGGCCTGTGCCCGACCGAGACCTTCGACGGCGAGCCGCTCTACCGCCCAGGCGATGCACCGGACACGGACGAAATCGCCGCGCGCCGCGCCCGCTATTTCGAGCCCTACCACACCGCGCTCGCCGCCGAGCTCGCGCGCCTGCGCGCATCGCACGCCGATGTCGTGCTCTATGACGCGCACTCGATCCGCTCGACCGCCCCGCGCCTCTTCGACGGCCAGCTTCCCAATTTCAACATCGGAACCAATTCCCACGCCGCCTGCGCCCCCGCGCTCGCCGACGCCGTCGCGCGCGTCTGCGCGGCTTCATCCTACAGCCATGTCGTCGATGACCGCTTCAAGGGCGGCTGGATCACCCGCCATTACGGCCGCCCCGGCGAGGGCGTGCACGCCGTCCAGATGGAGCTCGCCGCCCGCACCTATATGCGCGAGCCCGAGACCTTCACCGAAACCGCCTGGCCCACGCCCTTTGACGAAGCAGGCGCCGCCGACTGCCGCGCCATCCTCCGCGCCGTCCTCGCCGCCTGCCTCGATTTCGCGTCCAAGGCCCGCTAGGAAGCGCCTCACGCCGCCATAGCTCAGTTGGTAGAGCAGCTGATTTGTAATCAGAAGGTCGGGGGTTCGAGTCCCTCTGGCGGCACGTCCGAACTGCGCGCCCGCGCGCGGGGGACTCAACGCATCCAGTGACCCTGGTCACGGCATCTCTCCAAGCGAGCCCCTATCTGTGGATTGTTGGAACGAGCCATGACGGCCCTGCGCCTCATCACCCTGATCGCCGCGGCAACCCTCTGGGCCCTTGCTGCGTATCCTATGGCGACGATGGCGGCGGGGATGGTCGCCTGAGGGAATGACGATGACGATCTCGAATTTCATGCCTGTGATGGCCGCCTTCGCCGTCGCCGTGATGGCCCTCTATCCGATCCTGCACTAGCCGGAGACGGGTCAGGAGCCGTGCCTGGGCGCGCCGCTGCGCCCACACTGCCGGCGCATGGCGCTGAAATTCGTGCAGTCCCGCCCCGCGGGCCGATCGTTGAGGATCCTCACCTCCACACAGCCGCAATCCCATTTCTTGATGATCGCGGACGTCGGACAACCGTGCCGGCATTGGCAATGTTCATGTCGTTCGCTGAGAAGCCGCGCCATGGTTCGCCTCCGCCGGCGAGTTTAGCCGCGCCGCCTCCGCCCGCAACCATGGCGCGCATATCGGAATCAGGCCGCGTCGAGCGCGAATGCGCGTCGCCCTGACGCACGCCCGTGTGCAGGCGCGCCCCTTGCGCGCCTGCGAGTGCGGCGCAATCTCCCCCCACCCCCGGGGAGTTTAGACATGCGCATCGCCATTGCCGCCGCCGTCGCCGTTACTCTTGCTCTGGGCGCCTGCGGCCAGTCTTCGGAACCGGCCTCGGCGCCCGCGCCCGCCGCGCAGGCGACGGCGCCCCAACCTGCCGCGGCGCCGGGCCCCTCGGCCGAGGAGCTGCAGGCCCTGGTGGCCGCGCTTCCCGCGCCGCTGAACGAAGGCAATTACGAGAACGGCCGACGCGTCTTCGCCCAGTGCCGCTCGTGCCACGTCGTGGAGAAGGGCGGCGGCAACCGCGTCGGCCCCAACCTGCACGACACCTACGGCCATCCCTCCGGCCGCGCGCCCGATTTCCGCTACTCGCCGGCCATGGCCAATGCCGGCGTCACCTGGGACTTCGCCACGCTCGACCGTTACCTCACGCGCCCGCGCGACGTCGTTCCCGGCACGCTCATGGTCTTCGCCGGTCTGCGCAAGCCTGAGGATCGGCGCGACGTGATCGCCTACATCGCCGCCGAATCCCAACGCTAGAGCGTCCGCACACGGATCATTCCGCCGGCGTCGCTTCGCCCTCGGCGTAGCTGTCGATCATCTTGCCCGTCTCTTCCGGCGAGCGCGTGCGCTTGGCGAGGAGGTCGTACACCACCGGCGCCACGAAGAGCGTGAGCATCGTGGAAACGAGCAGCCCGAAGAAGATCACCACGCCGATCGTCTGCCGGCTCTCCGCGCCCGCCCCGTGCCCGAGGATGAGCGGAACCGAACCCGCGATCGTCGCCAGGCTCGTCATCAGGATCGGCCGCATGCGCAGATCCGCCGATTCCAGGATCGCCTCGCGCACGGATTTGCCTTCGTCCCTGAGCTGATTGGCGAACTCCACGATCAGGATGCCGTTCTTCGCCGCCAGTGCGATGAGAATGACGAGGCCGATCTGGCTGTAGATGTTGAGCGTGCCGCCGAACATGTAGAGCCCGAAGAGCCCGCCCGCGATCGCCAGCGGCACCGTCACCATGATCGTTATGGGATGGATGAAGCTCTCGAACTGCGCCGCCAGCACCAGGAACACGATCACCAGCGAAAAGAGGAACACGAACCCGATCGCGCCTGACGCCTCCCGGAACTGCCGCGCCTGCCCAAGATAATCGATCGTGATCGGCTGGTCGCCGATCTCCTGGCGCGCGATCGGCTCCAGGAACTTGATCGCGTCGCCGACCGCGTAGCCCGGCGCGAGCGCCGTCTGGATCGACACCCGCGTCTGCCGGTTGAGCCGTCGCCGCTCGGCCGCATCGCCCGCCGTCTTGAACGAGATGATGGTGGCCAGCGGCACGAGTTCGCCCGTGCGCTCCGAGCGCACATAGCGGTTCGCAAGATCGGAGATGTTCGAGCGCGCCTGCCGCTCCGACTGCAGGAAGACGTAATATTCCTGGCCCCGGTCCGAGATCGTGTTGACGCGCCGCGCCCCCATCGTCGCTTCGAGCGTGCGCCCGATCGCCTGCACCGAGACGCCGAGCGCGGCGGCCCGGTCGCGATCGATATCGACGAGCACGCGCGGCGAATTCGGCTCGTAATCGATCCGCGGCCGCAGCATGCGCGGGTTCTCCCGCGCCCGCGCGACGATGCGGTCCCCGACAGCCGCGAGCATCGCCGGATCGCTGCCGAGCAGCGCGAGATTGAAATCGCCGCTGCCGCGATTGAAGGGATCTGGCGTGAACACGCGGATCACCGCGCCGGGGATCTGCCCGAGCTTTGCGTTGAGCTCGCCGGCGATGTCGAACGCACTCTTGTGGCGCTTTTCCCAGTCCACCAGCGACAGCCGCGCGAAGCCGGAGGAGAAGCGGTTCGAACCGGCGTCCCAGAAGCTGGGCGCCACCGCGATGATGCCGGCCGCCTCGCCTGACTTGGAATAGCCAACGAGCGTCGGCTCGATCTCGCCCATGATCCGTCTGGAATATTCGAAGCCCGCGCCTTCCGGTCCCTGCATGTTCACCACGACGATGCCGCGGTCCTCGCTCGGCGTGAGCTCCGAGGAGATCTGCGTGAAGAGCAGCACGCCGCCGCCCGCCACCACGCCGAAGAGGATGAAGACGAGCGCCTTGGCCTCCATCGCCGCCTCCAGCGAGGCCCGGTACGATCGCCGCGCCGCGCCGACCGCCTTTTCCACGAAGCGATGCAGCGCCGTGCCCTGCTGCGAGGGCTTGAGGAACTTCGAGCACATCATCGGCGAGAGCGAGAGCGCACAGAACGCCGAGATCACCACGACCCCCGCCACGGTCGCAGCAAGCTCGATGAACAGCCGCCCGACATAGCCCCCGACGAACAGCAGCGGCGCAAACACAGCGATGAGCACGGCCGTCGTCGCCACGATCGCGAAGAACACCTGTCGCGTGCCGCGCTCGGCCGCAACCAGCGGCGGCTCCCCGAGCGTATCGATGCGTCGCTGCACGTTCTCCAGCACGACGATCGAATCGTCGACCACGAGCCCGATCGACAGCACGAGCGCCATCAGCGTCAGGAGGTTGATCGAGAATCCGAACGCCGCGAGCAGCGCGAACGCCCCGATGAGACAGACCGGCACCACGGCCGCCGGGATCGCCGCCGCCCGCATCGACCCCAGGAAGAGGAAGATGACGATGACCACGAGGCTCGTCGCTTCGAGCAGCGTAAGCCACACCCGCCCGATCGCCCGCTCGATGAACACGGTGGAATCGAACGCCAGGTCCAGGCGCATGTCCGACGGCAGGTCCGCGCGGATGCGCTCCACCTTCGCCTTCACCCCCTCGCCGACCGCAAGCGCGTTCGACCGCGACTGCCGCACGATCCCGAGGCCGATCGTGTCGCGCCCGTTCATGCGGAAGAGGATGCGCGACTCCTCCGGCGCCATCTCGATCCGCGCCACGTCCCCGAGCCGCACCACCGGCCCGCTCGGGTCCCGCCCGACCGGCAATCGCGCGAACTCCTCCGGCGTCTGGAACGCGCGCTCCACGCGCACCTGATAGTCGCGCTGCTGGCTTTCCACATAGCCGGCCGGCAGCTCGACATTCTGTGTCCTGAGCGCGCTCTCTACGTCATCGACCGTCAGCCCGCGCGCGGCGAGCCCATCGGTGTCGAGCCAGATGCGCAGCGCCGGGCGCGTGCCGTTGATGAAGACGTTGGCCACGCCGTCCACCACCGAGATCTGGTCGGCGATATAGCGCTTGGCGTAGTCGGTGACTTCCAGCCGACTGCGCGACGTCGAGGAGAGCGCGTACCAGATGATGGGATCTGCGTCCGCGTCGGTCTTGGCGATCACCGGCTCGTCGATATCGACCGGCAATTGCCCCCGCGCGCGCGACACCGCGTTGCGCACGTCGTTGGTGGCGTCTTCCAGGTTGCGCGAGAGCTGGAACTCAACATTGATCGATGCGCGCCCGTCGCGGCTCATCGAATTGATGAGGTCGATCCCCTCGATGCCCGAGAGCTGGTCCTCGATGATCCGCGTGACCTGGTTTTCCACCACCGGCGCCGCCGCGCCGCGATAGGTCACCGAGATCGAAACCACCGGCCGATCGACGTCCGGCAATTCGCGCAGCGGCAGCGAGAAGAAGGCCACCGCGCCGAACACGATAATGAGCAGCGAGAACACCGTCGCCAGCACCGGCCGGCGGACCGAAAGGTCGGAGAGCGTCACCCTACGCCGCTCTCAAGAACACGGAACGGCGGGCTTTTCTGTCTCGCTTCATCGCTCGGTCATCCTCGCACGCGCCCTAGAGCGGTTCCCGAAAAGTGTTACGCGGTTTTCGGACGAGAACCGCTCTAGATGCAAAGCGTAGACCCGATTGACCCGTTTTGATCTGAGGAAATCAAAACGGGATCGGGTCTAGCTCCCGCGCTGCCTCAGCTGCGCGCCGCCCGCTGGCGTGTTCGCAAGCCGCACCGGCGCATCCGGCCGCACGCGCTGCACGCCTTCCACCACGATCTGCTGGCCTTCCCGCAGGCCATCCACCACTTCGATCCAGCCCGCCACGCGCGCGGCCGTGCGCACCGGCGTGCGCGCCGCCACCAGCCGCCCTTCCCGAGACGTCAGCGTGAACACGTAGGAGCCGCCCTGCTCGTCGATGATCGCGGCTTCCGGGATCGCCAGCGCCTGGCGCGGATTGGAGCGGATCTCGACGCTCATCAGCATGCCGGGCCGCAACCGCTCATCGGGGTTCGGCAGCACCGCGCGCACGCGCACCGTGCGGCTCTGCGCCGCCACGCGGCTGTCCACTTGCGAGATGCGTCCTTCGAACGTGACGTCCGGATAGGCCTGCGTGCGCGCCGAGATCGCCACGCCCGGCGCCAAGCGTGCGATCTGCGTCTCCGCGACGTCGAAATCGAGCTTGATCTCGGAAATGTCGTCGAGCGTGCCGATGGCGTCGCCCGGCCGCACATACTGGCCCGGGCTTGCGGTTCTGAGGCCCATCACGCCCGCGAACGGCGCCCGCAGCAGCCGGTCGGAGCTGCGCGACTGCCCGGCCCGCAGCCGCGCATCGGCCGCGTCGAACGCCGCTTTCGCCGCATCGAGCCGGGCCTTTGGCGCGAAGCCCTGGTCATAGACTTCCTGGAACCGGCGATACTCCCGCTCCGCCGCCTCGCGCGACGCCGTCGCCTCGGCGATGTCCGCCTGCTGCTCGACCCGCGACATCTCCACCAGCACCTGTCCGACGCTGACCCGGTCGCCGCTCTCGAACCGGATCGCGCGGATCGCGTCCGCCGATTTCGGCGTGATGAGGATGCTCTCCTTGGCCTGGGCGTTGCCGATGGCCTGGATCGCGTCGGAGAAGGTGTGGATTTGCACCGGCGCGGCGCGCACTTCCGGCGCATCGCCCTTCATCTTGGCCGCCGCGGGGCCCCGCGAGGCCAACGCCTCCCCGGCCGCGCCGACCAGCCCCTTGCCGAGCGCCAGGGCGGCCATCAGCGCCAAGCCCGCGACGACAGCCGCGGCGAAGCCGTAACGCTGAATCAATTTCGGCATTCCCGTCCTCTAGCACGGAGGCCTTGCGGATATGTGACCCCAACGTCTCGCAAGGCCCCAATCCGCCGATTGCCTAAACATCGGGCCTTCCGATCTTATGTGGCGCCTGGCGAGGCCCTTGCCACCCACAAAATGCGCAAGCGGCCCCATAAGTATGGCATTTGGGCTCGAATTAAGGTCGCACTGCGTCCCAAAGTCCCAGCACGAGCGCCGGCTCGCGCTCTTCCCCGTCGAGCCGGACCCGCACCCCGAGCTGTAGTCCCGCGCCCCCGAAGAAGCGCACGATGCTGGTCTGCGCCTTGACCACCGCCTCGCCGTCGCGGTCAGCCTCGATGGAAGTCTGGCCGAGCGCGAGCCAGCTATCGCTCGGCCGGTAGCCGGCCGTCAGTTCATAGCGCTGCCGCTGGCAGCCGCCGCCATAGACCCGCAACGCCGCCTCCGCGTTCACGAAGCCCGAGCCGCCGCCAAGCCCCGAGCCCGCTCCCGCCAGCGCCCGCACCTCGCCGCCGGCCGCGCCGCATTCGCCCTCGCGCTCGGAGCGCCAGAGCGCTCCCGCCTGCAGCGCCGCGACGGTGTTGCGCCCCTGCGCGATCGCCGCCTTGGCGCCGACCTCCGCATCGCCCCGCCATCCGCTCTCGCTCGCCGCGCCGGTCTCGAAGCGCGGATGCGCCACCAGCGACCAGCGCCGATGGACGGGGTATTCCAGATAGAGGTCGCCCTCCGCGACGCGCGTCGTCTCGGTCTCGCGGTAGGTCATCGTGAAGATGCTTTGCCCGCCCTCGGGCGCGATCCAGGCGCCAGCCGTGGCCGTTCCCGGCGCCATCGCGGCCAGCCCCGCGACGAGCCCCACCAGGTCGCAACCGCCGAGCTTCCTCATCGCCCACCCCCGCCGCCCGCGTTTCGCACGCCCAGGGGTTGCGGGCAACGGCGCCTACGCGTCGTAGCCCGGCATTTCGCGCGCGAGCTTCCGCAAGAGGCCCGGCCATGCGAGCTGGCCGCCCGCCCCGAGCATGCTCGGCGGCGTCGTCCGCGCGACTTCCGCACGCGCGGCCTCAGGCGCGACGAGCACGTTCTCGCGGCCGCCCGACAGCGCCATGATCTGCTGCGCGCACGCGCGCTCCAGGAAGAAGATATTGATGAACGCCTGCGCCGCCGTGGCGCCGACCGACATCGTGCCGTGATTGCGCAGCAGCATCGCGTGCTTGTCGCCGATGTCTTTGACCAGGCGCTCGCGTTCATCGAGATTGAGCGCGATGCCTTCGTAATCGTGATACGCGAGCATCGGCAACACGATGAGCGCATCCTGCGTGAGCGGAAGCAGCCCGTCCTTCTGCGCCGACACCGCCACGCCCGCGTCCGTGTGCAGGTGGATCACGAACTTCGCGTCCTCCCGCGCGGCATGGATCGCCGAATGGATCGTGAAGCCGGCGGCGTTGATGAAATACGTCGTCGGCGAGACGATATTCCCGTCGAGATCGACCTTGACGAGCGCCGAGGCCGTCATCTCTTCGAACAGCATCCCATAGGGATTGATCAGGAAATGGTGCTCGGGCCCCGGAACCCGCGCCGAGATGTGCGTGAAGATGAGATCGTCCCAGCCGTGCAGCGCCACCAGCCGGTAGAGCGCCGCCAGCTCCACCCGCGCCTGCCATTCCTCCGCGCTCACGCGCCCCTTCACGCTCCCAACGCTTGCGTCGTCAGCCATGTTCGCCTCCCTTAGACGGCGGATTTGATGTCTGTTTGGCCGAAATCCGTTCCCTTGAACAGCATCGGCTCGTTCTTGTCCTTGGCCAGCGCATAAGCCAGGCAGTCGCCGAAATTGAGCCGCGCGGGATGTCCCGATCCCTTGCCGTAATCGCGATAGGCCCGCCGCGCGATCCGCGCCTGCGCCTCTGTCACCGGCTCGATCACCGCGGCAATGCGAGCGAGGAAATAGTCGAGCTCGTCGCTGACGACGGGATCGCCCCTCCCATCGAGGACAAGCGCAGCCTCCACGAAGGTCGCCGCCGAAACGCGCCGCACACTCGCCTCCGCGATTGCTTGGCTGAAACGAACAGCCTCGCCCTCCGCCTGGATCACCGCAACGATGGCGGAAGCGTCAATGATCACTTCGGTAGACCAGTGACTGGATCATAGAGCAGCGCATCATGGTCCAGCAGCTGCTCGTTACCCAGCCGTGCGCGAACCCGTGCGCCCATCGCTTCCAGGTCCGCCACCAGGAGTGCGCGATCCATCTCCTGCGCCACCTCCTGGGCCCGCTCTTCAAAGCTCCTGACCGCCGCACGTGCGGCTTCCTCCCGGGACTGCAGCGCCTCGCGCAAAGCTCTTCTGACCGCCTCGGCGACAGATACGCCCCTCAGCTCTGCCAACTCCTCGGCAAGTTTCTGGGTCTCCGGGTCTTTGATGTTCAAGCTCATTGAACCCTTCTACCATACAAAGCTCTCAAATGGACGCCCCCAGCGTTAACCGCCAAGGCCAACCTTGAAGATCGCGTTCACCGCCAGCGCCCGCCCCGAGGCCCAAGCGGCGCTGCAGACGCTGCAGCGCCGCTACGGCGCCGCGCCGGAAGCGGAGGCCGACATCGTGGTCGCGCTCGGCGGCGACGGGCACATGCTCGACACGCTGCGCCGCCGGCTGACCGACCGGAAGCCCGTCTACGGCATGCATCGCGGCACCATCGGCTTCCTGATGAACGATTACGACGAGGCCGGCCTCCCCGAGCGCCTGGAGAAGGCCGAGACCGTCCGCATCCGCCCGCTGATCTCCGAGGCCGAGACGCTGGCCGGCGCCAAGGTCGTCGCGCACGCCATCAACGAGGTGTCGCTGTTGCGCCAGACCGCGCAGACCGCGCAGATCCGCATCGTCGTCGATGGCGCCGAGCGCATGGCGGCGCTCTATTGCGACGGCGTGATGGTGGCGACGCCGGCCGGCTCCACCGCCTACAATCTCTCCGCCCACGGCCCCATCGTGCCCTTGAGCGCCCGCCTGCTTGCGCTGACGCCGGTGAGCGCCTTCCGTCCCCGGCGGTGGCGCGGCGCGCTGCTGCCGCAGACCTCCCTCGTGCGCTTCGAGGTGCTCGACCCCGAGCGCCGCCCGGTCTCCGCCACCGCCGACAATCTGGAGACCCGCGATATCCGCGCCGTCGAGATCCGCGAGGACGCCTCCGCCGCCCTGACCATGCTCTTCGACCCCGGCCATCCCCTCGAAGAACGCATCATCCGCGAACAATTCACCGCATGAGCGCCGCGGCGCGCCGCGAATTATTTGAATCCTTCACCATTTCTTGACCCGCCGCGCGCAGACGCTTGCGCATGGGACGCGCACCGCTTTTCGACGAATCCGCCGTCGCCCGCGCCGAGGCCGCCCTCGCCTCGCTCGCCGACAATTTCCAGCCCTGGCTCGAAGCGGAGGTGGACAAGGTCCAGGCCGCGCGCGAATCCGCTGTTGCCGAGGGCTGGTCCGACCCCGCCCTGCAGGCGCTCTACAACGCCGCCCATGACGTGAAGGGCCTCGCCGCCACCTACGATTATCCGTTCGTCACGCGCCTCGCCGCTTCCCTGTGCCGGCTCATCGACACGCCCGCCGGCAAGGCCGCGGCCCGCGCGCGCCCAACCCTCGTCGCCGCCCATGTCGATGCCATCCGCGCCGCCGTGCGCGACCGGATCAAGCAGGAAGACGATCCCATCGCCCGCGCGCTCATCCGCGCCCTCGAAGCGCAGGTGGAGGAGCTCGGCGTCGCGCCGCGCTGACGCGTCAGTCGCGTCTTGCCCGCTGCCCGAAGCCGTCGCGAGATTTCAACGCCAATTGTTGGATTGGATGGCCGAGCAGGACGCCGAGGACGGCGTACGCCTCTAGAACTCAATCCATCGGCAGCTTGGTGCGGATCTCCGACACGTTCCGCGTCGCCGAGTTCATGATCAGCGTATGCGTCGTGCGATAGCCCCCGACGCAGCGCACGCCTTGCAGCATCGAGCCTGACGTGACGCCCGCCGCCACGAAGATCGCATCCGTCGAGACGAGGTCGTCGAGCAGATAGCGGCGCTTGAAGTCCGTGATCCCGACCCGGTCCGCGCGCGCGCGCTCCTCGTCGTTGCGGAACACGAGCCGGCCCTGGAATTGCCCGCCGACGCATTTCAGCGCCGCCGCCGCCAGCACGCCCTCCGGCGCTCCCCCCCGCCCGACATACATGTCGATGCCGGTGTCCGGGTTCGTCGTGTTGATCACGCCGCACACATCGCCGTCCGAAATGAGATGGATGCGCACGCCGAGCGAACGCAGGGCATCGATGATGTCCGAGTGCCGCGGCCGGTCGAGCACGCACACCCCCAGATCGTGCGGCCGCACGCCCTTCGCCTTCGCCAGCGAGAGCGCGTTCTCCGCGATCGGCGCGTCGAGATCCACCACGTCCGGATCGAAGCCCGGCCCGATCGCGATCTTGTCCATGTAGACGTCCGGCGCGTGCAGCATCCCGCCGCGCGGCGCGAACGCCATGACCGCGAGCGCGTTCGCCATCGCCTTGGCCGTGAGCGTCGTGCCTTCCAGCGGATCGAGCGCGATGTCGATCTCCGGCCCGTCGCCGAGGCCGACCGTCTCGCCGATATAGAGCATCGGCGCCTCGTCGCGCTCGCCCTCGCCGATCACGATCCGCCCCTGGATGTGCATTGCGTTCAAGGCGCTGCGCATGGCGTCCACGGCCGCCTGGTCGGCGGCCTTCTCATCGCCCCGGCCGGCGAGCAGCGAGGCGGCTTTCGCCGTTTCGATCACGACCTGCGCGGCCGCGAAGGCGAGCGCGTCGCTGAGCACGGTGGATGAGCGTGCGATCTCAGTTCCAGAAGTGCGGGTGAGCATCCGTTTCCTCTATCGGCATGATGCGAGGCGGCGCAGCGACCGCCTCCAGGCTTTCGATCCGCTTGGCTGCCGCGTCAAGCGCGACGCGTGCGCAAGGCTGGGTGGTGAGCACGATCGGCACGGTCGGCGCGTCCGGCGCCGCCGGCATCTGCAGGAAGCTCTCGATCGAGATCTTCTCCTTGGCCAGGCAATCGGACACCGCCGCGATGACGCCCGGGCGGTCGTTCACGATCAGGCGCATATAGAAGCGCCCGCGTTCCTCCGGCTGCGCGCGCGCCGCCGGCGCAAGCTCGCCGAGCGGCGCCCCAAACGCAGGCCCGCCGCGTCCTTCCAGAAGATCCATCAGGTCGGCCGCCACCGCCGAGGCCGTCGGCCCCGCGCCCGCGCCGCGACCGATGAACGTCAGCCGCCCGACCGGATCGGCGTCCACCAGCGCCGCATTGAGCGACCCCATGATCGACGCGAGCGGATGGTCGAACGCCAGGAGCGCGGGGCGCACGTGCAGCGACACGGCCTCCCCGATCCGCTCGGCCTTCGCAACGAGCTTGATCCTGTAGCCGAGCTTGCCGGCCAGACGGATGTCGTCGAGCGTGATGGCTTCCACCCCCTCGATCCCCACGTGCGCGAAATCCGGCCGCGCGCGGAAGGCGATCGCTGCAAGGATGCAAATCTTGTGCGCCGCGTCGAAGCCCCCGACATCCATGGTCGGATCGGCCTCCGCATAGCCGAGCCGCTGCGCGTCCGCGAGCACGTCCTCGTACTTGCGCCCGCTCGTCTCCATCTCGGACAGGAGATAATTGCAGGTGCCGTTAAGGATACCGGAGAGCGCATAGACGAGCGACCCCGCCAGGCTCTCCTTCACCGCCTTCACGATCGGCATGCCCCCGCCGACCGCCGCTTCGAATAGGATCCGCCCGCCCGTCTCCTCTGAAAGCGCCGCCAGCTCTTCGCCGTGCATCGCCAAGAGCGCCTTGTTCGCGGTGACGACATGGGCGCCGCGCTTGAGCGCGATCTCCACCGCCTTCTTCGCCGGCCCGTCCGAGCCGCCGATCAGCTCGACCAGCACATCGATGTCCTGCTTCGCGGCAAGGTCCACCGGATCGTCGAACCATTCGTACGCGGAGATATCGACGTCGCGCTTCCGCGACCGGTTGCGCGCGCTCACCGCGACCACCTTGAGCCGTCCCCCCCCGACCCGCGGGCTCGGCCCCTCCAGCAGCTTCAGCAATCCGCCCCCGACGACGCCGAGCCCCGCGATCCCGATCCTGAGTTCTTTCTTCTGACTCATGGCGCAGCGCTCGCAGATGGGGGCGTCCCCCTCCCCCTTGCGGGGAGGGGGCTGGGGGTGGGGGGCGTCGAGGAAAGAGCGCTCGTTCCTGAACGCCCCCCCTCCCTACCCTCCCCCGCAAGGGGGGAGGGGCGCACGTTCTGCGACGCCGACATCATTCCGCAGCCACCGCTGAATTGCTCGACAGGAACTTCTTCAGATTGCGCGCCGCCTGCCGGATGCGCTGCTCGTTCTCCACCAGGCCGATGCGGATGAAGCCGTCGCCGTACTCGCCGAACCCCGCCCCCGGCGCCACCGCGATCTCCGCCTGCTCCATCAGCCGCTTGGAGAATTCCACGCTGCCCAGATGCTTGAACTGCTCCGGCAGCGGCGCCCAGCAGAACATCGACGCGTTCGGCGCCGGGATATGCCAGCCCGCCTTCGTGAACGTCTCGCAAAGCACATCGCGCCGGTGCTTGTACGTCTGACGCATTTCCTTCACGCAATCCTGCGGTCCGTTGAGGGCCGCCGCGGCCGCCACCTGGATCGGCGTGTACGCGCCGTAATCGAGATAGGACTTCACCCGTGCGAGCGCCGCGATGAGCCGCTCGTTGCCGAGCGCGAACCCGACGCGGAAGCCCGCCATCGAATAGGTCTTCGAGAGCGTGTTCACTTCCACGCACACGTCGGTCGCCCCCTCCACCTGCAGCGCCGACGGCGGCGGGCTGGCGTCGTCGAAATAGACTTCCGAATAGGCCATGTCGGAGAGCACGAACATCTCGTGCTTCTTCGCCAGCGCAATGGCGTCCTTGTAGAAGTCGAGATCGACGACCTGCGCGGTCGGGTTCGCCGGATAGCAAAGGATCATCGCGATCGGCGGCGGCACCGAATGGCGCACCGCGCGCCCGATCCCGGAGAGATATTGCTCCGGCGAGTGCGCCTCGATGTGCCGGATGACGCCCCCGGCCATGATGAAGCCGAACGCATGGATCGGATAGGACGGGTTGGGCGCGATCACCACATCGCCAGGCGCCGTGATCGCCTGCGCCAGGTTGGCGAAGCCTTCCTTCGAGCCGAGCGTCGCCACCACCTGCGTGTCGGGATTGAGCTTCACTCCGAAGCGCCGGTCGTAATAGCCGGCCATCGCCTTCCTGAGGCCCGGGATGCCGCGCGAAGCCGAATACCGGTTGGTGCGCGGCGCGCGGGCGCTTTCGCAGAGCTTGTCGATGATGTGCGGCGGGACCGGCAGGTCCGGATTGCCCATCCCGAAATCGATGATATCGACGCCCTTGTTCCGCAGCTTGGCTTTGAGCCGGTTCACTTCCTCGAACACGTAGGGCGGCAGCCGGCGGGTCTTGTAGAAATCGGTCATGGCTTGAACTCTTGGCGCCCCGCCACGCGCCGCGCACACCCGGGACCGGGGGTGAGCAATGGTGTCCGCTGCGGAGCTTGTCTAGTGCTGGGTGCGCGTCGCTTCGAGATCGCCGCGCGCCTTCTCTTCGAACGCGGTCGCCGCCTGGTCCTGCGCGTCAGCGGTCGGCGGCGCCTCGCTACGCGGACTAGCTCGCAATGCGGCTGCGTCTGCATCGAGCTCGCTGCGCACCTGATCCCAGTGCGCCTGATCGACATTGGCGTCCACCCGGTCGGGGATATTGGCCAGCCTGGGATAGCCCTCGCGGCGCAATTCCTTCTCGCGCTGCTTGAACCAGGCCGGCGGCTCGGCGCGGTCGCCGCTCGCGCAGCCGACCGTCGCCGCCCCGGTGATCGCCAGGGCGAGCAGGCTCAACGCCAGATTCGCGCTCAACGCCGACGCTCCATGAGGACTTCCGCCTTTCGGCACGCAATACCCCCTGTTCGGGACGCCGAAGCGTCCTATACGAGTGCGTCCTATACCAGCCTTTTGGTCCCGGCCGCTACTTGTGCCGCCAGCAGACTCACCGTGTCACCGATGGCCAAGATCCCCCAAAAGCAGGGCTCGCCAGGAGACGAATCAATGACAGCGCCTGATGACGCTGGCCGAACGCCTGTGGCGACGCCAGCGCTGCGCCCGAAAGTCACCCGCCGCCGGCCCGCCGCTCCCGCAGCGCTCCAGGCCGACGCCGCCCCGGTCCCGTCCCAGCCCGCGTCCGCTGAGGAGCCCGAGGCCGACAAGCGCGAGGCCCCCAAGGCCGCGCCGAAACCGGCCGCCGCGGCTGCCCCAAGGCCCGCTGCCGCCAAACCTGCGCCCGCCAAGCCCGCGCCAGCCGCGCCCGTCCCCTCCCCGACGCTGCCCGAGCTGATGCAGGCCCAGACCCCGGAAGCCTTCGCCGACCTCTCGCGCAACCTGGCCGCGGCGGTCACCCAGGCGAACACGCTCTTCGCCACCGCCTTCCTCGACCAGGGCGCGAACCTCACCGCCAAGCCCGACCCGTTCGACGTCCAGGGCGCAATGACCGAATTCTGGTCGCACCTCGCCCACCAGCCCGACACGCTGCGCGACGCCTATGCCGGCTTGTGGTCGCGCTACGCCGACATCTGGCAGCGTCATTCCCTCAACATGATGCTGGGCATCGAGGCCGAAGCCCCCCCGCCCTCCCGCGACAAGCGCTTCCGCGATCCTGAATGGGCCGCCAACCCCGCCTTCTCGCTGATGCGCGACACCTATCTCGCCACCGCCGATTTTCTCACCGACCTTGTGGAGCGCACCCAGGGCCTGGACCAGGACGCCAAGCGCAAGGCGGCGTTCTTCATCAAGCAGGCGGTCGACGCCGCCTCGCCGTCGAACTTCCTGCTCACCAATCCCGCCGCGCTGCGCGCCATGCTGCTCACCCGCGGCGAAAGCCTGAAGCGCGGCATGGAGAACCTCGCCGCCGACATGAAGCGCGGCAAAGGCGCGCTCGCGATCACCCAGACCGACATGGACGCCTTCAAGCTTGGCGAGAACGTCGCCACCAGCAAAGGCAAGGTCGTCTTCCGCAACGACGTCATCGAGCTTCTGCAATACGAAGCGACGACCAAGGCGGTGCACGAAGTGCCGTTGCTGATCTTCCCGCCCTGGATCAACAAGTTCTACATCCTCGACCTGCAGCCGAAGAATTCCTTCATCAAGTGGCTGACCGACCAGGGCCACACCGTGTTCGTCGTCTCGTGGGCCAACCCCGACGCCGCGCTCGCGAAGAAGACGTTCGAGGACTACATGGAGGACGGCGTGTTCGCCGCGGTGAACGCCGTGAACGACGCCACCCGCTGCGACCGCGTCAACGCCGTCGGCTATTGCATCGGCGGCACGCTGCTGTCCGCGTGCCTCGCCTGGATGGCGGCCAAGGGCGACCAGCGCATCCAGAGCGCGACCTTCTTCGCCGCGCAGATGGATTTCGAGCAGGCCGGCGATCTGCGCGTGTTCACCGACAAGGCGAGCCTCGCCTACCTGGAAGGCCGCATCCAGAGCCAAGGCGGCGTGCTCGACGCCCAGGCGATGGCCGACACCTTCAACGCGCTGCGCGCCAACGACCTCATCTGGAACTACGTCGTCGATAATTATTATCTCGGCAACAAGCCCCCGCCCTTCGACCTGCTCTTCTGGAACGCCGACCAGACGCGCATGCCCGCCGCGCTGCACATGTTCTATCTGCGCCGCTTCTACAGCGAGAACGCGATGGCCAGGAACGAGCTCACCCTCATGGGCGAGCCGATCCGCCTCTCCAAGGTGAAGATCCCGGTCTACATGCAATGCTCCAAGGAAGACCACATCGCGCCCGCGCCGAGCGTCTTCCGCAGCGCCAAGCTGTGGGGCGGGCCCGTCACGTACATGATGGCAGGTTCGGGCCATATCGCCGGCGTGATCAATCATCCGTCTGCGAACAAATACCAGCACTGGACCAATGACGCGGCCTTGCCTGCGACGCTCGAGCAATGGCAGGCCGGCGCCAAGGAGCATCCCGGCTCCTGGTGGCCGCACTGGGACAAGTGGCTGCGCAAGATTTCCGGCCCCGACGTGCCCGCGCGCGTCCCCGGCGATTGCGAGCTCGACGTCCTCGCCGATGCGCCGGGGACATACGTGAAAATCCGATCGTAGCGAGGCTCTTTCCTCCCCCCGTTTACGGGGGAGGTGTCGCGAGCGTCGCTCGCGACGGAGGGGGCGCTCCGGAGTGCAACCGTTTCAAAGCGTGGTGGGAGAGAGAAGAATGATTTCACTTTATGACGCGGTCGTTCCGACCTGGCGCCAGATCCTCGGCGGCGCGAAGCAATTCCTGCAGCGCGGCGCCGATCACTGCGCCGACAACAACATCGATCCGGCCGATCTGGTGCAGGCGCGCCTCTTCCCGGATATGTTCCCGCTCAATCTGCAGGTCGTGCTTGTCCACGCCCATTCGATCGGCGCTGTCGAGGCTTGCCGGACCGGCTCGTTCTCCCCGCCGCGGAACACGCCCCCGCCGGCCGATTACGCCGGCTGCCAGAAGATGATCGCCGACGCGCTCGCCGGCGTGGAGGCGCTCCAGCCCGACGACGTGAACGCGCTCGCGGGCCGCGATGTGCAATTCGTCGCCGGCGAGTTGAAGCTGCCCTTCATCACCGAGGGCTATCTCTTTTCCTTCGCGATGCCGAACTTCTACTTCCACGCCACGACCGCCTACGACATCCTGCGCATGAAGGGCGTTCCCCTTGGCAAGCGCGACTTCATGGGCACGCCGACGCTGAAGAAGTAGCCCGCCCGCCGACGTCCCGCATTGGCGCGCCGGTGCGGGACGCGGCCGCAAGCCGCGCCCCGGTGCGCCTCGCCCGCACGACGCCAAGGCGTGCGAGCACTCTTCAAGCCCGCCGCCCGAAGGTCTAGAGAAGGCCGCAAGGGAGGGCCACATGCTCCTCGTGCTGCGGGCGTTCTTCGCCCTCGTTCTGGCGCTGGCGTTCAGCCTGTCCGCCGACGCGCAGACCCAAAGCCGACGCATCGCGCTTGTGATCGGCAACGGCGCCTACCAGGCCGCCGAATGGCGCCTCCCCAATCCGCCCGCTGACGCCGCCCTCATGGCGGAGCGCTTGCGCGCGCTCGATTTCGAGGTCGATCTCGTCACCGACGCCAACCGCGCGCAGATGGAGGCCGCCTTCCAGCGCTTCGGGCAGCGCTTGCGAAGCTCCGGAAGGTCGGCGGTCGCCGTCTTCTTTTATGCCGGGCACGGCGCGCAGCGCGAAACCACCAATTATCTCGTCCCGACCGACGCCAGCGCCCGCAATCTCGACGAGCTCCGCTTCCAGGCGCCGCCGATGCAGAGCCTGCTCCAGGACATGGCCGCGGCCGGCAACGCGGTGAACATCATCATCCTCGACGCCTGCCGCGACATGCCGTTCGAGGAGGGTTTCCGCGCCATCGGCCGCGGCGGTCTCGCCGACATGGGCACGCCGCCCAACGTCTTTATCGCCTACGCCGCCACGCCAGGCCGCACCGCCTCCGACGGAACGAGCGGCAACTCGCCCTACACCACCGCGCTCGCGGACGCATTGGCCAATCAGGCGAGCGAACCCATCGCGCTCCTGTTCGGCGACGTTGGATCGAACGTGCGCGCCGCCACGCGCGGCGGACAATTTCCCGAATATCGCAACGGCCTCGGCCTCTCGCGCTGGAGCTTCCGCACCGCCGCTGCTTCGGGCGGCGGCGGAACCGGGACTGGCGGCGCCGGGACCGACCGAACGCCTCCGCCCCCGCCGCGATCGCTGCGCGCCGGCGACGCCTTGGACGACTGCGGCGGCGAAGGCTGGTGTCCGCAAATGGTCGTCATTCCCGCCGGCGCGCTGCTCTTCGGCTCGCCCGCGAGCGAAGGCGGCCGCCGCGCCAACGAAGGTCCGCAGCAGCCCGTCCGCATCGCTTCGATTGCCGTCGGCAAGTACGAGGTGACGTTCGACGAATGGGCCGCGTGCGCCAACGCCGGCGCCTGCAGCGGCAACATTCTTCCCAGCGACGAAGGCTGGGGCCGCGGGACGCGTCCGGTGATCAACGTCTCGTGGGACGATGCGCAGGAATATGTCCGCTGGCTCGCAGGCCGCACGCACAAGCCCTATCGCCTGTTGACTGAAGGCGAATGGGAATACGCCGCGCGCGCCGGAACCGAGACGTCCGCGCCATGGGGGCGCACCGCGAGCCACGACTACGCCAATTACGGCGCCGATTTCTGCTGCTCGGGCATCGCCTCCGGGCGCGACGAATGGGTGAACACAGCGCCCGTCGGCGCGTTTCCGCCGAACGCATTCGGCCTTCACGACATGATCGGCAACGTCGCCGAGTGGGTCGAGGATTGCTATTACGCTGAGCTCGCAGGTTTTCCGCGCGAAGGGACCGCGCGCACCGAGGCCAATTGCACCGGCCGCGTCGATCGCGGCGCCGCCTGGAGCAGCTCGCCCGAATACGTGCGCTCCGCGTTCCGCAGCGCCGAGGCGCCCTCCCAGCGCACGCACGGCCTCGGCTTCCGAGTCGCCCGCGCGCTTGATCCGCCCCGCCCCTAGAGCGGTTCCCGAAAGATGTTGCGCAGTTTTCGGACGAGAACGGTCAAAGCGTGGAGCCGACGCGAACCCTAGAGCCCCGCGCCTTCGTCGAGGCCGAGCATGAGGTTCATGTTCTGCACCGCCGCGCCGGACGCGCCCTTGCCGAGATTGTCGAGCAGCGCCACGCAGCGCGCCTCCTCGTCATGCCCGAACACGAAGATCTGCATCCGGTTCGTGCCGTTCAATCCCTCCGGATCGAGCGTCTTCAGCTTGGCCGACTCCGCGAGCGCGACCACCTCCACGAAGCGCTCGCCCGCATACGCCGCGCGCAGCGCCTCATGCACCTCGCGCAGCTTCGGCCTCGCCGGCAGATCCCAAAGCGCCAGCGGAACCTCCACGATCATCCCCTGCGCATAGCGCCCGACCGACGGCGCGAACACCGGCGCGTGCGCGAGCCCGGCATGCCAGGTCATCTCCGGCACGTGCTTGTGCGCCTGCGTGAGCCCATAGATGCGATAGGGAGCCTGCGTGTACGTCGCCCCGCCGGCATCCTCGAACTCCGCGATCATCGCCTTGCCGCCGCCGGTATAGCCGCTGACCGCGTTGACGCTGATCGCACGCTCGCGCGGCGCGATGCCTGCCTCGATGAGCGGCCGCATGAGCGCGATGAAGCCGGTCGGATAGCAGCCCGGATTGGACACCCGCTTGGCGCCCGCGATCGCCGCGCGCTGCGTGCGCGACATTTCCGCAAAGCCGTACGTCCAGCCCTCCGCGACGCGATGCGCGGTCGAGGCGTCGATCACCCGCACGTCGCGGTTCTCTATGAGGCTCACCGCCTCGCGCGCCGCATCGTCCGGCAGGCAGAGGATCACCGCGTCCGCGCCGTTGAGCATCGCGCGCCGCGCATCCGCGTCCTTGCGCTTCGCCGGATCGATCGCCAGCAGCGCGATGTCCCGCCGCGGCTCAAGCCGCGCGCGGATCTGCAGGCCCGTCGTGCCCGCCTCGCCGTCGATGAATACCGTCTGCGTCATCAGCGTTCTCGCAAATCTAGAATTGCGCCTCGCGCCAGTGCTTCATGTCCATGTAGAGGAGCGCGCCAGGAAATCCCGGCCTGCACGTCTTCGCCCACGTCAGGTGCATCTCCGCGACTTCCCCATCGTCCGCCTGGATCAGCACGTCGTCGGGATCGTCGCGCCGCGCGATGACGTTGAACGCGCGCCCGTAAAGAATGTGTCCGCTCGCGAGGTCGCGCACGATCCCGGCCTTCAGGCCGAGGCGCTCTCCCTCGCTCACTTCGCGCCATCCCGGCGGCCAATCCATGCCTCGCTCCCATGCGCGCGGCCCAAACAAAAACGGCGCTTCTTGCGAAGCGCCGTTTTCTCCCGTGCGGGAAAACGCTTTAGCGCTTCGAGAACTGGAAGCTCCGGCGCGCCTTCTTGCGGCCGTACTTCTTGCGCTCCACCACGCGGCTGTCGCGGGTGAGGAAGCCGTTGTGCTTCATGGTCGGACGCAAGGCCGGCTCGTAATCGGAGAGCGCCTTGGCCACCCCGTGCCGCACCGCGCCCGCTTGCCCCGAGAGGCCCGAGCCGACCACCGTGCACACCACGTCGAACTGCCCTTCGCGGTCCGAGACCTTGAACGGCTGGTTGATCATCATCCTGAGCACCGGCCGCGCGAAATAGACCTCGAGCGTCTTGCCGTTGACGGTGATGTTCCCTTTGCCCGGCTTCAGCCACACGCGCGCGATCGCGTTCTTGCGCTTGCCGGTGGCGTAGGCGCGGCCGAACTGGTCGAGCTTCTGTTCGCGCAGCGGCGGCGGCTCGTTCCGCGGCCCGACGCCTTCAACGCCCTCGAACTGGCGGAGCGCCTCGAAACCATGCGTCTCGCTCATGCGGTCCTCGAATTCTTGCGGTTGCGGCTCTTGAAATCGATCGTCTCGGGGCCTTGCGCCGTATGCGGATGCTCGGGGCCCGCATAGACCCTGAGCTTGCCGAGCTGCTTGCGCGCCAGCGGGCTTTCCTTAGGCATCATCCGCTCCACGGCCTTTTCCAGCACCCGCTCGGGATGCTTGCCGCCGAGCACCTTGCCGGCGGTGCGTTCCTTGATCCCGCCCGGATAGCCGGTGTGCCAATGATAGAGCTTGCGCTCCAGCTTGCGCCCGGTGAACGCCGCCTTCTCCGCATTGATGACGACCACATGGTCGCCGACATCGGCATGCGGCGTGAAGTCGGCCCGGTGCTTGCCGCGGAGCCTGAGCGCGATGAAGGTCGCTAGCCGGCCGACCACCACGCCGTCGGCGTCCACCACGATCCATTTATGGGTCGTCTCGGCGGGCTTGGCGGCGCGCGTCGATAAAGTGCGCATGAGTGTGCAATCCTGAAAGGAGGCGCGCTGGTATAAGGGCCCTGCCCGATTGTCAATTGGGCAAGAAATCTGCAGATCTTTCAATCAATTAGAGACGCGTAACCCGTTACCGCCAACGCACGGCCGTCGCCAGCCCGTTGAGCGCCAGCCACAGCAGGATCGCGCCGGCCTGGTGCAGGGCGCTCAAAGGCAGGCCCGAGCCGGTGACCAGATTGAGCACCCCGAGCCCCGCCTGCCCGACCCCGATGAGCCCGACCGCGATCGCCAATCCTCGCGCCGGTCCGCCCCCTCTCCGCGCCGCCGCGATGGCCAGCGCCAGGCAAAGCCCCGCCAGCACATAGCCAAGCGTCCGGTGCGCGAACTGCAGCGCCCATGCGTCGTGAATCGCCAGCGCCAACGGCGTCCACGCGCGCGGCAGCAGCTCCCCTCCGATCGCCGGCCAGTCGGTATAGGCGCCGCCGAAATCGTTCCCCGCCAGCAGCGCCCCGACGATTACCTGCCCGAAGAGCAACGTAATAAGGAGCCCGACCATCCATCCCGGCGCCCCGAGCCGGCTCGCGCCCCTTGGCCATCCGAGCGCCCCAAGCGCCAGCCGAAGCCCGAAGCCGAGGATCGCGAACGCCATTCCCAGATGGATCGCCAGCCGGATCGGCGACACGTCGAGCCGTCCGAAGAGCCCGCTCGTCACCATCCACCATCCGACCGCCCCTTGCGCGCCCCCCAGCGCAAAGAGCGCCAGCACCGGCCAGAAGCGCCCCTTCAGCCGCCCCGTAACCCAGAAGAAGAGGAACGGAACCGCGAAGACGAGCCCCATCGCCTTGCCCAGGAACCGATGCCCCCACTCCCACCAATAGATGGACTGGAAATCGGCGAGGCTCATGCCGTTATTCTGCACCTGGTACTCGGTCGTCCGCTGATAGAGCGCGAACTCCTCCGCCCAGCGCGCGTCGGTGAGCGGCGGGACAAGCCCCTTGCCAAGGTCCCATTCCGTGATCGAGAGCCCGGAATCCGTGAGCCGCGTCAGCCCCCCGACCACGATCATCGCGACCACGCACACGCAGATGAGCCCCAGCCAGGCGCCTGCCAGCCGGTCCGGCGGCGCCCGCCGCCCCGACAATGTCCGGGATATTAAGCCAAGGTTCACCGACTTCATCTTAGCCGAGCGCCGGCCCGCCCGGCTTGCGGTTCATCCGCGCAACCGCGCCTGGCGCTTGACCTCGCCCGCCCCGCATGGCGCCTTGCAGCCGGGCGTCAGAAATTCTCTGCGACGCATCCGGGCGTTCAACGGGCGGTAACCTTCGCCCCGTAATGCTCCACCAGAATCTGTCCTTTGGGGGAATAGGATGAGCGTGGCCCGGTTGAATAAGATCGCTGTCTTTGGGTTGGCGGTCGCCGCCGGAGCGCAGGGCGTCGCCTACGCCCAGGCTCAGCCGGACAATCAGAACGTCCGCGAGCGGCGGCAGTCGGAATACGATCCGACCGGCCTGCCCGTGGGCTCCTTCCGTTTCTATCCGAGCCTCACCGGCATCGTGGAGACGAACTCGAACGTCTTCGCCACCGCCACGAACGAGATCGACGACGTCGCCTATCTCGTCTCCGCGCAAGGCAAGCTCGTCTCGCAATGGTCGCAGCACAAGCTGAACCTGCAAGCGACGATCGACGACACGTCCTATTCCGACCTCTCCTCGGAAGACGACTTCGCATGGAACGCCGGCGCCGATGCCGCGATCGACATCGCCCGCGGCACGCGCCTTGAGGGCAACCTCTTCTACATCGACAGCTACGAAGCCCGCGGCGAGAACGATCCGCCGAACCTCGTCGAGCCGATCAACTACCAGGACATGCAAGGCGCCCTCGCGCTGTCGCACGAGTTCAACCGCGTGAAGGTGACCGCCTCGGCCGCCGCCAGCGAGATCGACTTCGAGGACGGCGCGCTCATCGGCGGCGGCGTGTTCGACCAGGACTTCCGCGACCGCACGCAGACCGAAGCTGGCCTGCGCGGCGATTTCGCCCTCTCGCCGGATGCGGCGCTCTTCGTGAGCTACGCCCAGCGCTGGACCGATTACGACACCTCGAACCGCGACTATGATCGCCAGCGCGCCCTCGCCGGCGCCGCCTTCGATCTCACCAACGTTCTGCAGGGCGAAGTCGGCGTCGGCTATTCCTGGGTCAGCTTCGACAACCCCGCCTTCGGCGATTATGACGGCTTCTCGATGCGCGGCGCGCTCGACTGGTTCGTCACCCGCATCACGACGGTGAACCTCTCCGCCGACCGCGACATCGCCGACAGCGGCGATCCCTCCGTCGGCTCCTCCAGCAAGGTGGTCACGAACTACGCCGTGCGCGTCGATCACGAGCTGCAGCGCAACGTGATCCTCTGGGTCCGCGGCGGCTGGGGCACGGAAGACTACAAGGGCATCGACCGCGAGGACGACATCACCACCGCCTCGGCCGGCGCCGACTGGCTGATCAATCGCTGGGCCGCGGTCCGCGGGCGCTACACGCACGCCGAGCGCGACACCTCCGGCGCCCAGGCCCGCGCCCTCGGCGATTACGACCAGGACCGCTGGACGCTCGGCCTCACGCTCCGCCGCTGAGACGAGCGCCTCAACGCAGACACTGCAACGGCCGCGCCCCTGGCGCGGCCGTTTTGCTTTTGGCCGCTTCCTTGCCGCGAACCGCCGGCCTTCTTCGCACCGCCCGCAAGACGCGCTCTTTCCTCCCCCGTCTACGGGGGAGGTGGCGGCCGCAGGCCGAAGGAGGGGGCGCAGCCGCCGAGACACGGCAGGACACCCCGCAACACGCGCGGTGCACGCGCGAGATGCGAAGCGCCACACGCCGGAGGCGCGCACAATCGCTTTGACGCTGGCCCCCCCGGCGCGCACACCCCAGACTTCTTGCCCCGAAGCCGGGTTCCTCTCCGCGCGGAACCGGTCTAGAACGCCGCCCTTCTCGTCCTGGCCGAGCTCCCCACCGGCCTTCAAAGGGCGCGAGATCCGTCGGAGCGTAGCGCAGCCCGGTTAGCGCACCAGTCTGGGGGACTGGGGGTCGGGAGTTCGAATCTCCCCGCTCCGACCAATCTTCCCCCCCGCCTCAGTTCCCCAACCTTGCGGCGCTGGTGATCTCGAACCCCGTCCACACGCCCGGCGCCGCCTGCAGCCCCGCGCGCGCGACCGGCTGCCCTCCGCCCACCCACACCCGCACCTCCCCCGGCGAGATTCGCCGCACGCCGCCGGGATCGACCACGCTCAGCTCGCGATCGCGCAGCGTAAATTGCACGCTCCGCCGCTCCCCGTGCGCCAGATGGATGCGCTGGAAGCCCGCCAGCGCCCGCAGCGGCGCGCCCGCCGCGCCCGGATGCGTCGCGTAAAGCTGCACGACTTCATCGCCGTCCATCGCGCCAATGTTCGCGACATCGACCGAGACCGTCACCGCGCCGTCCGCGCGCACGCGCCTCTGCGAGACGCGCGCATTCGAATAGGCGAAGCGCGTATAGGAAAGTCCGTACCCGAACGGATAGAGCGCCTCGCCGCCGAAATAGCGATAGGTCCGCTTCGCCATCGCATAATCCTCGAACGCGGGCAGATCATCGGCCGACTTGTAGAACGTGACCGGCAGGCGCCCCGCGGGACTGAAATCGCCGGCGATGAGCCGCGCGACCGCATCCCCGCCCTGGCCGCCCGGATACCAGGCCTCGATGATCGCCGGCGCGTGCGCGTCCGCCCAATTCACCCCAAGCGCGCTCCCGCTCATCAGCACCAGCACCATCGGCTTGCCGACCGCCGCGACGCGCTCGAGCAGGCGCTGCTGCACCGCCGGCAGATCGAGGCTCGTCCGGTCCCCGCCCAGGAAGCCCGGCGCCGAGATGCGCATCTCCTCGCCTTCGATGCGCGCTGACAGCCCCGCCACGAACACCACGAGGTCCGCCTCCGCCGCGGCCGCCAACGCATCCTGCGCGCCCTGATCGCTCGGCGTGCTCCAGAGCAGCCGCTCCTCGCCATGGTCTCTGCGCTGGAACGCCTCGATGCGGATGGGATAGGTGCGCCCCGCTTCAAGGCTGACCGCGCCGACCGCGATCGGCGCGCGCCAATCGACGCGCCAGGCGTCCACAACCTGCGTGTCCCCCACCCAGATCCGATACCCGCCATTGCCGTCGAACCGGAAATGGTGCTCCCCGCTCTCCCGCGCCGTGAGGAAGCCGCTCCACCGCGTCGCCCCGCCGCGCAGCTCGCCCTGCCAGGCCATCGCGGCGTTGGGCGCAACCTGCGACGTTCGCGGCGCGCCGGACATCGCCTGCGTGTCGAAATCCGCCGCCATGAGCCCGCGCCGCCGGCAGCGCGCGTCGAGGCAGAACACATCGTCCGGAACCGGACGAAGCGCCGGCGCGATCAGCCCCGCGCCTTGCGCATAGAGGATGCGCGCCTCCGGAAAGCGCCGCCGCAGGCCCGCCAGCACGGTCGCCGGCTGCGACGGCTCGCCGCTATAATTGCCGACCAGCGCGTCCAGGCTGTCGCCGTTCGGCCCGATCACCGCGATGGTCCGCGGCGGCGCGCGCAACGGCAGCAGCTCGCCTTCGTTCTTCAGCAGCACCAGCGAGGCTTCCGCCACGCGCAGCGCCAAGACCCGATGCGCTTCGGTGTCGTAGTCGCGCGCGGTGATGCGCGGAAAGACGCGCTCCGGGGGATCGAACTGCCCAAGCCGCATGCGCGCGGCGAAGAGGCGCCTCAGCGCCCCGTCGATCACGCTCTCGCCCAGCAGACCCTGGCGCACGGCGCCCAGAATGTGCTCCGCCTCATGGGCGTCGCCGCAGATGAGGTCCATGCCGGTCTGCAGCGCGATCGCCGCCCCCGCTTCCGGCGACTGCGCGAAATGATGCAGGTCCTCCCGATAGATGTCGCTGACCGCCCCGCAATCGGACACCACATAGCCCTTGAAGCCCCAGCCCTCGCGCAGATGCGTCACGAGCAGGTCCTGGTTGGCGCAGGCGGGCTCTCCGTTGACGGCGTTGTACGCGCACATCACCGAGCCCGCCTGCCCCTCCATGACCGCGGCCCGGAACGCCGGCAGGTAGGTGTCCTCCAGATCATGCGTGGACGGACGAATATCGTCGCGATGGCGGCTGGGTTCCGGCCCGCTGTGCACCGCGAAGTGCTTGGGCGTCGAGACCACCTGCAGATAACGCCCGTCTTCGCCCTGCAGGCCGCGCACATAGGCGACGCCAAGCCGCGCCGTGAGATAAGGATCTTCCCCATAGGTCTCTTGCCCGCGCCCCCAGCGCGGATCGCGGAAGATGTTGATGTTCGGCGACCACACCGTGAGGCCGCCGAACCAATCCGATCCCCCGAAGCGATGCCGATCGGCCAGATGCTTGGCGCGAAACTCGATGCCGACCACCCCGCCGACCTCGCGCAGCAAAGGCGCATCGAACGTCGCCGCCATCCCGATCGCCTGGGGAAACACCGCCGCGCGCCCCGCGCCCGCTACGCCATGCAGCCCTTCGTTCCACCAATTGTATTCCCGCACGCCCAGCCGCGGGATGGCCGGCGCGTCGTTCAAAAGCTGCGCCGCCTTCTCCTCCAGCGTCATGCGCCCGACCAGATCGGCCGCCCGCGCTTCGAAGCTGAGCGAGACGTCGCGATATGCAGGCGGCGCGACGTTTCCTTGCGCGAGGGCCGCGCTCGAGAACCCGCCCAGCCATGCGATCGCCAGCGCGATGCTGAAAGCACGCGCGCGGCTCAATCCGATGTGTGCGCCTCTCATGTTGCGCTCCCCTCCCTGGCGCGCCCGACGCATGAGCGCGTGCGCTATTTCTTCTTGGCGGCGCGGGACGCAGCGGGCCTTGCCACGCCCTTGCTCGCCGCTGCCCGCGCGACGCCGAGCTCGATCACGCGCAGCATCGCCGCCGAAGCCTTCCCTGCGTCCTTGGCCTCTATCGCATCCACGATCGCGCCATGGCTGCGCGCCGTCTCCTCCCAATCCAATCCCCGCATCGGCGGGTTTTCCTGGAAGGTCGCAAACAACGCCGTCTCGATCACCGCCGCCAGCGATTGAATCATGGGATTGCGCGACGCCACGCCGATCATGAGATGAAACTCAAGGTCCGCCTCGGCGAAACGCTCCGGATCCCCTTCGGATCTGGCCATCCCGCGCACCCGGTCGCGCAGGAACTTCACCTGCTCTCGCGTGCGCCCGCGCGCAGCCAGCGCCGCCGCGGCCGGCTCGAACGCCGTGCGCACTTCGCTCAGCCACCGCCGCAGATCCTCATCCATGCCCATCTCGACTCGCCAGGCGAGCAGCTCGGCGTCGAAATAGTTCCAGTTCGAGGAATTGAGCACGCGCGCGCCCACGCGAGGCTTGAGGCTGACCAGGCCCTTCGCCGACAGCGTCTTCATTACTTCCCGCAACACGGTCCGCGACGCCTTGAAGCGGCGCATCAGGACAGGTTCGGCCGGCAGCGTGGCGCCCGACTCGTAGCTGCCGGTCAGGATCTCCTTGCCGATCGTGTTCGCGATTTTGTCGTGGCTCGATCTTGTCTTCTTCGAGTGGACGCGTCGCAGGTCCTGGAACATGTTCTCTTCACGGTTGGGAGCGCGTCTCAAAACTCGCGCGCGGTGAACGTCGTCTGCGCTTGTAACACGCAAGCATGCGAAAAGCGACTGCAGCGGCCTCCTCTACACACACCGTCATCGCTTCAGGTGCTCCGCACACGGCTTGATCGCTCGATGCGCGCGCGCGGCGCGAAGAATTCCCTCCACGCGGCGACGTACACGCAGCGCCGGCCCCCGTTCGCCGCCGACGCGCCTCGGCCTTCCGGGCGCGGAAGCGCATTTGTCGGACCAATTGCAATTTTGGGTTTGACGCCTAACGGTCAATAGTCATACTAGTTGGAAAAAGTACGATTATTGAGTTGTCTGGGAGGGGAACGGGATGATTTCCAATCGTTTTTGGGGTACTTCGCTCGCCGCGCTGATCGGCGCCGCTTCGCTGTCCACGGGCGTTTCCTGGGCGCAAGGGGCCCCCGCGGCCGCCCCGCAGGCCGGCCAAAGCGAGCAGGAAGCGATCACGGTCACCGGCTCGCGCGTCATCACCGACAACACCCGGTCGCCGACGCCCATCACCTCCGTCCGCGTGGAGGACATCACCCGGACGACGCCGAGCGACATCCCCGACGCGCTCAACAAGCTGCCGCAGATCATCGGCGGCCGGACGCCGCGAACGCAGGGCAACGCCAGCACCAACAATGGCGGCAACGTCCTTGCGCTGCGCAATTTCGGCGTTTCACGGACCCTTGTGCTTTTGAATGGCCATCGGGTTGCGCCCAGCAACCAGGACGGCTCAGTCAACGTAGACATCCTGCCGCAAAGCCTGATGGAGCGCGTTGACATCGTGACGGGCGGCGCCTCGGCCGTTTACGGTTCCGACGCCGTCTCCGGCGTCGTCAATTTTGTGCTCGACGACGACTTCACCGGTTTCAAATACGACGTCCATACCGGCATTTCCAGATACAGCGATGGCGAGGAGAAGGCGATCTCCTTGGCTTGGGGAACGGATCTTTTCGATGGTCGCGGCCATTTTGAGACCGCGTTCCGCTATCGCGACCAGGACCAGATCCCGATCAGCGCGCGCCCCTATGGCGAGAATGGTCAAGCTTGGCTGCTGACCGGCAACGGCTCGGTCTCGAACCCCTTCACGAACACGCCCTATGCGCGTGTCATCGGCCAACCGATGACCGGTGTCGTAAGCTGCGGCTCCGCGTGTCCCGTCAACGGCTACACGTTCCTGTCGGCCGGCAATCTGACTCCGCTCACGCGCGGCGTGCCGACGGGCACCGGCGGCATCGAGAGCGGCGGCGACGGCGGATACGTCAAGTTCGGCACGTTCCGCTCTGGTCTCGAGATGGCGGATCTCTTCAGCCGGTTCGACTATGACTTCTCGAACGACGTCCACGGTTACGCTCAGCTGAGCGTGGCGCACTCCGAAGTCACCTCGGACTGGGTCAATACGGTCGTCAGTTCGTCGGGCTCGGGGCGTCCCAAGTTTATCACCGCGAACAATCCCTATCTCTCCCCTGCGTCTCAGGCGCTCCTGGGCGCTAATATTGTGTGCGGTACGCCCGCGGCGACGGGGTACATTTGCCTGCCGTCCTCACCGCCGACGGCGATCAACCGTATTAATCCCGATGGCACCGTCGTTCCGGGCGTAACCCCGCCTGCGCCGCCGACCGTGCCAGTCCTTTCGGTGCCGTCCTATATCTGGAACAGGATCGGCGGCGAGGACGCGGGATCCCAGGGCCGCGTCTACAAGACCATCGGGGATCAAGCCAATTACGCGTTTGAAACCGGCCTCCGAGGCGCGCTCGGCGGTTTTGATTGGGATGTCTACGTTAGCGCAAGCAAGAGCGACCTGACGGTCTCAAACCCCAACAACACGAGCAATGCCCGGTATCTGGCCTCACTGGACGCCGTGATCGCCCCTCCGGGCACCATCATCAACGGAACAAATGTCAGCGGCAGCATCGTGTGCTGGGTCTCCACACAGCCAGCCTTTGCTTCGCGTTATCCGGGCTGCGTGCCAACCAACATCGTTGATCCGAACGGCCCGTCCGTCGCGTCTTACGAGTATCTGCGCCAGGAAACCCACTGGACGCTCGTTCAGGAGATGCAAAACTTCGGCGCCTCCATCGGCGGCGGATTGTGGGGCTTCGGGCTGCCCGCAGGCGAGATCAGGGCCAACCTTTCGGTCGATGCGCGCCATCAAACCTACGTCATGACGACCAACGCCTCGCCGACGGATTTCGTTGACTGCACGGGGCTTCGCTTCTGTCTGGCCAATGGCGGAGCGGGCGGCGCGCCGGCATTGTGGGTGCAAAACACCAACAATCCCGTCGATGCCAACCAGGATGTTTATGAAGCGGCGCTGGAATTCAATGTTCCGCTCCTGCGCGACGTGCCCTTTTTCGAAGATTTGAGCGCGAGCGCAGCAGGTCGTCACACCAAATACTCCACCTTTGACGCGGTTGAGTCCTGGAAGCTTGGATTGGATTGGCACATCAACTCGGTGTTCCATTTCCGCGGCACGCAATCGGTCGATATCCGGGCGCCGAACCTCAACGATCTTTACCAGCCGGCCGGTATCTCCTCGACAGGCTTTACAGATCTGCTCACCGGCACGGTGAACAACACGCAGCTGCAAACCTCGGGCAATCCAAATTTGACCCCGGAGATTGCGCGAACTGTTACGCTTGGCCTCGTCTTCACGCCGAGCTTCATCGAGAACTTCAACGTCTCTGTTGATTATTACCGAACACGCATGACGGATGCGATTACCGGCATCAGGTACGACACCACGGCGATCCAACAGCTGTGCCTCGCGAGCGCACCGACCTATACGTCAAACTTCTGCAGCTTGGCCGTGCGTCCGATCTCCAACCCGTCGGATCCCAACTATCGAACAGCTGCGAATTTCCCGACGAAGATCTTCAATTCGCCTCTGAATGCGGCGTCAAGTGTGATCGAGGGATACGAATTAGAGGCCAACTATTCATGGAGTATGGACCAAGTCCTGCCTTGGCTGACCGGCCGCTTCAGCGCGAGAACCCTGGTCAGCCTCCAGCCGACCAACACAACCATCAACGTTCCCGGAACCACGCCGCAGTGGGCCTTCCAGCCCGAATATCGGCAAACCACTGGCGTGTCCTACACGGATGAGGACTGGGGCGTGGCCCTTCAGCATCAGTACATTGGCCGGGCGCGAATGGCCGTGAGCGACAATGCCCTCAACGGCAATACGCAGAACTATGTGATCCCGTACCTGCCCTCGATGAGTGTCTTCGGCCTGACGGTCAGCAAGTCCTTCGAGTTCATGGGCGGCCAGAACGAACTGTTCCTCAACGTGAGCAACCTCTTCGATGAGCGAGCTCCGCTCCTCCCCGGGAACTCCGGCATTCCGGGGCTATTCTATCCGACCGCCGCCTTCGAAGACGACATGGGCCGCTTCTACACGGTGGGCTTCAGAGGCAAGTTCTGAGCCGTGACAAAGTCCAGGACCACGCGAAGCCCAGCCGTTTTCGCGTGGTCCGCCGGACCCCTCCCTTGAGCATCCTCCCGATGCATCGGTCGCCTTGCAGTGATGCGAGGCGACCCATTTTTTTGCCACGCCTCAGCCCATCCTTCGGAGCACGGCCATGAACGACAAGGACGACCGCCCCCGCATCAGCCGCCGCGCGGCGATGATTGCGTCCCTGGCGGCCGGCGCAGCCTTGTCCGCCCGCGCGCCCGCGCAGGCTTCGACGGTCTCCGGCGCGCGGTCGGGCGCGCGCGGATGCTCAACACCGCGCTCGGCGATCGCCAACACCAGATACGGCAAGGTCCGCGGCTACCTCGCCGGCGAGGTCCTGCACTTCAAGGGCGTCCCTTATGGCGACGACACGGGCGGCGAAAACCGTTGGCTGCCGGCCCGGCCGCCGAAGCCATGGACCCACGAGCTTCCGGCCCTGACCTATGGCGCCAATTGTCCTCAGACGCTGCACAGCTTCCGCGCCGTCGAGCACACGTTCCTGCAGCAATGGGACGATGGGTTCCAGGGCGAGGACATGCTGAAGCTGAACATCTGGACGCCCGCCCTCTCCGGCAATCGTCCGGTGATGGTCTATTTCCACGGCGGCGGCTTCAGCTTCGGCTCTTCCTACGAGCTCGCCTCGCACGACGGCGCGCAGATGGCGCGCAACCACGATGTCGTGCAGGTGTCGGTGAACCATCGCCTCAACGTGCTCGGCTTCCTCGATCTCGCCGAGTTCGGCGGCGCCGCCTATGAAGGCTCCGTCAATGTCAGCATGACCGACCTTGTCGCGGCGCTTTCCTGGGTGCAGGAGAACATCCAGAATTTCGGCGGCAATCCGGACAACATCACGATCTACGGCCAATCCGGCGGCGGCTCGAAAGTGACGACGCTGCTCGGCATGGCCTCCGCCCGCGGCAAGATCCATCGCGCCATCGTCCAGTCCGGCGGCGGCGGCCCGATCCCGAGCGCGGAGCAGTCGCGCGACCTCTCCCGCCAGCTCATCGCCGAGCTCGGCGCGCGCGATATGGCGACGCTGCAGCGCATGGACTGGAAGACGCTGTTCGACGCCCACAATCGCGTCGCGGAGCGCATCAACGGCCCCGGCGGCTTCAACTTCCTCGCCCCCGGCCCTTCCGGCGGCAGGCCGCCGACGCCGCGCGTCGGCTGGGGGCCGACGCGAGACGGGCGGCTCATCGACGTGAGCTCCTTCCAGGATGTCGCGCCCGACGTCTCCAAGCACGTTCCCGTCATCATCGGCAGCGTCAGCGAAGAAGGCATGCGCTTCAGCCAGAATCCCACCGAAGCGGAGTGGCGCGCGCAGCTCACCCAGACCTGGGGCGCCGAGAAAGCCAACGCGCTCGCGGACGCGATGAAGGCGGCGCACCCGGAGAAGGCCATCCGCACGCTCTCCTATGGCGTGGCCGGGCTGGCGATCCGCAACAATGTCCAGCGCATGGTGCGCCTCAAGCACGCTCAGGGCGCCGCGCCGGTCTTCCAATACTTCTTCCAATGGCAATCGCCGCAGCTCGACGGCGTCGCCGGCGCCTGGCACACCGCCGAGCTTGCGTTCTGCTTCGACAACACCCAGCGCTGCGAACAGGGCACGGGCGACACGCCCGAAGCGCGCGCGCTCGCCGCGAAGATGGCGCGCGCTTGGGCCAACTTCGCCCGCACCGGCGATCCGAGCCAGCCCGGCTTGCGCTGGACGCCCAGCGATCCCACGCGCTGCCAGACCATGGTGTTCGACACCCGCTCCCGCATGGAAGACGATCCCGAAGGCGCCGTGCGCCGCATCCTGCTGAGCTGACGCTCCAGGAACGACTGGCCATCGCATAGATCGACGCGCGCGCCGAAGCGGCGCCGCCCTCAGAGCGCCCGCGCTACCCGAAACCCAACATCCACAAAGCTCTCATTGGCGCTGTCCCATCGCCGCGCCGCGGACCGCAATGTCTCCGAGGAAGAGTTCCAGGAGCCTCCTCGCTTCACGCGAAAACCGGCGCACATCTCGTCCGAACGCGCCGCGCCGCTCGAGGGCGCTCCCGCATAGGTGTCGCTCCAGCAATCCTCCACCCACTCCCAAACATTGCCCTGCATGTCGAAGAGGCCGAATGCGTTGGCCGGAAACGAGCCGACAGGCGCGGTAAACGCCCAGCGGTCGCGCCCTTCGACTGCGCGTCCGCCGGCCTCGGCGCCATAATTCGCGCGCTCGCGGCTCGCCGAGGCGCCCCACGCATATGCCGTCGTCGTCCCCGCGCGCGCTGCGTACTCCCATTCAGCTTCGCTGAGCAGCCGGTAGCGGCGCGCGCCGCCCAATCGATCATTCAGCCAATCCACATAAGCTTGCGCATCGAGCCACGACACGTTCGTCACCGGCAGGCTTCCGCGCCCCCAGCCATGATCGTTGGGCGCGTAGCCGCGGCACCCGCCGTCCTCCACGCATGCGTCCCATTGCGCAAACGTGATCTCGTGCGCGCCGACCGCGAAGCGCTGGATCGTCACGCGCCGCTGCGGCCCCTCCTCACGTTCGTGTCCGGCCTCGTTATCGGGAGAGCCCATGAGGAAACTGCCCCCGGCGATCGCCGTCATCTCTGGGCACACATCGCAATCCCGGAACGTCTCCCCGTTGCGACGCGGACGTGTCGCCCAGCCCGATGCCGGCGTCACGCGCGGTCGCGCCGCCGGCAGCTCTTCAGAAGGCGGCGCCGCAACCGGCGGCGCGATGATCGGCGGGGGCATGCTCCCCGCCCCCTGCTGCGGCGCAAGGTAGAGCTCCACGCCCGGAAGCGATCCGTACTGGAACGGCTCCTGCCGGCGTTCGGTGGCGGCTAGCACATCGTCGCGCACTTGGCGCATGACCAGCGAGATATCGACGCCGGGCTGCGGCAGCCGACGCGCCAACGCCGTCGCAAACGGCGAATTGCCGCCCGCCCCATCGTCGGCGGTAGAGCCCGCACGCGCGGCATAAACCACCAGCGTCCCCGTCACCTCGATCTCGGCCAGCCCGCGCGTTACGAGGTTGCGCGTCGTGCTCAACCGCCGCATCGAGCGCGAGAAGGGATTGTCGCGGCACGCGTCAAGGAGCACGAGCCGCAGGCCGCGCGCGCCGTCCACCGCAGCGAGCACCCGCTCCAGGTCCACAGCCTCGAAATTGAGATCGCGCTCATCCGCAAGGCGCGCATCGACCGGAATGAGCCAGTTGCGCCCGTTCGCTTCCATGCCGTGTCCGGCATAATAGACAAGCGCGACTTCCGCGCCGTCGGCCTGTCGCGTGAATTCCCTTAACGCCGCCTCGAACGCGCTCCGCCCCAAATCGTTGTGCAGGGAGATGGTCTGAAAGCCGACGCGCTGCAGTGTGCGCTCCATAAGCGATGCATCGCGCGTCGGGTTGGGCAGCCGCGGAACCGCCGAATAGCCGCTATTGCCGATCACCAGCGCCACGCGCCGCCCAGGCGCTTGAGCTTGCGCTTGCGACGCCGCACCAAAGGCCAGAAGAACGAACCACGCCGCCAGAATCACCCGCAACCGCGCCATGGCCGCCCCCTGAACGTGTCTGGATAGGCCTTAACACTCGTCCACGCCTCTGTCGCGCGCCCTGCCTCGCTTGCCCGGGGCCGGAGACGCAGAGAGCGCGCGCCTACTGCCGAGCCCAATTGATCCCGATCAACTTGGCCGCGGGTCGGACATGAATTGTCGGCGCCATGCCCGTCTTCGATCCCTATTCGCCCGCGCTCGACGCCGATCCCTTCCCGATCTACCGCGAGCTGCGCGACGCGCATCCTTGCTTCTGGAGCACGCACGCGAACATGTGGGTGCTCACCCGCCACGAGGACGTCGCGCACGCGCTGAAGGACTGGCAGACCTATTCCTCCGCCTCCGGCAATCTCATGGACGAATTGCCAAACCGCGCCGGCGCCACGCTGGGCACGACCGATCCCCCGCGCCACGACCGCTTGCGCGCGCTTGTTCAGCACGCGTTCGTGCGCCGCAATCTGAGCTTCCTGGAGGGCGACATCCGCGCCGCCGCGCAGGACGCCATCGCACGCATCGCGGGCCGCGGCCAATTCGACTTCATCGCCGACTTCTCCTCCCTCGTCACCGTGAAGGCGCTCTTCCGTCTCCTCGGCCTTCCCCCCGGCGAGGACGCCGTCGTGCGCGAGAAGGCGGTGCTCATGGTCCAGTCCGATCCCGTCACGCGCGGCAAGGGCCCCGAGCACATCGCGGCCTATCAATGGATGCAGGCCTACGCCGAGAAGGTCATCGCCGAGCGCCGCGCCAACCCGACCGGCGACCTCATCTCCCAGTTCAGTCTCGCCGAAATCGACGGCGATCGCCTCGACGAGCGCGAGGTGCTTCTCACCACCACGACGCTCATCATGGCCGGCATCGAATCGCTCGGCGGCTTCCTCGCCATGTTCGCGCTCAATCTCGCCGACCATCCCGAGGCGCGCCGCCGCTGTGCGGCCGATCCCGCCCTTATCCCGCACGCGATCGACGAATCCCTGCGCTTCAACACCTCTGCGCAGCGCTTCAAGCGCCGCCTGACGCGCGACACGCAACTCCACGCCCAGACCATGCGGCAAGGCGACTTCGTCTGTCTCGCTTTTGGCGCCGCCAATCGCGACGAGCGCAAATTTCTCGATCCTGACCGTTACGACATCGACCGCAGACCGATGGGCCATCTGGGCTTCGGCGGCGGCGTGCACGCCTGCCTCGGCGCGCCGATCGCCAAGCTCGCCGCCCAGCTCTGCATGGAAGAATTCCTCGCCGCCATCCCGGACTTCGCGCGCGCGGAAAGCACGCTCCCTTGGCTGCCCTCCTCCACCTTCCGCAGCCCCATGCGTCTCCTGCTCACGCGCTGATCGCGCGCGTCACGGCGGCGCCGCCACCTGCGCCGGATCGAGCCCGTACTGCCGCAGCCGCGCCAGATACCGCAGGATCGCCCTGTGCCCCTGCTCGAGCGATGCGATCGCCTGCGGATCGTTGAGCCGCTGCTCGATGCGAATGCGATCGTCGCCATCGACCACGACGAATCCCCGCTCCGCCAGCGCGGAAACCTTTCGCCGCACCGTCTCGCGCGGCAGCCCCGTCTTGTCCGCGATCATGAGGCGCGAGATCGATCCGCGAATTTCATCCGGCGGCTTCGCGGACTGCAGGATCTCCGCGCTGGGCGCCCCGCTCATGAACGGCCGCATCGTCGCGTCCGAGACGCAGAGCAGGATCACGATCGATTCAAGATCGGTGTCGGCGTAGAATTCCTGCAACAGATGCACGAGTTCCAGAATGAGCTCGATCCCGGCGAAATTGATCGGCCTGATATGCGCCGGAAGGATGTGGGATGGAGTGATGTGGGTCTGGTCGGGCATCGACTTGCCCCTTCGTGCGCGCGTCCCTGCGTCGCGACGCTAGCACCATACCGCTCGTTCCATCAACGCGCTTGGGCGCAATGCCGCACGCGGCCGGAGCAACCCATACTGGGCGCCCATCTCTCTAAAGCACCGCCCCGATCAACCACGGCACGAACTCGTTGCCGCCATAGCCGAGCGCCTCGCTCTTGGTCTTCTCCCCCGACGCCGCCCGCAGCACGAGATCGAGCACCTCCGCGCCTTTGTCCGCCACGCTCGCCTCGCCCGTCGCGATGCCCCCGCAATCGAGATCGATGTCTTCCTCCATCCGCCGATAGAGATCGCTGTTCGACGAGAGCTTGATCGATGGCGAAGGCTTGCATCCGAACGCGCTGCCGCGCCCGGTCGTGAACACGATCATCGTCGCGCCCGACGCCACCTGCCCCGTCGCCGAGCACGGATCGAACCCCGGGCTGTCCATGAACACGAGGCCCCTCTTCGTGTTCGGCTGCGCATACTCGATCACGTCCGTGAGCGCCGAGCCGCCGCCCTTCGCCACTGCCCCCAGCGACTTCTCCAGGATTGTCGTCAGCCCGCCGGCCTTGTTCCCCGGCGTGGGATTGTTGTTGAGCGAGGCGCCGTGCCGCGCCGCATAGGCCTCCCACCACTTGATCCGCACCCGCAGCTTCTCCGCCACGTCCGCGCTCTCCGCCCGTGCGATCAGCAGATGCTCCGCTCCATAGATCTCCGGCGTTTCCGACAGGAACGCGGTTCCGCCCAGCGCCACCAGCCGATCCACGGCGTCGCCGAGCGCCGGGTTGGACGTGACGCCCGACCATGCGTCCGATCCCCCGCATTGCAGCCCGAGCGTCAGCGCCGCCGCCGGCGCCTCGCTCCGCCCCGTCGCGTTGGCGCGCGCCAGAAGCTCGCGCAGTCGTTCCAGCCCCGCTTCGACCGCACGGCGCGTGCCCCCGCTCTCCTGGATCGTGAACGCATGGAAGCGCTCGCTCCCCGCAAGCCCGAAATCCTGCGCGAACTTCGCGGTCTGGATCACCTCGCAGCCGAGCCCGACCAGCATCACCGCGCCGAAATTCGCATTCGCCGCCGTCCCCCAGAGCGTGCGCCGCAAGAGGTCGTAGCCCTCCCCGCTCGCCGCCATGCCGCACCCGCTCGTGTGCGTGATCGGCACGACCCCATCGACGTTCGGATAATCCTGAAGCAGCCCCGAACGCTCCGCCTCCTGCGCGATCATCCGCGCCACGGTGGCCGAGCAATTCACGCTCGTCAGCACACCCACATAATTCCGCACCCCCACCGCGCCATTCTCGCGCCGGTAGCCCATGAACGTCCGCGCCGGCTCGTTCCGCAACGCTCCCACGCCGGCGCCCGCGCCTTCGCGCAGCTCGCTCATCGCCAGATTATGCGTGTGCACGTGCGCGCCCGCCGCGATGTCGGCGCTCGCCGCGCCGATCACCTGCCCGTATTTCAGCACCGGCGCGCCCTTCGCGATCGCGGCGATCGCCATCTTGTGTCCGAGCGGTATCGCTTCGCGCGCCGCAACGCCTTCGAACGCATCCGCGCCCGCCTCCACGCGCGTCCGCGCCACGACCACATTGTCGCGCTCATTGAGCCGGATCGTCAGCGCCACGTCGCCTCCACGGACGGACCTCGCCAATGCGCGCCCATCGTGCCAAGAGTGTCGCTCCACTCCCGTCGCGTTTCAACGATTCAACGATGCATCTGTCCAAAGAAGACATCCTCCCCGCCGACGCCGCCGACGCGCTCCTCGTCGGCCGCGTCTTCATGGACGACGGCCCGCGCCCAATCGTCGTCCGCGACGGCGCCCTCTACGATCTGTCGCGCCTCGCGCCGACCATGAGCCATCTCCTCGACCTGGAGGACCTCGCCCGCGGCGTCCGCGCCCACGACGCCGAGCGCCTCCTCTCGCTCGACGACGCGCTCGCCCAAGCCCGCCTGCTGGCGCCCTGCGATCTGCAGGCGATCAAGGCCGCCGGCGTCACCTTCGCGGACTCTCTCATCGAGCGCGTCATCGAGGAGCGCGCCAAGGGCGATCCCGCCGCGGCGATCTCGCTGCGCGCCGAACTCGCCGGCGCCTTCAACGGCGCGCTCGCGGGCCTCAAGCCGGGTTCCCCGGAAGCCATGGAGGCCAAGGCCGTCCTGCAGCGCGCCGGCCTCTGGTCGCAATACCTCGAAGTCGGCATCGGTCCGGATGCGGAGATCTTCACCAAGGCCCAGCCGATGTCGGCGATCGGCGCCGGCGGCGAGATCGGCGTGCACCCCAAATCCGAATGGAACAATCCCGAGCCCGAGATCGTGCTCGCCATCTCATCGCGCGCCGACATCCGCGGCGTCGCGCTCGGCAACGACGTGAACCTGCGCGACTTCGAGGGGCGCAGCGCGCTCCTGCTCTCCAAGGCCAAGGACAACAACGCCTCCTGCGCCATCGGCCCTTTCATCCGCCTCTTCGACGAGCGCTTCTCCCTCGACGACGTGCGCGCCGCCGACATCCATCTCCGCGTCCTGGGCCAGGACGGCTTCGAGGTCGAGGGCGTCAATTCCATGCGCCACATCAGCCGCGATCCGGCCGATCTCGCCGCCGCCGCCATCAACGCCGAACATCAGTACCCGGATGGTCTTGTCCTCTTTCTCGGCACCATGTTCGTCCCCACCAAGGATCGCCTCGGCCCCAATCAGGGCTTCACCCACAAGCCGGGCGACATCGTCTCCATCTCCTCCCCGCGCCTCGGCGCGCTGGTCAACACGGTGACCACCTCCGACCGCGCCGCGCCCTGGACGTTCGGCGTCCGCGCCCTCATGGCCTCTCTCGCCCGCCGCGGCCTCCTCTGAGCGCGGCGGCGCCGCTCCATGCGAGCGACGCGCCGGAAGATAGATATGCTTCGCAAGCTCCTCTTTCTTGAAGACCTCCGCGCCGGCGCCGATCTCGCGCTCCTTCTCTTCCGGCTCTTTGTCGGCGCCTTCCTCATCTGGGGCGTGTGGGACAACATCGTCAGCGCCGAGCGCATGGACGAGTTCGTCGATTTCCTCGCGCACAACGGCTTCGCCTATCCCGCGCTCATGGCGCCATTGTCCGTCTACGCGCAATTCGCCTGCGGCATCGCCTTCATCGCCGGATTCGCGACGCGCTGGGCGGGCCTTGTCTGCGCGTTCAACTTCATCGTCGCGCTCGTCATGGTCGATGCCGCGAACGGCCCGCGCGACGCCCTCCCGGCCGCACTCCTCGTGCTCTTCGGCCTCCTCATGGCCACGCACGGCGCCGGCCGCTTCGCGCTGGAGGCGCTCGGCCGGAAACAAGACGCCTGAGATGAGCGCGCCTCCGCAATCACGGAATGGGCCAATCACAATCCGCGCACGAACGACCTAGATCTCGAACCTCACGCCCTGCGCCAGCGGCAGCGTGCGTCCGTAATTGATCGTGTTCGTCGCGCGCCGCATATAGGCCTTCCACGCATCCGATCCGCTCTCGCGCCCGCCGCCGGTCTCCTTCTCGCCGCCGAACGCGCCGCCGATCTCCGCCCCGGACGGCCCGATATTCACGTTCGCGATCCCGCAATCCGATCCACGCGCGGAGATGAACAGCTCCGCCTCGCGCACGTCGTTTGTGAAAATCGACGACGACAGCCCCTGCGCCACCGCATTGTGCAGAATGATCGCCTCTTCCAGCGCTTCGTACTTCATCACATAGAGGATCGGCGCGAACGTCTCCTCCAGCACCGGCCCGGTCTGCTGCGGCATCTCCACCAGCGCCGGCCGCACATAGACGCCCCCTTCCGCTCCGCCATCGCGCGCCACGCGCTCGCCGCCGTGCACGACCCCGCCCGCCCCTCGCGCCGCCGCCAGCGCCGCCTGCATGCGCGCGAACGCCGCCTCGTCGATCAGCGGCCCGACAAGCACGCCCGCCTCCAGGGGATCGCCGACCTTCACCGACGCATAGGCGCCCTTCAGCCGCGCAACGAAGTCGCCATAGACGTCCGCGTGCACGAAGAGCCGCCGCAGGCTCGTGCATCTTTGCCCGCACGTGCCCATCGCCGCGAACGCGACCCCGCGCAGCGCCAAGGCGAGGTCCGCCGAAGGCGCGATGATCGCCGCATTGTTGCCCCCCAGCTCCAGCAGCGCGCGCGCAAAGCGCTGCGCCAGCCGCGGGCCCACGATCCGCCCCATCGCCGTCGAGCCCGTCGCGCTCACCAGCGCCGCCCGCGCGTCATCCACCAGCGCTTCGCCAACCTCGCGCGCGCCGATCACCACTTCCGACAATCCCTCCGGCGCCTCCCCGAAGCGCACCATCGCCCGCCCAAGCAACGCCTGTGTCGCGAGCGCCGTCAGCGGCGTCTTCTCAGACGGCTTCCACACGCACGCATTGCCGCACACCAGCGCCAGCGCCGCATTCCATGCCCACACCGCGACCGGAAAATTGAACGCCGAGATGATCCCGACGACGCCGAGCGGATGCCATGTCTCCATCATCCGATGTTCGGGCCGCTCGGTCGCGATCGTGAGCCCATAGAGCTGCCGCGAGAGACCGACCGCGAAATCGCAGATGTCGATCATCTCCTGCACTTCCCCCAGCCCCTCGGACGCGACCTTCCCCATCTCGATCGTGACAAGCCGCCCGAGCGCCGCCTTCTCCTTGCGCAGCTCCTCGCCGAACAGCCGCACCAGCTCGCCGCGCTTCGGCGCCGGAACATTGCGCCAACTCAGGAACGCCGCATGCGCGCGCCCGATCGCCTCGCCGACCTCGCGCGCGCTCGCGTCGCGCACGCGTCCGATCTCGGCCCCGTCGATCGGCGTCCGCACGACCCGCTCGCCTGCGCGCGCCTCCACGCCCAGCGATGCCAGGATCGCCTTCACATCATCCGCAGTGTTCATGCCCGATGCTTAGCATCGGCCGCTCGGTTCTCAACCTGCTCGGCGTTGCGCAAACCAGACGCCCCCCTCCCTTTGAGGGGAGGGGGTGGGGCGCGCGCGACAAATCATCGAGCGAGACGTCACGCCGCGCCGCGATCCCCGTTCCGCACCGGCTCGCCATCGCCGCGGATCAGCGCCTCCACGGCGTTCGCGCGCACCCGCGCCAGCAGCTCCGCGGCGTATTGCGACAGCGTGTCGTCCCGCGCCCCCATCACGATGATGCGATCTCCCGGCGCGGCCATCTCCACGATCCGCTCCGCGCACGCGGCCCGGTCCGCGAACGCGAACCCCTGCTTCGCCCCCGCGCGCACGCCCTCCACGATCTCCGCGCTCGAGACGACGCGGTTCACCGTGCCGCCGAAATACGGCGGCTCGCTCATGAACAGCACGTCTTCCGCGCCAAGCCCGTTCGCGAACGTCGCGATAAGCTCGTTCTTCGTCAGATTGAGCGACCCGAACCCGCTCGGCTGGAACATCACCAGCACACGCCCCGGGAACGTCTTCAGCGCCGCCAGCGTCGCGGCGATCTTGTCGGGATTGTGCGCGAAATCATCGATCACGACGATCCCGTTCGCGCTCCCGACCATGTCCATCCGCCGCTGGATTCCCGCGAAGCTCTTCAGCGCCGCGGCCGCCTCTTCCGGCGCGACCCCGCACGCCATCGCGCCTGCGATCGCCGCCAGCGCATTCGAGACATTGTAGAGCCCCGGCGTCTGCAGCTCCACGCGCCCGATCGCCCGCGCATGCACAAAGAGGTCGAACGAAATCCCTCCCGGCGCCGGCGCCAGCGCGCTCGCCGTCACGTCCGCGGGCCCGTTCACCGCATAGCTCATGCGCTTTGTCGCCGGCAGCGTCTCCGCCAGCCGCGCGACTTCCGCATTGTCCATGTTGAGCACCGCGACTTCCGCTCGCGCGCAGAAATCACCGAACAGCCGCCGCAGCTCCTCCAGGCTCTTGTGATCGAGCGCGATATTGTTGAGCAGCGCCACTTTCGGATTGAACTGCGCGATCGAGCCGTCGCTCTCGTCCACTTCGCTGACGAAGAACGCCCCCTCGCCCACCACCGCGCTGGCGAACGGAACATCCTCGGTGATGAAGTTCTTCATCACCCCGCCATTCATCACCGTCGGCTTCAGTCCGGCGACGGACAGGATCCAGCCCAGCATCCCCGTCGTCGTCGACTTGCCGCTCGTCCCCGCCACGCCCACCGCGCATCCGCTTTCGTTGAAGAGCGAGGAGAGCAGCTGCGCGCGGGTCAGCATCGTCGCGCCCACGCGCCGCGCGGAGACGACGTCCGGCACGGTCTCCTCCACCGCCGCCGACGCCACCACGATCTGCCCGCCATCAACGACACCCGATCCGTCCTGCGCAAAGAGCCGGATCCCGCGCGCGCGGAGAAATTCGAACTTCTTCGCCGTGCGCCCCGCGTCCAGCGACCGGTCCGACCCTTCGACCGTCCCCCCGCGCGCCTGCACGATGAGGGCGAGCGGCAGCATGCCGCTGCCGCCGATGCCGCAGAAGAAGTACCGCTTGCCCATGCCGAACCACGCCCCCTAGCACGCCCCCAAGCAGGCCATTGCCAATTGTACGGGACGCAAAACTCTCTGACAAAAAGGTTGAGATTGCGCCCAGCCATAATCCTTAAGGAATGGCGCCCAAGAAAGGCCGCGACGCCGCGGACTCCTCCTCCTGCAAGGGGGAGATAAGGAGGGGGTCAAAGGACCGATGGACAAGCTCCGCATCGCAATCGTCGCCCCCGGCGCGGCGCTCGTCCCCGCCAGCGCCGAAGGCGTGCGCGCCTTGGCCGCCGAGTTCCCCGGCCTCGATCTCCACATCCATCCCCAATGCTTCGCCAAGGCCGGCCATTTCGCCGGCCCTGACGAAGAGCGCGCGCGCGCCTTCCTCGATGCCGCCAACGATCCCGCCTTCGACGCCGTCTGGTTCGCCGCCGGCGGCTACGGCGCCTCCCGCCTCTTCGAACGAATCTTGCCGAACCTCGCCCCCGTCGCCCGCGCAAAAACCTATCTCGGCTATTCCGACGCCGGGGCGCTGCTCGCCGCGCTTCACAATCTCGGCTTCCCCCGGCTCGCGCACGGACCGATGCCGGTCGATTTCGCGCGCGCCGACGGCCCCGACGCCATCCGCCGCGCGCTCGCCTTCCTCCTCCGCCGCGATCCTTCGACCGTTGAGCCGCAGCACGCGAACGAGCCGCGCCTCGCCTTCAATCTCACCGTGCTCTGCCACCTGCTCGGCACGCCCTACCAGCCCAACTGGGATGGCGCGATCCTCATGCTGGAGGACGTCGGCGAATACCATTACCGCCTCGACCGCTTCTGCTTCGGCCTCTTCCACAACACCGCGTTCAAGCGCGTGAAAGGCGTCATGCTCGGCCGCTGCGACCCCATCCCCGAAAACGATCGCCCCTTCGGCCAGACCGAAACAGAGATCGTCGAGCGCTTCTGCGCGATGACCGGCATTCCCTATCTCGGCCGCGCCGACATCGGCCACGACGCCAAGAACAAGATCGTTCCCTTCCGTCCGCTGACGGACTGGGAGGGCTCCCTGCAATGAACCCGCCGCTCATCGGCCTCGTCCTCGACGAATCCCCCGGCCAGCCGGACGGAAGCGGGTTTTCCCAACGCCCCTATTACGCGCTCAGGAAGGACTATTTCGCCGCCATCGAGCGCGCCGGCGCCGTCCCGATCGGCGTCTCCTATTCCTGGCGCAGCTTCGAAGCGCTGCTCGATGTATGCGACGGCTGGATCGTGCCCGGCGCCGACTACCGTTTCGAGTCCGCCTGGTACGTGAATCCTCCCCCGGGCGCCGTGATGATCGCCACCGAGCGGCGCGACTTCGAACGGCGCGCGGTGGCGAAACTCATCGCCGATGACCGCCCGCTCTTCGGCATCTGCAACGGCATGCAGCTCATCGCCGGCGTGAATGGCGGCCGCATGACTTACCGTGAGCCCGCGCCCGGCGACGCCGTCGTCCATTACGGCGCGAACGCCGCCCATCCGATCGAGGTCGCGCCCAACACCCGCCTCGCCCGGATCCTCGCGCCCGGCGCCTATAGCGTGAACTCCACGCACAAGGAGCACGTCGTCGAACCCGGCCGCGACGTCGCGATCACCGCGCGCTCCCCGGACGGCGGCGTCGAAGCGCTGGAGATGCCCGGCAAGTTCTTCGTCCTCGGCGTCCAATGGCATCCCGAGCTCGACGCCGCGGGCCAGGCGCTCTTCGAGGCCTTTGTCGCAGCAGTCCGCGCGCGGAACGCCTAGCCGCAGCAGGCGTTTATCTCGGCGCCGACCAGAACGCCGAGGAACCCTATGCCCCAATCCGCACCGAAGAAGACGCCGGCCAAACCCGCCCCCCAGCAGGACGCTATCGCGCTCCTCAAGGCCGACCACCGCGCCGTCGAAGAGCTGTTCCAGAAGTACGAGAGCGCACGCTCTTCCGCCCAGAAGCAATCGCTCGCGAAGAAGATCTGCACCGAGCTCGTCATCCATACGATGATCGAAGAGGAGATCTTCTATCCCGCGCTGCGGGGCGAGATCGAAGCGGACACTCTCGATGAAGCCTATGTCGAGCACGACGGCGCCAAGGTGATGATCGCCGAGCTCATCGCCGGCGGCCCCGACGACGATTTCTACGACGCCAAGGTCAAGGTGCTCTCCGAGGAGATCAAGCACCACGTCCACGAGGAGGAGATGCGCGAGGAAGGCATGTTCGCGCAGGCGCGCAGGACCGACCTGGACCTCGACGCCCTCGGCGAACAGATGGTCGCCCGCAAACAGGAGCTCTTGGCCGAGTTCAAGGACCGCCCGCCGACTCCGGTCGCCACGACGCTGCGCACCTCACCCAACCACGCCGAAACCCACCCCTGAGCGCATGTCGCAAACAATCCCTGTGTGGAATGGGCGCTCCCCTCCCCTTCGAGGGGAGGGGGCAGGGGGTGGGGTGAGCCTCAACGATGAGGACTTGGCGCTCTGGCGCCCACGCGCCAAGACACCCATTCCTTACCGCGCCGCCACGTAGAGCGTCAGCTCCAGCGCATCGCCGTTCGAATAATTCTGCCCACGGACGATCCCCGCCTCGCGCACGGCGATCCCCCGCGCCGCGAGCCCCGCGACAAAAGCCTCCTTCTGGGCCGCGCCGATCGCTGCAACGGCGCATTCGCCCGCGCCCGCGAACGCCGCGACCGCCTCCTCCGGCGTCTCCGCCAGCTTCGTCGCCGCCGATCCGTGCAGGAAGACGAGGCTCGGCTCGATGAACGGGTTCGTCGTCAACACCGGCTGCGGACATGGGGCGGCCGCGCGCACCGCCGCCTCCAGCCGCGGGCTGATCCAGATCCGCTCCAGCCGCGGCGCGACGTTCGCGAACACGTTCACCCACGCCAACGCGCCGGCCGCCGCCGCGCACGCGACCGCGCGCCACGCCCGCTTCTGCAGCGTGAAGACGAGCGCCGCCATCGCCAGCGCGAACACGATCACGCTGGCGCCGATCGTGGCCGCATCGATGCGCCCCGCCAGCTGCGACAACGCGACCGGCCCCAGGCCCGCGACCCCCGCGCTCGCTGCGACCCAGATCGCGATCCACAGCGCCCGCGCGACCGCGCCCACGCGCGTCGGCTTCGCATCATCCGGAAGAAAGAGCGCCGCCGCCCCCAGGCACGCCAGCGCCGGATAAGTCGGCAGCACGTAATGCGGCAGCTTCGTCGCGATCGCCTCGAAGATCACCCAGGTCGGAACGATCCATGCGATCATGAACCGCACCGCCGGCTCGCGCCGCTTGCGCCACACGAACGGGATCGCCAGCGCCGCGAAGAGCGACGCCGGCCAGAACGCGAACGGGAAGAGCCCGAGATGATAGCCCGGCGGTCCCGCATGCGATTGCTGCGCGTGCCCCACCTTGCCGAGCAGGCTCACCCCGACGGCGCGCGCGTAGAATTCCCCGTCGCTCTCGAACCCGATCGCCACATACCAGGGCAGAACGATCGCCAGGAAGAGGAGCGCGCCCCATCCCGCGTGCAGCCCCTTGAGCCATCCCGCGCGCCGGTCCCAGATGATCAGCGCAAGGATCGTCGCCCCCGCGATCATCACGATGATCGGCCCCTTCAGCATCATCCCGACGCCGAGCGCCGCCCAGAACAAGGCCGCCCAGCCCCGCGTCCGCTCCTGGTTCAGATAGACCCGCAGCAGCGCGAACTGCGCCGCCGCGATGCTGGCCAGCAGCGCCGCGTCGGTCTTCGCCGTGCGCGCCTCGAAATTGAGCGAGAACGACGCCGCCAGCATCAGGCCCGCCGCGATCCCGACATTCCGCCCGAAGAGCGCGGTCCCCGCCCACGCCGTCATCAGCACCGCGGCCAGCGCGCCGAGCAGCGACGGCAGCCGATAGGCCCATATCTCGTCGCGCGCATCGAAGAGGCTCGCCGACGCCGATTGCAGCCAATAGATGCCCGCCGGCTGCAGATAGCGCGGCTTATCCTGGAAGCGGATATCGACGTAATCGCCGCTTGCCTGCATCTGCGCGCTCGCGACCGCGTAGCGGGATTCATCGCGGTCCATCGGCGGCAGCCAAGAGATCCCCGGCGCCAGCGCGACGAGCGCGAACGCGACCACGATGATCATGTCGCGCAGCGAAAGCCGGTTCGCCTCTCCGCTGGCCATCGTCATCGTCCGCCCCCGGAGCAAGACAAAGCGCCCTCCCTCCCCTTCAGGGGAGGGTGTCGCCGCGTGAGCGGCGACGGGTGCGGTGTTGCGCAACGCACGCTATGTCCGCTCAACTTCGCCCCTCTCGCGCGCCGCCGCCTCGACCTCGCTCACCCGCCCCGGCGCGCGCGTCCGCCGCACGAGCCAGATCACCCCGAGCAGGTCGAACACCCCGACCAGCGCGCGTCCCCAATTCGTGTACTTCGAGCTCCCCGCCATCCGCGGCCGATGCTGCACCGGCACATTGATCAGCGGATGCCCGTAGCGCTGGAAGAGCGCCGGCAGGAACCGATGCATCCCCTCGAAGCAGGGCAGCAGCAGGAACGCCTCGCGCGGAAACGCCTTCATCCCGCAGCCGGTGTCGGGGCAATGATCCCCCAGCACCGCGGCCCTGAGGCCGTTGGCGATCCGCGTCGCCGCCAGCCGCGACCAGGGATCCTTCCGCTGCCCGCGCCGATTGCCGGCCACCAGCGGCGGCTTGTCGCCGCCCTCAGCGCCCCCATTGGCTGCCCACGCCGCCTGCAGCATGGCGACCAGGTCGCCCGGATCGTTCTGCCCGTCCCCGTCGATCGTCGCCACCCACGCCGCCCGCGCCGCCAGCACCCCGGTCCGCACCGCCTGCGACTTCCCGCAGCGCCGGTCGTGCCGGACGAGCCGCACCCGCCCGTCGCGCGCCGCGATATCGGCCAGGATGTCCGGGGTGGCGTCGTTGGAGCCGTCGTCCACGAACACCACCTCGAACGGCGCGACCGGCGCCAGCTTCCTCAGCGTCTCGTCGCAGACCGACCCGACGTTCTCCGCCTCGTTCAGCACCGCAATGACAATGGACGCGCGCAGGCCCACGGGGCCTCCCTACCCGGACGCCGCCCAGGCGCCTGCGTCCGCGCCGGGACCTTGGCCGCCTCCCTGCCCCGCTTCAAGGGGGTCGCCCCCCTCCCTCCGAGGGCAGGGGGCAGGGGATGGGATGATCAGGCGCCTGCGCAGCAAAGGAGCGAGCGCTCGCGGCCTCGCCGAAGCGCCCCTACCGCGCCGCGGCCCGCAGCTTGCCGCGCGCCGCGTTCCGGTCGTGGAAATCCCGCGGCGAGAGCTTGAGCACGGCCTGGAACGCGCGCCGCATCTGCTCCTCCGAGGCGAAGCCGCACTCCCGCGACACCGCCCCGAACATGTCGTTGCCCTCCGCGATGAGCCGGCTCGCGACCTCCACGCGAACTGCGCGCACGAACTCCGCCGGCGGCCGCCCCAGCTCCTCCCGGAACACCCGCGTGAAGTTCCGCGGGCTCATCGCCGCCATCTCCGCCAGCCGCGGCACCGAGAGATCCGCCCGCAGCGAGCGGTAGATCCAGTCGAGCAGCTCGCCGAACCGCACCGAGCGGGTTTGCGAAGAGAGGAAGCTCGAAAGCTGCGTGTGGTCCCCCGGCCGCCGCGCCAGCACGACCAGCCGCTTGGCCACCTTGAGTGACGCCGTGCGCCCGTGATCTTCCTCCACCAGCGCCAGCGCCTGATCGATGGCGCCCACTACGCCGGCCGAGGAATAGATCGGCCCGTCGGCGGTGAAGATGACGTCCTTCAGCACCGTCACGTCCGGATAGCCGCGCTTGAGCAGGTCCGAGTCGCGCCAGTGCGTCGTCGCCCGCCGCCCCCGCAGCAGTCCCGCCTCCGCCAGCAGGAATGCGCCCGAGCCGACCGCCACGATCCGCCGGACCTGCCCCGGCAACCCCTGCAGCCAGTCGAGGATGCGCCGGTCGCGATAGACGTCCGGATTGCCCGACTTCGCGCCCGGAACGAGCACGGTATCGATGCCGGCGAGACTGTCGCCGAGCACCGACGTCGCCATCATCGACAGTCCCGACATCGATGGCACGGGGCCTCTGGCGAGCCCCCAGATCTCGACATCGTAGGGCGCCGGCGCCGCGCCGGTCTCTTCGCCCAGCGTGTCGCTAGCGAAGTGGAACACCTCCATGGGCGCGGCCAGATCAAGCAGCACCGCGCCCGGATAGACGAGGCCGACGATCTTCCTGGTTTTTGCGGTCGCGCTCAGCATGGCGGGAAACTTCGTTGCGTGAACGAAGCTTAGCCCAGCGCCGCGCCGCGCAAGCCGCGCCCCCACGTCGCCTGTCGCCGGCGCCGCGCGCCTCGTCGCAAAGCGATTGCCGACGAATGGCGCGCCTTCGTCGCTTCGTCGCAAGCCCACGATCTGCGCCGCCGATCCCCCGTTTTGCGCCAACGCACCGGCTCGCGCCCGCGTCGCGCCAAGCAAAGGGGACGTCGCGTCAAAGAAAAAGGGCGGGCTCGCGCCCGCCCCGAAGTTCGACTCTGTTCTCTGCGCTAGAACGATGCCGTCAGCCCGACGAACACGGTCCGGCCCAGCAGATCGTAGGTCGGGAACGCGTTCGGCCCGCCGACCCCGGAGATGCCCAGGCCAGGCGACACTTGCGGGCTCCGGTCGAGCACATTGTTGGCGCCCGCGCGGAGGCTCACGGTCTCGTTGATGTCCCAGATGCCCGAGAGATCGAAATACGAGACCGACTTCATGCGGTGATCGATCGGATCGCAGCATGCCCCGCCGATGACCGGCTGGTCGGAGTCCGCGTCGAGCAGCATGCCGTCGATATAGCGCCATTGCAGCGACGCCATCACATTCCACGGCGAGTCCCAGCTCACCCGCATGGTATGGCGCCAATTCGGCGTGATCGCGCAGACGATGCCGTAGAGGCCTGCACAATCATACTCCGGCGTGTCCGCGTCGGACTTCACGGCCGCCTTGTCGATATAGCTGCCATTGAAGAGCGTCGACAAGCTGCCCATCTCGCCCATCCGCAGCGTGTAGGACGCCTGCACATCGACGCCCGCGGTGTGCCCCGAGGCGATGTTGTCGCCCGGCGTGAAGATATAGCCGCCGCCGGCGATTGTGTCGCCGAACAGGAACCCCTGCGGCGTGCGGGTGATCCGGTTGCAGAACACCGGGTTGTTGTTGAGCAGGCAATTGTTGAACGCCACGTTCGCCGGCACGACGCCAATGACGTCTTCCAGGTCGATGTCCCACCAATCGACGCTGATCACCAGCCCCGAAATGAAAGTCGGCGTGAAGGTGATGCCGAGCGACTTGGTGTCGGCCGCTTCCGGCAGGACGTTCGGATTGCCGCCTTGCTCCACCCCGCATTGCCCGGCCGGGCACGGAATGATGCTCCCGCTATTGTATTGCGCGAGCGTGACGCCGGTGCGCGCGCATTGCTCGAACGTCGCGGTCGGAACTGGGCCCGCGCACGGGTCGGTCGTGAGCACCGCCGAATTGGTCACGCCGAGCGGCGCAAACAGGTCGATGATGTTCGGCGCCCGCACCGCGTGCTGGAACGACCCGCGGAACTGGAGGTCTTCGCTCGGCGACCATTGCAGGCCAAGCTTGTAGGTCTCGGTCTCCCCCGCCAGGCTGTAGTCGGAGAACCGATAGCCGGCTTCGACCACCAGATTTTGGAAGAACGGCTTGTCTTGCGCGATCGGAATGCGGGTTTCCCCGAAGAGCTCGATCACGTCGTAGGAGCCGTCCGTAACGCCGAGCGCGCCGCCCGTTCCGGTGAGTGCGCCCGAAGCCCAGATCGGGTCGGCGTGGAAGTAGCCTTCCTCCCGGCGATATTCCGTGCCGACCGCAAGCGCCACGCCGTCTTCCGCGGCGGGCGATCTGATGCCGAACGTGCCGAGATCGCCATTGATGTTGGCGCTGACGACTTGCTGCTGCCCCCGGCCCCAGGCTTGCGCGTCGGTGCCGATATAGGCGAGCGCTTCGGGTGTGACGCCGCCGTCGCGGAAGATGTTCCATGGCCGGCACAGCGTGTCGGTCCCATCGACTTGGGATTTGCACTGCGGGCCGGCCGCGGTTTGCACGACTTGCAGCGCCTTGAACATGTTGTTCTTGTTCAGGTCGCCGATATAGCCCTGTTCCACCTGGGTGTAATAATACTGGGCGTAGATGTCGTAATTCCACCCATCCACGATCTCGCCGCGCCCGCCGGCCACCAGCCGGTAGCTCGTGTGATCGAACGAGAATTCGCGCGGGCCGCCCTCGATGCTGCGCCGGCCGATGATGAGGCTGGCGTTGCCCTGATTGCCGGGCCTGAGCGGGTCGGTGTCCGGGATGATGCTGGTGTCGGTGCAGCCGAGCACGGTCTGCTGCTGTGCGCTCAGCAGGGGATTGTCGCAGTTCACCGACACGACGCCGTTCTGTTGAAAGAGCGCGCTCGGGCCGACGTTCAGCGTGCTACGGTCATGCATCAGGTTGAGCTGCGAATAGAACGAGAAATGATCGTTCACATCGTAGTGCGCGAAATATCCCGCGCTGTAGCGGGTATCGTCCCGCGACAGGAACTGGAACGGGCTTGAGTTGAACGTCGGCGGCGGATTCGACGTCGCATTCGGCCACGGCAGGAACTGGGTCCCCACCTGCGAGAAGCGATTGCCCGTGTCGAGGCTGGTGAAGCTGTTCGAGTTCGACGAGTTCGCGCAGATGAAGTCCGTCCCGATGCTGGCGAGCAGGCAGCCGGAGAAATCGCGCTCCGCCTGGGTGACCGGGCTTTGCCGGTGATAGCCCATATAGCCCGTCACGTTGCCGCGCCCGTCGGCGAGATTGGAGCCCACGACGATGTTGAAATCGCCGTTCTCGCCGCCCGACACGTCCTCTTCCGGCACCGGCAGGCCGTTGCCCCTGACGATGCCCTGAATGTACTCGTTGTCGTTCTTGTGCTGCGCGAAGCCGTACTGGGCATCGACCTTCAGGCCCTCGAAATTGTCCATCATGATGAAGTTGATGACGCCGGCGACGGCATCCGAGCCGTAAGCGGCCGAGGCGCCGCCCGTCACCACCTCGACGCGCCGCACAAGCGCGCCCGGAATCTGGTCGAGATTGGGTCCCGGATTGGGATTGCCGCTGTGGACGTCGCCAACGCCCAGGCGAACGCCGTCAACGAGGACAAGCGTGCGCTGCGGCCCAAGGCCGCGCAAGTTCGCGGTGGTGAGACCGCCCGGCGTGCTGAGCGGATTGGGCGTGTTGCTGAAGTCGACGCCCGGCGTCTGGAAGTTCTGCGGCAGCGTGTTGATGATGTTCGACGCCTCGAACGTGCCCTGCAGCTTGAACTCCTCGTCATTGACGACCTGGATCGGGCTCACGCTCTGCAGGTTCGCCTGCGGAATGCGCGATCCCGTCACGACGATCTCGTCGCCCACGCCCGCATCCTGCGCCGCCGCCGGCGCGACCAAGCCCACCACCGATGCGCCGGCCAGGATCGTACCTGCCAGCAGACGATCGTTCTTCTTGAACCAGTTTTTCACGTCAAACCTCCGAAGCACACTGCCTCGGGGCGCGGCTTGTTATGCCGTTATGTTGGCGCAAAGAGCTTTTCCGCTCGCACGCAAAACATGTCATCCCCAAGGCCTTTCGGAGATAACTCTCAGACTATGGCGCCGCGCATGCGCCAAAGTTCCCACGTTTTCGGACATGCGGAGCGCAACCGCATTTCCGGTCATCATGTGTGTTCATCGCGCCATACTCCTCCGCACTCGGCGGCAATTGCAGCGTGTTTGGCGCAAACCGCGCGCGCGCATGTGCACTCTTCGCGCGCATGCGCTTGCTGGATCGTGTCGCCGCGGCGGCTGGGCCGACGCTGGTATGGTCGCCCCGCCTCGGGCGCGTCGAATTGCCGAGCGCCGCCTTGATATCCGCGCGCGCCGCCCGCGCGCCGCTGCGCTACGTGCTCGATGACGATGTCGCCGCGCTCGCGATGGCGACGGCGCTCGGCGACGGCGCCCAGCTCGTCGAGTGCATCGATCTCATCCGCATCCCCGCGCCCGAGATGTGGATCGAATGGAGCGAGCGCGGCGCGATGCAGGCGCTCGCCGACCTCGGCCTCGCTGAGCCCCAAGCCGCGCGCGCCGCGCAGGTCGGCCTGCTTGTCCGCGCCGACGAGACCGGCCGCCGCGGCGACATCGCGCTCGTCTGGGACGACGGCGCCGACAAAGGCGCCGCCGGCCCCGATCTCTTCCCGTTCCTGCTCGAGTTCGATCTCGACGACGCCGCCTTCTGCCGCCGCCTGCACGATCGCGACCTCGTCCGCGCGATCGAGGCCCCCGCCGACGCCGCTCTCACGCGCCTCCTCGCGCACGTGCGCTTTCGCCTGCGCCCCGAATGGCGCGCCTATTTGGAGCGCGCCACCCCCTCGCCCGCGATGCGCGAAGCCGCGCTCCACCACAATCTTGAGCGCGCCGCCGGAGATTTCCCGCTGCTCGCCGCGTTTTGCCTCCTGCTCGCCGCCCGCAGCGCCCTCGCGCTCGCTCCGGTGTCGCAGGCGCGCCTCAACGCCGCGCGCGCCAGGCGCAACAAGCCGCCTCTGCTCGACCATGTGGAGGTCTCCGCGCACCTGGACGCGCAGTCCCCGGCTTCGCGCGGCGCTTGCGCGTCCCGCGCGGAAGCGCGTTTGCACTTCGTCTGCGGCCATCTCGTCCGTCGCGGCGGCGCCGTGCATTGGCGCCGCGCGCATCTGCGCGGCAGCGCGCGGCGCGGTCCGATCGCGCTGCGCACCGTGAGCGTGCGCGCTTCCTCGCCTGCGCGCGTGGCCATCTGACCCCTTCCACACGCGCGCGCATCAAGCGATCATGCGCGCGTGACTAAGCCCGATCCGAGCATCGGCCCGACGATCGTCTGGCTCCGTCAGGACCTGCGCACGCGCGACAATCCCGCGCTCGCCGCCGCCGCCGCGCGCGGGCCCGTGCTGCCGCTCTACATTCTCGATGATGCGACGCCCGGCAAATGGCGCCTTGGCGCCGCCTCGCGCTGGTGGCTGCACATGAGCCTGCGCGCGCTCGCCAAGGACATCCCCGGCCTCGTGCTGCGCGCCGGCGATCCCGGCGAGATCATCTCCAGGCTCGCCGCCGATACGAACGCGACCGCGATCTATTGGAATCGCTGCTACGAACCCCACGCCGTCGCCCGCGACGCCGCGCTCAAGAAGCATCTCGCCGCCCGCGGCCTCGAAACGACAAGCTTCAACGCCTCGCTCCTGCACGAGCCCTGGGAGATCAAGACCAAGGACGGCGGTCCCTTCAAGGTCTTCACGCCATACTGGCGCGCCGCCGCTGCGCGCGACGTCGCCGCGCCGCTGCCCGCGGCGAAGCTCAAATGCATCGCATGCCGCAGCGATGCGCTCGATGATTGGAAGCTCCTTCCCTCCAAGCCCAATTGGGCCGCCGGCTGGGAAAAGCTCTGGACCCCCGGCGAGAAAGGCGCCGCCGCGCGCCTCCGGCATTTCATCGAGGAGAGCCTCGCCAAGTACGCCGCCGATCGCGACCGCCCCGATCTGCCCGCCACCTCGCGCCTTTCCCCGCACCTGCATTTCGGCGAGATCTCACCCCGTCAGATCTGGTCGGCGCTCGCCTTCAAGGAAGCCGCCACGCACAAATTCGCCAGCGAGCTCGGCTGGCGCGAATTCTCCCACCACCTGCTCTTCCATTTCCCGACGCTGCCGCAAGCCAATTGGAAGAGCGCGTTCGACGCCTTCCCCTGGCGCGCCGCGAAGAAGGACTTCGCCGCCTGGTCGCGCGGCCTCACCGGCTATCCCATGGTCGATGCCGGCATGCGCGAGCTCTGGTCCACCGGCTTCATGCACAATCGCGTGCGCATGATCGCCGCGAGCTTCCTCATCAAGCATCTGCGCATCGATTGGCGCGAGGGCGAGGCCTGGTTCTGGGACACGCTCCTCGACGCCGACCTCGCCAACAACGCCGCCAGCTGGCAATGGGTGGCCGGCTCAGGCGCCGACGCCTCGCCCTTCTTCCGCATCTTCAACCCGGTGACGCAGGGGCGCAAATTCGACCCCGACGGCAAGTACGTGCGCCGCTGGATTCCAGAGATCGCTCAGCTTCCGGACGATTTCATCCACGCCCCGTTCGACGCGCCCGCCGACGCGCTCAAGTCGGCGAACATCGTCCTTGGCAAGACTTACCCCAAGCCGATCGTCGATCACGCCGAAGCCCGCGCCGCCGCCCTCGCCGCCTACAAGACCATCTCAGGCTAATGACCACGCGCCCGCTCCCCGGACGCGGCGCAGCCGCGATCCGGGGCCCCAGCGCTCAGCATTTGTTGACCGCTCAGGATGATGCGCCCCCCTCCCCTTGAGGGGAGGGGGCAGGGGGTGGGGTGATCCTCAACGTTGCGCAATCGCGCTGCACCAGCCGCTTGCAAAGCGCCGAGAGGATCACGGTGAGGGGGCGGCGCCAACGAATCTCGAAGCCGCCAGATACCCCGCCCCCGCAGCCATCGACGTCACGAACGCGCCCCAGCAAAGATCAAGCAGCGTCAGTCTCACGTCCCAAACCTTCAGCGTCGCCTGATTGGTCAGATCATACGTCCCGTAGGCGAACAGCGCGATGATCGCGCCCATCATCACCGCCTTGCCGAGCCCGCCCTTCTCCAGCGCCGGATGCACCGCCAGGAACACGATGCCGCTCACATACATGAGATAGAACGCAACCGCGGCGCCGAGATCGACCTTCGCCGCCAATATCTCCCCGATGATCGGCCGATAGAGCCGCGGCCCCATCTGCGACAGCCAGATCGCATCGAGCCCGAGGAACACGACCGCCGTCGCGATCCACGCCGCCAGATAACCCAGCATCTTTAAGCCGCCTTCAGCCGATGATGCACCACGCCCCAGCTCTCGCCGCCCGCGTGCCCGAAAAGCCCAGCCGTCGCCATGAAGAAGAGCCGCCAGCGGTGCTCCCACAGCCGCGCCGCATCGCCATACGTCTCGGCCAGCACCGGACGAATGCGCTCGATGCGCGCGTCGAAATTCTTGAGCCAATCGAGCGCCGTCTTCTCGTAATGCGTGCCCGACCACCGCCATTCCGCCTCCACCTCGAAGAGGTCGGCGAAATTGCGGATGAGATTCCGAGACGGCATCACCCCGCCGGTGAAGAAATGCTGCGCGATCCAGTCGGACCGATCTCCCGCTTCGAACCGGTAAGGCGAGGCCCTGTGCGCGAACACATGCAGGAAAAGCCGCCCCCCCGGCGCCAGCCAGCCCCGGCAGCGCGTCAGCAGCGCCCGCCAGTTCGACATGTGCTCGAACATCTCCACCGAGACGATCCGGTCGAACCGCCCTTCCGCCTCGAACGCGTTCATGTCCGCGGTGATCACGCGCACATTGCTGAGCCCAAGCCGCGCCGCCTGCACCTCGATATGCGCCCGCTGGCTCGCCGAGTTCGACACCGCGACGATCTCCGCGCGCGGATATTGCGCACCCATCCAAAGCGTCAGCGATCCCCACCCGCACCCGAGCTCCAGGATCCGCTGCCCATCCTTGAGATCCGCATGCGCGCACGTCTCGGCGAGCGCCCGCTCCTCCGCCTGCGCCAGCGTCGCCGCGCCTCCGTCATAAAGGCAGCACGAATATTTGAGCCGCGGCCCCAGGCATTCGCGGAAGAACGCGGCGGGCACCTCATAATGCTGCGCATTCGCCGCCGCGGTGTGTTCCGCGATCGGCCGCGCGTCCATCGCCGCGGCGAACCGCGCCTCCTCCTCCGCATCGCCATGCGCCAGCCTGCGGTCCGCGCGCGCGACCAGCATCGCCACCGTCCCGCGCCTCAGCGCATCCGGCAGCGGCGCCGCCTCGAACATCTGCACCGCGCGCGAGACCATGCTCATGTCGCTCTCCTTCGCGGAGGTCTCGGAAAGAACACGCTCACGCGGGCCTGATAATCCCGGAACGCATCGCCGCGCGTGCGCAGCATCGAGCCTTCCAGCGCAGGTACGCCCGTCCCGTGCCGCAGGATCACATACATCAGCAGCGGCGCGATCCATGTCAGCCACGTGATCGGCTGGCCCGGATCGAACGCCATCGCCGGATACGCCAGCCACCCGAGCCACTCGAAGAAATAGTTCGGATGCCGCGACCAGCCCCACAGCCCCTCCTCCATGATCGGCCCGCGCTCGTCCCGCGCCTTGAACCGCCGCATCTGCTCGTCCGCCAATCCCTCTCCCGCGATCGCGATCGCGAGGATAAGCGCCCCCAGCGCATCGCGCGCGCCGAGCTCTCCCGCGCCCGCGTGCGCCGCAACGAACACCGAGAGCGTCATCAGCGCCGTCGCCGGCGCCTGCGCCAGCACGAACCCGAAGAGCCGCCGCTGATAGTCTGCGCCCCACGTGCGCTTCAGATGCGCATACCGCGCATCCTCCGCCGATCTCGCCACGCGCGCCGCGATATAAAGCCCAAGGCGCAGCGACCACACGATCCCAAGCGCCGCCGCCAGCCATTGCCGGCCCGCGCTTTCCGCCGGCGCAGGCCAGAGCGCCATCGCCGCGCACGCCGCCCCGGTCCCGAACGTCCAGAAGACGTCCACCCACCCCGAATTGCTCAACGTGCGCTGCAACGCCCACGCCGCAAGCATCACCGCGAGCATGCCGCCAAGCACAACCGCCGCCGCAAGCGCCATCCCGGACATCGCCTCAGACGTCGGCGAGCGCGAACGCGATCCGCCCGATCACGCCGCTTGGCACCAGCCGCCCTTGCGTCGCGAAGAGGCACACGCACGTTTCCGCGCCCTCCACCTTCGGATGATGCGTATCGTCCGGATCGCGCTCGCAGAAATCGCCGGCGCGATAGACCACCCCGCCGTCATTGAGCGCGCCCTGCAGCACCACAGTGAATTCCGCGCCCGAATGCGTGTGCTTCGCCGTCTGCACGCCCGGCGCGACGCCCAGGAGATAGACCCGGTCGTCCTTCGCGTGCGGCGTGTCTATCCGCGCCGTCCACACCCCCGGCGCCACCCAGCGCTTCTTCGCCGCCGCGATGATCTGCTCGATCGTGCGCGCGGGCGCCGCCGGGGGCGCGGCCGTCTCGATCCGCGCCAGCGCCTGCATCAGCGCCTCCTCCGACATCGCCGCCGCGTCCGCTTCAGCCAGGAGCGCGCCGCCCACGCCCTCCAGCCGCGCGACCTCCCCCCGGCACTGCGCGCACCCGCGCACATGCGCCGCGATCACGAAATCGAAGCCCGCGCGCAGCGTCCCGGCCGCATACGCCGCCAAAGTCTCCGTAGACGGATGATGCACCGGCGCCGGCGTCACTTCAGATCTCCCAGCTTCGCCTTCAGCTTCGCCATCGCCAGCCTCAGGCGCGACTTCACCGTGCCCAGCGGCAGCGCCAGCGCCGCCGCGATCGCCGCATGCGGCTCTTCCTCGAAGAACGACCGGCGCACCACTTCCTGCTGCTCGGCCGACAATTCCTGCATCGCCGCGCGCACCCGCGCCTCCCGCTCGGCCCCGTCGAGCCCCGCATCGGGCGCATCCACGCTATCGTCCGGCATGTCCTCCGGCGCCTCAAGCCCGTAGGTCGTCATGGAGCTTTCCCGCCGCAGCGCATCGATCCGCCGGTTGCGCGCGATCACGAAGATCCAGGTGAGCGCGCCCGCCTTGGCGGGATCGAACTGCTCGGCTTTGCGCCACACGGTGAGCATCACGTCCTGCGTCAGCTCCTCCGCGGCCGCGCCCGTCGCCCCGAGCCGCATCAGATAGCCCTTCACCTTCGGCGCAACGATCCCGAACAGCGCCGCGAACGCCGCGCGATCCCTCGTCGCGATGCGCGCGATGAGCGCCGCTTCCTCGCGCGTCTCGACCTGACCGGGCGCCTGCGACGCCATGCGCTCTCCCAGGGGCGGGCCGCCGAACGATCGTTCCGGCCGGCGCCGCGGCAAAGCATGTCCAACGCCGGGCGTTCGGGCAAGCAGCATGCCGGGTCTTACGCACCCGCGACCGCCTTGGATCACCTGATCCAATCTGCGTCCGGCCCCGTAATTCACCAGAAACCGCAATCCACCCGGCCCGGATACGGACGAGGCGCCCGATGCAGAATCCATTGTCCGTCGCCGTGATCGGGTCAGGCGTCTCCGGCCTCTCCGCCGCCTGGCTGCTGTCCCAATCCCATCGCGGTGAAACCCATCGCGTCACGCTCTACGAGAAGGACGATCGCCTCGGCGGCCATTGCAACACCATCGATGCGCCGACGGCGCAGGAGTGCACGCCCGTCGATACCGGCTTCATCGTCTACAATGAAACGAACTATCCCAATCTCACCGCGCTTTTCGCCGCGCTCGGCGTCGCCACGCGCCCCTCGCCCATGTCCTTCGCAGTCTCGCTGCGCGGCGGCGCGATCGAATATTCCTCCAACGGCTGGGGTCCGTTCATCGGCTTTGGCCGCAACCTTCTCTCGCCGCGCTTCTGGTCGATGGGCCTTGATCTCCTGCGCTTCTACCATCGCGCCGCCAAGGAGATCGATCTTTCCCCCGACGCCGAGATCGTCACGCTCGGCGACTATCTCGATCGGCGCCGCTATTCGGAGGCCTTCCAGCGCGATCATCTCCTGCCCGAGGCCGCCGCCATCTGGTCAACCTCCGTAAAGGATATCCGCGCCTACCCCGCCTGCGCCTTCATCCGCTTCTTTGAGAACCATGGCCTCTTCCGCTTCACCGGCCGCCCGCAATGGCGCACGGTCATCGGCGGCAGCCAGGCCTATGTCCGCAAGCTCCGCGCAGGCCTGCGCGGCGAGGTCCTTTTGAACTGCCCCGTCAAGTCCGTCCGCTCCCTGCCCGACGGCGTTGAGATCCGCGACGCATCGGGCCGGACGCGCCGTTACGACCGCGTCCTCATCGCCGCCCATTCCGACCAGGCGCTCGCCATGCTCGATGCTCCGGACCCGGATCAGCGCGCGCTCCTCTCCGCCATCCGCTACGGGACGAACCACGCCGTCCTCCACACCGATCCCTCGCTCATGCCGCGCCGCGCGCACGCCTGGTCGAGCTGGAACTATGTGGGGGATGGCAAGCGCCAGGGATGCGCCGTCACCTATTGGATGAACCGACTGCAGAACCTCCACACCGACCAGCCGCTCTTCGTCACGCTCAATCCAGCGCGCCGCCCCGCCCCCGCGCACATCATCTGGGAAGGCGATTACGAACATCCCTGCTTCACGCCCGAAGCCCTGCGCGCGCAGCGCCGGCTCTGGACCATCCAGGGCCGCGGCGCCATCTGGTTCGCCGGCGCCTGGTTCGGCGCCGGTTTCCACGAGGACGGCCTGCAAGCCGGCCTCGCCGCCGCCGAAGCGATGGGCGCGATGCGCCGCCCCTGGAGCGTGCCCGACGAATCCGGGCGCATCGTCCTTGCGCCGCCCACCCCGCACGAGATGGCCGCATGACGACCGCGCTCTATACCGGCCTCGTCGCCCACGAGCGCTTCCGGCCCGCGCGCCATCGCCTCGCCTATCGCGTCTTCATGGGTCTCTTCGATCTCGACGAGCTTCCGACGCTCCGCCTGCGGACATTCCGCCACAACCGCCCCGCCCTCGTCAGCTTCTTCGACGCCGATCATGGCGACGGCTCGGGCCGCCCGCTGCGCCCGCAGATCGAGCAGAAGCTCCGCGACGCGAACATCCCCTTCGACGGCGGCCCGATCCGCGTGCTCGCCATGCCGCGCGTGCTCAATTACGTCTTCAATCCGCTCAGCGTCTTCTTCTGCTACGCCCGCGACGGCCGCCTCCTCGCCACGGTGCACCAGGTCAACAACACTTTCGGCGAGCGCCATTTCTACACGCTGCCCGCACAAATCCTCGACAACCGCGTCGAGCAATCCTGCGCCAAAACCTTCCGCGTCTCGCCCTTCCTCGCGCTCGACATGCGCTACCGCTTCTCGCTCCAGCCGCCCGAGGAACACGCCAGCGTGGCCATCCTCGCCTCCGACGCCGCCGGTCCGATGCTGACCGCCTCGTTCAAGGGCGCGCGCCGGCCCTTCACCGACCGCGACATCCTGCGCGCCTGGCTCACCCACCCGCTGCTCACCCTCAAGGTCGTCGCTGGCATCCACTGGGAAGCGCTCTTCATTTGGCTCAAGCTCAAACGCGCCGCGGCGAAGCCAAACGCCCCACTTCTCACTCCGAACCAACGCAGCGCCGCCACGACCGCCCCGGGAAGCGCCCCCCTCCCCTTCAAGGGGAGGGGGCAGGGGGCGGGGTGAACCTCCGCCTGCAGAAGGAAACGCGCACATCCTCCGCCCTCGGACGTTAGCGCATTTACGGGCGCGCATCGGCGCCAACACGACGCGCGCGAAACCAGCAACAAGCCCCAAAATCCTTGCCCCGCAAGCCTTCCGCCGTCCGAAATAGGAGCGCAAACCAATTTACGCCGACCGCCCTCGAAACAAGCGTACAATGCACGCATGCCGTTTCGCTCCGAACCTCCAACGCCGCCCGACCACGCCTTCCCCGACCGCCCCGCCGCCTGGGACTATCTGCGCCACCTCATCTCCATCATCCAATCGCTGTTCGGAACGCCCGGCGAGCTCACGCTGCTCGGCGGCATCTCCGACTCCTTCCGCGCCGACATGGCCTCCTGGCTGCGTCCCTGCGAACGCCTCGCGCGCCTGCTCCTCTTCGCCGAAGCCGCCGAGCTCAAGCTCAAGCCGCGCGCGATCCCCGTCCCGCGGCGCGGCCGCCGCGCGCCGTTCGGCCGCGAGACGTGCAGAAGCCCCAAATCCGAGACCTGGCGCGTCGCCTTCAAGCTGCTGCCGCCGCCGAGCCGCCGCGGCGCCGGCGCGCGCGGCTATTTCACGCCCTCGATC
>JAEUMQ010000009.1 GCA_016791425.1 Hyphomonadaceae bacterium | reverse complement strand
CGGAATATTGGAGCTGTTGGTGTAGTTGAGGAAGACGTTGGCGGAGAGCTCGCCGGGGCCGACCGCGCCCGTCCAGCCGAAATTGGCCCGCATCTTGAACTGCACCGGGAAGCCCAGCTGATTGACCTGGTCTTCAGGCGGCGCGCCTTCGACCGGCGCCACATTCCAGCTCGCGGTGTAAGCGGCGATCGCGCCGATGCGCATCTCGCCCCATGCGGAGTCCCATTCGTACTGGGCGGAAATGTCCCACCCATCGGCCTCCGTCGAGCCGGCATTGATGCGGCGTCCGTTGAGGACCGCCCCGACGTTGGACGGCGCCGTCGGCGGACCGAAGAGCAGCCCATCGCCGTTCGCATTGATGCAGTTCACCAGATTGTTGAACTGCGCCTGCGTCGTCACCTTCTGCCCGAAGACGGCCGCGCAAAGCGCGTTCGCCTGGTTGACCGTCGGGAACGCGCCGAAGAACGCCACCGGATTGTTCGCGGCGAATTGCGGGAACAGCGCCGGATTATAGATGATGTTGCTGTTGTAGAGCTGCTGATTGATGGCCTGGAAGGCGCCGGCGTTGTATGTCGGCGTGCCGACCTGCCCCGTGTACTCGACGTTCCAGTAATTCACCGAAACGGTCAGGCCGGGGATCCCGCTCGGCGTCCAGTCGCCGCCGATCGAATAGGATTTGGATTCCTCCGGCTCCAGGTTGCCGTTCGCGCCGCCGAGCGCATAGATGAAGGTGAGCCCTCCGGGCACCGACGCGCACGTTCCGCAAAGGCTCGAGGTGATGACCGAGCCAGGAAGCGGCCCGATCGGCAAGCTGCCCTGCTGCGCGAACGGATTGTTGGCGACGAGGTCAGGCGCACGGAACGAGGTCCCGTAGCTCGCATGCATGCGCAGGTCTTCAACCGGCGCCCAGTTGACCCCGTACTTGGGGTTCTCGGTCTTGCCGACGTCATCATAGTCATCGACCCGCCCGGCGATGTTGAAATCGAGGCTGTGCACCAGCGGGATGGCGTTCTCCGGACCGACGATCGGCACCAGCAGTTCGCCGTAATAAGAATCGACGTGCCGCTTGCCTGGATTGGCGCCGAAATTGTTCGCGTTGATGAATGCCTCGTAATAGCGCTCGGCGCCGACCGCGAGCTTCACATCCCCGCCGGGGAGACTGAACAGCGGCCCGTCGAAATTGATCTGCAGGTCCGAGATCTCGTCGTACGTGTCCACCGTCAAAGGCAAGCCGGCGATGCGGCTCGTCATCGAAGCCGGGTTGCACGCGAACTGGCTGGTGTCGCAGAAGATGTTGAACGCGGTCCCGGCCGTCGCTCCGGCCAATTCGGGGAATGTCGGCAACGCATTGCCCAAGAAGAAGCGCGTGATCGAGTGCTCGTCGTGCTCGCCTTCGCCATAGGTCAGCGTGCCGCCCCACTCCATCGGCAGGTCGAAGCGCAGGCCGACGGTCGAGTTCCATCCTTCGGACGTGCCGGCGCGGTTGTCGGGGCCGGAATCGAACACCGTGTTGTATTGGACGGTCAGGCTGCCGGTTCCGCACGCCGCAATGAGAGCCGCGGGGGCGCCCACGAGGCTTCGGTTGCAGGGGCTGTAGAAGTTCGAGTTCGGGATGACGGCCGTCACCCGCGTTCCCTGCGAGATGTAGTTCAGCTCGTATTCGCGCTTCGTGTAGTAGGCGTCGCCGAAGAATTCGAGCCAGTCCGTGATCCGCTGGTTGAAGTTGAGAGCGAAGGAATCGCGATCCTGCTCGGGCGCGCCGTCATAACCGACCCAGCTGTTGAGCCGGTTGGCCGAGCCCGCTGCGCCCAGTTGCGCCAGCGTGAGCGAGGCGCCGTTCTGCCCGGCGGGAATGGCGTAGGTGACGCCGTTGACCACGACGTTGCCGGGCACCGACAGAGACGAAGGCGGCGCGCCGCCATAGGGGCTGTAATCGTCCGAATAGAGCTCCGGGCGATCCTCGGCCTTCAGACGGTCGAAATGCGTCCGCTGCAGCGAAGCCATGAACCCGCCGCTGCCCCAATCATAGCCGGCGATGATGGTCCCTTGGTTGCTTTCGCGGCCGTCGGCCCAGCCATATTGCCCGTAGACCTCGAACGCCTTCGCCGGCGCCCGCATGATGTAATTGACGGTGCCCGCGACCGCGTCGGCGCCGTAGATCGGCGAGGTGCCGTCCGGGACGATCTCGACGCGCTGCAGCATCTGCGCCGGGATGTTGTCGGCGTCGAAGGCGCTCATCACCGCGCCTTCGTGCGGGACGCGGTGGCCGTTCAGCAGACTGAGCGTCGCCCCCGCGCCAAGCCCTCTGAGGTTCGCCGACTTGTTGAAGGTGTAGGCGGTCAGATCGCTGGTTTGCTGGTTGTTGCCGCCGCTGCGCAACTCGCCGGTGCCGAGGGCGAGCACGGCCGGGACATTGTAGAGCATGTCCGCCGTGCTGGTCTGCCCCGACCGCGTCAGCTCCTCCCGATCGACCTGGATCAGGGCCGATCCGACGGGCGCCACGCCGCGAATGCGGGTGCCCGTGACCGTGATCCCCGAATCATCCGTCGCCGGAGCTTCCGCCGAAGCCGCTTCCTGCGCGGCCGCGTCCATCACGGATGCGAGGCTAAGCGTGGAAGCGCCCGCGAGCAGCACAAGAGCCTGCGCAAGCGCTTGCGCATTACGCTGCAGTGTAAACGTCATCGGACGTCCCCTCTATTCTTTCCTAAACCCCGAAAGCGCTGCTTCTCTGGGCGCAAAGGCCTGGGCGGCGTCCGTTCGACCCTTCGTTCTATACGTCTGTATTGTCAATTCAAATGTATTGCGCGGACAGGGGATTTCGTCGGAGGCGATTTGCTGTTGCGCCGCCGCCACGCCTCGCGCGTTCGCGGCGCACTTGCGCCTCAGCCCCAGATTTTCCGCGCGGCCTCGGCGACGAGCTCCAGCTTCTTCAGCTCCTCGTCCTCGGTGAGCAGGTTGCCGAGGTGCGTCGAGGCGAAACCACATTGCGGGCTGATCGCTAGATTCTCCAGCGGAACGAATTTCGCCGCCTGATCGACGCGACGCCGCAGAGCGTCCAGCGATTCAAGGCTTCCGGTCTTGCTGGTGATGAGACCGAGCACGACCACCTTCCCCTTCGGCACGAAGCGAAGAGGTTCAAAGCCGCCGGAGCGCTCGTCGTCGAACTCGAGCAGGAAGCGGTCCACGTCCGCGGCGCCGAAAAGGGCCTCGGCGACCGATTCGTAGCTGCCGGCGCCGAACCAGGCGCTGCGATGATTCCCGCGGCAGATGTGCATCGCGCGCGTCACGCCCGGCTGCTTGGCGCGCGCCATGATGCGGTTGTCGGCCTGCACCGTGCGCTCGACCACGCGCTGCATCTCGGCGCGGTCGGCGCCGCGCTCGATCTCGGTGATGAAGCTGATATAGCGAAGCGAATCGAGCTGGATGTAGGGAACGCCCAGCTGCAAAAGGGAATCGACCTCATCGAGGTAGATCTTGACGAAGTCGTCGAGCAACGCGTCTTCGCTCTCATAGACCGCGTCGCTGCGCCCGGGCACGAAGAGGCGCAGGAACATCGTCGGGCTCGGCATGGTGATCTTGTAGGGAGCGCCTGCGTGCTCAGCGAGAAACCGGGCTTCTTCGCCGGTGAAAGGCGCCTTCACACGAACCTTGCCGACCACCACCTTCTTGCGCGGGAGCGTCTCAGTCGCCAGCGCCGCGTTGTTGCCCTGCCAGCGGCCGCCCTGAACGACGCCCTCCACGTCCTCGGTCAGGCCTTCGAGGCGATCCAGGAAGCCGTTGCCCCAGGTCGAGCGGCGGAACTCGCCGTCGCTCAGGACGCCGATGCCGGTCCGCTTCTGGAGCGCGAGGGCGTGCAGGATCGCGGCGTCTTCCGCCGCGCGAAGCTCGGCCAGCGTCTTCCGTCCCGCTTCCCACCCGGCGCGTGCCTCAATCAGCGCCGAGGGGCGCAGAAGACTGCCTACCTGATCGGCTCGATACGGAATGGCCATGCTCGCTTCATCTCCCCCTGTCGGCGCCGCAAACCGGCGCCCAACGGCGTGCGCAGACCTTTGCGTGGGCCCGGCTTCGCCACAGCTCACTACACCTGTACTGCGAGTTTTGGTAGAGGATTCTTCGGTCAGGTCGCGAGCAGAAGCACCCGGTCGACCGGGATCTCGCGATCGCCGCGGGTGGAATCGCTCTCCTCGATGATCTGGCGGATCAGGGTGGCGAAATAGGCCTCCGTTCGCGGACGCTCCTCGAACGGCGGGGCGATGAAGCGGGTCACGTAATCGCTCTGCACGCGTGCGGAGAACTCCCCGCTCGCCCGCTTGGGATTGCGGCAGCCGAGCTCGGTGAAGATCTGCGTGGTGAGGTCGAAATGATCCTTGCGACGATCCTGCTGGACGGCGCGCAGGTTGGGATCGTGGGTGGCGAGCAGATAGAATTCCAGGCGCGCGATGATCTGGTCGCGGCTGGCGGGGCGCGTGAGCAGCTTCCAGTGCTTGAAGGCGCACGCGGCCGCCAATTCGACGTCCAGCGCGTCGCCCGCCTCCAATCGTTCCAGGACCGGACGATAGCAGCGCCGGAACTCCTCCACGCCGTCCTCGAAGAGGCGGATGAAGCCGGCTTCGAGCAGATCGAAGCGACGGGGAAAGTGATAGGACGTGGCGCCCTCGGGAAGCCCAAGATGGGAGTCGATGCGGCGGTGCGTGAGCCCGCGCGCGCCTTCGAGCGCGAGGATGTCGATCACCGCGCCCGCGATCCGATGCCGGCGCGCCTGCGCAGCAGCGGCTGCACGTCCCGGCGCCTTGTCGATCGGCCCCTGCTCGGCTTTATTTTCGCGGGCTTTCGCCATCTGCCTTTCCTCAAGCTCCTCGGGCGCCGCCAAGGCCGCCTCCATGTCGATACACGATCCGCAGCGCGAAGCCCAGGAGTTGACTTCCCGCTTCTCGCCGCTACAGGTGTAGTGACACAAGAAGAAGCCGCAAGGGAGGCCGGCGCATGCGCCGCAGCACGGATCGCATCCATGTCTCGCACTCGGGGCGGGTTTCCGCCAGCGAGGCGTTCGAACAAGAGGATCGGCTGAAGTCGAGGGGCCAGCTCGATGACGAGGCCGGCTATGCGGCGCGCCTTCTGGAGGCGACCACGGCCGTCGTCAAGCGGCAACTCGACATCGGCATCGACGCGGTCAGCGACGGCGAGCTCGGGCGGGTTCGCTCGTGGGCCTATTACCAGAAGCGGCTGGACGGCATCGAGTACCGGGCGTGCGAACCCGGCGAGTTCGGCTCCACCATCTACAAGCTGCGCGAGCGGACTCGCTTTGCGAAGTATTACGAAGAGACCGACCGCGCGCGCTACGAGGCGGGCGGCCCCACGCGCAAGGAAATGCGGATCATCTGCACCGCAGCGCTCAAGAACAAGGACACCTCCGTCCTGCAGGGCGAACTCGATCGATTCCGCTCGGTGCTCAAGACGCTGAAGGCCGAGGACCGCGACGCCTTCTTCCCCGTCATCGCGCCGGGCTGGCTCGATCACTTCATCTTCAACGAGCATTACAAGACGGAAGAGGAATTCATCTACGCGCTGGCCGAGATCATGCGGCCGGAATACGAGGCGATCGTCAATGCCGGCTTCATCGTGCAGATCGACGATCCGGGGCTCACCGACGCCTGGGCCACGTTCAATCCGCAGCCGCCGCTTGAGGAATACCGCGCGCGCTCGCGCCTGCGCGTGGAGGCGCTCAATCATGCGCTGCGGAACGTGCCGGAAGACCGCGTGCGGTACCATCTCTGCTGGGGCAGCTGGAACGGCCCGCACATGGACGACCTGCCGTTCAAGGACATCGTCGATGTCATGCTCGAGGTGAAGGCCCAGGCCTACAGCTTCGAGGCCGGCAACGTTCGGCACGAGCATGAATGGAAGATCTGGCGGGATCAGAAGCTGCCGGAAGGGAAGATCCTCATTCCCGGCGTCGTCAGCCACCGCACTTTCACTGTGGAGCATCCCGAAGTGGTCGCGGACCGCCTCATCAATTTCGCCAATCTGGTCGGGCGCGAGAACGTCATGGCCGGCACCGATTGCGGCATGGGGCTGCGGGTCGGCTCGTTCGGCGAGATCGGCTGGGCCAAGCTGGAGGCCGGCGTCGAAGGCGCTGCGCTCGCCTCCAAGCAATTGTGGGGTCGCTGAGAGAAATCGGAGACAGGGATGCGACGCAGCCACGGACACGTGCTCACCACACATGTCGGCAGCCTCCCAAAGCCTGACGGCTTCCCCGACCTCTCGGATGCCGCGGGCGTGCGCGCGGCGGTGGGCGCGGTCGTGCGCAGGCAGCGCGAGGCGGGGCTGGATATCGTCAACGAAGGCGAATTCACCAAGGGCGGCGGCTGGACGAACTTCGCGGACGCGCGGCTCAGCGGGTTCGAGCCGAGAACCGACCTCAAGCTTCCGCTTGTCGGCGAGGCTGGACAAGACCGGACTGATTTCGCCGATTTCTATCGCTACGCAAGCGAGCGCGGCGTCCTCTTCTATGATGTGCGTCCGCCGGGACGCCACGTCGCGCAGGTCTGCACCGCGCCGCTGACTTATGTGGGGCAAGGCGCGCTGCGGCTCGCGATCGAGGCCACGCTCGCCGCCGCCGATGATCCGAGCGACGTCTTCTTGACCACAGTGGCGCCCGCCAGCCTCGAACCCTATCGCATCAACGAGCATTACGGCTCGCAGGAAGAATTCCTCTTCGCGCTCGCGGACGCAATGCGCGAGGAATACGAGGCGATCGCGCGCGCAGGCCTCCTCGTGCAGGTCGATGACGCCTGGCTGCCGGCGCTGTGGGACCGCATTGGAATTCAGATGGGGCTCGACGGGTTCCGAAGATATTGCGCGGTTCGCGTCGAGGCGCTGAATCACGGCCTGCGCAACGTGCCGGAAGAGCAGATCCGCTATCATCTCTGCTGGGGCAGCTGGCATGGCCCGCACGCGCACGATCTCGAGATGCGACACATCGTGGATCTCATGTTGAGCGTGAAGGCCCAGGCCTATTCCTTCGAAGCCGCCAACGCTCGCCACGAACATGAGTTCGTCGTCTGGGACGAGGTGAAGCTGCCGGAGGGCAAGATCCTGCTTCCAGGCTGCGTCTCCCACGCGACGAACGTGGTGGAGCATCCCGAGCTCGTCGCTCAGCGCATCCGACGCTTCGCCGAGCGCGTCGGCGCCGAGAACGTCATCGCCAGCACCGATTGCGGCTTCGGGGGACGCACGCATCCGCAGATCGGATGGGCGAAGCTCGCGGCGCTGGTCGAGGGCGCACGCCTCGCCTCGCGAGCGCTCTACTAGGCGGCGACCGGAACTTCGGCGCGCGGCAACGATCTGCCAAGGACGAGATCGGACGCTTTCTCCCCGATCATGATGCACGGCGCGTTGGTGTTGCCGCCCGTGACCACCGGCATCACCGAGGCGTCGGCGACGCGCAGGCCCTCCAGCCCCCGCACCTTGAGCGCAGGATCGACCACCGCCATGTCGTCGATCCCCATCTTGCAAGTCCCGACGGGATGCTGGGCGACGGCGCACGCGGCGCGGATATAGTCCTCGATCTCCTTGTCGGTGCGGACATTGTCGCCCGGCATGAACTCGCGCTTCCAGAGATCCTTCAGGGGCTTCGTATTGTAGAGCTCGCGCATCATCGGGATCGTGCGCTTCAAGGTGGCCATGTCGGCGGGCTCGGCGAAGAGGTTGAGGGCGATGCGCGGCGCGTCCCTCGGATCGGTCGATTTCAGCGTGACGGCGCCGCGGCTCTGCGGGCGCAGCAGCAGATTGAAGTTCGACAGCACGTGGCCGCGCGCCTTGCGGATGAGCGGGAACCAGATCCGCGAATCCATGATCGTGGGATAGAAATTTCCCTTGATGTCGGGGCGCTCCAGCTCGGGGCGCGTCTTGTAGAAGCCCATGCAGCACACCGGCAGCGTCGCGGCCATGCCGCTGCCGAAGAGCTTCCACTGCATCGCGGCGAACGCCATCTTGTCGAAGCGAAGCTCCGAATCGAACGCGACCGGGCCATCGGCGTCGAAGGCCAGCGCAGCGAGCACGTGTTCCTGCAGGTTGCGCCCCACGCCGGGCAGATCGTGCACCGGAGCGACGCCGGCGGCGCGCAGCTCGTCGGCCGGGCCGATGCCGGAGAGCAGGAGCAGCTGCGCGGAATTGTACGTGCCGCCGGAAACGATCACCTCGCGCGCGGCGCGGGCCTCTTTGACCTCGCCGTCCTGCAGATATTGCACGCCGACCGCGCGTCCCTTCTCGATCAGCACACGGAGCGAGGGGGCGTTCAGCTCAACGCGCAGATTGGGCCGGCTCATCGCGGGCTTCAGATACGCCACCGCGGTGCTCGCGCGGCGCCCGCGCTTGGTGATGGTGAAGTCGGGGACCGAAAAGCCCTCCGCTTCGGCGCCGTGAAAATCGGCGAGCCAGCGATAGCCGAGCTTCTCGGCCGATGCGCGCAAGCTCGGGAGCACCTTGGCGTCCTCGATATGGATCTTCACCACCGGCAGCGGCCCGGAGCCGCCGTGATAAGGCGTCTCGCCGCGCCAGTCGCTTTCGGCGCGCTTGAAGTATGGCAGCACGTCGGCATAGCTCCAGCCGGTGTTTCCAAGCTGGCGCCATTCGTCGTAGTCGCGCGGATGGCCGCGCGAATAGATCATGCCGTTGATCGAGCCAGAGCCGCCGAGCACCTTGCCGCGCGGCAGCAGGATGCGGCGATTGTTGGCGTTCGGCTCGGGCTCGCTCTGATAATTCCAGTTGAGCCTGCGATTCATCGCCACGTGCATGAAGGCGAGCGGCATCGCCATCAGCGGGTGATCATTGGGGCCGCCCGCCTCCAGCACGAGCACGCGGCAGCTCGGGTCTTCCGACAGGCGCGCGGCGACGACGCAGCCGGAGGAGCCGGCGCCGACAACGATGTAGTCGAAGGTTTCGCTCTTGCCCATCAGGCCCTCAATTCGGCGGCAGCACGATCGCGGCGAGCTCCATGTACTCGGCCAAGCCGTGCTCGCCCCATTGGCGTCCATTGCCGGAATGCTTGAAGCCGCCGTGCGGCATGGTGATGTCGATCGGCGGATAATTCACCGACACATAACCGCAGCGCAGCCGGCGCGCGACGCGCTCGCCTTCGGCGACCTCGCGCGCCTGGACGTAACCCACAAGGCCATAGACGCTGTCATTGGCGATGCGGATCGCCTCCTCCACGTCGCGATAGGCGATGATCGACAGCACCGGCCCGAAGATCTCCTCCTGCGCGATGCGCATCTTCGGCGTTACGTTCGCGAACACGGTCGGGCGGCAATAATAGCCGTGCGCGAGCCCCTCGGGACGCCCTTCGCCGCCGACGACGATCTCGGCGCCCTCTTCGATCCCGATGCGGATATAACGCTGCACCTTTTCGTACTGCGCCTTCGAGATGGCCGGACCGTAGAGCACGCCTTCGGCGTCGGGAGCGCCGACCTTGACGCCCGCTGCGATCTCGCGCGCCAGGCGCACCGCTTCTACTTGGGCGCCTTCCGGCACGAGCATGCGCGTGGGCGCCCCACACGTCTGCCCGCCCATGAAGAAACAGCCCATAAGACCGCCGCGCACAGCCGCTTCAAGATCGGCGCCCGGCAGGATGATGTTCGGGCCCTTGCCGCCGAGCTCCTGATGCACGCGCTTGACAGTGTCGGCGGCGGCCTTCGCCACTGCGGCGCCGGCCGCGACCGAGCCGGTGATCGAGACCATGTCGACATCTGGGTGAGCCGCCATAGCGGCGCCGACGGTCGCGCCCTCGCCGTTCAGCAGATTGAAGACGCCTTTCGGCGCACCCGCTTCGTGGATCACCTCGGTGAGGATGCTCACCGCGACCGGGGCCAGCTCGCTCGGCTTGCACACGACCGTGCAGCCGGCCGCGAGCGCCGGCATCGCCTTGGCGATCACCTGCTGGACCGGGTTGTTCCACGGCACGATGAGGGCGCACGCGCCGACCGGCTGATACGTGATCTTGCCCAGCCCATGCGCGCGCTCGAAGGGAAACGCGCGCGCCGTCTCGATCGTCTTCTGGATGTGCGCGGCGCCGCCTTCGACCTGACCGCGCGCGACGGCGGTCGTTGCGCCCATCTCGCGGGGAAGCACGCGGGCCATGTCGTCCATGCGCGTGCGGTAGACCTCAAGGATGCGCTGGAGCAGCGCAAGGCGCTCTTCAAGGGGCGTCCGCGCATAGGCCGCGAAAGCCTCTTTGGCTGCCGCGACGGCGCGATCGACGTCGCGCGCACTTCCCATCGCGACTTGCGTGAACGGCGCCTCGGTCGCTGGATCCTCGACATCCGCGAAACGCGGTTCGACCGGATCGACCCACGCGCCATCGATGTAGAACTGGCGCTCGTGCGTCATTCCCGCGCTGGCTCCCGTCGGGCGCGTCTTCAGGCGCCTCTACATTTGTAGTACCGGCTGGACAAAGCCGGGGTCAACGAAGATTATCCACGATCGGGAGGAACAATGCGATACAAGCTCCTCGGGCGCACGGGCGTACGCGTCTCGGAAATCGCGCTCGGCACCGGCACGTTCGGCACCGCGTGGGGCTGGGGCTCGGACCGCGACGCCAGCCAATCGATCTTCGACGCGTTCGCCGAGGCCGGCGGCAATTTCATCGACACCGCCAGCGGCTACCAGGACGGACAGGCGGAGGAATTCATCGGCTCGTTCGTGAAGAGCGATCGGGCCAATTTCGTCATCAACACGAAGTACACTGGGCCCCCGTTCAAGAATCCCGGGGTCGCCGTCACCGGCAACAGCCGCAAGGCGATGACGACGAGCATCGAGGCCAGCCTGAAGCGCCTCGGCATGGACTATGTCGATCTCTACATGGTGCACTTCGCCGACGGCGTCACGCCGATCGAGGAGATCCTGCGCGGCTTCGAGGACGTGGTGCGCGCCGGCAAGGCGCTTTATGTCGGCTTCTCGGATTTTCCCGCCTGGCGCATCGCGCGCGGCGCGACGCTCGGGGAACTGCGCAACCTCCCGGTCGCGGCCATCCAGATCGAGTACAGCCTCGCGGAGCGGACGCCGGAGCGTGAATTGCTGCCGATGGCGGACGCGCTCGGGCTCACGAGCACGCTCTGGTCGGTGATGGGCGCAGGCCTGCTCAGCGGAAAGTATCGCGCCGAGGGCGTGGAGGGGCGGCTCAACCGGCTCGGCAACAGCCTCGGCGCCAAGGACGCTGAGCGCACCGAAGCCATCCTCGCCGCCATCGACGCGATCGCAGCCGAGACCGACGCGAAACCGGCGCAGATCGCGATCGCCTGGGCGCGGGCGAAGTCGCGCGGCCGCGCGGCGCCGCTCATCCCGATCCTGGGATCGCGGACGCTCGATCAGTTCAAGGAGAATCTCGGCGCGCTGGCGATCGATCTCAGTTCCGAACAGGTCGAGCGCCTCGATGCGGCGAGCGCGATCACGCTCGGATTTCCGCATGACATCCTCAAAACGGAGATCCTGCGCACGCTCGCGTTCAGCGGCAAGTACGACCAGGTCGATAAGCCTTCATCGACCGTCGGCTAGAGGCCCGCTCAGCTCTTGGCGCCCTTGGCCATGAGGTCGGCGCCGTCGCCCTGGCGCAGCATCAGATAGAACGGCACGGCCGCGAGCGCGATCGCGCCGACGATCAGGAAGACGGCGTTGAAATCGGCGGCCCTCAGATGCGATCCGCCGAACGCCTGCAGGAGCGAGGCGGAGATCGCCACGCCGAACGCGGCCGCAAATCGCTGCGTGACGGAGGAGAAGGCCGTCGCCCTGCTCGCTGCGTCCGGCTCAACGCCGGAGAAATGCAGCGCGGCCAGAACCGACAATTGCACGCATTGGCTGAGACCGCACACGAAGCCGTAGACGAAAACGATCCAATCGGCCCGCGGCTCGGTCAATAGCGCAAAGCCGACGGTGCTGAGGCCGATGCACACGCCATTGAGCGCCAGGGAATTGCGTACGCCGAGCGCGCGCAGCATGGGCGTCGTCCACATCCGCATGACGAGCTGCCCAACCGCCATGCTGAACACCAGAAGGCCGGAATGAAGCGCCGTCATTCCGAAGGCGGACTGGAAGAGGATCGGCAAGAGGAAGGGCGCCGACGCGATCGCCACGCGCGACAGGAAGCCCGCGCCAACGGCCACCGCGAAGGTGCGGATCCGAAGGAGATTCAGATCGATCAACGGCCTGGCGTGCGTGCGCGCATGCGCGATGTAGGCGAGGAGCCCGGCGGCCGAGATCACGAGCAGCGCGCCCGTCGTCGTCCAGGACACGTGCGCAGCGGCCAGCGATTCCAGCGCAAACTGCAGCGGCGCCAGCGCGAGCACGATCAGACCGAAGCCGCGGAAATCGAACGCCGTCGATGCCCCGCCGCCGTCAATATCTGGAAGGTAGACGAGCGCCAGCGCCAGGCCGAGCGCGCCAAGGGGCAGGTTGATCAGGAAGATCCAATGCCAGGAGGTGTAGGTCGCGATGAATCCGCCAAGCACGGGGCCAACGACCGGCCCGATCAAGCCCGGAATGATCATGAAGCTCATCGCGTGGATGAGCTCATCCTTGGGAAATGAGCGCGCAAGAATGAGGCGGCCGACGGGCGTGAGAAGCGCGCCGCCCAAACCCTGCACGCCGCGTGCGAGGGCGAGCCAAAGCGGCCCCGTCGCCATGGCGCAAAGCGCGGAGCCGAGCGTGAAGACCACCAGCGCCGCGCAATAGGTGCGCTTGGCGCCGAAGCGATCGGCCACCCAGCCGCTCACCGGAATGAAGATCGCGAGACTGAGCAGGTAGCTCGTGATCGCGCCGCCGACTTCCGGCGCGGCGACGCCGAAATCCTTCGCGATCTGCGGCAGCGCCGTCGTCAGGATCGTCGCGTCGAGGCCTTCCATGAAGAAGGCGCTTCCGACCGTGATCGGAATGAGCAGACTTCCCTTGCGAGCGGCCATCGCAAACCCCGCGGCGGGCCGGGCTCCCCCTTCCGCTCGACATCCAAGATGGCGTATCGTATACGCAAATCTAATACAATACAGGTGTAGGGAGACGGGATGGCGAGCGAAACGGGGGCGGCAGCGCCGCCTGGCGCCTCCGCGGACAGGGGCTCGCAATCGGAGGTCGGCGGATGGACGCTCTCGTCCACCTACACGCTCGGCTTTCTCATCGTGATCTACGCGCTCAATCTGGCGGACCGAAACATCTTCGGCCTCCTGATGCCGCTCATCAAAGCGGACATGCAGCTCTCGGACACCATGCTCGGGCTCATGTCGGGCTTCGCCTTCGCGCTCTTCTATGCGCTCGCCGGCGTTCCAGTCGCCTATCTCGCCGACCGCTGGAACCGCCGCACGATCATCACCATCGGCTTCGCCATCTGGAGCATGATGACGGTGCTCATGGGCATGGTGCAGAACGCCGTGCAGCTCGCGTTGACCCGCTTCATGCTCGGCGCGGGGGAAGCCGCGTGCCTGGCCCCTTCCAACTCGATCATCGGCGATCTCTTCAACAAGGCGCACCGCACGCTCGCACTCTCGATCCTGCAAGGGTCGAATTCGCTCAGCATCCTCGTCGCGTTTCCGATCTTCGGCTGGGTGGCCCAGCATCATGGCTGGCGCATTGCGTTCATCCTGGCGGGCGCGCCGGGCCTCGTTCTCGCCCTGCTCTTCTTCCTGACCGTCAAGGAGCCCAAGCGCGGGCAGACGGACGCGGCGGGCCCGGAGCCCGCGCCGCAGGTGGAGAAGGCCGCGCCTTTCCTGGCGACCATGGGAAGGCTTGTCCGCACCCGCTCATATGTCCTGGCCATCTTGGCGACGACGCTGACCGGGATTTCGGTGATGGGCGTCCAGACATGGCTCCCGACCCTGCTGATGCGCGTGCACGATCTGCCGCCGCAGGAAGTGGGCGCCTATGTCGGCTTCATCCGCGGGCCGGCCGGCGTCGCGGGCGCCATCTTCGGCGGACTCTTGACCACGTGGCTCGCGCGCCGCGACTCCCGCTGGCTGGTCTGGACGCCAGCGCTCTTCATGGCGTGCGTGTTCGTCTCCGACATGATCATGCTCTATGTCGATTCAAGCGTCGCCTGGAAGATCGGCATGGCCGCCGACACGTTCTTCGGCTCAGGACAGGTGGGGCCCATCTTCGGCATCCTGCTCGCGTCGGCCGATGCGCGCTCGCGCGCGACGGCGACGGCGGTGGCGATGCTCCTGCTGCACATCGTCGGCTTCACGATCGGGCCGCTGGCGATCGGCGTCCTCAATGACATCCTCGGGCCGACGCTCGGTCCTGAAGCAATCCGCACGTCCATCACGATCGTCGCGTTCTCGGCGATCGCCGGGGCGATCTGCTGCTTCTCGATCGGCCGGCTGGAATCGCCGGCGGCCCCCGCGCGGACCTAAAGGAGCGAACATGACCAATCCAGCGCAGCGCCTCGCCGGCAAAGTCGCGGTCGTCTCCGGCGCCGCAGTGGGGCTGGGGCAGGCGTTCGCCGAGCGTCTGGCGCGCGACGGCGCGGACGTGCTGCTCGTCGATCTCAACGAGGCCAGCGAAACGGCGGCGCGCATCGAAGCGTTGGGGCGCCGCGCCGTCAGCGTGCGCTGCGACGTCTCGGACCCAACGGCCGTCGAAGCGATGGCGCAGCAATGCCGCTCCGCATTCGGACGATGCGACATCCTGGTGAACAATGCGGGCATCTATTTCATGGCGCCGTTCGAGACGCTTTCGTTTGCCGACTGGAAACGGCTCCTGGCGACCAATCTCGATTCCACGTTCCTGCTCTCGAAGGCCTTTGCGCCTGGCATGAAGGAGCGCGGCTGGGGGCGCATCATCAATCTGGCGACCAACTCGATCGGACTCATCGCGGCGGGCATGACGCACTACGTCACAAGCAAAGCCGCGATCGTCGGCTTCACGCGCGCGCTCGCTACCGAGCTTGGAGAGCACGGGGTCACGGTCAACGCGGTCGCGCCGGGCCCAACGCGCACGCACGGGACGACCACCGGGCTGCCGCCGGGCGTATCCTTCGACGAGGTCTTCTCCGCGCTCGCGCAGCAGCAGGCGATCAAGCGCGGCGCGGAGCCGAGCGACATCGTCGGGGCGGTGTCGTTCCTCGCCTCGGACGACGCGGCCTTCATGACCGGGCAGACGCTGGTCGTCGATGGCGGCTGGTGGCGGGTTTGAACTTTATGCAAAAGAGTATGCAATCTTGACAGGCAGGCGCGCCGCAGCCAGACTGCACACATGACCAGCACCAGCCTCGAGATCAGCGAAAACGACGTCCTCGCCTTCGAGCGTCAAGGGGCGGTCTGCCTGCGCGGCCTCTTCGACGCCGATTGGATTGCGCGCCTTCGCGCGGCGGTGGAGCGTCGCGTGCAAGCGGTCGCCGCCAATCCGTCAAAGCGCGCAGCGCACTTCTCCTTCACCGAACTCTTCATGTGGCGTGAAGATCCCGAGTTCAGCGCCTTCGTGTTCGAGTCTCCGGCCGCCGCCATCGCGGCGCGGATGATGCGCGCGAAGAGCGTGCGGTTCTATTTCGACCAGCTCTTCCTCAAGGAGCCGGGCATGATGGAGCCAAGCCCGTGGCACAACGACCTGCCGTTCTGGCCGATCCAGGGCGCCAAGGTCTGCTCGGTCTGGCTCGCGCTCGACGTCGTCACGAAGGCGACGAGCGGACTTGAATATGTGGCCGGCTCGCAGCGCTGGGAGAAGATCATGGGCGATGCGCCGCCGGATTTCGACGCCGAGCGCGATCGCTACGAGATGCTCAATTGGGACATGCAGCCGGGCGACTGTCTCGTGCATCACGGGCTCACCGTGCACGGCGCCGGCGGCAACACGAGCCTCGATACGCGCCGACGCGCGCTGGCGACGCGATGGATCGGCGAGGACGTCGTCTATCGCGAAAAGGACCGCGGCCACGCGCAATTGCTGGTGGACGGCCTCAAGACCGGCGAGGCGCTGCCGCCCGACCGGTTCCCGGAAGTCGCGGTCAGGTAACGAGACGGAAGACCTCGCCGTCACGCACGACGCGGCCGCCGGTCGGCGTATAGAAATGCGTGCCCAGCAGCAGAACCGGCCTATCCGCGATCCGTGCGAACACATCGCGGCGCGTGCGCTCCCCTTGCGCCTGATCGTAGTCGAACGCGGTCCCCCATTCGGGATGCGCGAGCTGGCAGGGATGGTGGACCATATCCCCGGTGATCAGCGCCTCCTCGCCCTTGGAGACGACATGCACGCTGACATGCCCCAGCGTGTGTCCGGGCGTGGGCACCAGGCGCACCTCGTCGCAGATCTGGTGATCGGAACGCACAAGATCGACGAGGCCCGCGTCCCAGACCGGCGCCACGGAGTCGGAGAACACGATGCGATGGATGGGATCGACCTCCTGGGTGCGCCAGTGCTCGAACTCCGCCTCGTCCATCAGGAAGCGCGCGCGCGGGAAGGTCGGCGTCCAGCGGCCATCCACCAGCATGGTGTTCCAGCCGACATGATCGATGTGCAGGTGCGTGCAGACGACGACGTCGATGGCCTCGCGCACAAAGCCCGCCTCGGTGAAGTTCTTGAGGAACGGCGTCTTCATCTTGTCGAAGGCGGGAATGCCGCGCTCCTTGTCGTCGCCGACGCAGGTGTCCACCACGATGCGCTTGGTGGGCGTCTCCACCACGAAGGCGTGCATGCTGAAATTGATATGGCCCTCGTCATTGGCGAAACGCGGGCGCAGCCAGTCGATCTTGCGGACCGCCTCGGGGGAGGCGCCGATCAGCAGGCCGGCGCCATCCATGGCCGCTTCCTCGCTCTCCACGATCTTGGTGATCGTGACATCGCCGATGCGCCATTTCAGCATGGGTCCTCCGGGCCGACTTGTTCTCTTTTGCCGCGGCCTTCTAGCAGATTGTAGGCCATTGACATATACAAAATTGGATACTGAGATGTGCTCCAAACCGCGCCGCAGAAGGCGCGAGCGCGCGATAGGTGGAACATGGCGAATGGTTTCGTGCGCGGCGCACGCGCGGCGCTGACGACGCTCGTGCTGGCCATCGCGCTTTGCGGCTGCGGCGAACGCCAGGCGGCCTATCAGCCGGGCCCGCTTCCCAAGGCCGACGAATGGCCCGCCAACGGGCGCGATACGGGGCAGACGCGCTTCAGCCCGCTTGCGGACATCAACGCGCAGAACGTCGCGCGCCTCGGCTTCGCGTGGGAGTTCACCGGCTTCGAGACCCGCGGGCGCACCCATCATGGCATGGAAAGCAATCCGATCCTCGCCAACGGCAATCTCTATGTCGTGGGCCCCTGGGGCTCGGTCTATGCGGTGAACGCCGTCACCGGGGCGAAGGTGTGGGCGTTCGAGCCGGAGCTGACGCACATCAACGGGCGTCTCGCCTGCTGCGGCGTCGTCAACAAGGGATTGGCGATCGCCGACGGCAAGGTGTTCGTCGGCGCGTTCGACGGCATCCTCTATGCGCTCGACGCGAACACCGGCAGCGTCGTCTGGAAGGTCGATACGTTCCCGACGCCGCGCGGCAATTATTCCAATTCCGGGGCCCCGTTCATCGCGGGCGACAAGGTGATGATCGGCAATTCCGGCGCCGACATGGGCGCGCGCGGCTATGTGAGCGCCTACGACATCGACACGGGGCGCTTCGCGTGGCGCTTCTGGGTGGTGCCGGGCGATCCCGCCGCGGGGCCGGACGAATCCCCCGATGTCACGCTCGCGCGCCAGACATGGCCGGCGGACGCGCGCTGGGAGCTTGGCCTCGGCGGCACGGCCTGGGACCACATGGCGTACGATCCGGAGACGAACACAGCCTATATCGGCACCGGCAACGGCGGACCGCATCCGGCCGTGCTGCGCAGCCGCAGCGGCGCCATCACCGATCAGCTCTATCTCTCTTCGATCGTGGCGCTCGATGCAGCCACCGGGCGGCGCAAATGGCACTACCAGACGACGCCGGGCGACAGTTGGGATTTCGGCGCCACCTCGCACATGATCCTCGCCAACATCGAGATCGATGGGCGTCAGCGCAAAGTGCTGATGCAGGCGCCGAAGAACGGCTTCTTCTACATGCTCGATCGGGAGACGGGCGAGCTGCTGCGGGCGGACAAGTTCAGCACCGCGAACTGGGCCAGCAGCGTCGATCTCAGCACCGGCCGGCCGGTTTTGACGGGCTATGCGGATTATTGGCTGCGGCCGAGCTTCGTCTATCCGAGCGCGGCGGGCGGCCATGCGTGGCAGCCGATGGCGTTCAGCCCGCGCACGGGGCTCGTCTACATTCCGGTCTACGATTCGGGCATGAAGGAGCGCATGCGCGAGGCCTCCAACCTGCCGGGCTCCAACAATCAGGGCGCGGAGGGCTTCTTTCCGCCGTTCAACGAGCCGGGCGACCAGGAGGAGCTTGCGCGACAAGGCATCGAGGCGCGTTTTGAAGCGCGGCTGAAAGCGTGGAACCCGCTCACCGGAACAGTCGCGTGGCAGAGCGACCTCTTGCCGTTCGTCAGCGGCGGCGTGCTGGTCTCCGGCGATCTCGTCTTCCAAGGCACGACGGGCGGACATCTCAACGCCTACGACGCCGCCACGGGCCGGCGCCTGCTCCATCTCTTCGTCGGAACGAACATCATGGGCGCTCCGATCACGTACAAGATCGACGGCGTGCAGTATGTGGCGTTCACCGCCGGCGCGGGCGGACCGCAAGGCGGCGTCTTCCAGCCCGACACGGCGGCGGCGCAGTACGAGAATTATGAGCGGCTCATCGTGCTCAAGCTCGACGGCGGCCCGACGCCCCTGCCCCCGGCGCGCGTCGCCCCGGCGCAACAGCCGACGCCGCGCAGGATTGCGGCGAGCGCGGCGGTCATGCAGCGCGGCGCCAGGATCTTCGAAAACCTCTGCACGCGCTGCCATGTGCGCGGCGGCGGGGTCGGCATCTATCCCAATCTCTGGAACATGGCGCCGGAGACGGTCGAGGCCTTCGATTCGATCGTCTATGGCGGCGCGTTGCAGGGGGCGGGCATGTCCGGCTTCTCCGACATCCTGACGCAGGCGGACGTCGCTGCGATCAAGGCCTTCATCGTGAACGACACGATCGAGGCGCGGCGGTCCGGCCGGCAGGGAGGATTGCAGGCCGGTATCCGCCACTGATGCCCGAAGCGCGGCCGAACTTCCTCTTCATCCTCGCGGACGATCTCGGCTTCTCGGACATCGGCGCGTTCGGCGCGGAAATCCATACGCCGCATCTGGACAAGCTCGCGCGCGAGGGGCGCATCCTCACCTCGATGTACGCCGCGCCGCTGCCGCTCTCGCGCGCCGAAGCGTTGACAGGCGCGAGCCACCACCTTGCCGGCATGGCGTCGATGTACTCCGCATGGGGCGCGCAGACGCACTCGCCGAACTATCTGCGCGCGCTTTCACCCAACACGGCGACGCTGCCGGAGACGTTGAGGGAGGCGGGCTATTTCACGGCCATGGTCGGCGCGTGGCATCTGGGGGACCAGGACGCGCAGAGCCCGAGCGCACGCGGCTTCGAGCGATCCTTCGCGCTGCTGCATGCGGCCGGGGAGCGCTTTCCGCCGCGCGGCGATCAGGCCGCAGCGGGACGTCCGCCCACCGTCTACCGCGCCGATGGACACATCGTTCCTGCGCCGGACGCCTACATCACGGACTATTTCACGGACCGCCTGATCTCCTATCTCGCAGCCGAGAAGAGTCGCCCGTTCTTCGCCTACGTCCCCTACACCGCGCCGCACTTTCCCCTGCAGATCACCGACGCGTTCTTCGCGCGCTATCGGGGATTCTACGACGACGGCTTCGAGGCGCTGCGTTTGCGGCGCATTGCGCGGCAGAAGGAGATCGGCCTCTTCGCGCAGGAGTTCGCGCCGGCGGCGCCGGTCGCGGAATCCGACACCACGCCGCGCTGGGCCAGCCTGAGCTGCGTGCAGAAGGCGCGCGAGGCGCGCCGCATGGAGATCTACGCCGCGATGGTGGAGAATCTCGATTGGAACATCGGCCGTCTGATCGAGGCGCTCCGAGCGCAAGGGCGCTACGACGACACCTGCATCGTCTTCTCCTCGTGCAACGGCGCCGCCCACGCCTTTCCCGAGGCGGCCGAGAACAACGCGTTCGAAAACATGGGCCGCCGCGACTCATGGATCTACTACACCGAGCGCTGGGCGGAGGCTTCGAACGCGCCGTTCTCACGCTGGAAAGCCAAGACGACCGAGGGCGGCGTCGCGGTTCCCGGAATCGTGCGCCTGCCGCGAGAGACCGCCGGCGCGCCGCCGAGCGACGCTGTCGTCACCCTGCGCGACGTCATGCCGACATTCCTCGATCTTGCCGGCGTCGAGCCGCCGCGCGTGCAGACGATCACCGGCCGCTCGATGCTGGCGCATCTGCGCGGGCAGGCGCCCAGCGTGCATCCTTCCGACGCCGTCTTCGCGGAAGAATGCTCCGGCGAAGGCTATGTGCGACAAGGCGCGTGGAAAGCGGTGGTCGGCACCGACCTCACCGCCAATTCCTTCGAGCGCAACGATCCGGCGGTGGCCGATCACATCGCGGCGCTGCGCGCGGGGGATTTCAGGCGTGCGAAGGAAATCCGCGCGCGCTGGCCGCTCGTCTGGCGGCTCTATAACGTCCGAACGGATCGCGGCGAAACGCGCGATCTCGCCGCCATGGAGCCGCAGAAGCTCGCGCACCTGCAGGGCCTCTATCGGGACTATTGCCGCGCCAACGGCGTCGTCGATCCCTGAGGATCAGCGCCAGCGCTGACGGGCGCGATCCGCGAGATCGATGGGCCGGATCGCCGCCACGCCGGCGCGGCCCGGCGCGGGTCCCGGCGTCATCCGCTCGAAGCGATCCAGCAAGGCGTCGCCGATGAAGCGCGTGCGCGCTGCGAAGACGTTGCGGTCGCCGGACTTGCCCTGCTGATGCACGTAGAAGCGTTGCGGCAGGATCACGTGCAGCTCGTCGCGGGCGCGCGTCATGGCGACATAGAGGAGCCGCCTCTCCTCTTCCAGCTCCGCGCTCGAGCCGGCGCCGAGGTCGGAGGGAATGCAGCCGTCCACGGCGCTCAGTACAAAGACATTGCGCCATTCCTGGCCCTTCGCGGAATGGATCGTGGAAAGGATGCAGTAATCGTCGTCCTTCGAGGGCTTGCCGGCCTCGTCGCTGGTGGCGTTCGGAGGATCGAGCGTGAGGTCGGTCAAGAAGACGTCGCGCGCGGGATAGCCGGCCGCGATCGATTGCAGCTGACGGATGTCGGAGGCGCGCACCCGCGCATCATCGTAATGCAAATCCATCACCGGTTCGTACCAGCGTACGGCGCGCTCGATGTCGGTGGGCCACGCCTCGCGCGCGGCAAGCCCGCGCATGAGATCGCGCAGGCCGTCCCACACCTCCTCGCTGCCGGCAGGCGCGGGCGCGGCGTCGAGCGCGTCGCCGACCAGCGTCGGGGCGGTATCGAGGATGCGCGCGGCCCGGCCGGGGCCGATGCCGGGGACAAGCTGCAGCGTGCGGAAACCGGCGAGGCGATCGGCGCGGTTCGCGCCCCAGCGGAGGATCGCCATCAGATCCTTCACATGCGCGGCTTCGAGGAATTTCAAGCCGCCGAACTTCAAGAAGGGAATGTCGCGGCGCTGCAGCTCGAGCTCGACCTGCGCGGAATGGTCGGCGGCGCGGAAGAGCACGGCCTGGCTCTTCAGCGCCATGCCGCGCTCGCGCGCATCGAGGATGCAATCGGCGACATAGCGCGCCTGCTCGGCCTCATCGCGGACATCGACGAGGCGGGGTCTGGCGCCGGCGAGGCGCGCCGTGCGCAGCGTCTTGGCGAAGCCTTCCTGCGCGGCTTCCATCACGCCGTTGGCGGCGGCGAGGATCGCGGCTGTGGAGCGGTAATTCTCCTCCAGCTTCACGATCGCGGCGGGCGGACTGAATTGCTCGGGGAAGTCGAGGATGTTGCGCACCGTCGCGGCGCGGAAGGAATAGATCGCCTGCGCATCGTCGCCGACCACGGTGAGGGAGCGGCCGTCGGGCATGATGCGGGCGAGCACGCGCGCCTGCAGACGGTTGGTGTCCTGATATTCGTCCACCAGCACGTGGTCAAAGCGCGCGCCGACTTCCTCGGCGATCGCCGCCTCTTCCATCGCATCGGCCCAGTAGAGCAGCAGATCGTCATAATCGAGCACGCTCTGCTTCTGCTTGGCGTCGACATAGGCGGCGAAGAGCGCCTTCAGCTCCGCCTCCCATTGCCGGCACCAGGGAAAGCTCTCGAGCGCGTCGGCCAAGGTCTCTTCGGCGTTGACGGCGCGGGAATAGACGTTGAGGCACGTTCCCTTCATCGGGAAACGGTTGGCCGTCTGCGCAAGGCCAAGCTCCTGGCGCACCATGCCCATGAGATCGGCGGAATCGGAGCGGTCATGGATGGTGTAATCCGCGGAAAGACCGATCACCGGCGCCAACTCGCGCAACAGCCGCGCGCCGATCGCGTGGAAGGTGCCGGCCCAAGGCAGCTGGATCTCGCCTGCGCCGCTCGCTGCAAGCGTCGCGCCGACGCGGCGGCTCATGTCGGTGGCGGCGCGGCGCGAGAACGTGAGCAGCAGGATGCGCGCAGGATCGGCGCCGTCGCGCACGAGGCGCGCCACGCGCGCGCAGAGCGTCTTGGTCTTGCCCGTGCCGGCCCCCGCGATCACCAATAGCGGACCGGCGGCATGCGCCACCGCGCGCGCCTGCGCCGCGTTCAGCTCGGCGAAGACCGCATCGTCCTGCGCGAGGTTCCTGCTCATGCGCGGATGGGACCAGTGTTCGCGCCATCCGGCAACCGGCCCGAAGAGCGTGCGGAACCGCGCACGGATTCGCAAAGACTTCGTTTACGACATCGGGCGCATAATTCGGCCCCGCAAATCGTGAGGCCGCCCAGGCCCGTTTCGTGTCGCCATGTTCAAGAAGTCCGCCCCTGCGCCCAAGAACGTCCTGGCGGACCGCATTCGCCGCGTGACCGAGGCGGCCTCGCCCCCGACGCCCAGTTGGTTCACCGAGCAGCAGCAGGTCGATTCGGGGCCGATCAGACCGGAGAGCGCCCGGGCGCCGCGGCAAGCGGTCTACCGCCACGGCGTCATCGTGCTCGGCGGCGGAGAACGGCTCAGCGTCGCGATCCGCAACCTCAGCGCCACCGGCGCGCGGATCGAATTCCACATCCACATCCCCCTGCCGCGCGAGGTCGTGGTCGCGGAGCCGACCCTCAAGCTGCGCCGACGCGCGCGCGTGGTCTGGCAGATCGAAGGCGCGGCCGGGCTGGAATTCATCTAGCCAGACGGTCCAGGTCATCCCCCTGATTACAGCCCCGCTTCCTGCTATAGGGGCGCGCTGGACCCGATCCCGTCAGGGCGAAACGGTCTTGGAGGCCTCGATGATCGATCTGGAAGACCTGAAGCGGGCGGCCGGCGCGCACGTGGTGAAGCTCGGGGATGATGTCTTCGCCGAGCGGCACATGCGCGATTTCGGAGCGCCGCCGGTCGAAGGGGCGGAGATCCTCGCGGCCGCATTTCCGACCAACGCCCAGGAGGCGGCCGCCGTGCTCAGCTGGTGCAACGCGCGCGGCGTGCCGGTCGTGCCCCAGGGCGGCATGACCGGGCTCGTGGGCGGGGGCAATCCGGCGGGGCGGTGCGTGGTGCTTTCGCTCGAGCGGATGCGGACGATCGAGGAGATCGATCCGGCGGCGTCGACGATGACCGTGCAGGCGGGCGTGACGCTGCAGGCAGTGCAGGAAGCGGCCGACGCCGCCGGCTTCCTCTTCCCGCTCGATCTCGGCGGGCGCGGCACGGCGCAGATCGGCGGCAATGCGAGCACGAACGCCGGCGGTAACCGCGTGCTGCGCTACGGCATGATGCGCGACCTGGTGCTCGGCGTGGAAGCCGTGCTCGCCGACGGCACGATCGTCAGCAACCTCAACAAGATGATCAAGAACAATGCCGGCTACGACCTGAAGCAGCTTTTCCTCGGAAGCGAAGGCACGCTCGGCGTCATCACGCGGCTCGTGCTCAGGGTCTATCCAAAGCCGTCCAGCCAGTGCACGGCGCTCTGCGCGATGCGCGGAACCGACGATGCGCTCGCGCTCCTGGCGCGGCTCAAGGCGGGAGTCGGGGAATCGCTTTCAGCGTTCGAGCTCATGTGGCCGGAATTCTACCGGGTGGGCACCAGCGCGCTCGGGCGGGTCCCGCCAATTCCGGAGGAGCATGGGCTCTATGTGCTCACGGAGATCCTGGGCACGGACCAGGCGGCCGATCAGGAGCGGTTCGAGGCGGTGATCGGCGCGGCGGTGGAAGCCGGCGTCGTCAGCGACGCGGTGATCGCCCAATCGAAGAGCGACGTGCAGAAGCTCTGGGCGGTGCGCGATTGCCCCGGCGAGTTCCCGAAAGTGCACTGGCCGCAGCTCGGCTTCGACGTCAGCGCGCCGATCGGCGACATGGACGGCTTCATGAAGGATTGCCGCGCCACGCTCCAGGCGCGCTGGCCGAAGGCGACCACGCTCTATTTCGGGCATCTGGCGGATTCAAATCTGCACATCTCCGTGCGGCTCGACGAGCATGTCGGGACCGCGCACGAGGTCGATGAAGCGCTCTACGAGGTGGTCGGGCGCTGGAAGGGCTCGATTTCCGCCGAACACGGCATCGGGATCGCCAAGCGCCCCTATCTCAAATATTCGCGCAGCGAGGCGGAGCTCGACGTGATGCGGCGGATCAAGGCTGCGCTTGACCCCAAGAACATCCTCAACCCGGGCAAGGTCATCTAAACCGGCCGGGAGAATTCCGTCTCCTGCGAGGTGATGAATTCGAGCAGCGCGGGCTTGCCCGCTTGCGTCTGCGCGATGCCGCGCTTGATCGCCGGGACGATCTCTTCGGGCGCGGTCACCCGCTCGCCATAGCCGCCGAGCGCGCGGGCGAAGGCGGCGTAATCGCCGGAGATATCGGTGGCGCGGTACTTCTTGGTCGCCACCGGCATGACATTGAGCTCGATCGCCATCGAGGAATTGTTCAAAAGGATCGACAGGATCGGCAGGCGCTCGCGCACGGCGGTCTCGAAATCCATGCCGGTGAAGCCGATCGCGGCGTCGCCCCACACATTGATGCAGAGCTTGTCGGGGTGGACGAGCTTGGCGCCCATGGCGAGGCCCAGGCCGTATCCGAGCTGCGTGGTCTTGCCCCAGCCGATATAGGTGAGCGGCGCCTTGGTCTTCCAGAACGGCGTGAGCTGGTCGCGCGGGCTGCCGGCGTCGTGGGTGATGATCGTGTTCGCGACATCCACCGTCTTCTGCAGGTCCCAGAGCACGCGATACGGCGTCAGCGGGGTCTCCTTCGAGGTGAGCTTCGGCAGCCAGAGCTTCATCCAGGCCTTCTCCGCGGCCTTGATTTCGGCCGCGACGGGCTCGATCGCCCGCGTCTTGCCGCGCAGCAGCGGCTTCACGGCCTTGATCAGCGTACGGAGCGTTAGCTGGGCGTCGCCGATGAGAGCGTGCGCGGCGATCACGCGCTTGTTGAGATCGACCGCGTCATTGGTCGCGTGAATGACGCGCTTGCCTTCCGGCATCGCCACGCCGAACGGCGTCTCGGAGAAGCTGCAGCCGAGGCCGAAGATAAGGTCGGCCGCGTCGAGGAACTTCCGCACGGGGCCTGGATAGGCCGCGCCGCCCGAGCCCAGGGCGAGCGGGTGCGTCTCGTCGAAGCAGCTCTTGCCGGGCAGGCTCGTGCACACCGGGATGGCGAGCAGCTCGGCGAGCTCGCGGAGCTCCTGATAGGCGTTCGCCCAGTGCACGCCCTGCCCCGCATAGATGACCGGGCGCTTGGCGCGCACCAGATCCTTGGCTGCTTCGGCCACGGCGTCCGGGTCAGGGGCGGAGCGAGCGGCGAGGACCGGCGCGTAGGTCAGCGGCTCGGGCGCGTCCTCGGCCCACACATCGTAGGGCACTTCCACCACGACCGGCTGCAGGCGGCCGTTGCGCAATTGCGTGAAGGCGCGGCGCAGGACGTTTTCGGTCTCGGCGCCCGACGTCAGCGGCTCGGCGTGCTTGGCGACGCTCGCCATGGAGCGCGTCGAGTTGAAGTTGAACGGCACATGCGCGAGCCGGCGCGCATAGCCGGCCGGGATCACCAGCACCGGCACGGATTCGCCGTAGGCCTGGGCGACGCCGCCATAGGCATTCTCCGCACCCGGACCATGCTGCATGCAAAAGGCGCCGATCGTCTTGCCGCGGGTGAGGCGGGAGACGGCGTCGGCCATGTGCATGCCGATGCGCTCCTGGCGGACGATGATCGTGCGAATGTCGGCGGCCGCGGCCGCCTCCAGAAGCTGATTGCGCGGGTAGCCGAAGAGCACATCGACACCCTCGCGCTTCAGGATTTCCGCGATCGCCGCCGCCGTCTTCATGCCGCTTCCCCCAGGGGATAGCCTCCCCGAACTTCAGGCGCCTGGCAAGGCTGGGGGCGGCTTCCATTAACGCACCCTTTTGGGCGAACGGGGTCTCATCGCCGCCGCATGCGATTCTCGATCATCGTTCCGGCCTACAATCTGGGCGCCCTGCTTGAGCACGCGGTGGAAAGCGCCCTGGCGCAGGCGACGGACGCCGCGTTCGAGGTGCTCGTCGTCGATGATTGTTCCACGGACGATACGTGGCGGATCGCACAGGCGCTCGGAGCGCGCGACGCCCGTGTGCAAGTGCACCGCACGCCTGCGAACGGGGGGCCAGGCGCGGCGCGCAATGTGGGCCTCGCGCATGCGCGCGGCGAGTGGGTCGTCTTCCTCGATGGAGACGATGCCCTCGCAGAAGGGGCGCTCGCGGAGATCGCGGCGGCGATCGACGCCGCGCCGCTTGCCGATCTCGTCGCCTACGATTGGCGCTTCCAGGACGGGACGGGCGGGCGAAAGGATTTCGCCAGCCTCGCGAAGCCCAAAGCTGAGCTCATCCGCGAGGCTCTCGCGCTCCAGACGGACGGCTCGGTCATCTTCACCGCCATGCGCACCGCCTTGCTGCGCGCCCACGGCATGGCGTTCCAGGACGGCCTGCACGAAGACGTCGATTTCATTTTCGAGGCGTATTGCGCCGCGCGGCGCATCGCGATGGCGGGCGCGCCGCTCTATATCAAGACCGCGCGCGCGGGCTCGATCGTGCTCTCCGCTTCGGAGCGGCACATCGACGGCTTTGTCCGCGCCTTCGCGGCGATGGGCGAAACGCTCGATAAATATTTCGCCAAGCTCGGCGGCGAGCGGCGCGCGTTCGCGGACGCGCACGCCCAAGGCTGGGTCGCGCTCGTAGCGACGCGGGTGCGCGCGCTCCGGCGCCTGGATCTGGCGCCCGCGCGGGCGGGGGATATTCTCCGTCGCCTACGCGCCGCCCTGATTTCGCACGGCGTCGATCTCGACGCAGCGCCCCTGCCCGTCCGCACGACCAAATACTTCAAGCTCGCCGAGCGCTTCATCGCTGGCGCGCTCGACGAGCGGCACGTGCGTGACCTCTTCGCCTATGTCGATGCGCTCGAGGGCCTCTCCTACAGTTGCGCGGACCTGCACCATTCGGCGTTTCTGCGCGGCGATCAGGTGCGGACCTGCTGCAAGCGCTTCTTCGTGGACGGAGAGATGCGCGGCGACATGGTTCTCCTGGACGCCGGCTCGGCGTTCTCGGCGCAGTCCATACTCGGCGCCAAGCGCTCCCTCCACGCAAAGATCAACCGCGGCGAATCTTCCGGCTGCGAAGGGTGCCCGTTCCTGGAGCTCAAGGCGTGGTCGCCGCTCGAGAAGCTCGACATCCGATACCTCTCGCTGGAGCATCATTCGGTCTGCAATCTCAAATGCGCCTATTGCAGCGAAGAATATCACGGCGGCGCGCGCGCGCAGTACGACGTGCGCGCGCTGGTCGAAGAGCTCTGCGAGGAAGGCGCCCTCGATCAGTGCGACGGCATCGTTTGGGGCGGCGGCGAGCCGACGCTGGACGCCGCCTTCGCGCCGCTCGCGCAGGCGCTCGCGGAGCGGCGCCCGCACGTGAAGCAGCGCATTCTCACCAACGCGGTCGCCCGCAACAGCACGGTCGAGGATCTGCTGTCGCGCGACCGCGCGAGCGTGGTGACGAGCGTCGATGCAGGCTCCGCCCGCGTCTTCAAGACCGTGCGAGGCAAGGACCGGCTGAAGCGCGTGCTCGGCAATCTTCAGCGCATGGCGGCCGTCCGGGCCGAGAACGTCACCGTGAAGTACATCTTCACGGACGACAATGCGCGGATCGATGAGGCGCTCTCCTTCGCCGCGCTGGCGCAGGAGCACGCGCTCATGGGCTGCAATTTTCAGCTCAGCGCCGACTTCAAGAAGGAGGGCGTCGCGCGCGAAGCGCTGGCGGCGATGGCGGCGCTGCATTGCGCGCTTGAACAATCCGGCGCGCGGCTCGTCTTCGTGGACGATCTTGCGCGCCAGCGCCTGTTCGGCCTCCCCGACGAGGAGCGCGCCCATCTGGCGGAGAGCCTCGCGGGGTGCGGCCTCGCGGACGCCCTCGCCGAGGCGCAGGCCTATGAGCGCGTGGCGATCTGGGGCGCGGGCTGGCAAGCGAAGTTCCTGCTCGAGCGCGCGCGCTTCTTCGACACGGTCGAGGCGCCGTTCTTCGTGGACGCGACGCCGACCAAGATCGGGGGCCGCTATCTCGACCGCGAGGTGCGCGCGCCCGCCGCGCTGCGCGACGACGCAGCCATTCCGGTCGTCATCGCCGCCGCGCAAGGGACGCCGGCGATCTATCAGGCCTTCCTCGATCTCGGGCTCGACAGGTCGCGGCTGGTGCGCGGGCTCATCCTGTGACGCGCGCCGCTACCCTGGTGTTCCCGGTCTCGACGCCGGAAGGACGCGCCTATCTCGACGCTGCGCTCGCGCGGCGCGAGCCTGTGGTCGCGGCCTCCTGCGATCCGTGCGATCCGATCGCGGGCAAGGCGCCGTGGCGCCGGCTGCCGCTGGTGCACGAGAGCGGATTCCTGCCGGCGTTGCGCGCTCTCATCCAGGAGCACACGGTGGGGCAGATGTTCGCCGGCGCGCACATGGTGCACGCGGCCGTCTCGGACACGGTGCGGATGCACGGGCTCGATCTGCGGATCGTGAACGCCTCGACGATCGAAACGGCCTATGCGCGCTGGGACGATATTTTCGCGCGTGCGGAGACCTGGCGGTCGATCATCCTCGCGATCGAGGGACGCGCGCCGGACCTCCCCTTTCTCGCCGGCGCCATCCGGCTGGCGTTCGACCTTTTCGGGGAGTCCTACGACGACAAGCTCGCGGCGATGCTGGCCTGCCTCTTGAGTGCGCCGGGCGGGGACATCGTCGAGATCGGCACGTTGTTCGGCCGCTCCGCTTCGGTGCTGCTTGCGGGACGTGCGCTCGGGAGCGCAGCGCGCCGCGTCATCGTCTTCGATCCCTGGAGCGCGGAGATCGGCGCGCAGAGCGATCTTCCCGACGCCCTAAAGGCCTACACGGCGCGCACGGATTTCGACACGATCGCGCGCGCCTTCGAAGCGACGTTCGCTGCGATCGCCCCACAGGGCGCGTTCGCCGCCTTTCGCGCCGCCTCGGCCGAGGGGCGCGCCTGGTATGCCGGCGCTCACGATCTTGAACACGTGCGCTTGAAGTCGTTCGACGCGATCGCGCCGGCCGGCGCCGTTGCATTGCTGCACATCGACGGCAATCACGATTCCGGTCCCGCAATGCAGGACGTCGATCTCTGGTCGCCGCTCGTGGCGCCGGGCGGCTGGTGCGTCATCGATGATTATTGCTGGCGCTATGGCGAGGGTCCGCGGCGCGCCGGCGATGCGCTCCTCGCGCGCTGGGGCGACAAAGTCGCGCGCGCGTTCGTCGTCGGCGGCTGCCTCTTCGTGCAGCGCGGACCTTAACTGCCGATCGCCGCGGCGATGCGGTTGATGGCGTCGGCATCGAGATCGACGGCGAACGGCAGGCCGACCGTCGTCGCCGCCAGGCGATCGGTGACCGCAAGATCGTCCGCGCGCGGCGCGTTGCGGAACGCGGGCTGGCGGTGGGCGCCTCGCTCCCACCAGCGCCGCGTCTCGATCCCGGCGGCGGCAAGGCGCCGTTCGAGGCGATCTGTCCCCTCCGACGTGCGCACGACACAAGCTGCGGAAACCCAGCTTGCGCCCCACCCAGCCTGCAGCGCCACCGAGCGAGAGCTCGCTAAAGCCGCCCGCATCAGACGCGCGGCGCGGATGTAACGCGCGCGCGTGCGGGGCCAATCATCGAGCGCGGCCAATCCAACCGCAGCAGCGTATTCGGAAAGCTTCGCATTGAAGGCGGGAGACAGCGCGTCGCGCGCGCCGCCGGCGAAGCCGAAGCCGCTCAGAGCGCGCATCTGGATCGCGGCGCTCTCGTTTCGCGTCGCGATGAAACCGCCCTCGCCAATACCGAGCGCCTTGGTGGCGTGCAGACTGACGGCAACGGTCACCGGCGCTTCGCTGACCGCATCGAAGCCGGCGGCGGCGTCCACGATCACGGGCGTACCCGTCTCCTCCTCAAACTCCGCCCAGGCGGCGAGATCAATCGGCTGGCCGTGCGGCGCCACCGGCATCACCGCGGCGACCGGCTCCGCGAGCTTGCGCATCGCGCGGCGCGCCAGGTCTGGCGTCAGCACGCCGCCCTCTTCATCCACATCGGCGAAGCAGGGAGCGAGGCCGGCAAGCTCTGCGGCGTGCGCGCTCGCCACGAACGTCCAGGCCGGCATGATGCAGAGGCCGTTGCGCGGCGCCCGCGCACGCAGCGCGATCGCCAAGGCGAGCGTACCGTTGGCCGTTGTGACGACCGAGGCGCGGTCGGTGAAGCGCTGGGCCAGGCGCTCCTCGAACTCGCACACCAGCGGCCCGAAATTGGAGTACCAGCGGGTCGCGTCGATGCGCTCCAGGTAAGGCGCGACGGCTTCGGCCGACGGCGCCCAGGGGCGGCATACCGGCACGAGGCCGGGCGTCGCCTGGCGACGCGGGAGCGCGTTGGGGGCTATTGAATCTCTCCCTTGGCTGGCGCGCGCGCGCACCATGCACGCCACATCGCGACGAGCGCATCGCCAAACTGCGACGCCTGCTCGGCATGGTCGCGGCTCACGCGAAGGCGATCGCGCATCGTGCGGCGCAGCTCCGCCAATTCGGCGGGACGCGACGCCCAGTGCAGCGCGCGCGCGACGTAGAGGTCCTCCGACTGGGCGACGAACTCGTCCAGCCCTGCTTCGCGAAGAATGCATGCGCCGGAGCGGGCCGCGGCGCGCACGCCCTCCAGCGTCACCACGGGCACCCCCATCCAGAGCGAATAGGTCGTCGTCGTGCCGCCCGCATATGGGAACGTATCCAGCGCCAGATCGATGCGGCGATAATTCTCCAGATACTCTCGCAGCTGCAGGCGCGGGACGAACTCCAGGCGCTCCGCGTCGATCCCGGCGGCGGCGAAGGCGGCAATCAGATTGTTGGCGGCGAGGGTCGTGTTGACGCTGCCCAGCATGAGGCGCGCGTCCGGAAGCCCCGCCATGATCCGAGCCCAGGCGCGCACGACCGAGGGCGTGATGCGCCAGGGCGGGTTCATGCACGCGAACATGAAGGGCGCGCCCGAGAGCGAGGGAGGATCGCCCACCTCGATCTCCGCAAGCGGCTGAAACGGCGCAACGAGGCCCGGCAGGCGCGCCAGCGTTTCGGTGTAGAAGCGCTCCGTCCCCGGAGGATCGACGTTCGCGCTGGTGATCTTGTAGTCCATCGAGGCCATCCCGGTCGTGCCGGGATACCCCAGATAGCTTGCCTGCACGGGCGCGGGACGCAGGCCGAAGACGCCCAGGCGCTGCAGGTTGGTGTGCCCGGAAAGATCGATCAGGACATCGACGCCTTCGCGCTCGATCCATTCGGCGACGGCCTGGTCGGACACGCCGTGGCAGACGTACCAATGATCGACCAGGGTCTGCAGCAGCGCCGAGACGCTGTCTTCGGCGGTGTTGTTGTAGATCGCGTAGATCTCGAAGCGCCCTCGATCGAGCCCCTGCAGCAGCGGCTTCATGAAGTGCGCCACCGAGTGATTGTAGAAGTCGCCGGACACGAAGCCCACTTTCAGGCGCCGGTCGGGATCGGGGACATTGCGGTGGGTCTTGTTGCGCGCCGCCGGTGAATCGAAGACGCCGCCCAGCCGCCTGTGCTCGGCGAAGATGTCCTCGTCCGAATGCGCGTCGCTGGCGAGCAGGTTGAAGAGATAGGGCGTGATCGTCGCCGCGCACGGGCGATGATCGGCGGCAAGCTTGAAATAGCGCAGCGCGCGCGGCAGATCGCGGACCATGAAGAAAAGGTCGGCGAGCGCGGAATAGGCGGCGGCGTTGGCCGGATCGATCTCCAGCGCGCTCTGGGTGATCAGGAACGCTTCCTCGAGCATGCCTTTGGCCTGGAAGGCCCAGCCCAAGCTCACGCGATAGTCCGGATTGGCCGGATCAGCCGCGACCGCGATGCTCATCGCCTCCACCGCTCCGTCGATGTCGCGGTTCTGCATCTTGAGCGAGCCCAGGCTGCGCTGGGCGATCGGCTGACGCGGATCGAGTTCGATCGCGCGCGCGAGTTCGGTTTCGGCCTCCTCCAACGCCCCGCAACGGAACAGCGCCGCGCCAAGCTGCGCGTGCGCAAGCGCGCTGTCAGGCGCCAGCGCGGCGGCCTTGCGGTGGAGCTGCACGCCTTCGGCATAGGCCTCGGCCTCCATCGCGGCGCCGGCAAGCGCAAGCGAAGCATCCGCGTCGCTTCGCTCGGCGGCGCGGCCAAGCGCGGCCAGAAACACCGGCACGAGGCCCAATTGCCGGCTCCAGGTGACGCAGGTCGCCAGATCGGCCGGCGGCAATTCATCGCGCAGAAGCGCCGTGGCCAGCGCCACGCGCGCCTCGGCAAAGGCGCCGGCCTCCATCAACGCCGCTATGGGCGCGCGCGCCGACGCATCAGCCTCCACGGGCGCAATCGCCGTTCGGAGCTTCATGCCGCGACCAGGCCTTTGGCGATCGTGCGTTGGACAATCGCGACGAGGCCGCCGAACGTGCGGAACTCGTCCGAGACGATGTCGTCATCGGAGAGCTCGATGTCGAAGCGGTCCTCCAGCGCCACAACGAGGTTCATGAGCGCCATGGAGTCGAGCTGCCCCGCATCGATATAGTTGAGCCCCGGCGCCGGCGGCGCCGGGAGATCGAGCAAGGCCGCGACGAACGTCTCGATCTCGGTCCTCACGCCGCGCGCTCCATGGCAAGCTCTTTTTGATGTTGCTGGCCGGGCACGCGCCGCCACGTCCTGGCCGCCGCCGCATCGGTCATCGCCTCGATGAAGTGCAAGCCTTCAAGGGCGAGCTCGGCGCCGAACACCTCCCCGCTCGCGCGCGGCGCCTTTGCCTTGCGCGCCGCAAGCTCGTCGGCGATGTCGATGTAGAGATTGGCGAAGGCCTCGACATAGCCGGCCGGGTGTCCCGCCTTGAAGCGCGTATAGCGCGCCTCGGCGGCGATCGGCGCCTCTGCGGCGCGGTCGCGGATCTCGCGGCGGCCGTCGGCATGCGCGACGACAAGCTCCTCGGGCGCGCCTTGGAACCACTCGGCGGCGCCATGCTCCCCATAGATGCGCAGGCGCAGGCCGTTGCGATGACCGAGCGCCGACTTGGTGAACCACAGGCTCGCAGCGACGCCCTCTTCGTAGCGCACCAGCGCGCTGGCGTTATCGACCACGGATGGAAAGCAGCCAAACGTGTCGTGCATCGCAGCCGTTTCGAGCGGCTTCAGGCCCGTCGTGTAATAGATAAGCTGGTGCAGGTGGACGGCGAGGTCGAGCGCGAGGGTCGGCGCGCGCCCATCGGCCAGGCGCCAGGATTGCGGCGTCGCGGCCGGCGCTGCGCCATTGCGGCGCACGAAGCCCTCCTGCGGCATCTCGGCGTGGATCTGCACGATGCGGCCGAGCGCGCCGGCGCGCACCAGGCGGCGCAGCTCGCGCACGATCGGATAGCCGGAATAATTGTAGGTGACGGCGAGATAGCCGTTCGTCCGGTTCCGGATCTCCAGAAGCGCGGCCGCCTCATCGGAATTGCAGGCGAGCGCCTTCTCGCACACGACCGGAACGCCCGCGATCAGGCACGCAGAGACCATCTCGGCGTGCGCCGGCGTCGGGGTGAGCACGACCATGGCGTCCAGAGCGCCCGCCTCGCACTCCAGCAGCGTGCGCCAGTCGCTGTAAGTGCGGCGCGGAGAGACGCCGTACGCCTTCGCCGCCGCGGCATTCGCCGCCGCGTCGCGGCTGAAGCAGCCTGACGCCAAGAGATAGCGTCCGTCCATGCGCGTGGCGGCCACGTGCGCGTATCCGACGGCGGAATTCAGCGCGCCGCCGATGAAGGCGATGCGAAGGGGCGGTGCGTCGCTCATGCTGCCTGGGCCTCACTGCGCACGAGGGCCGGCAACGCGCGGCGCAGGAGCTTGCCCATCGCGTTGCGCGGCAATTCATCGAGGAAGAAGATGCGGCGCGGATGCTGGAAGTCCGCCAGCGCATCGGCGCAGGCGCGCCGCACCGCGCGCGCAGTGACATCGCCCGCGGACACGATTGCAACAGCGACGACCTCTCCCAGCGCGTCGTCAGGATAACCGAAGGCGGCGCATTCGCGCACGCCCGGCACGTGCGCCACGGCCGCCTCGACATCGGCGGGATAGACATTGACGCCGCCGGTGATGATGAGGTCCTGCGTGCGGCCGAGATAATACAAGGCGCCTTGCGCATCGATGCGGCCAAGATCGCCGGTCCTGAAGTAGCCGTCCGCGAGCGCAGCCTCGGTCAGGTCGGGCCGGTTGTGATAGCCGGAGAACGCCATCGGCGTGCGGCACGCGATCTCGCCGATGTCGCCTGCCTCGAGCGCCCGCCCCTCCGCGTCCAGGATGCGGATCGCGACGCCCGGCGCAGCGCGTCCGACGGAACGCAGCGGCGCGTCCTTGCCGCGCAGATCGAGCGATGTCGCGATCGCGATCTCGGACGCGCCGTAGCATTCGTGGAGCTCGCCGGGAAAGGTCGAGAGCAGGAGCGCCTTGTCCTCCGGCGGCAACGGCGCGGAAGAGGAAACGACCGCACGCAGGCTGGCGCAGGCGCGCGCGGCGCCCGGCTCGGCGCGGATGCGACGCGCGATCTGGCTCAATTGCGTGGAGACCGCGATGGTGAAGGTCACGCCATGCGCCTGCACGCTCTCGAGCCAAAGCGCGGGCGAATAGCGCGGGGCCAGGACAAGCGTCGCGCCGGAGACGAGCGCGGTGAAGACGAGGCGCTCGGCGAGCGAATGGTAGAGCGGCGTCGCGGCGAGAACGCGGTCGCGCGCGCTGACGCCATAGAGGGAGATCGCGGCGCGCGCCCGCTCCAGCTTCGCGCGCTGCGGCAGGACGATGGCCTTCGGCGCGCCGGTGGAGCCCGAGGTCATGCACAGGATGTAGGGCGCCTCATCCTTGCCGCGCGCGAGCGGCCCGCCGTCGCGCGACGGCAGGCGCTGCATTGCGTAGACCACGCCGGGTACGGACGGAACGCGCGGCAGAACCTCTTCCTCGGCGCACACGTGGCGAACATCCGCCGCTGCAAAGGCGCGCGCGATGGCGTCGGTCGGCAGTGCCGGCGACAGCGGCGCCAGCATCGCGCCCAAGTCGGCCGCGGCGAGCATGAGCGTGACAAACGGGATGCTATTGCCTGCCAGAACGGCGATGGCGTCGCCTTCGGCCACGCCCTTCGCGGCAAGCGCGTTGGAGACGCGCGCGGCGTCCCGCACCAGCTCACGATAGCTGACGCGCGCGTCGCCGCAGATGATCGCGCAGGCGTCGGGCTTGGCCGCGGCATTGTGCAGGATGACTTCAAGGAGCGCGCTCATCCCGCGCCGCCCGCAACACGCAGCATCAACCCGGCCTTGAAGCGCCCCGGCGCCCCGGCCTGCGGCAGGATCGAGGCGCCGGGCGCGACGTCGGAGGCGGCCAATGCGTTGGCGCCGATGAGCGCGTGTTCGCCGATCGTCAGCCCGTGCGCGGCGCAGGCGTTCACGCCGAACAATACGCCCGCGCCGATCTTGCAGCCGCCGCCGAGCGAGACGCCAGAATTGATCCAGGCGCCGCTTCCGACCGTGCAATCATGGCCGAGATTGACATTGCTGGCGATGAAAACGCAGTCACCGAGCGTGCAACCGGGATGGATCGAGCTCTGTTCCAGAACGATCACGTTCTCGCCCATGCTCACGTCGTCGTGACGGAATAATCCGGCATGCACATAAGATGCGAAAGCGTAGCCCTTCGCCTTCGCCTCGGCGTGCTTGCGCAGGCGCAAGCGGTTCATGTCGCGATAGCCGACCGCGATCAGCATGCGGCACGACGAGGGCGGGCAGCGGGCCTCGATGTCGCTGAAAGGATGGAGCGGGCGGCCGCAGAACGTCGTCGCGCCGTTCATCACCGCATCGTCCACGGTGAAGCCGACGATCTCCGTCTCGCGGCGCACGTAGGAGTGGACGAGCCGCGCGACGGCGCCGTTGCCGTAGATCAGGACTGGCCGGTCAACCGCCACGGGGCCTCCGGGATCGCTCCCGCAAAGGCCGAGCAGTGGCGTTGAGCCGGTTAGTGACTACTTAACGCGATACCCGTCCAGGAACGCCCTCACCGCCTGGTCGATGTTCGCGTCGATCTCGGCCTCGCTCGGCGCCGGCCCGATATTCCACAGCCTGCGCCGGTGCAGCCCCGACAGGCACAGATCGACGAAGTGCTGGGCGGCGATCGCAGGATCGCTCCGGCGAATGCGGCCGGCGTCCATCGCGGCGGCGAAACGTTCCACCAGGCGCTGCTTTCCGCGCCGCATCACGGCCTCGTAATAGGTGGCGCCGATCTCCGGGAAGCGTCCGGACTCGCCCGCGATCAGCCGGTACATGGCAATGGCGTCGTCCGAGAGCATCAAGCGGAGGATCTGCCCGCCGAAGCTGGCGAGCGCGGCGTCCACGTCGCCCTCCGCGACGTTCAGCTTGGAGAACACGATCGAATTGCGCTCCAGGAAGTCCTGGACCACGGCCTCGAACAGCTCCTCCTTCGAGGTGAAGTAATTATAAAGCGTGCCCTTGGAGCCCCCGACCCGGGCCGCGATCGTCGCCATGGACGTCGCCGCATAGCCCTCGGCGAAGAAAATCTCCTTTGCGGTCCGGACGATAGCCTCGCGGCGCTCTTCCCGTCGGAGGGTCGTCGCGGAGGCGGTCACCGGCATTCATCCACTCCCTTTTGGTCGCATTGACTCTTTGATGTTGCGGCGCAATATAACCGTACAGTACGGTCAGATCAAGCGTGGCATGTCGATGACGGCGTCAGGGGCGACGGGGACACCCAGGAAGATCGAAACCGGCTGCAACGGTTTGGCGGCCGGCGGTGGGGCGGCGCGCCCCGCCGTCCTCATGGCCGCCCTCCTCCTGGCCGCCTGCGCGCCGACCCTGGCGGCGGCGCCAGAGCTGCGCCAGCCGCAGACCTTCGCAAGCGAGCGCGCGCTGAGAGTCGCTCCCGAAAGCGCGCCCACTGGAAGCGCGACGCCCGGAAACCCGGCGCAGGGTGCGTGGCCGGGCGACCGCTGGTGGGAGAGCTATGGCGACCCGCAGCTCTCCGCCCTCATCGAGGAAGGGCTGCGCGATTCCCCCAGTCTGGAAGCGGCGGCGGCGCGCGTGCGGCAGGCCGACGCCTTGGCGCAAGGCGCAGGGGCCGCGAACCTTCCCGATGTCAGCGCCAACGCGTCCGTCGCGAGCGTGCGGCAAAGCCTCAATATGGGGTTCCCGGACGAATTCAAATCCTTCCTCCCGCAAGGCTGGAACACACAGGGCTCGGCATCGCTGCGCGTCTCGCAGCAGCTCGACTTCTTCGGCCGCAACCGGGCCAAGCTGTCGGCGGCCCGCGCCGATGCGGCGGCTGCGGAAGCGGAGGCGGCCGAGGCGCGCCTGCAGCTCTCCACCGCGATCGCACAGGCTTACGCCGACCTCAGCCGGTTCAGCGCCGACCTCACGGCCTCGCAAGATGTCGCGGCGCTGCGCGAGCGCAGCGCCCAGCTCGTGACGCAGCGCCGGGAAGCGGGCCTGGAAAACCGCGGCGTCGCGAGCCAGGCCGACGCCGAGCTCTACGCCGCGCAAGCGGATATCGTGGCGGCCCGCACCAATGTCGCGCTGACGCGCAACCGCATCGCGGCGCTGCTCGGCAAGGGGCCGGATCGCGGGCTCGACATTTCGGCGCCCTCGGAGCCGGCCCTCTCCTCGCCAACCCTGCCGACCGCATTGGCCGCCGATCTCATCGGACGGCGCCCGGACATCGTCGCGGCGCGGCAGCGCGCGGAAGGCGCCGCGCAGCGCGTCCGCGCCGCGCGCGCGGACTTCTATCCGAACGTCGATCTCGCGGCCGTCGTGGGCCTGGAATCGCTCGGGCTCGACGTCTTTTCGCGAGGCGATTCCCGGTTCGGGCAAATCGGGCCCGCCCTCAGCCTGCCGATCTTCTCCATGGGACGATTGGAGGGCGCTTATCGCGGCGCGCGCGCGGGCTATGACGAGGCGGTCGCGACGTACAATCAGACGCTTGCCGACGCCCTGCGCGACGTCGCTGACGCGCTTGTCGAAAGGCGCGCAGCGACCGAAGAGCTGGAGCGTTCGCAGGCCGCGCTCACCGCCGCCGAAGAAGCGCACCGCGTCGCGCGGCTCCGCTACGAGGGCGGGCTCTCCAGCTACGTGGAAGTGCTCACGGTGGAGAACCGTCTCGTCACGCAGCGACGCAAGGTCACCGAACTGGAAGCCCGCGCCTTCGCCTCCGACATCGCGCTCGTTCGCGCGCTCGGCGGCGGATACAGCGCATCTTGAGGGACGCCGACATGGCAGACGACATCAGACACCCCGAACCAGAAGCTGAAACGCGCTTCGCAGACGTCGATGACATCGCGCGCGCAGTCACTCGTCGACATGACCTGCGCCGGCGTCTGCTGCTCGGCCTTGGCGGGCTCGTCACGGTCGCGCTCATCGGGATCGGGCTCTATTGGGCCTTCATCGGCTCGCATTATGTGAGCACGGACAACGCCTATGTCGGGGCCTCGACCGCGCAGATCAGCGCGCAGGTCTCGGGCCTGGTCAAGGAAACGGCGGTCTCGGAGACGCAGCCGGTCCGCAAAGGCGATCTGCTCGTCGTCATCGATCCGGCGGACGCAGAGCTCGCGGTGGCGCGCGCGGACGCGGAGTACCGCCAGACGCTGCAGCGCGTGCAGCAATATTACGCCGAAGAATCCGCCGCGGCCGCGCAGGCAGCCAGCCGGCAGGCGGATGTGGAGCGCGCGCGCCTCGATTTCGAGCGCCGCGACCGGCTCGCCTCGACAGGGGCGGTGTCAGACGAAGAGCTGACGGCGGCGCGCGCGACGCGCGATGCGGCCACAGCCAACCTCGCTGCGGCGCGCCAGGCCCTTGCGGCCAGGCGGGCGCTTACGCACGGCGCAACCGTCGACAACCATCCCGAAAGCCTCGCTGCGCGCGCAGCGCTCGACGCGGCGCGCCTCGATCTCGCGCGCACGCGGATCATCGCGCCGATCGACGGCGTCGTGGTGCAGAACCATGTGCAGATCGGCCAGAAGGTCGAGCCGGGCGCGCGGCTGATGGGAATTGCGCCGCTCGCGCAGGCCTATGTCGATGCGAACTTCAAAGAGGTGCAGCTGCGGCGCATGCGGGTCGGACAACCGGTGCGGCTCACCTCCGATCTTTATGGCGACGGCGTCGTCTTCCACGGGCGCGTGGCGGGCCTCGGAGGAGGCACCGGCTCGGCGTTCGCGATCATCCCGGCGCAGAACGCCACCGGCAATTGGATCAAAGTCGTGCAGCGCGTGCCGGTGCGGATCACGCTCGATCCGTCGGAGGTCGCCGCACATCCCCTGCGCGTCGGCCTCTCCATGCGCGCCGTCATCGACGTGAGCCGCTGAGCCGACGCATGGCAGGCGCCGCCTCCGCCGCTGCTTCTGGGGCCGCGCGAGAACCCCGCGCGTTGGAAGGCGCCATGCTCGTGCTGGCGGTCTTCGTTCTGGCCATGGCCAACTTCATGGCGATGCTCGACATCAGCATCGCCAATGTCGCGCTGCCGCACATCGCCGGCGCGCTCGCGGTGTCGCCGAACGAGGGCACGTCGGTCATCACCTTTTTCGCGGTGGCCGAAGCGATCACGATCCCGCTGACCGGGTGGCTGGCGCAGCGGTTCGGATCGGTGCGCGTCTTCCTCGTCTCGATGGCGGCTTTCGGCGTGACATCGTTCATGTGCGGGCTGGCGATGTCGCTGCCGATGCTGGTGTTCTTTCGTATCCTGCAGGGGCTCGCGGCAGGCCCGATGATGCCGCTTTCGCAAGCGCTGCTGGCTCAGGTCGTGCCGAAGAAGCACTATCCGGCGGCGGTCGCGATGTGGGCCTCCACGGTGATCGTGGCGCCCGTGCTCGGTCCCTTCCTCGGCGGCTTCATCGCCGACAATCTGGGATGGGAATGGGCGTTCTACATCAACATCCCGGTGGCGATCTTCGCGGTTCTCATCGGGTGGCGCCTCTTCGCATCGCACGAGACGCCGACGATGAAGCGGCCGATCGATTATGTCGGCTTCGGCCTCATGGTGCTCTGGATCGGCGCGCTGCAGACGGCGCTCGATATCGGCGCCCAGAAGGACTGGTTCGATTCCTTGGAGGTGAACGCCCTCCTCGCCATTGCCGCGGTCGGGTTCGTCGCCTTTCTCATCTGGGAGCTCACCGCGGAGCACCCGATCGTCGATCTCAAGGTCTTCCGGCACCGCTCGTTCGCGGTCTCGACGCTGGTGATCTCCGCGGTGTCGGGCATCTTCTTCGCGTCGCTGGTGCTCATTCCGCTCTGGCTGCAGACCAATCTCGGATACACCGCCGAATGGGCCGGCAACCTGACCGCCTTCAACGGGATGCTCGGCATCGCCATGGCGCCGGTGGCCTCCAGGCTCATCAGCAAGTTCGATGCGCGCGCCGTCGCGTTCGCGGGCATCGTCGGCCTTGCGTTCGTGATGTTCATGCGCACGCAATTCTACTCGCAGATGTCGTTCAGCTCGATGGCGCACGTGCAATTGATGCATGGCGCCTTCATGCCGCTGTTCTTCGTTCCGCTCATGGCGATGGCGTTCGTCGGCCTGGCGCCCAAGGAGCTGGCCGGAGCGGCCGGGCTCCTCACCTTCGCGCGGACCATCGCCGGCGCCATCGGGGCCTCGGTCGCCACCACCGCATGGGGCAACGCCACAAGCGCGATGCGGACGGATGTCGTCGGCGGGCTGGCGAACGGCGCCGACGCGATCGCGCAGATGGAGGCGCAAGGGCTGTCGCCCGACCAGGCGCTGGCCAATCTGGAAGCGCTGACGCAAGGCCAAAGCGTGATGCTGGCGACGAACCAGATGTTCGCGGTCGTCGTCGGCCTGCTGCTCGGGGTGTCCCTGCTCGTCTGGCTGACGCCGAAGCCGGCCCGCATGGGCGGCCCGGGCGCGCCTGGCGGACATTAGGTCTTAGAGACCACGCGCCTTCCAAGCGGGGCAAGCCGCGGCCCGGGCCCGGCCATCCGAAACTGCATCCAATCTTGATCGGGGGCCTGAATGCAATAGTCTCCGATCCTCAACAGCGATAGGAGCCGCCATGCCCCGTCTGAAGCAGGTGTCGCGCGCGGACGCGGCGCCCAACATCGCCAGGCAATATGAGCGGCTGTTCGGCGACCGCGACCCGGTGCAGTCCCCCGGCACCGCCACCGGCACGCCCGGCAATTGGTGGACGGTGATGGCGCTCGCGCCGCCGATCTTCGATCACGCGGTTGCGCAATTCGGCATGTTCGGCATGTTCTCCGACACCGTCGTCAGCAAGCTCGATCCGAAGATCCGCGAGATCGCGATCCTGCGCACGGGATACGTCGTCGGCAGCCAGTTCGTCTTCTCGCAGCATTGCAAGGCGAGCCGGAAGAACGGCCTCAGCGAAGCGCAGATCGCGGACATCACCGCGTGGCAGACGTCGGCGGCCTTCTCGCCGTTCGAAAAGACGGTGCTGGCCTATGTCGATGCGCTCGTCCTGGAACGCGGCCGGGTCTCGGACAAGATTTTCGACGCCCTCAAGGCGCAGATGAGCGACGAGGACATCCTTGAGCTCACCTACCATTCGCTCTGCTACAATCTCCACGCCACGATGTGCAAAGCGCTGCGGCTCGAGTACGATGACGTGCCCGAGCGGATCGTCGAAGTGCCCGTTCCAAAGGACGGCAAGCTCGCGGAGGATTGGGCCGGCGGCGCCTGGAACAAGAAGACGTAGGCTCGAGAAACCAGCATGCAGGCAGCCAAGCCTTTCATCGTCGGGATCGGCGGGACCACGCGGGCGAACTCCACCAGCGACCGGCTGGTGCGCGCCGTGCTTGCGGCGACCGAGCGCGAAGGCGCCGCAACGCAGATGTTCGGCGGCGCGGAGATCGCAGCCCTACCCTATTACGCGCCCGAGAAGCCCGACCGCACGCCCGGCCAGACTGCGCTCGTGGAGGCGGTCCGCCGCGCCGATGGGCTCGTGATCGGCACGCCGGGCTATCATGGCGGGGTTTCGGGGCTGGTGAAGAACGCGATCGATCTCCTGGAAGACCTGCGCGGCGGCGCGCGCGTCTATCTCGACGGGCGCCCCGTCGGGCTCGTGGTGACGGCGGGCGGCTGGCAGGCCTGCGGCGTCATCCTCTCTTCCCTGCGCGACATCGTGCATGCGCTGCGCGGCTGGCCCACGCCGACCGGCATCGCGATCAACTCGCACGACGACAGCCCGTTCCTGGCGGACGGAGATCTCAAGCCCGGCAATGTGCGCGACATGGTTGGGGTCATGGCGCGGCAAGTGCTCTCGCGCATCCAGACGCCGACCGCGACGAGCTAGATCACGCCATTGTCTTCCAGGCGCGAGATGTCCGCCGCGGAATAGCCGAGCAGCGATCCGTAGACGTAGGAATTGTCCTGCCCGGGCTCGGGCGCGGCCCAGCGCACGGCGCCGGGCGTCTCGGAGAATTTCGGAAAGACGTTCGGCATCATGATCTCGCCGAGCGCCGCGTGGCGCACCGCGGTGATCGCCTCGCGCGCCTTGTAGTGGGGATCGTCGAGCATGTCGGGCGCGCGATAGATCTTGCCGCTCGGCACGGCGTGCTCTTCGCACCGCGCAAGCAGCTCATCGGTGGTGAAGGCGCCGGCCCATCCGTTGATAAGCTCGTCGAGCTCGCGCTGGTTGTCGCCGCGCGCGCCGTGGGTGGCGTAGCGCGGATCGGCGGCGAGCTCAGGTCTGCCCATCGCCTCGGCCAGGCGCTTGAAGACGGAATCCTGGTTCGCCGCGATGATGAGCATGCCATCCTTCGAGCGATAGATGTTCGAGGGCGCGATCTTCGGCAGGAACGAGCCGGTCCGCTCGCGGACAAAACCGCCCATCTGGTAGTCGGGGACGAGGCTCTCGGTCACTGCGAGGCAGGCTTCGTAGATGGCGCTGTCGACGACTTGGCCGCAGCCGGTGCGCCGGCGATGCTCGAGCGCGGCGAGCGCGCCGAGCGCCGCGTAGATCGCCGCCAGCGTGTCGCCGAGCGAAATGCCGGCGCGTGCGGGCAGCCGATCAGGCTCGCCGATCAGATAGCGCAGTCCGCCCATCGCCTCGCCGACCGCGGCGTAGCCGGCCTTGTGCGAGGCGGGGCCGGTTTGTCCGTACCCGGACACACGAACCATGATGATCCCGGGATTGATCTTCTTCAGCTCGTCATAGCCGAGCCCCCATTTCTCCATGGTGCCGGGGCGGAAGTTCTCGATGATGATGTCGGCCTTGGCGATGAGCGCCTTCAGGACCTGCTGGCCGTCTTCCTTGCGCAGATCGAGCGTGGCGCATTTCTTGTTGCGGCCGATGATCGAGAACCAGAGGCCGTGGCCGTCCGGGCGCACCGCGCCCCATTCACGCAACGGATCGGGCTGGCCGGGCGGCTCGATCTTGATCACTTCGGCGCCGAGATCGCCGAGCAGCTGGCCGCAGAAGGGCCCCGCGATCAGCACGCCCAGCTCGATGACGCGCAAACCTGCGAGCGGACCGCTTGCCGGCGCCGATTGGGGAGCTGACGTCGCGCTCATTGGGCCTCTCTTGTGCAGGCCAGGCGGCGGCGCAGATCGTGTAAACGCGCGGCGCGGCGGAGCGTACGGCCCTCAGCAAATAGTGGATACAATGGACGAGGCCGTCAAGGCGCGCGCCCTCAGCCGTCGACGCCCCGATCATCGGCGAGCGCGATCGATTGCAGGAGCGTGCGGCGGGCGGAGAGAATGTGCGCGGCCATCACCGAGCGGGCCCAAGCTGGGTCGCGCATCTCGATCGCCGAGACGAGCTCGACGTGCTGATCGGCGCTGCGGCGCAATTCCTCGGCGCTGTAGCGCCGAAACGTGCTGAGAACGAGCGGCATCTCCACGATCGAACTGAGCAGGTCGCCGAGCCTTGGATTGCCGGACGCGCGCAGGATCGTCTTGTGGAACCGGTCGTTGTTCTGCGCGACCTGATCGAGCGGCGCAGGCTCTTTCCGCACCAGCCTGCGCATCTCGACCGCCAAATGGCGCAGCTCCGCAATCTGCTCTTCCGTGGCGTGTCTTGCAGCGCATTCGGCCGCGAAACCCTCCAGCAGGACGCGCAGGTCGTACATGCCTTCGATTTCGACCTGGCTCCACTGGCTCACGAACGCGCCGCGATTGGGGATGATCTGGATGAGGCCTTCGGCATGCAGGCGGCGCATCGCCTCGCGGATCGGCGTGCGGGAGAGGCCGATGGCGGACGCCAGGTCCTGCGCGGTCATGTGCGCGCCCTGCGGATAGGCGCCGCGCATGATGCCGTCGCGGATCGTCCTGTACGCCTTATCGACCGCCTCGCCCATATCCGCTCTCTCGCTTCACGGCGTCCGGCGAACCCGTGTCCCGCCGGCGGCGAACGGCATGCGCCCGGCGATCAGGCTAGCCCACGCCAGGTTGGATGCAAAGTGCAGCGATCCAGCGACATTGGATTTCCACTCAGGCTGGCCGCGCGCCGGTTTTGCTCTGGCCTTTCGGCGCAGTCATGCGTTTAAGGCTCGCATGCACCCGGACCTTCAGCGCCGCGCGCGAGACGCGAAGGCTTGGCTCTTCAACCACGCCCTGCCGCTCTGGTGGACGCGGGGCTTCGACGCCGGGACCATGTGCTTCCACGAGCGGCTTGCGCTCGACGGGACGCCGCTCAACACCGTGCGCCGCTCGCGGGTGCAGGCCCGCCAGACCTTCGTCTACGCCCTTGCCGGGACGCTGGGCTGGCCCGGCCCCTGGCGCGAAGCCGCGTCCGCCGGCGCCGAGGTCCTTCTCGCTCGCGTCCTGCGCCCCGATGGGGGAACCGCGTCGGCGCTCGGCCCCGAAGGGGCGGTGTCCGATCCCAGGCGCGACCTCTATGACGCGGCGTTCGCGATGCTTGCGCTCGCACATGCGGGCGCGGCTCTCCAGCGCGCGGACCTGCTCGCTCGGGCAGAGGCTCTCTGGGGGTGGATCGACGCAACCTGGCGGCATCCGGCGGGCGGCTTTCGCGAAGGCGAGGTCGTCGCGGCCCTCCCCCGTCGGCAGAACCCGCACATGCATCTCGTTGAAGCGCTCCTGGCGCTGCACGAGGCGACAAAGCAAACGCGCTATCTCGATGCGGCGACCGTTCTGGTGAACCTGTGCGAGAACCGCTTCATCGATGCGGAGCGCGGCGCACTGCGCGAGTACTTCACCGACGACCTTCGCCCGGCGCCCAGCGACGAGGGACGCATCACGGAGCCGGGACACCAGTTCGAATGGGCCTGGCTCATGGATCGCTGGGCGCGGCTCGCGGGCGTGGAAACGCCTCCCCTCGCGCAGCGTCTGCATGCGCACGGGGAAACGCACGGCGTCAACGGCGACGGGGTCGCGATCGACGAGACCTGGATCGAAGGCGGCGTGCGCTCGGCCAACGCGCGGCTCTGGCCGCAGACGGAGCGATTGAAGGCCAATCTCGTCCGCTTCGAGAAGAGCGGCGATGCGGCGGACGCGGCGCGCGCCGCGCAAGCCTATGACGCGCTCATGCTCTATTGCGATGCGCCGATCACAGGCCTCTGGCGCGATACGCGGTATCCGGACGGATCGTTCAAGGACGAGGCCGCGCCGGCGAGCTCGTTCTACCATATCGCGCTCGCGCTCTCGGAGCTCATCCGCGTCGCGAGGATCTAGCTCCGAGGGAGCGGGGCGCTAAGCCGTGCGCGCGAGCTGCGCGGTGCAATACATGATCGCCTTGCGCGCCTTTGCGGCCCAATCGGGGGGCGGATCGCCGGCGAGATAGTCCTCGTAGCGCGCCTTGGCCGCCTTCAGATCGCCGCGCTGCAAATCGAGCTGCGCGAGATTGAACAAGGCGTCCAGATGCGCGGGGTCGAGCGCGAGAACCTGCTGCAACTCCGCCGCCGCGCGATCCGGCTTCTTCATGCGTTCGTAGACGAGCGCCAGATTGTAGTGCGCCTCAACAAAGCCCGCGTCGCGCGCAAGCGCGGTGCGATAGGCCATCACCGCCTCTTCGCATGCGTTCAAGGCCAATTTCATGTTCCCGAGATTGAACGGCGCGATCGCGTCCTTGCGGTCGGCGCGCGCGCACATATCGTAGAGCCGGGCGGCCTCCTCGAAATTCTCCTCCGCTTCGGCCAGCGCGGCCGCCTCGAAGAGATCGTCGAGCGAGCCGGCTTCGGTATCGAGCGGCAGCAGGAACTGCCCCTCGAGCGTGGTGAGGCCCTGCTCCCATTGCAGCGCCGCTTCGCCGGTGGGGCCGATGACGATCTTGCGCCGTCCCTTGGGCGCCAGGTCCCGCGCGGCGGCGAGGATGCGCACGACATCGCCGAGCGACCGCCCGGCCTCGATGATCTCGGCGGCGGTGCGCAAGGTCGCGACGTCGATGAAGCGGCACTCGTCGTGCTCGATGCGGATGATGTCGAACGCCGCCAGAATCTCCAGCGCGTCGCGCTCGAGCCCCTCCAGCTTCGCCAGCGGATACATCGCGCAGGGCGCCTCGGCCTCGCCGCGGAGCAGAGCCGCGAAGCGCCGTTCGCCGAAGACCTGCTTCCTGCGGAGGCGCGCATCCTTGAGACGCGTGACGAGCTGGCCGCCGTCGATCAGCCGCGCCGCGGCGGCGCCGACGACGAGGATGTGGGAGCGGCGGGTGAAGTCGCGCGCGGAGAGGCCGCCCAGGCGCGCGATCTCGCCGGCGAGCCGCTCGCGCGCGCCCGGCGAGAAGCGCCCATAGAGCGCGACCTGCCTCCCCCGCACTTCCATTTAGTCAAGCCTTGGTTCGGGCCTTACGAGCTGCCTGTCTTCCGCTTTGCGGGCGCCTTGGCAGGGGCCTTCGCGGCAGACTTCGCCGCCTTCTTGGCGGGAGTCGCGGCGGTTTTCGATGCTCCAGCTGCAGCCGGCTTCTTCTCTTCCTTGGCGTCCTTGGCGATCGAGGGCGCTGGCGGGCGGCGCTCCTCCTCGATCGAGCGCTTGAGCGCATCCATGAGGTTGATGACGTTGCCGCGTTCCGGCGCCTTGGTGATGACCGGCTCGCCGCCGGCGATCTTGGAGCGCACCAGCGTCAGCAGCGCCTGCTCGTAGCGATCCTCGAATTGCTTGGGATCGAACCTGATCGTCTTCTGGTTCACGATCTGCTTGGCCATGGCGAGCATGTCGGGCGCGATCTTGATGTCGAGCTTGTCGAAGGCGTCGGCGGCGTCGCGGATCTCCTTGGCGGCGCGCATCGTGGTGAGTAGGAAGCCCTCCGTCTTCGGCTGGATCGCCACGAGGCGCTCGCGGCCGGAGAGAACGATGCGCGCGATCGCGACCTTCTTCGCTTCCTTCATAGCTTCCAGGATCACCGCGTAGGTTTCTTCCGCGACCGGACCATCGGGCGCCATGAAATAGGGCGAGTCGAAATAGATGGGATCGATGTCGGACGCGTTCACGAAGCCGTCGATGTCGATCGTCTTGGAGCTCTCGATCTCGATGCCTTCAAGCTCCTCCGGCGTGACGATGACGTACTTGTCCTTCTCGAACTGGTAGCCCTTCACAAGGTCCGAGCGCTCAACCTCGCCGAGCTCGGCGTCGTAATATTTCTGGCTCACGCGATTGCGCGTGTCCTTATGGATCATGTTGAAGGAAACACGGCTCGCGGCGGAATTCGTCGCGGAATAAAGCTTCACCGGGCACGACACCAGCGAGAGCCTCAGATAGCCTTTCCAGTATGCGCGGCCGGCCACGTCCTGCTCCTTGGAATCTCGAACCCGTTAACCATACAAGCGCTTCAGCCCTTGAGGCCGACAGCGCGCCGCGCCTTGAGGCTTATTGCGGCAGCGGAGGATTCTAACTCCTCCCAGGGGTCCTTGCCCAGCCGCGACAACCGCTGGGGCACACTTTTGCGATCAAATTCGCGGGGGCTCTGAAGGTTCCGCAGCTCCTCCCAGGCGATCGGGGCGGCGACGGTGAAGTCGGTGTTCGCGCGAAGGGAATAGGAGGCAACCGCGCTCGCACCCCGCGCGTTCCTCACATAGTCGAGATAAATCTTGCGCTTGCGGTGCTCTTTCACCGGCGAGGCTGTGAAGACGTTCGGCGCGTCCTTGGCGGCGGCGCGGGCGAAGGCCTCGGCGAAGCCTTTCAACATCGCCCAATCATGGCTCTTGGTTAACGCCATGACGAGATGGAGGCCCTTGCCGCCGGTCGTGCGCAGGAACGGCTCGAAGCCAAGATCCTGCAACCGTGCACGGAGCAATTCGGCGGCGCTCTTCACTTCCGGCCAGGCGACGGTGGGATCAGGATCCATGTCGATCACCAAACGGTCGGGATGCTCCGGATCGTCGATCCTGCAGCCCCAGGGATGGAACTCCACCGCGCCGAATTGCGAGAGCGCGAGGAAGCCTTGCGCGTTCTCCACATAGATGAAGGCGCCGCGGCCCTCCTCGTCGGATAGATCGATCGTCCCGATGCCGGGCGGCAGCCCGTGAAAGGCGTGCCGCTGATAGAAGCAATCCTTGAGCGCGCCCGTGGGGCAGCGGATCAGCGACACCGGCCGGCGCAGCAATTCCGGCAGCATCCAGTCGCCGACGCGCGCATAATAGATCGCAAGGTCGAGCTTGGTGACGCCGGAACCTTCGAACATCTCGCGCTCGGGATTGGTGAGGCGGATGGCGGCGAGATCGCGGTCGGTGACGAGCTTCCGCTTCTTTTGCGCTTGCGGCTTCACGTAGCGCTGCAGACCAAGCAGGACCGGCTGACGCGGCGCGCCGTCATCGGCGCGGCTGTTGAACGCGATGCGCGCCACCGCGAACGGTTGCGTGAAGATCGTTACGCCGTTCGGCTTCGGCGCCGTCTTGGGGATCGGCGCGACGCTGGCCTCCAGCGTCGGCTGCGCCAGGATCTGCTTCGGCCATTCCTTCGCGACGGCCTCGTTGAAGGTGACGCGCCCAACATAGGTCAGCACGCCGTCCACCTCCTCCGCGATGATCAGCGCGGCGATCGGCATCGCGGCGCTCCTGGTGTAGCCGATGACGATGAAGTCGCCGACATAGGCGCGTTTCACCTTAACCCAGGACTTCGTGCGCGCCTGCACATAAGGCGCATCGGCGCGCTTGGAGATGATGCCTTCCAAGCCCATGCGGTTGGCGTGCGCGAAGAAGGCCGCGCCGTCGCTTTGGATGTGCTCGGAGAGCTGGATGTGCGCATTGGGCGCGATGAGCGGCGCAAGCAGGCCCGCGAGCGCGCGCTTGCGGTCAATGAGCTTGGCGGCGCTCAGATCGTAACCGTCGAGATAGAGCAGATCGAACGCGAAATAGGTCACGTCGTGGCCGCGACTCTCTGAAAGCGCGCTCTCCAGCAGCGCGATGTTGGTGACGCCGCGCGCGTCCTGCACCGCCGCTTCGCCGTCGATGATCGCGGACGTCGCGTCGAGCTTGGCGAAGGCTTCGGCGAGCGCGCGGTAGCGATGGGTCCAGTCGTGCTGGTTGCGCGTGAAGAGCTTCACCTCCCTTTCGCTCTTCGGCCCGGTCTCGATGCGCACGATGGTGCGATAGCCGTCGTATTTTATCTCGTGCAGCCAGCCTTCGCCTTCGGGCGGCGCCTCGATGGTGGAGGCAAGCTGCGGCGACACGAGCTTCGGCATCGGCGCCTTCACCGCGCCCTTGATGCGCGCAGGGTTCGGCCGTGCGATCGCCTTCGGCGCCTCGGGCGCCACGAGCTGCTTCAGGTCCTCGACGGAAAGGCCGGAGATGACGCTGTCGGGCGCCTCTTTCAGCACGTCGTATTCGGCGAGCGGGCGCGCTTCGTCGTCGCGCTCCTTGATGAAGAGCCAGTTCTTGCCCGACGATTTCCCGTCTTTCGGGGCGTCCTTCTCCTTAAGGCGAACCAAGGTCCAGCCGCCGCGCAGCTTCTCGCCGACCAGGCGGAACTTCAGCTCGCCCTTCGCCAGCGCCTTCTCCACGTCCGGCTCGAGCGTCACGTACGTGCCGCGGTCCCACACGATCACGCCGCCGGCGCCGTACTCGCCGGACGGAATGCGGCCTTCGAAGCCGCCGTACTCCATCGGGTGGTCTTCGGTCTGCACCGCGAGGCGGCGGATCTTGGTGTCGAGGCACGGCCCCTCGGGCACCGCCCACGAGCGCAGCGCGCCGCCGATCTCCAGCCTCAGATCATAGTGCAGGCGCCGCGCGGCGTGCTTCTGGATGACGAACACCGGATCGGCGCCCGGGCCCACCGGCTCAGCGCCTTCAGGCTCCGGGGTGACGCCGAACCGGCGCTTGGCCTTGTAGGTGTCGAGCTTGGGCATGCGGGCTTCCTAGGTCACCCCAACGCTACGCCTACTTCAAGGCGGTTCCCTCCATCACGCTCCCCGGCCGAGCGAAGCGAGGGCCGGGGCCCAAGCTTCAGCTTGGTTCCTCAGGCGTCGCATTGTTCGACGTTGGGCCCCGGACCGCGACTGCGTCGCGTCCGGGGAGCGATTGCCAACGCTTCAGGCTATTTACGCTCCCCGGCCGAGCGCGAAGCGTGAGAGCCAGGGCCCAAGATTCAGCTTGGTTCCTCAGGCGTCGCGTTGTGCGACGTTGGGGCTCGGATCGCGACTGCGTCGCGTCCGGGGAGCGATGCCAACGCTTCAGGCTATTTACGCTCCCCGGCCGAGCGCGAAGCGTGAGAGCCGGGGCCCAAGGCTCAGCTCGATCCCCCCTCCATCGCGTCGCTCGAATCTGGGCCCCGGATCGCGACTTCGTCGCGTCCGGGGAGCGTGAGAAGCGGGCGTGTTCCGGGAAGAGCGCCGAACTGGCCCAGCGCTGGATAGAGGTCATCCCAGTGTGGATTGCGCTCCTCAATGAGCGAGATCTTCCACGCGCGCCGCCAGCGCTTGATCAGCTTCTCGCGGGCGTACGCGGACGAGACGCTTCCGTGCGGCTCGAACCAAACGAGCCTCGTGACGCCGTATTTCCGGGTGAAGCCGGGCAGCAGGCCTTCGCGATGTTCGTAGGCGCGCTTGAGCAGATCGCGCGCCGAGCCGGTGTAGAGCGTGCCGAAGCGCCGGCTCGCCATGATGTAGACGAGCCCGCCCGCTTCTTCGAGCACGCGCACCTCCACGCTCCCCGGCCGAGCGAAGCGAGAGCCGGGGTCCAAGGTTCAGTTCATTCGGCGCGCGTTGGCGCTGCGCTGCGTTGGGCCCGGATCGCGGCTAATGTCGCGTCCGGGGAGCGCGGACGATCAGAACGGGATTTCGTCGTCCAGGTCGGCGGAGAAGTTCTCGCGCGGGCCGGAAGAGACGCGCTTGGATCCGGAGCTCTTGGCGAACTCGCCGCCGCCGCCCTCATCCTCGAAGGAGCGGCCGCCGCCCTCGCCCTTGCCGTCGAGCATCGTCAGCTCGCCGCGGAAGCGCTGCAGCACCACTTCGGTCGTGTACTTCTCGGCGCCCGACTGGTCCTGCCATTTGCGGGTCTGGAGCTGGCCCTCGACGTACACCTTCGAGCCTTTCTTCAGATATTGCTCCGCGACCTTCGCGAGCTGCTCGTTGAAGATGACGACGTTGTGCCATTCGGTGCGCTCGCGGCGCTCGCCAGTGGCCTTGTCGCGCCAATTCTCGCTCGTCGCGATGCGGAGATTGACCACCGGCTCCCCGGAACTCAGCCGGCGCACCTCGGGGTCGCGGCCCAAATTCCCGATCAGCATGACTTTGTTGACGCTACCGGCCATCGTTCACTCTCCACAGATTCCTGCGCACTTCGGGTCAGATTTGAGCCGTCGATCGAATTCCCCGCCGTTTGCACGATTGCTGCGGCGGAAGTTTGTTCTTACTATGTTCTCACGTCCCGACTCGAACTTCAAGGGTTAAAGGATGCCGGAAGGCGCCTCAATGCGCGTACTCCCTAACCCTGTGGGGCCTTTGGTGCTTGCATGGCGTCGGCGGCCGTCGGGCGGCCGTGCGGGGGTGCGCCTTGCGCAAGATTTTGGGGCGATGGGGCTATGCGGCCCATTTAGCCGCGGCGCTCGCCGGGGGATTGGCGGCCTACGCCGTGCTGCTCGCGGCCCACGAGGCCATGGGCTATCCGGGCGATGTCATCACGGCTGTCCTCTTCTTCCTCGCCACGCAGACCGCCTTCGCGATCATCTGGCGACGCCAGGTGATGGATCGGAATTCCCTCGCGATGCCGGGTACTTACCTGGCGCTGGGGGTCACCGTCATCGCCATCCCGAGCGGACTGATCGGTCTGCGCGGGGCGTTCCTGGCGATGGCCAGCGTGCCGGAGGTCGGCGCGCCGCTGCTGATCCCGTTCCTGGCGGAGGTCTTCGGTTTCCTGGCCGGCTTCGGCCTCCTGATGGCGCCTGCGACCTGGCTCGTCTGGCGCCGGCTCGGCCAACTGGCCTAGCCCTTGGTGGGCTGAGACGTTTCTGGGCCTTGCGGCCCGGGCCTGCCGACCCAAGATGGCCGCCATGTCCGACGGGCTGACCCATATCCGCGTGCGGGGCGCGCGCGAGCACAACCTGAAGAGCCTCAACGTGGACATCCCGCGCGGGGAGCTCGTGGTGATCACGGGGCTCTCCGGGTCGGGCAAATCTTCGCTCGCGTTCGACACGATCTACGCGGAGGGCCAGCGGCGCTACGTGGAATCGCTCTCCGCCTATGCGCGGCAATTCCTCGAGCTCATGCAGAAGCCGGACGTGGATTCGATCGAAGGGCTCTCGCCGGCGATCTCGATCGAGCAGAAGACGACCTCGCGCAATCCGCGCTCCACCGTCGCGACCGTCACCGAGATCTACGATTACATGCGCCTCCTCTGGGCGCGCGTCGGCGTGCCCTATTCGCCGGCCACGGGCGAGCCCATCCAGGCGATGCAGGTCTCGCAGATGGTCGATCGGATCATGGAGCTGCCGGAGGGCTCGCGGCTCTATCTGCTCGCGCCGATCGTCCGGGCACGGAAGGGCGAATACCGCAAGGAGCTGGCCGAGCTCCTGAAGAAGGGCTATCAGCGCGCGAAGATCGACGGGGAGTTCCATGAGCTGGAAAGCCCGCCGACGCTCGACAAGAAGCTCAAGCACGACATCGAGCTCGTGATCGACCGCATCGCGGTGCGCGCCGGCATCGAGACACGGCTCGCCGATTCGCTGGAACAGGCCCTCCGCCTCGCCGACGGCATCGCCCTCGTGGAGTTTGCCGACGGCAAGAAGGATCGCATCGTTCTTTCCTCCAAGTTCGCCTGCCCGGTGTCGGGCTTCACGATCCCCGAGATCGAACCGCGGCTCTTCTCCTTCAACAATCCCGCCGGGGCGTGCCCGACGTGCGACGGGCTCGGCGTGCAGCTCAAGTTCGATCCCGATCTCGTTGTCCCGGAGAAAGAGAAGAGCCTGCAGGACGGCGCAGTCGCGCCCTGGGCGCGCGGGCAATCGCCGCTCTACACGCAGACGCTCCAGGCGCTGGCGCGGCACTTCAAGGTGAAGATGGCGACGCCTTGGAAGGCGCAGCCGAAAGAGCTGCGCGACGGCGTGCTCTACGGCGTCAAGGAGCCGGTGCACTTCATCTATGACGATGGCTTGCGCCGCTATGAAACGAAGAAGCCGTTCGAGGGCGTCATCCCCAATCTGGAGCGGCGCTGGAAGGAGACCGACTCCGCCTGGGTGCGCGAGGAGCTTGCGCGCTACCAATCGGAGGCCCCCTGCCCCACGTGCGAGGGCCGCCGGCTCAAGCCCGAAGCGCTTGCGGTGAAGGTCGCGGCGACAGACATCGCCCAAGCGGCCGCCATGCCGATCCGCACGGCGCGCGACTGGTTCGCCGCGCTCGACGGCAAGCTCAACAAGAAGGAGCGCGAGATCGCCGCGCGCATCCTCAAGGAGATCAATGATCGCCTGCGCTTCCTGGTGGACGTCGGCCTCGAATATCTCTCGCTCTCGCGTTCGTCCGGGACGCTGTCGGGGGGGGAAAGCCAGCGCATCCGGCTCGCCTCGCAGATCGGCTCTGGGCTCACGGGCGTGCTTTATGTTCTCGACGAGCCGAGCATCGGCCTCCACCAGCGCGACAACGCGCGGCTGCTCGAAACGCTGAAGCGCCTGCGCGATCTCGGTAATTCGGTGCTGGTCGTCGAGCACGACGAAGAAGCGATCCGCGAGGCCGATTACGTCATCGACATGGGGCCGGCGGCGGGCGTGCATGGCGGCAAGATCATCGCGGAAGGCACGCCCGACGAGATCGAAGCCTCAAAGGAAAGTCTGACGGGGGCCTATCTCACCGGGACGAAGGAGATTTCGGTTCCGGAAAAACGGCGCTGGACGACGAAGTCCAAGACGCTGAAGCTCATCGGCGCCTCGGGGAACAATCTGCATGGCGTCAGCGCCGAATTCCCGGTCGGGTGCTTCACCTGCGTCACGGGCGTGTCGGGCGGCGGCAAATCCACACTCACGGTGGAGACGCTCTACAAGGCCGCGGCCCGGCGTCTCAATGGCGCGAACGAAACGCCCGCCGCGTTCGACGACATCCAGGGCCTCGAGCATTTCGACAAGGTGATCGACATCGATCAATCGCCGATCGGGCGCACGCCGCGCTCGAATCCCGCCACGTATACCGGCGCGTTCACCCCGATCCGCGACTGGTACGCAGCGCTGCCGGAAGCCAAGGCGCGCGGGTATGGGCCGGGCCGGTTCTCGTTCAACGTGAAGGGCGGGCGCTGCGAAGCGTGCCAAGGCGACGGCGTGATCAAGATCGAGATGCACTTTCTGCCGGACGTCTACGTCACGTGCGATGTGTGCAAGGGCAAGCGCTACAATCGCGAGACGCTGGAGATCCTGTTCAAGGGCAAGTCGATCGCCGACGTGCTCGACATGACGGTGGAAGAAGCTGCGAACCTCTTCAACGCCGTGCCCTCCATCCGCGACAAGATGGAGACGCTGGCGCGCGTCGGCCTTGGGTACATCCATGTCGGCCAGCAGGCGACGACGCTCTCAGGCGGGGAAGCGCAGCGCGTGAAGCTCTCCAAGGAGCTTTCGAAACGTGCAACGGGGCGCACGCTCTACATCCTCGACGAGCCGACGACGGGCCTGCATTTCGAGGACGTGAAGAAGCTCCTGGAAGTGCTGCACGAGCTCGTCGACAACGGCAACACGATGGTGGTGATCGAGCACAATCTCGATGTCATCAAGACCGCAGACTGGATCGTCGATCTCGGGCCCGAGGGCGGCGACGGCGGCGGCCGCATCGTCGCGAGCGGCACGCCAGAAGACGTCGCGAAGGTCGCCGAGAGCCACACCGGGCAATATCTCGCCAAGACGCTGAAGAAGCGCGCGCGGCCGGCGCCCAAGCTCGCGGCGGCCGCCGCGCCAGCAAAGACATCGTCCGCCAAGCCCGCGCGCAAGAACGGCCGCAAGCGCGCCTGATATCCGGCGCCCTAAGTCGGCGTGCTTCCGCCGGCGACGCCCGCGACCGGCTTTCGCCGCGCAAGGGTGAGCGACGACAGATACCGGAAGACCGCGTCGGTGTGCCGCTCGAACAGCCACCACATGACCAGGGCCAGCAGCAAGGCGCCCGCCACAACGGCGGCGAAGATCCCCACGCCTTCAAACCCAAACCGCCACCGGGTCGGCTCGGTCAGGACCGCGGCCACGAAGGCGACGTAAGGAAAGTGGACGACATAGAGCGTGTAGGAGAAGCTCGCCAACCGCGTCGCGACCGCCCGGTAGAGCGTCCCGCCCGACGGCAGGTGCGCGATCACCGGCAACGCGGCGGCGACCGCAAAGCCGAGCGCGATGTCGGGCGTCAGCCCCATCCGGTGGTCAAAGACGAAGCCGCCGACCACAAGCGCGAGCGCGGCAAGGCGGACCAGCCCGTGGCGAAAGAAGCCCTGCAAACGCGGGTTCGTCGCCAGGAGGTAGGTCAGGGCGCCCGCAAGCCAGATCACCCCAAGCACGACGAGCGGAAACGGCAGCAGCAAAGTGGCTGTCCCAAGAACCGCGATGGAGAGAAGGCGCAGCGCCCAGCCCTGGCGGATCAAGACGAGCGAAAACGCCACTGGGAGAATGAGGTAGTACCAGAACTCGTTCGACAAACTCCACAGGGGGCCGTTGGTGCCGTAGGTCGGCGCCACGACGTCTTGCAAGAAGAAGACGTTCGCCAGCAGCGTGCGAAGGCTGTGGTCGAAATCGTCCCGGATGAAGGGATCGGCGAGAAAGGTTCGCAAGCCCTCCGGATCGAGCTTCACCGAGAGGGAGTCGAACACCCAGGTCAGCGCCAGCGCCGGCAGGACCACGATCCACAACCGCGTCATTCGGCGCAGCAGATAGCGCCGCCAGCTCCAGCGCTTGGCCAGCATCGCGGAAAGCGCCTGGCCCCCGACCAGATAGCCGCTCAGCGCAAAGAAGATGATGACCGCCGAGTGGCCCAGCGTCGTCACGGCGTAGAAGGCGCGCTCGATCAGGCTTGGCGCTTCGATCGTCGCATAGTGGACGAGCACGAGGTGCCGCACATGCCCGAACAGCACCAGGAGGGCGGCGCCGGCGCGCAACGCGTCCAAGTGCTCGACGTGCGCCCTCGTCGGCGCTGCCGATAAGCCGCTCGGCGGCATCGCCGATGAACTCAAGACACCCTCGCAAACCCGCGAATGTAACTTTTATACAAAGGCGCTGGCGGGTGACAAGCGGCGCCTGCGTCGCAGAGCACACGATGAGGCTCAGCTTGCGCCGTGCGGCCTCGCCAGCCTAAACCGCAGCGGGATGGGGATGCGATGTCGGCCAGCCTGACGCAGGACCTGAGCGCGCTCGGCATCGCGTACGTCATCGGCGTCGCGTTCCTTGCGCTGGGCTATGCGTTCGCCGGCCATGTCTGGGTCGAGCGGCACTCCATCCACCTGCCGGGGCCGGCGCGGGTGCGGCGCATCTCGGGCGCTTGGGGCGAGCTTTTCCTCTTCACGGCGTGTGCGCTGGTGCTCGGCGTCGTGCGGTTCTTCACCGATATCGGCTTCGTCCAGGACGTCGTGCTCGCCCACCCGCTCGCCTCGGGCGGCGTGCTCATCGCGGTCGCGGCGATCGTGCTCTTCTATTCGATCTCCGTCGTCGCGGGCGCCAAGCGGGACGGCCAGGACAACGCCTATCGCGCGCGGCTCGCGAACGCCTATGCGGCGTACGGGGTCTATTCGGTGATCCTGTTCGCAGGCGGCCTGCTGGCCGTCGCCCTCCTCGGCCTCGAGTTCGCGCACGACCAGGCCACCTTCAACGCCCAGCGCGCGGTGATCGCGGGCCGGGTCGGGGACGCGTTGGCCGCGCTCGGCGCCGGGCTCGATCCCCTCGCATCGGCGGAGCGCGCACTCACACATCTGGAAGACGCAATGGGCGAGATCGCGATCAGCCAGAACCTCCTGCAGGACCAGATGAACCCGGTGTTCGTGTTCGCCGCTTCGATCTTCGCGGTGAACATCCTCATCGTGCTCTCGCCGATCCGTTCGGCGTTCATGCAGGGCGCGATCGACCTCACCCACATCCTCACCGGCATCGCCATCGGCGGCATCATCATCGCCGGCTTCGTTTCCTATTTCCTCTCCTACTCGCAGGTGATCGAGGGAACTCTGGCGCAGATGCAGGCCGTGCGCCCCGACGCCTCGCTCGGCGCCTGGGAGCTTTCCCGGCGCTACAACGAGATGATCGTGGAGCTCAACAAGAGCCGCAATCTGCTCGGCTTCGCCGGCGCGATCGGCGGCGAAGGCTCGGGCCTGGCGCTCTTCGCGGCGGCGATCCAGTTCACGCTGGAGCGACTGCCGAACCGGACTGAAGCCAAGGCATGAAGCGGCGCTGGACCATCGCCGGCGTCGCCACGCTTTGCATCGCACTCTATGTGGGCGCCTATCTCATGGTGAATTCCTCCATCGCCGGCGAGACGAGCGACATCGCGCGGGTCCCGCTGGTGGACCTGCCGGCGGCGGACGATGTGCTCGACATCACCACCTGGAACGTCGGCTATGGCGGCCTCGGCGCCGGGAGCGATTTCGTCGCCGACGGCGGGGCGCATTACTTCCCGCCCTCGCGGCGTGCGGTGCGAGACAATGTCCGCGGCATCGCGACCTTCCTCTCCGGCGAAGGCGCCGACATCGTGCTCCTGCAGGAGCTCGCGCGCCCAAGCCCGGTCAATCTCTGGCACGACGTCAAAGGCGCCGCGGACCGGGCGCTCTCCAACACCGACCGCAGCTTCTACGCCGATTTCCGCACCCGGCTCATGCCGTGGCCGCTCAGCTTCAGGCACGGCCAGGGCGTCTATGCGCGCCGCGCGATCGCGAGCGTCGAGCTTGTCCCGCTGCCGGCCGAAGGCGGCAGCATCCTCGGCGCCAAGCGGCGCTATGCGGCGCTCGCCGTGCGCATCCCCATTTCAGGGCGCGACCGCGGCTGGACGATCGCCTCGCTGCATCTGGCCGCGTTCGACAAGGACGCGGCCGTACGCCGCCGGCAATTGAGCGCGCTCCTGCGGTGGGCGGAAAGCGAATACGAGTCCGGCCAGCACGTCGTCCTCGGCGGCGATTTCAATCTCGAGCTCGCCGAGACGCACTTTCCCTACACGACCGCGCGCGAGCACCTGTTCTGGCTCTTTCCCTTCCCCGACGAGGGCCTGCCGGCCGGCTGGCGCATCGCGGCCGATCCGGGCACCGCCTCGGTGCGCACGAACGAGCGGCCGTATCGGCGGGGCGAAAACTACACCACGGTGATAGACGGCTTCATCGTCTCGCCCAACGTCGCGGCGGAGCGGGTTGCGGGCGTCGATCTCGATTTCCAGAACGCGGACCATAATCCGGTCCGCGTGCGGGTGCGCGCCACCGGACGCTGAGGAAGCTAGCGATCCACAGCGCCGGGGGAGCCCACGCCTGGCAGCGGCCCGTTGCGGGAAGACGCCGCCCGGCCGGACAGCGCGGCGTAGACGGCGTCGGTGTGCCGTTCGAAGAGCCACCACACGCCCCAAGCCGCGGCGAGCGCCGCCGCGAAAACACTCGCGAAGACGGCAAGGCCGGTCGGCCCGAACGCCCATTGATGCGGCGTGATCCACACCGTGACGATGAACAGGATCACCGGAAAATGGACGAGATAGAGGGTGTAGGAAATACCCGCCAAGCGCGCCGCGCTCGCCTTGTACGCGGCGCCGAACGACGGCAGATGCGCCAGTACCGGCAAAGCCGCCGACATCGCAAGACCCAGCACGAACTCCTGCCCAAGTTCGCCGGGGAGCCGCGCGTAGGCGATGGAGGCGGGGATCAACGCGAGGCCTACGACCCTGACCCCGGGATGGCGCAGGAAGGCGTGAAGACGCTCGGTCTGAGCCAGCATGCTCGCCGCGACGCCGGCCAGCCAAATGAGGCCGAGCAAGATGAGCTTGAGCGGCAGGATAGCGGCCGCCAAGGCCAGCGACGCCGCCGAGACGGCTGCGTTCAGCCGCCAGCGCCGACGATCGAAGAACGGAACCAGCGCCAGCGGAAAGATCAAATAGTACCAGAACTCGTTCGCCAGGCTCCAAAGGGGGGCGTCGGAGCCGAATGTCGGGGTGAGAATGGTCTGCAAGAAGAAGATGTTGCCGATGAGCGTGGCCGAGGAATGGTCGTATTGGGGAAGGCCGAAATGCTCCAGGAACATGCTCACGCCTTCCGAATTCAGACGGGCGGAAAGGAGGTCCAGGCACCAAGTCAGCCCGAGCGCCGGCAAGACGACGATCCAGAGCCGCGTCAGGCGACGCAACAGGTAGGAGGACCAACTCCACTGCCCCCTGCGCAGCACCGTTAGCGCCCTGCCGCCAACGAGATAACCGCTCAGTGCGAAGAAGGTGAGTACGGCTACATGGCCGAGCGAAGTGACAGCATAAAACGCCGCTTCAACAAGCCCCTGCACCGGCAGCTCGCTGAAATCCACCAGCACAGTGATGCGGACATTCGCCGCCAGCACGAGAAGCGCGGCGATAGCGCGCACCGCGTCCAGGTGCTCGTTATGCGCTTTCGCCTGCACCTGCCTCCCCGCTCGATCCGACGCGCGCGCCGCTGCCCGCCAGAACACTATCCTCCCAATGCAGCCAAGGTAAATATCTGCGGCGCCAAGAGAATTGTTCGGTTTGCACAATCACGTCAGGGCCGCGGCCGCGGATAAACGCGCGAGCGCGCGCCCGATTCGTTTGAAATCAAATGAAAAGGTCGAAACGGGCGCGCGCACGCGGAGGGTGCTAGCGGTCGGCGCGCATCAGGAGGGCCGGCCATGAGTCTCGACACTGCAAAGATCCTGTCTGAACTCGGAGACGATCTCGTCGCGCAAGCGGGCGAGCCGGTCGGGCTCGACCGCGCTCAATCCGTTCGCGTGGCGCGCGCGCTCACGCAGCATCTCGGCAAAGGCCGCGAAGCCGCCATCCAGCAGACCGCCGCCGATACGGGGCTCACCGAGGACGTGATCTCCGCGATGCTTGGCAAGCTCGTCGAAGCGGGCCGCGACAAGCTCCTCAATGAAGGGCCGATCGGATCGGCGATCGAGAACGCCAAAGGCCAGGCTCAAGCCGCGCTCGGCGGCATGCTCGGCGGCCTCTTCGGACGCAAATAGCCCCGCTCCTCAGGGCGCGGCGTTCGCCGGCTTCAGGCCCTTGTAGAGGGTCGCGGAGAGCGCCGCCTCGAGGCCCCAGTAGAGCAGCTGCATGACGATGTGCAGAGGCGCCAGCACGGCCAGGTGCAGCGCGGGCGCCTTCTGCAGCAGCGACTGCATGGCGTCGATGCTGAATGGTCCGGCGCCGAACGCGGCGAGCAGCAGGGCTTGCAGGAGCGAGATCGCGATCTGCGCCGGGCCCAGCAGCAGCAGCCGCGCGGCGGTGATCCGCCACGCCTCCCCTTTCGTCCAGCGCCAGGTCTCGAAGGTGAGGACGCGCCGTTCAACAATTGTGGCGGGCGCCGCCAGATAGAAGCGCGAGGTGAGGAACATCCAGATCGCGGAATAAAGCGCCGCGATGATCAATAGCTGCGGCCAATGCGCCGCGAAGAGCTGGGAGAACATCTGCATCGCCGCTTCGGGATCGCCGCTCGCGGCGTTCAGCGCCTGCAAATCCTCCACCGGCACGGACGCGGCGAGAATGATCGCGCCAGGAAACATCGCAGCGACGAACACGATGAAGAGGAAGAAGGCGATGACCGACAGCGCGGCGTAAACCCGCGCCGCATCGAACACGCGCCGGCGCGGCTCGGCCGGCACATCCAGGGCGGCGCTCGACTGGGCCGTATAGGCATAGGTGAAGACCGCAAGCACCAGCAATTGCGAGACGAAGAAGAGGAGCGGGTTGCCGCCCGCGAAGCGCACGGTGGCGAACGAGGCGCCGGCCGACAGCGCGCCGCAGGCCACAACCGTCGTCCAGATGCGCGGAAGCGTCGCGCGCCAGGTCGCGAAAGCGGCCGCCACCGCGCCGAACACCGGCGTCTTCGTTCCTGTCTCGTTTGCCATCCGGCCCATCTAGTCGAAGCCGGCGCGGTTGGGAACGAACCTCGTGCGCGCAGCCCCGTCTCAGCTGCCCTCGACGCTTACCGGCACAAAGACCGCCCCAGCCATCCGGCAGTTGGATGCAGCGCCTGGGCTCCGCTCCACCTGCCATTCGACCGCCGCGCGGGCCAGATTGGTCGGCACCGCCGCCGCCACGCGCTGTTCGACGATCACGCCCGCGTCATTGAGCTTGAGCCGGAACACGACCGCGCCCGGCGCTTGCCGGCTCGGCGGCATGAACGCCGCCGGCCGCACCCGCACCGCGCAGGCGTCCGCGCCGCGATCGATGCGGCTCTGGTCGCCGAGCGGCGGGGGGCGATCGCCCTCAAGCCGCATCCGGGCGCGCAGCGCTTCGCGCCACGCCAGCGCCTCCGAATAAGTGCTCTCCGCCAGCGTGAGGCCGCCTTCGGCGCTCTGCCGCAGCGCCAACGGCGCTAGCGATTGGGCGGCCTCGGTGAAGGCGGCGTGCGCGGCCAAGTCGGCGCCGCGGCGCGAGTTGAGCGCGGCGTCCGCGAAAGCCTGGCCGCGGGACACCGCCCGGACGATGGCGACGCCTTCGCGCGTCAGGGCGCGGCCGGCGGCATAGGTCGGATCGACGCTGTTGGCGCGCGCCGCCGCGCGCGCGGCCGCGAAGCTCGCCTGCGCCTCGGCGAAGCGCTCGCGCTGCACGCGCCATTCGCCCAGCGCCATCAGCGAGGCATAGGTCGCGTCGGCAAGGTCGGCGCGGTTCGCGGATTCCGACAGCGCCGCCTCGAGGCGCTCCGCGCCCGCGGACGTGCTCAGCTCGGCTTGCCCGAGCGTCAGCTTCGCCAGCAAGGGATCGACGCCGCTCGCGGCGTCGCGCGAGGCGATCTCCAATGCCTGCCGCGCGGGCTCGACCGCCCCGCTTCCAAGGCCCCGATCGAGCCGGACCTGGGCAAGGTTAAGCGCGAGGATGCCCGTGCGCCCGCCATCGCCGTCGCGCGCTGTGGACTGGGCGAGCGCCGCCGCCGCCGCCGTCTCGGCCCTGGCCAGGTCGCCGGCCTCGATGGCCGCGCGGTAGGCGCGATAATGTTCAAGGACCGGGTTGTCCGGACCCACCGCGGCTCCCGCAGGGGGACCAGCGATCGGGCAGGCGCAAAGCGCGATAAAACCCAGCAAGGCTGCAAGCGATCGCATGGTCACCTCCTCGTCTTCCGGCCTTGCGCCCTTCTAGCACCGGCCGCACAACCGGGACCATGAAATCGACCTACGTGCACGTCGTCGGCGGCGGCCTCGCCGGCGCGGAGGCGGCCTGGGCGCTCGCCAATGCCGGCCTCGCCGTGCGGCTGCACGAGATGCGCCCGGTGCGCATGACCGACGCGCACAAGACCGAGGGCCTCGCCGAGCTCGTCTGCTCCAACTCCTTCCGCTCGGACGACTGGACCGGCAACGCGGTGGGGCTGCTGCACGAGGAAATGCGGCGCATGGGCTCGCTCGTGATGGCGTGCGCCGGCCCCGCCCAGGTGCCTGCCGGGGCCGCGCTCGCGGTCGATCGCGACGTCTTCTCCGCCGCGGTCACGCGCGCGCTTGAGGATCATCCGCTCATCACGATCATACGCGAGGAGATCACCGACCTCGCAGCGCTCGATGGGCGCGCGATCGTCGCGACCGGGCCGCTGACGTCGGAGGCGCTGGCGACATCCATCCGCTCACTGACCAATGCCGACGCGCTCGCCTTCTTCGACGCGATCGCGCCGATCGTGCATGCGGACTCGCTCGATTTCTCAGTGGTGTGGCGCCAATCGCGCTACGACAAGGAAGGCCCCGGCGGCGATGCGGCCGCGTATGTGAACTGCCCATTCAACAAGGAGGAATACGACGCGTTCGTGGCGGCTCTGCTCGCCGCGCCGAAGGCGGAGTTCAAGGACTGGGAGAAGGACACGCCCTATTTCGAGGGCTGCCTGCCGATCGAGGTGATGGCCGAGCGCGGCGTGGAGACATTGCGGCACGGGCCGATGAAGCCGGTGGGCCTCAGGGATCCGCGCACGGGCAAGCGGCCCTGGGCGGTGGTGCAATTGCGCCAGGAGAATAGGCTCGGCACGCTTTTCAATCTGGTGGGCTTCCAGACCAAGCTGAAGCACGGCGCCCAGCAGGACATCTTCCGCATGATCCCCGGCCTCAAGGACGCGCGTTTCGCGCGGCTCGGCGGCGTGCACCGCAACACGTTCCTCCAATCGCCCGCCCTGCTCGACGAACAACTGCGTCTGAAGAGCGCGCCGCACATCCGCTTCGCGGGGCAGATCACCGGCGTGGAAGGCTATGTCGAAAGCGCCGCGATCGGGCTGCTCGCAGGCCGGTTCGCGGCGGCGGAAGCGCGCGGCGAAGAGATCGCGCCGCCGCCGCCCACCACCGCGCTCGGCGCGCTTATCGCGCATGTCGCGGGGCTGCACGGCGCGCCGGCGAATTATCAGCCGATGAACGTCAATTTTGGGCTCTTTCCCGAGATAGAAGCGACGGACGCGCGCGGCCGCAAGCTCAAGGGGCCGGACCGCAAGCGGGCGCTCGCCGAGCGCGCGCTTGGCGATCTCGCCGCGTGGCTAGATGCGACCGGTCAACGAGGCGCCGAGCAAACGAAGTTGGCGCGCGAAGCGTGAGGGGCGTTGTCCGGCCGCGTAAGCGGGAACAAACGTGAGATAGCCCAACGCCGGAAACAGCTCCGCCGCGCGCGGAACGGCTTTCTTCGCCTCGGCATACGCGCTGAGGGACCGCTCGGCCAGCAGCGCATCGGCGGCGTCCGGCGCGTCGGGAAACACGGCCTGGCGCTTGGCGCGCAACGCCGGGGCGGCGCGCAGCAGGCCGGCATAGCCCCAGGCGCGGCCGCCGGCGCGGATGAATTCCTCCGAGACCGGAGCGTCGCCGCAGGCCCGCAGCGCGAGCTTCAGGACACTGCCCGCAGTGGCGTCGATATAGGCCGCCACCTCCTCCCATGTCGCGAAGACGTCGAAGTCGCGCAGGCGCGCCTCGATCAGGGCATGGAAAGTCGCAAGCGGCAGCGGGCGATCGGCGTGCGCGGCGGCCAGCGCCTGCGCAGCCGGATGTGCGCGCGGCGGCTGGCCCCCGGCGACCTCATCGACGGTCTCGCGCCACCAGAGCAGCCGCATCTGGCCGATCTGCGGCTCGCGCACGGTTTCTGCGACGCGGGCGATCTCGTTGTTGAGCGCGTAGATCGCTATCAGCCGCGCGCGGACGCCCTCGGGCGCCAGGCGCGCGGCCAACCAGCGATCCTCGTCGGCGCGGGCGACAAGCGATGCAAGCTCGCCTGTCGCCTGCCCGATCATGTCAGCCGAAGAGCGTGGTGGCGCCGGTCATCGCCACGAGCATCGGCGCGGAGAGGAACGTGTTCGTGCGCGAGAAGAGCATCGCGGTGCGCGCGGACTTGGCCTTCACGTCCGCCGGCAGCGCAGCGTTGGCCTCGCCGATGCCGAGCGCCTTCTGCTGGTTCGGCCAGATGATGAACCACACGTTGAACCACATGATGATCGCCAGCCACATGCCGATGCCGATGAAGATGTGCTTCGGCGCGGCGAAGGCCGGCTCGTCCAACGCGCCGAACGAGAGCGCCTCGAAGAGATAGTTCTGGTTCCAGGCGAGCAGGAGGCCGGTGATCAGCGTCGCCATCGCGCCCCAGCGGAACCAGAAGAGCGCCGCCGGCGCGATCACCTTGGAGATCGCGGGGCCGCGCGCCTCTTCGGGGATCTTCGGCACGTTCGGGATCTGGGTGAAGTTGAAATAGTAGAGGTGCCCGATCCACATGATGCCGGAGAGAACGTGCGTCCAGCGCAGCGCGGCCTGCCAGAACGGCGAGGACGGCGGGGGCAATTGCGCCAGCGAGGCTGCGGCGTAGACCAGGAAAAGGAGGCCAAGGATCAGGCTTCCCCAGGCGACATAGCGGATATTGGTGAGAAACGCGCCCATCGGGCCCTCCGTCAGCTGTCCCGCCCCTTCTGGAGCTCAAAGATCGCGGCGCGAAGCCTTCCCCCGCGCCACAGGCTTTTCAACCCTTAAATCGAAAGCGTTTATCGTCCGGGCGCGGATTTCCCGGCCAGGCGAGCAGGCGCGCCCCGCATCAGACCGATGCGTCGGCGGCCTCGCGGCCGGCGCCTCTGGCGGGGTCGCCCTCGCCGCGCTTGACGCCCCAGATCAGGATCGCGGGCGCGGCGACATAGAGCGAGGAATAGGTGCCCGTCACGATGCCGAAGATCATCGCGATGGCGAAGCCGGAGAGCGATTCGCCGCCGAAGAAGTAGAGCCCGACCAGCGCCATGAGCGCGGTCACGCCGGTGATGATCGTGCGCGACAGCGTCTCGTTGAGCGAGAGGTCGATGATGTCGCTCAGGGGCATGCGCTTGTACTTGCGCAGGTTCTCGCGGATGCGGTCGAACACGACGACGGTGTCGTTGATGCCGTAGCCGATGATGGTCAAGAGCGCGGCGATGATCGTCAGCGTAAACTCGATGCGGAAGAACGAGAAGATCCCGAGCGTCAGGATCACGTCGTGGAAGAGGCCGAGGACCGCGCCGAGCCCGAATTGCCACTCGAACCGGAACCAGATGTAGATCAGCATCAGGAGGATCGCGAGGCCGAGCGCGGCGAGGCCGGAGAGGAAGAGTTCGCCGGAGACCTTGGCGCCGACCTCCTCGGTGCGCGTGAAGCGCACCCCCGCGGCCAGGCTGGAGAGCTCGGCGCGGACCTGGTTGAGGACCTGCTCGGGATTGCGCCCCTGCGGCGCCTGGAAACGAACCATGGCGCGGTTCGGATCGGAAAAACCCTGCACCTGAACGTCGCCGAGATTGAGCGATCCCACCCCTTCGCGAAGCTGCTGGAGGTCGAGCGGCCGCGGCGCCTCGATCTCGAGCAGCGTGCCGCCCTGGAAGTCGATGCCCAGGTTGAAGCCGTGCGAGAGGATGAATTGCGCCTTCTGCAGCGGCGTTCCCTGCGCCTCCTGGTACATCGCCACGGGGTTGGCGCGGAAGCCGCCCGTCGCGATCGAGGCGAAGGTGGCGAGCACGGCGGTGATCGAGAGGAAGGCCATCAGGCCGGCGAACTTCACGTAGGTGAAGTTCGTCTTCTGCGGGAGCAAGCGGATGAGCGGCCACATGGGGTTCGCGTCCTAGATGGGGAGACGCTTCGGACGCGCGGCGCGGAACCACCAGGCGATCAGAAGCTGAGTGACGAGCACGGCGGTGAACACCGAGGTGATGACGCCGATCGAGAGCGTCCAGGCGAAGCCGCGCACTGGTCCGACGCCGAACTGGAAGAGGATGAGCGCGGCGAGGATGGTCGTCAGGTTGGCGTCGATGATCGTGATCATGGCGCGACCGAAGCCGGCGTCGATGGCGAGCGCGGGACTTCGTCCCATGCGCTGCTCGTCGCGCATGCGCTCATAGATGAGCACGTTGGCGTCCACCGCCATCGCGATGGTGAGGATAAGGCCGGCGATGCCCGGCAAGGTGAGCGCCGCCCCGAAGATCGACATCGCGGCGATGATGAGGATGCCGTTCACCACCAGCGCGATGCAGGCGAAGATCCCGAACAGGCCGTAGGCGAGCACCATGAACACGAGCGTGGCGAGGCCGGCGAGAACACCGGCGAAGGCGCCGTTGTTGATCGCGTCCTGGCCAAGCTCGGCGGTGACGCTGCGCCGCTCGATGATCGTCAGCGGCGCTGGCAGCGCGCCGGCGCGCAGCAGCACCGCCAGCTCGTTCGCGCGCTCGGGTGTGAAGCCGCCGCTGATCTGGCCTGAGCCGCCGCAAATCGGTTCGTTGATCACCGGCGCGGTCAACACGCGATCGTCGAGCACGATGGCGAAGGGCTTATCGACGTTCTCGGTCGTCAGCCGGCAGAAGATGCGCGCGCCGTTCTGGTTGAAGCGGAAGGAGACGATCGGCTGATTGGATTGCTGCTCGAAGCGCGGCTGGGCGTCGGTGAGCATATCGCCGGCAAGCGCGGGACGGCGGCGCACGACGATGCCGCCCTGGAATTGCTCCTGGTTGGCGTATTGCATGAAGACCGCGCCGGGCGGCACACGGCCGGCGGCGGCGTCCTCGGGACTGACGTTCGGGTCGAGCAGGTGGAAGGTGAGCCGCGCGGTCTGGCCGATGCGGCGGCTCAACTGCTCCGGATCGGACACGCCCGGCGCCTGCACCACGATGCGGTCATCGCCCTGGCGGACGATGGTCACTTCGGCGACGCCGCTCGGGTCGATCCGCCGGCGGATCACTTCAATCGACTGCCCGACCGCCTGGCGCGCCAACTGGCGCAGCGCGGAATCGGTGATGCGGGCCTCGATGATGCCGCCCTCGGCCTGGGTGATCGTCAGGTCCTGCTCGTTGCCGCCGCCTCCCCCAATCGCGCCGGTGTTCACCGGGTTGACCAGCGCGCGCGCGGCGGCGAGCGCGCGCGGCATGTCGGCCTCGTTGAGCACGCGAATGCGCGCGGCGTCGCCGGAAACGCCGCGGCCGGAATAGGCGATGCGCGGCGTCGCGTCACGGAGCGCCGTGCCGAGATTGTCCGAGATCTGTTCGAGGCGCTGGCGGCGCAGCGTGGCGACATCGACCTCGAGCAGCAGGTGCGAGCCGCCGCGAAGATCGAGGCCGAGATTGATGGTCGGCCCGCGGAGGAACGCCGGCAGCGCGTTCAGCACCGAAGGCGGCGCCAGGTTCGGCAGCGCGAAGATGATCCCGAGGACCGTCGTGACGAGCACCAGGACGATGCGCCACCGTGCGACTTGAAGCATGTTCGCGGCTCAGTTCGCTGCGGAATCGTTCGCCGGCGCAGGTTCCTTCTTGGCGCGCACTTCCGAGATCGTGCTGCGCACCACGCGGACCTCCGTGTTCGGGGCAAGCTCGATGCGCACCTCGTCGTCCGCCACGACCTTGATCGTGCCGATGAGGCCGCCCGACGTCACGATCACGTCGCCCCGCTTCAGGTTGGAGATCATTTCCTGGTGCGCCTTGAGCCGGCGCTGCTGCGGGCGGATGAGCAGGAAGTAGAAAATGACCACGATGAAGACCAGCGGCAGCAGCTGGAGGAACATCGCGTTCATGGAATCGCCGCCGGAGGCGGCCTGGGCGTAAGCGGGCGTGATGAACATGGTTCCTCGACTGGGGGCCGCGCGCGGCGAAATGAAGGCTTGAGCCGGGCCTCCCGCCCGGCGGCGGCCGGACTATATCGGCGTCCCCCGCCATTTCAATCCAACGGCTTTTCAATCCGATTGGGGGCCGCCACAAATACGTGATGGACGACCTTTCGATCGCGCTCGACCGCATCGCCGCGGCCCTGGAGCGGCTCGCGCCGCCGCCGGAGCGCGCCGACCTTTCGGCCGCCCCCGCCTTCATATGGTCCGCAGGCGGCCTGGCGCCCGCCCCCCAAGTCCCACGCGCCCCGCTCGATCTCCTGCTCGAGGTCGATGAGCAGAAGGCCAAGCTCATGGCCAACACGCGGCGCTTCGCCGCGGGCGCGCCGGCCAACAACGCGCTCTTGTGGGGGACGCGCGGCACGGGCAAGAGCGCGCTCGTCAAGGCGGTGCATGCGGCGGTCGCGGCGGAGGCCGCCGATCTCAAGCTGGTGGAGGCCGCCACGCAGGACCTGGCGCGCCTCGGCTCGCTGCTCGCCGCGCTCAGGGCGCAGGCCTCGCCGGTCATCCTCTTCCTCGACGACCTCTCCTTCCAAGGCGACGAAGTCGCGCTCAAGGCGCTCAAGCCCGCGCTCGACGGCGGCCTCGCTTCCGGCGCGGGGCGGGTCGTCGTCTACGCCACGTCGAACCGCCGCCATCTGGTGGCGCGCGATGCGCGGGAGAATTCCGACGATCTCATGTGGCGCGACACGGCCGAGGAGCATCTGGCGCTCGCCGACCGCTTCGGCCTCTGGCTCGGTTTCCATCCCATCGACCAGGACGGCTATCTCAGGATCGTGAAAGCCTACGCCGATCGGCTCGATCTCAAGATGAAGGCCGCCGATCTCGAGCGCGAGGCGCTGCTTTGGAGCCGCACGCGCGCCGCGCGCTCGGGCCGCACGGCGTGGCAATTCATCCTCGATGTGGCGGGGCGGCTCGACAAGCCTGTGGCGTTCTGAGCGACGATCCGTAGACAGAATAATGGAAGACCTAAGCCGGCCGCCGCCGCGCTCATTCCTCGGCGATCCCCTCCTGCAACGCGGGCATGTCGATGCGGCCGAGATCTTCCGGCGCCTCGGCTGATTTGCGGAAACGCATGAGGCGCATGTCCAGGCGCGCCCCGGTCGGCATCAGCAGAAGTCCGTCCGGCGCGAGCTGATCGAGCAGCGCCGGCGGCGGGCTTTCGGCGGCGGCGTTCACGATGATGCGATCATAGGGCGCGCCGTCCGGCCAGCCCGCGCGCCCATCGGCGACATGCGCCTGCACGTTCATCAGCCGCAGGCCGCCGAAGCGCGCGCGCGCGTCGGCCACCAATGGGCGATGGCGCTCCAGGGTCGTCACCTTGCGCGCCATCAGCGCCAGCGCCGCGGTCTGGTAGCCCGAGCCGGTTCCCACTTCGAGCACGAGCTCCCCGCCGGTCAGCAGCAACGCGGCGATCATCCGTCCGACGACGGACGGTTTGGTCAGGCTTTGATCGTGCGCGAGCGGCAGCGCCACGTCCTCCAGCGCCAGCGCGGAAAGGTGATCGGGCGCAAAGAGGGCCCGCGGCGTGCGCTCCATCGCCGCGAGCGTCTTGCGGTCGGTGACGCCCGCCTGCCGCAGCTCGAGCACGAACCGCATGAGGCGCGCGGGATCGGCCTCGTTCAGGCTCACCGCCAGCGCTCCACGACGAGGTTCTGCATCCTGCGGCTCTCCACCAATATGCGCCCCTCGATCGGCGCGCCGTCCGGCTTGGAACGCACGATGAAGAGCTCATGCTGCGTCGTTCGGGGCCTCGTTCGCGCGTCGGGCGCCTGCTGGAGCGCCGCGGCCTCGATCCCACGTACGCGGACACTGATCTGCTTTGCGTTAAAGCCGAGCCAATCGGCGAGCCTGGGGTGCAAACGCGCCAATCCGTCGCGCCAGTCCGAAGTGAAGATCGCCGCCTCCCTGGGATGGCCCCAATCGGGCCCGGCAAAATACCAGAGGAAACACCAATAGGCGCGCTCGCCATCGACCAGCACCAGATCGCCCGGGCGCGCGGCCGCGGCGACATAGGCCGCCGCCGGGCGGTAGCCGTCGCCCTTCTCGCGGACCATCTGCCCGGCGACGCCGATGCCGCACCAGGTGAGCGCGACGGCCGCCGCCGCCGCCTTGAGGCGCCTGGACTGGGCGGTCAGCGCGAACGCCAGAGCCATCGCCAGGAACGGAACGACCGGCACGAAGATGCGGTCGATCCAGATCGGCTTCGCCAAGCTGATCAGCGCGGCCGCCAGCATCGGGGCAAAGACGAGGCAGCCGACCGCAAGGCGCCGCTTCGGCGCAACTGCGCAAACCCAGACGAGAACGCCGAGCAGCCCGGCCCCGAGCACGGCGCCCCACGGGCTCGCCGCGAGCGCGCCGGCGGCCAGGAAGCGCCATGTCTCCCAAGCCGCTGCGAGGTCGGCGCCCTGCGCGTGCGCGACATCGCGCAGGCGCCCAAACACAAGCGACGGCGCCGCCAGCGCCGCCGTCGTCAGCTCGGCCAGCGCCCAACGCTGCAGCAGCGCGGCGTCGCGGCGCTCCGCGACCTTCAGCGCCGCATAGAGCAGGCATCCCGACAGCATCACCGCGCCGGCGCCATGGGTGTAGAGCACGGCCAATTGCGAGACGATCAGCAGAGCCGTCGCCTGCGCGGACGGCGCGCCGGAAAGCCAGCGCGATTGGGCGTCCCACGCCCAGATCGTCAGCGCCATCAGCATCGGATACATCCGCACCGCGTCGCCGTGCGCCAGCGCGGCCGGCGCCAGCGCCAGGAGCGCGCCGGCGCAGAACGCGACGCGGTCGCCCTCCGTGCGCGCCAGCACGTGCATCAGTGCGGCCACCGCGACCATGCTCCAGGCGACGCCGTTCAGCATGAGCCAGAGGTCGGAGCGGCCGGCCAGCGCCCAGAGGCTCAGCTGCACATAATAGAGCGGGGCGTGCACATCGAAGCGGAAGGCGAGCAGAACCGCATCCCATGGTCCGTGCACGGACCAGTTCGCCGAAAGCAGCTCGTCGTACCAGAGCCAGCGGCGATCGACGCCGACCAGGCGCACCAGCCCGGCGCCGAGCACGATGGCCGCGAAGGCAAAAGTCCGCGGCGCAACGCGCACAGCGCGCGCATCGACCCGGACCGCGTCGGTCACCCGATATCCGTCCGCTTCGGCGCGGCGCCGCCCAAGACGCCCTTCAGCTCGTGGATCGTCTCCAGATGCGTGAGATCGACATGCAGCGGCGTCACCGAGATGCGGCCCTCATAGATCGCGCGCAGGTCCGAGCCTTCCGGCGGATTGGAGAGCTGGCCGCGGAAGCCGAGCCAATAATAGGCCTGGCCGCGCAGATCGGTGCGGCGGTCGGCGTAGACGATGTGCTGGTCGCGCAGGCCCTGGAACGTCACCTCCACTTCGGCGACCTCGTCGGGCGTGCGGTCGGGGAAATTGACGTTCATCACCACGCCTTTGGGCCAGCCCTGCTTCAGGAGCGCGGCGAGCACGCCCGGGCCATAGGTCTCGGCCGTCTCCCACGGGATCGGCGCGTCGGGCGCGCGGAAGCCGCGCGCCTGGGAGAACGCGACGGCGGGGATGCCGAGCTGCATGCCCTGCATGGCGCCGGCGATGGTGCCGGAGAAGGTCACGTCCTCGGCGATGTTCTGGCCGCGATTGACGCCGGAGAGCACCAGGTCCGGCCGCGCCTCGCGCATGAAATCCTGCACCGCCAGCAGCACGCAATCGGTCGGGGTGCCGGCGATGGCGTAGCGCTTGGGGCCGGCCTCACGGACCCGGATGGGCGCGGTCAGGGTCAGCGCGCGGCTGGCCCCCGATTGCTCGGTCTCCGGCGCGACGACCCAGACGTCCTCGGTGAAATGGCGCGCAATGCGCTCCAGGACGGCCAGGCCCGTGGCGTGGATGCCGTCGTCGTTCGTGCACAATATTCGCATCGCGCGCTTATACGCGGGATGGCGCTGCTACTTCCAGGCGCCCTACTTCCAGGCCCCAATGATCGCGCCGCCGACGAGGTTGATGGCGAAGATGTGCGCGGCGTCGATGCCTAGGAGGCCCGGCTGCTCGACGCTGTAGACGAACATGTAGAGCCGGGAGGCGAACACGAAGCAGAGCGCCATCCAGAAGCCGACGCCCATGCCGCCCATCCAGCCGGCCGCGCCGCGCCACTTGATCGCCAGCGACAGCCCGAAAGCCAGCAGCAACGGCATGATCGGCGAAAGCGCCATGCGCCATTCCTGGCCGGCGAACGTCTCTTCGGTGACGCCCGACAGCGCCATCCATTGCTCGGACAGCCCCGTATAGATCGCCGCGCCGATCCCATACATGACGGCCGCCGCGAGAATGATCGCCAGAACATTGTGCCCGTTGATGCGCATCGCCGCGCCTCCCCTGTTCGGCGCATCATAGCGCGACTTTGCAGAACGGGGCGCCCCTCCTCGCCCTCTGGGAGGATGATACCGCGCTAACTTCCCGCGCGGATTTGCGCGCGGGCCTCGTCGAGCGCTTCGGCCATGCGGGTGCGGATCTGGTGATCGGAGATCGCCACGCCGCGCGCGTCGATGTCGGTGCGGATCTTGCGGAAGAGATCCTCCTCGCCCGCCTCCTCAAGGTCGGCGATGACGACCGTCTTGGCGTAGGCGGCCACCTCGTCGCCGCTCAACCCCATCATCGTGGCGGCCCATTCCCCGACCAGCCGCGCACGGCGCGCCTGCGCCTTGAATTCCTGTTCCTGCGACAGCTGGAAGCGTTTCTCTTCCGCGCGCTCGCGATCGTCGAAGCTCGACATGCAGATCTCATCTCCGTTCGGGGTGCTTGGCGCACATAGCGGCGCGCGGCCGTCCGATCAATTGCGCAAGCACGCGGCGTGTAGACAAGCTTCCTTGATATCCCTGCCGCTTCAAGCGCCGATTGTCCCGCCGCCCTCGGTCCTCTACATGAGAGGTCTGGCGCACGGACGAGACTCCAAGACATCCTGGATTCCCGGAGCGCGGCGCCTTTAGCCGCGCTTAACGCTCCCGTGCTCCGCAAGGAGGACTCCATGTCCCGGCGAAAGAAAATCTACGAAGGAAAAGCAAAAATACTTTATGAGGGACCGGAGCCGGGAACGATTATTCAGTATTTCAAAGATGACGCGACCGCATTTAATGCCCAAAAGAAGGCTATTCTTGAGGGCAAGGGCGTCGTCAACAACCAGATCTCGTCCTTCATCATGCAGAACCTCAACCTGATTGGGGTCCCGACGCATTTCATCAAGCAGATGAACATGCGCGAGCAGCTGGTCCGCGAAGTCGAGATCATTCCCCTGGAGTGCGTCTGCCGCAATGTGGCGGCCGGCTCGCTCTCCCAGAAGCTCGGGATCGAAGAAGGCACGCCCCTGCCGCGCTCGATCATCGAGTTCTATTACAAGAACGACGAGCTCGGCGACCCGATGGTCGCGGAAGAGCACATCACGGCGTTCAACTGGGCCTCCACCCAGGAGATCGACGACATCATGGCGCTCACGCTGCGCGTCAACGACTACCTCTTTGGTCTTTTTGGGGGAGTCGGCATCCGCCTCATCGATTTCAAGCTCGAGTTCGGGCGGCTCTATGAAGGGGACATGGTGCGCACCGTGCTCGCCGACGAGATCAGCCCGGATTCGTGCCGGCTCTGGGACGTGCAGACCAACGAGAAGTTGGACAAGGATCGCTTCCGCCGCGACCTCGGCAACGTCACGGAGGCCTATGTCGAAGTCGCGCGGCGGCTCGGCATCCTAAAGCAGGCGGCCGCCGGCGGCGCCGCAGCCGCTGCGGGCGGAGAAAGCGTCCATTGAGCGCGGCGGTTCTGACCACGCATGTCGGCAGCCTTCCGGGCCCCGACGTCTTTCAGATCGACGCGCCTGATGCGGAGATCACGAACTCCGTCGCCTGGGTCGTGGAAAAGCAGCGCGCCATCGGCATCGACCTCGTCAACGAGGGCGAGCTGACCAAGGGCGGCGACTGGCTCGCCTACGCCGACACGCGCTTCGGCGGCTTCGAGGAACGCGAGACGCCGTCCGGCTTCGTCTCGATCATGATGAAGGGCAAGGACCGCGAGGAATTCGCCGAGTTCTACGCCTTCGCCGCCAAGCGCCGCACGCTCTTCTTCGAGGACGGGCGCATGGCGCCGAAGCGTCCGCAATGGCTGTGCACGGGCCCCATCACCTATAGGCGCGAGATGCTCGATCGCGGCCTGAAGATCTTCCGCGACGTGGTCGGGCCGAACACGGACGATTGCTTCTTCACGAGCACGGCGCCGGCGAGCCTGGAGCCCTACCGCTTCAATTCCTACTACAAGACCGAAGAGGAATTCCTCTTCGCTCTGGCTGACGCGCTCGCGGTCGAATACCGCGCGATCGCGGACGCGGGGTTCCAGGTGCAGGTGGATGATGCGTGGCTCGTCGCGCTTTGGGACCGCCTCGGGCCGGAGCTCGGGCTCGAGGGCTTCCGCAAGCGATCGGCGCTGCGCATCGAGGCCTTGAACCATGCGCTCAAGGGCATCCCCGAAGAGCGCGTGCGCTATCATCTCTGCTGGGGGAGCTGGCACGGGCCGCACAAGCACGATCTGCCGATGGCCGACATCGTCGATCTCATGCTCGAGGTGAAGGCGAAATACTATCTCTTCGAGGCGGCGAACGTGCGCCACGAGCACGAGCATCAGGTGTGGGAAAAGACGAAGCTGCCGGCCGGCAAGGTGCTCGTGCCCGGCTGCGTCACGCACTCCACCGATTTGGTCGAACATCCCGAGCTCGTACGCAACCGCGTGCTTCGTTACGCCAAGCTCGTCGGCGCAGAAAACGTCATCGCCGGAACCGATTGCGGCTTCGGCGGGCGCATCCATCCGCAGCTCGCCTGGGCCAAGCTCGAGGCGCTGGCGGAAGGCGCGCGGCTCGCGAACGCTCAGTTGCAGGGGAAATCATGAAAGCGATCGTCACGGTAGGGCTGAAGCCCGGCGTTCTGGACGTGCAGGGCAAGGCGGTGGCGCGCGCGCTCGGCGATCTTGGGTTCGCAGGCGTGGAGGAAGCCCGCGTCGGCAAGGTCATCGAGCTCGACCTCTCCGGCTATGGCGACCGCGCGAGCGCCGAGAAGCAAGTGAAGGACATGTGCGAGAAGCTGCTCGCCAACACCGTCATCGAAAGCTACCGCGTCGAGATCGCCTCGTGATCGGCCTGACGCGCGGCCTCGTCGCCGCGCTCGCGCTCCTACTTCTCCCAGCTGTCGCACACGCGGGCCCGCTCTCGGGCGAATGGATCGGCTCGTACGTTTGCGCGCAAGGCGAGACGGCGCTGACGCTCTCCATCGAAGACGCCGGCCGCGACGCCCCGCGCGGCGACATCGTCGCGGATTTCCGTTTCTCCGCGCTGCCGCACAATCCCGCCGTGCCGAGCGGGTCCTTCTCGATGCGCGGCCGCATCGACGCCGGAAGCGGCCGTATCGAGCTCTATGGCGAGCGCTGGCGCCAACGCCCGTTCCTCTATGAAATGGTCAATCTCTTCGGCGGCTATGCGCGCACCATCGACGGCGACGTGATCAGCGGCGAGGTGGGGTTTCCCGCAGCGCCCGGGGCCTGCACGGTCTTTCGCGTCGTGCGGCCGCCGCCGCGGATTTCCTGAGCTATTCGGCGGGCGTGCCGGCGGCGCGGTCGGCCTCCTCGGCTTCCTCCTCCAGCCGCTGGCGGTGCGCCATGTAAGCGCCAAACCCCAGCGTCGGCAGGAAGATCGCCGCAACGACCAGCATGTACATGGTGACGCTGTCCATAATCAGTCGCGCCTCTCATGATCAAAGATAGTCCCTGCAAGAAAGAAGGCAATGCCAAGGAGAATGCCAGCGCCGGCCCGTCCGGAGTCAACTGGCGCACCGGTCATAAGCGGCTCGACGAAGGGCGCTGCGATGAAGACGAGCGAGAGATTGCGCGCGTACTCCCCCCAGCCGCCGGCGACGCGACGCCAATCCCAGCGCCGGCGTTGTAGCGGCGTCTGCTTTGGGCGCGGGCGATTACGGCTCTTGGGCATCGGGCGGCGGCTCGGGAAACTGCTTCACGTCCGGATCGATGACCGTCCAGCCGCGCACGCGCGCGCAGAACACCGCGAACTGCGGCGCTATCCCCGTCACATCGTCGAGCGTGCCGGTGCGGATGTTGGTCACGCCCGGCTGCGAGGCGGGCCGTCCGCCGATGGTCGTTCCGCACTCGGGACAGAACAGGCGGCGAATTGTTCCGCGCGCATCGGGCTTCTCGTAAACCTTCAGCGCGCCCGAGATGCGCAACGCCGCATCCGGCACGGCCACATGCGTCAGGTGATCTGAACCGCTCTCACGCCGGCAATCCTCGCAATAGCAATGGGCAACGTAGATCGGCTCGGCCTCGGCCTCGTACCGCAGAGCGCCGCAGAGGCATCCGCCCGCCCGTTTCATCGGCGCTCCGCGCGCCAGATGGCCCAGGCGAGCGCCGCGGTGGCGGCGACCACGACGACGAAGATGGCGGCGAGGATCAGCGTGCTGGACACGCCGCAGCGCTAGCGACGCCTACCGGCGCGTGCAAGGGCCGTTTCTCCTGGGCCAAGGCGCCGAAGAGCGGCCTTTGCCGCAGAGGGATGCTTTGTCTTTGCCGCGACGCACTTTATCTAGAGCCCATGAAAGCGGCGGTCATCGTCTTCCCCGGCTCCAATTGCGACCGCGACGCGGCCGACGCCCTGGAGCGCATCAGCGGCGTGCGGCCGCACATGGCCTGGCACCAGGAGAGCGCGTTGCCCGCCGGCCTCGACCTTGCGGTGCTGCCGGGCGGCTTCTCGTTCGGCGACTATCTCCGCTCAGGCGCCATCTCGGCGCGCAGCCCGATCATGGAAGCGGTGCGCGCGCATGCCGACAAGGGCGGCCTCGTGCTCGGCATCTGCAACGGGTTCCAGATCCTCACCGAAGCGCGGCTGCTGCCGGGCGCGGTCACGCGCAATATCGGGCTCAAGTTCGTGTGCCGCGAAGTCCCTCTCGCGATCGCCAATTCCAACACGCGCTTCACCCGCGCCTTCCGCGAAGAGCGTGAGACGGTGATCCCGATCGCGCACGCCGACGGGCGCTTCGTGGCGGACGAGGCCACGCTCGACCGCGTCGAGGCGGAAGGCCAGGTCGTGCTCAGGTACAAGGACAATCCGAACGGCTCGGCGCGCGACATCGCCGGCATCGTCAACGAGCGTGGAAACGTCATGGGCATGATGCCGCATCCGGAGCGCGTCGCGGACCGCTCGCTCGGGCGGATGGGCGGATGGCCGATCTTCCAGAGCCTGATGGAGGCCGCATGATGGCCCGCGCAGTGAAGAAGACCGCCACGGGGGAAAGCACCGGCTTCGACGACGAGGTGGACGCGGCCAAGGGCAAGCTGGAAGCGGCGCTGAAACAGCGCGAGTCGCCGTTCGACGACGTCGCGGCGCTGAACGCGCTGCTGCCAAAGCTGGAAGAGCGCATCCAGAGCCGCCGGCTCTCTTTCGCTGCGGCCGAGGACGACGAGGACGAGCGCATCTCGCTCGCGGTCATCCATGTGGAGACCGACGAGGAGCTCGGCTTCATCTTCGCGGAGGACGGCGAATACATCTTCGAGTCCAACCTCGAAGACTATTTCGACGATTTCGTCGACGAGGACGCGGACTCGTTCGTCAACCGGCTCTACGAGACGCTGCGCGCAGACCTCGCGAAGTACGAGGTCGAGAACAAGGGCTAACCCTCCGCCTACGGAATATCCCCTCTCCCGCGCTAGCGGGGGAGGGGTAAGGGGTGGGGGCCTTGAAGAGGAGTACGCAAGCAGCGCCAGCGTTCCTCACGTCCTTCCTTGCAATTCCCCCATCCCCGGCCCTTCCCCCGCTGCACGGGGGAAGGGAGAGAGCCCTATTCCACCTGCAGCGCCTCGCGGGCGCGGACGGCGGCGTTGGAGCGCGCCGCGTTGAGCAGCTCCGACACGCGCTCGTCGCCGAGCACCGCGCCCAGCAGCACCGCGGCGCGCGCGGTTTCCGTCGAGGCGCCGAACAGCGCCGACAGCGCCTCGAACGGCGATTTCTGCGAGGGATAATAGCGCAGCGTCACGCGCTGATCAGGGCGCAAGTCCGCGAGCGCGCGGGCGCGCACCAGGGCGGTGTCGAAGCCGCCGAGATGATCGACGAGCCGGCGCTCCTTGGCCTGCTCGCCCGTCCACACGCGGCCGCGCGCCGAAGCATGCACCTGATCTCGGGTCAGGTGGCGGCCGGCCGCCACGCGGCCCATGAATTCCTCATAGGAGCGTGTGATGAAGCCCGCGAAGGCCTGCCGGCCCGCCGGCGTGAAAGGCTCGTTCGGCGAGAACATCGCGATCTGCGGCGAGCCGACCGAAATCCGATCCGACCGCACCGAGAAATAGTGCTGCAGCGCGGGGCCGAGCACGACCTTGGCGCCGAACACGCCGATCGAGCCGGTGAGCGTCGTGGGGTTGGCGACGATCTCGTCGGCCTCGGCGCTCACATAATAGCCGCCGGACGCGGCCATCGACCCCATCGAGACCACCACCTTCTTGCCGCGCTCGCGCGCGGTGCGCAGCGCAGCCAGGATCTGATCGGACGCCGCGATGGTGCCGCCGGGGCTCGACACGCGGAATACGATCGCGCGCACATCCTTCGCTTCGGACGCATCCAACAGCGCTTGCGAGATGTCGTCGCCCAGCATCGCGCCAGACTCGCCGAACGGCGAATTCTCCGAGGTGCCGCTATAGATCTCGCCTTCGCCCAGCACGACCGCGATCACTGGGCCCGATCCGCTCGGCGGCGTATAGGCGGAAAGCTGGATCATCTCCGCGCCTTGGCCGCCGCGCGCCAGCGCCGCGGCTTCGGCCGCTTCGGGCGAGCCGAGCTTGTCGATCAGCTTGAGCTCGATGGCGCGTTCGCTCGTCATCGGCGTCGCCTCGATCGCGGCGCGCGCCGCCTCAACGGTGATGCCGCGATCCTCCGCGATGTGGCGGAGCATGATGGCGTAGAGATTGTTCAGGAGGCCTTCGGTCGCCTCGCGGTGCGCGGGCGTAAAGCCCTCCTCCATCAGCGTGTTGAGCGCGTTCTTGTATTCCTCGCGCGCCTCGGCCTGCAGCTGGATGCGATAGCGCGCGAGCGTGCCGCCGAGGAAGGACATCTCCGCGGACAGGCCCATCGGCATGAACTCGCTCACGCCCTGCAGCCAGAACTCATCGGCGTCGGCGACCGCCACATAGCCGGGCATCGACATGCGCACGTCCTCGTTCTGGGCGTGGGCGACGACGAATTTCCCGTGGCTGCGGAAGCGCCGCAGCGCGTCGCGGATCTCTTCGGCGTGGGCGGGCGCAAGGCCGCTCGTCGCGGCGCGCACGAAGACGCCCTTCACGCGGTCGTCGCGACCGGCCGCGTCGAGCTTGGTGACGATGTCGAGGATATTGGCGCCGTCGCCCAGGCTCGCGAACGGGTTCTGCGAACGCTGGTCGGTCAGCTCCTCACGCAGGTCGAGGGCGATGACCATCTTGGAGGGCGCGGCCGGGGCCTTGCTGGCGGAGGACACCAGCAGCGACACGACCACGATCGGGGCGACAACCAGGAAGAGGACGAGCCCGACGAGCACGCCCGCGACCGTAATCAGGAATTGCTTCAAGACGCCCCTCCAGGACGGACACGGAGGGCGCCGGCCCCACCGCTCCTTATCGATAAATGATAAGGCCTGCCGCGCCGGGTTCAAGCCCGAAGACTAGATTTGGATGGGTTTGCCGCTTTGGCCGCACGGAGCGGCGCCCCTTCTCCCCTTGGGGAGAGGGGCAGGGGCGAGGGGTTGCCTCAGCCTCGACGCCCAGCGCCTTGGACCTCCGGGGCGGGCCCCCCTCACCCTACCCTCTCCCCTGCAGGGGGAGAGGGTAGCCCTACGAACAAGGTCGAGGTCTAAGCGCGGGCCTTTTCGGCGTCGGGGGCGGTGTCGTTGGCGACCACGTTCTCGGGCTTCTTGTTGAAGGTCCGATACGCGATCTGCGAGGGGCGGCCGACGAGGTGCTTCTCGTAGCCCTCGTTGAGCGCCTGGGTGTATACGCCGAGCGCGCCGTCGAAGGCTTCGATCGTCTTGGCGATGTCGGCGTCTTCGTGCGTGTAGGAGACGACGAGCGAGGGGGCGAGCACGCCGCGCTTGATCAGCTCCTGCAGGAAGAGCGAGCGATAGCCCTGGTTCGGCTTGCGGTCGTTGTCGAGCGTGCCGAACACGAGGCTGCACGGCTTGCCGGAGAGGGTGATGAAATCCTGCAGGCCGTGGCGCGCGATGGTCTGCTCGACGCCCGTGCGCAGGCGTGCGCCCTGGCGGAAGATGTGCTCGATCACCGGTTCGCGCTCATAGACCTGCATCGTGGCGATCGCCGCGGCGAGCCCGTGGGTTTCGCCGCCATGCGTCGTTGAGCACAGGAACACGCGCGGCTTTTCCCATTGCTCGAGGTCGCCGAGGCGCATGTATTCGCGCTTGCCGGCGAGCGCGGACACCGAGAAGCCGTTGGCGAGCGCCTTGCCCCAGGTGGAGAGATCGGGGGTCACGCCGTAATAGGCTTGCGCGCCCGCGTTATGCCAGCGGAAGCCGGTGATCATCTCGTCGAGGATGAAGATGGCGCCGGCTTCGCGGACGAGCTCGGCGAGGCCCTGCAGGAAGCCGGGCTGGGGATCATCGACGCGCGCGGCCTCCAGGATGAAGCAAGCGATCTGACCGGGATACTGGGCGATCAGCTCGCGGACGGAGTCCAGATTGTTGTACTTGAACTTCACGGTCATCGCGCGGGTGGCTTCGGGAATGCCGCCATGCATCGCGGTGGAGCCGATGAACCAATCATCGACCGAGAAGAAGGGCTGGTCGCCGCAGATGGCGATAAGGTCGCGCCCGGTATAGGCGCGGGCGATCTTCACCGCGCCCGAGGTCGCGTCCGAGCCGTCCTTGCAGAACTTCACCATCTCGGCGGTCGGGATCATCTTCAGGAATTGCTCGGCGGCGGCGACTTCCATCGCGGCGGGGCGGGTGAAGTTGCAGCCGCGGGCGAGCTCGGCGCGGGCGGCGGCGATCACGGTCGGGAACGCGTGGCCAAGGCCGACGGCGCGGTTGCCCATGCCGTATTCGATGTACTCGTTGCCATCGACGTCCCAGACCTTGCAGCCTTCGCCGCGCGCGATGAAGCCCGGAGACAGCACCGGGTACTGATCATCGGCCTTGGCGTAGGTGTGGGCGCCGCCCGGAATGAGCTCAGCGGCGCGCGCGCGCATGCGCGTGGAGACGTCGAAATTCAGATTGGCGGCCATCGGTCCCTCTTTACCCGGGCGGTTTCTCCGCCGATCCCAAGCAAGGACCTCGCCGTCTTTTCGGCGACCGGCAGGACTTCTTAACCCAGCAAAAGTTTCCGAGCGTAAAACGCCTCGGCATATCTTGCGCGACATTCCATGCCGCGGATGCGCGCCAGACCCGTGAAGGTCTCAGCGTCGAACCATGCCTTCGAGCGCTGGGTGCCGAAATGCTCGTTCAAGAGCGCGATCTTCCGCTCGAGGATTTCCGGGCTCAAAGGGACGTAGGCGGACGGACGGCCCATGTCGCCGTCCCATTTCGGGATTTCGTATTCGAGGATGAGGTGATCGCGGAAGGTGTTCCAGGTCAGCTCGCTGACCATGCGATGATCCTGGTGGCCGTCGTCGCGCTGATGGGTGAGAACGATGTCAGGCTGCACCTTGCCCTTCAGCGCCTCGATCCAATCCTTCACCGCGATGCGTTCGGCGGGGAAATAGCCGTCGCGGAAGTCGCCAAGGTGCAGCTTGATGCTCTCGGCGCCTTCCAGGAACGCGCGCGCGCTGGAACGGGCCTCGTCGGCCCGTTCGCCCGGCGCGGAGAACACGCACCAGGTCACCTCGAGCCGGGCGCCGGAGGCGATCCAGGAGAGGATCGTCCCGCCGGCGCCGATCTCGATGTCGTCGGAATGGGCGCCAAGGCACAGGACCTTGAGACGCTCACCCGGACGCGCGATCGGCAGAGCCTGCATGGTTAGCGAAACCTTACCTCTTCAGCGACATTACTTCTTCGCGGCGGGACGCACATCGGCGCCCATGCCGCCGATGCGGCTCGGGAGCTGGCCCTTCTCCAGCATGTCCTCCAGCACCTGGCGGTCACGCAGGGTGTCCATCGAGCGCCAGAAGCCCTCGTGCTTGTAGGCCATGAGCTGGTTCTCCGCGATGAGACGCGAGAACGGCTCGTACACCAGCTCCTCGCCTTCGCGCATATAATCGAAGATCTCCTTGCGGAGCAGGAAATAGCCGCCATTGATCCAGATCTCGGAGCGTTCGGAGGAGATGAACTCCTTCACGCGGCCGTCCTCGGCGATGTCGGCGATGTGGTAGGTCAAGGGCGGGCGCACCGCCAGGAAGCAGGCGATCTTTCCGGACTCCTTGAACTTCTTCACCATGTCGTCGAGATCGACGTCGGAGAGGCCGTCGGAATAGTTGGCGCAGAAGATCTCCTCGTCCTTGACGTGATCCTTCACCGCCCAGAGACGCTCGCCGATATTGCGCCACACGCCGGTGTCGATGAGGCTGACGCGCCAATCTTCCTTGCGCTCGCTCAGCGTCTCGACCTTCTCGCCGAAATTCGACACCACGAAGTCGGAATGAACGTGGTGTTTGTAGTTCAGGAAGTAATCCTTGATGATATTGGCCTTATACCCGAGGCAGAGGACGAAGTCGCGATGGCCGTACTGGCTGTAATAGTCCATGACGCGCCACATGATCGGGTGTTGGCCCACCGGGATCATCGGCTTCGGGATGGTTTCGGAATACTCGCGGATGCGCGTGCCCATGCCGCCGCAGAACAGAACAACTTTCATAGTCCGGCCCCATCCAATCAAAGGATCGTTCGGTCGCCGGTGGAGCAAGATCAGTGCCGTGCAATTCGCCTCGCAGGTGTATCGCACGGCGCAAATAGAGTTAGCAGCGCGTCAAGCAACGCGGCGCCCGGCAACCTTATCAGGCGGCGCCCTTCTTGCGTGCAACGGGCGTGCGCATTCGTGCGCGTGTGAGTTTCAAAGCGTTCTGGGGCTTGCCGGCCATGGGGCCGGTGGGCCACAACGCGCAACAACGGGCGGGTAAACATGGCTGATGCAGGCGCTCTTCCAGGACAGACCAAGATGAACGTGATCCGCGAACCCTTGGCCGAGAAGCTCTTCAAGCCGGGCATCGGCGAAGAGATGTGGTCGTTCGCGAACGGGCTCTATCCCTATTGCCGCTCGATCACGGGCAACGGCGTCCGGCAGACGCTGAACGACGTCAAGAAGGTGATCGACCTCACGATCCACGAGGTGCCGTCCGGCACGCCGGTGTTCGACTGGAACGTGCCGCGCGAATGGAACATCCGCGACGCGTGGATCAAGGATCCGTCGGGCAAGAAGATCGTGGACTTCAAGGTCCACAATCTGCACGTCCTCAATTATTCGACGCCGATCAACGGCAAGTTCGAGCTGGCCGAGCTGAAGAAGCACATCTTCACGATGCCCGACCAGCCGGACCTCATCCCCTACCGGACCTCGTACTATCACGAGAACTGGGGCTTCTGCATGACGCACGAGCAGATGCTGTCGCTCGAGGACGGCGTCTATGAAGCCTACATCGACAGCGACCACGATCCGAACGGCTCGCTCACCTATGGCGAGTACTTCATCCAGGGCGAAAGCGACGAGACGATCCTCTTCTCGGCGCATTGCTGCCACCCCTCGCTCGCGAACGACAATTGCTCGGGCGTTTCGGTGAACACGCACCTGGCGCGCGCGCTCGCCAGCATGAAGGGCAAGACGCGCTATTCGTACGTCTTCATCTTCGCGCCGGGCACGATCGGCTCGCTCACCTGGCTGTCGCGCAACGGCGACCGGATCAAGAACATCCACCAGGGCCTCATCCTCTCCTGCGTCGGCGACGCGGGCGGGCCGACCTACAAGCGCAGCCAGAAGGGCGACGCGCTGATCGACAAGGCGGTCGAGAAGGTGATGCGCGACAATTCGAAGGAGCCGAACATCGTCGACTTCTGGCCCTACGGCTATGACGAGCGGCAATACAACTCGCCGGCGTTCCGCCTCAATGTCGGGCTCATGCTGCGCTCGCGCTTCGGGCTCTTCCCCGAATACCACACCAGCGCCGACAACATGGACTTCATCCGGCCGGAATATCTGGAAGAGTCCTACAAGACCGCGCTCGAAGTGATCGACATCATCGAGAACGACTACAAGATGGTGAACCTCTCGCCGAACGGCGAGCCCAATCTCGGCAAGCGCGGCCTCTATGGCGCGGTCGGCGGCGACAAGAAGGAATACGACGCCAACCTGCCGATGCTGTGGATGCTCAACCAGTCGGACGGCACCAAGTCGATCCTCGACATCGCGCTTCGCGCCAAGCTGCCCTTCCCGCGGTTCCATCGCATCGCGAAGATCCTGGAAGAGTACGACCTGCTCGAGTACCGCAAGTAGGCTTTCTTACCTCATCCGCGCCTCGACGCCGCCGCGCTCACCCAGCGGCGGCGTTTTTCTTTCGCGCTTCAGCGCGCGGAGACGATGCTCGCCTGGCGCGCGGTCAGGCGCCAGCGGCCGCCTTCCTCTTTCCAGAGATCGATGAAGCGGCGCACGACCTCGCGTCCTGCGTTCGGGTTCGACCCGCGCGGCACGACGCGCTCCTCGCCCATGATCACCACCAGGTCGCCGCGCAGACCGGCGTACTCGATCGTTCGATGATAGCTGGAATAGGCGATGAAGCCCTGCGCGTTCAGGCGTGCGGTCATCTCGCGCGTCGAGACCGTGTTCTGCGGATTGTTGACGGCAAGGTCGCTGGCGAGCGCTTCTTCGAAAACCTTGGCGTCGCCGGAGACGACCGCGGCGTCCACGCGCGTTCCTTCGGCCATCACCGCGGCGATCCGCGGCTCGCGCAGCGCGGCCGCGACCGCCTCGTTGGCGGCGCGCCATTCCGCGCTGGCCGGCGGCGCGCTCAAGACGAACGCCGCAGCGGCGGCGAGGCAAAACCGGACAAGCATGATCGCCCTCGCATCGGGCGATTTCGCGCCGATGGCGCGCGGGGTCAAGCGCTAGAGTCGGTTACCGCGAAGTCGAGGGCGCCGCCGCTCCATCTACAAAAGAAGCGGCGGCGTCCTCAGCTCTCTCACGCCGCGGACGGAGAGAGAAACCTTCTGTTGGTCGCGCGGTTCACGGAAAACCGGCTCCCAGTTTTCGCGATCGCGCTCCTGCTCAGCGCGCCGGCATTGAGGTCGGCTTGGGGCGGCCCGCAACTTCCTTGAACGGCGCCCAGGACTTGTCCTTGTCGGAGATCTCGCTCACCGGCAGCGGCCATTCGATGCGGAAGGCCGGATCGTTGTAGAGATAGCCGCCGTTGGACTCCGGCACGTAGGTCGATGAGCAGAGATAATTGACCATCGTGTTGTCTTGAAGCGTCTGGTAGCCGTGCGCGAAGCCGCGCGGCACATAAAGCTGGCGGCCGTTCTCGAAGGAGAGCTCGTAGCCTTCCCATTGCAGGTACGTGCTCGAATGCGGACGCATATCGACGATGACGTCGTAAATGGCGCCCCAGAGCGCGCGCACCACCTTCACCTCGTAGTGCGGATCGACCTGGAAGTGCATGCCGCGCAGCGTGCCCTTGGTGTGCGAGAAGCCCGTGTTGTGATGCGGGTAGGAGATCTCGAGCTTGTTGGCCGCGAACGTCTCCATGCAGAAGGAGCGCCCGAACCAGCCGCGATTGTCGCCGTGCGGCGACATCTCGATGAGGTGCACGTCCTGCAGATTGGTCTTGGTGATCTTCACGGGGAGCGTCTCCGAAAGGCGGGCGCCTTGGGGCGCGGCCGAGAGCCTGCCTGCAAGAATAATGCGAGCCGCCGCGACACAAAGGGGCCCGGCGCAGGATCGGGGGGCTGGCTGGGGTGCTAGGATTCGAACCTAGGAATGGCGGTACCAAAAACCGCTGCCTTACCGCTTGGCGACACCCCAACGCCCGCCGGACGAGCGGCGAGAAGCGGGTAATTAAGGGTCGCCGCGTCCAGAAGCAACCAGGGGGCAACCAGGGAAGCCGTTCGCGTTGCGTACGGGCTCGCGAGCCCGTATAAGCCCGCCTCCGTCGGAGTATAGCTCAGCCTGGTAGAGCACCACGTTCGGGACGTGGGGGTCGTAGGTTCAAATCCTGCTACTCCGACCAGATTTTCCTAACTCGCTGAAACGATTAGCTAATCGGCGCGCGGGCGCGGAGGATCTCCTTGCGCAGCTCCTCCAGGCCGGCGAGCGCGAAGGCGATCGTGTCCTTATCCACAAGCCGGCCGTCCGCGACCTTGGCCCCGGCGTTGCCGATCGTGATCTGGCGGAAGGGCAGCACCCGGCAGCCGCAAGCGGAAAGGGCCTCCCGCACCTGGGCATGGGCCCTCGCCCCGCCGATCGCGCCGGGCGATTGCGAGACGATCAGGGCCGGCTTGCCAAGCAGAACCGAGGCGAAGCCGGGCCTGGAAGCCCAATCGATGGCGTTCTTCAAGAGGCCCGGCATGCCGTAATTGTATTCCGGCGTCGCCACGAGAAGCCCGTCAGCCCCCTTCACCGCCTCCTTGAAGGCCTGGACCGGCGCAGGGAGCGGATCGAGATCGGCGTTAAAGAGGGGCAGATCGGCCAGCGAATGCATCGAAACCGCTAGCGCGGCTGGGGCGGCCTCGATCAGCGTCCGCAACACCGCGGTGGTGTGCGAAGCCGCTCGCAGACTGCCTGACACGCCCAGGATCTTGAACACGTCAAACCTCCTCAGCGTGACTTGCCATCGAGGCGCGCCTGCAGAAAATCCGTGATGCGCCGCTTGGCTTCTGCGGCCATGCGCGTCGGCTGGCCCATAAAGATATGGGTGGCTTCGGGATAGACCGCGAGCTCGGCGGACACGCCGGCCGCGCGCCAGCGCATCGCCATGAAGAGGGAATCGTCGAGCACGGAATCCTGCGCGCCGATTGTGAAGATCGCCGGCGGCATGCCGGCGAGGTCCGCGTAGAGCGGTGAAATCTCCGGATCGCGCAACGCCTCGGCGTCGCGTCCCGGGAACGCGGCCTCGCGCGACCCGCGCAGGCGCTCCGGCGAAAGGAAATAATGGTCCGGCGCCAGACGTTGGCTCGGCGTGCCGGCGATATCGTAATTGCCGACGATGAGATTGGCGCCCTTGACGGCGGCGAGCGCGCCGCGGCGCTTCAGGCGCAGCAGCAATCGCGCCGCCAGGTTGGCGCCGGCGGATTCGCCGCCGACGAGCATCAAGCTCGCGCCAAGCTCGCGCTCGCCTTCGTCAAGCAGCCAGAGCGCGGCGCGCTCGCAATCGTCGAGCGGGGCGGGATGGGGATGTTGCGGGGCGAGCCGATAGGCGACGCTGGCGACCACGACATTGAGCGCGCCTGCGAGGCGCGCGTTCTCGGCCTGCGACATTTCCGGCGCGCCAGCGATGAAGCCGCCGGGATGGGCGTGCAGCATCACGCCGCGCGGCGCCTTCGGAGAGAGCACGTGCACGCGAAGATCGCCGAGCATGATGTCGCGCGCGGAAATCCCCTCCGGCAGCGGCGGGGGCGCGCCGCGCGGCGGCATCGGCGCGGCGGCGACTTTGCGTTGCTCCTCGAGGAATTCCTCGAGCGCTGGATCCCACAATCTGCTCATGCGCGGCGCAGCTCCGGCGCGACGTCGCGCCACAATTCAAACGAGCGGGTCGTCTCTTCCTGGGTCAAGGTGTCGATCGTGTAGGCGAGGAAGTGGCCTGCCCCAACCCGCCTACATTGCTCGGTGATCTTCGCTGCGACGGTCGATGGCGAACCGAAGATCTGCTCGTCGGGATGGATGTTGAGGCGGGGGCTCGCCGGCGCATCCGGGACGTGTCCGGTCGTCTGGTTCGCGCGCTGCGCGGCCAGGCGCTCATTGGAACGGCGGATGCGATCGGCCATCGCCGTGGCAGCCGCAGCGCCGATGCGCTCGGCGGCGGCGTCGGTGTCGGCGATGAAGACGAGGCGGCGCAGGCCGAGATCGTCGGGAGAGGCCTTGCGGCCGGCCTCGGACGCGGCGTTGCGGTAGGAATCGAAGAGGCTCGCGACGCCTTCGGTCGGCAGAAAGCCGGTGCAGAGCTTGTAGCCTTTGCGCGCGGCGAATTGCGCCGAGCTCGCGCTCGTTGCGGTGATCCAGCATGGCGGATCGGCCTGCAGCGGACGCGGGACGATGCGCAGATCTTTGAAGCTCCAGAAGCGCCCTTCGTGGCTGAACGCGTCCTGCCGCGTCGCCTTCTGGAAAATCTCCAGCGCCTCCTCGAAGCGCGCGCGCAATTCCGCGCGCGGGACGCCGACGCGTTCGGCCTCCACCGCGATGCCGCTGGAGAAGCCGAACTCCATGCGTCCGCCGCTCAGCTGGTCGAGCAGGGAATATTCCTCCGCCAGGCGCCAGGGATGATGCATCGGCGTCACCGAGCCCATCACGCCGAGGCGCAGCCTCGTGGTGCGCGCGGCAAGCCAGGCGACGAAGAGGTTCGGCGAGGAGCAAAGCCCGTTCGGACGGAAATGGTGCTCGGAGAAGAACACGCCCTCGAAGCCGCGGCGCTCCAGATCGGGCCACAGATCGCCCTTCCAGGCGATGATCTCCTGTGCGCGCGCGCCATTGAACGCCAGCGGATCGGCCGCCTCGTGCGTCTCGACGAATTCGAACACCCAGGGTTTTATCATGCGTTGTCTCTCGTCAGGGAAACCCCGGGCGCAGGCACGCCTACAAATCGATCGCAGCGATAGCAAGGGCGGCGGGCTTGCGGGCCGCGCCCGACGCCCGCACTCTAGGCGCATGAACCTGCCGACCGCTCCAGCCGACTGGCCCGCCTTCGGGCTCGTGGAGGATGTCGCGCCCGCGCTCCAGGCGGCGCATGCGGGCGGGCGCGCCATCGCGCTCGCCACGCTCTTCAAGATCGAGGGCGCCTCCCCGCGTCCGCTCGGCAGCCAGATGGCGATCGATGCGGAGGGCGCGATCGGGTATGTCGCGGGCGGCTGCGTGGAAGGCGACGTGATCTTGAACGCGCGCGCGGCGCTCCGCGAGGGCAAGGCGCGCACGCTCGTCTATGGCCCGGGAGGCCCCGTCGATATCAAGCTCGCCTGCGGCGGGCGCATCGAAGTGCTCGTCGAGCCTCTGGCGCCAAACGATACGGCGCTGGCGCGGCTCGCGGCCTTTCGCACGCTGCGCCAACCGTCGGTGTGGCTCTCCAATGGCGATGTGCGGGCCTGCGTCGGCTCGGACGATGCGCGCGCAGCGGAGAGCTGGCGGCTGAAGCGCCGCTGCGATCCGCCGCTCAAGCTTGTGATCGTCGGCGGCGATCCGATCACGCTCGCGATCGCGCAGCTCGGCGCGAACGCGTTCGTGGAGACGCACATCGTCCGGCCGAAGGGCCCTGCCGCGCCGCCGCCGATCGCTGGCGCGCGCTATTCCACGCTGGCGCCGGAAGAAGCGCTCCGTGAGATCGGCGTCGATGCCTGGACGGCGATCATCGCGGCGACGCACGATCCGGATTGGGATCATCAGGCGCTGCGCGTCGCGCTGCCGAGCGCGGCCTTCCATGTCGCAGCGATCGGCAGCCGACAGCGCCTGCCCGAGCGGCTCGCGCGGCTCGCGGCGGAGAGCATCCCGACCGAGCGGCTGCGCGCGCCCGCAGGCATCCCGATCAATGGTCAGGCGCCCTTCGAAGTCGCGATCTCGGTCTGGGCGGAGCTCATCTCTGCATGGCGCGAAGACTGCGCGCGGCGCGCCTACGTTCTCGCCGCGCTCAGCGACGAATGACGCGCGCCTGATGCTTGCAGCCATCGTGCTCGCCGCCGGCGCAGGACGGCGCTTCGGCGGCGGGAAGATGAGCGCGCTCTTCGAGGGCGTTCCGCTCGTGCATCACGCCATCGCGGCGGCCTGCGCAAGCCCGGCCGAGGCGGTCTATGTCGTCGTCGGCGATGACGCGCTCGCGGCGAACGTCCTCAGGCTGGGGAAGGCGGAAGTCGTCCTTGCCAGCAAAGACTCGGATGGGATGGCCGCGTCGCTGCGCGCCGGAATCGAGGCCCTGCCGGACGCTTGCACCGGCGCACTCATCTTTCTCGGCGACATGCCGCGCGTTCCCATCGACGTCGCCCAAGAGCTCGTTGAGGCCGTGCAGGGCGACATTATCGCGGCCGCGCCGATCATCGGAGAGCGCAGCGGCCATCCCGTGCTTTTCGCGCGCGCGGCCTTCTCCGACCTGCTCGCGCTCAAGGGCGATGTCGGCGCGAAATCGGTGCTGAAGGCGCTGGGAGGGCGCGTGCGCTATGTGCCGATCGCGGATGAGGGCGCGCTCTTCGACGTCGATACGCCGGAGGATCTCGCCTGAGACTCAGGCGCCGATTGCGAGCGTGATCCGCTCCTCGTCCGCCAGCGAGGCGGCGCCGACGAGGGCGGCGTGGGGATGGGTGACGATCCAGGCCGGGACGCGCTGCATGAACTCCCGGAAGCGCCCCTTGTCCTCGAAGCGCGCGCGGAAGGCCGCGTCGTCGAACACCAGCAGAGTTTGCGGCGTCATGCCGCCCGCGACGAAGACGCCGCTCTCGGCGCCGAACATGAGCGCGACATCGCCGGCGAAGGCGCCGAGCACGCGCGTGAACACATCGAGCGCGGACTTCGCGCGCGGATCGGTTCCGGCCGTCGCGCGCTCGGTAATCTGGCGCGGCGCGAGCGGGTCGGGCTCGGCGGCCTCGATGCGCGCGAGGGCGTCATAGATATTGCAGAGCCCCTCGCCCGACAGCAGCCGTTCATAGGAAAGCCGCCCGAACCGGCCCGAGAGCACGCGCGCGATCTCGCGCTCCAGATCGTCGCTCGGCGCGAATGCGGCATGGCCGCCTTCGCTCGGCAGCACGAGTGTTCCGCGTTCGCTTTTCACCAGCGCGCCGACGCCGAGGCCGGTGCCCGGCCCGACCACGGCGGAGGTCGCGACCCTGCCGCCAGCGGCGTGCGCCACGTCGCCGATCGCACGCAAATCCGCTGCGTCCAGACGCGGCGTCGCGGCGGCCAGCGCGGAGAAGTCGTTCACCAGGCGCACGCTCTTCAACCGAAGAAGCGCGCCGATCTCGGCGCCGTCCACACGCCAGGGACGATTGGTCATCGCGACGGCGTTGGCGACCACCGGGCCGGCGACGGCGATCACCGCCCAGCGCAGCTTCCGCTTGCGGGCGTGCTCGTCGATGTAGCGGCTGGCTGCGGCGGCGAAATCGGGGAATTCCTCGCAGCGATAAGCAGCGACCGCTTCGAGCTCGCGGGCGCCGGGCACAGCGAGGGCGAAGCGGCAATTGGTGCCGCCGACGTCGCAGACAAGGCCGAGGTCTCGTTTCACGTCTGGATCCGTCAGCGCGCCGCCGCGGACGGGCACACCGCCGCGCCCTCGCCGGGCGCCAAGCGCACGCCGGAGATCGAGACGCCCATCGCGCCTGCGCTTTCAAGCGCGAAGGGCGTGGTCACAGTTCCCATCTGCGCGCCTGCGCGCGCAAAACAGGAAAGCCGAACGCGCAGGCTCGTCCATTCCCCGACGGGCGCGGCGCGCAGCAGCTGGCCGACCTCCAGCGCGCCGCGGCAATTGTCGCCGCCGCAGCCGACGCCCATCACGGCCGAACCGCTCGGCGCCGCATCGACGCGGAGATCGACAACGAGCGTCATGTCGCCGTTGGTCTGGCGCGACAGGTCGATCTGGCGCCCGGCGATGGCGACCCCGCTCCTGGCCGCGCCGTCCCAGCGCAGCGCAAGAGCGCCTTCCTGCACGCCGCGATCGACGCGAGTGAGCGCGAGGCCTGGAATGGCGGCGCTGGGCGTCTCCACGTCGCGGCTGGCGCCGGGCCCATAGAGCGAGAGCTTCCAGCCCGACGCCGGCGCGCCCGTCTCGAAATAGCGGTCGATGCGAACCGCGTCCGCCGCGCTCGCCTGCGCTTCAGGCAGCAGGCCGAGATTGCGCGGCTCGGCGTAGGTCATGCCATAGCCGAAGGCGAAGAGCGGATCGTAGTTCGCATCGCCGACATTGAGCGGCGACTGATCGGGCGCGCGCGGCCAGGAGAAGGACAGCTTGCCGCGGAAATCGTAATTGGCGGCGCTGCGGAAAAGCAGATCGGCGACGCCGCCGCCTTCGGACCCTGGCAACCAGGCCGCCACGAATGCGTTCGAGGCGTTGATCTCCGGCGTCACGTAGAGCGGGCGACCCGAGATGAAGACGGCGATCACGGGAATGTTCTGCGCGCGCAGGCGCTGGATGAGCGCGAGGTCGCGCGCATCGTCCGGCTGATAATCGAGCGTGGCGATGTCGCCCTGAAATTCCGCATACGGATTTTCACCGAAGACGACGATCGCGACGTCCGGCTTGCGGCCGCGGAAGGATCCATCGGCGCTCAGCGTCGCGGTTCCGCCTGCGGCGCGGACACGGGCGCGGATGCCTTCATAGATCGTCTCGCCGTTCGGGAAGTCGGCGCGGGAATTGCCGGTTCCCTGCCAGGAGATGGTCCAGCCGCCGGTCTGCTTGCCCATGTCGTTCGCGCCGTCGCCAGCGACGAGCACGCGCGACCGCGGATTGAACGGCAGGATGGCGTCCTCGTTCTTCAGCAGGACGAGGGATTCACGCGCCGCCTGGCGCGCGACCGCGCGATGCGCGGGGGCGCCAAGAAGATTCCATTGGCCGGCATATTGCCGCGACGAGGGACGCCCGGCCTGGAAGAGACCGGCGCGCAGCTTCACGCGAAGGATGCGCGCGACCGCTTCGTCCAAGCGGGCTTGCGTGAGGCGCCCGGAGCGCGCGTGCGCAAGCGTGCTTTCGTAGATGCCTTTCCAGGAATCGGGCGCCATGAACATATCGACGCCGGCGTCGAGCGCCGCGGGACAATCGACAGCGGTGCAGCCCTGCACCTGGCCGTGCGCGTTCCAATCATCGACGACGAAGCCGTCAAAGCCCATGCGGCCGCGCAGCACGTCGGTGAGCAGCGCGCGGTTGCCGGTGCTCTTCTGCCCATGCCAGGAATTGTACGAGGTCATCACCGTCTGCACGCCGGCGGCGATCGCGGCTGGATACGGCGCGGCGAACAAATCGCGCAATTGCGCTTCGGAATAGAGATTGTCGCCCTGATCGCGGCCGCCGTCAGTGCCGCCGTCGCCGAGGAAGTGCTTGGCTGAAGAGACGACGTGGGACCCGCGCAGGAAATCGGGATCGCCGGGACGGCCCTGGATGCCTTCGATGATCGCGGAGGCGTATTGGGTGACGAGCGTCGGCTCTTCGGAATAGCCCTCGTAGGTGCGGCCCCAGCGATCGTCGCGCACGACGGCGATGGTCGGCGCGAAGGTCCAGTCGCCGCCGACGACGCGCAGCTCGAGCGCGGTGATCTCGCCGATACGCTTCAGGAGCTCCGGATTCCGCGCAGCGCCGAGGCCGATATTGTGCGGGAAGATCGTGGCGCCGATGATGTTGGAATTGCCATGGACGGCGTCGGAGCCCCAGATCACGGGAATGGCGGGGCGGCCCGCCGGCGCCTGCATCGAGGCGTCGTAATAGGCGTCGGCCATGGCCAGCCAATCGCGCGCGGGGGCGCGGTCGTTGCCGCCCGGACCGGAATTTCCGCCGTTGAGGACCGAGCCCAGGCGGTAGCGGCGGACGTCCTCGGGGGTGACCGAGTTCATGTCGGCCTGGACGAGCTGGCCGACCTTCTCCTCAACGGTCATCGCGGGGAGGAGCCGGGAGATCGCGGCCTCGATGTCCGGATCGTCCGGCATCGGGCTTTGGGCCTGCGGCCAGATTTCGGGGTGAATGGCCCCCGGCGCCTCGGGGGCGGCCGGCGGCGCGGCCTCCTTGGCCGGCGTGGCGCAGGCAGCCAATGCGAAGGCGGCGGCGATGGCGGCGGCCCTCGCCCAGATCGCTTTTTGCATTTTCCTCCCCTCGGCCGCTTGATGACAGCCTTGTCAAACTCCGGCGAGGCGCGGCCGCCGGGTGGTCTTCTCATGTCCAAAGATGGACAAAACGCCGTGCGCAGGTGATAATGACAAGGTTGTCACTGCGGCGCAAGCCAATGGGCGGCGCCCGTCGCAGCTACGGGCCGTCGCGGGGAAGCCACCCTCCCCCGCCCTTCCAGGAGGAAACGACTTCGCCATGAAGCGCGGCTCGATGAACGGCCAGAAACCGGCCAACATCCATGACGTCGCCGCCCACGCCGGGGTGTCGATCAAGACGGTGTCGCGGGTGCTCAACCGGGAGCCCAACGTCACGCCGAAGACGCGCGACCGCGTGCTCGATGCGGTGCAGGCGCTCTCGTATCGGCCGAACATCTTCGCGCGCAGCCTGGCGAGCGAGCGGTCCTTCATCATCGGGGTCATCTTCGACAATCCGAGCGCGGGCTATGTGGCGGGCATCCAGTACGGCGCGCTCGCGAAATGCCGCGAGGAGGGATACCACCTGCTCGTCGAAGTCTTCAGCGAAGGGGAGAAGGATCTCGGGGAGCGGGTGCTGACGCTGGTGCGGGAGTCTCTGCTGCACGGGATCATCGTGACGCCGCCGCTCTCGGATTCGCCGGAAGTCCTGAGCGCGCTCAAGGAATCGGGCACGCGGTTCGTGCGGATCGCGCCCGAGCGCGCGATGCCCGACACGCTGGAAGTGCGCATCGACGACGCCAAAGCGGCCTTCGACATGACGAGCCATCTGATCGGGCTGGGGCACCGGCGCATCGGCTTCATCATCGGGCACCCCGGGCACGGCGCGGCGAACCAGCGCTTCATGGGCTACAAGGCGGCGCTGGAGAACGCGGGCATCAAGCTCGATCCGAAGCTCTGCGTGCAGGGCTATTTCTCCTACCAGTCGGGCATGGAGGCGGCCGAGCGGCTGCTGACGCTGAAGAACCGGCCGACGGCGATCTTCGCGTCGAACGACGACATGGCCGCGGCGGTGCTCTCCACCGCGCACAAGCATGGGCTGCGCACCCCGGAAGATCTCTCCGTGTCCGGATTCGACGACACGCTCATCGCGCAGGTGGTGTGGCCGAAGCTGACGACGTGCCGGCAGCCGATCGCGGAGATGGCGGCGCAGGCGGTGTCGATGCTGGCGCAGCCGCCGGCCGACAAGGACGCGCCGAAGGAGGCGCTGCTCGAACATGAGCTGGTGATCCGCGAGAGCACGGCGGCGCCGAACGCATAAGCGTCGCGCCGCAGCGCCGCAATGACACCACAAGGCTCGGGGTAGATCACGCCATGGAGGTGACAATGACCCGTTCGACCATGGCCTTCGGCGCGGCGATCCTGGCGATGGCGCTTGCAGCGTGCGCCTCAACGCCGCCTAAGGCGCCTCCGGCCGCAGAGGCGACGGCGCCGCGCGCGGATCTTTCCGCCACGAGCTGGCGGCTGGAAACGCTGGACGGCGCGCCGCCGGTGGACGGCTCCTCGCCCACTCTGGCGTTCGGCACGGATGGACGGGTGTCGGGAACGACCGGCTGCAACCGCTATTTCGGCGCCTATAGCGCCGAGACCGGGTTCGGGCAAATGGGCTCGACGCGGATGGCGTGCCCCGGGCCGCTCATGCAGCAGGAGCGGACTTTCTTCGATATCTTCCGCGGCGCGTCGAACGTCATGATCGACAGCGACAATCTTCTGGTGGTGACGGGAACCGATGGGCGCCGCGCGGTGTTCGCGGCGGCGAGCACAGGAAGCTGACCTCCATCACGCTCTAGCCGCTCTCGAAACGGATGCGCGCGGGCTCCGCGAGCGCGAGGAAAGCGGGAAGCGCGTGCTCGAACGCAAACGCCTGGCCCTGGCCGAGGCGCGCGGCGCGGAAGAGCGGGCGCGTCTGTTTGCGGGTGAGCGGGCGCCTGGCGAGACGGCGCGCGAGGCGACGCGCATAACGCGCGGGATCGAGCGCGACGCGGACGAGCGCCTCGATCCGCGCGGCGATCGGAACGGAATCATACACTGGAGCGGCGAAGCCGCGGCTTGCGCGCACGCGTCCACGGCGGCGCTTGGAGTGGACGGCGAGCTGGAAGCCGACGCGCCATTCCTCGGATTCCTCCGGCACCAGACGGTTGCGCGAGCCCTTGATCTCGCGCCGAGGCCCTGCCTTGCGCGGGGGAACCGGCTTCAAGTCCAGTGTGGCGGCTTCAGCGAGCAGCAGCAGCCGCGCGAGGCGCTCGAGCGGCTTCAGCCAGGCCAGGATTTCGCAGCGCTCGTGCGCCTGCAGAAAAAGACGTGCAGCCAGGCGCGCGGGCTCCTCCGTCAGCGCCGCCATGGCGCGGAGGAAGTAGCGAAAGTTGGTCCAGGCTTCGGGAAGTGTGAGTGGATTCATCGAGGCCAGCATAGCACGGCTGCGGGGTCGGTCGGATTGGCGACGGCTTATCCCCCTATTTCTGGAGGAGCCGTCGAGGCGGCGACGACCGGTTTTCGCGATGGAATAAGGGCTGCGGAGCTCGATGGGCGCGAACGCCGATTGCGAGGCGGCTTGGTTGCGCGTCGCGTTTGGGTTTCCGCGTCCTCGGCGCCTTGTTCCGCACAGGGAGCGATGAGCGCCGTCCGCAGTGCTTGGACGCCACCACTTTATCCCCTCCCCTCAAGGGGAGGGGCGGTTTACTCCGCATAAGGAGCGATACGGGCGGCGTCCGCAGCGCCCGGAGAGCATCGAGCTGCAGGCCACGTCCTGCCCACTCATGGGCGGCTCGTCCGCTTATGGGGGAGTGCGTCGTTCGCGCTCTTGCATTCATCCGCAATCAGCCTGACCAGGGATGATCCGGCAGCCCAGCGGAGGCGTAGGGGTGGGGATGAGAAGAGCCATCGCGGCCCTGCTGGCGGCGCTGACGATCGCGGCGTGTGCGCCGTCGCTTGGGACGTTCAATGCGCTGTCGCGGCGGGACGCGGCGCGGGTGGCGGGGGATGTCCCCTACGGCGAGGGGCCGCGGCGACATCTCGACGTCTATGCGCCGAAGGCGGGCGCCTCGCGGGGCGCGTCGGGGCTGCCGGTGATCGTGTTCTTCTATGGCGGCTCGTGGGCGAGCGGGGATCGGGGAGACTACGCCTTCGCCGGGGACGCGCTTGCGGGGAAGGGCTTTGTGACGGTCGTGCCCGATTACCGGGTCTACCCCGAGGTGCGGTTTCCGGACTTCATCGAGGACGGCGCGGACGCGGTGAAGTGGACGCAGGAGAATGCCGCGCGCTATGGCGGCGATCCCTCACGCATCGTGCTGGTTGGGCATTCGGCCGGCGCCTATATCGCCGCGATGCTGGGGCTCGATGCGCACTATCTCAACGACGCGGGCGTCGATGCGCGGGCGATCCGGGGCGTGGCGGGGTTATCAGGGCCGTACGATTTTCTGCCGCTCGATCGGGAGGCGACGCAGAACGCGTTCGGCGCGGCGGAGGATCCGGCCGCGACGCAGCCGGTGAATTTCGCGCGCGCAGATGCGCCGGCGTTCCTGCTGGTCTGGGGCGAGAAGGACGACCTGGTCCGCCGGCGGAACATCGACGGGCTCTCGCGCGCGCTGCGCGATGCGGGCGCGGCGCCGGAAGTGAAGCTTTATCCCAGCCTCGGGCATTCGGAGACATTGCTGTCATTCTCGCGGCTGCTGCGCGGACGCGCGCCGGTGCTGGATGATGTGAGCGCGTTTGCGAAAAGGGTGACGGCGGAGGCTGTTGCGCCCCCTCCGGTCGCTCCGCGACCACCTCCCCCGTAAGCACGGGGGAGAAAATCGCCCCCTCTTGAAACGCTAATGTGCGGCTTTGAGGGCCTGGTCTATGTCGGCGAGGATGTCGTCGGTGTGTTCAAGGCCGATGGAGAGGCGGATGTAGCCTTCGGTCACGCCGGTCTGCGCGCGCTCCTCTTCGGTGAGCTGGGAGTGCGTGGTGCTGGCGGGATGGATGGCGAGGCTGCGGGCGTCGCCGATGTTCGCGACGTGGTAGAGCAGCTTCAGATTGTCGATGAACTTGCGGCCGGCGTCGCGGCCGGCCTTGAGCTCGAAGCCGAGCAGGCCGCCGAGGCCGCCTTTCATGTATTTCTTCGCGCGCTCAAGCTCGGCGCCCTGCTGCAGCGAGGGATGGATGACCTTGGCGATCTCCTTGCGCTTGGCGAGCCATTTCACGACCGTGTCCGTGTTCTCGCAATGGCGCTTGATGCGCAGTGGGAGCGTTTCGACGCCCTGGATGAACTGGAAGGCGTTGAAGGGCGACATCGCGGCGCCGAGATCGCGCAGCAGCGTGACGCGCGCGCGGATGATGTAGGCGATGGGGCCCATGGGCTTGGTCGCCTCGGTCCAGATCGCGCCGTGATAGGATTTGTCCGGCGTGTTGAGCGCGGGCTGGCGCGCCTTGTGCTGATCCCAGGGGAAATTGCCGCCATCGACGATGAGGCCGCCGATCGATGTGCCATGGCCGCCGATATATTTCGTGGTGGAATAGACGACGATCGCGGCGCCGTGGTCGAACGGCTTGCAGAGAAGCGGCGCGGCGGTGTTGTCCATAATGAGCGGGACGCCGACCTTGCGGCCGATGCTCGCCACCTCCTCGATCGGGAAGACGACAAGCTTCGGGTTCGGGAGCGTCTCGGCGTAGTAGGCGCGGGTTTTCTTGTCGGTCGCGCGCGCGAAGGCTTCAGGATCGGCGGGATCGACGAAGCGCACTTCGACGCCCTGCTCGCGCAAGGTGTTGGCGAAGAGATTCCAGGTGCCGCCGTAGAGATCGGTGGAGGAGACGATGTTGTCGCCGGCGCTGGCGAGGGTCTGGATGGAGAGCGCGGAGGCCGCCTGCCCGGAGGCCAGCGCGAGGGAGGCGACGCCGCCTTCAAGCGCAGCGATGCGCTTCTCCAGCACATCCTGCGTGGGGTTCATGATGCGGGTGTAGATGTTGCCGAACGCCTGCAGGCCGAAGAGCGCCGAAGCGTGGTCGGTGCTTTCGAACTGGTAGGATGTCGTCTGGTAGATCGGCACGGCGACCGCGCCGGTGGCCGGATCCGCGCGCCAGCCGGCGTGCAGGGCGAGGGTCTCAGGGTGGAGCGGTTTGTCGGGCATGAGATGTCCCTTGTGCGATGCCTGTTACATCCCCCGGCGCGGGAGAATGCGGGAGCGTGAGGGCTAGCTCAAGGGATTACGACGCCGGTGAGACCGCGGTCACACTCGAAGCGGAGGTCTGTCTGTAGGCGGAGGTTCAGGCGCGAGTATTCCAACTCCCCCACCCCCGGCCCCTCCCCCGCTGGCGCGGGAGAGGGGAGTAGCGCTTATCCTCCGAAGGGGCGTTTGGGCTCGGCGTCGTGGGTGGCGATGACTTCGTCCTCGTCCTCGTCGAGCTCGGTGAGGCGCACTTCATAGCCCCAGAGATCGGCGAGGCGGCGAAGCACCCGATCGGCCTCGTCCTCGTGCAGCGTGACCCCGTCATGGACGCGGTGGGTGAGATCGAGGCGGCGGTCGCCGGCGAGATCGACATCGACGATGTGGATGTCGGGATCGCGGCGGGAGAGATCGTGCTGACGCGACAGCGCGCGGCGGACCTCGCGGTAGCCGCGCTCGTCATGGATGTGGGAGACGAGGAGCTCGTCCTCATCCTCATCGTCGCGCAGCGTGAAGAAGCCGAACTTGCGGATGAGATTGGGCGACAGCCATTGCGAGATGAAGCTCTCGTCGCGGTAATTGGCCCAGATCTCGCGCAGCGTGGCGTAGCCTTCGTTGTTGCCTGCGATGTCGGGGAACCAGCGGCGGTCCTCGTCCGTGGGCTCCTTACAGATGCGCTCGATGTCCTGCATCATCGCGAAGCCGAGCGCGTAGGGATTGATGCCGGAATAGCGCCGGTCGTCGAAGCCGGGCTGCAGCACGACGTTCGAGTGCGAATGCAGGAATTCCATGAACGAGCCGTCGGTGATGAGGCCCTTCTCGTGCAGGCGGTTCATGATGCGGTGGTGGGTGAAGGTGGCGCAGCCTTCGTTCATCACCTTGGTCTGACGCTGGGGATAGAAATATTGCGCGATGAGGCGGACGATGCGCAGCACTTCGCGCTGCCAGGGCAGGAGGCGCGGCGAGGTCTTCTCCAGGAAATAAAGCAGGTTCTCTTCCGGCAGGCCGAGTAGCGCGCGGCGGCGCTCCTCGTCATTGAGGCGCATGCCCTTGCGGCGCCGCTGGTTCGGCACAGTGCGCCAGAGGTCGTTGAACAGCCGCTCGCCGTGCTCGCGGCGCTCCATCTCGCGCTTCTGCTCGGAGCGAAGGTCCATCGCGCGCTTGCGCGGGCTGCGATGGACGCCCTGGTTCATCAGCGCGTGCGCGGCGTCCAGGAGGCGCTCGACCTCCTCGTGGCCGTAGCGCTCTTCGCACTTGGAGATGTAGTCCTTGGCGAAGGCGAGATAGTCCATGATGCCGTCGGCATCGGTCCATTGCTTGAAGACGTGGTTGTTCTTGAAGAAGTGGTTGTGGCCCATGCCGGCGTGCGCGATGACGAGCGCCTGCATCGTGGCGGTGTTCTCCTCCATGATGTAGACGAGGCAGGGGTTGGAGTTGATGACGATCTCGTAGGCGAGGCCCTGATAGCCCTTGCGATAGAGCGCCTCGTCGCGGGCGAAATGCTTGCCGAACGACCAGTGCTGATAGAAGAGCGGCATGCCGATCGAGGAGTATGCGTCGAGCATCTGCTCGGAGGTGATCACCTCGATCTGGTTGGGATAGACATCGAGGCCCATCTCGCCCAAGCCGATCTTCTCGACTTCGGCGTAGATCTTGTCGATCAGCGTGAAGTCCCAATCGAGGCCCGTGAAGATGGGCTGGGCTTCCTGCGGCGTGACGAGTGCGCTCATTTCGACAAGCCTTTGGCGGTGGCGGACTGGCGCGGAAACGACGCGCCGCCCCTCCCCTTCGAGGGGTCGGGATCAAGGTGTGGGGTGTTCGGGGACGCTTGAAGCTTTCGGCGCGGCTTTGTCGTTGCGCACAACGAGCCGCGGCGGAGGATCACCCCGCCCCCTACCCCCTCCCCTCGAAGGGGAGGGGGGCGCCCTTCGACTGCGCCGTTCATACCGTGACGGCCTCCTGGCGCTGGAAGAGTTCGCGGAACACCGGGTAGATGTCGCGGCGGTGGTTCACCTTGCGCATCGACATCGGCACTTTCGGGCCGACGATGAGCTCATAGGCGCGCCAGAGATTGGTCGGGCGGTCCGTGCCGGGCATGGCGGGCTGGGCGTCGTCGCTGCCGACTTCGAGATAGGCGTAGTATTGCACGACCGGCAGGATGCTCTCGGTGAGGAGCGCGAGGGATCTGGGATTGTCGGAGGCGGTGTTGTCGCCGTCCGAGCTCTGCGCGGCGTAGATGTTCCAGCTCTCCAGCGGATAGCGCTCCTGCAGGATCTTGACCATCTCGGCGAGCGCGGTGGAGACGACGGTGCCGCCGGTCTCGCGGGAATGGAAGAACGTCTCTTCATCGACCTCCTGGGCCATGTGGGCATGGCGGATGAAGACGACCTCGACGTGCTCGTAGCGGCGCTTCAAGAAGAGATAGAGCAGCGAGAAGAACCGCTTGGAGAGGTCCTTCATGTGCTCGTCCATCGAGCCGGACACGTCCATCAGGCAGAACATCACCGCCTTGGCGATGGGCGTGGGCTCCTGCTCGTAGCGGCGATAGCGCACGTCGAGCGGATCGACATAAGGGATGACCGTCGCGCGGCGCGTGCGCCGCTCGAGCTCTTCCCGGAGCGGCGCGAGCGTCGCTTCATCGGCGCCTTCCTTCTCCAGCCGCTCGATCTCTTCCTGCAGCGCGGCAATCTCGCCGCGCCCAGGGCGCTTGAGCGCAATGCGGCGGGCGAGCGAATGGCGCAGCGTGCGCGGAATGGAGATCGCCGAAGGCGAGCCGTAGGAGCGGAAGCCGGCGCGGCGCCAGGCGGGCGCGCCCTCGCCCGTCACCTGACGCTTGGCGAGGTTCGGGAGTTCCAGATCCTCCAAGAAGAGATCGAGGAATTCCTCCTGGCTGAGCACGAAGCGAAATTCGTCCTCGCCCATGCCGTCGGCGGACGCGCCGCGCCCGCCGCCGCCGCCCTGGGGGCGCGCGATGGAATCGCCTTCGACGTACTCCTTGTTGCCGGGAAGGACGTGGTCGCGCTTGCCGCCTTCGGAGCTCTGGCGGAAGACCGGCTCGCTCACGTCGCCGGCGGGGATCGAGACCTCCCCGCCCTGGTCCATGTCGCGGATGTTGCGCCCTTTGGAGGCTTCCTTGACCGCGTTGCGCACCGCCGCGCGGGCGCGGCGCATGAATCGTTGCCGATTGCTGAGGCTCTTGCCCCCAGGATTAAGGCGACGATCGATGATGTGCATGGGTCATCCGGCTTGCTTCACACGCATATACCATTCCACCAGGCGCCGCACCTGGCGCTCGGTGTAGCCGCGTTCGGTCATCCGGAGCACGAATTCGTGGTGCTTCTTCTCGGTGTCGGTGTCCTTCTTGGAGCCGAAGGAGATGACGGGGAGAAGATCCTCCACCTGCGAGAACATCCGCCGTTCGATGACTTCGCGGATTTTCTCGTAGCTCGTCCATGAGGGATTGCGCCCGCCGTAAGAGGCGCGCGCACGCAGCGTGAACTTCACGATCTCGTTGCGGAAGTCCTTGGGGTTGGCGATGCCCGCGGGCTTCTCGATCTTGGAAAGCTCCTGGTTCAGGAGCTCGCGATTGAGCAGGTGTCCCGTATCGGGATCCTTGAAGTCGATGTCCTCGATCCAGGCGTCCGCATAGTCGACGTAGCGGTCAAAAAGATTTTGGCCGTAATCGTGGTAGCTCTCGAGATAGGCCTTCTGGACCTCGTGGCCGATGAATTCGGCGAAGCGCGGCGCAAGCTCGGCCTTGATGAATTCCAGATACTGGTTCTCGGTCTCGAGCGGGTATTGCTCGCGGCGGATGGCCTGCTCCAGCACGTACATCAGATGCACCGGATCGGCGGCGATCTCGTTGGTGTCGAGATTGTAGGTGGCGGCCAACGCCTTGAACGCGAAGCGCGTGGAGACGCCGTCCATGCCCTCGTTGACGCCGGCGGCGTCGCGATATTCCTGCATGGTGCGGGCCTTGGGATCGACCTCCTTCAGGCTCTCGCCGTCATAGACGCGCATCTTGGCGAAGACGCCGGAATTCTCATGCGGCTTCAGGCGCGTCAGAACCGAGAAGCGGGCGAGCATCTCGAGCGTGCCGGGCGCGCACGGGCTTTCTGAGAGCTCGGAGCCGCGGATGAGCTTCTCGTAGATCTTCTGCTCTTCGGTGACGCGCAGGCAGTACGGGACCTTGATCACGTAGATGCGGTCGATGAAGGCCTCGTTGTTCTTGTTGTTCTTGAAGGTCTGCCACTCAGCCTCGTTCGAGTGAGCCATGACGATGCCGTTGTACGGGATCGAGCCGATGTTCTCGGTGCCGACATAGGAGCCGTCCTGCGTCGCGGTGAGCAACGGGTGCAGCATCTTGATCGGCGCCTTGAACATCTCGACGAACTCGAGAACGCCCTGGTTCGCGCGGTTGAGGCCGCCGGAATAGGAATAGGCGTCGCTGTCGTTCTGCGAGTGCAGCTCAAGCTTGCGGATATCGACCTTGCCGACCAGGGCGGAGACGTCCTGGTTGTTCTCGTCGCCGGGCTCGGTCTTGGAGATGCCGATCTGCTTCAGGCGCGAGGGCATGATCTTGGCGACGCGGAAGCGGGAGATGTCGCCGCCGAACTCGTCGAGGCGCTTCACGGCCCACGGGCTCATCATGCCAGTGAGGCGGCGGCGCGGAATGCCGTACTGGTCCTCGAAGCGGTCGCCCATCGCGACGGGATCGAAGAGCGCGAGCGGGCTTTCGAAGATCGGCGAGAGATCGTCGCCGGCCTTCAGGACGTAGATCGGCTTCTGCTCCATGAGCTGCTTGATGCGCTCAGCGAGAGAGGATTTGCCGCCGCCGACGGGGCCGAGCAGATAGAGGATCTGCTTGCGCTCCTCCAGGCCCTGCGCGCCGTGACGGAAGAAGGCGACGATCCGCTCGATCGTCTCTTCCATGCCGTAGAATTCCTGGAAGTTCGGGTACACGCGGATGGTGCGGTTCATGAAGATCCGCCCGAGCCGGGAATCCTTGGACGTGTCGATCATCTGCGGCTCGCCGATCGCGGCGAGGAGACGCTCATGCGGGCCGGCGAACATCAGCGGATCGCGCCGGCAACCCTCGATGTACTCGGAGAGCGTCATCTCGGATTCCTTCCGAGAGTCGTAGGCTCGCGAGTAGAGTTGGAACAGATCGCTGGTCATCAGGACTCCATCCTGCAGGATTCGATCCTGCATAGGCCGCGCCGCCGACGGCGACGGGGCCGCAAACTCATTCAACTCCTCCCGAACGGCGTAAACATGACAGACTCGTCATGAACCAGACAAAAACGGCCACGCTCTGTCTGGCCTCGGCCCACACAGGTCCCGGCAGAGACCTTCGGCCCACAAGACGGCCCCCAGTTCACGTCGGTTTTCCTGACGGGCTTCCCCCGCCTGCCGCAGCGCTTGCGGGCCCGCCCGGAAAACAAAATGCATCTGCTTATCGAGACGCGTCGCCAGCGTTGAACTTCCCCCTGATCGGACGCGTCCCATGACGTCCAACACGGCCATGGTGAGGCAGAATCTGCAAACCTGAAAGACGTTTCGGCGATTGCGTAGATTTTAGTTGTGCGGAGCGTCGCGCTTCGGGAGAGCGCGACAAGGCCCGCTCGCCCATGACGCTTCGCGCGCCGGGCGAGCGCATTGGGAACGACCGAGACGCCGCTTGGATCCTTTCCCTTCCCGAACGCAAGATCACCGTCCATCGCCGCTCAAGATTGGGCGCCGCAAAGCGCGGCGCCAGCCCTTGCTGCGCCCCAAAATGTACATCCCGGGCGCCCAGTCCTGATGCGTCGCAGGCGAATTCCGCGCTGCGTCAGGCCGGAAGGCAGGTTGCTTTGTAGGCGAAATAGTATGCCTTCGCGCGGAATTTAGGCAGTGCGACGCGGGCGCCCTGCGCGCCGGCCTAAAGATTCCCGCGTCGCGCGCAGCTCGCGGCTGGGCGATTCAGCGATCGGCGGGGCGGTCGAGAATCTCCACGCCGTCATCATCGCCCAGGATCACGGTGTGCGTGAGGTCGATGAAGAGCCCGTGCTCGACGACGCCTGGGATGCGCTTCAGCGCCGCTTCTAGGGCGGCGGGGTCCGGGATCTTCTTGGCCGCGGCGTCGAGGATGAAGTTCCCATTGTCGGTGATGTAGGGAAGCGTGGGGCTGGCGCCCTGGCGCAAGGTGACCTCGTCGCCGGCGCATCCGGTCGCGCGGAGCGCTTCGAAAACGCGGCGCGCGGTGAACGTGAAGCCGAACGGCGCGACCTCGATCGGCAGGGGGAAGGCGCCGAGCGTCTTCACCGGCTTCGATTTGTCGGCGATGACGATGAAGTGCTCGGCGGCGGAAGCGACGATCTTCTCGCGCAGAAGCGCGCCGCCGCCGCCCTTGATCAGGCGGAAGCCGGGATCGATCTCGTCGGCGCCATCGACTGCGACCTCGATGCGGGTGACGCGAGCGATGTCCACTAGCGGGACGCCGGACGCTTCGGCGAGCGTGCGGGCGGCCTCGGAGGTCGGCACCGCGAGGATGACGAGGCCCTGGCGCACGCGCTCGCCCAGCAGGCGAACGAAGTGCGCGGCGGTGGAGCCGGTGCCGAGGCCGATGGTCATGCCCTCGCGCACGAACTCGAGCGCGGCGGCGGCGGCGTTGATCTTGGCGGCGTCGGGGTTCATCGCAGCTATTCGCTCTCTTTGGCGTTGTCTTTCCTTGGGACCTTGGCGGCCTTCTCGGCGGCGCGCCGGGCGCGGTAGCGGTCGGCCCAGCCGTCGATGACGGCCTGGCGGCCGCGGGCGATGCCGAGCGCGCCGTCGGGCACGTCCTCGACGATGACGCTGCCGGCCGCCGTGTTGGCGCGGGCGCCGACCTTGACGGGCGCGACGAGCGCGGTGTCGGAGCCGATGAAGGCGTCCTCGCCGATCACCGTGCGATCCTTGAAGAAGCCGTCATAATTGCACGTGATCGTGCCGGCGCCGATATTGGCGCGAGCGCCGACGTCGGCATCGCCGATATAGGACAGGTGGCTCGCCTTGGCGCCCTCTGCGAAGACGGAATTCTTCACCTCGACGAAATTGCCGACCTTCACCTTCTTGGCCAGCTTCGCGCCGGGGCGGAAGCGCGCGAACGGGCCGATCTCGCACCGTTCGCCGATCTCGGTGCGCTCGAAATGGCAAAAGGCGTGGATGCGCGCGCCGCGGCGCACCGTGACGCCCAGGCCGAAAAAGACGTTGGGCTCCACGATCACGTCGGGCTCGATCAAGGTGTCGTGGGAGAAATAGACCGTGGCCGGATCGATGAGCGTGACGCCCGCCTCCATCGCGGCCTGGCGCGCGCGGGTCTGGAAGGCGGCTTCGGCCTCCGCCAGCTCGGCGCGGGAATTGACGCCGAGGACTTCGGTCTCGTCGGCCTCGACGACATGGGTGAGGAAGCCGGCGGAGCGGCCGAGGCCGATGACGTCGGTGAGGTAGAACTCGCCCTTCTTGTTGGTGTTGCCGACCATGGAGATGAGCTGGAAGAGCGTCTTGGCGTCCGCAACGAGCGGGCCGGCGTTGCAGAGGCCGACCTTGCGCTCCTGGTCCGTCGCGTCGCGCTCCTCCACGATGCGCGCGACCGAGCCGTCGTCGGCAAGGATCAGGCGGCCGTAGCCGGCAGGGTTCTTCGGTCGGAAGCCGAGCAGCGAGATCCCTTTCGGCGCGCGCCGGGCGAACAGAGCCTCGAGCGTTTCGGGGCGCACGAGCGGCGCATCGCCGTAAAGGATCGCGACATCGCCTTCGAAGCCGGCGAGCACGGCGGCGGCGGACTTCACCGCATCGGCGGTGCCGCGCGGGGGATCCTGCACGGCGACGCCTTCGGGGCCGAGCGCCTTCTCGGCCGCTTCGCGAAGAGCCGGCGCGCCGGCGCCGATCACCGCGACGCGGCGTTCGCAGCCGAGCGCGCTCGCGGTCGCGGCCGCCCAGTCCAGGAGGGCGCGCCCACCCACGGCGTGCAGCACCTTCGGTAGGTCGGACTTCATCCTGGTCCCTGCGCCGGCGGCCAGGATGATCGCTGCCCTTCGCGCCATATTTGGCCTAATCGGCATGAATTGCTCCGGCTTGCTCGAATCCGGCCGCGGTTCTAGCGCATCGAGCGCAGCGGCGGGAGCGCGTTGGGATGTCGGACCTCGATCAGGCGCTGCTGCGGGACGCGACGCTGGTGTTCGATCTGGATGGGACGCTGGTGGACAGCGCGCCGGACATCGTGCGCGCGCTCAACCGGACATTGGATCTGGAGGGCTTGCCGGGCGTGTCGCTGCCTGGGGTGCGGAAACTGATCGGGCAAGGGGCGCGGACGCTGGTGGAGCGGAGCGCCGCGCTCAGCGGCGTGAGCTTCGCGCCAGAGCGGCTGGACGAACTCACGAACGCCTTCATCGAGGCCTATAGCGCTGAAATCGCGCTGGAAAGCACGCTGGCGCCGGGCGTCGAGGCGGCGCTTGAAACCTGCGCCGGGGCCGGCGCGATCCTGGTGGTGTGCACCAACAAGCTGACCGGGCTCTCGCGCCAGCTGCTAACCGGGCTCGGGCTCGCGGACCGGTTTGCGGCCATCGTAGGCGCGGACGCCGTCACCCGCCGGAAGCCGCATCCTGAGCATTATCGCGAGGCGGTCGCGCGCGCCGGGGGGCGGCTCGAGCGCTCGGTGATGGTGGGAGATTCCGCCGCCGACGTGTCCACGGCCCGCGGCGCGGAGGCGCCGGTGATCCTGGTGACATTCGGCTATACGGACACCCCGCCCGACATGCTCGGCGCGGACGCGCTCATCTCGCATTTCTCGGAGCTGCCGGCCGCAGCCGGCAGGCTCCTCGCGAGGCGGTAAACGGCGGTCCTGCCCTAAGCGACGTCGCGGAGCTTGCCGCGCGGGGGCACAGGATCGTCCTGATCGCGCGTCGGCAGGCCATTGATCATGTCGGAGCGCACATCGGTGCGCGCCGAACGCATCGCGGCGACGAAACTCGCATCGACGAGTTTGACGTCGACCTCGTAGCCGCGCTCACGCCAGTATTCCTCGATCCGCTGCTTCAGGCGACGGGCGCCTTCGCTCGTGCAGAAGTCGTGATCCATCCGGTTCACCTCCGTGCATCCCGGACAATCCGGGATGGCGAATGCGCGGTAGCCACTCCGCGCGGCTTCAGCCCCTCGCTGTGCCCCTTAACCCTAAGAAGAGGGATGGCGGACGTGTGGCGAGTTTACGTCAGTTTCGCAATTTTTTCCGGCGCTCACCGGGTGCGACGAAAACGCTTGCGGCGTCGGACGGCGGCTTTTCCACCGGATTCGCCCGGCAGGGGCAAACTTTGCGCGACCTTGCCGCAATCTCGCCGCAAGCATGAAAAGTCGGACAGGTACGGTGTGAGAAGTTGCGCCTGCATCCTCGCCCGCTGCGACTGCGAGGTCAGCGCGCGACGGCTTCGGTCAGATCGACGGCGAGGGAGGCTTCATGGGCGCCAGCCGTGCGCAGCACGCCCTTGGTCGGGGCCACGTCGAAATAGTCGCGGCCATAGGCGACGACGACATGCTGCTCGGCGACATCGACGGCGTTCGTCGGGTCGTATTCGATCCAACCCAAATTGGGGCCGCACCAGGCCCGCACCCAGGCGTGCATCGCGTCGGCGCCGGCGAGCCGTTCCTGGCCGGGCGGCGGGATCGTGCGGATGAAGCCGGAGACATAGGCGGCCGGGACGCCGACGCCGCGCAGGCAGGCGATCATGATGTGGGTGAAGTCCTGGCAGACGCCGCGGCGGCGCGCGAAGGCCTCTTCGTAAGGCGTATCGACCTCGGTGGCGCCGGGATCGAAAGTCATGGCGGCATGGAGCGCCTGCCCCAGGGCGCGGACCGCGTCGGCGCAGGGAGCGCCGGGATGGACGACGCCGCGGGCGAAGGCGGCCGCCTCCGGGCTCGGGCGAATGAGCTGCGAGGGGCCGATGAAGTGATGCGGAGACTCGCCGTCCAGCGCATGCGTCGCTTCAAGCGCGGCGGGCAATTCCTCCATGAGCGGGCCGGCGGCGGGCGGCGCGGGCGGCGCATGGCGCTCGACGCGGGACGTGAGGCGGATGTCGAGGCGCGCGTGCTCGTTGCGAAGGAAGACGTCCTGCGTGCGATTCCCGAACGCGTCGGTGAAGACGCTGCGTTCCTCCGGGAGCGGATCGATGGCGAGGTCGGTCGCGATGGCGCGCTGGACGCCGGGAATGTCGCGGGGGAAGACGCGCAGCAGATGGCGGCTGAGGCGGACGGGCGGCTCGTACGCGAAAGCGATGCGGAGGCCGAGATCGTAGAGCATCAGCTCAGGTATGCCGCCGCGAGCGCATCGGAGAGCGCAGAGAGCTCGGCGCGCAAGGCCAGGAGCCCGCCGGCGTCGAGCTCCTCGGGCGCCTGAACGGCGAGCCGGGTATGCAGCTGCATGACCGCTTTTAGCGTCGGCGACATCGTGTCGGCGATGGCGCCGGGAAGCACCGCGATGTGCTCCTTGAGCTCGCTCAGCTGGTGCATCAGCGCGCGCGGATTGGCGCCGTCGAGACAGAGCAGCGCCTTGACCGTCTCCGGCGAGATGGAGAAGCCGTATTTCTGCTGGTGCACAAGGCGGCTGTCGAGGCAATCGAGCGCGGCCTCGAGCGCGCCGGCGGGCGCATCGGGATGGGTGAGGCTGGCGACAAGCGAGGCGGTCGTCATGGCGCGCTCCAGCGCGCGGCCGATGGAGAGGAAGCGCCACGCGAGCGAGCGATACATGTTCTCGTGCACGAGGCCGGAGAAGCCGACCATGCGGCGAAGAAGCTCGCCCATGCGCGCGGCGAGCGGCAGCGCGGCCGCTTCCGCATCGATGAAGCGCTCGATGCGGGTGATGGCGACAAGACCGTCCGGAGACAGACGATCGCGCAGGCGCGCTGCGCAGAGGCCGGCGGCGCGGACCGCTTCGACGATCGAGGACGGCATGTCGGCGATCTCTACGCCAAGGAAGCGCAGATAGCCGGCGAGATAGTCGATGAGGGGCGAGTCGATCGTCTCGGCGCGGCGGATGTCGTAGGCGCGCTTCAGGCGGGCGAGATATTCGGCGCGCTCCACATAGCGGCCGAGCCAGAAGAGATTGTCGGCCGCCCTGCTCGGCAGATCGGCCGAGGGATCGGAGGCGACCACGCGGCCGCTCGTCTGGATCATGGTGTCGGGCGGCTGGGCGCTGTCGGCGACCACCCAGACATCCGTGCAGGAGCCGCCGGCGTGCATGCCGAGCGCGGTGACATCCATGGAGCGGCCGATGCGCGCGTAGCCGCCAGGCAGCGCGAACCAGCCGTCGCGGCCGCGCGCGAGGAAGACGCGCAAGGTCATCGGGCGCGGCGCGAGGGCGCCGTCGATGTAAGCGGGGCTGGTTGAGAGCGTGACGGCCTCCTGGCCGACGAGAGCCTCGCCTTCGGCGGCGAGCATGTCCTCTATCGTGGTGTGCGCATCGGTGCGCATTGCGCCGGCGAGCGCGGCCATGTCGTCGGGATCGAACGAGAGGCGCGTGGACATCGCGGGAGAGACGGTCATGGCGGCGATGTTGGCGCGCACGTGCGCGCGTTCGGCTTCCTGGCCGCACCACCAGGTCGCGATGTTCGGCAAGCGCAAGGGCTCGCCGGTGAGGCGCTCGGAGATGCGCGGCAGGAAGGCCATGAGCGCGCGCGTCTCCAACACGCCGCTGCCGACGGCGTTGATCATGGTGACGCCTTGCTGGCGCAGGGCGCCGATCAGGCCTGGCGTGCCGATGCGAGAGTGCTCGTTGAGCTCGAGGGGATCGGCGAAGGAGGCGTCGATGCGGCGCCAGAGCACGTCGATGGGCTTCAGCCCGGAGATGGTGCGGACCATCGGACGGCCCTGCTCGACGACGAGATCCTCGCCCTCCACCAGCAGAAGGCCGAGATAGCGCGCGGTGAAGGCGTGCTCGAAATAGGTGTCGGCGTGCGGCCCCGGCGTGAGGATCGCGGGCGGAGCGGAGCCGTCGCTGCGCAGATCGTCGAGATGAGCGCGGAAGCTGCGGAAGAAGCCGGCGAGACGGCGCACGTTCGCGCGCGGGAAGAAGTCGGCGAAGATGCGCGAGGTCGCGCCGCGGTTCTCCAGCGCGAAGCCGGCGCCGGAGGGGGCCTGGGTGCGGTCGTTCAGCACCCACCATTGGCCGGAAGGAGAGCGGCCGAGCTCGAACGAGACGAAGTGAAGATAAGAGCCCGAACGCGGCGCGACGCCGAGCATGGGGCGCACCCATTCGGGATTGCGCGCGAGCAATTGGGCGGGAAGCGCGCCTTCGGCGACGAGCGCGTTCTCACCATAGACATCGCGCATGAGGGCTTCGAGGAGGTCGGCGCGGTGCGACAGGCCGGCGACGATCGCAGTCCATTCCTCCTCGGCGATGAGGACCGGGACGTGGCTCAGCGGCCAGGAGCGCTCTCGAGAGACCGCGCCGTCGGCGTGGCGGAAATAGACGCCGGAATCGGCGAGGTATTGATCGCCGAGCGCGAAGCGCGACGCGATGTCGTCGGGCGAGAGCGCGGAGAAATGGTCGAGAAAGGCGCGCCACACCGGACGCACATTGCCGGATTCGTCGAGCAGCTCGTCGGGCGCGCCGGCGACGGGCGCGTAGCCGGCGGGGGCCTGCAGGGATGTGAGCGGCGCGGGCTGCATCAGAGTTCGGGCGGGCGCCTCAGATCGAGCGTCAGCGGGAAATGGTCGTTCGGGCGCTCGGCGGGCGGCGCGTAGCGGCCGGCAGTGTGGCCGCTCGGGGCGAAGCGCGCCAGCCTCCTCGCCTCGGCTTCGTAGCCGTTCACGGGGAACGTCTCGTAGTTGCGGCCGCCGGGATGGGCGACATGGTAGACGCAGCCGCCGAGCGCACGGCCGCTCCAGGCGTCGAAGATGTCGAAGGCGAGCGGGGCGTTCACGGGCAAATTGGGATGAAGGGACTCGGGCGGCTTCCAGGCCTTGAAACGCACGCCGGCGACGGCCGTTCCCTGCTCTTCTGTTTGCGTCAGCGGCAGCGTGCGGCCGTTGCACGCGACCGCGTAGCGCGCGGGGGCGGCGGATTTGAGCTTCACCTGCAGACGCTCGACGGAGGAATCGGCGTAGCGGACCGTGCCGCCGACGGCGCCCATCTCGCCCAGCACATGCCAGGGCTCCATGGCCTGACGGAGCTCGAGCGTCGCGCCCTCGTATGTGACTTCGCCGCAGAACGGGAAGCGGAACTCGGCCTGGGCCTTGAACCAGTCCGGGCTCATCGGAAATCCGTGGGCGGAGAGATCGGCCAGCACTTCCAGGAAGTCGCGCCAGACGAACTCGGGCAGCATGAAGCGGTCGTGCAGGCTCGTGCCCCAGCGCACGAAGCCGCCGCTGGCGGGCGTTCTCCAGAAGCGGGCGATGAGGGCGCGCATGAGGAGCTGTTGGGCGAGGCTCATGCGCGGATCGGGCGGCATCTCGAAGGCGCGGAACTCGACAAGGCCGAGGCGGCCGGTGGGGCCGTCGGGGGAGAAGAGCTTGTCGATGCAGATCTCGGAGCGATGCGTGTTGCCGGCGACGTCGATCAGCGCGTTGCGCAGCAGGCGGTCAACGAGCCAGGGCGGCGGCGGCTCGCCCTCGCCCGGAACTGGAATCTGGGTGAGCGCGATCTCGAGCTCATAAAGCGTGTCGTGGCGGGCTTCGTCGATGCGCGGCGCTTGCGACGTTGGACCGATGAAGAGACCGGAGAAGAGATACGAGAGCGAGGGATGGCGCTGCCAATGGAGGATCAGGCTCTTGAGAAGATCGGGGCGACGAAGAAAGGGCGAGTCCAAAGTGGTCGCGCCGCCGACGACGACATGATTGCCGCCGCCGGTTCCAGTGTGGCGGCCGTCGATCATGAATTTGTCGGCGCCGAGACGCGTGTGGCGCGCGTCCTCGTAAATGCCGTTCGTCGTTGCGACGCAATCGTCCCAGCTGGCGGCGGGATGGATGTTCACCTCGATGACGCCGGGATCGGGCGCGACGCGGATGACGTTGAGGCGCGGGTCGATCGGCGGGGCGTAGCCTTCGATGTGCACGGGCAGATCAAGATCGCGCGCGGCCTTCTCGGCGGCGGCGATGAGATCGAGATAATCCTCCAGCGCCTCGACCGGCGGCATGAAAACGCAGAGGCGTCCGTCGCGCGGCTCCACCGAAAGCGCGGTGCGCACGACGCCGCCGATCGTGTCGAGGCTCTGCTCGACGATCTCCTGTCCGGCTTCGGCGCCGGTTTTGGCGACGACTTCCTGGAAGCGGCGCTCGTCGGAATAGCCGTCCGCTTGCGCGAGCGTCTGTTCGGGGAGCGGTCCGCGCGGAACGGTGGGATCGACGATGTTGATGTAGGGATAGAGCGCTGGCGGCGTCCAAGGCAGCGCGGCGAGCGGCAGGCGGAAACCGACCGGTGAATCGCCCGGCACGAGGAACATGCGGCCGCGACGCAGCTTCCATTTCTCGGAGCGCCATTTCGGCGCGCCGGGCGCGGACTTGGACGCGCGCGCCTGCCAGCGTTGAATCGGCAGCACGAAGCCCGCCGGTTCGGTGAGGCCGCGCTCGAACACGCGCGCGATGCGGGCGCGCTCTTCAGGATCGTCGAGCTTGGAATTGTCGGGCGAGACGTTGTCGGGAAGATTGCCTTCCTTCAGCACCCAGACGGCCGGATCTTCGTAGGCCGGCTCGACCATCTCCTGCTCGATGCCGAGGGAAGCGGCGACGCGCTGCAGAAAAGCTTCGGCTTCCTTCGGCCCTGCTCCTGTCTTGGCGTCCTCGGTTGCGACGAGGCCCGCATTCTTCCAGATCGGCTTTCCATCGCGGCGCCAATAGAGCGAGAACGTCCAGCGCGGCAGGCTTTCGCCGGGATACCATTTGCCCTGGCCGTAATGGAGGAAGCCATTCGGCGCGAAACGGTCGCGCAGACGGCGGATAAGCTCGTCGGCGAGCGCGCGCTTGGCGGGACCGACGGCGGCGGTGTTCCATTCGGCGGCTTCGAAATCGTCGATCGAGACGAAGGTCGGTTCGCCGCCCATGGTGAGGCGGACGTCGCCTTCCTCCAGCGCGGCATCGATCCTGCGGCCGAGCGCGTCGAGTTCGGCCCAGGCTGCATCGGAGAAGGGCCTGGTGATGCGCGGGTGTTCGGCCAGGCGCTCGACCTTCATGTCGAACTTGAACGCGACCTGGGGATTGCCGGTGAGGCCGCCGCTGATCGGGGCGGCGTTGCGGAAATGCGGCGTGGCGGCGAGCGGAATGTGGCTCTCGCCGGTCAGCAGGCCCGACGTGGGATCAAGTCCGACCCAGCCGGCGCCGGGGATATAGGCCTCGACCCAGGCGTGAAGGTCGGTGAAGTCATGATCCGTACCCGGAGGACCATCGAGCGCGACGATGTCGGGCTTCAGCTGGATGAGATAGCCCGACACGAAGCGGGCGGCGATGCCGAGATGGCGCAGCATCTGAACGAGCAGCCAGGAGGAATCGCGGCAAGAGCCCCGCTTGGCCTTCAGCGTCTCCTCCGGCGTCTGCACGCCGGGCTCCATGCGGATGACGTAGTCGATGTCGCTCTCGAGCGCGCGGTTGAGCGCGACAAGAAAGTCGATCGTGCCCTGCTCGCTGCGATCGATCGCGGCGAGACGCTTCTTCAGGAGCGGGCCGACGGGATCGGGCTGCAGATAGATGGCAAGGTCGTCGGCGATCTCCTCGGGATAGGCGAACGGCCAGCGCGTCGCCTGCTCTTCGACGAAGAAATCAAACGGATTGTAGACCGACATGTCGGCGACGAGATCGACCTCGATCTTCAGCTCGCGGACAGGCTCGGGGAAGACGAAGCGCGCGAGCCAGTTGCCGTACGGATCCTGCTGATGGTTCACGAAATGGCCGGCCGGAGAGACCTTGAGCGAGTGGCTGACGACGCGCGTGCGCGAGTGCGGCGCGGGGCGCAGCCGGATGATCTGAGGCCCCAGGAGGACAGGCCGGTCGTAGGAATAATGCGTGAGGTGGCGCACGCCCGCGATGATCGCCATGGCGCCATTGTAGGGTGGTTCGCCGGCGGGCGCGCCACCGCGCGCGGCAAGGCGCCGCGGAATTATGCAGGGCGGACCGGGATTTGGGCGCTCAAGCGGTGGAAAAAGGCGCCGGGGCCGCATCCAGGCAGAGCTCGGCCGCAAGCTGGATGGACCGGTCCGCGTTCGTTCCCACGGAACGTCGGCGCCCTTGGCTCGCTCGCATTGAGGTTGCGGCTGGCTTGCCGGGCCGCCGCTCGCGCATGCCATGGTGCGCCCTGCATCGAGGCGCGTCCGCTTACCCGTCAGTTGGCGCGCTTGCCGCGCCCTCGGCGATGCTCCAGTGCTCGACGATCCGGCCGCTGCTGACGCGGAAAATCTCGACGGTGGGAACCGCCCCGACGTCGCCAGGCAGGCGGAGATCGTAGTGCATCATCACGACGTCGCCCTCCGAGACGACATGACGAAGGGTACGCTCGACGCCGTCCGGCCACGCGCCGCCGCGCAGCATCGCCACCATTGACGCCCGCGCGCCCCGTGCGCTCGAGATATGGTCGGCGATGTCGGGCGCGAGGAACCGTTCGGCGGCCTCCTGCGGCTTGCCCTCGTCGAACACGAGTCTGTCGAAGGCAAGCGCGACGTCCCGAGCACTCTTAGAAGCGTTCGCGACCGCGGCATAATGCGCCTGACTGCGCGGGCCGATGGGTGATGTCGTCCATGCCTCGACGCCGATCGGCGCAAGCAAGCCAGCGACGATGCAGGCAAGATGCGCGAGCGGCCTCATCGCGCTCTTCGCCGGGGCCGTTCCAGTTCCCGCCAGGAACGTCCGCAGACCGGCCGCGCTTGGATCGCCGCTATCGAACGCGAGCATCGGCAGGAACCGGTCGAGGCGACCAAGAGCGATGAGCGCGTTCAGCGCCGTGAAGACGATCCCCACACCGATGCTGAACGCATCGCCGTTCGCGACGATGTTCAGGTGGGCGATCGAATAGGTCACCGGAAAGCCAAGAACGGCCGCCAGCGGAACGAAGCGATTGGCCAGCAGCGCGACCCCAACGACCACCTCGATGGCCTTGACCACCGCAAACATGCCCGAGTGCATGAGCGCGCCGATCAATTCGCGCGATATGGCCGACGAGCCGTGAGGTTGCGGGAAGAACTCTATGAAGTAGTTGAGGCCGTTATAGAGAAACCAGCCGCCGAAGAAGAACTGCGCCGCGTAGACGATGATCCCGAACGTCCGGTCGCCGGCCTTCGCCGTTTGCGCCTCCGCCATCGATCCCTCCTGTTTGTTTCACGGCCCGCGCAGCGCAGGCGTTGGCGCGGAAGCATCAGACAACCACCGGCCGCATCAAGATCGCGTCGAACAGATCGGACAACGCACCGAACGCATCGAGGGGCAGAACCTGACTGACAAACTGGTCCGGTCGCACGACGACGAGGCATCCTTTGCGCCGGTCGATGCCCCTCAGCGCGTAGATGTCGCGGTCGGGGTCGATGCAGAACGCCTTTTCGTAGTCGCGCAAGGCCAGACGGCCCTTCCTCGGCAACAGCAGGTCGGGCAGCAGGCCGATGTCCAACGCGCGGTGAGGAACGGGGAAGATCGCGCGGACATCGAACACCGAGTCGAGGTCTGCGCTTCGCGGCGTGTAGCGGACGACGGGAGAAGCGGGGCCGCCTGCAAGGAAGTCGCACAGGGGCGCGATTGATTGCAACGACGAGGCGACATCGTCGCTTCCCGCGAACAGGAAGAGCCGCCAGCGGCCATCGGCCTCGACGACGTGCCCCAATTGCATCGGCTTCGCGTCGCTCAGCCTGATCACGGGCGCGGAATGAAAGCGCGCGCCGACGACAAGGCCTGTCGCGAGATGCTGGTGGTCCGACGCGCCGGTGAGGATCGAAGGCCTGTATCGCGTCGCTGTTCCCGCGGTATAGCGGCCGTGCCGGACGAAATAGCGCTCAACCTCCGACGCATCGACGCCTTCGCCCTTTGAGGCCGCGGTCAGCAGCGACGCCCATTCGCGATCGAAATCGATCAATTCCTTGGCGACCGCCTGGCGCTCCTGCGAATAGGTCTTCAGCAGCGCGGGATCGGCCAGCCCCCTGAGGACATGGGCAAGCTTCCAACCGAGATTGAATGCGTCCTGCATGGACACATTCATGCCTTGACCGGCCTTGGGGCTGTGCGTGTGGCACGCGTCGCCGGCGATGAACACGCGCGGCGCGCGCGCCTCTACCGCGCCCTCCGGAACATCGTCGAAGCGATTGCAGACGCGCTGGCCGATCTCGTAGACCGACCACCAGGCCACCTCCTTCACATCGATGCGGTAGGGACAGAAGACCTCGTTCGCGGCGGAGATGATCTGGTCGATGGTGATGTTGCGCGCGCCGACCCGCTCGTCGGCGCCCAGCTTGTCCATCTCGACATAGATGCGAACGAGATAGCCGCCTTCGCGCGGGATCAGCACGACGGCGCCGCCCTTAGCCGAATTGATCACGCACTTCAGACGGATGTCCGGGAAATCGGTCGTTGCAAGAACGTCCATCACGCCCCAGGCCTGGTTGGCGGAATCGCCCTCCAGCCTCAAGCCGAGTGCGTCGCGCACGACGCTGCGTGCGCCGTCGCAGCCGACCACATAGCGGGCGCGCACTGCCTCTTTGACGAGACCGCCGTCGGGTCCGGTCACCGTGAAATGCGCGGTCACCGGCCTCTGAGACTCCGGATCGATGTGCAGATCAACCAGCGTGCGGGAATACCACGGCTCAAGTCTCGTGGGCGAACGACGCATCTTCTCGAGATAGAAATGATGTACGCGAGCCTGGTTCAGGATCACATGTGGAAATTCGGATAGGCCGTCTTCGGTGTCTTGGATGCGGCCGCTGCGATAGATGCCATCCGCGGGATTCTCGTGGGTTCGCCAGAATGCGGTTTCGTTGACCCAATACGCCTCCTTGAGAACCTGCTCGGCGAAACCGAAAGCATTGAACATCTCCACTGTGCGGCAGGCCACGCCGTCGGCCCTGCCGAGCATGAGCGGGCCGGGCTCCCGCTCGACGATGCAGGTCTCGATCTCCGGAAATGCCGAGAGCTGGGCGGCCAGCGTCAGGCCGGCGGGCCCGCAGCCCACGATCAGCACGTCCACCTCGCCCGGAGGGCCCGATTCCGCAGATCGCGCCTTCGCGCGAGCGGATTCCGGCGCTTCGTGAGGATCGCCCGTTCGATAGCCGTCGAGATGGAACTGCATGGCCTCTTCTTCACGCGATCTCAGGCTTGCTGAGCGACGCGATCCTGCTCGAGCAAACCCTTGAGTATGCCCTGGTAGCGCACGAGCGGCGCGTCCATGGACAGGTTGATCGGCTTTCTCTCCGGCGAGCGGCGCATCATCGCCTGCTGGGCTTCGATGAAGAACCGATCCTCCTTGAAGGCGCGTTCGCCAATGTCGAACATCACGCGCGCGTACGACGCCGCTTTCGCCCACGGGCCGAACGTGAAGAAGAACTTCGCCTTGCCTTCGGTCGTCGGCGTGATCATCTGCGAGGTGGAGCGCATGAGCAGCGGCTCCTCGTCGGGAATCTCTTCATTCGGTCTGCGTTGCTGGACGCCAGGCTTGTAGCAACGCACACGCAGGATGAACACGCCCGGCGCCAGGAACTCGTTGATGACGAGGTCGTCGGTGGGCCCCGTGTCCATGTAGGGATTGCTCGGGCGACCGGCATGCCAGCGGCGCAGGCGTAAGCCGCGTTCGAGCTGCTCCACCTCGGTCGCCGGCTCTGACGATTTCTGAATGTCGATGCTCTCTTTGTTTCCCCCGCCGAAGCTCGCGCCGTGCACCCATGCCGCGTGACTGAGGTCCAAGAGGTTGTCGGCGATCAGCGCCGCATTCGCGTCGAAATCCAGGGTGGACGTTTGCACGGCCCAATCGGGGTCGTCAGGGCCGACGATGTCCGGGATCAGCGATGCGTCCGGCGAATCCGGCCTGCCCATCCAAATCCAGACCGCGCCGTGCTTCTCGACGACCGGATAGCTGCGAACGCATACCTTGCTCGATATGTGCGCCTGTCCGGGTATTTCGTTGCATTGCCCGTCCGGCGCGAACTTCAGCCCGTGATACATGCAGCGCAGATCGTCACCTTCAATGCGCCCGATTGAAAGCGGCGCCAGACGGTGGGCGCAGCGATCCTCGAGCGCCGCGGCGGCGCCGTCGCTCTTGCGATAGAGCGCGATCGGCTCTTCAAGAAGGGTGATGGCCGCGATCTGGCCTTTGGCCAACGAGTCCGACCAATCGGCCATGTACCAACAATTGCGCAGATACTGCATGGTGCACCTCAGAAACTTACTTGGCTTGTTTCCTCTCCGCGCATCATTCGCGCGACAGCTTGCTCCTCCGACGGGGCGACGCCACTAAACGTATCGTCGGCGCCTCGTTGCGCGCATCCCTCTCGGCAGTGAGCGCTGGCCCCATGCGAAGCGGCGCTCGGCTCTTTTCGTTTCCCGCGTCGGCGGTCTTCTTGAGCAGCGTCTTGAAGATCTCGCGCTCGCGCGCGGTCAACCCGCCGAGAACTTCTTCTTCGAGCCCGACGGCGATCGCCTCCGCGTCCCGGAGGATGGCGCGGCCAGAACGCGTGAGCGCCAGCTGGAAGGCGCGGCGGTCGTGCGGGCTGGCGCTGCGCGACACGTAGCCCTTATCGACGAGCCGCCCCACGACGCCGCCGATCGTCACGCGGTCGTAGGCGATGACCCCCGCGAGAGTCACCTGATCGATATCCGGGCATAAGCTGAGCGCGCTCAACGCCGCCACTTGCACCGGCGTCAGATCGAGACCGGCATCGCTGAGCCGCGCCTCGAGGACCGACACCGAGATCTGATGGAGCCGCCGGATCAAGAAACCCGGCGCGTCATGAAACACGAAGGGCATGCCGCTCATTTCCCGTCTGCGCGGACGCAACGGCGCCGCCGCGAATTTGTTGACCGCAGATAATAAGTAGCATACTACCTAACTCGGCGCAATCAGGGATGATCGAGGCGATGATCCCCTAATCAAGGGCGCGCCGTCAGACTGGGGTGTTATCGGATGCAGTCGCCCCCTGTGACGGATCCAGCCGAAAAGGGTGGCGGCAACTTTACCGCCGCTCACGCGGTCGTCGTGGCTGTGGTCGCTCTTCTCCTTACGGTCGATGGCGTCGATGTGCAGATGCTGGGCGTCACGGTGTCGGCGATCGCCGCCGATTGGGGCCTTCCTCTATCGGCTTTCGGCGCCGCTATGGCGGCTGGGCACCTGGGCTCGGCGATAGGCGCCGCAACCGGCGGCCTGGCGGCTGACGTCATTGGACGTCGCCCGACGATGTTGCTCGGCGTCGCTTGGTTCGGAACGTTCATGCTCGCGACTCTCGTCGCACGCACGCCCGAGGAAATCGCAATCGCCCGCGTCTTGGCCGGGATCGGGCTTGGCGGCACGTTGCCGCCGGCCCTGGCCCTGATCAGCGAGATCCTTCCCGCCCGACTGCGGCCCCTCGGCGTGTCGCTCGCGATCCTCACAGCGCCGCTCGGGGTTGCACTCGCAGGACTGAGCGCGGCGGCGATGCTGCCTGCGTTTGGCTGGCGCGCCATGTACCTCGTATTTGGCCTGCTGCCGTTCGTCGTGGCGATCATCGCATTGGCGGTGCTCCCGGAATCGCCAACCTACCTCGCCAGATTTCCGGAACGACGCCAGCAGCTGCAAAGGGTTTTGGCGCGCTTTGCGATGGAGGCGCGCCCGGAGACCGCGGGCCCAAAGACGCGACGGGCCGGCATCGGCGCGCTCCTAAGCGAGCGCAGCATTGAGATCCTCTCGATCTTTGCGGGCTTCTTCTTTGCGTACATCTCGATCAGCCTCATCTTCGGTTGGATGCCGGCCTTGTTCACGCGCAACGGGTTCTCCCCTTCGCTCGCCGGGGTCGTGCTTTCCGTCTTCGCGACGTCCGGCATGGCCGGCATCATCGTCGCTGGCGTGCTCATGAGCGCCTTCGGCACCCGACCCATCGCGTTGAGCTACATCCTCGGATCCGCATGCGCCATCGCTGCATTGACGTTCGCTCTGCCCGCCTCGCCCGCGGCGCTTGGCGACGGGCTTGCGAGCTTCCGGTTCTACGGCGCCATCGCCGTCGCCGGCTTCCTGTTGAACGGCGTCATGACGTCGCTCTTCGCGCACGCGGCGGCGACGTTTCCTGACGCGGTGCGCGCCACCGGCCTCGGGTTCGCAGCCACCAGCGGACGTGTCGGCGCCATTTGCGGCTCCTTTTTCGGCGCCCAGATCGTCGAGATCGTCGGCCCCTCGGCGTTCTTCTCCGCCGTCGCCGGATTATCGATGTTGACGTTCCTGCTGCTGATCGCCGGCGCCGCGACGGCGCCGAAGCGAAGCGCACCGTCCGTCGCCCCTAACTGACCGATAGGCTGCGAAAGGCGGGACCACACACGCAGTCAGGACAAGGCGTTCGACGCCGCTCGGATTGATTGCCGATGCGGGCGCTTTGGGCAATAAGCGCCTTGTTGGAGATGGCAACGATGCGACGCATTCTTCTAGCGGCGGTGTTCGCGTTCGCGTTCATGTCCGAAGGCCGCGCCGAGACGGTCGATCGCACCCGCGGCGTGGCGGCGGCCTTCTTGAACCAAGCGTTCGCGCGCGGCGACGTAGGGGGCGCCCATGCCATGTACGCGGCGGCACACTTCAAGGAGCACGATCCTGCGATCGGCGACGGCTTGCAGGCCCATCGCGACTACTTCAGGACACATCGCCGGTTTGCACGGCGCGCTCACGTGGTCGATATGCTCATCGTCGATGGCGATCTCTTCGCCGTGATGCACCACGGCTTCCGCGACGGGCGCGATCGCGGCGCCGTGGCGGTCGATCTCTGGCGCGTGGAGGCTGGCCGCATCGCCGAGCATTGGAACGTCACGCAAGACATTCCGCGGACGGCGGAGCACGCCAACGGCATGGCTTGTGGAGTTGGCGAGACCTATCAAAGCGCGCGCGCGCTCGGGGAGCGCGCACTCAGGGACACTCGGCGCGCGCCCGCCTGCGGCCTGCCGAACCCGAGCGCCTCACGCGACGAGACGCGGCGCGTCGTGGGGAACTATGTCGCGGAGTTCGGCCGCGGCGGCGTCCGCTCCGCCGTCGAGCTCTGGTTTGCGCCCAATTATCGCCAGCACAGCCCGACCATTCCGGACGGCGCAGCCGGCGCCATCGCGTTTCTCGAGCGCGAATTCAGCGATCCGACGGCGGAAAAGCCGCAGCTTGGCCCCCAGCGCGTCCTGGTCGAGGGCGATCTCATCCTCTTTCACCACTCGATCACCTATCCGGGCGACGCGCGACCGATCGCTCTGATCGACATCTTCCGCGTGGCCAACGGCAAGATCAGCGAGCACTGGGACCTGAAGCAGCCTACGCCCGAAACGGCAGCGAACGACAACGGGGTGTGGTGAAAAGAAGATGGCCTGCTCGCAGGCGAGCAGGCCAAAGAATTGCCGCGGGGCGGCGGCTAGAACTTCTTGCCAACCTGCAGCTGGAACACGCGCTGCAGGGGGCTTGCGTTCGAGGGATCGAACAGGATCCCGCCGACGCCGCTGGCATTGAGCACGAGCGGCGGCTGATCGTCGAACACGTTCTGGACGCTGAAGGCGATCTGCACGTTGCTCGCGAGGCCGGCTTGGTCGCCAAACTCGTAGATCAGGCTCAGATCGGTCGTGGTGTAGGATTCAATCTCCGTGTATTGCGCGCCGACCGCGCCCGGCAGCAAGCTGGCGTCGATGTGGTACGAGTTGGTGTAGTTGAGGAAGACGTTGGCCGAGAGGTCGCCGGGCCCGACATCGTCCGACCAACCGACATTGCCGCGGAACTTGAATTGCGGCGGATAGCCGAACTGGTTGTTCTGGTCCGTCGAAGGCGCGCCCGCCACGGGGGCGACGTCCCAGGCCGTGATGTATTCGGCGATGCCGCCGACGCGCATGTGGCCCCAAGAGCTGTCCCACTGGTATTCAGCGGAGAGGTCCCATCCATCGGCCTTTGTCGAACCGCCATTGATGCGGTGTCCGCTCTCGACCGCCGCGACGTTGGAGGGATCGAACGGAGGGCCGAAAAGGCCGCCGTCGCCGCCGGAATTGACGCAGGCGATCAGGTTGTTGAACTGCGCCTGCGTCGTGACCTTCTGTCCGTACACCGCCGCGCAGGCGGCGTTCTGCAGATTGACCGTCGGGAACGCGCCGAAGAACGCGACCGGATTGTTCGCCGCGAATTGCGGAAAGAGCGTCGGGTTATAGACGATGTACTGGTTGTAGTATTGCTGGTTCACCGCCTGGAACGGCCCGGCGTTGTAGACCGGCGTGCCGACCTGGCCGGTATATTCGATGTTCCAGTAATTCGCCGAAAGCGTGAGGCCGGGGATGCCCTCCGGCGCCCAATCGCCGCCGATCGAATAGGATTCCGATTCTTCCGGCTGCAGATCGCCGGCCGCGCCGCCGAGCGCGGAATAGAAGGCCAGGCCCGGCTTCGCCGCGCAGCCGCCACAGAGGCTCGCCGTCACGACATTGCCCGGATAGGGCCCGAACGGAATGTAGCCGTGCTGTGCGAAGGGGTTGTTGTCGATAAGGCCCGGCGCGCGGAAGGACGTGCCGTAGCTTGCGTGCATGCGCAGGTCCTGCGTCGGCGACCAATTGATCCCGTATTTTGGATTCCGGGTCTCGCCAACATCGTCGTAATCATCGACGCGGCCTGCGACGTTGAGGTCGAGGCTGTAGATCAGCGGGACGCGATTGCCCTCCCCGACGATCGGCACGAACAGCTCGCCGTAATAGGATTCCACGTGCCGCTTGCTCGGCGTGGATCCGAAATTGTTCGTGTTGATGAAGGCCTCGTAATAGCGCTCGACGCCGACCGCGAGCTTCACTTCGCCGCCCGGCAGGCTGAAGAGCGGCCCGTCGAGATTGACCTGCGTATCCTCGATGCGATCAACCGTGAGCGTGTTGAGATCGACGCCGCTGATCCGGCTCGTCATCGAGGCGGGATTGCAGGCGAATTGGGAGGCGTCGCAGAACACGTTGAACGCCGTCGCGGCGGTCGCGCCGGCAAGCTCGGGGAAACTCGGCAGGCCGTTGCCGAGGAAGTACCGCGTGATCGCGTTTTCGTCGTGCTGGCCGACGCCGTAGGAGACGGTCGCCTCCCATTCCAGCGGCAGGTCGATGCGCACGCCGCCCGTGACGTTCCAGCCCTTGTCGTAGCCGGAGCGCCGTCCGGGGCCTGAATCGTAGAGCGTGTTGTACTTGACGGTCAGGGCGCCGGTTCCACATGCGGTGATAAGCGCGGCCGGCGCGCCGGTCAGGCTGTGATTGCAGGGGCTGTAGAAGTTGGAGTTCGGGACGACGACCGTGACCTTCGTGCCCTGCGAGATGTAGTTCATGTCGAAGTCGCGGTCGCTGGAGAAGCCGTCCGCGAAGAGTTCGAGCCAATCTGTGATGTTCTGCCGGAAGTTCACCGCGAACGTGTCGCGGTCGGATTCCGGCGCCGCGTCGTACCCGACCCAGGAATTCGCCCGGTTCGTCGAGCCGGCCGCCCCCAGCTGCGCGAGCGTCAGCGCGGTTCCGTTCTGCCCACGCGGAATAGCGTAATTCACGCCGTTGACGACGATGTTGCCCGGCACCGAGAGGTCGGATGGCGGGGCGCCGCCGAAGGGGCTGAAATCGTCCGAGTATAGATGCGGGCGGTCGAGCGCGCTCAGCCGGTCGAAGTGGGTGCGCTGGTAGGCGGCGATGACGCCGCCGCTACCCCAATTGTAGCCGCCCACGAGCGTGCCCTGATAGCTCGTCCGGCCATCGGTCCAGCCGTACTGACCGTAGACTTCGAACGCCGTCTCGGGCGCGCGCATGATGAAGTTCACCGTGCCCGCCACCGCGTCGGCGCCGTAGATCGGGGAGGTTCCGTCGGCGACGATCTCCACCCGCTGCAACAATTGGGCGGGGATGTTATCGCCGTCGAAGGCGCTCATCGTGGCGCCCTCGTGCGGCGCGCGATGCCCGTTCACGAGATTGAGCGTGGCGCCCGGGCCAAGACCGCGGAGGTTCGCCGACTTGTTGAAGACGAGCGCGGTGAGATCGTTGCCTTGCTGGCTGGCACCGCCGCTGCGGAGCTCGCCCGTGCCGAGGCTGAGCACCGAGGGCACATTGTAGAGGATGTCCGCCGTGCTTGTTTGGCCTGAGCGGACGAGTTCTTCGCGATCGACCTGGATCAGCGACGATCCGACGGGGGCTACGCCGCGGATGCGCGTACCGGTGACCGTGATGGCGTTGTCGCTCTGCTCGCTCGCCGTTCGATCCTGCGCGGCGTCCTGCGCGGTTGCGGTCATGATCGATGCGAGATTGAGCGTCGAAGCGCCGGCGAGAAGGACGAGAGTTCTCGTGAGCGCGAACGTCGTACGAGCGAAAGCCATCGGAATTCTCCTACCCGTGAGTGTCGCTCTTCATCCTTGCGCATGGCGCCCGGCGACCTTCGCGCGAAGGTTCATCCGGACCCGGCTGATGTCAACGATCTTATACAAGAATAAGTAGCCGATCGAATATGCGATCCGCTCGATGTTGCGATGTAGTCACGGTGCGCACGGCGATCGCTGCAATCAATTAAGTTCCGCCATGCGCTAACTATTTTGCTCTACACATGTAGGCCCGAACAGCGCTTCGCGCAGTGTTTTCCAGGCTTCAATGCGCGCGCCGGCAGGTGCGTTAAGAGCTCGATCGGTCGCGTACGCACGCGATCCGCGCCGCGCGCATTCGGCTATTGGCTCTACGTTTGTGGAAGCGATGTTAGCGATGCGTTTGGCGCGTGCGGCGCGCGCGCTTGGGGCGGCGCCGGGCGGTTTGAGCGAATCGGTTTGGACTCGGTCCGGGCTGTTCGTGAGCGCGAGCGCCGCTCAGGCGCCGGTATCGGCGGCCAGGTTGCTCACATCGATAATGTGCCGAATGAGGGCGGTGTAGTACGCCACATTGCGCGGATGCTCTTCGAACGATGGCGCAAGGAAGAAGGTCACGTAATCCCCGCGCGAGCGGATGGCGAGCTCGGCGCTGGCCCTTTTCGGGTTGCGGCATCCGAGGTTCGCGAAGATCTCCGCCGTGAGGTCGAAATGGACGCGCCTGAGCCTGAGCTGCGCGGCGCGAAGTTCAGGATCGCGCGTGGCGAGGAGATAGAATTCCAGGCGGGCGATGGTCGAGTTGCGCCGCGACGGCTGGACCAGCAATTCCCCGTGCCGAAACGCGCAGACGGCCATCGTGTCGATGTCGATGGGCTCGCCGGCTTCGAGACGCTCCAGGACGGGCTTATAACAAAGGTTGAACTCGGCGATCCCGTTCTCGAAGAGTCTCGTGAAGCCGGCGTCGAGGAGCGCTGTGCGTCGGGGGTAGTAATAGGAGGTCACGCCTTCGGCGAACCCAAGATGGGCATCGATCAGCCGGTGGGTTATGCCGCGGGCGCCGTGCGTCGCGATAACCTCGATCACCGCGTCGGCAATCTTCTCTTTCCGTCGCTGCGCCGCCAACGCGCGACCAGGAGCGTTATACGGCCTCGAGGGGTCTCTCTTGAACCCTTGGATGGTCATGGATCGGCCTGCTCGCGAAATCATGCTCCCGTTACGCTTGCTGCGCAATCGGCGACTCACGGCCTGTGCACAGAGCGCCCAACGCGAAGACCTGGGCGGCGGGGGTAGTCAATAATCAGCGAGGGCTCGGGCGGCTGGGCCGCAAACCAGAGGTCCGGCGGGGGATCGGGTTCGCGCCAGAGTAATCGCCCGTGCAAATAAATCGATCCCGGAAATCGATTTATCAGAATAAGTCCAGCGCACTAGCCTCCCCAAAACACGGGATTGCGGCCGCAAGACAACCGCGCAAACGGGGGGAGTTCATGACAAAGGCCAACACGCGCGCGCCATCGCGCAGACTATTGCTGGCGTCGCACGGCGGCGTCGCGGCGCTGGTTCTTGCGATGGGCGCCAGCGCCTATGCGCAAGCACCCGCGAGCCAACCGGCTGAGGAAGACGAGGCGATCGTCGTCACCGGCACTTATCTCTCGACGGACCAGGCACGCCTTGCGGCCCCGGTCACTGTGATCAACGCCGAGCAGATCGCCGGCACCGGACGGGCGGGCCTCGACGACCTTCTGGTGTTCAACACCGCCAACACCGGCAGCGTCGGGGGCGCACAGGATCTCGTCGAAGGCGGCAACGACAACCACGCCACGCGATCGGCGAACCTGCGCGGCCTCGGCGCAACGTCCACCCTGGTGCTCCTCAATGGGCGACGCGTGGCCTCCGCGGAGGGCTACACCAATCTCGTCGGCCTGGTTCCCACCATCGCGGTCAACCGTTTCGAGACGCTGCTCGACGGCGCCTCGGCGCTCTACGGTTCCGATGCGATCGCCGGCGTGATCAACGTCATCACCGACAAGCGCTTCACAGGCATGCGCTTGCAGGGCCAATACATCGATATCGCCGACGCGCCGGCCTACAACATCCAGGCCATGATCGGCGGAGGCGATGACCGCTTCCACGGGGTGATCTCCGCAAGCTTCGAGCATCAGGAGGGGCTGCAGAACAGCGATCGCGACATCAGCAGCTTCTACAACCCGTCGGGCGCCTCGCACCCCGGCCGGTTCACGGTGAACGCGCGCCCGGTCGGGCCCGGCGGCGCCGACGTGATCATCAACAACGGGGTGAACGGCCCGATCAACTATTCCCAGCGCTATACGGCGGCGGGAACGGCGGCAGTCACGTTCGCGGATCCCTATTGCGGCACGCCGCAAGGCGGCGGCGTCTATGTGGCCACCTCGACCACGGTCACCTTCCCCGTGGGCGCCTGCAATTTCAGCTTCCAGGACGACAATCCGCTGATCCCGGAAACGGAAGTCGCGCTCGTGCATGCCTCCGCGACCTACCAAGTCCAGGGCGGGCCGGAAGTCTACATGGAGGCGCGCTACTACCACCAGGAATCGCTGCGCAAAGGCATCGGCAGTTATGGCATCACGGGCGCCCTCACGGTGCCGGCGAACAATCCCGGCAATCCGTTCGGCGTCACGGCGACCATCCCGACGAGCACGTTCCGCGTGCGCGGCGACGGTTCGCCCTACCGCATGCAGCGCGATCAGATCGACGCCAAGCATTTCGTGATCGGCGTGCGCGACGAGCTCGGCATGCTGCCGGCCGGCTGGAACTACGATCTGTCGTACACCTGGTCGCACGAAAACCAGACGTTTGGGGATTTCGACACCGATCTCCTGTCGCTGCAGAACGCCCTCAACGGCTTCGGCGGGCCGAACTGCATCATCAACACGAACGGCTCGCCGGCGGCGGGCCAGTCGCCGGGCGTCGGCGCCTGCCTCTGGTACAGCCCGTTCGCCATCAACGATGCGACGAATCCGGCGGACGTGCTCTACAATATGGTCACACCGATCATCAACGGCGCGACGGCCGAGTACGGCATCTTCGAAGGCATCGTGACGGGCGAGCTCTTCCAGCTTCCCGGCGGCCCGGTCGGCATCGCGTTCGGCGCCAACCTGCGCCAAGAATCCGGCGCTGTTCGCTATGACGGCCTGCGCACGCTCGGGCGCCTCGGCTTCTATGGCCGCGCGATCCCCGGCGGCGGCAGCCGGGACGTGGTTTCGGAATTCGTCGAACTGCAGCTTCCGGTCCTGGACACGCTCGACGTCCAGATGGCGGTGCGCCACGAGGACTACGACGCGTTCACGACGACCGATCCCAAAGTGGGCGTGAATTGGCGACCGCTTGAGAGCCTCTCAATCCGCGCCACGTACGGCACTGCGTTCCGCGCGCCGACCATCGCGCAGACGGTCAGCACCGCAGTCACCACGTTCACGGCCCAAACGCGCGACACGCATCTGCCGGTGGGCGCGCCGCCGGATCCGGGCACTTTCCGGACGGTCAATGTCGTGCCCAATGCCAATCTGGGGCCCGAGCAATCGACCAACTACAATGCCGGAATCACCTGGGAGCCGATCGAGAACCTGCGCTTCTCGGTCGATTACTGGAAGTTCGAGTTCGAGGACCAGATCTCGCAGGAAGGCCAGCAGGCGGTCATCGACGCCAACCTGCCGGGCGGACCGGTGCGCGACGGGGCCGGCAACTTGATCGCCGTCAATGTCCGCTCGTTCAACGCCGGCGGCACGCAGACGGACGGCGTCGATTTCCGGGCCGAGTACACGTTCGACTGGGGCGACAACGTCTTCAATATCGTCAACAACGCGACGCGGGTGAATTCGTACACGATCCAGCCGACGGTCGGCAGCGCCACCTTCGACATCGTCGGTCGTCGCAACGCCAACAATGCCGGCCCCAGCGTGCCGCAATGGCGCAACAACCTCACGCTCGGCTGGCAGAACGGCCGCCAGAACGCGAACGTCGCGATGCGCTATGTCGGCAGCGTGCTCGACGATCTGGGCGTTGCGCTCACCGCGACGCCGACCCTGGAGATCGATTCCTGGACCGTCTACGACGTCCAATACTCGATCGGGTTCGGCGAGGACGAACGCGTGCGGGCCACGATCGGCGCCATCAACGTGTTCGACGACGAGCCGCCCATCTCGCGCGCCAACCTCCTCGCCGGCGCGAAGGGCTATAACGCCAGCATCCACGACGCGCTCGGCCGGCAGGCTTATGTGCGCTTGTCGCTGGACCTGTAGCGCGCATTGGGGGGCCGCGGCGGCGCGGCCCCCCCCATCGCCAAGACATGATCACGCAGCGCCACGGCGGCCGGAGAGAGCGAAGAAGCCCTCAGATGCACAAGACAGAGCGTCCTCTCGACCGCGGGCTCGCAGAGACGCGCCGCCTTGAGCGCCTTGAAGCGGCCGGGAGGGGCAGCCGTCGATGGCAAGATCGCCCAGCCGAGGCCTGCCTGCGCGTAGGCGATCGCACTCGTCATCAGGTGCGGCTCCAGGACGATCTTCAGGCGCACCTTGGCGGCGGCGGCGGCCCCATCCGTCAGCCCGCGGATCGTGGTTCCCGGCGCCATCGCGATGATCGGGCGCTCCTCCAGCTCCCGCCATCGCACCGTGGCGGTGCGCAACTCGCCTTCCGGACAGAGCACGACCAGCCGGTCGGCGAGGACGGGATAGGCTTCGTACTCGTAATTATTGTCCCAGGAATTGAACCCGAGATCCACCGCGCGCGTCTTCAGCGCGTCGGCGAGCCGCTCGCCGGAGAGGTCCTGCACCTTGAGCGCGATGTTGGGATAGGCGTCGCGGAACCCCTTGAGGAGCGGCGGCAGCAAGGAGGCGCAGATCGACGGCAAGGCGGCGATGCGCACCGAGCCCCGCTTGATCGCGCTGTAGTCCGAGACGTTCTTCAGGGCGTCCTCGAAATCGGCGACGACCTTGCGCGCGGAAAAGAGGAATTCGCGGCCGGCTTCGGTAAGCTGCATGCCGCGCGTGCTCCGCTCGATCAGGCGCACGTCGAGGTCGGCCTCCAATTGCTGAATGAGCGCCGTCAGCGCCGGTTGGGAGAGGTGGATCGCCTCCGCCGCCTTGGTGAAGTGCTGCTGTTCGGCCAGCGCAATGAAGGCGCGCAAATGCCGGATATTTGTCACCGACGCCAAATGTCTGCCCCTTCTGGATGTTTCCCCCGCGCGCATTCTACGGCGCGTGCCGGCGCGACTATATACGCGACGGCCGGATTGTTGAAGAAGGAAGGCGCGCGAAACATGACGAGTTGCGGCCATGCATGATCTGTTGAGCGGAATCCGCGTGGTGGACCTCACCACGATCGTGCTCGGCCCCTACGCGACGCAGGTGCTCGGCGACATGGGCGCCGACGTGATCAAGATCGAGCCGCTCACGGGCGACCTCTTCCGCACGGTTCGCCCGGGCCGCGATCAGGACATGGGCGCAGGCTTTCTCAACTGCAACCGCAACAAACGCTCCGTCGCGCTCGATCTGACGCGCAAGGAAGGGCGCGAGGCGCTGCACGCCATCCTCAAGACGGCGGACGTGCTGATGCACAATATGCGGCCGAGCTCGGCGGCGCGGATCGGCGCCTCGTATGCGGAGGCAAAGGCCGTGCGCCCCGACATCGTCTATTGCTACGCTCCGGGCTTCGGGCAGGACGGCCCTTACGCCGCCGCGCCCGCCTATGACGACACGATCCAGGCCGCTTCAGGCCTTGCCGCGCTCAACGCCGACAGCGAAGGCGCGCCGCGCTTCCTGCCGAACATCATCGGCGACAAGGTCGGAGGCCTGCACCTCGCGCTCGCGGCGCTCATGGGCGTCATCGGGCGGATGCGCACCGGGCGCGGCTGCTGCATCGAGGCGCCGATGTTCGAAAGCGTCGTCTCGTTCCTGATGCTCGAGCAGCTTTCCGGGCACACGTTCCGCCCCCCGATCGGCGGCGTCGGCTATGAGCGCCTGCAATCGCCCAATCGGCGTCCGCACCGCACCAAGGACGGCTACATCGCCGTGCTGCCGTACAACACCGAGCACTGGACCTGCTTTCTGGAGCTGATCGGGCGCGCCGACATGGCGCGCCTGGATCTGGTGCGCGACCCGGTCGTCCGCAGCCGCAACATCGACAAGCTCTACAAGGTGGTCGCCGAGGCGATGCCGGCGCGCACCACGGGGGAATGGCTGAGCGTGCTTAACGCAGCCGACATCCCGTGCTCGCGCGTGAACTCCTTCGCCGACCTCCTCGAGGAGGAGCATCTGAAGGCAGTCGAGATGTTCGAGGACATCGATCATCCCACGGAAGGGGCGACGCGCGTGTTGCGGTCTCCGTTCAATGTGATTGGGCGCGCCCGCGAATTGGACGCGCCCGCGCCGCGCCTGGGGGAAGACACTCGCGTCGTCCTGGAGGAAGCCGGCTTCTCGGAAGGCGAGATCAGCCTGCTCATCGAAAGCGGCGCGGCGCAAGCAGCGGCTTCCAAAGGCGCCAAGCATGGCGCCCGTTAGCCGCCGCGCCGCGCTCGCGTTTCTCGCGTCCGCGGCGCTGCCGCTTCCTGCCTACGCGGCGCGAAAGGACGATCCCCACGCCGCGCTTCGCGGCTCGTTGCAGACGCTGGTGGACGAAGGACGCATCCCCGGCGCGGTGCTGCTCGTGGGTCGGGGCGGGCGGATTCTGCATCACACGGTCGTGGGCTGGCAGGATGTCGCCGCCCGCACGCCGATGCGGCGCGACACGATCTTTCGCTTCTATTCGATGTCGAAGCCGATCACGAGCATCGCAATCATGGCGCTGGTCGATCAGGGCAAACTCAAGCTCGACGATCCGGTCGAGCGTACGCTGCCGGAGCTTGCCGATCTGCGCGTCTATTCCGGCGGCGGGCTCGCCGACATGCAGACGGTTCCGGCGGCGCGTTCGATCACCATCGCCGATCTGCTCACCCATCGTTCCGGCATCATCTACCATTTTACCGGGGCCGGCCCGGTGCAGCAATATTACCGCGCGCACGGCGTGATGCGCGACACGCCCGTCGGGCGGCTGCCGACTGATGCGCCCCCTGCGCCCAATCTCACCGAGCTCGTGCGCCGGATCGGCCAGGCCCCGCTCCTGCACCAGCCTGGAGCGCAATTCGTCTATTCGTACTCCACCACCGTGCTCGGGGCGGTCATCGAGCGCGTCACCGGAGAGCGGCTCGATGTCGCGCTCGACCGCCTCGTCTTTGCGCCGTTGCGCATGAAGGACACCGGCTTCTTCATCACCGAAGGGAGGCTCGGCCGGTTCGTGACCAATTACGTCGCGACGCCCGGCGGCCTGCAGGCGATCGAAACACCCGCCCAGTCCGACTACCGCGACCTAAACCGGCTGCTCGACGGCGGCGGCGCGCTCGCCGGCACGGCGGACGATTATTACCGCTTCGGGCGCATGGTCGCCGGCCGCGGCGCGATCGGGCGGCGGCGCATTCTCAGCCCGGCGCTCATGGCGGAGACGCTTGCAACCCATGCGACGGTCGATGGCATGGGCCCGCGCCCATTCCAGTTCGGCTACGGCTTCCAGCGGGGCGATGCGGCGTCCGAGGCGGCAGGGCAGCTCCCCAACGGCGCGGTCGGCTGGTCCGGCTCGGGCAACACGTATTTCTGGGTCGATCCGCAAACGGATGGTATCGTCGTCTTCATGACCCAGGTGCTGACGCCGCCCGGCTTCGAAGCCTTGAGCCTGCGCCTGCGCGAGGCCATCATGGGCCCTGCGCTCAAGCTCATCGGCGAGGCCTGATGCTGGCCCTGTTCGGCGTCGCGACGATCGCAGCGCTGCTGATCGGGATATTGTCCAAGCGGGTTTCGCCCCTGGTGGCGCTGATCGCGGCGCCGATCGTGGCGGCGCTGGCGGCGGGCTTCGGGGGGCGAACATTCACCTTCGCGGTCGAAGGGATTCAGTCGGTCGCGCCGCTGGCGGCGATGAACGTGTTCGCAATCATCTTCTTCGGCGTCCTCGCCGATGCGGGGCTCTTTGCGCCGTTCGTACGCGGCATCCTGCGCATCGTCGGGCGCGAGCCGGCGCGCATCGCGGCCGGAACGACTCTGCTCGCGGGGCTCGTGCAGCTCGACGGCGCGGGCGCAGTGACGTTCCTCATCACCATTCCCGCGATGCGCCCGCTCTATGACGAGCTCAGGATGGATCGCCGCGTGCTCGCCTGCACGTGCGCGCTCGGCGCGGGCATCAACAACATGTTTCCGTGGGGCGGCCCGACGATGCGCGCCGCCAGCGCGCTCGAGACGCCGATCACCGACATCTACAACCCGCTGGCGCCGGTTCAGGCGATCGGCTTCGCCTTCGCGCTCGCCTGCGCCTGGTGGATGGGCGCACGCGAGGCCCGCCGCTTGAAAGCGCTCGCGCCGATCGAGGTCGCCGCCGCCGCCGAGACGCCCGCGTCCGCCGCGCCGCTTTGGCGCACACTGGTGAACACCCTGCTCGTGATCGGCGTCGTCGTTGCGATGGTCGTCACGGTCGATGGTCATCCCCTGGTCCATCCCGCGATCGCGTTCATGATCGCCGCGGCGCTCGCGCTTCTCGTCAACTATCCGGCGCCGGACGCCCAAGCCGCGCGGATCGATGCCCACGCCCCCGCCGCTCTCATGCTCGCCAGCGTGCTCTTCGCGGCCGGCGCGTTCACCGGCATCATGAAGGGCACCGGCATGTTGACGGCGATGGCGAGCGCCGGGGCGGGCCTCATTCCGCCCGCCGCCGCCGCGCACATGCCCGCTCTCATCGGCGTTTTTTCCGTGCCGCTCAGCGTCGTGTTCGATCCGGACTCGTTCTATTTCGGGGTCCTGCCCGTCGTCGCAGGCGTTGGCGCCCAGATCGGATTGCCGCCGGACGACATCGCGCAAGGCGCGCTGATCGGACAGATGACCACCGGCTTTCCCATCAGCCCGCTCACGCCCGCGACCTTCCTGCTGATCGGACTGGCCGGCGTGAGCCTCGCCGACCACCAGCGCTTTTCGCTCTTCTATCTCTGGCTCGCCGGCATCGTGATGACGATCGCCGCGGTGGCGCTCGGCGTCTTCCCGCTCTGACGTCTATTGGCCGGCGCGCTCCGCCAGCGCCGCGGTGAGATCGAGCCGCGCCTGCCAGGGATCGGCGCCCGCGACAGGTCCCGCATTGGTGAAGTTCATCAGCTGCCGATCCTGCGTCGTATGGCGGGGCCAAATCAGCCGCCCCCCTCCGTTCGGGTCGCCGCTCCTGGCGAACGCGATCCAGTAGGCATGCGCGGTCGCGGCGATGTCGCGATCCGCTTGCGTCTGCGCGGTCCCGAGCGAGGCGTCGAGCGTATCGAACACGTAGGGAATTTCGCTGGCGTGCACCGCGCCGTTCACGCCGGGACGCAGGGATTCGGCCGCGTATGAGAAGCGGTAGTGAAAGGCAGGCTGCCCCGCGTTCGCCATCACGTCCGCGACATGGCGCGCCGGCTCCACCATCAGGCGATCCGCATACACGCCCTGCGCCACGCTTCGGAAATCGGCGGCGCCGGTCGGATCGTAAAGCGCGCGCGCGCGGCCCGCATCGGCGCCGAACGTCGCGAAGAGTGCGGCCTTGTCCTGGGCAGGGCCAAAACCGATGTCGAGATCGTTGGCGCCGATGAGCGTCGGAACCATGGCCTGACCGCCGGCCGCGAAGACGGTCTCCGCGTCGTCGATGATGAGCTTGCCGTCCACCATCGGCCCCGGCGCGCCCAGTGCGGGCGGCATGAAGAAGCCGACGCCCGCGCGCACGACGTCGCCCGGCAACGCGCGCAGGGCTGCGGCCGCATCCGCGCCCTCGCCCGCGATCCCGAGGCTGCGCGCGTACTCGAGCCCCATCGCTTCTCCCGAAGCTGCGCCGGACAATCGGCGCATCGGGAACGCCGCACGCCGCCCGCCCGGCAGCCCCGCGGACTGCAGCATCGCCTTGTGAAAAAGCCCGCGCGCGAGCGGCGAGGTCATCATCACGGCGACCGATCCTCCGCCTGCAGATTCTCCGAAGATGGAGACGTTGCCGGGATCGCCGCCGAACGCGGCGATGTTCCTCTGCACCCATTGCAGGGCTGCGATCTGATCGGCGTAGCCGTAATTGCCGTGCACTTCGTCCGGATGCTCGCCGCTCAAAGCGGGATGCGCGAAGAAGCCGAAGCGGCCGACGCGGTAATTCATGCTGACGAACACGACGCCGTCGCGCGCGAACGCCGCGCCGCCATAGACCGCAGGCGAAATCCCCCCGATCGTGAGGCCGCCCCCATAGATCCAGACCATAACCGGAAGCGGGCTCGCGCTCGGCGCCGCGGGACGCCAGACGTTGAGGTAGAGACAATCCTCCGACGTCGGCGCGCGCACCGGCGCGGCGTCCTGCGCGAAGGGCAATTGCGAGCAGTCGTTCGCGTCGGCCGTCGCTTCGCGCACGCCTTCCCACGCCGCTGCGGGCTGCGGCGCGCGCCACCGCAGATCCCCGACGGGCGGCGCAGCGAAAGGAACGCCGCGAAACGCAATCGTCTCGCCTTCGCGCGCGCCGTGCAGCAGCCCCGTATCGATTCGCACGAGCGTCGGATCGTCGGCAGGACGCGGCGTTGACGCACATCCGGCCAGCGCCAGCGCAAGCATCGCGAAAGCGAGAACCCGCATCACATCCCCCTCTTCTCTTTGCGTTATTGAAGATAGCGCGGCGCCGGCGGCGCGAAGCGCGGCTCGCGCGCCCGCACGCAGGTGAAGCTTTCCGCCGCGTTCGGATCGCCGCGGCCCACATAGCGCGCCACCCGCGGATAGGCGCACAGCGGCCGCGTCATCGTAACCGCCCCGTCCTGACCACGCTTGGCCGCGATCACGCGTTCCGGCGCGCGCCCGCTCTCCACCCAGCGATCGAGCGCGGCGAGCACGTCGCGCTCGGGATCGTTCGGATCGAGCGAGCCGTTCTGCCCGCCGAACAGATCGGGCCCGGGGCCGCCGGCGCAATGGCTGACGCCCGGCGCCATGAACAGCCGCATGAACGAGTCCGGGTTTGGCGTCTCGCTGCGAACCCGATGGACATAAGCGATCGTATCGAGCGCGCTGACGATCGGATCGTCCCAGCCGTGATAGAGGATGAGCTTGCCGCCGCGCGCAGCGAACGCGGAGAGGTTCGCATTGAGCGCATTGATGTCCGGGCCAAGCGCCGCATCGATGCGCGCGAGATCGGCGTCGCGGTCGAACGTGCGTGCGTCCCAGCGTGCGCCCATCACCCATCGCAGCAGGCCGTCCGCGCGCCCCACGCTCGGATCGCTCCGCGGCGTGCCGTTGATGCGCAGCGCCGCCTCCGCGCCGAACGGCCACGCCGAATAGAAGACCTCGTTCGTGCGCGGGTTGCGCGCGCCCGCATACACCTCCTCGAGCGCGGCGACTTCCGCGCCTGAGAGGCACGTCGCCTGATCCTGTCCCGCCGCGCAGAGCAAGCGGCGCGGGCTGAAAGCGCAGGCGCCGGGATTGTTGAGGAACGCATCGCCGGGGGCGCCGCCGTCGCGCCCGCGGCCGCACGCGGCCAACAGCGCTTCGCGGACGATGGCGGCCCGCTCGGGCGTGGCGAACACGCTCGGATCCCGCGCGATGCTCTGAAAGAGCCGCGTGAACTCCGCGTGCAGATGCGTGCGGTTGTGGCCGGGCGCGCCCGCCAGGATCGCGTCGTAGTCCTCGGGGAAGAATTGCGCTTCCGAGAGCGCCTGATGCCCGCCCGTCGAGCAGCCGGCGAAATAGGCGCGGCGCGGCGGCGCGGCGTAATAGAGCTCGATCACCGCACGCGCCGCCAGCGTCATCTCGTGCGTCGCGCGCCGTCCCCAGTCGCGCACCATCTCCGGCTGCCCAATGCCGACATCGTAGCCGGACTCCACGAGGCCGGCCGGAAACGTGCCGAGGTCCGTGTGCGCCGTCGCATAGCCACGCTTCACGCCGCCGGCCAGCGCGTGGAACCAGATCAATCCGCCGAAGCCGCCATTGCCGGTCCCGAGCAGGCGTCCGTTCCAGGCTTCGCGCTCCGGCAGCCAGACTTCGATCGTCACGTTCGATTGCGGCGATGGGCGCGCCGTCAACGTGACACGGCAGAAGGCGGGCATGCCCTCGATCGGCTGCGCATTGGGCGCGGTGAAGGCGCCGGCATTGACGCGCTGGACGGCGCGCACCTCCGCATTGCCCATGCGGGCGCCGCGCAGATCGCTGCATGACGCATGCGCCTCGCCGATCGCAGCGAACGCAAGCGCAACAAAGATCGAAGCCAAAAGCCGCATCGTCGTCCCGATTGTTTATCCGCTCCCGGCGCAATCCTCCACGAATGTTCGAGCCGCGCAAGCGCGCCGCGTTGCTCATCCGCTTCAGCGATCATTCGATCAGCCCTTCCGATGAGCGCGCGCCGCGCAGACGCGTTAGCCTCCACGCAAAACGGGGGGAACACGATGCGCAAGGCTTGGCTCGGCGCGCTTATGGCGCTTGTCGCGACGTTGGGCGCAGCGTACGCGCAAGGCGTGCAGCCGTGGAACGATCCGTCGCGTTCCCCCGACGAGCGCGCGCGTCTCGCCGAGGAAGCGATGACCGACGAAGAGCGCGTCGGCATGCTGCATGGGCCGATGGCGCTGCAGCTTCCCAACGCGACGACGCCCTTGCCCAGCGAGGCGGTGCCCGGCGCAGGCTACATCGCCGGGGTTCCGCGCCTCGGCGTGCCCTCGCTGCGCGAGACCGACGCCAGCGTCGGCGTCACCAATCCGCTCAACGCCCGCCCGGGCGACACCGCGACCGCGTTCCCCGCCGGCCTCGCGCTCGGCGCAAGCTTCAACCCCGATCTGGCGCGCCGCGCAGGCGCGATCATCGGCCGGGAGGCGCGCTCGAAGGGCTTCAACGTCCTGCTCGGGCCGGGGCTCAATCTCGCGCGCGACCCGCGCAACGGGCGCAATTTCGAATACGTCTCGGAGGATCCGCTGCTGTCGGGCCTCATCGCCGGCGCGGTCGCCGACGGGATTCAGTCCGAAGGCGTCATCGCCACGCTCAAGCATTATGCGCTCAACGCGCAGGAGACCAACCGGCACTTCTTCGACGCGCAGATCGATCCAGGCGCGCTGCGCGAGTCCGACCTGCTCGCCTTCCAGATCGCGGTCGAGCGCGGCCGCCCCGGCGCGATCATGTGCGCGTACAATCTCGTCAACGGCGCGTACGCCTGCGGCAACGATGCGCTCCTCAACGGCGTGCTGAAGCGCGATTGGAAGTATCCAGGCTGGGTGATGTCCGATTGGGGCGCAGTGCACGACTGGCGCTACGCACTCGCGGGCCTCGATCAGCAATCGGGACAGCAGCTCGACCAGCAGGTGTGGTTCGACGCGCCGCTGAAAGCCGCGCTGGCGTCGGGCGAATTCCCGCGCGCGCGCCTCTCCGACATGGTCCGCCGCATCCTGCGCTCGATGTACGCGGTCGGTACGCCGAACACTGCGGCCGGCGGCCCAATCGATCAGGCCGCGCACCACGCCGTCGCGCTCGAGGCTGCACGCCAGGGCATCGTGCTCTTGAAGAACGACGCCAACATCCTGCCGCTCGCGCGCGGCGCGCAGCGCATCGCGGTCATCGGCGGCCACGCCGACCTCGGCGTCCTCTCCGGCGGCGGCTCCGCGCAGGTGACGCCAACGGGCGGTTACGCGGCGAGCATTCCGATCGGCGGCGAAGGCATGATGGCCATGTTCCGCCGCGAGAATTACCATCCGAGCGCGCCCATCGCCGAGATCCGCAAGCTCGCGCCGCAAGCGACCGTGCGCTTCGATCCCGGGATGCACCCCGCCGACGCCGCCGCGTTGGCGCGTGCGAGCGACGTGGCGATCGTCTTCGTGACGCGCCACGAGCTTGAAGGGTTCGACGCGCCCAATCTCACGCTGCCGAACGGGCAGGACGCGCTCGTCGCGGCGGTCGCGGCCGCCAACCCCAACACGATCGTCGTGATCGAGACCGGAAACCCCATCGCCATGCCTTGGCTCGCGAATGTGCGCGGAATCGTCCAGGCTTGGTATCCGGGCCAAGGCGGCGCCCAGGCGCTCGCGGAGATTCTCTTCGGCATGGTGAACCCGTCAGGCCGCCTGCCGATGACGTTCCCGGAACCTGGACGCCATCCGCGCCCGGAGCTTCCCGGACACGGATCGGCGCCTGGCGAGCGCATTACGGTGCGCTACGACGAAGGCTCCGACGTCGGATATCGCTGGCACGCCAAACATGGCGTGGCGCCGGCGTTCGCGTTTGGACAGGGGCTGAGCTACACCAGCTTCGCGATCACGGATTTCTCCGTGCGCGGGGGAGACGCCGTCACGGCGAGCTTCTTGGTGCGCAACACCGGCGCGCGCGAAGGCGCGGTGACGCCGCAAGTCTACCTCGTTGACGCCGCCGGCGCGCCGATGCAGCGCCTCCTCGGCTTTGAGCGCATCTCGCTTCGACCAGGGCAGTCGCGGCGCGTCGCGATCGCGCTGGATCGTCGCCTCCTGGCCTCGTTCGACGCCGCCGCGAACCAATGGCGCATCGCGGGCGGCGCCTATAGGCTCACCGTGTCGCAATCGGCCGCGACGCCGATCCTCGAGCGCACGCTGCAGCTCAATCCGGCGATCTTCCGCGATTGATGCGCGCGCGCGGCAATGGCGGTGAGCGCCCGTTGTCGCGAGACGCCTACGAGTCATTGGTCCGCGACTGCGCCCCCGCCGAAGCGCGGCAATCGAGTGGGCGAAACGAGCCGAAAGTCACCCCGGGGCGGGGTATCGTGGGGCCGCATCGGAAGCGCGGCGAGCGCTGCTCGCTCAACCCCTCGGAAATATGGTGGGCGCGACAGGGATTGAACCTGTGACCCCTTCGGTGTGAACGAAGTGCTCTCCCGCTGAGCTACGCGCCCGCCTTTTGCGGAAGGCGTGTGTTTGGGGCGCGCCTTGCTCAAGGTCAAGGACGCCGTGACGCGGCGCGTGCGTCCTGGTGGGCGCTTGACGGCCTCCACGCCGGCTGCGCAGATGGGCAAATGAGAACTATTCGCAATTGGACGCCGGAGATGGCGGCCTTGGAGCCGCAAACCTGGAGCCGCCGGGGCGTGCTCCTCGGCGCGGGAGCGCTGGCGGCCTGCGGACCGGCGCAAAGGACCGCGGGAAAAGCAGGCGCAGCGGGCGGCCACGTCAATGTTTACACCGCCCGCCATTACGACGCCGACAAGCAGATCTACGCGCTCTTCAAGGAGCGGACAGGGATCGAGGTCCGGGCGCTGGCGTCAAACGGCGACCAGCTGATCGAGCGGCTGCGGGCCGAGGGCGAGGCGACGGAGGCCGACCTCGTCGTCACGGTGGACGCAGGCGTGCTCTGGCGACTGACCGAAGCTGGCCTGCTGCAGGGCGTCACATCGCCAACCCTGGAGGCGGCCGCGCCGGCGCGGTTCCACGATCCGCAGGGACGCTGGTGGGCGTTCTCCAAGCGCTATCGCGTGATCGTGTACAAGAAGGGCGCGGTGGATCCGGCGGAGCTGGCGTCGATGGATGCGCTGACGACCCCGCGCTTCGCGCGTCAGATCTGCGCGCGCACATCCTCCAACACGTACAATCTCTCCATGCTGGCGGCGCGGATCGAGCGCGACGGCCGGGCCAAGGCGCTCGCTTGGGCGCGCGCGGTGAGGGGCAATTTCGCGCGCGATCCGCAGGGCTCGGACACCGACCAGATCAAGGCGGTGGCGGCGGGGGAATGCCAGGCGGCGATCGTGAACCATTATTACTTCCTGCGGCTGAAGGCCTCGGGCGACGCCGCAGAGCGCGCGATCGCGGATGAGGTCGGGGTGGTCTTCCCCGACCAGGCCGGCGCAGGCGCACACGTGAACATCTCCGGCGCCGGGGTCTCGACCTACGCCAAGCGCAAGGCGGCGGCGGTGCAGCTCCTGGAGTTCTTCTTCACCCCGGAGGCGCAGCGCGCGTTCCAGGAACTCAACGAGGAATTCCCGGTCCGTCCGGATGCGGAGCTTATCCCGACCCTTGCCGAGTTCGGGCGCTTCCGCGAGGAGCAGGTCGCGTTCGACGCGCTCGGGCGGAACCAGCCTGAAGCGGCGAAAGTGTTCGAAGAGGCGGGGTGGAAGTGAGGTACGCCGCTCATTCCGTCAACTGATCGAAAGCGGTAAGGATTGGGTGGCGTGTCGACCGCTTCTTATACCCCACCCCGCCACCCCCTGCCCCCTCCCCCGCCTTCGCGCGGCCGGAGCCGCGCCGCCGCGAAGCGAAGGCCCGTGGCGCGGGAGAGCGGGGGAGCGCTTGCTTTCGTCGTGGCGGCGGCGGCGACGCTGGTGTGCGCGGCGCCGGGGCTCGCGGTGATCGGGATGGCGATCGGCGCAAAGGGCGAGATGGACGCGACGGCGTGGAAGCTGCTCGGGGACGCGCTCCTGGGGACGATCACGCTCATTGCGCTCGGAGGCGCGGCTGCGACCGTGATCGGCGCGGGCGCGGCGTTCCTCGTTTCGCTCTGCAGGTTTCCAGGGCGCGGCGTGTTCGAGTGGCTGCTCGCCGCGCCGCTGGCGGCGCCGGCCTATGTGCTGGCGTTCGGGTATTCGTCGCTGACCTGGGCGGGCGGACCGGTCCCGCTTCCGCTGACGGGGATCGCGGGCGCGGCGTTCGTGTACGCGCTGGCGTTCTATCCGTATGCGTATCTTTCGACCCGCGCGGCGCTGGCCACGCAATCGGCCGGCGCGCTGGAAGCGGCGCGCATGCTCGGCGCGGGCCCGAGGCGGGCGCTGATCGGCGTCGCCCTGCCCCTGGCGCGGCCGGGCATCGCGGCGGGCGCGGCGCTGATCGCGATGGAGATCGCGGCGGATTTCGGGGCGGCGTCGCATTTCGGCGCGACGACAGTGACGACCGGCCTCTTCCGCGCTTGGTACGCGCATGGGGAGCCGGCCGTAGCGTTGCGGCTGGCGAGCGTCCTGCTCATCGCCGCGTTCGGGCTCCTCTTCGTGGAGCGGTGGATGCGCGGGCGGGCGCGCATCGCGGGCGGGACCTGGCGCGCGCCGCCGAAGGTGAAGCTCTCGGCGCCGGCGGGGCTGGCGGCGGCGATGTTCTGTGGGCTGATCATTGCGCTGGCGTTCGCGGCGCCGCTGGGGTGGCTGGCGCGGCTGGCGGCCACGCGGCCGGCGTCTGATTTCGACGAGCTTGGCCGGCAGCTCCTCAACTCGTTCATGCTGGCGGGGATCGGCGCGGCGGCGACGCTTCTGGTGTCGATCGCGATCGCGGCGGCGGCGCGCGCCTCGCAGGCGGGACGCGCGGCGCTTTTTGCGGCGAGCGCGGGCTATGCGGCGCCGGGAGCGGCGATCGCGCTGGGGGCGCTGGCGCTCTTCGGAGCGGCGCGGGAGATGGGCCTTGTCGGCGGGCTTTCGGCGGGGCTCGCCGTGTTCATGCTCGTGTGGACCTATGCGTCGCGGTTCGCGGCGGCGGGCGCGCAGCCGATCGAAGCGGGGCTGCTGCGGATCACGCCGTCGCACACCGGCGCGGCGCGCCTGCTCGGCGCGGGGCGGATGCGGCGCATACTCGCGATCGATCTGCCGATGGCGGCGCCCAGCGCGGCGGCGGCGGCGCTGATCGTGTTCGTGGAGATCCTGAAGGAGCTTCCAGCGACGCTGATCCTGCGGCCGTTCGACTTCGATACGCTTGCAGTGATCGCGTATTCCTACGCCTCGGACGAGCGGCTGGCGCAGTCGGCGGCGCCGGCGCTGATGGTGACGGCGGCGGGGCTGGTTCCGATCCTCCTCTTCACGCGGCGCATCGACACGGCAAGGCCCGGAACCAGAATGGGCGGGCGATGATCCGGATCGTGCAGGCACGGCGCGTGTTCGGCGGCGCCGCGGCGGTGGACGAGCTTTCGCTCGACGCGGACGAAGGCGAGATCGTCGCCCTGCTCGGACCGTCCGGATCCGGAAAGAGCACGATCCTGCGGATGGTCGCGGGACTGGAGTCGCTGGACGGGGGCGAGATCCGGCTCGACGGGGAGCTGGTTTCGTCCGTGCACGCGACTATTCCCCCCGAGGCGCGGCGTGTCGGCATGGTGTTTCAGGACTTCGCGCTCTTCCCGCACATGAACGCGCTGGGCAACGTGGCGTTCGGCCTCGAGGCGCTTGCGCGCGCGGAGCGGGAGGCGGCGGCGCGGGCCTGGCTCGCGGATGTCGGCCTCGCGGCGCGCGCGGATGCCTATCCGCACGAGCTCTCCGGCGGCGAGCAGCAGCGCGTGGCGCTGGCGCGGGCGCTGGCGCCGCGCCCGCGCGCGCTGCTGCTGGATGAGCCGTTTTCCGGGCTCGATCCGGTGCTGCGCGCGGAGCTGCGGGAGACGACGCTGGCTGCGCTGCGGAAGACGGGGACGACCGCCCTCTTCGTCACGCATGATGCGGAAGAAGCGCTCTATGTGGCCGACCGGATCGCGATCCTGAAACGCGGCAAGCTGGTGCAGGCGGCCGATCCGCGCACGCTCTATGATCGTCCGGTTTCGGTGGATGCAGCCGCGGCGCTCGGGGTGGTGAACACGCATGCGGGCGTGGTTGCGGGCGCGTGCGTGGCCAGCCCGTTCGGGGCGGTGACGACGGAGCTCGGCGAAGGGACCCAGGCGATCGCGGCGGTGCGCGCCGAAGCGATCGGGCTGAAGCTCGGCGCGCGCGCCCTGGTGCGCGACAAGCATCCGCAAGGAGCGACGGACCTGGTGCGCGTGGAGGCGCAAGGGGTCGTGTGGCGGGCGATCGTTCCGGCGCGGGCGGCGCCGGAGATCGGGGCGAGCGTGGATGTCGTGATCGATCCGGCGGGCGCGTTCGTGTTCAGCCGCGAGTGATTGGTCTGCACCGGCGCGGACATTGCGCCCCCACCGTCGCCCCGGCTCAGGTCCGGGGCGACACCTCCCCCGTAAACGGGGGAGGAAAGAGGCTCATCTTGCGCCGCAAAAGAAGACGCCGGCGGGGTGAGCCGCCGGCGTTTCGGTAGGGCGCGCGTGGAGCGCCCTATTGCTTGTAGGCGAAGCGGATGTAGCCGAACCGTCCGGGAACGTCATAAAGGTTCGGGTCCATGTTGTTGACGTCGCAGCTGAAGCAGCCGGGCGTCTCTTCGTCGAAGAGATTGTTCACGCCGACGGCAAGCATCACCTTGTCCTGCCACATGCCGGGCGACCAGCGGACCTGGGCGTCCCAATAGGTGATGGCGTCGAGCTCGGTGCCGCCGTTGTTGATCTCGACAAGGCTCGACATGTAGCGCGCGCCGAGCGTTGCGCCGAAGCTGGCGAGATCCCAATCGATGGTCGTGGTGGAGCGCCATTCGGGGAAGCCCTGCGCGGGGCTGCCGCGCTCGACGCCCTCGAGGGAGCGTTCGACCACCGCAGAGCCGACGGCGACGCGCTCGGAATATTCCAGCAGGTTGCTGGTGGCCGAGCGCACCGAGAACTGGCCGACCGACCAGGCCGGCGACGTCCAGGTGATGTTGTAATCGATCGCGCGGGTGTCGATGCCGCCGACATTGGTGAGAGGGTTGGTGATGCCGGTGATAAAGCCGCCCGAGGAGCGCCCCACCGCCGCACACGCGACAGGATCTCCCGTCTGCGCACAGAGATTGACCACCGCAATCGCGTCCTTGGACTGGATCGCGTTGTCGAGCTTGATGTCGGCGTAATTGATCTCGACCGTCACGCCGTCGCTCCAGGCCTGCTGCCGGAGGAAGCTCGGCTGCCAAACCCAACCGAGGTTCCAGCTTTCGCTCGTTTCCGGCTCGAGGCTCGCATTGCCGCCGACGAAGGCGGAGACCTGCGGGCTCGATTGGGAATACGAACCGCCGGTCGGAACCCCGTCGGCGACGCAGTTGGCGATGACGTTGGCCGGCGCGGGGTTGCCCACTCCGCGGCCGAACTCGCCGCCGCGCAGGCCGCGAATGTCGTTGCAGGGATCGGTCAGCGTGACGTCAAAGCGCGAGGGCGCGCCGAAGAGCTCGCCGATGGACGGCGCGCGGAAGCCTTGGCCAAAGGAGGCGCGGAAGAGCATCTCCTCCACCGGCCGCCAGCGCAGCCCCGCCTGATAGGTGCTGTCTTCGCCGAACGTCGAATAATCGAAGTAGCGGCCGGCGATGGAGCCTTCCAGGCTGTAGAAGAAGGGCGTGTCGGCGATGAGCGGGATCTTCAGTTCGGCGTAGACTTCGTTCACGTCGAACTCGCCGTTGAAGCCGGCGGCGGGAATGTCGGCGGAGAGGCCGGCTTGGGTGACCGGGTCGGGCACGAAGGAGCCTTCGTTCTTGCGATATTCGTAGCCGACCGCGAAGGCCAGCGGACCGGCGGGAAGGTCGAACAGATCACCGGTCAGGTTGGCGGTGAAGTCGTGCAGGATCTGATCTGAGGAATTGTCCTCGGTGTAGCCGATATAGTTGAGCATCGCCTGGGTGATCGTGCCCGGGCCGCCGAACAGGTTGACCGGCACGCAATCGCCGGTGCAGAGCGAGACGGGACCGAGCGCGCGCTGCAGGTTGCCGACATTGATGTTGCCGGTGAAGGACTGCGCCGCCTCGTTCTTGCCGTAGACGTAATTGACGTCCCAATACCAATCCTTACCGCCAATGCCGGAGAAGGCGCCGTCGAGCGAAGCGCGGACGGTGAAGGTATCGACGTCCTGCTCGAAATGGCGCGGGCCGGATTCGACCATGCGCCGCAGGATCGCGTCATACGTGCCTGGCTGCAGCGTGAAGCCGAACGGGTTGAAGGGGTTGGTGACATCGACGACGGTGTTGTCGGCGATGGTGCCGGTGCCGGCGCCGGGACCGATCTGCAGGGGAACTTCCGCGGCCTGGTTGGTCGAGTGGCGGTTCTCGTAAGTCGCGACGAGGCGGAAGGTGAGATCGTCGGAGAAGTCGTGCGTGAACGAACTGAACACCCCGAGCCGTTCGGACGGCGTCTGGATATAGTTCTGCGGCGCGAAATTGTAGCGGTCGGCGGGCGCGGCGGCGCGGTCGCGCAAGGTGTTCGTGGCGCTCACCACATGCGGATTGGAGGGATCGAAGCGCGGCGTGGCGCCGACATTGCCGGTGACGAGGTCAAGATCCTGGCCGCTGAAGGTGAGAATGTAGCGGCCCGTCGGCGGAATGCCGCTGCACCCGGAGAGGCAGCTTGAAGCGTAGGGGGCGGGGAAGGCCGACAGCGGCCGATCGCCGGAGAAGACGCGTTCCTGGTTCTGATAATCGGCGCCGACGACGATGTTGTTGGAGCCGCCGCGCAGACCGAAGGTGGCGCTGTAATTCTGGGTGAAGCCGTCGCCCTCCTCATAATAGGAGCCGGCCTGCGCGGAGAGAGAGAGCCCCTCCTCGCGCTGCTTCGTCACAATGTTCACGACACCGGCGATGGCGTCGGAGCCGTAGATCGGCGAGGCGCCTTCCTGCAGCACTTCGATGCGCTGGATCATCGAGGCAGGAATGGTGTTCAGGTCGACCGAGCCGGGCACGCCGGAGCCGGCCGTGCCGTTCACCCAGCGGAGACCATCGACGAGCACAAGGACGCGGCGGCCGCCAAGGAAGCGCAAATCCACTTCCGCGGCGCCGGCGCCGACGCCGCTGCCGTCCGGCTGCGCGCCGATGTTGCCGGAATTGTTGGACTTGGTGTTCAGGCCGCCGCCGGAGATCGGCAAGCGCTGCAGCACGTCTGCCGTTGCGGAAAGGCCGCTGCGCGCAATCTCGTCCGGGCCGAGCTGGATGATCGGCTGCGTCTGCGTCAGCGGATCGACGCGGATGCGCGAGCCGGTGACGACGATGGCGTCTTCATCTTGCGCAACCGCAACGTTCGCGGCGGCGAAGAGCGCAACGTTCGCGGTAGCGAGCAGCGCGGCGAGCGACAGGTTCTTCTGCAGAGAATGCTTGGATGTCATGAGGGCCTCACGCGAATTTTGGGAGCGCCTTCCCGAGCGGCGCTTGTGTCACTTTGTTGTGAGGCAGCGCCTGTTCGCAGGCGTTCGCAATGAAGATCGTCGCAGGTTCGTCGCTGCACGCGCGCCATGTAGCGGCAAAGCCACGCTTTTTGCCGCATTCATTAAACAGACGTTACGAAAGCGTGTTCCCGGCGCGATCGATTAACTTTGCTTGCGCGCAACAATCACACGGCGCTCGAGGCGGCGCTGCTGCAGGAGCTTCAGGCGCGCGCGCCAAGCCGCCGCCTCCCATGCAATCTCCTGCAAGATCGCGACGTTCATGTCGGCGGCGGTCGCTTCGGCCAGCGCGCGCTCCAGATGCCGGAAGCCGGCGCGGCCGCGCTCGATATGCTCGGCGGTCTGGTCCTCGTCCGCTTCGATGGCGAAGCCCGCATGCGTCAGGCCTTCGATAAGATCGCTCGCGCTCCTGAGGCGCGGTTCGGCGAAGGCGGTGGCGAAGGCGGGCTCGATCGCGGGCTGGGGATGGCCGGCGTAGAATTCGATCAGCGCACGGGCATTGGGCTTCAGGCAGGCGGCCAGCGCGGGGACGAGCGCGGAGGGATCGGCGTAGGTGAACTCATCGAAGCTGATCACGCCGTCGAACGCTTCGGCAGCGGCGGCGAACGCGTCGAGATCGATCATGCGCAGCGGAACATCGCGCGGCAGGCGCTTCAACGCCGCTTCGAGCGGCGCCTTCGCATCGGCGCGCCATTCGAGCGCGATCATCTCGCCGGGGTAGGTTTCGGCGATGGCGCGCAGCGGCGCGGCAAGGCCTGGCCCGAGGACGGCGAGCGCGCCGGCCTCCGGCAGCTCCAGACGCGCCAAGCGCGCGGCGTCGGCGGCGACGTCGCCCGGCATGATGCGCCCCTCGCCCCAGAATTTCTGCAGCGCCGCGAAGCGCGGCGGCGAGGGCGTGGGCGGATCATCGAAGAGCGCGTCGGCGACCTCGACATCCTTGTCGGCGGTCTTGGGCGCACTTGCGGGCGAGGCGCCGTCCGCGGCTTCGACGACCGCCTGCTCGAGCTCGGCGAGCGCCGTGGCCTCGTCGAAATCCTCGCCTTCCCACCACGCGCGGAAGCGGGCCATGTTCATGGCCCTCTTCTTCTTGTCGGTAATGGCGGCGAACACGCCGGCCATGCTTCCCCCGCGCGACTCAGCAGCCGAGAATACGTAGGCGGCCGCGAACGGCCACCCGGGCGATCCGCGAGCTTAGGGCGGCGGCGTTAACGAATCGCTTGGACTTGTCGTAAAGGCGGCGCCTCGGAGGGGAACGCCGCGGCAGGATCGCGCAGGAACGCCAGGATATCCTCGAAGACGACCGGGGCCTGCAGGTCGCGCAGCAGCATGTGATAGCCGTTGGGATAAAGCAGCGTGCGATCGCGGCGGGGCAGACGCGCGGCGGCGCGCTCGGCGGCGGGACGCGGAATGACCTGGTCCTTCGCGCCGTAAAGGAAGGCGGTGGGGAGATTGAGGCGCGCGCAGGCTTCGTTGGCCTCCTGCATCAGGCGCACCAGGCCATAAAGCGCGTCGATGCGCGTCTCGAAGATCATGTTGCGATCGCGGGAGATGCGGCGGAGCATCTCGGTATTGTCGGAGACGACGATCTTCAAGCCGCGCGGCGGGGTGACGTTGCGCCAGGGAAAGGTGTGCGCGCTCATCCAGAGAACGGCCGCGTAGAGGTTCGGGAGATCGCTCCAGCCCCAGACCGCGGGCGCGACCAACACGAGACGATCCGCATCCGGAGGATTGGCGCCGCCGAAGGCGATGGCGGCGGTGGCCGCGCCCATGGATTCGCCGACGACGGCGAGCGTGGCGCGAGGGTGGAGGCGGCGCGCGACGGCGCAGGCGGTGCGGAGATCCTCCGTGAGCAGATAGTCGCCGCCCCATTTGCCGCGGTCGGGAGAGCGGCCGTGGCCGCGCGCGTCGTAGGCGTAGGTCGCGACGCCGCGTTCGGCCCAATAGGGACCGGCCATGTAATAGGTCTCGGCATAGTCGTTCATGCCGTGCAGGCCGACGATCACGGCCCAGGGCTCGCCGGCCGGCGGCAGCCAGGCGGAGAGGCCGAGCGGCGCGCCGTCGAAGGAGTAGAATTTGTCTCCCTCGAAGCGCGGGCCCTGGAAGGAGGCGATGGAGCCGAGGTCGTTGGCTTTGAGAACGGTGGGCGCGCAGGCGGAGAGGCTTGCTGCGGCGAGCGAGGTCAGGAGCGCGCGGCGATGGAACAGATCCTTGTACGGACGGTCGCGTTCCTGAGGAGACTTTTCCTTCTGCGTCATTGCAGGGCCTCGGCGACGCGGGCGCGGAGATCGGGGAGAAGATCGCGCTCGAACCAGGGGTGGCGCTTCAGCCAGCCGGAATTGCGCCAGGAAGGATGCGGCAGCGGCATTGTGTTCCCGTGCTTGCGCCAGCCGGCGACGATCTCGGCGAGCGGCGCCTTCTCTCCCAGATGCCAGGCGATCGCGTAAGTCCCGACAAGCAGCGTGAGACGCACATTCTTCAAGAGCGGCAGGAGGCGCCCGCGCCAGAGCGGCGCGCATTCGCGGCGCGGCGGCAGATCAGCGCCGTTGACGGTTCCGGGATAGCAGAAGCCCATGGCCGCCACGGCGATCTTGGCCTGATCGTAGAAGGTCGCACGGTCGATCCCCATCCAGTCGCGCAGGCGATCGCCGGAAGGGTCGTTGAACGGCAGGCCCGTCTCGTGGACGCGGCGGCCAGGCGCCTGGCCGGCGATGAGAATGCGGGCCTCCGCGCTGACGCGCACGACGGGGCGCGGCGCGTGCGGAAGCGCGGGCGCGCAAACGCGGCAGGCGCGGATCTCCGCGACGAGGGCGTCGAGCGGCGTTATCTCAAGACGCGCACCTGAACGTTCAGACTGGCTTGGGCCCATCTCTTGTCTGTCGTCCAAGCTTCGGAACCCCGCTCGGCGGCCAGCGCCAAGCAAACGCGATCTCCCATCGAAAGGCCAGCCGATTTGGTCAGCGAGCGCAGCCTCGCGGCGGCGAGCGCCGTCGTCACTGTGAGCGGCGCGGTCTATGGGGGTACTCCGTCTTCAGCTGGCGGCGATGCGGGTGAGGCCGCCCATGTAGGGCCGCAGCGCGGCGGGGATTTCGACCGAACCGTCCGGGTTCTGATAGTTCTCAAGGATCGCGACCAGCGTGCGGCCGACCGCCAGCCCGGAGCCGTTCAGCGTGTGCACGTATTCCGGCTTGCTCGCGCCCTTGCCTTTCTCGGCGCCGCGACGGAAGCGCGCCTCCATGCGGCGGGCCTGGAAGTCCCCGCAATTGGAGCAGGAGCTGATCTCGCGATACTTGTTCTGCGAGGGCAGCCAGACTTCGAGGTCGTAGGTCTTCTTCGCGGCGAAGCCCATGTCGCCGGTGCAGAGCAGCATCACGCGATAGGGCAGATCGAGGCGCTTCAGCACCTCCTCCGCGCACGCGGTCATGCGCTCGTGCTCGTCGCTCGATTGTTCGGGCGTGGTGATCGAGACGAGCTCGACCTTGCGGAACTGGTGCATGCGGATCATGCCGCGCGTGTCGCGCCCCGCCGCGCCCGCCTCGGAGCGGAAGCACGGCGTGTCCGCCGTCATGCGGATGGGGAGGTTTTCGGCGTCGAGGATTTGTTCGCGGACGGTGTTCGTGAGCGAGACCTCGGAGGTCGGGATGAGGAATCGTAGATCTGAGTATTCTCCATCGCGCCAACGTTGGAACTTCGCGCGATTCATTTCGCCGACGGGTTTAAGTAGTGCTTCCTCAAGATAGCCCGCGAACGCGTGCTGCCGATCCGTTTCGGCGGATAGCGTGGCTCGAATGTGCTCCCACTCGTCTCGTATTTGAACTTGGCGAGCAGAAATGAATTCCTCGGTCTCCCTATCATTCTCTTCGCGCAGTCGATCCCAATCGGTAGTTTCGGTTGCGAAGAGATCCAGTTTGAATTTGGGTAGCTGTGTTGTCCCGTAAGCCGCCGCAGGCTTCACCAACAACGGCGGCGCGATTTCGGTGTAGCCGTACTCCGTCGTGTGAAGATCGACCATGAAGGCGGCGAGGGCGCGTTCGAGGCGTGCGAGGCCGGCTTTCAGCACGACGAAGCGCGAACCGGACATGCGCGTCGCGGCTTCGAAGTCCATCATGCCAAGCGCTTCGCCGAGGGCGACGTGATCCTTCGGCGCATTCAAGGCCTGCGCGGGAAGCTTTGCGCCCTTCCATTCGCGCACCTGCTTGTTGGCCTCTTCATCGGCGCCGACCGGAACATCCTCGGCGGGAATGTTCGGCAGCGCGGCGAGGATGTCGTGCAATTGCTTTTCGAGATCGGCCTCGTCGGCGCCGGCCTTGTCGATCGTTTCCTTGGCCTTGGCGACTTCCGCCATCAGGCGCGCGGCTTCGGCCTCGTCCTTCTTGGCTTTCGCCGCGCCGATCGCCTTGGACGAAGCGTTGCGGACGGCCTCGGCCTCCTGCTTGGCAGTCTTGGCGGCGCGGAGCTTCTCATCGAGATCGCGAATGCGCGCGATTTCGGATTGCGGCTCCTCGCCCAGCGGACGGCGCAGAAGCGCGGCTTTCCAGCCTTCGAAGTCTTCGCGGATGGCTTTGATGTCGTGCATGTCTTCGTCCGTCTAGCAACACGCACTACAAACGGAAAGTGATGGCGCGCCCCTCCCCCTCAACGAGGGAGGAAAGCCCCGCCTCAGGGCGGCGAGGGAACGCCGGCGGCGGCGGCTTCGGCGGCCTCGCGGCGGACGCGGGACTTCTCGATCGCCCAGACGAGCCAGATCGAGATCTCGTAAAGCGCATACATCGGCAGCGCCATCATGGTCATGGAGATCACGTCCGGGGGCGTGACCATCGCGGCGAGCGCGGCGATGCCGACGACCGCGTAGCGCCTGCCCTTGCGCAGCATGCTGGCGCCGACCATGCCGGTGCGGGCCAGCAGCGAGAGCACCACCGGCATCTGGAAGCAAAGACCGAAGGCGAGCACCAGCGTCGTCACCAGGCCCAGATATTCGTCCACCTTCGGCAGGTAGCGGACCTGGATGGGCCCCTCGGTGATTTCCTGACGCAGCGAGAATTCCAGCGCGAACGGCATCGCCACGTAAAACACGAACGCGCCGCCGGCCAGGAACATCACCGGCGCGGCGATGAGGAACGGCAAGGCGGCCGCGCGCTCGCGCTTGTAAAGCCCGGGCGCGATGAAGGAATAGGCCTGCCAGGCGATCACCGGGAACGCCAGGATGATCGCGGCGAAGAGCGCGACCTGGAGCTGGACGAAGAAGAAGCCGAAGGCGTGCGTGTTCACCAGCTCCACGCTCGCGTGGGCCTGGTCGGGATGCACGACCTTGATCGCCGTCAGGAACGGCTCGACCAGGAATTCAAAGATCGGCTTGGAGACGAAGAAGCAGCCGGCGAACGCGACCGTCACGGCCAGCAGCGTGACCAGGAGCCGATTGCGCAGCTCCATCAGATGCTCGAGCAGCGGCGCGCGCGAGGCCTCGACCTCGTCTTCCTCGTGAGCGGGGCTCGCGCTCATTCGGCGGCCGTGCGGACGGAGGGATTGGCGGCCTGCGCCTCACCCAGCGTGTCGTGAACGCGGCCCTCGCTCCTCGCCTCCTCCACCAGCGGCTTGTCCGCGGCGGCCGGCACCGGCTCCGGCAAGGCCGGCGGCGGCGGAAGCGTGCCGGGCAGGATCGCGGGCTTGGTGATCTCGTGCTGCAGGTCGGTGAGCGTGCGGTCGCGGCGCAGCGCCTCGACCTCCTTCTTCAGCTCGTCGAGCTCGGCCTGGCGGGCGAGCTCGTCGAAGCCGGAGCGGAATTCCTGAGCCATGGCCCGGAGACGCGCGGTCCAGCGCCCGAGCTTGCGCAGCATGAGCGGCAGGTCCTTGGGGCCCACCACCACCAGCGCCAGCACGGCGAGGAGCAGGATCTCCTGGAAGCCCAGGCTCGGCAGCATGTTGGATCAGGCGCCGGTGCGGTCTGTTTCGCGCTTGGCGGGCTCCTCGGCCGTGACCTGGCGGGCCGGCTCCTCGGCGGCCTTGGGCTGGTCGGGGTCGGTGAGGCCCTTGCGGAAGCCGCGGATGCCCTTGCCGAGGTCTTCCATCAGATTGGACAGCCGGCCCGGGCGGCCAAACAGCAGGAAGGCCAGCACCAGGACGATAATGAGGGGCACAAGCCCTGGAAAATGCATCTCTTTCTTCTCCTGACGGCCGGCTTAGCCGGCGCCGTCCTCCGGGTCGATATGGTCCACGAAGAAGCCCGGATCGCCCTCCAGCGGCTCTTCGTCCGGGCTCAATCCCTCGCCCGGGCGGGGGATGTCGATCTCCCGCGCGGCCTGAGCATCCAAGAGGCTCATGGCCTTCAAATCTTCCTTCCCCGGCAGTGAATCAAGGCTCGGAAGGTTGAAGTGAGTGAGGAACGCATCGGTCGTGCCAAAGGTAAGGGGCTTGCCGGGGCTGCGGCGACGGCCGCGGGGTCGCACCCAACCGATTTCCAGAAGCAGATCCAGCGAGCCCTTGGCCAGGGAAACGCCGCGGATGTCCTCGATCTCGGCCCGGGTGACGGGCTGGTGATAGGCGATGACGGCCAGGGTCTCCAGCGCGGCGCGCGGCAGCTTCTTCGGGGTCTCGCGCTTCTCGGCGAAGAGACCGGCGAGGTCCGGCGCGGTCTGGAACCGCCAAGCCCCGTCAGACTGGACGAGTTGCACGCCGCGACCGTGATATTCGCGCTCCAGCCGCTCCAGCACGGCCGGGACGTTGACGCCCTCACCCAGCTTCTCGGCGATGTCCGCCGCGGTGAGCGCCTGGCCCGACGCAAAGAGCAGCGCCTCGGCGGCGCGGACCACTTCAGGCGTCGGCGGCGGCAGCGGCTCCGCTTCCACGACCGCTTCTTCGACCACGATCTCGTGGGCGGTCTCGGGTTCAGTGTCGGCCGCGGGAGCGAACGCCTCCTCCAGCCGCCGAAAAGCGTCGGCGACGGGGGCCCGCGGCGGCGTGATCTTGGTGGAGCGCGGCGGTTCGCTCATCGGGTCTCTTCGGTGTTCCTTGCGGCGGTTCGCGGCCGTTCGTGCGCGCGGCGCCCCCTCAGGTAGAGCGGCGCGAAGGCTTCGTCCTGCTTCAATTCCACGCGCCCGTCGCGCGCCAATTCCAACGACGCGCCCAGCAGGCTGGCCACGTACGAACTGGGCGGCGGCGCGGTCGGGCCGGTTTGAGGCTCGGGCGTCAGCGCCTCGATCGGCTTCCAGTCGGGCAACTCGGGCAAGAGATGCTCCAGGCGCTTGCGGGCTTCAGCGACGGAATAGGCCCGCCGCGGCTGCAGCCTGTGCACGCGGCGGACCTTCCGCGTCGCTTCGCGGCAATAGGCGTCGAGCATCTCCATGAGGTCGGCGCGCCATTTGGTCTCGCGCGTCACCGACACGGGATGGGGATCGCCGTAGAGGAAGAAATCCTGCCCCAGCTGCGGCAGGCCCATGAGCTTCTTGGCGGCGGCGCGCGCCTGCTCCAGATGCAGGAGCTTGCGGCGCAGGGCCTCGGCGATCTCTTCGGGCGTCGCCTCCTCGCTCGGCGCCTGCGGCTGGGGCAGGATGAGCCGCGATTTCAGAAGCGCGAGCCACGCGGCCATGACGAGATAATCGGCCGCGAGATCGAGGCGCTTCAGGTGCGCGGCGACGAAGGCGAGGTATTGGTCGGCCAGCTCCGCGATCGAGATGACCTTGAGATCCACCTTCCTGGCCCGCGCCAGATCGAGCAGCAGGTGCAGCGGACCCTCATAGCCGCCGATCGCCAGCGTCAGCGCCTCTTCCTCGCCGCGCTCCTCGAACTCAAACTCTTCGTTTGCCGCGTCGTTTGGGGTGTCGGTCACGGGAAGCGATCTTAGCGTGCGCCGATCAGATCGCGAAATCGCCGCCAGCCGGCCTCCGGCTCGAACGGCTCGGGCGCGGCCTTGGCGAAGGCTTCCACCGTTTCGGCGCGCGACAGGGACGCGCCTTCCAGCGGCCTGCAGCCCTCGGCGGTCAGGCGCATATCGGCGAGGACGCCATTGCATTGCAGGACGATGTCGCAGCCGGCGCCCAGCGCGGCGCGCGCGCGGTGCGCGAGGTCGCCGGTCAAGGCCAGCGCCTTCATGTCGAGATCGTCGCTCATCAGCAGGCCGCGGAACCCGATGGCGCCGCGGATGATCTCGCGGATCACCTGTTCGGAGCAGGTCGCGGGACGCTCGCAATCCCAGGCGTCGAACACGATGTGCGCGGTCATCGCCGCTTCGGCGTCCTTGAGCGCCGCGAAGGGCGCGACATCGCGCACCAGATCGGCCTCGCCGGCCGCTACGCGCGGCAGCGCCAAATGCGAATCCGCTTCGGCGCGGCCATGGCCGGGCATGTGCTTGATGCAGCCGGCGACGCCGCCTGCATGCAGGCCCGCAAGCGCGGCGCGGCCAAGCGCGACGATCACGTCCGCCTGCATGGCGAAGGCGCGATCGCCGATGATCGGATCGGCGCCGCTCACGGGCGTATCGAGCACCGGCGCGAAATCGGCATCGACGCCGATGCGCTTCAGCTCATCGGCGATGAGGCGATAGCCGAGCGTGCAAGCTTCTAGGCCGCGCGCCTTATCTTCGGCATAGATCGCGCCATACCGCGCCGGCGCAGGCCAAACCGGCCATTCGGGCGGCTTCAGCCGCGCGACGCGGCCGCCTTCCTGATCGATCCAGATGATCGCGTCGCGGCCCAGCGCATCGCGCGCGTCGGCGCACAGGCGCTTCACCTGCTCGCGGCTCACGCACGCTTCGCGGAAGAGGATAAGACCCCATGGCTGGGTCTCGGAAAGGAATGCGCGCCAATCGGCGTCGATCGCTGGCGTGCGCACGCCGAACGCGCACGAAAGCGCGCTCATTGACGCACGCGCATGGGGCGCACGCTCATCGGATCGCCACCACGCAATCCTGGCCGAGCGACTTCACCCGCTCGCAAAAGCGCGCGGCGTTCTCGCGGTCGAAGAAATAGCCGGCGCGGACGCGATAATAGGTGCCGCGCTGGCCGAGATCGGCGCGCTCCACGTCGCGCTCGGCATGTGCGAAGAGGCTCGGCGCGGCCGAGGCCAGGCGCTGCCAGGCCGGTGCGATGGCGGCTTCCGACTGCAACGCCGCGACCTGCGCCACGAAGGCGCCGTTCTCGGCGAAGCGGACCGGCGCGTTGGCGCTCGTCTCGGACGGACTCTCCTCGGCGTGCAAGAGCAGCGGCTCCTCCGGCGCGGGCCTCGACATGGCCATCGCCGCGGGCGAAGCGGCGGCGCGGCCTTCCAGCGCGTCATAGAGCGCATTCTCTTCCAGCGCATCCGCCGTCAGCTCCCCGCCCGCGGGCGGAGGGACCTTGTAGGGGCCGGGCTTGGCCTCGATGCGCGGAATGGTCGCGCCCGCGTACTGGGTCCAGACGAGCCCCGAAAAGGCCGCCACCACCACGAAACCCACCAGCAAGACCGGCGAACGGCGGCGCTCCCGCTCTTCTTCGCGCTCGAAATAGCCGCGGCCGGGCCCGTGCTTGAGCGGCGGCGCATAAGCGCGGCTCCCGCGGGCCGATTGGCCGCGGGGAGCTTGAGACTGACGGGGCAGGGCTTTCGCCGCTGACCTGCTCATTGCGCGTTAACCTTTGGACTCCGCGCGCGCGTCATCGCGCACGATCGGTTCCGCAAGAAAGCGCCAGGACGATGAAAATACCGTTGAATCGGAACGAATAAGGGCAGCTCAAGCCGCGAATCAGTCGCGCCGGTCGAGGCTGAACAGCCGGCGGTGCTCGTCGATCGCGAAGTCGTCGGTCATGCCGGCGATGTAGTCGCAGACGCGGCGGGCGGTGCGCATGACATCGTCCTGGTCCCGCGGCCGCCAATTGACCGGCAGGGTTTCCGGCTCGGCCAGGAAAAGCCCGAAGAGGTCCTTCAGGAGGCGCTTGGCGATGCTGCGGCTGCGGTTGACCTTCCAGTGCCGGTACATGCGCTGCATGAGGAAGCGCTTCAGGACCGCCTCCTCCGCGCGCAGGCTTTCGGAGAAGCCGACCAGGGCGGCGCCGAGCGCGCGGACGTCCGCGGCGCTCTTCGGCTTCAGCTTGGCGGCGCGCGCCTGGGTCTCGGCGACCAGGTCATCGACCCAGCGGCCGATGCAGCGACGCACCGTCTCGGCGATCAGGCGATCTTCGGCGAGGCCGGGATAGTCGCGCTCCACGCTCACGGCGACGGCATGCAGCATCGGCACGCTTTCGCGCAGCTCGGCGAGGGTGAAGAGCCCGGCGCGCAGGCCGTCGTCGATGTCGTGGTTGTTGTAGGCGATGTCGTCGGCGTGGGCGGCGACCTGGGCCTCCGCGCCAGGCCAGCTTTGCAGCTCCAGATCATGGGCGGCGCTGTATTCCTGGATGGCGGCGGGCAGATCGGCGAGCCCGACATCGTCGCGGATCAGGGGCCCGTTGTGCTTGACGACGCCTTCGAGGATCTCCCAGGCGAGGTTCAAGCCGTCGAAGGCCGGATAGCGGCGCTCCAGCTTCGTCAGTACACGGAGCGTCTGGGCGTTGTGGTCGAAGCCGCGATACTCGGCCATGCAGGCGTGCAGCACGTCCTCGCCGGTGTGCCCGAACGGGGGGTGGCCCAGATCGTGCGCGAGCGCGCAGGCCTCGGCGAGGTCGGTGTCGAGCCCGAGCCGGCGCGCGAGGGCGCGCGCGATCTGGGCCACTTCCAGGGAATGGGTGAGCCGGGTGCGGTAATGGTCGCCGTAATGGGCGACGAACACCTGGGTCTTGCCGCGGAGGCGCCGGAACGCGCCGGAATGGACGATGCGGTCCCGGTCGCGCTCGAAGGGGGAGCGGTGGGCGCTTTCGGGCTCCTGATGCAGCCGGCCGCGCGAGCGGGCGGGGTCGGTCGCAAAGGGCGCCTTCGGCACGACCCAATGCGGCTCGCTTTTTCTTTTTTCGCCGTCACTCAAAGCGGGGCTCCGCTCCCGCCGCCCCGAAGGGCGCGGGTCAAGGGGGTGAGGCCCGCGAGGGGCGCTTCATGCGGCAAGGGTGCGCAAATCAGACGACGCATCATATAAGGACGGCGCCCGATACGGAATCTCAGATGAACCAGGTCACCCTTTCCGCCGCCGCAGCCGCCCAGATCAGGCAGGTGGTCGCCGCCGAGCCCGCCGGGGCGGGCCTGCGGGTGGCCGTCGAGGGCGGGGGATGCTCGGGGTTCCAGTACGACATCGCAGTCGCTCCGGCCCCCAAGGCGGAGGACGTGATCATCGAGCGCGACGGCGCGCGGCTCTTCGTGGACCCTCTCTCCCTCCCCTTCCTCGACGGCAGCGAAGTGGACTGGGTGGAGGAGCTGATCGGCGCGGCCTTCAAGGTGAAGAACCCGAACGCCAAAACGAGCTGCGGCTGCGGGGTCAGCTTCTCGGTCTGATGAGCGCGCTGCCAACTTCTGCGCCGAGTTTCGAGCTCGGCATGGCGGCGGTGCGCGAGCGGCGCTACGGCGCGGCCTTCCCGGCGCTGGAAACCGCCGCCGAGGAAGGCGTCGCGGAGGCCTATTTCGAGCTCGGCATGCTCTACGCGTTCGGCCGCGGGGTCCCCGCCTCGAACGACCATGCGGCGGCCTTCTTCAGCCGCGGCGCGGAGGCAGGCTCGCCGAACGCGCAATACGCTTACGCCGTCGCCCTCTTCCCGCACGACCGGATCAACGCGGAGAAATGGCTGCTGCGCGCTTCGGAGGCCAACCATCCTCCGGCGATGACGCGCCTCGCCGATCTCATCCGCGACCGCGATCCGGCCACCGCCCGGGCGCTCCTGGCGCGCGCCGCCCAGGCCGGGCACGCGGAGGCGATGCGGGGCTTCGGCCATGCGCTCGCCACCGGGCTCGGCGGGCCGCTCGATCCGATCGAAGGCCTCGCCTGGCTTTATGCGTCGGCCTGCGTCGAGGGGCGGCCGCATGCGACGCGCGATGCGCTCACCTTGGCGCGCGTGATGCGCGCGGACGCGATCGAGGCGGCGCAGCGGCGCGGGCGCGTCCTTGCCAAGCAGCACCGGAAACGCTGAGGGCGCGCATGACGACCGTCAGCGAAGCGATGATGGCGCGCATCTCGGTGCGCGCGTTCAAGCCCGATCCGGTTCCCGAGGCGCTGGTGCGCGAGATTCTCGATGTCGCGCGCTATGCGCCGTCCGGCGGCAACCTGCAGCCATGGAAGATCATCGCGGTGTCCGGAGCGGCGCGCGAGGCGGTGAGCGCGGCGGTGAAACAGGCGCTGTTGGCCAACCCGGCCGGCGATGAAGCGGGGCGGCCGGTCTATCCGCCCCACCTCTGGGAGCCTTACCGCTCGCGGCGCTACAAGGTCGGCGAGGACATGTACGCGCTGCTCGGCATCCCGCGCGAGGACAAGCCGGCGCGCTATGCGCACGTGGCGCGCAATCTCGACTTCTTCGGCGCGCCGGTCGGGCTCTTCTTCGTGATCGAGGAGCGCATGGGCCACGGGCAATGGGCGCATCTGGGCATGCTCCTGCAATCGATCGCCCTCCTCGCGGTGGAGAAGGGCTTGGCGAGCTGCATGCAGGAAGCGTGGGGACGCGCGCGCGGAACGCTGAAGGCGCACTTCAAGCTCGCGCCCGAAGAGATGGTCTATTGCGGCATGGCGCTCGGCTATGCCGATGAAAGCGCGGCGGTGAACACATTGCGCGCCGATCGCGCGGCGCTCGACGAGATCGCGCGTTTCGAGGGATTCTAGTTGGTCGCGTGATTCACGGAAAACCGGGTTCCACTTTTCCGATCACGCTCTCTTTAGCCTGGTCGCGTGATTCACGGAAAACAGGGTTCCACTTTTCCGATCACGCTCTCTCTAGTTGGTCGCGTGATTCACGGAAAACCGGGTTCCACTTTTCCGATCACGCTCTCTTAGAGCTGCATCAGCCGGCCGACGAGATAGAGCGCGGCGCTGAAGAACACCGCCACCGCCGGCCACAGCAGCATCCGCGACAGCGCCTCGTCGCGCGGGCCTCCGGCCCAGGCGAACCAGCCGCGCAGCATGCTCACGATGCACACAACCGGGAGCAGCGTCGTGGCCAGGACCGAGGCCCAGCCAAGCAGCGCGTTCAGGGAGGAAAACTCCACATTGAGCAGCATCGGGGCGGTGCGGATGAAGCCGGGCGCGACGATGAGCGGCGCAAGGCACGCAAGCGTGCCCATGAACATGAGGAACAGCCGCCAGCTCATGGCGCGGTCGCGCCGCAGCTTCGATCTGGCTCGCGCCCCGTCACGATGGTTCCCCATTAAAGCCGCGCGCCATGCCCCGCGCGCGCCCTTCACCGGCATCGAAATGCGACCTTCCGATGGCCAAGGCGTGCGCAGCAAGCGCCGCTCGCGGCTTAGCACACGCTTGTGACAGGGTCTGCACCGGCCGCGCGCCAGGGGAACCTCAGCCTCAGGCGGCGCGTTCCAAAGGCATGAACGAGGAACCGCACATCGAAATCCAGGCCGACAAGGCCCGCCAGGGCGGCAAGGGCACGCATGTGTTCGTGATCTGGGCGGTCTCGACCCTGGCGGTGGCGCTCGGGCTGCTTGCGCTCTATGCGCTCAATGCGGCCGCGACGGGGCCCGCCTGAGGTTCCCCTTTCCGGAAAAGCGCTCTATCAGCGGCCCCCGTGCCGCTCTCCATCGCCACCTGGAACGTCAATTCCATCCTCGCGCGCCTGCCCACGGCGCTCGCGGTCCTGAAGCATGTCGACGCCGACATCGTGTGCCTGCAGGAGATCAAGTGCGAGGACGCGCGCTTCCCACGGCTCGAGATCGAGAGCATGGGCTACAATGTCGCCACGCACGGGCAAAAGACCTATAACGGCGTCGCGATCCTCTCCAAGCACCGCATCGAGGAGGAAGCGCCCGGGCTACCCGAAGGCGAAGGCGACGATCACGCGCGCTATCTGGAATGCGTCATCGCCGCGCCCGGCGGACCGGTGCGCGTCGCTTCGGTCTATGCGCCGAACGGCAATCCGGTCGGCACGGAGAAGTTCAGCTACAAGCTCGCCTGGCACGACCGGCTCATCGCGCATGCGGAGCGCCTGCTCGCGCTCGAGGAATTCTGCGTCATCGCGGGCGACTACAACATCATCCCGCGCGACGTCGACGCCGACGATCCCGCGTCATGGAGGGGCGACGCGCTCTTCCAGCCGGAGTCGATCGGCAAGTACCGCGCGCTGGCCAATCTCGGCTATGTGGAGTGCTTCATGCAGGCTGACGGGCGGCCGCGGCAGTTCACGTTCTGGGACTATCAGGCCGGGGCCTGGCGGCGCGATCACGGTATCCGCATCGACCACCTGTTCGCTTCGCCGCAGGCGGCCGACCGGCTGACAGGCGTCTCGATCCATCGCGATGCGCGCGCGATGGACAAACCCTCCGACCACGTCCCGATCATCGGCGCGTTCGACTGGTGAAGCGCGAGGATGAGCTGGGAGCAGTCCGCGCAGGCCTGGATCGCAGAGATGGGCGAAGACGGCGATTTCGCCCGACGCTTCGTGCTCGATCCGGTGATGCGCACCCACGCGCTCGCGGGCGCGCCGGAGACGGCGCTCGATGTCGGCTGCGGCGAGGGGCGGTTCTGTCGCGCGCTCAATGCTTCGGGCGTGCGCGCGACGGGGCTTGACCCGACCTCGGCTCTCATCGAGGAAGCGCGGCGGCGAGATCCGAGCGGCCGCTACGTGCTCGGCCGAGCCGAGGATCTGCCATTCGCCGACGCGAGCTTCGATCTCGTGGTCGCCTATCTCTCGCTCATCGACATCGAGGACGCCGACGCGGCGATGGCGGAAATGGCGCGGGTGCTGAAGCCTGGCGGGGCGCTTCTCATCGCCAACCTTACGAGCTTCAACACGGCCGGCGCAGATCGCGGATGGGTCAGGGACGCGAGCGGCGCGCGCCTGCACTTCCCGATCGACCATTATCTCGAGACGCGCGCGGTCCCCGTCGCCTTTCGCGGCATCCGCATCGTCAATCATCATCGTCCGCTCAGCTTCTACATGCGGCGGCTCATCGAGCTGGGGCTGCGGCTGACCTTCTTCGACGAGCCGGCGCCGACGGCGGACGCGCCCGTCGAGCGCGCAGAGGCATATCGGCGCGCGCCTTGGTTCGTGGTCATGGAATGGGCCAAATCGCGCGATGCGCCGAACGAGCCGTCAAGCGCGCGCTCGACACCATGATCGTCGGGACGATGCGACGCGCCGATCGTCAGCCTTCCTGGCCATGGAGATCCCGTCAGCGGCCGCCGAACGCGGCGACGCGGGAGTCGAGGGGCCTAAGCTCACGCCTTGGAGGTTCCGACCCGAAGGCAGGCAACAGGAGCGTGAACGTCGAGCCCTTGCCGAGCTCGCTTTGGACAATGACGTCGCCGCCCATGAGCCGGGCGAGGCCGCGCGTGATGGAGAGGCCAAGACCTGCGCCGCCGTGCGAGCGCGTGAAGCTTTCGTCGGCCTGCATGAAGGGCTGAAACAGACGCACGAGCGTCTCGCGGCCAATGCCCACGCCATCGTCGGCGATCTCGAAGGCGATCGCGGCGCGGCCGGCAATTCGATCCGGGCGGACCTGCAGCGTCACGCGTCCGCCGGGACTGAATTTCGCAGCGTTCGACAGGAGGTTCGCCAGGCACTTGGCGAGCTGCTCGGGGTCGGCGGCGACGGCGCCCACGCCCGGCGCCACGACGACCTGGCAGGAGGCCCCGTTCTTGCCGGCCGCATGCGCGACGGCGTCCACCGCGGCGGCGGCGGCCTTGCCGGCATCCACCTCCTCGGCGCGCGCCTCCACGCCGCCCGTCTCGATATTGGTGAGGTCGAGCACGTTGTTGATGAGGCCGAGCAGGCTGCGCGCGGCGTTCAGCACACGGTCAACCTGCTTGGGGATGTCCGACACCTCGCCCGCGGCGACATCCTCGCGGATGATCTCGGAGAACCCGATCACGGCGTTCAGGGGCGTGCGCAGTTCATGGCTCATATTGGCCAGGAATTGTGTCTTGGCGCGACTGGCTTGCTCGGCCTTGTCCTTGGCCTCGGCGAGCTCGTGCGTGCGCTCGACCACGCGACGCTCCAGATCGCGGGCGAGATCGTGCGCGGCCTGCTTGGCGCGAACGAGCTCGCTCACGTCGTTGTAGGTGGCGATGGCGCCGCCGTCCGGCAGGCCGGCGATCCGCGCCCGGACGATGCGGCCGCTCGGCGTCGTGCGCTCGGTCTCGAGCACTTTGCCGCTGCGGATCGTCGCCCAGGAACGGGCGATGATCTCTGCGCCGGCGACGCCGGGTCCGTAATCGCCGCGGCGCGCGCAATAATCGAGCAGCCGCTCCATCGGAACGCCAGGGCGCGTCAAGTCGCGTGGGACTTCGATCAGGTCGGCGACCTTGGCGCTGGCGTAGATGATCGCTGGATCCCCGTGGATGAGGACGCCCGTCTCGCATTGCTCGACGGACTTGACCACGAGATCAAGCAATTCGGCGTGACCGAGACCGCCCGTCAGTTCGGGGCGCATGCCACCCTCCCGGAACGCGGAAGCCAGTTTCGCCGCGTTCGCATTTCCGGACAGTTAACCAGAGCGAGGCCTCGGGGACGCGGCTGCGACGTCCTGTCCGCCGCCGGCTTGATCGCGCGCAAATTCCGCGCGCCTGCCGGGATCTAGCTTGGCGCGTCACTTCTGGGAGCACCGCATGGACATCCTGGGCATGCCGCCGTTCGTCTGGCTCGTCGTTGGCGCGATGGGCGTGTTCGCCGTCGTTCTGGGCGGGGTGGCGCTCATCTCGCGCTGACGCTTGCGGATGGGCGAGCCTCGACCCGATCCCGTTTTGATCTCGAATACCGCGCAGCACTTTTCGGGAACTGGTCTAGAGTGGGACCATGACGACCGCGGAGGCCGAGCGGCTGCTGATGTCCGGACGGGGCGCGGAGGCGATCGGGCTTCTGCGGACGCTGGCGGACAAGGACGGGCGCGCGGCGGCGCTGACGGCGAACATCGCGGCGTGGGGCGTGCTTTGTCCGCGCGACCTGGCCGGCAGCCTCGCGTTTCTGGAGCGAGCCGCCGTTCTTGGTTGGGCGCCGGCGCAAGGGTGCTTGCGGCTGCTCGCGTGCGAGCAGGACGCGTCCGATTGGGGGGCGCTGCGTCGGCGCATCGATCTCGGCGCGCTCATTGCGGCGCCTGCCCCGCGTACGCTCAGCGAGAGCCCGCGCGCGCGGGTGTTCGAAGGCTTCGCGACGGCCGCGGAGTGCGACTGGCTCGTCGCGCGCGCCCGCGGCGGCCTTCGGCGCGCGCAAGTGCATGCGAGCAACGTGGCGCTCTCCACCTCGGAGGTGCGGACCAATTCGGAGGCCGACTTCTCGTTCCTCGAAAGCGACGTTGCGACGTGCCTGGTGCGCGACCGGATCGCGGCGGCGGCGCGAGCGCATGAGCGCTTCTTCGAGGTGATGAAGCTGCTGCACTACGAGCCTGGCCAGGAATTCGCGCGGCATGCGGATTATTTCGAGCTCACGCCGCATTATCTGGAGCACGAGATCGGGCCGCGGGGACAGCGCGCCGCGACCTTCCTCCTCTATCTCAACGACGATTACGAAGGCGGAGAGACGGTCTTTCCAGACGCCGGCGTGCGCTACAAAGGCCGCAAGGGCGACGCGCTTCTCTTCCTCAATGTCGACAAGACCGGCGCGCCGGACCCGGCCAGCATACACGCAGGCTCGGCGCCCACGCGCGGCGAGAAATGGATCCTCTCGCAATGGATCCGCAGCAAGCCGATCAATGTCTTCATGACGCCGGGCGTTTCGACGGCGCCTTTGGGCGCCGATTGGCTCGCGAACGCCTAAAGCGTCGTGCGCCAAATGCGACTCAAGTTTTGGGTCGGCCCGGTCGTCGCATTTGGCGCACAAAGACGCTTTAGCTTCAGAGGCTTCAAAATTCGATCCACGCCTGCCACAAACGCGCGTCGAATTAAAAGTCCGCTGCTTTAGTTGGCGGAGGTCTCGACCTTCTGCTGCGTCTCCTTGCCGCCGACCCCGTAGATCACCTGGGCGTTCCTGGTCTTCTGGAAATCCTCCAGCGACTGGCCGCGCATGTGGGCGTAGACGTGCAGGTTGGAGACGCCGACCACGGCGGCCATCTTCTCCAGCACGAAGAAGATCGCGCCGTATTGCATGAGCGCGCGCCAATCGCGGCGGCGGAGCATGTCGCGCTCCTCTTCGGTGAGCGCCCATTTCTCGAACAGCGCCTCTGGATCGCTCATGAACGCGGCGCGGTGTTCGGGCACGACGAGCTCGTGCAGGAACTTGTTGAGGCGATAATGGCCGACGCTGCGGTCGAGATCGAAGGGATAGGTGCCCTCCAGGCTCTCCAGGCCTTTCAGCTGGTGCAGCGCCTTGGCGCGCTGCGCGGCGGCGGCCTCGGCGGGCATCGGCGTTGAATGATCATCGTAGGCCGCGGTGCAGATCGCGGTCATCGACGGCAGGTAATACGAGCGCGTGCGCTGGGTGATGTTCGCCGAGAGCGCGCCGCGCACCAGCATCCACATCACGAATTCGGAGCTCTCCATGCCGCCGAGGCGGGCGTGATCGGCGTGCGTCAGATCGAGCAGCGATTCAGGATCGTTCTCGTAGCGATCGACCAGCTCCTTGTCCCATGCGGGATTGTTGAAGCCGCAGCGCTCGCCCTGGATCTGGTGGGAAAGGCCGCCGGTGGCGACCATCACGACCTTCAGATCCTCCGGGAAGCTCTCGATCGCGCGGCGGACGGCCTTGCCGAGATTGTAGAAACGCTTGGCGCTCGGCACCGGGAATTGCAGCACGCCGCATTGCAGCGGGATGATCGGCATGGGCCAGTCGGGGTCGTGGTCGAGCAGCACGGAGAGCGGCGAAAAGCAGCCGTGGTCGAGGCCCTTGTCCTGGAAGAAGGACATGTCGAACTCGTCGGCGACGAGCGAGTGGCCGATGTGGCGCGCCAGTTGCCCGTGGCCCTTAAGCGGCGGGATGTTGCGCTTGCCGCCGCCCTCGTCGGCGACGGGATATTCATCGCCGATGCCGAGCACGAACGGCGAATAATGATCGAAGAAGAACGAGGAGATGTGGTCGTTATAGACGACGAAGAGCACGTCCGGGTTCTTCTCCTTGAGCCAGGCCTTGATCGGCTCGTAGGCGTCGAAGATCGGCTTCCAGACCGGATCCTGCTGCTTCTTCGCATCGAAGGCGAAGCCGATCGTGGGGGTGTGGGAGGTGGCGATCGCGCCGACAATGGTAGCCATGTTCTTCCCCTAACAGAGCGCGCGCGCGGCATCCAGACAGCGGCAATACGGGCAGTGCGGGTGCTAATCTGCGGCGCGGCGGAGGTCGGCGATCAGCGCGTCGGGCGAGACGGGGCGGCCGAGGAAGCTCTGCAGGAGCTCCGCGGGCGGGCGCTCGCCGCCGAAGCGGAAGAGGCGATCGGAAACGTAACCGTACCAGCGCGGATTGCCGGCGTCGAAAGCGCCGATGTCGGCGGCGATCCTGGCGCGGATGTCGGCGGTGGCGAAGGCGCCGAGCGCGTAATGGATCATGTAGCCGGGATCATCGACGAGCTGGCCGCGCACGGCCCACCAGGAAAGCTCCGGATGCGCCGCAACGCCCAGATAGCGTTGCGTGATGTCGGTCCAGACGGCGTTCGGGTCCAAGGCGGGGTCGCGGCTCATGCGGATCTCGAAGAGACCCCACGCCATGTCGAGCGCGACGCCGCCCAGACGCGCGCGCAGGCCTTCCGCTTCGGTGGAGGCGCAGCCGAGATATTTCCGCTGCCATGCGGGCGTATAGACGCTCCAGGCGGTGATGTCGGCGAAGGCTTCGCCCGCGAGCGTGAGATCATCGGTGAAGGCGAGCGACGGGCGCGTGCGGATCGCGGCGAAGTGCACCGCGTGGCCAAGCTCGTGGGCCAATTCGGCCGAGCCGCCGAGACCGCCCTCCTGCAGGATCACCGACACGCGCGCGATCGCGGGGCGATACGCGCTGGAGACTTCGCGGCCGACGCGCACGAAGTCGCTGTAATCGACCGGCGACATGCCGGGCCGATTGCCGACATCCTGCATCACGCCGAGCGCGGCAAGATCGGCGCCCAGATCGGCGAAGAAGCGATCGTTCGTGGCCTTGAGCTTCTCCACCGGCGCGCATTGCGCCACAGCGCGGACGCCGGCCGCGTAGCCGTGGCGGAAATCCCAAGGCTCCACGCGCGCATCGCGCGGCCAAGCGTCGAGCGCGCGTTCGAGCCAGCGCTCGCCTTCCCCGGGGGCGATCCCCAGCGAGGCTTCGGCCAGCCTGATCGTCAGCTGCGCCCGCGCCGCACGCTCATTGATGAGGCGGCGATAGGGACTTTGCAGGCCGCCGTCGCCGTTCACGGCCTGCCAAAGCGGCGCCATGGCGAAGAAGAGCGCGCGCCGACGCGCGGGCTCGTCAAGGCGCTCGAGCATTTGCAGCGCAGCCGTGCGCGGATCCGTCTTGCCCTCGAACGCGATGGCGTCGCCGATGCTGGAGAAGCAGGCGTAGAGCGAGGAGCGCAGCGCATCGCCGGCGGCGTCGGTGCGCTTGGCGCAATCGCCGGTCGGCGCCAGGGACAGCGTGTCGCGATACTCGATGCCGGCGCGCATGGCGCCAAGCGCGCGGCGGTTCAGCGGCGAGAGCTTGCCTTCGTCGATACGGGCGATGGCCGCCTTGAGCGCCTCGCGCTGCATGGCGTAGCGCTGCCGCCAGGCGGGCCCGTCCGCGCCGGCATATTGCGAGACGAGGCCGGACTCGATCGTGTCTTTCGCGCCGGCCGCATCGAGATAGTCCGCGTAGAGCGTCTCGGCCGCCTCCACGCGGGCGTCCGGCGCGGGCGCGCAGGCCGCCAGCGCGAGCGCCGCGGCAAGGATCGCGCGCTTCAGCATCGGTAGAGCGCCCAGGCGCTGGCCAGATCCTGCACGATGTGCCCGAGGGATTTGTACACGGTGATCTCCGCATCGGATCGGCGGCCGGCAATGTCTCCGGCGAGCACCTGACCGATCTCGCCGAGAATGTGATCGTCGCCGACGAGGCCTGCGGCTTTCGCGCGGATGAATTCGCCGCCCTGGGCGAGCACGCCGGCGCGGCTATCGACGAAGAAGCGCGACATCGCGACAAGCTCGCTATCGACTTCCGCTGGGCCGGCATGGGAGGAGCCGACGACGTTCACGTGCGTTCCGGGCCGCACGCGCGCGCCCTTGAGGATCGGGTCGGTCGCGGCCGTCAGCGTGCTGACGATGTCGGCTTCTGCGATCGCGTTCTCGACATGGTTCGCGGCGGCGATGGGCAGGCCGGTCTCGGCGCTCATGCGGGCCGCGAAGGCGTGGGCGCGCTCGATCGAGCGGCCCCAGACATTGACGTGCTCGATCGGACGCACCTTGGCGATGGCGCGGACGTGCGTCTCGGCCTGTTCGCCGTAACCGAGGATGGCGAGGCGCGTCGCGTCCTCGCGCGCCAGCGCATCGGTCGCGACGGCGCTCGCGGCGGCGGTGCGGATCGCGGTGATCTCGCCGGCGTGCGCGACGCAGACCGGCGCGCCGCTCTCGGGATCGAAGAGCACGACGAGGCCCTGGTGCGACTGGACGCCCTTGGCGAAATTCTCCTTGAAGACGCTGATGAGCTTGGCGCCGAAGACGCCGTGCGGGCCCATGGCGTCTCCTCCCATGGCGCCTGGCATGATCCCGAACAGGCGCCCTTCGGAGAGCGGGATGATCTCGCGCAGCGTCTGCTTGGTTTCGCCCTTCGAGAACGCAATCATCGCTTCGCGCACGATCGGGATGCAGAGCTCATAGGTGAGCTTCGCCCGCACCTCGTCGCGATCGATGAAGCGCATCGCTCACACGTCCGCGTACTGGCGCTGCTCTTTCTCCGCGCCCGGGTGCGTGACGGCGCCCAGGTGCGCGGGGCCGACGCCTTGCGCGTATTTCCAGAGCGCGCCGGAGCCGAAGCCGTTGTCGCGCGGGGCCCAGGCGCGGCGGCGCTCCTCAAGCGCGGCGGCGGGAACTTCAAGGTCGATGCGGCCGGTCTTGGCGTCGATGGCGATGACGTCGCCGTCCTGCACCAGCGCGACGGGGCCGCCCAGTTGCGCCTCGGGCGTGATGTGGCCGATGCAGAAGCCGCGGGTCGCGCCGGAGAAGCGGCCGTCGGTGACGAGCGCGACCTTGTCGCCCATGCCCTGCCCGTAAAGGGCCGCCGTGGTGGAGAGCATCTCGCGCATGCCGGGGCCGCCGCGCGGGCCCTCGTAGCGGATGACGAGCACCTCGCCTTCCTTGTACTGACGTTTGGAGACGGCCGCGAAGCAATCCTCCTCGCAATCGAACACGCGCGCGGGGCCGCGGAAGGCGATCTCCTTCAAGCCCGCGATCTTGACGATGGCGCCGTCGGGCGCGAGCGAGCCCCACAAGCCCACGACGCCGCCATCTTCGGTGAGCGGATTGCTCATCGGGCGGATGACGTCCTGGTCCGTGCGAAGCGAGACGCCGGTGAGATTTTCGCGCAGCGTCCTGCCGGTGACGGTCATCACGTCGCCGTTGATGAGGCCGGCGTCCAAAAGCACGCGCAGCAGCGCGGGCACGCCGCCCGCTTCGCCCATTTGCTTGGCGACGTATTTGCCGCCGGGCTGCAGATCGACGAGCCAGGGCGTCTTCTTGAAGGCGGCGGCGACGTCCTTCAGCGTGAATTTCACGCCCGCTTCATGCGCCATCGCCGGCAGGTGCAGGCCCGCGTTTGTGGAGCCGCCGGTGGCGGCGACGACGATAGCGGCGTTCTCGAAGGCCTCGCGCGTGCAGATGTCGCGCGGGCGGATGTTCCTCTCTAGGAGATCCACCACCGCCTTGCCGCTTGCGGCGGCGTAGGCGTCGCGGCTTTCGAAGACCGCCGGGAGCGCGGCGGAGAGCGGCAGCGCAAGCCCGATGGCTTCGGAGACGCAGGCCATGGTGTTGGCGGTGTATTGGCCACCGCAGGCGCCGTCGCCCGGGCACGCGTGCTTCTCCAAATCGCAGAGGTCTTCGAGCGACATGTTCCCGGCCGCGTGCGCGCCGACGCCCTCGAACATGTCGCGGACGTTGACTTCCTTGCCGCGCCAGACGCCCGGCAGGATCGAGCCGCCATAGAGGAAGACGCTGGGCACATTGAGGCGCAGCATCGCCATCATCATGCCGGGGAGGCTCTTGTCGCAGCCGGCGATGCCGACGAGCGCATCGTAGCAATGGCCGCGCATGGTGAGCTCGACGCTATCGGCGATCACTTCGCGCGAGACGAGCGAGGACTTCATGCCCTCGTGGCCCATGGCGATGCCGTCGGTGACGGTGATGGTGCAGAATTCGCGCGGGGTGGCGCCGGCCTCCTTCACGCCCGTGGAGGCGGCGTGCGCCTGGCGCATGAGCGCGGTGTTGCACGGGGCGGCCTCGTTCCAGCAGGAGGCGACGCCGACGAAGGGCTGCTCGATCTCGCGCGTGCCGAGGCCCATGGCGTAATAATAGGAGCGGTGCGGCGCGCGCTCGGGCCCCATCGTCGTGTGGCGAGAAGGAAGCTTGCTCTTGTCCCAGCGCGGCATGGCCCGTCCTTGTTGCTTCCTGCGATGTAGAAGAACGCGACGGAGAAGGCCAGCACGCCCCCCTCCCCTGAAAGGGGAGGGTGTCATCGCGCAGCGATGACGGGTGGGGTGAGCAACAATCGCTCGAAACCTGGAGTACTGAGGCCCCCACCCGTCGCCTTCGGCGACACCCTCCCCGCAAGCGGGGAGGGAAAGGTTCAGGCGTTCTTCAAGAGAGCCCAAGCAACGAAGCCGGCCGCCCAGAGCAGCAGCGAGACGCTGATCGGCAGGCCGGCGAAGGCCACGGCGAGCCCGGCGCCTCCCAGGCCCATCCCGATCAGGTTGCGGTAGCGCTTCTTGCGCGCCAGACGCAGCTCGGCGCGGTTCGCTTCGATCGCCTGTGCTTGGGTCGGCGTGTGCATCGCGGGACCTTAGGCCGGCGGCGTCAAGCTTGCGTTAATCTCCGAAGGCCCTCCTCGACGCCGACCTGCGGCGCATAGCCCAGCTCGCGCCGCGCCTTCGATCCGTTCAGCACGCAGTCGCGGCCCATGACCATCGCGGCGTGGCGGGTGAGCGGCGGCGCGCCCTTCAGATTGAACGTCCGCCACACGGCCTCGCCGGCGGCGCCGATCGCGTCGGCGAGCCAGGCGGGGACGCTTCTGTCGGGAAGCGTGAAGCCCTTCGCGGCGGCCATGCCGGAGATCATCTCCTTCATCGTGCGCTCGCCGTCGTCGAGGATGAAATAGGCCTCGCGCGACCTCCCCTCCTTCAACGCCAGCGCGATCGCGTGGACGAGATTGTCGATGTGCGTGGTGGAGGTGCGCGCGCGACCGCCGGCCACCCACATCCAGCCGCCCGACTTCGCCATCGTTTCGATGATCGGCAGGAGCGTGGTGTCGCCTGGGCCCCAGATGAAACGCGGGCGCAGGACGATCGTCTCGATGCCTCGTGCATCGCGGACGAACTGTTCGGCCTGCGCTTTGGTCGCGCAATAGGGAAAGGGCGAGTTCGGCGCGAGCGGATACGTTTCGTCCGCATCGACGATGTGCTGGCCGTGCACGATCGCGGCTTCGGTGCCGATATGGATGAAGCGCCTGGCGTTCGTCGAGGCCGCCAGCACGTTCCGCGTGCCGAGCACGTTGCCTTTGTACCACGCGTCGCGCGGCCCCCAGGCTTCGACATAGGCCGCGCAGTGAAGCACGATCTCGGCGTCGCCGACATGTTCGGGCGCGATGGTCTCCAGGTCGCAGCGCACGGGCGCTGCGCCCAACGCCTTGATCTTCGCGTCGGAGCCACCCGAGCGCGACATCGCGCGCACGTCATGCCCAAGCGAAACGAGCTTCTGCGTCGCGGCGCCGCCGACGAAGCCAGATGCGCCGGTGACGAAGATGCGCATCAGGGCGAACGCTCCCCGGACGGCGCGCAGCGGCGATCCGGGGTCCAACGAAGGTTCGTGCTCCTCACTCGGGATCGCCAAGCGGCGCGTTGGGCCCCCGCTCTGCGCGTGCTTCGCACGCTGCGGCCGGGGAGCGTGCAAGGGCTCATGTCAGATCAGCTCTTTGAGGCGCGCCAGGGCGGCGGCGAGCTTGTCGCGCGAGGCGATGTCGCCGGCGAGGCGCTCGCGGTTCTCCTCCACCACCTCCTCCGGCGCCTTGGCGACGAAGTCCTTGTTGGCGAGCTTGCCGGACATCTTCTTGATCTCGCCGTCGAGCTTGGCGATGTCCTTCTCCAGGCGCGTCGCCTCGGCCGCGAAGTCGACCACGCCTTCGAGCGGCAGCGCGACCGTCGCTTCATCGAGCACGAACGTCACCGAGCCGCGCGGGGCTTCTTCGGCGGTGGTGGAGTATTCGAGCCGCGCCAGACGATCGATGTGCTCCTGGTAGCGCTCGAGCAGTTCGGCGTGCGCGGGGGTCGCGCCGATCAAAAGCAGCGGCACCTTCGCGGCCGGCGGCACGTTGAGCTCGGCGCGCGTGGAGCGGGCCTCGCCGATCAGCCGCACGATCCAGTCGATCTCGGCTTCGGCCTGCGGATCGATCAGGCTTTCGGGCAGCACGGGCCAGCTCTCGACGATGAGCATGCGCTCGCGCTTGGCGCCGTATTCGCCGAGGCGCGCCCACAATTCCTCGGTCAGGAACGGCATGATCGGGTGCAGCAGGCGCAGCACGCAATCGAACGCCCAGGCGGCGGTGCGGCGGGTCTCTTCCTTCGCCGCCTCGTCCTCGCCGTTCAGCAGCGGCTTGGCCAGCTCCAGATACCAGTCGCAGAAGACGTTCCAGATGTAGCGATAGAGCGCGCCCGCGGCCTCGTTGAAGCGGAATGCTTCGATCTCGGCGGTCACGTCGCGCGCGGCCTTCGCGGTCTCGCCGACAATCCAGCGATTAATGGTTTCCTTCGGGCTCGCAGGATCGAAATCCTCCCAGAGCGCGCATTCGTTCATCTGGCAGAAGCGCGCGGCGTTCCAGATCTTGGTGCCGAAATTGCGATAGCCGCCGATGCGATCTTCGCTGAGCTTGATGTCGCGGCCCTGCGCGGCCATCGCGGTCAGCGTGAAGCGGAGCGCATCGGCGCCGTATTTGTCGATGAGGCCGAGCGGATCGAGCACGTTGCCCTTGGACTTCGACATCTTCGCGCCCGACGCATCGCGGACGAGCGCGTGGATGTAGACCGTGCGGAACGGAACCTCCTTCATGAAGTGGAGGCCCATCATCATCATCCGCGCGACCCAGAAGAAGATGATGTCGAACGCGGTGACGAGCACGCTCGTGGGATAGAAGCGCTTCAGCTCCTTGGTGTTCTTCGGCCAGCCCATGGTCGAGAACGGCCACAGCCCCGACGAGAACCAGGTGTCGAGGACGTCCTCGTCTTGGACGAGAGGCGTCCCCTCCCCTTGCGAGGAGGGGGAAGGGGGCGCGGCGCTCCTCTCGCTTTGTGAGTGGCCGTTTTGCGTACTGGCGGAACTCTTGCGTGCGCGGAGGTTCGCCCCACCCCCTGCCCCCTCCCCTCGCGGGGAGGGGGGCGTTCCCTCAGCATACTGAGCAAGGGCTTCTTCGTAGGTCTCGGCGACGAAGACGGCGCCTTCCTTGTCGTACCAGGCGGGGATGCGATGGCCCCACCAGAGCTGGCGCGAGACGCACCATGGCTCGATGTTGCGCATCCATTCGAAATAGGTCTTCTCCCATTGCTTTGGGACGAAGACGGTTTCGTCGTTCTCGACGGCCGCGATGGCGCGCTTGGCCATCTCCGGGGCGTTCACGTACCATTGATCCGTCAGCATAGGCTCGATGACGACACCCGAGCGATCGCCGAAGGGCTGGGATATCTTCTTGTCCTCGACCTTGATGAGCAGGCCCTGCGCGTCGATGTCGGCGACGACCTGCTTTCTCGCCTCGAAGCGATCGAGGCCGCGATATTTCGCCGGCACATGCTCGGCGTTCGCCATGCGGCCCTTCGCATCCATGAGCACGTAGAGCGGAATGTCATGCGCGCGCGCGACTTTGTAATCGTTGAAATCGTGCGCGCCGGTGATCTTCACGGCGCCGGAGCCGAAGTCCGGATCGGGATAGTCGTCGGCGATCACAGGAATGTAGCGATCGGCCAATGGCAGGAGCACGCGCTTGCCGACGATCGGCGCATAGCGCTTGTCGGAAGGATGCACCGCGACCGCGCCGTCGCCGAGCATCGTCTCGGGCCGCGTCGTGGCGATGGAGATGTAGTCGCGCGTCTCCCATTCGGTGGGCTCGTCTTTGGAATCGAACGCGATCGGGAATTGATAGGTCTCGCCGTTCTCGAGCGGATACTTGAAGTGCCAGAAGTGGCCGGCGACTTCCTTGTTCTCCACTTCGAGGTCGGAGATCGCGGTCTCGAAGTGCGGGTCCCAGTTCACAAGGCGCTTGTCCTTGTAGATGAGGCCCTCGCGATAGAGCTGCACGAAGACTTTGCGGACAGCGGCGGAGAGACCTTCATCCAGCGTGAAGCGCTCGCGGCTCCAGTCGCAGGAGCATCCGAGGCGCCGCAGCTGGTGCAGGATCTGGCCGCCGGATTCGGCCTTCCAATCCCAGACGCGCTTGATGAATTCCTCGCGCCCGAGCGTTCGGCGATCCTGATTGCCTTCGGCGGCGAGCTTGCGCTCCACCACCATCTGCGTGGCGATGCCGGCGTGGTCCAATCCCGGCTGCCAGAGCACGGCCTTGCCGCGCATGCGCTCGAAGCGGGCGAGCACGTCCTGCAGCGTGTTGTTGAGCGCGTGGCCGATGTGCAGGGAGCCCGTCACGTTCGGCGGCGGGATCACCATGCAGAAGGGCTCGCCCTCCTTTTTCGGCTGGAACGCGCCTGACTTTTCCCAAGCCTCGCTCCAGCGCGCTTCGGATTCCTTCGGTTCGAAAGTGGGGTCGATCATATCCGGGAAACGAAAACGCCGCCGACGCGCGGCGGCGCAGTCCTATAGCAAGCGCGCGGTGTTTATCACACCCGTTTGGAAAACAGGATCGGGCGCGGCCAATGGCGACCTTGTCGGCGCCGCGCGGCGCGCGTATCTGCCCGCGCATGAACCTCGCCCGCGCCCGCGACGCCATGGTGGAAAGCCAGGTGCGCCCCTCCGACGTGACCGATCCGGCCCTGGTCGGGGCGATGCGGACCTTGCCGCGGGAGCGCTTCGCGCCGGCGCACCTGAAGCCCCTCGCCTATGCCGATCTGGAGCTGGAGGTGGCCCCCGGGCGGTTCCTGCTCCGGCCGCGGGACATCGGCAAACTGATCCAGGCGCTGGCGCCGAAGGCCGGGACGAAGGCGCTGGAGATCGGCGGCGCCACCGGGTACGGGGCCGCGCTCCTGGCGGCCTGCGGGGCGGCGGCGACCACGCTCGACCTCGACCCGGAGCTCTCTTTCGCCGCCGGCGCGGCTCTGCAGGGGGCCGGGATCGTCGGGGTGGAGGCCGTTTCGGGGCCGCTCGCGGCCGGCTGGCCGGCGAAGGCGCCCTATGATTCGATCCTGGTGAACGGCGCTGTGGAGATGGTGCCGGCGGCCTGGATCGAGCAGCTCGCCCCCGGGGGCCGGCTCGGGGTCGTGGTCCGCGACGGGCGCGCCGGGCGCGCGCGGCTCTATACCCGGACCGGGGAAGCATCCGCCTACCGGGAGATCTTCGACACCATGCCGCCGGTCCTGCCCGGGCTCGCGGCCGCCCGCGGCTTCGCCTTCTGAAGCCGGCCCGGGATTTAACCCAAGGCGTTAAGACCTCCTTATCGGAGTGACGGCAGCATCCACAGCACGCAGCCGTTCGATTCTGGCGAATCCACATAGAGGGTCCGCTGGCGCGTGGACGGGCTGCGCCGCGGACCGGTATTTTCGTGAGGTCGAATCACGGGGGGCCGAGGTTCGCGCCGAGATCGTCCGACGGTCGTCAGGCCATAGCGGCCGTCGGGCCAGACAGCTGGACCAAGTTTGGGGGGCACGTTCGCCAATGCCACAGCCGCAATTGCAGCCCGAACCCTCCATGGAGGAGATCCTGGCCTCGATCCGCCGGATCATCTCGGAAGAGGAATCGAGCGAGCCCGCGCCGGAAGTGCTCGATCTGACGCAGCAGGCCGAGCCGCAGCAGAGCGCTGAGGACCTGCTCGTGTTCGACGCCCCGGCGCCGCAGCCGCCTGCGCCGCGCGCCGCCGCGCCCGCTCCGCAAGCGCCGCCGCCTTATGCGCAGCCGATGGCCGCCGCGCCGGCGCCTGCGCCGGTTCCGCAAGCGGCCGAGACGATCGTCGCGCGCGCCACCGCCGCGGCCGCTTCGGGCGCGCTCACCAAGCTCGCCAGCGCGCTGCGCATCGCGGAATCGCCCGGCCAGACGGTCGAAGGGGTGGTGCGCGAGCTCTTGAAGCCGATGCTGAAGGAATGGCTCGACGAGAACCTCCGCACGATCGTGGAGGCGCAAGTCGAGGCCGAGCTGGAGCGCGTCGCGCGGATGGCCCGCTACGGCAGCAGCGGCTGAGCTTTTTCGGGTTTCCCTGGCGTGAAATTCCAATGAGCGGTGAAAAGCTCTAAAGAACGTGCATGCGCGTGCTCGATGTGCCCGTTCCCGCCTTCATGGCGGACGAGGAATTCACTCTTTTCGCCGACAGCGTCGGACGCTTCCTCGACGAGCAGGCGCCGCCGTCGGCGGTGGGGCGGTGGCGCGAAGACGGCATCGTTCCGAAGAGCGCTTGGCGCGCGGCCGGACAAGCCGGCCTCCTCGCGCTTTCGACGTCCGCGGATTATGGCGGCGTCGGCGGCGATTTCCGTCACGAGGCGATCCTCATCCGCGAGCTTGGCCGGCGCGGCATCGAGGGCTGGGACATCGCGCTGCACAACGCGATCGTTGCGCCCTATCTGGAGAGCTTCGGAACCGAGGAGCAGAAGCGGCGCTGGCTGCCCAAGCTGGCGACCGGCGAGCTCATCACCGCGATCGCGATGACCGAGCCCGGCGCCGGCTCAGACCTTCAGGGCGTGCGCACGTCCGCGCGCAAGGACGGCGATCACTACATCCTCAACGGCGCCAAGACCTTCATCACCAACGGCCAGAACGCCGATCTCGTCATCGTCGTCGCCAAGACCGACACCAGCCTCGGCGCCAAGGGCATTTCACTGCTGGCGCTCGAAACCGCCGACGCGGCGGGCTTCGAACGCGGGCGCAACCTCGACAAAATCGGGCGCGATCTGGCCGATACCTCAGAGCTCTTCTTCAACGACGTCCGGGTTCCGGCCGCGAACCTGCTCGGGGGCGGCGAAGGCATGGGCTTCGCGCAGCTGATGCAGAAGCTGCCGCAGGAGCGCCTGCTGATCGCGCTGCAGAGCATGGCGGCGATCGAGTACGCGCTTTCGCTCACGATCGATTACGTCAAGGAGCGCAAGGCGTTCGGCAAACCGATCCTCGAGTTCCAGAACACGCAGTTCAAGCTCGCGGAGCTGAAGACCGAGGCCACCATCGCGCAGGTGTTCTGCCACCATTGCACCGAGCGGCTCGTCGCGAGCACGCTCGACAGCGCCACAGCGTCGATGGCGAAGTATTGGGTGACGGACCTGCATTGCCGGATCGTCGATGAGTGCCTGCAATTCTTCGGCGGCTTCGGCTACATGAACGAGTACCCGATCGCGCAGGCCTACAAGGACGCGCGCGTGAACCGCATCTATGGCGGCACGAACGAGATCATGAAGCTGCTGATCGCGCGGACGCTTTGAGGCTTTCGGCCGCGCGCGCCTTGCGCTTGGCGGGAGGGACCGATATCGCAGACCCCCTCAGGACGGCCCCCGGCGGGGACGGCTTGACGGCCTCGTGGCGGAGTGGTGACGCAGCGGACTGCAAATCCGTGCACCCCGGTTCGATTCCGGGCGAGGCCTCCAAGCCCTTCCGATTCCACCGACTCGCGCCGCGCGGACGATTCAGGGGTGAAAGCCGGCCCGGATTCGCCTCTTCGGGGTGTGAGTCGCGGCCTCAGCTGAGCCCTAAGATCCTGGCAGATCAGACCTTTATGGCCGTTAACCTTTGTTTAAAGGGTTAAAGGCACATTCATCGCTGTCTTCCCTTGGAGACACCCCACCATACCCAACGCCTTCGGGGCCCCGAAAGGGGCCCCGTTTTTCTTTGGGGCTAGGAAACGCGTCGCCAGCCCCTCGCGCGTCCCCTGGACCCGCTCCCGGGGCTAAGAAACCAGGAACGGGTCCAGCGACGACATCTGGAGAGAAGAAGCCTCGGGATTGATCCCGGTTGGGGCTTCGCGGCCGACCCGGGAGCATCATGGCGCTTCGGCCTTTCCGGGGGCCTAAGGCTGGGCGGCCGGCAGCGGAAAATTCGCCGGGCCGAGACTTTTTGCAGGGCTCAGATTCTTTGGGCTCGGGTTCCCGAGGCTTTGGGCGGCCCACGAACCGGACTTTCCCCGCGCGGCGGTTCTTGTTAGAAGCCTCCGCGCTGTTCCTCGGTAGCTCAGCGGTAGAGCAACCGGCTGTTAACCGGTTGGTCGTAGGTTCGAATCCTACCCGGGGAGCCACGCTTATTGTTGGCCCTGCGGGATCCTTCCCCGTCAAATCAGGTCAGAGCGCGGCGATCTGCGACGCCTCGCGGAAGAGATGATCGGGGCCGCGCGAGTCCAGCAGCTCGGCGGTCGCATAGCCCCAGGCGACAGCGCCAGCCGCGATCCCGAGCCGCCGGGCGGCCTCGATGTCGCGCGTCTCGTCGCCGATCGCGAGGGTCTCTTCGGGGCGGACGCGGAGGCGCTTCAGCACCTGCTTCATCTTCGCGGCCTTGCCGAACACGGACGCCTCGCAGGCGTAGAAGTCGATCAAGGCGGCCCGTTCGCCCAGGGCGCGGCGGATGTGCGCCTCGCTGTTCGAGCTGACGATCGCGAGCCTCACGCCGCGCGCGTGCAGCTGCGCCAGGGCCTCGGCCGCGCCAGGAAAAAGCGGCGCGACGCCCTCGGCCTCGGCGAGCTTGCGCACATAGACCGCGATCATCGGCAGCTTCCACATCGGCACGCCCAGCGCCTTGACGATCGCGCGGTTGTCCATGTCGCGCAGGGTCTCGGCCTCTTGCCTGCTGACCTGGCGGAAGCGGAACTTCTTCGCCGCCTCGTTGAGCGCCTTCAGGGCGAACTCGCCGGTGTCGGCAAGCGTGCCGTCGAAGTCGAAGATGATCAGCCGGTAGCGCATCACGCAGCAGCGAAGCACAAACGGGCGAAGAATCCATGCGAAATGGCCATGGCGGTTGGGAACCAGACGCCATTATGGTAGCGCTCCCATAAGAACGACGCTCGTCGCACGAAGGGAGGGGGCGCATGAAATCGGCCCGGTCATGGCTCGCCGCGCTCGCGGCGCTCGCGGTTTGGATCGGAGCGCACGCCGCCGCCGAGGAGCGCACCGCGCCCCCACAATGGATCGCCAGCTGGGCGAGCGGGCAGCAGGTTCCGGAGCCGCGCAATGCGCTGCCGGAGGAGGATCTGCGCGATGCAACGCTGCGGCAGATCGTGCCGCTGACGCTCGGGGGGCCAAGGCTGCGGATCCGGCTTTCCAACGCGTTCGGGACTGCGCCGCTCGAGGTCCGTTCGGTTACGGCGGCGCTTTCGGCCGCTCCGGCGAGCGCGCGGCTGGCGGCGGGAACCCTGCGGCGCGTCACGTTCGGGGGGCGCGACCGCATCACCATTCCGGCCGGTGCGGAGTACGTTTCTGATCCGATCGCGCTGGCGGCGCCGGCGATGTCGCATCTTGCCGTCTCGCTCTATCTGCCCGAACCGCCGGCGCGGCAGACGTCCCATCCGGGCTCGCGGGCCACCTCGCATCTCGTGCACGGCGACCATGCAGGCGCGGAGGATCTGCCCGGCGCCAAGACGATCGCGCACTGGTATCAGCTCTCGCGCGTGGAGGCGGAGAGCGACGCGCACGCGGCGGCGATCGTCGTACTGGGGGATTCCATCACCGACGGCTACGGCGTTCAGCCGGATACGGATCGTCGCTGGCCGGATCATCTCGCGCGGCGGCTGCAGGCCAACGCCGCCACGCAGAATCTCGCGGTGATCAATGTCGGGATCGGCGGCAACCGCGTGCTCCTGGATGAGCTGGGGCCGAACGCGCTTGCGCGCTTCGAGCGCGACGTGCTCTCGCAGCCGGGCGTGAAGTACATGATCGTTCTGGAGGGCGTGAACGATCTGGGCACGCTCACGCGCGATGCGCCGGTCGGCCCCGAAGCGCACCAGGCGCTGGTGGAGAACCTCATCGGCGGCTTCCGCCAGATGGTCGCGCGCGCACGCGACCGCGGCATTGTTGCGATCGGCGCAACGATCCCGCCCTACGGCGCCTCAAGCTATTACCATCCCGACGCCGCGAACGAGGCGGACCGGCAGGCCGTCAACGCGTTCATCCGCGCGCCCGGCAGCTTCGACGCGATCATCGATTTCGACACGGCGCTGCGCGATCCGGCCGATCCCACGAAGATGCGGCGCGCGCTCGATTCCGGCGACGGGCTGCACCCTTCCCTCGCGGGCTACGAGGCGATGGCGAACCTCGTGCCGCTCGAGCTCTTCGCCGCGCACTGGACGCCGCTCATCGCGCTCACCTTCGACGACATTCCCGTGCATGGCCCGCTGCCGGACGGGGAAACGCGCCTCGGCGCGATCCGATCCATGGCCGCGGCGCTCAAAGAGGCGGGCGTCGGCGAGGCGTATGGATTCGTCAACGCCGCCTCGATCGCGCGTGAGCCGGAACTCGGGGACACGCTCGAGGCGTGGCGGAGCGCGGGCTACCCGCTCGGCAATCACGGCTGGTCGCACCTCAATCTCAACGAGGTCTCGGCGGAGGCCTATATCGGCGACATCGTCCGCAACGAGCCGCCGCTGCGGCGCAGAATGCGGGGAAAGGACTGGCGCTGGTTCCGTTATCCATTCCTCGCGGAGGGGGACGAGGCGGGCAAGCGCGCCGCGGTGCGCCGCACGCTGGCGCAGCGGGGCTACCGCATCGCCGCCGTCACGACGAGCTTCGACGACTATCTCTGGAACGGCCCCTACGCCCGCTGCCGCGGGCGCAACGATGAGGCTTCGGTCGGCGAGCTGGAGCGGCTCTACCTGGAAGCGGCGCGCGAAAGCATCCGGCGCGACCGCGACCTCGCCAAGCGACTCTATGGCCGCGACATCCCCTATGTGGCGCTGCTGCATGTCGGCGCGTTCAATGCGCGCATGCTGCCGCGGCTTCTGGCGCTCTACCGGGAACATGGCTTCCGCTTCGTCCCGCTGGCGCAGGCTTCGGCCGATCCGGCCTATGCGAGCGATGTTTCGCCCGCGTCGACGCCCGAGCCGGTTGGGCTGGGGGCGCGCCTGCAGGCGCGCGGTGTCGCTGCTCCGCCCGCGCGCTCATTCACCAACACGCTCGACGGATTGTGCCGGTAAGGGCAAATTAACCTCACGCGCCGCCAGAACAGGAATTGCTACCCCTGAGGCGCGGCCCATTGCGGGCCAGGGCGTGGGGATGCGCGTTTTGGAAGACCCCTCAGTGCACGCGGCTTGCATGAGCCCTTGCGAACGCGACGTGCGCGAAGGGGAAACCGTGGCCGCTGCTCCTCTCATCCTCCTGCCCTTCCTGGGGGCCGGCGTTGGCGGCAGCCATATCGCCACCTTCGAGCTTGCGCGGGCCCTTCATACCGTCGTCGGAGCGACCTGCATCATCCTCTGCTCGCGCTATTCGATGATCGCAGCGGAGGCGCTGCGCTACGGCATCCAGAGCGCGTTCACCAATGAACGTACCGGAATGCGACACAGCCCGTTCTACGATCTGGGACAATTGCCCGCCCGGCTGGCGAAACTCGCAGGCTTCCGACGCCAGCGGCCGATCGTGCACTGCAACGACGTCGGCGCGCTGCAATCATGGGGGCCGCCGGCCAAGCTGCTCGGGATGCCGGTGGTTTACCATCATCACTCGCTCAACCGCGACGTGCTGCCCAATCGGATGACCTTCGGGGTCGCGGACGCGATCGTCGCGGTCTCGGACGTCTGCCGCGACAATCTCCACTTCGCGCCCGCCGAGCGGATCTCGGTCGCGCTCAACCCCTTCTCGCTCGCACCGATGAACGTCATCGTCGAGCGTCGCCGCGTGCTCGAGCAGATCGATGCGCCTGCGGACAGCCCGCTCTTCGGCTTCATCGGCAATCTCTGGCACCGCAAGCGTCCGCAATTCTTCCTGGAGAGCGCCCGCCACATCCTGGCCCGCGAGCCGCGCGCGCATTTCCTGGTGTACGGCCGCGAGGGCGAGCTTACGCTGGAGGACGTGAAATCCCATGCCGAGAGCCTCGGGATCGGGCCGCGCGTCCACATGATGGGTTTCCGCGCACCGGCGGAAGCGAACATCGCCGCGCTCGACGTGCTCATGGCGCCGGGCCTGCGCGAACCGTTCGGGCGCACACTGGTGGAATCCATCCTGCTCGGCGTGCCCTACGTCGCCACCGACGATGCGGGACACTCCGAAATCCATCGGCGCTGGGGCGGCGGGCAGCTCATGCACAAGGACGCTTCCGCCGAGATGTTCGCCGAGGCGGCGCTGGCGCTCGCGGTTAACCCTGTCGCGCTGCCGCTGCATCGGCGCAACGAGATCGCCGAGGAGGTGTCGGCCAACGCCCACGCCGAGCATATCCTCGACGTCTACCGAAAGATCGCGCCGCACGCGCCGATCCCGCTGCACGCCGGGCGGGCCGCGAACGACGGCGAGGGGCTGATCCAGGCGCGCCACCGCGCCTGATCCCTTCGCAAACCAGACGTTAGGCAAACTCGCGTACACTCCCCTCCGACAGCTTTGCGATTGGGGACGCGATGAACACGCTGCGGCGCAGCTCGATCCGGACGCTCATCCGGGACCGGGCAACCTTCGAGGCCTATCTGAGGCGCTCGGAAACCGAGCCTTCCTTCGAGGAGATGCGCGTGCGCGCCTATGAGCTGGCCGACAGCGGCCTGCTCGCGCGCTGGGAAGGCGTCGCGCTGGCGCTGGAGACGGAAGGCTATTCGCGTGCGCGGACCAAGATCGGCGCCGATCCGATCTTCCGCCAGATGCTCAACGCCCGCTGCGAGCAGGCCCGCACCCGCGAGGGCTGATCAATCCGAGACCAAGACAAGAGAAAGGGCGCGGAGCGAGCCAACTCCGCGCCCTTCTCGTTGAGCCAAAGGCGTTGTCAGGAGACGATGCCGGCGGCCGTAGCGAGGATCGGGAAGGCGACGATCGCGAAGGCGAACGTGGCTGCCGAAAGAGCGATGAAGCGGGTCATGGCGGGTGTCCTCGGAAAATCTGGTTAGGCGACGATGGCCGCGGCTTGCATCAGGATCGGCGTGGCGATGGCGGCGACCACGAAGCAGGCGGCGATC
>JAEUMQ010000020.1 GCA_016791425.1 Hyphomonadaceae bacterium | reverse complement strand
TCCTGCGTGCGCCCCCGCCCCTTCGTTCCACGCCGGCCGCCGTGGGGGGGGGGGGGGGGGGGGGGGCCCCATCCTCCACGTTTGAAGGTTGGCTGAAGGCTTTGTTGCTCAAGGGCGCAAGGATCGCCGAGGACGAGGTCGCAGGAAAATAGTGATGGCGGAGGCTCACCCCGCCCCCTGCCCCCTCCCCTCGAAGGGGAGGGGCGCGCCTCATCCAGCAAGCACGGCTCAAGTCATCAGGCCGAATGCGTGCGGCCGGTCTCGGGATCGAGCAGGCGATGGGCGTGGATGATGAAATAGCGCATGCGCGCATTATCCACCGTGCGCTGGGCGGCGGACTTCCAGGCGTCGTAGGCGGCCTTGTAGTTTGGATAGGCGCCGACGAAATCGATCGCCGTCAGATCCTTGAACTCGACGCGTTCAAGCGTGGAGAGCTCGCCGCCGATGACGAGGTGCAGGAGCTGCTCTTGCGGCGCCTCAGACATCAGAAACCTCCGATTGCGAGATCGTCCACCGCGAGGCTCGGCGCCTCGATGCCGCCGCGCAATTCCATGTCCGCGCCGGCGATGAGCCGCGCATAGATGTCGATGAGATTGCCCGCGACGGTGATCTCGCTGACGGGAAACGCGATCGCGCCCTCCTCGAACCATTGGCCCGACACGCCCACCGACCAGTCGCCGTTGTTCATGTTCATCGAGGGCGAGAACATCTCCGTGATGAGCAGACCGCGACCCGCTTCGCGCATGAGCGCGGCCATGTCCTTGGTTCCGGGCTTCACACGGATGTTCGAGGTTCCGATGCCGGGCGGCCCGCCATGGCCGAGCGTGGCGTGCCCGGTCGGCTGCATGCCGAGCTGGCGCGCGGTCGCGGAATTCAGCAGCCATGTGGTTGCGACGCCGTTTTCCACCAGCTTTTGGGCGCTCACCTTGCCGCCCTCGCCGTCGAAGGCGCGCGAGGCAAGGCCCTTCTGCTTCAGCGGATCCTCGAAGATCTCGAAGCCCTCCGCGAAGACGCGGGCGCCGAGCTTGTCCTTGAGGAACGAGACGCCGCGCGCCACGGACGCGCCGTTGATGGCGCCGAGGAACGGCCCGACGATCCGCCCTGCGAGACGCGGCTCGAAAATGACCCGGGCGCGGGCGCTTTCGACCTTCTTAGAGCCAAGGCGCGCGGCGGCGCGCTCACCGGCCGTCTTGCCGATGATCTCCGGGGCGGCGAGATCGGCATAGAAGCGCTCGGTGCGGTAGTCGTAGTCGCGCTCCTTCTCGCCGTCGCGCTCGGCGAGCGGCTGGACGCCGATGGAGAAGCTGGTGCCGTTGCGCGCGCCGCGAAAGCCGTCGCTGGTGGCGAACACGGTCTCGCCCGCATCCCAGGATGCGCCGCTGCCGGACGAGTTGGTCACGCCGGGGACCGCCATCGCCGCGGCCTCGCCGCGCTTGGCGAGATCCTCGAGCTCCTTGGCGCTCGGACGCGCGACATCGGCGACATTCAGATCGGGAAACGACGTTGCGCGGTATTCAAGCTCCAGCAGGCCGCAATATTTGTCCTCCGGGGCGGAGCGGGCCATCGCGACGACCCGCTCGGCCAGGCGCGCGAGGCCGTCCGGCGAAAGGTCCGAGGTCGAGGCGGCCGCCTGCTTCTTGCCGACGAAGGCGCGCAGGCCCGCCGAGCGCGCCTCCTCCCGCTCGACGCCTTCGAGGTCCCCGAGGCGGACTTCGACCGAGAGACTTTCCCTGGACGAAACGCTGGCGTCGGCCGCATCGGCCCCGAAGGCGCGCGCCTGGGAGAGAAGCGTGTCGAGCGCGGAACTCGAATCTGCGTCAAAAGGCATGGCGCCTAGATGGTCCCAACCGGCGGGCGGCGCAATGCGGCGTCCGGCCTGCGCCCTTGGACTGGTCGTCAGATCTGTTGCGCCGCTCCCGCATAGATGAGCCCGCCGCCGATCAGCAGGAAGGCGAGCCAGGTCAGCGTTATCCCCAGAACGCGGCCGGCGTTGAGCGGGCCCATGGCGAGGCCGACGGCGTGCAGGATGCGCCCGCCGGTGAGCGAGGCGCCGGCGGCATGCAGGAGCCAAAGCGGCGCGGCCGGCTCCAGGAGGGCGATCAGGGTCAGGCCGGCGATGCCGGCGGGGATGTATTCGGCGGCGTTGCCGTGCGCGCGCTGGACGCGGAGGAAATCGGCGTCGCCATCGCCGAGCACGATCTTCCCGCGGCGGCGCCCGCCCGCCACCCGCACCGCAAGCGCCAACAGGAGCAGGATGTTCACGCCGGCATAGATCGCCGCAATCTCCAACCGAACCATGCTTGGCCCTCCTCCGGATTCCAGCGTCCTTTCAGCGCTTTTTACCGCCTTTGGAAACCGGCCCTTCATCGCAACGCGCTACAAGGGCGGAAATTCGCCTGAAGGCGATGGGTATGGGTACTGCCAAGAAACGCCCGGGCGCTCCCCCCGCCCGGGCGTTTTTTGTCGCCGCGGGCTCAGACCTTGTCGGTCCAGACCGCAAGGATGTTGCCGGCCGGATCCCGGAAGTGGAAACGCCGACCGCCTGGGAAATCGTGGCGGATGGTGACGCGGCCGCCGGCGGCCTCGACCTTCCGCTCGGCCGCGGCCAGATCCTCGGCATAGAGGATCACCAGGGGATGGGGGTGCATCTCGTCTCCGTCGGCCTGGAAGCCGCCGTCGAGACCGGCGCCGCTGAAGGCGCAATAATGCGGCCCGTAGGATTGGAAGTCCCAGCCGAACGCGGCGCTGTAGAAGCGCTTCACCTCGCTCATGTTGCGGCCCGGCAGCTCGATATAGTCGATCGCGCCTGTTTTGCGCATGGCTCTCCCCTCGTTCGCTTTCTGTTCTCCCGCCGCGCCGCCGGTGAGTCAAGCGCGCTCAGAAGGCCGCGAGGGCAAGATCGATCACCGCCTCCTCCGGCGCGGTGAGCGGCGCGCGGACGCCGCGCGGTCGGCCGCTCTCGGGCATGCCGTTGATTGCCCACGCGATCGTGCAGCCGTCGCGGACGTTCCAGAAGAGCCCGGTCATCCAGCCATAAGCGTCGCCGAAATGGCCGCGCCAGTCGCGCGTCGCTGGACCGAAGAAGCCTTCGCCCGCCGGCGCATGCACGCCGAGCCCGAACGATTGGTAGAAGCCGCCTTCGGTGTTTCCGTTCGCGCCGTCGAAGACCCAGGCCGGCTTCATCATCACTTCCAGCTGCGCACGCGGCAGCAGCGCCTCGCCGCGCACATAAAGCTGCGCGAGGCGGTCTAGATCGGCGAGGCTCAGACGCAGGCCTCCGTGCGGGGAGAACGCCAGGCCGTTTTCGCCGAGGCGATAGTCGGCTTCGGTCAGGTTCGCAGCCTCGGGCGCGCGGAAGATGGCGACCGTCGGCGCACGGACGATCTCGCCGTCGATATCCGGCGTCCATCGTCCGTCTACGGAGCGACAACCCGCGGCGGCGCGGTCGCGCCTGGGCTGGCTCACGCCTGACCAATTGTAGCCGATGTCGAGCCCGAGCGGCGCGAGCATGGTTCGCGTCATGTGAAGATCGAAGCGGGCGCCGGCGATGCGCTCGATGATCTGCGCGACCAGCCCGTAGTTCACATCGCTGTAGGAGAAGAACCCGGGCGGCTCGGCGCCCCACCAGCCTCCTGTCCTATCGGCGAGCACGCCAAGCAGCGCGCGTCCGAAGAGCACAGGAAAGTCCTTGCCGTTGCGCAGGCCGCTCGTGTGCGAGAGGAGCCGGCGCAGCGTGACGGGCGCATCGGGAAAGAACGGGTGACGCAAGCGCGCGCCGAGGATGTCGGAAACGTCCGCGTCGAGATCGGGCGCCAGGCGCATGAGCGCCGTCGCAGTGATCATCTTGGAGATCGACGCCACACGGAACGGATCGTCGAAGGCGAACGCGCGCAGCCGGCCGCCCGAGAGCGCTTGTCCCTCGATCTGCTTGAGCGCGAGAGCCCCATCGCCTCGGCGCGCGATCACACCGATGGCCATCATGCCGCGCATCGGCTCGGCCTGGCCCTGCGAGACCAGGCCGGCGAGAACTGCGCGGCGCGAGATCACAGGCGCCAAATCCCGGTGCGCTTCAGGTCGGCGTCCTCGATCGTGCGGATGGTGGGCACATCGTACTCGGCGAGGCGCGCAAGCCCCGATTTGGGAAGATACGTGCGGCCGGGATCGCCGAGCAGCGTCTCGGCTGCGTTGGCGACTTGCAGCCAGGCGATGAGGCGGGCGGCGGTATCGCGCTCGTAGCAGAGATCGCCGACCAGAATGACGTCCGCATCCGAGGGCGCGCCGACCACGTCCCGCGTCCACGCCTGCACCGCGGCGCCGCTCAGCGCCGCATTGAGGCGCGCGGCGTGCGTCGCGAAGGGATCGATGTCGAAGGCGTGAGCTTCGCTCGCGCCGGCCAAGCTCGCGGCGATGGCGAGGAGCCCGCCGCCGGCGCCGACGTCCCACACGCGCTTGCCGCGAACGATTTCGGGATGTTCGAGCACGTAGCGCGCGAGCGCCTGTCCGCCGGCCCAGGCGAACGCCCAGAACGGCGGCGGCAGGCCGATCTTCTCCAAAGTCGCTTCGGTCATTTCCCAGAGCGCGACCGCATCGTCGGCGAGATGCATGCGCACTTCGGGAACCAGCGGCGGCGCGGCGATGCGCGTGTTGGCGCGGATAAAAGCGTCGATTTCGAGGAGCGGCTCGCTCATTCCATCGTCACGGTGTCGGTCGCGCGCCAACAATGCCACGCGGCTGCCGAGCGCCAGGGCACCCAGCGTTCGCCGTACGCGCCGAGTTCCTTGGCGTTCAATTCGCGGCCGAGGATCTTGGAGGCGCCCTTGCGCACGCCGAGATCATCGATGGGCAGCACGTCGGGGCGGCCGAGCGAGAACATGAGGTACATCTCCACCGTCCAGCGACCGACGCCCTTGGCCTGGGTCAGGCGCTCGATGATCGCCTCGTCCGGCAGGTGGGCGATGGAGCGCTGGTGCGGGATGATCCCGTCGAGCCGCTTCTGGGCGATGTCCTTCATCGCCGCGATCTTCTGGCGCGAAAGGCCGGCGCCGCGCAGCGTCTCGGGCTTGACTTCGAGGAGATCCTCCGGGTCCGGATGTTTCTTGTCGGGCCAGAGCGCAAGCACGCGGCCATGGATGGTGGCGGCGGCCTTGCCGGACAGCTGCTGGTAGACCACGGCGCGGACGAGTGCGCGGTACGGGTCCTTGAAGCGCTCGAACTTCAGCGGATAGGGTTCGTGCCTGGCCACCACCTTCTTCATGGCGGGACAGACTTTCGCCAGGTGGCGTTCGGCGGGGTTCACATCAGCCTCCGATCATTGGCCGAAGATTGAGCCAGAGCGGCTCGAGGGCCAATGCGATCACGACGCCCATGCCGACGAGCGCGTTCGCCTTGAAGGCGGCAAGCGCGGTCTCGGGCTTGGCGTCCTGCGGGCCCTGCAACGCGGGCCAGATGAGGACGACGCCCACCACAGCCAGCGCCGCGAACGTCGCCCAGGGCGCACCGGCCACGTAGGCGGCGGCAGCCCAGAAGAAGAGCGCGGCGGCGTAGAATCCCAGCGTCCATTCGCGCCAGCGTTCGGCAAAGAGCCGCGCGGTGGAGCGCACGCCGACCAGCGCGTCGTCCTCCTTGTCCTGCAGCGCGTAGATCGTGTCGTAGGCGATCACCCAGAAGAAGCAGCCCACATAGAGAAGCATGGTCTCCGGCATGAGCGAGTTCGAGGTCGCGGCGCCGCCGACGAGCGCGCCCCAGGAGAAGACGATCCCGAGCCAGGCCTGCGGCCACCAGGTGACGCGCTTCATGAAGGGATAGACCGCGACCAGCGGCAGGGACGCCACCGCCACGAGCTGCGCGAAGCGCGGCAGCATCAAGAGCGCAACAAGGCCCAGTGCGCATTGCGCCGCCAGCCAGAGCCAAGCCTGGAGCCTCGTCACGCGTCCCGACGGAAGCGGACGCCCGCGCGTGCGCTCCACCTTCGCATCGATGCCGACATCGACGATGTCGTTATAGGTGCAGCCCGCGCCGCGCATGAGGATGGCGCCGAAGAAGAAAGCGATCGCGCGGATCGCGTCGTCCGGCCAGAAGCCGTCCTGGATGCGGACAATGGCGATCCCCATCCAGCACGGCAGCAGCAGGAGGCGCCAGCCGATCGGCCGGTCGAAGCGGGACAATTGGGCGAAGGCGAGCAGACGGTCCGGCAGCGCGGCGGTCCAATGGCGCGGCTCGGCGTCGGCGAGGGGCTTGTCTGGCGTCAATCCTGCCTCCGGGCCGCGTCCTGGACGCAAGGCGCCGGGCGCTCTATGCCGCCAGGGAAGCTTGGCCGCAAAGAGGAAAGTTGAGCAATGGTCGATTTCGCCATCAGTCCGGCGCGGACGGCGCTGATCAATGTCGATCTGCAGAATTGCTTCGTCGCGGACTCGCCGCTCGCGGCGCCGGACGGGCCGGCCATCGTGCAGCGCGTGAATCGGCTCGCGGCGGCCTGCCGCGAGGCCGGCGCGCTCGTGGTGCACACGCTCATCACCTATCGGCCGGACCGGTCCAATATCGGGGTCGCGAAGAATTTCATGCCGCCGGCGGCGCTGGAGGCGCGCCTGCTCGAGCAGGGACAGAAATCAGCCGAGTTGCATCGCGATCTCGTCGTCGCGCCGGACGACATCCTCTTGGAGAAGCCGCGCTACGGCGCCTTCCACGCCACCGACCTCGACCTCATCCTGCGCAACCGGGGCATCGAGGCGGTCATCATCACCGGCATCTGCACAAACATCTGCTGCGAGACGACGGCGCGCGAAGCGGCGGTGCGGGACTACAAAGTGCTCTTCACCAGCGACGGCACAACCACCTTCGCGACCGGCGGGCTCACCCACCAGGAGCTGCAGCGCGCCACCTGCGCCACGCTGGCGGTGGTGTTCGCGCAAGTGCTGAGCGTGGACGAGGCGATCGCCAAGATCCGCGGCGCACGCGCCGCCGCCTGAGCCTTCGCCGCTCCGGCATGCTCGACCTTGCCTCGGCGCCCGGCTGACCTCGCGCCGCAGCGGCGAATGGTTAACGCCGTCAGGGGCGCTGGCGGGTTGGCTCAGGGCCGCCTAAAACGCCGGGCGGAGGACGTGAACGTATGGATTTTCAGCCGACGGCGGCGGTGATCGGGGCAGGAATGGGCGGGCTTTGCGTGGGCGTGAAGCTCAAGCAGGCCGGCCTGGACAAGTTCACGCTCTACGACAAGGCCCCGCGCGTCGGCGGGACCTGGCACTACAACACCTATCCGGGCTGCGTGTGCGACACCCCTGCCCAGCTCTATTCCTATTCGTTCGAGCCGAGCGCGGACTGGGTCGGGCATTATCCGCGCGGGGACGAACTGCAGGTCTATTGCGAGCGGGTGGCGGAAAAGTACGAGCTGGAGCCGCACTTGCAGCTCGGGGCTGAGCTCCGCTCGGCGGCCTGGGAGACGGACCGCAACAAGTGGCGACTTTCCTTCGCCTCCGGCCCGGTCGCCGAGGTGGACGTGCTCGTCTTCTCGGTAGGCCAGCTCCATATTCCCGCCTTCCCCAAGATCGAGGGGCGCTCCAGCTTCGCCGGCGAGAGCTTCCATTCCTCGCGCTGGCGCCACGACCTGCCGCTGCGCGGCAAGCGCGTCGGGGTGATCGGCGCGGGCGCGAGCGCAGTGCAATTCGTGCCGACGCTGGTGCGCGAAGCAAAGCACGTGGCGGTGTTCCAGCGCTCGGCGAGCTACGTCCTGCCGCGCGAGGAGCGCACCGTCCCCGGCATCGACAAGTTCGCGATGCGGCTGCTGCGCTGGCCGATGAAGTATGCGCGCAAGCGGACCTTCTCCTGGGCGGAATGGATGCTCGGCGGCGCGCTTGAGGCGAAGGACTGGCGCGCGCGCTATTTCACGGAGCTTGCGGGGGAGCATCTCGCGAGGCAGGTGCGCAGCCCGACCCTGCGCGCCAAGCTCACGCCAAACTATCCGTTCGGCTGCAAGCGCGTGCTTTATTCGAACGACTATTATCCCGCGCTCAACGCGCACAATTGCGCGCTCGTCACCGACGAGATCGAGCGGATCATCCCGGAGGGCGCGGTCACGCGCGGCGGCACGATCCACAAGCTCGACGTGATCATCTACGCGACCGGCTTTGAGGCCGCCACCTTCCCGTGGGCGCAATCGATCTTCGGCAAGGCGGGCATGCCGCTCTCGGAGGCCTGGAAGGAGGGTGCGGAGGCCTATCACGGCATCGCCGTCGCGGGCTTCCCGAACTTCTACATGACCTACGGGCCCAATACGAACCTGCCGCACAATTCGGTCACCTACATGCTGGAGCGGCAGGCCGAATACATCCTGCAATGCGTGCGCATGATGGAGACCGACAATGTCGGGCACGTCGAAGTGCGCCGCGTGGCCCAGAGCGAATACAACAAGAGCCTCGCAGCCTCGCTGGCCGACAGCGTGTGGGCGGGGCCGTGCAGCTCCTGGTACAAGACCCCGACCGGGCGCATCACGACCAATTGGCCGGGCGAAACCGAGCTCTACGGCCGGCTGACGCGGGAACCCGTGTTCGACGATTTCGAGCTGCACCCGCGGCTGCCCACCGACCGCACGCAGAAGCCGGAGCCGGTGTTCGTTCCGGCCTCCGAGACCGAGCCCAAGGGGCTCCAGAAATGGCTCGACTGAGCGGCGACCGACGGGAAACCGGCCATGCCCGATCCGCGCTTCCATCTCGATGATCCGATCACGGAGGGTGCGCAGCTGCGGCTCGGCGCGCTCGACAGCCGCCATGTGGGCACGGTGCTGCGCCTCGGGATCGGCGCGAGCGTGCGCATCTTCAACGCCCGCGATGGGGAATGGCGCGCCGACATCGACGCCAAGGACCGCAACGGGATCGGCGTCAGGGTCCGCGGCCTCCTGCGGCCGGCGAGACCCTCGCCCGATCTCGATCTCCTCTTCGCCCCGGTGAAGCGCGACGCCACCGACCTCATCGTGGAGAAGGCGACCGAGCTCGGCGTGCGAAGGCTGAGGCCGATCATCACGATGCGCACGATCACCGAGACCGTCCGCGCGGACCGCCTCGCCGCAATCACACGCGGCGCGGCGGCGCAGACCGAGCGGTTCGACATTCCCGAAATCCTGCCGGCGCAGCCGCTCGCCAAGGCGCTCGACGGCTGGGACGCCAAGCGTCCACTGGTTTTTGCAGACGAGGCCGGCGATGACGCGAATTCGGCCTGGGGCGGCGAGCATGGCCGCGCCCCGCCGCTGCTCGCGTCGCTGCGCGACCTCAGACCACAAGCGCTAGCGGTTCTCATCGGGCCGGAAGGCGGGTTCGACACAAGCGAGCGTCGGCTGTTGCGCGCCTTGCCGCACGTCATCGCGGTGTCGCTGGGGCCGCGCATCCTGCGGGCGGAGACCGCCGCGATCGCGGCGCTCGCCCTTGTTCAGGCGGCATGGGGCGACTGGTCTTGAAGCAATCGTTTTGGCGCGCCACAAAGAAGTGGATACGGAGGATCGGCATGGCCGACGCCAAGGAAAAGCAGAAGACGATCGGCGACCGGCGAGAGCTCGTGGCGCATCTGGAATCCGGCTGCAAGCCGGACCAGTCCAGCTGGCGGATCGGCACCGAGCACGAGAAGTTCGGCTTCTATCGCGACGGCCTCAGGCCCGTTCCCTATGAAGGGGAAAACGGCATCGGCGCCCTGCTCAACGCGCTCGCCGACAAATACGGCTGGGAGCGCGTCAAGGAAGGCAAGAACGTCATCGCGCTGAAGAACGCCGGCGCCTCGATCACGCTGGAGCCCGGCGGGCAGTTCGAGCTTTCAGGCGCTCCGCTGGAGCACCTGCACCAGACCTGCCGGGAAGTGGGCGGGCACCTCTCGCAGCTGCGGGAAGTCGCGGGGCAAATGGGCATCGCGTTCCTGGGCCTCGGCGTCTCGCCGATCTGGAGCCTCGATGAGACCCCGATCATGCCGAAAGGCCGCTACAAGATCATGCGCGCCTATATGGGCAAGGTCGGGCGGCTCGGGCGCGAGATGATGTTCCGCTCCTGCACGGTGCAGACCAATCTCGATTTCGGCTCGGAAGCCGACATGGTGAAGAAGTTCCGCGTCGGGCTCGCGCTGCAGCCGATCGCGACCGCGCTCTTCGCCAATTCGCCGTTCATGGAGAACCGCACGAACGGATTCCTCTCCTATCGCGCGCATATCTGGACCGACACCGACCCCGACCGCACCGGCATGCTGCCATGGGTGTTCGAGGACGGCATGAGCTTCGAGCGCTACGCCGACTACGCGCTCGACGTGCCGATGTACTTCGTTTACCGCGACGGCAAATATATCGACGTCTCGGGGCGCTCCTTCCGCGCCTTCATGGAAGGCAAGCTGCCGGAGCTTCCCGGAGAGCGGCCGACGAAGACCGATTGGGAAGACCATCTTACAACGATCTTCCCGGAAGTACGCCTGAAGACGTATCTTGAAATGCGCGGCGCGGATTCCGGCCCGTGGAGCCGGCTCTGCGCGCTGCCGGCGTTCTGGGCGGGCATTTATTATTGCGACGCGGCGCTCGAAGCGGCGTGGAGCCTGGTGAAGGGCTGGACGGCGGAAGATCGCGAGGCGCTCCGGCGTTCGGTGTCGGTGCTGGGCTTGAAGGCGCCGATCCGCGGGGGCACGGCGCAGGAGATCGCGCGCGCTGCGGTCGCCATTGCGCGGCAAGGTCTCAAGTCGCGCGCCAAGCTCGATGCCGCCGGCGAGGACGAAACGCACTTTCTCTCCGACCTGGAAGACATCGCGGAAAGCGGCGTTACGCCTGCGGAACGGCTGCTCGAACGCTATCATACTGAATGGGGACGCGACCTCACGAATGTGTTCGAAGCCTGCGCCTATTAGGGCCTTGCGCCAATCGCGCGAACGCCTTCGCCGGCCGGGCGAGCAATGTGCTGTTCATCCCCAATCCCGTTGCGCGCATGGTGTTTGACACGCCCGCCGATGTGCTAGCATCGGCCTATGCAGCGGCGGGATCTCCTCACCCAGCGGCTTCGGCTGGCGCCAGTAACGGCGGAATTGTCCGCCATCGCCAACGAGAGCGCGGACGCGCTTGCGGGCGCTCTCGGAGCGGAAATTCCGCAGGACTGGATGCGCTCGGGACTGCCGCTGGTGCGGCGCCGGCAAGAGGCGCCGCAGCCCTGGCGTCCGATGCGCTGCGTGGCCATTCACCGCGAGCATCAGGTGGTGATCGGCGACATCCGGTTCGAGCGGACGCCCGATCCGGCGCTTACCTACGAGATCGGATACGCGATCATCCCGGCGTACCGGCGCCAGGGGCTCGCGGTCGAGGCGGCGGGCCGGGTGATCGATCACCTCTTCCAGGACGAGGGCGCGCGCCTGGTCGTCGCGGGGTGCGACCGGCGGAACCGCGCCTCCATCCGCACGCTGAGGAAGCTCGGCTTCTGGCTCGACGGCTCGCGCGGGACGGCCTTCTGGTGGCTGATGGATTCCACGATGCGCGCCGCAGCCCGCCGGGGCCTGCGGGCCTAAGCTCCATCCGAACGCGGCGCAACCCATTTCGGGGGGCAAGGGCGCTCCTGCCGAATTGAATTGCTCCGGCTGCGGATCGATGCTCGCGTCGTCGGCGGGGATGGACTCGCCTGGGCATCGATGGACGTCATTGAGATCTTTCAGCGCCTCGGTCTCGCGCTTGGGATCGGCTTCCTGGTCGGCGTCGAACGCGGCTGGAAGCAGCGCAACGAGGAAGACGGAACGCGCGCGGCGGGCCTGCGCACCTATACGCTTATCGGACTGCTCGGCGGGGTCTCCGGGCTGCTCGGCGCGCAGCTCGGCGCCGGCGCCTTCATCGCGCTCACCGTCGTCTTCGGCGCCGCGTGGCTTGCGTACAAGCTGTGGGAGACCTGGGTCGATGCCGACATCTCCGTGACGGGCACGATCGGGGGCATCCTCGTCTTCGCGCTCGGCGCCTATGCGACGCTCGGGAGCATGCAGGCCGCAGCGGCAGCGGGCGTCGTACTCGTCGCCGTGCTCGCCTTCAAGGAGGCGGCGCATGAATGGGTGAAGGCGCTCACCTGGGCGGAGCTGCGCTCGGCGGTCGCGATCCTCGCGGCGACGCTCATCGCGCTGCCGCTCCTGCCCGACCTCGCGATCGATCCTTATGGCGCGTTCAATCCGCGCGAGCTTTGGCTGCTCACCATCGTGATCGCGGGCGCCGGCTTCGGCGGCTATGTCGCGCTCAGGGTGTTCGGCGCGCGCGTCGGGCTTTTCCTCGGGGCTGCGGTCGGCGCGCTCGTCTCGTCAACGGCGGTAACGCTCGATCTGGCGCGGCGCACCAAGGCGAGCGAGATCGCTCCGCTCGGCGGGGCAGCGGCTGCGGCGCTGGCGAACGTGGTGATGTTCGTTCGGGTCGGGGCGCTCATCGGGCTGTTCGCGGGCCCGGCGCTGCCGGCGGCGCTGCCGGCGATCGGCGCGGCGGTGATCGCGTCGCTCGCGGCCGCGGGGGGCCTTGTCTGGCTCTCGCACCACAAGGGCGCGGGCGGCGATTTCGCGAAACTCGCGAGCCCACTCGATTTCGTCGAGATCGGGCGCTTCGCACTCATTCTCGCGCTCGTCACGGCGGCGGCGCGGATCATCGCGCATTTCTTCGGCCACCAGAGCCTCATCGGCTTTGCGGCTGCAGCGGGGCTTGTCGATGTCGATGCGGTCGCGCTCGCGGTCGGCGGCCTGGCGCGCGGGGGGCTTCCGCCGATCCCGGCCGCCGAAGCGATCCTGCTCGCCGCAGCGGTCAATACGATGTCGAAGTCGGCCATCGCATCGATCGCGGGCGCGCGCGCCTTCGCGCTTCCGTACGCTGCGGCGTCCGCGTTGGCGCTTGGCGCGGGCGCCGCGGCGTTCCTGCTCTTCCAGGCGCCGGTCTGAGCGGGCACAATCTTGCCGTGGGCGGAGCTGGAGGGACGGGTGCTGAAAGGCGGCATGACCGTGGGAGGGCGGCGCCCCTGGCTGCGCACGGCGTTGGTGGGGGCGACGACAGCACTGGCGCTCGCAGGGTGCGGCGTGCGGAACCCACCCGGCGACGGCGGGGCCGCAAAGCGCGCGGGCGCCGAAAGCGCGCTTGCGCCGACGGAAGCAAGCCCCTGCACCTGGTGTGCGCCCTGGACCGATCCGGACCGGCGCGCGCTTTGGTCGGCCCAGCCCGTGCTCGCGATGAAGGGTGGGCTCAAGGTCTTCTGGAACGTGCTCGGCCCCACCGGGCGCGCGCACGAGCGCATGGCCGTGGAGCACGGGTACGAGCGGATCACGCTCACCATCCCGTTCAACGATTTCGGCGGCGACGGCCGCCAGGCGATCCGCGCGCATTCGCGCAATCCATGGCTGCGCCCGAGCTTCTTCGAGAGCTCGGTGAAGCGCAGCATCGCCAACGAGAGAGACACCGGCACATACGCGAACGACATCGAGCTCGAGATCGCCTCGCCGGACGTGGCCTGGACAGACCCCGCCGCGCGCGAAGCCTCCGGGGCCCGCACCTTCGCGGAGTTTCGCCGCGCCTATCTGCGCGAGTGGGGTAACTGGCACGCGCTCGTCTCGCGCTACACGCGCGAGGTCTACCCCACGACGCAAGTCGGCATCTACGGGCGCCAGCCGGTCCAGAAGGACTATTGGGGCTACGTCAATTCCGATCCGGAGACGTTTGCACGCGGGCATGCGGCCGACGACGCCGAGATGTGGCGCATGATCGACCCTCACATCGATTTCTACACCGCGGACATCTACAATTTCTACGACGAGCCCGGTTCGGTGCTGTTCATGGCGGCGAATGTGGAGGAAAATTTTCTCCGCACGCGGAGCTATGGCGGCAAGCCGCTCTACGCCTATGTGTGGCTGCGCTATCACGAGTCCAACGAAGAGCTGGCGCAGAGGGAGATCGCGACGCCCTATCTCGTCGAGGCCACAGCAATCGTGCCGTTCTTCTCAGGCGCCAAGGGCGTCGTGCTTTGGGGGGCGGAAGGCCAGCCGCTGCTGCGCGACAGCCAGGTTCCCTACGACAATTTCCCGGTGTTCATGAACGCTCTCAGCCGGGTCGCGGCGCTCTCGGAGGACATTGGACGGGCACAGCTGGAGATCGATGAAAGCGCACACACACTGTGGCGCGCGGAGCGACCGCTGGTGCGCAGGCTCATCGTCGCGCAGGGACATTGCATCGTGATGGCGATCAATCCCTGGCAAGGGCACAACGCGACGAGCCAGGCCAATCCACTCTGCGGCGACCGGCGCTACCCGATCGTCATGCGGGGCCGGGCCACGACAATCGCGGTCATCCGCGACGGGCACGTGACGCTACACTGAGCGGCGGGACGAGAGGCGCGAGGGGGCCCCCCTCGCGCACCTTTCAATGCTCTGCCGTTTGGCGCGCTCAGGAGCGGTAATAACGCTGCGCGGCTTCGTTGTAGTAAAGCGAATTGCCAAAACCAAGCTGGCCGGGCGAGCGGAAATCGACGCCGTTCAGCGCCACGCCCATCACTTCGGAACCGGTGAGCTCTACCTCGCGGAGCGCCGCGCGAACCGCCGCGACCGGGGTCTTCTGCGCGCGCGCGACGAGCACGACGCTGTCGGCATGCGTGACGAGCGTGCGCGTCTCGGCCACTGCCAGGATCGGCGGGCAGTCGAGGATCACCAGATCGCACTCAGCGCGCAGCTCGGCCATCAGCCGCTGCATCGATTGGGAGGAGAACACGTCGCGCGGCGAGAATTGCGATGCGACGGTCGGCAGCACCCGGGCATGGGTCTCGGGATCCTGACGAATGGCTTGGCGCCAATCGACGCCATTGGTGAGGACCTCGAACAGACCCTGGTCGGAATCGAAGCCCAGCACCTGGCTCACCGCCGGATGGCGAAGGTCGCAATCGACGAGCACGACCTTTTGGCCCGACATCGCTGCGACGCGCGCAAGGCACATCGACACCGTCGTCTTGCCTTCCTGCGGCAGCGCCGAGGTCAGGGCCACGACGCGCAGCTTCTTGTCGCCGTGCGCGTGGATGAGAGAGGAGCGCAGAACACGCAACGATTCCGCATAACCCGACATCGGCTTGTCGGCGAGATAGTCGAGCGGGTTCTGGCGGAATTCCGGAAGCCCCTTGAAGTCCTTCGCGTGCAGCAGCGGCACCGAGACCAGGGCCGAGACACCGATCTTGTGCTCGACGTCCTCCGAGGTGCTCAGGCTGTTGTCGAGCATGTCCATCAGCAGGCCGACCGCGATGCCGACGAACAGGCCGAGGAGCAGCGCATTGATGAGGGTCATGCCAAGGCTTGGCCGGATCGGGAACCGCGGCGGGGTAGCATCGGAAACCAGGCGCGAGTTCGCTACGGGCAACTCGCCTTGGTTAGCGACTTCGTGGAAGCGCTGCAGGAAGCCTTCGTGCACCTGCCGCGCGGCCGCCGCCTGACGGACGAGCTCGCGGTACTGAATGATCGCGTCGCTGTTCTCGCCGCGCACGCCGTCGGCGGAGCCGAAATTCTGCTCCAGCGTCGATAGCCGCGCGCGCGACACCTCGACCTCATTGCGGAAATTGCCGACGATCCGGCTGACCTCCTCCTGGATCTGGCTGCGCGTGTTCTGCAGCTCCGTCATCGCGGCGCGTACCGCGGGGTGCTCGTCGGAATAGCGTTGCTGCAGCTCCGCGAGGCGACGGGCAGCATCGCCGGCCTGGCTGCGAAGCTGCACCACGGAAGCCGAGTTGAGCGCATCGGCCATGGATTCCGCACTGCCGCCGTTGCGGATGAGCGTCTCAACCTGACGGAGCTTGGCCGTACGCTCGGCGAGGTCGGCGCGCGCGGCCACCAGCATCGACTGCACTTCGCCGGACTGAGCCTGCTGATCGCCGCCCGATGCTAGCGAAAGGCCGTGCCTGACGCGGAATGTCTCGGCGGCGCGCTCCTTGGCCAATACTTCTGCGCGCAGCTCATCGAGCCGCTCGGACAGCCATGACCCGGCGCGCTGCGCAGACGAGAAGCGAGTTTCGGTCTGCGATTGCATGTAGAGCGAGACGAGCGTGTTCGCGATGCGCGCGGCCCCGTCGGGGGTCTGGGCCTCGGCTGTTACCTCGATGCCATAGCTTTGGCCGCGCTGGCGCACCTTGATCGCGAAGCCGACGGTCTCGGCTACGCGATTGATCGTTGCGTCGGCCCCGGCGCCGCCGCCGCTAGCGGGGGGCGGCTTGAAGAAGCCGACCACCATGCCCATCACCGGGCGAACGGTGTAATCAAGGATCGTCTTGGGCCGCAAATCCTCGTTCCATTCGGGATCCTTCTGCAGCTCAAGCGTCGCCACCAGGCGACGGATCAGCATCGGCGAGCGCAGCACTTCGATCTCGGAGGCGACTTCCGCGGGCTGGCCGGCGCCGCCGCCGCGATCGAGCAATTGCCCTTCAGCGAGCACACGCTCCTGCTGGGGGCTCACGACGATCAGCGTACTCGCGGAATAAATCTGCGGACTGGAAATCCCAATTGCGAAGGTCAGCAGGAAGACCGCCAGGAAGATGGGGACAACCACCAGCCAACGGCGCATCAGCCCGGCATAGATACGCCGGATCGCTGCGCCCTTGTCCTCGGAGCGGCCACGGTTCACGCCGTAATCGACACTGTCCTGCCGACGAAGCGAAACAACGTTCACTTCTTGGTAGGAGGCGTCAGGATGGGGGGAGGGTCGGTTCACCGGCGTAGCCTTATGCCAACTTCTGCGTATGTGACGTCGAATTCGCGGCCGAAGTTCACACCGGACGTCGATTGCTTGTCATGGCCGACGGTCGTGAACAGCCCAAAGCCGCGGTTGAAATAGTACGCCACGCTCGCGTCGTAGCCCCAACGATCATCCTCGCGGTCGATGCCGGTATAGTCGTCGATGCGGTACTTGACACCCAAGCCGACCTCGACATTACGACGAAACGCATAATCCAAGCCGAAATCCAGCTGGGTGACCGTGTTCGAGATCGAAGCGACGGCGCCGCCGGCCTGAATCTCCCGATCGGCTTCGAAGGTAACGCCCACGAGCGCGTCGGGTTGCCAGCGGACACGCGCGTGCGCAGCGACGCCATCGGAATTTTCCACTCCCGGCTGGTCATAGGATTGCGTCAGATAGCCCGCGCTCACCTCACCGGTGATGAGGTTGGATACTTCAAACGCGACACCAGCCAGCGCTTCGTAGCCGTCGGAGTCGCGGTTCACGAAGACCGCCGGCGGGATGAGGTCGTAATCGAACTTGTGGTAGCGGCCCTCCACAAAGAAGGAGGTGGCGGGGCTGATGGAGTAGCCGGCCCGCACCGCGGCGCCGAGCATGGTGTGGTCGCGGTCGTCCTGCTCGATCAGGACGCCGTTGAAGTCGCGCTCATCCTCGAAATCGTACGTCTCGGTGGCGAACCCGGCGGTCAGGGAGACGCGGTTGAAGGTCTTCTCGGCGCCCAGGCCAAGCTTCGAGTGAGAGTAGTGGATCGGCGTGGGCGTGATCACCGTGGAGGGAGAGTCCGCCAGCGTCTCGTATGCGTCCGCGTAGCTCGCGTTGGCGGTCAGGTTGAAGGTGCGCGAGACGTCGAGCTGCCCATCGACCGAGCCGATCAGATCGACCTTGTTCTGGCTCTCGAAGTCGCCGTGGAGCTCGGCGGGCGCGCTGAAATAGAAGTTCAGCGCATGCGTGCTCCATTCGGAGGCAAGCCGCAGGCTCGGATTGATCGTATAGCGGATATCGGACTGTTCGTTGACGGAGTCGGCAAACACGTTGCTCGTGTAGCCGACGCCCAGGTCCAGGATCGGAAAGAGCCGGAAGCCGCCCATCCCGATGCCGGTGGGCGTGTACGCGGAGGATTGCGCCGCGGCTTCGGACGCCAGCGGGCCGGCCGCCGCCGCCAAAGTCGTCGCGAACAATGCAGAAGTACGCAGCATCCCCACCTGCCCTCGGCTCTTCCCTCGTGACGAGCCAGCTAATTGATCCCGACCGATATGTGTACGCGAGCCTCCAAGATCGCACAACAAATGTCAGGCATGGAGGACCACACTTTCAGCACTGGTGCTCGCGTTCGCAGCAAGACCGTCGGCGCGGCAGCAGAAATCGTCATGGGCGGCGGTGCGCGTCGCGAAGAGTCCGTGCGAAACGCACCCGACCCGAGCTTCCTACCGGCATCACAGGCTGAGGCTTCAGGCCGCGCCGACAAGGCCTTGGGGCCGTTTCGGGCGCATGCGCGCGATAGCCGAAGTCGATGCTCCCGGCCCGAGCGGCTTTGCTCGCTCCCTGGAATCCTTCTGCTGCGCCCCTCGCCTCGGCAATTAGCATAGGGCGATCGCACACTCCAGCTTTTTGCACCGCACCATCAGAAGCGGCGCTCAGCGATGCGCACCGTATCGCCAGGCTGCACGAGGGTTTCGCTCGTCAGGCGATATTCGCGCTCGCTGTCCTCATCCTTGCGCTTGATGAACACACGCCGGGAGTCCGCACGCTCGGTGAAGCCGCCGGCGATGGCGACCGCGTTGAAGATCGTGAGACCCGACGTGTAGGGGTATTCGCGCGGCGCGCGCACCTCGCCTAGGATGTAATATGGACGATAGTTCATCACTTCGACGCTGATGCTCGGCTGACGGATGTAGCGCTGCAGAGCGGTCGAGAGCGTTGTGGTGAACTCGGTGAGGGTTTTGCCTTCGGCGGGAAATTCCCCAATCAGGGGATAAGCGATGCTGCCGGTCGGGCTCACGACGAACTCGCCGCTCACCGTCGGCTCGTTGAACACGTTGATGCGCAGCCGATCGGCCGGGCCAAGGTGATAATCGCGAAGAACTTCCGCCTCGGCGCCCGGCGCCGGCGCCGGCGCCGCAGGGGGCCCCCCAAAGCAGCCCGCCAAGGAAAGGAGCAGAGCCAAGGCCCCCAATGCGCGCTTCAACACTGACATCTCGCGTCCCCTCAGACCGACGCCGGAGAGTTGCCGGCAAACGAGCTCGTTGACCATCCTTTTCGCCCAAGCGCGCGCCCTTGCCAACGCGCGCCGTGCGCACAGGCTGCGTCTCGTGCGCAGCTTGGCGTAGACGTGGGCGGGCCGCGGCGATTTCCGCTTGCGGAACGCCGCGGGGGGATGAAATGGTCGGATGGGTGGTGATGGGTGACGCCGCAGCGTTCCGCCGCGCGGGTTAGGGCGCTTCGGTCTGGGGAGGAGAGATGAGCAGCTGGGCCCCGGTGGACGCCGCCAGCGACGGATGGGCGATCGGGATCGATTTCGGGACGGCGTTCTCCAAGATCGCCGCGACGAATAATGGCGGCGGCGGCGCCGGCCGCGAGATCATGCCCCTGCATATCGGCGCGGCCGCCAAGGGTCGGCGCTCGCTCATCGTGCCCTCGGCGCTCTTCCTCGACCGCGACCGCATCTTCTTCGGGCCGAGCGCTATCTCGACGCTGGTGGCCAGCGGCGATGAAAAGCGCCAGGCGCTGCAATCGTTCAAGACCATCCTCGGGGCGGAGGATTTCGAGCGCGCGATCGACCTGATGCCGCTGCGTTCGGTCGATCCGTCCGGCACGTTCAAGATGGGCGAGCTGATCGTCCTTTATCTCGCCTATCTGCTTGAGCTCATGCGCCAGTCGGCGCCCAGCCGACTTGGCCCCCTCTTCGGCCCCAGTTCGCGCGTGCGGCTCCGCTACAGCCGGCCGGGCTGGATCCCGCGCCGCGCGACGCAGGCGCACCACGTCATGGAGCAATTGTTCGGCCTCGCCGCGGATGTGCGCGCGGATGTGGAGGGCCAGCTGCTCGCGCCTGACGGATTGCCGTTCCACAAGGCGAAGGACGCCCTTGCGCGCGGCTCGCAGGGACGGCTGCCGAACCTGGACGGCGGCGTCTACGAGGCAAGCGCGGTGGCGGCCTGTCATTATGTGGATCCGGCCGTGCCGAACTATCTCATGGTCGTCGATATCGGCGCGGGCACCGCGGACTTCGCCGGCTTCGCGCGCGATCCGCGCGACCAGTCGGTGCGCGTGCTGCCCTCGGCGCGCGTGACCATCGACGTCGCCGGCGACAGCTTCGACCGCGCGCTCATGCGCGTCATCCTGCGCAAGGCCAAGGGCCTCAAGCGCTCCGACGAGCAGCATGCGCTCTGGCGCAACCTGCTCGCCAATATCCGGGACCTGAAGGAATCCCTGTTCGAGCACCGCCGGGTGGAGATCAGGTTCCGCAACCATGTGATCCAATGCACGGCGCGCGAGTTCATCGCCTCGCAGGAATACCGGGACGCCGCACGCGAGCTGGCGGAGGTATACAATTATTCCGTGGCGCGCATGGCCAAGGCGGTGAAGGCGGAGAAAGGCAAGCACATCGGCATCGTGCTCGCCGGCGGCGGCGCCTTCCTGCCCTGCACCGTCGAAATGGCGCAGAAAACCAAGAAGGTCGATCGCACCGTCAGTTTCGAGCTTCTACCGACCACGCCGGCGTGGACGAGCGATCTGTCCTCGGAGCGGGAGTTCGAGCAGCTTTTCTCGCAAATGTGCGTGGCGTTCGGCACCGCCATCGCCGGCCAAGGCCTTATCCAGAACGTGCTGCCGTCCTGGCTGGAAAATCCCGCCGCGTCGGTCTCCTGAAGCGATTTTCGCGGACGTCAGCCTGACAGGGCCGCGCGCCGGGTTTCCAGCGCCCAATCGGGCGTGTTAGGAGATTTCGGCTTGGAGGCGCGCGGGCGGATTTGAGACCTATGGCCGACGTTTTCATCGTCCATCATCGCTCGGATCGCCCCTTCGTGGAGCGCCTGTCGCGCGGACTTGCGCGCAGGGGGCTGCGGGCCAACCGGCGGTTCGACCACACTCTCATCGCCAAGCCGGCCGCGCGGGCGGCCATGGACAAATCAGACGCGATTGTCGTGGTCTGGTCACCGAACGCGGCGGGCGAGGACCTGGAAGCCTATGTGCGGTTCTCGCCGCCGGCGACGCCGCTGCATTTCGTCTCTGTCGAGGGCGATGCGCCTTATGAGGGCTTCGAGCGCGCCAAGCGGCACGATCTGACCGGCTGGCGCTCTGAGCTTGAGGATCCGGACTTCTCGGCGCTGGCCGAGGCGCTGCCGCGGCGTGAGCGCGGCAAGAAAACCAAAGCGGCGACGCCCGCCCCGATCATGTCCGTGATCGTGCAGAACGACCCGCGCAATTTGAGCCTGGCCGAGCAGCAAGCGGCGCCGGCGGCAAAAGAGAAGCGGCCCCGCGCCAGCGAGGAGGCCCAGGCCGCTGGATCGGGCTTTGAGATCGTCGCCGGTCCGAGCAAGGACGCCGCCGGCAAGCGCCTCATGATGGCGGCGGGCGCGCTGATCACGGCGGCGGCCGGGCTCGTCGGCTATGTCGCTTTCTTCCGTCCGGGCTTGGCCCCGGCGCCGGCGGTGGCGTCAGTCGCGCCGCCGCCAAGCATCGCGCCTTTGGCGCCGATGGAGGCGACCACGCTCGCGGCGCCCCTCGAACCCGATCCCAGCCTGTTCGCCGGCGCCTCAGTCGCGCCAGCCGCCGCGACGACGCGGGGTCGGCTGCCGCCGCCGGAGGGCGCGCTACGCGGCCGCTTGCCGGAAGCGGCGCCAGTCTCGGAATCTCCGCTCACGCCCGCGTCCGAGCTCGTCGCCAAGCCGCCCTCGCCGTCCACGCCGCCGCTCGCGCCGGCGCATCTGCGCGACCGCATCATCGCGGCGCCGGCCAGCTCGATCTTTCTCCTGGCGCCGGACATGCGCGCCACGGTGGAGCGCGCGCGCGGCTCGGCCGCCCGCGGCGCAGAGATGGCGGAGACGGCGCTGGTGTCGGCCGGGCCAGGCATGCGGACCGCGCAATTGAGCAGCGGAAGCCTCTATGCGGGGCAATGGTCGGCGGGCGGCGCCAATGGCGTGGGCGCCTCGCGCTCGCGCGACGGCACTGAATACGCCGGGTCCTGGCGCAATTCGCGGCCGCACGGACGCGGCGTGCTGCTGCGTCCCAACGGCGTTCGCTATGACGGGGAGTTCGCCAACGGCGCGCCGACCGGCCGCGGCGTCGTCTATGACGCGCAGGGCCGGCAGATCGCGGCCGGCGCGGACGTGTTCGCCGCGCTCGATTAGGCCGCCTACGGCATTTACGCGCGGCGGCGGCGACGCTCCAAGGCTCGCTCGCGCAGCGCGCCGGCTTGCCAGTCCGATCGGCGCAATGGCATGCAGCTTCAATGCGGACGGGATGAAGGCGTGAAGGTATTCGTGACGGGCGGCGCCGGCTATGTCGGGAGCCATTGCTGCAAGCGGTTCGCCGAGGCCGGCTGGGAAGTTGTCGTTTACGACAATCTTTCGCGCGGATGGCGCGAATTCGTCCGCTGGGGTCCGCTGGTGGAAGGCGACATCCTCGACGAGGAGCGGCTGACCGCCGCGATCCGCGAGGCGCGCCCCGATGCGATCGCGCACTTCGCGGCGATCGCATATGTTGGGGAATCGGTCACCGAGCCCGATCGCTATTACCGCAACAATTCTACCGGCGCGCTCAACGTGCTCGACGCGATGCGCAAGACCGGCGTGGAGAAAATCCTCTTCTCGTCCACCTGCGCCACCTACGGAACGCCGCAGAAGACGCCGATCGACGAGACGCACCCGCAGGCGCCGATCAATCCCTATGGCTGGTCGAAACTCTTCGTGGAGAAGGCGCTCGCCGATTACGCGCACGCGTTCGGCATGCGCTACACCTCGCTGCGCTATTTCAACGCCGCGGGGGCCGATCCGGGCGGCGAGATCGGCGAGCGGCATGAGCCGGAGACCCATCTCATCCCGCTCGTCATCCGCGGGATCCTGGACCCGGATTTCACGCTGAGCGTGCTTGGCGACGATTTCCCGACCCGGGACGGAACGGCGGTGCGCGACTACGTCCATGTCGCGGACCTCGGCGAGGCGCATTATGCGGCGCTCAAGCGGCTCGAGGGCGGCGGCGGCTCGGAAACCTTCAATCTGGGGACGGGCGTGGGAACGAGCGTCGCGGAAGCGGTCGCCGCGGCCGAGCGCGTCACCGGCCGGCCGGTAAAGCGGCGCATCGCACAGCGGCGCCCCGGCGATCCGCCCGAGCTCGTCGCGGCCGCCGCCAAGGCGCGCGACATGCTCGGCTGGCGCCCGGCGCACTCGGGCATCGACGACATCATCCGAAGCGCCTTCGATTGGCACAGCCGCGGCGGCTGACGCCAATCGCCGCTGCCGGGCGCGCTTGTTTTCGCGGCCCGGAGCCGCGATCTTCGCGCCGCGGCGCCCCTTTTGGGGTACGCGATGTTGCGGCGCCGAAGCGTATGGTAAAGCGCTTAACGCGTGGGTTTGATGGGGCGGGCTCGGGGCCGGCCGCGGATGGCCTTCACGCGCGGGCGCCCAATTGAGGCCTGGCCAACGGAGGCTGGCGGGGCGGTAGCGTGGCGGACAGACCCTTGAACCTGCGCAAAGTCTGGGACTCTCTGCCGCGGCCAAAGACGGACATTGGGCGGCGTCTGGCAAGCGGCAGCTTCTGGTCGCTGGTCGGCGAGGCGGGCGGGCGCGCCTTCTCCTTCGTGAGCACCATCCTCGTGGCGCGCTGGCTCGGCATCGAGGATTACGGCGCGTTCGCTCTCGCGCAAAGCACGCTGCTGACCGTCTCTGCCTTTGCCGCGTTCGGGCTCGGGCTCACCTCGTCGCGCTATATCGCGGCCTTCCGGGACTCCGACCCGGCCCAGGTGGAGAGCGTCAACGGCATCGCGCTCACATTCTCGACCGTGTCCGGAGCGCTCTGCGCGCTCGCGATCTTCTTCGCGGCGCCCTACCTCGCCAGCGAAATCCTCCGGCACCCCGACCTTGCCGTCCCGCTGCAGATCATCGCCCCGACCCTCTTCCTCTACACGGTCGGCAGCGCGCTCGGCGGCGTCATCATCGGCTTCGAGGCGTTCCGCAAGCAGACTTGGATCACCTTCGTCACCGGCGTGGTCGGGTTCGCGGCGCTCGTCGCCGGCGCGCTGCTGTGGGGGCTGAACGGAGCGCTCTTCGGGCTGCTCGCAACGGAAGTCTTTCGATGCGCTGCGACCTTCATCGTCGCGCGCAGGCTGATGCGCGCGCGGGGGCTGCGCATCCTGCATCCTGGCCGCGCGAGCGATGCGAAGGTGCTCTGGCAGTTCAGCCTGCCCGTGTTCCTCGGCGCGACGCAGCGCGCTGTGATCGTGTGGATCTGCCAGGCGATCATCGTGCGGCAAGCAGGCGTCGATCAGATTGGCCTCTACGATGCGGCGCAGAAATGGATGACGCTCGTGCTGCTCGCGCCGATGGCGGCGTCGGCGTCGTTCTCGCCTGTGCTCTCCAACCTGAGCGAGGCGGGAGACGGCGCCGCCGCGCACCGCCGCACCACGCGCCAGCTGGCGCTCATCCAGCTTGCGGCGACGGCCGCGCCCGCGCTCGTCCTGGCGCTGGCGGCGCCGCTCATTGTGGGGCTCTCATTCGGCGAAGCTTACGCCGCAGCTGCGCCGGTGATCGTCGTCATGATGTTCACGGCGCCCTTCATAGTGCTGAACAATCTCTACTGGCGCGCCTATGTCAGCACGGGCAACGCCTGGACCGTGTTCAATCTTGGCTCGGTGTGGGCGGTGATCGCCCTCGCCCTCACCTGGCTCTGGCGCGCAGACGGGGCGATGGGGATGGCTCTGGCGCAGCTCATCGGCCAGATCGCGGTATGCGCGGTCTTCGCGGTGGCGATGGAACTGGTCTGGCGCCGCGAAGCGCGCGCGACGCCGGCGGCGGCGCAGGCATGAGCGCGGGCCCGCTCAGCGTGATCGTGGCGCAGATCGGCGCGCGTCATTACTACGCGGTGCCACGCATCCTGCATGCGCGCGGCGCGCTCGAACGCTTCTACACCGATTTCACCCTGCACGGCGCGCTCGGCCGGCTTGCAGGCGCAGCGGCAAGCTGCGCATCGCCCGCGCTCGGCGCCAAGGTCCGGCGCCGGGTGGTGAGCGGGGTGCCGAGCGAGCGGGTCTATTCGGCCCCCATGGTGAACCTGCGCCCCAGCCTGCGGCGGGGCGCACAGGCGGAGGCGCGCTACACCCTCGCCAACGAGCTTTTCGGCGAACAGATGATCCGCTGGGGGATTGGCGAGGCCAACGTCGTTTACGCCATGTACAATAGCGGGATGCCGTTTTGGAAGCATGCGAAAGCGCGCGGGCTCAAGATCGCTGTCGATGTTTTTATTACACCGCTCTACCAGCAGATCGTGGAGCGCGAGCTCGCAATGTTCCCGGACTGGGAGCTCGCCTCGGGCGAGACGGGAGCGGACCAATCGCTCGTGGAGCAGCGGATGCGCGAGACGATCGAGGTCGCCGACCTGCTGCTTTGTCCCGCAGAGAATGTGCGCGGCGACCTCCTCGCGTTTGCCAAGCAGGCCGGCATCGCGTCGGTTCCACCCGCGGTCATCGTGCCCTACGGCTCTTCGGTGAGCCAGGGGCAGGCGTCAATGCCCCAGCCGGAAACCGGGCGCGTGCTCTATGCCGGCCAGGCCGTGCTACGGAAGGGCATCCATTATTTCGCGGCGGCGGCAAGCATGCTGAGCCGCGGCGCCGGCGCCAAATTCGACTTCCGCGTCGCCGGGCACACAAATGATCGCGTCCGCGGTCATCCCGACGCCGGCGCGCTGAATTTCCTCGGGCTCTTGTCGCGCGATCAGATGCGGGCCGAATACCAGAGAGCGGACGTCTTTGTGCTGCCGACGCTTGCGGAGGGCTCCGCTTCGGTGGTGCACGAGGCGCTGGCGGCGGGTCTGCCGGTGATCACCACGCGCAGCGCCGGCTCGGTCGTGACGCACGGGCGCGAGGGGCTCATCATTCCCGAACGCGAGAGCGAGGCGCTCGCCGCGGCAATCGAGAAGATCGTCACTGACCGTCCGCTCCGAGGCGCGATGGCCCGCGCCGCCCTCGCCACCGCCGCACAATACGGGGAAGGCCCATGGGGCGACCGCTTGACGAGCGCACTTGCGGCGCTCATCGAACCGCAGCTTTCACGCGCCGCCTCCGAGACCGTATAGACTATGGCGAAGCAGATGACCTACGCAGCCGACCTTGTGGAGCGCGAGCCGGGGTTCGTGCCGCGCTTCAATTTCGATATCCTCGTACTCGCCGCACTCATCGGCGGCCCGACGCTGATGGCGACGATCTTCGGCGCGCAGAGCATGCAGTATTTCGGCGTGCTCGTGCTGGCGCTGCCTTTCGCGGTGTTCCGCATTGTCCAGCCCTACCCAAACATCAAGGGGTCGGTGCTCGCGCTCATCGCCTTCGCGCTCCTACCCATGCTGCTCGCGGGGCTGCAGGCGGGCAATGTGCGCTACGGGTTCGAGCCGCCGAACTTCCTCTTCGCCGGGGCGATCTCCGCCACCATCATCGCAGGGCTGTTCGGCGCGCATCTTTCGGACCGAGACTTCCGCTCAGGGATGCACCTCATCGCGCTCATCCATTGCGGCTATTGCATCTTCGGCCTGGCGCAACCGGCGGAGCTCAGTCAGGAAGGCGCGCGCTTCTCGGCAGGCGGCATCGGCGTGCAAATCTGGGGCGAGCTCGGCGTGGCGACAGTGGCGGCCGCGGTGCTGTCCGGCAAAAAGCATATCATCGTGATCGCGGCGCTGCTGGCGCTGCCCGTCGTGGTCATGACCCAGGCGCGCGGCCCGACGATGGCTGCGCTCCTGGTGCTCATCATCTACATCAACTCGCTCGTTCCGCTGCGGTTCAGCATCTGGATCTGGCTCCTGCTGATGCCGGCCTTCGTTGTCATTCAGCAGTTCGGCTCGGAAATCCTCGATACCCTGAGCGCTCTGCTCCTCCTCGACGACCCGTACCGCGGCGTGAGCAGCGGATTCTCCGGCCGCTTCGAGAATTGGCAAACCGGCTGGGAGGCGTTCGCCCGCTCACCCCTGATCGGCTCCAGCATCGGCGATCCAGTGGTCCGATATACGCACAACGGATTCATCATGGCGTTCGCCGAGCTCGGGATCGTCGGCGGCGGCCTCTTCCTCGTCGGCATGCTCGCGGCGGTGGCCATCGCGCTCGTGAAGGGCAAGTGGGACATCCTGGCAGCGCTCGCGGGCTATTTCTTCTTCATCATGTCGACGCCGCGCTACCTGAACTTCTCCAGCGTCATCGTCATCGGGGTCATTTGCGCGTTGCGCATGCTGGCGCCGGACGCGCGTCGCGATCCATCCTCCGAACTGCAGCGCGGCCCTCGCGCCCGCGCCTATTCCCAGCAAGCGCATGCCCGTCAGCGTTTCAGATAGGGCCGCGCCGCAACCGGGCTTGATCGCGGCGGCCCACGCACCTGCGTCCGCGCCGAAGATCGCGCTCCTTTACGCGGCCTTCGGCCCCTACCACGCGGTGCGCGCGCGGGCGGCAAGCCTGCGCCAGCCCATCATCGCCATCGAAGGTTCAAGCCAGGATTCGGTCCACGATTGGGGCGCGCTCGGCGAGACGGACGGGTTTCAGCTCGTTACGCTTTTTCCCGACGGGCCAGTCACGGCGCGCCGCACGCGAGAGGTCCGCGCGCGGGTATTCGCCGCGCTTGACGAGCACCGCCCCGATGTCCTGGCGGTCCCGGGTTGGGCGCAGCACTACGCGCTCGCCATGCTCGAATGGGCCCGGCGCCATCGCGTCCCGGCGATCATGATGTCGGATAGCCAGGAGATCGATTACCCTCGCACGGCAATCGGCGAGTGGATCAAGCGGCGCGTCGTGCGCACGTGCTCAGCGGCGCTGGTCGCGGGTCGAAGGCACATTGACTATGTGGAGAAACTAGGCCTTCCGCGCGCACACGCGTTCACGGGATACGACGTGGTCGATAACGACCATTTCTCGGCTGGCGCGGCACGCGTCCACGCGTCGGGGGCGCTCTCGCGCATCGGGCTCAGTCTGCCGGAACACTATTTCCTCGCGTCGGCCCGCTTTGTCGTAACGAAGAATCTCGGCGGGCTGATTCACGCCTATGCGTCCTATCGCCGACAGGCGGGCGCCCAGGCGTGGTCGCTGGTCATTCTCGGCGACGGGGAGCTGCGGGGCGGGCTGGAAGGGCAGATCACGCAGCTCGGGCTCGGCGACTCGGTCATCCTGGCCGGTTACAAGAGCTATGACGAGCTGCCTGCCTATTACGGCCTTGCCGGCGCGTTCGTGCATGTGAGCACGACCGAACAATGGGGCCTAGTGGTCAACGAAGCGATGGCGGCCGGCCTGCCCGTCATCGTGTCGGAGCGCTGCGGCTGCGCTCCGGAGCTGGTCGAGGACGGCGCCAACGGCTATATCATCGATCCTTTCAAATCCGAGACACTTGTTGAAGCCATGACGCGCATCGCTTCGCCCGAGTGCGACCGTGCCGCAATGGCGGCGCGCTCCCGGGAGATCATCGCGCAATGGGGGCCGGAGAAATTCGCGAACGGACTTGAACAGGCCGCGCGCATCGCGCTCGACAACCCTCACAAAGGCGGCGCGCTCGACGGGGGCGTGCTCTGGCTCCTCTCACAGCTCAAATGAACGCTTCTTCTCACCCCCACGTGTGTGCGCAATGAGGATCGGCGTCCTAACCGGCTCGGTCTCCCGTCATGGTGCGGGCGTATTCGAAGCGCTGCGCGGCGTGAGCATCGCGGTGAGCAAGATCCCCGGGGTCGATGTCGAAGTCTTCGGCATCGAAGACGACGCCACCGAGGCGGACCGAGCCTTGTGGGGCGGTTTGCCCGTGCACACCGCCGCGGCAAGGGGGCCGCGCGCGTTCGGCTATACGCCTGGGCTCTATGAGAGCATGCGCGCCGCCGACCTCGACCTCCTGCACATCTGCTGCATGTGGATGTATCCGACGCTCCTCTCGCTGCGCTGGATGCGCGAGACAGGCAAGCCTGTCGTGGTCTCAGCGCAAGGCTTTCTCGATCCGTGGGCGTTCTCAAACAAGCGCTGGATGAAGGAAATTGCCGCGGCGCTCTATGAGCGGCGTCATCTCGACCAAGCGGCGGCGCTGCATGCGGTGGCGGATTCCGAGATGCGATCGCTGCGCGCGTTCGGGCTGAAGAACCCGATCGCGGTTATCCCGAACGGCGTCAATCCGCCTGGCAATGCGCCTGCGGGGCCGCCGCCCTGGTCGGATCGCACCGGCAAGACCCTGCTCTTCCTCGGGCGTGTCCACGCGAAGAAGAACATCATTCCGCTCATCGAAGCGTGGGCGCAGGTGAGCCGCGAGGAGCGCGCAAGCGATCCTTGGCAGCTGGCGATCGCAGGTTGGGACCAGGCCGGCTACGAGGCCCAATGCAAGGCCGTGATCGACGCGACAGGCGCGCCGCGTGTGCATTTCATCGGTCCCCAGCACGGCCTGGCAAAACACAACGCGTTCAAGTCCGCGACCGCGTTCGTGCTGCCCTCGCTGAGCGAAGGATTGCCGCTCGCAGTGCTCGAAGCATGGTCCTACGGGCTGCCGGTCGTGATGACGCCGGAGTGCAACATTCCGGAGGGCGCGCACGCCGGCGCGGCGATCGAGATCGGAACGTCCGCCGCCGCCATAACGCCCGGCCTCAAACGCCTCTTCCGCATGAGCGACGCGGAGCTTGCGCAGATGTCGGGGAACGCCCTTCGTCTGGTGGAGGAGCGCTTCACTTGGACGCAGATCGGTGCGGACATGCATACGCTCTATCGCTGGCTCATCAACGGCGCGCCGCCGCCATCGCGCCTGCATCTCGCCGAAGGCGCAGCGCAGCGCCTGCGGACGAGCGAAAGGGCGCCGGCCTCGTGATGGCGAGAGAGCAACGCGCCACCGGACCTAAGATCGAAGCGCCGCCGCCGGCGACGCCGGAGATCGATGTCGGCGCGGCGCGTTCGGCGCGGCCATGGACGCCGGCGCAAATTCTCGCGCGCGCGCTTTGGGAGGCGTTTCGCGGCCCGCTCTTCGCATGGAGCCCCCGTCCGCTCTGGGGCTGGCGCGCGCTCGTGCTGAGGCTTTTCGGCGCCCGCATCGGCGCGCGCGTGCACCTTTATCCGTCGGTGCGCATCGCCGTGCCTTGGAACCTCGACATCGCAGACGAGGTTGCGGTCGGCGACGGTGCGATCCTCTACAGTCTTGGCGCGATCACCATCGGGCGCGCCGCCACGATCTCGCAGTATGCGCACATTTGCGCTGGCACCCATGATTTCCGCGATCCGGCGATGCCGCTGCTGCGCCCTCCGATCGACATAGGATCCGGCGCCTGGGTGTGCGCGGACGCCTTCATCGGGCCCGGCGTGAAAGTCGGCAGTGCGGCGGTCGTCGCGGCGCGCGCGGTGGTCGTGCGCGACGTGGCAGAGCGCGCGATCGTGGCGGGGAATCCCGCCCGCCCCGTCGGCATGCGGTGAGGCCGATGCGCGACCTGCCCATCACGGTCGTGGTGCCGACCAAGAACGAGGAAGCCAACCTCGCGCGCTGCCTACAAAAGCTCTCCCGCTTCGGAGAGGTGGTCGTGGTGGATTCGGCCAGCACGGACGCGACGCCAGCTATCGCGAAGGCGCACGGCGCGAAACTGGTGAATTTCGTCTGGAACGGCGCCTATCCGAAGAAGCGCAATTGGCTCCTCCTCAACGACCCGCCGACGAACGAATGGGTGCTCTTCCTGGATGCGGACGAGTTCGTCACCGAAGCCTTTTGCGACGCGGCCGCAGCAGCGCTGCGTAGCGAACCCCATTCCGGCTACTGGCTCCATTATTCCAATTACTTCCTCCGCAGGCCGCTGCGACACGGCCTGCCGCAACGCAAGCTCGCTCTCTTCAAGGTTGGCGCCGGTCTTTATGAGCGGATCGACGAAGCGGCCTGGAGCAAGCTCGACATGGAGGTGCACGAGCACCCTGAGATCGCGGGCAGCGTTGGGGAGATTCGCGCGCCGATCGTCCACGACGATGATCGCGGCATCGCCAAATTCATCGACCGTCACCGCGACTATGCAGCGTGGGAAGCGCGGCGCACGCTCGAGCTGCGGCGCGGTTCGCGCGATGGCGCGCATCTCACTGGCCGGCAGAAGTTCAAGTACAAGAACATCGACGCCTGGTGGTATCCGCTCTTCTATTTCCTCTACACGTACATCGTGCGGCTCGGGCTGCTCGACGGGCTCCCAGGTTTCTATTACGCGTTCCAGAAGGCTTGGTATTTCTCCGTCGTCGGCGTGCTGATCAAGGAATACGCCGCTGCGCCTGCAGCAGCGCCGCAGCGTGAGGCGACAGAGCCGGTGATGACTCCCGAAGCGGTGCACCCGGAATGAGTGTCGAAACCGCATCGCGCGCGCAGATCGTTGTCTGCGACTGGATCCCGCCCGAGTTCGGCGCAGTCGGCCAATACGAGCTCGGCCGCGCACGCGAGGCGGCGCGCGCGGGCGGACGCGTGCTACTCATCGGGCTCGGCAAGGAGAGCATGCAAGAGAGGGAGCGCATCGGCGCGGGGGAGCTTACGATCGAACGCCTCGCGGCGCCGCGCAATCCGAAGGAGAGCTTCGTCAGGCGCGCGCTCTGGGCGCTGGCGATCAATCGTCGGCTCGCGCGCGCGACCCGCGACGCGCAGCGGCGCTCGCGTCCCGCCTCGATCATGGTCACCGGCTCGCCGCCGCTGCTCGCCTATTGGCTGCTTCTGCAGAACCATCTCTTCTGGAGGCAGCGCATCGTCTACCGCATGACCGATTTCTATCCGGAGGTGGCGCTGGCGGCGGGAAAGGCGCGCTGGCTGGCGCCATCGAAGCCCTTTTTCCGATGGCTGCGGCGCAAGGCCGACAGCCTCGAAGTGCTGTCCTTCGACATGAAGCGACGCCTCGCCGCCGAAGGCCTCGAAGACCGCATCGTCGTCAAGCGCGACAGCTCGCCAATCAAAGACTGGCGTGCGGCGGAGCCGGCGGTGCATCCGTTCAAAGGCCATCCGGTCCTGCTCTATTCCGGGAATTGGGGCGTGGCGCACGAGAGCGCGACGATCTGCGAGGCTTATCGCCGGCACGTGCAGGAGGGCTCAAACCGCGTGCGGCTCTGGATCAACGGCCAGGGGGTGCGCGTCGGGGAGGTGAAGGCTTTCTGCGAGACGCACGGCCTTCCGCTTAAGGTGACGCCGCCTGCAACGCTTCCCGCGCTCGCCGGCATCCTGCAGGTGGCGGACGCGCACCTCGTTCTGCTGGACAGGGCCTTCTGGGGTTACGTCTTCCCATCCAAGACCTATGCGTGCCTCGAGGCGGGCCAGCCGTTGCTCTATATCGGGCCGGCGGAGTCGGACGTGCACCTGCTCGCGACGCGCCATGCGGAGACCTATTGGCACGCAGCCCCCGGCGATGTGGACGCCGCCTTGCGCGCGCTCGAGGAACTCGCAGCGCGGCCGCGCCGGGCGATCGCGCCGCGACGGATCGACTTTCAAGAATCCGCTGCAGCGAACACGCTTGAAGCGGTCACTTAAGTCTCCGATGAGACAGGGATGATCCGGTTCAATTTCTACGCGCCCGGGCGCTCGCCCGAGGAGCTCGCACGCTTCAAGACCTCGAAGTTGACGGACATCAATCCGCCCGACCTCAAGGAGACCCAGGAAACCGTCACACTACAGGCCTTCCTGGTGCTCAAGGAGCGCATGGAGGGGTGCGAGCTTTCCACCGCGCTCGACCCGGACGCGATCAATATCGCGGCGACCATCGACCTGCCGCGACTGCCGCCGCCGGGACGGCCGTTCATGGTCGCGGCGCGCGCGGACGCCTATCCGCGCTACTGGGCGGACCTCGAAATGGTCCACAACAAGGGCCAGCTCAAGCCGGGCGCGTTCTGGATGCCGCACTTCCCGCAGCTCGGGCTCATTCCGCGCGATCCGGCCCGCGGATCGACCTTCACCACGATCGGATACATGGGACGGCCGATCAATTACATCGCCTTCAAGGGCCTTTTCCGCTCCGGCTTCGTGCAGATCGCGGAGGAAGTGGACGCCATCTGCAAGCGGCTCGGCCTCAAGCTCGTGATGAAGGGCGCCGACAGCTGGCACGACAATTCCGACATCGACGCCGTCGTCGGCATCCGCGACTTCACAGGCAACCTCTTCAAGTCGAAGCCGGCGGTGAAGCTCTTCAACGCCTGGGCGGCGGGTGTGCCGTTCATCGGCGGCCCGGACAGCGCGTTCCTGGAGTCCGGCGAACCGGAATGGAACTACCTGCGCATCTTCACAGCGCAGGATCTGGAGAAGGCGCTCACGCGCCTGCAGGGGGACGCGGATCTACGCAAGACGCTTGTGGAGCGCGGCAAGGTCCTCTCCACGCAGTACGGTCTGGAGCAAACCGCGCAGCGGTGGATGTCCCTGCTCAAGGGGGCGGCAACCGAGAGGTTCCTGGAGCAACGTGACGCGCGCGCGCAGCCGGACGCAAGACGGGCGTCACAGAAGTCCTAGCCGCGCCCCGGCGCGGGCCTTAGATGAAGCCCTGCCCGGTCACCACAATGAGCGCGGTGCGGAAGAAGATCTGGGCGTCCAGCCCCGGCGAGGCGCGGCGCGCGTAGAGCGCATCGAGGCGGGCCTTGCGGCGCGGCGTCACGTGATTGCGGCCGCTGATCTGGGCGAGGCCCGAAAGGCCGGGGCGCACCGAGAACGCATCCGGGAAATGCCGACGAGCGAGCGCGGCGGGATCGTCCGGCATCAGCGGGCGCGGACCGATGAAGCTCATGTCGCCGCGCAGGATGGTCCAGAGCTGCGGGAGCTCATCCAGGCTCATGCGGCGCAGCAGCGCGCCAAGCGGCGTGATCTGGCATTGGGCGACGCTTAGCGCCTCCCTGGGGGCCTCGGGGGCCGCGGCGTCCATGGTGCGGAACTTCGGCATCAAGAAGATCTTGCCGTGCAGGCCGACCCGGCGCGACCAATAGAGGCCGGGCCCCTGGCTCGTGGCCACCACCAATAGCCAGATCAGGATGAGCGCGGGCATGGTCAGCGCCAGCAACAGCGCCGCAAGGGCGGCGTCCGCAACACGCTTGGAGCTGTATGGCCGCATGCCGCCCAGAGGCTTGCCGCGACGCTTGATGGCGACCCGCAGGGCCTTGCTTGGGCTGACGCGCGAGGGCGGCGTCATATCCCTCAGGTCCCCTCTGAGTTCCGCCACATCCACGTTGGCGTTCATTGATGTCACCCCACGGGAAAAGATGGTAAATCCCTCGTAGGGGAGCAGCAACGCCTTTTTCGCAACTGCACGGAGTTTTTTTCCCCGTTGCTGCTTTTTCCCAGAGATGCGCATGCGCTTGGCGCGAAGCGCAAATGCTGACCTCGACGAGCCATAGTTAATTTCGGCTTTTCCACAGTAGAAATGTGCTCGTAGCTGCGGAATGCGCAGGCGCCGGCCTGCCGCGATGGCCGCGAGACAGGCGCCGACTGGCGTTTTGCTCACATTGCAGAAGTTTTACTTGCGAGCGCCAAGCGGCGTTGGCGCGGCCCGGCTCAGCGGCGCGCGCCGTCAAGAGCGGCATCGACGCCGTCCGCGAGCAGCCTGTCGAAATAGGCGATGGTCTTCTCAAGGCCCGCCCGCAGCGGCGTGACGGGGCGCCAACCGAGGTGCTGTTCGGCTTTCGAGATGTCGGGACGGCGCTGGCGGGGATCGTCCTGCGGCAGCGGCAGGGCGACGAGCTTCGATTTCGAGCCGGTCATCTCGATCACCATCTCGCCCAGCTGGCGGATCGAGAATTCGTCCGGGTTGCCGATATTGATCGGCCCGGTCACGTCGGGGCCGGTGTTCATCAGGCGGATGATCCCGTCCACCAGATCGTCCACATAGCAGAACGAGCGGGTCTGCTCGCCATCGCCATAGATCGTGATCGGCTCGCCCTTCAGAGCCTGAACAATGAAGTTCGACACCACGCGTCCGTCGTTCGGGTGCATGCGGGGGCCGTAGGTGTTGAAGATGCGCACAACCTTCACTTGCATGTTGTGCTGGCGGCGATAGTCGAAGAACAGCGTCTCGGCGCAGCGCTTGCCCTCGTCGTAGCAGGACCGAGGCCCGATCGGATTGACGTTGCCCCAATATTCCTCCGCCTGGGGATGGACGTGGGGATCGCCGTACACTTCGGAGGTGGAGGCCTGCAGGATCTTGGCCTTCAGGCGCTTGGCGAGGCCGAGCATGTTGATGGCCCCGATGACGCTCGTCTTCGTCGTCTGCACCGGATCGTGCTGGTAATGGATGGGGCTGGCCGGGCAGGCCATGTTGTAGATTTCGTCGAGCTCGACGAAGAGCGGGTGGGTCACGTCGTGGCGCAAGAGCTCGAAATTCGGAGCATCCAGCAGATGGCGGATGTTGGCGCGGGCGCCGGTGAAGAAATTGTCCACGCACAGCACTTCGGCGCCTTCGGCGACCAGCCGCTCGCAGATGTGCGAGCCCAGAAATCCGGACCCGCCCGTCACCATCACCCGCTTCGACAAATGCATTGAATATCCCGCTCTTGCTCTACCGCCCGCTCTTGCCGGCCGACTGAGCAGCCGGTCCCAGGCCCGTCAAGCCGTCGGACCCAGTGGCCGAAGCCGACTTGCAGCGCGCCAGTCTAGCGGGCGCGCGCAAGGAGGCGCCGCCGCTTTCGCGCGCCGGGCGCGCGGGGGAAGGCGCGCTCCACGGACGGTCTGGCTCGCCACGCCAGCACACGCCGCAGGCGCATGGACGGAACAGAATTCGCGCGACCTGGTGTGGGCGGCGGGACTCGAACCCGCAAGTCCGTCAGGACAGCAGATTTTAAGTCTGCTGCGTCTACCAGTTTCGCCACGCCCACATGGGTCGCACGGTCAGTTAGCGTCAGCCGCAGGAGTCGTCGATGGCGGACGGAAAGCAAACAGGCGGCGGGATCGTCCGGTCGCACATGAAGCTGATCTGGGCGGCCGCGCTCGGTGCGGGGACGGCCGCGGCGCTCTTCACGATCCCCAATCCGCTGGCGGCGACGACGCGCTGGCTCATGGCCTGGGACGTGCTCGCGGCGAGCTTCGTTTGCATCACGCTCCTGGTCGCGCGCGGCCTCACGCCGGACGACATGGAGCGGCGCGCGGCCGAGCAGGACGATGGGCGCGGGCTCATCCTGGCGGTGAGCCTTCTCTCTGCGGCGGCCAGCCTCCTCGCGATCTGGCAGGAGCTCGGCGCAGCCAAGCAGCTGACCGGGCCGATGCAGGAGGCGCTCGTGGCCCTCGCCTTCCTGACGGTCGCCCTTTCCTGGCTCTTCACGCACACGATCTTCGCCAGCCATTACGCGCACGAATATTTCGCGCCGGACGACGACGAGACGGAGCGCGCCGGGCTCATCTTCCCGGCCCACAGCAAGGACGCCAAGCCGGACTTCTGGGACTTCCTGCATTTTGCGCTCGTCATCGGCGTCGCCAACCAGACCGCAGACGTGCAAATCCGTTCGCGCGGCATCCGCCGGGTCGTGACCATCCACGGGATCGTGGCGTTCCTCTTCAACACTGTGATCCTCGCGATCAGCATCAATTTCGCCGCGAGCCTCTTCGGCGACTGACCTTCAGGAACTAGGCCTCGATCTCGACCGGCTCGACGCCCAGGCTCTGCACGAGCGCGGCGAGCTCCGCGACCGCCGCCTCCAGCGCCACGGGATCGGCCGAGCGCGCGACGAGGTGCGTGCCGATGCCCTCAGGGCCGAACCAGGGATAGGAGCCGAAGCTCACGCCGGCGAACTTCTCGTCCAGCGCGGTGAGGCCGGCGGCGACGTCGCCTTCGCGCAAGCCCTTGCAGCGCAGCGTGCGCGCCGCCACCACCGCGCCGCCCTTGATGTGCGGGCCTACGCCCAGAAGCATCCCCCGCATGATCGAGGGCACGCCGGCCAGCACGAACACGTTGCCGACCATGAAGCCCGGCGCTTTCGACACCGGATTGTCGATCAACACGCCGCCGTCCGGGATGCGCGCCATGCGCAGCCGCGCCTCGTTGAGCGGCCCCGATTTGTAGTGCGTCTCCAGGATCGCACGCGCCTCGGGATGCACGTCGATGCCGACGCCGAAGGCGTGCGCGATCGCGTCGGCGGTCTTGTCGTCGTGGGTGGGTCCGATGCCGCCGGTGGTGAAGACGTAATCATATCTCGACCGCAGCGCGTTCAGCGCCTCGGCGACCTCCTCGATCTCATCGGACACCACCCGCGCCTCGGCCACCTGGACGCCGAGCGGGGCGAGGAAGAGCGCGATCTCGCGCAGGTTCAAGTCCTGCGTGCGCCCGGAGAGGAGCTCGTCCCCGATCAGCAGCACCGCGGCGCGGACACGTTTCAACTCGCTCATGCGCTCTCTTAGCAGGAGGGCTCGACTTCCGTTAGGGCCGGCGTGAAACCAAGCGGCATGACCACTGACATCGTCGCGGCTCTGACCGAGCGCCAGAAGGGCCGCCTGCCCGATTATCTCGGCATGGAATGGCTGGAGGCGCGCTCCGGCTACATCAAGGGCCGCTTCATCGTGACCCCGCATCACATCGCGCCCAACACGTACCTGCACGCGGCCAGCATCGTCACCCTGCTCGACACCGCATGCGGCTATGGCTGCTTCATCTCCAAGCCGGCGGAGGCCAGCGGATTCACCACCGTAGAGCTGAAGACCAACTTCCTGGGCACGACCCGCGAGGGCGAGGTGGTCGGGGAGGCGCGGATGGTCCATGGCGGGCGCACCACCCAAGTCTGGGATGCGGAGGCCAAGCACGAGGGCAAGACCCTCGCCCTCTTCCGCTGCACGCAGATGATCCTCTACCCGAAATAGCGCGACCTCTTCCCTCCCCGCTTCGCGGGGAGGGTGTCACGGCGAAGCCGTGACGGGTGGGGCCTCAAAGGTCGCGGCGTCACCCCCCACCCGTCGCCTTCGGCGACACCCTCCCCTGAAGAAGGGGAGGGAAATCCACTTCCTGCCAAGGCACGCCTAAGCGCACGGAATCGCAGTAGAAGTCGCGTCGGGAACCCCATGGCCGACGTCTTCATCTCCTATGCGCGCTCCGACCGGGCGCGCGTCGAGCCCATCGCGGCCGCGCTCAAGGCCCTGGGCCTCGATGTCTGGTTCGACGCCCAGCTCACCCCGGGCGAGCGCTTCTCCGATGAGATCGAGCGGGAGGCCCGCGCCGCCAAGGCCGTGCTTGTCTGCTGGACCCCGAAGGCCGTGGGGTCGGACTGGGTGCGCGAGGAAGCCGCGATCGGCAAAGAGCGCAATGTCCTCACCCCGGTGAAGCTCGCCTCGTGCGAGCCGCCCTTCGGCTTTCGCCAGCTGCAGACGGAGGACCTCACCCGCTGGACGGGCGACACGGCCGACCCGGCCTGGGCCAATGTCCGCGGACGGATCCTCGCGCTCACGGCGGCCAAGCCGCAGACCGCCGAGCCCCAGGCCGCGTCGCTCACCGCGCTCGTCCGCCGGCTGCTGGTCGCCCAGGCTTCCGAGAGCGGCCTGCCGCTCGACTACAAGGAGCTGGAAGGGCTCGTCCGGGCCCGCGGCGCGCGCGAGGGCCTCGATCTCACCGGTTTCGACCAACCCGCCCTCTGGGCCGCGCTCAACGAGGTGGCGGAGGAAAACCGCCGGCGCAACGAGCCCCTGCTCACCGTCCTCGTCATCAACCGGGCCACCGGCCGTCCGGGCCGCGGCTATTTCCGCAAGCACGCCTTCCTCTCCCACGATTTCGACCCCCTCGCCCAGGAGGTCTTCGAACGCCACCTGGAGCGGGTGCGCGGGTATGTCTGGCCGGCGGCCTAAGGCTCTCTTGCCTTCGCCGCTTCATTTCCCGAAAACCGCGCTCACATAGGGTCCCTGGACCGATGAACGCTCAATGGCCTTCCGTTCGCGCCGCCCAGGTTCACGCCGGGCCGGCGCTTCGTGCTAGAAACGACGCGATGAGAAACACCGAACCCATGCCCGTGCTCGACTATGTCGAGGCCATCCATGCGCCGAAGCGCTTCACGGGCCAGATCAAGCTGCATCCGCTGGAGGCGTTCGAAGGCATGCGCCGGGCCGGACGCCTGGCGGCGGAATGCCTCGACATGCTCGTGCCGGAAGTGAAGGAAGGCGTCGCCACCCAGCACCTCGACGATCTGGCGCGCACGTTCGTGCTCGATCACGGAGCGCTGCCTGCCTGCCTCTTCTATCGCGGCTACCGGCACACGCTCTGCACCTCGCTCAACCATGTCGTCTGCCACGGCATCCCGTCTTCGCGCGTGCTGCACAACGAGGACATCCTCAATATCGACGTCACGGTCATCGTCGATGGCTGGCACGGCGACACAAGCCGCATGTACGCGGTGGGCGCCCCGAGGCGCAAAGCCGAGCGGCTGATGGACGCGACCTACGCTGCGATGATGGCCGGCATCAATTCGATCAAGCCGGGCGTCACGCTCGGCGATGTGGGCTTCGCGATCCAGCGCGTGGCGGAAGGGGAACGTTGCTCGATCGTGCGCGAGTTCTGCGGCCATGGCGTGGGCCAGGTCTTCCACGATGCGCCGAACATCCTGCATTTCGGCGTCCCCGGCGAAGGCTCAGTGCTGAAGCCGGGCATGACGTTCACGGTGGAGCCGATGGTCAATCTCGGAGGCGCGGGCGTGAAGATACTCGCCGACGGCTGGACGGCGGTGACGAAGGACAAGTCGCTCTCCGCGCAATTCGAGCACTCGGTCGGCGTCACCGAAACCGGGGTGGAGATCTTCACCCTCTCGCCTGCGGGCCTCGACCGTCCCCACACGATCCACGGCCCGACCGCCTGAGCATGCCGCAGCGCGCCGCTCCGCCTAAAGCAAAAAGCCGGCGCGCGCGCGACGCTGAAATCCTGCGCAGCGCGGTGGAGGACGCCTCCCGCCTCCTCTTCACGCCCGACGCCGCGCCCATCGCGCCGGCGCCGCCGCAGCGGGTGGAAATCCGGAGGCCGGCGCCGGTGGACGCGGCGCGGCCGCACTATCACGATCATCGCCAACGGCTGCGCGAGAAGTTCTTCGCCGCCGGCGCGGAGGCGCTCGCCGATTACGAGCTCCTGGAGATGCTCCTCTTCCGGATCATTCCGCGGCGCGACACCAAGCCGCTCGCCAAGGCGCTCTTGAAGCGCTTCGGCGATCTGGCCGGCGTGCTCGGCGCGCCGATCGCCGAGATCGCGGCCGTGGAAGGCGCGGGCGCGGCGGTCGCGCAGGAGATCAAGGTGGTGCAGGCGGTGTTGGAACGCGCCGCGCGCGCGGAGGCGGCGCGCCGTCCGCTCATATCGTCCTGGTCGCAGCTTCTCTCCTATTGCCGCCTCGCAATGGCGCACGAGCCGCGCGAGCAATTCCGCGTGCTCTTCCTCGATGTGAAGAACCAGCTCATCGCCGACGAGGTGCTGAACGAAGGCACGATCGATCATGCGCCGGTCTATCCGCGCGAAGTGGCGCGCCGCTCATTGGAGCTCGGCGCGGCTTCGGTGATCCTGGTGCACAATCACCCTTCGGGGGATCCTGCGCCCTCCGCGACGGACGTCGCCATCACGCGCGAAATTCAGGCCGCGGCGAAAGCGATCGGCGTTTCGGTGCACGACCACTTGGTGATCGGACGCGGCGGCCACGCCAGTTTCAAGTCGCTCGGCCTGCTCTAGCTTTTGCCCACGCTTGCCGCCACAGTGCCGCAAAAGATAACGGGCATGGGAGGCGTTGGTGAGCGAAACGGACGCGTCGGCGCCGACGGGAGCGCATGCGGCGCCGCAGGCGGGGAAGCTCGCGGCGCCGGGCCTCAGCGACGGCGCGGTGCGCGCCAGCCTTTGGCTCCTGCTCGTCATCTACACGCTCAACTTCGTCGATCGACAGGTCGTGGCGGTGCTCGGCGAAAACATCAAAGCCGACCTGAAGCTCAATGACGGACAGTTCGGCCTGCTCGGCGGGCTCGCCTTCGCGCTCTTCTATACCGTGCTCGGCATTCCGATCGCGCGCTTCGCGGAGCGGGGAAACCGCGCCCACATCATCTCCGGCGCGCTCGCGGTCTGGAGCGGCTTCACCGCGCTTTGCGGCCTGGCGGCAAGCTTCGCGCAGATCCTCGCCTTCCGCGTCGGCGTCGGCGTCGGCGAAGCGGGCTGCACGCCGCCGGCGCATTCGCTCATCTCGGACTATGTGCGTCCGGAGAAGCGCGCGTCGGCGCTCGCGCTCTATTCCATGGGCGTGCCGATCGGGACGTTCCTGGGCTTCGCGCTCGGCGCGGTGATCGCGGAGCGGTTCGGCTGGCGCACGGCCTTCTTCGTTGCGGGCGCACCGGGCATCGCACTCGCGCTCATCGCATTCTTCGTGCTCAAGGAGCCGCGCAAACTCGGGCTCGCGAGCGCGAGAGCGCCAGCCACGCACTTTCCCGCAGCGCTGCGCGAGCTCGCGGGCAAGCCGTCCTATTGGTATGCGGTGCTGGCGGCGACCTTCGTCTCCGTGCTCGCTTACGGACACGCCTATTTCCTGCCCGCGTATCTGGCGCGCACGCACGGCATGGGCCTGCAGGAGCGCGGGATCGGCTTCGCGATCATGGTTCTGATCGCGGGGGTGTTCGGCACGTGGCTCGGCGGCCAGCTCACCGACCGCATCGCCAAGCGCGACGCGCGCGCCTATGCGAGCCTGCCGGGGCTGGCGTTCCTCATCGGCATGCCCTTCTTCTTCGCCGCCATCCTCATCCCGGCCGGAATCTATCAGATCGGCGGCGCCTCCATCGCCAGCGGCTACCTCGCGCTCGTCCTCATCGGCGCGCCGACCTGCATGAACTCGGTTTGGTACGGGCCGCTCTACGCCGCGGTGCAGACGCTCGCGGCGCCGCGCACGCGCGCCACGGCGGTGGCGATCATGTTCTTCGTCCTCAACCTCCTCGGCCTCGGGTTCGGTCCGACAATCATCGGCCGGCTATCCGACCATTTCGCCGCGCGCCTCTTCAACAGCGCCGATCCGGCCGCATACGCGGCGGCCTGTCCGCCGGGCGGACGCGATCCGCTTTGTCTTGCAGCGGCCGCCGACGGGCTCGAACAGTCGCTGCTCACCAGCGCGGCCGCGGGGCTCCTGGCGCTCTTGTCCTTCGCGCTGATGCGCGCAACGATCCGGCAGGATCTCTCCAAGGCCGCCCAAACCGCGTAAGGGGCGCCCCTCGCAAACGGAGCCCATCATGTCGAATGCGACGGACGCCGCGCCGGCCCATGCGGGCTACGGTTCGAAGACCTACCGCGCCTACGTGCTCGGCGCGCTCCTGGTGGTCTACACGTTCAATTTCATCGATCGCATCCTCATCTCGGTCGTGCAGGAATCCATCCGCGAGGAATTCGGCGTCAGCAACCTGTTGCTCGGCCTGCTCGGGGGGCCTGCCTTTGCGCTGCTTTACACGCTGCTCGGCATTCCGATCGCCCGGCTCGCGGAGCGCGCCAACCGCATCACCATCGTGTCGATCGGCGCGGCGCTCTGGAGCGTCATGACCGCTCTTTGCGGCTTTGCGGGAAATTTCACGCAGCTCGCGCTCGCGCGCGTCGGGGTCGGGATCGGCGAGGCGGCGTGCGTGCCGCCGTCGCATTCGGCCATCTCCGACTATTTCCCGCGCGAGCGGCGCGCGACGGCGTTGGCGATCTTCTCGCTCGGCATCCCGATCGGCACCAGCCTGGCGGCGATCGGCGGGGGCTGGCTCACGCAGAATTTCGACTGGCGGATGGCTTTCTGGCTGCTCGGCGCGCCGGGAATTCTCGTTGCGCTGCTCCTGAAGCTCACCGTCCGCGAGCCGCCGCGCAGCGCGAGCGCCTCGGCCACGGCGCCCAGCTTCGGAGACGCGCTCAAATCGCTCTCCGGCAAGAGCTCGTTCTGGCATGTCGCGTTCGCCGGGGCGCTCATCAGCTTCGTGGGCTATGGCAGCGCGCAGTTCCTGGTCTCGCACATGGTGCGCAATTACGAGCTCGGCGCCACGCTGCGCGAGGAGATCGCGCGCGCCTCCTACGCGTTCGGCATCATCGGCGGGCTTTCCGCCGGGCTCGGCACTTTCCTCGGCGGCTTCCTCGCCGACCGGCTCGCGGCGCGACACAGACACGTGCTCTCCTGGCTGCCGGCGCTGGGCGTCGGCGCGGCGGTTCCGCTCTATGCGCTCGCCTTCGTGCAGACGAGCTTCGCGGCGGCTTTCGCCTTCCTGCTCGCGGCGCCCGTATTCCACTACCTCTATCTTGGGCCCATGTTCGCTGTGACGCAGGGCGTGGCCGAACCGCGCATGCGCGCGACTGCGACGGCCTTCCTGCTGCTCGTCGTCAACCTGATCGGCTACGGGCTCGGGCCGCCCTTCGTCGGGGCCGCCAACGACTTCTTCGCCCAGATCCTGCTCGAGCCGAGCGGCCTGACGCTGGCGCAGTGCCGCCCAGGCGCCATCGCGGCGGACAACGCCGCGACATGCGCGGCCGCGCAGGGGCAAGGGCTCAAGTACGCGCTCATCACGCTGCTCGTCTTCCTGGCGTGGGCGGCGGGGCACTTCCTCCTCGCCGGGCGCACGCTGCAGCGCGACCGCGTCGGTTGACGGCGCCCGATTGACGGGGGGCGCCTCGCGGCGCAACTAACCGGCATGATTCCACGCTATTCCAGGCCGGAAATGGCGGCCGTCTGGTCGCCGGAGACGCGCTTCTCCATCTGGTTCGAGATCGAGGCGCTGGCCATGGAGGCCATGGCCGAGCTCGGCACGATCCCAAAGGACGCCGCGATCGCCTATCGCGAGAAGGGCGCCTTCTCGGTCGCGCGGATCGACGAGATCGAGCGCGAAGTGCGCCACGACGTGATCGCGTTCCTCACCAATGTCGCGGAGCATGTCGGCCCTGAGGCGCGTTTCGCGCACCAGGGCATGACCTCCTCCGACGTGCTCGACACGTGCCTCGCCGTGCAGCTCGCACGCGCGAGCGACCTGCTCATCGCGGGCTGCGAGCGGGTGATGGCGGCGCTGAAGACGCGCGCGCTGGAGCACAAGGACACCGCCTGCATCGGCCGCTCGCACGGCGTGCATGCAGAACCGACCACGTTCGGGCTCAAGCTCGCCGGGCATTACGCCGAGTTCGCGCGCAATCTCGATCGCCTTAAGGCCGCGCGCGCGGAAATCGCCACCTGCGCCATCTCCGGCGCGGTCGGCACCTTTGCTCAGATTGATCCGCGCGTCGAAGCCTACGTGGCGAAAGAGCTCGATCTGACCGTAGAGCCGGTCTCCACGCAGGTGATCCCGCGCGACCGGCACGCGGCGTTCTTCTCCACGCTCGGCGTTGTCGCCTCAGGGGTGGAGCGGCTGGCCACGGAAATCCGCCATCTGCAGCGCACCGAAGTGCTGGAGGCGGAAGAATATTTCGAGCCGGGGCAGAAGGGCTCGTCGGCGATGCCGCACAAGCGCAACCCCGTGCTCACGGAGAACCTCTGCGGGCTGGCGCGGCTGGTGCGCTCGGCCGCGATTCCGGCGCTGGAGAACGTAGCGCTCTGGCACGAGCGCGACATCAGCCACTCCTCGGTCGAGCGCGGCATCGGGCCCGACGCGACCATCCATTTGGACTTTGCGCTCCAGCGCCTCGCCGGCGTGGTGGAGAAGCTCATCGTCTATCCGGAGAACATGGCGCGCAATCTCGCCCTGCTCGGGGGGCTGCACAATTCGCAGCGCGTGCTGCTCGCGCTCACGCAGCACGGCGTTTCGCGCGAGGATTCCTATCTCCTCGTGCAAAGACACGCGATGAAGGTGTGGCAATCGCCGCCGCCGCGCGCGGCCGACGCGCTTTATTCGCGCTTGAAGATGGACCCGGTGATCACGTCCGTGCTCGATGAAGCGGCGCTGGCCGCCTGCTTCGAGGACGCGCACCATTTCGCGCGCGTCGACGCCATCTTCGCCCGGGTGTTCGGTTAGTCGGCCCTTAGGCGCGGGCGTTAGCTCCTCTCCTATGGGCGAACCACCAGCAAGCGACGCAAGCACCCTCGTCACCGTCGCGCAGAGGACCTTCGAGACGTCAAGTCTCATCCGCAACCGACTAGCGGGGAAGCCTCTCCCGACCTCAGCGGGGCTGCTTCAGCATTTCGCGGGCGATGACGAGGCGTTGGATTTCCGAAGCGCCTTCGTAGATGCGGAAGATGCGCACATCGCGATAGAAGCGCTCGATGCCGTGGTCGGCGACATAGCCGGCGCCGCCGAAGATCTGCACGGCGCGGTCGGCGACGCGGCCGACCATCTCGGAAGCGAAGAGCTTGGCGCAGGCCGCTTCTTGAGTGATGCGCTCTCCCGCATCGCGGCGGCGGGCGGCGTCGAGCACCATGCAGCGCGCGGCGTAGGCCTCCGTGCGGCTGTCGGCGAGCATGGCCTGGACGAGCTGGAAATTGCCGATCGGCTCGCCGAATTGCCTGCGCTCGGCGGCGTAGGCGACGCTCTCCTCGATGAGGCGCTCGGCGACGCCGACGCACATCGCGGAAATGTGCAGGCGGCCCCGATCGAGCACCTGCATCGCCACGCGAAAGCCCTGCCCTTCCTGCCCCAGGATATTTTCTGCTGGTACACGGACGTTCTCGAACATGACGTCGCAGATGTGGGCGCCCTGCTGGCCCATCTTCTTCTCGGGCTTGCCGATCGCGATGCCGTCGAGATCGCGCGGGACGAGGAAGGCGGAGACGCCGGAAGCGCCCTTCTTGTCGGGATCGGTGCGCGCCATGACGGTGAAGAGCGATGCGCGATCGGCGTTGGTGATGTAGCGCTTGGTTCCGTTGATGACGTAATGGGCGGCGTCGAGCCTTGCGGTGGTGCGCACGGAGGCGGAGTCAGAGCCCGCTTCGGGCTCGGTGAGCGCGAAGCTCGTCACGATTTCGCCGGTCGCGATCTGCGGCAGATAACGCTCCTTCTGGGCGTCCGAGCCGAACATGACGAGGCCCTGGCTGCCGATGCCGACATTGGTGCCGATCGTAGAGCGGAAGGCGGGAGAGACCTGGCCGAGCTCGAAGACGACGAGGCATTCGGCTTCCATCGAGAGGCCGAGGCCGCCGTATTCTTCCGGGATGGAGAGGCCGTAAAGGCCGAGCTCGCCCATCTCCTTCTGGACCCAGGCGGGAATTTCGTCCGTCTCTGCGACTTCGCGCTCGAGGGGACGCAGCTTCTCCTGCACGAAGCGGCGGACGGCCTCGATCAATTGCGTGCGTGTTTCGGCGTCCATGCGCTTCTCTCCCATGGCTCCGTGGTCGTGGGCCCGGATTGGGCGCGTCGCGTCCGTCCGGGGATGGGAGCTTCATTGTCGGCGCGCAATCTCCCACGCGCCGGCGCGGCATGTCACGGGCGTTGTGGAATAGGCGCGGCCGGTTTGCGTGACGTCACGCAGGAGGCGGAAGAAGTCGGCCTCGGCGCCGGGGGTGCGGCGGTCGGCGGTGGCGATCGCGCCGGGCCCGAGGGCAAGGAAGAGACGGGCGCCCTGGTCGGCGGCGCTGCACGTGCCTGGATCAAGCAGAATGGCGAGGGCGCCGGTCAAACGCACCAGCGCGCCGTAGCCCTCGAGCGGGCTCGCAGCGAAGCGACCGGCGCGCGTGTTGCGGCGCGCGCGCGCCCAGGCTTCGTCGATGGGGAGGCTCAGCTCTTCGAGGCGGTCAGCGGAAACGGGCGTTCCATCGATCGCCAGGACCTCGACGAGATCGCCAAGGAACGGACGCGACACCGGCTGCGGCTCGTCATTCTGCGCGAGCGCGGCGCGCGCTCGCAGAAGCGAAACGAGGCGCGCGGGCGCGGCGCGAGATGGCGAGGCTTGCACCTCAAGGCGGTCCGCGGCGATCGGCGCCGGCGCGCGGCCGGGCTCCTGGGGCAGACGCTGGCGAATTTGCGGTCGCGCGGCCTGCAGCTGCGGCGGCGGCGCGGACGGCGGGGGCGCTCGTTCAATCACGTCCGGACGAGATGGTTGCGACGCGGGCGCACGCTCGATCGCTGCACGCGGCGGCGCGGCGGGCGCGCGCCGCCCTGCGTCGATCGCCTCGCGGGCGGCAGCCTCGATGACGAGCCCGAGCGTTCCAGGCGCGGCGGCGTATTGCCGATAGTAGGGATCGAGCGCGAACGGCGCCTGCGCGGGGCCGATCGTGAAAGACAGATCTCCGCTGCGCTCGATGCGCAAGCCCGGTTGGATCTGCTGCACGCGCACGATGATCGCGTCACGGAAGCCGACGCGCGGAATGATCGTCTGCGTCCGCGTCTGGGCAAACGCGGCGCCGGACGAAACAAGGAGGAGGCAAGCGACGACGAGCGCGCGCACGGGCCTTCCACCAAGCAGGCTGTGGATAAACTGTGAATAACTTAGCGCCGCGCCAATCGAGCGCATCGTCGGCAGGTTACGACAGTATTGCGCGGCGGACTGAAATTTGCCCACATGCCTCCCCGTGCTCAAGCCCACGCCCAGCTTCGAGCTCCGCGAGGCGCTGTGTGCGCAATTGGAGGCGGCGATCGCCGCTTTCGAGAGCCCCAGCCCGGTCGAGGCGGTGCATCGCGGACGCACGTCCCTGAAGCGCGCCCGCGCGTTGGCGCGGCTTGCGCATCTGTGCGCGCCCGAGACGGCCGGGCAAATCATTTCCGGAATACGCGCGATCATGCGACGCTTTTCCGACGTCCGCGATCTCGACGCCATCGCCGCATGTGCAAAATCCTATGCGGAGCAAGAGGAAGGCCGGACGCGCAAGGCGCTTTTCTATCTTTCCCGCAAGGTTGCGGCGCGCCGTCACGCAATGGAATGTCCGTCCCTGGGTGAGGCCGCGCGCGACGCGCGCGCGCTGGCGGCCACGGCGCAGGGCTGGCCGACGATTGCAGACAAGAAGCATGTGCGCGCCGGCGCTGAGCGGCTCGATCGGCGCGTGCGCAGAGCCTTCAAGGAGGCGCAGCTGACGGGAGAGGTCGAGGACCGTCACAAATGGCGCCAAAGAGAGAAGGAGCGGCTCTATGCGGCGTTGCTTTTGGGTGACGCTTGGCCAAAAAAGCTGCCGCGCCGAACGCAGCGCGCGCAGCGGCTCGGGGAGCTCCTCGGGCGCGAGCGCGACACGATGATGCTGATCGCGCAGGTGCGCCGCGAGCCGGCGCTGGCGGGCGCGCCGGACGATGCGGATCTGGTGCAGGCGTTCCTGGGCAAGAAGCTGAAGAAGCTGCGCAAGCAGACCGACAAGATCGGCAAGGATCTGCACAGGTAGCCTTACAAGTCGGCGCAGCCGCGCCCTTTCCGTCGCCTTCGGCGACACCTCCCCCGCAAACGGGGGAGGAAAGAGCCCTTTCCTGTTATGCGGCAACTTTGCCGGCGGGGCGGTCGGCGATGCGGGCGCGCCAGGCCTTAAGGTGCGGGAGATCATCGCCCGGGCGCCATTGCATCATCTTGGCGAAGTCCATCCCGCAAGCGGCGGTGATGTCGGCGATGGTGAAGCGATCGCCGGCGATCCATGGGCGCGACGCCAGCTCGTCATTGAGGCGCTTGGCCATGCGCATGGCCTGGCCTTGATTGAAGGATGCGACCTCGGCGCTCTGGTTGCGTTCCAGCATCGCGAGCACGGGATTGCCGTGACGCACCCACAGCATCAGCGGCACGGAGAACATGAGCTCCATGCGGCGATCCCACATCTCGATGAAGGCGCGCTCGAAGGCGTCGGCGCCCATGAGGTTGGGCTCAGGATGGAGGGCTTCGAGATACTGGCAGATGGCGCGGCTTTCGGTGAGGCAGCGGCCGTCATCGAGCTCGAGCGTGGGGATCTGCGCGAAGGGGGATTTCCGGCGGAACTCTTCGGTGCGGTGCTCGCCTTTCTGCAGGTCGAGCTGGATGAGATCGATGTCCGCGATGCCCTTCTCGGCGATGAACATCGTGACGCGGCGCGGGTTGGGGGCGTACGGGGCGAGGTAGAGCTTCATGGGCGATCTCTTTGCGATGCCGGGGAAGTTGCGCCCCCTCCGTCGCGTGCTTCGCACGCGACACCTCCCCCGTAAACGGGGGAGGAAAGAGCCGCCCCTCGCCGATGCTCAGGAGACGCGGACGGGGAGCGTGGAATAGCCGTGGACGAAGGATGAGGGGATGCGGTCGGGCGGGCCCATGATTTCGATCCTGTCGAAGCGCTTGAGGATCTCTTCCCAGGTGGTGCGCAGCTGCATCTCGGCGAGGCGCATGCCGACGCAGCGATGAATGCCGTAGCCGAACGAGAGATGCTGGCGCACGCGCGGGCGATCGATGCGGAACGCGTTCGCGTTCTCGATGGCGGTCTCGTCGCGATTGCCGGAGACGTACCACATGACGACCTTGTCGCCAGCGCGGATCTGCTGACCGCCGAGCTCGGTGTCGAAGATCGCGGTGCGGCGCATGTGCGCGAGCGGCGTCTGCCAACGGATGATCTCGGAGGCGGCGGAATCCACCAGCGCAGGATCGGCGCGGAGCTTGGCGAACTCGGAAGGGTTCTCGTTGAAGGCGATAACGCCGCCGGTGAGCGAGTTGCGCGTCGTGTCGTTGCCGCCGACGATGAGGAGGATGAGATTGCCGAGGAATTCCATCCTCGGCATGTCGCGGGTGGCCGGGGCATGAGCCATGAGCGAGATGAGATCCTGCCTGGGCGGGGCGTCGATGCGCGCGTTCCAAAGGCGGGAGAAATAATCGGCGCATTCGAGCAGCTCGCCGCGCCATTGCTCCTCGCTTTCCACGATGGCGCGGTTGCCGCGGCCGGTGGCGACGTCGGACCAACGGGTGAGCTTGCGGCGATCCTCGAACGGAAAGTCAAAGAGCGTGGCGAGCATCTGGGTGGTGAGCTCGATGGAGACGCGATCGACCCAGTCGAACGTTTGCCCGCGCGGGAGCGCATCGAGGATGCCGGCGATGCGTTCGCGGATGATCGGCTGCAGCGCCTCCAGCATGGGCGCGCCGACGATGGGCTGCACGGCCTTGCGCTGCGCGTCGTGCCGGGGCGGGTCCATCGCGATGAACATTGGGAGCTCGAAGCCTTCGGAGGCGTCCGCGAGCGTGATGCCGTCGGAGGAGGAGAAAAGATCGTGATGGGTATCGACGAAGAAGATGTCCTTGTAGGTGGTGACCGACCAATAGGGGCCGAACTGGCTCTCCGGGCAGAAATGCACCGGGGCCTCGCGGCGGAGGCGGGCGAAGTACGGCCAGTGCGAGTTGGTGGACCAGATGTGCTGCTGGGAGAGATCGAGCTTGTCGAGCGGGACAGAGGAGACGTCTGCGTTCGGGCCGTCGGCGGGCATGAGGAAGTCGCTCATGCGGACATTGTGACGCGCTGAACCACGCGCGCAACGGTGACGTTGCGGGAACGGCCCCCCTCACCCTCTATTTTGCGAAGAGGCCGGCGGGGAGCGAGGCGACGATGGCGGCGGTCATGAGCGTGGCCATGAAGCCGGGCGCGAGGGATTTCCACGCGAGCGAGAGGATTTCGGGGCGGCGCTCGGGCATGAGCGCGGTCATGCCGCCGGTCATGATGCCGATGGAGGCGATGTTGGCGAAGCCGCAGATCGCATAAGTTAGGATCATCCGCGTGCGCTCGCTCATCGCATCGACCGGGATGGCGCCGAGATCGATGAAGGCGATGAACTCGGTGAGGAAGAGCTTCGTGCCGAGGATCTTGCCGGCCGCAACCGCTTCGGACCAAGGCGCGCCGATGAGCCAGGCGACCGGCGCGAAGAGATAACCGAACAGAAGCTGGAGCGTCGGCTTCTCGCCGGTGATCAGCGGCGGGAAAAGCCCCAGGAGATTGTTCACGATCCAAACGAGCGCGACGAAGACGATCAGAAACGAGGCGACGTTCACCGCGACCATCACGCCGGAAGAAACGCCCTGCGCGATGGCGTCGGTGGCGTTCTCGTATTTGAGATCGGAGGAATAATCGTACCCGGCGCCCTCGCCTTGCTGTTCGGGGATCATGATGCGCGCGAGGAGCACGCCGGCGGGCGCGGAGATGATCGAAGCGACGAGCACATGGCCGGCGGCGTTCGGCAGCACGGGCTGCAGGATGATCGCGTACGCCACCATGGTGGAGCCAGCGACCGTGGCGAGACCGACAACCATCATCAGGAAGAGCTCGGCGCGGGTGAGCTTGTCGAGATAGGCGCGGATGACGATCGGGCTCTCGACCATGCCCATGAAAATGTTCGCCGCCACCGCAAGCGCGGAGGCGCCGCCGAGGCCCATCGTCTTCTCGAAGAGGAAGCCGAAGCCGCGTGTGATCCATTTGAGGATCTTCCAGTGCCACAGCAGCGCTGAAAGCGCGGAGATGACAAGAATAAGGGGCAGGACGCGAAAGCCGAAGATGAAGGGCGGCGGAGCGTCGTCGGGAAGCGCCGCAAACGGCTGATCGCCGCCGCCGAGATAGCCGAAGACGAATTTCGTGCCTTCGTCGGTGGCGCTGGCGAGGCCATCCACGGCGGCATTGATGCCGGCGAGCAGAGCTTGCGAGTTGGGGATCGCGAAGAGCGCGAGCACGAGGCCCGCCTGCACGGCGAGCGCGCCGATGGTGAGCTTCAAGGGAAAGCGTCGCTTCTCCTCGGAGAGAAGCCAGGCGACCAACAGAATGAGCGCGACCGCCAGAAGCGGTCGGGCGTTGTCGAGAGAATAAGCCACCCGAGCCCCCCGGGCGGGGAAGCTAGGGGTGCGCGCGACGGCTGGCAATGCTTTGGCGCCATTCGCAGCGCCCGCGCCTCAAAAGGCGGCGGCCCGGCCAGACTTGACGGGCGATGCGGGCGGGTCACATCAAGCGCGAAACGGAGAAGGACATGGACATCCGGTTCGACGGGAAAGTGGCGATCGTGACGGGCGCCGGCGGGGGCCTGGGGCGCGCGCATGCGCTGGAGCTCGCGCGGCGCGGGGCGAAGGTGGTGGTGAACGATCTCGGCGGCGCGATGGATGGAAGCGGCGGCTCCTCTGCGGCGGCGCAGAAGGTGGTGGCGGAGATCGCGGCGCTTGGCGGGGAAGCGATCGCAGACGGCGCGTCGGTGACCGACGATGCGGGCGTCGCCAACATGATCGGCACGACGATGTCGCGCTGGGGGCGGATCGACATCATCGTGGCGAACGCCGGCATCCTCAGGGACAAGAGCTTCGCGAAGATGGAGATCGCCGACGTGGCGGCCGTGCTCGACGTGCACGTGATGGGATCGGTGAAGCCGATCAAGGCGGCGTGGGAGATCATGCGCACGCAGACTTACGGGCGCATCGTGGTGACGACTTCGCCGACCGGGCTCTACGGCAATTTCGGGCAGGCGAATTACGGGATCGCGAAGGCAGGGCTCGTCGGGCTGATGCAGACGCTGAAGATCGAAGGCGGGAAATACAACATCCGCTGCAACGCGATCTGCCCCGTGGCGGCGACGCGGATGACGGCGGGGATCATTCCGCCGGATCAGGAAGAGCGGTTCGATCCGGCGCGCGTCACGCCGGGCGTCATGTATCTGGTCAGCGAAGAGGCGCCGAACGGCGCCATCCTCACGGCGGGCGGAAGCGTGTTCTCGGTCGCGCGGCTCTATGAGACCGAAGGCGCGCATCTGGCGAACGCGTCCGCAGAGGATGTGCGCGACAATTGGGCGAAAATCGCAGACCCGGCGCAGCAGCAGGCCTATGAAACAGGCGGGGAACAGGCGCTGAAGTTCATGCGCATCGCCGCGACATAGGCTCCGTCACGCGCTCACGCACCTCCGAATTCGGATGTGATCTCCGCGTGTCTCGCGAGAGCGGCGAGAATTAACCCATGCGCGCGCGCTGCAGCGCACGCGGCGCCTCGTTTTCGGGATCGGAATCGCCCCTGGACGGATGGGCAAATATGGTGGATGGCGCGCAGTCGCATCTGCGCCACTCGAGGGTTCGAGCGCATGGATGAAACAGCAACCACCTGCCCGGTTCCGCCGGGTCCGGCGCAATGGGAGCGCAAACCGTGAACGCCCCAGTTCAAAGGATTCCCGCGCTGACGGCGCGTGATCTGAAACGCCGCGAGCCGCTGCTGCTCGTCGATGTCGTCACGCCTGGCGATCTTTCGGCCGAAAAGCACGGACTTAGACGTCTCGCCTGGGTTGGCGCGTTCGTCGCGGTTGCTGCGCCCTCGCTGGAGATATTCACAGGCGGCACCGCCTCAGGGCTGATGTGGATTTCCATGGTGCTCGCGATCGGCGCGGTGTTCGCCGCCTCGCACTTCGCCTGGAAGCCGGCGGGCTGGTTCGGCGCGCTCGGCGCGATCGGCTGGGCCGCGCTGGCGAGCGAGCGCTGGCTGGTGGAGCCGGAAGGGGCGTGGCCGGCCGTTTTCCTCTTCGTGATCGCGATGGCCGGCATTTGGCTCATCCGGCGCCAACCGGCGGCGGGAAGCATCATGTTCACCGGCGCCGGGCTCATCGCGGCGTACGCCGCGTTCGGAGACCAGGCGGCAGGGCCGTTCGGCGCTGCGCTCGCGCTCGCGGCGGTTATCGCGGCGGTTGCGGGGGGCGCGCTGCGGAAGCTCGAGCCGGCGACGGGGGTCGGTTGGCTGATCGCCTGCGTGGGACTTTACGTGCTCAGCGGGCAAGGCGCGGCGCAGCCGTGGCTGATGCCGGCTTTCGTGCTTTTCGCCGCGGTGTTCTTCGCGATCGAGGCGATCGCGCTGCCCATGCTCGGGCGCGCGGGAATGATGGTTGCGGCGCTCGGCGCGATCTCGCCGCTGCTTGCGGTCGGCGTGCTCTACAATGCCGGCATCGGACCGACCATCGGATCGGGCGGACGCGCGGGCGAAGCGCTCGCCTTCCTCGGCGCGGGCGCGCTGCAGGCAGGCGTGCTATTGCTCTGCGCGCGGCGCCTCAAGGATCTGAAGGCGCTTTCCTTCGCGATCGCGCCCGTCGGAGCGGGCCTCGTGTTCGGCTTGATCGCGGCGGCTGTTGTGGGCCTCGGCGTGGTGTGGAGCGCGGCGGCGCTCTCGGCCGGGGCCATGGCGTTCGCGCGACTTCATCAGTACACGCCCCATCGCTTGTGGCCGATGGCGGCTGCGGCGCTGATGGTCGCGGCGGTCGTACAGGCGTGCCGCTCAACCTGGATGCTGCTGCACGGCGTGGAAGGCGCGCCGGCGCTCGCGTTCGTGGCGCTCGCGCTCGGCGTGCCGGCGCTCATGGCGGCGTTCGCGGCGCGCGAAGGCAGAACCCCGGCGCCGGTGCTGCACGCGATCTTCGAGGCGCTGGCGCTGGTCTTCGGCGCGGCCGCGCTCGCGGGAATTGTGCGCTGGATCGGAACGGGGGGCGTTCCGGCGTCCACTTTCCTCGGCTTTGCCGAAGCGGGCGCGCACGCGGCGATCTGGCTCGGGGGCGCGTTCCTGCTGATGCTGTGCCCCGATGTCGGCGCGCGCGGCGTGCGGCGCGTGGCGGCGCGGACCTTGCTCGCGCTCGGGCTCGCGGCCGCGACGTTCGGCGTCTATGGCTGGGTCAATCCGTGGTGGGGGCTCTATCCGGCCGCGGTGCTGGGGCCAGCGACGTTCAACACGCTCGCGATCGGCTTCCTGGCGCCGGCCATCGCCGTTGCGGCGCTGGCGTGGCTGGCGCAAAAGCGCGGCGCGGAATGGCTCAGCGTCCTCGCGCTCTGCGCGGCCGGCGCTCTGGTGCTGACCTGGGCGGGGCTTGAGATCCGGCGCGACTTCCACGGTGCGCAGAACCTCGGCGAAATCTGGGGCTGGGGCGTGTTCGGCGCGGAGAACGTCGCGCTCTCGGCGCTCTTGCTGATCGCGGCGCTGGGGCTCTTGCGTGCGCGCGGCTTGCTCGACCGCACGGAGCGGCTGGCGACTTGGGGCGTGGTCGCGACGATCATCGCCAAGGTCGCGATCGTCGATATCCATCAGCCCGCGGATGGATGGCGCGCGGCCTCGCTGGTGATCCTGGCGCTGGCGGTCGCGGCGCTGTCGGTTCCGCGCAAGGCGCGCGCGCCTGCGAAGATGCAAACGCCGACCGCGGCGAACGAGGCGCGGCCGGCGTTGTGGAACATGATGCGGAAGCTGGCGGCGAGCGCGTGACGCGATCGCGCTAGCTGCCGCTTGGCCAGCAGGCGTTGGCGACCTGGGCGATCTTCTGGACGGCGTCGGGCGCGTAGGCGTGGGTGCGGCCGCCCGCGGTGACGGACACCGGCTCCTGCGAAAGGTGCGCGTAGGCGCCGAGATTGGGCGGACGACGCGGCAGGCGAATGGTCAGCTGACGGCCGTTCGATTGGGCCGGCACGGTGATCGGGTGCTGGCCGATCTTGAACTCCGCGCTCGTCACGCCGCGGCCGCCGAGCACGGAATCCACCAGCAGCATGTCGCCGTTCGGCGCCTGGCATTGGATGGTGGCGCCGGCGTCCGATTGTGCGGCGCGCGCGACGCCGGTGGCGGAATCGTAGGTGAAGTTCCACGTGCCGGCGGAGCCCGCGCTCGTCGGGCCGCTCGAAGCGCAGGCGCTGAGCGCGACGAGCGCGCCCATGGCGATGAGCAAACGACGCATGTTGTCCCTCCTTTTTGAGTAAGAATCTCAGCTCGCGCGGCGCGCGAAGGTGTAGAGCACCTTGCCGACGTCTCCTTCGCCCGGCAGCAGCAGGGCAAATCCGTTCGCGGACGCCGCATAGCTCACAGCGCGCCTGAGGTTTGGCCCACACGTGCGCACCAGTTCCGTCGGCGGGCCCTCCACCAAGGTCGAATTGACGCGCAGCGGCGGATTGCCCGCCGCGCCCGTGACGATCGCCGCTTCGAGCACGATTCCCGCCTCGGTGTCGCGCACGCGGATGGTCTCCCACATGTCGGCGGCGGGCGCGGGCGCGCCGTCGCGGGGTTCGATGGAGGACAGATCGTAGAGGCCGGGCGCCATTGGGCCGCCCAGCAAGCTCTCCGCGGCGGCCGCGGCGGCGACAATGCGCGCCGGCGCGGCGGGATTGATCGCGACGTCGTTGCAGGCGACTGGCGCGGGCGGCGGCGCGGCCTCCGGGGCTTTCGAGGAGCCCGTCGGCCGGCCGCAGGCGGCCAGAGCCAAGGCGAGGGTCAGGACGGCGAGAAAGCGCATGGGCTGCCGTCTCTGCGGCAAATGGGGCGAACGCAAGGCCCTCACTGCCCGGTGAAGGACGCGGGACGCTTCTCCAGGAGCGCGGCGACGCCCTCTTCGTGGTCGCGGGTGTGGTGCATGAGGGCCTGGCTAGCGGCGGAGAATTCCATCAGCGTCTCGTAGCTGGCGGTCTGGCCCTGGCGCAGGAGCGTCTTGGCGAGGCGGAGCGCCTGCGGCGGCTGCTCGGCGATGCGGTGGGCAAGCGTGCGGGTCTCCTGCAGCAGCGCCTCGGCGGAGACGACGCGGGACACGAGGCCCCAGCGTTCGGCGGTCTGGGCGTCGATAACCTCGCCGGTGAAGAGGAGCTCAGCGGCGCGGCTCATGCCGATCGTGCGCGGAAGGAGCCAGGCGCCGCCGTCGCCGGGGATGAGGCCGAGCTTGAGGAAGGTGACGCCGAACTTGGCGGTCTCGGAGGCGACGCGGATGTCGGCCATGCAGGCGACGTCGCAGCCGAGGCCGATGGCCGGACCGTTCACGGCGGCGATGCTCGGAATTTCCAGGCCGTAGAGCGAGCGGACGATGCGGTGGATATTGCCGCGGTAGGCTTCGCGGATGTCGGCGGGGGCGCCGGCGAAGGCGCCGGTGCGATCGCGCATGGCCTTGACGTTGCCGCCGGCGGAGAAGGCGCGGCCGGCGCCCGTTAGGATGACGCAGCGGAGCGCGCGGTCGGCGTTGATCTCGCGGCAGATCGCTTCGAAGGCGGCGCCGTCGCCGTCCTCGCCGAGCGCGTTCATGGCGTCGGGGCGATTGATCGTGAGGGTGGCGACGGCGCCGTCGCGCGCGAGAGTGAGGAAGCTGGTCGGTGAGCTGGTCATGGGGCGCGGTTTAGACCGCGCGGGCGCTCTTGCCCACCCGCCTTCAGAGCACGTAGGAGAGCCGCATGCGGATAGCGGCGGCTTTGATGGCGTGTGCGCTGATGGGGTGCGCGCACGAGCCTAGCCTGGTGGGCGCGTGGCGGCTGGAACGGTATGTCGATACGCCGGACGGCGAGGCGCCGATCGAGGCGTTCGGCGCGCATCCGGTCGGGTTGTTCGTATTCAGCGCGGATGGGCGCGCATCGGTGAACATCATGCGCAATCCGCCGGGCGCGGCCGGAGAGGTCGCGGACCCAGACCCGGACGCCTGCGTCCCTGACTGGTATTGCTCCTATTTCGGCGCCTACAGCGTGGACTGGACGAAGCGCAGCTGGACGATTCATGTCGAAGGCGGGAACATTGCCTCCTTCATCGGCACGGACCAGACACGCAGCTTCTCGCTTAAAGGCGACCGACTAGTGCTGCGCGATGCGTACACGGACGGCTCGCGGACCATCCGCACGGAACGCGTGCTCGTGCGGACGCGCTAATTGAGACGCTGACGGCGCCAGAGCTCGACATTGCCTTCACACTTGAGCGCGTAGAGCGTGTTGGCGTCGGGAGAGAGAGCGCCGGCGCAGATCGGTCCGGGCGGGCCTACGTAAGGCGGCAGGCGCGCCTCGCCGGCCCAGATGTGCAGACGCCGATCGCCGCTGAGAACGAGGATAGCAGCGCCGGCGCCTTCGGCGGAGAGGATGCTTGCATCGCGGCCGAGCTCGGTTTCGCGCTCGACGCGGCCGCTGGCCGCTGACCAGATCCGGATCGCGCCATCGACGGAGCGCGAGATCATGCGGCCGTTAGCAAGCGCGCCAAGCTGGCCGATGGCGGATGGATGCAAACGGTATGTCTGCTTGGCGCGGCAGGCGCGGTCGTAGCGGACGACCGAGCCGTCGTTGAGCCCGACATAGAGATCGCCGGCGGCGTCGAACGCGGCGTCGTTGGCGGCGCCGGCGATGCGGCAGAGGATCGTGCGCGCGCGATAATCGCCGACCACGACTTCTCGCAAGCGCGACGGCTGCGCGCGGCGGATGGTCAGCACGGAGGCGACGAAGCGGCTGGAGGATGGATCCTGGAAAGCCCAATCGACCTCACCGCCCATGCACCCCGCGCTCCATGGGATGCGTCCCGTGCGCGTGAAACTGGCGAGATCGACGAAACCGAACGCGCAAGGGACGGGATAGGCGAAGGTCGCGATCCCGCCGGCGGCGAAGAGGAAGCTCGGATTGTCGCCGTGTTCGATGCGATGGGTGGCGGCCGCGCCCTGCCCGAGCGGGACGGCGACGATGTCCTCGTGCAGCGTGAGGATGATGGCGGGGGCGCCCGGCCCGTAGGCGATGCCGCGCGATTCATACTGGCTGCGCGGAACGCGGTCGGTTCGCGTGACCCGCTGGGCGGCGGCGTCCCAGATGCGCATGCGGGCATCATCGTCGATCGTCACGGGGCGATTATCGGCAACGAAGAAGGCTTCCGTGGCGCAGGAAACGGAGTCCGTCGCGACACAGGCGGGATCGCGCAGCGTGCGGACGAAATCGAAATTGCGCGGCGCGCGGGTGCGCGTCGTTGCGGCGCCGCGAACCTGGCCGCGCGGCGCGGCGGCGAGCGTGGTCGCGCCGCCCGGAAGGCTCGCGGAGATGAACGGCCGCTGGGCGCCCGCGGTGGCGGCGATGACGTCGTCGCGGATGTTGCCGCCGAGCAGGCGCAGATCGGTGTTCTCAACGCCGATCCAGCGCGCGAAGGTCTGCGCGAACGGCGAATTGGTCACGCCGTCCTGCGCGACGGCGCCGGCGGCGGCGGAATACATGACGACATAGCCGTCGAGCTCCACTTCGCCGAGGCCGCGATTGATGATGCCCGCCGTGTTGCGCAGGCGCGCGGCGAAGGGATTGTCCCGGCAGGCATCGAGCGCGACGATCTTCACGGTCGCGCCGGCGAGGCTGCGCGCGATGAGCTCGAAGGGAACGCCGCTGCGCGCGACATCGGCGGCGGCGTTGATGTTCGCATCCACCGGGATGAGCCAATTGGCGCCATCGCCCTCCATGCCGTGCCCGGCATAGTACACCACCGCAACATCGGCCTGGGACGCGTCGATGGCGAATTCCTGGATCGCGGCCTCCATCGCGCTCTTGTTGAGATTGAGGCCGAGCTGGACGTCAAAGCCGGCTGCGGCGAGCGCGTCGGCGACGAGACGGCCGTCGGCCTCCGGCGTGGCGAGCGCATCGACGTTGCGATAGGCGGCGTTGGCGATGACCAGCGCGATGCGCTTGGCTTCGGCGGGCTCGCACCAAAGCGCGAGGCACGCGGCGAAGGCGGCGAGGAAAAGACGCATCAGAGGTCTCCTTGGCATCCTCTTATCGAGCGGCGCCGGGAACGCAATCGGCAGCGTCAGGAGCCTCTCACGCTCGGGGGCGCGCGAGCTGGCGCTGGCGATTTACGACCTTCGGCGCTCGCGCTAGGTGTGTGGCTGGAGGGTCTTCATGCGGCTTCTGCTCTGTGCGCTCTTTTTCCTCATCGGCGCGGCGCCCGCGCACGCTCAACCTCAGGGACAGGCGCAGCGGCGCGTGGCGCTGGTGATCGGGGAAAGCACGTATCGGACGGTGGAGCCGCTGGTGAATCCGGGCGCGGACGCGAACCTCGTGGCGCAATCGCTGGCGCGGGCGGGCTTCGATGTGCGGCTCGGACTGGACCTCGACAAGGCGGGCATGCAGCTCGCACTCGACGATTTCGCGCGCGACGCGCAGCAGGCGGACATCGCGGCGGTCTATTATGCGGGGCACGGCTTCGAGGCGCAGGGGCGCAATTGGCTTGTGCCGATCGATGCCTCGATCGCGGGATCGCAGGACCTCGCGCGCGCGGCGGTGCCGTTCGAAGCCATTGCGCGAAGCCTGACCGGCGCGCGCGTGAAGCTCGTGGCGCTCGATGCGTGCCGGGACAATCCGTTCGCGGCGCGCACGGCGGAAGGCGGCGCGATCAATCGCGGGCTGGCGGAAGTGGAGCTCGACGGGTACGTGATCGTCTACGCCGCCGCAGTGGGGCAAGTGGCGCTCGACGGGGACGTCAATTCGCCCTTCGCCACGAGCTTCGCGCGCTGGGTGCGCGAGCCGAATGTCGATCTGCGGCTGCTTGCCGGACGGGTGCGCGACGATGTGATGGCGACGACGAACGGGCGGCAGCGGCCGTTCGTGTCGGCCTCGCTTTCAGGCGACGTGATGGCGATGGCGCCGATGCCGGCAGGGCGCGTGCGCGGCGCAGCAAGCGTGCGCGAGAGGCCGTCGGCGGTGTTCGATTTCGTGCGGCGCGTGCGCGACGAGAATTGCTTCGAGACGCGCACCGTGCGCTGCCAGACCAAGGCGTTCGGCCTCATCGCCAACAATCGCCTGTTCACGATCGAGGACGACAACAAGCTGCGCGTCTGGGACCGCAGCGGCGCGAACCTGCAGCGGGCGGAGGCGATGCCGGAATATGAGCGGCGGGCGGTGACGCGGTCGGGCGGCGCGTTCATGTTCGCGGGCGAGACGCTGCAGAGGATCGGCGTGAAGACCACACTCAGCTTCATCGGGTTCGACGGGCGCAGGACGGAAGGCATCCTCGACCATCCCGAGACGGAGCCGATCCTGCTCACCGGCGCGGGGCCGCCGGACGTGGCGGTGTTCACCTATCGCGCCGAATGCGTGCTCGACTTCTTCGACGTGCGCACGTTCCGCAGCGTTGGACAGGCCTATTGGCAGCCGCCGCTGCGGTGCGGGCAAGGCAGCGTCGACTGGATCTTCAGCGACGACCGCTCCGATCTTGTCGTGGCCAGCGTGTCGAACGCATTTTCGGATGCGCCGACGGAATCGGAGGTGATCCTCTTCTCGGCGCACAATGGCGCCATCGTGTGCCGGATTCCCGGCGCGTTCCCCGATGCGGCGTTCAACGAGATCGGCGGCTTCAATGTCGCAAACTCGAACGGGTCGGTGACGGCGTATGACGCGCGTTGCCGGGCGCTCAGGACCGACCGGTTGCACCGCGCGGAGGTGACGAGCGTGCACCCGTTCGACCGGACACGGATGATGTCGCGTTCCATCGACGGCGTGGTGAAAGTGTGGGCCGCGGCGACGGGGCGCGTGGAGCGCGAGCTCACCGGGCTGCCGCGGCAGGCGGAGATCATGCACATCAGCGACGGGGGCGGCGGCACGGTGCTCATCCGCAGCGAAGACCGGCGCCTTTATGTGTGGACGGGCGAGCCGCGGCTCGGGGCGTATGTGGGCCCTTCCTCGCCGGTGTGCGCGGGCGCGCTCTCGGAAGACGCGAACACGCTCTATGCGATGCGCTGCGACGGCGCGCTCGAGGTGTGGCGGCGGCGGAGCTGACACGGCGGATTCAGGGAGGCTCGGATGGCGAAGCGCAAGAAAGCAAGGCCGCGCGCGTATTGCGGCTTCTGCGGTCACGAGGAGAGCGCGCAGCGCCTGCTCTACCGCTCGGTCACACAAGCGATCTGCGCGGAATGCGTCGTGCTTTGCGAGGACATCCTGCAGGAGCCGCCGGAGCGGCCGTTGAAGCACGCCGACCTGCAGAAGATACGATATTGCACCTTCTGCGGATGGACGCTGCGCGATGCGGGACGGTTCGTGTACGGCCCGTGCATCGGCATTTGTCCCAATTGCGTGGCGTTCTGCGCGGAGATGAACGCGGCGCTTGGCGGCGTGGAGGCGCACTAAGTGCGGACGGGGGCGGTTGTTGCGCCCCTCAGTCAGCTTCGCTGACAGCTCCCCCCGCTTCGATCGCATGCGATCGAAGCAACGATACATGAGCCGGGCCGCGAAGCGGCCCGGTGGCGGGGGAGCAAAGCGCCCTTTTCTGCTGCGTCAGAGCAGAGGCGCTTCGCCCTGCTCCAGGGCGAGCAGGAATTGCTTGCGCTCCAGGCCGCCGCCGAAGCCGGTAAGGGAGCCGTCCGCGCCGATGACGCGATGGCACGGAATGATGATAGCGATGCGGTTCTGGCCGTTGGCGGCGCCCACCGCGCGCATGGCTTTGGGCTTGCCGATGCGCTTGGCGAGCTCGCCATAGGACCAGGTCTTGCCGAACGGAATGGTCTGCAGCGCCTTCCACACCGCGAGCTGAAATTCCGTGCCGCGCGGATTGAGCTTCAGGGTGAACTTCTTCAGGCGGCCGGCGAAGAAGGCGTCGAGTTCGCGGCGCGTCTGGTCGATGATCGCGTCGGCCTGCGGCTTGCCGATGAGCTTTTCGCCGTTGGTGAATTCGCACGCGACGAGCGCGCCCTCTTCGCTGACGAGCTTCAAGGGGCCGACGGGGCTCGGGTGATGGATGGCGTTCATTTGCGGGGCCTTTCGAGGTTCTTCTTTTCCAGATTCATTTGGGCGCGTCGCCAGAGGCGAGCGGCGGCGTAACCGCGCCACGGGCGCCAGGCTTCGCACGCGCGCTTCAGATCGCCGCCGGCGGTGAATCCGTCGCGGAGGCCGGTGTCGCCGAGCGGGAAGGCGTCGGGATCGCCGAGGCCGCGGAGCGCGACGTATTCGACCGTCCACGGACCAATGCCGGGGATGGAAGAAAGCCCGGCGCGGCCGGCGGCGATGGCGCCCCGCGCGAGCTTCAGCTTGTTGTCGGCGACGGCGGAGGCGAGCGCGTGCAGCGCCGCGGCGCGGGCGCCAGGCATGCCGAGCTTGGCGATCGCGTCGATACCGGCGTCGGCGATGCGGGCGGGCGTGGGGAAGAGACGGTTGAGGCCGTCGATATCCGTCTCGATCGGGGCGCCGAAGCGTTCGGTGAGGCGCGCGGCGAGCGTCGTTGCGGCTTTCACCGTCACCTGCTGGCCGAGGACGGCGCGGACAGCGACCTCGAAGGGATCGAGCGCGCCCGGCAGGCGGGGGCTTTGCGATTTGCCGACATCGAGGGCGGGATCGCTGGCGAAGTGCGCGTCGATGGCGGCGAGATCGACGTCTAAGTCGAGCGCGCCGCGCGCAGCGGCGATGAGCGCCCGGAACGCGGGCAGCAGGCCGTCGGAAAGCGTGAGCGTCGGGGCGACGCCGGCGAAGTCGAGCTTGAGCCAGCCGCTGTGGGCGCCGATGGCGAAGGTGCGCGTCCAGGATTTGCCGGCGAAGCTCTCGGCGTTGGCGATCGCGCGCGCGAATGCGTGCGCGAGCGGCGCGGCGGGATCGTAGGCGCCGCGCGGGGTGAGCGCGAAGCTGAGGCCGCCGCCTTTGGCTTTGCCGCGGCCGCGCACGCGGGAGGGCGGCATCGAGTAGCGTTCCTGGAAGAGCGCGTTGAAGCGGCGCACACTCTGGAAGCCTGACGCGAAGGCGATCTCGGTCATGCCGAGCTCGGTTTCCTTCAGGAGGCGCTTGGCGGTGAGCAGGCGGTGGGTCTGCGCGATCTCGACCGGCGCGGCGCCGAAAACACGCAACATGACGCGGCGCAGATGGCGGCTGGTGACGCCGAGGTCGTCGGCGAGCTCCTCCAGGCCCTGCTCTTCGAGCGCGCCGGCCTCGATGCGCTTCACCGCATCGTGCGCGAGGCGCTGGGCGGAGTCGATCGGCGCGGCGCCGGGCGCGCATTCGGGGCGGCAGATGAGACAGGGACGGAAGCCGGCCTTCTCGGCGGCGGCGGCGGAGAGGTGGAAGGTGCGGTTTTCGCGCTTCGGAGTGCGCGCCGGGCAGACACAGCGGCAATAGATGCCGGTCGAGGTGACGCCGATAAAGAAGAGGCCGTCATAGCGGCGGTCCTTGGCCTCGATGGCGGCGTGGCAGGCGGTCTCGTCGAGCAGCATGAGGGGGAATATGGGCTGCGCCGCAGCATAAGTCTCGCCGGATTCGGACCTGCGAAGACATCAGGAATTGGCTGCTCCCCACCCCGGGCTTCGGCTCTTTGGCCCTCCCCCGCTGGCGCGGGAGAGGGCCGCCTGCGCTTCATTTCACAAGGTAGAGAAGGATCGGGAGTGTGAACGCGGCGAGGAGCGTGGAAAGCATGAGGTAGACCGCGTTGCGATGCTCCATGCCGAACGGCGCGCCCAGCAGCGGGAAGATCGTAACGACAGGCGCCGCAGCGAAGATGAGCGCGGCGGATTGTAGAGTGGGTAGAGAGTTAGGGAACAATTGGAGCGCGGCGAAGACAGCCAGCGGGTGGACGAGCAGCTTGATCGCGGTCTGCAGCAAGGGTTCGGCGGGGAGCGCTCGCAGGTCGAGCGAGGAGAGCACGCCGCCAACGAAGATGAGCGCGACCGGCGCGGAGGCGCTCGCAAGGAGCGAGATCGGGCGCCGCACGAGCTCGGGCAGCGCCACGCCGACGGCGGAGAGCGCAAAGCCGGCGATGACGGCCCAGATAAGCGGCATCTTCGCAACGCGGAGGAAGGCGTCGCGAAGCGCGGCGGGCGTGTGGGCATTGGCGGCGCGCGCGGCCAGGAAGAGCGCGAGCGGAATGACGAGCATGTTCTCCACCAGCATCGTCAGGCCCGCCGCGACGCCGGCGACGGGGCCGAGGACCTGCAAGGCGACCGGATAGCCGATGAAGCCGGTATTGGCGGCCGAGGCGCCGAGCGCGAGCAAGGCGCGCTCGCTCGCGGGCTTGCCGAGAAAAAGGACGTAGGCGGAGGAAAACGCGATCAGGGATCCGATGGCGTAGACGATGAGATAGTCGGGATCGAGGATCTCGGCAAAGGGATGCGATGAGATCGCGTTGAAGATCGTCGCGGGCAGCGCGAACAGCATCACGAAGCGACCAAGGACGCGGAAGGCGGCCTGGTCGAGGAGCTTTGCGCGGCCGGCGAGCACGCCCAAGGCAACGAGAGCGACGATCGGGAAAAGGATTGCGATGATTTGCATCAATTGGGAATGTCAGAAGGCGGAGCATCACCCCGCCCCCTACCCCCTCCCCTCAAGGGGAGGGGGCGCCAATCCTGCACGTTCGGCGCCCTCACTTAGGCGGCGTCGGAATAGCGGCGAACGTGATGATCGACGTCGCCGAACTGGCTGTCGATGGTGGTGACGCGCTTGAAATAATGCCCCACGCGCATCTCGTCGGTGACGCCCATGCCGCCATGGATCTGCACCGCCGCCTGCCCCACCGCGCGGCCGGCGCGGCCGATATGGGCCTTGGCGGCGGCCGTCGCGCGGACGCGCTCGGCGGCGCTCTCAGGCTGCTTCAGCGCGGCGAGATAGGCCATCGAGACGGATTGCTCGACGGCGATGAACATATCGACAATGCGGTGCTGGATGACCTGGAAGTTTCCGATGGGTTGACCGAATTGCTTGCGCGTTCGCGCATATTCGAGCGTCAGGGAGTGGATCATGCGCATGGCGCCCACGGCCTCCGCGCAGAGGCCGGCGATGGCGGCGTCCACCACGCGCTCGACGAGCGGCAGCGCGCCGTCGGCCTCGCCCAGAAGATGCTCGGCGCCCAGCGCGACCTTGTCAAAGCCGATCTCGGAAGCGCCCATCCCGTCGATGGTCATGTAGTCGCGCGTGGAGACGCCCTTGGCGCTCTTCGGCACGAGGAACAGCGAGACGCCCTGCTTGTCGCGGCGGGCGCCGGCGGTGCGCGTGGTGACGATGAGGTGATCCGCGAGCGGGGCGCCAAGGACGACAGCCTTGCGACCGTCGAGCACGTAGCCGGCGCCCTGCTTCTTCGCGGTGGTTTGCAGGTCGGCGAGATTGTAGCGGCCGTTCGGCTCGGCATAGGCGAAGGCGAAGATGCGCTCGCCGGCGGCGAGCGCGGGCAGATGCTCGGCGGCTTGCGCTTCCTTGGCGCCGGCGAGGAAGCCTGCGGCGATCACCGCGTTCTGGAGATAGGGCTCCACGACGAGCGCCTTGCCGAACTCTTCCATCACGACGAGGACGTCGATGGCGCCGCCGCCGAAGCCTCCGTACGCTTCGGGGAGCGGCGCGGCCAGGAGGCCAAGCTCGGCGTACTGAGCCCAGTTCCTTTTCTGGGCGTCGAGCGATTTGACGATCTTGCGGCGCTTCTCAAACTCGTATTCGGCGGCGAGAAATTTCGCGATCGAGTCGCGCAGCAGGTTTTGTTCCTCGGTGAAGGTGAAGTCCATCGCGCGCTCCCTTGTGCCCTTGGGTTTAGCGCTTGGGCGCGGTCGCGCAAGTCAGCGCGGGCGGGCGCCGAAGAGCCATGACCAGAAACCGCGCCTTGGACCTCGAGGCGCCGTTACGGGAACCGCGGTCCGGCCTGGCCGACCGGCAGCGCGCGGCGGAGGCTGCGGTGGAGCGGCGCGCGCCGGAGGCTTCGCGGCGCCCCGTTCCGGGCGGCGCGGCGCGTCGCCCTTCACGGCGGCCTGCAGGCGGGTTGCAACGGCGTCAGCGTCGCCTGACCAGACCATGCCATCCTTGCCGCTCAGGAGGGGCAAGCGGGAAAGATCGGGCTTGCCGACGATGACGGGCACGACCTTCTTCTGGCCCGCAGCTTCAAACTGGAGCGCGGTGTTCACTTCGAGCACGGGCCAGTCCTTGGAGACGGACGTGGAGGACACGATCACCAACACCGTGCGCGCGGCGCCGAGCGCGGAGTTGATCTTCTGGGTGAAGGACTGGCCCCAGCCGATATGCGCCTCGTCAAGGAAGGCCTTGAGGCCGGCCCGGCCGCACGCTTCGAAGATCGGGCGCGCGATCTCGTCCTTGTCTTCGCTCGCGTGCGAGATGAAGACGTCGTAGTCGTCGGCGCCGAACACCATCTGGCGGATGAAGCGCGACGGATTCGGATCAAGCTCAAGCACCTTGGCGCAGAGATTGAGGAAGATCCTGTCCTCTTGGCCGCGCACCATCTTGATGTAGGCGAGCTCGCCATAGAGCGCGTTGCGGAAGGCGCGCGCAGACTGCTCGCCGGGCGAATGCGCGCCACGATATTTGAGGAGATGTTCGGCGCCGGCGGCTTCGGCGCCGAACTTCGCCCAGGCGTGCAGCATCGCGCGGACGCGGCGGATGCGCTTGCGCTCGACGTTGGGGGCGGCGTTGACGGTGAGCCCGGTGACGGCCTGGCGCACATGGCGCGGCTGCAGGCGCACTTTCCTCAGATTGATCGAGAAGCCCGCGGCGGCGATGGCGCGCTCCAGCGCTTCGCCGGGGCGCACGGCGAGGCCCTTCTTGCCGTCCTCGGTGAAGATCGCGACGGCGGGCGGGAATTGGGAATGGTTGGAGGAGAAGGTGATGTCGTCGGCGTAGCGCGAGTAGCGCAGGCCATTCTCTTTGGCGAGGCGCGTGAGGCGACGGTCAAGCGTGGCGGAGGCGAGGTTGGACAGCGCGGGCGATGTGGGGGCGCCTTGCGGGAGGCCGTTCCTGTGCGTGCAGATCTGCGCGAGGACGGAGGCGGCGGCGGGTGCGCAGCTGAACGGCGGCGCCATGAATATCCCGCGGACGCGGCCGAAATTCACGTTGGGGAAGAAGTCCTCAAGGTCGATGTTGAGGACGAGGCGCTGGGCGACATGCAGGCGCGCGTTGGAGACGACGCTGCGCGTCTTGATGAAGCCATGCGCGGCGGGATGGGCTTCGTAGGCGGCCTGCAGAACGGGCCCGAGCTTCTCCTGCATCTCGCGCAAGAGGCCGTTCGGCGATTGGATGAGGCGCATGCCGCCGGAGCGCTTCGGGATCTCGAAGCCGCGATAGCGGGCTTTGTCGGGCGATTTGTAGAGCGTGTAGATCATCCGGCCGTAGGGCACTGAGAGGAAGCGCGCGACTTCCTCCGCGCTGCGCAACGGAACGCCGTCGATTGAAAGCGGGCTTGGCGCAGGCGCGGCCGGCTTGCTGGCTTCGCCATCCGTTGGGGGAGGCTGCATCCCGTCCCTCGTACTTTACGGGCACACCCGTCCTTGTGACGGGTGTGTCAAAGACAGACATTGTTTGTTCCGCCGCAGGATCGACAGCGGCCGTAGAAGGACGGGATGCGCCTCTAAGGGGCGATCTCACGCATGGCGACGCCCAAGTCAATCAAGGCGCGGCAGAAGCGGCGCCGATCCGCGCGGCCCTGCGTGCGCGAAGCCACAGTTCCACCAGGACGAGGTTGGGGATCCAGCAGAGCCAGGCGATCCAGCGATAGGCTTCGTCCGGATCAAGGCCGGTGAAGTACGGAATCGGCGTGTAGAGGCGTAGCGTCACGGCCGCGAAGGCCAGCGCGAAGGAGCGCAGCATCCAGTCCTGGTGGGCGGCGAAATCGCGTGCGAGCGCGGCGCGCCAGCCGAGCGACGTCGTTGCAAGCCACGCAAGCGCAAGGAGCGTGAAGCCGGATTGCGCGATCGGGCCGGCGGAGCTGAAGGGCGCGAGCGCGAGGCCGGCAAGGCCGCCGAAGATGCACGCGCATGCGTAAGTGCGGCCGATCCAGCGATGCACGCGCGGGGCTTTCGCGCGGAGGCCGGCGATGAATTGCCAAGGGCCGACGAGGAGCGCGATGCCGGCGCCGGCCGCGTGCAGGATGAGCGCGTGCGGAACGGGCGTGGCGTTGGACGCGATGTTGGGCGGCGCGATCGAAGGGCCAAGGAAGACGTAGCGCAGTCCGTAAAGCGCGACGCCGACCGCAAGGAACGCGCACAGCGCCCAGAAGGCAATCCTTGCGGCGCGCGTCATGCTCAGATGAGGTCGGCGACGTTGAGGGTGATCGCGGCCGCGAAGAGCGGCGAGATGGTCGCGCCTTCGCCGAGCGGGCCGCAATCGGGATAGTCGCCGGCCTTGGGATTGCGGAACGGATGGATGAGGCCGTGCGCGATGTCGATGACCCAGTATTCGGGGATGCCGGCGGCGGCGTACTTGCCGCGCTTCTCGGTGAGGTCGTGCACGAGAGAGGACATCGCGATCTCGATCACGAGCGCGACGCCGTCGCCCGTCAGATCCGCATCCTTGTTGAACGGCAGCCGCACGATCATCACGTCGGGTCCCCGCAGATTGTACTCGTTGATCTTGACGCCGCCCCCAGTCTGGACGCCGAAATGATCCAGGAGGCCTGCGGCGTGCAAAGCGAGGGTGAGCGCCTGAACGATGCGCCGCTCCCGATCCATGTGATGCGGCCCCGCCGGCGGCGTCATCATGACCCTCCCGTCCCAAAGCTCGTGCTTGCCCTCCTCGCTGTAGAAGCCGGCGTTCGCCATCCGCAGGAATTCATCGACCGTCAGCAGACGTTCCTGCGGCGGAAGATCCACGGTCTCGGGCAGCTTCAAATTGGGGCGGGCGTCGTCGGCCATGGGCGCATCCTATCTGAAAATGCGCCGGCTCGCCATGCTCAGAGCCCCAGGACCATCTTGGCGATGATGTTGCGCTGGATCTCGTTGGAGCCGCCGAAGATCGAGGTCTTGCGCATGTTGAAATACATCGGCGCGGCGGGATTGGCGTAATCGGGGCCGATCGGGAATTCGTTGCCGCCGGTCTCGGGGAAGGAGCGGAAATCGGGCGATGCGTAATTGCCGACCGCTTCGAGGGTGAGCTCCGTCAGGCGCTGCTGGATCTCGGTGCCCTTGATCTTCAGCAGCGAGCTTTCCACGCCCGGGCCCCTGCCCGCCTGCTCGTTGGCGAGCACGCGGAGCTCGGTGTATTCGAGGGCAGCCAGATCAATCTCCAGGTCGGCCATCTTGCGGCGGAAGTCCGGCGTGTCGATGAGCGCGCCGCCATCGTCGGCGCTTTCGGCGCGCGCGATCTCCTTCAGGCGACGCACGGCGTTCTTGGAGCGCGCGACATTGGCGATGCCGGAGCGCTCGTGCAGCAAGAGGAACTTTGCGTAGGTCCAGCCCTTGTTCTCCTCGCCGATGCGGTTCGCCACCGGGACCTTCACGTCTTCCAGGAAGACGTCGTTCACCTCGTGGCCGCCGTCGAGCATGATGATCGGGCGCACGGTGACGCCGGGCGTCTTCATGTCGATGAGGAGGAAGGAGATGCCTTCCTGCTTCTTCGCGGCGGGATCCGTCCGCACCAGGAAGAACCCCCAATCGGCGTGATGGGCGAGCGTCGTCCAGGTCTTCTGGCCGTTGACGATGTAATGATCGCCCTTCAGTTCCGCGCGCGTGGAGAGGCCCGCGAGATCGGAGCCGGCGCCGGGCTCGGAATAGCCCTGGCACCAGAAATCCTCACCCGAGAGAATGCGCGGCAGGAAGCGCTCCTTCTGCGCGGGCGTACCAAACGTATAGATCACGGGGCCGACCATCGAGAGCCCGAACGGCACGAGGAAAGGCGTCTCGGCGCGGGCGCATTCCTCGGCGAAGATGTAGCGCTGCGTCGGCGTCCAGCCGGTCCCGCCGTATTCCACCGGCCAGGCCGGCGCGATCCAGCCCTGCTTGTGCAGGATGCGATGCCAGACGAGGAAATCCTCCTTGGCCTTCTCGTCGCTGGCGCGCCAGCCGCGGAGATGGTCGGGGAGATTGTCGCGGATGAAGGCGCGGACCTGGTCGCGGAAAGCGATCTCTTCGGGGCTGAATTCGAGATTCATCTGATCCTCCGCGCTCAGGCGTCGCGCGGACTATAGGATGCGCCGCTTGCTCATCAAGGCGCCGTCGGGGATGGCGGAGCGCGGCGGCGGGGTGACGTTGCGTCCGCCGTTCTGCGTGCGCGGCGGGGCCGGCGCGATGCGGGCGGCCTCGCGGCGCGGAGCGGCGAGCGCTTGGCTCGGGGCGGGAGCGCGCGCCGGATCGGCGCGCGTCTCCATCGCGGCGGGAGCGGGCGGCGCGGCGGCGATCGCAGGGTCGGTGAGATCGCAGCGCGCCTCCGCCGCGCCGGCGGCAAGCGTCCAGGCGGCGGCGAGCGCGACGAGAAGGTTCAAGCTTTGGCGCATCGCAACGGCCCTTCCAGCACGAAAGGCGCGCGCCGAGAGCCCCGGCGCGCGCAAGTTTCAATAGGTCCGCCCCGGAGGTGACTTGGGCGGCCGTCTTGGGATGATTGGGGTGACTTGAGGCAATGAGATCACGGCATCGAGGGTGCGGAGCCGGCTGCGGTCTGGCCGTTGTTGGCGAGGCCCATGGTCACGAAAGCCGAACAGGCTTGCTCGCGCTGAACGCGGAGGATGGCCTCCGGGGAGCGGCGCGCAATGCGGTTCGCGGCGCGTTCGGCCTCGCGGGCCTGGGCGCGCGCGGCCGGGCTGCGGCGGCCGGCTTGCTGGTGGAACGCGGCCTGCAGACCCGCGACGTCGAAACCATCCGAAGCAAGCTGCGGCTGGCCCGCGAGCGCGATGCAACGCGCGGCGGTCGCATAATTGGCGTCCGTCAGGTCCTCGGCGAAAGCCGTGGCGGTCAGCGAAGTCGCGGCGAGCGCAGCGGCGAGTACAATCGTCTTCAACATATTCCCTACTCCTCGTCAGCGGCGCGTGAGGGCGCGCCGGTCCCTTGGGTCGTCTTCGACCCGCGGCTCTTGCTTCGTCCGGGCATGGCTCCGCCATTCGCCGCGAGGCCTCTCGCGAAAGCGCATTCCCGTCAGAATTTGCGAGTTCGGGGCTTGGTCCCCGTCCCTGTCCCTCAAGTAGATGCGCCCGACCGGAAACTCGGATGCATCCGACTGCCGAAACAGCGTGATTATCGAGTTACGATAATTATTTTCGACGGTCAATATCCAAATATCGAAAAACGATGTGATGCTTCCTGGCGAAATTGCGGCTGCGGCGGGGGGCGACTAGATTGCGACGGATGTCGGCCGCGCCTGTCTCAAGCCCCTGCGTGCGCGTGTGCCTCGTGGACGGCGCGACGGGTCTTTGCGCGGGCTGCGGACGCACGCTGCAGGAGATCGCGCGGTGGGGCGCGATGAGCGAGGTGGAGCGGCAGGCAATCATGACGGCGCTGCCGTCGCGACCGAAGCCGCGGGTGATCTGATGCGCCCGCTGCTCTTTGGGATCGGCGCGATCGCGCTGCTCGTGCTGGCGGCGGCGCTGCTCTTCCCGGCGCAGTTCCAATCGCTTTCGAGCGGCAACATCGCGCAACTCATCTGGCTTCTGCTCGCGGCGCTGCTCGTGGGCTCGGGCGCGTTCGGCTTCAGCCGCTTCCAGGGCGGGGGCAATGTGTGGCTCTATGCGCTCTTCTGGGCGCTGGCGATCGCGGGGATCGTCGCGGCGTACCAGGCGCTCCATCCGCCGACACTCAGCGTATCGCCTCACGAAGCATCAGGAGTGACGTGATCGCGAGGAAGACCGCGAAGGCGCGCGAGAGCGCGACGCGGTCCAGGCGATGTGCAGTGCGGGCGCCATAGGGCGCGGCAAAGGTCGTCAACAGCGCGACGATCGCAAAGGCCGGGAGATTGACGAAGCCCAGCGACAAGGGCGGCAAACCCGCCCGGCCCCAGCCGGAGATGGCGAACCCGATGGTCGCGGGGATCGCGATGGCGGCGCCGAAACCGGACGCGGTGGCGACGGCCTGGTGGATGGGGCGGCCGCACAGCGTCATGATCGGCACGCCGATGGTGCCGCCGCCTACGCCCATCATCGCCGAGAGGAAACCATTGGATGCAGCCACAAGGGCGCCGCCGAAGCCGGTCGGCAATGCGGCGAAGAGCGGGCGTCCCTTGGCGTTGAAGGCGAGATTGAGCGCGACGGGAATGAGCGCAGCGCCGAACACGACGAGCAGCACGCGCGCGTCCACGAAGCCGGCGACGGCCGAGCCGGCCGCGGCGCCGAGCGCGAGCCAGGGCGCCCAAGCACGCAACAGCGCGAAATCGACGGCGCCTTTCTTCGCGTGCGCAGAGAGCGAGCGCCAGGAGGTCGCGACGATGGTGGACAGCGAGGAGCCCACCGCAAGGTGCATGCGATACTCATCGGGCGCGCCCAGCACGCCCCAGACCTGGTAGAGCACGGGCACGAGCACGATGCCGCCGCCGACCCCAAAAAGGCCGCCGATGAAGCCCGCGAACACGCCCGCCGCGGCGAGCGCGAGAAGAAGAATGATGAGATCAGGGGACAAGGCGCAGCTTCAGTGCGCCATGGCGTCGGCGGCGGCAAGCGCCGGAACGCGCGACACAAACGCCAGGCGCCTCTAGCCGCCCCACGTCACGCCGAGAGTCGCCGTCAGGATCGTCACGACGACGAGTACGCCCAGAATCCAGCTTCGCGACCTGAACAGCCGCTCGCGAAAGCCGCCGGTCCAGCCGCCACGGTTCTCCGCTGCGAAAATGACCGCCAGCGCCATGCTTCGCAGCCCCAACAGCAGCACGAAAAATATCAACGCGAAGGCGGCCGCGTTCTCGTCATTGGCGGCGCTGAAGGAAAAGGCGGCCATCGCCGCCAGGCCCAATACGACGCTCGGGAGCGGGCGTTCGAGCACGTACCTCCAGAAGCCCGGGCTCGATTGGCGCTTGGCCTCTTCCACCAGAAGCAGCAAGAGCGCGTAGGACAGCAATTCATAGAGGACGACGGCTGCCGTCAGCGTGGCGAGCGCCGGCGCCAGGCTCAGCTTTGCTCCCAGGCTCGCCAAGAAGATGCTGGAGATCAGGGCGACGATGATGCCGCAGAAGAAGAGCGCGTTGCGGTACCAGCCCCGGTCGGCGCCGTGCGTTGCTCTGGCGGTACTCGCGAAATAGAGGCCGATGGGAACGAAGACGTCCTTCCAGTATGGCTGCACGTCCATGCGCACATGGAAGAGCCCCGCGAGCCAATGCGCCAGGGCTCTCAGCGGCGGATCGATCGGCGCAAAGACGACATGGACGACCTCGCGATACTTGGCGACCAGCGCTTCCAGGACGGGATATATGCCCTGATGGGCAAAGATATTGTAGTAGTTGAAAAGCGACGCGACGCCGAAGAGAAAGCCCACTGCCGCGAACGTCTTGGCGACCACATCCGACACTCTGGGCTCAGACATCGCGCGATCGCTCCCCACGGCGGCAAGAGGCGAACGCCTCGCGAGCTGCGCCCAGCTGCTCGACAGCCGCTTTCGGCGGAGCCTAGCGAAGCGAAGAAAGTTCGTGAAGCGGCTCGATATTGGCCACAAGCGCCAACGCCTCGCGCACGACCTCAACGCCCGCGCCAGCGCGGTGCGCGCGCTCGGAGAGACGGCGCCGCCACAGACGCCCGCCCGCCTGGGCGTGGAAGAGGCCGAGCATGTGGCGGGTTATCGCGTGCAGCGGGGTTCCGCGCTTCAGTTGCGCCTCGATGTACGGGATGAAGGCCTCGACGGCGGCGGCGCGGGAGGCGCTCGGCGCGCTTGATCCGTACACCATCGGATCGACATCGAGCAGCGTGGCGGGCGTCTGGTAGGCGGCGCGGCCGAGCATTGCGCCGTCGAGCGTCCGGGACTCCGCCAGCGCATGTCCGACGTCGCGGAGACCGCCATTGAGGATGATGGCGAGATCCGGGCGCGCGGCCTTGAGCGCGCGCACCAGAGGATAGTCGAGCGGCGGGATCTCCCGGTTCTCCTTCGGAGAGAGGCCCGCAAGGATGGCCTTGCGCGCGTGCACGATGAACGTCCTGCAACCGGCCGCGGCGACGGTCTCGACGAAGTGGAAAAGCGCTTGTTCCGGCTGCTGATCATCGACGCCGATGCGGCATTTGATCGTGACCTCGATCGCCGGCGCGGCCTCCTGCATCGCAGTCCAGAGAGCCGCGACGTGGGCGGGCTCGCGCATGAGGCAAGCGCCGAACCGGCCGTCCTGCACGCGATCAGAGGGGCATCCGACATTGAGATTGAGGCCGTCATAGAAACGGGCGGCGGCGATGGCGGAGGCCTGCGCCAGCTTCTGCGCATCGGCGCCGCCCAGTTGCAGTACGAGCGGGCGCTCTATCGGGGAGAACCCGAGAAGCCGCTCGCGGTCGCCGTGGATGATCGCGTCGGCGGTGATCATCTCGGTGAAGAGAAGCGCGCGGCGCGTGAGGGTGCGGTGGAAGGCGCGGCAATGCCGATCAGTCCAATCCATCATCGGGGCAATACTGAATCTACGCGATTGAAAACTGGACATATTTTGCTATGCTTTCAGGGTCAAAGCGAGAACGTGTGCACCCGCGTGTGCACTCATGTTCCCGCTCTGTCCCGCCTCTTCCCGGCTCAAGTGCACACATAGTGCACGCGGCGGAAGCCAGGAAGCGACGGAGATTGGAGCGACTGAGCCAAAAGTCGGTCGATCCGCCCAATGCTTTCTTGGACCGACGCGCATTGGCGCGAGTGAGTAGGGAAATCAAGGCGATGGCGACCTTCACGCTCACAAAAGCCGGAAGCTGGCGTGCACAGGTGCGCCGCAAGGGCGTCTATGCCGGCGAGAGCTTCCTGAAAAAGACCGACGCGCAGGATTGGGCGCGCGAAACCGAACTCGCCATCGACAAGGGATTGCCGCTGCCCAAGCGCGGCGCCACGGCCGCGAAGAAGGGCGAGCGCTCGCTCGCCGATCTCATCGATCTCCACCTTGCCGACATGGCCGAACTCAAGCGGCGCGTGCCCCGCTCCAAAGCGGCGGTGCTCAAATTCCTGCGCGCGGAATTGGGCGCCACAGCCATCAATCGGCTCACGCGCGAAAAGCTCATCGCCTATGGGCGCGAGCGGGCGGGCAAAGGTGCGGGTCCAGCGACACTCGCGATCGACTTCTCATTTCTCCACACGGTGATCACGCACGCGGCCGCGGTGCACGGCATTCTCGTCTCGCCGGAGCAAGTGAAGCTCGCGCGCAAGGCGCTGGTTCGGCTTGGCCTCATCGGCAAGCCGATGGAGCGCGACCGCCGGCCGACCCAAGACGAGCTCGATCATCTCACCGCGTTCCTCGACGGCAATCCGCGCCAATACATCCCGGCTGGACGCATCGTGCGGTTCGCCGTGGCGACGGCTATGCGCGCGGAAGAAATCACGCGCATTCGCTGGAGCGACATCGATCATAAGAAGCACACAGTGCTGGTGCGCGACCGGAAAGACCCACGCAAGAAAGACGGTAATCACCAGGCCGTCCCCCTGCTCGACGCCACCGGCTACGACGCTATGGCGCTTATTCAGGAACAAGGGCGCATCACCGGCGACGGCGACCGGGTCTTCCCCTATTGCTCACGCTCGCTGGGGGCTGCGTTTCGCCGCGCCTGCCGCGAACTCAAGATCGAAGATCTGCGCTTTCACGATATGCGCCATGAAGCCACCAGCCGCCTGTTCGAGGCCGGCTTCGCCATCGAACAAGTGGCGCTGGTGACCGGGCACAAGGATTGGAAGATGCTGAAGCGCTACACCAATCTGAAGCCTGAGAAACTGCACGAGGCGGCGCGTCGCCTGAAGGCGCGCGCACTGGCCCATGCGCAAGACGAAGAAGGCGCGCCGGACGGTGCGCGGGCCGCCGGCGATGTCGGGGGCGAGTGATTTCCGCCTCTAGACTGCTCTCACCCAGTTGAGCATGGCATCGACGAACTGGCGGATGATACTGACGATCCAGATCGTGTAGAGCACCAGCGCGCCGCCGAGCACGATCAGGCGCATCACGAAATCCAGTCGCGCCTCATGATCCGGCGCCGAGGGTCCGGCCGGTTGCGGTCCTTGCGCGCGCGGGGATCCGACATCGAACGGCATGGGCCTCATCATACCCCGCCGCGCTGAATTCGTCAGTACGTCACACGCCCTTGGTCGGCGCCTGCAGATGCTCTTCGAAAAACGCGTCGAGGTCGTCGCGCTGATAAACGATGACGCGGCCGATTTTGTAGAAGCGCGGACCTTTGCCGGCCGAGCGCCAATTCGCCAGAGTCTTGGGCGCAACGCCGATGTAGGCGGCCGCCTCCAAGCCGCGCATCCGCGCGGCCGGACGCCTCTCTTGGACCTCTTCCGGTAACATGACGTCCTGGCTCATGGCTGGACCACAACGTCCTGCGGCGTCCTACGCGATGTCGGCGATCGGCGCCGCGCGCTTAATTGCACCATGCCCCATGCATGCAGAGCCCGCTTCGGATAGAGCGGTTTTCGACCTCGATGCACGCAGACCGGTCCGTCGTTGCTGCAAGCATGGAGCTTGGCGAGCGTCTGGCGTTTTCGCCGCACGCCCAGGGTCGCGAGATAGGCGGACGCCTGCCCGCGATCCAGCAACTCGTCCTCCATCTCCGCCGGAGGAGCGTCCTCGGGATGTCCCGATGCGGTGAACTCAATGCCTGTCACGGCCGATAAGGCCGCAGGCGAATATCGCGCGTGACGAGCACCCGGACGGGCGCGCCGGCGCGCACGCGCAGCGTCGGCCGAACGGTCATTTCGCGATCGACAAGCCGACCGCCCGAGCTCGCGGCTTCTTGCGCGGCTGCATTGCCGACACTGCGGCCGAAATTGTCGGTGTCGTCATCGTCGGCTTCATTCGCTACGACGCTGATGATCGCGGACAAGCCAATCGCGCCTGCCAAGCGATCGAGATGATTGTCTGTTCTATCTCGAAGGCCCGCCGCCCCCGACGGATCGGCGCCTTCCATGCCTTCGAGATTGATCGACCAGCCATTCGGCAGAATGAGTCGATTCCAAACGAGGAGCAGACGGCGATCACCGTAAGCGGTGGCGCTGTCATAGGAACCGATAAGGCGCGCGCCCTGCGGGATCAGCAAATGCCGTCCTGTCACGCTGTCGTACACGGGTGCGGTCACCTGCGCGATGATGCGGCCGGGCAGATCGGAATTGAGCTCCGTCGCCAGCGCTGCCGGGATCACAGCACCCGCCAGGAGTTCATAAGCCGAGCGCGGCGGCACGAGAGATGTGTCGAGCCGCTCGCCTCCGCCGCGCTGAGAGGCGAGAAAGGCTGCGCGCCGATCTCCTCCGCCACTCATCGCAACGCGACCGGCATTTTGCACCGCCCCGCGTGCGTCAAATAGGATTGGCGCCACGTGCGCGAGCGCTTCCGGATCGGGTGCGGGCGCCTCTGTTTGCACTGGCGCCGCGCGCGCAGCGGTCGGCTCGCTCCAGATCGGATCGGCTGGCGGTGCGAGTTCATCCGCCGGCAACGCTTCAATGTCCTCGCCCACAGCGCCGCGTGGAAGATCGTCCGCAACATATTGCGTCGGCGCCATTTGAATGGTTTCCGGCGGGCCTGCCGCTGTGGCGACGTTCTGCGACGACGCCTCGCCGCGCCGATCGGGCCGTTCGCTGAGACCTACCGCCAATGCCGTCGCAACCGCAGCGCCCATCGCCAACGCGCCGGCAAGCAGCACTTTGCGTGAGAGCCGCTTCGGCGATGGCGGCTTGGCGCGAATGGCGACTTGCGGCGTGGGCGCAGGCGCGGGCGCGGCAGCGTTCATCGCCGGCCCCCGGTTTGCGGCCGCCGCGGCGGGCGATCCCCGCGATCAATGCGCACGACGATAGGCGCGCGCACGCCCAACCGAAGTTCAGCAGCATCGAACAGCCGATCGACGACATAACGCTGTCCCTCGACACGGTAGTTCACCAGCTCCGCGCCCTCAGGCGTGATGACAAAGAGCGGCGGCAAATCGGCGGCGACAACACCGCTTGGAAAATCGATCAACGTCCGCCGGCCGTCATTGTAGACGCGCACTGGCAGCCAGGTCGGGCGCCGACCCCGCACGGTGCGGATCGTGTAGCGGAAGTCGAGGCTTTCGACGCCGGTGGGCGCAGAGACGGCGACGGCCTCCGGGTAGCTCCATGCGATCTCGGCCGTGTACGAGGCGCCGGAGTTTGAACGGGCCTCCACCAAATAGGTGCGCCGGTTGGTGATGATCGCGACATTGGTTCGGAGACCCGCCGCCTGCGGCTTGACCAGCACGACCGCGCGCGGCTCGGTCTCGGATGCGGTCTCGCTCTCGGTGACCATCCAGCGCGACGTGTCGCCCGCGGCGATAGCGTTGATGCTCTCGCCGGGCTCCAGCAAGATCATCGAGACGAATCCCGGGCTCGCATAGAGTTCGTAGATGGCGCCGGGGGCATAAGGATAGACGGCGCGCGCTTCTACGAACGCTCCTGCCGTTGGACCAAGCCGCGCGTCGTCGTTCGCCGCCGCGACGAGTTCGAGCGGTGTCGGACAGCGCACGCGCCTGCTCGGCACACAAGGCGACGCCAGCGTTTCCACGACGGCGCCATCGGACGGCTGCGCCGACGCATTCGCCGGGGTGATCAGCGCTGCGGCAATCAAGAGTGCGCGGATCATCGTTCACGGCTCCAGGAAAAGTCGCTGATCAGAAGGCCGAGTGGGTTTGAGGCCACTTCATCGGCATTGCGCGGTGGGCGCAGCGTCACCGTGAACACGCCGGTGTACACCTGGGGATCGCTGGTCCCCGTGGCGTTGGTCGCACGCTCGATCCAGGCCACTTCCCAGGACTCATCCGATCTCGCGATGACGGAGCGCACGTGGATAGTGCGACCGACACGGCCGAGACTGAGAAACGGATCATCCGCGCGCGCCATCTCGTTGAGCTGCGCCGCCGCGGTCGGCGTCAGGAATTTGTAGGCCTCGAGCCAATTCTCGCGCAGCACGACACCGTCCGTCGGCAAGGACCGCACGAGGCGGACGAAGCGGCTGAGATGATAGGCGATCTGCGTTTCGGTCGGCGACCAGCGCCCATCCGCCACGCGCGCGGCCATCACTTGGCCCTCGGGGCTCACCTCGACGACGTGCACGAACGTGCGCTGCTGCAGAGCGACGATGGTAAGCCCAAGGCCCAACAACGCCGAGGCGCCGACAGCCGCGAAGGCAATAGCGCGCCAGGTTCGCGCCGAGAGAACCGCCGATCCCATGCGCGCGTCCCATTCTTGGCGGGCGCGCCGATACGGCGTGTCGGCTGGCTCAGGTGCGAAGCTCTTCGCTGGCGCACGAAATGGAAAGCTCATGTCTTCCTCCCCCGCGGCGGCGGTGTGAATTTCGAATGATCAACGGGCGGGTTTGGATTGGCGCGTCGGGGGCTGCCGCCGCCGCGCGCGCTGCGTCCGCCCGCGATCATTCGGCCGGCGGACCCAGCAAGCCCCACCGCACCGCGCGCCACATAAGCGCCGGTAAAGCCAGCGCCGATTGTGAGCGCGGTGGCGCCGACAGCGCCGCGCACGGCGTCGGCGCCGGACAGGTGCGGCTGACCTTGCACGACTTCAGATGCCAGCTGCGGTCCGAACCACGCCAGCGCCAGAATCGTCAGCCCGAACAGCATGACGTTGAGCACGCCCCCGCCCTCCAGCGAGAAGCGGCCAGGCAACGTTGCGACAAAATTGATCGCAACGCTCGCGATCAAAGCCAGCACGAAAAGCCGGATCGAAGAACCGACGACCCAGCCGAGGGGACGTTCGGCCACCCAAGATGTGCCGTTGAACACGCCCCAGGGCAACGCGACGAAGGCCGCGAGCGAGCCGATCTTGAACGCGATCAGCGCCACGAAGATCTGAAGCGCGAGAATGAAGAAGGCGATGAGGATCGCGACCGCCGACAGGAAGATCGTCGCCAGCGTCAGAAAATCGGTGATGATGTTCATGCCTTCGCCAAGCTCGACGGTCTTGCCGAAGAGCTCGGACCCGATCTCGGCAACGCGACCTGGATTGTGCAGGTCCGGCAAGGTCAGCCCGCCCCCGCCTGCTTTCAAGCCGAGCATCGCGCCCGATTGATTTATGGCGGTCGCGAGGGCCGACCAATTGTTCACCAGGAATGCAAACAGCCCGATGAAGAGCACCTTGCGAAAGAAGGGCGCGACCGGCGCTTCCTGCGCCAGCGCCCATTGCGCGCCGGCTAGCACGATCGAGATTACGATGAGCGCGTTGAGGACATAGGAGACATCGCCCTGAATCAAACCGAAGCCGGCGTTCGCGACGGCGATGAATTGATCCAGGAAGGAATTTACGGTGGTCGGCTCCATCGGCGTGCGCTCTCAGAAGGCCGTGCGGGCGGGATCGACGCTGCGCCGCGTCCTTGGAAAGGCCCGCCTCTGAATCTCGCTCGCACGCTCTTCGCGCGCCAGGCGCTCGAGACGCTCGGTTTCGAGCGCCCGGCCCTGCATGATCATAAGCGCATGAATTTCGGCGAGTTGCGTCGCCGTCACGCCGAGCAATTGGTTGCTCGCCTGAATGGCGCCGGTCTGCCCTTCCGAACTGCTCGAAGAGTCAAGCGCCCGCGAGATGTGGCCGCGCGCTCGATCGATGGATTGAGCCGCATTCGCCTCGGCCTCCAAGGCGCGTTCCAGGCTGGCGCGGCTTTCCCGCATCCACTGGTCCGATTGGCCGAGCACCTGTTCCAGATCGAAGGATTCCCAGGTCTCGGGATAGAGCGCGCGGATGTCCTCACCGAGTTGGCGCGCCTCAAAGGCAATGCCGCGCGCAGACTCGAAAAGCGCGCGCGCTTCTGAGATCGATTCAGAAAGCTCCGGTGACAGCTGCAGGGGGTTCTGCCGCAGCATGGCTGCTGCCTGCTCAATCTGCTGCACCTGATTGCGGACGCTTTCGATCATCTGCGCCACCTGCATGATGCTCTGAATCAGGTTCGCGGGATCGATCACCGGCATTTGCGCGCGCACTGGCGTCGCAGCCGCAAGCGCGCTGAACATAACGCCGGCGAGAAGAGCGCGCCGGCCGCAACTGATCCTTCTGATCATGAGCTTGCCTCCATCAGGTCGCAGGAAATGGGCTTTGGTTCTTCGGCCGCGTCCGAAGCGCTGCGTTCGAAGCGCCGAACGGCTTCCGCCGCTGCGGGCAGCCCCTTCGCGTCCAGCCATGCGGCAGCGAAATGCTCTCGCCCGGCCGCAGCCAGGACGCGGTCCATCAAAGTCTGGTCTTCCGGCCGTGACGCCGCCGTGAACGCCAACGCCGCCGGACCAAGCCCCAGTTCGAACAGTCGCCGGCCGACGCGGGACGCGAAGTAATAGTCACGCTTCGGGATGGCGGCGGCGATGAGGTCGATCTGGCGCGCGTTGAGGCCAAGGGCTTCGTAGAAGGCGCGCGAGCGTGGCTCCCGCGCGCGATCGTTGGGCAGGAAGATTCGCGTCGCGCACGCTTCAATGATGGTCGAGGCGATGGGGCTCGCCTCCACGTCGGCGAGTTCCTGGCTCGCAAAGATCACAGCGACGTTTCGCTTGCGCAGCGTTTTCAGCCAATCCTGAATCTGCGCGGCGAAGGTTGCGTCCTTGAGAAAGAGCCACGCCTCGTCCAACACAAGCAGCGTGGGCCTGCCGTCGAAGCGGCGCTCCAGCACATGAAAGAGGACGGACAGCACGGCGCTCGCCGCCGCGGGGCGGCGCATAAGCTCGTCCATCTCGAAGGCCTGCACGGCGCCATAACCGAGTGTCGATCGCTCATGATCCAAAAGGCGCCCATTCGGGCCAGCATGTGTGAACGGAGCAAGCGCGCCGCGCACATCCGCGTTCTGCACCAGAGCCGCAAACAGCGTGAGCGTGCGATCCTCAGCCGTCCTTCCGGCCAAGACCTCAAGAGCGCGCCAGAGTTCGGCCTTGACCTCCGGTGAAATGCGCACGCCGGAATTGGCGACGATGCCGCAAAGCCATTCCAGAGCCCATGCTCGTTCCTCTGCGTCGTCCACCGCTTCCAGCGGCTGCAGGCCGAGCGCGTCGGCTTCGCCAAGATCGAAAAAGTCGCCGCCAACGCCGAGAACAATAGCGCGTGATGAGCGTCCCTTGTCGAAGACATAGACCTGTGCGCCGCCATCGTGACAGGCATGGTAGCGAAGCCATTGCGCAGCCAGCGTCGCCAGAAGAACTGACTTTCCTGCACCGGTCGGACCAACCACCATCGTGTGACCGACATCGCCAACGTGCAGATTAAGACGAAACGGCGTCGCCCCATCTGTCGCGGTCAGCATCAGCGGCGCTGCGCCCAAATGCGCATTGCGCTCTTCGCCTGCCCACACGGCGCTTAGCGGAATGATGTGTGCGAGACTGGTGCTCAGCAGTATCGGCCGGCGCACGTCCGCGTAGGCCTGGCCCGGAAGACTGCCCAGCCACGCCTCAACGGCGTTGACGGTCTCTACCTGCGTGACGAAGCCCAATCCATCGGCGACTTGCTGAATCTGCCGTACGGATTCCGCCGCGGCGTCTTCGCCTTCTTCCGCCACGATGATCGTCAGCGTGACGAAACCGGCGCTCACCGCGTCGGCGCCGAGGTCCTGGAGCGCGGCATCGGCGTCCTCGGCCTGGTTGGCCGCATCATTGTCGACCAGCAGCGCTTCTTCGCGGAAAAGCGCTTCGCGCAGCAGCGTCAGCAAGCCCTTGCGCTTGGAGAACCAGCGTTTCCTGATCTTCTCGATTTCCCGCCGGCCTTCCTCGCGATCGAGCGGCAGGAAGCGCGTAGTCCAGCGATAGGAAAGCGCAAGCCTATTGAGCGCGTCGAGCAAACCGGGCTCGGTCTCGGTTACATAGCTTCGAACAGAGACCACCTTCAGGTGCTTGCCGCCCAATCTCGGCGCGAGGCCGCCAACGAGCGGAGCGTCCGCGAGGAGCGTGTCGATGTGAAACCCGGCGTCCGGCCTCGCGACGCGGTGCGCGCGGTCGGACACGCAATCGTGGAGATAAGTCAAAACCTCTTCGTCATCGAGCCACCGCGCCTCCGGCAGGATCGCTTCGAGCAGGACAGCGAGCTGATCGGTCTCTTCGGCGAAGCTGGTCAGGTGCTGGCCATAGTCCACGCTGGTAGAAACACCCGCTTCGGCGCCTTCGAAGAGCACACGCTCAAGCCGACTTTCACGCTCAGCCGGCGGCAGCCAGGTCAATGTAAGGAAATAGCGGCTCTCAAAGCGTGCGCCGGCCATCTCAAACACGGCGCGGCGCTCCTCATCGATCAGCCACGACACTGCGTTCGGCCAGCTTGCGAGCGGATAGCCAGGCGCGGGACCTCGGCGCGCTTCCACATGGAGGCACCATCCAGAACCGAACCGGCGAAGCGCGTTATTGAGACGGCTCGCAGCACCCATTAATTCAGAAGCGGTTGAGGAATCGAGATCGGCGCCACGAAACACAAGCGTGCGCTGAAACGAGCCATCCTTGTTGAGCACGATGCCGGGCGCGATCAGCGCCGCCCATGGCAGGAAATCGCTGAGGGTCGCGCCGCCTTTCCGATAGAGCCGGAGATCCATCATGATTGCGCCCTCATGCGTCCAGATAGACGGGCTTGGCCAAGTGCCGGGGCCAGGTCTCCAAGAACCAGGGATCGCGCGTCGCCGCCCAAGCGGCTGCGCCCTGCGCGATCATCCAAAGCGGCAATGCGATAAGCGGCTGCTGCAGGCCAAACCCGATCGCCGCGCCGAGCGTGGCGTTGAGAATCGCGAAAGCCCGCGGCACGCCGCCCATCAGGATCGGACGCGTCAGGCTCGCACGCAGCGGGATCACATAGTTTTCGGGAATGTCGGTCATGTCGCTGCATCCTCGCGGTCAAAGAACCGCGCCCCCCGCGAAGCCGAAGAAGTCGAGAAAGAAGCTGACGGCGGCGAACATCACCGCGATACCCAGCCCGACGAACGCGAGCTTGCGTACGCCACCCCCACCTTCGGAGAAAATGATCGTCACGCCCGCGATCACGATCGCGATCACCGCCGCGGCGCGCGCGACGGGCCCGGTGATGGAATCGACTATCTGTTCGAGCGGTCCTTCCCAAGGCATGCCGGAGCCGGCGGCATAGGCCGGGGCCGCGACCATCAGCACCACGATGGCTGGCGCGACGCGCAGCAATAGGCGACGGGCGCTGCGCGCCTTAGAGCGGTTGCGTGACATAGCTTCCTCCTTCCAATCCCTTCACTTCGACAATCTCGGCGATGGCGCGGCCGGCGCGCGTGCGCTCGATGAACACCACCATGTTGACGGCGGCCGCGATCATCCGCGCCGACGATGCGCCCACCGCTTCAATGCAAAGGTCTTCCAGACGAACCAGCGCGTCCGTGGCCGAATTGGCATGTAGGCTCAGCAGCCCGCCGGGATGGCCTGTATTCCAGGCCTTCAGCACTTCGAGCGCGGCCCCATCCCGCACTTCGCCGACGACAATGCGATCGGGGCGGAGCCGCAGTGTCATCTGCACGAGGTCGCGCATCGTCACGGCGGGTTCAGCGCGGCGCGTTAGCAATTGCACTGCGTTAAGGCTTGAGCACTGGAGCTCAGCGGTATCCTCTAGGATCACGACCCGCGCGCCGCTGAACGATGGCTCCGCCAGCAAGGCGTTCAGCAGTGTCGTCTTTCCACTGCCCGTCCCACCAGCCACCACCACATTGCGCCGAGCGGCTAGCGCGGCGCGGAGCGCGCTCGCCTGCGCCGGCGTGGCAATACGGTCGCGCACATAATCGTCGAGCGTGAATTTCTTCTGCGGACGCTTTCGTATCGCCAGAAGCGGCGCAGCGGAGAGCGGCGGCAGGATCGCTTGGACACGGGCGGACGAGATCGGGAGAATGGCGGCGAGGGAGGGGCGGGATTCTCCAACGACCTCGCCCGCCTCGTGCGCGAGGAGCCGGATGGCGGCCTCGCGATCGGATGAGCTTAGTCTGATATTGGTCGGCGACATGCCTTGGCCGACGACATCGAGCCAGACTTGGCCATCGGCGTTGACGAGCGCCTCGACCACGTCGGCGCGCGCGAGCGCGTCTGCAATGGCGGGACCGAGCGCACGCTCCAGCGCGGAACGGCGCCGGGCGGCGCCAATTTCGATCGCCGCGCCTGTCGTCATGACGCAGCTCCGTTGACCTGTGCGCCGTCTGCAGGCGCGTGCACGTCAAAGGCGGCCAGCGAGCGCCCGGAATCGATACTGTTGGCGACATAGTCGAGAAAGCGCTCGAACCGAGCCGATGCGCTGGCGGCCGCGCTCTCTTCTAAGTGCTCTTCGATGGGCGGGTTGTGTTCGAGCCACACACGGACGAACAGGAGCACCGTCTCCTTGATCAGCGCGCCATCCCGCACCGCCTTGTCCACGCGCGCCTCCAGGCGTGCGAGATGCCGGATGGTGATACCTTCTGCCGGCTCGTCCTTACGCGCGAACTTGAGTCGAACCGCCTCAACCACGACGCTCGATGCGGAACGCCCCTGCGCGTCCGCCAATCGCGCAACCTTCGCTTTGAGGTCGTCCGGGAGATAAACGCTGGTGGCGGCGCCGGACATGGTCAGATCCCCGTCCCTTGCGCGTCGCTGCGGCCGATAGGTCGGCGTCGCGCGTCCGCAGAAGCGCGCTCAGATGTTTTGAGATCGGGAAAGAGATCGCCCTGCAGTGTGTTCTCACCGTGGACCTCCAGCGGGCCTTTGAGTGCGCCTTTGCTCCGCTTTGCGAGCGTTCCGAGCGCCCGCACGCCAACCCAATCATGGGATGTCGTAAGGCGCGCGGTCGCCACGCTGGCCGGGACAAGCCGTTCGCAGAAGATGGGTTCTTCATCGAATTTGAGCTTCTTGGCGCGGATCGGTTTGCCGCCGCTCACGAAGATGATCTGCTCATCCGCCGGCAATTGCCGAACGTCACCGGGCAACATGAGCGGCCGGCGCTCTTCGCGAAACGTGGTCGAGCCGCGTGGCATCAGCAGCGCGCGCGGCCGCGCAACATTCTCCTGCTCGACGACTTCCCAGCGCTCGCCAGTCATGGCCGCGATGGTTTTCGCAGTCTCAAGATCGGCCGCCGCAAACGCCGCCACCACGTGGCAGTTGTCGATGATCACGCTGTCTCGGCCATAGGCGCGCGTTACGTGATTGAGACTTTGGCACACGAGATACGCCTTGAGCCCATAGCCCGCGAACGCGCCCATGGCCGTCTCGAAGAAACCGAGCCGCCCGAGTTGCGGAAACTCATCGAGCAGCAACAGCAATTCGTGCTGCTTGGCGCGGCCGGAGGCGTCGTGGGTCTGATCTTCCATCAGCGAACGCGCGATCTGGTTCAGGACCAAGCGCATGAGTGGCATGAGGCGGGCGGCATCAGACGGCGGCGGCTGCAGAAAGAGCGAAACCGGCCGTTCAAGGCACATGAGATCGCCGACGCGAAAATCGGAAACGGCGGTGTTTGCGGCAATCAGCGGATCGGCAAAGATCCCGAAAAAGCTCTCCGCGGTCGCCTTGATGCCCGAACGCATCCGCTCTTCGCCGGCGAGATAAGACTCCGCCGCATGGAGCACTTCGGGGTGGGTTTCCGGCGCGCCGGTCTCCGGGCTCCGCCGATGCAGCATGAGCTGCATGTGCTGGGCATGCTTGTCGAGATCGCGAAGTTTCTCGCGGACGACGGCGAGCGTCTTGCGGTGGTCGGGCTCGACATAAAGTACGTGCAGGATGAGACCGACGAGAATCTGCTTGGCGCTACGGTCCCAGAAATCCTCATGCCGCCCATCGCCAGCGGGATCCACGATGATTTCCACGACGTTCTGAACATCGCGCACTTCGTTGGCGCCCTTGCGCACTTCGACGAGCGGATTGAACCGGGCCGACTTGGCGCGCGTCGGCGAGAATCGCAACACGGGCCCCAGCGTTTGCCGAAAGCCGGCCGTGCCAGGAAAGCCGTGGCGCGCGTCTCCGTCCGCGAGCTCGCCCTTTACATCCAGCACCAACGCTGATTGCGGCCAAGCCAACAGCGTCGGCACGACATGTCCCCTGCCCTTGCCCGAACGCGATGCGCCTACGAGCAGCAGATGACCCGCGCCATCATAAACGAGCATTTCGCCGTCGAACTTTCCCAGCACCGCGCCGGAGGTTGCGAACAGGCCGCCCGCTCGGACATCATCGAACGACGCCCAACCATTGGGGCCATGACGGCGCAGGCGCGGCGCACCGCGGCCCATGACAATTGCCGCGGCCAGCACCCCAGTGCTGAAACCGCCAATGATGATCATATCCGCGACGAGGAATGGGCGGGGATAGCGTTCGCGCCACGCGTCGGACCAAAAGAACACGGCCCATGGCCAATAAAGCGCGCCATCACGCGTTCGGAAGGCTGGCGAGCCAAGCGTCGCCTGATGTGCGAAGATCACTGCGACGAACTGGGTCGCGGATATCGCGCTGCCGATCCCCATCGTCGCAAGAAGCGTGATCGCCACAACGGCGCGCATGACCCCGGCCCCATCGCCGGCAGAGCTTCAACACAATGCGAAGCGGTTCACGGCGTTTCGGGGTCGAATCGAATATGCGGAAATGAACGCGCGTCGATAGACACGATCAGGCCACTTGCGTTTCGCTTGCTTCGTGGAGAAAGCGAAAATTACTAGGGTCTCACCGGTTTCAGGAGCACCCAGGGTTCGACATCCAGCGCCTCAGCAAGGCGCGTGATGTTGTCTATCGAAACGTTCCTGGCCTGCCGTTCTAGATCGCCCACATATGTGCGGTGCAGGCCCGATTCGTAGGCAAGCGCCTCCTGCGTCCACCCTTTTTGCTTTCGCAGGCGGATAAGATTAAGCGCGAGCACCTCGCGCGTATTCTTGGGCGCTTTTGCCACGCGCCCAAATCAAACCAAGATGACTTTACGTCGACCGACTATAAGTGGCTTTCCGCCTCAGCGCGATCCAAGTAACTGCCCAATGGGCACGTCTAGAGCCGCCGCCAATTTCTCAAGCGTAGAAAGTCTTACGTTGCGCTTCTCGCCTTCTATGTCTGTCACGTACGTCCGGCTGAGTCCGGCTTCATGGGCCAATGCTTCCTGAGTCAGCTTCGCCTTGCGGCGTAGCCGGATCAGTTGGCGTGACAACACCGCCCGCGGAGATGGCCTCCCATTCGACACATCCGCTAAGAATGCGCATGATGACTATACGTCGACCGGATATAAGTGACATTCGGCGAGCGCTTACGAGGCCGATATGGTCGTTGAAACCGGCAGCGACAGCGAAGACCTGCTTTTTTCTCAAGCCTGTCGCAGAGCTCTGGAAGGTGCGGGATGCCGGTGTATCGCTAGCATTTTGGCGGGCGATGGCGCGTGGGACTTAGCGTTGATCGCGCCTACAGGAGCACGCGTTCTGGTTCGGTGTTGCGGCGCTCCAACCAATAGGCTCATTGAGGAGTTGATACGCGTTCGCGCTCAAAGAACGTTCGACGCAGTCGTATTGGTATCTGACCGTGTTACCGGGGCTCAGCCAGCCCTGCTGAGTGTTTGGTCCCAAAAGCAACTTCACGATCTCGCGCCGACCTTAGCGCTAACCCCGGCGGGCGCCCTATGAGCAATCGCGCGTGGCTAAAAGCTTTGTTTTTGTCAGAGGGTCCACGCCTGCGGCGATTGTTGAAAAGGTTTGGACCGCCGGATGCTGCGGAGGACTTGGCGCAGGACGCTTTCGCCAAGATTTGCGCGGTCGACGAAACGACGATCGAATCCCCCCGCGCATTGCTCTTTCAAACCGCACGGAACCTAGGCGTGGATGAAATGCGCCGCCGTCAACGATCCCCGATCCGGTCGGTCGATGACCCAGAACGACTGGACATGCCGTCCGACGGACCCACCCCCGAAGAGCAAATTGCGCTTGCGGAGACGGTAACCAGGCTCCGCGCCGCCATGAGCAGCCTGCCACCTCATAAGCGAACCGCGCTCGTGCTCTTCAAGGTGGAAGGCTATTCCTATAAAGAGATCGGCGCGCGCCTCAGCGTGTCGCCCAGAACAGTCGAGCGATACGTCGCAGACGCCATTGCCCATTGCCACAAAGAACTTCGCCACTTGCGCGAAGAGTGAACGAACGGACCCAGGGCGGATGAGTGAGCGAGCTGACGCCAGCGACGCCGAACAAGAGGCAAGCCGTTGGATCGCGCGCCTGGAATCCGCTGACGTCACGCTCGAAGACCACAAGCGCTTCCGCCAATGGCTCGCGGCAACGCCAGGCAATAAAGCGGCGTACGAGGCCGTCAGCGGGACATGGGATCGGCTCGACGCTCTACGCCATTTGGTCCCAGCGTCGTCACCTCCAAAACCTAGTCGCCGCATTCTACTGCTAGGTTCGGCAGGCGTGGTTGCAGCCGGCGTCGCTGGCGCGTTGATCATTCCACGCTTCATTCCAGATCGTGGCGTCATTTACGAAACGGGCGTAGGAGAACGCACAACCATTGCGCTCGAAGATGGCTCGACGTCTGAACTCAACGCCGCGGCGCGAATTCGTGTGGCCTATTCGCCCAATGAGCGTTTGGTTTACCTCGACGACGGGGAAGCATTCTTTGACGTGCAGCCGAACCCGGAACGTCCGTTTGTCGTTCAGACGCCTTACGGCAGCGTGCGCGTGCGCGGCACCTCCTTCGTCGTGCGGATCGGGCCCAGCGGCGCTCGCGCGACGGTGATTCACGGGGTTGTCGAAGGGTTCATCGTTGGAGCCGCACCGTCTTCCTCGGTGACGGCCGAGGCAAACCAGGAGATTGCGTTCGACGCGCAGGGTCTAGTCGGCAAGTCTGTCCCGTCGCCGGTCGTTGAGCGGCGCCTAGCCTGGCGACAAGGCATGTTGGCGTTTGATGGCGAAACGCTCCGTGAAGCAACCGTCGAAATTGAACGTCAGACTGGCGCACGTTTCGTCTTCGCCGACGCCAGCCTGGAGGATCTTCGTATCGGCGGTTACGTGAGCGCGACCGATCAGCAGGCGTTCTTAGACCTGTTAGAGGCGAATCTCGGGATCCACGCAGCGCGCGATTCGTCAGGTGCGCTGGTCCTAACGCGCCCAACCCGTTAGCTCACGGCGTCCGAAGAATCCCAATCGTGGCCGGCCTCGGAATCACAATGCGGCGTCCCCGCTCGCTGTCGCCAATTCACAGACCCTTCCACGCTTGCACTGACGCCTTGAACGCCGCTTCAACGCTCCCAATTATTAGAGAGCGCCTTAAAGAGCGCAGGCTTTTGCTGAAATAACCGGCGGGCAACGCCGAAGAGAAAGAGAATAGCCCCGGCTTCGGCCGAGCATGAGCTGCCTCATACGACTTCCTACCCCAGCGAGTCCGCGCGTCATTGCGCGATGACGATCATTGGAGTGAGCAATGCTTTGGGCAGACATAGAGAATGTGCGCTCGGCGCCTATGCCGGGACTACGAGGTTCGTGTCCCGTTTGTGCGCGAACCGTCATCGCGAAATGCGGCACGCAGCGGGTCCATCATTGGGCGCATATCGGCGAACGTATGTGCGACCGATGGTGGGAGGCGGAAATGCAATGGCATCGGACATGGAAGCTCCGATTTCCTGAAGCGTGGCACGAATGCATCCTGCACGATGCGAAGGGTGAAAAGCACATTGCAGATGTGCGCACGCCCGATGGTGTGGTGATCGAATTTCAGCACTCGTATTTACGCGCGGAAGAGCGCGCTGCGCGCGAGCTCTTCTATCGCGACATGATCTGGGTGGTGGACGGAGCGCGTCTGCAGCGCGATCTACCGCGCTTCATTGAGGGAGCACGCGAGTTTAGGTCCGTAGGGAAAGGCGTGTTCCAACACCCCTTCCCAGATGAGGTCTTTCCGAAGCTCTGGCTCGGATGCGCAGCGCCCGTCCTGTTCGACTTTGGCATGCCGGCGAATCGGGAGGCGGCCGCCATCGTCCGGGGATGCTTGTGGTGCCTCCTACCCCAAACCGCTGGACAGGCGATCGTCGTCCAAATCTCGCGGGAGGCTTTTCTCCGCAACGCGCACGAGAAGGCGATGGCGCTTCTCTTTTTGCCTCTCCGCATGCAATTGCAGCAGATGCTCTCCGCGCAACGCGAGAGAAATCGGCAAGACAACCTGCGCACACTCGCGGCAATGATCCAGAAGAGGCAGCGCAAATGGCGGCCCCGGCGGCAATGGCGACCGACAGGGCCTAAGAGGCGTGTTTTCTAAACGGGGCCTGTTCGCTTCCAAGGCGCGCTCGTGGAGGCCTGCGTGCGCAACGATGCAGACTGACCAGCAAGTGTCCGGAACTGATGACGGATGCGTTCACGCCAATCCGTTTGCGTCGACGTATTCGCTTCCCGGGTTTCATAGCGGCAGGAGCCGGGCGGCTCGGTCCTCCACGATCCTCAAGAGGTGGCTCGCGAGGATGAGCATCTCACCAGCTTCCGTCGGGTCGGAGATAGCCACGGTTCGGTGACTTGCAGGATTTTTGTAGGATCCGATCGCGCCCGCGAAGAGATGCCCGAGCGCTTCCCGTTCACCGGCTGGCAGGGCCTGGTCGGTTAAGGGACCGCTCTTCGCGTCGAAAGCTTTGCGCATCAGGTCGGTGCCAATGAGGCTCGCCTCGTATTTGCACGTCTTGCGCACCAAGACCTCGACCTCCTTGAACGCCTGAAACACCGCGGTGTCGAAATCGGCGCGCATGAACGTAGGCCAAGCCTTGTCAGCGATGGTCGGATGCAACATGGCTTTGGGAAGCAGCGCCGCCTTTCGGTAGTTCTCAAACTCGGATCGATCGAGAAGCTTGTGGCCCTTACGCGTGATGAAGACCTCATGCGGGTCGCCGCTGTCAGCGCCACTGTCAGCAAGGAGGCCCTGGGCCAAAAGCCAACTCCAGGCTTCCGCCACCGCTTTGCTAATCGGATCCTGGTGTTCTGCTGAGAATATCCCGCCGTTATTGATGGCGCGCACAAGCTTGTAGAGCGCTGGGCGTTCTCTCTGCGTGGGGAGAAACATCAAAATGATCCCGGCAAGTTCCTCCGCCGGCATCGCCGCCACCAAATCAGGGTCGGGAAGCGCGTCCTTGAGATCCGGAGCGAGCAAAGTCTTCTCCTGCTTCGCGAACAACGCGCAATCGTTGCGACTACGAAAACATTCCCACGACCTTGAAAGCCACCAAAGAGCCGCTCAGTGCTTAGGCGTGGCGCCGACTCGCAGTACCGCTCACAGATTGCACTGGAATCGTCTTGCTGACAGCCATTGATCAATCCGATGCCTCAGAAGGGCCGTTCACGCGCGCGCTCATCGCGCGATATTACGCCTCGACAAAGCTTGCGCTGAAATGGGCGCGCGTCGCGAAAGCGCCGGATACGCTGCCTGACCTGCGCACCGCTGTGATCTACGCTGCAGGAACAAACGCCAACGAGATTGCTTCGCGCGCCGCAAGCAAGGTTCAGTTGCCTATTCTGATGCCGAAGGACGAGCCGTCGCGAGGGCAATTCGCGCACCTCGTTTTTCAACAGCTCATCGTTTTTGGTTTCATCATCGAGGCTAAGATGGAGGGCGTCGAGCTTTCAGGCGCCGATGTTGGGCCCTCGGTTCTGTTAACATCGCTCCCCCTACACACCGATCTGGCGCGGGCGGAGCTCGTCTCAGCTAGCGGCAAGATCGTCAAACAGATCGTCCAGACCGAGACCAACTATGCTACCGATTTGTACAAGCTCTCTCGCCTCTTCGTCGAGCACATCCCAGCGGGCGATGGTCGAGCCTTTCTCCAAGGCGCAAACCTGGACGAGCTCTTTGGGCACATGCTCACGCAGCTGATCAAAACAGCGCCGCAATGAGCTCCGGCTGATGGGAAGCCTTTGGACCATCATCGTCGGCGCCATCGTGGCACTTGTAGGAGGCGGCGCATCAGGCGCAGCGCTCACCAGCTGGATTCAGCATCGCCGCGTCGAGCGTGAAAGGCAGGATGCAAAACGTTATCTCGCGCACGTGCTAGCGTTTGAGTTCGAACGTTACGCCATCGCCTGCGCAGACAAAATTGCTGACGGCGAGGGCGATCGCCCCGATGAACGCGAGCCCGGAAAAATGGGTTCGCTGCCTGAGATATTCACCCTGCCGCAAAACACCGCCTACCAATGGCTCGAACCCGACTTGGTTGAACGCATCTTCGCTTTTCCCCAGGACGTGGGTGTGGCGCGCAATGGACTTGCCTATATTTGGCAAGTGGCGGACGGGTTTGACTACGACGACAACGCGCGCGCAAGGCTTGCTGAATTTGGGCTAAACGCGGCCGCGATAGCCACTGAGCTCAGGGTTCGAAACGGCATTGCGCCACGACGTTTGGAGAGCGGCCAGTGGAACATTCTCGATTACCTTCAGAAAAGCGCTCAGACGCGAGCCCGCTGAATCGCCTACTGAGATTTGCGCGCCGAAGTGCGCCCTCGCTCTTGAGCATTAGTGTCTGGTTTTTGGGCCAGGGTGTCGATTGGCCCTCAAATGTTCGCCAGGCGTTGCTCGTCACTGGCGGCGTCGGACTTATGGCGTCGTTGTTGTTTGAGACAGGCAAATGGCTGCTGCGCCACCTTCCGCTGCCTTGGTTTCCAAATCGCTGGTGGCGCATGCTGAGCTGGGTCAAAGAGCGCCCCCGCCTCAGACTCCTCGTCATGAACCCGCCGGGCGTTACTCAGAGCCCCAGCGGGTTGATCGAAGGCTGCAGCATTGGCCTAACGCTCCAAGAAGACACGACTCACGCTCGGGTAAACGTCACTATTCGTTACGATGCGGCGGTGCTGATCTTACGCCAGCAGCGGAATGGTGAGCGACTGAAGTTCATCTTCCGGCCTGTCGATGCTGGTGGATTTTTGTCTGAACCCCAAAATCCAAGCTCACGCAATGTGATCGTGACGTTCGTCTGGACCGGTGGGCCGCAGAAATCGGATCACGCACCGAATTTCTCGGCTGACTACGAATTCCGAGTTACCGGAATTCGTGGCATCCTTCAGAAATCGAAAGCACTTTCAGGGGAATTGCCAGCACTCGCTTGGCGGCGCGAGCATCTCGCGATGAGCGCCGGGTCGTACGCCCCAGTTGAAAGACGTGCAATGTTCTCATGAACCCGTGGATCGGTCAGCCCTCGCGCGCGCGACGCGCTTGCGTGGCCTGGCGGTGCACCTTCACGAGTTTGAACGGCAACTGCATGTGATCGTGGTTGTCCCGAATCCAGCGCTTCTGATCTTCACTCAACTTGTCGCCTGACGACTTCACTTCAACCAGGAAAAATGAACCGTCGTCACGGAAGCATAGTAGGTCCGGCCAGCCGCAAAAATTACCCCAGTAATCGTCCAACAAATAACGTAGCACCGCGACGATAGTGTCTGGAGGCAGAATTTCGATGAGGCGACGCGCACGCTCGATGTCGTCGTCTCGGTGCGCCCAAAGATAGTTTCGAAAGTCGGCGCTGTAACTCAGCCAATAATCGAATAGCCAAAGGAGGTTGTCCCGATCGGGAACTAGCAATTCGAAGTGCTCTGCGGCCTCTGCCGCACGACGCAACGCATAGGACTTTCCACCGAAATCCTCAGGCAACAGCGTCCAAATCTCTTTGCCCTCTCGGCGTTCTTCAAAGGCAGATCGCTCACCGAAGCCGACGATCCGCACTTTTTCATCCGTCGAATCTTGCACAAGTAGCCACATGAACACGCCGAAGAGGACATGGAACGGCGCGCTCTCGAGCACGGTGCTCTTCCATCCCTGCTCTTCGTAGCGAGCTTGAACAAAAGCTTCGACCGAACATCCGCCCCTCCCATCGTCGACGACACGGCCCTTCTGCGCTTGCGCGAGATAGGGCGCATCTATCCGGACGAGTTCTACCTCGAAGCGCTTGATGACCTCATCCTGCGAAAGATCAGTGAACTCGTATTTCGGATGGGTCTGGTGGATTTGCTGCAGTTCCACCAAGACCTCCTTCTCGAGACGCTTCCGTTCAACGTCCTCATCGGCGCCTGGATGTTCACTCATCCAGGCCGCTACGCGCTCTTCGGTCATGAAATAGAGTTCGCGCCAATAATAGCGCTCGACCTTGCCGGTCCGCCCGTAGATCGCCGCGGTTGGGGCATTGACGGGCGGCAGGCCTCGACATTCGGGGCACGTCTTCGGCTGGAAGCCTGCGGTGACCGGAACGCGCGCCTGCGTTTCGAGTTCGGTTCCCTCATTCAATTGATGCGGCAGAAAGCGACGACCGCGGGCCTCGTCGCAGGCACACATCATCACGGCGTTGCAGCCACGGCAGCGATACTTACGGACAAACTCAAACTGATTGAGGCAGTCGAGGTCCGTGTGCGGGCAATGGTCAGCTGGCTTCATTTGAGGTCGCGAATACGCTCTTGCAGGACTAAGGCGCCGGTTGTGTTCTTGGTCACTAGCGCCGCGACGATACGGATCAAAGCTCCCAGGACCACCTTGTTGGCGCGGAGCTCCGCCCCATGCTGCGTGACGAGAACGTCCGCGAAGTCCACAAGGGCGGCGCCGGCGCGGTCTCTTCGCCAATTGTCCCGATCGGTAAGGGCTTCGATACGCTCTCCCAGAAGCGCGCTGGCTCTCATGCGAATGTCACGACCGACCTCTGACGCCAGGAAATTGGCGAAGGCCGCGATGTTGTCCTCCTCGATCCCGAGGTGCTCGTTCGCCCAGCGGACAAAGACATCCCACAGGCTCGCGACATGCTTTGGCGCATCGAGCAAATATTTGAGTGAGCGGTGCGCAGCGAATCCGAGCGCAATCCGCAGGCAGCTTTCACGGCGATACCAGAGCTTGTCCCCGGTCCAGGTCGCATCAGACAGCATGAATTCCGCCATCTGCCGCCATTGCCGCACAAAATGTTCGGGACTGGCGACGTGCGCTTGGATGAAAAAGCAATTGAGAAAATGGTCGACTGCGTAGTGACCTGGCGGACCGAGCTTGAGAATGTCCGCCCACAAGGCCTTCGCTTCGTCCGGCGGCGCGAAGGCCGCCATCCGCGCTAGCGCCTGCAGCACGTCGTATCCAAGCTTGTCGGGAAGAGAATATTCGCCGTCCCGATCAGCGTCCTGGCGCACTGTCGGCAGACAAATCTTCCAGAGCGTCGCCGCCGCTTCGCGGTCCTCGGCCGTATCAGCGGAGCCTGACCGCTCAAAGTCGAGAATATCGCTGTAAATCTGATAGAGCGCCTCGTTGTCGAGGCCCGTATGGAAGCACGTGAGTTTCAGCTTTCGCCGATGGCGGCCTTGCTCGGACCGCTCCTCGCGAATATCGCCGACTCTTGCCACGCGGGCAGCGAGATCCACGAGATCGACCTTTGCTGACGCAAGCCGATCGATCGGCATCTTTCGAAAGCGCGCAACCCAGCGCTCCCAACGCCGCCTTTGAGCTTCGTCAGCACCATAGCGCGGCGCCAATGCTGAAAGCGCTGACCACAGAAGACTTGCCCCCATGATCGCTTCAAAGCGTTTGCCGATCTGAGCACGGTCTCGGCGCGCTGCGGCGACCAGGGTCGACAGCGCGCCTCGCTGGCGCGAGCTAATGAGACGAAGGACCGCTTCGCTCGACTTGGAGTCCCCTCGTTCCAGCCAGGCGGTGAGAACGGCATAAGCCGCGAACGTAAACTCGTAGCCGGAGGACGTGATGCGCGAGTGGCGCAGGCCCTCCGCATCGCCCGCAACGGCGTCCAACAATTCGTCGATGACCGCATGGGCTTTCGCTTCCACATGCCGATGGGCCTGCAAGAAAGTCTGCCCACGCGCGATTAGCGTAGAGGCTGCTGCGATCCGGGCCGTGGCGTGGCTCGCTCTTTCCTCACTCAGTTCGTTTTCACCCGCGTCGTCTTCAGCGTCCGCGTCCTCGTCACGCCCGACGACCGCTTCATTGGCGCTTTCCGTTCCGTCGGCTCTGACCGCTGGCGCCTCACCGTGGGTCTCATCGAGCTCCATCAGGAGATCTGCAAGAGATTGGCTGTCCTTGTCGGTCAAGGAGACACCTCGCTCGAGAAAGCGAAGCGCCTGCATCGGCAAGAACACATCACGCCTTTTGGACGCGTGGGCCTCCTGAAACACCGCGATATCTTGCTGCAATTGCGCTGGAAGCGAGATGACCCAACCCTCTCCATCACGCTCATAGTTTGAGCGATCAAGCCGAACGGCAAGAATTTCGAGCTCCAGACGGAGCTTTTCGTCCTCCGGCCTTACCCAGGTCTTGGTCGCTTCCTTGAGAAAGGTCGCCATCTCCTCGTTGCTCGTGAGGAGTTCGAACGCAACGGCGCCAAGCGTCGTCTTGCGTCGGGGCGCCAGGGCCCAAGCCTTCGCGAGTTCGAACATGTGTTCGCCGTGTCGGGCCCAGTGCGCGACATTGAAACGAAGCTCGTTGTTCTCAACTCGATGTTCGTCCCAGCGATAAAGCGCTGCGTGTCCCAGCAGTGGCTTCAAGACACCCTCGAATAGAGAGGGCCTATGTTTGCCCACATTGATCAAGACACCTAACACGGCGGCCGAACTGGTCTCGCGCAGGAGACGGTCGAGGTAAGCCGAAACGTCCTGTCCCGCGTCGAGGCTCACGCAGAGCCAAAATTCGAGTGCAGAGAGCGAGCAAAAGAGCTGACCTGATCTATTCGAATTAGTTTCGCACCAATCAAACACCCAATTGTTGCCGACAAACCGTCTGACGACGCCGTCACCAAGATCGAGATCAATGCCTGGCGGCGCGCCGCGCGCGGGCTCCGCCCAGCGCTCGGTGCAGAAATCTACGAGTTGCATCAGCCGCGACAACGCCCCGTCGGGCGCCATCCAGAAAAACGTCAGGAACGGGCTGGTCCAATATATTGTCGGGTAGGCGTCGTGATCGTAGGCGAGCCCCAGATTACGATCGAACGCATAATCCCTCGTCTCTTCCTCTGGCTCATCGTCGATGATGCAGGCCAAGAGAATCTCGCCGGCATCAAGCGGGCGATCTTTCATGAGCCCGTTGAGCACGCCCTTGTGCAGGCATGTGTCTCGGAAATCACGTTCAACCCTACGCGTTGGCCCAAGCGGCCAGGGTGGCATTTTGTGGCGGCCGAGCCCAGCGAGGCTCCTGGGCATCGCCCGGATTTCCTGCTGACGCTTCCTGTATTCGGGATCATTCTCCCATAAGTCTCGCCGGCGCTGCGCTTCCCTTCGTCGAGCCTCCGCAATCGCCGCCTTGATGTCGTCGTGCAGTGGAAGACGCCGGCACATCTCAAGCGCCCATTGGATGGTCTCGTCCGGAAGATCGCCGCTTGCTGCAAAAGCGCTTCGGTAGATCTTCTCTTCAAACCCATCGCTTGGAAGAAAGCGTTCAGTCTCTTGCACAATCTGCAGCGTCCGCGCAGTCCCGAGCGCCAAATGCGCCAGCTCTAGTCTGAACGGGAATCGATCGCCATTGGTCATAATCGCTGGAACACGCGTCAGCCAGATTTCCGCGAGGCGCGCGACTTGCGTCGACATGAGCGCAGTCACGTCGCTCCGGCGCGCATCGAGAAACCGCACCATGGCGGGCCAACGACCAATAATCGGCTCGCGATGATGCGCATCGAAATAGAGCTTGAGTGATGGATCAAGCGCCATCAGATAGTTCGGTACGCTCGGTCTCGTCGCTACGTGGAGAAAACGCTCAAGAGCGCGCCGCAGCACCTTGCCATTGTCCGCAAAGAGCAGATCAGCCCGCTCAGTCAGATAATGCTCGGCTAAAGGATCAAGAACGAGCGCGTCCAGGAGAATGTTCTTGGCAGCGCCGTCTTGGGAGTTGACCCCGAGTTTTCTAAACGCATCGTCCCAGGCTGAATCTCCGCCCTCCTTGGTGCGCAGGAGGGACTCGCCAAGCATGCGAAGCGCCGGCAACCAGAGCGGATTGGCGGACAGCAGGGCCCATTTCTCGACGTCGGCCGCAAACTCGCGAAGGCGCTGATACCTCGACCAATCCGCGGCCATGTCGTGCACAAATTCAACGCGATTGGATCGACTATTGATCCGAAGCGGCGTTCTGAGCGAAGCCTTATCAAGGGCCTCCGCTTCGTCGCCTTCCAATTCGCTGATGGCTATGCTGCGTTCGAAATTAGCGTCCCGCTCCGCCAGCTTCATCAGCAAGCGCTTCAGCGTGACCTTTCCATCGGTCCACCACGCCCAAAGTCGATCGGCGATGGTGGTCTTGGAGAAGGCGACCTCCGAACCTTGCGCCGCAAACATTCCCTCTGCCTGCATCACGAAGGAGAGCGTGCTCAGATTGCCGAGTGCTGCGACGGCCTCCTCGTCTGACCCAAGCCAACTCAAGACGGACGAGGACCAGAGCGCCTTGCGCACCAAGGCCGCGGAAATTTCATCAATTGCGAGACAGGCGCTGGAAATTAGACCCAAACGCGCACGGACATTCGCGCCGGCTTCCGTTTGACTGATCACCACGACGCGCCAAGCCGGGTTCTCCGCCTTGTTGGCAAGTATCAAAGCGTCAGCGACCGCACGGACGTGGTTGACGAGATCGTCCGAGAGGCGTTCAGCGGCGTCGAGAATAAGCACATTGTTCGCGCGCGCCGAGCCAAGCAAGACGACGTCGAGCGCTTGCTTCAGGCCCGCGCTGGCGCGCTGTGCTGGACGCAACAATAGTTCTAGTTCTTGCGGTCCGAGCCAGACGTGACCCCAATCGGAGAAGGACGCTTCCAAAACGGAAGCTGCCAAAGCGGACTTCCCAACACCTGATTCCCCGTGAATCGCACACAACACATTGGCGCCCAAGAGATCGGCGAAAGCTCTCTCCTCTACCTGGCGCTCGACCATATGCCCGTTCGGAAGCGCGATTTCGGTTCTGAGCCTCGCTTCATCGCTCAAGCGCCGTAGCGCCGCCCACGAACTCGCAAGATCGGGATGATCCTTGAGATTGAAGACAATCCGAAGCTCCGACCAAAGTTCAGTCGTGCGAATTGTGCCACTTTTGGTCCGCGCATTGGCGGCGCGCTGCAGCAATTCCTCCCACAGCGACCGCGCCTCACTCCAACTTCCCGTCACGAGCAACGAGCGACAACGCTCGAGATTGGCCTCCTCGTCTTTGGAATCCGCCGTTTGGAAATCCGTGGCGATAAGCTGCACTCGCTCTGCGAGGGCGCCCACATCTTCGTCTGCCGCACCGCCCAATCGCAGACTGTCAAACACGCGACGATGCTTTTGATGCTTGGCTGCGCGCGCCAACGCCAAAGGCGTCACGCCGTTGCTTAGCCATCCGCGAATGTCGGCCCACGCCTCCTCGAACGCCTGATTTCTCCCGCGCGTGGCCAATGCGAACTTCGTCTGGCCGCGCCCTTGAGCCGTCAGCCGCGTGCGGTCCTCGTAGACGCGCTCGACAAAGTCGGTCGGGAAGCCGTTTCGGCTCACCTCGACTTTGCTCTTACAAGAGAGCGCCAGACAGAACGGCTGACCATCCTCTCCCGCCCCCGACATCAGCAGATCATCGATCCGCCAGCCCAATGCCCCGGTTTGAAATTGCAGGACCTGGCCTGGTGCGGTGCACCCTGGCGCCGGCATGCCCGCCATCATGCGCACGAGCAGGGACGCTGCAATGTGATCTTCAAACTCGAAACCCGCGCCGGAGGTTGATCGTGTCGTAGCCTCTCCGACCGAGCGACGGCGCTTTTTGCCGGCGTTCTGCGAACCTGATTTCCGCAATCGGCTCGTTGTGTCCAATGCACGCGCCAACGCAGCGCGCGCGCGCGCTGGTTCGCCGACGCTCGCGACGTCCGCCTCGCCCACGCTCTCCTCGACCAGATGGTCGAGCAGACGATCGACCGTCATGTCGGGTCTCTCGCTCATGATTGGTTTCTCACAAATCGTTCGAGGTCGCGGCGCATTTGTCTTCGCGCGCTCGCATAGGACGTCGGATCAAGACCGGTGAATTCCCGGAGTTCTTCGCCGACGAGGCCCTCCAAAGTGCCGAGCGCCACTTTCAGCGCGTTGGGATGGCGTTTGAACGCCTCTGTGATCTCGGCTCGCAACCGCGCCTCAACATCGTCCTGAGTTTGAGTGGCATCCGTCACAGCCGAATAGTCAGGATCGATCTTTCCCTTGAGATTGGCGCGGCGGCTCAGCGCCTTCTTCCGCTCGGCGAAGATGATGCTCTGCATCGCTTTCACAAGGTAAGCGACGATCTGCACATGCGCTGGCCAGCGCCGCCGACCAGCAAGCGTTCGTTCGGCCGCCTCCTGCAGCAAATCTTCACCCTTCCATCCTGCGGCTCTCAGAGCGAGGACATTGGATGCATCGTCGAGCTGGCTGGCCTCCGCGTCGGTAAGCTCCGCCACCGCGAGACGAAATTCGTCTCGCGTTCGGTATGAAACCGCGGGCCTGGCCCCGCTCATCCGGGCAAAATCGCCATCTTGCCTGTATATGCTCCATCGCGGCCCCTTGCTCAGACAACTTCGCCAACTTTATTTTTGGCAACGTTTCGCTGTCGTGATGATGCCCGCGGCATCGGGGGCGGCCCCCCCCCAAGCAAGGGGAACTGGTCGCTGGAGCTAGCCTCTTGATGGAGGGCGAAATGCTTCCCACCGCCTCGCGCCGTTTTGCAAGCACCTCTTCTTGCCCTGCAGCGAGCGTTGAACTCGCGACTTCGGCTTACAAAGATTTGCTGAGCGGAGGTTGTTTCTCCGTGCCCGAGTGCCACTGCCTGCTGGAATTGCCCGAAGCAGCCCTGAGACATTTCCCTGCCGGCAAAGGATGGCCGCCGGAAAAAGGACCCAGCGATCCCGAGGGGCGAGAACCATCCTGCGGGGTTTTTCCCCCTCGTTCGTCTTCCTCCTCCGAGCCGCCCGAAGAGCGGCGGCAAGGGGGATTTCATGGGAAATACGTGTTCGGGCCGCCGAAATGCGCGCGCTCTGATCTCGCTGCTCGTCGCGTCCGCGTCAGTGATCGCGCTTCAGGCCAATGCGTCGGCTCAAGCTCAAACTGCAGTCGCCACTCGCACCTACGACATTCCCTCACAATCGCTATCCAGCGCGCTAACGGAGTTCGCACGCCAATCCGACGTTCGCATCCTTTACGCGCACGATGACTTGGCGGGCCGCACGGCCCCCACTCTGCGCGGCTCCTATCGCACCGAAGACGCCCTCCGCATCCTGCTCGCCGACACCGGCCTGACCGCCCGCATTGCTGATGATGGCTCCATTCGCCTGGACAACCCGAACCGCCCCCAGCGCGGCGGCGCCCATAGCGACCAGGATGCCAGCAACGCCGGTTTAGAGGATGCCGCCGACACTGAAGTGATCACGGTAACCGGGACGCGCATTCATGGCCGGCTGCCCGCCGGCTCCAACATCCTGGTGATGGGCCGCGAGGAAATCGACCAATCGGGCAATGGCACGATCGCGCAGGTTCTCGCTGGCCTACCGCAAAATTATGGTGGGGGACCGGCCGAAGACACGTCGGGCGGTCTAAGTTTTGAACGAGGCGCCCCTTCCAATTCCGGGTACGGCTCGGGTGTCAACCTGCGTGGGTTGGGCGCTGATGCCACGCTGATTCTCGTAAATGGTCGGCGCCTGCCGGCAGGCGCTTTCGCCGCGTTCGCGGATGTCTCTTCGATCCCTGCCACGGCAATCGAGCGAGTGGAGATATTGCCGGATGGCGCGTCCGCCCTCTACGGGTCCGATGCGATTGCCGGCGTCGTCAACATCGTTCTCCGCCGAGACTTCGATGGCGCGGAAACGCGCTTGCGGGTGGGCTCGGTTACGGAAGGCAGCGCCCTCGAACAACGCTACAGCCAAGTGCTCGGCGGGACTTGGGACAAGGCACGATTGCTTGCATCGTACGAGTATTACGCACGCGATGCGCTCTCCGCCGAAGACCGGGATTTCTATCGCCAAGATCTCCGGCCCTTTGGCGGCGGCGATTTTCGCAACAATTTTTCGAACCCCGGCAACATCGTCCGCAGCGGCGTCGTCTATCCCATTCCGGCCGGACAGGATGGAACCGATCTTGATCCAGGCGATCTGCCGCCCGGGCCGAGAAACCGCATCGACGACCGGACATTTGCAGACGTCCTCCCGCGACAGGAACGCCACTCGCTCTTTGTCGCCGGCGGCCTCGATCTCACCTCCGAAGCAGAACTCTTCGTCGAGGCCCGGTGGACGACGCGGGATTTTCGCATTGCGCAAACGCCTGCCAATCAGGTGGTCCGTGTGCCAGCCGCAAACCCCTTCTTCGTCAATCCGTTTCCCGTCTCTCTCGCGGCGGTCAATGTCGAGTATTCGTTCGCCTACGATCTCGGTCCGCGCGTGTCCTCCGGCGAGGTGGAAGCGTATGGCGCAACATTCGGCCTGAACGCAGAGCTGACCGACACCTGGCGCCTGGAAGTGGCCATCGCCGACTATATCGACACGGTCGACCAACGCATCGACAACAGCATCAACGCACCTGCGCTGACGGCGGCTCTCGCCGATCCCAATCCCGCGACCGCCTTCAATCCATTTGGCGATGGGTCGAGCACCAATCCAGCGACGCTCAATGCGATCAGGGGCTTTCAGTCAGACGCCCACCGCGGCGAGGTCCGATCGCTTACGGTTCACGCCGATGGCGATCTGTTCGATCTTCCCGCCGGCGCCGTGAAGCTCGCTTTTGGCGGTGAAATTCGCAGCGAATACTTCGATCTCACGCGGACATTCTTTCTCTCTACGCCTCAGCCTCGCATCACCGTCGAGCCGACGCTCGACCGGGATGTGTCGGCGATTTTCGCGGAACTATCCGTGCCACTGGTGTCAGAAGCCAACGCCGTGCCCGGCGTGCGAAGCCTCGATCTGTCTATTGCGGGCCGCTACGAGACCTACAGCGATTTCGGTGAAACCACCAACCCGCGCATCGGCATGTCGTGGGTTCCTTTCGAAGGGCTCGTTGTCCGCAGCACTTACGGCACGTCGTTCAAGGCGCCGCAATTGCGCGACCTGGTTGAGAACAATCGCGTCGTGTTTGCCTTTGGGTTTAACGATCCCAGCGCTGCCGGCGGGATACGGCCATCGCTTCTTCTCACGGGCAACAACGCGACGCTCGAGCCCGAAACGGCGGAGACGTTCAGCGCGGGCTTCGACCTGCGCCCCTTCAACGCCCAAGGCCCTGAATTCTCGCTGACTTGGTTCAAGTCTCACTTGGAGGATCGCATCGTCGATCCATCCGGCAGCGCGCTCACCGTGTTCAGCGAGCCGCGCTATGCTGGCCTGATCGATCTTTCGCCCGACCCAGCCTATATCGCGGCGCTCTTCGCTGATCCCGAGTTTGACAATCTAGGCGCCTATTCTCCAAGCGACATCGAAGCGATCGTCGACCTCCGCCTTCAAAACCTTGCCGTCATTGAATTGGATGGCCTAGATCTCGCGCTCCGCCACGATTTTGACCTTTGGGGCGGAGACGCGCGGCTCTCCCTCAGCGCCACGCACTATCTGCACTATCAAGAGGCCGCCTCGGATCAAGCGCCGCTCGTCTCGGTGCTTGATACCTTCGCCAATCCTGTCGACACCAGAATCAAGCTGGGCGCCGGTTGGCAAGGCCGCGCACTCGGCGCGCACGCGTCTGTCAACTATGTCGACGACTATCTCGATGACGCGAGCACGCCTAACCGCGCGATCGACGCCTGGACGACCATAGACACACAGATTTCCTACAATTTCGGCCGTGACGATGGTCCAGGAGCGATGCTCTCGCTCAGCGTCCTCAATCTGCTCGATGAACCGCCCCCCTTCGTGAACAACGCTTTGGGCGTGGGCTACGACCCGGACAATGCTGACCCCCTCGGGCGTTTCGTGGCGATTGAGCTGCGGAAGACTTGGTGACTTCGAACCCCACCATGATCATGTCGACCCCACGCCTTTGCGCGCTCGCAACCCTCATTGCGGGCGCGCTTTTTCTTACCGGAAGCGCCGGCGCACACGCTTCGTCGGACGCTCGCCCTTCCGATGTAGCCCTACTCTTGGACGCGCTTGCCGGCATGCGCGATCTCGATGGCCTCAGCTTGTCGCCTGACGGCCAGCATTTCGTAGTGCTGGAAAGGCGGCCGATCGTGCCGGACAACCGCGTCGTCCAGACCTGGTTGATCGCCGATATCGCAGATGGACGGGTCCGCCCGCTCGCAGATGGCGGCGCCATGATGTTCAAGTCTCAGCCATCCGTTCCACCCTTGGTGAGCGGCTTTCCCGATGACGCTCGCGCATTTTGGAGCGTGGACGGGTTGTCGGTGTATTTTCGACGGCGCGCCGCCGAAAACGGCGTAATTCGTCTTTGGCGCTCGCGGCTGCGGGACCGCCGCTTATCTGCTGTAACCTCCAAGACCAGAGACGTCGTGGCAGTCGAATCCGCGATGATGCGCCCAGGCCTCGTCGTCGAATACGCGCCACACGCAATCGCCGACGTAGGGCGGGAGCGCGAAGCAGGCGAACGCAGGGGCTTCCTGCTCGATTCCCGCTTCAGCGCCATCAGCGCCTCGTTCCCTCAAATACCTGCGTTGGACGGAACGCCGAGCTTCGAACTCTATGACACCAATTCTAACGCGCTTCATCGCCTGAGCGCCGACGAGGGCGTAGCCCTTATGACCACTGAGCTTCCGCCAGCGCGCGCGGTGGTCCTCGCGCCAGGCGGCGACGCTCGCGCATGGGCGCTCCCAGAGAACCCCGACCGGCCGGGACTGAGCGCGCCCTATCGAGTCCACGTTCGCGATCAGCAGGGTACGGCTTCGGCGTGTCCGGCTGAAGCATGCCTCGGCCGGATCACCGACATCTGGTGGATCAATGCAAGTGAACTCGCTTTCCTGCGCTTGGACGGGGTCAATGCGACGCGCACACAGATCTGGCGCTGGCGCGTTAATGAGCCGCAAGCGGCGCTCGTCCTGGATTCAGAAACGCGGCTACGTCAATGTGGCCTCGCTGACTCCAAGCTCTATTGCCTCGCGGAATCCGCGATCGAACCGGTTACGGTGACGCGAATCGATCTGGACACGGGCGCCACCGAACTTGTGTATGATCCGAACCCCGACTTTCCGCGCGCACGGCTCGCTCCAGCGCAGCGTCTTTACTGGCGCGCGCCGAATGGTGTGGAAACGCACGGCGATCTAGTTCTGCCGCTCAGCCATCGACCGGGCGATCGCCATCCGCTCGTGATCACGACCTATCTGTCGCGCGGCTTTTTGAAAGGGGGCACAGGCGACGAGTATCCCATTCAGGCTTTCGCCGCCGCCGGCTTCGCAGTGCTCAATATCCACACGCCCGCTCATCCTACCGCAACACAAGTGACCCGCGACCCGATCGAAGCAAGCCGCATCTCCCGCCGGGGCATGGCTGATCGGCGCAATGCGCTGGGCGCAGTGATCACCGGCGTTGAGACGGCCGAGGCGCTCGGTGTAATAGATGGCGCACATATCGCGATGACCGGCTTCTCCTACGGTTCGGAGATGACCCACCACGCGGTCCTGTGCTGGGACCGGCTCGGCGCAGCCATCGTCAGCGGTCCGAGCTACGATCCGCTCACTTATTATATGGCCGGGGAAAGCACGCAGGCGGCGTTCACCCGCATGGGTTTCGGCAACCCGTTAGGACCAGATCGCGAAATGGTCGAAATGCTTTCCTTTGGCCTTCACGCCGCCGATGCGGGCGCACCGCTCCTGATAAATAGCGCCGACCGGGAATATATGGCCGCGTTATTCGGCTATACGCAGCTGCGCGAAGCCCAGCGTCCGGTCGAGATGCACGTGTTTCCAGACGCGTATCACTTCAAATGGCGGCCTGCGCAAAGGCGCGCGATCTATGAACGCAATCTCGACTGGCTACGGTTCTGGCTCATGGATGAGGAAGACCCGGCCCCAGAGAAGCAGGCGCAATATCAACGTTGGCGGCAATTGCGTCCCCTGGCTGAAGCCGCGAGCCGAGCACCGCGCGGCGCTGCGGACCGCTGCCTGCCTTAGGCGGTGCTTCCACATCCGAAGGGCGTGAGCTTCACGACATGGTCAGCCGCGGCGTGCAATTGCTCGCTATGCGTGAACAGGATCAGGGCAGCATGAGGTGCGTGACGGCGCACCGCGCGCATCATCGCGGACTCGGTCGCCGAATCCAGCGCGGCGCTCGGTTCGTCCAGCACCAGGATATCCGCTCCGCGCAAAAGCGCCCTAGCCAGCGCGAGCCTTGCGCGTTCACCGCCAGAGAGGCGCCGACCGGCAAATCCTAAATCCGCCTGCCGCGTGCTCAGCCGAGTAGAAAGACCAAGGTCGGAGAGAATCTCGCCAGCCTTCTGCGCATCAAAACTGTCGACGCCAAGGCTTAAATTCGCTCGCGCATCAGCTTCGATCACACATGGCTCTTGAGGACAAAAGGCGATCTGCCGGCGCAATGTATCAGACGCCAGATCCGCGATAGGGATATCCCCGATCAGCACACGACCCCGCGCCTTGACCTCAAAGCCGGCGAGCAGCCGCATCATGCTGGTCTTGCCAGCGCCGCTCGCCCCCGCGATCACATATGTATCCCCGTAACCGACGCTGAAGTTCAGCGGCTCGAACATTGGCCCGCCATCGGGATCAAGAAGCGCGAAATCTTCCAACACAATGGCGAACTCACGCTCTTCCGCCGCGCCACCTCCCACGCGCGCAGGCGCTACTCGTGCCGCCTGGGTTTCTTGCGGCTGCGCGTCCAGTTGCATGGCTCGAGCGAGGGCGCTCTGCGCCTGGGCCAAGTCGCGCCATGCAAGACCTATCATTTCGAGGGGACGGCTAATCTGCGCGCAATAGATCAAAACCAATGCCGCTTCGCCGGCCCCCATCGCACCGCGCCCTGTCTCTACGAGAACCGTGAGCAACAATACGCTCAATCCGGCTACGAAGACCGCGCCGGCGGCGAGATCGGAAAGCGCGCGCCGGCCATTGAGCAAATTCTCGAGGCGCTCCGCGCGCCTGAATGAGCCTACCAGGCGCCGAACAGCATCCGCCTCGGCTGTCGCGAGCTTCAGGGCCTCAACGTGATAAAGCGTCTCGATCAGTCTGGCGCCTGCCTTTGCACGCGTATTCAACATCGGCCCTGCTGCCTGCTTCAGCGCTGACGCGCTCCGTGCGAACGCGGCCGCGTACGCAATGCCGGTAGCGGCGAAAAGACAGGCGATCATGGGAGTTTGCAGTCCAGCCAAGACCCAGAGCGCCGCGAACAATTCTGCGAACGCCGGCAAAACGCCGAAGCTTGCATGCTGGCTGAACATGCGCGCGCCGCTGTCCGCGCTTTCGATGATTGGCGCGGGTGAGGCGCGTTGCTCGTTGGACCTTACACGGGCGCGCAGCACGCGTTCAGCCAAATGCACCATCAGCGCAACCCGCCGTCGCGCCTCAGCCCGCCCGTAGAAAAAGTGTCGGCCTGTTCCGGCCAGCCGCGCCCCCGCATGGCTCGCCAATAGAGCGGCGACAAAATAGACGACGCCGCCTTCGCGGGTGGCGAGCGCGTCAATGAGTTTGGCGACCCAGTACGCCGGCGCAGCGGATAAGGCGCCGGCAATCACGCCGGTCGCCACGGCAATCCAATAGAAGGTGCGCGTGCGTCTGTCGCACAAACGCCAGAGCCAAAGGGCCGCCGCGGTAATGCCAGGGCCTCGGGCGCTCGCGAGAGACGATCGCATCACGCTCGCTCCCGGAATTGCGCATTCCAGGTATCCAGCGCGCGAAGCCAGGCTTCTGCGGCGATCAACCGCATCATCATCGCGGCGTCTGCGCCAGACGCTTGCGCGGGCCGCTGAAGGACACCCGCAACCGCCTTTGCCTCCACAAGGCCGAGATCGGCAAGCCGCCCTTTCAACAACAGCGCTCGCGCGAAATCTCGGTTCGCTTCTACCACACGCAGATTGAAGCCCGACGAGCCGCCCTTGCGCGTGCGCGCCAACACAGCCGGAGGCGCATGGGCAGCAAATGCAATCCGCTGCAGAGAGCGTCGCCTGCCTCCTTGGTTCAGCAGATAGACTGGCGTGCGCAGGCATGCCTCGACCACAGGGAGCGCGAGGAAGGGATGGATGATTTCGATCCTCTCGGATCTTCCGATCGGCGCCCAAAGCGCCTCGGCCGCTTCGATGGCGCGGGCATGCGCTTGCTTCCCGGGGGGCAGATCGATCGGCTGCGCCGATGGATCGCGTTGTTTTTCGCCGATCGCCGCCTCTACGGCCCCACCCAGCAACCGCTGTGCGCGAACGACGCTTTCCGGCGGCGTGGGGCGAAAGCCCTTGGCCGCGAAGGTTGCGCGCAGGATATGCCAGTATGACGTGCGTGTCGCCGCGACGGTGTCGCGAAGCTGCGCGCAAAAGCCGGGACCAAGTCCGTTATGGCGCATCCAGTCCGCTGCCGGCCATGGGCGCTGCGCATCATGGAAAACGTGATCCCCGCCCTGGCCCGCGAAGAGCGCGTTCATGCCCTCAGCGCACGCGATCGCCTCTGACGCAGCGGGCGCGGCCAACGCCGTGACATGCTCACAGGGCGTGGGGCTCAAAGGCGCATCAAGCACCGTTTCCAGCGGCGGTTCGCACGGATCGGCCACCGCCTCGATCAGACGTGCGCCGGCGTGCTGGGCGGCCAAGCGCGCAAAGGGACGCTCGTCGCTGTCCTCGTCACGCGCGTAATACGTGATGGCCACCAGTTCGATGTCAGGCCGGGCCTCGCGTATCAGGCCAGCCAGTATCGACGAATCCAAACCGCCGGAGAGTTCGAGCAACGCTTTGTCACGCCCGTCCAGTTCCGCGGCCACGACCAAGCGCGCGGCGTCGCGGATTGCCGCGCACGCCATGCTCAAGTCAGAAAAGTCTTTCCCGTGCACCACGTCGCCGGTCCGCCATACGCGTTCTGTTTCCCAACGCTTTGCTCGCCAGATCGCCTGATCCCCTGGAGCGAGCGCGGCGACGCCCTGCAATGCTGTCGCGCCGGATGGGTCCGCCTCGCCCGCAAGCCACCGACACAAAGCCGGCTTGCTCAGCGCAAATTCGCCAACAAGGCCGCGCACATCCTCCAGATGTGAAAAGGCAAGACCGCAGGTATCTGCGCGCGTGAGAAAGCAAGGGACCGCGCCAATGGGATCACGGACGACACCGCCACCACTCCCACCATCGCCTCTGGACCACACGCCGACATAACGGCCCCAAACATTCTGAAGAGCCAACGCGGGGCCAGATACGGCTTCGATGCTCCCGAATGCGCGGCCTACCACTACGCCCTCGCGGCATCGCCGGAGCGGGGTGGCGTGCGAGGCAAGGAGAACAATGCTCCTGTCCTGGAAAGCCAGCTTCCACGCTTGGCTTTCGACGCCCTCCTCAATGAACCTGATCGCAGCGGGGCTTCGCTCTCCCAAAAACGCGATGAACCGAAACATGCCTACACCGCCAATAGCGGCGTGAAAGCGCGCAGATGCGCGATGTCCTCTCCCAGCGCCACATCTTCGACTTCCAGCCAACAATGAGCGGCGAATGGATAGAGCCGTGCCCCGAATACCCACGTGGCCCTCAGTCCTGAGGAGCGCAGGAACGCTAGCATCGCCACACAATCGAACAGGCAATTGTAAGATCGCGGATACCAGCTACGAGCGCCGTGGAACGCAGCTATCGCGGCTCGCGCCTCCTCCAGCGTGGCCAGGCGGACATGCGTTCTGGCGTTCATACGGTCTTCTACGACAGTGCGGATTGGGGAGGCCAAGCGATCGGCAGCGCAGAGACAGGCAGGAAAGACCTTCACGGACGCCGCTTGCGCGGGCCCCGCCCAAGGTGCCGGCAGCGCAGCGTTGGGCGCCCTGCGCTCCACTAACGTGCATGGCGCTCCGCACTCGGCTTCAACGATCAGCCCGTTCCGCCGAAGCGCCGTAATTTGGCTATCGCGAACCGTCGAGACATCGCGCGCGACCAACGCAGAGACAATGGCCCATGGCACGCAGGAATAGGCGTCACGATTAAGATCGAGGAAAACCCCATAGCCGCCGATGCGGGCTGCGTTCACATATGGCGCGAAGGTCCAATGGGTTCTTTGATCCACGGCGAGCGTCCTTCGACGCCGGACGCTTTGCGCAGCGCCCGGCGCCGGGCGGCGTCATTCTTCGCGATAGCCCTGCAGCGGGAATTCCGAGTCCGCCTTGATGACTTCGCCCTTGGTTTCTTCCGAGACCGCGCCAATTTCGGTCACGGCGTCTTCGTCGTCATGGAATTCAAGCATGTTCGCCTCCTGAAGCCGGAAATGTTCCGGCCCCAAAAGGCTAGTCGCGGGCCTACCGATTTGGCGGGCTATCTTGATGAAAATTTCTTCCGATATCGGAACCGCTAGTCGCCGTTACGCGGCAGCGCTTTCACGCTCGCGCGAGCGCGGATCGCGGCGGCTTCTTGAACGCGACGTCGGAAATAGCGCTTCAAACGTGCCTGCAGTGTGCGCTTGTTAGCGTGGCCAAGCGCATCAGCGAGTTCGAGCAAGTCCTCGGCCGCATCGTTCAGCGCCTCCGCTTCGGCTGCCAACGCGGCGTGCAAGCGCTCGTCCGCGGAGCGCGCCGCTAGGCGTAGCTCGCGGCTCGCATTACCTTCGAGATGCTGCATCAGCAACGCGTACGCGGTCGTGTGAGCGCGTCTTTGCGCGGCCGTGAGCGCTATAGGCTCTGGCGCATAGGTTTCGGCCGCAACGCGCGCGAGCGTCCCGCGCCATTCATAAAGCTCCTTGAGCTCCCGCTCCGACCAAAAAGCGACGTAGTAGCCGCGCGTGGATTCGACGCTGACGAGCCGTTCCGCGGTCAGAACGGCGAGCGCCTGGCGCACGGGCGTGGCGCTGACACGCCACCGCTCGGCGAGCGTGTCGATGTCGAGCCGCTGGCGAAGTCTCAGATCGCCGGCGATGATGGCTTGCTTGATCTCCCTGTAGACACGCTCGCCCGCGCGCGGGTCAGCCGCCTTCTCCGACCCGGGCACCCGCGTTCTCCGCCGCATGATAATAGGCCCGCAATTCTTCGGCGGTCTCGGGCGACACCGCATCGATATGCGGTCCTATGCCGCCGGCGCCGTGCAAACGCTCGATCGGATCGCGCCCGTCGCAGCCGCCGAGATTGGGCCGATGCATTTGATATCCGATGAGCCGCTGCAGGCGCTCGGGAAAGAGCCGCGCCACCTCGATCGGATACGCCAGGAACTGGTTCTCATACGATTTGAGCCAGCCCAAGCAATACGAAATGATGATGCCGGTGCGCGGCGCATCGGTTTCGTTGGCGCCGGCGCCATGCGTTACCGAACCGAGAAACACCAACGCCGACCCTGCCGGCATCTCGACGCTAACGCTGGCTGCGGGATCGATCGAGCGGTCGAGCCCGCTTCTGTGGCTGGCGGGCCATATCCGCGTCGCGCCATTGGCGCTGGTAAAATCGCTCACCGCCCACATCACATTGATCAGCCAGTGGCGCCCGCCGGTCGGCCAAGGCCACATCTCTTCGTCGCGATGCGGCACCTGGGCGCGTTCGCCGGGATGGACGCGCGTCGCTTGCGTCAGATTGAGTTGAATGCAATCGCATTGCGGTTCGAGCAGCGTTTCGGCGATGGCGAGGACGCGCGGATTGAGCGCCAAATGCTGCACGATCGGCGCCTTCGACAAGAGGCCGCCGATCCGCGTCGTCTGCCAGCCATAGAAATCGCCCTGGCAGCGCGGCGTGCGTCCAAACCACGGTTCGAGTTCGCTCTGCAGCGTGCGCGTTTCATGGTCGCTGAGCAGCTGCGGGAGACGCAGATAGCCATCGCGATCGAGCGCGGCGATATCGGTTTCGTAGGCGCGTCCGAGCGCGTGAGGGCGCGTCGGCATTTGAGCAGAATGCATGGCCGCCTCCCTCAAGCCGCCCGCGCCACGTCACCGGGCGTGAAGCGCGTGACCGGCGCGCCGATGCCGTTGCGCTCGCGCACGCGCCGGAGGCCCGCCGCGTCGATTTCCGCCACCATGGCGACGAGCGCATCGCGTCCCGATCCATGCACCGCGCCGAGCGCTTCGGTGATCCAGCCGGCGTCACGAGCGACCGCCGCCAGCGACGCGCTCGCCACGTAGGTTACGCGTTCGATTCCAAACAGGAGCGCCGTTTCCATCACCGCGGCGATCATCCGCGACAGCATCCCGCGCCGCACATCGCCTTTGGGCAGATCCGGCGACGGACAGAAGCGCGTCGCCTCCCAGACATGAGCGCCCGCCGGCGGCGCCCCGCTGCAGAGATGTGGAAAGACATCGGCCATGAGATGCGGGCGATCGGTCGGCAACAGTCGCACCGACGCGCGCACGGGCGCGCGCGGCGCCTCCGCCTCGATCAGATAAACGGCCGAAGGGCTGTCATAGGAATCGATCTCGATTCCGGATTCCACATTCAGACGCCATTTCAACTCGTCGACGAAAACGGTCTTGCGCTGCTGGTGCATCTCCATGAGCGCGTGGCGGAACAGATGCCTGTTCTCGGCGGTGACGATGTGGATCATGCAAGGCGCTCCCTTGTGCGGCGCGGGAGGCTTGCGCTTTTCGCGGACGGGGCGAAATAGGCCTGATCGTGCCTATTGACGCGGGCGCTTTTGCGTCATGAAGCAACGTCTTCGAGCTTGATTTCGCCGTCGCTGAGCGCGCGGACAAAAGCCTGAACCCTTGTCGCGACGCCATATTTTTGCATTGCGCGCCGGACTGTGTTGTGCGCGGTGTGCTCGCTGATGCCCAAAATGACGCTCACCGCGAAATCATCCTTACCTTGTGCGATTAGTTCGAGGCATTGCCGCTCGCGCCTGCTCAGCACCGGTTTCTTTGGCGGCGTCAGATCCAAGAGCAAGCGCCGTGCGCGCTCATGCGCGAACACGGCGAACCAATGCGCCTCGCGCACATGCAGCGGATCAACGCCGTCCGGTCCGATCACCAGCGAACACGAAGCCGGCAGCGCGTCCGGCGCGTGGATTGGAATGGTGAAGCCGTCGCCAATGCCGGCCTCATTGGCCTCGTTAAGGATCGCCGCCTGGCCGGCGTCGAGACCGCGGCGAAAGACACGGTCGCTCCACTGAAAGGGAAGCGCCTGACGGCGCGCTGTGAGAAACACCGGATCGCGCCGCGCATAGCCCTGCGCGCTGAAATGCTCCACCCACGGACGGGGATAGTCGAACATCATCACCGCGCCATTGGGCGGATTGAGCGGATCGACATGGCTGGTGCAGGCCCAATGGGAAAAGCCGCGCGCGCGGATTTCGCGCGAGAATATCGCCTGGATGTCTTCGACCGATCTCGCCTTTTCGCACTTTTCGGCGAAGGACCAAGGCACGCCCGCCTCCTCTGCCTGACAACCTGTACTTGTAGTGTGCGTTCTGTTGTCTCGTTCTGACAAGTCCGTATTCGGAGCGAGAACCGGATATTTTTCGGAATATTTTCCGTGTGATCGCCAAAACATCGATCAGGCGAACCGTGACCCGCGTCCGGACGCGGCCTGATTGCATGGCCCGCGCGGCGGCCGCGTCGAGGGATGCTGGCGCGCGCCTGACGGCGCCCTCGACCCGGCCGCCTCCATCGCGGGCCGAAAGGAAAAGCTCCGCCCGCGTCCGAACGCGGGTCCCGTCGGCATGCCGCCGATGGACGCAATTGGAGCATTTCCCATGACTGTCATCGACATCCCTTTGTCCAAACTCATCGAGGACAAGGACAATGTCCGCGCCGGCAAAAGGCGCGGCGACATCGGCGAACTCGCCGCCTCGATCAAAGCGCATGGCCTTTTGCAGAGCCTCGTCGTCAAGGACGCCGGCGGCGGCCGTTACGCCGTGTCGGCCGGCGGACGCCGCTTGCGCGCTCTGCGCATGCTGGCGAAGGCCGGCGACATCGCCAAGAACACGCCTATTCCCTGCCGCGTCATCGACGCTGACGCGTCGGTGGAAGCATCGCTCGCGGAAAATATCGCACGCACATCGCTGCCGCTCGCCGATGAAATCCTGGCCTACGCCAAACTTGTCCAGGAAGGCGAAGGCCCTGAAACCATCGCGGCGCGTTTCGGCGTTTCCGCCATGCACGTCGCCCGCCGCCTCAAGCTGTCACGCGTGTCGCCGCGCTTAATCGAAGCGCTCCGCAACGAAGAGATCGACGCCGATCAGCTTGCCGCGCTCGCCATGAGCGACGACCACGCGCTACAGGAAGCGTCGTTCTTCAATGCACCGGACTGGGCGCGCACGCCGGAACAATTGAGAGCCCAGGTAACACGCGCGCAGGTGCGGGAGAGCGACAAACTCGCGCGCTTCGTCGGCGTCGACTCCTATGTCGCCGCCGGCGGCGCATTGGCGTCCGATCTCTTCGCCGAACAGGACGATGATGCGCGCTGGCTCTGCGACCGCGACAAGCTGGTCACGCTTGCGGAATCGCGCCTTAAAGCGCTCGCAGAGGACGTTCGCGGCGAAGGCTGGGCCTGGGTGGACATCGCCATCGACGGCGTGCCTTGGACGCAATTTCCCGAACGCGTCCGTGAACGCCGGCGTCTGCTCGATGAAGATGCGCGCGCCGACCAGGAACGTCTGCTGGCGCGTCTTGATGAGACCGAGGACGAGGCCGAGATCGAAGCGATCGAGCAAAGGCTCGACGAACTCGCGCCATCGGTCTGGCAGGAAGAGGAAGTCGCGCTCGCCGGCGCGATGATCACGATCGGACACGATGGCGTCGTGAAGATCGAGCGGGGCCTGGTCAAAACCGAGAACGTGAAAGCGCTCAAGAAGCTGCGCCGCGCGCCTTCGGCGCCGGGCGATCAGGATCGCGATGCGGCTCCCCCTGTCGCCGCGGGCCGCCTCTCCGCCCGGCTGCTCGACGAATTGCTGGCGCATAAGACGCTTGCGCTCCGGCTCGAGATTGCGCGCCGTCCCGAACTCGCGCTTCGGCTCGTCGCGTTCACCTTGGCGCTTCAAAGCATCGAGCAGCGGGAAGCGTCGTGTCTCGATATTGCCGTACGCGCCGCGGATGCGGAGCGGGCGATCACGCGTTCGGAGGCGACGGCGGCGCTCGGCTATGATGAAGTGCTGCGAGATTGGCAGAGCCGCCTTGCGACGGACGCCGAGACACTCTGGGTGCACATCCTGCAGGCGGACGATGCGTTTGCGCTCGGCCTCATCGCCGTTTTGATCGCGCCGGGCATCGATCTGCGTCAGGCGCCGGGCGTTTCGCTCGCCCGCATTGCGCTCGGCGAACGCCTTTGCGAAGCGGCGTGTCTCGACATGAGCGCGTATTGGTCGGCCACGCCCGAAAGCTATTTTGACCACGTGCGTAAGGACGTGCTGATCGACGCCCTCAAGGAAGCCAAGCCGTCCCTCGACCGCGGCAAGCTCGAAAAGGCGCCCAAGAGTGAATTGCTCGGCCGCGCCAAGCGCGTGTTCAAGCAGAGCCGCTGGCTGCCGGAGCCGCTGCGAGTTTCGGCTCCAGACGTTGTTGCGTCCATCGCCGCGCAATGATGGACGTCCGGCAGCGAGGTCCGATCCCTCGCCGCCGGATTTCCGCTTCAGATCACCGACCGCCAAAATGCTCGCCGCACCATGAGCATCACGCCGCCGGCGATAATCCCGCGGAGACGCGCCCGCATTCGCCGCCATGACGCGTCCGTCGGCCGTGGGTGCAAGGGGCCGTGTGCTCGGCTAAAGCCTGCGCGCCGCACCAAGTCCCCTTGCGCCCACGGGCGCTCACGCTCCTCAACGGCCGCCTGTTGCATGGCGTCGCAAGCGCGACCCCGGCGGAATGATCCTCCGGGAGCGGAGTGAAGCTCATGGACAAAGCGTCTTTCGAAATCGTCGGCAATGTCGGCAAGACTGAAATCAAGGAAATCAAGGGCGGCAAGAAGATCGCCATTCTCTCGGTCGCCACCTCCGAGCGCTGGAAGCGCGACAACGGCGAATGGGCCGAGAAAACCTATTGGCACCGCATCGCCGTCTTCGCCCCCGCGAAGGTCGAGCGCGTCGAAGCCTCGCTGCAGAAGGGCACGCGCGTGCGGCTCGTCGGCCAGATCCGTCCCGGCTCCTACGAGGACGACAAGGGCCGCACCAAATACGTGGTCGAATTCGTCATCGGCCCGTTCGGCGATCTCGAAGTGCTCGCCCGCGGCAAGCCGCGCGAGGATGCGCAAGATCGCGAAGCGCCCCAGCGCCGCGGTCGCGGCAAATCCGCCGCCGCGGGCGACACCGCCGAAGCGGCGTGAGGGATGGGGCGGGTCCGCAGCCGGGTCCGCCCCTTTTCTCTTCAAACGACGCGTGACGGCATCAGCGCCCTATGCTTTCTCCGTCTGATGAATCTAAAGGTCGCTCTCATCTACATCGCCGCCGCGCTCGCGGAGATCGCGGGATGTTTTGCGTTCTGGTCCTGGGTGCGGCTTGGACGTTCGCCGCTCTGGCTCATTCCCGGCGTCGCCGCTCTCGCGCTCTTCGCCTGGCTGCTGACGCTCGCGCCTTCAAATTCGGCCGGCCGCGCCTTCGCCGCTTATGGGGGCGTCTATATCGCCGCTTCTCTGGGCTGGCTTTGGAGTGTCGAAGGCGTGCGGCCCGATCGCTGGGATCTGATCGGCGCGGCGATCTGTGTCGCTGGCGCTGCGCTCATCCTTTACGGTCCAAGATCGGCTTGAGCGGCGGCGAAATCCTTCATCATCGTGCAATCGTCGACATCGCCGCGCGCGCAGACATCCGTGCAGCTTGCGGCAAGGCCGGACAATGTCTGTTCCAGCGCTTCCATTTCAGCGCGCTTGGCGCGCACCGAGTCGATTTGCGCCTGCACAAGAGAACGAGCGGCGCCGCACGATCCCTTGCCGTCCATGACGTCGAGCAGCGCCCGGACCTGTTCCAGCGGAAAGCCGAGATCGCGGCAGCGGCGAATGAAAACCAGCCGGAAGATTTCGGCGCGCCGATAGACGCGGCGGCCGCCGACGCTGCGGTCGATCGTCGGCAAGAGCCCGCCTTCCTCATAGAAGCGAATGGTCGCCGGCGTGCATCCCGAGCGCGCCGCCGCCGCGCCGATGGTTACGCCTGATTTTGTCATACCGGCCTCCGACCGCGCTTGCTCCTCAAGTAACTTGAGGTGGGAGAACCGTCTCCGCAAGCGCCATACGGGCGCAGCGAGGACAAGATGCGCAAATCCACTGCTCTCCTGGCTCTGGGCGCCGCGTGCGCCGCATGCTGCGCGCCTTTGCTTCTGCCTCTGTTCGCCGCGGCAGGCGCAGGCGCGGCCGGCGGCTTGGGACTGGCCGGGTTTTGGCGTCTCGGCGCGGCGGAGACACTCTGCGTGGCGGTAGTCGCCGCGCTCGCTGTGATTGGCGGCGTGCTTCTGTGGCGTCGCCGTGGGCGCTCCAACGGGGGCGGTGCACATTGCGCCGTCGGCGGTGCCTGCGATCCCCAGCCAAGCGCGCTCCCGCGAGCGGTGAGTGACTCTTCAATGCGATCCGGAGATCAGTCGTGACAGGCGCCGAAGCCGACCTGCCGGTCGTTTGTGATCTGCGCGCTTTTTCCGAAACCGAATTGGCGGCGCACTATGCGCTCTCGATCGACGTCGTCCTCAGGTGGCCAACGCAGCGCGAAGATCTGCCCAACGGCTACCTGTTTCACTATCAAGGCGGCGAGGAGCGGTTTTTGGCGTTGGCTCGTTGGGCCGGCGAGGAATCGCGTTGCTGCCGCTGGGCCAACTACGCCGTCGAATTGACGCCAGCGCATGTCTCGCTGCGAATGACGGCGCCAACGCAAGAGGGAAAGGACGCGCTCACCACCGGCATCGAGATGCTGGAGACGTTGCAGCACGGCCCTTTGCCGGACTTTCTACTCCATTCCGAAGGCGCCGAGTCGCTGGACTCGTTCCGCGACAAAGTCGCGCGACACTGCGGCTGCGCATAAGGGCCAAGGCGCGCACGCTCTGCACGCCGAGCCAGTCCCAGCGCTGTTTTGAGTGGGGCGCCGGTCGGACGCGCGCGCAACGGCTGACGCCGTCCTTCACGTGGTTACGGCCCTCCGGGTGCGCGCGCGCCCGCCCGTCGCCGTCGGCGGCTTCGTCGCCGGGACTGGCCCGGCGTTCGGAGCGCCGTTCATGTCCACGTCATCTCTTGAGAAACTCAGCCCCGCACAGCGCGTAACGCGCTCCATCGAGATCGCGCTCCAGCGCGGCGTGCGGCCATGGGTGAAGCCCTGGCGCGACGATGCTTGCAGCGGCGTGCCCTTGCTGCCGCGGCGCGCCAACGGCCAACCCTATCGCGGCGTGAACATCGTCGCGCTTTGGGCCGCGGGCCTAGAGAGTGGTTTTGCGTCACCCTTCTGGTTCACATTCAAGCAGGCGCTCGCCCTCGGCGGCCAAGTCCGCAAGGGCGAGCGCGGCGCCTTCGTCGTGTTCTACAAGGAGATGAACGCTCAGTCCGAGGGCGAGTCAGAGACGGAAGACGACACAAAGAAAGCCGTGCGGCGCATCCTGCGCGGCTATGTGGTCTTCAACCGCGCACAGATCGACGGGCTCGATGACCGGTTCGATGCGCCACAAGCGCCTTCGTCCATCCTCGATGATGCATTCGCCGCGTGCTTCGCCAAAGTGCCGGCCACCATCTGCTACGGCGGAGCGCGCGCCTTCTACGCTCCGTCATCCGATCATGTGCAATTGCCGCCGCGCAGCGCCTTTACGGATGTCACCCAATTCTACGCAACGCTCGCCCATGAGCTCACGCACTGGACGCGGCATCCGAGCCGGCTCGATCGGGATTTCGGTCAGAAGCGCTTCGGCGATAACGGCTACGCGCTCGAAGAGCTGGTCGCGGAGCTTTCGGCCGCCTTTGTCGGCGCCGTGATCGGATTGCCTGCAGAACATGTGGAAGATCATGCCGGCTATATTCAAAGCTGGCTCACGGTGCTGAAGGACGATCCCGCCGCCTTCTTGACCGCCGCCGCCAAGGCGCAGACCGCCGCCGACTATTTGTTGGAGCTGATGGGCGAAGCGCCCGCATCGACGCCGGCGGCGGAAATGTCATGCTTCGGCAACAACGCCGCGCAGACCAACCAGGCGGCAAGCGCACCGGCGAACTGACCGGCGATGAACCCCGGCGCGTCAGCGGGGCGCACGCCGGCGAAGGTGTCGCTCATCGCCCGCGCGATGGTGATGGCGGGATTGGCGAACGACGTGCTCGCGGTCCACCAATAGCCGGCGGTGATGACAAGCGCGACCGCCGTGGCGACGGCGTGCGGCCGCCAGCGAGCGACGGTCAGAATGGCGAAGACCAGCGCAAAAGTCGCAACGCCTTCGCTCAGGACCTGTGAGACGCCCTGGCGTGCTTGCGTCGCGACCTGCAACAGCGGCAAGTCAAACATCGCGTGCGCCAGCATCGCACCGCAGACGCAGCCCGCGACCTGCGCCGGCGCGTAGAGAAGAAACCCCGCAACGCTCAACTCACGCCGCAGCGCCATGATCAGCGAGACCGCCGGATTGAAATGCGCGCCCGAAAGCGGCCCGAGCCCCGTCACCAAGACATAGAGGATGGCGCCTGTCGCGGCGGTGTTGCCGAGCAGCGCGATGGCGTCATTGCCCGCGCTGAGCCGTTCGGCCAGCACGCCCGAGCCGATCACCACGCCGGCGAGCAACGCCGCGCCGAGCGCTTCGGCCGCCGCGCGGCGCGCCAATCCGACCTGCATGATCGCCCCGCTTACGACTAGGCCGCGCCTTCGGCGTTGGGATCGCGGCGCATGCGGCCGATATCGTCGAGCCTTTTTTGCAGCGACAGCCGGTCGATGCTGGCGACCGGCAGGCTGACGAAAACATTGATGCGGTTCTGCAGCATGCGATAGGCGTCGGCGAAAACCTGGCCGATCACCGCATCGCTGCCCTCGGCCGCGGCGGGATCGGGCACACCCCAATGCGCGCTCATCGGCTGGCCGGGCCAGACCGGGCACACTTCATTGGCGGCGTTATCGCAGACGGTGAACACGAAATCGAGTTCGGGCGCGCCGGCTTGGGCAAACTCTTCCCAGCTTTTCGAGCGAAAGCCTTCAGTCTTGTAGTTCAGCGATTTCAGCAGCGCGAGGGCGTGCGGATTGACCGCGCCCTTTGGCTGCGATCCGGCGCTGAAGGCGCGAAAGCGCGGCGCCCCGAAGCGGTTCATCACCGCCTCGGCGATAATCGACCGCGCCGAATTGCCCGTGCACAAAAACAGCACGTTGAATGGATTGTCCTGCGTTCCCTTGTCGCTCATCGATCCCTCCCAGATTATCGCGCCGGTTCACAACAGGGCGGCGGCTTGGTCGCCGCATGTGATTCTGGCGCGGCGCTGTCGACGCCGCCGCCATAGGTCGTCGCTTCGCCCTTGGTCAAAAACGTCTCCCAGGACACGCCTTGCGGATCGGCGATCCAGGATTTTTCCGATTTGGCGTAGCAACAGGTGGTCGCGCCCTCTTCGAACACCGGCGCATCGGCCTGCTGCATGCGCGCATAGACTTCGGCCAATTCGGCCTCGCTCTCGACCTGAATGCCGAGGTGGCGAACGCCGCCGGTTTCCGGGCGCGTGGAGATGGCGAAATTGACGCGCGGATCGTCGAGCATCCATTTGGCGTAGTCGCTTTTGCGCACGCTTGGCTCGGCCGCGAATAAGGTCGAATAAAAGCCGATCGAGCGATCGAGGTCGCTCACGCCGACATGCACATGCAAACGCTTCATGCTCGTTTCCTTTTCGGCTGCGCTGGCTGCGCGGCCGGCGCACAGGAACGGCCGCCGCAGCAATTCTCGGTCAAGAAGCCGACGAGCGCGTTCATGCGGACAAAATCGGCGGAATAGATCAAAGACCGGCTCTCACGGCGCTGGGCGATCAGCCCAGCGCGGTTGAGGTGGGCGAGATGAAAGGACAGAGATGACGGCGCCATGCCGAGCGCTTCGGCGATGTCGCCTGCAGCCTTGCCCTCGGGCCCGGCCACCACCAGCAGCCGGTAGATCGCGAGCCTGTGCTCGTGCGCCAGGGCGGCCAGCGCCGCGACAGTGTCCACCTTATTCATTCGATGTTTCTAGTATTGTCGAATTATGGGAGTCAAGTCCCTATCAATGGATGCTCGCGCCTCGAGGGAGAGCGGCTGAATGCGGACGCCACGTACGCGGCGAAGCCGCTGGCGATGTGCGCGCGGCGGCGTCACGCCGGATTGATGCGGCATCTGTCCTTGGCCTCGCTCGTCGCCCTCTGCATCGGCGCCGCCGCGTGGCGGGCGCCGCCGCTCGTGCTCTTCAATCCATCACCGAGCGTGCCCGAAGGCTTCTATCTGCGCACAGGCGGCGACCTGCCGGCGCGCGGCGACCTAGTCACCATTCGCGCCCGCGACGCCGCACCGAGCTACGCGGCCGCGCGCGGCTTCGACGACGAGAGCGACCGCTTCATCAAACGCGTTGCCGCTGTGCGTGGTGATCTTGTCTGCGCCGATGGTGACAACGTGCGCGTCCGCGGCCGGCACTATGTCCGCGCGCAATACGACGCTGCGGGACGGGCATTGCCGCGTTGGGAAGGGTGCCGCATGCTCGCGCACGAAGTGTTCCTGCTTGGCGATACCACCGACAGCTTCGACGGGCGCTACTGGGGCGTGACGCCCCTCGAAGCTGTCGAGGCTGTCTGGCGTCGCATCTAGAATGGACCAGGAGCCCGCATGCTCGCCGTCGTCATCGCAATCCTAACACCGGTTGCGTTCTTGCGATGCCTCGCCATTGGCGTTCGGCGCGCTTTGCCGGCTGTCGCGGGCTTGGGCGCCGCATCTTACGCGCACACGCTCGGCGTCAATGTTCTTAACGCACTCGGGAGCGGGCTGATCGTGGTTGCGTTCTGCATATGGTTTCTCGACCAAGCCGCACGGTCTGCGCTGCGGCCGTTCAGCATCGCTGCGGAATGCATGGCGGCGGCCAGTGCGATCGCGGTGCTCGCCTATGCCTGTCTGAGTTCCGCGGGCGTGGCGGACTGGCGACTATTCGTTTTGACCGGATTGGCCGCAGCGTGCGCGAGCCTGCATCTGCTGCGGTTCAGGACGGATATCTGAGACCGGCGTCCGTCGCGTCAGAGGCGCGAACATCCATGTCATCGTGTTTGCAGAGGATAGAAAACAAAACGAAAATTTGGAGGGCAAGATAAAGGGCGCTTTGCGCCGCTTGCCAGTTGCTTGTGTTCGCTTGCGAAAATCCAATGTGCGCGTTCAACTCACAAGGCGTGCGCAATGTGCGCGAGGAAACGCCGCGATGGCTGCAGCGACCTTCAACCGATTCCTGCGCGGCGGCGCGCTGACCCGGCCTGTTGCGAGCGAGCCGGATCTGCGGCCGCACCGGGTCATGCGCCTCGACGCCGCGCCCGATGACGACGATTTGCGCGGGCGCGTGCAGCGCGCCAGGAAATCGGGCGGCGCGGGCGCCAAGCTCTCGAACCGGCTCGACAGCCGCCTTGGCGCGGCGCGCCGGTTTGGGTTTCGGGCGCGCGAGGGGCTTGAACAAGGCGCCTTCGACATGCGCCAGCGCGCCGTCGTGAAGATCCATTATTTCGGTCATGGCGGCGGCGGCGCGGCGGCGCTCAAAGCGCATGTGCGCTATGTCGCCCGCGACGCCGCGGCGCGCGACGCGGGCCTCGATCCGGCCGGCCTGCAGCAGCGGGAAAGAGCCGCGGAAGCGGCGCGCGCGGAGGCGCACGCCGCCTATCTTTCCCGCGACGGCGCGCGCGCCGTCTTCTATGATGCGGCGGCGTCGCAGGTCGACGGCGCACGCCGCGCGGCGGCATGGGCGCAATCCGACCGCCGGCACTTCCGCATCATCCTGGCGCCCGAGAAAGGCGCCGAACTCGGCGACCTAAAGCCTTTTGTGCGAGACGTGATGGCGCGCGCCGAACGCGCCCTCAATGCGCGGCTCGAATGGATCGCCGTGGATCATTGGGACACCGACAATCCCCACACCCACATCATCCTGCGCGGGCGGCGCGGCGACGGACGCCCGCTCATCGTGCCCGCCGATTTCGTCAAGCACGGCTTCCGCAACCTGGCGCGCGACGCCGCGACCGACCGGCTGGGCGAACGCACCCGCACCGACGACCGCCTGGCGCTCGAGCGCGAATGCCGCGCCCAGCGCCCCACCCGTCTCGACGCCCTCATCGCCCGCCAGCTCGAACCGGATGGAAGCGTGCGGCTTGCCGACCTGCGCGCGCCCGACCGCGATCCGGTCATGGACAACGCCCTCAAGCGGCGCGCGCGGGAATTGCAGCGACTGGGTCTCGCCTCGGAGACGCGGCGCAACGTGCTGCGTTTCCGCGCCGATTGGCGCGACCGGCTGGCGGCGATGGAAGTGCATCTCGACATCCGCAAGCAGATCGTGCGGGCGCGGACGCTGAACCTCGGTCCGCCGGGTTTGACGCGCGGCGCCGGCGAGGCCTGATGGTTCAGGTCCGCTTGGCTGTTTTGCGCTTAACGGCCGCTGGATCGTGGTCGGCGGCGCAATGCGCATGATCGGCCAGCGCGCCGATGATCCGGCACTCCGCCGCCGTGCCGCCCGCGCAGGAGCGCACGATGCGTTCGAGTTCGCTTTTGAGCGCTTGCAATTGCGCGATGCGGCTTTCGACGCCGCTCAGATGCATGCGTGCGATCTGATCGGCCTCTTCGCACGAGCGCGCCGGCTGATCGCTGAGATCGAGCAAGGAGCGGATATCGTCGAGTTCAAATCCCAAGGCGCGGGCGTGGCGGATGAAGGCGAGCCGCTGCACATCCGCGGGCGAATACAGCCGCCTGCCGCTTTGCGTGCGTTCCGGCGGATTGAGCAGCCCTTCCTGCTCGTAGAAGCGAATGGTCGGAACCTTAAGGCCCGTTAACCGCGCCGCCGCACCGATCGACTGCATTTTTCCGCTTGATCCTCTAGTGACTAGAGAATGTAGGCCTCGTGGCATCGGTTTGCGAGAGGTCGCTGATGCCGCCCGTCTGGTTTCCCTTCGCCGCGCTCGCGGTCATTATTCTCATGTCGGTCTGGCGTACGCTGGCCGTGGCGAGATTGTATAACGTTCGCGCCTTCAGCTTCGGCAAATTTCCCCACATTCAATCCTTCGCTCAGCGTGTCTGGAAGGTCGCCGTCGCGGCGGCGCTGGCGTTCGCGCTCCTGGCGTGGCTCGCACCGCATTGGTCGCAAGTCTTGGGCGCGCCCGTTTGGGCCGATCAACCGCTCCTCGCTTGGACGGGCGCGACGATTATGAGTCTGTCCGCCGGGCTCATCTTCGTGGCGCAGATTCAAATGGGCCCCTCCTGGCGCGTGGGCGTGCCGGAGGAAGGCCCCGGTGCGCTCGTCGCGCATGGTCTTTACCGCTGGTCACGCAATCCGATCTTCGTCGGCATGATCGGGGCGCTGGTCGGTCTATTTCTGTCTGCGCCGCATATCGGCACGGGCGCGCTGCTCACCGGAACCTGGATTGTCGCCGCCATCCAGGTGCGCCTCGAAGAAGACGCGCTCCGCGACGCCCATGGCGAAGCGTATGAGCGCTATGCGCGCATTGTCGGCCGCTGGTTTGGCCGGCGCGGAACTGCGTCATGAGCAAGGAGAACTACACGGCCGATGCGCCCGAACAGCGCCGCACGCTCTGGATCGTTCTCGCGCTCAATATCGGCTTGGCCGCAATGCTCGCCATTGGCGGCGCCCTCGCTGATTCCAGCGGGCTCTTCGCCAACGCGCTCGACAACGCCTCCGACGCCGCCGTCTATGCGCTGAGCCTGGTCGTGATCGGGCGCAGCCTGGGCTGGAAACGCGCCGCGGCGATCGCATCGGGCATATTGCTGATCCTGTTCGCGCTGGGCGTCCTCGCCGACACGGCGCGGCGCTATTTCTATGGCTCCGAACCGATTGGACCGGCGATGATCGCGCTGGCGGTGATCGCGGCGATCATCAACCTCATGTGTCTGCAAGTGCTGAAGCGGCTGGACAGCGACGAAGTGCATATCGGCGCGGCCCGCACCTTCAGCTTCAACGATTTCATTGCCAATGGCGGCATCATCGTCGCGGGGATTCTGGTGCTCTCGACCGGCGAACGCTGGCCCGACCTCGTCGCCGGCCTTGCGGTCACCGCAATCGCGCTCAAAGGCGCCTTTGAAATCTTCGACCAGGCGCGCGACGCAAGCGAGGCGAAGCCATGAACCGAGCAGATACGCCCGCCTTCACGCCCGCGCTCGGCCACGCCGCGCTGACGCCGCTCTATGATCTCGCCATCGCCCTGATGACGCGTGAACAGCGATGGCGCGCCGCTCTGGTGGCGCAGATCGCGCCGCACGACGACGACGTGATCCTCGATGTCGGCTGCGGCACCGGCAGTCTGCTGATGCTGATGGCGCGCGCGGCGCCCGGCGCCACATTGCTTGGGCTCGACCCCGACGCCGACGTGTTGCGCAGAGCCGCCGACAAGGCGGCGCGCAGCCACGCCACCTTGCATCTTGAACAGGGATTCGCCCGCGACGTTGCGGCTTTTACGGCGCGCGCACCGAGCAAAATCGTGTCCAGCTTGGTCTTCCATCAAACGTCGCTCGCGGAGAAGGAAGCGGCTTTGAACGCGATTTTTCATACGCTGCGGCCCGGCGGCGAATTGCACATCGCCGATTACGGCCTGCAGCGCACGCCGCTGATGCGGCGCCTCTTCGGGATCATCCAGCATCTGGACGGGGTGGAGAACACCACGCCGAACGCCAAGGGCGTGTTGCCTGAGCTGATGCGTGAAGCGGGCTTTGCCGATGTGACCGAGCGCGCCGTTGTCGCCACGCCGACGGGCTCGATCTCGCTCTATTTCGCCCGCAAGCCGCTTGGAGGTCGCGCTGGCTGAGATCGATCTTCGCGCCGAGCAAGCGAAAATCGTCCGCAACGCCCTGCTGGCGTCGCTTTTCTGCGCCCTTGTGCTGGCGGGCGCCTATTGTGGCCTGCCGCTTCTATTTTCATTTCCGACTCGCTTGGACGAACGCCTCGCCTTGGTCCTACAGGCGGATTTGTTCATCGTCCTTTGGCTCGCGCTCGCGGTGCGGATGGTGTCGCGCGTGCGGTTCGTCTCGGCCGAAGACAATCGCGGCGCCGCCTACGCCGCGCCCAGTGCGCAGCTCGCCGTCAAAGCCGCCTTCTTGCAGAACACGCTAGAGCAGAGCGTCATCGCCATCGGCGCGCATCTGACGCTCGCCACTTTGATCGACGGATCAGCGCTCGCCTTGATCGTCGGCGCGGTCGTGCTGTTCGTCATCGGCCGCGCTGCATTCCTGTTCGGCTACCCGAATGGCGCGGGCGCGCGCGCCTTCGGCATGGTTGTGACCGCGCTGCCATCGATCTGTGCGGCTATCTGGGCGCTCTGGCTGATCGGCGCCGGCTTTGCGAAGGACGTATTCTCATGAGCGAGTGCTGCAACGACGGCTGCGGCAAAGTCCGCGAAGCGCCGGCCGATCCCATGGTGCGGCGAATCTTGTGGATCGTGCTCATCGCCAACGCCGCGATGTTCGCCATTGAAAGTTGGATCGGCCATGCGGCGGGCTCGTTGTCGCTGCAAGCCGACGCGCTGGATTTCGGCGCCGACGCCGCCACCTACGGAATCACGCTGATGGCGGTGGGAAAGTCCTTGGCGACGCGCACGCGCGCTGCTCTCTTCAAAAGCGCCGCGATGCTGGTGATGGGCGTCGTCATTCTGGCGATGGCCGCCGCCAAGGCGTTCTCACATGTCCCGCCCGAAGCGGTGCCGATGGGCGTCGTTGGCGTCATGGCGCTTGCCGTCAATCTCGGCGCGGTTGTGCTTCTGCTCCGCTTCCGCGAAGGCGACGCCAATTTGCGCTCAGTATGGCTGTGTTCGCGCAATGACGCCTTCGGCAATCTTTTGGTCATCGGCGCGGCTGCGGTCACCGCTGCGACACGTTCGCCCTGGCCTGATCTCGCTGTGGGAACTATAATGTGTTTACTATTCGTCAGCGGGTCGGCTGCGATATATAGGCAGGCGCGCCGCGAATCTGCGGTCGCGCATATGGAAGCAAACGCTTGAGGAAAGCTCCACCCGCCTGGAGACGCTGGATCGCAACGCTTTGCGTTGCGCTCGTTGCGTATGTGGCGTTTGGGCATTCCGATGGGGCGAATAGCGCCGTCGTCAGCGACGTATCTTATAACATTGCGTGCCAGAATAGCGGCCAGCAAGACGACGGCGACCAAAGTACGCCTGCGGCCGCACATCATTGCTGCTGCGCCCATACGGTGGGCGTGCCGCCGGTGACCGAGCAGCTTCAGACCGCGCCACGGCCAGAGCAGCTCTCCTCTTGGTCCAACGACTTCCAGCCGCCCGGCCAGCCCACGAGCCTCGACCGACCACCAAAATATTCCGCACGCGTCTGACGCGTCGCGGACCTTGTCCGCGCGCGTGATCATCCACGCTTTGCGGAATTCACATGTCCAATTCGCACGTCTTTTGGCGAGCTCGCGCGCGCGCATTGCGCCGTCTCGCCGCCGCTCCCGCGCACGTCGCGCTCGGCCTTGCCGCATTCGCGGCTGCGCCCGCAGCCTTCGCGCAAGAACAAGCGCAGCCAGCGCAGGCGCTCACGCTTGACGACGCCATCGCCCGGGCGATCGACGCCGATCCCGGCCTGCGCGCCGCGCAAGCCGGCGTAGACGCAGCGCTCGGAACGCGCCGCCAAGCGCGCGCACGGCCCAATCCCGAACTCGACGTCGAAGTCGAAAACTTCAACGGACCCGGCGACCTCAGAGGGTTCGACGGTGCGGAATCCACTTTCAGCCTGTCGCAAGAGATCGAGATCGGCGGACGCCGCAACGCGCGCATTCGCCTCGCCGAACGCGAATTGCACGGCGCTGAACTCGACCGCGTCCTGCGCGGCCTCGACCTCGTGCGCGACGTGCAAACCGCCTATTTCGAAGCGCTGGCGGCCGAAGAATTGGTGCTCATCGAGCGAGAACGCCTGAGCACAGCCCAAGCGCTCAACGCTTCAGTAGCGCGGCGCGTTGCAGCGGCGCGCGATCCTCTGATGGCCGGCGCCCGCGCCGAAGCGGGCGTCGCGGAAGCGCGCATTGCGCTGACGCGGGCGCAATCGGAAGCGGCCACCGCCCGCGCGCGCTTGGCGAGCTTCTTCGGCGGCGACACCGGCTTTGCGCTCATCCCCGCCGATTTCGCCTTGCCCCGCGCCGCCGATCACGATCATGCCGCCGCCATCGATGGTCTGCCCGACATCACTCGCCTTGCCGCCGAACGCGACCGCGCCAATGCAACCGCGGCGCTTGAACGCTCGATGTCCTACCAGAATCCCAATCTCAGCCTCGGCTATCGCCGCTTTGAAGACCGCGACGGAGACGGCGCGCTGGTGGCCGGCTTCTCCATTCCGCTCGGAATCTTCGATCGCAATCAGGGCGCGGTCGCGCGTGCGCGCGCCGAAGAGCGGCGCGCCGAACTCGAATTGGAAGCCGGCCGCCGCAACATTGCGCGCGAATTCGCCGCCCTGCAGCGCGCCATCGAAACCGATGCGGAAGCCGTCCGCGCCACCGAAGAGGACGTCATCCCGCAAGCCGAACGGGCGCTCTCTTTGGCGCGCGAAGGCTATGATCGCGGCGCGTTTTCCTATCTCGACGTGCTCGAAGCGCAACGCGCGCTCTCTGATGCGCGCCAGCGCCGCATCGAGGCGCTGCGTTCCTATCATTCCAACGAGGCGGCGCTCGACCGACTGACCGCCCGCTTTGCCGAAATCGTGCCAGGCCAGGAGATTCATCAATGACGACGATCGCACAGAAGGTGCTCGTGCCCGTGGCGCTGTTGTTTGCCGCGTCCCTTGGCGCATGCGGCGGCGACGACGCCGCCAAAGCGGCGGACGAAGCCGGACACGAAGAAGGCGAAGCAGGTCACGCCGAAGGCGAAGCCGGGCATGAAGAAGGCGGCGAACGCGTCACCATTCCGGCAGCGTCCGCGGAAGCTTCCGGCATCGTCCTTGCGCAAGCCGGTCCCGGCGCGGTGCAAGAGACGCTCAATCTGACCGGCCGCATCATGCTGCAGCCGTCCGCGCGCGCGGAGGTTCATGCGCCCTATCCCGGGCCAGTGCGCGCGGTGCTTCGCAATATCGGCGATACGGTGCGGCGCGGGGAGACCCTTGCCCGTGTCGAAAGCGCTGAGAGCCTGCAGACCTATGCGATCGCCACGCCGATCGCCGGCATCGTGCTCGAACGGCAAACCAATATCGGCGATGTCACCAGCGAAGAACCGCTTTTCGTCGTAGGCGACCTGTCGCGCTTGCAGGCCGAATTGAACGTCGTCACGCGCGACATCGGCCGCGTCGCATCGGGTCAAAGCGTCGTCATTACCGGCCTCGACGGCGCAACGCGCATCGAGGCGCGCATCGCGAGCGTGCTGCCGATGGCGGACACCCATAGCCAAACGCTGATCGCGCGCGCGCCTTTGACCATCAGCGCCAATTCTCCGCTCCGCCCCGGCATGGCCGTCCGCGGCTCGGTCGTGCTGAGCGAGCAGCAGGCGCCGATCGCGGTGCCGCGCGAGGCCGTGCAAACACTCGAAGGCCGCAGCGTCGTCTTCGTGCGCGTGGCCGCCGACACTTACGAAGCACGCCCGGTGACGCTCGGACGCTCCGGACGCGACACGATCGAAATCGTCGCCGGCCTCGCGGCTGGAGAAGCCTTCGTCTCCGAGAATGCGTTCCTGGTGAAAGCCGAAATCGGCAAGGGCTCAGCGAGCCACGACCACTGAGCCCTTTCATCATTCAGCTTCGACCGGACCTGTCCTCATGATCAGCCGCCTTCTCGAACTTGCCGTCAAAGCCCGCTGGGCCGTGGTCGTCATCACGCTCATTGTCGCCGCCATCGGCGTCTTCAACATTGTGCGTCTACCGATCGACGCGGTGCCCGACATCACCAATCGCCAGGTTCAGATCAATACGGTGGCGCCCTCTTTCGGACCGCTCGATGTGGAGCGGCTTGTCACCTATCCGGTGGAAACCGCGATGTCCGGCATCGTCGGACTGGAAAGCACGCGGTCGATTTCGCGCAACGGCTTCAGCCAGGTCACGGTCGTCTTCCGCGACAGCGTCGACATTTATTTCGCGCGCCAGCAAGTGGCCGAGCGCTTGACGCAGGCGCGCGAGAGCCTCCCCGACGGGGTCGAACCACAAATGGGCCCAATCTCCACGGGCTTGGGCGAAGTGCTGATGTGGACGGTGCATTACGCCGATCCCAACACCGAGAATGGCCGCGCCGCGCCTGGCGAGGCAGGCTGGCAAGCCGACGGCGCCTATCTCACGCCCGAAGGCGAACGCCTGACTGATCCTGTGGCGCAGGCGGCCTATCTGCGCACCGTGCAGGATTGGATCATCCGCCCGCAAATGCGCGCGGTCGCCGGCGTCGCCGGCATCGATTCAATCGGCGGCTATGAAAAGCAATATGTGGTCGCTCCAGACCCGGGCGCGTTGGCGGCGTATGGCATCTCGTTTTCCGAACTGGCCGAAGCCTTGGAGCGCGCCAACCTCTCGGTCGGGGCCAATTTCATTCAGCAGGGCGGCGAATCCTTTCTGATCCGCGCCGACGCCCGCATCCGCACGCTCGAAGAAATTTCCGAAGCCGTCGTGGCGACACGCGACGGCGTGCCGATCACCGTGCGCGACGTCGCCAATGTCGCTGTCGGCGGCGATCTGCGCACCGGCGCTGCGACATCGGGCGGCAAGGAAGTCGTGGTCGGCACGGTGCTGATGCTAACCGGCGGCAACAGCCGCACGGTCGCGGCGGCGGCGGCGGATCGGCTCGAAGAGATCACCCGCACCCTGCCGTCGGGCATCATCGCCGAAGTCGTTTACGACCGCTCCAAGCTGGTGAACGCCACGATCGCCACGGTCGAACGCAACCTCGCCGAAGGCGCACTGCTGGTGGCGGCGGTGCTGTTTCTGCTGCTGGGCAATGTGCGCGCGGCGATCATCGCCACGCTGATCATTCCGCTCTCCATGCTGATGACCTCGATCGGGATGAATGTCTTCGGCGTGTCCGGCAATTTGATGAGCCTTGGGGCGCTGGATTTCGGCCTGATCGTCGACGGCTCAGTCATCATCATCGAAAACTGCCTCAGACGATTGTCAGAGCGTCAGCACCATGAGGGCCGCTTGCTGACGCTGCCGGAGCGCTTGCACGAAACCACCGAAGCGGCGCGCGAAATGATCCCGCCGACCATTTTCGGGCAGATCATCATCTTCCTGGTGTTCGCGCCGCTGCTCACCTTCTCCGGCGTCGAAGGCAAGATGTTCTCGCCGATGGCCATCACCTTGATGCTGGCTCTGGGCGCGGCGTTCATCCTCTCGCTCAGCTTCGTCCCGGCGATGGTAGCGCTTTTGATCCGCGGCAAGGTCGCCGAAAAGGAAGTCAAAATCATCGAAGTCGCGCGCAAGCGCTACGAGCCTGGTCTCGATTTCTCGCTGCGTCGTCCGCTCCCAGTCATCGGCGGCGGCATCGCCGTCTTCGCCCTGGCGGGCGCGCTCTTTTTTACCTTGGGCCAGGAATTCATCCCAACCCTCGACGAGCAGGACATCGCCGTCCAGGCCGTGCGCATCCCCTCCACCTCGCTGCAGCAATCAACGGTGATGCAGGCCCGCGTCGAGCAAGTGATTTCGGAATTTCCCGAGGTTGCGTTCGTCTTCTCCAAAACCGGCACCGCTGAGGTGGCGTCCGATCCCATGCCGGTGAATATCTCGGATTCCTTCGTCATCCTGAAGCCGCGCAGCGAATGGGAAAATCCGAGCGAGCCCAAGGCCGAATTGATTGCGCGCATTGAGGCGCGCCTGGCGCAACTCATCGGCAATTCGTACGAGTTCACCCAGCCGATCCAGATGCGCTTCAACGAGCTGATCGCTGGCGTGCGCGGCGACGTCGCCATCAAGCTCTACGGTGACGATCTCACGGAAATGAGCCAGGCCGCCGGCCGCATCGCCGCCGTCCTGCAATCGATCGACGGCGCCGCCGACGTGAAAGTGGAACAGACCGGCGGCTTTCCCACGCTTGATGTCGCGTTCGATCGCGACGCCATCGCCCGCTACGGGCTGTCGTTGCAGGAAGTGACCGACACCGTCGCGACCGCCATGGGCGGGCGTGAAGCGGGTCTGGTCTTTGAAGGCGACCGCCGCTTCGACGTCGTCGTGCGTCTGCCCGATGCGGTGCGCGACGATCTCGACGCCGTCGGCGCCTTGCCGGTGATGCTGCCAGAGAGCGATGACGGCCCGCGCGCTTCGATCCCGCTGCGGGAAGTGGCTACGTTCACGTTTTCGGAAGGCCTCAACCAGGTCAGCCGCGAGAGCGGCAGCCGCCGCGTCGTCGTGCAAGCCAATGTGCGCGGCCGCGATCTCGGCTCCTTCGTCGCCGAGGCGCAGCGCCGCGTCGCCGACGTCGACTTGCCGACCGGCGCCTGGCTTGAATGGGGCGGCCAGTTCGAGAATCTGCAATCGGCCTCGCAGCGCATGTCGCTGATTGTGCCGGCCTGCTTTGTCTTGATTTTCGGCGTGCTCTATATGGCGCTGGGCACATTCCGCGCTGCGGGCGCTGTCTTCACGGCAGTCCCGCTCGCACTGGCGGGGGGCGTCTTCACCCTCTTCCTGACCGGCATGCCATTTTCGATCTCGGCCGCGGTCGGCTTCATCTGCTTGGCGGGCGTCGCCGTGCTCAACGGGCTCGTCGTCATGACCAGCATCAATAGGCGCCTCGATCTAGGCATGCCGCTGGAGGACTCGATCCGCGAAGGCATGATCGAGAAATTCCGCGCCGTGCTGATGACGGGCATCGTGCCGGCGATCGGCTTTGTGCCAATGGCGATCGCACACGGCACCGGCGCAGAAGTGCAAAAGCCGCTCGCCACCGTCGTCATTGGCGGCCTTATCACCGCGACGCTGCTCACGCTCTTTGTGCTGCCGGCCATCTGCAAGCTGATGCTGCGCAGCGGCCACCGCGGCCGCGCCGGGGAAATGCCGACTTCCTATCCAGGGGCCGCATCGACGCCGGCGGAATGAGCCCATGAACAAAAGCGCCGCGTCCGTGCCGCGCGCATCCCATGCCTTCGACCCTCGACTCAACCCTGAGCAAGAAAGGTAGGTCCTATGTCTCTCACAGCTCTGCGCGATGCGCTGCCGGACTATGCCGTCGACCAAAAGAGCAATCTTGATGCTCTGGCCGGGGAAACGCTGCTGAGCGAGCCGCAGAAATGGGGATGCTTTCTCGCCTGCGCTTACGCGCTCGGCACGCCGCGCTTGATCCAAGCCCTGGAAGCGGAAACCGACACGCGCTTGACGCCGCAAGCACGGCGCGCCGCCAAGGCGGCAGCCTCGATCATGGCGATGAATGCGGTCTATTACGGCTCAATCAATCTGCTGCAGAACCACGATTATCGATCCGAGCCGCCCAGGCTCAGCATGAGCGCGCTGACCCAATCCGACGTCGACCATATCGATTTCGAGCTTTGGGCGTTCGCCGTGTCGGCGCTGCACGCCAACGCCGCAAGCCTCAATGCGCTCGAAACCGAATTGCACAAACGCGGCGTCCACGTTGAACGGGTTCAAACCGCCTTGCGGATCGCCGCAACGCTCAACGCCGTGAACACCGCCATTCGCATCGAGACGGGCGCGGCCTGATGTGGCGCGTTCTCCTCCCTCGCTCGGCGCTCCAGCCCTAGAGGACTAGCTCATGGCGAACGCAACGCCCCCGGCGACGCACGCGCACGATCACGACAAGCTGTGGTTCGGTCCCCGCACCGAGCTTTACGCCGCCCTGACGGCCGGCGCCTCGCTGGGCCTTGGCTGGTTCCTGGAGCAGCAAAACGCGGCCACGACGGCGCTGGGCTGCTATGTCGCCGCCTATCTCTTCGGCGGATTTTTCACGACACGCGAAGCGCTGGATAATCTGCGTCACCGGCGCTTCAAGATCGATACGCTGATGCTGGTCGCCGCGATCGGCGCTGCGATCTTGAACGCGTGGGCCGAAGGCGCGCTTCTTCTCTTCCTCTTCAGTCTTGGGCACGCGCTCGAAAACTGGGCGATGGGACGCGCCAAGAACGCTATCGAAGCGCTCGGACAACTCGCGCCGGACACCGCTCTGGTGCGGCGCGGCCGGGAGACTGAAGAAATTCCGGTCGGACAATTGCAAGCTGGCGACATCATCGTCATCCGCCCCAACGAAAGGCTGCCGGCGGACGGCGCCGTCGTGGACGGGCAAAGCGCGGTCAATCAAGCGCCGATCACGGGCGAGAGCGCGCCTGTCGACAAAAGTCCGGCGCCTGATTCCAGCTTGGATTTCACGCGCCTTTCCGATCAGCACCGGGTGTTCGCCGGCACCATCAATGGCGCGGGCGCACTCGACGTCCGTGTGCTTCGGCGCGCCGACGAAAGCACGCTGTCGCGCATCGTGCGCCTGGTGGCAGAGGCGGAAGCGCAGCGCTCGCCGACGCAGCACTTCACCGATCGCGTTGAGCGGATCTTCGTGCCGCTCGTCCTCCTGCTCGTGTTCGCCCTGATGTTCGCCTGGCTCGTCGTGGACGAACCGTTTTCGGCGAGCTTCTATCGCGCGATGGCCGTGCTGGTCGCGGCGAGCCCCTGTGCACTCGCGATCTCGGTGCCGAGCGCGGTGCTGAGCGGCATCGCGCGTGCAGCGCGAGGCGGCGTTCTGATCAAAGGCGGCGGTCCGCTCGAGGCGCTTGGAACGGTGAAGGCGATCGCCTTCGATAAGACCGGCACGCTCACCGAAGGCAAGCCGACGCTCACCGATGTCTACGCCATGCCGGCCGTGCAAGAGCGCGAATTGCTCGCCGTCGCCGTCGCGATCGAACAAAGCAGCGACCATCCCTTGGCGGCTGCAATTGTGCGCGGCGGACGCGAGAAACTGGGCGACACGCCGATTCCGCAGGCCGACGATGTCGAGAGCATCACCGGCAAGGGCGTGCAGGGCCGCATCGACGGCAATCAAGTCCAGATCGGCAAGCCAGGCTTGTTCGCCGACAGCGCCGTGCCCCTGCCCGCCAATCTGCAGCAGGCCATCGACAAGCTGGAGGCAAGCGGGCGCACCGTCATGGTGGTGCGCCACGGCGCGCGCTATCTCGGCGCCTTGGGCGTTATGGATTCCGAGCGGCCTGCCGCCGCCCAGGTGCTGCGCCGACTTCGCGCGCTTGGCGTCACACAGATGATCATGCTGACCGGCGACAATCAGCGCGTCGCCGACGCCATCGCCGCCAAGATCGGTCTGACCCGCGCTTTGGGCGGCTTGATGCCCGAGGACAAGGTCACGGCGATCAAGACGCTTCAAGCAGATGGCGTCGCCATGATCGGAGATGGGGTCAATGACGCGCCGGCGCTTGCGCAAGCCAGTGTCGGTATTGCGATGGGCGCGGCGGGATCCGACGTCGCGCTCGAAACCGCCGACATCGCCCTGATGGCGGACGATCTCAATCATCTTCCGTTCGCCGTGGGCTTGAGCCGGCGCGCCAGCGCCGTCATCAAGCAAAATCTGTGGGTCAGCCTCGGCGTCGTGACTTTCCTGATCCCCGCAACGATTTTCGGACTCAAGATCGGCGCCGCGATCATCTTCCACGAAGGCTCGACACTGCTCGTGGTCATCAATGCCTTGAGACTTCTAGCCTATCGAGAACGCTCGTGACGGAGAAAGCTACCAGCCGCCACGCGACGACCTGACAAAAGTTCGCGCGTTTTAGCACCCGGCGCGGCTCACCCAACTTTCCTCCGCGTAGCGGATTGCATGCCGCTCCAGCCAAGGGTGCGCACATGTTTGAACGCCGGCGATAACGGCGGTTCGATGATGGGATAGTTCGGCCCGAGCCAAAAGCCGCCGTCGGGGTCAGTTTTGATCTGATCGAACGGCCGCGAATCCGAGATCACCTGCACGCAAGCGGCGCGCGCGCCGCATTTGGCGCAGCGCAGATCGCGGGCGATGTCGCGCGCGAAGGTGCGCTCGCCCCACAGCCGCAGCGCCACGTCGAGCCGGATCCGCGCGGTGCGATGGCAGGCGGTGCAGCTGACGCTGAGGCCAACGCTGGTCTGTCCGCCGAGCCGGACGCCGCGCGCGCGGTCATTGTACCAAACCATGCATGGGCTCTGCGCGCGCCGGCGCCGCTAGAACAAATCCGCCTGGGCGCCGCCGCCCGCAGGCCGCGGCGGTTTTCCCGAGGCTTGCGGCGCGATGTCCCATGCGCCGTCGTCCTCGTAGGTCGCGAGCAGCGCCTTGATGGCGGCGGCCGGCGCGTCGATCTCGCCCAGCCATACCGGCAAATCCGCGCGTCGCAGGATCGCCGGCATCCGATCGGTGATCGGACGGATCAGTGTGTTGGCGGGCGTCGTCACCTGCACGAAGGTCCACAAATCCTCCGTCTCATTGGTCCAGCGCTCGCAAATGACCGCAATGGCGATGGGCTCGCCGTCCTTGGGCGTGATCACCCATTGCTTGGTGCGCCCATTGGGCAATTCTTCGCCCTCATTGAAGGTATGCACCATCAGCACGCCGCGCGACGCGGCGAAGGCGGGCGCGAAGGTCGGCAACGTGTCGACGGTCTCGGCGCGCGCATGCATGTGATCGGGACGCACCGGCGCTTTGGCGCTCTTCTTGGAAAAGCCCCAGCGCATCGGATTCATCACGCGCGCGCCGGTTTCATCGAGCCGCATGATGTGGGCCATGCGCATCGGCGTCGAGGTGACGACCTGATCGCCCTCTGCTTTGATCACGAGCGGCTGGGAGAAGGCGTGCACCTCGGCCCATGTGAACATCTGGGTGAACTTGCCGCACATTGCGCTTGCCCTTTTATCGCCGCCGCCCAGCGCGGATGCGCCGCCGCGCCGGCGGCTTTGCCAGCGCAATCTGCCATTCCGCCCACGCCGGCTCCAGCAGCGCGCGCGCATGATCTTCAGCGAACGCCGTCGCCGCCTCGAAACTCTCGAACCTGCCGAGCGATTTGCCGTTGAGATCGACGCCCCACAGCTCATTCTGCTCGCTCCCCATCTGATGACGGGTCACGCCGAAGCGCAGCAAGGCGCCCAGTTCGAGGCCATAGCCTTCGCACGAGCCGCGGCCCCACCGGCTCCACCGATCCTTGCGCGGCCTGGTCATCCTCGCTTTCCTCTCGGGCTCCGCCGACAGGACGGCGACGGTTGAAGGCGCGTTCTGCGGCCATCCAATCTGCTCGGGTCATCATGCTATTGTTCTCTTTTTGTTCTCGCCGTCAAGAGCGCCCAAAACGTGCTCACCGATCCTGACATGGCGCGGACTTATCGCGGTTTGACGCGGCTGGCCGGCGCGTTTGCGAATGTGGGGCCGGCGACCGCCCTCGGCGCTTGTCTTATCGGCGCGTGGAAGGCGGGCTACGCGCCGCGCCACGCAGAACTGGTCGCCCTGGAGACCTACGGCTTTCACTACCTGTTTGATTTGACCGCAGAGCGCTTGTTGGGCGCGTGGGGCGTCAGCCGCGGGCCGATCCGGCGCGCGCGCGACGCCGCGCGCATGCGCGGCCATCCTATGAGCGCGGGCGCCGGCTATCACCGCGGCCACGCCGTCGCCCACCATCTCGGCGGCGGTCTCGACATCAATCTGACGCCGCAGCGCGCCAGCGTGAATATCGGGCGCTTCCGCATTCTCGAGCGCGCCGCCGCCGCGCATCCCGGCGCACTCTATTTTACGCATTGGATCTATGCGCGCCCGCGCGGCGTCATCGCGGCGCGCGTCGAACAGGGCGTGTTGTTTCCGGACGGAAGATTGCGGCTCGCGGCGCACGGCAATTGAGGCGTAGCGCATGCGACGTCAATCTTTGCGGAAAATGATCGTCGGCATCAGCCCATGTTTGCCGCAATAGCTCGGAGCGAGCCGCTGCAGCGCGAAAACCGCATCGAGAAAGAGACGGCCGCGCCAATCGTCGCTGACATAGCGCCGCATGAAGGCGTTGCTGATCACGCGAAAGCTTTCATAGCGGTAACGGAACGGCCATGCTTGCGCTTCGAACCACGCGCGCGACAGTGGAAAATGATTGAGGGCGCGCGCCGGCGCGGACGAAGCCGGGGCGTCGTCACGCTCACCTTGAAGCCTCAACGCACGGGCGATGCGCTCCAACTTCCACGCCAAGGGCGTTTCCGGCCACCAATAGACGACGACCGCAACGCCCCCGGGGCGCAACACGCGCCACAATTCCAGAAACGCCTTGGCCTGATGCTCGGCCGGAATCTGATAGATGACATGATTGCACGTCACCGCGTCGATCGTACTGCTCTTGATCGGCAGATTGGTGAGATCGCCCTGCAGGCACAGCGCCCGCGGACCGAGCTTGGCCTTCGCGACCCGAAGCGCTTGCACCGAAAGATCGACGCAGATGCGACGCTGAAAACGGTCGCCATAGGTCAAGAATTCATCGTGGGCGATCGGCCCGCTTCCGGCATCGAGCAAAAAGCGGCCGCCCCGCGCGAAATGCTTGTTGAGGCGCAACATGCATTTTCGGGTAAAATTGAATGACGTCGGCCGGGTATCGACGAAGGCTTTCGTGTCGCCAAAAAGTCCGCTTTCGTCGGCAGCCCAGCCTTCACTCTCATAGAAGGCGCGCACATCGGCAAACGGATCGGGACCGTGCGCCGGCGGCGACGGCAAAAGCTGCGCTACACCTTCATGAAATCGATAGATCGCGCCGGTCTCGGCGCGTAGCTCGCTTCTGTCGGACGACCAATGCAAAGAGGTTTGACTGTCCGGACATCTTGCAATCTGCAGCAGATCTTCCACCCCGCCGCTCCTTGCCGCGGGGCGACCACTGCAATGCGATCAAGACGCTCCCCGTCGCAACAGATACGCGGCGCGCCACGCGATCCCTCATCGTCCTGGCGCCGCCTTTGCGATGCGCGCGTCGCCGGCGTCGCGCGAGACGCCGCGCATGCGCATTCGGCGGCGAGATGATTTCGGTGCTTGCGTCGCCAACAACTTCGACGGCTCGCGCGGTGCGAATATCGTTCGGGCGCGGTCCACAAACCGGCGTCGTCAAGTGCCAGCGTGCTCGCCCGCGTCAAGGCGCGGCGGCCTTGACCCGGCTGCGCGCGCCGGCCGCTTGGACAGCGTCGGGACGCGGGGCGTCCCTTTTTTTGCCGACCGCGCCTCCGGCGGGTCGAACGCGGGGCTGGGGATGGCTGGCGTGTGCGGCTGGTATGGTAGCGTATCGGCAGAAGCCGACGCGCTCACGCCTTCGGCGGCGCGAGCCCGGCAAGGGCAAGGCTGCGAAAGCGCGCATCCATCTGCGCGGCTTGCAGCCGCGCGCCGTCGTCCAGCCACCGGACCAGCAGCGCCACATAAGCCCCGGTGAGAAACTCGACACTGGCTTTTCGTTCACTGCCTTGGAGACTTGGCGCGAAAGCCGCGACTTCGGCGCCGACGAGCGCGCGCACCATGGCGCGGATCGCGCCCAGCGCGACGACGCCGCCACGACCGCCAGCCAAGGCGCGATAGAGGTCGAGATGGGCACGCGCGTGCTCGAACAGCGGCAGACTGAATGAAAACGCCGCCCCGTTGCGCCAGAGCCTGGCGTTGCGCCGCGAGCAAGGTGCGCTTCAGCTGCTCGAGACCGGAGCGTTTCAGATCGTCCTTGCCGCGGTAATGCGCGTAGAAGGCCGACCGGCTCACGCCGGCGGCGGCGCAAATGTCGTCGACGGTCGTCTGGTCGTAGCCGCGATCGATGATCAGCGCGAGATGCGCGCGCTGCAGGCTTGCAATGGTGCGGGCCGCACGGCGATCGACGGAGCCTTGGGTCATCCGCGCCATATACGCACAGAACGGGCTTTTTGTGCGGGAAAAGTCGTCGACGGCCGGTCCTGCCGCGCTCAGTTTCGCGTCAGGCTTATCGGGAGCGCTCATGCCGGCACACTTGCGTCGCGTCCTACTTATGGCGCACATCGCCCTTTCCGTGAGTTGGATCGGCGCGGTCGGCGCCTTCCTGGCGCTGGCCATACTCGGTCAGCGCAGCACAGACGCCGTGACGGTGACCAGCGCCTATGTGGCGATGAACGCGATCAGCCTCTTCGTCGTCATCCCGCTGAGCCTTTGCGCCCTCATCAGCGGCATGGCGATGGCGCTGCTTTCGCCTTGGGGCCTGATCAAGCATTATTGGGTGCTGTCGAAGCTGACATTGACGCTGCTCGCCGCGGGTATGCTGATGCTGCACCAATTCAGCGCCGTCGCCGCGGCGGCGCAACACGTACGCGCATCCGCCGATGCGCTGCCAAGCGCCGGCCGGCTCGGCCTCCAACTCATCGTCGACGGCAGTCTTGCGATCGCGACGTTGCTGGCGGTTGTGGCCATGGCCGTGTTCAAGCCGCGCGGCATGACCCCGTTCGCCGGCAAGGCGGCCGCTGCCGCTTCTCTCGGCGGGCCACGCCGCTGGATTTTTGCCGGCGTCCTTGCCGCGGGCGCAGCGCTCTTCGTCATCATGCATGTGACGGGGCTAACCGCCGCGCTTCATTGAAGCGCGCCTCAGAAACGGGCGCGGACGCCCGCCACGAAGCGCGCATCGCTCTCATCCTCGCCCGCGGCGCGCGCGTAATCGGCGGTGTCGCCAAGCTTGGTCTCGTACGAGACGCCGATATAAGGCGAGACATTGCGGGTGATGTCGTAGCGCAGACGCAAGCCCAATTCGACATCGGTCAATCCTGAGCCCATCGCGCGTTCGGCTACGTCATCGGCCGAGACATTGATTTCCGCGCGCGGCTGCAAAATGAGCCGCTGGGTGAGGCGCGCATCATATGAGCCTTCCAAACGCGCGCTCACCTCGCCTTGGTCCGACACAAAGAGCGCGCCCGTGGTCTCGAACCAATAGGGCGCCACGCCTTCAAAGCCGAGCACGGCGTAGGCGCGGTGCGGGCTAGGCTCGATGTCGTAGCGAACGCCCGCTTGCAGATCGAAATAAGGACCGATCGCGCGTGAGTAGAGCGCCTGCACCTCGGCGCTCTCGACATCGTCCTCGCCCGCCTCGCCTTCGGTCTTCAAAACGAAGCGGTTGATGTCGCCGCCGATCCAGCCCTCGCCCTCCCAATGAAACCTCGTCTCGTCGTCGCCGAGCTGAAACTCCGCGATGTCCGCCATCAGATTGGAGACGATGGCCCCGCCATGTTCGCGGCGGAGCTGACGGCGCGCCGCGGCCATCTCTTCGGCGCTGTAGAAGCGCTCGGCCGCGTAATCGGACGGCGCCGCCGGCGCGGGCTCGTCGCCTACAGCCTCAGCGGCGGCGCCGTGATCCATTTGCGAATGGTCCATCTGCGAATGATCCATCGCGCCAGCATCCGTCGCGTCAGCATCCATCGCGTCAGGATCGACAGCGCCATGATCCATGGGCCCATGATCCATCTGCGCATGATCGGGCTCGCCCTCGTCTTCCGCCGCGTTCGGCGCGTGCGTCTGCGGCGGCGACGTCGGCCCGGGCATTTGCATCGCCGGCGGATCGGTTTGCGCCATGGCCGGGCTCGCCAACATGAGCGGCGTGGCCGCCGCGATGATCAAAGTCCATCTCATGCGCGCGTCTCATCGAGCGGACGCACGGTGACGACGCGAAACATGCCGGCGTGCATGTGATAGAGCATGTGACAGTGAAACGCCCAATCCCCGGGCGCATCGGCAGTGAGATCGAACGTGACTTTGCCGCCCGGCAGCACATTGACCGTGTGCTTGCGCGGGCGCTTGCCCTCGGGCCCAGTCAAGAGCTCGAAGAAATGGCCGTGCAGATGGATCGGGTGCGCCATCATCGAATCGTTGACCAAAGTCACCCGGACACGCTCGTCGCGCCGGAACGGAATCGGCTCGGTGACTTCGCTGAAGCGCTCGCCGTCGAACGACCACATGAAGCGCTCCATGTTGCCGGTGAGGTGGAGCTCAAGCGACCGCGTCGGCGTGCGCATGTCGGGATTGGCCTCGAGCGCCTCAAGATCGGTGTAAACGAGCACGCGGTGCGCAACGTCCTCGAGGCCTTGCCCGCGCTCGCCCATGCGGTCGACCGGCATGGGCGCAATCGTTTGCACCCCCGGCCCCATCGTCACTTGCGGCGCGTTTTCGGGATTGCGCATCGACATGTCCATGCCGCCCATGTCCATGCCGCCCATGTCCATGTTGCCCATGTCCATGTTGCCATGATCCATGCCGGCCATATCGCCGCTGGATTGCTCGGCGCCCGGCCACGCCATCGTCATCCCCGACATGTCCATGCCCATATCGCGCATGGTGGCGCGCGGCCGCGCGCGCAGCGGCGGGACGTCGGCGCTCATCCCCGCACGCGGCGCGAGCGTAGCCCGTCCCATGCCGGAGCGATCGACCGCTTCGGCGACAAGGGTGAAAGCGCGATCCTCGCGCGGCTCGACGATCACGTCGTACGTTTCCGCGACCGAGATCTGAAACTCATCGACCGTGACGGGCTTCACGTTTTGGCCGTCGGCTTGCACGATTGTAAACGGCAAGCCTGGAATGCGGACATTGAAGATCGTCATCGCCGCAGCATTGATGAAACGCAGCCGCACCCGCTCGCCGGGTTGAAAGAGCCCAGTCCAATTGTCGGCCGGACCGTGGCCGTTGATCAGGAAGGTGTACGTCGAGCCGGTGACATCGGAGATGTCGGTCGGATCCATCCGCATCGCCGCCCATTCCATCTGGTCGGCAAGCGGCGGATCGCGACCGCTCAGCGCGCCCAGAATGGTTTCGCGCTGCATGTTGAAATGGCCGGGCTCCTGCTTCAGCCGCGCGAAGATCGTGTGCGGGTGCAGGAAGCTGAAATCGGAGAGCACGATGACGTGTTCACGATCATAGGCGATCGGATCATGTCCCGCCGGATCGATGACGATCGGGCCGTAATGGCCCTCCTGCTCCTGCAGGCCGGAATGCGAGTGATACCAATACGTGCCCGATTGGCGGACCGGGAATTCGTAGGTGAAGCTTTCACCGGCGCGAATGCCTGGAAAACTGACGCCCGGCACGCCGTCCATCTGGAATGGCAGAATAAGTCCGTGCCAATGGATCGAGGTTTCTTCGTCGAGCGCGTTGTTGACCGTCAGACGCACGTTCTGGCCTTCGCGCAGCCGAATGAGCGGCGCCGGCGCCGTGCCATTGACGCCGATGGCGTGGCCGGCGCGCCCGTCTACATTCAAATGCATGCGCGCGACATTGAGCGCGATCTCTTCGCCGCGCAGCGTCGGCAGCGTGGGCGCAAGCCCATGCGCATGCGTCTGCGCCCAGGCCGGCAGCGCGCGCGCCGCGACAAGCCCCGCACTGAGAGCGCCTGCGCCGTGCAATAATCTGCGTCGCGAAAACATTGTCCCTGTCCGTTGTTAGAACGCCATGTGACCGGCGCCGTGCGTCACTTCGGCGCCGAGATAAGATTGCGCCAGGATGGCCGCAGTGACGACGCTCAGCGCGATGGCGTAAACAGGACCATTGCGTCCGGCCGCGGCGGCTTCGGCGTCGGGTTTCAAACGCCAGACGAGCAGCATCAAAAACGGCAGCGCCGTGCCGATCCAGCGGTGCAGCGTCAACGCCGCCTCGTCGTCGATCGCCGGCAAGCCCGCATTGATCCAACCGAGCGGCGCCGCCACGAACGCGCCCAACGCGGCGATCGCCAGCAAGAGCTTGTTGCTCGCTGTGTAGATGGGCTTGCGGCGCAAGCGCGCGATCGCTTCAAGCAAAGCCACGGTCAAAAACAACGCAATGGGAAAATGCACCGCCGCCGGATGCCAGCCGCCGAGCCAGCGCAGCAGGCGACCCGAGAATGTCGTCGGCCGCTCGTCGTGCGCGGTCATCACCGGCGCGGTGGGCCACGGCATGGTCGTGACCGGCTCGCCGCCGGATTCTGCATCCGGCGCCGCTTCGACATGTTGCTGCGCGGCGTGCGGCTCGTGCTGATGGGCGAATGCCGGCGCCAACGCGAACAGCGCCAAGACCGCGCCCGCCGCGCCCAAACGGCGCAGCCATGATGCCAGACCTGTCATCCGCCCCTCCGCGCGCACGTCTAACGCTGCACGTGCAGCGCCGAGACCATCGGCTGGCCATCATGATTGATCAGCGTGAAGCTGACGCGGTCGCCGACGGCGACGCCGGTCAGGAGGTCGGCCGCGTGCAGCGGGAACGCCATCGTCATCGACGGCCAGCCCAAAGCCGGGATCGGCTCATGCGCAATGGTGACGCGATTGTTGCGCGCATCGATGGCGCGCACGACGCCAACGCCTTCGGCGCTCTGCGGCGCTTGCGCTTGCGCGGCATGCTCGCGCCCCTCATGCGCGAACGCCGGTGCTGCGACGCCGAAACTGAGCGCGGCGGCCATGGCGAGGATCAGGTGCTTGGTCATGAACGATCTCCTGGTTCGATGATGTCTACGCGAAATTGTTAGCAATCCCGCGCCGCGGCCGGGCAAAGACGGTGAAAAAGCAGCGCGAGACGCCAAGCGTACGCAGACGTCGCCGAAACGCCTGCCCCGCGCGCCGGCGCAGGGACGGTTCGGCCGCCCGACGGCGCGGACCGCGTCCCTCCCTGATAGTACGCGCCGACCGGCCCTTTCCCTCAGCGTGCGGCGAGCATGTCTTTCATCTGGGCGATTTCTTGTTGCTGTCCGGCAATGATGCGCTGGCAGAGGTCGTGAATCTCGGGATCGGTCGCTTGCGCCTGTTCGCACATCAAAATCGCGCCGGCGTGGTGCGGCACCATCGAGCGCAGAAACTCGGCGTCGCCGATCGCGGTCTGAGAGCGGATGGCGAAGAAAGCGCCCACGCCGATGACGGCGCACAGTGCGTAAGCGACCAGGTTCGCGCGCCCGTTCATATACATATGGCGCATCAGCACGAGCTCGATCACCACCATCGGGGCCGCCATCAAAGCCGCCATATAGGCCTGGTTGAGATTGGGTAGCGCGTTTTCGACGCGGTCCACCATCGCGTACATCAGAATGTACATCGCCACGAAAGATAAGAGCGCCATCAGCGCCAGCGTCCGATAGGGTTTGCCCTGCTTCATGTCGTGATGGCCGCCCCGATGCGTGGAATGGTCCGTCATGGCCTCGCTCCTGCTTGAGTTGACGGCTAGAACCACGCCAGACTGCGCCTGTTCCAGCTTGCCGGGCAATGTGAAGACCTTGGCGCGCGGATGAGGGATATGAACGCCCGCTGCGTATTGGTTCTAAATGGCCGCGCGGCATGATGGGGGAAACAACGTGCGTATCGCGTGGCTGGCGTCGTTCCTGCACAAATGGCTGGCGCTCATCGTCGGCATTCAGATTTTCATCTGGATCGCGACCGGCCTCTTCTTCACCATCGTGCCGATCGAAAAGGTCCGCAGCGAGCATCGCCTCCGCGAACTCGCGCCCGTGCAATTGAGCGCCGCCGACTTGGCGCACTTGCCTGCCGCGCTGGAGGGCGCCGACGCGCCGATCCGTCTCACCATCGAGAACCGTCCCGAAGGCGCTCGAATCGTGGCCGATTACGCCGACGGCGCCGCCGCCCTTTTCGACGCCGGCACCGGCGCGAAGCTCTCGCCGCTCGACCAAGAGAGCGCGCTCGCCATCGCCCGCGCCCGCATCGCCACCGACGCGCCGATCGCTTCCAGCGCCTTCGTCACCACGACGAGCCCGGAATATCGCGGCGCCCTTCCAGCGTGGCGCATCGCCTTCGACGAGCCCTCCAAGCTCGCCATCTATGTCGGCGCCGATACCGGTCAGGTCACAGCGCGGCGCTCCGAACTCTGGCGCGTCTACGATTTCCTCTGGTCGCTCCACATCATGGATTATCGCGAGCACGAGAACTTCAACCACGCCCCGATCATCATCGTCTCGATCCTGGCGTTTCTCTCCACCATCGCCGGCATCGCGCTCATCCCCTATCGCTTCCGCTGGCGGCGCAAGAAGCAGGCTGTCGGACCGGCGTGAGGACCCAGCGGCGGCGAGCATCGTCAGACCTTGAGCGAGCCGAGCCGGAGTGAATTGGCGATGACCGAGACCGAGGACAGCGCCATCGCGAGCGCCGCAATCATCGGCGACAGCAAAGCGCCAGTGAGCGGATAGAGCACGCCCGCTGCGATCGGAATGCCGGCCACGTTGTAGGCAAACGCGAAGAAGAGGTTCTGGCGGATGTTGCGCATGACCGCGCGCGAGATCGTGCGCGCGCGCACGATGCCGCCCAGATCGCCTTGCAGCAGCGTGACGCCAGCGCTTTCGATGGCGACGTCGGTGCCGCTGCCCATGGCGATGCCGACATCGGCCGCCGCCAAAGCGGGCGCATCGTTGACGCCGTCGCCGGCCATGGCGACGATCCGGCCCTGGCTCTTCAGGCGCGTCACCACATCGGCCTTATGTTCGGGCAGAACTTCGGCTTCGATGTCGGTGATGCCGAGTTTCTTGGCCACCGCTTCGGCCGTGGTGCGGTTGTCGCCGGTCAGCATGACGAGCTTCAGGCACTGTGCGCGCAATTGATCGAGCGCCGCTGGCGTGGTCTGCTTGACGGGGTCGGCGATCGCGAACACGGCCGCGGCTTCGTTGTTCACGCTGAGATAGATGGCGGTCGCGCCCTCGGCGCGGAGCTGTTCGGCTTTAGCTGCGAGCGCCGCCGTCGCGACGCCGAGTTCGGCCATGTAGCGTTCGGCGCCGAGGGCGATCTTCTTGCCGTCGACGACGCCAATCACGCCCTTGCCCGTCGGCGAGTCAAAATCGCGCGCCTCGCTCAGCGTCAGCCCGCGCTGGCGCGCCGCTTCGACGATCGCAAGCGCGAGCGGATGTTCGCTTTGGTTCTCGATACTGGCGGCGAGCGCGAGCACAGCGCCCTCCTCAAAGCCCTCGCTAGTTTCGATCGCAACGACAGCGGGCTTGCCTTCGGTGAGCGTGCCGGTCTTGTCGAGAATGAGCGTGTCGACCTTCTCGAAGCGCTCCAAGGCTTCCGCGTTCTTGATCAAAACGCCCGCGCGCGCGCCGCGCCCGACGCCGGCCATGATCGACATCGGCGTCGCCAGACCGAGCGCACACGGGCAGGCGATGATCAGCACCGAGACCGCGGCGATGAGGCCATAGGAGAAGGCCGGCGTTGGACCGAATATCCACCAGGCGATGAGCGCAATGATTGCGACAACGATGACGGCCGGCACGAACCAGCCGGCGACGCGGTCGGCGAGACGCTGAATCGGCGCGCGCGAACGTTGCGCGTCGGCGACCATTTGCACGATGCGCGACAGCATGGTGTCGGCGCCGACGCGCTGGGCTTCGATGACGAGCGCGCCGGTCTGATTGAGCGTGCCGCCAATGACGCGTTCGCCCGCTTGCCGCGTGACTGGCATGGATTCGCCGGTCACCATCGACTCATCGACGCTGGAGCGCCCCTCAGCGACGACGCCGTCGACAGGTATCTTTTCACCGGGCCGCACGCGGAGGCGATCGCCGACCACAATTTGGTCGAGCGGCACTTCTTCCTCATCGCCGCTCGTGATGCGCCGCGCGGTCTTGGGCGCGAGGTTTAGAAGCGCCCGGATAGCGCCGCCAGTGCGCTCACGCGCCTGCAGTTCGAGCACCTGGCCGAGCAACACCAAAACAGTGATGACCGCCGCGGCCTCGAAATAGACCGCAACGAGGCCATGCTGGTCGCGGAAGGCCGGTGGAAACGCCGCTGGCGCAAAGAGCGCAACGACGCTGTAGCTCCAGGCCACGCCAGTGCCCAAAGCGATCAGGGTGAACATGTTGAGATTGCGGGTCTGGAGCGAAGCCCAGCCGCGCTCGAAGAACGGCCAGCCGCCCCACAAGACGACGGGCGTCGCCAGCAGGAATTGTATCCAACCATTCCAGACTGGCGGCACGAAGCTGTCGACGTTGAAGAGATGGCGGCCCATTTCGAGCGCGAGCACAGGCAAAGCGAGCACCGCGCCGATCCAGAAGCGCCGGCTCATGTCGATGAGTTCGGGATTGGGACCGGCATCCGCGCTCGGCATCATCGGCTCAAGCGCCATGCCGCAGATCGGGCATGAGCCTGGCCCATCGCGCACGATCTCCGGGTGCATCGGGCAGGTCCATTTGGCGCCCGCCGGCACGGTCGATGGATCGACTGGCGCCGCGCCGTGGCTCATGTGAGCGTGGCGGCTTGCCGTGCTGCAGCAGGTCGCTGCAGCAGGCTTTGCGTATTTGGCGGGATCGGCTGCGAACTTCGCTTTGCAGCCGGCGCTGCAGAACAACACGTCTTGGCCTTCATGCGTCAGGCGATGCGGCGTATCGGCGTTCACCTCCATGCCGCAGACCGGATCGATCAGCTTCGGCGCCGTGGTGGCGGCGTGGTCGTGGCCGTGGCGGCCGTGCGAGGCATGTTCGGATGACATGAGCTTTACCGCACGAAGACGTGCGTCCTTTGCTGTGATCTTGCGGCAAAGCCTAATCCTTCCCATAATGGGAAGGTCAAGCGGCGAAAAACCGGAGTGATTTGAGGACCATGAATATTGGAGAAGCAGCGGAGCGCTCGGGCGTGTCGGCCAAGATGATCCGCTATTATGAGGAGATCGGCCTCATCAAAGCGGCGCGCCGCGCCAACGGCTATCGCGATTATGACGCCAATGATGTGAGCGTGCTGCAATTCATCCGCCGCACGCGCGATCTTGGTTTCTCGCTTGAGGAAGTGGCGAACCTTCTCGCGCTCTGGCGCGATCGAAAACGGCCCTCGCGCGACGTGAAGAAGCTTGCGTCCCAGCACATCGAAGATCTCGAGCGGCGCATGCGCGCAATGCGGGCGGTGGTGCGCACGCTGAAGACGCTCGCCGATCATTGCCATGGCGATGAAAGGTCGGACTGCCCCATTCTCGATGACTTCGCCTCGGCGCCAGCCAAGAAAGCCGCGCGTAAGCACGCCCACGCCTGAGCGCGCATTAGAGCGAAATGCTGACCGATCAGCGCGCCGGATAATGCGAGAACACACTGCGCGCACCGCCGGCGGTGAAAGCCACCACATCGTAGGCCTCATTGCCCCCGCCGAGTTGCTCCATGCCGGGCGACCCCATCGGCATGCCGCCAACGGCGATGCCCGCGATTTGGGGATGCTCGTCAAGCAGACGCACGACATCGGCCAAGGGCACGTGGCCTTCGACAACGTAATCGCCAACGATCGCGGTGTGGCACGAGGCAAGGTCGGCCGGCACCCCGCGCGCGCTCTTGAACGCGGCAAGATCGGGATCGTCTTGGCTGGTGACGATGAAGCGCCCGCTCGCGCGCATCTGTTCGGTCCAGGCCTCGCAACAGCCGCACCCCGGATTGCGGCGCACGGCAAGCGGCACAGGCCGCGCGGCTGCTTCACTGCAACCGGCGAGCCCCGCTGCAAGCAGAGCCGATCCAGCGCCGGCAAGCACGGCGCGACGCGATCGCAAGCGAACGGGTTTTTCCATGCGCGGGCCCAAGCTCCTCATTCCGATATAATACGCAGCGGCGCCGCTTCAGCCCTCGCCTGTTCAGAATTTGAGGGGTTCCGACTAAGACTGCGTATGGTTGTTGCGAAGGTAGGTCACGGAACATGGGCATTGACAATTGGTTGAAGGAACTGGGGCGCCAAGCGCCCGATCATTCCTTGCACGGGCTGGAGACGCGCGTTTGGGCGGTGATCGGCGAACGCCAACGGGCCCCCTCCACCGGGACATTGTGGGGTTGGCGCAGCGCCACGGCCGCGGCGCTGCTTGCGCTTGGCCTTCTCACCCAAGGCGCAAGCATGGCGCAAGCTTCGCCCGAGTTTGAACTCTTTTCGCCCAATGCGGCTCTAGCGCCGTCAACCTTGCTCGGAGAAAGCCCGTGACGCCGGCGCAGCGCGCCATCGCCGTCACCATCGTCATTGCATTCCTGGCCGGTCTCGCCGGCATGGGGCTTGGGCGCCTTGTCTTTGCCCCGCAGCATAGCCCGAGTCTGCACGAGGTTCTCCATGACGAACTCGATCTTACACAAATCCAGGATCAGCAGATCGAAGTCTTAGAACGCGACTTCGCGACGCGCCGGCGAACGCTCGAAGTCGAGATGCGCGCGGCAAACGCTGAACTCGCAGCGGCGATGCGCGAAGAGCATGCATACGGGCCGCGCGTCACTGCTGCAGTCGAGCGCTTTCACGCAGCGATGGGCGAGCTTCAGAGCGCGACCATGGAGCACGTCTTCGCCATGCGCGACGTGTTGACGGCCGAGCAGCGCACGAAATTCGACGCCATTGTCGCCTCGGCGCTCACAAACGAGCACCAATGAATGCCCAAGGCGGGGACGATGACGACACGCTGATCGCCCAAGCGCTCGGCGGCGACAACGCTGCGTTCTCAACGCTGATGTCGCGCCACAAGGACCCACTTTACCGCTTCGTGCGCCGTTATGTCGGCGATGCGGACGAATCCTTTGACCTGGTGCAGGAGACCTTCGTTGCAAGCTGGAGCGCGCTCATTTCGTTCGAGCGCGGGCGGTCTTTTCCAGTCTGGTTGCGGCGCATTGCGCTCAACAAGTGCCGGGACTGGAGCCGCCGCCGGCACGTGCGCCGCTTCTTCTTCGGCGCCCGCCCCATTGAAGCGGCCGACAAAATGCCGGCTGCGCCCGTTGAGGACGGCCCGCATCAAGCACGGCTCGCAGCGCTCGACGCCGCGATCGCCGCCCTCCCCCAAGCATTGAAAGAACCGCTTCTGCTCACCGCCTTCGATGACATGCCGCAGGCCGAAGCGGGAGCATTGCTGGGCATCACCGCCAAGGCTGTCGAAACACGCGTCTACCGCGCCAAACAAGCGCTGCGCGACGCGCTCAAGGGCTTGGAATAAGACCCAAGGTGCGCGTCGCGTCCGGCGCCTCTATTGCTTCTGAACGCTCGTGACGATCGACGTTTCAGTCGCGCTCTTCAATTCGAAGCTGACATTGTCGCCGACGGCGACGCCTTGCAGGATCGCGGGGTTCTCGGCGGTGAATTGCATCGTCATCGCCGGCCAGCTCACGGCGGGGATGGCGCCGTGATTGAGGGTGACGGTGCCGGCGGCCGCATCGACTTGCGTGACCGTGCCCGTACCGGTGATCGGTCCGGCGACAGCCGGCGCCGGTGTTTCCATATTCATGCTCTCGTCCGTTTTGGCGGGTTCTTGCTGCGTTGGTGGAGAGCATGCGGCGGCGAAAACCGTGATGGTCGCGATGAGAAGTCTCAGCATGATCAGTTTCCCTCTTGTGGTGCGATCCGGTTTTGGTCGGCGGCGGAAACGCCGCGCTCGATCTCGCGGCGCCGGATCATAAGATAGGCCGCGGGAATGACGAACAAAGACAAGAGCGGCGCGGTGAGCATGCCGCCGACCAGGGGCGCTGCAATGCGGCGCATCACTTCAGCGCCGGCGCCGCCGGTCCACAGGATCGGGAACAGGCCAGCCAGAATGACGGCGACCGTCATCGCCTTGGGCCGCAAGCGCAGCAGCGCGCCTTCACGCACGGCCTCGGCGATCATCGCGGGCGTCACGTCTTCGCCGCGATCGATCCGCTCCTGCAGGGCGTTCTTCAAATAGATCAGCATGACGACGCCGAACTCGGCGGCGAGGCCCGCGAGCGCGATGAAGCCGACGGCGACCGCGACCGAGAAATCGTAGCCCAGGAGATAGACGAGCCAAATGCCGCCGGTGAGCGCGAACGGCAGGCTCGCCATGACGATGGCGGCTTCGTCGAAGCGGCGGAACGTAGCGTAGAGCAGCAAGAAGATGATGGCCAAAGTCGCGGGTCCGACGATGGTCAAACGGGCGGCGGCGCGGGCGAGATATTCGAACTGGCCCGAATAGGCGACGCTGACGCCGGCCGGCATTGGCTGCTCCGCCACCGCGCGCCGCAGATCGGCGACGACGGACGCCAGATCGCGTCCGCGCACATCGACATAGACGAAGGCTGAGAGCCGTCCGTTCTCGCTGCGGATCATCGACGGACCGTCGGCAATTTCGACGCGCGCCACTTCGCCGAGCGTGAGGCGCAAACCCTCCTCCGTGACGACGGGGAGCGCGATCAGACGTTCGAGCGTGTCGCGCACTTCGCGCGGGTAGCGCAGATTGATCGGATAACGGGCGCGGCCGTCGACGACTTCGCCAATGTTTTCACCGCCGATGGCGCCGGAGACGACCAGCTGCACGTCCTCGACATTAAGCCCATAGCGCGACGCCGCGAAACGATCGATGTCGACATTGACATAGCGCCCGCCCGTAATGCGCTCGGCCACGGCCGAGGAGACGCCCGACACGTTGCGCGCCGCGTGCTCGATGGCGCGCGCGGCCGCGTCGATCGATGCGAGATCGGGACCGCTCACTTTCACGCCGATCGGGCTCTTCACCCCCGTCGCCAGCATGTCGATGCGATTGCGGATCGGCGGCACCCAGACATTGGTCAGTCCAGGCACTTGCACGACGCGGTCGAGCTCTTCGATCAAGCGCTCCGGCGTCATGCCCGGACGCCATTGCGACCGCGGCCGCAATTGGATCGTGGTCTCGAACATTTCCAGCGGCGCGGGATCGGTCGCGGTCTCCGCCCTGCCCGCTTTGCCGAACACGCTTTCCACTTCCGGCACGGTGCGGATGAGACGATCGGTCTGTTGCAGCAATTCCGACGCTTCCGCCGCCGACAAGCCCGGCAGCGCCGTAGGCATGTACAGCAGATCGCCTTCGTCCATCATCGGCATGAATTCGCCGCCGAGGCGCGAGAGCGGCCAAGCCGTGGTGGCGAACGCCAGCACAGCGACAAGCAGAATGAGGCGCGGATTGATGAGCGTGAACTCGATCGCCGGCCGATAGAGACCAGCCAGGAAGCGGTTCACCGGATTGTCGTCCTCGTGCGGAATGCGGCCCCGGATCCAATAACCCATCAGCACCGGCGTCAAAGTCACCGCCAGGGCGGCCGACGCCGCCATCGCATAAGTCTTGGTGAAGGCGAGCGGCGCGAACAAGCGCCCTTCCTGCGCCTGCAAGGTGAACACCGGCAGGAAAGAGAGCGTGATGATCAAGAGACTGAAGAAAAGCGCCGGTCCCACTTCGACCGCCGCTTCGGTGATGACGCGCCAATGATCTGCGCCTTGCGGCATCTCGCCGTCATGATCGTCGCGCCAGCGTTCCAGTTTCTTGTGCGCGTTCTCGACCATGACGATGGCGGCGTCGACCATGGCGCCCACGGCGATGGCGATGCCGGAGAGCGACATGATGTTGGCGTCGACGCCTTGCAGGCGCATCACCAGGAAAGCGGTGGCGACGCCCAGCGGCAGCGTGACGATCGCCACCATCGCCGAGCGCAGGTGAAACAGAAAGAGCGCGCAGACCAAGGCGACGACAATGAATTCCTCCAGCAGCTTGCCGGTCAGATTCTCGATGGCGCGGTCAATCAACGTGGAGCGGTCATAGGTGGTGACCACCTCGACGCCAGCGGGCAAACTGCGCTCCAGCTCGGTCAGCCGCGTGCGCACGGCTTCGATCACGGCGCGCGCATTCTCGCCCGCCCTGATCACGACGACGCCGCCGGCGACTTCGCCTTCCCCATTCAGCTCAGCGATGCCGCGGCGCATTTCAGGCCCGAGCTGCACCCAAGCGACATCGCTCAAACGAACCGGCGCGCCGCCGGCGCCGACGCCCAACGGAATGGCGTTGAAATCCTCAAGCGTCCGCAGATAACCGGACGCGCGCACCATGTGTTCGGCTTCGCCCATCTCGACAACGGCGCCGCCGGTTTCGCCATTGGCCGCGCGCACCGCCTCGGCGATGCGCTGCTGCGAGATGCCGTAGGCGGCCATGCGTTCGGGATCGAGAACGATCTGGTATTGACGCACCATGCCGCCGATCGAGGCGACTTCGGCCACGCCAGGCACGCTCTTCAGTTCGAAGCGCAGCAGCCAATCCTGCAGGCTGCGCAATTGGCTCAAATCATGCTGACCGGTGCGGTCGATGAGCGCGTATTGATAGACCCAACCGACGCCGGTCGCGTCGGGCCCGAGCGACGCGCGCGCCGTCGCCGGCAACCGGGTTTGCACTTGTGAGAGATATTCGAGCACGCGCGAGCGCGCCCAATAGAGATCCGTCCTGTCTTCAAAAATCACATAGACGAAGCTGTCGCCGAAGAAGGAATAGCCGCGCACCGTGCGCGCGCCCGGCACCGACAACATGGTGGTGGTCAGCGGATAGGTGACTTGATCCTCGACGATCTGCGGCGCTTGTCCCGGATAGGTGGTGCGGATCACCACCTGCACGTCCGAGAGATCGGGCAGCGCATCGACCGGCGTCGTTTTCACCGCGATCGCGCCGGCAAAGGCGAGCGCCAGCGCCGCCAGCACCACCAACAGCCGGTTGGCGACGGACCAACGAATGACGGCGGCGATCATGGCGCGGCCCCCGTCTCGCGAATCTCCTCGATCACATAAGCCCCGCCGACCTCGCGAAAGCGGAGCGCGACGCGATCGCCGACCGCAAGATCGCGGCCGAGGTCAGGACGACCAAGCCGGAATGGCATGGTCATGGCTGGCCAATTGAGGCTCGCGACTGCGCCGTGCGCGATCGTCACCTCCTGGCCATTGATCGCCGTGATGCGCCCGGTGGTCTCGTGCAATGCGTCCGCGGCTTGCGCTTGGCCGCGCGCAGCATTGAGCCGCGCCACGGCCCCCGAGAGATTGGCTTCGGAATCGATAAGGAACTGACCCGAGGCGACCACACGCTGGCCCTCGCTTAAGCCGGACACGATGGCGATGGCATCGCCTTGCGCGCGCCCGAGCGCGACCTCGACCGGCGCGTAACTCCCGTCCGCCTGCACCACGATCACAAGCGATCGCGTCCCGGTGCGGATCACCGCCTCGGCCGGAATGACCAGCGCCTCTTCGGCGCGCTCTTCGAGCCGCGCTTCCGCCGTCATGCCGGGCCGCAGTCGGCCGTCCGGATTCGCAAGCGCGATGCGCACCTCGATCGAGCGCGTAGCCGCATTCGCAGAAGGCAACACGCTTTCGATGCGTCCCGAGAAGCGCTCTCCCGGATAGGCCGGCAAGGTCGCCACCACACGCGCGCCCGAACGCGCGAGCCCAGCGTCGGTTTGCGGCAGCGACGCGATCAACCAGACCGGCGACAGCCCATTGATGGTCGCAAGCGAGGCGCCCGCCGTCACAGTCATGCCTTGGCGAATATCGAGCGCGGTGATGGCGCCGGTCACCGGCGCGACCACGGTAAAGACGGGCCGCGGCGCGCCGTCGCGCTCCACCCGATCGATCAACCCATCCGGCATGCCAAGCATCGAAAGACGCCGGCGCGCGGCGATGGCCAGATCGCCGCCCGCTTGGCGCAGAGCCAGATATTCGCCCTGGGCCGCTGCCCATTCGGGCACGCGAATGTCGACGATCGGCGCGCCCGCCTGCACCACGTCGCCGACGGCGCGGCCATGCGCGCGTTCGACAAAGCCGCCCGCGCGCGCCTGCACCACCGCAAGACTGCGCTCGCTGAACGCAATGATTCCGGCCGCAAGCACCGCGTGCGTAACGGATGTGCGCTCGACATTCGCCAAGCGCACGCCGAGGTTTTGTGCGACGCCCGGGTTGATGCGCACGCCTGCTTCGCCCTCGCCTTCGTCGGCGTAACGCGGCACGAGCGCCATATCCATGAACGGCGATTGACCCGGTTCGTCGAAATGCACTTCCGGGCGCATCGGGTCGTACCAATAAAGCACCTCGCGCCCCGATTCCGTCGCGGGCGCGGCGCTGCGATGAGCGCCCAGCCAATAGCCGCCCGCGCCGACAAGGCCGAGCGCGAGCGCGCCGCCGACAAAGAACGGCGCCAATCTCGGCAGACCCGCACGAACATCGGTCATTGCGCGGTCTCCGCATATTGCAGCGTGAGCGCAGCGCCGGTGAGCGCGAGGCGCTCCTCCAGCGCGAGCAGATCGAGTTCTGCTTCGAGCGCATCGCGACGCGCGGCGATCAGCGCGCTTGAGGTCGAGCTTCCCGCGGCAAAGGCGCCGGCGGCGGCCTCGGCGCGCCGGCGGGCCAAGGGCAGCCGGACCTCGCGCGCCCGCGCTGCGCTGGCAGCGAGCGCTGCGTGCTGCGCCAAGCCTGCTTCCAGCATGGCTTCGTGTTCGCGCAAGGTGGCGTCGCGTTCAGCGCCGACGCGCGCGACATCGGCGCGCCGCGCATCGATCAAGGGCTCTTGCCGCCAGGCTTGAAACAGCGGCAGGCCGACGCGCACTTCGACGGACGCCATGTCCTCAAGCGCCGCGTCGCGCCGTCCGTAAGACAACTCCCAGGACCAATCCGGCCAACGCTCGGCCCGCGCCGCGCGCAGGCCTGCTTGCGCGACCGCGGCTTCGGCGTCGTACGCCGCGAACGCCGGGTGGCGACGCAAATGATGGCGCAGCCTTTCCGCATCGATGACAAAGGCCGGCGCCGCATCGGAGAGCGGTTCGTCGGCCGCTTCGCCGATCCAGCGGCGCAAGTCGGCGCGCATCGCCACAACGGACGCCGCCGCTTCAGCGCCGCGGTCGTCAAACCGCGCGGCGTCGACTTCCGCGGCAATGGCTTCATCGACGCTGCCCGCGCCCGACGCCAAGCGCGCCCGCGCCGCCTCGGCGGAGGCGTGCGCCTCGCGGGTCAGACGCTCAAGCACCATGACGCGGCGCTCAGCGTAATAGAGACCGATCCAAGCTTCAGCCGCGCCAAGGCGCGCTTCGAGACGCCCGAGTTCAAGGCCGGCGCCGGCGCGCTCCGCTTCCGCGCGCGCCATGGCGCGCCGGGCGCCGAGTTCGGCCAAGCTCGGCATTTCCTGCATGATGCCGACGCGTTGCATCGTCATCTCGTCGCGACCCAAGCGATAACGGTCTGGCCCCGTCGCCGGCACGTTCTCGATCGCGAGCACCAATTCGGGATCGGGCAGCGCGCCGGCGGGACCGATGCCGCGCGTCGCCGCTTCCAGCGCGGCGTTGCGCGCCACGATGGTGGGCCCTTCGCTGGCAGCGCGCTCCAGCGCATCGGTGTAACTCAGATCTTGTGCGTTTGCCGCCGGCGCCAAAGTGATGGCGCAGGCCAGTGCCCATGCGTTGCGCATGTCCGACTCCAGGAAAAATGGGGACGAGCCCGAACGCAGGCGCGCAGACGCGCGTGAGCGCTCAATTCCGGTGTCAGATCGTTCGTGGCGGTCGGAAGAGGTCCTGGAGCGGGCCGCTCGGTTTGGCGGGTTCGCTCATGATCGGCTGCGACACGAGAATTGTCGCATTCGACAAGCTGACCGGCGCAAGCGTCGGGGTCACGGCCGAGGCTGTGCGGCAGGCCATCCCCATCATGCAGCCTTTCATATCGTGCTGCTGATCGGGCTGGTCCTGATCGGAGGTGTTGGTCTCCGGGCAGCAATCATGCGCCGACGCTGCGACCGGGGCCGTCTGCCGCATCGGGCAATCTTGCGCCGCGAATGCGGACGACACCCCGCTGGCCGCGAGGGCGAAAGCCGTCAGAAGGGGGAGCCAGAGGCGGCGCATGCGGGCAGGATAGTGGTTATGGCTTCCGAATTCGTCAACGAAGCTCACCACGCTTGCGACGAATTAACCGTGAGCGATGGGCGCGGGCTAGTCCGACTTGTCCTTTTTCGGCTTCGTTTCCGCTTGGCCTCTGGCTCAGCCGGAGACGGAGGCGCTTGTGTAGCTTCCAGCGCCGCCGCGCGCGTCGCCAATGCGCGTCACCAATGCGCGTCACCCGCATCGAGGGGCGGACCAAGCTCGCTTCCTCGCTTACGTCCAAGGCCCGCCCGGACGCCAGGCTTTCCCGATGCTTTCGCTTGCGGCCGCAGGCATCACCAGCGCCGCGACGACATCAATCGTCTGAGAAAGCGTCGCTGGCGTAAGCGATGTCGTCATCCGCCGAACGAACGCCGACCATTGCGTCTGCTTGGAGGAATCGCCGGCGAATTCGGCGGTGAAGGCGAGCGGCGGCGTTTGCGGCGGCTCGGTGCCGCGGCGCGCGAAGGTGGCGCTGATCGCCGCCGCCAACGCGGCGCCGTCAATCTCCAGCGTGAGCGCGATCGCCCACAGATCGAAGAAATCCTTCATCCGGCTGTTGCGGATGCCGAGTTCGACCATGGCCTGAAATTTCTCGGCGATGACGGTCTCGACCGGATAGGCGCGCACATGCGGCACAGGCAGATCGAGCAAGGCGGGATAGTCGAGATCGACAGGCCCTGGCGTGATCACGTCGCCGAAGCCGATATCGACTTTCATCGGGATGCGCACATTGCCGATCCGCGCCACGAATGACAGACGCACGCCCTTGTAGTCCTCTTGCGGGTTCATCTCCTCGACCTGCAGCCCGCTTGTATCGAACACGATGCCGTCCGGCTCCACGTCCAGAGCCGCAAGCGCGCCGACCATCTCGCGCACGCGCCTCTCTCCAGGCGATTCAACGCCCATGAGATCGAGATCGCCGGTCGCCCGGAATGGCTCTTGCGCCCAGAGCGCAAACAGCATGGCGCCCTTGAGCACGAAGGCGTCGCGATAGGCAGATTTGCCGAGGCGATAGAGAAAGCGCTCGATGGCGTAGCGCACGAGCGTGAGCTGAAAATCCTCGCCGCGCTCTTTAGCGCGGGCCAGCAGGCGCGCACGCACCGACGCCGCCATGTCGATTTGGCGCGGCGGCTTCATGCGCTCGCCTCGAGATAGGGACGCATCACATTCTGCATGCGGAACACCTTGGCGATGCGCCACAGCTCGTCGGTCCTGCCGCGGCGGCGCTTTATCAGATCGCGCAGCGCTTCGATGGCGACATCGAGCCCGATGGCGTTGCGGTGTTTGAAGCACTCCACCACCGTGCGCTCGGGCGAGGTGACGCGCACTTTGACGCCTTCAATCGTACGCGTCTCGACGCCGACCTCTTCATGCAGGTTGCGCGATCGGATGAGGCGCAGCGTGACCGCCGGACTGACCGGCGCCCAGGCCTTGGCCCCGATCAGCAGCCAGACCTCGCGCGGCGTCTGCGTGCCGAGGTCGTGCAGCCGAAGCGCGCTCAGCAGGCAGACGATAGCTTGCGGCGCGATGCCGGCGGCCACGGCGATGGTGTGTCCGGCGGTCGGCGCGGCGCCGGCAAGGCGATATTGCCCGCGCGCCGGCTGCTCCAGCGCGCCCTCTTCGACGAAACGGCGCAGAGTGGCGTTTGGGACGCCAGCGGCTTGCAGATCGCGCGCGCGCGCGATGCCCTGACGCTTGACCAGCCTCAGGACGCGATTTCGAGCCGTATCGGGGGCGCGGGCGTTCATTTTAATTCCTCGGACGTTATATATAACGTCCTAGCTTTAATAACAAGCCAACATCCAACGCCCGCACGTTCCCAGGGGCGCCCGCCCGCTCGGTCCCAGGCATGGCCGCCGCCCGTCAAGCCTTCGGGATATGCGCCTGTCTCAGCGTCTCGAATTCGTCGCGCGTGAACGTGATCGCCTCCTCGACCGGCACGCCGCGTCCTAGCCGCTCTCGAATGATTTTAAATTTGGCGATCGTGAAGGCGGGATGTTGCCGGACGCCTGGCCCTTCGATCATCCGCCCGTTCCGCACCGGCGCATATTCTTGCCCCCTGACCGCCCACGAAATCTTTGCGTCGGGCATGAACGGAACGAAACCGGTTTCGCCAGCAGCACTCGGAGTGACGCAGATAAATTGCCGATCGCCAGTCTGCAACACCGAATGTAGCATGAAGTCGGGCCGCTCGATCACCCAACCTGTTGCGATCGCCATGCCCGGATTGCTTTCCACGCAACGCCGCACATTGGCGTGGCACGCGTTCGGCAGCATGCCCATGCGCGCCACTTCGTCGGCAGGCAGCCGCGGAATGTCGTAGATGGGCAGATCGAGAAGCTCAGCGACGACATCGCGCTCCCAATCGGATGCGGGAAAATCCCACGCCCAAGCATCCGACAACAAATCCTGCGCCATCTGACTGGCCGGCTTCAACACATCCGCCTCGCTGATTCCGCCGGCGCAATACTGTTAGCGGCGCGCATCGGCGACCCGCACCTTCGGATTTTGCCTATGCACCTTCACCAATTTGAACGGAAGATGCAGTCGGTCGTGATTGTCGCCAATCCAGCGTTTCTGATCTTCGCTGAGCTTGTCGCCTGAGGATTTTACCTCTGCCAGAAAGTAGTCACCTTCATCGCGGTGCAAGAGCAGGTCCGGCCACCCACAATAGTGCCGCCAATAATCGTCCAGGAGATAGCGCAACGAGGATGCGATCACGGATGGCGGCAATATTTCAATCAGGTGGCGCGCGCGCTCAATGTCGTCCGGCTCATATGCCCACAGATATTGCCGCAACCCTTCGCTCGGGGTCAGCCACTTGTCGAACAGGCGCAACATGCCGAGCTGGTCGTTCGGCAATGCCGCGAAATGCGCCTCAACAGCCGCCGCTCGCCGTGGCGCATACGACTTCGTACCAAAGTCCTCCGGCAAACCGGTTCCCATCAGCACAATGGCGCGGCTCTCATCGTAAGCCGCTCGTTCGCCGAACATGCCCTCCCGCACATTCTGGTCCCCCGCGTCCTGCAAAATCGGCCATAGGAAGACACCAAAGAGGACGTGAAACGGGGCGCTCTCCAGCCTGAGACTCTGCCACCCATCGTCTGCATACCGGCGAAGAACGAATTCTTCGGCGGAGCAACCACCTTCTCCATCGTCGATCACGCGACCCTTCTCCCCTTTTGGAAGGTAGGTCGCGTCCATTCGCACCACCTCGACGCCGTAGCGCTTGATGATTTCGTCCTGCGACAGGTCCGTGTAGACGTATTTCGGTCGCGTCTTATGAAGGTGCTGCAGCTCGACTAACACTTCCTTTTCGATGCGGCGTCGCACCTCGACCTCGTCGTAGCCCTCTTGCTCGCTCATCAAATCGGCAACACGCTCTTCGGTCATGAAGAAGAGTTCGCGCCAATAATAGCGCTGAATTTTGCTCGTTGAGCCGTAAGTTTCCGCCTTAGACGCATTGACGGGCGGAAGGCCTCGGCATTCAGGACAAGTTTTTGGCTGAAAGCCTTGGGTGACCGGGACCCGGCGTTGGGTTTCGAGTTCAACGCCTGCGTCCAGCTGATGCGCCAGGAACCGATTGCCGCGGCTCTCATCGCAGGCGCACATCATCACGGCAGCGCAGCTATGACAGCGGTACTTTCGAACCAGCTCGTATTGATTGAGGCAATCAACCTCAACGTGACGACACGCACCTGCTGACGCACTCATTCTCGGCGCCTCCCAGCGTGCACCAGATAGGTAGGCGTATCCATCGGCGCCAGCAATTGCACACCGACAGAAAGCCACCCCTCCTTCGTGTCCAGCACCGAGATATCGTGCAATCGCGCACGAGGATCGTCGCGACCCATCAGACGGATGGATCCCATCAAGCGCGAACGCTCCGAGAAGTCGCGCGTCCGGATCATGCTTAGAAGTGTGGGCTCTACAAGCTCCGGACCGCACTCGGCCACGGCATAGGCGTGCGCGATCTTCGCCAGCATCAGACAGAATTCCTCGACGCGAAATTCTGCGGTTGGCATTACAGAGTGCACGCCAAGCTGTTGGCAGAGCTCGTTGAGATGTGGCTTGAACCCTGCGCTCTCCGAGGCGCCGCGTATCCAGAAGCGATTTGCTTTCGCGCCCTGCTCGGCATCGGTTCGACCACTCAGCAAAGTCGGACCTGATAGGTGCGGAAAGAGGACGAGGAAGGGATAGTCCTCGCGCGCGACCTGCATATCCGTCCAGTCTTCGTCGGCTGTGCGCTTCACTTTGAGCGGCAGCGTGTCCGGGCGCTCTCGTTTTCGCCGGCTCGGCAGGTCGTAGAGCATCCGAAGCGGTCCAAAGCACGTGCGCAAACAGGTCCCCTCGAATGCGCCGGTAATTTTAGCGCAGGCCGCGCAACTCGACGCCGGCAACACCAGCCTGCCGCCGAGACCGTAAGGGATGATGTGCTCGTCGCTTAGCGCCTCCGCCGCGCCGCAATAGATGCAGCGGCCGACCGGCGCGTAGGTTAGCGGCACCTGGGCAGGCAGGATTTTGTGAAGCACGGCGCCCCGCTAGCTCCAGTTCAAGAAGGGCGTAGGCGTCTCGATCTCCTCCAGAAACACCTCAATCATTTCGATGAGGCTGGGCTCGAGCGGCTCCAACGCTGCTGGCCATTGCGAAGCTGCGAACTCCACGTGCATGGAATACTCCGGATTGAATTCCTGCATCAGCCGACCGATACGCAAGTTCGGCGTTGGATTGCGCACATTCGTCGTTACCGAACCCGCTCGGGTAGAGCCGATCTTGCGGCGCTGAGAGAGAAATCCCTGGATGTCCGAATAGATCGGTGTCGCGTTATCGGTCATCAAATTATAGTATGGAACCATCATGAAGGTCGGATCGCGCTCGGGCTCGCGCAGCGGAAGTTGAAGATCGCCGCCATCGCGATGCGTGACGCGCAGAGTGTGCACGGTGCAGAGCAAAATCTGCAGGGCATTGCGCCGTGGCCCGTTCGCTGGCGTTGGTGAATATGCCAATTGCCAACTCGCGATCGGAATCAAATGGCTCGAGCCATTGCCGCGTATCGACTCGCGGAATCGGTCGGATTCCTTCACCTCGCAGACTGCGTTACCGATGCGCATATCGCGGGCGGCAAGTTCAAGCTGATTTTCGATCCAGGCGTCAAAACCCTGTTTCACCAGGGTGGTCTTGTTGAGTTCAGCATCGCGCGCGGCTTGGTTTCCTGCATGAATACGCTCGGCTTCGCTTGTGCGGGCCGTGGTCTTGGCCAAAAGTTCACGGCCGCGTTCGCTCAGCGGTGATTTCACAGGGGCCACCCATGCCTCTATGCGGCGCAGTTCGGCGATCACTTCGTTCATATCGCGCGTACGTCGATCAAGTGCGCAGATCATTCGCCTCAAGAGCGCTTGCAACAAATGAATGCGCTGCCCCTCGCCGAGTTCTAGTGCAAACCCCGGGTCATCCAATTTCTCACGCGGCATAGCGCGTCCACCGCTCAACATGAAATAGATGAGCTTGCCCAGAGCATAGACATCGACCGCAGGCGTCACTTGTAACTGGCCGCCCTCTTCGCATTCGGGGGCCATGAACCCCCAGCGCGGCCCGACGACTTCGTTCAGCTCTGTGGCGCGGGGGCGCTCGCGCAGGAGGCAAATACCGAAATCGCCAAGCCAGACATCATGGCCTACGTCCTTAAACAGGATGTTGGCAGGCTTCACATCGCGGTGAATGATGCCCGCCGCGTGCGCGGCCGCCAAAGCTTCGGCGATTTGGATTGCGACTTTGAGCGTCGCATCAATCGAACCCTTGAAGGTCTCAGCCCGCCGCACATCGGACAGATCGCCGCCCAGAGCGAGCGGCATGATAAGAAATTGCTTCTCCTCAGCGCCGCCATCCAAGGCCGAATGATCGATCAGCGGCACGATATTGGGGTGTGAGAGCTGCTTGATCGCCTGGATCTCCGCAGCGAAACGCGCGTGGCGTTCGGGATTCAAGACCCGCTTCAGCGCGTATTCTCCTTCCAGCGCGCCCGTCACGTCCCGGACGCGATACACTTGCGCCTGCCCGCCTCGGTCTACATCCCCAACGATTTCCCAACGGCCGCCATATCGTTTCGCCATGTGCATTCCGTGTTTAAAGCAAACTCTTCATGTGTGCTTCGAAGCGTGTCGATGCAAGTCGACGTACATGCCGTCCCGCCTCCGACTGGGGTCACACCGCGCTCGCATTCGATGGCCGCGCGATCGCCCGGGTCGCATCCGCCCTCTTTTGCTAGCGGATGCTCGCAGATCAGGCACGCAAATGCTTGAAGGCGAGACTGAGCCGTGCGGGCAATTGCGAGTCTCTTTATATTCGCAGCATGACCCTGGTCACACGCATCATCGGCGATTGCCCGGGCTGCGGCGCCAAGAATTGTTTCGGCAACGTGATGGTTCATGGCGATGCGGTCGAACGCGGCTGCATGAATTGCAGCCACGGCTACCACTGGCCGCTGACGCCTGTGCACAAGAAAGTGCTGTACCTCGACCAATTCTTTTTCAGCCGCGCCTTCCGAATGAAGGACCCGGCACAGGATCAGAAATACGCCGATGCGGTAGCGCGGATCAAAGAGCTGGCACTGAAGCAGGTGCTCGTCGTGCCCTACGGGTCGGTCCACGAAGATGAGACGCATCAATGGCTGGGCGACGACGGCAGGACCCGTGACGATTTGATGGACTTCATCAAGGCCACCTCCGGCGGTCACGAACTGGAGCGGTCCTTGCGCGTCCAACACGCACAAGTGCTGCGCGGATTCGAACACTTCCTGGCCGACAAGCCTGTCAAATGGAACATCGATCCGGCCGACGCCCTCCCAGACGATCTGCACGAGTGGACCAACTACATTTGGATCGATGTGCCGGGATACTACGGCAACATTGAAGGCATTCGCGCCGACAAGGAAAAAACCGTCGCCCGCCTCGCTGACATTTTGCCCGAATGGCGCGCGTCCACGAGCACGTTCAAGGAGAATTTAGCGCTGGAACTTCGTGACGGCGCCCAGGCGTACATGGACGCATTCAAAAAGAAGGTCGACGCGAGCTTTGCACGAGACTTCGACGCGCTCTGGCGTGTACCCTACAATGCATCCCTCATCGAAGCGCTGCTGGCCCACTTCCCGGACAACATACCGGGCGAGCAGCAATTCAGAACTGTCGTCGCCTTCTTTCAGTCCGAGCACTTCGCCAACACGCCATATTGGTGGATATGGAGCCATGCGCTGGCGGTGTTGAAGGAACGCGTTAAACGTGGCGCCTATTCTCATTCAACCAAGGGGCCGGCACGCCTCAGCGGCTATTTCGACGACATTGAGTTCATCGGCACATACGCCCCCTATTGCGACGCTGTCTTCATTGACAAAGCGATGGAGGAGATGATGCGCGATCCGCGGCTCAATCTCGCCAAACGCTTTGGGGTCAGAGTATTCAGCGAGGCCAACTGGGCACTCTTTTCAGCATGGCTCGACAGTCTCGATGCAAACCTAAGCGACGATCACATCCACGATCTCGCAATGGCGTACCCCGACTCTGTGGCGAACCCACTCGACGTGATGCGCGCCCGTGTCGCCGAGGGTAATATCTAAATCAAGGATATCTACTTTTGCATGTTGACTCTACCAGCGTCCGCTATGCGGCTCTCAACCCTGCGGACGGCTTCCGAAGTATCTCCAAGCAGAGGCGGGGTCAGCGGTTCAACACAGCTGCCAGAACAAATGACGTAGCCGATGACCTGCGCATGCGAGCACGGCAGTAAGCGCGCGATGGGCCATTGAACGGCCCCCTCAAGGCGCCGGGTATGGCGCGAGTGTCTTCAGCTGAATACAATGGTCGCGCGGGCGCGGCCGGACAATAAGAACGTTCTATGATGCCATGGAGGGATTCTCTGACGGGGCCACTACCGGGAGGGTGAACCCTCAGATGGGCGTGTTTCTATGTTCGCCAACAAATCGCGCGCAAGCTCCTCGGTCGACGCTATGACATAGGTTTGTCGCTCGTTCGGCATCAATAACCATTGTCCCAATCTTTCGATCGAGATTGGATCGCCGTCGAGCCCGCACATAAAGGCGCCCGATTTGAGCGCGATATACGCACCCGGCACAAAATCGTGCGGCCGTTGGCCGAACAATTCAAACACTGCATCCACGCCCTCGGCGATCGGTTTCCCGTGCACTTTCTTGCGATCGCTCAGCTGCACCAACATATTGTTGCCACCGAAGTTGAACGCGCGGAAACGTTGCTGATCGCTTTCGCCAATCGTTTCCAGGAAGCGCAAAAACCTTTCGTCGCGGCCCACGGACCTAAGGTTTTTGGCCTTCTGCCCATAGAAAGCTATCCGCGCATCGTGCAACGCCCGCACCTCCGAGCATCCCGACAGCGAGATGCCCTCGTCACGCCAAGCCCACTCTTCCTTCTGAGAAGCGTAGTAGATTGTCCCAGACGGAATTGCGACGACAGTTCCTAGGATTGACGCGTTGACAAGGTCGACGACGGCGATTGCGGAACACCAGAGTCCCAAGCCCATCGACAGAACGTCCGTACCGTCCACCGCATCCATCAGCACGCCGTACTCGCACTCCGCGTCCCATTTTGGAGAGCGGGCAAGGCTCTCTTCGCCAATGACCTGGAGCTTTTCATCAAAGGCCCGGCGGAAATGATTTCTGCACTCGGATTCAACGAGCATGTCGAACAGCGTCGCGGTCTTGTTGTCGACAATGTGGGGCGCAAGCATGCTCTCTAGTCCGATTGGATCCTCATCCCACATCCGGTGCAATTCCTGGCCCTTCGATTGTGCCAAAAGCGCTGCCTCTTTAGCCGTCGCCATGAGTCGCAACGCGTAGGGATTGTCGACGCTCGCCGTGATTTCCATCGCCTCGGCTCGGCCCGCCATAGGAAAATCCACGAAGAATTGTTCAGTCGCCGTAGTGAACATGGCCTCCGCCGCCCTTCGGCCATGAGCCATCTCTGCTTCGCCAGGCACGCTTGAGCGACCATACATCATGAGCGCGCACAGCAATGCGAGTTTGCTAGTTGTGATCGATGTCGTTTCACCAGGCAGCTTTTGCCAATCGAACAAGCTCGCACGCGATGGCGGAATGACGCCGAAGGCGCCTTTCCTATTGTCCTCCTTCCAACGCTCAAGTTCAGCATTTAGCCGATCGGCCTTGCCTCCAAGACGCGCTAACTCCTTCATGTTGGCAACGAAGATCAGCGTCTTTTCTTCGATCTCTTCCATGGCGACGGTCCGTCCAGCGCTGGATTCCAATACTTTCACCACGTCCAGCGCTGGACTTCCAGGTCCAACCCCAACCCTAGATCGCTGGATGTCGATTGGACGACATCTGGATGGGATCAATCCCTTTTGTCGCCACTTCTTCCTTGTGCGATCGAGCGAAGGAAAGGAGGAAGCGAAATGAACGCCGTCGTCGAACTACTCGTGTTGGGCTATGTGGCCGTGTCCGGGTGGCTGCTTATCTTGATCCTGTTCAAGTATATGCGCCGCCCCGCACCGCCCATTAGACTCCTGACACTTGTCATCGAAGAGCGCGAACCGTCGCCAGTGCGGCGCTTCCGCTAATCGGCCGTGCGCGCCGCCCAGTCCGGAACGGGCGGCGTTGCATTGGCCCTCGGGAAGACCCCGATTAGGGTCCGTATAACCTAAACAATGGCCAGTGCGGCTTAGGGCTATCGGGTAAGCGCTCTAGCGCGAAATACGCTGCCCGGATTGCCGACCGTGGCTCGAAGGTGACTTGCGACACCCACGTTTCAACATCAGCCTTATTGAGCCACATCTCGCATGAGTGAATAACAAGAATGTCCGCGGCGAATCCGTCTGGGCGGCGCGCGTAAAGTGCATTCTTTTTGTCCAAGAGCGCGTTGAGCTTCGCGATGGTCGCCTCTTTGCTCCAGAGCCGGTCTTCGAACGTGATAGGCAGCTTCATCGCTTCTCGTTCACGCACAGTCTCATTCAGGAATTCGACAAGCTCGATGCCGACGTCGCGGCCGTCAAGCCGCGCCAAGACGTCGGGCGGGTCGGCGCCTTCGCGAACATTTTCGAGCACCATGGAGAATTCGGCGGCGAACGCCGGCGCGATGTCCTCCACCGTGCCGCGGTCGACGAAACTCTTGTTAGACGAATCTACTCGACCCCACCGCCCGCGCAGCGTCATCGGCTCGATCCAATCTTCAAGTCTTGCGCCGTCCGGCTTCAGGTTACGGGTCTTGGCCACGCATCAATATACTGAGATCAAGGCCGGAGGTCAGCGGACGTAGTCACATTGCTTGAACGCGTACCGCCGAAATTTCCTTTGCGAACGCCTCGGCGCGCAATGAAACAGAGCCATGAGATTGAGCCGAAGCAATTGCGCGACCAGAGCTGCGGGACACTCGACGAGCACGGTTATGACGCCCAAACCGATACTCAGGGCGGTCGCGGTTCCCGCATACTCCCGCCCCGCATCCACCAGACGGCGCTGCACATCAAATATCCCACGCAACGCGAAGTGGGACGCTTCTTGCACGCCGACTGCACATTCTCCGACGCACGCGCCTGAAAAAGCTGGTCTTTCGCCCCAATCCATCATCGGGGCGACGTGCACCTGCATCGTATTGTCTGCGCCTATCTAATTGAGCGCCATCCGCACGGGCATTCGGGCGAACGATGTTCGCCCTTCACGAACCCGGCGACGCGCACATCGACGACCTGCCGCGCCTCCTCCGGCGCGATCATCGGGACCCGCGCGCATGCGCCGAGCGCGGAATATAGCACGAAGTCGGTCCTGGATCCTCAAGCGCGAACGCCGCATGGGAGCGCCAATCGGCGGATTTCGGAGTAACGAGACCGCGCGGATCCCGCAACACGATCGTCGTGATCGAGACCGGAAACCCCATCGCGCGGCGCGGACTTCAGGCCCGCTCGAAAATCGCGGCGAGCCCCTGCCCGCCGCCGATGCACATTGTTTCGAGGCCGAAGCGCCCGTCGCGCCGATGCAGTTCGCGCACGAGATTGGCGAGGATGCGTCCGCCGGTGGCGCCGATGGGATGCCCAAGCGAGATGCCCGAGCCGTTGACGTTCAGTTTGTCACGGTCGTCCCAGCCCCAACCCTTGAGCACCGCCAGCACCTGGGGCGCGAACGCCTCGTTGAGCTCCACCAAGTCGATGTCCCGCCAGCCCAGCCCCGTGCGCGCGAAGAGACGCGACACGGCCGGGACCGGGCCGATGCCCATGCGCGAGGGATCGCATCCGGCGGCGGCCCAGGCATGGAACCAGGCCATCGGCTCAAGCTTCAGCTCGCGGAGCTTGTCCTCCGCGACGACAAGGCAGGCTGAAGCAGCGTCGTTCTGCTGGCTGGCGTTGCCGGCGGTGACCACGCCATCCTTCTCGATCGGCTTGAGGGCGCCCAGCGTCTCCATGGAGGCGTCCGGGCGGAAGCCTTCGTCCTTGGCGAAGATCTCGGGGGGGCCGCGGCGCTGGGGGACCGGCACGGGCGCGAGCTCGTCGGCGAACTTGTCGGCGGCCCAGGCGGCGGCGGCGCGCTGGTGGCTCATGACGGCGTAGGCGTCGGACTGCTCGCGCGTGATGGCGTAGTCCTTGGCCAGGTTCTCGGCGGTTTCGATCATGCCGCTGATGATCCCGAAGCGCTTGATCGGCTGCGACATCACACGGCCGCGCGTCAGGCGATCGTGCATCGTGGATTCGCCGGACCGGGCCCCTTTGCGCAGATCTGTGGAATAATATTCCACGTTGCTCATGCTTTCGACGCCGCCGGCGATGACGATGTCGGCCGCGCCGGTCTGGACCATCATGGCCGCGTCGATGACGGCCTGCAGGCCGCTGCCGCAGCGCCGATCAAGCTGAAAACCGGGCACTGAGACAGGAAGATCGGCGGCGAGCGCGGCCCAACGCGCCACGCACGGCGCCTCGCCGTTCGCATAGCCCTGGGCGAAGACCACGTCGTCGATGCGCTCGGCATCGATGCCGGATCGCTCCACAAGCGCGCGCAAGACGACCGCAGCGAGCTCGCCGGCGGGCATGGACGACAGCGCGCCCATGAACTTGCCGACCGGCGTGCGCAGCGGACAGACGATTGCGGCTCTGCGCATGATGAGTTCCCTTGGTCAGCCGATTTGAGGCGGACCCATTCGGCCAAAAGGGCGCCGAATGCAATGCTGCCGCCGCACGCCGACGAGGGCCATTGGCATCCGCGCCGATCGGATCCCTGGCGAAAAGAGCGCACGCGGGCGAATTTCGCGCAGAACGCCGCGGCCGCGACCGGAAGCTCGATCGAGGCGATCGGCGGCGTCCACACCGCGATCGCGTAGGGATCGCAACCGCGACAGTTTCGGGAGGTGCGTCGGCGCCAATCTTCATGCGTCCTTAATGCGCCGAGCCTTCCGCCCGCCTCGACCCTTCATGCGACGCCGGCCATCCTCATGCGCTGACGGAGACAATGCGTATGCAGGACGTGTTCGCAATCGGATTCATCTGCCTCGGCTTTGCGGTTTTGTACGCCGCGTTCGCCGGCGTGCGGAAGCTTTGAGATGAGCCTCGATCTCATCCTCGGGGGAGCGCTGGGCGCCGCTCTGCTCATCCTCTTTCTGGCCGCGCTTGTGCGCCCCGAGCGCTTCTGAAGAGTGAGCGTCATGACCCTGGATGGATGGATCCTCATTCTCGTGTTCATCGCCCTGGTCGCGGCGATTGCACGCCCGCTGGGGCTTTATCTCGAGGCGGTGTTCGCCGCCCGGCGCACGCTCTTGTCCGCGGTTCTCGCGCCGGTCGAGGACAGCTTCTATCGTCTGGCGGGCGTCAAGGCGGATGCCGAACAGGATTGGAAGGAGTACGCGCTCGCCATCCTGGCCTTCAGCCTCGTTTGCACGCTCGCGCTCTATGGGCTGCTGCGTGTTCAAGGCGCGCTGCCGCTCAACCCCCAAGCCTTCGCCGGGGTCGCGCCCAACATCGCCATGAACACGGCCGTCAGCTTTGTGACGAACACCAACTGGCAGGCATATGCCGGCGAAAGCACGATGAGCCATCTCACGCAGATGGCGGGCTTGACCGTGCAGAACTTCCTATCCGCCGCCGTGGGGATCGCGGTTGCGATCGCGTTTGCGCGTGGATTTGCGCGCAGAGGCGCAAGCACCATCGGCAATTTCTGGGTCGATATGACCCGCGCGACGATTTACGTGCTGCTGCCAATCTCGATCCTTCTCGCGCTGATCTTCATCGCGCTCGGAATGCCGCAGACGCTGGCGGGGGCGCTGCCGGCGACCACGCTCGAAGGCGCCAGCCAAGACATCGCCGTCGGCCCGGTCGCGAGCCAGATCGCCATAAAAATGCTGGGCACCAATGGCGGCGGCTTCTTCAATGCGAACGCCGCGCACCCATTCGAGAACACGGGGCCAATCGTCAATCTTATCCAGATGCTGTCGATCTTCGCGATCGGCGCCGGCCTCACAATCACGTTCGGCCGCATGGTCGGCGACGAGCGGCAAGGCTGGGCGCTGCTCGCCGCGATGGGCGCGCTCTTTCTGATCGGAACGAGCGTCGCCTATTGGGCCGAGGCGCAGGCGTCGCCGGCGCTGATCGCGGCGGGCGTGGAGCCGTCGGCTCCCAACATGGAAGGCAAGGAGACGCGCTTCGGCGCCGCGGCGTCCGCCCTCTTCGCGGCAATCACCACCGCTGCGTCGTGCGGCGCAGTGAACGCCATGCATGACAGCTTCTCGGCGCTGGGCGGCATGGTCCCGTTGACGAACATCCTGGCGGGGGAGGTGATCGTCGGCGGGGTGGGCGCAGGGTTCTACGGCATCCTCGTCTTCGCCATCCTGACGATCTTCGTCGCGGGCCTCATGGTCGGACGCACGCCAGCCTATCTCGGCAAGAAGATCGAAGCGCGCGACGTGAAGCTCGCCATGCTTGCCATTCTCGCATCGCCGCTGGCGATCCTGATCGGCACGGCGCTCGCGGCAAGCACGGAATGGGGGCGCGCCGGCGTCCAGGATGCGGGGCCCCACGGCTTCACCGAGATGGCGTATGCGTTCGCTTCCGCCGCCGGCAATAACGGCTCGGCGTTTGGCGGGCTCACGGCGACGAACACGTTCTACACCTACGCCCAGGCGGCGGCGATGCTGATCGGGCGCTTCCTCGTGATCGTTCCGGCCCTCGCCATCGCCGGCAACCTCGCGGCCAAGCCCGTCGCGCCGGCCAGCGCAGGCGCGTTCCCGACGACCGGACCACTCTTCATCGGCCTGCTTGCCTTCATCATCGTCATCGTCGGTGCGCTGACCTTCTTCCCGGCGCTCGCGCTCGGGCCGCTGGCCGAAGCCACCGCCGACCGGCTGTTCTGAGGGATCCCGATGTCTGATAAGGCCAAGCCCGCGTCGCTGTTCGACGGCGCCATCCTTCGGTCCGCAGCGCTTGATGCGTTCGGCAAGCTCAGCCCGCTGCACATGTGGCGCAACCCGGTGATGTTCGCGACGGAGATGGTCGCGATCTATGTCACGACGCTCTTCGTGCGCGACCTCTTCGCGCGTGGCGCGGAGACCGCGTTCGGCGGGCAAATCGCGCTGTGGCTCTGGCTGACCGTCTGGTTCGCGGCCTTCGCCGAAGCGGTCGCGGAAGGGCGCGGGAAGGCGCAGGCGGCGAGTCTCCGCCGCGCGCGTTCCGAATTGATGGCGCGGCGTCTCGTCGGCGGCGCGCCGCAACCGCCGACGGCCGCGAGCGACCTCAAGATCGACGACGTCGTGGAGGTGGTCGCGGGCGAGCTCATCCCGGCCGACGGTGAAGTGGTCGAGGGCGTCGCCACAGTCGACGAAAGCGCCATCACCGGGGAAAGCGCGCCGGTGATCCGCGAAGCGGGCGGCGATCGATCCGCGGTCACGGCGGGCACGCGCGTGCTTTCCGACCGCATCGTCGTGCGGGTGACGGCGGCGCAGGGCTCGACTTTCCTCGACCGGATGATCGCACTGGTGGAAGGGGCGGCCCGCAAGAAGACGCCGAACGAGATTGCGCTCTCGGTGCTTCTGGCCGGTCTCTCGCTGATCTTCGTTCTGGCCGTCGTCACGGTTCCCGCCTTCGCATCCTACGCCCAAGGACACGTCAGCGTGATCGCGCTGGCCGCGCTCTTCATCGCGCTTATTCCCACCACCATCGGCGGGCTCCTGTCGGCCATCGGCATCGCCGGCATGGACCGGCTGGTGCGGTTCAACGTGCTTGCCACGTCCGGGCGCGCGGTGGAGGCCGCCGGCGACGTCGATGTCTTGCTGCTCGACAAGACCGGCACGATCACTCTCGGCGACCGCCAGGCCGTTGCGTTCATTCCAGGGCCCGGCGTCAGCGAGCGGGAGCTTGCAGACGCCGCGCAACTCGCGTCACTGTCGGACGAAACGCCGGAAGGGCGCTCCATCGTCATCCTGGCCAAGGACCGGTTCGACATGCGCGGACGGGAAATGGCGCCGACACATGCCAAGTTCGTTCCCTTCACAGCCCAGACCCGCATGAGCGGCGTCGATATCGACGGCACTCGAATTCGCAAGGGCGCCGTTGAGTCTATCCTGCAGTTCGCGTCGGTGCAGAATGGCGCATCGCATGCGCCTGCTGACGTGCGCCGCGCCGCCGAGGCGATCGCCCGCGAGGGCGGCACGCCGCTCGCCGTCGCCCGCAACGGGCAAGTGCTTGGCATCGTGCATCTGAAGGACGTGGTGAAGGGCGGCGTCAAGGAGCGCTTCGCGGAGCTGCGGCGGATGGGGATCCGCACCGTGATGATCACCGGCGACAACGCCCTCACCGCCGCCGCCATCGCCGCTGAAGCGGGCGTCGATGACTTCCTCTCCGAAGCCAAGCCTGAGGACAAGCTCGCGCTCATCCGCAAGGAGCAGGCCGAAGGCAAGCTCGTCGCCATGTGCGGCGACGGGACGAATGATGCGCCGGCCCTGGCTCAGGCCGATGTGGGCGTCGCCATGCAGACCGGCACGCCCGCCGCGCGCGAGGCCGGCAACATGGTCGATCTGGACAGCGATCCAACGAAGCTCATCGAAATCGTATCCATCGGCAAGCAGTTGCTGATGACGCGCGGCTCACTGACCACCTTTTCCATCGCCAACGACGTCGCAAAGTATTTCGCCATCATACCGGCCATGTTTGCGGTGCTCTATCCGGGCTTGGGATTGCTCAACATCATGGGCCTTTCCAGCCCGCAAAGCGCCATCCTTTCGGCAATCATCTTCAATGCGATCATCATCCCGCTGCTGATACCGCTGGCGTTGAAGGGCGTCGCCTGGCGCGCAGCGCCCGCAGGCCAGCTGCTCGCCCGAAACCTGTCCATCTACGGACTTGGCGGCCTTATTGCGCCCTTCCTGGGCATCAAGGCGATCGACGTCATCGTCTCTGCACTCCACCTCGCCTGAGGCCTCTCAATGACACGCACTCTTCGGCCCGCGCTTGTCCTCTTCGCGCTGTTCACGCTCCTTACCGGCATCGTCTATCCGCTGGCCCTGACGGCAATCGGGCAGGCGCTCTTCCAGCACGCCGCCGATGGCTCCCCGATCGTTCGCGATGGGCGCGTCGTCGGCTCGGCTCTGATCGGCCAGAGCTTCACGCGCGATGATTATTTCTGGGGGCGCCCATCAGCCGCCGGCGGCGGCTACGATGCGCGCGCGTCGGGCGGATCGAACCTCGGCCCGACCTCGCACGTCCTGGCTGACCGCGTTCGGGCGGAAGCGGCGCGCTACGGCGTCGCGGCGAAGGACATTCCGGTGGACCTGCTGACGACATCCGGCTCCGGACTGGATCCCCATATCTCACCCGCCGCCGCGCGGTTTCAGGCGCAGCGCGTTGCGGGCGCCAGACGCGTCCCGATTGAAGCAGTGCGCCGCCTCATCGAGGCGCACACCGAATTGCCCATCGCCGGCATATTAGGCGAGGCGCGCGTGAACGTGCTTGAGCTCAATCTAGCGCTCGACGAGCTGCCGGCTCACGAAGGCGCCTCATGACCGACCCCGGCGAAAGACGGCCGTCGCCCGATGCGCTTCTGGCGCAAGCCAAGGCCGAGGCGCACGGCAAGCTGAAGATCTACCTGGGCGCCGCGCCAGGCGTCGGCAAGACCTTCGAGATGCTTTCCGACGCCCGCAAGAAGCTGGCGGACGGCGTCGATATCGTCGCGGGCGTCGTGGAGACGCATGGGCGCAAGGAGACCCTGGCGCTGTGCGAAGGGATCGAAGTCATTCCCAAACACAAGCTGGGCTACCGCGGGCAAGAACTTGAGGAAATGGACCTCGACGCCCTGCTCGTGCGAAAGCCGCAGATTGCGCTGGTCGATGAGCTCGCACACACGAATGTCGAAGGTTCTCGCCACCCCAAGCGCTGGATGGATGTCGAGGAGTTGCTCGCAGCGGGCATCGACGTCTGGACCACGCTCAATATTCAACATCTCGAGAGCTTGAACGACATCGTCGCCCGGATCACCCGCGTGCGCGTGCGGGAGACCGTGCCGGACGCGCTGATCGAGCGCGCCGACGACATCGAACTGATCGACCTCACGCCTGAAGAGCTGATCGAGCGGCTCAAAGAGGGAAAGGTCTATGCGCCGGACCAGGCGCAGCGGGCAATGCGCCATTACTTTGCGCCGGGCAACCTCTCGGCCTTGCGCGAACTGGCCATGCGGCGCGCGGCCGACCGCATCGATCAGCAGGTGCGCGGCCTTCGTCAGGCGCAAGGCGAAAGCGCGCCGTGGGCGGCAGGAGACCGTATCCTTGTGTGCGTGGATGACCGGCCCGACGCCGCCGAAGTGGTCCGCCACGCCAAGCGGATCGCCGACCGCGCGAAGGCGCAATGGATCGCCGTCTATGTGCAGACCGACCGCTACTCTCGGCTCTCCGAGGCGGAGCGCGGACGCATCTCGGAAACGCTGCGCCTCGCCACCCGGTTGGGCGCGGATACAGCGACGCTTCCCGGCGACCGCGTCGCTGAAACCATCCTGGAATACGCGCGCGAACAGAACATCACGCAGATCGTGGTCGGCAAAGCCAAGCGGCCGCTTCTGTTCGAGGCGGGGTTCGGGTCCGTCGTGCGCGAACTGATCGACCAGGCCGAGACCATCGCCATCTATGTGGTGCCCGAGGAAGGCGACGGGGCGAAGAAACGCCGCCTGGTGAATCCCGTTCCCAAGCCCGCCATCGGCGTCCGCTCTGCGCTCGAAAGCGTCGCGCTGACGGCGGCGGCGGTCGGCGCCGCCTTTCCGCTCGATCGGTATATCGGGGTTTCCAACCTCACCCTGGTCTTCTTGGCGGCGGTGCTGATCAGCGCTCTGGCGCGCGGCCTGTGGTCGGGCTTGCTGACGGGAATTATCTGCGCGCTCGCCTACAACTGGTTCTATACCGGGCCGCGCTACACGTTCACCGTGGCCGACCCGGAGAACGTGCTCGCCATCATAGCCTTTTCCGGCGCGGCCATTCTCGTTTCCTTCCTGGCATCGCGCGCACGCGAACAGACGCAATCGGCGCGCGCCGAAGCACGGACGTCGCGCGAGCTGTTCGGGCTCGCCAAAGGGCTGGCCAGCGTTGCGTCGGAGGACGAGGTCGCACAAACCCTGGCGGCGTACACCGCGCGCGCTTTCGACGCCGAATGCGCGGTGTTCGCCCGGCAAGGCGTGAGCGACCTGCGACTGGCGGGCTGCGCGCCCGGGGCGGTGACGATCGCGGAGGCCGACATGGCCGCCGCACGTTGGACCGCTGCAAAGGGACAAGCGGCCGGGCGCGGCGCCGATACCCTGCCCGGCGCGCGCTGGCTTTTTGTTCCCATGCGTACAACCAGGCTCTTTTCGGGCGTGCTCGCCATCGCACGGGAGAGCACGCTGTCGCCTGCGGAGCGCCGACGCTTGGACGCCATGGCGGACCAGGCTGCGACCGCTTTGGAACGCGCCCACATCGCCCGCGCCTATGAGGAAGGACGCGTCGAAATGGAGGCCGAACGCCTTCGCGCGACCATGCTCGCTTCGCTCTCGCATGACCTCAAGACACCGATCGCCGGCATTCTCGGCGCCGCATCGAGCTTGCGCGCCTATGGCGACCGGCACGACGAACGAACGCGGAGGGAGCTGCTCGCAGGCATCGAAGCGGAGGCGGAGCGCATGCAGCGCTATGTCGTGAAGCTGCTCGATATGACGAGACTGGAGAGCGGCGGCGTCAAACAAAAGGTCGAGCCCCTGGACGCCGCCGATGTGGTCGCGGCCGTTCTGAAGCGCGCAGAGCCGCTCGCCGAAGGCGTCTGGATTGAAGGCGATGTATCGCCGGGATTGCCGCTCTTGAAAGCCGACGCGACGCTGCTGCATCAGACATTGTTCAACCTGGTGGAGAACGCCATCGTTCATGGGGCGCGCCAGACCGACGGTGGGGAGGTCCGCCTCGCGGCCCGCATGGCGGACGGCGGCATTGAATTCACGGTGACGGACAACGGCCCGGGCCTACCTGCCGGGGCTGAAACCCGCATCTTCGAGCGCTTCTTCCGGGGAGAGCGAACCCCAGCCAGCGGCACCGGCCTCGGTTTGGCGATCGCCAAAGGCTTTGCCGAGCTCATGGGCGCCAAGATTGAGGCGCACAACCAACGCGGCCGCGGGGGCGCAGTCTTTACCCTTGCCTTTGCCGAATCCGCGACGGCATGAATCGGGCGCATGCCGCCGAGCCGTCTCACAGCGCTGGTCGTCGATGACGAAAAAGCGATCCGTCGCTTTCTTCGTTCGACACTGGTCGCCGAAGACTTCGAGGTGTTTGAGGCCGGCACTGTCGCCGAGGCGCGCGCCTTGAGCGCAAGCGCGAAGCCAGACTTGGTCGTCCTCGACCTGGGACTTCCGGACGGCGACGGCAGCGACCTCATTCGACCACTCGCCGCCGCCAATCGGCCCGCGATCCTTGTTCTCTCCGCGCTCGACGAGGAAACGCGCAAGGTCCAGGCGCTCGATCTCGGCGCCGATGACTTTGTGACCAAGCCGTTCGGCGTCGCCGAATTCATGGCCCGCGTGCGCGCCGCGCTGCGCCACCGCGTCCAGATGCAAGGCGGCCCCTCGGTCTATGACGACGGCCGGCTTGTGGTGGACCTTGCCAAGAGGCTGGTACGCGTGGACGGCAAGGACGCCAAGCTGACACCTCGCGAATACGGTCTGCTGCATCAGCTCGTTCTGCACGCGGGCAAGGTGCTGACACACCGCCAATTACTCCAGTCCGCTTGGCCCGACGATCAGACCGCAGACGTGCAGGCGCTGCGCGTGCATATGCGGCACCTGCGCCAGAAGATCGAACCTGATCCGGAGACGCCAACGCTTTGCGTCACCGAGCCGGGCGTCGGCTATCGCTTCCACGGGCGCGCCCGGGAATAGCACGCGGCCCGGGGAACTCGTCAGATATTCATCCTTGACAGAGTGAGCGTTGACGAGGCGCGGGGGGCGCTGCATGATGACCATGGAGATCGACAGCTAGATCGATCGCGGGAGGGTTCGTGGCGCCAGTCCGGGCAGACGCACGCGCATGGTCGAGCGAGGCCTCCACGTCATTGCGCGGGCGGGTGCGTTGACGGCCACCACGGACGCCGGTGTGTCGGGGGACGCAGCAACGACCGCAGCGCCTGCTCCTGGCGCGCGCGCGTGGTTCGCGCTCGGCATGTTGTGCTTCGTCTACGTTCTCAATTTCCTCGACCGGCAATTGCTCGCGATCCTCGCCAAGCCGATCCAGGACACGCTCCACATCACCGATACGCAGATCGGGCTCATCAGCGGCCTCTATTTCGCGTTCTTCTATTGCTTCATCGCGATTCCGGTCGGGTGGCTGGCGGACAAGACCAATCGCGTGGCGGTGCTCTCCATCGCGTGCGCGATCTGGAGCGCGGCGACGATCGCGTGCGGGCTGGCGCGCAACTATCCGCAGCTGGTGATCGCGCGCATGACCGTGGGCTTTGGGGAAGCGGGCGGCGTGCCGCCCTCCTACGCCATCATCTCGGACTATTTTCCTCCTGGGCGGCGTGGAACGGCGCTCGGGATCTTCAATCTCGGGCCGCCGATCGGCGCGGCGTTGGGGATCGCATTCGGGGCTTCCATCGCGGCGGCGTTCAGCTGGCGCGACGCGTTCGTGATCATCGGCGGGGTGGGCGTCGTCACCGCGGTCGCGGTGATCCTGCTCGTGCGCGAGCCGAAGCGCGGGGGGCTCGATCGCGCGGCGAGCGGCGCGCCGGCGGCGAAAGCTGGGTTCCTGCCGACGCTTGCCATGTTCTTCTCGCGTCCGTCGCTGGTTCTGGCCGCGCTGGGCAGCGGCTCGACGCAATTCATCACCTACGGGCTCGGTAATTTCACCGTGCTCTTCCTGATGCGCGAAAAGGGCATGACGCTGCAGGAAGTGGCGCTCTGGTACGCGCTCGTGGTGGGGATCGGAATGAGCGCCGGCATCTTCGTGTCCGGCTGGATGATCGACAAGTTCACCAAGCGCGCGAAGCAGGCCTACGCGCTCCTGCCCGCAGCGTCGCTCACGCTGGCGATCCCGTTCTATGTCGGGTTCGTGTGGGCGCCGTCCTGGGAGCTGGCGACAATCCTGCTCATCGGTCCTACGTTTCTCAATTATTTCTATCTCTCATCCGCGGTGGCTTTGGTGCAGGAAGAAGTGCGGCCGGACCAGCGCGTGATGTCAGGCGCGCTGCTGCTGCTGGTGATGAATTTCATCGGGCTTGGGCTCGGGCCCACCTATGTCGGCGCCGCAAGCGACTTCTTCCGCGCGAACCACCCCGACAATTCTCTGCAGATCGCGCTTTATACGCTGACGCCGTTCTATGTGCTGGCGATCGTGCTCTTTCTCATGCTGGCGCGGGTGCTCAAGCGAGAGGGCCGACCGGGAGGGACGCGGTGAACATACGTGGGTTAATCGGCGCCGCGGCTTTCCTGCTCACAGCGTGCGCTGCGCCTTCGAAGTCGGAGAGCGTGGGCGGGCCAATCGTGCGCGCGCCAGCCGGGGCGGTGCAAGGCGCAAACGAGGGGGCGCTGCGCGTCTTCAAGGGCATTCCCTTTGCAGCGCCCCCCACCGGCCCCGCCCGCTGGCGCCCGCCGTCGCCTGCACCGCACTGGCACGGCGTCCGCCAGGCGCGGGATTACGGACCGGCGTGCCCGCAGCTCAGAGCGCGGATGAACAGCGTCTACGCCAGCGACATCGGCGCGATCGCGGAGGATTGCCTCTCGCTCAATATCTGGACGCCGGCGAACGCGCGCAACGCGCCGGTGTTCGTGTGGATCTATGGCGGCGCGCTCACGTCCGGCGCGAGCAAGGAGATGCTCTATGACGGCGCGCGCCTCGCGAGCCGAGGCGTCGTCGTCGTCTCGATCAATTATCGCGTGGGCGTGCTCGGCTTCCTCGCGCACAGCGAGCTCAGCGCGGAAGCGCCGACGGGCGTGTCGGGCAATTACGGCCTGCTCGATCAGATCGAGGCGCTGCGCTGGATCAAGCGCAATATCGGCGCGTTCGGCGGCGATGCGTCCAACGTGACGATCGCGGGAGAGTCCGCGGGCGGGCTCAGCGTGATGTATCTGATGGCGGCGCCGGACGCGCGCGGCCTTTTCGCCAAGGCCATCGCGCAGAGCGCCTATATGATCTCGGCGCCGACGCTGAGGGAAAGCCGGCATGGGCTGCCTTCGGCGGAGGAGAGCGGCGCGCGCTTGCTGGCGGCGCTCAACGCGCCGAGCATCGCGGCGCTGCGGGAAATGGATGCGCTGGCGCTGGTGGAGGCGGTCGCCGGCAAGGGCTACGCGCCGCTGCCCACCGTCGATGGGCGCGTCGTTCCGCGCCAGATCGTCGAGGCGCTCGACCGCGGCGAGCAGGCGCCGGTTCCGCTGATCGCCGGGTTCAACAGCGGCGAGATCCGTACCCTGACGGTGCTCGCCCCGCCCGCTCCGGAGAGCGCGGGGGCGTACGAGGCGGCGATCCGGGAGCGATACGGCGCGCTCGCTGATACCTTCCTGCGGCTCTATCCCAGCGCCAACATGCAGGAGAGCATCTACGCGGCCACGCGCGACGGGCTCTATGGATGGACGGCCGAGCGGCTGGCCAAGAAGCAAACGACGCGCGGGGCGCCAGCGTATCTCTATCTCTTCGATCACGGCTATCCGGCGGCCGAGGCGGCAGGGCTGCACGCCTTCCACGCCGCGGAGCTGCCTTACGTGTTCGGCAATCTGGAGCGCACGCCGCCGCACTGGCCGCGGATCGAAGCGACCGCGCACGAGCGGCGGTTCTCCGATGCGATGATCGCCTATTGGACGAGCTTTGCGCGCAGCGGCGTTCCAAGCGCAGACGGTGAAGCGGATTGGCCCGCCTACGGATCGAACGGCGCCTATATGCGCTTCGCTGACCGCCCGCAGGCGGAGAGCGACCTCTATCCTGGAATGTACGCGCTGTTCGAGGAGGTCGTGTGTCGGCGGCGCGCCAGCGGAGATGCGCCGTGGCACTGGAATCACGGCCTGGCCTCGCCGCAGGTTCCGGCGACGCCCTGCCCGCAATAAGCGGTCTCGCTAGGCGCCATCCCTCAGCGCGAGGAAGCCGGCGGCCATGAACTTGGCGATGCGCTGCTTCACCGACGGGAAATCATCGGAGCGGCAAACGCCGCCCGAGAGGCGGTCGATGCGGCCCGTGCGCGCGAGCGTGTTCATGAGCGCGCCCGTCACGAAGTGGTAGCCCCAGAAGATGTCCTCGTCGGAATAGTCCGGCAGAGCGCGCTTCAGCACGCTCACGAGCTTCAATACGACGGGATCGAAGTGGACATCCATCAGCACGGCGCCTTCGGGCGTGTTGGAGACCCGTGCGCAGAAGGCGGCGTAATTCATCCAGCGCTCCCCCCCCTCGTAATAGAGATCGAGGTCGGTATCGAGGAAGGCGTGCAGGGCGCCTTCAACGGTCGGGGAGGCGCCGGCTGCCCGTTCGTATTCCTCGAGCGCCGTCATCCGGCGCCCGCTCGTCACGGCGGCGCGGCGCGCGAAGACCTCTTCGAACAGCTTGCGCTTGTCCTCGAAATAATAGTGCAGCAGCGTGGTGTGGATCCCGACGCGCTCGGCGACGTCGCGCAGCGTCACGCCATAGAGGCCGTGCCGCGAGAAGAGATATTCGGCCGCGTCGAGAATCTGCTCCAGGCTTTCAGCGCGCTGCTCGGCCTTGGTGCGTCGGGGACGCTTGGCGGCCGCATCGTCCGTCTTGGCGCCGACCTTTCTGCGCTCACGGGCGATCGGCCGCGGGGAATCCGTCAACGATTTGCTCCTTCGCCCGCCATCCTCCCGGCGGCGTAATCGGCGCGCAATTTCACCTTGTCAATCTTTCCAGTCGCGGCGAGCGGCATGGTTTCGACCTGCACGACCAGATCCGGAATCCACCAATCGGCGACCTCGCCGCGCAGCGTCTTGAGCAGAGCCTGGCCATCCAGCCGTACGCCCTGGCGCGGCTCCACGACAAGCACCGGGCGCTCGCCCCAACGTGCGTCGGGCCTGGCGATGACCGCGACCAGGCCGACGTGCGGATGGCGCCCGACGATGTCCTCGATCTCGGCGGGATTGATCCATTCGCCGCCGGACTTGATGAGGTCCTTGGTGCGCCCGGCAATGGAGAGGTTGCCCTCCTCGTCGATGCTGGCGAGATCGCCGGTGTCGAAATAGCCCTCAGAGTCGAGCGCGTCAGCGTCGGCCTTGTAGTAACGACCGACAACGCTGGGGCCCTTCACTTTGAGGCGGCCCGTCACGCCGCGCTGCTTCGGCAACGTCGCGCCGTCCGCGTCGGTGAGCTTGAGGTCGAGGCCTAGCGGCGGGCGGCCGGCGCCGCGCGCGGCGGCGGGCGGCGCATCGGGCGGCGCGACCGTGCCCAAGGGCGAGAGCTCGGTCATGCCCCAGCTTGTCTGCACCCGTGCGCCGAGACGCTCTTCCATGCGCTCGATCAGCGCATCGGGGCATTTCGATCCGCCGATGATGATCCGCTTCAACGCGGGAAGCTCGCCGCCCTCAGCGTCGAGGTGATCGAGCACGCCGAGCCAAACCGTCTGCACGCCGGCGGCGATTGTCACATCCTCGTCGCGCATGAGCTTGGCCAGGCTGGCGCCGTCGGTATGGCGGCCGGGCAAGACGAGCTTGGCGCCGACGGCCGGCGCCGCGAAAGGCAGGCCCCAGCCGTTGGCGTGGAACATCGGCACGGCGACCAGGAGTGAATCGGCGCCGGTGATGGCGAAGGCGTCGGCCTGCAGCGCGCGCAACGTGTGCAGGTAGTTGGAGCGGTGGGTGTAGAGCACGCCCTTCGGGTTGCCGGTGGTGCCGGACGTGTAGCAGAGCCCGGCGGCGGCATGCTCGTCGAAGGCGCCCCACGAGGCGGGCGCGCCATGCGCCTCGAGCAGCGCTTCGTGCGTCCAGACGCGCGCGGCTCCAAACGTGCGTTGCGGCGGCTCGGCGTCCATGACGATGACGTGCTCGATGCTCGGGCAAAGCGCGGCAAGCTCGCCCGCCAGAGGCGCAAGGCTCGCAGAAACCGCGAGCGCGCGATCCTCCGCCTCGCTCACGATGGCGGCCAGGTGCGCGACGGTGAACCGGGGATTGAGCGTGTGGCAGACGAGCCCGGCGCCCATCGCGGCGTAGTAGATCTCCAGATGATGCTGGGTGTTCCAGGCCAACGTCGCGACGCGGTCCCCGAAGCGAAGGCCGATTGCGGCAAGAGCGCCCGACAGCCGATTGCTCCGGGTCCGGAGGGCAGCGTAGCCCAGCCGGCTCCCCGCGCGCCCCTGATCCGCGGCGACGATCTCGCGGTTGGGCGACCATTTGGCGGCGTGGTCGAGAAACTTATCGACGGTAAGGGTATACGCTTGCATGGGCGCTCGAGGGGCCCCTCTCTCCGTCTGCTGCGGCCAGGGAGCTCCCCGATCTTCGTCGCGAAGATCTCGTGGCGCGCAGGTCGCGAGGGCTGCCGCGCCCCAAGCGCGCCTATCCTCACTATCCTGTTAGTGAGTTTCGCTGAAGCCTTTGATCGCGTCAAATTCTTATTGCCGGAGCGGCGCTAGCAGCTTCGCGGCGCCTCGCTCCTGCAGAACGCGGAAATTCTGGAGCGGAACACGGCTCCAAGGAACACCCGCCCTGTTTTATCGCCTGCCTCCCGATCGACACTAGAAGATATTCACGCTCACGATAGTTAATATTGACTCTGCCGACCAAAGGCATTTGACTGTGCGTCAATGTCGGCTCCGAGACCGACGGGCAAAGGGAGGGGGTCCCCGTGAAGGCGCTATTCTTGCTGTCTCTTTCCGTCGCGGCCGTTGCGACCACGGGTCTTGCGTTCGCCCAGACAGCGGAGGCGCCGGCGGCAGGCCAGCGCGGCGCCACGTCGAGCGAAGACATCATCGTCACGGCAACGCGGCGCAGCGTGCGCCTTCAGGACGTGCCGATCTCCATCACCGCGTTCACGCAGGCGGAGCTCACCGAGAAAGGCGCAGTCGGCTATGAAGGCCTGAGCGAAGTGCCGGGCGTCGTGCTCAATCGCCCGTCGGCGAACTTCAACAATTTCACGGCGCGCGGCATCGCCACGAACGGCTACAACGCCAATCTGCAGAGCGCGGTCGCGATCTATATCGACGAACTGCCGATCTCGGCGAACGGCAATTCCACCATCCTCGATCCAAGCCTGTTCGACGTGGAACGGGTGGAGTTCTTGCGCGGTCCGCAAGGCACTCTCTTCGGATCTGGCTCGCTCGCGGGGGCGCTGCGTATCCTCACCAAGGCGCCCGATCCGAACGAGTTCAGTTATTCGGGCGTCGTCGATTTTGGCCTTACCGGGTCGGATTCCTACCGCCAGCGCTACAACGCGATGGTCAATTTCCCGCTGGTGGAGGACACGCTTGCGCTGCGCTTGGTGGGTTTCTACCGCAACGAGGAAGGCTATCTCGACAATATCGGCACGGGCGTCCACAACTCGAACACGCTGAAGTCCGCTGGCGTCCGCGGCAGCTTGCTGGCGAACTTCACGGACCGCATGTCGCTGCGTCTGACGGCCTCCCACGAGGACAGCCAGCCGGAGGATTCGTCTCTCATCGATCCCCGGCTCGGCGAAGAGCGGCGCGTATCGGACCGGCCCGATCGGTTCACCGGCCTCCTCCAGACCCTCAACGCCACGGTCACCTATGATTTCGACGGCGCTGACCTGACGTCGTCCTCGACATACGCGCTTTGGGATCAGGAATTCATCGTCGATCTCGCCGGCACGTTCGGCGGCGCGATCGCCTTCGCGCTCGACGCCTACGCCTACGACGACATCTTCGTCCAGGAATCCCGGCTCGCGTCCGATCCGGGCGGCGTGATCGACTGGGTGGTCGGCGGCTTCTATTATTACAAGCGCCGCGACGTCGATTTCAATTACCGCTCGAACCCCGCCTTCCTTGCGTTGCGCCGCATTACCGGGCTTTCGGACGAATACTATCAGCGCTTCGGCAATTACACGGTATCGCACGAACTGGCCGGCTTCGGCGAACTCACCTATCGGATCGGCGACAATTTCTGGCTCACCGGCGGGATGCGCTACAGCAGCACCGACGTGCAGACGACGACCGAGCCGGGCGGGTACACCAGCAATTATCTGACGCTCGCGATTCTGGGGCTTTCGGGCCCGGTCACGATCACGCCGGTTGCGTCAGGAACCGGCGCGAAGGCCGAAGAGGCCGGGCCGTCCTACAAGGCAAGCGCCTCGTACCGGCTGGCGCCTTCAATAACGACCTATGCGACATACTCGACAGGTTTCCGAACGCCGGTGGTGAACGGGTTCGCCGGACGCGTCAGTCTCGTCAATCCGAACGACATCGTCATTCCGGCGGGCGCCGATTCCGACAATCTGCGGAATTACGAGGCCGGCCTCAAGGGACGCTGGTTCGACGGCGACCTCACGGCCAATCTCGCGCTCTACCAGATCGACTGGGAAAACATTCAGGTTCAGGCCAACCGGACATCGGACTCCGTGCAGTTCGCCACCAATATCGGCGCGGCGCGCAGCCGCGGCTTCGAGTTCGAGATCGGCGCCTCGCCCATCGAGGGGCTCGACATCCGCCTCAACGGCGCGATCAACGACGCCAAGGTCACCGCGCTTACGCCGTCTGAGGCGGCGATCTCGGGCGCCGTTGTCGGCGCGCGACTGGCCTCGCCCCGGTTCCAGGGCGCGCTTACGGTGCGCTATAGCTGGGATGTCGGAGCGGACGGGGAAGCCTTCGTGGGAGGAACCCTCTCGCATGTCGGCTCGTACCCGGGAATGTTCCCGAACGTGCCAGGCAACCCCAATGCCCGCGCGCCAACATATGCCTTCACGGAAAGCTATGAGAACCTGAACCTCTCAGCGGGCGCGACCTTCGGGCCGGTCATGATCATCGGCTACGTGGAGAACGTGACCGACGATCATTCGATCACCTACGTGCACCCCGAAGCCTTCATCGCAAGCCGGTTCGGCACGCTGCGGCCGCGGACGATCGGCATCCGGCTCGGGTACAATCTCTAGGGAAAGCGGGCGCACTCGATCACGCCGGCGGGAACGACCTTCGGCTGGATGAGCCTCTCGGGCGCCCCTGTCGAAGCCACCATCGCACTGTCGATCGCATTCCTGGCGGCGGAAGTCGTCAAGTCGCGCGAGGGCCGGACGAGCGCCATCCAATCGAGCGCACGGCGAAGATCCTCTTCTAGGATCGATCCGAGTCAGCGCGCGTCCGGCGCTGCGAAGGATCGGGCGCCGGCGAACTTGGCCCAGACGGTCAGCGCGGCCGCCATGACCAGAAGCAGCCCGACGATGTAGATCGGGATCGTGAAATCATTCGTCCGCTCACGGACGACGCCGATAAGCCAGGGCGTGATCATCCCCGAGGAGCTCCCCGCGATATTCACCGCGACAATGCCGGTCGCCATCACGGCCGGTGAGAAGAGCTTGGTCGGAATAGCCCAGAAGGCGCCCTGCGCGGCGCCCAGCCCCAAGCCGCCGATGAACAGGAGCACGATCGAAACGGTCGGCGGCGTCCATACAGCGATCGCATAGGCGGCGCCGGCGACGAGCGCGGGAAGGGCGACGTGCCAGAAGCGCTCGCCCGTCTTGTCGGAATGGCGCGGGTTCCAGAACATGCCGATGAGCGCGCCGACCCACGGCAGCGCCGCGACGAAGCCGACTTCCACTTCAGAGAGATCGGCAAACTGGCGAATGACCTGCGGCAGCCAGAAGATAATGCCGTAGGCGCCGCCGAGCAGGCAGAACCAGATCGCGGCGGACACCCAGAGCCAGGGATTGGTGAACGCGCCACGCGTGCGCGGCGCAGAGGGGCGCACGCGCATGGAATTATTCTCCGCGATCCAGGCCTTTTCCTCACTGGTCAGCCATTTCGCTTCGGCCGGCGTGCGCGGGAAATGGAAGAGCGCGAGGATGGCGAGGAGGATCGTCGGCAGACCTTCGATGAGGAACATCCAGCGCCACCCCGGAAGCCCAAGGGGATTGTCATGCATGCTCATCAGCCAGGCGGAGATGGGCGCGCCAAGGACGATCGAGATCGGGATCGCCAGCATCGGCGCTGCGAAATTCCCTGCCCGGTCGCGCTCGGAGGTGAAGCCGCTCAGATAAAGCACCATGCCCGGCGCGAGGCCGCCTTCGGCGAGACCGAGGACGACGCGCAGTGCGTAGTACATTTCCGGCGATTGCAGAAACGCCATCGCCGTCGCGGCGGCGCCCCAGGTGAGCATGAGGGTGAAGAACCAGCGCGGGGCGCTGATGAGCTTCAGAAGATAGACGCTCGGGAATTGCGCGATCAGGAACCCGACGAAGAAAATGCCGGCGCCGAAACCGTAGAGCGAGGGCGAGAGCCCGACCGCCTCGTTCATCTGATGCGCCGCGAAGGACACGTTCACGCGATCGAGCGAGCTCATGAACATGATGAGCGTGCACGCGTAGGCCAGGCGCAACCGCACCTTGCCGCGAACGCTCTCCTCAACGCGCGAAGCGGGGGCGTTCGCCTCAGCGCCAGCGGCGACGCCAGCCTGCATCAAGCCCCCCTCTTGAAGCGAAGCGGCACTTCGAGCGCGCCGATCTCGGGGAAGCGAGTCTGCTTGATCGGGCCGTCGAGGTCAAAGCTCGCGGTCCTGGCGAGCAGCTCCTCCAGTGCGACGCGAAGCTCCAACCGCGCCAGCGGCGCGCCCACGCAATTGTGGGGACCGCGCCCGAAAGCGAGATGCTCCCTGATGTTGGGACGATCGAGCTTGAACTCGTCCGGGTCCGGAAAGACTTCCTCGTCGCGGTTGGCCGAGGCGTAGAGGAGCGCGATCGGCTCGGCGGGCTCGATCGTGACGCCGCGCACCTCGATCTCGCGCACCGCCGTGCGCGCGAAGCCGCGATAGGGCGTGTAGAGGCGGAGGAACTCCTCGAGCGCGGCGGGGATGAGCGCCGGTTCGGCGCGCAGTTTCTGCTGCAAGTCCTGATGGCGCGACAGGTGCACGCAAATGCTGCCGATGACGACCGTCGGCGCGATGATGCCGACGACGAGCACCTGGCGCACGCACCCGACGATGAGCTCGTCGGGGAGCGGCTGGCCCTCATAGCGCGCGGCCAGCAGCGCGCTGGTGGGATCCTCGTCGGGGTCGAGCGGATTGGCCTTGCGCAACTCGATGAGAGCGCGGGCCATTCGGTAGAGCTCGAGGCTCGTCTCCTTGGTGACCTCAACGTCGTTCGATTGGACGGCGACGTTGTAGTTGCGCCCGACGGTGCGCAGCGCATCGACGAGCTCAGCCGGCATCTTCATCCAATGCGCGAAGACGTAGATCGGCAGGTGGCTGGAGAAATCGATGCAGATGTCGCCCTTGCCGCGGGCGATGATGGGGTCGAGGAGTTCGGCGGCGAAGCCGCGGATGGCCGGTTCCAGCGGCGCCACCTTGGCTTCGGAGAGCAGCGGGTTGAGCGCGGCGCGATAGGGCGTGTGCTCGGGCGGATCGAGGTGCAGCGGCGGGCGCCGGCCGGTGAAGGCGACCTTGGGCACGACGTTCTGGACCGATGTGATGTAGGTCTTGGAATCGCTAGCGGCGGTCTTCACGTCATCGTACTTGGCGAAGGCCCAGGCGCCGCCCCAGGCGTGCGTGTGCGCCACGGGGCATTGGCGGCGCAGGCGCTCAAAGACCTCATAGGGGGAATCGAAGGTTTCGGGGACCAGCGGGTCGAAATCGTTCGGCAGACCGTCGCGCATGTTCCCTCTCCTAGGCTGCTTCGAGGGCGATGAGGTCGCCGCGCTGTTTGAAGCGTGTCTGTAGATCCGCCTGCGCGCTGATGTCCTCAAGGTAGGCGCGGATCTGCTCGAAGCGCGGATCCTCGGGCTGCATGATCTCAGGCTGGGCGCTGGAATTGATGTAAAGCGGCCGGATCGCGACATCGCGCAGACCGCCCTCGTGCAGCACCAGCTCGGCGGCGATGCTCATGCGCGAGGCGGGCGGGAAATTGTAGAGGCTGTCGAAATCGGGAACCCAGTCGGGGCTGAGCGCCTGGATCTCCTTGAAGCTCTTGCTCTCGGCGTGGGCCTTGTCCATGCGCAGATCGACCGCGAAATTCGCGAGGCTGTAAAAGATCGGGCGATCCTTGTAGATTTCGACGCCCTTCAGGATGTGCGCGTGGTGTCCCAGGATCGCGTCGGCGCCGGCGTCGATGGCGGCGTAAGCAACGTCGCGCTGATAATCGGCGAGCACCGCGGGCACGAAGTGGATGCCCCAGTGCAGCGACACGGCGACGAAATCGGCTTGCGCCCTCGCCTGCCTCACGTCGCTCACGAGCGCCTTCAAATCGTCGCGTTGCGGATAGGTGTGAATGCGCGCGGGCGTGCCGGGCTGATCGTGCTCGATCTGCTCGTAGATGGTGAAGGCGCGCATGGGCGCACAGCCGGGGCGGCTCGCCTCGGCCCAATAGCCCATCGGCAGGATGGTGCTGTAGGCGAGGAAGGCGATGCGCACGCCGTCGCGCTCGACGAACACGGGCTGGCGCGCCGCGGCGATGTTCGCGCCGACGCCGACGACCTGAAGTTCGGCTTCCTGCAGATTGTCGATGGTGTCCTGGAAGGCTTCCATGCCCCAGTCCATGCAATGGTTGCCGGCGAAAGAGACGACGTGGAAGCCGGCGTCGCGGATGGCGGCGGCGATGGCGGGATCGCCGCGCATCGTGTGGCGCGCCTGGGGCAGGCGCACGCCGCGCGTCGTCAGGTTCACCTCGAGCTGGCAGAAGGCGACGTCCGCCTCGCGCACGCGCGCACGCACGTGATCGAAGCAACGGCGCGGATCGGGCCGGTCCGCCGCGACGTCGCCGACCGCGAGCAGAAGAAGCTCCCTGGACATCCAAGACCACGGTAGCCGCGGGCGAAAGCGCTTTGCAAGCGCTTTCATCCGGCCTTAGGATGGCGTGAGGAGGAAGCGCCCCATGCGGCTGACGAGACTGCCCATCGAGGCGGCCACCTTCATCTATGTGCTCTTCTATATTCCCTACATGGCCTGCGCACGGGGGCTCTCGACCACGCCGCAACCGGGAATGAGCCGGACGCTTTCGGGGCTGGAGACGCTGCCGGCGGTGCTCATCCTCGGCAGCTCGATGATCCTCGTCTTCGTCGTCTGGTCGGGCTGGTATCGCTCGGCGAACCAGGCGCGCGTGATGGGCGTGAGCGTGCCCTGGCCGCGCTGGTCGACCGTGCTCTCGGGTGTGGGCACCGCGATGCTGCTCTTCACGGTGCCCCTCTCGCTCACGTTCGAAGGCGTGAGCATTCCCTTCATGCAGCTCATCATGCGCGGCGACGTGCTGATCATCGCGCCGCTGGTGGATCTCATCTTCGGACGTCGGGTGCGCTGGTGGTCCTGGGTCGCGCTCGGTCTCGTTGCGGTGGGTCTGGTGATGACCATCGGCGAACGCGGGGGCCTCAATCTGCCGCCGCTGGCGATCGCGACCATCGTGATCTACACGATCGGTTATTTCGTGCGACTGGCGGTGATGACGCGGATCGCGAAATCCGGCAAGCCGAACGAGCTTGAGGCCTATTTCGTGGAGGAGAAGCTGGTCGCCACGCCGCTCGCGATCCTGATGCTGGCGGCGCTCACGGCGACGCCGCTGGCGCAGGGCGCGGACCTCAAATGGGGCTTCGTGGAGGTTTGGACCAGCGGCGCCATGCCGCTCATCGCGGCGATGGCGACGACGTTCTTCGTGGTTTCCATCTTTTCGGCGCTCATCCTGCTTGACCCGCGCGAGAACACGTTCTGCGTGCCGTTCGAGCGGGCGGCGAGCATTCTTGCTGGGATCGCGGCGGCGTTCCTGCTCTCATGGCTGCTCGGACAGCCGGCGCCGACCAATGCAGAGCTGGCGGGCTCGGTTCTGCTCATCGCGGCGGTCGTGCTTCTGTCGTTCGCGCCGCGATGGGATGCCCGAAGGCGGCTCGCGACGGCCTCGACGTGACTTCGCTCTCACGTCGGCTCGCGGCGCATGTCGAGAGCGTTCGCTACGAGGACTTGCCGGCGGCGGCCATCGATGGGGCGAAGCGTTCGCTGCTCGACGCGATCGGCGTCTCGCTCGGCGCGAGCGGCGCCGGAGAGGGCTGCGCTGCGTTCGCTGCGCAGGCGCGCAGCGCGGGCGGCGCGCCGGAAAGCTCGGTTTTCGGGTACGAATTCAGGGCGCCGGCGCAACTGGCGGCGCTGGCGAACGGCGCGATGGCGCATGCGCTCGATTTCGAAGACGCGTTCGATGCGGCCCCCGTGCATCCGAACGCGGCGCTTATTCCCGCCGCGCTGGCGCTGGGCGAAGCGCGCGGAGACGTCGATGGGCGCGCCCTCCTCACGGCGATGGCGGTCGGGTGCGACCTCACCTGCCGGCTTGCGCTCGCCGTGAGGACGCCGGTGGAATCCTTCGGCTGGTATCCGCCGCCGATCTTCGGCGCGTACGGCGCGGTCGCGGCGGCCGGACGCATCGTGGGGCTCGACGCGCAGCAGATGCTCGACGCCTTTTCCCTCGCGCTTTGCCAGGCGACGTGCAGCGGCGAGATCAAGCATGCGCCGGATTCAGTGCTGCGCTCGGTGCGCGACGCATTCGCATCGCAGACGGGGGTGCTCTCCGCGCAGCTTGCGTCACGCGGCGTGCGCGGCTTCGAGCGCCCCTTCGAAGGCGAATGCGGATTCTTCCGGCTTTACGCACAGGGGGATTATGACGAAGACAAGCTGATGGCCGACCTTGGCGCGCGCTTCTACGGCGCAGAGCTGAGCTACAAGGCCTGGCCCAGCTGCCGCGGCACGCATGCGGCCGCGGAGGCCGCGCTGGCGCTGCGGGCCGTGCACGACTTCGCAGCGAGCGACGTGGTGCGCATCGAGACCGAGGGCGGCCTCCTGCAGGAGATGCTCGCGCGTCCGATCGAGACGAAGCGGGCGCCGCGGACCGCGATCGATGCGAAGTTCAGCCTGCCTTTCGTGGTCGCGACGGCGATCGTCAAGGGACGCGTCTCGCTCGACGATTTCGACGGGCCCGCGCTCTGCGACGGCGCTGTCCTCGCGCTCGCTGCGCGCTGCGAGCACCGCACGACCGAGGAATGGGCGCGCAACGCGGCGGGTGGGCGCCTGGCGATCCATCTGAGGGACGGGCGTACACTGATGCATGCGGTCGAGGCGCCGCTGGGAGCGCCCTCGAACCCGATCGCATGGGACGCGCTGGTGGAGAAGGCCATCGCGTGCGCCGCGCGCGCGCATCGGCCCGCGCCTCCGGCGGCGATTGCGCGCCTCGCCGAGCGCATCGCGACGCTCGAGGCCGAGCCCAATGCGGCGGGCGCGATCTTCGCGGAGCTGGCGTCCGGCTGAGGCGCGCTCGGGGGTGTGTTGCATCTCAGCAACGCGCGCGCGGGTGATCAATGAAAGCGCTTGCAACGTCGATCATGGGGGGTATTGTCACTTCTGACTCCGTCCGCAGAGACGGGCGGCGCCGCACGCGCGCGGGGAGGATAGCATGCGGGACAAGCGGAAATCGGATCGTCTGGCGTGCGCCTTCGGCCTGTTGAGCGCGTCAATCGCGGTGTCCGCCGCGGCGCCGGCGCTGGCGCAGTCCGAGAACTCGCCGCTGCCCGACATCGTGGTGACGGCCGAACGGCGCGATCAGAACCTGCAGAAGGTATCGCTCTCCGCAACGGTGCTGGGCGCCGACGCGCTCGACCGGCTCGGCGTCGATAATGTGAGCGAGTTGCAGCAGGTTGCGCCCAGCCTGGCGATCAACACCTATAACCGCTCGACCTTCGTCAACATCCGCGGCGTCGGCATCGCGCAATCGGCGCCGACTTCCAATCCCGGCGTCGCCTATTACATCGACGGCGTCTTCCTGCCGCACGAGTTCTTCATCGGCCATTCGTTCTACGATATCGACGCGGTGGAAGTGCTGCGCGGGCCGCAGGGCACGCTGACGGGCCAGAATTCCACGGGCGGGGCGATCTATGTGCGCACGCCGCGCCCGGAGCCGGGGCAATTCTCCGCCTATCTCGATCAGACGGTCGGCGATTACGATTGGTATCGCACGGTCGGAGCGATCAACATTCCGCTCGGCGACCAGGCCGCGCTGCGCTTCGCCGCGACGCATGACGAGCGCGGCAGCTTCACCGACAATATCGGTCCGGCCCAGGCCGAGCCGGGAAACGTCAATCTCACCAGCGTGCGCGGGGCGTTCCGGCTCGATCCGCCCGGCCCATTCGAGATCAATGTGCGCGGCGAGTATTTCTACAACGACACGTTCCACAACGCGATCAAGAACCGCAGCGATCTGGTCACCGCGGATCCGTTCACGATCGAGGAAGACGCGGAGAGCCTGTTCGAGCAGGAGGGCTTCCGGGTCTCCGGCGAGATCCGCTACGACCTTGGCGAAAGCGCGCAATTGCGCTGGCTTTCCTCCTACCAGAACGGATTCACGTTCGACATTTCCGACGGCGACAGAACGGCAACGGCGCGGCCGCGGCCGCCGACGGCGAATGTCGGGCGGGTAAGCCGGGCGCTGACGGAGAACACGACGACCAGCCACGAATTCAACATCCTGTCGCAGGGCGATGGGACGTTCGACTGGGTGCTGGGCGCCTTCTACATGGAGGACGATGTCGATGTCGTCCTAGACCGTGACAACAACAACACCGTCAGGTTTGTCGCTCCGACGTCGGACATCCGCACGCTGGCGGAGAACACGTCGAAATCCGTATTCGGGCAATTCGGCTACGAGTTCACGCCGCAATGGGAGCTCATCGCCGGCGCCCGCTATTCGGAGGACGAGCAGATCTATACGCGCCGGCTCGGGCCCCCTGCCGTTCTCGGGCGCAGCATCGCGGAATCGGACCAGGTCACCGGACGCGTCGCACTCAACTTCACGCCGACGGACGATCTGCTGCTCTACGCTTCGGTGGCGCGCGGCTACAAGGCGGGCGGCGTCAATCTCAACCTGGCGGACGGCGTCTTCGGGCCGGAGACGAACCTGGTGACCGAACTCGGCGTGAAGGCGACGCTGGCCGACGGGCGGCTGCGGCTCAACGGCGATGTGTTCAATTCGGAATATTCCGACATCCAGCTCGCGTCGCTGGCGGGAACGCCGCCGCTGCCGGTGACCCAGAACGCGTCCGGTGGACGCTCGTGGGGCGTGGAGCTCGAAGCGCTCGCGGCGTTCGGCGGATTCTCCTTCAATGCCGGGCTCGCCTATCTGAACGCGGAGTTCGACGGCAACTCGCTGCTGCAGGACACGATCCGCAACGCCAACGTGCTCGTGCTCGACGGAGACCGCCTGCCATTCTCGCCGGAATGGACCGCGAATGCCGGGGTGCAATACGACATCGCGTTCGGCGATGGGCAGATGCTCACGCCGCGCGTTCAGGTCTCGCATGTGGGCGAACAGCTCGCCACGCCGTTCGCGTATCCCGCGACGACCGTTCCCGAGCGGACGATCTGGGACGCCCGGCTCATCTACGAGCCCAACACGTTCCTGCGACTGGAGGGCTTCGTCACGAACTTCGCCGACGAGGTCTATATCGCCTCGCAGGTGCAGAACTCCTCCAGCGCCGACGGCGGCGTCATCTATGGCGCGCCGCGGCAAGTGGGGGTGAGGATCCGCGCCGCCTACAACTGACGCGTTCATCTTTGGACTTGCTCTGAAACGCCTTTCATACGATTCTGCAAAAGTTTGCAGGAGTCGTGTGTGAGAAGGTCAGCCGCGAAGACGGCGTTTCGGCCCACCCTGGCTGAGGTTGCGCGGCTGGCGAAGGTCTCGCCCGCTACGGTCTCGCGCGCGCTCAACAATCCGAACATCGTGGCGGAGGAAACCAACCGGCGCATCCAGGAGGCGGTGCGCCAGACCGGCTACGTTCCCAACCTCTTGGCCGGCGGCCTCGCCTCGAGCCGGAGCCGGCTGGTGGCGATCATCGTGCCGGTGCTCGCCCGATCGGTCTTCAACGAGATGATCGAGGCGATGACCGAAGAGCTGATGGCGGCGCGCTATCAGGTCATGCTGAGCCTCTCGGGCCACCAGGACGAGCACCTGCCGGCGATCGTCGATTCAGTGCTCGCGCGCCGGCCGGAAGGCATCATCCTGACCGGCATGGTCACCGATCCGCTGCTGCGCGAGCGGCTGGTCTCCACCGGCGCCACGATCATCGAGACGCGGCATTTGCCCGGCGAGCCGATCCAGCACGTGATCGGCTTTTCCCATCATGCGGTCGGCGTCGCGGTGGCGCAGGCTTTTCACGAGCTTGGGCGGCGCATGCCGCTGATCGTGGCGCCCGACACCGTCCGCTCGCTGGAGCGGCAAAACGGGTTCACGAAGGAAATGGCGCGGCTCGGCGTGCGGCGGGTGTCCACGATCACGATGCCCATGCCGTCGAGCGTGGGTCAGGGCCGCGCGGCGCTCGCCGAGTTCCTCGACAATGGGGGAAAGGCCGATTGCGTGATGTGCGGGGCCGACTGGCAGGCGCACGGCGTGATCATCGAGGCGCAAAGGCGCGGCATCCGCATCCCGGAGGACCTCGCCGTGTTCGGCTTCGGCAACACCGATTTCGCAGAAAGCATGGAGCCGTCGCTGAGCAGCGTGAACATCGACGGGCGCCAGATCGGGGTGGCGGCCGCGCAAATCCTGGTCGAGCGTTCGCCGGGACCGCCGACCTTCCGGGACGTCGGCTTCAGCCTCATCCGCCGCGAAAGCGCCTGAAGACGGGCGATTGACCCGTCCGGCGCGATTGGCCATAGTTGAAAGCGCTTTCAAGGGGCCGCCATGGACGCGATGAAGCCGGTGGCGCCGCCGCGCCCGACATCTGAGCGTGAGTCCGCCGGGGAGCTCGGGGACGATTTCGATCCGATCGCGCCGGAGACTTTCACCAGCGCGCATGCGGAGTATGCGCAGATGCGCCGCACGTGTCCGGTCGCGCACAGCACGCACTGGGGCGGGTTCTGGGCCCTCTTCCGCTATGAGGATGTCGCAGCGGTGCTGGCGGACCCGGAACTCTACACAACGTCCATCCAGAACACGGTGCCGAAGTTCGCTTTCACGGGGCGGCGCCCGCCGCTGCACTTCGATCCGCCTGAACACACCGCCTACCGACGCATCATCAACCGCTTCTTCTCGGCGGAGAAGATGGCCAGGCTCGAGCCGCTCGTGCGCAAGCACGCGATCGACGTGATGAGCCCGCTCATCGCGCAAGGGCGCTGCGACATCGCGGTGGATTATGCGCAGAAGTTCCCCGCGTTCGTGTTCGCGGACTTCTTCAATCTGCCGCGCGACCTCTCGGTGGTGATCAAGCAGGTCAGCGCCGAGTACGTGGCGGCGATCCAGATCGTGGATGATGTGAACGTCAAGCGCCTGAGCCGACGCCTGTACGAGATCGCCCAATCGGTGATCGACGAGCGCAAGAAGAATCCGATCGATGCTGAGGACGACCTGACGACCGCGCTGATGGAAGGCGAATATGAGGGGGCGCCGCTGCCGGTGGATTTCATCCTCGGCTGCGTGCGGCAACTGATCGTGACGGGCATGGTCGCGCCCAGCGTCTTCATCGGCAACATGTTCGTGCATCTGTCGCAGCATCGCGACCTGCAGGAACGATTGCGGGCCGAGCCGGCGATCATACCGGCCGCCGTGGAGGAGTATCTGCGGCTCTATTCGCCATATCGCGGCATGGCGCGCACGGCGCGCAAGGACGTGGTGTTCAACGGACGAAAAATCCTGGCCGGAGAACCCATTTCGCTCGTCTACACCTCGGCGAACCGAGACGAGAGCGTGTTCGAGGACGGCGAGAAATTCGTCCTCAACCGCCCGAACCTGAAGCGCCACATCGCCTTCGGCGGCGGGCCGCACACCTGCCCCGGCGCGCCGTTGGCGCGGATCATGTTCTGCATCTCGCTGGAAGAGGCGCTCGCGCGCACATCGGGGTTCGAGGTGGACGGCGAGATCAAGATGGCGCTCTGGGCGGAATGGGGCACCAATTCGGCGCCGCTGCGCTTCCAACAAGAGGCGCCTTAGAACGCGCTTGATCTCAGGCCCAGAGCCTGGCCAGCGCAGCGATCAGATCTGCAAGCTCGCGCTCCGAAAAGCGCGACGTGAACGCCCGCTCATGGCTTGCGACCGTCACCTTGGTCTGGGCGAGCATCCGGCGTCCGGCCAGCGTGAGGTGGAGCTCCTGCCGGCGACGATCGGATGTCGAGCGCCGGCGCAGGGCGAGCTTGGCCTTCTCCAGCCGGTCGATGATCACCATCATGGTCGCGCGGTCCATGCGAAGGGACGCCGCGAGCGTGGCCTGCGACACGCCGGGGTTCGCCCCGATCAGCCAGAGCGTCGCGGCCTGCTTCTGGGTCAGCTCGAACGCCTGAAACGCGATGTTGAAGTCGCGGCACATGGCGGCGTGGGCCCGCCGGATATGGAAGCCGAGAAGCGCGTCGAGGCCGTCTCGATCCAGGCGCGCGGGGTCGGCGGGCGCCGGCTCCGCTTCAGGGAGAGGATCGAGGCCGATGTTCTTTCTCATTTGACGATACCAGAAGCGGCGGCAAACAGGACTGGCCTGGGCGAGGACCAGCGCGCACAAGTATGCAGCCGATTACGCGCCTATGAAAGCGTTTGCATCACGGTAAAGGCCTGCCGCATACTGGGCCGGGCCCCGGGAGGAGGAATGTTGAAAATCCTTGCGGTGGGCGACCTGGTGCTCGACGAACCGGACGCGGACGGCTTCTTCGACCTCGCCCGCGAGACCCTGCTCGGGGCGGACCTGCTGATCGGCCACGTCGAGGTGCCGCACACAAGGCGGGGCGTGGAGTCTCGCGGGGATGTGCCGGCGCCCGGCGCCGATCCTGAGAATTTGAAGGCGCTTGGGCGCGCGGGCTTCAACGTGGCGACACTGGCCGGCAATCACATCCACGACCGGGGCCCTGAAGGCATCGCGGACACGATCGCCGGGCTCACGGCGCAAGGGATCGCAGTCTGCGGCGCCGGCGCCGATCTGGCGAGCGCCCGCGCTCCGGCGATCGTCGCGCGCGGCGGCGTCCGGGTCGGCGTGCTCAGCTATAATTGCGTCGGCCCAAAGATGGGCTGGGCGGGAGAGCGGAGCGCGGGATGCGCTTATGTGCACGTGCTCACGCATTACGAGCTGGATATGGCGAGCCCGGGGGGCCCGCCGAAAACCTACACCTTCGCAGATCCCGACAGCCTTGAGGCCCTACAGGGCGATATCCAGGCGGCGCGGCAGGCGTGCGACGTCGTCGTCGTGATGCTGCACAAAGGCCTGGTGCACATGCCGGCCGTGCTCGCGATGTACGAGCGGCCGGTCGCGCGCGCGGCCGTCGATGCAGGCGCCGACATCGTGCTGGGGTGCCATGCACATATCCTGCGCGGCATCGAGATCTATCGCGGCAAGCCGATCTTTCACGGGCTCGGCAATTTCGTCACGGTCACGGGCGCACTCACCGAGAAGGGAAACGAGAGCCCTGAACGGCGAGCATGGGCGCGCAAGCGCCAGGAGGTTTTCGGCTTCACGCCGGACCCGGACTATCCGCTCTATCCATTTCATCCGGAGGCGAAGAACGCCATGATCGCAGCGTGCACGGTTGGGCGCGACGGCGCGATCGATGCGGGCTTCCTGCCGTGCTACATGCGCCCTTCGGCGCAGCCTGAGCCATTGCGGCGCGGTCCGCAGGCGGAGGCCGTGGCCGCGTATATCGCCGATATCACACAGCGTGCGGGACTGGCGACGCGCTTCAGTTGGGACGGAGATCGGGTGGCCTGCCGCGCTGTTTGACCGGCATGCCTCCGTGGCATAGGAAGTCGTTTGCAACACAAACAAACAAGCGCGGGATGAATGGCGCAGGGAGGCAAGCATATGACCGGCGCGTTCGCGGCGGCGTTCGCGCCGTTCGAGCGCGCATGGGAGGCGCCGTGGGAGGCCGCGCGCGCGCACAAGCAAGGCGGGGGACGCGTCGTCGGCTACATGAGCTCGGTCGCGCCGCGCGAACTCATCGAAGCGGCGGGCGTGTTCGCATTGCGGCTTGACGGGGTGGCGGTCCACCAAACGCCGAACGCGGACCGGATCATGGAGCGGCTGTTCGATCCGGGCGTGCGCGGCGTCTGCGAACGGGTGCTCGACGGCACGCTCGATTTCCTCGACGCTATCGTGCTCCCGCGCACGCCGGATTCGGTGCAGCGGCTCTATTATTATCTCTGTGAAGCCAAACGCGGCGGCGCGAAGACGCCGGAGATGCTGTTCTTCGACCTTCTGCATACGCCGTGGTATTCGAGCGCGGAGTACAATTTCCGCCGCATCGGCGAGCTGAGGGCGTCGCTCGCCCGGATCGCGGGCGCAGAGGTGGGCGACGACGCACTCGAGGAGGCAATCGCGCGCAGCAATCGGCGGAGAGCAGCGCTTCGGGAATGCCTCGCGGCGCGACCGGAGCGGCTTAGCGGCGGTGAGGCCCTCAAGCTGATCGCCGGCGCGCACCGCATGGGGCCGGACGCATGCGAGACTGCCGCGACATCGCTCGCGGCGGCGCTAAAGCAGCAGCCGACGCGGCGGCGCACGGCGCGCCTGATGCTGGCCGGCAACGCGCCGGACACCGCCGCGCTTCACGACCTTGTCGAAGAGCTTGGCGCAGCGATCGTCCTCGACCGGCACGACATGGGCGATCCAAGCATCGGCGGGGAGGTCGATACAGCTGCCCGGCCGCCCTTGCGCGCGCTTTGCGACCATTATCATCGCGACGTCTTCAGCCCGCGGACGTTTGGCGCGCGCGCGGGCGACGTTGTCGCTTCCGCGCGATCCGCTCGCGCCGACGGCGTCATCTTCTTTTTTCACGCCGAAGAAGAGGTTCTGACCTGGGACTATCCGGCGCAGAAGGATGCGCTGGAGAAAGCCGGGGTCGCGCAGATCTGCCTGAGCGGGCAGCCCTACCAAATCGATCCCGCGTCGCTGCGCCCGAAGCTGCAAGGCTTCATCGAACATCTCCCCGCGACGGCCGGAGCGCACTGAGCATGCTGCACGGAGTATCCATCGTCGATGCTGCGGCCGGACGTGGAAGCGCTTGCACGCGGTTTCTGGAAAGCTTAGGCGCCAGCCTCGCATCGATCGCGCCCGGCGCCCGCGTCCCGGACGCGGACATCGTCGTTTTCGGCTCGGCCGACGATGTGGCGGAGGATCGCCCGGCGCGTCTCATCCAGGTGTTCATCACGCCATTCGGATTGAGCGGTCCCTATGCCCGCTATCGCGGCGGCGAGCTTGTCGCCTCGGCGATGGGCGGCGTGCTCAATGGCTGCGGCTATGGCGATCGCTCGCCGGTGAAGGAAGCGGGCGACGCCTGCTGGTTCCATGCGAACGCGATGGCGGCGGCGGGCGCGCTCTTCGCGCTCCACGAGCGCGAAGCGAGCGGCCTCGGGCAGATCGTGGACGTCTCCGCACAGGAGGTCGCGGCGTCGCGCACGACGAACGCGATGCTGGCGTGGCAATTCGACAAGCGCCGGATCAAGCGCGCGGGGCCGGCGCTGAATTACGGGCGCGCGGCGGTGCGCTGCGTGTGGGACCTGGCGGACGGGTACGTCTTTCACACCCTGATGACTGGCCGTTTCGGCGCTCCGGCGAACCAGGCGCTGTCGGACTGGATGGACGAGCGCGGCGCGGAAAACCCGTTGCATGGCGTCGATTGGCTCGCTTATGATCGCAGCGCGCTGCCGGCTGACACCCGCGCGGTGTGGGAGGCGGCGATCGCGGCCTTCTTCAGGACGCTGACAAAGGCCGACATCGCCGGCGAAGGGCTGCGGCGCGGCATCAACGCGACGCCTGCGAACGAGCCGATCGACATCCTCCGCGACCCACATCTCTTGGCGCGCGGGTTCCTCACGGAGACGCGCGTCGCGGGAAGGACCGTGCGCAAGCTGGGGCGCTTCGTGCGCGTCGTCGAGCCAGCCTCGGCGCCTGTGAAAAGCAAGCGCGGCGCAGCGTCTCCGGATGCGGCGCCGCTGGCAGGCGTGCGGGTGCTCGATTTCTCATGGGCCCTGGTCGGTTCGTTCACGACCAAAACGCTCGGCGATTTCGGCGCCGACGTGATCAAGGTGGAGACCAGCACGCGGCCCTGCCTCAGCCGGATCGACGTGCAGGTGAGCGCGTCCAAGCGCGGCGAGTTCGACGACAAGCCGTGGTTCGCGCACATGAACACGTCCAAGCGCAGCCTCAGGCTCAATCTGAAGCACAAGCGGGCGCGTGAGGTGATCGATCCGCTGATCGATTGGGCGGACGTGATCGTGGAAAACTTCTCGCCGGGAACCATGGCGTCGCTCGGGCTCGACTACGAGACGCTGTCCAGGCGGCGGCCAGATCTCGTCATGGTGAGCGGCAGCGTGTACGGGCAGACCGGACCGATGGCGCGGGAATGGGGCGTGGACGGCACGGGCGCAGCGCTATCGGGGCGACTTGCGCTCACGGGTTGGCCGGACCGGGCGCCGGTTCCGCCGCTCGTTCCCTACGGCGACGTCGTGATGCCGCCGCTGATGGCGGGCGCCGCGATCGCGGCGCTCTTCGCGCGCGCGCGCTCTGGCCTGGGGCGGCACATCGACGCCAGCATGTACGAGATCTGCGCGCAGCAGATGGCGGATGCAATCATGGCCGCGCAGATCGGCGAGACGCCGCGCAGGAGCGGCAACCGGGACCGGCATGTCGTGTTGCAGGGCGTCTTTCCGGTCGCCGGCGAGGACCGCTGGATCGCCATTACGCTGCCGTCGGCTGCGGACTGGGGCGCGTTCACGCGCCACATCGGCGGAGATTGGCCGGCTGAGCCGAATGAGGCGTGCGAGGCGCGCATCGCGGCGTGGACCGCGCCGCAGGACGGCCACACGCTGATGACCTCCCTGCAGGCGACCGGGATCGCGGCGGGCATGGTGCAAGACGCCAGCGAGACGGTGGACGAGGATCCGCAATTGCGGGCGCGCGGATTCCTTACGCCGCTGGAGCACGCCCTGCTCGGCGCCTTCGCGCATCAGTCCACGCCGATCACATTCTCGCGCTCGCAGCGGCGGATGCGTTCGGCGCCTCGCCTCGGGGAACACACCGAGGCAATCTGCCGAGAGGTCATCGGGTTGAGCCAAGACGAGATCGCGGAGCTTCGCGCCGCGGACCTGTTCGTATGAGGATATGATGGCGGACGGAGCGCGGACCGACGGACGGCGCAGCACCAAGGTGCTGGAGTGCACGCAGGCGGCCACCGCCTATCAGCGCGAATATGTGAAATCGCTGCAGGAACGCGTGATCGAGAAGGGCGAACCATTCGCCATCGTGCAGGCCGACACGCCGCACGAGATATTCCACGCGATGGACATCCCCATGGTCACGAACCAATGGTGGGCGTCGTATATCGCCGCCAAGCAGCTCTCGGGACGCTATTTCGAGGTGCTCGACCGCGTCGGCTTTCCGTCCAGCGCGTGCCGGTATTGCTCGCTTGGGCTTGCCTGCACGCTCGACAACGATCCGAAGACGGCGCCGTGGGGCGGCCTGCCGCGGCCCACGGTGCTGGTGGCGCGGCTCACGTGCGACTGCATCCAGCGCGTCTTCCAGCTCTGGGCCGACGCGCTCGGCTCACGCTTCTATCCGCTCGAAGCGCCGGGCTGGGAGCACAAGGACACGCGTTGGTTCGAGCACAATCGCGAGGACTGGGAGAGCGTCTATGGGAGCGAACGGATCGATCTCCTGACGGAGGAGATGAAGGGGCTGATCCGGCTGCTCGAATCGGAAACTGGACGCGTGTTCGACAATGGCCGGCTCACGACGCTGATGGAGCAGATCAACGAGCAGGAGCTGCTGCTCGGGGAAGCCGCCGAGCTCGTGACCCGTACACACCCCTGCCCGGTGGGCGTCGCCGACCAGATGCCGAACGTGATGATCCCGCAATGGCATCGCGGCAGCGCGTGGGCGGTGGCGCATGCGCGCCGCTTCCGCGACGAGGTGAAGGCGCGCGTCGCGACCGGAGCGGGGCTGGTCGAAAAGGAGCGCATCCGGATCATGTGGATCGGCGCCGGGGTCTGGCACGATCCGGGCTTTTATAATGCGCTTGAGGAGCGGCACGGCGCGGTCTTCGTGTGGTCGATGTACCTGCCGTTCGCGGGCGCCAAATATGTGCGCTTCAAGCTGGATGACCCATTGCGGGCGCTCGCCAGCCGGATCTGCTCGATGAACGAGGTGCTGCACCTGCCGCCCTGGATGAACGAATGGATGGTGAGCGAGGCGAAGGCCTGCGGGGTCGATGCGGCCGTCATCCTGGCGCCGGCGACGCACCGGATGGCGGTGAGCGGCACCAAGATCACCCGCAATGCGCTTGAAAGCGCGGGGGTGCCCGTCTTCATGATCGAGGGCGACATGGTGGACGGCTCCAAGTGGCGCCATGACGACATGGTGAGTGCGGTGTCGGCGTTCCTGACCGAGCGGGTGGAGCCCGCGGTCGCGCGCCGCGAGCAGAGCGCGTGAGCGAGCCGGCCGCATCTCCGCCGCGCGCGCCTACGCTTCTGGAGCGCATCGCCTATGCCTTCGGCGCGGTTGGGCTGCTCGGGGCGATGGCGACCGACAGCATCGCCGTCGCCGGCCGGCGCCTGCAATTGCCGCTGCTCGGCTCGGTGGAGATCGTGCAAGCGTTCGTGGTGATTGCAGCTTCCTGCGCGATGCTGGTCGCGACCTTCGCGGGTGAGCACGCGAGCGTGCGTGTGCTGGTCGATCGTGCGCCCAAGAAGATGCGCGAGTTGCTCACGCGCGCGGCCAACCTGCTCTTTGCGTGCTTCTTCGCGGCGCTGGCGGCAGGCTCGGTGTGGATCATGTGGGACCTGCGCGCCGGCGCGGAGGCGACCGAAATCATCGGCATTCCGCTTGCGTGGCTGCGCGGCTTCTGGACCGTGTGCGCTGTGATCGTGGCCGCGCTGCTCGTCAAGCGCGCCCTTCTTCCGCCGGCGGAGAAAAGCCGATGAGCCTCGAGCTCCTGGGCGTCGCCGGCGTGGGCGCCGTGCTGGCGCTTCTCGCCTTCGGCGTGCCGATCGCGGCGGCCCTCGGCCTCGTCGGGTTCGTCGGCCTCGCGATCGCGATCTCGCCGGAGGCGGCGACAATCAAGGCGGGCGTCGTCGTCTTCCAGACCATCTCGCATTACGAGCTCGGCGTGCTGCCGCTCTTCCTCCTGATGGCGCAGTTGCTGTTCAGCGCCGGCGCAAGCCGCGCCTTCTTCGACTCGGCGGCGAAATTCGTCGGCCATCGCCCAGGCGGCCTGGCGCTCGCTGCGATCGGGGGATGCGCCGGGTTCGGATCGATCAGCGGATCGAGTCTCGCGACGGCCGCGACGATGGGGCTCGCGGCGCTGCCGGAGATGCGGCGGCAGAATTATTCGCCGGCGCTGGCGACCGGCGCGCTCGCAGCCGGCGGCACGTTGGGGGTCCTCATTCCGCCGAGCGGGGCGTTCATCGTCTACGGGATCATCGCGGAGCAATCGATCGGGCGGCTCTTCGTGGCCGGCATCGTGCCGGGCCTGACGCAGGCGCTCTTCTACATGATCGCCATCTACGTGCTCTGCAAATTCAATCCTTCGCTTGGGCCGCCCAGCCCGCGGGCGACATGGCGCGAGCGCTTCGCTTCGCTGGCCAGCATTGCGGACATCGTGCTTCTGACGCTGTTCGTCATCGGCGGGCTCACGGTGGGCTGGTTCACCCCGACGGAGTCGGCGGCGCTCGGCTGCACCGGCGCGCTGCTGATCTGTGCGTGGCGGCGAAAGCTGACATGGGCCACCCTGCAAGAGGCGCTGGCGATCACGCTGCGCACGAGCGGAATGATCTACGCGATCATCGTCGGGGCGCTCATCTTCAGCACGTTCGTCAGCATTACGGGCTTCGCGGACATCATTGCAGAAGCGGTGCGGATCCCGCATCTGGGCGCGCTCGGCGTGATCGTTGCGATGGCTCTGGTGATCCTGGTGCTCGGGATGTTCCTTGACGGCATGGCGATGATGCTGCTCGTGACGCCGATCTTCCTGCCGATCATCATGGGTCTCGGGCTTGATCCGATCTGGTTCGGGGTCTTTCTTATCCGGACGATGGAGATCGGGTTCATCACGCCGCCGATCGGGATGAACGTGTACGTGATCCAGTCGATCGCGAAGGACGTGCCGGTGACGACCGTGTTTCGCGGCGTGACGCCGTTCCTGGCGGCTGATTTCCTGCACCTGGCGCTGCTGATCGGCTTGCCCGCGCTGGCGCTCTTCCTGCCCAACCTGGTGGGCGCATGAAGCGCCGCATGCTCCTTCTCGGCCTTGCGGCCGCGGCGCTGGCGGCATGCGCTCGCCCGGCGACCGAGGACGGCGCGATCATACTCACCTATGCGACGCCCTACCCGCCGACGCATCCCTTCAGCCGCGCCGACATCACCTGGATGCGCTGGGTCGAGGAGCGCTCCAATGGGCGGCTGCGCATCCGGCCCTATTGGTCGGGCGGCGCGATCTCATCGGAAAGCAGCATGATCGAGATCCGGCACGGCATCGTCGATATCGGCCTCATCACGCCGATCTATACGCGCGGTGGCGCGCACGCGCAGCGGACACAAACGGGGTTCTATGGCGGCGTACGCGCCATGCAAGACCAGGTCGATGTCTACAAGTGCCTGGAGCGCGACTTTCCGGCGCTTCGCAACGAGCTGGTTGGACTGCACGTGATCGCGGTCCAGGGCGGGAACTTTCCTGGCGTGCTGACCCGCGGGCGACCGATCCGCAGGCTCGAGGATTTTCGCGGCATGCGGCTGCGCGGCCCGACGGAGATCGTGCATGTGCTGCGGGATCTCGGCGCGGACCCGGTCGAGCTGCCGATGGGCGATGTCTATTCCGCGATGGCGAAGAACGTGATCGACGGCGTGGTGACCGCCACCGACGCGCTGCGGAGCCTCCATCTGGCGGAAGTCTCCAACTACTTCTCCTATGCCCGGTTTCCGCGCGGCGCCTATCCGGCGCGCGCGATGTCGGCGAAGAAATGGGCTCTGCTGCCGCCGGATCTGCAGGCTCTGCTCACCGAGAGCGGCCTTGTGTGGGAGGAAGCCATGCGCGTGGAGATCGAGGGGGCGCAGGAGACCGGCGCCGCCTATGGGCGCAGCAAAGGCGTGCAATTCGTCGCCTTCGACGCCGCCGACCAGACGCGCCTCGATGAAGTTTACAGCCGATCGGCCCTGCAGACGGCGCGGGCGCTCGAAGCCTACACGCCGAACGGCGTCCAGATGTATCGCCGCACGCAGGAGCTCGTTGCACTGCGCAACAGCGGGGTGCAGGCGCTCTGTCCCGCAGAGGGAGGGTAGCAGGTGGCCCGTCCACTCGAAGGCATCCGGATCGCCGACTTCAGCCACGTGATGGCCGGACCGTTCGCGTCGCACTTTCTCGCGCTCATGGGCGCCGACGTCGTGAAGATCGAGGCGCCGGGAATCGGCGATCCGATGCGCAATTACGGCGCGGATCGGCGCTATGACGGCATGGCGCCGGCGTTCATCGCTGCCAATTGCGGCAAGCGTTCGATCGTGCTCGACCTTAAGCAGCCCGGCGCGCTCGATGTTGCGAAGCGCCTCATCAGGTCTTCTGATGTCGTGCTGGAGAATTTCCGCCCCGGCGTGATGGAGCGGCTCGGGCTCGGCTACGAGGCGTGCCGCGCGCTCCGGGCCGACATCATCTTCTGCTCGGTGTCCGGTTATGGGCAAAGCGGCCCGATGCGCGATTATCCCGCCATCGACAATATCGTGCAGGCGACGAGCGGCATGATGAGCGTCAACGGCGACCCGGACGGGCCGTTCATGCGCATCGGTTTTCCGGCGGTCGATACCTACACCGGAACGCTGGCGGCGATGTCGATCCTCGGCGCCCTCTTGCGGCGCGCACAATGCGGCGAAGGACAACGCATCGACGTGGCGATGCTCGACGCGGCGATGGTTCTGACCGCGACGGCGATCGTGCCGCATCTGGTGACGGGGCAGGCGCTGCCGCGCACCGGCAATGTCGGGTTCAGCGGCCAACCGACAGCCGGCGTGTTCACGGCCAAGGACGGCGCGTCGATCTCGCTCGGCGTCGTGCAGCCGGTGCAGTTCGAGCGGCTTTGCGACGTTCTGCGGCGAAAGGACTTGCTGACGCATCCGGATTTCCAGACCCCCGACCTGCGGCGGCGCAATGCGGCGGCGTTGTGCGCTGTGCTTGCGCCCGAATTCGCCAAACGCGACGGCGCGGAGTGGGAAAGGACCTTGAGCGAGGCGGGCGCGCCGTGCGGGCTGGTGCGGACGATCGCGGAGGCGGTCGCAATGCCGAACCTGGGAGAACGCGGCGTGGTGACCCCCCTCCACATCGCGGGGCTTGCGGAGAAGGAAGACGTCGCGGCGATCGGCGCGGGTTGGACAACTTCCTCGGATGGGCCGCGCATCGACGGGCCGCCGCCCCGGCTGGGCGAGCATTCGCGCACCGTGCTGCGCGAGCTCGGGTACGGCGATGCGGAGGCCGATGCGCTCATCAACGCAGGCGCCGTGCGGGAGGGCGGGCGGTGAGATACGCCTCCGCCCTCGCGATCATCGGTGCGCTTGCGCTCGTCGGGTGCGCGACCATGGCAAACCAAACGCGTTTGGAACTCGTCAGCGATGCGGGGTCACAGCCCTATCAGGCCACGGCGGCGCCCGGAACGCCGAACGGCGACCGCGCCGCAGCGCACGACTACACCGAGGAGGAGTACTTCCTTTCGGGAACGGCGAACGTCTATCGTTACGGCGCGAGCGGCGGGATCGACGTCGAGACAGCGGGCCTTCCCTACACGACGCGACTGCTCGTAACGCGCCCACGCGATCCTGCGCGCTTCAGCGGGCGCGTCTTCCTCAACCCGCTGCATCCGATGCGAGGCGGCGGCGCTTGGGAATCGGTGCGCGATTACGCGCTGCGCAACGGCGACGCTTTCGTCAGCGTGCTCGCCGGCGCCGATGAACGCACGCGGGAGGAGTCTCGCGGAGGGGAGCCGGTCGCCGCGCCGCTGGCGATCAAGGCCTCCGATCCGGCGCGGTACGCCAGGCTCGATTGGCCGGAAGAGGACGGCATCCGGTGGGACGTGTTCAGCCTGACGGCTCTCGCGCTCCGCGCGCGCGGCCAAGGCAATCCCCTGCGCGGCCTGCACGTGCGGCGGCTCTATGCCGTGGGCTGGTCCTTCACCGGCTCGTTCCTGCGCACATTCATCAATGACGGGTTTCACGATCGCACCCGTTTCGGCGATGGGGCGCCCGCCATCGACGGGTATCTCGTCGGCATCTCGCACCACCATTACCGGTCGGGATATGTGCCGATCAATTCGCACACGGAGGTCCCCGGCGACGACGATCCGCGGCGACGCTTGCGGGCAATCGACGTTCCGGTGATCGAGTTCATGACCGAGAGCGAGGCTGTGACGCCGCCGGGCGCGCCGATCGAAGAGCGCGATTCCGGGCTCGGGCGCTATCGGCTCTACGAGGTTCCAGGCGTGACGCATGGCGACGGCCTGCGCGATGCAGCCTTGCCGACCACGTGCCCCTATCCGCGCAGCGATGTGCCCTTCCGGCAGCTCGCCTGGGCGGCGCTCGACAATCTTGACGCCTGGGTGGAGCGCGGCGCAGCCCCGCCGCGCGCGACGAAGATGCAGCTCGCAGGCTCCTGGAACGCGATCAGGGACGCGCAGGGCAACGCTGTCGGCGGACTGCGTCCGGCGCAGATCGCGGTTCCGCTCGCGCGGTACGGCGATCCGGGCGATCCACGCTGCGCGGCCGGCGCGCCGCATTACCTCTCGATGTTTCGCACCGCGCTGCCGCGCGAGACGCTGCGGCGGCTCTATCCTGGCGGCGCCGCCGATTATCTCTCGCGTTTCGAGGCACAGCTCGACAAGCTCATCGCGGAGCGGTGGCTGCTGCCGGAAGAGAAGGCCGCGCAAATGGAAGAAGCGCGCGCGCAGGCCGCCACGGCCTTCTGACTCACGCGATCAGTTGAGCGGCGCAGCGGCGGGCTGCATCGGGATTTCGATACGGGAACGCCGTTCGGGGCCGAAATGCACAGAGATGCGCGGCGGGGGATCGATGCGGATCTGCTGCAGATCGCGCTGACGCGGATCGGCGCCCGCGATCGTGAAGCGCAGGCGTGCGCCGGCCGGAACGATCTTCGAGACGGGCAGGAGCGCGATCGCCATCTCGACCGCCTGCCCCGGCGCGAGCGTTTCCTGGTCGGCCTGCAGACCCGAGTGCCAAGGCTGACCGAGCGTGTCATAGGGCGCCTGAGAGACGCGGCGATACGCGGTCGCGAGGCGGCCGTGCGAGATGATGCTCACCGCGCCATCGGCGGCCACCTCCTCCAGATAGACGAAGACGTTCGCGCGATCGATCGACGACGAGATCCACACATGCGCCGTCGGATTGCCGAGCAGGCGCGTGTCTTCCGCGAGAGGCGCGGTCGTAAACGCGGCGCCGGAGGCGTCGATTGGGCAAGGCGCGAAGATGAAGGCGGGATCGACCCCCGGACAGCTTACGTTGTAGTCCACGGCGAACGAGGCCTCGCCGACCGCCGCCGGCGCTGCGGCGCTGAGACTTGAGCCTGGCCCCAGCTGAAGGGATTTGACCGGCAGCGCAGCGGGCGGCCATTGCGCGGCGCTCGCCCATTCCTGGCCGGCGGGCGCGCCGTGCGTCCAGTAATGATAGCGAGGCTCGCGATCGATTCCGTTCCGCACGCCCTTCAGGTAGCGATCGTAAAACCGCAAGTGCTCGGCGAAGAGATCGAAATTGTTCTCGGCGGTGATCGGAGGCGGCTCGCAATGGCCGCCAGGACCAAGCAGCACCTTGCCCGGCACATGCAGGTTCGCCGCCGCGACCATGCCCTCGCCGCGACCTTCGTCGTTCAGATTGTGCCAATGATAGATCGCGATGCCGGCGCGTTCGATCGCGTCCTTGTAGCGATAGACGCCGACCTCCTCCCAGAATTTCGTCCCGACGAGCGAGGAAACGCTGTCCCGGTACGGCATGCCGCGCCACAGCGGCGCCATGGGCGTGTTGTTCGCGTGCTGCGCAACGGCTTCACGCAACATCGCGCCGTCGGGATCCTCGTCCATCGGCACGGTCGCGAGGTCCCATTCGGGCGGCTCGTCGGGACGCGTGTTGAATTGCGCCAGGATGCCGCCGCGGCGCACGAAGTTGAACTTGTCGTAGTCGCTGCCGCCGGTGAAGATCGCGCGCAGATGCGGCGGCGCCGCGCTCGCGGCCAGCAATTGCGTGCCGCCGACATAGGAGCAGCCGGCCATGCCGACCGCGCCGGTGGACCAGCTCTGAGCCGCGAGCCATTCGATGATGTCGTAGGCGTCCTGCGCCTCGGTGCGGTCCAGAAAGCCGCGACGGGCGCCATAGGACGCGCCCTTGCCGCGAATATCGACGGACACGACGACGTAGCCGTAATGGGTGAGCTCTGCGAGCGGACGCATATTGCGTCCTGCGCGACCATCCTCGAGCCATGAGACGATCTCGCCGTTCGGTCCATGAAAACGCGAACGATACGGCGTGAACTGGAAGACGACCGGATAGGGCGTCTCCGCAGCGCTACCGCCCGTTGCGGGGCGGAAGATCGTCATCGCCAACCGCGCGCCGTCGCGCACGGGCACGTATCGAGAAGTTCGCACGTACCCGGAATAAAGCTCTGGCGCCCAGCCCTCATAGCGACCGGGCGCGGAGACGCGCGCCTCGTGCGGCTGCGTGGTCGCGCAGCCGCAGAGAGCAAGTAGCGCGCAAACGAGCGCGAGGACGCGCACGTCTACCAGCGTTTGCGGAAGGACAGCCCGACCACACGACCTGTTGGGTTGGCCGCGGTCGCGTCATAGCCGCCGCTGCCGTTGGCGTTCGGCGCAACGTTCACATAGGGCGGGTCTTCGTCCAGCAGATTGCGCGCATCGACGCCGAGTTCGACGCCGCTTTCGCCCACCTCCCATGTCAGGTTGGCGTCGACGGTGACGAAGGCGTCCACCGTCTGGACGGCGGCGAGCAGGTTGTTCTTGTACTCGCCGACATAGTTCACGGCCATGAAGGCGCGGAACGGATCGCGGTCCCAGGAGAACGTGCCGCGGGCCTTGAAATCGTGCGGATTGAAGATCGTATCGAGGCGATCGACGAGCGCCCCCTTCGGCGTGAGCGAGGATTCGTAACTGGTGATGAACGCGGTGTAGAGGCTGACGCCAAAGTCGCCGGCCTCGCCGCCGCTCCAGGAATAGCTGACGTCGAAATCGACGCCCTGCATCGCGGAACGGCCGAGATTGTAGGTTCTGCCATCGACGAAGAGCGTGATCGGATTGCCGGCGGCGGCGCCGGCGTAGGCGACGCCGGACGCCAGCACCTCCGCCACGCGCGCGGCCGCGGCGGCGCCGCGCAGGATCACGCCCGTGCCGGCGTATTCCTGCTCGACACTCAGGATGTTGAGGTTCGAGAGGTTGGCCAGAGTCTGGCCTTGATAATCGATGTCGAAATAGGTTGCGCTGAAACGCAGACCGGAAAGCTGCTCAGGCGTGAAGTCGAACCCAGCCGTCCAGGTCGTCGCCTCTTCCGGCTTCAGGTTCGGATTGCCGCCGGAGAGCGCCACGCCCTGGCGCGTGCCGGGCAAAGTCGGATCGGTGTAGTTTTGGGTGAAGAGGTTGTTGGAGTTGCCGTAGATCTCGGCGAAGGTCGGCGCGCGCAGGGATGTGCCGTAGCTGCCGCGGAAGGTCAGCCCTTCGACCGGCGACCAGTTCACGCCGTACTTGGGGTTGGTGGTGGAGCCGACGTCGCTGTAGTCGTCGAACCGGCCGGCGATATTGAATTCAAGGCGCCGGATGCCCGGCACGGCGTTGCCGTCGCCGACAATCGGCACGTAGAGCTCGGCGTAGAAGGAATCCACCGTCCGCGAGAAGTTGCGGAACACGATCGGCGTCGTGGGATTGCCGCGGGCGCTGCCGAGGTGGATGTCCAGATCCTGGCGCTCGTAGCCGGCGGCGAGCTTCACCTGGCCGCCGGGCAAGCTGAAGAGCGGGCCGTCGATGCGCGCCTCGTAGCCGACGAATTCGTTGTTGGTCGGGGCAAGGAATATCTGGTTGCCGAGCAGATCGAGCACGGATTGCTGCGTGCGGTGCAGCCCGAAAGGATCGAACGCGGTGGCGGGATTCGAGCTCGCAAGCGCCGTCGTCATCGCGGCGTTGTTGAGGGCGGTGCGGGATTCGGAATTGTCGCGGCTCTCGCCGTAGGTGGCGAGCGCTTCCAAGCGCCACTCGGCCGGCAGGTCGATGCCGAGGCCCGCGGTCAACTCGTAGTTCTTCGCAAAGCCCCAAGAATCGGCGGGCGGCAGGTCGCTGCGGAGACTGTAGCGCACGATCTCGGACGCAGGGGTGAGCCCGGGCGGAGCCACGAAGAAGGCGTTCGAGCTCGGCACCGTCAGATTGGCGGCGGTGTCGGCCACCGCGCGATAGAATTCGCGCTTGGAATAGAAGCCGTCGGCGAAGAACTCGATGTTCGGCGTGAGCTTCTGATTGAAGGTCATCACGAAGGAATTGTAGTCCTGCTCGGGCAGCAGATCCTGATGCAGGCTGCCTTCGCACAAGTTCTGCGCGCCCGCGACGAGGGCGCTCCGGTTCGCCGTCGTCACGCCGCCGGCCGGAATCGGATAGTTGGTCGTGCCGATGACGATCGTCCCCGGGTCGCATTGGTTGATGCGGTAATCGAGGCCGCCTTGGGCGCGCTGGTCCTGGCGGAAGAACTCGCGGTCGGCGCCGTGCACGGCGCTGCGGCGCGCATTCTCGTAGGCGAGATGGATCTGGCCGCCTTCCCAGGTCTTGCCCCAGGACAGGCCGAACTCGTGTTCCTTGTATTCGTCGCCCATGCCGCCGTGAAAGAAGGCCTGGCCGCCGTCCTTGAAGCGGATCGGGACGAGATTGACCACGCCAGCCACCGCGTCCGAGCCGTAGAGGGCCGAGGCGCCGTCGGCGAGAACCTCGATGCGCTGCAGGCCGAGCGAGGGGATGACGGAGGGATCAAGCGCGCGGGTGTTGTTGACGGCGCGGTGGCCATCGACAAGCAGGAGCGTCGCGTTGGGACCCAGGCCGCGCAGATTGATGCCCGTGCCGTAGACGATGTTGCCGGAGCCGCCGCTTTGGCCGCGCGAGCCTTCCGATACGCCGAGATCAAAGACCTGCGGGATCTGCTGAATGACGCGGGCCGTGGAGGTCTCGGTATTGTTTTCGAGATCCTGCACGGTGATGGATTGGATCGGCGAACCAACCGGCGCCACGCCGCGCAGCCGCGTGCCGGTGACCACGATGTCCTGATCTTCACTCTCGGCGCTCTGCGCGAAGGCGCCCGGCGCAGCCAAGGAAGCCAGCGCGACCATCGCCAAGGACGTGCCGCGCAACAGAAACTTCGTCGTCCCGTTCATGTTTCCCTCCCTGCCCCTCGACGACGTGCGGGCTCCTCAAAGGGCCCGCCGCCGCATTTTTCGGCTCAGGAGAATTGTATAGATCGCCAACAATAGCTTCTGCAAACGCTTTCATTCCGGCGCCCGAATTACGCAGACAAATTATCTTGTTGATTTTACTTGGTATTCCTGAGCGCGCGCAAAAGGCGCGTAAAGTTGCGCGGGAGTGATGCGGCGGCGCCACGCCCCCCGCGCCGAGCGTCCCGCGCTTAGGCGCGCGCGGCGGTCGGCAGCGCCGCTTCTGGCTTCTTGTCGTGGATGAGAAGCACGAGCAAGGCCACCGAAAGCGGCGCGAGCGCGATAAGCGACATGGTCATTTGAAGCGAGAAGTGCTGCGCGATCGCAAGCCCGCCGAAGAGCGGCGAGATAATGCCGCCGATGCGTCCTGCCCCGCCAGCCCAGCCGATCCCGGTGCTGCGCATGCTGGCGGGATAGATCTGGGTCATCAGGGTGTTCAGCCCCGTCTGTCCGCCGGTCTGGAAGAGATTGTAGGCGATCAGGACGCCGAGGAAGAGGCTCGACTCGAAGGACGTCATCCCGAGCGCAACCACCGCCGCGGCGAGACAGAAATAGAACGCCGGGATGATGCGCGTGGGGCGCAGGCGATCCATCAGCCAGCCCATGACAAGCGTACCGGCGAGACCGCCGGCGAAGCCGATCATGGCGCTGATCGCGAACCGCTGGATCGGGATGCCGGCCATCTCCTGGAAGAAGGTCGGCATCCAGGCGGCCATGAGCGCGATGTTGCCCATAGAGAGGATGCAGGCGCACCAGATGAGCGTCGTGGTGCGCGCGCGCCCCTCGCGGAAAATGTCGGTGAGGCGGGCCTTCTCGGCCGAGCGCGAGCCGTCGCCGGCGACGAATTGCTCGCTTCCATCAAGCGCGACGTGGCGATCGATGCGCCGCAACATCGCGGGGATGCGTGGATCGTTCGCGTTGCGGCTCACGGTGAATTGCAGCGATTCCGGCAGGAGCCAGAGCGTCAGCGGCACGCAGACCAGCGGCAGGGCGCCGCCGATCCAGAACGCGCTCTGCCAGCCATAATCGTCAAGGAGCCACGCCGCGATCGCGCCGCCGGCCGCCGAGCCCGTCGAATAGGCGGCGAAGGACAGCGCGATGAACATGCCGCGGCGCTTCTTCGGCGTGGCTTCGGCCACCAGCGAGATCGCCATGGGCAGGCCGCCGGACAGGAACACGCCGGCAAAGCCGCGCAGGACGGCCAGTTGCAGGAGCGACGTCGCCAGCGCCGCCGCAAGGGTCAGCAGGCCGAAGATCAGCATGCAGACGATCAGCATGCGCTTGCGGCCGTAGCGATCGGCGAGCGGGGTGGCCAGGAAGGCGCCGATGGCGAGCCCGATCTGCTGAAAAAGAAAGACGATGGTCATCGCGGCGGGCGTCTCGCCCATGCCGCGCGCGATCGCCGGGGCGACCTTGCCGACGACAAACACATCGAGGCCGTCGATGAACATCGCGAGCCCGCAAACGGCGAGCATGAGATAATGGACCGGGCGCAAAGGCTGGCGGTCCACGAACTCCTGGACATTGAACGTGGCCATGGCGACGGCGTCTCCCTATCGGCGCCGATCCTCGGCGCGCGGCGCCGGTCAGGGCGCCATTCTCAATACCGGCTTGATCGCAGAGCCAGCTGCGCACGCCGCCCACGCCTCGCCGATCTGTTCGAACGGAAAAGGCTCGATCAGGCGGTCGAAGGGAAAGAGTCCGCGGCGCCAATAATCAATCATCAGCGGAATGAACGTCTGCGGGTTGGCGCTGCCGCCGAGGATGCCCTGCAGCTTGCGGCCGCCGGCGAGCAGCAAGGCGACGTTCGCCTTCCACTCGCCGATCGGGCGGGTGACGAAGCCGGCGACGCCTTCGTTGGCGAGGCAGGCGATCGCCATTTCATAGACCGCCGGCGCCGCCGTCGTGTTGAAGGAGTACTCGAACCCGTCGGGCGCGATTTCCTTCAGAGCGCCCAAGGCCGCTTCGTCGGACGCGATCGCGGCGGTTGCGCCGAGCGCGGTTGCGAGATCGAGGCGCGCGCGATCGATATCGACCGCGACAACGTCGCGTGCGCCGACAAGGCGGGCCGCCATGATCGCGGCGAGGCCGACGCTGCCGACCCCGAACACCACGATCGATTGCCCGGGACGCACGCGGAGCGCCTCGAGCACCGAGCCGGCGCCGGTGATGATCCCGCAGCCGAGCGGCCCGAGCAGGTGCAGCGGGAGATCGGCGGGGACTTTCACCGCGCTCCGCGCTGGCGTGACGACGTGCGTGGCGAACGAGGATTGCGCGAAGAAAGAGCCAGCGATCCGCTCCCCATTCTGAGACAGCGGCGAGGAGCCGTCCGCGCGCATGCCGGCGAAGGCAAGCTTCATCGCATCGCGGCAATAGGTCGGGCGGGCGGAGCGGCAGCTTGGGCACACGCCGCACGAGCCGCCGCTGATCACGACATGATCGCCGCGCGCTAGCCCCGTGACGCCGGCGCCGACCTCCTCAATGACGCCAGCGCCCTCATGGCCGAGCACGATCGGCTTCGGCACCGGCATGCCGCGGCCGGAATGGCAATGAAGATCGGTGTGGCAGATCCCTGCAGCGACGATGCGGACGCGAACCTCGTCGGGTCGCGGCGCCTCAAGATCGACGTCCTCGATCCCTGGATGGGCCGTTGCCTCGCGCGAGACCGCCGCGGCGATCCGCATCACCAGGGATCTTTCGATTGTACGAGGAAGGGCCTCGTGTCGGCGGGCGGGGACGGGTTGGGCGGGCGATGATCGAGACGCTTCTCGCCCTTCCACGGCACCTGGTCCGCCGCCGTCCACGCATTGACGTAGAGGCTCTTGAAGAGCCAGCGACCATCGCGCTTCACGAGTTTGTCGTCGCGGGTGCCGATGCCGAACACGAAGTTCGTCCGGTATTCCACATTGAACTGGAGGATCTGGAACATGCAGCGGACGCGCGCGCCCTCCGCTCTCGGCTCCATCACGAAATTCTGGAAGAGGTGTTGGCGCCCGTACCACCAATGCTGACGGCGGTTCCAGAGCTCGTCCATGCTTTTCAGGATCGCGTCATGGCCGGTCGACTTGCCCTGCCAGAGGTGATCGAACTCGCTGTCCTCGGCGAAGGCGGAGAGCAGCATCTCCTTGTCGGCGAGATCGAGGCCCCAGGCATAGCGCGCATAGAGTTCGGTGATGTCCGCGCGATCCTGAGCGGGCATCGTCGCCGGAACGCCGTCCGGCCAGCAGATCTCGGCCATGCCGGCGCCTCCTCTTTTCATTGAGCAATCAATAAGCGCGACGTGATGTCAACCGGGCAGATCGCCGGCCAGCCCCGCGACCTTCAACGCGATGCGATAAAGGAGATCGTCCAGCAGGCCGCGCTCGGCGTCCGTCAGATCGGCGGTCAAGGAGCGGTGAAATTCCGCGCGGATGGGGAGGAGCTTGCGATAGAGCTTCACGCCGTCGGCGGTGATGAAGAGCACGGGCGAGCGGCCGTCGGTCGGGTTCGGCCGCCGCGAGGTCAGACCCCGCGCTTCGAGGGCGGAGGCGGCGCGGCTGACTTCGGCCCGATCGACCCAGGCCATCTGGGATATCTCGCGCACAGTGGCGCCTTTAATCGGCGCCAGCCTGCTCAAGACGCGCCATTCCGCAATAGTAAGATCGCAATTCTCGCTGAGCATCTTCAGCGTCAGCCGATCAATGGCCTTGGCCACCAGCGAAAGGCGAAAGGACGAATAGTCGAGGCCCGGGCAATTCCAACCGCTGATATCGCCCTGGGGCTGCGCCTGAGGCTGCGCTTGGGCCTGCGCCTGGGACGCGTCCGGGCGCTCGTCGGCCTTCAGGGGCGCTTTGAGTTTGGTTCTGATGTCGGCCTCCCCGCGGCGAACTCGTCCTCGCCCGGCGCCCTCTCCAGGGCAGTTCCCAAGAAAGCACACACGCCGGCGAAGGAACAGCCGCCGATGACGGCAGGCTTGTCGGCCAGCAGGTCTTGGGATATCAGATTTGTTGAGTTATCAATAAAACGCGCCTTCAAGAGCGCGGGGGCCAGGAGGGGAAGCAGCAGATGAATTCTACCCGGGATCGTGCGTTCGCCAAGGTGCGCGGGCGCAGCAGCGTCAGCGCATTCGCTCTGGTCGCCGGCATGTGCCTCGCGGCGCCGGCCGTCGCTCAGGACGCCGCAACCGACCCGGCGGAGGGCGCGCCAGCCGCCGCCTCCGAGCAAAGCGAGATCGTAGTCACCGGCTCGCGCATCGCGCGCTCCGGCTTCACGACCCCCACCCCCGTCACCGTCGTCGGGGAAGCGCAGATCGCCCGGCAGGGGGCGACCAACATCGCGCAGATCCTCAACGAGATCCCGGCCTTCCGGCCGCAGAGCACGCCCGCCACCTCGGCCATCTTCATGAGCAATCTCGGCGCCTCGACCGCCGACCTCAGAGGCCTTGGCGGCAACCGGACGCTGGTGCTCATCGACGGGCGCCGCGTCGTCGCCTCGACCGTCGCGGGCGGCTCGTTCACGCCGGCCAACACCGTCGATCTCAACCTCGTTCCCGCGACGCTGCTTTCGCGCGTCGATGTGGTGACGGGCGGCGCCTCGGCGGCCTACGGCTCGGACGCGGTCGCCGGGGTCACCAACCTCATCATCAACAGCGACCTGCAAGGAATACGCGGCAGCGTCTCGCTCGGCGGCGCCGAACAGGGCGATGCGGAACAGGCGCTCATCTCGCTCGCCTACGGCACGCGTTTCGACGGCGCGCGCGGCCGCTTCGTGATCGGCGGCGACTTCGTCGATGATAACGGGACGGGCGATTGCTACACTCGCGACTGGTGCGCGGTGAACTACAACACCGTGTCGAACCCGTTCGTGGCCGGCAGCACGACGCGGCGCGTGCTCGACGGCGCGCCCGCGACGCTCATCCTGCAGAACGCCCGCACCTCCACCGCGTCGATCAACGGCCTCGTCATCGCAGGTCCGCTGCGCGGCACGGAATTCAACCCCAACGGCACGACATTTGCGCATAATTACGGGATCTATGGCGGCGCGGGCCTCTTCCAGTCCGGCGGCGGCGACGACGTCTTGCCGTTCTACCAGTTCTTCTCGATCGCGACCCCAAGCGAACGGCTCAACGTCTTCTCGCGCGCCGATTACGACCTCACGGCGAACCTCAACGTGTTCGCCGAAGGCGGGTACGGACACGTAGAAGGCGACCAGCTCGGCGCCAGCCGCCGCGACATCTCGCCGGCGGGCTCCTATCAGATCCAGCGCGACAACGCGTTCCTGCCGGCCTCGGTGCGCAACGCCATGGCCGCGAACACGGCGCTGCCGTTTGGGCGCATCTGGAACGATATCGGGCCGCAGCGCGGGCATGTTGAGCGCGACACCTACCGGTTCGCAACCGGCTTCGAATGGGAGGCGAGCGACACGATCAAGGTCGATGGCTATTACCAGTTCGGCCAGACGGATTATTCGCAGCGCGGCGAGAACACGACCGTGAACTCGCGCATGGCGTTCGCGATCGACTCGGTCGTCAATCCGGCGACCGGCCAGATCGTCTGCCGCGCGACGCTGGCGGCTGGGACGGCGGGCTCCAACCCGGCGACCGGAGCGCCCTATTCGGCGGCGCAGCGGGCCGCAGCGATCGCTGGCGGTTGCGTGCCGCTCAATCCGTTCGGCAATGGCGCCGGTTCGACCGCGGCCTGGGACTATGTCACCGAGACCGCGCTGCAAGACACGACGCTCAAGCAGCACGTCGCGGCGCTCAATGTCAGCGGCGATCTCTTCGAGCTCTGGGCCGGGCCGCTCGCGTTTGCGGCTGGCGTCGAATACCGCGAAGACAGCGTCGAGAGCGTCACCGATCCGATCTCGCAGGCGAACGATTTCCACACCAGCCCCGGCGGCGGGATCGTCGGGGGCGAGCAATCGCTCGACGTCAAGGAAGGTTATGTCGAGCTGGCGCTGCCGCTCGCGCGCGAACTGCCGTTCGCCTACAGCGCCGAACTCAACGGCGCCTACCGCGTCACGGAATATTCCATCACCGGCCAAGTGGAATCCTGGAAGATCGGCGGCGACTGGGCGCCGTTCGAGTTCCTGCGCTTCCGCGGCACCAGGTCGCGCGACATCCGCGCGCCCAACCTGTTCGAGCTCTATGGCGCGCCACAAAGCTCGTTCCAGACGGTGGACGATCCGCAGAATGGCGGCGCGCGCGGCCTCTTCCCGACGCTGCTCAGCGGCAACGCCAACCTGACGGCGGAAGAAGCCGACACGACCACCTACGGCGCGGTCGTCAATTTCGGCGTGGGGCCCGGCACGTTGCGCGCCTCGGCGGACTATTTCGACATCGAGCTTGAGGGCGCGATCGCGACGCTCGGCGCGCAGACGATCGTCACGCGCTGCTTCCAGGGCAACACGGCGCTCTGCGGGTTCGTAACCCGCAACGCCTCGGGCATCATCACGCAGATCGTGAACCCGAACCTCAACCTGAACCGGCTGATCACGAAGGGCTGGGACTTCGAGGTCGCGTACGACATGCCGCTCGACAACGGCGACAACCTTAACCTGCGCGTCCTTGCGACGAACGTCGAGGACCTGATCACTATTGACACCGCGGGGGTCGCCACCAACCGCGCCGGGCAGAACGGATCGGGCGTGTCGCAGCCCTCAGGCGTCCCGGACTACACGATCAACGGCTTCGTCACGTACCAGGGCAATCCGATCTCGGCGCAGCTGCAGGTGCGCTATATCTCGGAAGGCCTCTTCCAGGTGACCAATATCGGGCCGCACCAGGCGGGCTATAGCCCGCTCCTGGCGAACAGCATCAACGACAACCTCGTCGAAGCGGTGACCTACGTGAACTTCAACATGCAGTACACGCATTGGCGGGAAGGCGATAAGAGCCTCGAGCTCTTCGCGGTGGTGAACAACCTGTTCGACGAGGATCCGCCGAACAACATTCCGTCCAGCTTCGGCCCGACCAACAACGTGCTCTACGACGTCATCGGGCGGTATTATCGCGCAGGGATCCGCTTTGCCTTCTAAGAGGCCCGCTAAGCAGACGGCCCGGGGGCCGGCGTCTCAAGTAAAGGCGCCCGGGCCGCATCCCTTCCAGCCCGTGCTGGAGCACGCGTTCACGATCTCGATCGAGCTGGCGGGCTTCCGACAGGTGGCGCCGACCGCCTTGGGCGACACGCGCGCGGCGGTCTATGCCGCGAGCGGCAAGGTCGAGGGGCCGAAGCTCAACGGACGCATCGTGCCGATGTCCGGCGGGGATTTTCCCCTCACGCGCCCCAACGGCGTGATCGACTTCGACGCGCGTTATCTCATCGAAGCTGACGACGGCGCGATCATCTATCTGCAAAGCCGCGGCTTCCGCTGGGCCAAGACGCCTGCGATCGCCGCGCGCATGGCGCGCAACGAGCCCGCCGATCCGTCGGAATATTACATGCGCGTCTCGCCGAAGTTCGACGCGCCGGCAGGTCCGCACGAATGGCTGACCAAGCACATGTTCGTCGGGGTCGCAGAAAAGCTCCCCGGGGCGAACCGCATCCACTATTTCCAAGTGCTCTGACGCCAAGTCGCGCGGTCTTGGGAGGCAGCCATGAGCAAGCGCTTCGCACCGATCATGCGGGACGGCGTCGATCCCAAGCAGGCGGTTTTCAAGGAGCCGCATCCGGGCGTCGGGCATCTGGTGGAGATGATCGACGGCATGCGCTTCGAGCGCGACATCGAGGTTGCGATGCGCGACGGCGTGCGCATTCTCGTCGATGTGTTCCTGCCGGAACGTCCGCAAGGGAAGGTCCCCGCCATCGTCGGCTGGGGGCCCTACGGCAAGCACAACAAGAAGGACCATCTTTGGCCGCCCGCCGGCCTCGAGCCCGGCTGGCTCTCGCGCCACACGGCGTTCGAGGCGCCGGATCCGGCCTATTGGTGCGCGCATGGCTACGCGGTCGTCTATCCCGATCCGCGCGGGACCTGGTACTCGCAAGGCGAGATGAACCATGGCGGCCCGCAGGAAGCGGAAGACACCTACGATCTCATCGAGTGGTGCGCGGCGCAGGAATGGTGCAACGGCCGCGTCGGGATGAGCGGCGTTTCCTATCTCGCGGCGGCGCAATATCAGGTCGCGCCGCTGCAGCCTCCGCATCTGGCGGCGATCAATCCGTGGGAGGCCTTCTCAGACTGGTACCGCGAATTCGGCTATCATGGCGGCATGCGCGACACGGGCTTTGCGCCCAAAGCGACCATGGGGATCCGCTGGTCGATGACGCGGACGGAAGACACGCTCGCGAACATGCTGGCGCATCCGCTGATCGATGAATACTGGCGAAGCAAGGACGTGGCGCTCGATGAGATCGTGTGTCCTGCGCTCTTCGTGGCGAGCTGGTCGGACCAGGGATTTCACACGCGCGGGACGCTGGAGGCCTACAAGGCCGCCAAGAGCCGAGACAAGTTCCTTATCGTCCACGGACAAAAGAAGTGGGCGCATTATTACGACCCGAAGAACGTCGCGCTGCTGCGCGAGTTCTTCGACGCCACGCTGCGCGGCGAAGAAACACTGGATTGGCCGAAGGTGCGTATCGAAGTGCGTGAGCGCTACGGCGTGGGGCAATGGCGCAACGAGCGGGAATGGCCGCTCGCGAGAACGGAATACACGCTGCTGCATCTCGATGCGGCGAGCGGCGCCCTCTCCCGGTCGCGCGTGGCTGAAGAAGCGCAGGCCTCTTACAATTCAGAGGCCGGCGGATACGCCCATTTCGACATCCGCTTCGGCGAGGACACCGAGCTTACCGGCCATGCCAAGCTCAAGCTCTGGGTGGAAGGCGAAGCGGAGGACATGGACCTCTTCGTCTCGCTCGAAAAGCTCGATGCGGGCGGGCGCCGCGTCCCCTTCGCGTTCTACGCGGTCTCGGAGGACGGGCCGGTTGCGCTTGGCTGGCTGCGCGTGAGCCACCGCGCGCTCGACGAGGCGAAATCGACGCCGTGGCAGCCCGTGCATCTGCACACGCGGGAGGACAAGCTCACGCCCGGCGAGACCATCCCGGTCGAGATCGAGATCTGGCCGTCGAGCACCCTCTTCCGCGCCGGAGAGACGCTCCGCGTGCATATCCAGGGCGAGGACATATATAAGGAAGTCCCGCAGCCTGGGCCGGCCATGATGCGCCACGAAGAGACGCGCAACCGCGGACGGCACATCATCCATACGGGCGGGCAATACGATTCCCATTTGCTCATTCCGGTGATACCTGGAGCGCCCAAGTAAACTTCCCGATCCGCGACGGCCGCCGGATCGGGCACGAAGGACGACATGACCTACCCCACTCTCAAGCTTCATATCGACGGCGAATGGCTCTCGGCCGGCAAGCGCCGCACCCACAAGGTCATCAATCCAGCGACCGGAGATACGCTCGGAGAGCTGCCGCTGGCCGATGCCGCCGATCTCGACCAGGCGCTCGCAGCCGCCGACAAGGGCTTCCGGGTATGGCGCAAGGCGAGCGCGGAAGAGCGCGGCGCGGTGCTGGCGGGCGCCGCGCGCTTGTTGCGCGAGCGGGCCGACACAATCGCACGCAACGCGACGCTCGAGGAAGGCAAGACGCTCGCAGAAACCAAGATGGAGCTGATGGGCTGCGCGGGGCTCTTCGAGTTCTACGCCGCGGAAGCCAAGCGGCTCTATGGCCGCGTGCTCGTGCGGCCAGCCGGCATGCGCTCGCTCGTGGTGCGCGAGCCGGTGGGGCCGGTGGCGGCGTTCGCGCCGTGGAACTTTCCGATCCACAATCCCGGCCGCAAGCTCGGCGCGCCGCTGGCGACGGGCTGTTCGGTGATCCTCAAGCCGGCGGAGGAAGCGCCAGCCTCTGCAATGGCGGTGGTGCAAGCGCTGCTCGACGCGGGGCTGCCGCCGGGCGTGTGCCAGCTCGTGTTCGGCGTGCCCGATGAGGTTTCGCGCCATCTGCTGGCCTCGCCGATCATCCGCAAGCTCTCGTTCACCGGCTCTACCGTGGTCGGCAAGCATCTGCTGAAGCTTGCGGCCGATACGATGAAGCGCACCACGATGGAGCTCGGCGGGCATGCGCCGGTCATCGTGTTCGACGATTGCAATCTGGAGAAGACGGTCGAGACCCTGGCGCTCGCAAAGCTGCGCAACGCGGGCCAGGTGTGCGTTTCGCCGACGCGCTTCTACGTGCAGGAAGGCGTCCACGACCGGTTCGTGAAGGCCTATTCCGAGCGTGTCGCGCGCGCGAAAGTGGGCGACGGCCTGCAAGAGGGCGTGAACATGGGGCCGATGGCCAATCCGCGCCGGCCCGACGCGATCGAGGGCTTCATCGCGGACGCCGTGAAGCACGGCGCCAAGGTGCGCACCGGCGGCGAGCGGATCGGGAACAAGGGCTACTTCTTCCAGCCGACCGTGATCACCGATGCGCCCTCCACCGCGCGGATCATGAACGAAGAGCCGTTCGGGCCGGTGGTGGCGACCGCGCCGTTCAAGACGTTTGACGAGGTCGTGGAGCAGGCGAACCGCCTGCCTTTCGGGCTCGCAGGCTACGCGTTCACGGAGAATGGCCGCACCGCCAACCTCATCTCCGATGCGCTGGAGGTCGGCATGGTCGGACTGAACACGACGGCCATGGCGGCGCCGGACTCGCCATTCGGCGGCGTGAAGGAAAGCGGCCACGGCTCGGAGGACGGCCCCGAGGGCCTCGATGCGTGCCTCGTCACGAAGTCAATTCACCAGGTGTAGCAGCATGGCCGAGCTCAAGACCGGCGGCGCGCAGGGATATCTGCGCATCGCGACCGAAGAGGCGTTCGCGCCGCCCGAGATGATGGCGGCGTACGTCGAAGTGCTGGACGGCCAAAATGTCGATCCGGGCTTCGAGAGCCTCATGGGCTTCTACATGCGCCACAAGAGCGAGCGGGCGACGAACATCTTCCGGCGCCTGCAGGACCTCGGCGCGGAGCGCCTCGCGGACATGGACGCGCGCGGCATCGATCGGCAGGTGATCGGCGTGACGGCGCCGGGCGTGCAGGTTCTCACGAAAGACAAGGCGACGGCGCTCTCCGTGCTCGCGAACGATCAGCTCGCGGACGCGTGCAGGAAGCATCCCGACCGCTTCACCGGCATGGCCGCCGTGGCGCCCCAGGACCCGGCGCATGCCGCGAAGGAGCTCGAGCGCGCGGTGAAGAAGCTCGGGATGCGCGCAGCGGTGATCAACTCGCACACGCACGGCGAATATCTCTCCGACCAGAAGTTCTGGCCGATCCTGGAAGCAGCCGAAGCGCTCGACGTTCCGATCTACCTGCACCCGCAGACTCCGCCCAAGGCCATGATCGCGCCGTTCCTGGAGGCGGGCCTCGACGGCGCGGTGTTCGGGTTCGGGGTGGAAACGGGATTCCATGCGCTGCGGCTCATCGGCTCGGGCGCGTTCGACCGCTTCCCCAAGCTGCAATTCCTCCTGGGGCACATGGGCGAGGCCCTGCCCTTCTGGATGTACCGGCTCGATTACATGTACGGCGCGGGGCTCAAGTCCAAGCGCTACCCGTTCCAGCCGCAGCTCAAGCACGACGTCTCGCATTACCTGAAGCACAACTTCCACATCACCAATTCGGGCGTGGCATGGGAGCCGGCGATCAAGTTCACGCAAGCCGTCCTCGGCGAAGACCGCGTGCTCTATGCGATGGACTATCCCTATCAGTGTCCACCGGAAGAAGTCGAAATCCTCGACCGGATGGACATGGCGCCTGCCACAAAGAAGAAATTCTTCCAGACGAACGCGGAGAAGCTGTTCAAGCTCTGATCGCGCGCGGAGGAGGCCATGGGCCAGATAACAAGGGATCGGTGGGTCAACGATTATATCGGCGCATTCAACCGCGGCGATTTCGCAAGCTTTACGTCCTTCTATGACGATAACGTCACGCTCAACCTGAGCGGCAAAAGACAGCTCATCGGCAAGCAGGCGATCATCGACTTCTACACCAACGTGTTCGAGCGCATCAAAGAGACGCTCACGGTGGAGAAGGTCGTGGTGGACGAGGCAGGCCTGGCGGGCATCGTCAGCACCGAGTTCCATGCGCTCGCGGACTGGCCGGACTTCATCGCGGGGCCGATCCTTAAGGGCGAAAGCATCTTCATCGAGAGCTTCGTCGTCTACACGATCCGGGACGGCAAGTTCACGGAGATCCGCTCGGCGCGCTCCAAGGATCCCGTCAAAGGCCCCCCGAAGAGCGTGTGACCATGGATTATGGCGCGTACGAGCGGCTGTTCAATTCCGGCGACGACGCTGCGCTGCTCGATGCCTTCTTCCACGAAGATTGCGAGTTCGTCGCCACGACGCGCGCGCTCAAGGGCCGCAAGGCGCTGAAGGACTTCCTCGCCTGGGCGCATGAGGGCGTGCGCGAGGTGATGCGTCCGCAGCTCGTCATCCAGGAGAAGGACCACCTCTTCGTCGAGGTCGATATGGACTTCCATGCGACGAAGGAGCGACCCGACTTCCCATTTGGCCACATGCGGCCGGGCGATCTCATCACGGTGAAGTTCTTCGTCACGTATTATCTGCGCGACGGCAAAGTCGCGCGCCTCAATTCCGCGACCTGGCCGCCGGAATACCAGGTGACCAAGCTGCCGCGCCTCGGAGCGCATCCGAGCCAGCTCGCTGCGTTCCACGCCTACATCGCCGCGTTCAGCAATGGCGATTGCGAGCGCTTCACCAGCTTCTACACCGATGACGTCGTGCTCCAGCTTGCCTCCATCGGGACGATCGAGGGCAAGCAAGGCATCGCGAACTTCTATTCCAAGCTCTTCCGGCAAGTGCGCGAGGGCCAGATCATCCACGCCGCCATGGCGAACGACGACGCCATCTCGCTGGATTCCACCACCTGCTTCACCGCGATCGCGGATGCGCCCGACTTTCCCGTCATGCCCCTAAAGAAAGGCGAGCAGGTGCGCGGGCAGACCTTCGTGCACTACACGCTGCGCGGGGGCCTCATCAGCCGCATTCATGTCGCACGCGCGGGACCGATGGAGAAGGTTGTGCCGGAATCACGCCCCCGATAACATTGAGTGATCAATGATCTCGTCGGCGGACCGAGATGGACGCCTCTGGTGAGCTTACATGGACGACGGTGAGATGCGGTCGATTCCGGTGCGCAATCCCCGCACGGGCGCCATCGATTTCAATCTGGCGGTCACGCCGTCGGCGGAGGTCGCTGCGAAAGCGGCGCGCCTGCGCGCAAATCAAGCGGCCTGGGCCGCGATGCCGATGGGCGCGCGCATCGGCGTGATGGCGCGCTGGCTCGGCGCGGTGAAGATGAAGGCCGCGGCCCTTGCCGAGGCGGATGCTGCAGACACTGGCGGGTGCCACACGTCCTATCTGCAGGGCTTCATCACAATGGGGAATATCGGCGGCTGGATCGAGGACGCCGAAGCGTCCCTCGCGCGGCTCGCTTATGATGCGCCGTCGAAGGCGATGGCGAGCGTGCATGTGCGATCGCAGCTCGTTCCCTACCCGCTCGTCGGGGTCATCTCGCCGTGGAACGCGCCGATGATGCTGGCGCTGCTGGACGCAATCCCGGCGCTTTTCGCGGGCTCGGCGGTTCTGTTGAAGCCCTCGGAAATAACTCCTCGGTTCATCGCGCCGCTCTTCGAAAGCGTCGCGGAAGTACCTGAGCTGGCGGGCGTGTTCGATTACGTCATGGGCGACGGGAAGACCGGCCAGGAGCTCATCGCGCAATCCGATCTCCTCTGCTTCACCGGCAGCGTGGCGACCGGCCGGAAGGTCGCGATCGCGTGCGCGGAACGGCTCATCCCCTGCTTCCTCGAACTCGGCGGCAAGGACCCTGCCATCGTGACCGCCAGCGCCGATCTCGACCGTGCGACGACGGCCGTCCTGCGGGGCGCGGTGCACGCGACGGGGCAAGTGTGCTTTTCGGTCGAGCGCGTCTATGTCGATGCAAAGATTCACGACGCCTTCGTCGAGATGCTGGTGAAGAAGGCTGGCGACGTGCGCGTGAACAGCGACGATCCGCGCGCCGGGCATCTGCATCCCTTCACGTTCGCGCCGCAGGCCGGGATCGTGCAGCGGCATTTGGCCGACGCGGTTTCCAAGGGCGCAAAGATCCTGACTGGCGGCCAGGTCGAGACTATCGGCGGCGGCCTCTATATGCGACCGACGGTGGTGACGGACGTGACGCACGACATGATCCTGATGCGCGAGGAGACCTTCGGGCCGATCGTGCCGGTGATGCGCTATGCGACGACCGACGAAGCGATCGCGCTCGCGAACGACACCACGTTCGGGCTGACCGCTTCGGTGATCGCTGGCGACGAGGCGGAGGCGCTGGCGATCGCGCGGCAAGTGAACGCGGGCTCGGTGTTCCTGCAGGACACGTTCCTCACCTTCGCGAAGAACCGCACGATCGGGACAAACAGCTTCGGGTTCTCGGGGCTGGGCGGATCGCGCACGGGACCGGATTCGATCCTCCGCTTCGTCCGGCGCAAGGCGCTCATGACCCAGAACGGCGAGCCCGCCAACATCCTCAACGACCATCACCTCGGAAAGCCCGGAGCGTAAGGCGATGTCTCAACCGATCCGCTTCCCCGAAATTCAACTCTATGCCGGCTGGGGCGAGCCGATGCGCACCGAGTGCACGATCGATGCGCTGGAGGTGATCCAGGGCGAGATTCCCAAGGGCCTCAACGGCACGCTCTATCGCAATGGCGCAGATCGCCAGTACCCCTCGGGGCGAACCGACGACATCTTCATCGACGGCGAAGGCATGTTCCACATGTTCCGCTTCCATGACGGACAGGTGGATTACAGATGCCGCTGGGTGCACACGGAGCGGTATCTCGCGCAGGCGAAGGCGCGCCGCGGACTCTTCGGGCGCTATCGCAACACGTTCACCAACGATCCCTCCGCCGCAGGCCTGCACAACGGCACCGCGAACACGACGGCGATGTTCCATGCGGGGCGGCTCTATGCGCTCAAGGAGGACGACCTCCCCTACGAGCTCAATCCTGATACGCTCGACACCATCGGCAAGACCGACATGAACGGGCAGATCACATCGACGCGCTTCACCGCGCATCCGAAGGTCGATCCGGTCACCAACGAGCTCTTCGCCTTCTCTTACCAGGCGCGCGGCGACGGCACGACCGATTGCGTCTTCTATCTCTTCGACAAGGACGGCCGGAAGGTGAAGGAACTCTGGTTCGACATGCCCTATGCGGCGTGCGTCCACGATTTCGCGATTACCGACGAATGGATCGTCTTCCCGTTCTTTCCGCTCATCACCGACATGGAGGCGGTGAAGAAGGGCGGGGCGTTCTACCAGTGGAACCCGGACAAGGCGACGCACATCGCGCTCGTGCCGCGCAACGGCGACGCCTCCGGCATCCGCTGGTTCAAGGGCGCCGCCACCAGCGCCGGGCACATGATGAACGCCTATCGCGACGGATCGAAGGTGCATCTCGACCTCTGCCTCTATGAAGGCAATTGCTTCCCGTTCTTCACGACGCCGAAGGGCGAGGAGACGCCGCCCGTGCCGCCCTTTCTCACGCGGATCAGTATGGACCTCGACCGCAACGACGAGGGCTTCGAGAAGAGCAAACTCTGCCAGGTCCCCTCGGAAATGCCGCGCACGGACGATCGATACCAAGGACGCCCTTATGGCCAGGGCTACATGATCGCCTATCGCGCCCAGGACGGCTCGAGCGCGACGGCGCGCATCGACATGAAAACGGGCGCGCTCGACGTCTACACGCCCGGGCCCGGGGATTCCGTGCAGGAATGCCAGTTCGTTCCGCGCACGCCGGATGCGCCTGAAGGCGACGGGTGGCTCATCGTTCCGGTGTCGCGCGTGGCGAAGAACCGGAGCGATCTTGTGGTGCTCGACGCGCTGAACCTTGCGGCGGGGCCCGTCGCGACGGTGAAGCTTCCGGTGCGCGTGCGCTCCACCTTCCACGGCACATGGGTTCCGGAAGACACGCTGAAGACGGGAGTGTATCCCTACAAGCTCAGCGCAGCATAGGGAGGCGGCCATGGCGTCCAAGCTCCGCAAGATCGCGACCGAAGAGGCGTTCTCGATTCCGGAAGTCGCCGCGGCGCTCAGAGAGGTCGCGCGTTCGCCGAGCCAAAGCCTCGACAAGAACCTCGTCAAAGGCATCTACGATCCGCTGAAACCCGGCGAAGGCTACGACGCGCTCGACTTCCTGTCCGGTTTGCTCGACGTGGAGGATCGGCGCCTGAAGGAAATGGACAAGCTTGGCGTCGATATGCACCTCCTCTCGCTGACCGCGCCGGGCGTACAGATGTTCGACGCGGACACGGCCACCGAGCTTGCCGCGCTCGCCAACGACAGGCTCGCCGAGATCTGCAGACGCCATCCGACGCGGTTCGCGGGGCTGGCGACGTTCGCCCCGCAATCGCCCAAGCGCGCCGCGAAGGAGATGGAGCGCGCGATCGAGAAGCTGAAGCTCAACGGCTTCATCCTCAACAGCCACACCAATGACGAATATCTCGACGACCCGAAATACTGGCCGGCGCTGGAAGCGGCCGAGGCGCTCGGGGCGTGCATCTACATCCATCCGCGCGCGGCGTCGTACGGCTTCAAGGGGCCGCTGCAGGACTACGGCATGGACTCGGCCATGTGGGGCTATGGGATGGAGACCGGCACGCACGCGGTGCGGATGATGTGTTCTGGGCTCTTCGACCGCTTTCCGAAGCTGACGATCTGCCTCGGGCACATGGGCGAGGCGATCCCGTTCTGGCTCTGGCGGCTCGATTTCATGAACACCCGCGCGCAGGCGGGCGGACGAGCGCCGAAGACCAAGCTTTCGATGGCGGAATATTTCCAGCGCAATTTCGTGATCACCACGAGCGGCGTGGAGGATCACCTTGCGCTCGATTATGCGGTGAAGAAGCTTGGGCCTGACAATGTGCTCTGGGCGATCGACTATCCCTACCAGCCGCAGAAGCCGGCCATCGAGTTCATGGACTCGGCGCCGCTCGAGGAGGAAACCAAAGCCAAACTCTATCACAAGAACGCGGAACGCATCTTCCGCATTGCGCCGGCATGAAGACGGACCGGCGCACTTTGATGGCCGGCGCCGGCGCGGCGCTCGCGCTTCCATCACTTGCGGAGGCGCGGATGAATGTCGGCACACGAGCGTGGTACGAGGCCTATGTCGCGGCGTTCAACGCGCGCGATTATCCGCGCTTCTCGGCCTATTACGCGCCAGACGTTCAGTTCTTCGGCCAGGCCGCGACACTACAAGGAGCGGAGGCGATCGTTGCGTTCTATCGCGGCGTGCATGCGCGGATCGACGAGCGCGTGGATGTGCTCTCCTTTGTCGGCGGCGGGCCAACCCGCTTCATGGCGGAAATCCGGACGACGCTGGTTGCGCGCGAGGACTGGCCGGATTTCCCCACCGGGCCCTTCACGCGCGGGGAGCAGCGGCAAAGCATCAACTTCGCCTTCTATCACCTCGCCGATGGGCGCTTCACGCGCATCCGCTCTGCGCGTTTCTCGCCGCTGCCGAACAGGCCCTCCCGTGGCTGACCCCGCCAAGACCGTCGCGCGCTATCGCGCCTATATCGCCGCCTTCAACAGGCATGATTACGATGAACTCGTCTCGTTCTACGATCCGGACGTCGTGCTCGTGATCGGGAACGGGACGGAAATGCGCGGGCGCCAGGCGATCGTCGATTTCTATCGCAACGTCAACGACGCCACGACGCGGCAGATCGAGGTGCTCGACGCCTTCGTGGACGGCGCGACGCTGGCCGCGGAGATCCAGTCGGAATTCCTGGCGCTGCGCGATGCGCCGGATTTCGCTTCCGGCCCAATGGCGCGCGGCGACCGGCTCTACCTCAACAGTTTTGCGTTCTACGAGCTCAATGGGGATCTCTATTCCCGCATCCGCGCCGCCGTCTTTCGGCGCGAACGGCGGCGGCGCGATCCGGCGCCCTGACGGCGCGCCATGCGATCGTTGATCTCTCATCGATTATCTGGTTTGTCGGCGCCAAGGACCAGAAGCGCCCGGGAGGAAGGATGAGCGATGATCTTCGCCGGCGCGTGCGCGCCATCGGCGCGGCGCTCTCACCGGAGATGTTCAGCGAGACGATCGGGATGTACGCGCCCAAGGCGCTCAAGCCCGCCGCGGTGGGGGCGCGGGTCGAGCGCGACATCGCTTATGGCGCGCACGCGCGGCATAAGCTCGATCTTTTCGCGCCGGCCGACGCGGCGAACGGCGCGCCGGTGCTGCTCTACGTGCACGGCGGCGGCTTCGTGCAAGGCGACAAAGGCGGCGAAGGCGCGCCCTTCTACAACAATATCGGCGCCTGGGCGGCCGCTGAGGGCTTCGTCGGCGCGACCATGACGTACCGCCTGGCGCCGGATCATCCGTGGCCGGCGGGCGCCGAGGACCTCGCCGCGGCGGTCGATTGGCTTCGCGCGAATGTCGGGCGTCATGGCGGCGATCCGGGGCGCATCTTCGTTTGCGGGCAATCGGCCGGCGCCGCGCATGTGGCGAGCTATGTCGCCATGCCGCGGCTGCACGGCGCGGGGCCGCCGATCGCCGGCGCGATCATGCTCTCAGGCTTTTACGATGTCGTGCGCGCGCAGCATTCCAAGTTCGAGAACGCGTATTACGGCATGGACGCCAGCCGCTTCGCAGAGCAATCATCGCTCCGCGGACTGATCGAGAGCTCGATCCCGCTGCTCTTCACGGTCGCGGAATACGATGGTCCGCCCTTCCAGAACCAGGCCGCGCTTCTGGTTCAGGATTGGTTTGAAGCGAAGGGCTCGCTGCCGCGGATGCTCTATCTGCCGGACGGCAATCACATGAGCGCGGCGCTCGGCATCGGGACGCCCGGCGATCCGCTGGCGGAGGAAATCGCCGCCTTCATTCGAAAGTTCGGATAACCGCCATGGAACCGTTCCACGACCTTGAAAGCTTCTACGGAACGCAGAAGCCCTATCGCTTCGAGGCGGACGTCCATGATTGCGAGGTGATCGGGGAGATTCCGAAGGGCCTCAACGGCAGCCTCTATCGCTGCGGGCCGGACACACAATATCCGACGCTCGACGGCGACTTCATCATCAATGGCGACGGCATGGTTTCGATGTTCCGTTTCGAGGACGGGCACGTAGATTTCCGTTGCCGCTATGTGAAGACGGCGCGCCTCCTGGCGGAACGCAAAGCGCGGCGCCGGCTCTATGGACGCTACCGCAATCCCTACACGGATCTTGCCGCCGCGCCGCGGGAGGATCGGGACAACACCGGCAACACAACGGCGTTCGCGCATAATGGGCGGCTCTTCGCCCTCCGCGAGGACAGCCATCCGCATGAGATCGATCCGCAGACCCTGGAGACGCTGCCGACCTTCTCATTCGACGGCGCGCTGAAGAGCAAGACCCTGACCGCGCACCCGAAGATCGATCCCGAAACCGGCGAATGGTGGGGCTATGGGCTCTTCGCTGACCGGCGCTTCGACGGCGACATGGCCCTCATCGTGGCGGACAAGGACGGCAAGCTCTCGCGCTAGGAGCCCTTCCAAGCGCCCTATCCCGGCGTCTGCCACGACTTCGCCGTGACGCGCGAACACGTCATCTTCCCGATCATGCCGCTCACGGTGGACCTGCGGCGCGTGCAGGCGGGCGGGGATTTCTACGCCTATGACGAAAGCCTGCCCTCGATGTGGGGGATCATGCCGCGCAGCGGCAGCGTGAAGGACCTGCGCTGGTTCAAGGCGCCGGGCGTCTTCAGCGGCCACATCATGAACGCCTACACCGAGGGGCCGAAGGTGCATGTCGACGCCAGCATCAGCCCCGGCAACGGCTTCCGCTTCATCAGGACCACTGACGGGCGAGAGACCGGGCCGTCCATCGCCACGGTGAGCCGGCTCACCTTCCATCTCGACAGCAACGACGACCGCGTCGATCTTGCGCCCTTCCCCGAGGCGACCGGCGAAATGCCGAAGTGCGACGACCGCTTCCAGATGCGCCGCTATCGGTACGGCTACATGAAGACGCGCGACGGCATCGCGCGGCTCGATTGGGACACCGGCGTGCGCACCGTGCACGCCATTCCAGAGGCGCCCGGCGGCGCGCAGGAGCCGGTGTTCGTTCCGCGCGGCCCCGAGGCGCGGGAGGGCGAGGGGTGGCTGCTGTGCCTGGTGACCTTCGGCACGCAGAACCTCGCCGAGCTCTTCGTGCTCGACGCGATGAACGTCGCGGGTCCCCCGATCGCCCGCGTGAAGCTGCCGTTCAACCAGCCGGCTGCGTTCCACGGCTGCTTCGTGGCGGCATAGCGGATGAGCGCCGAGCGAACCGCCGACATCGAGGATCTTCTCGATCGCCCGTTTGGAAGCTGGCGGCTGCTCATCTTCCTCCTCTGCGGCGTCGTCATGGCGATCGAGGGCTTCGACATGTACATGCTGGGATCGATCGTCCCGGCATTGGCGGCCGGACTCGGCGTGGCGCCGCCTGCGCTCGCCAGCGTGTTCGTCGCGCAAGGGATCGGGCTGGCGCTCGGCTACACGCTGATCGCGCCGCTGGCGGACCGGTTCGGGCGCAGGCCGCTGATCCTCCTCTGCGTGCTCGGCTTCGGACTCATCACGCTCGCGACGACGCAAGCGCGGAGCCTGGAGCAGGTCGCGGGGCTGCGGTTCGCGGCCTTCCTCTTCTTCGGCGGCATCATGCCGAACATCATCTCCCTGATCGCCGAGATGGCGGCCCTGCGCATTCGGTCGCGACAGGTCGTGCTGCTCAATGCGTGCTTCGCGCTCGGCGCGGCGCTCGGCTCGCTCATCGCGCCCATGCTGGTGGCGAACTTCGGCTGGCAAGGGGCGTTCTGGGCGGGCGGGATCGCACCGCTGGCGCTCCTGCCGCTGCTCTTCTTTCTGCTGCCGGAATCGGCGCGGTTCCTGGTGGTGAAGGGGCGGCCGGTCGAAGAGGTGCGCAAGGTGCTGCGGCCGATCGTGCGCGAAGCCGGCGAAATTGCGCGCTTCACGACCAAGGAGCCGTCGGCCGGCAAGATTCCCATCGCTGCGATCTTCAGCGATGGGCGGCTCGCCAACACGCTGCTCTTCATGCTGGCGGGCGGCATGATGATGCTGGTCGGCAACCTGGTGGCCTCTTGGGCGCCGACCTATTGGCATTTCGTTTCCGGGTTCGAGATGCGGGAAGCAGCGGCGCTGTTCGCGACGTCCTCGCTTGGCGCGATCGTCTGGCCGTTCGCGATGATCGTGCTCATCCCGGCGATCGGCCTGCAGCGCGCCGTCATCCTCTGCTACGCGCTCGGCGCGGTCTCGATGCTGATCTATGTGATCCAGCCGTTCACGGCGCCGCTCGCGATCTTCCTCGCGGTGACATACGGCGCGTTCGTGGTCGGCGCGATCAGCGGCCTCTATGCGCTCATCGCGGCGGCCTATCCCACGCACATGCGGGCGACCGCGCTTGGCTGGACCTCTGGGATCGGCCGGCTGCTCGCGATCACCGGCCCCGCCATCGGGGGATACATGCTGGCGAGCCAGCAAGGCCCCGTGGCGATATCGCTGGCGTTCGCGATCCCATTGGCCATCGCGGGCCTTGCGATCGCGGCGGTTCGACTGCGGACCGACAAGGCCTGACCGCCTCCAGGAATGGACTAGCAGGATCGACTAAAGATCACTAGGTTCGCGGCCTCGAACGCGCCCGGAGCGGACGCGGGAAAACCGGGGAGGAGCATGGCCGATCCGTGGCGCATCGCGGCGATGGCTGGCGCCATCATCGTCCTTGGGACCTCCCTCGCGTTCTCGACCGCGGGCACGCGACCGTCGGCCTCGCATCCCGCCGGCGACGCCAAGCGCGGCGAAGAGCCGGCTCAGGTCTGCCTCACCTGCCACGGCGCCACGCCGCTCAAGTACGGGGATCCGCCGATCGACCCACCGCTGCTGCGCGGGCAGCGCGAGAACTACATCTTCCTCGCGCTCCATGCATACGGCGCGGGCGGGCGCACCGAACCAACGATGCAGCCGTTCGCCGCGGCGCTCGACGAGCAACAGATGCGCGATGTGGCCGCGTATCTGGCCGGCCCGCCCAAGCCTGTCCCAACTGTGAACATGGCGGGCTCGGCTGGGCATCGGGAGGCGATCGCCAAGTGCGGAATCTGCCACGGCGAAACCGGCATGGGCGAAATGCAGGGCATGCCGGTCATCACTGGGCAACGCTTCGAGTATCTTGAGCGCGCGCTGCAGGAATACCGCGACGGACGCCGCTCCGCCGCCGCCATGGTCGCGGTGGCGAAACAGACATCGCCTGCAGAAGCGCGGACGATCCTGCGCTATTACGCGGCGCAGAACGCCCTGGAGGCGGCGCGATGAGACGCGCTCTGCTCGCCCTCTCGCTGCTGTGCGTCTTTGCGTGCGCGAAGCCGGAAAATCCTGCGCGCGATACGCTCCCCAAGATGATCCTCATCCCCGCCGGCGAGTTCACAATGGGCGCGCCGCCGGAGGAGGACACCCAACAAGGCAAGCCGCAGCATCGCGTCACCGTCCGCGCGTTCCGGATCGGCGAAACGGAAGTGACTTTCGATCAGTACGACGCGTTTGCGCGCGCAACCGGCCGCGCGCTGCCGCAGGACGAAGGCTTTGGGCGCGGCGAGCGGCCGGTGATGAACATCGATCGGTCCGACATGCTCGCCTATATCGACTGGCTCAACGCGCAGAGCGGCCAGAAGGGCTACCGGCTGCCAAGCGAGGCGGAATGGGAATACGCCGCGCGCGCCGGCACGACGACGCCGTTCTTCTGGGGGACGGCGCCTGATCCACGCTACGGCAACAGCGCCGCCAATACGGGCCCGGACACGTTCGCGGCTACTGCGCCGGCGCGATCGTTCCAGCCGAACGCGTGGGGTCTCTACGACACTGCGGGCAACGTCTGGGAGATGGTGCAGGACTGCATGCACCACGATTTCGTCGGCGCGCCCACGGACGGAAGCGCGTGGATGGACGCAACCTGCTACGCCTACATGTTGCGCGGCGGCGAATACCAGTCGATGCGCCGCGGCACAAAGACGACCTCGCGCAGCGCCATGGGCGGCAGCTACGCATCGATGGGAGTCGGGTTTCGGATTGCGCAGGATGTGGAGTAAGAGGCATGCCGCATTTCATCGTTGAGTACCGTCAGAGCGGAACGCCCGAAGCGCGCGAGGCGCATCGCGCAGAGCACATGGCGTATCGGAAGGGCTTCGGAGACCGCATGCCGCTCGCCGGCCCGCTGCTCGACGACGAAGGCAAGCCGGTCGGAAGCCTGGTGATCATCGAAGCTGCGGACAAGGCCGCCGCCGAAACCGCCGCCACCGACGATCCCTATGTGAAAGTCGGCGTGCTGCAGCTTGTGGCGGTGCGGCCTTATCGCATCGCGGCGATCAAAGCCCCGATCACTTGATCGGCGCGGCGGCCTCGTAAGAGAGGTCGCGCCAGCGCGCGAGCTCGGCCTGCTGCGCGGCGAGATCGGCCTCGATCATGCCGTGGGCGACGCGGCCCAGCAGCAATTGCGCGGGCGGCTCGGGCATGTCCGCCACTTTGGCGATGACGCTCGCGGCAAGGCGCGGATCCTCGAACACGGCGGTAGCGAGAAATTCGTCGGTCAACCGCGCCGCTTCGGCATAGGGCGCACTCGCGGTCGCCTTGGCGAGGTTGTCGGGGAAGCGCGTGGCGTATGCGCCCGGCTCGATCACCGTCAGCCTGATCCCTTGCGAGGCGACCTCGCCGGCGAGCCCTTTCGATAGGCCTTCGACGGCGTACTTGGTCGCCGAATAGAGGCCGACCATAGGCGCGGAGGTGCGTCCGCCTACGGAGGAAATGTTGATGATGTGTCCCCCGCCCTGGGCGCGCAGGCGCGGCAGGAAGACGCGGATAACGTCGAGAAGGCCGAACACGTTGGTCTCGAAGAGGGCGCGGATCTGGGTGTCCTCGGCGTCTTCCGTCGTGGCCTGAATGCCGAAGCCGGCATTGTTCACCAGCACGTCGACGCCGCCGAGCGTGTCAAACGCCTTCTGCGCGGCGGCGCGCACCTCCGCCGGCTTCGTGACGTCCAGCGCGATCGCAATGGCCCGATCCGGCGCCTTGGCGACGATGTCGGAGACGGACTCGACGCGCCGGGCAGTCACAGCGACGCGATCGCCGCGCTCGAGCGCATGCTCGGCGAGCGCGCGGCCAAGCCCCGTGCTGCAGCCCGTGATGAACCATCGTTTCGCCATTTCCCTCACCACATACCGTTGGTGTTCGCCGAGGTCTTCGGCACCGGCTGCTTCAGATCCCAATGTTCGCTGATCCTGCCATTGGTGACGCGGAAGATGTCCATGTTCGCGGAGGGGCCGGATGCGCCGGGATAGGTGACGAGGCGGTGGAAGAGCACGAGGTCGCCTTCCGCGACGACGCGCGCGGGGCCGGCGGTCGGCATCAGATCCCGGCCGCGCCCGAACTCGCGCTCCAGATAGGCGATGGCGCCTTGCGCGCCGTCCGGGATGGTCGGGCTGTGCTGCTTGTAGTCGGCGGAGAACCAGCGCTCGATCGCGGTGCGGACGTCGCCGCGGCCGACTTCGGCGACATAATCGGCGATGACCCGCAGCGTCTCTTCACGCGACGCGTTCGGATCGGGACGCCCGCAGGTCGGACGCGCGAGCGTATCGCCCAGAGCGCGCGCGGCCTCGTAGCTTTCACCGATTCCGCACGCAATGCCGTTGCGATGCAGCGAGGTCTTCGGAATGGTCTGGATGACGTCCCAGTGCTCGACGATCCGGCCATCGGCGACGCGCCAGATATCGATGACGGCTTTGCCGGGATCCTCCGCGTCGCGATACGTGTGATGGAACACCGCGAAGAGATCGTCATCGACGAGGACCATGTCGAACACGTGCGCCCAGCGGGAATTGTCGCCGTTCGGCTCGTTGCGGGCCATCGCGTCGAAATAGGCGCGATGCGCCTCCAACCCGTCGCCGATGCGCGGATTGTGCTGGATGAAGTCCGGGGCCGCGTGCGCGACATAGGCGGCGCGGAACTCGTTCCGCACGAAAGCCTGGTGCAGGAAGGATTGCGCAACGGCGCGCGTGGCTTCGGTCCGGTCGGAGCGCGCCTCCGCGATAGATCCGCTCATGAACAGCCCCACAATCAAGAAAAGTCGAAGGTCCTGCATCGTTACCCCAACGAATGGCTCGCCAGCCGCTCAAGCGAGCGGACCAGCGCGGAATGATCAAGATCGGCCTCGCCGGCGGCGGAGGCGGCGTTCAGAAGCTGCTGGCAGAATGCGGTCTGCGGCAGCGGGAGCCCCAGCGCGTCGGCGCTGGAAAGCGCAAGCCCCAGATCCTTGTGATGCAGGCGGATGCGGAAGCCGGGATTGAAGGTGCGGTCGAGCATGCGCTTGCCGTGCACCTCCAGAACGCGCGAATTGGCGAAGCCGCCCATCAGCGCCTCGCGCACTTTCGCCGGATCGGCGCCGGCCTTCGAGGCGAAGACGAGCGCCTCGCCCACCGCGGCGATGGTCAGCGCGACGATCATCTGGTTGGCGACCTTGGCGGTCTGGCCGTCGCCGTTGGGGCCGACATGCGTGATGTTCTTGCCCATCGCCTCGAAGAGCGGCTTGGCGCGCGCGAACGCCTCGGCGCTTCCCCCGACCATGATCGTCAGGCTCGCGGCCTTGGCGCCCACTTCGCCGCCGGAGACCGGCGCGTCGAGATAGGCGACGCCTTTCTCCGCCAGCTTCGCGGCGAATTCCTTCGTCGCGATCGGCGAGATGGAGCTCATGTCGATCACGAGCTTGCCCTTCGATACTCCCGCAGCGACGCCCTCCTCCGCGAAGAGCGCGCTCTTCACCTGCGGCGTGTCGGGGACCATGAGGATCACAGTATCGGCGCGTTCGGCGATCTCCTTGAAGGAGACGCACGCGCTCGCGCCGGCGCCCCTCAGGTCGGCGGCCGCAGCGCTCTTGGCGTAGATGAAGAGACGGTGGCCGGCCTTGAGGAGATGCTCCGCCATCGGGCGGCCCATGATCCCGAGCCCGATGAAGCCGATATCCGCCATCGCGTTCCTTCCCTGCGACCCTTAGCCTAGCGGCTTGGTCCATTGACTGCAAAACAGTATGATCGTTAGCTAGGCAATATGACGATGGCAACGGCACCGCGCGGCGTCGATATCGGGCAGACGCTGGACGCCGGCGCCTGGACCGCTTTCCAGAAGCTCGTCCTTGCCCTGGCGTCGCTCGCCTTCCTGGTCGATGGCATCGCCAATCAGGTGCTCGGACTCGCCGTGCCTGCCCTGATGCGGGATTGGGGGCTGCCGCGCGAAGCGTTCGCGACGGTGACGGCCATCGGCCTTGTCGGGCTCACGATCGGGGCCGCCGCGGGCGGCATGCTCGGCGATAGGCTCGGGCGACGCACCGTGCTCATCGCCAGCGTGTTCGTGTTCGGCGCGATGACCGTCGCCGTGGCATTCACGCACCAGGTCTCCGACCTCTTCTGGATCCGCTTCTTCGACGGGATCGGCATCGGCGCCGCGATCCCGAATGGCGCGGCCCTGATCTCGGAATTCACGCCGAAACGCCGGCGCCCGCTCGCGATCGCGATCGGCATGGCGTTCATCGCGATCGGCTCGGTGCTGGCGGGGCTGGCGGCGACGCCGCTGCTTCCGACGGTCGGCTGGCGCGGGCTTTTCATCACGCTCGGCGCCATCCCGCTCGCGCTCTCCCTCATTTTCTTCCTTCTGCTTCCGGAATCGCCGCTCTATCTGGCGCGGCATCCGAAGCGGAAAGCCGACCTGCTGCGCGTAATGCGCCGTTGCGGCCTGCCGCTCGCGCCCGACAGCACGATCATCGGCGACGACCCGAACGCGAAGAAGGCCGCGCCGCTGCGCGCGATCCTGGAGCGCGAGGTCCGCTCCAGCACGATCGCGGTGTGGGTGGCGTTCTTCTTTTGCCTGCTGGCGAGCTACACGATGTTCAGCTGGGTGCCGGCAATGCTGGCGAGCCTCGGCTTCCCGCTGTCGATGACCAGCCTGGGCATGACCGCGTTCAGCACCGGGGGCGTGATCGGCGGGATCGTCGGGGGCTGGCTTATCGAGCGACTGGGCTCGCGGACGGCCGTGCTGGGGCAGACCGCCGGTGCGATCGTCGGGGCGCTCATGCTCGCCGGGCTTGTCGGGATGGGGGCGAGCGATATCGCGATCCTCTTCTGGGCGCTCGCGTTCATGGGCTTTTTTCTCTCCGGGCTTATCAACGGGCTCTACACGCTCTCCACGCTCATCTATCCGCCGCAAGTGCGCGCGACGGGCGTGGGGTCGGCGGCGGCTGTCGGCCGCCTCGGCGCCATCGTAAGCTCCTACACCGGCCCGATCGCGCTGCAGGTGGGCGGCGCAAGCGGCTATTTCTTCGTGATCGCGGCCGCCCTCGCCGTCTCGTTCATCGGCGTAGCGCTGGTGAACCGTCACATCGCCGCGAACCAATCATCGCCGGCGGAGCAAAAGGCGGCCGCCTCGACCTGACGCCGGTTAGGGCTAAGGGATGAACATCGGGATCATCGCAGCAGGATCGATGGGCGCAGCGCTTGGGCGCGTGCTCGCTGCACACGGCGCAACGATCATCACCACGCTCGAGGGGCGCAGCGAAGCCACTCGTGCGCGGGCGCACGCCGCCGGCATGACCGACGCTCCGCCCGCGGCGTTCGGCGCGTGCGACGTGATCCTCTCGGTGGTTCCACCGGATGAAGCGCTCCCGCTCGCGCGGCTGCTTGCGCCTATTCTCGAGACGTCCGCGAAGAAACCGCTCTATGTCGATTGCAACGCCATCGCGCCGAGCGAGGCGAAGGCGATCGGCGAGGTCGTCGCAGCCGCCGGATGCCCGTTCGTCGATACAGGCATCGTCGGCGGCGCTCCGAATCCGGACGGAACGCGCATTCCGGCCATCTACGCCTCGGGGCCGCATGCAGAGCGTTTCGCGATGCTGCGGGAACTCGGGCTCGACATCCGCGTGCTGGATGCGCCGAACGGCGCGGCCTCGGCGCTCAAGATGGCGATCGCGGGCGTTTCCAAGAGCATGACGGGCGTCGTGGCGCTGATGGCGATGAGTGCGCGGGAGGCCGGCGTGGAGGCGGCCTTCCTCGCGCAATTGCGCCAAAGCCAGCCTGGCGTGGCCGCTTTCGCCGGCGCGCAAATCCGCGCGCTGCCCGAGAAGGCCTATCGCTGGGTTCCGGAAATGGAGGCGCTCGCCGCGCTCGCGGCGCATCCTGGAGGGCCGGAGGTCTATCGCGGTCTCGCTGCGCTCTACGATTGGATCGCGCGCGAGCACAGCGTCGATCCGGACCTCAAGGCGTTGATCGAGCGCTTCAGTCGCGACTAGACCAGATCCCGTTTTGATTTGCGCAAATCAAAACGGGTGAATCTGGTCTACACGCTGAATCCAGACCATTTCTTGTCCGAAAACCGCGGTACACTTTTCGGGAAATGGTCTAGGCGTCAGCGCCAGCCGTGGCCGTAGACGGACTGCACGGCGCCCTCGAACACCTGTGCGCGATCGGCCTCGCTGAGCGAAGCGGCGGCGCTGCGCCCGAGCGACACCATGTGATCATAGGTCCCCGGCGATTGGGTGATGTCGGAGCCCCACATCACACGCCTGGCGCCGAACGCCTCGACCACGCGTGCGACGATGGGCGCGGCGTCGATGCCTGCGTCATGCAGGCGGCCGAGCGGAACGGTGGTGAATTTCACATGCACCCCAGGAAACGCCGCGACATCCATCAGAGGCTGATCGAGACCGTAGTCCGGCGCTCCCGACTGCGTGTTCATGTTCGAGAAGTGATCGATCACCACGGTAAGATCGGGCGTTTCGGCCAGGATCTCCTTCAGCGCGGCAAGACCGCCAAGCCGATTCCACGGGAAGAAGTGCACGCAGACCGGCGTCTTGAGCGAGGCGGCCGTGCGCCATGCCTTGCGCGCGCTCGGCGAGGCGAGCCAGGAGAGGTCCGAGCCCTTGATCAGCTCCATGAAGCGGACGCCGGCGGCGCCGAACTCGCCGACCCAGCGGCGCACGGCCTCGTCGGCGTCGGCGGCGGTTCCGTCGATCGAGCAAACCGCGGCGAAGCGATCGGGATAGCGCGCTGCGGACGCGCAGACATAGGAGCTGTCGAAGCCATAGATCGAGCCGCGCTGCACGAGCACCGCGCGCTTCACGCCGGCCGCATCCATATCGCCGAGCAGCCGCTCGGCGGTCATCGGATTATCGAGCTCGCCGGGCTTGAGAGAACCGCTCGGAGGCGCAGGAGGATAGCGCGCGGAATCGTCCGCGATGATGTGCGCGTGGCTGTCGAACATGCGGCCTCAGGCGTCCGGCCAGATCTCGCGGGCGATTTCGACCACCCGTGCGAGCTTGCGCCATTGATCATCCGCGGAGAGGAGATTGCCGTCCTCGTGGCTGGCGAAGCCGCATTGCGGGCTCACACAGAACTGATCGACGGACGCGAACTTGCCGGCCGCCTCCACCCGCGACTTGATGAGATCGACAGGCTCCAGATCGCCGGTCTTCGAGGTGATGAGACCGAGCACCACACGCTTCTTGCCTTTCGGCAGGAAGCGCAGCGGCTCGAAGCCGCCGGCGCGGTCGCTGTCGTATTCGAGGAAGTAGCCGTCATAGTCGAGCTCGTTGAAGATGCGCTCGGCGATCGGCTCGTAGCCGCCGGAGGCGAACCACGCGGACTTGAAGTTGCCGCGGCAGATGTGCGTCGTGATGGTCATGTCGGCGGGGCGCGCCTGCAGCACCGCGTTCAGCGTCTTGATCCAGCTGCTGAGCAGGCTCTCGGGATCGTCGCCCCGCGCCTTGATCTTCTCGCGCATGTCGGCGTCGCAGAGATAGGAGAGGTTCACGTCGTCGAGCTGCAGATAGCGGCAGCCGGCGTCGTAGAGCTTGCCCATGAACACGCGATAGGCGGCCGCGATGTCGGCGTAGAACTCGTCGAGATCGCTATAGGCGGGGATGATCTGGCGCCAGTCGCGCGCGGCGGACACCATCATCGTCGGGCACGGGATCGTGATCTTCGCCGTCTGGCGCGTGGTCGCCTTCAGGAACTTGAAATGATCGACCATCGGATGGTCGCCAAGCCCGATCTTGCCAACGGCGCGCGCGACCTTGAGCACGTTGCTCAAAGGCGCGCTTGAACCGTGGCCGCGCGGCGCGGTGGCCATCTCTTCGACCTTCACACCCTGGAGCTGGGAGAGAAAGTCGAGCGTCCAGTTCTCGCGGCGGAACTCGCCGTCGGTGATCGACTTGAGACCGACCTCCTCCTGCTTGGCGATCACAGCCGTGATCGCGGCGTCTTCAGCCGCCTTGAGCTCGGCGTCGCTCACGCGGCCGGCGGCATGGCCGGCGCGCTTCTCCAGCAGCGCGGCGGGACGAAGGAGGCTGCCGACGTGGTCGGCGCGAAAGGGTCCTTGCTTGGTCATGGGATCACGCGAACGCTTTCATGGCGCGGAGCTTGTTCTCGTAGGCTTCGCGGTCTTCAGGAGTGAGGAAATGACGGAAGTGCGGGCCCTTCGAGACGGGCAGCACTTCGTCGGTGATCAGCGTCCAGCTGTCGGCGCCGTCGCGGCTTTCATAAAGCTCGCCGCAGGCGGTGCCGGTGAAGAGCTCCATGCCGTTCTCCTTCGAGACATGCATGGCGGCGGCTTCGATGTTGCCGCGCACGGGCATGCGCATCCCGTTCATCGCCTCGGTCCAGGTGCGGCCTGAATCGGTGCTGCGCATGAAGAGCGGGTTGGCTGTGCCGGTCTTGGCCCATTCCGGATTTGGATTCGCGCCGGCGCCGACCATGTACATGAGGTTCGGCTTGTCGGGATGGATAAAGAACGGATCGGGATAGCCCAAGCGGAACGTGGTGTCGGTGCGGCGCTCCCAGGTCTCGCCGGCGTCCGTGGAATGGTAGAGGCCGATCCCGGTGGTCATGAAGATCTCTTTGGGATCGTTCTCGCGGAAGACCACGCGATGCATGTCGCGGCGGAACTTGTCGTCGGCGCGCTCCCATTGAGTCAGCTGGCGCCAGGACTTTCCCGCATCGACGCTCTTCAGGATGTCGCCCTGCTCCACGCACACATAGAGCGTGTTCGGCTCGGAGGGATGCGAGGCGATGTGCTTGATGTGCGGCACCGAGCGGGGGAAGAACCATTTGTCGGTATCGGCAACATCCAGCACGGCCGGCAGCGCGGTCCAGCTCTGGCCCAAATCCTCGCTGCGGTAGAGCATCACCGGCTCGGTGCCGAGATAGAGGATGGTCTTGTCGCCCACATACTGCACCATCAGCGTGTAGGCGTGACCCGATTGCAGGCCATTGTTGCGCGGCGCCCAGGTCTTGCCGCCGTCGGCGCTGGCGAGCACGCCGCCCTCGAAATGCAATGCCGCGAAGATAAGACCGGAGCGCGGCTCGAACAGGAGCGCGCTCACATGGTGATCGGGCAGGATGTCGTCGCGGATGACCGCCCAGGGGGCGTCGGCGCTCGGCCGGGCGAATTCCCAAAGCGATTCAGTGGTGGCGACCAGAAGATTCTTGGGCGCGCGGTCGGACGAGGAGGTCGTCTTGCCGTTCGCGGAAAGACAGATCAACGACGCGTTGTGCTCGGGCGACATGCTCCGCCTCCTTGGTCCGCCCCTTCAAAGGGCCGATAAGCTAGAATACAAAATCGTATACCTAAATTGCCAGACCCGAGCAAGCCGCGCCCTGCGGCGCCGGCGCATCAACCCAGGCGGAAGACCGTGCGCGCGGTCCCTCCGAAGACGAGATCGATCGCGGCGGCGCTTTCGGCCGCGAATATTTCCCGCGTCCAGTTGAGGGAATTGGCGTAGCCCTCGCGCGAGCCGACGACGGGGGAATCGCTGCCCCACATCAGCCGCTCGGGCCCGAAAGCGCGCAGCATCTCGAGCACGATCTTGCCGCCCTCCAGCGGCAGTACGCGCCCTGACGGGGGCAGCATGGGGCCGCGCTGCGCAAGCTGGCCAAGCGCGGGAACCTTGAGGCAGACGTTTGGAAACTTCGCGAGCGCGAGAATACGGGCCTTAGCTTCCTCGGACTTGTCGCAATCGGGCCGCGACCAGCCGCCGAGATGCTCCACTGCGATGGTCAGGCCAGGCAGCGCGCCGACAAGCTCGGCGAAGGCGTCGCCCGCGATGATCGGCGCGGGGCCGCCACAGCTGATCGCCATGCCCGCTTCCTGCGCGGTTCGCCAGATCGCGAGCGGATCATCGCCCGGCGAACGTGCATCCGGGCGCAGACGCAAGCCCGATGCGCCGCCGGCGGCCAGGGCACGCACCTGCGCGAGCGCGTCGGGCGCGGCAGGATCGACCGCAACGCAGCTCGCGAGGCGGCCGGGATAACGCGCGAGGCAGCGCTGCTGGTAGGCGTTGTCGAACTGCCCCAGGAGCTGGGTGAGCACGGCGTGCGCCACGCCGTTCTGGTCCATCTGGAAGACAAGAGGCTCGATCGGCTCGAACCACACGTCCGAGGCATGGCAATGGGCGTCAACGATCAAGTCATCCTCCCAATCGTTGCAAGCGCGCTTCTGGATCGTTAGCGTTTAGAGTATCCAATTGGAGAGACGCGCGTGGTTGGCAAGAAAAATCTGCTTCTGCTCCCCGGCTCGCTCTGCGACGAGAGGCTGTGGGCGGGGCAGGTAAGGGCCCTCGCGGAGGTCTGCGCGCCGCAGGCGCTGCACTTCTCCACATTCGAGTCGTTGCCGGCGATGGCGCGCGACGCGCTCGATCACGCGCCGCCCTCCTTCGCGCTGGTCGGGTTCTCGATGGGCGGGCGCGTGGCGATCGAGATGATGCGGATCGCGCCGGAGCGCATCGAGCGCCTCTGCCTGATGAGCGCGAGCGCCCATCCGCTGGCGGGCGGCGAGGCGGCGCGGCGCCAACCGCTGATCGATCTTGCGCACCGCGACGGGATGGAGGCCCTCGCAGGAGAATGGCTGCCGCAGCTCGTGCACCCAACGCGGCGCGCCGATCCGGGCCTCATGGCGCAGCTCACCGACATGGCGTGCCGTTTCACGCCGGCCGAATACGAAGGCGAAGTGCACGCGCTGCTCACACGGCCCGACGCGCGCGACGTGCTGCCGAGCATCAAGTGTCCGACGCTCATTCTGGCGGGCGCCGAGGACCCGCTGAGCACGGCGGCGCGCAATCAGGAACTCAAGCAGGCGATCCCGCATGCCGATCTCGTGCTCCTGAAGGATTGCGGGCATTTTCCGATGCTCGAAATGCCGGAGGCGACGAACGCGGCGCTGCGCGCCTGGCTGGGCTGAGACGCTTCAGCGCTTCCAGGGATCGACGATGACGTGAACGGCGCCTTCGACGCCCTTGCCCGCCGTCGCCCTGATCGCGAGATCCACGTCCTCGAGGCCGAATGTGTGCGTGCACATCAGCTCCAGCGGATATTTCCGAGAGCGGATGATCTGCAGCGCGCGCTCCACCGCCTGATGCGTGCGGCCGCGGCCGGAGCGCACGGTGAGGTATTTCTTCTTGATGTCGCGCACAGGCACGCCGCTGTCGATGCAATTGACCCAGAGCCAGGCGCCCTGATTAGCCAATTCCAGATAGCGCTTCAGGTTCTCTGCGCCCGGATCGCCGGTGGTGTCGACAACGACGTCCACGCCGTCGGCGATGGTGCGGACCGCATCGACGAGATCCTGCTTCAGCGTGTCGATGGCGTGGTCGGCGCCGAGCTTCAAGGAAAGGTCGAGGCGCACCTGGTCGCGCGTGTGGCCGGCGAGGATGACCTTGTCGGCGCCTGCCTCCTTCGCGGCCATGACTGCGCCCAGACCTTGCTGCCCCGGGCCGATGATCAGCACCGTCTTGCCAGGCCCGGCGTTTACGTCGAGCGTCGCCCATTGGACGCCGTTGCCGATCGGAATGGCGAGCGTCGCGAGCGCGGGGGGCAGGTCCTGCGGGATCTTATGGATGACCGTATTCCACGGCAGGTGCATGTATTCGGCGAAGCCCCCGACGAGATGCGGCGGCTCGGTGAAATCCATCAAGCCGAAGCGGCGCGGCTTGCCTGCGCCCATAAAGTCCGCCTCCGGACAGAAGCGATACTCGCCGCGCAGACACCAGGAGCACGCCTTGCAGGGAAGATATTCCTGCAGCGCAACGCGCTCGCCGATCTCCACCTTCCATAAGGTCCTGGCGAGCGGATCCATGGCCTCGATGGTTCCCACCACCTGGTGCCCCATGCTGATGGGAACCCATTTCTCGCCGCGATAGACCTCCGGCTCGGCGCCGCCGACGCCGCACGCTTCAACGCGAAGCACGCCCTCCCCCGGCCCGATCCCAGGCCAGGGGAAGGATTTGAGCTCGGTCCGCTCGACGGCGGTCTTGACCGCGACGCGCACGCTCGCGGGATGAGAGGCGCGCGCGGTCATTGGTTCAAGCCACGTGCACGCCGGGGATGTCGGCCTTCCAGGAATTCTCTTCCGGGAGCTTCACCGTTTCGGAGGTGATGGCGTTCCAGGAAATGCCGCCTTGCGTGCCGGGAGGCGCTTCGCCCTTCTCCTGCAGCGCACGGGCGGCCTTCAGCATCATGCGGCGCCAGGCGACCACGGCCATGTCGGACGTGCCCAGGTGCTCCTTGGTGCGATCGAGGATGCGGCCTTGGGTCTCGCAGACCGCGTGGTCCTGCGTCACGATGCCCTTGATGCCGGACATCATGCCCGTCTTCATCCATTCGCGATCCTGGTTGTACCAGACGTCGATGTTCACCTTCTTGCGGAAGTCGTCCTGCAGCCAGATGCCGCCTTCCTCCATGCGGTGCTCGACATTGATCGGACGGGTGGTGTCGTAGAACCACTGGATGTGCCAGGTGGATTCATCGTCGCGCGGCACGAAATAATTGACCAGGCGGCGCTCTTGGATGATCGGCGGCGCGTCCTTGCCCGGCGGCGGGATCATCGTGCCGAACGGCAGGAGCACCTGCGTGATGCGGACGTGCTGCTGGCCGTCGCCGATCTTGCGGAGGCCGGCATAGCGCATGCCGTAGGCCGTGAACTGCACTTCGAGCTTCGGCGCGAGATCCTTCTCGTGATCGTACTTCGCGGGCGCGTCCCAAGGCTGCTCGCGGTGCAGGACGCCGGCGTGCGCGGTGTCGATCGTGCCTTCAACGCATTGGGCGTAATTGCAATCTTCCTGGAGCTTGAAGGGAACGGAGTGCCCTTCCTTCATGCCGAGCCATTCCAAGTCGGGGAATTCCGGCTTCAGCTCGGCGGGCCCCAGATACGCCCACACGACGCCGCCGGCTTCGTGCGTGGAATAGGCGACGGCGCGAATGTTGTGGCCGGAATTGGCGCCGCCGGGCTCGGTCGGGCGCTCGATGCAGCGGCCATCGACCGCGAATTTCCAACCGTGATAGAGGCAGCGCAGGCCGTTCTTGTGGTTGACGCCGAGCGCAAGCGACGCGCAGCGGTGCGGGCACTTTTCTTCAAGCAGGCCGATCGCGCCGCTCGAATCCCGGAACGCCACCAGATCCTCGCCGAAGAGGCGGATGCGAACCGGCGTCCCGTCGCGCTCGGGCAATTCCGAGCTCAGGAGCGCGGGAACCCAATAGCGGCGGATCATGTCGCCCATCGGCGTGCCGGGGCCGACGCGGACGAGCAATTCGTTGTCTTCGCGAGATAGCATGGCTTGCCTTTCCGATTACGGCTGCGACGTCATCGCTTCTGCAGATTCACCCATTTGCGCGCGAGGAGCACGCCTTGGCGTAGCTCCGACGCGGCGCTCTTCACGTCGCCATCGATCCCGACCAGATCGTGCGCCTTGATCACGATCGGCCGGAGCGCATCGAGCGTCTCGAGCGCTTCAGCCGCGCCGGCGCCGCCTTGCGAACGGACCTCGCGGACGGCGCTGTCGAGCAGGCGCCAAGCCTCGTCGAGCTCGCATTCGCGATAGATGAGGTGCTCGGCGGTCGATGAGCGCTCGATGCGGGCGACCAGCGCCATCAGCGTCTGGTCGGTGATCTCCGCGAACACGTGCAGGCGATCAATCTCCTGGGGGCCGAGGCCCTCGGAAACGGATTGCCCAGCCTTTGCTCGCATCGGTCACATCCTTCATGCGCGGGGCAGGACTAGAGGGGTCGCCCCGCGGCCGGGCCACGCAGGCCCCAATCCGACGCTCTTGGCAACGTTTATTCAGGATAGTATAACAATCCGCGCCCTGTCAACGGCGTCGCTCTCGGGGAGGAGATCATGGAGCCGTCCTGGTATCGCCCATCGGTCACTGCGGTGCGTTATCTGCTTGGCGCGCAATATCTGGTCAGCGGGCTCGGCTGGTGGATTCCGGTGATGCCCTTTCCCAATGCGTGGAACTGGACCGAGTTTCCACAGAAGCACCCGGTCGCCGGGGAGATGATCGCCACGGGCTGGATGTACCAATTGGCCAAGGTGATCGAGGTCTTCGCGGGGCTCTCGCTGCTTTCCAACATGTTCGTGCCGCTGATGCTCGTGGTCTCCTTCGCGGTCGCGCTCAACACCTTCCTGCTCGACGCGATGATCGGACGGACGGTCTCGGAATGGTTCGCGGGGCGCGCCTCGTTCGGCGTGCTGCGCGCGAAAATCCTCGACGCGATCTATTTCGGCGGCGCCGTGCTGGCGATGCAGGGCTATCTCATGCTCGCCTATCTGCACGTCTACAAACCGATGATGGCGCGCAAAGTCGATATCCAAATGCCGTGAGAGGCCCGCGATGCAACGCTTGAAGAACACCCTCATGGCGATCTACGCAGTCGTCGCCGTATTCCTCGCCGTCACGTCGAGCTTCTGGATGATCGGCATGATCAACCATTGGCTCATTCCGTGGAGCTCGATGGCGATCCTGGCGCCGCCGCGCTGAGCGGCGTCACGGCGTCCAGTGCACGAAGCCCATGGCGTGCCCGCTGCCGGCTTCGCTGCGATAGCAGGGCACGTAATCGATGAGGTGCGGCTCGAAGCCGAGCGCATCCATCGCGCCGGCGAGCGGGATCCAGTTCTTGATCTCGGACGTGCCGTCCTGAAAGACGTTTTCGCCAAGCTCGGCGACCTTGGTCATGTCGTGCCGCTGCAGGGCGTCGAGGAAAAGGCGATCGACCTCCTCGTCGATGACGAAGTGGGTGAGGCCGCCGGAAGCGACCAGCGCCACGCGCGCGTCGCTTTGCCATTCCTGGATGGCGCGCAGAACCGTTCGCCCGAACTTCATGCAGCGCTTCACGCTCGGCTGGTTGGGCGGATAGAAGGTGTTGACCAGCACTGGCACGCTAGGCGTGGGGCGATCGCGCATGATGCGGCGATAGACGAAGCCGAATGCATGGGGCGTTTCCGGCTTCGGCAGCGACTTCATCACGGCGATGTCGAACTCGTCCTCCATCGCGGTCTCGGCGATCTTGCGCGCGAGATCAGGCTGGCCGGCATATTCGGCGCCGCCGCGGGGAATATAGCCCGGTATCGCGATGCCCACGCCGACCGGAAGGCTCGCCATGCGCTCTTCGGAGAACTCGTAATTGGTGATCGTCTCGCCGCAGAACACGCTGAAGGCAGGTATGAGGCGATCGTCGAAAATCTCCATCTGGTCGTTGCCGATGATGACGGTGATGTCCGGCTTGGCCGCGGTGAAGACGTCGGCGAGCTTCTCGATTGCGGCCTGGCAGCGCGCGTGGCGCTCATTCCACTCGGGCGAGGTGATCTGGCGCTCCAGGCGCTCGTCCTTGCGCGCCGTGACGAGTTCGTCAAAGGTCCAGGTGCGGCCGCGCCAAGGATGGCGGTTGGCCTTGTCGGCGGGAACGCGCGCGCCCCAGTCCCTGGCCTCGGTGACCAGCATCGGACCGTGGCTGGCGCCCAATCCCAAGACAATCTTCGCCATCGAGCCTCCTCGCACGCCGCGCGGGGCATAGACGGTTGCTTGGCGCGCCAGTTTCGGATACGATTTTGTATAGCTATTTGCGCCGCCGAGGTCAAACCGCGACATTCACAGCGGCCATTCGGCGTCAGAAACTGGAGGGAATCCACGGCATGTCGGCTTCGATGCCTCTGCGCGCGTCCGGACACGCACAATTCCAGGATGGCGCCGCGGCGCTCGCTCGCGCTCGCACGTTCGCCCCTCAACTGCAAGCGCGCGCGAAGGCGGCGGACGAGCGGCGCGGACTGGCGCGCGAGACGATCGACGAACTGCTGGCCAGCGGCCTCTTCGGCATCGTGACGCCAAAATTGTTCGGCGGCTCCGAACTCGGCTTCGCCGACCTTGTGCGCATCACCGCGGAGCTTGCGAGTTCATGCCCCTCCACCGGATGGGTGTACGGCGTTCTCGCCGGCCATTCTTGGCTGCTCAATCTCTTTCCGGCCGAGACGCAGCACGAGATCCTTGGCAATCCTGAGGCGCTGACCGCGACCGTGTTCCGGCTGGCGGGCGAGGTGACGGAGGAAAAGGGCGGCTACCGTCTGCGCAATGGCGACGGGCGTTTCTGCTCGGGCATCGATTTCGCGCAATGGGTCATCGTCGGCAACGCAGTGAAGAAGGCCGACGGCAGCGTCGAGCCGCGCTTCTTCGTGGTGCCGAAGAGCGACATCGAGGTGGTCGATGACTGGCACACGATCGGCATGCGCGGCACGGGCAGCCGATCGATCCGCATCGCCGACGCATTCATTCCGGCGCATCGCTCGTGCAGCCTGAGCGAAATGCTTTCGGGCGCATCGGCCGGAGCGGCGCTGCACAAGAAGCCCATCTATCGCATGCCGTTCGGCGATCTCGCGCCCTTCTCGATCATCGGAGCGCCGCTCGGGATGGCGCGCGGCGCGGCCAACGCCTTCGCCAAGAAGCTCGGCGAGTCGCTGGGCAAAGCCGACGCGCTGCAGGTCGCCGAGCAATCCGCGCGCCTCGCCCGCTTCGGTGAAGCCGCCGCCGACATCGACGCGGCGTTCGAGCTCGTGGTCGCGGATGCGGCCATGATCGACAACGCGCCCGATCCTTCAGCCCTTGCGCCGATCGAGCGCGCGCGCATTCCGCGCGACTGGGCGTGGGCGGCGCAGCGCTGCCGGTACGCGGTCACCAGCCTCTTCGAGGCGGCCGGCGGCACGGCGATCTACGAGGGCGATTCCGCGCAGCGGCTGTGGCGCGACGTGAACGCCTCGGCGCAGCACTTCGCGTTCACGTGGGACACCGCGATGCCTGGGTTCGGGCGCGCCGCAGCGGGGCTCAAGCCGGCGGCGTTTGCGCTGCGCGGCAAGAGCTGAGGCTCAGCGCTTCTCGATCGAAAACCTGAAATCGCGATCACGGCGCACGACCATGTCCGCGATGTGCGGCATGGCCGACCAGAGCGCCAATGTGTAGCGCTCGTAGTGCTGCACGAAGCGTTCGATCTGGCGTTCGTCCATGCGCGGCGCCTCGCCCGAAAGCCCCTGCTCCTGCTTCAAACGCGATTGCACGACGGAGCGGATGTCCTCGGGCTGGGCGACGCAGACCAGCAGGTCGATCATCTGCCAGAACGGCGTGTAGCGCTCGGCCAGGCAGCCGCGGCTCCAGCGATGCCAGACGCCGTCCGGATCGGCTTCGCTCTCAAGCGCATTGATCGGCCCTCGCCAGGGCGGAACGAGGTCGGCGGAGAGGCCGACGCACCAGCCTTCGAAGAGGATGATGTCGGGGCACCCGACGAACACAGTCCATGCATCAGCGGGCGCGCGATCGTCATCCAGCTTCGAGAACGCGGGGATCTGCGTGCGCGATTGGGCGGTCGCGGCTGTAAGCTGCGACAGGGTCTGCGCCAGCAGCGGGCAATCGTGCGTGCCCGGCACGCCGCGCGTCGCGCACAGGGGATGGACTTCCGCCGCCAGCAGCAGCCGATCGGCTTTCGTAAGGTAGAAATCGTCGAGGGAAAGAACCGCAGTTCGGGCATTCCAGAACTTGGCCAGCGCGCGCTTCAGGAGCGCCGCCAGCGTGGATTTGCCCGAGCCCTGCGCGCCATTCAGTCCTACAAGCGGGAGAGCACGGCTTACGCGCAAAGCCTGGACGCGCTCGGCAACCGCGAGCGCGGCCTCGCATGCAGTGATGTCGGCGGCCATGAAAGCCGACACTTCCTGCATGAGACTCTCGGCGCGATTCAAAGCTATCCTCCCGACGGACCATGACGGAGGCCGCGATGAAGGCGATTGTTATCCGCGAATTCGGCGGCCCTGAAGTCCTGAAGCTGGAAGATTTTCCCACCCCCACGCCGGGCCCGGGCGAGCTTGTGATCCAGGTGCATGCGGTGTCGGTGAACCGCACGCTCGATCTCGTCGTGCGTGAGGGCAAGTATTCATCACCGGTGAAGCTGCCGCACATCCTGGGCGTCGATCCTTCCGGCGTGGTGAGCGCTGTCGGCGAGGGCGTCGGCGATCGGAAGGTCGGGGATCGAGTCGTCGCCCTGCCCTGGCGCTCGAAGCCGATCGGGCCGTTGGATTCGGTGGGGATGCAGCATCTCGGCGGCTACGCGGAATATGTGAAGCTTCCCGCCGCGGCGACAGCGCTCGTGCCGAGCAGCCTCGACTTCGCCGCTGCGACAGTCGTCACGCGGCACGCGCCGCAGGCGTTCAACCTGCTGCGCGATCGCGCGCAGCTCAAGGCGGGCGAGAGCGTTCTCGTCATGGGCGCGTCTGGCGGGCTCGGCAGCGCGGGGGTGCAGATCGCGAAGATGCTCGGCGCCACGGTCATCGCGGCCGCCGGCGCCCCCGAGCGGGTTGAAGCCGCGCGCGCGCTCGGCGCGGATTTCGGGGTCGATTATCGCCGCGAGGATTTGACCGAGGCCGTGCTCAAGCTCACGGACGGCCGCGGCGTCGATGTGGTGTTCGAAAACATCGCCGATCCGGTGCTCTTCCCCAAAGCATTCCATGCGCTGGCGCGGCACGGGCGGCTCGTGACGGCCGGCAGTCATGGCGGCGGCGAGGTCGCACTCGATGTGAAGCGGCTCTATCTCTATCAGCTCGCCGTGCTGGGCGGCCTCGGATTCAATCCGAACGATGTGACGGCTTCACTCGAGGCCGCAGCTCAGGGCAAGCTCAAGGTGCTGATCGACGCGATCCTGCCGCTCGCGCAAGCGGCGGACGCGCATCGGCGCGTGGCCGAGCGCGAAGGCGTCGGCAAGATCGTGCTCGACCCAACGGGCTGAGGCTCAACGATCGAGCGCGCGCTCCATGTCGCGCCGCCAAGTGCGCGCCGCCAACAGCAGGACAAGCGCATAAAGCACACTGGAGAACGACGCGGCCAGCATCGAGTAGCGGATCGCCGCATCGCCATATTGCGCCACGAGCAGATCGTTCAGCACACCGACGATCAGCGGACCCGCGGTGAGGCCGGTAAGGCTGGCGACCAGGAGATAGAGCGCGGTCGCGGTCGCGCGCATGCGGGCGGGCGCGATGTTGACGTAGAGGAGATAGCCGGTCGCGACGATGGCCGCGACGAGGAAGGCGCTGAAAGCGAGCGCAGCCTGCCAGACCAGGGGATCGGTTGAGAAGAGAAACACCGCATCCGACGGGAAGAGGATCAGCGCCATCAGCATCGGCGCCCAGACCTGCCAAAGCGGATGCTTCTTGATGAGCATGGCGACGAGCGCGCCGGCTACGAGCGCGCCGGCGAGACCGGCGAGCCCGCGCATCGCGCCGAAATAGTGCCCGATCTCCTGCGGCCCGAGATCGAGCACGCGGGTCATGTAGGTCGGCCCCCAGGAAAACATGGAGCCGAAATTGGCGGCGCTCAGCGCGCCGCCGATCACCACCCACGGATAGGAGGGCGTGCGCATCAGATAGACGAAGGTCTCGCGCAGCGGCGGAGACGCCGCGTCAGCAGAAGCGCCGCGGGTCGTGCGCCGAAGCGGCTCGCGCACCGTTAGATAAAAGAGGAGTGCAAGGACGAGCCCCGGCGCGCCGGCGGCGACAAAGGCCGCGCGCCAGCCGTATTGGTCCGTCACCCAGCCGATCATCGGAAAGCCGACCAGCACACCCAGATAGGGCGACGCGGCAAGCGCAGCGAACCCGATCGCGCGCTGGCGAAGCGTGAACAGGTCCGCGATCATGGAGGCGGACGCCGGCAGCCCCGTCGATTCCCCCGCGCCGAGCAGGAAGCGCGCGGCAGCCAGCTGCACGCCGCTGGTGACCGCCGCGCTCGCCATCGTGCAGGCGCTCCAGAAGGCCAGCCCCAAGGTGATGAGGCGCCGGCGGCTCCAATTGTCAGCGATCCAGGCGGCAGGGATCGCGCAAAGCGCATAACAGACCGCAAACGGCAGGCCCGAGATGAGGCCGAGCACGGTGTCGGAGAGCTGCAATTCCCGCTTGAGCTGCGGCAGAACGAGCGCGAGCGCGCTGCGGTCGAGGAAGTTGAGCGCATTGATGACGCACAGCAGCGCCAGCGCATAATAAGCGTGCAGCGGAATCTGCGCGGGCGCCTCTTCCGGCGCCGCTTGCGCGCCCTCCTCTGAACCCGCGCCGCTCATCTTGCGCAGAGCATCACCAAAGTTGCTGCGAGGCAAGCTTGGCGCCCTCGACAAGCGCTTCAAACTTGGCCCAGCCGACTTCGTGGTGGACGCGCCCAAGCCCCATGCCGCAATCGGTGCCGCCCTGGACATTCTCGCGACCGACCAGCTTCGCGTAGGTCACGAGGCGATCGGCGACGAGCTCGGGATGCTCGACCACCGAGGTCTTGTGGCTGACGACGCCGGGGATGAGGATCTTGCCTTCCGGCAGCTTCACGTCCCGCCACACCTTCCATTCGTGCTCGTGACGGACATTGCCGGCCTCGACGCTGTAGCCCTGCGCGCGCACGAGAAGCATGAGATCGACGATGTGCGCGAGAGGAATGTCATCCGTGTGCGGACCATGCCAGGAACCCCAGCAAAGGTGGTAGCGCACCTTCTCTTCGGGAATGCCCTGCAGCGCCTCATTGAGCGCATCGACGCGGATGCGGGCGTAGCGGCGGTAGTCTTCCAGCGAGATCGGCGGATCGAAGGTGGGCCACGCGTCCGGCAGTCCGGGATCATCGACCTGCAGGATGAGGCCGGCGTCCACCACCGCCTGGTACTCGGGGCGCAGCACCTCGGCGAGGGCGTGAACGAACTCCTCGTCGGTCCTGTAGTGCTCGTTGAAGATGAAGTGGTCGATCCAGCCCGGCGCGATCACCGGGAAGAAGGCCTCAACGTCCCTTCCCTTCAGGGCCTGCTTGAAACGCGTGATCTCCTGATTGAGGACATCGAGATTGCGCGATTTCAGAGGACCGTTGCAGATTATGCGCTTGGGGCGCGCCACCGAGGGGCGGTCCTTGTCGGCCTCGGCGTAGTAGCCCTTGAAGATCTTGCGCTCACGCGTGTTGAAGATGGTGGCGCCCACCTCGCCCGGCTTCAGATCACGGAGCGCGATGCCCTCCATGCGGCCGGACCAATAATCGAACTGGCGTCGACGCCCGAGCTCGCCGTCGCTGATGACGTCGATGCCGATGCCGATCTGATGGCCGACCACATCGTCGATCGCCTGCTGCGTCATCGCGGCATAAGCGGCCGGATCGTGCGGCTCGCCGCGGCCGACCTTGAGGTCGAAGGCCTCGAACTCGCGCAGGCTCGATGAGAGCCTGCCCGCGTGCGTGGTGAGGATGCGGTCCTTGCTGCGTTGCATCGCAACCCCTCTTCCAACCCGATGGCAAGGAGAGGTCCGCCCAAGCTGGCCTGGACGGCCCCCTCGCTCATTTCAGCACGCCCCTCTTGGCGGAGGCGCTTTATCCCAACACCGGCGCCTAGAATTTCCGGCGGAGTGTGAATTCATACTCGCGCGGCCGGCCGATGACGTTCATGCCCGTGCCCGAGAAGAAGAAAGCGAAGCCGTTGGTGTAATACACCTCGTCGGTCAGGTTCGACACCCCGACCGAAGCCTGCCAGAGCCCGTCCTCGCTGTCATAGGTGAGCCGCGCGTTGGTGAGCGTGTACTCGTCGATGAGGAAGAACGGGAAGCCGACGAGCGCGTCGGTGCCGTGGTTTGCGGGGTCGGAATAGACTTCCGACGTGTATTGAACATCCAGGCGCGGCGTGAGCGACCCGTTGGCGCCGAGGTCGAACTCGTAGGCGATCGATCCTGACGCCTTCCATTCCGGCGTCAGCGGCGGGACGTCGCCGAACGCAATCCCCGATCCAAGCGCATCGGCGCTCAGACGGGTGTACTCGAAGTCCAGGTAGCCAACCGAGGTGGTGAGCGTGAGCGCCGACGTCGGATGCCATTCGGCCTCGACTTCCACGCCCTTCACTTCGGCGTCGCCGGCATTGATCGGCTCGGCAGACAGGAAGAACCCCTGCGCGCCGTTCGCGTCGATCAGGATGATATCCTTGTAGTCGTTGAAGAACGCAGCGACGTTCAAACGCAATGTGCGATCGAGGAGATCGCTCTTGAAACCGATTTCGTAGGCGGTGACCGTCTCGGGATCGAACGGCACGACCTGATCAGGAATGAACGGCTTCGGATTGATGCCGCCGCCCTTATAGCCTGTCGCGACCTGCGCATAGGCCATGAAGTTTTCAGAGAAGCGATAGTCCGCCGCCAGACGATAATCGACGCGGTCGCCGCTGAAGGAACCGGAGGTTCCAGTCAACGAGCCGACGATGATCGCGGGCGCGCCGGTGATCGGGTCGAGCCGCGAGAACGCGTAGGTCTTCTCGTCTTCGGTGTAGCGGACGCCGCCGGTGATGTTGAAGTCCGGCGCCGGGTGCAGGATGGCCTGCACGAAAGCCGATTGGCTGGTCGATGTCACCGGGTCGTTGGTGTTGAAGTTGAGGACCGTCCCCGACTTCACGCGGTTGAGCAGCTTGCCTTCGGAATCGAAATAGTACCCGCCGACGGTCCAATCCAGCCAATCGCCCGCGGCGCCGGAGAGCCGCAATTCCTGCGTGAATTGCTGGTACTCGTTGCCGTTATAGGATTGCGACACCATGATCGGGCTCATGTCCTGATCGAAGGTGAAGCCGCTTTCCATCTCCCGATACGCAGTGATCGAACGCAGCGTCAGGCTTTCGCCCAGGCGCCATGAGAGGTCGCCGGAAACGCCCCAGGCGCTGACCCGGTTCATCGATTGCAGCGACCAGTCCGTGCCGGGATCGTAGTAAGTGGCGTAAGAGACGTACGGATTGGTGGGAATGAAGCGCGAGTCGTACGGCACGCCGCCATAGGTGTTGGCCGGGGCGTCGGCCCAATAGAGCGTCATACCGGGGCCGGTATTGTCCGTCTCGCTCTTGTCGGCGCGGATATTGATCTCGACATTGTCGCTGGCGATCCAGCGCAGCGTCGCGCGCAGCGCCTGCACGTCCTCGCTGCCTTCGCGGCCGAGCTCGCAATTGCCGGGCGTGGATGTGTTGGGGATCGTGCCGGCCAGCGACGGATTCGCGCACGCGAAATCAACGCGCGAGACATGCCCGTCGCGGCGACGCGAGACGCCGGACACATTCAGGAAGAGCTTGTCTTCGACGAGCGAAAGGTCATACGAGCCGCGGAAATCGAGGCGATCGAAGCTGCCGACGCTGGCCTCGAGATAACCCTCGTTCGAGCCGGTGGGCCGCTGCGAATAGAGCTTCACCGAGCCGCCGATCGAGTTGCGGCCGGAATTGGTGCCTTGGGGGCCGCGCAGCACTTCGACGCGATCAAGCGAAGCGAGCTCGAAGTCGGAGCCCAGCAGCACGCCATAATAGACGTCATCGACATAGACGCCGACGCCCGGCTCGTACGCGAAACTTGAATCGTATTGGCCGACGCCGCGGATATAGACGGCCGCAAGCGGGCCGAAGATGCCGGCGCCAGGCGCGATGTTCACGTTCGGGGCGGCCAGCTCGGTGACCGTCGCGATGCCCCGCTCCTCGAGGAGCTCGCCCGTGAGCGCGGTGATCGCGATCGGCGTGTCCTGAACGCGGGCCTCGCGGAATTCGGCGGTGACCACGATGTCGGGCAGCTCGCCTTGCGTCGTTTGCTGCGCGAAGGCGGCGCCGGCGAAACCCGCGGTGGCGAGCAGCGAAGCGGTGGTCAAGCGCAGGGCGTCGCCGAAGCGAATCCGAGCGGAATTGTTTGAAATAAGCGCCATTTTCTGCTCCCCGCGAATCCGCCTCTTATGGGGCGTGCCGTTAGAATACATCTTTGCCTACACTTTACAAGTGTAGAGGCCACAATTGTAGTGGGGGAGCTCCGGTCAGCTCCGCGGCGCGGAACGTCCGGACAGCTGCCAGCCGTCGTCCGCGCGCAAGCGGGAAAGGCCGATAGCCGATGCGAGAAAGAGTGCGGCGACACATACGAACGCCGCGTTAAAGTCCGCCTGCTCGACCGCGCGGCCATTGCTGAACATGGCCAACAACGCGGCGGCCAGCCCGACGCCGAGACACGCGCAAAAACGTCCTGCAAGCGCAACCATCGTCGTGGCGCCGCTCGTCATGTCAGGCGTGAGGTCCGCGTAGCTCAACGCGGTGAGGTTCGAGAAATTCACCGAGCGAACCGCTCCCAGAACAAAGAGACATGCGAAGATGGCCCAGTGCGGCGTCGATGGTGTGAGAAGCGTCAGTGCGGCGACCAGGAATGCGAGGAGGATGGTGTTTCCCAAGATGAGCGCACGCATCGAAAACACCCGCAACGCGAGGCTGACGCCGGCGCGCATGATCAGCACGCCCAAGGCCATCGCGACGGTCAACATGCCCGACTCCAGCGGACTCAGGCCGAAGCCCAACTGAAAGAGCAAAGGCAGCAGAAACGGAATCGCGCCCGCAGCGGTGCGCGAGAAGCTGCCCGCGAAGATCGTGATCGCGAAGGTGCGGACGCGCAGCAGGCCAAGATCGAGGAGCGCGCCCCTCCTTCGGCGCGCGTGGAGCCAGTACCCGGCGAACGCCGCGACAGCGAACAATGCGAGACATACGCTGCGCGCCGCCGCAGACTTGTTGTGGCCAAACATCTCCACCGCGATCTGAAGGGACGCCAGGCCCGCCGCCAGCAGCACAAAGCCGCGCCAATCGAACGCGCTCCGCGCCGCGGCCGGCAGGTCGTCCTTGATCAGCCGCAGCGCCAGAAGCACCCCAAGCATCGCGACCGGGATGTTGAGATAGAAATTCCAGCGCCAGGACGCATATGTCGTGATGAAGCCGCCGACGACCGGGCCGAGCATGCTGCCGATCAGGGCGGGCGCGATCATGTAATTGGTGGCGACGATGAGCTGATCCTTCGCCACGGAACGCACGACGATCAGGCGCCCGACGGGCGTCATCAAAGCGCCGCCGAGGCCCTGGACGACGCGTCCGGCCAACAACATCTCGTAACTGGTCGCCGCGCCGCACAGCAGCGATCCGGCCGCGAAGACGACGATCGACGTGCAATAGACGCGCAGCGCCCCGAAACGATCGGCAAGCCAGCCGCTCACCGGCAGGAAGAGCGCGACGCTGAGCAGGTATGCGGTGACCGCCGCGCTCAGCCGGGTCGGCGAGGCGCCCAGGTCCGCAGCCATCTGCGGCAGCGATGTCGTGATGATCGAGGCGTCGAGCTCCTCGATGAAGAACGACGCGGCGATGATCAGCGGAACCGCGCGTTGCACCTTGCCTGGCGCCGCTTCGCTCATTTGATGCGGCGGCCCCCGCGCCTCATCTCGCCGGCTGCACGGCGTCGGCGACGCGCTCGACGGAGCGGCGCTGCAGGCGCCAGCCCTCCGACGTGCGGACGTATTCGTCGGTGGAGCGCGAGATGACCAGCGGGGTCAGCGCCCGATTGCCGCTAGGCTCAGTGTTGAACCGGTAGACCACCATCCACGAGGTTCCGCGCGCGTGGTCGCGATCGACCACTTCGATGACATGATTGGCGATCTGGTGGTGCCAGCCTTCGTTGGCGGCCCAGCGCGCGGTGCGGCCGCGCCAATATTCCCTGATCTGGTCGGGCCCCTGCATGCGATTGCCGAGCACTTCCCAAACGCCGTCGGGAGCGAACGCCGTCGGCATGCGCTCGTAATCCTTGGTGTCGAGATAATGGGCGTAGCGCTCCGACACGTCTTCGCAGGCCTGCTCGATCGCGGCCCGCTCGATGTCGCTGAGCGCGCCTGCCTGGACCGGCGGCGGCGTTGCGGCGGCCGGCGCAGAGACGGATACGCAGCCGCCCAACAGCCCCGCGGCCAGCAATACCGCTCCCCACCCGCTTCTGTGCAAAGGCGCCTGCGCCCCCGACATGACGAACTCCTGCTATTTCGCCGGCGCGTCGAGCTTGAAGAGCCGGCGCGCATTGTCCTCGAAGATGAGCTTCTTGTCCGCGTCGCTCAGCCAGTCGAAGCCCTTGATGAAGGGGGCGATGTCGTCGAGCGTCTTGCCGGTCTTGGGATCGACGGCGGAGCCGACGCCGGGGCACTCGGCGCCGAAAAGGCAGCGATCGGCGCCGACCGTCTTGATCAGCAGGCGGAGCGCCTCCTCCGAGTAGAGCACGGTGTCGTAATAGATGTTGCGCATCTCTTCGTAGAAATCGCCGCCACGCCGCAGCGCGGACGCGTGGAAACGCCCGACATGAAAGGGAATCGCGCCGCCGCCGTGGCTGACCACGATCTTCAGCGCGGGAAAGTCCTTGAAGACGTCGGAATGGAGAAGGCCGTACACGGCCATCGTCTCTTCCAGAAGAAAATTCAGCGTGTAAGGCGCGCGCGCGGATCGGGACCCTGCCGAATGGATGTGCGCGGGCACATCGAGCTCACACAGCTTTTCGTAGAGCGGATACCAGTAGCGGTCGCCCATCGGCGGCGGCTGGGGACCGGTGTTCTCGTACGGGTCGGGATTGAGCAGGCAGCCCTTGAAGCCCAGGCGCTTCACGGCGCGCTCAAGCTCCGGCAGCACGCGCTCCACAGGCTCGCCGCCGACCTGCGGAATGCCGGCGACGCCGACAAAGCGATTCGGCATCAGCTTCGTCTGGCGCGAGATGATGTTGTTGGATTCCTCGCAGAACCAATCGACGAGATACCCGGGCTTCTCCGAATGCATCTGCTGAAACGGCCGCGGCGAGAGCAGCTGCAAGTTGGTGCCGACGCGGTCGAGCATGTCCAGGTGCCCGCACGGCGCCATTTCCTTCTTGTTGGCGGCGGCGAGAATCTCCGCGTCGCTCACCTCGGGAAACCGCCGCCCATGCTCGCCCCGATGCGACAGCAGCAGCGACTTGTACACCCACAGCTCGGCGGGCGCGCTGACGTGCCCGTGGCAATCAATGATCATCGCCGCTCCTCGTGACCCATGCTCTTGTCCCCGCAGCCAACCTCGCCTCGGCCGTGCGCGTCATTGCATTTTTAGTATACATTATGCACTATGTTCTAGTTGTAGCTGATGGGCAAAAAAGACATCTCCCTGGCGGAGGCCGAAAGCGGCGTTCCGGCCGCGATCGCCAGTCGCCTGCGCTCCCTCATCGCCCGCGGCAGCTACTCGCCCGGCATGCGGCTCGGCCAAACCGAGCTCGCCGAGCAATTCAGCGCGAGCCGCGTGCCTGTCCGCGAGGCGCTGAAGCTCCTGAGCTCGGAAGGACTCGTCGAGCACGATCCCAACCGGGGGTTCTTCGTTGCGCGGCTTTCGCGCGATGAGGCCGAACAGCTGTTCGCGATGCGCCACCTGATCGAAGACGAGCTTCTGAAGACGCTCGAATGGCCGGACGAGGCGCAGCTCAAGGATCTGGAGCGTCGCGCGGAACGCATGGAAAAGCTGCTCGACGCCGGCGATCGCACGAATTGGTGGACCGAGCACCGCGAGTTCCACACGATCATCTTCAACCTCTCGCCCAAGAAGATCATCGTGCGCGAAGCGATTCGCCTGTGGAGTCTCACGGACCGCTTCCGGGCGCTGCTGCCGATGCCGCGACGCCCCAGCGTGGAGCGTCAGGTCGTGAACAAACACGACTTGCTGCAGGCGTTGCGCAGCCGAAACCGCAAGGCGCTGCTCTCGGCCCGGCGCAATCGGCGCGAGGGCTTCGAAAAGCTCCTGCTGGAGACGCTCGAGGCGCGCGGCCTCTGACATCGATCTCAGTCCTCCGGGGCGATTACGACGCGTAAGCCCTCGTGTTCGGGCGCCAGTTTGATCTGGCATGAAAGCCGCGAGCGGTCGCAGAAATGGCTGGAGCCCTCCAGCAGCATCTCCTCCTCCCAGCTCATCTCGGGAAGCCCCTGCGCGGAGCCGGGATCGACGAAGACGTGGCAGGTCGCGCACGAGCAGCAGCCGCCGCAGATCGCCAGGAGCTCGTCGAAGCCATGCTTGCGGATGGTCTCCATCAGCGAAGCGCCGAGCGCCCCTTCGGCGGCCGTCTCGACCCCGCTGCGGCCCACAATCCGAATGCGAACCTTGTCCGTCATGCGCTCCACCGCCCAGCGCCCAAATGCTCCATTGAATCATCCCCGCAGTATTGTTAGCCTAAAGTGTATAGCAAATGTTCGGGCGGCGCCAACCGCCCAGGGAGGCGAAGATGCAGGACCATCCATCGCGGCGTGAGATCGGGCCGCTGGCGGCGTTGGGCGGGGCGGCGGCGCTCGCCGCGATCGCGGCCCCCGCCGCCGCGCAGGCGAGCGCGCGGCCCGTGCGGGTCTCCCCGGAGGACCGCTTCGGCATCCTCGACCTCTTCGCGGAATACAGCTGGTACTACGATTGCAGCGACGCGGAGGCCTATGCGTCGCTGTTCACCGAGGACGGCGCGATCGAGGCGTTCGGGTCGGAAGCGGCGCGCGGACGGGAGAACATCGCCACGTTCATCCGCACGCTCTTCGTGCAGCGCGGCGAACAGATCTGGCAGCACCACACCGACCATCTGCTCTTCTTCGGCGGCCGCGGCGCCTACACCGTCTATTCGTACTGGAGCCTGCTCAAGGGCAGCGCGCAAACCCAGGAATACGGCGTGATGGGCGTCGGCTATTATGTCAGCGATTGCGTGAAGCAGAGCGGGCGCTGGCTGCTCAAGAAGCGCGGCATCCATCGCTGGAACTCAGCGCGCCCGCCTTGGGCGCCTGCGCCCTGACGCGTCGGGGGATCAGGCGGCCGGCGCCGGCTTCGGCGCCATGCCGGGCAGCGCCTTGGCGAAGAGCGCCGCGCAGAGACCTATGAATGCGATCGCCGCCGCCGTGAGATAGGCGCGATTGTAGGCCGCGAGCGGATCGTCGCCGGCGGCCGCGACTGCAAGCGCGATCGTGGCGCCAAGCGATATGCCGATCTGCTGACAGGTGAACGCCAGCGCCGAAATGACGCCTTGGCGCTCCGGCTCGATCGGCAAGGTCACCTCCGCGGTCAAGACCATGATGGTGAAGACCGAGCCGCCGGCGGCCACCAGCATGGGCAGCATGATATTGCGAATGTAGCCGCCGTCCGGCTGCATGGTTCCGTAGAGCAGTGCGCCGGCGATGATGATCGTGAAGCCCAGGAGGATATTGCGGTTGAGGGTGAGCTTGCCGAGGAAGAACCCGACGAGCTGGCCCATCACCATGCCCGCCAGCGCATGCGGAATCATGCCCAGTCCGGATTGGCCGGGCGTGAAGCCCATCAGGCGCTGCATCACGAGGTTGGGCACGATGAAGAAGGCCGCCGCCGCCGCCATCACCGCCATCATCCCGAGCAGGCCGGTGATGGTGGTCGGGCGGCGAAAGAGATCGAGCGGCAGCAGCGGCGCGCGCACACGCGATTCGATCAAGGCGAATGCAGCGAGACCGACCAAGCCGGCGCCGGCGAGCCACAAGCGCACCGTCGGGTCTTGCGCCGCGCCCGGGCCGCCGGAAAGACCTACGATCAGGGCCATCACCGAAGGCACGAAGAGAAGCGCGCCCAGAACATCGAACGGCTCGCGCGCGGCCGGACGCTCACGCTTGGGGATGAGCTTCAGCGCCGCGGCGAGCAAGACGACCACCAGCGCCAGCACGGCGAAGAAGGCCGCCTGCCAGCCGAATTGCGTCGCCAGCGCTCCGCCCGCGGCGGGGCCGATGAGCAGCGCAAGGCCCTGCACCATGCCGAACACGCCATAGGCGTTGCGGCGCTGTGGACCGTCCGGGATGACCGTGTTGATCAGCGAGAAATTCGCCGGCACGAGGATGGCCGATCCGCCGCCCTGCAGAACGCGCGCGAGGAGCAGCGTCTCGAAGTTCCGCGACATCGCCGCCAGCACCGTGCCCACCAGAATGATGCAGAGACCGACAAGGCAGCACGTTCGCTGGCCGAAAATGTCGGCGCACCTTCCGGCGATGAGAAGCAGACTTGCGAAGACGAGCGCGTAGAAGCTCAGGATGCCCGCCTGCGCCGCCGCGTCGATGCCCAGATCGGCGCCGATCGAGGGCAGGAGGACGCCCAGGAGCGTGATGTCGATGCTGATCAGCATCTGCGAGCCGGAGATGAGGGCAAGCAGCGGCCAATACCCCGCGCCGGCGGCCTTCGCCGTCCTGGGCTCTTCCATCGCGCACCTCCCGGGAACGCGGAGGGTTCGCCCCGCCTCGCGCTCGACGCGGGGACTATACATGATAGACTAATGTTCTGAATACACTTTAGTCCGGCGGGAGCTCAGATGGCCAAATCGGTGCGCGCCAGCGTCAAGATCGATGTCGAGAAGAGCGAAATCCGCACCTTCGCGCGCCCGGAAATCCCGGCCGACGCGGGGCTGCTGCGGGTCGAGTCCTCGGGCGTCGGCGGCAGCGACCCGGAAATGTACCGCAAGGAGAATTCCGCGCCCTGCATCATGGGCCACGAGATCGTCGGAACCGTCGAGACGCTGGGGGAAAGCGCCGCGCGCCGCTGGGGCCTCAAGCCGGGCGACCGCATCGCGCTGCACGAATATCTCCCCTGCTGGAAATGCGAATGGTGTCTCAAAGGGGATTTCCGGCTCTGCATGGAGACGGACTTCTTCAACCTGAAGGACCGCTTCAACACGCTGCGCTACGGCACCTGCAACGCGGAGATCGCGCCGCATCTGTGGGGGGGCTTCGCCGAGCACGTCTATCTGGCGCCAAACGCGGTGATCCATCGCGTGCCGGAGGGGCTCGACGCGCGCGTCGCGACCCTCGCCATTCCGCTCGGCAACGGCGTGCAATGGGCGGTGTACGATGGAGGCGCCAAGTTCGGCAGCCGCGTGCTCGTGTTCGGCCCCGGACAGCAGGGCATGGGCTGCGCGCTCGCGGCCAAAGCGGCGGGCGCCGCAATCGTGATCATTGCGGGCATGAGCCGCGATCGGGCGCGCCTCGACACCAGCCTCAAGCTCGGCGCGGACGTCGCCGTGGATGTCCAGAGCCAGGACCTCGCCAAGGCGGTGATGGCGGCCACCGGCGGGCGCGGCGTCGATGTCGTTGTGGACACCACCGGCGACCCGACAGGCGAAATCGCCGCGCAGGCGATCGCCCTCTCCGCGAAAGGCGCCACGCTCAGCCTCAACGGGCTCGGCCAGTCGGTCCCCATCGGCGAGATCAAGAAGCGCTATCTCACGGTCCGTGCGCCGCGCGGACACAGCTATACGGCGGTCGCGGCCGCGCTCGATCTTTGCGCGTCGGGCCGCTGGCCGGTCGAACTCATGTGCTCGCATGATTTCGGATTGGGCGAGGTGCACGAGGCCGTCCTCGCAACTGCGGGGCGCGCCATTGACGGGGCGCTCCACGTGACGGTGAATCCCTGGAAGTAGGCTCGAACGGAGTTCTCATGACCGCCGCCGCTGGCTCGTCAGACAAAGCGCTGCCCAGCAACATCGCCGCTTCGCTGCGCTCGCTCATCATCCGCGGCACGCTCGCGCCGGGGGAGCATCTGGGCCAGGCGGAGCTCGCGACGCGCTTCAATGTGAGCAAGGTGCCGATCCGCGAAGCGCTGAAGCAGCTCGCGACGGACGGCCTCCTTCAGCACGACCATAATCGCGGCTATTTCGTCACCCGGCTTTCGCAGGAGGAAGCCAAGCAGCTCTATCGGCTGCGCCGGTGGATCGAGTCGGAATTGCTGGCCAGCGCGCGCTGGCCCAATCAACGCGAGATCGCGCAATTGAGACGGGGGTTCGAGGAAATCGACCGCCTGAACCGCAAGGGCGATCGGGGCGGCTATCTGGCAGCGCTGGAGGCGCTGCGGTTGTCGATCTTCGAGCTCTCGGAGGAGAAGGTGCTGCTGCGCGAAGCGGCGCGCCTGTGGTCGCTGACCGACCGCTATCGCGCGGTCATGCCGAACGAGACGATGCCCAGCCCGGAGCGCAACCTCATCGACGCGCTCGAGCGGCGGGACCGATCGGCGCTGCTGGCCGCCTATCACGCCGACCGCGACCAGATCGAAAGCCTGCTTTTCTCGATCCTGCAGGATTCGGTCGATCACCCGCTGGTCGAGACGGGCTGAGGCTCTACTCGGTGCGCGGACGGCTTTGCAGCTGGTGATACCGGAACGCGGCGCGCGCTTCGTCGAGACGCATCCCTTTGCGCACCGCGTCGCGGATCTTCTCCTCCGCAGCGCCGATCTCCTCGGCCGCGTCCAGCACGCGCGCCTCGTGCTCCTTCGGCAGCACGACCACGCCATCGGCGTCGCCGCGAACGATGTCGCCCGGCGCAATCCGCGCACCGCCGATATTGACGACGCAATTCGTCTCCTCGACCTGCACGCGGTCCTTGCCGGTGCGCATCCAATGGCCGCGGCTGAACACCGGATAGCCGAGCTGGCGGCAGAGCGCGACATCGCGGCTGATGCCGTCGATCAGCGTGCCGCCAATGCCGCGGCGATGGGCGATCTCGGTTAGGATGTCGCCCCAGATCGTCGCGTCATCGCGGCCGCCATTGTCGATCACGACGATCTGACCCGCCGGCACGTCGTCGATGTAGTCGCCGACCGTGCCGGGCGGCGTCGCGGCCGGCCCGCAGCGCATCGTGAAGGCGCGACCGGTCATGTGGAAGGATGGGTCGCGTCCGGCGATGCGATAGCATTGGCCAACGACGCCCAACCGGTCCAGCGCGTCGCTCAGCGTCGCGGTATCGAGCTTGGCGGCCCGCGCCACGTTTGCATCGTCGCTCATGATTTCTCCTGCAGCATATGCTCGTAAGCGCCGCCCATGACGGCCGAGATCGGGGTTCCGGCCTGGATGGCCTTCGCCATCGCCGCCTCGCGCGCGGCGATCTCCTCGGCCACCTCCAGCACACGCGCTATGTTCTCTGGACGGATGAAGATGACGGCGCTGCGGTCGGCGAGCACAAAGTCGCCGGCCTCGACCGTCACGCCGGCGATGTCCACAGGCTCGTTGGTCGCCTTCTCCACGACGCGGCCTCGCGCAGTGAAGCTCGTCGTCTTGTTGGTGAACACGGGAAAGCCCATGCCGCGGGCTTCGTCGATGTCGCGCACGGGGCCGTCGGCGACGACGCCGGCGACGCCGCGGACCTTGGCGCCAAGACTGAGCAAGCCGCCCCAGCAGCCGGCCTCCACGCCGGTGCGCTGCTCCACGACGATCACGTTGTCCTCGCTCGAGGCTTCGATCGCGCGCGTGCCGAGATGGCGCGGCGGGCCCGGCGGGGGATCGCCCGTCCCGAGCTTCACCGTCACCGCGCGGCCGGCGATGCGATTGTCGCCGGATCGCTGGGACAGGCTTGTGACCACGCCGGTCAGCTTCAATCGATCAAGCGCGTCCGACACCGAGCACGCGTCGAGGCGGCGCAACCGGGCGACATCGGGATCCTTGGTCGGCGCGCTCATCACATCCACTCGCTATTGTTAGCCAACATGTTATACCACTCTCCGATCCCGTTCGAGCGCCCATGACAGCCGCCCCCAAAACTTCCGCCAACGCGTCCGACACATCGGCGAAGCCGACGCTGGGCGTCGGCCGTCCGATGATCGTGCTCCTCGCCACGTTCACCTCGATCGCACCGCTTGCGATCGACATGCTGGTGCCGAGCGCGGCGGCGATCGCCGCGGATCTTCAGGCGCGTCCGGAAACGGCGGCGGCCGTCATGTCCGTCTTCTTCGCAGGACTCGCCTGCGGTCAAGTCCTTGTGGGGCCGCTTTCGGATCGCTTCGGCCGGCGCGGGCCGATCATCGGAGGCTTGTGCGTCTTCCTGGCCGCCTCGCTGTTGGCGGCCTCGGCGCAGACGCCGGAGACCCTACTCGCGGCGCGGTTGCTGCAGGCGCTGGGCGCTTCGGGGGTGCTCGTGACCGCGCGCGCCGTCGTGCGCGACACGTTCGACGAGCATGGCGCGGCGCGCTTCTTCTCCCTGCTGGCGCTCGTCAGCGGATGCGCGCCGATCCTGGCGCCGGCGCTCGGCGCGGCGTTCCTGACGATCGCCGGCTGGCGCTCGATCTTCCTCTTCATGGCGCTCGTCGCGACTGCGGGTCTCGTCGGGGCGATCTATGTCCTCAAGGAGAGCCGGTCGGCGGCGACCGCAGAGAGCGCGCGCAAGACCAATCCGGCGCTCACCTATCTCACGCTCCTCAGAAATCCGCGCCTCGCAGGCTACTTCCTTGCAGGAGCGTGCATCAGCGGCTGCTTCTTCACCTATGTCGCGAACGCGTCGCTCATCTTCGTCAACACGTATGGACTGAGCCCTGGCGTGCTGGGTCTGCTGGTGACGATCAATGCCGTGGGCCTCGTCGGCGGCTCGCAACTCAACCGGATGGTCCTCGCGAAGCGGACGCCGAGCGAGGTCCTCTCGGCCTGTGCGATGATCGCGCTCGCGCTGGCGGCGCTGCTTGCCCTCTTCGCGCTGACGCAGGCGGGGGGCCTCGCTGTCTTCATGACGCTGATCTTCTGCGTCGTCGTGCTGACCTCCGTGCTGCAGGCGAACGCCATGGCCGGCGCGCTTTCAGTCGATCCGACGCGCGCGGGCGCGGCCGCAGCGCTCTTCGGCGCGCTCGCCTTCGGGGCGGGCACGCTCTTCTCGTTCACGGGCGGGCTTCTGTTCGACGGCACGCCGCGGCCGGCGATGTTCATCATCGCGGGCGGCCTCATTGGCGTTGCGGCGTCGCTGAAGTTTCTCGCGCTGCCGAAGCGCGAGGTTGAACAGACTTCCTAGGCGCTACTTCTTCGCGTCTTCAGCCTGGCGGGCGCGAACCGCGCCGATGGCGGCGAGGACCAGAATGACCGTGTAAAGAATGATCACCTTCACGGCGCGCGCTCCTATTTCTTCGCCCGGCCGGGGCCGAAGCGCTCCCAAAGCGCGAGAACGACGACCGCGGTGAACGCCGCAATCGTGGCGATCCGCTCGAAGTTGGTCATGATGAGCGGGCTGGGATCGGTGAGATCGACCATGGTTCGGGTCCTAGAAGTGATCTTTCATGCGCTTGTACGTGCGCCAGACCGGAGCGAGCGGCGCGCTCACTTTCAGCAGGCCGTAGAAGTGTTGCGCGTAGGCGGCGAAGAGCAGCCCATGGAATGCGAAGTTGCGGGCGCCGGAGACCTGTACGTGCGCCATCGGCGAATGGAACGTGTTCATCACGAAGATGTTCGCGGTCACCGGAAAAAGCAGCACGAGCGCCAGGGGCGTCATCGTGTTGGTGAGCAGGCATAGGCCCGCGATCGTCTCGACCACCTTGGCGAGCTGGAAGAGCCCCAGGTCGAGCGTCGAGCCCATATAGGCGCGCCCGAGCGGATCGGCCGGGATCGGCTGGGGGTAGAACAGGAAGAAATAGTTGAGCCCCGAGGCGAGATTGAACGCCCCGAGATACGTGCGCATGAAGACGACGATGTATCGCTCGAAAACGCCCACGCCTCTCTCCCCGGGCGCTTGGCGCGCCCTTCACCTTTCGCGAGAGAAAGCCACATCCCGGATTGATAGGCAAGATCGTCTTCCATTGTGCAGTTCGTCGCGGCACGATGTTTCCATGACGACCCTCGCGACCGAGCTGGCTCATTCCTTTGTGGACGCGTTCCGCGCCGATCCGGCCGCCGCTCAGGCGCGCTATTGCCGCCAGGCGGCGCCTTTCCTCGCGCCGGCGGGCGCGGCGCATGTGATCAATCTGGCGCTCGCGGATGGCGACTTCTTCGCGGTGCATCGCCATTTCTTCCTGCATGACGGCGACCGCGGGTGCGTGGTGATGGACATATGCCGGGTCGAAGGCGGCGCCGTCGTCGAGCATTGGGACGTCGTGCAGCACGTACCGGGGACGATCCTGCACGGGAACACGATGTGGCGCGGCGCCGGCAACACGTTCGCGGAGGCGCGCGCGCTTGCGCATCCTCTTGAGTGCTGGCCCGATCCGCGCGCAGAGGGGGCGGCCTCGATCGCGGTCGTTGACGCCTATCGCGCGCACCTCGACCAGGACGTGCGCGGCGCAATCGAGCGCTGGCTCGCGCCGGACTATGTGCAGCACAGCCCGCACATTCCGGACGGCGCGGAAGCGGCCATCGCCTACTTCCTTCCGCGCGTGGGAAAGCCAAAGCCGCAGGCGCCCTATAGCCGCGTGATCGCTCAGGGCGACCTGGCGCTCTATCACCGCCGGGTGGTGCGCCCGGGCGGTCCGCCGGAAGGCCGGATGCAGGTCGATATCTTCCGCGTCGCGGACGGACGCATCGCAGAGCATTGGGATGTGATGCAGGACGTCTGATGCAGCGACGCCCGCGTCACTGGACGCGGGCGCCGTGCATTCGAACAAGGCGGAGAGGCCGGCGCCGAGGCGACGCCGCCCTCTTCAGCCGATCACCATTGCTTGCCGATCTGGAACATGAACGACCGGCCAAGCGGGCTGGCGTTGCTCGGGTCGAAGTGGATACCGTTGGCGCCGGAGTTCAGCACCAGCGGCGGTTCCGCATCGAACGCATTCTGGACGGACAAGCTGAAGCTGAGATTCTTCACGAGGCCGTAATCCGGCGCATCCTGCGTGCGGGCGATGAACGTCAGATCCACGGTCGTGTACGCGTCGATGTCCAACGGTCCGGTCACGCCGCCGGGCAGGTATTGCTGCCTGATCTCGTACTCGTTCGCGTAGTTCACGAACGCAGTCGCCGAGAGCCCGAAGCCGTCCACATCGCCGTCCCAACCGAATTCCGCACGGCCGCGGAACGAGAGCGGGTAGCCGCCGAAGTGATTGACTTCGTCGGCCAACGGCGCGGTCGGCACCGCCGCGGTCTTGTAGCTCAGCGAGAACTGCCCGCTGCCGCCGACGCGCCACGTCCCGAGGCTGTTGTCCCAGGTGTAGCTCACGTTGACGTCGATGCCGTCGGTCTCGGTGACGCCCGTGTTGTTCTGGCGCCCGTCGATGAGCGCGATCACGTCGTTGGACGTCAGCGGCCCGGTGAAGAGGATCGGGCCGTCGGCGTTGGTGTTGATGCAAGCGAGCGCCTGGTTGAACGCGGCCTGCGTCGTGATCGGGCTGCCGAGCGCCGCGGTGCACGCCGCGCTCGATCCCACCAGGCTCTGCTGGAAGAAGCCTGCTGGATTGTTCGCCGCCAGCGTCGGGAAGAACGCCGGATTGTAGATGATGTAGCCGTCGTAATAGCCGGTGCTGATCGCGGCCGTCGAGCCCACATTGTAGGCCGGCGTGTCGATCTTATCCTCGTACTTCACGCGATAATAATTCGCCGAGAAGCGCAGGCCAGAGATCGATTCGGGCGCCCATTCGAGGCCGCCGGACCACGTCTCGGCCGTTTCCGGCTCAAGCGTGGTCAAGCCGCCGCCGACCGTCGCGGCGCGAAGCACAGGTGCGTTGCAGCCGACGCACACGCCAGGACGGTTCGAGTTGATCGCGGCGCCGAGCGGAGCGGAGCCAAGCCAGCCGTGCGCGGCCGTCGGGTCCGTGTTGAGCAGAGTCGGCGCGCGGAAGGACGTGCCGTAGCTCGCCTTGAGCGTGACGTCGGCGATCGGCGACCAGGTGAGGCCGACCTTCGGATTGGTCGTCTCGGTGTCGATGTCGTCGTACTGGTCGATGCGCCCGGCAAGGTCCAAGGCGAGGCTCTGGATGCCCGGCATCGCATTGCCTTCGCCCACGAAGGGAATGAAGACCTCGACATAGCCGGACGTGATCTTGCGGTGCTTCTCAGGGCTCACGCCGAAGCTGTTGGACGCCTGGTAGTCGATCTCCTGGACTTCGCCGCCGAGCGCGACGCGCACGTCGCCGCCAGGAAGGCTGAAGACCGGACCGTCGAGGTTGACCGAGTAATTCTCGAACCACATCTCGTTGTTGGTCACGAAGTTGGTGTTCAAGCCGAACGCGCTCACCGAAGCGGCGTTGCAGGCAGAACCAAACGTCGCGCCGTCGCAGAACGGGTTGAAGGCGTTGGCGGGATTGGTCGAGTTGAGCGCGTTGGCGATGGCGCCGATACGGCCGATCGCGTTGTAGTACCGACGGTTCTTGCCCTTGCCCGCGAGCGCGTTGAACTGCCACTCGGCGGGCAGGTCAATGCTCATGCTGACTGTCGAATAATTAGTGGTCTCATAGCCGGCGCGTGTCGTCGGGCCGAGGTCGTAGATGAAATTGTACGGCACCGACAGGCTGCCGGCCGCGCACAGCGACACAAGCGGGCCAGAAGGCGAGTTCGCCGGATTGCAGGGGCTGAACGGATTGGTGTTCGGCACCGAGAGCGTCGATACGGCGCCCCATTGATCGATGCTGTAGTCGCGCTCGGACCAGAAACTGTCGGCCTTGAGATGAAAGATGTCGCCCAAGTCCTGAGTGAAATTCAGAGCCAGAGAGTCGCGCACATGCGTCGGCAGCGACTCCACATTCGTCCAGCTGTTCAGGCGGTTCACCGTGCCGGCGGCGCCGATCGCGGACAACGGGACCTGAGTGGTGCGGTTGCGTCCGCCCGGAATCGCGTAGGTCGTACCCCCCGCGAGGATCGTGCGGTACACGGGCGAGCCGGAGCCGCCATAAGCGCTGAAATCGTCAGTGTACAGATTTGGCCGGGAGCTGGCGGGCAGCGCGTCCTGCTCGGTGCGCTGGAAGGCGAGCACGAAGCCGCCGCTGCCCCATTCCTCGCTCCACAGCTGGGTGAATTGCTTGGTCTCGCGCGGATCGGCGTTGCCGTAGGTGAGGTAGGTTTCTGCACCGTCGAACGGCTTGCGCAGGATGTAGTTCACCGTGCCGGCGATCGCGTCGGCGCCGTAGATGGCCGAGCCGCCGTCCGCGACGACCTCGACGCGCTGCAGCATCTGCGCGGGGATCGCGTCTGGATCGAAATAGTCCATCGTCGCGCCGTTGTAGGGAACGCGATGGCCGTTGATCATGTTGAGCGTCGCGCCGCGGCCGATGCCGCGAAGGTTGATCGCCTTGGAGAAGTCGATGACGAGCGTCGCGCCTTGGAACGGGCTGCCGCCGGAATAATCTTCGCCGGCGCCGAGGAAGGTCACTTGCGGCGTCGTGCGCAGCACGTCGGCGGTGGTGGCGATGCCGGTATTGGCGATCTGCTCCTGCCCCACTTCGATCAGCGTGGAGCCGGTGGGCGCGACACCGCGAATACGCGTGCCGGTGACGGCGATCTCGCCGACTTCGCTTGTCGCGCCGGCCGCAGGCGCATCCTGGGCGGACGCGCTCAGGGCCGTTGCTAGACTGAGTGTGGAAGCGCCCGCGAGCAGCACAAGAGCCTTCGCAACCGCCTGCGCGTTACGCTGCAGTGTTAACGTCATCGGACGTTCCCCTATGTTTTCCTACCCCGAAAGCGCCGCTCGTTCTTTGCGCACGAGGCGCTGGGCGGCGTTCTGTCGAGCCTTCCTTCTCTACGTCTGTATTGTCAATGAAATTATTCCGGATCGGTAGAACATTGCCGCGTGGTGTGGCCGGCAAGGCGCGTCCTGCGAGGGCCGCAGGGAGGCGCCGTCTTCGGCGTTGCGGCGGCGCCCGCAAGTTGGGACGCGATCGACAAGACGCCCAGGGCCCAAAAGCAAAATCGGCGCCGCGCTGTGGCGCGACGCCGATCTCGTTCGCTTCGGCGGTGCTTTAGAACCGCTTGCCGATCTGGATCTGGAACACGCGTTGGAGCGCGCTCGCGTTGGCGGGGTCGAACATGATGCCGCCCGTCGTCGGATTGGAGTTGAGCGCCAGCGGCGGCGCTTCGTCGAAGAGGTTCTGGACGCTGAACGCCACCTGCACATTGCTGGCGGGCCCCGCGTCCTCTCCGAACTCGTAGATCAGGCTCATATCGGTTGTGTAGGAGGCGTCGATCTCCGTGTACCGCGGGTCGGTCACACCCGGCAGCGCGTTGGCCGGAATATTGTAGCTGTTGGTGTAGTTGAGGAAGACGTTGGCGG